>CAVSTR010000005.1:1165000-1338769 GCA_963730915.1 uncultured Gemmatimonadales bacterium | reverse complement strand
CACCGGAAGCAGGGCCGGCGGAGCCCGCGGCCGCAGCCAAACGCGTCAACGGCCGACTTACAAGCTCAGGCGAGCCGGGTGTCTACTACGTTCGATTGCCAAGGGGAGGGGGAGAGGCTGAGCTCAGGGCTGCCGCCGACGACTTGAGTGGCCTCCCCCAGGTACGTCAGGTCGGTACTCGTGCTCGCCCGCCCCTTGAAGACAGGGCTGGACTGCCGCCGAGACGTGATCATCCCGCCAGGAGTTTGATACCAATCCGTTTGTCGTAAACTAGTCATCACATATTGGCACCCCGGGACGACCGGTCCCCTTCTGCTGCGCATCCGTTTTTGGCCGCTGAGACACCGGCCCGTACCAGATGACGCAGCTCTTTCCCGGATGCTTCGCGTGTGTCGCCTTGGCAACCCACGACTGCGCGTCCGCTGAAAGGATCTTGACCTGGACGTCTCGATGCCAGAGGTACTGGAGTGCCAGCGTCTGTGTCCGCCGAGCGTAGCTGCCTTGCATCTGGAAGTAGGTCTCTTGCGAGTGTGCCAGATTGCGAAGATCCACCTTCATGGCGACCCGCGGGTCCAGGAGATCCATCGCGCTCGCGGTATCGGGTGGCAGCAGGGGCGGTCAGGGGACGGGGCGCAGTGGCTACGGGCTTGGAGGGGGATCGGTCGTCACACACCGGCACACCTAACCTGCCGGCCCGCACGTACTTCAATGTCGTAGGCGGCGACTTGGCATTGCCAACGTAGATGACGCAGTCCTTGTCGGGCAAAGAAGTGTGGGCCCCGCTCGCCGCCCAGCCATCCCGGGACAACCAAAGAAACCGATCGTACGTTCTTGACCGGGGTAACCCGTATGACCGACAAATCATCCGTGTACGTGCCGTTTTCGGCGAAAAATGTCTCCTCCGCGACCACCAGCCGACGGAGAGAGCGACTGATCTCGGCAAAGCTGGCTGCCTCAGCCGTCGTGGGAATCGCTTTTTCTCGAGGATCTCTGCGCCGATTAGAGGTACTCGCCGGCTCTGGAGTGGAGTCGGCGCGTGTGCCTTGCGCAATGCGCGGCAAGTCCAGGTTGCCGCAGGCAGCCAAGACCATAGCTGCGATGGCGATGAAGGGTCGCCCCGACGACACAAACGGCATCCAATCCTCTAAGCGGGGAGATTCGCCTTAGTTCGTATCAAGTTTTCGAATTGTGCACCCGCACGAAGATAGCCGGAGTGGCCGGTCACTGCCCTTTCGGTGAACCTCACGGTTAGCTTGCGCAGATATGGATTGCGGCATGGTTCGCCCGCCTTCGTGTGTCCCTCTCCGAGAGCTGCGACGACGGGACCGGGCGATTAGAGGAGCAGCGAGTATTGGGTACTACATCGAGATCTCTGGCCAGCGTTCCAGCGTACTCTAGCGGCTTTCGGCGGGCCTTGAGCCTCGGGGCAGTTGTAACTGCAATCCTGCCAGCTCCTGTTGGCTACTTTCAGCTCCTGCCCGCCTACACCATTCAAACGCGGTTTCTAATCTTCTATGGACCGTTGGTGTGCTTTTTGACGCTGGCATATCTGTTTTACGTTCGTGATTCGCTGGCCCGAGCCATGTTCGCCGATCTCCTCAATCCTTCGCCGGACCCGGATCCCTACTATGGTGAGCCCCTGTCGGCATCACTCCGTCGAGGTATCCGCCGGACCGGAGCCTGGTGCTCGCGCTGCTTCCGATCGCCCTGCTTCTGACGTCAGCCTACTGCGCTACGGAGTACCTTCGACTGGTTAACCGTTCTGTGGGCGCAGCTATCGAGCAGAAGCGGGGTGAGGCTGCGTGCTCGGAGAGTCTGGCTGGGCAGGGGGATCTGCTCCCAATACTACGCCGCTGACCGGGAAAGTCCGAGCACGCCGGAGATCCGCTGACAAGTCGCTCGCACGGACACGGTCCTGGCCCCACCAAGCCCCGACAGCCTCCGGCAGCTCGTTCTGCATACCGCAAAGGTGGATGACATTCCGTCCTTTGCTCGCTTGAATGTTCTTTACCTCGGCATTTTTCTCACAGCCGAGATCGCCTTTGTCCTGATGGGACTGAAGGAATACGCCAAGGAGGCGATGGGGTTGATGAGCGTGACCTGATGCTAAGGACCAGCGCAGCCGCTCCTCCGTAAGCCGGCGTGATTGATACCGACGCCTGCGCGGGAGTGGTGGCGGTGGAGAAGTGCTACTAGCGCATAACGGGATCCTGAGGTATATACGTGCAGTCGTACTGCTGATTGCACTGTGCCTTGCCAGTGTCCGCGGCTTCGGTGGTCCGCGAGCACTTGTTTACCTTTAAGCCTACCTGCAGGGGACGTGACAGAAATACTGGGTGTTCATCAACCGCCTGCGAAAGATAGCGTCAGCCACCGGCCTCTCCGAATGGGCGAGGCACGTCGACCAGTCGTCCAGGGGTAAGAGGGTCGGCAGCCGCCATCATCGATGATCTCGCTGCCGGCCGGCTGTTAACCCCGCGATTAAACGACGGCAATCTCGAAGTACCGAGGCTGCTCGCTACCTGAAACTCGCCCGGGTCACCGATACCTCGATCGCTATGACCGCTCTGCTCGGCCTCTTCATCCTGGATAACCTCGGACACATTCCCCAGGGCTGGGGAGAGTTCCTGGATGCCCGACTTACGGTCAAGAACCTGTTACTCCCTCTTCGCGGTGTTCTGGCACCTAACCTTCAGCGCCCTGCGGCTCTACGAGTGGAAGGTGAAGGCCAAGCTGACGGAGACGACCCGTATCTACACTGCCTCGGCGATCGGGACGTTTGTTGCCCTGATTTTCCCGCTGACGAGCGACTCGGGGGCGTTTCGGTACGCGTCGTTGTGCTCTTTTTCTTGATCGCCAGTGCGGCGGTGCTGATGGCCCGAAGCGTCTTCGGCTAACAACGCGAGCCGGGTCGAGGTACAGAACATCGTCATTGTCGGGAGCGGTCCTCGAGCGCTGCAGATGTACCGGCAGCTGGGTTATGGGGTCTCACCTCGACGAAGTTTTCTGGGATTCTTCGACTCGAGTCTTGGGGAATTCACCGACGAAGTCGTGCTGCGACTGGCAGGCTCACTGAAGGATCTCGAAAGGTTCCTGTGGACAACACGGTAGACGAGGTCGTGATCGCGCTACCGGTCAAATCTCGCTATGCGGACGTCCAGGAGACGATTCAAATCTGCGAGAAGGTCGGAGTCCCGATCACCTACCCTGCCGACATCTTCACCCACGTGCGGACAGCGCCGCGGTTCGAGACCAAGGGGCTAGCACCTGTCATCGCCTTACCCAATTCGGCTATGGCCCCTGGTTTGGGGTCAAGCGGGCGATCGATATCGTCGGCGCCCTGCTTAGTGTCTTGTGTTCTCTCCCCCTCATGCTGCTGGCCGCCGTGCCGATCAAAGCCACGAGCCCTGGACCGATTTTCTTTTCTCAAGCCCGCTGTGGAAGAAACAAACGACGGTTCAAGATGCTGAAATTCCGCACCATGGTGGAGGATGCCGAAACCCAGCAGCTGGAATTGGAAGCCCAAAACGAAGCCGCGGGGCCAATGTTCAAAATACGGACCGACCCGCGGGTCACACGGGTGGGCGCCCTCCTGCGGCGCTCGTCGATCGATGAGCTGCCCTCAGCTCTGGAATGTCTTGCGGGGAGAGATGTCGTTGGTGGGCCCCGCGCCCCTTACCGCTGCGGGATGTACAGCGCTTCAGCCACTCCTGGCTCATGCGGCGTTTCAGCGTCCTTCCCGGACTCACCGGGCTTTGGCAAGTAAGCGGTCGCTGCGCCCTGAGCCAACCAGGATGACTGGATCGCACTTGATCTGGCCTATGTGGACCGCTGGTCACTCTGGCTGGATCTGGAGATCCTGGCGCTGACCATACCGGCGGTGCTAGTCCGGCAAGGGGGCATCATAGTGCGGATCAGCCACGTGCGGATCAGCCACGGTGCAGTGGAGCCTGGCGCCGGCCCTCGTCTATTGCAGCGTAATCTTCTCGTTTCCCGCTGCCCACCGGGTCGCACGCACAAAACCCCGCGGCTTCCGGACTCTGCCCTCGCCCTCCGTCCGGGAGATGCGTCCGCCTGCAAATCTGGCGGGAGCCTGACCTTTCCGGGGACTTTCCCGTGAATGAGTCCGGGGATTGTGGTCCTTCCGAAGCTTGGGCCCAGGCGGTCGCCGATCACCCTGACTCACTCAAGGCGTGGGTGGTCCGCTCGTACGCCACGTCCTGAAGAATCCGTCAATCGAGGTGCTGCTGGTGCGGCGCATTCAGGTACTCGGCGCGGTGAAGAATCCCGGTTTGTATCCGGTGGAGCCGACGATGACGGTGGCGGATGCGATCGCGCTTGCAGGCGGCACCACCCCACAGGGCAGGTCCAATAAAGTCGAGCTCCGCCGGCAGGGTGAAAGAGTGCCCGGGAAGCTCGCCGGCCGGCTGCTCATAGGAGACGTCCCCGATCCGCTCTGGGGACCAGATCTACGTGCCGGAGCGTAGCTGGATTTCGAGAAATCCGGGCATTGTGATCGGTGCACTCGGGCTGGTTACCACCGTGGTCTTTAGGGTGGCACGATGACCATGCGCAGTGACGGTTCGCCCGCAAGTGGCGGCGGACGGAATGCAGACCCGGCCAACCAGCGACGGGGAGAGCGTATAAGCCTCGCTTCATCATTGGGCTGGTGCGCCGCAATGTCTGGATCATCTTGGATCTGCTTCCTGTGTGGCTATCGCAGGCTACCTCACCAACGGCATCATCCCGAAATACTCCGCCTCCGTCTCCCTTCGTATGGATACCCACGCCAGACCGACCTCCCCGCATTGGACATCCTCCGATCGACGACGGGAAACGAAGTCAATACCGAGATGGGAATGCTCCGCAGCCGCACTTTGGCACTGGCGGTGGCCGATTCGCTGGTTATGCAGGTCGCGGTTGACCCAGCCGACAGGGTGGCACGCGCCGACCTTTTTCCGGATCTTCGGGTGGATTCGACCGGCGCTCCGCGGTCCGCACCGGCCAGTTCGAGCTCGAGCCGTACGGGAGACGGCTTCCGGCTTCGGGAAGAAGGAGCCGCAGTCAACCCGGCAATCCTCAAGGCAGGGGACTCCATCCGGCTCGGAAGCTTGTCGTTTCGGCTGGCGCCCGCCGCACGTTCGAGGGAATCCATCAGGTTCGAAGTGCAGTCAATCGACGTGGCGACCGACCGGCTCTTGTCCGGCCTCGAGATCCGGCCGGCCGAACCGGGAAGCGAACATCGTCGAGCTGCGTTATGAAGACACCGATAAGGGCCTCGCCCGAGATGTTCCCAACCTGCTCGCCAATCTGTTCATTGCCGAGCGTCGCACAGACCGACAGTCGGCTACCCGCAATACCGCCGAGTTCCTGACGCAGCAGATCGCCAAACTCTCCAGCCAGCTCGAGGACCGCCGAAGACTCGCTGCAGCGGTTCCGCGAAAGAGCACAGGTCGTCAGTCTTCCGACCGAGGCCAGCAGCGGCGTGAGCCATGCGGCCGACCTCCAGGCCCAACGCAACGCAATGGATGCGGAGCGTTCCGCGCTGGCCAAGCTGATCGAGGATGCTTCCCGGGACGCCAAGGCGCAGGGCCAAGCAGGTGTGTCTCCGTACCGAAGCTTCCTCGGGTTTCCCAGCTTCCTGCGCAATCAGGCGGTTGGAACCCTGCTGAGCTCGGTCAAGGCTGCGGATGATCGACGCGCGGAGCTCCTGACTCGGCGGCAGCCTCAGGATCCGGAGGTCCTGCAGCTCGATGCCCGGGTCAAGGAGCTGGAAGACCAGCTTCAATCGGTGGCAAGGACCTACCTGGAGGGTCTGTCCAACCAGGTGGCGGCCATGGATGCCACTCTGCGAGACTCCCGATACGAGCTGGCGCCGAATACCGGCGAAGGAGGCCCAGTTCGCCCGGCTGGAGCGGAGTGTCAAAGGGCTGGAGGAGATCGTCCTCCAACTGCGATCCAGGCTCAAGGAAACCGAGGTCGCCCAGGTCTCCAATGATGAGACCGTGCGCCTCATCGACGTGGCCAGCTCGCCCCGGGCGCCGCTACGCTCCAGGCGGCCACTCATTCTGGCGTTCGCCTGCTGTGTTCGGGTTGGCCCTCGGCCTGAGTGGTGCCTTCATGCGAGAGTACTCTGGACACACTCAGTGCACAGCCAGATTGATGTGCATGTGGCAACCGGTCTTCCAATCATCGGATGGATCCCGCGAATTCGCGGCGCCCGCGCTCCAAGCGGGTCACTGCCCAGCGGAGTACAGCCCTGCCAGTGCCGGAAGATGGGAGTGAACCGCTCTCGACGGCCGGTACCAACCAAGTCAGCACCAAGTTCGAGCCACGCCCACCGGCGTACTGATGAGCCGGGGGACCGCACCGACGCCGCTGTCGGACGCCTACGAACAGCTGCACACCAGCTTGCTCTTCTCGCGACCCGGAAGGCGAAGTCCGCACGATCGCGATCACCAGTGGCTTCCGGGAGAGGGTAAGACACAAATGCCACGAATCTGGCTGTGACTCTGGCCAAGGGGGACGGCGGGTCATCCTGGTCGATGCGGACCTGCGCCGGGGCGGCTCGCGAAGCTCTTTGGCGCGTCACGCGAGCCAGGGTTGGTGGATTTGCTGGAAGGAACGGTCAGCCTCGAAAACAGCTTGCGCTGGGTGGAAGTCGGAGGAGGAAAACACCTGTATCTCCTACCTACCGGCCGGCTGCCCAGCAATCCTGCTCAGCTGCTCGGGTCCACCGCCATGCAAGAACTGTTGGTACGAGCTACAAGACGAGTGTGACCTTGTGATCATGGACTGCCCGCCCTTGAACATCGTTGCCGACGCAATGGTGCTGGGGCGACAAGTGACGGAGTACTCCTGGTGGTTCGGCTGGGCACGACCCCGTTCGATGCCCTGGTGCACACGGCTGAGCAGTTGAGTGCCGGGGATGTGCCAGTTCTCGGCGCCGTTCTCAACGACATCCGCTTCGGGCGTGCATCCCACTACGACGAAGGACTTCGTTGGTATGAATATGCCAAGTCCTACTATGCGCGTCCCGAGGCGTAGCCAAAACAATGTGCGGCCACAGTAGAGGGTTCGTTACAACTACATGAGCACCTGGAAGCTGCCTCCCCGTGAGCTGGTACTGGAGCCGGGCGAGATTCATCTGTGGAGACTCGACCTGGATACCCAGATGAATGAATTGCCTGGACTGGAACGAAGGCTGGTACCGGAAGAGCTGGCGAGAGCCAATCGGTTCGTCAATTTGCGAGACCGCAATCGCTACGTCCTTTCACGTGGAGTTCTACGAACCCTTCTGGCGGGGTACTTAGGAACGGCACCGAGTGAGATTGTATTGACGCGTGGCCCGCAGGGTAAACCCGAGCTGGGGGAAGGGGAGCTACGGTTCAATATGGCCCACTCCCAGGATCTGGTGCTCTATGCAGTGACCCGCACCGGGCCGGTGGGGATCGATGTGGAGCGTGTTCTGCCCGGGATCGATAGAGAGATAACAACTGCCTTCTGCCCGAGATCGGCTTCTCGTCTTGCCGGGCTTCCACTTCCGGCTCGCCGGCGCGCCTTCTATCAGGGGTGGACCAGAATGGAGGCTTACTCAAAGGGCTGTGGCGCAGGGCTCGCGCCCAACCTTGAGACGTTGGATCGGTTTTTATATCCCCAGACGCCGGGGCTCGTTTCCCGGCCGGACAGTTCAGCGGCAACCTGTCAGTGGTGCTTCTATGACCTCCTCCCCCGGAGAGGCTACCTGGGGTCGCTGGCGGCAAGCCGGGATGATTGCAGACTGAAGCATTGGAAGGTGGAAGATGGAATTGGTGCAAACTGAGGTCTTGAGCTCGGATGTAGGTCACTATCGTGCGCCATCTGCGTGCGTGCCCGAGCTCATTGCAGCGCAGGCCGCCCGGCACCCTGATGCTCTTGCGCTGACGGCTGGAGATCAACGGCTGAACTACGGGGAGCTGGATCGCCAGGCCAATGTGCTCGCTCGCCATCTCCGATCACTCGGGGCGGGTGCGGACGCACTCGTCGGATTGTACCTCCCACGGTCGTTGGAGATGGTTGTTGGAGCTCTGGCGGTCCTGAGGGCAGGCGCAGCGTATGTGCCAATGGATCCTGCCTACCCAGCTGATCGATTGAGCTTCATGCTCGACGACGCTCAGGCCTCAATTCTTCTAAGTACCACGGCGCTGGCCGACCGACTGGGGCCGGCCAAGGCGAAACTCGTGTACCTCGACATTCCAGAGTGGGATCGAGGGAGCACTGCCGCCCCTCCAGTGAAAATCAAGCCAGATAATCTGGCCTATGTGATTTACACGTCTGGCTCCACCGGCAGGCCTAAAGGCGTCGAGATTACCCACGGTCGACTTGGCCACCTCGTCCCTGGCACAATCAGGCATTTCCGTGACCGCTGCCGACCGGGCCAGCCACGTGGCTGGCCTCGGTTTCGACGCTGCGGTCTGGGAGTTGTGGCCGTATCTCACTGCCGGCGCGAGCGTGCATCTGGCCGACGAGGACACTCGCAATTCGGCTGACCTGCTGCGGAGTGGCTCGTTGCCGAGAGAATTACCATCGGGTTCGTGCCGACACCCCTGGCCGAGCGCCTGCTCACCTCTGGCGAGACATGGCCGCCTGAAACCGCCTTGCGTCTGATGCTGACCGGAGGCGACACGCTACACCGCTATCCGCCGTCGGACCTGCCTTTTCTGCTGGTCAACAACTACGGACCAACGGAATGCACCGTGGTTGCCACGTCAGGGCCCGTGCTGCCCGACGGCTCCCGGACGTGCCCCCTCCATTGGGCACCGCATCACCAAACCCAGATCTACCTGCTCGATGAACATCTGCAGCCGGTGCCCCCAGGTTCGGCCGGGGAGATCTACATCGGCGGAGCAGGTGTCGCTCGAGGATATCGCAACCTTCCTGAGCTGACCGCTGAGAAGTTCATCTCATACCCTTCAGCGCGAACAGAGCAAGCCGACTCTACAAGACCGGCGACCTGGCCCGCCAGCTTCCCGATGGTCGCCTCATTTTCTTGGGCCGCGCCGACGACCAGATCAAGATCCGCGGCTATCGGATCGAGCCGGGCGAAATTTCCGCTGTGCTCAATCGCCACCCGGACGTTCGTGAAAGCCTGGTTGTTGCGCGCGAGGACACTCCCGGGGATAAGCGGCTGGTGGCGTACGTCGTGGCTGATGCGAATCATGGTCTCACCCACTGCGAGTCTGCGGGAATTCCTTCGCGACTCTCTTGCCGGAGTACATGCTTCCGGCGGTGTTCGTCCGGCTGGATGCCTTGCCGCTGACGCCCAACGGTAAAGTCGATCGTGCGGCGCTCCCGGCACCCGATTCGGCGAACACGCTGCAGGACGAAGCCCCGACCGGCCCGCGCACCGATACGGAGCAGCGCGTCGCCGAGATTCTGGGGGAGCTGCTGGACCTGGAAGAGATCGGCCTGGACGACAACTTCTTCCTGCTGGGCGGGCATTCCCTGCTCGGCGCGCAGCTCATAGCCCGGCTGCGGGACGCCTTCGGGGTAGACATCGGCCTTGCGCAGCCTCTTTCGAGGCCCCGACCGTGGCTGCGCTGTCGGCCGAAGTGGATCGCCTTGGCTGCGAAGACCGCACTGCGCCGGAACATGTTCTCCGAGCACCTGACTAAAGAAGACGAACGACCCTTGATCGCATCGAATAACGACCCGACCCGCGATGAATGCGCTCCCGGACAGCACCACCGCCCAAGCCAGGAGTAGCGGCGCTAAGCCTGTACCATCTGCTCGACCCGGAGGTGCTTGGCGAATCCCTATCCTCTGTTTCGTCGCCTGAGGACCGAGGACCCCGTACACTGGGACCCCTTTCTGCACACCTGGGTAGTGACCCGCTATGCCGACGTGCTCGAGGTGTTGCACACGTTTTCGGCCGAGCGGACGCATACGACCCGCCAAATTGGAGGCCATGGGACTGGCCGCCATGAGTCCCATCGCCCAGCTGATGGTGAAGCAGATGCTCTTCATGGATCCGCCTCAGCACACGCGGCTCCGGAAACTGGCATCCCATGCCTTTACTCCCGGCAGGGTTGCGGTTCTGCGATCCCACATTCGGGAGATGGTTGGCCGGCTCCTGGACAGGGTGGAGAGCGAACACCGCATGGACGTCATTAGGGACCTGGCCGAGCCTCTTCCCGCCATCGTGACCGCGGAAATGCTGGGTGTGCCGGTCAGCGATCGCGAGCAGCTCAAGGCCTGGTCCGCGGACTTCGCAGAGATGCTGGGCAATTTTCAGCACAATCCCGACCGCGCTCCGCGGATGCTTCGCACCGTGCATGACATGACCGCCTATTTCCAGGATGCGATTCGTCAACAGCGACTCGCTCCACGCGAGGGGCTTGTTTCCTCGTTGATGACTGCGGAAGTGGATGGCGATCGGTTGACCGAAGAAGAGGTCGTGGCGACATGCATCGTCACTATGGTGGGCGGTCAGGAGACCACCACCAACCTGATCGGCAACGGCGTCCTCACCCTCCTCCGCAATGCCGACGAACTGGAGCGCTTGCGCGCGTGACCTGTCGCTTCTTCCATCGGCAGTCGAGGAGATGTTGCGGTACGAAAGCCCGAGCCAGCACACCGGCAGGCTCGCTCCAGCTGACCGGGAGCTGGGCGGGAAGGTGATCCGCAAAGGTCAGGCTGTGATGGCGGTGATGGCGGCCGCGAACCGCGACCCGGAGCGCTTTCCCGACCCCGACCGTTTCGATATCTGCCGCCAGGACAATCGACACCTCGCTTTTGGTTATGCGGCACACTTCTGCTTCGGCGCCGCGTTGGCACGAATCGAAGGGCAGGAAGCATTCGAAGCCATGCTGCAGCGAATGCCGGGCCTCCGGCTCGACGCCGAGACCGCTGGTATGGCGGAATAATTCAGGACTCAGAGGTGTTAACGCCCTGAAAGTGACCTTCTAGGTGGTGCCACGGCGTCCCCTGATTGGGCACAAGATGACTCCCCCTTCGTTGGAGTAGTGAGCGGCCATGGCTCGGCGGGAGGACTACGAGCAATCGAAGAACGCCGCAGACCGGCCACCGGGGAGACGTAAACTCGTTCTGCAGGCAGCTCCACGCGACGCTCGCCCGGCGATACCCCGCCGACCGGCGGATGAGGTTGCTCCGGCCTCCTTCGGCCAGGAGCAGATCTGGCTTCACAGCCAGCTTGCTCCGGAAGTCCCCTTGTACACGGAGTCCCTCACGATCCGCCGCCATGGGCCGCTCGGACCCAGGCGCTCGTGTCGCGAGCTTCAGGGAAATCGTCCGGCGGCACGAGATCTGGCGCACGACGTTCGCCTGGTCTCACGGACAACTGATCCAGCTGACGTGCACCCGGACCGTGAGCCTGCATCCGAGTCACGGACCTCCGTCACCTCCCGCAGGACGAACGCGAAGCGGCAGCACTGCCACATCGCCGCGGAGGATCTTCGCCGGCCCTTCGCATTGTCCCGGGAACCGGGAGTGCGCGCCCACCTGGTGACGCTGTCGGATGACCGATCACCGCCTCTTTCTGTGTCTGCATCACATGGTCTTCGACGGTATCTCGATCTACCGTGTCTTTCTGCCGGAACTCGCCGCGCTCTACGAGGCCAAGGTAAACGGGGCGCCCTGCCCCTCTCGAGGAGCCACCCTCTGCAGTACGCGGACTTTGCGTACTGGCAGCGGCGGACGCTTCGGGGAAACGGCGCTGGAACCGATGGTTCAATATTGGCGTAGCAGCTGTCCGGTGCCCCATCGCTGATCGCTCTACCGGCGGACCATCCTCGTCCCGGCAGCCAGAGCTTCCGTGGCGGGCTCGTGCGGTTCCAGCTTCCCGAGCGACCTGACGGCAGCGGCCAGGAGCACCGCACTTCAGGAGAAGCTGCACCCTCTTCATGCTGCTTCTCGCAGGCTTCGAGGTCACCCTGCACCGCTGATCGGGCCAGACCGACATGCTGATCGGAAGCGTCAGCGGCGGCAGGGACCATCCCGAGCTCGAGCGCCTCATCGGATACTTCCTGAGGACGCTTGTCATCCGGACCGACCTAGGCGGCAATCCGACCTTTCGGGAGATTCTACGACGGGTGCGGGAGGTGCTAGTGGAAGCACTGTGCCATGACGCCGTGCCGTTTCAACGACTCGTCCAGGCGGTTGCACCCGATCGCGATCTCGGTCAGCAGTCCGCTGTTTCAAGTCACCTTCTCGATCGAGCCACCGATGCCCGGCCTCGGTCCACAGTGGGACATCAGCGAGATGGATGCCGGAACCTCGGTATCAAAATTCGATCTGTCGATCGAACTGGAGGACCGCGGCGAAATAATTGCCGGGCGAGCGATTTATAGTCTGGACCTGTTCGAGGCCTCCACCATCTCCCAGCTGGTCCTCCGATTACATATCTGTGCTCAGAAGGGCGGTGTCCGATCCTGAGCACGCTGCAGGAATAGTGGTGTCTCGACCCAGGCCGCGACCAGCGGGCGAGTTCGAGTGGCGCCAGAGAAGGACTCAATGAAGGAAGGAAGAAACAAGTGGACCGCCCGGCGGATCGATGGACCGAGCCCAAGAAGAAACCCATGACGAGGCCCAAGACTGCGCGAGGCGTCCTTCAAGGACTTATGAGCAGATCGCGCAGCTCGAGTCCCGCTATGGGCTTACTGCAGCCGAAGCTACGAGGAATGGTGTCATCTGTGGCTAGGCAATCCCCTCTACCGGGAGCTTCAAGCGGGCTGGAGCATCGGCTGGGTGCTGGAAGACGAGAATGGTCACATTGTCGGCTCTTTGGGAAACATTCCTCGGTTGTACGAGTTTCGAGGGACGGAGAATTCTGGCAGCATCAAGCCACGGCTGGGTGGCCGAAACCGAGTACCGGAGCGCCGCGCTGTTACTTCTGGATCGCCTGATCAACCAGCCCCATGTGGACCTGTTCTTGACCAACACGAACAGCGTAGCCAGCACCGGTGCCGTCTGCACATTTCAGTGCAGCCGTGTGCCAGTGGGCCTGTGGGATGAGTCGGCCTATTGGATTACGAACTATCGGAGATGTGCAACGTTTCCTAGGACGAAAGCGCTTCCCGCTAGCCAGACTCTTACGATATCCTGGTTCGCCGCTGCTCTTCCTCAAGGAACGATTTACGAGGCACACTTTGGATGCCACAGACGCGGAGGTGCAAGCCTGTTCCGGATTCGATGAGCGGTTTGACGATTTCTGGCACGAGTTGCACAGGGGCACTCAGGACCTGCTTTTGGCGGTTCGTACGCGCGAAGTGCTCGAATGGCACTACAAGTATGCTCTCTTGAACAGCAGGCTTGGATCATGACCGTTATCGACGGTCTCCGCATTGTCGCCTACGCCATTTTTGATAAGAAACGGTATGGGCCGGGGTAACGCAGGTGCGGCTGGTGGATTTCCAGTCACTTGATGCGGCACCGCCTTGCTTGAGCCTTTACTTCTTGGGCCCTAGAGAGGTGCAGGCAGGAGGGCATTCACACTCTGGTCAATATCGGACGCTGGTTGGAAAAAGGAGAATGGCTTGAAAGCATCGCTCCCTATCGCCGCGGACTCCCAGCATGGGTGTATCTGTATCGAGCAAATACGCCGAGCCTGGACCGGAGCCTTCAAGACCGCCGCGTTGGGCCCCGTCGCTATATGACGGCGACGCCGACCTCCTTCGCTAATCACCCGAGTGAGGTGCTTGCTATGTCAATGTCGGCGGGAGTGACCAGGTCGGGAGCTTATCCTGAGCGTCCCGCACGAGTATCGGTAGTAATTCCCTTTCTCAATGCAGAACGGTTCTTACCCGAGGCAGTGAGCAGTGTCTACTCTCAGGCCTACCCTGATTGGGAGTTGCTGCTGATAGACGATGGCTCGTCTGACCGCAGCACCGATACTGGCGCGGCAGTACGCGGAATCAGATCCGCTGCGAGTGCGTTATCTGGACCACTCTAAACATCGGAACCGGGGTATAAGTGCATCGCGAAACTTAGGGGTACGACATGCACTCGGCGAATATCTCGCTTTTCTCGATTCCGATGACGTCTGGGATCACGCTAAGCTCAAGCAGCAGGTTTCTATTCTGGACGCACACCCTCGTGTGGATTTCGTTTACGGGAGTGCGCTTATTTGGTATAGCTGGAGTCAGACTCCAGAAGCAAAACCGGATTATGTGCCGGAGATGGGGATGCCACTCCACGAAGAAATCCCGGCGATGGTGTTACTCACGCGTTTGCTGCAGCGGCAGGCCCACTGTCCTCCATCTCGAACGCTTGCTTTCGCCGCCGCGCGATCGTGGACGCAGGCTTCTTTGAGGAGCAGTTCCGAGGAATGCACGAGGACCAGGCGTTCCTATCGAAACTCTGTCTGCGATCTCACGTGTTCGTCAGTCCCGAGTGCTGGCATAAGTACCGCCAGCACTCAGGCTCCTGTCTGGCGAGGGCGACTGCGACAGGGGAACGCCGTGTTGCTCGGGGACGCTATCTGAAGTGGCTTCGGGTCTACCTAATGCGGCACGGAATGCGTGGAAGCGAGCTCTGGAGAATTGTCGTGGAACAACAGGAGCCCTACCGCCTCTCGAATCGGCTACGCTCACACAGCCGAAACGCGATCCAGGCGGCGAGCCGAGCAACCCGGAAATTGGCACGCCGGATTCTCCCAGTCTCTTTTCGTCACTGGCTTCGGACATTTTCTTCTATCTCTGAGGAAACCCATTCTCAGCCCGGGGTGGCGCGGAGCCGGAGTATCCCATGCAGAACACCGGCGGACAATGATTGAGAAACGCCACGAGATCCCGATCCTGATGTACCACCAGGTGAGCGCACAGGTGCACCCATCGTTCCGGAAGTACACCGTCCACGAGCGGGCGTTTCGGGCTCAGATGGCCTGGCTCTATCGCGCCGGCTACGAGGTAATCACACTGGATGCTGTGCTGGCGGCTCGTGCGCAGGGAGCAAGTCTTCCACGTCGATCAGTGGTCATCACATTCGACGACGGATTTAGGGACTGTTGGGAGTATGCCGTTCCGGTCCTGCGCTCCCACGGCTTTAGTGCCACCTTCTTCCTCGTCGCTAGCCTCATTGGCGCCACCAGCACCTGGTTGCTCCGGGAAAGACTGGTCGAGCTTCCGCTCATGGATTGGCCGATGCTGAACGACATGATAAAGGCCGGCTTCCAATGCGGAGCCCACAGCATGACCCATCCACGGTTGACGGAGCTGACGGCGGATGAATGCCGCAAGGAACTTCAGGAATGTCGACAACTGCTGGAGAGACGCTTGGGACAGTCAATCACTCATTTCGCGTATCCGTTCGGGTGTTACGACCAAGGTGTACAAGCGATGGTCGCGGAAGCGGGATTTCGTTCGGCCTGCTCGGTGAGAATTGGAACGTCACGCTTCAACGACGACATCTTTGCTCTCCATAGGGTACCAATTCTGGGCGACGACTCGCTCTGCGACTTTATTTGCCGGCTTCATACCGCCCAGAATATGGCCGATCTGAAGGATCGAGTTCAGAGACGCGTGAGGCGAACACTGGGGTGGGGCAGACCCTCATCGCCCAGAAACGGATAACGATGCTGCGCCGTCGACCTCAGCCTACGATATCATGACCCGGGCCCCGGCGGTCAGCGTTGTGATTCCTACCTTCCAACGGTGCGCCTCGGTGCGGCGGGCACTTCAGGCGCTATCCGCCCAAACGCTTCCGGCCATCGACTTCGAAGTGGTCGTCGCGATCGACGGCTCGAACGACGGGACATCCGAGATGGTGGCCGGGCTGTCCACGCCTTACACGCTGCGCGCAGTGTGGCAGCCGAATGCCGGCAGAGCCAGCGCCTGCAATACCGGAATACTCGCCAGTCGGGGCGAGATCACGGTGCTGCTGGACGATGACATGGAGCCGCTCCCCGGCTGTCTCCAGGCACACTGCCGAGCGCACGACGGGGCCGGGCGACGGGCTGTCATAGGGGCGGTGCCCGTCACAATCGACGAACACTCACCCCTGAGCGCTTACTTCATCCGTGCACGATTTGAGCGACACAGCATGAAGCTGGCGCAGCCGAATTACCGCATCGGCTTCCGAGACTTTTATAGCGGCAACTTCTCAACCCGGCGCGACGTGTTGACCGAGGTGGGCCTCTTCGATACCGCCTTCAGGACCTACGGAAATGAAGACGGCGAGCTTGCTCTGCGTCTTCTACGTGCTGGCGTCGAGCTGGTGTATAGCATGGAGGCAGCAGTAACCCAGCACTACGAGAAAGAATTCGAGGCCCTGGCCCGGGACAGCGCAGCCAAGGGTAGGACCGCGGTGCTCTGCCTGCAGAAGCACCCTGAGACGATTGGCAGCCTGCGACAGCGTTTATTCCAGCATGGCTCCTGGAAATGGCGTCTCCTCCGACGCATGCTGCTTACAGTGACGGTCGCCATTCAAAGTACGCCGGCCATGGTAGTCCGATTTATTCGTTGGCAGGAGAGGCGACGCGCTCCGGACCTCCACCACTACTACACGCTAGCCCTTGATTACTTCTTTTGGACGGGCGCCGGTCCGGAGCTGAAAGCGTGGCAGCGTCGGCGGGGCGCGGCGTCACCGTGAGCTACGCAGGGAGGGTGGTGCACTTCACTGATACCTCTTCCTTCGGTGGGGCCGAGCAGATGATTCTGACGCTCACCGCAGGATTGGTGCGGCGCCGGTGGCAATGCCTTCTCCTCTACCATCCAGGAGCAGGCACAGAGCGACTATGCGAACAGGCCAGAGAGCAAGGGACGGAGACCCTAGGGATTGCGCCCCCGTCAGGGCCGCGCGACTGGACCCACTTGGCCAGGCTTGTCCAGCTCTTGCGTTGTCGTCGCCCTTCAGTCTTCCATGCTCACCTGACCTGGCCGCTACGGTGTTCGTACGGGATCATCGCGGCGGCTCTCGCCCGTCGGCCTGCAGTGGTCGCTACTCAGCACCTGCTATCCATACGAGGACTGGGTCGACGTCGCATGCGGCAGCGACTCGTCGGCGCGTTCGTCGATCGATATGTGGCGGTTTCGGAGAACATGGCTTGCGTACTGCGAGTCGCGATGAAATCCGAAGGCAAAGTTCAAGTCATTCACAACGGCATCTCACTCGACCGGCCGAAAACGCCGAGCACCGGGCTACGCGCCGCCTTGTCGATAAACTTTGATCAGCCACTGGTGCTCACCGTCGCTCGACTGCATCCCCAGAAGGGTCTGACATATTTGCTGTCGGCGGCAACCTGCATTCCGGAAGCCATGTTCCTGGTCGCGGGAGAAGGTCCCGAGCGTGGCGCTCTTGAAGCCGAGAGCAGGCGCTTGGGGCTGTCGGAGCGAGTCCGATTTCTCGGCCACCGAGAGGACGTTCCCGCCTTGCTGATGGGTTGCGATGTATTTGTCCTTCCCTCCCTGTTCGAGGGGTTGCCGGTATCAGTGCTGGAGGCGATGGGGGCGGGAAAGCCCGTGGTTGCCACTGCCATACGTGGAACGGACGAAGCCGTCGTGCATGGTGAGACTGGTTTTCTCGTGGGTGCGGGTGATCCCCTCGGCTTGGCGGATGCGATCCGGCGATTACTGGCTGATCCCGGTTTGGCCCAACGTTTCGGAAGGGCAGGGCGAGCACGGATCGAGCAGCAATTTTCATCCGAAACTATGGTCGATCGTGTGAGCGAGATGTACGACGAAGTGCTAACCAAGCGGGGGCAGCATGCCAGCCGCTGAGCCAGGCTCGGAGGAGATGCGTAACGAATTGCTTCGCCGAGTAGATTGGCGCTTCCTGCTGCCGGACGCGTCGCCGGAGGACACGTTGTGTTTGGGCGGAGGTGAGCTTACGAGGGCAGCCAGGTTGATCTCTCGCAAGGTCTCGACGACGGAAGCTCCCGAAAACGGCAGCTGCGATCTGGCGATAGGCACCAGCCCAGACACCGCGACGCTCCGCTCATTGTGGCGAGCGCTACGGCCCGGAGGCACGTGCTACACAGAATGGAGGGGCATAGAAACAGGAGGCGTGCGCGGTGTGCAGCAGAGACTCAAGCGTATGTCATTCGAGCCTGTGACCTGCTTTTCACCGTGGCCCAGACTGAACCAGGGTCTTCCTCTGGCATGGGTCCCGTTGGAAGCTCGGGAACCACTTCGATACTTACTGGGCAGTGCCGATCCAGAGGCTACCTGGTCAGAACGGCTGGCTAGCCGTCTCCGTCGACTGCGATGGATCGTACAAACCCGATTAGGAGTCGGAGCGCCGATCTGCATTATCGCTCGGAAGCCATTCGAGATGGCGGGTCGCCGCTGTGGCGGGGGGCCGTCAGCCAAGCGGGATTTTCTGGAGGAAATTCGGCTTGGGTGGGAAGAGTGGAACCTGGGACCCCGGCCAGCGGCTTTGTCCTGGCTGCTCCTAACCGGTGGCCGCCGGAGCGTCAATAAAGTCGTGTGCCTCGTCTTTGCCGGCTCGGGCCCCCCCCGTGTAGTGGTCAAGATGCCCAGGACGCCGGAATCAGCCGCGGGGCTGGCCCACGAGGCGGAAATGCTGCGAGGATTGCAGAGTACCGGGAGGGAAATCCAAGGAGTGCCGAAGCTCCTGCTCACGGTAGCGCAAGGGAGCCAATTCACTACCGTGACGACGGCGCTGAATGGAGTGCCGCTTCCGACCCGCTTGTGCCGTAAGAGCTATCGAGAGGTTGCTCTGCTTGGAACGGAGTGGTTGGTGGCGCTCGCCGGGCACGGGCCGATGCTTCCGGTGGCAACCTGGCGCGATCGGTTGGTTGGTTCGACCGTCGAGAATTTCGAAGCGATGTTCGGCACCGTTGTCGATCCTAAGCTCATGCGCGAGAGCAACGCAGCGCTCGACACCCTGGGCTCGCTGCCGAATTTATGGGAGCAGCGAGATTTCGCCCCTTGGAATTTGTTGATTACTCCTCAGCAGCAGTTGCAAGTCCTCGACTGGGAATCGGCGGAACCCCAGGGGCTGCCGCTGATGGATCTGGTCTATTATACCAGTTACCTGGCATTCTACCTGGCAGGTACCCGCGTCTCCGGCCGCTATCGGGAATGCTACCGGGAAACTCTGGAGCCCGGGACATTTGTCGGTGCCGTAACTCGTGAATGTCAAGAACTCTATGCCACGCGCCTTGGCATTCCTTTGGCAAAGATGGTTCCGTTGCGGTTGTTATGCTGGATGCTACATTCTCGTTCGGAGTACCGCAGGCTTGTGGCAGATGCAGGAGCTGTACCGGAACCTGGCAATTGCGCCAGAGCGTGTTTTTGGGTCTGTGGGAGGAAGAGCTCCGTGCTTCATTGCAACCAGGTTCGCCACGGCGAGCTTGGGCCAGCACTCCTCATCCTAGCAACTCTGCAAGCCGTTCCGCTTAAGTGAGAGCCTCCTTCGGCTAACGGGTACCATGCAACCGCCGAGCTACGGTGAGTTATGCGAGTCACCGTGATGAGAACTTCCGCCCTTGAACTCGAAGAAGGAGGCCCTTCCTGATGGACTGGTCGGATAGTCGGGTGCTGGTCACGGGCGGGGCCGGATTTCTCGCTCTTTCGTGGTAGAGAAATTACGCGAGCGTGGATGCCAGAATCCTATCGTGCCCCGTGCTCAGGAATACGACCTGCGGGACAGCCAGGCGGTTATGCGTCTCTACAACGATACCCATCCGCAGATCGTAATCCATTTGGCCGCGGTAGTGGGCGGTATAGGCGCAAATCGCGCCAATCCCGGGCGATTCTTTTACGACAATGCCATCATGGGTCTCCAAGTGATGGAATACGCTCGGCAATTCGGGGTGGAGAAATTCGTGGCGGTTGGCACGGTCTGCGCGTATCCCAAGTTTACGCCAGTGCCTTTTAGAGAGGAGGACCTGTGGAGCGGCTTTCCGGAAGAAACCATGTCCTACGGGCTCGCAAAGAAAATGATGCTGGTTCAGGCACAAGCGTATCGGGCGCAGTATGGTTTCAATGCTATCTACTTGCTCCCCGTAAACCTCTATGGGCCGCGTGACAATTTTGACGTTCAGACGTCCCACGTCATCCCAGCATTGATTCGGGAAATGTGTGGAGGCCAAGGAAAACGGGAGCCCCGAGATCGTGCTATGGGGCGATGGCTCCCCCACCCGCGAGTTTCTCTACGTCGAAGACGCCGCCGAGGGACTTGTCCTGGCAACCGAACGCTATAACGACGAGGAACCAGTAAACCTCGGCACCGGCCAAGAGATCCCCATTCGCGATCTCGCGACTGTGATCGCATCGGAAGTTAACTTTACTGGAGCCATCACCTGGGATACGACCCAGCCGAACGGGCAGCCACGTCGCTGCTTGGATGTGACCAGGGCCGAGCGGCTCTTTGGCTTTCGGCTCGCTCCTCATTTCGCGAGGGCATAGCAAAGACAGTTCGCTGGTATCAGACAACCCGCTCGCACCATCCTAACGCCTCCTCGTCGGTGTGACCGGAGCCGTCGAGTCTCATGAAGAAACTCTATTTCTTGAAGAGCATGGCGCTCAGTCCCACACTGGCAGAAAGCCGCCCGTACCTGACATGGGCAGGCTTGGTTGGCCCTGGACCGAGGGGACACCAATCCCGATCTGGCAGGTGTCCAGGGGGTCACCGCAGCCGGCGAGCCTCTGGCCACGAATGAGTGTGGTCACACCTTCGTATAATCAGGGACAGTTCCTCGAGGAAACGATACGGTCAGTGCTGCTGCAGTGGGCATCCGAACCTCGAGTACATCGTCATTGACGGCGGAAGTACGGACAACTCGGTAGCGATTATCCAGAAGTACGAGCGCTGGCTCAGCTACTGGGTGAGTGAGGCCGATTCGGCAGAGCCACGCCATCAATAAAGGCCTGGCACGCTCGTCCGGAGACATTTTGGCATGGTTGAATAGCGACGACGTGTATCTCCCGGGTGCTCTTCAAGGTCGCCAACGTCTTCCGGTCAGAACCGGATGCCAATGTTGTACATGGCAATGTTATCTACACCGACAAAGATAGTGCGCCACTACCTCTCGGTGTCTATCGCAGTAAAAAAACCACGCTACTGAGGAAGCTGCAGTACTGGAGAGGCTGGGATTTGCCGCAACCCGCAGCATTTTTCAGCAAAGAGCTGTATGTAAGCCTGGGAGGGTTGGATCAGAACCTTCAGTACGCTCTGGACTATGATTATTTCCTCCGTGCGGCACTCCAATATCCGTTTCATCACCTTCCGGAAACGCTCGCCACTGTCGCTTCACGCGGCCTCCAAAACCGGTCTAGGTGAGTCCCAGTAAGGTACTATTCGACGCCGAGTGTCAGCGTGTGGTGCGCCGGTACGTCAAGCCGAATACTCCCCTGTACTGGAAATGGAAGCTTAGATATGCGCTACGGGGACCGCTCGGCGTTTACTCTCGTTGGAGGAGCAGTGGCAAACGCTTCCTGCGGAGTTTCCTACCGGGCCGCGCATCACCCTGGAACGTCCGCTGAGTCCATCAATCGCGCTGCCCCGCCTCTAGACACAGCGCCAAGTTGCGGCATACGTGACTCACATCGTCGAGGGTTAGCCCCCCCCAGCTTGGAAGGCTGATTCCTCGTGCTGCAATCCCTGCTTGGCGGTGGGAAACCGCCCTGGGGCCCGCTCCGCGTAGGGGGCAGGGTGTGAACGGGATAGAATACCGGCCGCGTCTCGATACCTTGTTTGAGCAATTCGCCCATGAGGAAGTCGCGCTGCACCGGCACGTCGTCAGCCAGGATAATTGTGAACATCCAGGTAGGCGTGCTTTGCCCACGGTTGCTCTGTCTGCCAGCTTAATCCACGAAGCGATCGTAATTGCTCGCGGTACCAGCGTCCAACCTCGAGCCTGCGGCCGAGATGCCAGTCGAACTTCTCAATTTGAGCGAGGCCGATGGCAGCGGCCACATTTGTCATGCGGTAATTGTATCCGATAATGGGGAACCAATAGCGGCGATCAGCATCGATCCCCTGACTCTTGAGCTGACGTACTCTTGCCGCGATTCCTGCATCGTTTGTGGTAACCATCCCTCCTTCCCCGGTGGTGATAATCTTGTTGCCGTAGAAGCTAAAGGTCCCCACGTCGCCGATAGAACCTACCTTCCGTTGCCGGTACTCAGCCCCGTGCGCTTCCGCGGCGTCCTCGACTACAAAGAGGCCATGCTGCCGCGCAGAGCTAGGATCGGATCCATGTCGACGGGTGCCCATAGAGATGAACGACTATGATAGCCTTGGTGCGCGGTGAAATCTTCGCGGCGATCAACGCTGGATCCATATTCCATGTTTCCGCTTCGGAGTCGACGAGAATCGGAGATGCGCCACACTGTACCACCGCATTGGCGGTGGCTACAAACGTCAGCGTAGGCAGTATGACTTCGTCCCCGGCGCCGACGCCCAGGGCTATGAGCGCCAGATGCAGAGCGGCAGTTCCATTACAACAGGCGACGGCGTGTCGAACCTCGCACATGGTGGCGAAGGCCGACTCAAATCGGCTGACATACTGGCCACTGGACGAAATCCACGAGGACTCCATGCAGTCCAGGACATAGGTCTTTTCATTGCCGACCAGCATGGGAGCAGCTACAGGAATGAACCGCGTGCCCATCATGACCTGCCTTCTGCTTGAGAGTGAGGCTCACGCATCCAGTCCCACTCGAGTAACCGGAGCTCGTCCGGTCCGAGCTGGCGCTTGGCGGCGCGACGGAAGACAGCCCGATAGGCCCTTGCGGTGTATGCCCAATCGAAATCCTTCAGTCGGCGGTATCCGCGCGTGCGTAAACTCTCTCGCAAGGCCGGACTTGTACTCACTTGTGTGATAGCCGCGGCGATGGATTGCACGTCATGAGGATCAAACAGCGATGCCGCATCGTGGACCTGATCGGGGAGCGAGCAGACATTTGAACAAACCACGGGAACGCCCTCAAGCCAGGCTTCGTAGATGGGAAAGCTGTCCGATTCGAAAAGCGTTGGCATGATCAAGAACTGAGAGAGCTGATAAAGCGCTCGCAAGTCTTCGTCCGGTACGAACCCCAAAAATTGCACTTGCGCTCGTAGGTCCAATGCATCCAGGCACGCCTCTATCCGTGGCCAGAAGGGTGGAGTAATTTGAGCCGGTGCAGACAAGGGGCACCACCAGCCCGTGCTGTGATCGGACTGCTGCCAAGGCTTCGAACAGTCGCAGGTGATTCTTGTGCGGCCAGGTGACGGCGGGAAAGATGGCAAAAGGCTCCTGAAGTTTGTATCTGGTCTTGACTACTTGGAGGTGCTCTCCGGAGGGTGCCCGCACAGCTTGGGTCGGAGCTCCCCATGGAATGATCTGGACTTTGTCCGGACTGACGCCATACTGCCGGACCAAATCGTCCTTGATCCACTGTGAGGCCACCACTACGGTTTGCGCTAGCTGACAGCCTCCTCGATAAGTCGTCTCGCGCTGGGCAATAGCTGAGGCAGTAAAGAACTGAGGATAATGGAGATGCTGCAAATCATGTGGAGTATAGATGCTGGGGAGTGCGCAAAGGATAAACTGCTGATGGGGAAAGTGTATCACTTCACAGCCAAGACTCTCGTAAAACCCATCCGATAGCGCAAGCTCGGGCCCAGGGCGGGGAACGGCGTTGAGGTGGCGGCGAAGACGCATCGCAGAACGATGCAAGATTCGAGACAGCTGCGTGGCCGCTTTATTCCTGCTTCTCTGCGGCGCTGAGGGCTTCAACTGAAACCGCTGATTGGGGCCGCTGACGCCGCGCAGCCAATCGATTTGTCGCTCGGAATCGACGACGATAGTATATTCCTCGGGCCCATCATCCAGTCGTCCCAATGCGTGAACGAGCCCCAGGATTGCCTGCGCTACTCCTCCACTACCGCCAGAGATGATCTGAGTAGCGTCGATGGCGATTTTCAGTTGGTCCATGGGCGCGTTAAAGAATCAGCGACGGGGTTGGCTTCCAGACATTGCAGCGTTGCTGGAGCGGACGACATGAACCAGTGGTGGTCGAACGTCTAGCCAGCCGTCGACACTTTCCAGCCGGCGCGGTAAATCCTGTGAGTACAGACTTTGCTGGGATAGAGCAGCCCCAAACCAACTGCCCATCGCCGAGGGATGTATTGGAGCATCTTCCCGCGGAAAAGAGATTCGGCCCTACCATAGGGTTTACTCTGCCCTGACTCGCGCAAGACCGTCTTTGCCTCTTCAATATACTCCATGAGGTGGTGCGCAGTCTTTTGGGCTTGGTGCACGCGGAATCCAGCTAAAGGAGTTCCCACTCCGTACAGTTCCGCGTGCTGATGAAAACGGGTCCAGAGCTCGAAGTCGCTTGCGAACTTGAGGGAGGTAGCCAAGTAGGCGCCTGCCCGCTGCCATAAGGAACGCCGCCAAAAGGTGGATTCTTGCTGAATGAAGCCTTTGGCGTACCAGCCGGCGCCAGGCAGATTTTCTCCTCGGAAGAAACCTCGCTTGCTATATCCCCCAAGGTACGTGCACCGTATAGCCCGGCCCTGATCGTCCCAGGTCATGGGGTAGAGCGTCGTAAGCCACTGTACTTCTGGCAAGGTTGCGAAAATTTCTCCGACGATCCGAAGAGCCCAGGGCGTGTACTTGTCGTCCGAGTTCAACCATGCCATGACTTCGCCGGTGGTCTTTGCAAAGCCCTGATTTAGTGCATCGTACTGGCCCGCATCCGGCCCGGTGGTCCAATAGGCCAAACGCTGCTCGTGCTTGCGAATAAGTTCAACGCTGCCATCCGTCGAGCCTCCATCCATAACTACATATTCCAGATCAGGATAGTCCTGAGCCAGCACCGACAGCATAGCCTGCTCGAGAAACTGGCCCTGATTGTAGGAAGGCGTCACAATCGAGATTTTTGGGAGCTGATCACCCACCGAACCACACCTCCAGTCGTCTGGCCAGCTCATCACCAGACCAGTCTTTAACTGTAGCGCGAGGCAGTTGGTAGTTATCGGCATTCCGCTGAACTGGTTGCGCCAGGTTTGAGCATGCACAGGTGAAGCCAGTCTGTCGAACAAGCTCCACCGTGCCGTCTGTATAGTCGCCCCGAGCTCGCGAGCCATACGGATATGCGAAACTGTATACCTCCCGCCCCAGAATCCTCTCCAGTTGGGATCTGCTTCCGTGGATCTCCTCCTCCTGGGCTGCCAATGGCAGGGAGGACAGGATCGGGTGCGTAACCGTGTGCCCTCCCACTTCGATAAGACCATCGTCGGCGAGGGCAATCACTTCATCAGCAGAGAGTATCCGATGACTGGCGCGTGGTTGTGGGTCCGCCTTGGCCCACATTCGTAACGACTCGAGTACCTGTCGCCGCTTTCCCTCGGCCAAGGGGGCGAGCTGCTGATAGAGGGCGCGGAAAATACGATGACGCGGGGTAGGCTCATCTGGACTGCCATACTGCCAGCTCTGATGCCTTCGGTATTCTCGATCGTCGTAGGAACTTGCTGTCCCGAGATCCCACTGGTAGCGGCTTCCATCGATGTCCAGGACCAGTGTGTCCGCAAGTGTCCCGGGCTGCAAGAGGAGCCGGTCGAGCTCATCCCACCAGAATTCACGCGACTCCCCCACGTAGCCCGCTGTCACGAAAACGGTGGCAGGGAACTCATGGTCTTCCAACACAGGCCGGGCCTGGTACAAGTTGTCGGCGTATCCGTCATCGAACGTGACGACTACCGCGCGACGGGGAAGTCGGTTTTCCCGTAGCGACCGGGCAAGATCCTGTAAGCCCATCGGTCGGCCATACTTCTTGTAGATCTCCAGATGCTCGGCAAAATGCTCCGGGGTAACGCCAAGCACATACGGATCGTCACAGGGACCGGGCCGAATCCGGTGGTACAGGACGATGAGTACCCGCGAGGAAAAGCGGCTGGTGAGAGCCGTGGCGGTTTTCCGGAGTCGTCTGATGCCAGGTATTCTCACCGAAATACCGCGGATGTGAAGACTTGGATGAAGATCACGACGGCTTCGGAGGATTCTGGAGTCCGCAGATTTTCATGGTCAATCTGTTACCCGCCGGTCAGTAGGCTAAGGGGAGGCCGAGGTATTCCGCACGTTCTCGTCCGTTGAGCTGAAAAAAGGCATGGAAAATCTCCAGCCCCTGCTCGGGGGTGCACATTCCGTTCTTCACATAGAACCATTGATCCACTTCCTCTTCATGAACGACGTTTATGGATGTGGATGGGACTAGAACAGTCACCTCTTCATAGCCGAGATGACTGAGTATGGCCAAACGATGATGGCCCTCACAGCGAATGGCTCTGAACGCGCCGTCGCGTCGCCGGAGTAGGACGACCTCCGGCACCGATCCATGCCAGCCAGGAGAGTACCCGTGTTTGAGACGCTTATATAGCTGGATAGTATGCTGCCATTCGATTGCAAGAGGGTACTCGTCTCCCGGCTGGTACCATGGATTTCGGCGGTATCCATACAAGTCTCGAGTCGACTTCCCCTCCACGAGGTCGTAGTGATGGCCCCAGGGCTTGCCTCCGAGAACGCTGTAGCGGGTCCAGAAGTCACCCCAGGGGTAGGTGCCGAAATAGAAGTTGAACCCATCAGCCCGCTGGCGCTTGGCAGGCTCATGGAGAAAGAGCAAGTCATTGAGATACTGAACCGACCTGAGACGCTGATCCTGAAAAAACCTGTAAAACGTGGTCTCTTGCAACGGAAGGGTGGGATATTTGTCGTACTCGGCGAGCAGCGCACGGAAATAATGCCATCCTTCGGGTGCAAGGGAGAACGCATACTCGTCCATAACGTATCTCATGGGCATTCTCTTCAGCCTGCCGGCGATAGCCGAGCTCAGAAACTTCAGACTGCTGCCGCACAGACGGCGGCCGTGCCGACACGAGGCACGGAGCTGGCGCATCCACGACACCCGTGCAGGAGGGATCGATGACATCGTGTGGTAGCAGCCTACTTGCGCTTCTTCTGCTGGTCTGACCAGGCGATGGACAAATCGGATGATGACGGACTGCGGCGACGTGACGGCTTGAAGAGGTTCCTGGCACTCTCAACGATCCCCTCGGCGCGTGACACCAGTTGATGCCAGAAGGGATGCCGATGAGCCTGGAGCTCCTTTCGAAGAGTGCTCCAGAGGCGACGGTCGGTGATCCTCTCGCGAGCCAGGTACTCCGCAGCCCAGTTCAAGAAGGCAAGCCGGGTGCGCGGGTAACTCCCTGCTCTAACTGCCACCGCACAAGCCGCAGCCGAATGCTTTCGATATCTGTACCAGCACTTGTCTGAAGCAAAAACCCCTTTGGTCAGGCACACTTTTGCCAAGAACGCGTTGTCCTCATACATGCCCCGGAAGCTCTCCTCGAATCCGCCTACCTGTTGGAACACCTCATGCCGGACCATTATACCAGACGGCATTCCCTGATCCTGCAGCAGGAGGATGAGCTGTGTTGGTGGTAACACCAGAGAGTTGGGCGGAACCGCGAGTTCGCGGAGCGAGTCGCGCTGGAGGTCTTCGGGTTCGTGGGTCCAGCTGTGCCATCGCTGCACACGACCGTAGACCAGGGCCGCATCTGGATGAGCGTCCAATATGGCACTCTGTTCCTCGAGCGCGGATGCATAGAACACGTCATCGGCATCCAGAAAGGAGATGTACGTACCTCTGGCGTTCCGCGCACCCAAATTGCGAGAGGCACTCATGCCTCGGTTTTGATGAGCCTCGTGCTGTAGGTACCGAACCTTCGCCGGATACTCTTCAGCGCATCGCTCCGCGATCGCAGTACTAACGTCGGTCGAGCCATCATCGACGAGAAGTAGCTCCCAATCCTGATGACGTTGCCCCAGCACACTTTCAATAGCTTCCCGCAGGAATCTCTCTTCATTCAAGAAGATGATTATCACGGAGACTTGTGGTGCAGATGTCATCGCCAGCCCCGGATCAGGGTTATGTGATACAGATGGCTTCACAGGGCCCGGAGCCATTGATACACCCGTTCCGGCAGGGCGCGTCGCAGCATTCTTCGTGGTAAGCGGCGTAGTCCCCGCAAACGCCCCTCGGTATTCTCAAGAAGTCGATACACCTGTGGTAGACGGTATTGCCGCCGTTTTCTCCTCAGCGCTTTCCAGATCTCCTTGTTGTCGACTCCTTGTTGAACCAGATACTCCGACAACCAGCGTAAGTAGTAGAGTCCCGCCGTATACTTGCTTCCCGACTTCTTGACGACGGAAACACAGGAGTCGGGGTGCTGTCGATACTTATCCCAGCAAGTACCGGTCACAAACACTGGGCTCACTAGATACACTTTAGACAGGAACGCCTGATCCTCATACAGCTGGTAAATGCCTCTGAAGTGCTCCTCAAATCCCCCGACCCTCCTGGCAAGCTCAGCGCGAACCATCAGATCCGATGGACACGGTGTACGCGCCGTTGCATTCAAGGCCCCCGTAAGAAGGGCTGGCGGCTGCACAAGAGTGTTCGGTGCGATTCCCAAATCTGGAATTGAGTCGAACAGGGGCTCAGCCGGGAGCTGAGGCATCCAAGTCCTCCAGTACTGACTGGCACCATACACCATCCCCGCATCAGGATGGGATTCCAGTATTGCTACCTGTTCTTTCAACTTGTGCTGGAGCCAAACATCGTCTGCGTCAAGGAAGGCTATGTACCTGCCCCGGCTTTGACGGATGCCCACGTTCCGTGAGGCGCTCATTCCCCGGTTCTCATGGCGGATGTGCTCCCAATATGAGACTTTCTCGGGGGCGTCCCCGGCATGCTTCAGCGCAATTTCAGTACTCCTGTCAGTTGAGCCATCGTCTACTAACAACAGTTCCCAATCGTCAAAGTCCTGAGCGTACACACTCTGGATAGCCTCCTCGAGAAATTTCTCCGCATCCAGGAAGATGATAATCACAGAAACCAGAGGTTCTCCACTCATCTCGGGACCTTAGCACGCCGGTTTCCTATTTTTCGCATACAAGCAGGGCTCGGGGTCCGGGACCGAAAGGCCGGATAGTAATTCCTCGAAAATGCTGCCTGAGTGCAATGATAAAGTTCTCGAGAGTATACCATGACTGGTCCACAGATGATTCCTGCGCGGAGCCCTTATTGGGATCGAACTCAACTACCAACCAGCGTCGCGAGAAGAGTGCTAGACCACCCGCGATATGCCTGAAGTCGAGATGCCTCTCGAGCGCCATGTGACGCACGAGATCCTGAGCGAGAACCAGATCACAACGGAAGCGATCTGAAGCCGCGATCGCCCAGTGGCCAAACACACCGCGCGAGGGGGTGG
The DNA here is from genome assembly GCA_963730915.1 of uncultured Gemmatimonadales bacterium. Classification (GTDB taxonomy): domain Bacteria; phylum Gemmatimonadota; class Gemmatimonadetes; order Gemmatimonadales; family GWC2-71-9; genus CAVVWJ01. The sequence goes on along the minus strand of CAVSTR010000005.1, from coordinate 1,309,552 downwards.
GGTCGGCAAAGTCCATCACCAATGGTAGAACCGGGGCCTTGGCTTCGCGGACCTCGTGATAAACGCGGGTTATCCGTCCTGAATCCGAATCAAACGCTACGACCTGACTCTCGAGGGACGCCGCTCGCATAGCAGCGCTTCCGCTGCCAGTGTTCATATCGAGCATTGTAGTGGGATGCAAATCCGCCAAAATCCTGTACACCTCATCCTCGTGTGTCCTGCTAGGATCTTGCAGTCCCGACCTCGACTCGGATGTCTGGGCGGCCTTTGTGAGCGGGGAACCATGAGGTAACGCCAGGTTTTCCACCTGTCGTCTCAGCTGGTCCAAAGACCGAGACGGAAACCCGCCGGGCTTCACATCGCCTGGCAAAGAGGACGCTAGGAAGCCGGCCTTCAGAACACGGCGCCAAGACGCCGGCAACCGCTTCCCTAAACTGGAGCCCAGGTAGCTCAGCACCGGTCGGATCATCGGCGATTCGAGATTTCTCGCCAACAATAGAAGATCGGCTCGGCGCACCCCGCCAGTCTCGGGTAAGAGGCGGCGGGCGATCCGCTCTTGACCCTGAGACATCAGTATGAGCGGGTAGAGACAAGAGCGGCAGAAGGAGTCATAGCCAGGCCAGGTATCGCCGTCCCCCATCGGTACTAAGGACGATAGATCGACATAGATGAACCGACCCGCCTCGAATAAGACGTTCCACGCATGCCCATCTTTGAGGCTGAGTCCATGGGGTGCGAGCTCCGCCAGAAGGTCGAGAATGGCAAGTCCAGCATCCTTCAGCATGGTGGCGCACCACTCCTCCGGATAGGAAGCAAACGGCACCTCTCGATGGTGTAGGATCAGCTCGAATCCATCCAAGCGGAAGGACGTCAGCTGCGTCTCGATGAGGAGACCTCGACTTACCAGTCTATCAATTAATCCGTCTTGGAAGAGTCGACGAATGAAAGGTGCCCAAGGGGCGCGGATCCCGCGATAGAGCTCTCCATTCCACCGGAAGAGTCTTCCGGCAGGATCTCCGTGGGAATGAGGGTGGAAGACTACTTCGTCTGCCGGAAGCCGCCGGGCCATGGGGCCGGATTGCTCCTCGAAGACCACTTAACGACACCGAACCAGTGCCCACCCGGGCACCCCGTCTCTCAGGGCGTATTGTTCACCGAGAAGTAGGTCATATTCGAGGAGCCGATAGTCGTCCAGCAAGACTCGCGCGTCTCTGGGGAGGGAATCACGGTCCAAGATGTGTCCGTCAGCCGACCTCGTATATCGTCCAATTACTGGAAGCTCCCGACGTACAGCATCGGTGACGCCGAGGAACCCCCGAGGTTGCGCACCCATCTTTTCGAGGAGGAACGAGGGCAGGGCATTCATGCTCAACTCATCCTGCGCGGGTGCAAGATGAAAATTCGCCCAGACAATCAGAGGAACCCGGTGGAGTCTCCTCGCCCGCTCGGCCGGAGGCAGGCTTGCGAGATTCCGGAAGAACGCCTCAAGCGATGGCTTCGTCAGCGGTGGGAGGTGGTCCCCGACAATTGCGATTATCGTTGAGTCCGGCCGTGCACGAAAATATTCAACAAGCGTACCAACTGCTCGGTCGGCTTCTCGCAACGCGTTGATGTATTCCTTCACTTCAGCCCGAACTTCTTTCGAAACCTGATCAAACACGTCCAGGTCGGAGCTCTGGTACACGCCCACATTGTAAGGCGCGTGAGTTGAAGATGGAAACGCAAATATGAAAAATGGGCGATTTGCCTGACTCGCCTGAATGATGGTCTGCACCACCACGCTGTCGGGCGGGGCCGGGCTCCGGCCGGCCGGAATACCGGGAAGGCCGCGGAGCCACAGCTTACTCTGAAAGTCAAGCAGCTTGTACACGCGTTCCCGATCATAGTAGTACTTGGGGTCGGCCTGGATGGCCTTTGTCACGTAACCCAAGCTGTTTAATAGGCGCGGGAGACTCGGTATGGGGCGCCTCAAGTACTGCCGATACGGTAAACTGCCCTCCGGCAAGAAAGATCTCGTCATGCCCGTCAGCAACTCGAATTCCGTATTGGCGGAGCCGCCAAATTCCTCGGGAACAATGCCGTACCCGCTGATGGACTCTATCGCGAGCGCGCGAAGATACGGGAGCGGCTCGGAGGTGTAGTGCCAGCCGAGGTCACTCGGATCCATCAAAGACTCAATCACATACACAATCAGGTTCACTCGGGGCGGAGGCTCTCGTAGCCGGGCGCCTGATTGCGGATACCGATTGGCTGTTGTCATCACTTGCCCCTGGGTGTAATCGCGGGGAGCCGAGACGAAGACAGTAGGAAGCTCCGAGAGAAACGAGAGCAAAAACCCGTGCTTTCTTGCCATCTCCCGATGCCGACCTCCTGGAACCCCAATGCGCTGAAGCAGCGCGTTGAGCCGCGGCCGGGAGGGTCCAACAGCCAATGCCAGGGCAATGCCCGACAAGACCATGACAGACAGCACTCCGAGTAAGCGGCGACGCCCTCGGGAGATGTTGCTCCTCTTCGATCGTCGGACGGCCAAGCAGCGCGAGAAACCATCCCGCAAGCGCGACCAGGAGGACCACGATTATTTCACCACCGAAGAAGCTTCGGAAGAGCGGGATGAACTCAGCTACCCTGATCAGATCGAGTGGTTGAACGGCTGAATGCATGTACTCGAGCTTCGCAAGGGTCGCGAGACCCAATCCGGCGTACAGTGGCGTTATGATGAGCAGTGCGGCCGCCACTCTGGCTGTGGCGGCGAATACGGCTAGGTAGGCAGCGAACAGGATCAGTAGGTTGATGAACCAGGCGTTCATCAACACGATGTCCCGATGGAGACGGATGTCCACTGCGGATGCTTCTCTCCATTGGAATGCGAGATCACCGATCGAGACCAGAACCGCCGCCGAACCAAGTAGAAGGAGGAGCTGAGGCAGGTGAGCTAACATCTTGTCGCTAGAAGCGACATAGATCGCAGAAGACTCTCGTGGGAGAAGCACGGTGCACCAAATCGCGATGGATACCGGAGGCAAGAGCAATCGCAAATAAAAAAAATCGGTCCACGTGGCTGGAAGTAGGAGAGGAGTTATCAGTACCTTACATAGGTAGGTTGTTAGGAGGGCGAGCAGCAGAGCAAGCCCCAGCCTGAGCAAGACACTTCGAGTCGACCTTCTCTCCAGAGCAGCGAAGTTCCGATAGCACAGCACCAAGCCTATGTAGAGGGACGCCCAGAGGACGCTCTCTGCCAACGCTCCGAGCATGCGCTGTGACCAGCCCGGTAAGATCCCTAGGCGGGTTGCCACGCCTGCCGTCACTCCCACCAAAGCACTGATCAGAAAAAGGTCCGGCGCTGACTGAGTCAGCGCCGCAAGCCCTGCGCCGGTGCTGCGTTCCGGCCGCGTCCACCACCCCCTCATATGACTTCTCATGAATTGACTGTGATCATTTCCCAATCTGGTGAGACGGTTGTTCCTGCGGAACTCACCTGTAGCCAGGGCTCCACCGATGCACCAGGATGACTTTGATGTTGGGCTTCAGTCTCAGATACGCCAGGGCCGCATAGTATCTCAGTCTCCGAGTACGAGGCTCTGAGTACCAAGTCAAAATGTCGGCGTCTGGAAAATATTTCTCGATGAATGGCACAGCATGATAGGTGGACGAGAGTGCATTCACCTTACTGGCCATCAAGTTTGTCTTTATCTCCTCATAATATTCGGTCACCCGCTTCCGACCCATGCTGGACAATTTGAGTTCCGAAAATAGATAATACGAGGTGTAGAACCCATTTTCGCTGAAGCAGGAGAGTGCTTTGGCAGCAGGGGACTCAACAATCATATGTTGCACAATCCCGTACTTCTGGGCGGTCGCCAGCAAGCGCCGACAGGCCGCTCTCTCGTTGTCAGCCGTCAAATTCTTTAAATCGATCCAGAAATAGTAGTTTTGTACCTGAGGGATAGAGGCAAACACCTGGTCGAGCGATATTCCTTGTGAAGGAACGGGAGGATGCCCGACGTCGAAGAAATCAGCCGCCGCATCATATACGACGTCGATTTCCATTCCCTTGTAGTGGTGTGCCATAAGCACGGCACGTTCCACGCCGTCCACTCGCTGTAGCCATATCGCAGGAAAGTCGGTAGGCCGCTGCAGTGTACGCCACCGAACCACCGGTAGCTCGGGAAGGGACTGCTCAACTGCTTTGTACTGCCGATAGATGCCGACCAGTGTATGGGCCTTGACGGCCAGTACTGCACAGACGGCTAGAACGAGAGCCGCCGTGACAAAAATTCGGAGCGGCCTCTTCCATATGTGCCAAGTACCCATTGCTTAATAGGAAGCGCGAACTGAGATCTGTCAACACGGCTCTGCCTCGCCACATCTTCTACCCCAGACCGAGTGAGCGCATTGCAGGAAGTCAACGACGCCTCTGGTTGTGCCCATGAACGTTATTAGGGAACCGAGGAACCCCTCGGTGCAGGCTTGGGTGGCGGCACTGCTGGTCGGGTTGTTGGTCACTATCCTGCTGCACCGGCATCAGGTCGCGTCCGGCTTCGATTTGTTCCCTGGCCCTCGGGGGGATACGAGACAGACGGCGTATGTCTGCGAACATTGGTACCGGGTCCTCCAGGGGAAAGTCGAGCTTCTTTCTCCCACCATCTTCTATCCGGTGCGGGGAACTCTTGGATACTCCGATGCTCTACTGCTCTTCGTTCCACCGTACTCTCTTCTACGCGCCGCCGGACTGAACATCTTCACTGCCCTCGGCGTGGTCGTCGTACTATTCAATTTCCTGAATTTCCTCGCCGGATTCACACTCCTATTCCAGGTGCTCCACTACCGCTGGTCAGCCTCCGTGGCAGGCGCATTGTTTTTCGCCTTCAACAACCCGAAGTTCACTCAACCTGATAATCTCCAATTGCAGGCCGTCTGGATTCTCCCGCTCTCAGCCATCTGCATTCTCCTGTTCTTCGATCGTTCCCGGTCACTCTCGACTAAGAGCGCGCTTGGGCTGCTTTTCTTGGCGGGCCTCGCGGTCAATGTTCAGCTCCTGACTGCCTTCTATCTCGGTTGGTTTCTCGTTTTCTGGAGTGGTCTGCTTCTTCTAGTGCTGCTATGCCTCGAGCAGGGGCAAGACCTATTGATCGTTTCACTCCGTCGGCATTGGCCTTCGGTCCTGGCGGCCGCCGCTACGACGCTGGTGGCACTCATACCATTCTTGCTGATTTACCTGCCGGTTCAGCGAGGAGTGGCCGACTGGCCATACCGGGTCAACCTGATGCATATCCCCGAGCTGCGATCATACTTGTTCATGGCGGATGGAAATGTGATCTGGTCCCAGGCCCTCACCGGACTTCGGAATACCCTCGGTGGGCCGGAGGAGTGGGGACGGGCCATCGGCATCGGTGTCGTCCCGACGATCGCCTGGCTAGCGCTGTCCGTGTCTGCACTCATGGCGCGGCGGCGCCATCCATTTCTCTCAGGGACCGTCCTCGCCGTGAATTTGCTGGTTGTTTTCACGCTCCAGTATCACGGCCACTCATTGTGGCACAAGGTCTATACGTTTGTGCCCGGAGCAAGGGCCATTCGAGATGTCTCGCGGTTCATGATTGTGGCCGCGCTGCCAATGGCGATTGTATTCGGGGCTGCAGCAGACCGAGCAGAGCGGTGGGCTGGACGTCGCCCATGGCGATACGGGATACTCGTGGTGGTGCTTTCGTTCGGCGTCCTGGAGCAATTCAACAGTGGCGAGGGGCAGTACTACTCGATCCGCGCAGAGACCGAACGACTGGGATCGCTGGCAGCCCAATTACCAGACGGCTGTGCGGCCTTCTATGTCACGGGAAAGTCGTCAGCCGATCCCGCACTCGACACATACCACAATCGTCAGTGGATGCACGATGCCATGTTCGTCTCTGTCGTACGGGACGTGCCGACGCTCAATGGACGGAGCAGCAAGTCGCCACCTGGATGGCAGTTGCGCGAGGTCACCGCACCGGAGTACGAGTCGAGGGTAAAGGATTGGGTGAGTCGCCACGGGTTGACCGGAAAGATTTGTCCCCTACCCGTGGACGGCTGATTCCATAATTGCTGTTACTGCTCTTAGTTCCTTGCGGAGGGTCGTAGCGGTGACGCGACTGCGCCCCACGGTCAGAATCGGCGAATCCTAGTTTTCAGCTTTTCAAGCAAACCCTTAGGGCGCACTGGTTTAGCAGGGTAGGATCGACGCTTATTCTCGTGCGGAAATAGCTGGTCGGGCACGGCACAACCCAGAAAGTTGCAGAGCTGACCCCAGGGGTCGGTAGACTCCAGCAGATCGAGAACCAGCAATTTTTCCGGACGACCGGTGAAGTGGATCCGGCAGTTGTTCTCATGCAATTCCTTGACATAGGCGAACCGATCAGGATTGAAGTGCAGGCTCCCGTAGACACAGGCGAGCACAAAGTCATCGAAATCGTCTCGCCGGTAATCCACATATAGTCGAAAATGGTTCTCCATTGACCCAAGCCACGATGCAGTGGGACGGGTGGTAAGAATAAATTTGCTTTGGGGATACAGCCGGTCGAACTGGGCGTAAAAAGGTGCCACGGGAATATCAGTCAATGCTTGCTCCTCCCGCAGTATCGACAGGTTGTACTGCCCAGTTCGGAGCTCATGCTGGGTTGTTTTGTCATTTGGGTAGTGCTGCGTCTTCAGCCCCAGTATTGAGAGTGCTTTGGTGAGACTGGTGGTACCGGTTCGGCTGAGGCCAATGCCGAAGATTCGGGTCTCCGGACTCAGCACGTCCCTGCCGCCACTGGAGATGAGCAGGTGATCGGGGTGCTCGGTGCTGATTCGGGCATACGCTCTCCTTTAAGTGACACGGCCCAACCTCCCACAATATAGAGTGTTGGCCCTTGCGCTATAGCGTTAGGCGCAGCAACTTCGCGAAGGCATCACAACAGGTCTGAGTGGCCCTGCGGCCTTCCTCCCTGTGGTACAATCCCCATTGTACGATCATTCGGGAACCCCGTGACTAGTAGCGCAGAGCCTGCCGCCGCCGCGTCCGTGCCGGAAACACCTGTGATGGCCCAAGGGCCTCGTAGTCGGCATGTTCATATAGCCCCGACTAGAGGATGGTTAACTCTAAATCTGTCGGAGCTTTGGGCCTACCGTGGGTTATTTTTCTTTCTGGTCTGGCGAGACGTTAAAGTCCGCTATGCCCAGACCGTCCTGGGGGCGACGTGGGCGGTGCTCCAGCCCGTGTTCAGCATGGTAGTCATAAGTGCCGTGTTTGGTCGTCTCGTCCGGGTGCCATCCGAGGGGGTGCCATACCCGGTGTTTGCCTTGTCGGGCATTGTGGCCTGGAACTACTTCGCAGGTGCCCTCGGGGGTGCCAGTAATAGCCTGGTCTCCAACTCCGGGCTCATCACCAAGGTCTACTTTCCACGCTTGGTAATTCCGGGGGCCGCTGCCCTTGCCGCGCTAGTCGACTTCATGATCGCGTTCGTGGTGCTTCTACTCGTGATGCTGGGCTTTGGCTTGCTGCCCAGTCTCTGGGCCGTGCTGGTTCTTCCTATCATGCTATTGCTGATGATGATGACTGCCTTGGGCACCGGGTGTTGGCTTGCGGCGCTTAACATACAGTACCGTGACGTCCGGCACCTGACGGGGTTTCTAATCCAGATGTGGATGTATGCCTCGCCGATCGTCTATCCGCTGTCGGTGGTGCCGCAAGCCTATCGGCCTCTCTACACTCTCAACCCAATGGCCAGCGCGATCTCTGGCTTCCGTGCGGCGCTCCTCGGAACCCACGGCCCATCCATGATGGAGATTGCGATTGCCTTCGGCTCTGCAACGATACTGCTGTTGAGCGGTGTGCTGTATTTCCATCGTACTGAGCGAGGCTTCGCCGATGTCGCCTAGACGCGAGATCCTGGATATGCATGCCTGAGATTGCGGTTCGTACTGACCGGCTGGGGAAACGCTACCGCATCGGCTTGGCCGCCGAGCGCCCCCGGACCCTGCGCGAGGCTATCACGCGGACGTTGGGTTCCCCCATGCGCAATCTGCAGCGGCTTCAAAGCGTCAGGTCGGCGGGAGATAGTGAGGCGCCCGACCTCATCTGGGCGCTCCGCAACGTTTCTTTCGAGATGCGGCAGGGCGACGTAGTCGGGATCATCGGCCGGAACGGGGCGGGGAAGAGCACCCTTCTCAAGCTCCTTTCCCGCATTACTGAGCCCACGGTTGGGTCGGCAGACATTTACGGACGTGTAGGCTCCCTGCTCGAGGTTGGAACCGGCTTTCACCAGGAGCTGACGGGTCGCGACAACATTTACTTGAGCGGTTCAATTCTGGGTATGGACAGAGCATACATCGGCCGGCGGTTCGACGAGATCGTGGAGTTTGCTGGTATCGGCCCCTTCCTTGATACCCCCGTCAAACGCTACTCCAGCGGGATGTACTTACGCCTGGCCTTCGCTGTCGCCGCTCACTTGGAACCGGAAGTGCTGATCATTGACGAGGTTCTGGCCGTCGGGGACGCGGAATTCCAGAAGAAATGCCTGGGTAAGATGGGCACTGTGGCGCAGGAAGGTCGGACGGTTCTGTTCGTGAGTCATAACCTCGATGCGGTCCAGCGTCTCTGCCCTCGCACGATCCTGCTCGAAGGCGGCACCCTCGTGGCCGACGGCCCGACGGCAGAGGTCAGTCACCGCTACCTATCCTCGGCCGGCGGCAGATTCGGGCCACAGAAATGGATTGATCTGTCTCAGGCACCTCGAAAGGGTGCTGGGGCCGTAAGGGTCCATGCGGCTAAATACTCCAGCACCAGCCCCGACGTGGCGTACTATCCCTATCCCGATGGCCCTCTTGAATTCATCCTCGCACTGGACTCCGACGCAGCACGGCACGTGGGAGGGATCGCTGTCATCATCTCCACGCTGTCAGGAACCCGCTTGGTCAACGCTGATTCCGTTCTCTTCGGCAAAGGTGTCACTCTCAAAGAGGGACGAAACTTCATTCGGTTGACTATCAAAAGTCTGCATCTGACACCCGGCACGTATCGCGCATCGTTCTGGTTGAATCCATCGCGCTCCAAATTCTTTGGTCACGCGTTTGATTATGTCGAGGATGCTCTGGAACTCGAGATCTTAAGCCATGAGCGGACTGGCGTCGCGCTCAAGGCGAACGCTTGCGTGACCTGCGAGATGGAATTGGAGGACCTGTCAGGGGACTCGATCCCAGCTTCCCGGCCGAACTGACGCGAGTCTCGGGTGCATGAAGAGCGAAATTTACGATCTGGGCCCTGGCGCTACTCCGCCCACTGTCGCGCTGCTGCCCTTCGGCAATGTGATCGAGCATTTCTTGGACAGCGTGGGCGTTTCCCTGGAGTCGTTCTGCCGGGAGTTCACCGGAAGCTGGATGTTTGGGTATGTGGACGCTTTACAGCGAGCTGGCGTGCGCACCGTGCTGATATGCGTCTCGGCCCGCCTCCGCCGTCCCGCCAAGTTTACCCATGGGCCTACCGGAGCGACTATCCATATCCTGCCTGCTTTGCAGAGCTATCGTCTGCTCCAGGACAAGATGAGCAAACCGTCCGGCCCGTACGGGCGAAACATACGGCAGGCGTTTGGGGAGCATCTCAGCCGCAAGCAGCTTCTACGACCTGTTCTGGCAGCACTGAATGAAACGGTCCTTTATCTCGTCACACCCCCACGCCACTTGATGCGCGTCGTCCGCCAAGAAAATTGTACAGCACTACTATGCCAAGAATACGAGTATCCCCGGTTCGATGTCTGCGTACTCGTGGGACGACTGCTGAACCTTCCTGTCTTTGCGACCTTCCAGGGTGGAGACTACCAGCGCAAGCGCTTGGAAAGGTTTGTGCGTCCTCGGGCAATGCGCTTCTGCGCGGGTCTGATCATTCCAAGTGAGGCGGAGGCTGAGCGCGTTCGGACGACGTACAAAGTACCCAGCCATAAGATTGCCCCGATTTTCAATCCAGTAGATCCAGATATCTGGGCACCTGGAAATCGCGATGCAGGGCGCGCGAGACTGGGCATTTCCGACAGCGCCCGGGTCGCCGTCTGGCACGGGCGTGTCTCGCTTCGATCCAAAGGACTGGACATCCTCCTGGATGCATGGCGTCGGGTGTGCAGCCGAAGACCTCAGCAGGACCTCCGGCTTTTGCTGGTCGGGGCCGGGAATGATGCTGATAAGCTGGCTGATCTGATTTCACAAATGGATCTGCACAACGTGGTGTGGGTGAGACAGTTCCTCAACGATCGCTCGACCATTCGTGAGCATCTCGCTGCGGGCGATCTCTACGTCTTCCCATCCCGGCATGAGGGCTTTCCGGTCGCCCCCCTCGAGGCCATGGCTTCCGGGCTCCCTCTGGTAGCCGCGGACGCGAGCGGAGTCGCCGAGATACTGCCTCAGGTGGAAGCTTCCGGCGGGGTTATCGTCCCCCGAGAGAACGCGGAAGCCTTGGCGCTCGCGGTCGGACGATTCTTGGATAACCCGGCTTGGACTCGAGAAATGGGTACTCGGGCTCGACTGCGGATCTGCAGTGGCTTCTCTCCAGACGTTGTAGGGCGTCAGCTGCGGCGGTTCCTGTGGCCCAACCAGGAAAATCGGAGTACATCCGACGCCCGCCTCCGCACGCTTGTCCAGGTACAGGAGTAATGTGCGCTTAGCCCTCAAGTTCTGCCGAGCAGCAGGACCTACGTTCCACTCGCTGGCACGCCGCCCATGACAGGAAGGCGTCCAGCGGGCAGCGTCCTGGTCATCACTGATCGTATGCTGTACCCGGTAGTTGAAGGAACCCGGGCGCGGATTGTCGACCTAATCCGCTCTCTGCGACGTCTCGGATTTCAGGTGGTGTTGATAGGTCAAAAGCCGCCCGGCTTCGCAGTCGCCTCCGGACACGCCTGCTGGCGAACCATGTCTGGTTCGTGGACGCGCCCGGATTCGGCGGCGGCTCCCCGCTCGCGTACGACACTTCACCGTTCTGGGGGGCCGTTGACGACGCAATCCAGCGCTTCAAACCCAACGTGGTCTTCGCAGAGTACATCTGGATGGCCCCGTGCCTCGATCGCGTGGGGCCAGGAGCACTCAAATTCATCGATACCCTCGACCTCATGCATGTGCGCCGGGAGATGTATGCCGCAGAAGGCGCCGGTGCATGGGTGGATTGCTCTGAGATGGAGGAAGCGGAGCTGCTTCGAAAGGCGGATATCGTCATCGCAATTCAGCGACACGAGCAGGCGGGTTTCGCTGAGCTAGTTCCGGAGCGGCGCGTGATCTGTGTCCCTCACTCGGTGCCGGTCCGACTGCCGTGCTGGAACGTTGCGCCGGCCGACAATATCGTGATGTTCGTTGGCAGCATGAACCAAGGCAATGTCGCCGGACTAACCTCGTTCATGAGCGAGGCCTGGCCACTCGTAGTTCAGGCACTTCCCCGGGCGGAGCTTCGCGTGTACGGCAGTATCGGTCGGCGAGTCGTGCCTGGTGTGACGGGCGTCAGACTCATCGGATACGTGCGTTCCCTCAGGCGGGCTTACCAACGGTCAAGCGTCGTAATAAATCCAGTGACGTTGGGCACAGGTCTCAAAATCAAGACGGTGGAGGCACTCGCACACGGCAAAGCCGTTGTAACCACAGCCTGTGGGGCTGAGGGGCTCGAGGATGGGGCAGGTGCCGCCTTTCTGTTGGCAGACAGCTTGGGGCACTTGGGACAGGAGGTCATCCGCGTGCTCCGGGACCCGCGGCTGCGCCAGAAGCTGGAACGAAATGCGGCCGCGTTCGCCCGGGAACAATTCGCTCCTGAGATGGTATACGGTGAATTCCTGGAGCAGCTGCAGGCGCATTCTCCATGACACTGAAGCTTGGGGTCGGTTACCTCCATGTGGGAAAACCGCAGCACGGCGTTTCACGATTTGGGCGGCTGCTCGCTGCTGAAGCTCGCAGCTGCCCGGAGCTCCGCGTGCTGGAAGCTGAGCTGCTGTTGGACGGGGATTGGAAGAAGAACCGTCGCGGCTTGCTCAGGGCTGCGGGGGATCTGTCCCATGCGGACGTCGTGCATCTTCAATACAACAGTCAACTCGCGTCTTCGGTTTGGGGCCCAGGGTGGTCTCAGCTGGCCAACCTCTGGACCTTCGTGCAGCGCGTTCGGCCGCCTTTGACCATCAGCGTTCACGATCTGTTTCCACCGACCAACTGGAGAGTGATTCGCCGGCTGACAGCGACGAAGCTCACACTCCTTGCCCACCAGCGCGTCGCCCGGCTGGTTCGCTCGCCGAGAGAAGCGGCGTCGGTACCCTCATTTGGCTTACGCTCCAAAGTACGATACAACTTTCGGCCTGAAGCGATGACGCTACGATGGCTCAGCGGCGGTCGGCGTCAGGTCCTCGTCTGTACTAAGGAGGAGCGAGAGCGGCTGCAGGAATTTGTGCCCTCGGCGCGGGTGACAGTGATTCCACACTTCGTGGAGAACCGCGAGTTGCGGCTCTCTATAGAAGCAGCGAAGCAAGTGGTTGGCTTAACCGGAAAGCGGGTGGTCACGCTCCTCGGTTACATCCACGCTCGGAAAGGGCACGAGCTGCTGGTGGATGCGATGGGACGCACTTCCCAGTGATATCATGGTCGTGTTTGCGGGGGGTGCGTCTCGAGAGCAGGCTGGGTACTTGGGGGGGCTGATTGAAAGGGCGCGGATAGCCGGTACAGCGGATCGCATTCGGGTGACCGGGTATCTGCCGGAAAACGAACTGGAACAGTACTTGGCAGCCACTGATCTTGCTGTGTGTCCCTTCGCCGAAGCGTCCGCTTCTGGCTCGCTGTCGACGTGGATCTCAGTTCAAAGCTCGGTACTCGCCTCAGACCTCCCCCTGATCGCTGAATACAATAGTATCGAGCCCGGTGCGATCGACACCTTCTATCCGTATACCGCTTCTGCGTTGGCAGATGCTATCTGCCGACTACTTAGCCGAGGATCCGGCACCGAGCAGCCCGTTGGCCGTCTGCGTCAGAAGCTCAGCATCTCACGAACGCTGGCTTCTCATGTGAGAGTTTATAAACAATTGGTTCACTCGGCTGGATCACGGCGGTGAGTTCCAATACAGCTGCTGATCCGCTGCAACCGTTGCGCGAGACCGCGGATTTGGCCAACACGGTACGACTGCGGGTCCTGGCGTCTCCCGCGTTTTGGCATCGCGCAACGAATCCATACACCTGGCTTCTCTATACCCACATGAGCGCTACGCCGAACCTCGTCGTGCACGGGTATCACTGGAAACGGCTGGTGAGACGCCGGTATCACATCTTTCACCTCCACTGGCCGGAGGGACATCTCAACGATCCAAATCCTGGACGAGCGCTGCGGCGAACCGTCTCGCTTCTTGGAATGCTGCACTGGGCCAGGGCGCGCGGCACTAAGGTCGTCTGGACGGTTCACAATCTTCGGTCCCATGAGGGTCTATATCCTGGTTTCGAGCGGCTTTTTTGGAGCGGGTTTCTCCGCTGTGTTGATGGCTATATCAGTCTTAGCCACGCGGGGCAGGAGGCGGCTCTAGGGCGATTCCCTGAGTTGCGGCGCCTGCCAGGATGCGTCATCCCGCCGGGACACTACCGTGATGCGTACGCCAGCACGGTGGTAGCGAAGGCCGGGGCTCGACACCAACTCGGGATCGATCTTCATGCCACCGTGCTGGCGTTCATTGGGCAGGTACGCCCGTACAAGAATGTCCCTGGCCTGCTTGCTGCCTTCGGACGTTTGACAGATCCGTCGTCGGTGCTCTTGATCGCAGGACAGTGCATGTTGCCGAAGTTTCACTTCAGATTCAGGACATGGCTGCCAGTGATCCGCGAGTACGATTGCATCTTGGGTGGATCCCAGATGAGCAACTTGGGATATACCTGAGTGCGGCGGATCTCGTCATCCTGCCCTACGCGGAAATCCTGAATTCGGGAAGCGCCCTCTTGGCGCTGTCCTTCGATCGGCCGGTTCTGGTCCCCGACATGGGTTCCCTTGCGGAATTGAAGGACCTCGTGGGGCCCCGAGTGGGTTCGTACCTACACCGGCCCTCTCACGAGCGCTGGGCTCCGGGACGCTGTTAGCTGGGCCCTGGGAAACACGCGTCCGTCACGGGCTCCATTAGATCAACTGGGATGGAAGCATCTCGCGGCCGAAACAGTCGCGGCATACCTCCGTGTTCTTGCTCCGCTTATGGTAGGTGACTGGGCTCGATCAGTTCACTTGATCAACCCGCTGTGGAACGCAACCGGAGGGAGCGAGCTGCGCACCGTATCCCTGTACAACGAACTGAAGGCGAGTAGATCGGTGCACCTCTGGACAGAGTATCAACCCGATTCGAGACTGGTAGAACGGTATCCCATAAAACGGATCATCGGGCGTCGCTTGCGTTTTCCTAAGTTTGGCACCTTCGTGTTTGTCGGTGCCTACGCATATCCGCATCGCTGGATTTACCTCACGCGGCCACGGCGTATCATCATCGTCTACAATACTCCCGACCCACATCGATTACAGGGGTGTCTGGACATCTTGGCTCGTCGAGTGAGCCGGCCAGTTGAGGTCGTCTATGCGTCGGAGGCACTGAGGCGTTCTATCGGATATCCTGGGGTGGTGCAACCCTCCCCGATCGACCTGGAGCTCTTCGTCCCCCGGGGTGCCCATTCGGGGCCCGGTTGAGGATGGATCCTTCGTGCTCGGCCGCTTGAGCAGGGACATACCCCAAAAGCACCATACCTCGGACGCGGCCTTTTATTGTCGTTTGGCGATGACGGGTATCAGCGTACGAATCATGGGCGGATCTTGTTTGCGTGAGGAAGTCTCGTCGTGCGCGGCTTCCATCAGGGAACATATCCAGATCGTCCCAGTTGGAACGATCGAGCCGCAGAGCTTCCTCCAAAATCTGGATTGTTTCTTCTATCGCACATCTCAGGATTGGACTGAGCCGTTCGGCCGTGTCGTCATGGAAGCAATGGCCTGTGGACTTCCCGTTGTGTGCGCCAACCGCGGGGGATATGCGGACATGATCCAGCATGGCAAAAATGGCTTCTTATTCGAGTCGGAGACCGAGGCATTTGAGCTTATTCAACGACTCAGGGAAGATCCCGGGCTCCGTCATGCTATTGGGGCGGCAGCGCGTGAATCCATGGAAAAGTTATACTCCCCGGCACGCCGACGTGAAACCATCCACTACTACTGCCGTTGATTCGCGGGTGCTTAGTATCGCAGGGTGCAGCCCACTGTGTGACCTGCAGGAAGACGCCGTGAGATGCCGACGAAGCAACCGATGAGCCCTCAAACTGGACTGGTCACGATCGTCACGCCGTGTTACAACGCGGCTCCATTCATTGCGGAGACGATTACATCCGTGAGGGCTCAGACCTATCCATGGATCGAGCACATCGTCGTGGATGACGGATCCCGGGATGAAAGCTGGAGCGTAATTAGTTCCTTTGCTGAGCACACCACCACCCTTCGGCTGGAGAGGAACTACGGGGGATCGTATGCACGGAACCGAGGCGCAGAGCTCGCGCAAGGTGAGTTCCTGATGTTCCTCGATGCCGATGACGTTCTTGCCCCGGGTGCGATCGCCGCGCTGGTGGATGCCTTGCAGAACCATTCTTTCACGATAGCGGCCTGCCAGTGGAAACGGCTTAAGCCGGCCGCCGATGACAGCTGGATCCTTACTCCGGCGGATGTGCCACGTCCTCATGGGGACATCCTGGCGGGGTGGCTTTCGGGACAGTTCTGGGTACCGCCGTGTGCAGTTTTATGGACTCGAGATGCGTACGATCTTGCCGGACCATGGGACGAGAACATCAGTGCCAATGACGACGGCGACCTCATGATGCGAGCCTTTTTGACTGGAATACGCCTGACTTTCTCTGCCGGCGGCGAGGCCCACTATCGCTGGCACGGATACTCTCGCGTGTCTTTGGGACGAGCATCATTCAGTGAGGCATGGTTTCGCTCACACCTTCGTGTGCTGGAGAAGATCACGAGGGTCCTCGAGTCACGGGGAAACCTCGCTCCGTACGCTCGTCCACTCGGGATCGCGTACCATAAACTCGCACTCCTCGCCTTTCAGCACGGTGAGGCACCTCTTGGTCGAGAGTGTACGGATCTGGGGAAATCGTTCGCGGGCCCTATGGACTTTTCCCGCACCAGGCTGGGCCGGTTTGTGACACGTGTTGTGGGGCTTGAACGCAAGGAGCAGTTGGCGGGATGGCTGGCAAAACGAGGGGTGGTCAGCGCATACCGCCAGCGAGGCCGCACGCTCCGAGCACGCTACCTCCGAGATAAGGGTCTCAGACAGGTCGAGGCAACCTCTTTTCCAGGGACATCGGGCATCGACACCCGCACTCAGCGAGTGACTATCGCCGTCGTCACCTATCGACGGCCACTAGGGCTGGTCCGATTGCTTCACGGATTGCGGGGTCTTCAGTTCTCCAAGGTGGCGCCTCCGGCGTGCCGGATCCTTGTCATCGACAACGATCCCGAAGGCTCTGCTGCGGCTATCTGTCAGGAGGAAAGGGACTGCCTCCCCTGGCCACTCGCATACGTTGTTGAACCTTCGCGCGGGATCTCTCAAGCGCGAAACGCCGCGGTACGTCACGGCATCGCCGACGCAGACTGGCTCGCATTCATCGACGATGATGAGGTACCGCAGACATGTTGGCTCGACGAGCTGCTGCACGTACAGCAGACTTACGGCGCCCATGTGGTTGCCGGCCCAGTTGTTCCCGTCTTCCAAGAGCCTCCGGCCCGATGGATTATCAACGGGAACTTCTTTGCACTGCCACGCTATGCCACCGGCGCCAGTTTGGACCGAGCTTATACGGGCAACGTCCTGGTGAGCACGCAGGTCTTTCACGGGATGCCCGAAGCGTTCGATGAGCGACTTGGACTATCTGGCGGCGAGGATGTGCACTTTTTTCGCCGAGCCGCGGCACGAGGGTACAGGCTCGTATGGGCGGACGAGGCCATCGCCGAGGAGTATATCCCTCCAAGCAGGGCGACGGCCTCGTGGCTGGTCCGTCGCGCGTACCGGACGGGCAGTATCTGGGGCGTCTGCGATCGGGATCTGGAAGCCTCTTCGGTTACCATAGCACACCACACTGCCAGATCGATAGCTCGAATCGTCAAAGGGGTGCTGGTCGGACCACCTTCCTTCCTACTCGGGCGCCACTTGGCTATCAAGGCAGCACGCACCGCCGCGTTGGGAGTGGGCTATCTGGCTGGACTCGCACGGTTGCGATATGAGGAATATCGCACCACCGACGCGGTGTCAGTGGGTTCACGTTTCGCCACCCCCGAGGCGTTGAAGAGCAGGGAAGCGTCTTCTACTGCTGTTGGAGGGCACGAGCATAGTATCAAGGTTCTCGCGTGGCCCGCGTGGCATGCCAAAAATCCGTATATCCCCTTGCTATACGACAACATGCGGAAGCTTGGGGCCGACATCGAAGCCTTTTCCCCCCAGGCGATCCTGAGAACAAGAGCCGATGTCTGGCACGTGCATTGGCCTGACAGTCTGCTAAACGGACCCAGCCTTCCGCGGGCAATCGCGCGGGTCGGTGCCATGGTTGTGCTCCTGCGGCTTGCCAAATCACGTGGGCTCCGAATTGTGTGGACAGTGCACAACCTGGCTACCCATGAGGCATATCACCCCCGGCTCGAGCACTGGTTCTGGCGCGTGTTTACCGCCGCGCTGGATGGGTTCATTGCGCTGACGCCCGGCGGCAAAGCCGCGGCAGAGATGCGCTACCCGGCGCTACGCCAGGCGAGAAGTTTTGTCGTACCTCATGGCCACTACCGCGATGTCTACCCCAACACAGTGAGCCGATCCGAAGCGCGCGCCGCGCTCGGCATTTCCCTTGAGGCTCGGGTCATTGCTTGCGTGGGACACGTAAGAGCTTACAAGAACATCCTGCATCTGATTGAAGTGTTTCGCGAGTTTTCCGATCCCGATGCGAGGCTCCTCATCGCGGGGGAGCCTACCCCCGCTTCCCTCGGGGATGCTGTGGTGGGAGCTGCCCGGGCCGACTCTCGAGTCTTGACGCTGCTGGGCTTCGTCCCGTCAGGCGATGTTCAGCTCTTTCTGCGAGCCGCCGACCTGGTCGTACTGCCGTATCAAGAATTGCTCAATTCGGGAAGCGCGATTCTGGCACTTTCGTTTGGGTGCCCTGTGCTCGTAGCGCTCCAAGGTGCTATGGGTGAGCTGGCGCAGGTGGCCGGATCGGAGTGGGTCCGGACCTACTCGGGCAACCTCACCGCTGCGACACTGGCAGAGGGCCTGGAATGGGCGCTGCGGACTCCTCGCAGCAAGTGCTGCAGGGGCATCGCCGCCCTGAGCTGGCCGGACGTGGCGCGGTCTACCCTCGAGGCCTTTTCCGCTGTGCGCGCAGACGGATATCTCCGAGAGCCCACCTACAGCAAAGAAGGCGAATTGGGCGAGCGGAGGGGCGACAGGGCAGAGCCACCGGGAAGGTTCTCGGGCCCACATTCCAAGAGGGCCTAAGGGTTCTCCATGCCCTCTCTTCCCGAGCCGATACCCGGACCATCGCAACTGAGTTTCCGCGGACGTATCGCTAACACCCAAAGCAGCACACGGGGTCAGCCACTTCTGGGTCAACTCCCGGTCGTACTTGCTCTACTGCTGTATTCGGGGGCAGCGCGACCGGTGCTGGATTTGCTAGGCGGTGGGGCCGCGAGTGGCCGGGCGAGGGTGATCTTTTGGCCGATGTACCTCCTGCTCATTGCGGTAACACTGCTGCGTGGAGGTGAATTCCTGAGTGCCGGTTGGCGGGGTAAGGAGCAACTCTTATTTGGAGCCCTTGCTGTCGCTTCCGCCTCCTGGTCCACAGCCCCTGAAGTCACCCTTGGGCACGGGGTGTCGCTGATAATGGCTACATTGCTTGGTTTGTACCTCGCGGTGCGATTTGACCAGCGTGAACAACTCAGAATTGTCTGTTTCACTCTCGGAATCGCAGCCCTGCTGAGCCTCATCATCGGCTGGGTGGCGCCATCGATTGGAGTGATGCCGGACGAGTCATCCTGGCGCGGCATGTTTATCCATAAGAACCTGCTCGGCAAGATCATGGCATTGAGTTCTGGCGGCTTCCTTCTGCTCTTCCTGGAGGGAGGCAATTATCGCTGGCTCGCACTCGCGGGTGGGGGACTCTCTTTCGGATTGCTCCTGCTCTCCAGATCTGTCTCCGCGCTTCTCATTGGCGTTCTGATTGTGGGGGTCACGCCGGTGCTTCGCACCCTCCGACTCAGTCGCGCGCGGCACCTGGCATTCTTGCTCTTGGCGGTGGTTCTGGCAGAGGCAATCCTGCTTGCTATCTACTTCGAATGGCAATCGTTATTGGCGTTCTTCGGACGCGATCCCAGTCTTAGTGGACGCACGGATCTTTGGGCGATAGTCGTGGATGCAATCGAGCGTCGGCCATGGTTTGGCTATGGACTGGCCGGCTTTTGGTTGGGGTGGCAAGGCGAGTCGGGTGCGGTGTGGAGCGCTCTGGGGTGGCGTCCGCCACATGCCCATAATGGCTTCCTGGACGTAATGCTTGATCTAGGGATGGTTGGCCTTGCTTTGTTCCTGGTAGGATACGTGGTGGCATGGATCAAGGCCATTCGGGTCGCGCGGTCGAGCTCCTCGTTCAGTGCGCTGTGGCCCCTTTCCTTTCTGATTTTTGTGCTCCTTTCGGAATCTACGGAGAGTACGCTCCTAGCCCAGAACAGTTTCACCTGGGTGCTATACATCGCAACTGTGTGCGGGATAGATACGCATCACCCCGTTGCTTCTGCGGATAAGCATCCCAAGCGACCCCTGGGCCAGTTCTCTCTTGGTGTCCGCCGCCAACTGCGTCAGCAAGGGCCCAATCGGCCGTTTCGACGCCTGTGAACGGAGATCATGTCGCCCTCCAGTCACCGCTGGGTGCGGCTGGCGCTAGTCTATATCGTGGACGTCTCGGGTTCCTCTCGGGCTCACCTCGGGTCTCCACCAATGTCGATGCAGAGGCAAGTGGAGCCAGAGCCCACATATTAGGGATCTTGGAGGCGTTTGAACAACTCGGCTGGAGCGTTGAACGTTTCATTGTAGGTGATCATGTACCGCGCACCCTCACCCGACAAGGTTCCCAGGAAGCGATCAGCAAGAGCATCCCGCGCCGATTCACCGCTGATCTTCTACGCTTTGCTCTAGGACGTTTGAACGCACGACGGGCTCGACGGGCCTTTCGGGGCAGAGTCGATGTCGTCTACGAACGATTCGGAGCATTCCAGGCCCTGGGGGCCGCCTGCCAGAAAGATGGCGTACCCTGGATTCTCGAGACCAATGGTCCGCTCTTTTACGAAGCGAAAGTCGAGCGAAAAAGCTTGGTGCTGAGCAGTCTGGCGAGAAGTTTAGAAAAGGCAGCCTACCAGCAGTGTGACCTTCTCGTCTGTGTCAGCGAGCGGTTGAGAGACATCATGATTGACTTGTGCGGCATCTCGGTCGCCAAGATAGTGGTCATCCCCAATGGTGTGGACACCAATTTTTTCAACCCCGAGCAGTATCGGCCAGTTCGTTTTTTTCCCGGCTTTACTGTGGGCTTCGTTGGCAACCTATATGCGTGGGCTGGACTCGACTTGCTGGTTGAATCAGTTGCCGAGCTCCGGCAGGCGGGTGCGGATATCAACATCGTCATTATCGGGGACGGACTGGTGAGGCGGCGCTTGGAGCGCCAGGTCGAGCAATGTGGCTTAACTCAGAATGTCAGATTC
The DNA here is from genome assembly GCA_963730915.1 of uncultured Gemmatimonadales bacterium. GTDB lineage: Bacteria > Gemmatimonadota > Gemmatimonadetes > Gemmatimonadales > GWC2-71-9 > CAVVWJ01. Next base: position 1,288,794 of record CAVSTR010000005.1, on the reverse strand, counting down.
GCCGGGCGACTACCACGGCCGGCCGTTCCTCCATACATCGCCGGCTTCGATGTGGGGTATTCGGGTCAAGTCAAGCTGCAGCTCGGCGAGATGTACCATTCACCACTCAAGATGTATGAGTACATGGCGATGGCCAAACCAGTCATAGCATCAGCCTTCGACGACGCCATACGTGTCATCGCCGATGGCAGCAACGGGTTCCTGTTCGTGCCCGGCGACAAAAGCAGTCTCAAGGAAGCGCTGCGACGATCGGTATTGGCGGGGGACGAGCTGGAACGTATGGGCCAAACGGCCAGGGCCGACGTAGTTGCTCACCACAGTTGGACAGCTCGGGTCAGGCTGCTGCTTCCAGCAGTAGAACGCGTCTTGAAGAGCCGCGGCTCATAGGTTTACGATGGCAGCATATCATCACCTGGAGCGGAAAGTGGCCCGAGCCTTGGAGTCCTTACCCAGGGTGAGGAGCTGGATCAAAGCACTCTACCACGGCGCGAACTATATGTCCTTTCGGCATCACGGGTTCCGGTGGGAAATCCATCCGAGTACCCAGCTCCTTACGGCCGGAGAATGGGCTGGTGTCGCGCTCGAGCCAGAGGGTGGCGTTTTTTTTGGCTATTACGACAAGTCGCCGTGGTCACCAGATATGCGGCAGGCAATCGTGCATCGGATCAGATCAGATGGTCGGGTGGCGATCATGGTCCTGAATCGACAGGATCACACATCCTGGGTCGCAGGTGTTTCATCCGCCTGGAACCATCAGCAGGGGACCATGGCGCAATGGCTTCCCTGGTCAGCCGGCAGCAGTCTGATATTTAACGACTTCCGAGAAGGTCGGCTGGTATCGCGCATTCTCACGGGTGGGGAGGAATTGCTGATTCCCTTTCCTATTCAGTCCGTGCATCCGGTTCAACGGCTGGCTCTGTCATTGAATTACCGGCGGCTTGCGCGCCTCCGGCCCGAGTACGGCTATGCGGTTGACGCAACGAACTTCACTCCCGATCAACCTCTCGACCGAGACGGGGTGTGGGAGATCAATTTGAGCAGCGGTGACAGCCGCCTCGTCATTAGCCTTGCTTCGCTCGTCGATCACGCACCGAGCACCGCGATGGTCGACAGTGAGCACAAGATCAATCACGTGATGTACTCGCCAGGTGGGAGCCGTATCGTTTTTCTGCATCGCTGGCTCGGTTCGAGTGGCCGCTTTTCCCGTCTATATGTCGCAGACGCCGATGGCACCAACCTCCGGTTGCTGCTGGATGAGCGGATGGTTTCTCACTATAGCTGGGCCGACGAGACGCACGTAATCGTATGGGCGCGGACGCGCCACGACGGGGATCACTACTACCTACTCGATGTGGACACTGGACAGGCAAAGATCATCGGGCCCGCAACGCTCGATGTGTACGGCGACGGACATATCTCGTGGTCCCCCGACCGACAGTGGATCGTGACGGATAGTTACCCTGATCGCGCTCGGGTTCAGCATCTCCTCTTGTATCGCGTGGCCTCTGGTCAGCGAATCCAGCTCGGTCGATTCCTAGCACCTTGGCACTTTACCGGCGCGATTCGGTGTGATCTCCACCCACGGTGGAGCCCCGATGGACGGTGGATCTCGGTCGACTCGGCCCATACAGGCACCCGTATGACTTACATGCTTGACGTCTCAACCCTCGTGACTGAGGCGGCGGCAGACACTTCGGATCGCTGCTCCAGCGCTAATCGAGACGGCCTCGTTCAGCAGGCTTGACGAAGATCTCATGAGCTCGTACAACATGCTGGGGACGAGGGTGGATACGCTGTCGATTGATGATCTGCATGCCCGCATTGCGCACACCGTTCGTTCCGGTGACCGAAGAATTTTCACGTCCCACAATCTTCATAGTCTCTATCTCATTCGGAACGACAGGAAATTGCAGCACTTCTACGAACTTGCCGATTACATCAGGATTGATGGAATGGCCGTGGTGCTCCTGGGCCGACTGCTCGGTCTTCCGCTGGAGCGCAGGCATAGAGTCACCTACGTTGACTGGCTTCCTCGTTTTATGGCCGAGGCTGTGAAGGAGCGTTGGCGCGTATTCTACCTCGGATCGAAGCCAGGGGTTGTCGACCGAGGCGCGGCGCTCCTCCGGCGACAATATCCCGGTCTTGAGATCGGTACCGCACATGGATACTTCGACCCGAGCACGGATACCCGTCAAGTCATAGAGCTGATCAATACTTTTCAGCCCCACGTGCTGATGGTGGGCATGGGTATGCCGCGACAGCAATACTGGGTTTTAGATCATTCCCATGAGCTTGCAGTCAATGTTATCTCAACCTCAGGTGCCGCTCTGGATTACGTTGCGGGCGAGATTCCTACTCCCCCCCGCTGGGCCGGTCGGGTCGGGTTCGAGTGGATTTTCAGAATGGCGGCAGAGCCACGGCGTCTAGGGGCGAGGTATCTAGTCGAGCCGTGGTTTGTCATGGCATCCGTCCTCTCAGAGCTGCTCCAGCGCCGACGCTGAGTCAGCATCGCCGAATCTCTGAGTCATCGATAGGCAATGCGAGGTTCTCTCCGGTAGGATGGTATGCTGAAAGAATTGGCGGACAATCGAAAGGCGGAGTCGCTCGCCGGTCGTCTCAGGAGGAGACGCTTCGTTTTATTCCAGAAACTCCTTCGGGAAGTCCGAACTCCAGCTCGTATTCTTGACGTTGGTGGCACGCAAGGCTTCTGGGAGGTCATGGGCTTTCCTGCCGAGCGGGAGGCTGAGATAACGATTCTCAACATCACACCGCCCGACGTGCACCTGCCGCACTTTATCGCGGTGGCCGGTGATGCTCGAGCGCTCGACTTTCCCGATCATACCTTCGATGTTGTCTTTTCCAATTCGGTCATAGAGCACGTCGGCAGCTACGACGATCAGCGGCGGATGGCCCAAGAAATCCGGCGCGTGGGCGCGAGATATTTCGTGCAGACGCCCAATCGATACTTCCCCATGGAACCCCACTTTCTGTTTCCCGGATTCCAGTTTTTTCCACTCCAAGTTCAGGTGTGGCTCCTGCAGCATTTCAGTTTAGGGTGGCGGGGAAAGATCCCCGATTTTCAGGCAGCGAAAAGGTCGATCGAGAGTATTCGTCTCCTGAGCAAAGCCGAGGTCATGGAGCTGTTCCCGGATGCTGCGCTGTATCAGGAAAGGGTAGCGGGGCTGACCAAGTCGTTTGTGGCATATGGAGGTTGGGGCCAGGCGCTGGGCGGGCCAGCTAGGGGCCACGACGAACGGCCCGCGCAATGAAATTATCGTTTCCCAGCAACAGCTCCGGTCTCAAGAGACTCGCGCGCGCGCTACTCGGACCTCTAGGGTTCGCCAGGACCTCGGGCTATTTCAAAAGCTGCATCAAAGGGTACGCAGTCGACGCGGCAGGTGGGCCACTGCCAATGTACACTTACCCCGTCATCGATCTACTCAATGCGTCGATGGACTACTTTGCGGAGAAGACCGTTCTGGAATTCGGTAGCGGACAATCCACCCTCTGGTGGTCGCAACACGCGAAGAGGGTCATCGCAGTCGAGTTCAACGAGGCATTTGCCAGGCGCATGCAGCATCGCCTGCGGGGGGTCCCAAATGCGGAAATCGTCATAGGGCAAGATTATACTCGTTTGTCGAAGAGTTGCTTCGACGTCGTGAGTATCGATGGCTTTCCCCGTATTGAAGCGACCAGGTTCATCGTTGGTAAGATTGCCACCGATGGCTTGATCATCGTGGACAATAGCGATGTCCAATCATTGAACGAGGTCTGCAGACTTCTTGCCGCCGCTGGGTATTACCGGGTTGACTTTTTTGGTCACTCCCCCGGAGCCTACTTTAAGCAGTGTACTTCGATTTTTTTTCAGAATCCAGCATTCTTCGGGTGGAGTCGTCACGTTGCACCCGTATCCCAGCGGTCACTTACGGAGCGCCTTGTCTGAATGCGCCCGGACTCTATTGTGACAGGAAGTACCAGCAGGTTTAGGGCCCGTCGGCGTCAGAGCTAACAACTCCCATTGCGGGTTTCTGCATAGTTACAGCCACAATGGGAGCTTAGCTTCTGTGTCCGTCAAGCTGCTATTCCTGGCGTGTCAGGGTTCGCACGGTATGGTCGCGAACCCGCTGTCGGCGTTGAGCACGTTGTTGTCGCAGCCAAGGTCGACGGTCGAGGCCGGGGTTCCGCCCCCGACTCGGAAGCCGTATCCTGCCCCACCGGACAGGTCCCAGGTGTTGTTGTGGAACACGTTATACGCACCCCAGCCGCTCACCAACATCTCCACCTTCACTGCGTGCAGCTGGGCGGTGGTGCCACTATTGCCACTCACAACGGATTTGTTGCCGTACACGTTGATCCACGCGTCCTGATGCGTCGACCCACCACTTCCATTAAAGATGTTGCCGCTCACGATGGTGCCGGTCGTGCCCTCCTTCACGTCCACCATCTGGGCGCCGATGTTCGGGCCAATAGTATTCCGGCTTATCGTGTTGGAGTCGGTCTTGTCCGGTTCACAGTTATAGTACGTACACCACTTCGTGTTCGCACTGCCCACGTAGATGCCCTCGCCATATTGCGGGGCGGCTTTCCCGGTATCATGGACGTAGTTGCTGTCGATCAGATTGTGCGATGAAAACGTGTGCAAGTGGATCGCCTCTTGGCCAATATTATAAATTTCCAACCCCTTGACGATCACGCCATGGGCGCCAATTAGAAAGATCGGCTGGAAGGCATTACGGATAGTGAAGCCTTGCAGGGTCCAGTTGCTCGCTCGAATGGCCAGGGTGATGGGGGCCGGACTGGTCCCGCCACCGTCAAAAATGGCGCTCCGGGGACCGCAAAGCAGAATACGTGAAGCCGCCGAACCGCTCGTGCTCAGAGTCCACCGCCCGCTGTAGGTGCCCGGTGCAAGCTGGATCAGGTCGCCGGGCCGCGCATTGGTAATTGCCGCGGTGAGCTGTGAAGCCGTGGAGACAGGTACCAAACGGGTATATGGGAAATCCGAGCAGTCACCCGCGGGAGTTGGGACTGGGGTCGGAGTCACAACGCTCAAGCTCGCACTGCCCGTGATACCCTGTGCAGCTGCGGTCACAACAGTCGAACCTCCCGCAACTGCCTTGACCATACCTGTCGAGCTCACCTTTGCGACACCCGAGTTGGAGGAGGTCCAGGTTAAATCAACTCCGCCCAGCGTAGCCCCATTTGCATCTTTCGCGATAGCCACGAGTTGGATACTATCTCCCACCTCAAGAGAGGCAGAGGCGGGACTTATCAGTATCTGGGAAACAACGGGCGCCGGAGGGGCATCTGTCGGTGGCGTACCGACCGTCGGAGGCTGCGTAGAGGTGGACTGACCGATGACAGTAGCTGTGTCGGCGAGCCCCGTCGCATGTTCTGTTCCTATAACCTGATAGACACCCTCGGTGCTGTCCGCGGTAAACAAACCCGCGGAGTCGATCGTACCTCCCGTTACGGTCCATGACACCATGATTAGTTTGGATCGACCATCGCTGTAGACACCTGAGGCCGCGAAGGCGGTACTGTTACCCGGTGCCACGACCGCAGTATCGGGAGCAATCCGAACCTCTACGAGCTTGCGATCTCGACCTTTGCTGGTCACATAGATATTGGCCTGGTCCGGCAGCGCCGTACCTGGATCTTGCGGAGCAGTGGAATCTCCGCATCCACCCAGCAGAAGAATCAGTGGCAGAATGAGAAGCGTCCTGCGGAGAGGCCTGGATGCGCTGTCACGATCGATAGTACGGGCACTGTGCCAGCGCCCGCAAGCGGCGGGGAGGGACATGAAAAATCCTCCATCAGAGTCGTTCGGCGGCCCGACTAGCGTGACAGCGCACAGTTCGCGCTGCGTTAGCTTCGTGGCTTTGCGTCCCCGCCTTTCGGCGGGTTTGCCTTTGTCGCGACCCTCCAGGAGGGCGCGATGCGGTCAGTTGTTTCTATTATCGCGCGGATTGCTAGCGCCGCGCGTCGCTACTGTGGTTAACAGACATTCACTATCGGAGCTATCCGGCTCTACTGGTCTCACACATACCATAGATCGTCTGACGCAGGTGCGTCAAGACCGAATCCTTGCACTCTCTCATGCAAGTTCCTGCACTTCTGCATGGGTACGATGTAGACCCGTGGAGTAACTTCAAGCCCGACCCCCCAGGGAGGGGAGTCAAAAGGACCAATATGGAAGTACACCAGATCGCAGACGCTTTGGCCGGAATTCCCAATATGGATGCCGGCCAAGGAGCGGAGATTACTCGCTTCATTCAGCAGAGGAAGCTGAGTCGATGCCTCGAGCTGGGATTCGGCCATGGGGTGAGCACAGCCTATCTGGCACATGCGGTCGCAGGTCTGCCGGATGCGAAGGTCGTTACCATCGACCTCGAGAGTGCACGCCGGCGCGACCCCGACATTCATACCGTCCTACAGAGGGTCAGCGTTCCCCAGAACTTGGTAGATATCTATTTCGAGCCGTCCTCCTACACGTGGAGGATGATGCGCTTCCTAGAGCAAGACCTCTATGAAACGTTCGACTTCATCTATCTCGACGGGTCGCACACCTGGGCTGTGGATGGCCTGGCGTTCTATCTGGGGTCGCTTCTGCTAAAACCTGGAGGTTGGATTTTATTCGACGATCTCCAGTGGACGCTCGCCGGGTCGTCGGTCGCCCAAGAGCCCGGGGTGAAACAGCTGCCCATCGAGGAGCGAGAAACACCGCAGGTCCGGAAAATCTGGGATCTTCTTGTCAAGCATCACCCCGATTTTGATGAGCTGATAGACCGGTCGAACTGGGGATTCGCCCACAAATCAACGGTGCGTACGAGCCGCACGGTAGAGGTGAAGTACCATCCGCTGGTTCGCTCCCTATTCGGTGTCGGCGCTCGGCTAATCGAGCGCGCTCGTCGATCAGGAAAGCCCGCGAGGCGGTCCTAAGTCCGAAAGGCTCCGAGGCGCAATCACCACTTACAGGCTACTGTCGCGAAGCCGCTCTTGGCGTTGAGCACCGAGTTATCACACCCGAGGTCGACTGTTGACGCTGGGGTTCCTCCGCCCACTCTATAACCGTACCCGGTCCCGCCAGCAAGGTTCCATTTGTTACCGTGGAACTGGTTGTACTTCCCCCACCCGCTCACCACTGTTTCTACCTTTGTCCCATGAACCCGTGCGGTGGTGCCGGTGTTGCTCGTAACTTGTGCCCTGTTGCCGTAAACGTTGATCCACGCATCCTGATAACCCGATGCACCCGTACCGTTGAAGGTATTGCCTGAGATGATGTTCCCGGTGGTCCCCTCCTTTACATCCACCATCTGAGCGCTGACGTTTGGCCCGATGATGTTCCGCGTGACCTTATTGGAGTCGGTTCGGTCCGGGTTGCAATTGTAGTTGGTACACCACTTGGAGCTCCCGCTGCCGATGTAGATAGCTTCTCCGTAGCGGGGGGCGTACTTCCCGGTGTCGTGGATGTAGTTGCCGTCGATCAGATTATGCTTTGAAAATGTGTGCAGGTGGATGGCCTCTTGGCCAATATTATAGATCTCCAACCCCCTGACAATTGTGCCGTGCGCCCCGATCACAAAAACCGGTTGGAATGCCGTCCGGATGGTAAAACCCTGAAGGGTCCAGTTATTGGCCCGAACGGCGAGTGTGATCGAGCTTGGACTAATGCCGCCGGCCGTGAGTACGGCGGTCCGGGGACCGCAGATTGTTATCCGGGAGCTGGAAGATCCGCTGGCCCATAGGTTCCAGCGACCAGTGTAGGTCCCGGAGGCAAGACTGATCATGTCGCCGGCACGGGCGTTGGTGATCGCGGTCGACAACTGTGCGGACGTGGAGACGGGTACTAGACGACTGTAGCTTACGCCGGAACAGGGTCCGGTCGACAACGTCACGAAGCTTGGGGCGGTATTGGGGCTGAGTAGGGCATTGTCCTCGTCAATGCCGCAGGACAGAGACAGTGCTGCGGGGAAAAGCAGGATCGCCGTTCGCAGCCGGGCTAACCGCCCGGCCAAATTGCAGGTATGCCGCATTGAACTCCCCATTTGAATGACGCACCGCGACGTGTGAAATTCGGGCGCCGAGTCGAGGTCAAAAACAAGCGCTTGGGCCAACAGCGACGGCACAACTCACCTGAGTGTGCGGTTGCTCATGTCGATCGCGCCTGCGCGAAGTAGCTGCATGTTTCCCGGATGATCATCTGATCCGGGCCGAGCAGATATGTGATTAGGGGGTACGCTGAATGCGGGAACTGCTCATTCGGGCCGCCGCGATGGAATGGCCGAGGGAAAAGCGACCATCTCGTTGTCGTGGAAGCTCGCGGCGACGTAGGATGGCCGTTCGGTCACCTAGTGTCAAGGCCTAATGGGGGCCCTTCATTGCGGTGTGGATCAACGAAAGGAAGGGAGATTGGGCATTTCAAATGGTTGAATCGCGTTTGGGATGCAGTTAATTTCACCGCCTAAGTGAAAATTTTCACTAAGCGAGCTGTTGAGGATGCTTCAGCCTTATATCCCGTTACTGCTCCTGCTGGTATTCGTTGTCGCCAATGCGATAATGATGCTGGGCGTGTCGCATATCTTCTCTACCTACCGCCGGACTGCCACCAAGATCGCGCCCTATGAGTCGGGAATGCCGGTTCTGGGCGATGCCCGGGAACGGTTTTCGGTCAAGTTCTACCTGGTGGCCATGCTGTTCATCGTCTTCGACATCGAGACCGTATTCATGATCCCCTGGGCCGTGGCGTTCAACCAGCTCACGGAGATCTCAGGCCTTCTGATCGTCGAGATGTTTGTCTTTATCCTCATCCTCGCGGTGGGGTACGTCTACATCTGGAAGCGTGGAGCCTTGCAATGGGATTGATCAATCCCGCCACTGGCAACCTGGACGACGAGGCCACCACGGTCTCGGCGGTGTCGCCCAATTGGGTGACTACCAGGCTCGATTTCCTCACCAACTGGGCTCGGTCTAATTCGCTGTGGCCGATGCCCTTTGGCACGGCGTGCTGCGCCATCGAATTCATGGCCACCGCAGCCAGCCGGTTCGACCTCGCCCGATTCGGCATGGAGCGGATGAGCTTTTCTCCCCGTCAGGCCGACGTGCTGATCTGTGCCGGCCGACTGCCGTTTAAGCTGGCCCCGGTGATCCGGCGAATCTGGGACCAGATGCCCCAGCCGAAGTGGTCGATCTCCATGGGCGCCTGCGCCTCCACCGGCGGGATCTTCGACAACTACGCCATGGTGCAGGGCATCGACACCATTATTCCCGTGGACGTGTATGTCCCCGGGTGCCCGCCCCGGCCCGAGGGGCTGATGTACGGAATTCTCCTGCTCCAGAAGAAGATCCGCGGCGAAACCATCGCAGACGACATGTTGCGGGACGAGAAGCTGGTTGGTCCGTCCGGCCTCTTCCTGCGTCCAGAGCGAGTGGATGAGCTGAGCGAGCCGTTCGGGAATTCGGTCCAGCAAACCCGATCCAGCTGATCCCGAAGCCATGACGTCGCTCTCACCTTCAGTACCAGCTCTCCGCACCGAGTTCGGTACCGCAATCCACCGGCACATGGTCTCGAACGGTCAGACGATCGTCTACGTGGACCGTGCCCGGTCGCACGATGTGCTCGCGTGGTTGCGTGACACGCCGGGCCAGGAGTTCAACTACCTGACCGATGTCACAGCGGTGGATTACCGCGATCCTGAGCGGCCGCTCGAGGTCGTGTACCAGTTGCGATCGTTGGGCCGCAAGGCTGATCTGCGGGTAAAGGTCGCGCTCGATAAGCGTGCTCCCCTCGAGGTCCGCTCCGTCTACGACCTCTGGCGCGGCTCCGACTGGCTGGAGCGCGAGGTCTTCGACATGTTCGGTGTCACGTTCAGCGGTCACCCCGATCTGCGTCGTATCCTGATGTGGGAGACGTACGCGGAGGGGTACCCACTGCGGAAGGATTTTCCGCTCCGGGGGCACTTCAGCCGCGCCGAGCAGACCCGGCAGGCTCTGGCGGCTAACCCCGAGGCCCACTACTCACTGGAAGAGCTGTCGCTGGCTGAAGCGTACGGCGAGCTGCCGAAGGATGTGCAGGAGCGCCTGGCGCGCGGAGAGCGGGGCTTTCTGAAATGACACTTCGCACGGTAGAAATGGCCCTGGCAACACCAGGGTTGGACGCAGCCGGCCAACCCACCCGGGTACCCCTCGGTGTCTCGACCGAGAACGGCACCTATCGGGAGGACCTCGGCGCCGAGCGGATGCTCGTGAACATCGGTCCGCAGCACCCGGCCACCCACGGCGTGCTCCGGCTGGTGCTCGAGCTGGAGGGAGAAACCGTCAAGCGGTGCATTCCGCACATCGGTTACCTGCACTCGGGATTCGAGAAGCTCGGTGAATACCGGCAGTACAACCAGATCATTCCGCTGACGGACCGCACCGACTACCTGTCGCCCATGGCGAACAACGTCTGCCTGGCGCTCGCGGTCGAAGCGCTGATGGGCATCGAGCTGACGGAGCGCTGCAAGGTACTCCGCGTGATCGCCTGCGAGATGAGCCGCATTATCTCTCACCTGGTCTGGCTGGGCACCACCGGTATCGACCTGGGCGCCTTTACACCCTTTCTCTGGTCGTTCCAGGAGCGGGAGCGGATCTACAACCTCCAGGAGGCGTGGACCGGCGCTCGTCTGACCACCAGTCTCACCCGGGTCGGTGGGCTGATGGCAGACATCCCCGACGGGTGGGAGGAGGGTCTGCGGGAGTTCACCAGTACTTTTCCGAAGACGCTCAAGGAAGTCGACACCATGTTCACCCGGAACGCGATCTGGATCGGGCGAACCCAGGGTGTCGGTGCACTGACGGCCGAGGAAGCGATCAACTACTCGTTGTCCGGCCCCATGCTGCGTGCCAGCGGCGTAGACTATGACGTCCGGAAGGATCGTCCGTACCTGGACTACGAGACCTACGACTTCGATGTACCGGTTGGCGAATACGGCGATATCTACGACCGCTACCGGATCCGCTTGGAGGAAATGACGCAGTCGAACCGGATCCTGGAGCAGGCTCTGGACCGGCTCACCCGGCTCAAAGGCGCTCCCATCAACGTCTCTGATCCGCGAATCGTGCTGCCGCCCAAATCACGGGCCATGAGCGATATGGAGGCCATGATCTTCCACTTCAAGCAGGTGATGGAGGGGATCAAGCCACCGGCCGGTGAGGTCTACATGGGCGTCGAAAACCCCAAGGGCGAGCTGGGCTACTACATGGTTTCAGACGGTACCAGCAAGCCGGTGCGCTGGAGAATACGCCCGCCATCGTTTATCAACCTCGCCAGCCTTCCCACGATGTGCGAGGGGTCACTGCTGTCCGACGTCATCGCTATCAACGCCAGCGTGGATATCGTCATGGGAGAGGTAGACCGATGAACTCAGCGGGGCAGCGGGGCGGCGGGGCAGGAGAAGCCCCTGGAGCTCACCGGGGCGTACCAGTCCATGGGTCGGCTCACGGCGGACACGGCACCGAGACTGAGCCCTACGAGCGAGTCTTCAAGGGAGACCGGCTCGCGCGGCTCGAATGGCTGTTCACCAAGTATCCCACCAAGCAGGCCTGCCTGCTCCCGGCGCTGTGGCTGGTACAGGAAGCTCGGGGCTGGATTTCCGAGCCTGCCATCGGTGAGGTAGCGGAGGTACTCGACCTCACTCCGGCCTACGTCAAAGGCGTGGTGACGTTCTACACGATGTACCACACTCACCCGGTCGGCCGGCACTTCATTCAGGTGTGCACCACGTCGCCATGTAACATCTGCGGAGCGGAGGACGTCGCCAAAGCGCTTCTGAAGGAAACCGGGTGCGGAGAGTTGGGAGCTACCAGTCCCGATGGGCGGTTTACCGTGATCGAGGTCGAGTGCCTCGGCGCCTGCGGCTTTGCAACGCCCATACTCGTGGGGGACGACTTCATCGAGAGCGTTACACCGGAGAAGGTCCCCGGCATCCTTCAGAGGTACAAGTAATGGGCTACCCCCATCCCAGCCATCCCAAGGAAAATCCGGTCCTATCGAAGCACTTCGGGGATCCCGAAGCCCGTACCTACGATGGGTGGGTCAAGCGCGGCGGATATGAGGGACTGAAGAAGGTCCTGACGATGACGCCGGAAGCGGTAGTGGAAGAGATCAAGACTTCGGGCCTTCGCGGGCGTGGTGGGGCCGGATTTCCGACCGGACTCAAGTGGTCGCTGATGCCCAAGGCCGACGGGCGGCCGCATTACCTCGTCTGCAACGCCGACGAGTCGGAGCCCGGCACGTTCAAGGATCGCGAGATCATGCGCTGGACTCCGCACCAGCTCCTCGAGGGGTGCGCAATTGCGTCGTACGCGATTGGTGCCGAGCGCTGCTACATCTATATCCGCGGTGAGTTCACCGACCCCTACAAGATCATGGATCGGGCGGTGGCGGAAGCGACGGCCCGCGGCGCCTTGGGCGACAACGTGTTCGGCAGCGGCAAGAAGATCGAGGTAATTCTCCACCGGGGAGCCGGCGCCTACATCTGCGGCGAAGAAACGGCCATGCTGAACTCGATCGAGGGGAAGCGGGGGAACCCGCGGATCAAGCCTCCGTATCCGGCCCAGGCCGGCGTGTTCGGAATGCCCACCACGATCAACAACGTCGAGACGTTGGCCGCCGTGCCGCACATCGTGATTCGGGGCGGCGAGTGGTATAAAGGACTCTCGCTCAATAACCCGAAGAGCACCGGCACCAAGCTGATTTCGGTGTGCGGGCATATTCAGCGACCCGGAAATTATGAAGTCACGATGGGCACCCCGATGAAGGAGCTCATCTACGAGATGTGTGGTGGGATGCGTCCGGGACGCACACTCAAGGCCGTGATCCCTGGCGGCTCCTCGGTGCCTATAATGACCGCGGCCGAGGCAGACGACTGCCTGCTCGACTATGAGGGAGTCGTGGCCAAAGGTTCGATGCTGGGCTCCGCGGGAATGATCGTCATGGACGACACCACAGACATGGTGTACCAGATCTGGCGCCTGGCGCGCTTCTACGCCCACGAGTCGTGTGCCCAGTGCACTCAATGCCGGGAGGGAACTGCCTGGACCACGAGGATCCTCGAACGGATCCTTACCGGGAAAGGCAAGCAGGAACATTTCCAGCTGCTCCTGGATCTGTCGGATAACATGACCGGCAAGACGATCTGCGTACTGAGCGATTCGTGCGCTGCACCGATCGTGAGCGGGATCCAGAAGTTCCGGCACGAGTTCGAGGCATACATCCAGGGCGCACGCGAACCCGCGATGGCGGCAGTTTAAGTAACGATGTCATCCTGAGCGCAGCGAAGGATCCCTGGAATCACACCGGAGAGATCCTTCGCTTCGCTCAGGATGACAGGACCTGAGGATTTCTGTTGAGGAAGCATGGCTGAAGAACTAGTCACCGTCACGATCGACGGCGCTCAGGTCAGTGTGCCCAAGGGCACGACGATCATCGAGGCCGCCAAGCAGGCCGGCATCCTCGTGCCGCACTACTGCTACCATCCCTCGCTTCCGTCGCCTGCGGTCTGCCGGATGTGCCTCGTCGAGGTGGAGAAGGCGCCCAAGCTGATGCCGGCGTGTGTTACGGCGGTGGCGGAGGGCCAGGTGGTGCACGTGGGCAGCGACAAGGCAAAGAAAGCCCGAGAAGGCGTGCTCGAGCTGTTGCTGATCAACCATCCGCTCGATTGCCCCATATGCGATCAGGCCGGCGAGTGCGAGCTCCAGGACTACGTGTTTCAGGAGGGACGTGCCGGAACCCGTTACTCCGAGTACGCGAAGCGGTTCAGTCCGGTCGAGGACTTCGGCCCTGACGTCCTCTACGTGCCGAACCGCTGCATTCTGTGTACCCGCTGCGTTCGGTTCATGGAGGACGTTGCCGAGGATCCGGTGCTCAATGTTTCTGAACGCGGAGATCGGGCCTACATCGGCATCTCCGAGGCGCAGAAGCTGGACCATCCGTGGTCCGGAAACGTGGTCGACCTGTGCCCCGTGGGGTCGCTGATCTCAAAGGACTTTCTGCACAAGGCGAGGGCCTGGGATCTCGATAAGACGGCAAGCATCTGCCCCGGCTGTACCCAGGGCTGCAACATCAGCATCGACACTCGCGACGAAAACGTGGTGCGCTTCCGCCCCCGTCCCAACCTCGAGGTCAACCGGCATTTCATGTGTGACTATGGCCGCATGAACTACCGCTGGCTGAACCGGGGAGACCGAATCGAGGCGCCCTTGGTTCGCGACGGGGTCCGTCTCGTCGCGACAGATTGGGATACGGCACTCGACCGGCTGGGGCAGCTCACACGCGGCACATCAGGCTCTGCCGTGATTCTGGCATCCGGCCGGGCTTCGACCGAATCGCTCGGCTTGGTCAGGCGAGTGCTCGAGCGTCAAAGTGTCACGGCCGTTGTGCAGGTTCCGACCGGTGAGGTGGCTCCGTTAGCCGCGGTGCCCAATCTCGCGCTGAGAGCGGAACGCACGCCGAACCTTGTCGGCGCCGAGCTGGTGGGCTATGGGTCCGATTGGGCCGGAGGACTACTCGAGCTGGCGAGCGCCGGCCTTCTCATCGTGCTCGATGCCGAGCTCTCTCCTTCCGACCTGGATCTGATCGGGAAGTCCCCCGCCAGCGTGGTCGTCATGGGAACAATATTCCCTGAAGGTCTCCGAAAGGCCGACCTCATCCTGCCGATCACTACCATGGCGGAAGAGAACGGAACCTACGTCAACCGCGACGGCCGGATCCAGCGTTACAACCAGGCCCGGTCTCAGCCCGGCATGGCTCGACCGGCCTGGTGGATCGCCGGCGAGGTACTTGCCGGACCCGGGCCGAGTGTGTCCGCTCCGTCGACTGCCGCGGAGGCCTTCCAACTTCTGGGAGAGCGGTGGCCCGTGTTCGCCACTACCAGCTACGAGGATATGGGGTTTACCGGACGCGTGCTGGATGGGGGCAGGGCTCAGGGTAGAACGCCGAGTCCGGCAGGGGTCGCGTGACTCCCGAAATGAAGGGGTTTCTTCTCCTGAGCGTCATCAAGATGCTCGTCGTGTTCACCGTGATCATGGTGGGCGTGGCGTTGCTGACGCTGATGGAGCGGAAGGTGAGCGCCTGGATGCAGAACCGTCGCGGTCCCAACCGCGTGGGGCCGGCCGGGCTGCTCCAACCCGCAGCAGACGGGCTCAAGAATATCCTGAAGGAGGAAACGTTCCCCGCCATGGCCAACCGGGGAATCTTCCTGCTGGCCCCCGCGATTTCCTTTATCCCCGCGCTGCTGCTTTTCGCCGTGATCCCGTTTGGCGCACCGCTCCCAGTGGATTTCGATTTCACGCTGGGTCCGCTGGGACGCTTCGTTCATCACGGGCCCATGCCGATGGTCGTAGCTGATCTCCCGATCGGATTTCTCTTCGTCCTGGCCATCAGCTCAATGGGGGTCTACGGTATTGCGCTGGCCGGCTGGTCGTCCAACAGCAAGTACGCCTTGCTGGGCGGCCTCCGCGCCAGCGCCCAGATGGTCTCCTACGAAGTCGCCATGGGGCTGAGCCTGATTCCGGTGCTTCTCATGTCCGGCAGCGTGAGCCTGTCTGCCATTGTCCGCGATCAACAGATGGGCCTCTGGTACGTTCTGCCGCTGTTTCTCTCGTTTTTCATCTTCCTGATCTCGGGATTCGCCGAAACCAACCGGCTCCCGTTCGACATGCCCGAGGCCGAATCGGAGCTGATCGCCGGATATCATACCGAGTACAGCGCGATGAAGTTCTCCTTCTTCTTCATCGCCGAATACTCGAACGTGGTCACCGTGTGCGCCATGGTCACTACCCTCTTCTTCGGGGGGTGGGACATCCCGTTTACCCACTGGGATGAGACCGGCGGAGTGCTGCAGACGGTCGCCACCACCGGGTTCTTCTTCCTCAAGGTGATGTTCTGGATCTTCTTCGTGATGTGGATCCGTTGGACACTCCCGCGCTTCCGGTACGACCAGTTGATGGCACTGGGTTGGAAAGTCCTGATGCCACTGGCGTTGGCCTACATCATGTTGGTCTGCGTTGCCATCTACGTGATCCGGCGGGTCTTCGGGATCACCGATCCGGTCTACGAGGGTCTGGCGCTCTTTGCTGTCAGCCTGGTCGTGGGAGTGCTGGTCTTCGGCCTGCTCGATCGGGGGATCTTCATCCGGGGCTCCGCCCGGCAAAGACATACTCTGAATGCGCGCGCTCAGCGTGCGGCGGTTACTTCCTGATGGCAATCGGCGTCAAGGTCATGAAGCGGCCGGAGCGCGAGGTGAGTTATGTTCGCGCGACGCTCAAGGGGATGGCACTCACCTTCAAGCACATGTTCGAGAAGAAGGTGACGATGCAGTACCCGGAAGAAAAGAGCACCGGAAGCGACCACGGCATGGGGCAGTGGAGCATCTCGCAACGGTGGCGCGGCACTCACCGTATGCTCACCGACGAGCAGGGCCGGTCGAAATGCGTGGCCTGCGGTTTGTGCCCTCAGGTCTGTCCGGCCAACTGCATCAAGCTGGTTCCCGGGGAAGATGAGCGGGGCGATCGCTATCCCCTCATCTATGAGATCGACGAGTTCCGCTGCGTGTTCTGCGGCTACTGCCAGGAAGTTTGCCCGGAGGAAGCGATTCACGTCGGGGTCCACTATGAGAACGCGGAGTACAGCCGGGACCGGTTCGTCTATGACCTGGAGCGCCTCTCCTCCCAGACCCACGCCGTGTCGACGCTGTGGGACCCTGCCGACCCCAAGGGTGAGTAGATGACCGAGGTGGTCTTCTACATCTTCGCGGCCATGGCGGTGCTCTCGGCCACGTTGTGCATCCTTCAGCGGAGCCCCATGGCCTCCGCCCTCTGGCTCATCTCCACCATGTTCTCGCTGGCGGCCATTTACGTGCTCCTGAATGCGCAATTCATCGCCGCCATTCAGGTTCTTGTGTACGCCGGGGCCATCATGGTGCTGTTTCTCTTCGTCATCATGCTGCTCAATCTCGGCCATTCGGACTCGGACTTCCGGGGGCCTTCGACAGTTGCCGCGACGCTGGTCATCGTCGGACTCCTGGTGGTTGAGTTGCTGGCGCTGACCCGATATACCCCGCGGCGGCTGGCGAATGAGCTGTCTCAGTGGCCCACCTTCACCGACCCGGCCACCGTGTTCGTCGCCGGGCAGGTTACCCAGCAGGAGAGCGCCTCCCGCGGTGTGGTCGGAGCACTCGCGGCTCCGCTCTTTCAGACCTACCTGATTCCGTTCGAGATCACTTCCGTACTGCTGCTCGCCGCCATCGTCGGCGCGGTCGTGCTGGCCAAGCGAAACGTCTGATGCTACTCGGACCCTCGCTCGCGCTCTCCGCCATCCTCTTCAGCCTGGGTGTGGCGGGTGTCTTGTTACGCCGCAACGCCATCGTGCTCTTCATGTGCATCGAGCTGATGCTCAACGCGGTGAACCTGAGCTTCGTTGCGCTCGCGCAGCTCCACGGCGCGAGCGGTTACGTCATGGTCTTCTTCGTCATGACCGTGGCCGCGGCCGAGGCGGCCGTGGGTCTTGCGATCATCATCGGCATCTTCCGCCACAAGCAGTCGGTGGATCTCGGCAACATCAACCTGCTTCGAGGGTGACACCCACATGATGAATCCTTCGAAGGGTGTCATCCTGAGCGACGCGAAGGATCGGGTCCAGTGACCTCACTCGTGTGGCTCACAGTGGCACTCCCGCTGGCCGGGTTCCTGGCCAATGGCGCCCTCGCGATCCGGCGCCCAGCCGCGAAGGACGCGGTCTCCTACATCGGGGTGGGCGTCCTGGCGGCTGCGTTTTTGGTGTCGCTCGGTGTGTTCATGGATCTGCTGAACAGTCCGGCACATTCACCTCACATCGTCACCCTCTGGCGCTGGCTCCCGGTCGGGCGTCTGCAGCTGGATCTCGCATTCCAGGTAGACCAGCTCTCAGCGGTAATGCTCCTGGTCGTGACTGGTGTCGGCAGCCTGATCCATCTGTTCAGCGTCGGCTACATGAAGTCCGATCCGGGGTATGCGCGGTATTTCGCGTACCTGAATCTGTTCGTGGTCTTCATGCTGGTGCTGGTGCTCGGCTCGAGCTTCCCAGTGATGTTCATCGGGTGGGAAGGCGTCGGACTCTGCTCCTACCTGCTGATCGGTTTCTGGTTCAACGACAAGGCCAATGCCGACGCAGGCAAGAAGGCGTTCATTGTGAACCGGATCGGCGATTTCGGGTTTATGGTGGCCATGTTCCTCATCTGGCATCATCTGGGCACGCTGACCTTCACCGGCATGTCCGATCGGGCACCGGCAGTCTTCGCCTCCGGCAGTGCCACCGTCACGGCCATCACGCTCTTCCTGTTTTTGGGATGCACCGGAAAGTCGGCCCAGATTCCACTGTACACCTGGCTGCCCGACGCTATGGCCGGCCCCACGCCGGTCTCCGCGCTCATCCACGCGGCGACCATGGTCACCGCCGGTGTCTACCTGGTGGCCCGCACCAACGTGCTCTTCGCGCTTGCACCGCTTTCCAGCACCGTCGTCGCTGGAATCGGTGCGCTTACGGCACTGTTCGCCGCCACGATCGCTCTGCGGCAGTACGACATCAAGAAGGTGCTGGCTTACTCCACCGTATCACAGCTGGGATACATGTTCATCGGCGTGGGCACCGGTGCCTACGCCTCGGGCGTGTTTCACCTGGTCACCCACGCATTCTTCAAGGCGTTGCTCTTCCTCGGTGCCGGCAGTGTGATCCACGCCATGCATCATGCATATCATGCCACCCATTCGCACGCCGATGCGCAGGACATGCGCAACATGGGCGGTCTCAAGCAGTACATGCCGGCAACCTTCTGGCTGATGCTGATCGCCACTCTTGCTATAGCCGGTGTCCCTCCGTTCTCCGGATTCTTCTCGAAAGACGAAATCCTGGCAGCCGCATTCGCGCGGGGCGGAGATCTGCCCGTCTACTATGTGTTCTATGCCATGGGCATCCTGGCAGCGCTACTGACGGCTTTCTACATGGCTCGTCTTCTCACCATGACCTTTCTGGGTGAAAATCGGACCGGAGAGAAGGAGCGGGGTCATCTCCACGAGGCACCCCTGGTGATGACCGGTCCGCTGATCGTGCTCGGGGTATTGAGCGCCGTCGGAGGCATGATCAATCTCCCGCCACTCGTCGGGGGCGGCGCCGCGCTGGAGCACTGGCTGGAGCCGGTCACGGCCCGCGCGCATCAGTTCTTCGCTCTCGAGATGCCACACGGCCAGACCGAGTACTTCCTGGTCGGCGGCGCCGTCGCCATCGGACTGCTCGGCCTGATCGCCGGCTACCGCGCCACGCTTGCCCGCAAGATTCTGCCGGCAAGCGAAGCTCCGGATGACACCGGAATCGCCCGGGTACTCAACCGGAAGTACTACGTGGACGAGATCTACGATGCCGGGATTGTGCGGCCGCTCGTCTGGCTCTCACGGAACCTGCTCTGGCGCGTTGTGGACCAGGGCGTCGTCGATGGGGCTGCGGTGAACGGCACCGCGAAGCTGTCCCGCGGTCTTGGCTGGATGGGCAGCCGCCTTCAGACAGGGCAGGTGGGCGTGTACGTCGTGCTCTTCCTCGTGGGAGCGCTTTGGATCCTCCACGCCATGGTCAGGTAAGACTCGGATGAGAGAGTTCCTCGAGTCCGATTCACTATGCCGGGTGGATCCTTCACGCGCTGGTGCTGTTGCCCCTCGCCGGCGTCGTTCCGATGCTGCTCGGCGACGAGCGCGGCGCCAAACGCCTGGCCCTCGTGGTCACGTCACTGGTTTTCCTGCTCTCGGCGGGCCTCTGGTGGGCCTTCGATCCAACGGACGGCGGGATGCAGTTCGTATCGAGCGCGCCCTGGATCCCACGCTGGGGCATAAGCTATCGCGTTGGTATCGACGGCATATCGCTTTTCATGGTGCTTCTGACCACCGCGATCATGCCGCTGAGTGTGCTGGCCAGCTGGAGCCAGGTGGACCGGAAGGAGCGGGCTTTCTACGCTCTGTTGCTGACGCTGCTGACGGGGCTTATCGGCGTCTTCATTGCGCTCGACCTCTTCGTTTTCTACGTCTTCTTCGAGGTGATGCTGATTCCGATGTATTTCATCATCGGGATCTGGGGTGGTGCGAACCGGCTGTATGCGGCCATCAAGTTCTTCATTTATACCATGGCCGGCTCTCTGCTGATGCTGGTGGCCATCGTGGTCATGGCATGGAAAGTCTCAGACACGACTGGCACCCTGTCATTCGCCTACTCGCACCTCCTGGAGAACGCCGGCGCCCTCGGTTCTGCTGCACCCTGGCTCTTTGCCGCATTCGCCCTCGCGTTCGCGATCAAGGTTCCGATCTTCCCGCTTCACACCTGGTTGCCCGACGCGCACGTAGAGGCACCCACGGCTGGTAGCGTGCTCCTGGCCGCGGTCATGCTCAAGATCGGGACCTATGGATTTCTCCGGTTTGCGGTTCCGTTCTTTCCCGAGGTCGCGTTCTCGCCAGCTGTGACCAGCCTCGTCGTGGTGCTGTCTGTCATCGGCATCATCTACGGCGCTCTGGTGGCTATGGTGCAGCCGGACATCAAGAAGCTCGTCGCCTACTCCTCGGTGAGCCACCTCGGCTTCGTCATGCTCGGCATATGGGGAGCCACCGTCGTAAGTGTCCAGGGCGCCCTCATGGTGATGATCAGTCATGGCATCTCCACCGGCGCCCTCTTCCTTCTCATCGGAATGATTTACGAGCGGCGGCATACCCGACTGATCGAAGCCTATGGTGGGATTGCTCGGGTCGTTCCCTTATTCAGCCTGATCCTGACCGTGGTTGCGCTTTCATCCATTGGACTTCCGGGACTGAACGGATTCGTGGGGGAGTTTCTCGTCCTGCTCGGGAGCTTTGGGCGATACCCCTGGGCCACGGGGATCGCGACCACCGGCGTCATCTTCGCCGCAGCCTACCTGCTGTGGGCACTGCAGCGGATGATCTTCAACCCGCTCGATAAGCCGGAGAATGAGGCGCTGAAGGATTTGAGCCGGCGCGAGCTCGCAGTCCTTCTTCCCCTGATCCTTGGAATTATCTGGCTGGGCTTGTATCCCGGTCCAGTGCTGCGGCGTATGGAACCGGCCACTCAGCGCTATGTGGACGCCGTGCAGCCGCATGCCGACGCTACCACCGCGCAACTCGGTGCCGCTTCCGGGGCCGGAAAGGTCCGGCCGTGAACCAGCTCGACATGAGCACGCCGCTGGGAATCACACTCGGGCTGCTGCCGGAAGTCCTCCTCACCACCTGGGCGCTCGTTGTTCTGCTGATCGCGAGCTGGAAACACCACACCGAGGACGACAGCCGGTTGGTGGGTTGGGTCAGCCTGGTGGGCGTGGTGTTGAGCGCTGCGGGTGTGGCTTGGCTCTGGCTCAATGACGCCGCACCGCTGGGGCTGGCGCCGATGATTGCCCTGGATCCATTCCGGTATGCAGCCCTGGCCCTCGCACTGTTGTCGGCCGCCGGCACCATCATGCTTTCCCTCGGATACATGGAGCGCGAGCGGCTTTTAGCTCCCGAGTACTATCCCCTCATCCTCCTGGCCACGGTTGGCATGATGTTCCTCAGCGGGGCAGAGGATTTGATCGTGCTGTTTCTCGGGCTCGAGGTCATGTCGGTAGCCGTATACGTTCTGGCAGGGTACAACCGGACCAACGCCTCATCGGCCGAGGCAGCACTGAAGTACTTTCTTATCGGTGCCTTTGCTTCAGGGTTCCTGCTGTATGGTATCGCCCTGGTGTACGGGGCCACGGGCACGACCAATCTGTCGTTGATAGGAGCCCAGCTGGCCGGCGGCCCGCTGTCGCTTATGGCGGCACTTGGCCTCGGCCTGCTCCTCATCGGCTTCGGTTTCAAAGTCGCGGCGGTGCCGTTCCACATGTGGGCGCCTGACGTCTATGACGGCGCACCGACGCCGGTCACCGGATTCATGGCGACGGGTGTGAAAGCTGCCGCCTTTGTCGCCCTTGTCCGCGTGCTGATCGAAGCATTCCCGTCTGCTGAGCAGCTGTGGCAACCGGTGATCTTCTGGATTGCCATCGCCTCCATGGTGGTAGGTAACCTCATAGCACTCGCCCAGCGTACTCTGAAGCGGATGCTCGCCTACAGCTCGATCGCCCATGCGGGTTATCTGCTGGCTGCCGTGTGGCCGGGAAGCCGCCTCGCCGCTGGTGCCGTCCTTCTCTATCTGCTCGGCTACGTGCTCACGACGCTCGCCAGCTTCGGCTTCCTCGCGGCACTGGGTCGTGGGGGCGAGCGAGACGTGACGTTTGATGATGTGGGAGGACTGGTCTCCAGACGTCCCTGGATTGCAGCTGGGTTGAGTGTGTGCATGCTCTCGCTGCTGGGATTTCCCGGCACGCTCGGCTTCATTGGCAAGTGGTACATTCTGTCCGCGCTGGTCGCGGAAGGACAGATGATTCTCGCTGTGGTGATCGTCCTGACCACGGTAATCTCGGCCGGCTACTATCTGCCGGTCATCATGTCCATGTACATGAAGCCCGCGCCGAGCGAAGAATCGCACGTCACTACCAGACTCTGGCCGGCTGGGGTTGGGGCCGTCATCGCATCTGTTGTCGCCGTGGTGCTGTTCGGCCTGTGGCCGGCGGGAGTCCTGGACGTGGCGGGCCGGAGCGCGGCCACGCTGACGCAGACCGCGCAGCCGCATATGAACAGTTCAAGAGGAGAAGTAAACGGTAAACGGTAATCAGTAAACCGGCACAGGGCCCCCGTTCACCGTTCACTCTTCACCGTTCACGCTTAGCGATATGAACGTTCCCAAATCCATCTTCCGCCAGTACGACGTCCGTGGTCTGGTCGATCGCGAGCTGACGCCGGAGTTCGCCCGGGCCTTAGGCCGAGCCTTCGGGAGCGTGGCCCACGAGCGGCTGGGCCGTCCCGCAGTGATTGCAGTGGGCAGGGATAACCGTCCCAGTGGTGATGCACTTGCACGCGGCGTAAGGAAGGGCATCACCGACGCGGGCGGAAACGCCATAGACGTCGGGATGCTGCCGACACCGGCGCTCTATTTCGCCGTGTCGGCTCTGAAGACCGATGCCGGCCTGCAGGTAACCGGCTCTCATAATCCGCCCGAGTTCAACGGTTTCAAGATGGTTCTGGCGGGCGAGGCATTCCACGGTGAGGATATCCTCGAGCTCTGGGAAATCATCATGGCGGAGCGCTGGCGCTCCGGTGCCGGTAAGGAGGCATCCGACAGCTCCGTGCTGCAACGGTACCGTGACGCCATCATCAGCCATCACAAGCTCGAGCGACCCGTGACAGTCGTGGTGGACTGCGGCAACGGAGTTGGCAGTGTCATCGCCGTCTCCACTCTCCGGGGTCTCGGAGCCGAGGTGACCCCCCTGTTCTGCGAGTCGGATGGGAGCTTCCCGAATCATCATCCCGACCCCACCGTACCCGAGAACTTGCGGGATCTGCAGGCAGCGGTTCGCCGCACCGGGGCGGAACTGGGGATCGCCTTCGACGGCGATGCTGATCGGATCGGGGCAGTGGACGAGACCGGCGAGATCATCTACGGAGACCAGCTGCTCGTCATCTTCGGCCGCGATGCCGTCCAGCGCTTTGGACCCGGGACGCCGGTGATTTTCGACGTGAAGTGTTCGGAGGTGCTGCCGGCCGCGCTGCGTGAGGCGGGAGCGACACCCGTCATGTGGAAGACGGGGCACTCGCTCATCAAGGCGAAGATGAAGGAGCTCAAGGCTCCTTTGGCCGGGGAGATGAGCGGCCACATGTTCTTCGGAGGAGATTATCTCGGCTTCGATGACGCGCTGTTCGGGGCCGCTCGGTTGCTCGAGATCGTCAGTCGCAGAAAGTTCGGCTTGGCAACGCATCTTGCCGATCTGCCCCGCACCTTTGCCACGCCGGAAATCCGGGTCGAGTGCGCGGAGGAGGAGAAGTTCGGGCTGGTTGAGCGCGCCGCGGTCCACTTCGCATTGCTCTATCCGGTGAATACCATCGACGGAGTACGTATCACGTTTCCGAAGGGGTGGGGTCTTCTCCGAGCCTCGAATACCCAGCCGGTGCTGGTGATGCGCTTCGAAGCAACGGACGCTGCTGCACGCGACGCGTACCGCGCTGAAGTGGAAGATTTCCTGGAGCGACAGAAGAGCGTGGCACAACCATCCACCCGGTAAGGTAGAGCTTGTCTCGACGCGGCCGGAGGCTCACCGGCGTTCTCGCCGCCGTCGTTCTCCTCCTGTTTGCCGGCCGGTGGACCGCTGTCCTGCTCGCCGATCGCTGGTGGGCCTCGGAGTTTTCGCCTCAAGCCGCTGCATACATCACCGACTGGCACATCCTCAGGCTTACACTCGACCTGGCCGGCATCCTCATCGCCTCGGCCTGGTTCATTGGACACTTACTTCTGGTGTATCGCGCGGTGGGCACGGTGCAAGTCCGGCGGAGTGTTGCCAATCTGGAGTTCCGGGAAGCGCTGACGCCGAGGACCCTGCTAACGGTCGCAATTGCCACCGGTGGTCTGCTGGGTCTCCTTGTAGGTGTTGGCGCATCTGGCTGGTGGCGGGAGGCGGCTCTGGCGTGGCACGGCGTGACCTATCGTATCGCCGATCCCCTCATGGGTCGTGATCTTGGGGTTTATGTGGCGCAGCTCCCGATCTGGCAGGCCGCTCATGGCTTCCTCCTGCTCCTTGTTCTGCTGGGCCTGAGCGGAGTGGCGGCGCTGTACATGCTTGTCGGAGCCATACGATGGATCGAGCGGCGGCCGGCGATCAACACCCATGCACGGGTTCACATTGGGTGGCTGCTCACTGCGCTGGCCCTGGTGCTGGCCTGGGGATATCTGCTGGAGCGCTATGACATCATCGCAGGCTCACTCAATTTGGCCGAAGAACCGAACTGGCGGACTCGGCTGCTGGTCTCGCCGCTGCTGGGCGGCGTCGCCCTGGCAACCGCTGCCTTGTCGGCTTTGTGGGCGCTGCGAGGCCGCCACACACTCGTGCTCGCCGGCTGGATCGTACTGGCACTCGCGTCGGTTGTCGGACATTGGCTCCTTCCGGCGGTCCTCGGCGGATCCCTGGCTCGAGCGGTGGAGCCTGCCACTATCGAGCAGCTCGATCGAATGGCATATGGACTCGAGCAGCTTCGCGAGACGCAGTTGGTGTCCGCTGAGCAGCCGGCGCCGCCCGCTGTTCCGTCGCTGTGGAACCCAGCGGTCGTGGCGCGCGCACAACCCGGCGATTCAGCGCACCTGGTGTCGGTCGATCCCGCTGTACTCACGCGCCAGGGAAAACGCCGGCCCGCGTGGCTGGTGGTCCGATCTGATCCGGGGCAGCGCCTTTCAGTCTCGGCGATAGCAGATAATCGGGTGAGCCGAACAGGAGAGCCGCTCTACTATCGTCTCAGCGACACGCTCTTCCATCAAACGCCTACTTCACTGCTGGACCTCTCTCCCGATCTTCTTCAACCGGAAGCTCCTGATTTCCGTCTGCATCAGCATGATGCCCCTGGCGTGGACGTCGATTCATGGGGCCGTAGGCTCGTGCTCGCCTGGGCGCTTCAGGCAGGGGAGCTGCTGGGCCGTCTTCCGGCTCGAACCCGCATTGACTGGCGATTGTCTCCTGAAGACCGGCTGGGTCGCCTGGCTCCCTACGCCGATTGGAGCGCGCCGGCACCGCGAATCATCAATGGGCAGCTGGTCTGGGTTCTCGATGGGTACCTCGCCTCGGAAACCTTTCCCTTGACCGGCAGGGTACCCTGGAGAAACCGGAGGGTCGGTTCGATTCGGGCTGCCTTCATCGGCACCGTCAACGCCGAGAGCGGGGCTACCAAGGTGTACCTGCAGCCCGAGGCAGACCCGCTGGCCGAAACGTGGGCTCGCCTGTCCGGCGGTGTCGTCGAGCCGGGCTCTGCCATACCCGAGCTCGTGCTGCATGCCGCGCCCTATCCGTCGGAGCTCTTCCGAATGCAGGCGAAGGAGTTGGAGCGTTCGCCGTGGAGCGCGGGAAGCCTTGGAGGCGCCAGGCGGCCGTCACCCACCGAGCCTCCCCTGCCACAGATCGGCTGGAACTCCGACAGCTCTGGTCCGCAGCTCATGTCTACCTTCGAGTCCCCGGGAGACCGGCGGCTCAAATCAGTTCTCGTCGGATCGCGTGACGATGGTCGACTGCACTTGCGGCTGGTGCGACTGGATTCGACAGCCACGCTCCCAATCAGCGGTGTACTGGAAAGTCGCTGGTCGGATTTTCCTTCATACGATGCACTCACCGACTCCATCAGCGAGGACGGTGGCAAGCTGGAGCACCCCGGCCCTGTTCGTGTGGACCTGGGAGCGGGTGGTCCGGTGGCGTATCAGGCGCACTTCGCGACGCGGCCTGCGGGCGGTTTGGTGCTCGTATGGGTGAGCGTGGCGGTGCGGGACCGGCTCGGCGCAGGGCGGACGCTGTCTGAGGCCTGGGGGAATCTGCTGGGAACGAGCGTGCCGGCGCCGCCGGGGTCACCGCCATCCGGAAGATTGGAAGAGGCGAAGCGCTGGATGGAGCTTGCCGATTCCGCGCTCAGACTGGGTGACTGGTCCGAGTTCGGCCGCGCATGGAACACCTTGCGCAGCGTGCTCGGGCTGCCGCTCGATACCACACGGTTTTGAGCTTGCTCGCCTTTCCGGCACGGGCTAGGTTGGGGGGCTTTTGACCCGGGACGCACACGCCGCGGGAACCGTGCGTACCGCTGTGCTCGCTCTCGGCGGCAACGCGCTGGCTCGCTCAGACGAACCGCCGACCGTTACGAATCAGTTCCGGCATGCGCGCGAAAGCGTGGCGCCGATCGTCGAGCTCGCCCGGCAGGGCTGGCGGATCGTCATCGTCCATGGAAACGGCCCGCAGGTTGGCGATGAGCTCGTACGGAACGAGTCGGCGCGAAAGGTCGTCGAGCCTCTACCGCTCGGCGTTCTCGTCGCCGAAACGGCGGGCTGGATCGGCTACATGCTCCAGCAGTCGCTCCAGAACGCGCTCGCCTCTGCACGGGTCCAGCGAGATGTCGCCACGGTGATCACCCAGACGCTGGTAGACCGCTATGATCCAGCGCTGAACCAGCCCACCAAGCCAATCGGGCATTCGCTGAGCTCGCAGGAAGCTGCGCGGATCCGGGATGCCGGCCGGGCGGTCGGCAAAGACGGCGCGGGCGAGTGGCGCCGCATGGCAACCAGTCCACAGCCGCTGGGCGTGGTCGAGTTTCCTGTGATAAAACGGCTGCTCGAGCAGGGGACGCTTGTGATTGCCGCTGGCGGTGGTGGACCACCGGTCTATCAGGATCCGCTGCTCGGACTCGAAGGGCTGGACGCCGTGGTCGACAAGGACCGGGTGTCCGCCATACTGGCGACTCAGCTGGATGCTGAAGTTCTGATGATTCTGACCAATGTCGACGCCGTGTTCGAGGGCTGGGGAACGCCGCAGGCAAAGCCGATCCGTCGAATGAGCGTGGAGCAGGCTGAACAAATGATCGCCGCCGGCTCGCTCGATGCCGGCGGGATGAAGCCCAAGATCGAGGCAGCCGCCGGTTTTGTGCGGCGCGGTGGCGCGCGCGCGATCATCGCGCGCCTGTCCGAGGGTCCGGCTGCTCTGCGAGGCGAGACCGGAACCACTATTGCGAGGACGACGTGAATCTGCACGAGTATCAGGCGCGCACGCTGCTGAAATCGGTCGGCATTCCAATGCTGGACGGCGATGTCGCCTCGACCCCGTCGGAGGCCGAGTCTATCGCGCGGCGCATTGGCGGCAAGGTGGTCATCAAGGCCCAGGTGCACTCCGGGGGTCGGGGCAAGGCTGGTGGTGTGAAGCTGGCGCGTAATCCGGGTGAGGCTGCGGACTATGCCTCACAGATTCTGGGCATGACCATCAAGGGTCTTGTCGTGCACCGTGTGCTCGTCGTTCCGGCGGCCGACATCGCCAGCGAAAGCTACGTCGGCATCATCATGGATCGCGCCACCCAGAAGCCAGTATTCATGGTGAGCTCGGCGGGTGGAATCGACATCGAGGAGGTGGCCGCCAAGACTCCCGAGAAGATCCTCAAGATGCCGGTCGATCCAGTGTACGGACTGCTCCCGCATCAGGCACTCACGCTTGCCTTTGCGCTGTACCGGGATTTCGGCCAGGTGCGGGCCGCCGCACGCATCATGGAGCAGCTGTATCGCGTCTTCGCGGATAACGGAGCGTCACTGGCGGAGATCAACCCTCTGGTGACCACACCCGATCAGCGGGTTCTCGCGCTGGATGCCAAGATCTCCATCGACGACAATGAGCTCGACCGGCGGCCCGATCTCGCGTTGCTGCGCGACGAATCAGCCGAAGAGCCGAGCGAAGTGACGGCCCGCCGCGCGAACCTCTCATTCATCAAACTGGACGGAAATGTCGGTTGCGTGGTGAACGGTGCGGGGCTGGCTATGGCCACGATGGATCTCGTCAAGTACTACGGCGGGCAGCCGGCGAACTTTCTGGACATCGGCGGCAGCTCGAATCCTGAGAAGGTCATCAGCGCGCTCAAGATCATTACCAGCGACCCCAACGTGAAGGCGATCCTCTTCAACATCTTCGGCGGCATCACCCGAACCGATGATGTCGCCAACGGGCTCGTTGCCGCCACTCAGCAGTTCAAGGTGAAGGTGCCCATCGTCATCCGGCTCACCGGCACCAACGAAGCAGCCGCCATCAAGATTCTCGAGGCCGTGGGAATGCGGGCCTTGAGCGATATGGACCAGGCGGTGGAGCAGGTCGTGCGTCTGGCCCGGGACGCCGCATGAGCATCTTTATCGGAACGGACACCCGGCTGGTTGTCCAGGGCATCACAGGCCGCGAAGGGTCCTTTCATACCCGCCAGATGTTGGAGTATGGCACAAATGTGGTTGCCGGTGTCACCCCCGGAAAAGGTGGGCAAACTTTCGAGGGGAAGGTTCCCGTATTCAATGTTGTCGCGGAAGCAGTCGCGAAAACAAACGCGAACACCAGCGTCATTTACGTGCCGCCGGCGATGGCTGCGGGCGCCATCATGGAAGCGGCTGATGCCGGCATACAGCTGGTCGTGTGTATCACCGAGGGAGTTCCGGTCATGGACATGTCCCGCACCATGCCGTTCGTGCGGGCGCGTGGAGTACGGCTGATCGGCCCCAACTGTCCCGGATTGATCACGCCCGGAGCAAGCAAAGTCGGAATCATCCCCGGAAACATCTGTGCGCCGGGACGGGTCGGGTTGGTCTCACGCAGCGGAACGCTCACCTATGAGGTGGTTCATCACCTCACTCGAAGTGGGATCGGACAGAGCACGTGTGTTGGTATCGGTGGAGATCCCATCATCGGCACGGACTTCATCGCCTGCCTCGAGGCATTCCAGGCAGACAGCGGCACCGATGCCATCGTGATGATCGGAGAAATCGGTGGAACCGACGAACAGAATGCCGCGGCCTTCGTCAAGCAAAAAGTGAAGAAGCCTGTTGTCGGGTTCATCGCCGGGCAGACTGCACCCAAGGGAAGACGAATGGGACATGCCGGCGCCATCATCTCCGGCTCATCCGGAACCGCGGAGGAAAAGTTCGCTGCGTTCGAGGCCGCGGGCATCGGTATCATGCGCCGCCCGGTCGACGTCATCTCGCTCCTCCAGTCAAAGCTCTGAGCTCGAAACCCCAGGAGACATCGTGCCATCAACATTGACCCTTGGCATCGTCAAACCGGATGCAGTCGCGAGTGGAAAGACCGGGGCCATCGTGGCCCACCTTCAGAAGGCGGGATTCATCCTTCGAGCCGTGCGGATGGTTCGACTGACGCGGTCCCAGGCTGCCGCCTTCTATGCGGTGCACGCCGGCCGGCCATTCTATGGCGAGCTCGTCGAATTCATGACGAGCGGACCCAGCCTCCCCATGGTTCTGGAGCGTGATGATGCCGTGGCCCAGATGCGCAACACCATCGGTGCCACCGACCCGGCCGAGGCTGCGCCCGGCACCATTCGGAAGCTTTACGCTGAATCGAAGGGCAGAAATGCCATCCATGCGTCCGATAGCGCCGAAAATGCGGCGCGCGAGGTGGCGTTCTTCTTTTCCGAGGCCGAACTGGCGCAGCTTTGGGGAAAAGCGTAGTTGTCTTATGTCGTTGTCGTTGTTAGTTTAAGCGGCTATGCTCAGAGTGGACATCCGGGATCTGCAGCGAGGTCCCGTCAAGACTGTTGGTGAGTTACAGCCCGAGGATCCGGCCTTCGAAGGACTGGATCTTCAGTTGGTGGGACCGGTCTCCGTCACCGGGCAGCTCCAGGCCACTGGCCCGGGCGAGTACTTGTGGCGAGGATCATTGCGAGGGGCGTTGCAGGCCGAATGTCGGCGGTGCCTCGGCGAAGTCCGTACCAACCTGGACATCGAGGTGGATGCGGCCATCTTCAGCACGGATCCGGATGCCGCAGACGATCCCGACTCGTACCCGCTGCTCGAGCGTGCTTCGCATATAGACATACGAGACGTGGCCCGGGAGGAGCTGGCGCTGGCTGTGCCCACCCGGTTGTTGCTCTGCCGGGAAGACTGCGCCGGCCTTTGTCCCACCTGTGGAACAGACCTGAACGCGGGAATCTGCGAATGTGGCGCCCCCGCCGAACCTGTTTGAGGATATAATGGCAGTCCCCAAGCGTCGAATGTCCAAGTCCCGGAAGCGTCTCCGCCGCGGGCAGGATGCGGCACCCAGCGTCCGGACGCAGGCATGCCCCCGGTGCGGCTCTCCCAAGCTTTCGCATCGCGTGTGTGATTCGTGTGGCTATTATCGGGGTAAGAAGCAGATAGAGGTCGAGGACGCCTGAACGTGATCCGCGTGGCGGTGGACGCTATGGGGGGCGATACCGCCCCGCAGGCGGAAATCGCCGGGGTCGTTCAGGCTCTTGCTGCATTACCGGGAAAATTTGTGGTTCAGCTGGTCGGCCGGTCCGAGGCCATCAACGCTGAGCTCGCGAAATACCCCGATGCCGACCGCGGTCGCATAGAGCTGCACGAAGCGGCCGAAGTGATCGGCATGGCCGAAAAGCCTCTCGCCGCCGTACGCAAGAAACCCAAGTCCAGCATTGTTATCGGCCTCGGCCTCCAGAAATCCGGCCGCTCGGATGCATTCGTCTCGGCCGGCAACACAGGCGCAATTCTCGCCGCGTCCACCATCCTGCTGGAGCTGCACGACGGGGTGGAACGGGCCACTGTCGCCACTCTCTTTCCCACCCTCAACCAGCCCGTGCTCGTGCTCGACGGCGGCGCGAACGTCGACTGCTCGGCCCGCGAGCTGGTGAACTTCGCGTACCTCGGCAGCGTCTACATGCGCGATGTCCTCCGGCGTGAGAGCCCCACCGTCGGGCTGCTCAACGTGGGCGAGGAAGAGGAGAAGGGAAACGCAATCACCCGCGAAGCCCATGCGCTGCTGAAGCGGAGCCCGCGGCTCCACTATCTCGGCAACATCGAGGGGCGCGACATCGTCGCCGGACATCACAAGTTCGGCCTGGTGGACGTGGTGGTGTGCGACGGCTTCGTCGGCAACGTTGTGCTCAAGTTCTACGAGTCGGTGGGCCGCATGTTCGTGGGGCTGCTCAAACAACAGCTGCCCGAGATGCTGCACCGGCCCCAGATGAAGGAGCTATTCCGCATTTTGGATTACTCCGAATATGGTGGCGCACCACTCCTCGGTGTGCGCGGTGTTTCCATCATTTGCCACGGCGCTTCACCCGCCAACGCGATCAAGAACGCCATTCGGGTAGCGGTTCAATCAGTGGAAGCCGAGCTGAGCAAGCACATCGGCGCCGAGTTCGCCGAGCGCGACGCGGCGGCACCCGCATGATCCAGCGACCGTTTGCCGAGATGGCCAGCATCGGTGTGGCGGTGCCCCCAGGGATCCTCACCAATGCCGATCTCACGCGCATGCTGGACACCTCCGACGAATGGATCGTCGAGCGTACCGGTATCCGGGAGCGTCGCATCGCGCGGCCGGAACAGTCGGTCGCCATGCTGAGTCAGGAAGCCAGCGAGAAGGCATTGGAGCGCGCGGGACTTTCGGCCACCGATCTCGATGCCATCGTCCTCGCTACGGCTTCGCCCGATCGCCTGCTTCCGTCGACGGCATGCGACCTCCAGGCTTTGCTCGGAGCCAATCGCGCGGCTGCCTTCGACGTGAGCGCGGCCTGCCCTGGATTCGTCTTCGCGACGGCTGTTGCGGAAGGGCTCATCGCCTCCGGCCAGAGCGAAAACGTGCTCGTGGTGGGCGCCGAGAAGCTCTCCACCATCACCGACTTCAAGGATCGATCGACTGCGATTCTATTCGGAGACGGGGCGGGAGCGGCGATCATCCGCAGAGTCTCGGGAACGAACAACGGTCGAGGTATTCTCTCCACCTTTCTCAAATCCGATGGCAAGCTGGCGCCGCTCCTCTATCGTCCGGGCGGGGGGTCATCCGATCCGATCAGCGAGAAAGTGGTCTGCGAGCGATCGCATTACATGAAGATGGCCGGTCGCGAGGTGTTCAAAGCTGCTGTTCTCGCCATGTCGGAGGCGTGTGACGAGGCGCTCGAGCGCGCCGGCGTGAGTGCCGAGGACGTGGATCTCATGATTCCGCACCAGGCGAACATCAGGATCATCGAAGCCACGGCCAAGCATGCGGGAATGCCGATGGAGAAGGTGATGGTCAACGTCGACCGCTACGGTAACACCTCATCCGCCTCCATTCCGCTCGCACTCGATCAGGCTATCACAGAGGGCAGAGTGAAGTCCGGCTCGCTGCTTCTGCTGGTGGCCTTCGGCGCGGGATTCACGTGGGGTAGCACCGTCGTCCGGTGGTGACGGTGCTGATGTGTCCCGGCCAGGGGGCACAAAAAGTCGGCATGGGAAAGGACCTGGCGGAGCGATTTCCCGCTGCCCGCAATGCCTTTGCCGCCATCGACGAGGCGCTCGACACCTCCTTGTCCCGGCTCATGTGGAATGGTCCCGAGGACGAGCTCACCCTGACCCATAACGCCCAGCCTGCCATACTCGCGCATTCAGTCGCAGTTCTCGCGGTGCTGGGTGAGCGCCTGGGGACGCCGTGCGCCGGGGCAGGGCACAGTCTCGGGGAATACAGCGCCCACGTTGGCGCTGGGACGTTGAGCCCCGTGGAAGCTGCGCGCCTCGTCCGCCGGCGCGGCGAGCTGATGCTCGACGCCGGGCGCCGCAGACCCGGGACCATGGCTGCCGTGCTGGGCCTCCCCACCGAGAAAGTGGAAGCTGCGTGCGATGAGTCATCCGGACCGGAAGGGCTGGTGGTAGCGGCCAACCTGAACGCGCCCGATCAGACGGTCATCTCGGGTGACCCAGCAGGCGTCACCCGTGCGGGCGAGGCCTGCAAGGCTCGAGGCGCCAAGCGGGTCATCCCCCTGAACGTCAGCGGAGCCTTCCACTCCCCGCTCATGGCCCCCGCCGTAGATGGCCTGCTGGAGGCATTGTCCGACGCCACCTTTGCCGACCCGGCATTTCCCGTGATTGCCAACGCCAGCGGAGAGGCAATCCGAACCGGCCTGGATGCCAAACGCCTCTTGGCCGACCAGCTGACTGCCCCAGTTCGGTGGGTTGCATGCATGCAGACGGCCGCAGCGGTCTGCCCGAATGCCACTTTCGTCGAGGTGGGCCCGGGTGCTGTGTTGTCCGGTCTGCTCAAGCGCATCGTCCCTGGAGCGAAGACCGTTGCCCTCGGAACAGCGGACGAAGTCGAACGATTTCTCTCGGCATGACAGCAATCATCGATCTCACCGGGAAGACCGCATTCGTCACGGGAAGCACCCGCGGCATCGGGCGCGCCATAGCCCAGGCCCTTCACGGTGCCGGGGCCAAGGTTGCCATCGTCGGCCGCGAGCTGGATCGCGCGCGCGCGGTTGCAGCGGAGCTTGGTGATCGCGCCCATGGCGTCGCCTGCAACGTGGCCGAAGTCTCTCAGGTGGAGACAGCGCTCGCGGAAGCGGAAAAGGCATTGGGACCGATCGATATTCTGGTCAACAACGCCGGCGTCACGCGGGACAACATCCTGCTTCGGCTCACGGACGATGACTGGAATACGGTGCTCGATGCCAACCTGAAGGGATCGTTCAACACCATCCGGGCTTCGATCAAAGGCATGATGAAGCGGCGCTCCGGGCGCATCATCAACATCACCAGTATCGTTGGACTGACGGGCAACAAAGGGCAGGCGAATTACGCAGCAAGTAAAGCAGGACTCATTGGGCTGACGAAGTCGGTCGCGAAGGAGTATGCCAGCCGCAATATTCTGGCGAACTGCGTCGCCCCCGGCTTCATCGAGACGGACATGACCCACGCCTTGCCCGCCGAAGCGCGCGCCACATTATTAGAGGAGATCGCGCTGGGCCGGCTCGGGCGGCCCGAGGACGTCGCAGGGACCGTGCTATTTTTGGCTTCCGATCTCGCGGGATACATCACGGGCCAGGTGCTGGTCGTAGACGGTGGGATGGTGATCTGAGACGGACCGGCAATCTTCAATCGAGGATGACATGAGCAACGTGGAAGAGAAGGTCAAGGATATCATTGTCGAAGAGCTCGGGGTCGAGCGCGAGAAGCTGACCAACGACGCCAGCTTCATGGAGGATCTCGGGGCGGACAGCCTCGACACCGTAGAGCTCGTTATGGCGTTCGAGAAGGAGTTCGACATCGATATCCCCGACGAGGAGGCGGAGAAGCTCCGCACCGTCGGCGATGCCATGTCTTACCTGCACGAAAAGATCGGGAAGTAGCTTGACTCGGCGTGTCGTTGTCACCGGTCTTGGCCTGGTGACACCAGTTGGAAACGATGTGGAATCCACTTGGCAGGGGCTGCTCGCCGGAAAGTCGGGAGCTGCCCCGATCACCAAGTTCGATGCGTCCAACCAGCGGGTCCGGTTTGCCTGCGAGGTGAAGGGCTTCGATCCGCTTCAGTACATCGATAAGAAGGAGGCGCGGCGGTACGATCTCTTTGCCCAGCTGGCTCTCGCCGCGGCACACCAGGCCGTCACTCAGGCAGGACTCGAGGGGAAGTTTCCGAATCCGGAGCGCACCGGGGTGGTGATCGGCAGTGGCATTGGAGGTATGCAGACCTACGAAGAGAATTGCTCGCTCTATCTCACCAAAGGCCCTGATCGAGTCTCACCGTTCTTCGTCCCCATGTTCATTCCGGACATCGCTGCAGGCCTGGTTTCGATCCGTTATGGATTGAAGGGGCCCAACTTTGCCACCGTGTCCGCCTGCGCGTCATCGGCCCATGCCATCGGCGAATCGTTCAGCATGATCCGGAGCGGTAAGGCGGACGCCATGGTCACCGGAGGGTCGGAGGGAGCGATCACGGGTCTGACAGTGGCCGCCTTCGCGAACATGAAGGCGTTGTCGACTCGCAATGACTCGCCGGAGACAGCGAGTCGGCCCTTCGACAAAGACCGGGACGGGTTCGTGCTGGGTGATGGTGGCGCCGTGGTGGTACTGGAGAGCCTGGAACATGCGGAACGGCGCGGGGCTCATATCCTGGGCGAGGTGCTAGGCTACGGCGCCTCGGGCGATGCCTATCACATCACCTCACCACCGGACAACGGTGCCGGCGCGCAGCAGGCCATGCGCGGCTGCCTGGCGGACGGGAACATCGACCTCAACGATGTGGGCTACGTCAACGCGCACGGCACATCGACGCCCCAGGGTGACATGGCCGAGACCGAAGCGGTGAAAGCGGTGTTCGGCGACCACGCAAGAAAACTGGTCTTCGGCTCTACCAAGTCCATGACAGGGCATCTGCTTGGCGGGGCAGGGGCGTTGGAGTTTGCCGTATCGCTCCTGTCGGCCACCTGCGGAGTCATTCCGCCCACGATCAATCAGTTCACCCCCGACCCCAAGTGTGATTTGGATTCGGCTCCCAACCGCAAAGTCGAGCGTAAGATCGAAGTAGCCTTATCGAACTCCTTCGGATTCGGCGGGCACAACGTCACCCTGGCAGTGAGACGTTGGGAGGCGTAGCCGCCGGCCGGGCGCTCTGATCCAGGGCATCGCCTCGAGTCACATCTTCCCCCGCCATCACACCCAGGCGGTTCACCACGTACCGTTCGACCGCCACAGGGTCCAGCCGCAATCCCGAGAGTCCCACGTAACCATCCGGCCGCAGTAGGTAAAAAGCCGTGGAGGGAATCCCCACTCGTTGCAGCTCTCGGGTATTCTCGGCTGAGTCGGGGACGGTAAGAATCCGCAGCTTATGGCCGAGACCCATCGTGCCGTCGGTGGGACTGGTTTGACCAAAGACGATCAAGGTGAATCGCGTGTCGTCCAGCTTCGCGTACAGGTCCTCCTTGGGTGCCTGAGGGGAGAACATGAGGTGGAGCCACGGAAAACGATCACCGGCTTGCGCCGCTGCCTCCGGGAGGCCCGGCAGAGTTTCCGAGAGGCGACTCGCGCGATAGGTGATGCCGATCTGGGATATCGTCAAGAACGCCAGCTTCTGAACCCGCCGCAGCTTGATAGCCAGACCAGCGAGCTTCGGCGCCAGCCGGGTGCGGAGGAGTCCCGTTACCCAGTTATCCGAGATGACCACGGAGAAGAGCCGGTCAGTGGTGTTGAGCAAGGCTTCCGCCACCGGGATGCGCTCCTCCTCATACGAATCGAGCAGCCGGGCGTCGGCCTGGCCCGACACCACGAGGGCCAGCTTCCAGCCTAGGTTGTAGGCGTCCTGCAGCCCGGTATTCATCCCCTGCGCGCCGACCGGACTGTGGATGTGCGCTGCGTCGCCCAGGATGAAGCAGCGTCCCTCCCGAAACCGCTGCGCCCGGCGATGGTGTATGCGATAGGTCGAGAACCAGCTGCAGCTCCGCAGGTTCAAGGAGGGTCCCGCTTCCTTGAGGATCGACGGCATCACCTCGCCCAGCGTCAGATTATCCCGCCCGCGGAGCTCGTGCGGAACGATTCCTACCAGCCGCCAGTGATCGGTGCCACGCATCGGGAAAAAAAGATGGAATCCCTTCCGCCACAGATAGACGTTGAGCTCGTCCGGCGCCATCGGTCCGGTGATCACAGTGTCGGCGACGAAGAATACGTCCTCGTACGGGGCACCCTGGAATGCGATGCGGTTGAGCTCCCGCACCGCACTTCGCGCTCCATCGCATCCGGCGACCCAGGCCGTGGTGGTCTCCCGCACAGTACCATCGGCGTGTTTTATCCCGGCGACCGCCCGGTCGGCCTGCTGGGTGAGACCGACGAGCTCCGTGTTCCACTCAACATCCCTCCCGTACTGCCGTAGGGCATCCCCGAGCAGATGCTCGTTATCATCCTGTCCCAGAATCAGGAGAAAGGGATAAGGGCTCAGGCCCTGGCCGATGTCTCCCACCGGAACCCGCGCAGCCCGCCGCCCTCGTGCCCAGATGTTCGCGCCCGTGGCGCGCTTCCCGAGCTCGAGCGCACGCTTGGCGATTCCAAGGTGGGCGTAGATCTCCAGGGTGCGAGCCTGAACACCGAGCGCTCTGGACTGCATCGCCGGGCCGGCGTGCCGGTCAATGATCCGAAACCGCACTCCGCGGCTGGCCAGTTGATTCGCGAGCATCAGCCCGGTGGGGCCGGCTCCAACGATTAGGACGTCAGTATCCATGGATTCTCTCCAGCGGGAGATACTGTAATAAGGCGGGAACGATCCGGCCCCTGGTTGTTGAGGGGGACTCTTGCGCATAAATGCTATCCGCCAGGAAGCCGCCGTCAATAAAGCCCCCAGCCGGGTCTCCGCTTGACGACAGCGTTACCAGACCACATTTCTAGAATCCCTAATCAAGCGATGAACCGGATGTGTGCCCCGCGAGGAGCTTCCAAGCTCGCGCTTTCACTATGCGTCGCGTGCGGGTTGCCCGCGCTAACGGTGGCGCAATCGCGACCTTCGCGTGTGGCGTTCATCCTGGATCGGGAAAGCTCCCGGTTCCAACCTTTGGTAGACGCAACGCAACGCGAAATCCGCGCCTTCTTCCGGGACGGCGAGGTCGAGCTCTTGCCGGCGCAGGCCGGCGACGGAACCGCCGCCGGGATTGCAGCCGTGTTGAAGCGGGCAACACAGGATTCAACAGTGGCGGTGGTGGTGGCGCTGGGACCCATCGCGTCGCATTTAGTGGCTCGCTCAGGCGCTCCAGGAAAGCCGACCATCGCCGCCGCCGTGATCGATGCTTCCTGGCAGAACATCCCGCTTCAAGACGGCGCGAGCCGGGTACGGAACCTCACTTACGTGGACCAATCGTATTCCGTCGGTAACACGCTGGTTGATTTCCGCCGCCTGATTCCATTCCGCAAGCTCGCCATACTGCTCGACCGAGATCTTTTGCAAGCTATTCCGCAGCTGAAGAACTCCGCGACACGAATGGTACGCGACGCCGGAGCCGACGCGGTTGTGGTGGCGGCAGGTGACGGGGTGGGTTCGATTCTGAAAGCCATTCCTGCCGGCGTGGATGCGGTGTACCTGACGCCACTCGCGCGGCTGAGCCTTGATGACTACCGGCGCCTCGTTGAGGAGCTCAACCGGCGCCGTCTTCCCACCCTGAGCTACACCGCCGATCCAGATGTAGAGTTCGGGGCGCTTGCCTCCTACGAGCCGCCGGAAAACTGGCAACGCCGGTCCCGCCGGGTGGCGGTGAACCTGCAACGAATCCTGGCCGGAGATGACGCCGGTACTCTTCCGGTTCAGCTCGTCAGCGCACCTCGGCTGACACTCAACCTCGCCACGGCACGGCAAATCGGTTTCTCGCCGGGTTGGAGCATACTTACGGATGCCGAACTGGTGGCGGTGGACTCCGCCGGCCCCGCCGACACCCTGAGCTTGGCCGAGACCATGCGGCAGGCGAAGGAGGCCAACCTGGACCTCGCCGCCGCCGATCTCGACGTCGCTTCGAGCCAGGAAGATGTGAATATCGCGCGCTCCTCGCTGCTCCCCCAGCTGCAGAGCAGAATCACGCAGACCTACACCCGGCAGGGAACCGCAGCTGCCAGCCTGGGCCAGCAGCCGGAGAGGATGCTCGACGGCGGGGTATCCTTCTCGCTTCCACTCTATGCCGAGGACGCATGGGCAGGCTACGGCTCGCAACGGCGGCTGCAGCAGGTCCACGAAGGTCAACGCGACCAGCTGCGGCTGGACGTCGTGCTTGAGGCCGCGGAGGCTTACCTCGCAGTGCTCCAAGCCCGAACCCTGGCCGACGTGCGGCGCTCCAACCTGTTCCGCACTCGGGCCAACCTCGAGGTTGCTCGTCTTCGCGAGGGCGTTGGGAGCTCCAGCCGGGCCGACATCTACCGGTGGCAGGGCGAGGTAGCGACCGCCCGCAGGGATGTGATAGCCGCCGAGTCACAGGTTCGACTCGGTCTGCTGGAACTCAAGCGGCTGCTCAACCGGCCCCTCGGTGCGCCGCTCGCCCCCCGGGCAGTGACGCTTGGTGATGCCGCCCTTCTGTCGCAGGACTCTACTGTGCTCAGCTGGCTGGACGATCCGGCTCGCTTCGCCATACTGACGCAGTTTCTGGTGGCGGAGGCGCTGCGGATCTCTCCTGAGCTGGAGCAGGCGGAGGCATCCATTTCGGCGCAGCGGCGGCAGCACACGGCTGCGGGCCGGGCGTTCTGGCTGCCGCAGCTCAGTTTGCAGGGCGGGGTCAGCAACGTATTTGGACGTGGCGGAGCGGGCGCCGGCGTGCCTGTGGTGCCCGGGCCCTCATCGTTTCCTGTCGCCCCGGACCTGACCTGGCAGTTCAGGGTGGAGGCGTCGCTTCCCCTTTTCACCGGGTTCGAGCGCAATGCTACGCGCGCGCAAACTGGATTCCAGCTCGACCGCTTGGAGGTGCAGCGGGACGCGGCTCGGCTCGCGGTGGAGCAGCGGGTGCGCGCATCCCTGGTGAATGCGGCCTCCACCTATGCAGCCATCGCGCTCACTCGTGATGCAGCCGACGCGGCTGGGCAGAACTACGCTCTCGTGAGCGATGCCTATACCAGCGGTGCCGCATCGATTACGACGGTGCTGGACGCACAGGACGCCGCCCTATCGGCAAGCGAGGCGGCAGCCAACGCAGTGCACGATTTCCTGCTGGACCTGATACGTGTGGAGCGGGCGATGGGAGCTTTCGGCGCGCTGCAGACGGCCGAGCAGCGCGAGGAGTTCGCAGAGAGGTTGCGGGCATTGAAGCGTCAGAAGGTTCGCTCGGGATGACTCAGGGGGGAGAGATGACTCGACGCAGCTGCTTCGGGGCACTCCTGGCAGGGGCGTTGCTTGGCTGCGGAGACAAGGATCCGTCTCCCAACCCGCCGCTCCCTGTCACCGTCGCGCAGGTCGGCAGCAGCAACGGAGGCGGGATCGAAAACCGCTATTCGGGCTCGATCAACGCCGACGCTTCGGTCGAGGTCGCGTTCAAGGTGAGCGGCGTGGTAGATGTCGTGACCCAGGTGCGCGGCGCCGATGGCCGGCGGCGGAACCTCCAGGACGGCGACGCGGTCCGGCGCGGCGCCATTTTGGCCCGGCTCCGACCCACCGAGTTCCGCGACCAGGTCTCTGACGCCGAAGCGTCGTTGCGCCAGGCTCAGGCCGACTATGAGCGCGCATCGCAGCTCTACGAGAATCGCTCGGTTTCCAAAGCGGACTATGACGCCGCCTACGCCCGGTACACCGCCAGTCGCGCGCGCCAAAGCCAGGCCGAGCTCTCGCTGCAGGATGCCTTCCTTCGCTCCCCGATCGACGGGGTCATTCTCAGGCGCTCGGTCGAGGTGGGCTCGTTGGCGGGTCCGTCCGCGCCCGCATTCACCGTGGCCGACACCCGTCGGGTGAAGGTCGTGTTCGGTGTCCCCGACGTCATTGTGAAAGACCTGCGGCTCGGTGGACCCCTCACCATCCAGGCCGAAGCGCTCCCAGGCAAGATCCTCGAGGGCCGCATCACCCGCATCTCCCCATCGGCCGATCCCAGCAGCCGCGTGTTCGAGATCGAAGCCGCCCTGCCCAATCCCGATGGACGCATGAAGGTGGGGATGTTGGCGACCCTGCGCCTGGGAGCGGGCGGCAGGGAGGAGGCGTTGTTCGTTCCGCTCGCCGCAGTTGTCAGGCCGGCTGGCGACTCGACCGGCTACGCGGTGTATGTGGTGAAGGAGACCAGTCCTCCTGCCGCGCACCTCCGCCGCGTCACCCTCGGCGAGGTGACCGGCAACATGATCGCGGTGCGCGAGGGGCTGCAATCCGGAGACCGCGTGATTCTCCGCGGCGCCACCATCGTGGCGGATGGTCAGCCGGTGCGGGTAATTCCGTGATGGAAGCTCAGGGCCCACTGCCAGCATGACTCATCGAGACGACGCGACCCTGATCGCGACTACCCACAACACTGCGAGGTACTTCACCGAGCAGAAGCACGTCGCGTGGGTCGCGCTCATCTTCACCGTCCTCTGGGGCATCTTCGGCTATATCAGTATGCCCCAGCGGAAGGACCCCGACATCCCGGTCATCACGGCGATGGTGATCACGCCATGGCCTGGCATGGATGCCGAGCGGGTGGAGGACCGGGTTACTCGCCGGATCGAGGAGGTAGTGGCTGAGAACGATTTGGTGGATGTCATTCGCTCCACCACGCGTACGGGAGTCTCATACGTGTACGTGGACCTGAAGGAAGGAACTCCCGAGACCGGTAAGGTCTTCGACGACATCGCCCTCAAGCTGAACGCAATCAAGGACCTGCCCGACGGCGCCGGCCCCATTCAGTTCATGAAGGATTTCGGCAGCACCGCGGCACTGACGCTCACGGTGGCGAGCCCGCCCATGGACGAAGTTCAGATCTCGCTCCGGGCCGAGCAGGTGCGCCGCGCCATAGAGCGTGCCCGCGCCGGCACGGAAGGCGACCGCGTCACGGTGGTCTACGCCTTTCCCTCATCCATCTCGCTTTCCACTGTCAGTCGGCCGGCCCGTCTGTACCTGGCCGATGCCGTGAGGGACGGTGTATTTCGGGACGCTCGGCTGCTCGAGGGCGCCCAGTTCGTCGCGGTTGATGGTGTGACCGACCGCAAGGACACAGACATCATCTCCCATCTGCAGCACTTCGTGTTGGAGCGGCTCCGTATTTCCGAGTTCCATCCTGATGCCTGGCAGGGAGTGGTCATCAGAGATCCGGCAGAGACCCGAGCCAAGCTCCTAGGCGTAGCGGGCGACAAGTACACCTATCGGGAGATGGACGACCTTACCGAGCTGATGAAGCGCACGTTTCAGACGGTGGAGCAGGTGAGCAAGGTGGACCGGCTGGGCGTGCTGGCTGAACAAGTGACGCTGAGCTTTTCCCAGGAGCGACTGGCCTCCTACGGCGTGGAGATGGGCAAGCTGGCGCGACATTCTCAAGGCCCGGAACACCGCGCTCAGCGGAGGTCTCGTCGAAGTCGAAGGCCGTACCGTCGCTCTCAACCCCACCGGCGAGTTCCTCGACGAGAAGGAGATCGGTGAAGTCGTAGTGGGGAGATCGCGCGGCGGATCGCCCCTCTATCTCCGTGACCTCGTGGATGTGGACCGCGGCTACGAGAGCCCACCCCGCTACCTCAACTTCTACAGCCGGATCGACTCCACGGGGAAGTGGCACCGGTCCCGGGCCGTCACCCTGGCGGTACAGATGCGTCCGGGGGAAACCATCGGCGCCTTCGGCTACGCGGTGGACTCCACCCTGCAGGTGCTCCGGGACCGGTTGCCACCCGACTTGATCATGGCCCGAACCTCGGACCAGCCGCTGCAGGTACAGGAGAGCGTCGACCTTTTCATGGGTAGCCTGTACGAGGCCATCATCCTCGTGGTGCTCATCGCGCTCGTCGGGTTCTGGGAGTGGCGCTCAGCGCTGTTGCTTGCAATCAGCATCCCGCTCACCCTGGCAATGACCTTCGGCATGATGTCGCTGGTGCAGATCGACCTGCAGCAGATCTCGATCGCATCGCTCATCATCGCGCTCGGCCTGCTC
This sequence comes from uncultured Gemmatimonadales bacterium, assembly GCA_963730915.1. Lineage (GTDB taxonomy): Bacteria > Gemmatimonadota > Gemmatimonadetes > Gemmatimonadales > GWC2-71-9 > CAVVWJ01. The sequence continues at coordinate 1,245,816 of CAVSTR010000005.1, read as the reverse complement.
GTGGACGATCCGGTTGTGGCCGGCGATGCGATCAAGCGCGAGCTGGATCGCGGTCACCCCGGCCGGATCGCGGCCTGGCTCGGCCCCACGAAGCTGGCGCGCGCAATCATGTTCGCGACCATCACGAACATCGTGGCGTACCTTCCCTTCCTCATGTTGTCAGGCTCCACGGGGCAGTTTCTCTACAGCCTGCCGGTGGTGCTGACCTGCTCGCTCGTCGCGTCCCGCCTGGTGTCCATGAGCTTCATCCCACTGCTGGGCGACATGCTGCTCCGCCCCAGTAAAAAAGCCCAGCCGACCATCGAGGAGCGTCGCAGCAAGGGTTTCACCGGCTGGTACTACCGGCTCGGCCGGCGCGCGATCGAGCACCGCTGGCGGGTGGCGTTTGCCTCGCTTGGGTTCCTGGTGCTGGGCGGCGTGCTTCATGTCCCAGCTCAAGACCCAATTCTTTCCGCGCGATCTCCAGTATCTCTCGTATGTAGAGGTGTGGCTACCGGAGGACGCGCCACTCTTCGCAACGCGGGAGATCACAGAACAGGTGGAGCAGATCGTGCGACGGGAGTCGAAGAAGTACTTCGACCACCACGAGTCGCACGGAAAGGGTGGTATGGTGTCGCTGACCACGTACCTGGGCGGCGGCGGCCCCCGCTTCTGGAGCAGCTTCGGGCCCGAGGCAAGACAGACCAACTACGGCCTGATCGTGATGCAGATCATGAACAAGCACGATACTCCAGGTCTGATCCCCCACTTGCAGCAGGTCATGTCACGCGAGGTGAGCGGCGCCCGGGTCAACGTGAAGGAGCTGGAGCTCGGTCCCGTAGTTGGGACGCCTGTGGCGGTTCGTCTGAGCGGCGATCACATCCCAACGCTCAGAGCACTGGGGGCCCAGGTGAGCGACATCTTCCGGCGCAACCCCCTGACGGCGCGAGTGGAAGACGATTGGGGTGCGCAAAGCTTCGCGGTGAACGTGACCATAGATCCCACTCGCGCGAGCATGGCGGGCCTCACGAACGCCGATGTCGCTCGAAGCACGGCAGTGGGCCTCAACGGTTACCGCCTGACGTCACTCTACGAGGGCAACAACGTCATCCCCGTCGTGGCGAAGCTGCGCATGGAGGAACGGGCCCAACTCGGGGACCTGCACAACCTGTACGTTTACAGCACCGAGGGCGATTCCAAGATCCCGCTGCAACAAATCGCGTCGCTTTCAACCAACATGCGTCCGGAGAAGATCAACCGGCGAGACCAGTTCCGTACCATCACCATCGGCGCGTATCCAAAGGAGGGAGTGCTCTCGTCAGAGGTGTTCCTCACTTCGAAACCGGCACTCGACAGTTTCGCCGCGAGCCTGCCGCTCGGTGTGAAGTTCAAGATCGCGGGCGAGCAGGAGAAGCAGGAGGAGGGATTTCTCGAGCTGGCGTTGGTGCTGGCAACCTCGGTAGCAATGATCTTCATCGCTCTGGCAGTGCAGTTTCAGAACGCGGTCAAACCGTTCCTGGTCTTTGGCGCGATTCCCTACGGCATGGTGGGCGCCATCATCGCGCTGTGGGTCATGGGGGCGCCATTCGGATTCATGGCTTTCCTGGGCGTGGTGAGCCTCGTCGGCGTGATCGTGAGTCACGTGATCGTACTGTTCGATTTCATTGAGGAGGCGCGCGAGAAGGGGGAGACCCTGGAGGAGGCACTGCTCGATGCGGGAATCCTCAGGTTGCGTCCGGTGTTGATCACGGTCGGCGCAACAGTGTTTGCGCTGGTGCCGCTCGCGCTGCACGGAGGACCTCTCTGGGAGCCGCTCTGCTACGCCCAAATAGGAGGTCTCACGGCCGCGACTGTGATTACGCTGCTCCTGGTGCCGGTTTTCTACTCGATCTCGGTGTTGGATCTCAAAATCATCAAGTGGGAAGCAGCGAACGCCTAGCGGCCTGACCATCCTCCAGATCTGGAGACCGCCCCCCGACAGGTATACATTCCTTGATGCCGTTACCCTCTGCACTTCAAGGAGATACGATGTCCGGCGGGATCGACCTGGCACGCCTCCGTGATCCTCGGCTTCACCCCGTGGCCGACAAGGTGAACCAGGGCAAGCGCCTCAGTGACGAAGACGCCCTGGTCCTTTACGCTACATCCGATCTTCTCGGACTCGGAATCATGGCCGATCACGCCAACCGGCTCCGGAACGGCGACCGGGTCTTCTTTTCTGCCAACCAGCACATCAATCCCACCAACGTCTGCATCCTCCGGAACACGTGCACCTTCTGCTCCTTCGCACGGATGCCGAAGGAGGAGGGTGCGTACACCCGCTCGCTGGAGGAAGTGTTCCACGAAGCGGCCCAGGCCACCGGGATGCCGACCCGGGAGTTCCACATCGTCGGTGGGCTGCACCCGAAGCTGCGCCTGAGCTACTACACCGACATGATCCGGGGATTGAAGGAGCGGCACCCCGGTGTCCACATCAAGGCACTCACCGCAGTCGAGATCGCACACCTTGCACGGATCGAGAAAATCTCGGAGCGCGACGTGCTCCTCGCCATGAAGGAAGCGGGACTCACCAGTCTCCCTGGTGGCGGGGCCGAGGTGTTCAGCACCGCGGTGAGAGCTACCATCGCCGAGCGCAAATTGACCGGCGAGGAGTGGCTCAGGGTCCACCGGGTAGCCCACGAGCTGGGTATCCCCACGAACTGCACCATGCTCTATGGTCACGTCGAGACAGCCGAGGACCGAATCGAGCATCTCAGCATGCTGCGTCGACTGCAGGACGACACCGGGGGCTTCCTCACCTATATCCCGCTCGCATATCACCCCGATCACAACGAGCTGGGCGAGGAGATGGGGCGCGTGGGCAGTGCCACCACCGGCTACGAAGATCTCAAGAACATCGCAGTGGGCCGACTGTTCCTGGACAACATCGCCCATGTGAAGACCCACTGGCCGATGGTGACGCCGTTCCTCTCGCAGATCGCTCTCAGCTTCGGGTGTGATGACGTGGAAGGAACGGTGGTCTACGAGCGGATCTATCATGAGGCCGGGGCGCACACCGATATGCACATGCCTTACATGGACCTCGTTCAGCTGATCCGTGGAGCAGGGAAGCGGCCAGTCGAGCGGGACAGCCTCTACCGCGTTGTGCGTGATCGCTTCGATGACCTGCCGCCTTCGAGCCCATTAGACACCAGCATCCACCGTGGTGCCGGCGTCCGGGTGCACGCGGCATGAAACTGGGGCGGATTCCCTGGATCAACTGCTACCCTATCTATGGGGCGGTGGATAGAGGCTTGGTGCCTCTGCCGGCAGAGCTGGTGACGGGCACGGCCTCGGAACTGAATGACCTGCTCGCCGCGGGTGCGCTTCAGGTCAGCGTGGTTTCGGCGGTCGAATACGCCCGCAATGCCGCGGCTTACCACTTGCTTCCGGATCTGGCCATCAGTTGTGATGGGCCGGTTCACAGCGTCGCACTCTTCTCCAAGCGGCCCATCGAGGAGCTCACCGGCTGCACCGTGTTGTTGAGCGCCTCATCTCGCACATCCGTGCTGTTGCTGGAGCTCCTGTGCCGCCACCGATGGAAAATCCGCCCCGAGTTCGCCAGCGCCCGCGCAGAAGCCCCCGACCTGGAGAGTCTTGCGGGGCTACCGCATGACGCCGTGCTCGTCATCGGCGACGCGGCGCTGCATCTCTCGACCCAGTCGGTCTACCCGGTGCGGGTGGATCTCGGATCCGAGTGGAAGGATTGGACCGGACTCCCATTCGTGTTCGCCGTCTGGGCCGCGCGCAGGGAAGTCGCTCCCAGGGCAGTCCACATGGTGCATGAACGGCTGCTCGAATCGCGGGACTGGGGCCTGGCCCACTTGGATCTGCTGGCCGCCAGCGCTGCTCGCAATACCGGGGTAGCTGAGGCGGTGTGCCGGGCGTACCTGGGTGACCTCGATTATGCCCTCTCCTACCGGCACCTGGCTGGGTTGACGGATTTCTTTGGCAAGCTGGCGCGGGATGGCAGCGTACCTGATGGGTCTTTGTCGTTTATCTCGGCCGCATAGGAATAGAACGAGATGATGTCACGTAAGAGGTTGAGCGCATGGACTTTATAGGCAGGGCCTCAAGTGAATTCCGAAGCTACCTCGACCTCTACGAGCGGGCATCCCTCCTGGAGCTAGGGGAGCTGGCGGATACTGAGCGCTGGCGGCACCATCCCGAAAACGTCGTCACCTACATCGTCGACCGAAACATCAACTACACCAACGTGTGCGTCGCCGATTGTAAATTCTGCGCCTTTTATCGCAGGCCCAAGCACCACGAGGGCTATGTGTTGAGTTTCGAGCAAATCGGCGCCAAGATCGACGAATGTAAGGCCATAGGAGGCGTCCAGATCCTGCTCCAGGGCGGCCACAATCCGTACATACCCTTCGAGTGGTATCTCGAGCTGATGCGCTATATCAAGCAGCATCACCCGATTCACATCCACGGCTTTTCGCCGTCGGAAGTAGTCTTCTTCAGTCAGCGCTTCAGCCTCTCCGTTGCCGATGTGGTGCGTGAGCTCCACGCTGCAGGCCTGGACAGCATCCCCGGTGGCGGAGGAGAGATACTGGTGGATTCAGTACGCGAGCGGGTGGCTCGAAAGAAGGCCCAAACCGAAGAGTGGCTTGGGGTCCAGGAGGAAGCCCACCGGCAAGGCATGAAGACCTCGGTCACGATGATGTACGGCTTGGGCGAGTCCAACGAGGACCGGATCGAACATCTGCTGCGCATTCGCGAGCTGCAGTCCCGCACCGGGGGATTCACCGCCTTCATTTGCTGGCCGCTCCAGCCCGAGGGCACCGACATGGCGGATCAGGTCAAGACCGATGCCGTGACCTACCTCAGAACACTCGCGATAGGCAGGATCATCTGCGACAACGTGCCGAATCTGCAATCATCCTGGGTCACGATGGGATTGAAGGTAGGCCAGGTCGCGCTTCGTTTCGGCGCGAATGACTTCGGGAGCCTGATGATGGAAGAGAACGTGGTGTCATCGGCCGGCACTACGCATCGGGCGACGATCAGTGAGATGGAGCGCTCCATCCGCGACGCAGGATACGAGGTCCGCCGTCGGCGACAGGATTACTCGATCATCGAGCAGCCGGCCTCAGTGGCCGCATGACCCGGGTCGGTATCGGCTACGACTCGCACCGCTTCGTTGCCGGCCGTCCGCTGATTCTCGGCGGAGTGACCATTCCCCATCCCCGTGGTCTGGCGGGCCATTCAGACGCCGACGCCGTTGCTCACGCGCTTACCGATGCCATTCTTGGCGCCGCAGCTGCAGGCGACATCGGGCTCTTGTTTCCCGACACCGATCCCCGGTGGAAGGATGCCGATTCGATGGAGCTGCTGCGAAATGCGTATGAGCTGGTGCTCGGCCGAGGATTCATCATGGTGCAGGCAGATCTGACGATCATCACCGAACAGCCGAAGCTCGGCCCTCACCTTGACACCATGGCCGCCGCCCTCGCAGCGCGAGTCGGCGCGCAGCCCGGATCCGTGAGTCTCAAGGCCAAGACGAATGAGGGGATGGGATTCATTGGTCGGGGTGAGGGTATCGCGGTGATCGCGGTGGCCACCCTGGAGGCGCGCTGATCGAATCTCTGTTGGCGTGGCTGTCTCACCTCCCGCCCGCCGCTGTCTACGTTGTCCTCGCGTTACTCGCCGCCGTCGAGAACGTCCTCCCACCGGTCCCGTCCGACGCCGCCGTCGCCTTAGGCGCATTCCTCACCAATCGTGGCCTCACCACGCCGGTCGGGGTATTTCTCGTGACCTGGAGCGCCAACCTCGCCGGTGCGGCAGGAGTGTATTACGCGTCGAAGCGTTACGGGCGACGCCTGTTCGCGACCCGCACCGGTCGCCGGCTCCTCGCGCCACGGTCTCTGGCCATCATCGAGCGGGAGTACCTGCGCTTCGGAGTGGCCGGCATTTTTGTCAGCCGCTTCCTTCCCGGGCTGCGAGCGGTGGTGCCTCCCTTTGCCGGTTTGGTCGGACTCAGTCCCGCACGAACCTTCATTCCGATGGCTCTCGCGTCCGCGATCTGGTACGGAGGCCTGATCATTGTGGCGACGTTGATCGGCTCGAATTGGGAGCGGATCAACCGAATCGTCCTCAGCATCAATCGCACCCTTGGCATTGCCGCCGTCATTCTCGTCGTCGTCGGTACGGTAGCCTACCTCATCCGGCGGCGCCGGCGTCAGAGGGAGCGAGTCTACCACGCCACGGAGGATGCGCTCGATCCCGCGGGTCCTTCATTCCTGGCAGGCTCCGACATCGTTGAAGGCTCGGCTCTCCAGTCTGCTGCGCTGCTCGTGCTGGAGTTGGCCTATGCCGACCAGGCGCTGACGCCCGCAGACCGCGAGCTGGTCGGTTCTCACCTCCGAGATCGCTGGGGACTCGACTCCCAGACGCCACCGGCGCCCGAAGCCGAACAGGACCGCAGAACGCGCTTTACGGAATACGCCCAGCGCCTCCGAAAGCGTTTCGGACAGAATGAACGCCTTGCGTTGGTTGAGCGCATGTGGACCGTCGCCTTCAGTGACGGGGCGATCGGTATCCACGAGGAGCGCCTGATGCACCTGGCCGGAGAGCTGCTCGGTATCCCTCAGAAGGATCTGCTCGAGGTCCGTGCGAAACTGCAGACACCCGGTGGTCCATGACTGCGCGGCCGCTGCGTCCCCAAATCGATCGCGACTTCTGGCTGGAGGGCTTTCGCGATTTTCTCGCGCTCGAGGCCGGTCACAGCGCCAATACCGTCGAGTCGTATCTCCGCGACCTGCGAAGGATGGGCGAATTTGCCACCTCGCGCGGCATCCGAGATCCCGATCGAATCACTCGACCGCTCCTCCGAGACTTCATTTACCTGCTCAAAGACCTCGGCTTGAGTCCCGCGTCGATCCGCCGCTCCGTGTCCGCAGTGCGGACCTATTTCGGTTTCCTCGCGGGTGAAGGCCGGGTGAAGGATGATCCCAGTGATCGACTGGAGACACCGCGGAGAGGCCGCACTCTTCCGGAAACGCTGAGCGTTCCGGAGGTGGAAGCACTGCTCGCGTCCCCCAACCTGGAGCATCCACTCGCTTGGCGCGACCGAGCGCTTCTCGAGCTGGGCTATGGCGCGGGTCTTCGCGTATCCGAGCTGTGCGGACTGGCGCTCACCGATCTGCTTCTGGCCGAGAACCTGGTTCGAATCTTCGGAAAGGGCGGCAAGGAACGCTTGGTCCCGATCGGGCGAAGCGTCATTGGCGCCGCCTCCGTCTATCTCCACCAGATGCGTCCGGAACTCGACCGAGGCCGCAGCAAGGGCAGGGTGCTTCTGAACGCCCGGGGTGAGCCGCTCTCGCGTGTCGGCGCGTGGGGCGTGGTTCGCCGGGCGACGGAGCGAGCAGGCATCAAGAAGCGGGTCACGCCACACACACTGAGACACAGCTTTGCGACCCACTTGCTCGAAGGCGGCGCCGATCTCCGCGCGGTGCAGGAGATGCTGGGTCATGCAGATCTGTCTACCACGCAGATCTACACCCATGTGGACCGGGAGTATCTAAGATCGGTTCACAAACAGTTTCACCCGCGGGGTTAAGAGTCTCCTGAGCAGTGTGGAGTATCGTTCAACTACTCAACACGAAGGCACGAAGATCACCAAGGTCGAAGTCACGTTGAGAATTCGCGATTGTGTGCACCGATTCAGTGAGCTGTCGCTACGGCCTACTAGTGTCATGTAAGATCCACTTGACGATGAGCTATGGTCACAGTTCTGCGACCGCAACCTTCAGTCGAACCAGGCAACGAGACCTCTGGCGCCCGCATTAGATGGAATCCGGGCGTGATTCCGTACCTTCGCGGGTGACGCGTCTCACCTCGTAGAATCTCTGCTGGTGCTATCCTCTGTCGTTCTCCACGATATCAAAATCTCACGCTCAGGAGGAACTGACATGAGGCACATGACTTATGCCGCAGCGGCGGTGGTGCTTGCAGGTGCACTCGCTTGCAGTCCTCGAGATCGCCAGGAAACGGCTAATCGCACCGAGAATGCAGCGGAGGATGTTCGGGATGCGACCCGCGAAGGAGCCGAGGACGTTCGCGACGCGACCCGCGAAGGAGCCGAAGAGGTGCGGGAAGAGGCGCGGGATGTCCGTGACTACGCGTATGCGCAACGGGCCGATTTCCGGCGGGACATCGATCTCAGGCTCAAGGGTCTCGACGAAGAGATCGCGGAGCTCGAGCGTGACACTAAGCGCGGCCTGGACAAGACACGCGACAGCGCCATCGTCAACATTCGCTCCGTCCGAAGGGAAGTTGCTCAGGACCTGAACCGGCTGGGATCTGCCACCGAAAGCAACTGGGACGAGCTCAAGCGGGAACTGAATCAGTCAGTGATCACGCTTCAGGAAGCGGTTCGTCGCCAACGGCCAGACGCCCGTCCCATGGGCGGCACAGGTCCCAGTTAGGGCGCGCTTACCCGATTCCAGCCGTCGCCGGATCGATCCGCTGGAAGGTTCGGCCGAGCCAATCGACGAGCAGGGCGGCCTCGAACGCCATGGTGCCAAGTACCAGCACTATCGCGGGCAGAGCCGCCCATTCGCTTGCTACCCCTCGCAACAGCAGAAAAGCCCCGCCTCCAATAACCAGCGGAAGGAGCAACAGTACCGAGAGTACCGCGACGAACACGACCATCATCAGCAGATTCTGGCCCAGCGCCTCGACACCGCCGGGGCGCCCGGAGCCAAGTCGCACCCAGGCGGGAAAGAGCAGCGCGGCACCGTTCTGAATCAACATGCCGAGCAGGTTTATCCCCGGAAGCAGCACCACGACTACAAGGAGCAGCAGGGTGCGCCCCGCCAGGTCTGGCTCCATGAACTCATCACCCAGAAAGGCGAGATAGCCGAACATCACCAGGCAAACCTGTATCACGGTCAGTACTAGCGTCGATGCCGCGACTTCGGCGGCGACCACGGACCAGCCCGGCAGCGGATAGCTCCTCAGAAGATCCAGTTTCAGCAGATCCCCTCGCAGATCGTTCCGCACCCACTGGGGGCCGATGACGATCATGGCGACGGCCCACGTGATGGCGAACCAGCCCGCGATAGCGGCCATCATCGCATCAGGTTGAAATGACAGCACGGTGACGATGGCACCACCAAGCAGCAGGGCTAGACCAACCTTGTGAAGCTGTCGAGTCCGGGCAACGGCCACCAGATTCTTCCAGAGAATCGCCCCCGCAGGCCATCCAGTTGGCGCCAGACGTATCAGCGGAGGCGTCACTCGAACCGGCGTGTGGATCGGCGGCCCTCGGCCGGCCTTGCGTTCAGCGAGGGCTTGAGCTCGTTGCAGAGACACGGCGGCGGCGCTTTCCTCGAAGGCCGTATCGGAGCGGACTACCCACACATAGTGCAGAAGCATCAGCACAACTGCCGGCCACAGGGCTCGAATCCATTCGCCGAAATTGGTTGCCACCAGCGGACGAACCATCAGCCGGAATGGAAATGTGAGGGCCGCAGGTATGGGTTGAGCGGCGGCCTCTCCTAGCGCGGGAAGAAACGCGAAGGGATTCTCACTGGTACGTTCAGCCAGTCGGGGCAGGGCATCACCAATGGTCCAAGTGAGTGCCACCAGAACGAGTCCCAGCACCACCAGCGAAACCACCCGGTGGCGAAGACCCAGCCGGCCGTGCTGGGCCAGGCTCGTTCGCACGAACGAAGCACCTAGCCGATGGAACGAGACGTGTGGTGAGGAGCACCCAGATCGAAACCACGCGCAGCCACGGGGAGATGCCGAAACGTTCCCGCGAGAGGATCAGGGTCCACAACAGGGCATTGAAGAGGATGAACAGCTGGCTGTGAAGCAGCTTGAACTGGATGAGCCCTCTTCGGGAAACAGGAGCAGAGAATAGGAATGTCACCTCGGCCGGCGTGAACCGCAGCACGCGCCGCTCGACCCCGAAGATCCAGCCCCATGCGACGGTACCCAGCAATGCGATGGCCCCAACCAGCTCTATCCACCCGCTGTCGGCGATCGTGCTGCCACCAACCGGCCGTTGGGCGATCACCATGAACCAGAGATACACCACTCCACACAACAGCGCCGCCACGTACCGCGGACTTCGGAGGTGGCGGATCTGTCGAGCGATACGATTGTACGCTGACCTCCAGACGAGGTAGCCGAATACACCGATCACGCTTGCCCGGCCTCCTCCTGTCCGATCAGCGCCAGAAACACATCTTCGAGGGTTCTTGTCTGAAGGCCGGGGCGGCTGGCGATGATCTCGGCCATAGTGCCGAAAGCCACGACCCGTCCATGTTGCAGTACCAGGAGTCGGGTGCAGATCTCCTCGACGAGATGAAGAAGGTGCGAGCTCAGAATCACCGCCGAACCTGCCGCCGCCCTCCGCATGATGGTGGCTTTCATGCGCCGGATACCCACCGGATCCAGACCGGTCAGCGGCTCGTCAAGCAGTAGAGCTTTGGGCTCGTGCAGAAGGCCACAGGCAATCGCCAACTTCTGCTTCATCCCTCTGGAGAGCTCGCCCGGAAGGGCAGTGCGCTTCTCGCTGAGATCCAGCTCGTGCAGCAATCCGGGTAGGCGGGCGTTGACATCCGTCACGCCATATAGGCGACCGATGAATCGGAGATGCTCTTCGACCGTCAGATATTCGAAGAGATGAGGCTCATCCGGGATGAACGCCAACTGGGCCTTTGCTCCGACCGGGTCTTCAGCCAAATCTCGGCCGGCGATCCGGATCCGGCCGCCGCTGGGGATGATGATTCCCGCCAGGCTCCGGATCGTCGTGGTTTTGCCCGCGCCGTTCGGCCCGACCAGCCCGAGCACCTCCCCGGGCCCCACCCGGAAAGACAGCCCCTGGACGGCGGGGAAGTCGCCATACAGCTTCTGCAGCCCCTCGACTTCGATCACTGGCCTCCCCAGGGTCGCGGCTGAAACTTTCCCGATTGTGGCGTCGTTACGTTGGGCGAAACATATCACCCGCTGCCCGGAGGGCGGAGTCTATGAGAAATTATTGGTTGCGCATCGCCCTCGGTGCCCTGGCCATCTTTACGGTCGGCATGATCGGGCGCGCGCTGATCAATCGAGGCATTGGCAGCGTCAAAGGGGTCGTGGAAGGCAGTGGCCCGATAAGCATCCCTCTGGCTTTCATTCCATTCGAGCTGAGCGGTAACAAGCTGGGAACCTTCGAGCGAGTCACCCTGGAGCGAACCGCTCCGCGCAGCGTGAGCAGCGTCCGCCTGGAGGTCAAGCTGGCCGACTCTGCGGTTGCTCGAGGACTCGAAGGCTGCCGCCTGGCTGCCAATCTGGACGAGGATGACAACGCCGGGCACAACATCAATATCGAACGCGGCCGCTTCGCCGAGGGCACGTTCTGGTGTGCCGAGGATGCCGCAACTGACACCGCGCTGGTCCAATACGGACAAGCCATTTTTCGGCCCGGCGATGTGACTGTTCCGCTGTACTTGCCTCAGGGACTCGTCGCCGAGCTCCAGGATATCCATTTCGACGGGGATTCGAGCGAAGCCACCGCGGAGGCGGAGGCTGCGGCAGAGGCGGCCGCAGAGGCGGCAGCGGAGTCCACCGTTCAAAGCGTGATTGACTCTACGGTGGCGGCCGAACAGGCCAGAGCCAGGATAGGTCCCGTGGTGAAGGCGCGAATGATGGACTCGCTGCGAGCCGAGGGGATGCGGCGCGCAGATTCGGCGCAGCGCGAGGTGAGCAGAATGGCGGATTCCGCACGCCGGAAATAGCATTCGGCATGCTTCTCGTTCTCGATAACTACGACAGCTTCACTTACAACCTGGTTCAATATGCCGGCGAGCTCGGTGCCGAGCCGGCTGTGTATCGCAACGATGCCCTGACCACTGCGGAGGCATTAGCGCTGCAGCCGGATGCGATCGTGATTTCGCCCGGCCCCTGCACTCCTCGGGACGCCGGCATATCGATCTCCCTGATCCAGGCAGCTGCCGGTCGTGTCCCGGTACTCGGCGTTTGTCTCGGCCACCAGGCGATCGGTGAGGCATTCGGTGGTGATGTCGTCCGGGCCGAACGGCTGATGCACGGCAAGACCACCATGGTAGCTCATGATGGCCACCCGCTGTTCGAAGACATTCCTTCGCCCGTAGAGGTCATGCGATACCACTCCCTTGTGGTTGCCCCTGAGAGCCTCCCAGCCGAGCTCCAGACGATCGCATGGTCGAGCGATCGGGAACCGGGCCATGAGATCATGGCCTTGGCTCACCGGCGCTATCCTGTGTATGGCGTCCAATTTCATCCCGAATCAGTCGCCACGCCGCATGGAAAACGACTGCTTGCGAACTTTCTCGAGCTGACGCGAAGGAGGGCCTGGAGCGGATCAACCGCAACTGTCTAAGTCTTTGACGTACAATCTTCTAGACCCCACGCATCTCTTCTTCTGCAACACGGCACAACTTTTGACTCGGAACCCGCTCCTTATTAGCTTCCGTGATGCGCGTCCTGGGCGTGATTCCGGCTCGTCTTGGTTCCACCCGCCTCCCCAACAAACCGCTGCAGCAGCTGGCAGGTGAGCCGCTCATCACCCGGGTCGTTCAGCGTGTGCTCGAGCACGGACTGACCGACGAGCTGGTCGTGGCCACGGACTCATCCAGAATCGCACGTGTGGCCGAGCAGGCCGGCGTGACCGCGGTGCTCACCGATGGAGGACACCAGACGGGAACTGATCGCGTGGCGGAGGTAGCAGCGCGGCCGGAGTTCTTGGGGTTCGATACCGTCGTGAACATCCAGGGGGATGAGCCGTTCATATCCCGCGAGGCGCTCGCGGGGGCGTTGGAGAGGGTCGAGCAGGGCGACGATGTGGGCACGGCCGCGGCTCCATTGGAGCCCCATCTGGCAAGCGACCCCAGCCGGGTCAAGGTGGTGACTGACGTTCGGGGGCGGGCACTCTACTTCTCTCGCTCCGTCATCCCACACCACCGCGACGGCGGATCCATCGCCGGCCTCTACTGGCAGCACATCGGGCTCTATGCATTCACTCGTGCCTCACTGGCTCGCTGGGTAAGCCTGGCGCCGAGCGACGCCGAGCGGGCCGAGCGGTTGGAGCAGCTCCGGGCATTGCACTATGGCATGACTATCGGCGTAGCACGGCTTCGCGAACCGGCGCTGCCGGGCGTGGATACGGCCGAAGACCTTCGGCGGGCGGAAGCCCACTGGCACACTTTCCAAGGGCAGGTCTAATGACCACGGCTCCCAACGCAACCAAGTACATCTTCGTCACCGGCGGCGTCGTGTCCTCTCTGGGAAAGGGCATCGCCGCCGCTTCTCTTGGTAGACTGCTCGTCGAGCGTGGTCTGAGTGTGACGATGCAGAAGTTCGATCCCTACATCAACGTCGATCCCGGTACCATGTCGCCGTTTCAACATGGCGAGGTGTTCGTCACCGATGATGGTGCGGAGACCGATCTGGATCTCGGTCACTACGAGCGCTTCATCGACCGCTCCCTCTCGCGGCAGAACAACATCACAACCGGACGGATTTACCAGGCCGTGATCAACAAGGAGCGGCGGGGCGAGTACCTGGGCTCCACCGTTCAAGTGATTCCCCACATCACCGACGAGATCAAAGGCGCCATCCGCCGCACCGCGCCGGGACACGACGTCGTGATTACCGAGATTGGGGGAACGGTTGGCGACATCGAATCACTGCCCTTTCTCGAGGCCATCCGCCAGTTTCGTCAGGAAGTCGGCCGCGACAACGCGCTGTTCATTCATCTGACTCTGGTGCCCTACATCGCGGCGGCAGGCGAGCTCAAGACCAAGCCAACCCAACATTCTGTCAGAGAGCTCATGCAGATCGGAATTCAACCGGACATCCTGATCTGCCGGAGCGAGCAGCCGCTGGCCGCGGAGATCAAGCGCAAGATCGCGCTGTTCTGCAACGTGGATTTCGGCTGTGTGATCGAGAGTCCGGACGTAAAATCGATCTACGAAATCCCGGTCCGCTTCTTCGAGCAGGGACTCGACCGGGAGGTCTGCCAACGGCTGCGGCTCGAGACCAAGGAGCCGGATCTGCAGCCATGGAGGATCATGACCGAGCGCATCCTCCATCCGAGCCACCGGGTTCGAATCGGCGTGGTCGGCAAGTACACCAACCTGCAGGATGCCTACAAGTCGGTTCAGGAAGCACTCATCCACGGGGGAATTCCGAGCGAAGCCAAGGTCGAGATCGAGTGGATCGCCAGCGATCAATTCACCGACCAGGCCGCGGCCAAGCGTCTCCTTTCTGACTGTGACGGCCTGCTCATTCCCGGCGGGTTCGGCGAGCGCGGCATCGGCGGTATGGTGGAGGCGGTGCGCTGGGCCCGGGAAAACGATCTGCCGTTCTTTGGAATCTGTCTTGGGCTGCAAGTGGCCATCATCGAGTTCGCGCGAAACGTCTGCCACCTTCCGGATACCAACAGCACCGAATTCGAGCCGAACTGCGAGACGCCGGTCATCTCGCTCATGCAGTCTCAGCGAGAGGTCTCAGACCTCGGTGGCACCATGCGGTTGGGAGCGTACACTGCTCGGCTTCGGCCGGGCTCCCGCGCGGCTCAGGCGTATGGATCGGGTGAGATCAGTGAGCGGCACCGGCACCGCTGGGAAGTGAGCAACGCCTACCGGGACGTGCTGGCGGAGTTCGGCCTCCGGCTCTCAGGACAATCGCCCGATGGCGGATTGGTCGAGGTCATAGAACTGCCCGACCATGCCTGGTTCATTGGATGCCAGTTCCATCCCGAGCTCAAGTCCAGGCCCACACGTCCACACCCGCTCTTCGCCGGCTTCATCGCGGCCGCGATGCGGCGCAGGGCGGGGGCGTCCGCACGTGCCGCAGCGGAGGAGTTGGCCGCGAGCTCGCGCTGATGAGCTGGACTTTCGGCCGAACGCCTTTTCTGATCGCCGGTCCCTGTGTCATCGAGGGCGGAGACCTGCTCTCCCGGGTGGCCGATACACTGGCCGGCATCGAGCGAGATCTCGGAATTCCCGTGTGTCTGAAGGCCAGCTTCGACAAGGCAAACCGTTCTCAGCTTACAGCCAGCCGCGGCCCGGGACTGGAAGAGGGGCTCCGCGCCCTGGAGCGAGCCCGGCTTTCGAGTGGTCTGCCGGTACTTACGGACATTCACGAGGCTCAGCAGGCAGGGCCCGCCGCTCAGGTGGTTGACGTGCTTCAAATCCCGGCATTTCTCTGCCGGCAGACGGACCTGCTTATTGCCGCGGGGCACACAGGCAAGGCGATCAACATCAAGAAGGGGCAGTGGCTGCACGCCGATGCCATGCGAGGTGCGGTGGAGAAGACGCGAAGCGCGGGGGCATCCGAAGTAGCTGTGACCGAGCGAGGCACGTTCTTCGGGTATGGAGACCTGGTGGTCGACATGCGCAACTTCGCACGACTTCGCGCCGCCACCGGAGCTCCGGTCATCTTCGATGCCACGCACTCGGTACAGCAGCCCGGCCAGGGCGAAGGTGGCACGAGCGGTGGCCAGCGAGAGTTCATCCCGCCGCTGCTCGCTGCAGCCGCAGCCGCCGGTGCCGATGGCTTCTTCATCGAAACGCACCCGGACCCAGCTCACGCCTCCAGCGACCCTGCCACTCAATGGCCCCTCGATCAACTGGCGGACCTCGTTGCACAGACGCTCGAGATCTGGGGCCGAGCCAGGGTATGAACACGCTGAGCACGACAGCGGCCCGGCGGGTTCGTCTGATCGGTCTCGACGTGGACGGCGTTCTAACCGACAATGGCGTCTTTATCGGCCCCGTTGGCGGAGAGCGGGTAGAGCTGAAGCGCTTCGACATTCAGGATGGCCTCGGGCTCATACTGCTTCGCACCGCCGGCCTCCCGGTGGTGTGGCTCAGCGGCAGGAAATCGGAGGCGACTGCGCTCCGCGCCGCGGAGCTGAGAGTCGAGGAGGTATTGCAGGTGCCCGGGCCTCGCAAGGCTGCGGCGTTTGGGGAGGTACTGCAGCGGCACGGACTGAATTGGAGTGATGCCGCGTTCGTGGGAGACGATCTGGCGGACCTGCCGGTGCTTCGAAAGGTGGGCCTCCCTATCGCGGTTGCCAACGCGGTGCCCGATGTCAAAGCCGTTGCCGCGCATGTGACCCGCGCCGCCGGCGGACACGGAGCCGTCCGAGAGATTGTGGAGGCTATTCTCCGGGCGCGCGGAGACTGGCAGGACATACTCTCGCGATATTTCAGTGAGCAAACCGCAGGGGTGGCGTCACAGTGAGGAAGAAGACCCGTCTCGTCCTCTCCCTGCTCGCCGGCTTCTCAACGGTCTCCTGTGAGGACACAGGCGTACGCCCCACCACCACTGTGCAGGCTCCTGATAGTGCGGACCAGGTGCTGGAGGGCTTCTCCCACTATGTGACCAATGATGGCGTGCGGCGCAGCAGGGTTGAGGCGGATACTGCCTTTTACTACGAGCCGACCCAGATCACGGAACTGCGCAACATCAAGGTGGTTTTTTTCGATCTCAAGGGCGAGGAAGGCTCCACACTCACCGCACGACGTGGGACGTATCGCTGGCAGGACGGTTCCATGGAAGCCACTGGAAACGTCCGGGTCGTATCACCCGACGGCCGGAGACTCACGACCGAGTCCCTGCGGTACGACAATGCTACCAACCAGATCATGACCGACAAGCAGTTCTCGTTCGATCGGGGTGCCGAGCACCTGGAGGGCAACAGCTTTCGCTCGGATCCTGACTTCAAGAATGTCGTGACGGACCGTCCCCGAGGAGTCTCGGGTGAGGGTCTGTTGTTGCCGGGACAATGAGGCGGGGCAGCGGGGCACCGGGACAGGGGGGCGGCTTCTTTCAGCTGCAGGAAAGCTTGTGGCATCGTGCAAGCGTGAAACGGCCCCGCCGCCCCGCTCACCTGCTTGGTATGTCCGCGCTCATTCTCGTGACTATAGCAAACCCAGCCGCGGCCCAGAACGACCGGTGCGTCTTTCAAATCGATAACGTCGACCGTCAGGGAAGCGTCAACGAAACCGCCAGAGGCACGAACTACTTCGCAGGTGGAAATGTGAGGCTCAGCTGTCGAGGACAGCAGCTCACGATGCAGAGTGACAGCGTTGCTGCCTATGGCGGTGATGTCGTGCAGTTCATCGGCAATGTGAAATACCGCGACTCGACCCTGACCATGGATGCCGATCGCGGCACGTACTACAAGAAGGGTGAGAAGTGGGAGGCGCGCGGACGGGTGGTCACGAAGAACCTGCGGAACGGCTCGACCCTCAACGGCCCTGCCATGGACTACTTCCGAGTGGTCAAAGGTGTGCGGGATACCATGGAGATGTACTCCACCGGACGACCACGCATTCAGTATGCGACGGCAACTCCCGGTGGTCGAGCAAGTGAGCCGTACATCATCGTAGCCGATCGCGTGCGGCTCAAAGGCAACGACCGGCTGTGGGGCGGAGGCAAGGTCACGATCGACCGCAGCGATTTCGCCGCGAAAGCGGATTCGCTCCGACTGGACACCGGGAAGGGCGACGGAACCTTGGTCGGAGGTAATCCGATCATGCGTGGACTGAGCCGTGACAGTTTCAACATCTCCGGCCGGCGTCTCGATCTGAAGCTGGACCAGCGGGAGCTCACGTATGTAACCGCCAAGGGCACTGGCCACGCTGTCAGCAAGGAATGGGATCTTGTGGCCGATACCATAGGGTTGGACCTGAACAATCGGAAGCTCGACCAGACACTCGCGTGGGGCGATTCGATCAGGCCCTATGCGAACTCGCCCGCCTATGCAATGCGCGCCGATTCCCTCGCACTCGATACCCCTGGGCAGCAGCTCAAGGAGGTACGCGGTTTCGGCGCGGCCTGGCTCGGCGGGACGATCGACTCGGCGAGCAAGCAGCGGGATTGGATTCGCGGTGACACGGTGGTCGCCACCTTCGTGCAGCGAGACTCGGCCGGCACGCCGCGGCCGGCACTCAACCGGATCGTCGCCAGAAAAGGGGCGCAATCCTATCATGTGGAAGCGAACGCGAAGTTTCCGACGCGTCCATCGATCAACTACGCGCGCGGAGACGTCATCGTCATGACAATGAGCAAGACTCCCCGGGGCGGCGTCGACCGCGTGGATATCAGAGGACAGGTGGATGGCGTTCAGCTGGAGGCGGCCGAGACGCCGGCTCGCCCTGACTCGGCTCCCGCCCGCAGCGATACGATACCCGCTCGGCCAGTGGGCGCTCGGTGACCGCCGCACCCGAGTGGGTCGCGGCACTGGGAGATCGCGATCCATCCGTCCCCATCGGGCTGGCGGCCATCGTCCGGGCAGCAGGGCCGACGGAGACTATCGCCTTCTCGGATTTGGTGCACAGCTATCGGGAGGCGTATCTGGCGTGTTACCAGCCCACGGGTGATGCCGACCAGGAAGTTTCCGGCGACGAGGTTCGGCATCACCTCAGGGGGTCGGTACTCCCGCGGCTTGCAACCGAGGGGTGGATCCTCGATACCAGCAGCGGGTACTGGCAGACCGTTCGACCGCGCGTGGGCTGGTGGGGTCCGACACAGGAAGAGCGGCAGGCGGTCTATGAAGCGCTACTTGCTTCTGCCCGGCGTGCAGCCCAGCGAGCCAAGTCATTTACCAGAAAGGGTTCGTCTACCAGCCTCCTCGAGGGATTGCATCTGAGCAAGAGCTTCAAGGGACGCTGCGTGGTGGACGACGTCACCGTTCAGGTAGAGCAGGGAGAGATCGTCGGACTTCTCGGACCCAACGGCGCGGGAAAGACTACGACCTTCTACCTTATTACGGGCCTCATTCGCCCGGACGAGGGTCGCGTTCGTCTGGACGGCGTGGAGCTCACCGAGATGCCGATGTACCAGCGTGCACGCAATGGAATCGGTTATCTGGCCCAGGAGCCCTCCGTCTTTCGCAAGATGACAGTCGAGGAGAACGTACTGGCCATATTGGAGACCAGAGGATTCAGCCGCGACGAGCGGTACAGTCGCCTGGATCGCATGCTGGATGAGCTGTCGATAAAGCATTTGCGGAAGAGCAAGGCCTATACGTTGAGCGGTGGTGAGCGGCGGCGCCTGGAGATCACGCGCGCGCTCGTCGCAGACCCCAAGTTCATGTTGCTCGATGAGCCGTTTGCTGGTGTTGACCCTATTGCGGTGCACGATATTCAGACCATCGTGGCCGGCCTCAGGCATCGTGGTATCGGCGTGCTGATCACGGATCACAATGTGGAGCAAACCCTCGACATCGTAGATCGGGCTTACATCATGTTCGAAGGCAAAGTGCAGGCAGCGGGCACCGTACGCGACCTGGTCTACGATGACCGGGTCGCCCAGCTGTACCTTGGGCCCACCCTCACCGCGCGTCTCCGCGCTCGGCTGGAGGCAGCGGCATGAGGACCGGCCTGTCGCAGCATACCAGCCTGCGTCAGGAGCTGCGGGTAAATCCGCGGCTCTACCAGGCCATGGACATGCTGTACATGCCGATGATGGACCTGCAGCAACACCTGAAGCAGGAGCTGCTGGCTAACCCCTTCCTGGAGCTGCTGGAGCCGGAGGACGAGACGCCGGAACAGCAGACCGCTGAGAAGGAGAAGGAGCAGAAGGACAAACAGGATGAGGTCGACTGGGAAGAGATTCTCCTCAACGGCTTCGAGGTGGGCGGCACCCGCGAGCAATACGAGCAGCTGGAATACACCGAGCCGGTCACGGTCGAAAGCCGGAACCTAATCGACCATCTACGCGATCAGCTTCAGATGCTCACTCTGACTCCCCGACAGCTGCTGCTGGCCGAGGAGTTTCTGGGGAATATCAACGAGGAGGGGTACCTCGCCGCTTCGCTCGAGGACATCCTGAACTCGGTGAATCTTCTGCTGCAGGGGCACGTCAGGGCGGTAGATGAAGACGCGGAAGGTGAAGAGGCGGACAGCGAAGATGGGGAATATGAAACAGCCGACAGAGCGGAAGGACCTGCCACGTCCGCATCAGTAGCTTCGGCCTCAGCATCTTCCGCCTCAGCATCTTCCGCCGCTCCGCCGCTCCTTCTTCCGCCGCATCACCAACCGCCGCCGCACCGTCCGCCTCCTCTCCGCCGTTGTACACCATGCAGGAAGCCGAGGAGATGCTGCTCGTCATGCAGCGCCTGGATCCATCGGGCACTGGAGCCAGAGACCTGCGGGAGTGCCTCCTGATTCAACTCGTTGAGTTGGCCGATACGTCGTCTCTGACATACCGCCTGGTCTCCGAGGCGTTTCCCGATCTTATCGCCCACCGCTGGAACGACCTGGCGAAGCGCTTCGGTGTCGAGCCCGCGGCGGTGCAGACGGCAGCGGATCAGTTGTCGCGGCTCGACCCCAAGCCCGGGCTCAAGTACTCGCAGCAGAGTGATGGATACATCATCCCAGATTTGATCGTCGAAAAGATCGGAGATCGCTATCAAGTATTCCTGAACGATACCGGCATGCCCCGGTTGCGCCTGAGCCGTTCGTATCAGGAGATCGCGCGCGACAAGAAGAAGATGACTCCGGAGAACCGCGAATTCATCGCCTCCAAGATGAACAGCGCGAACTGGATGATTCAGGCGATCGAGCAGCGCCGTCAAACCATGCTCAAGGTCATGAATTTCATCGTCGACCGGCAGCGGGACTTTTTCGAAAAGGGGATCGAGTACCTCAAGCCGCTCACGCTGCGTGAGGTGGCCGAGGTGATCAACATGCACGAATCCACCGTGAGCCGGGTGACCAACGAGAAGTATGTGCAGACCCCTCGGGGCGTCCTCCCGTTGAAGTTCTTCTTCTCGAGCGCTCTTTCGACCGCCTCGGGCGAGGACGCGAGCGCACGATCCATCCGCGCCAAGCTCGAGAAAATGGTGGCCGAAGAAAACAGCGGGAAACCGTTGACCGACCAGCAGATCGTACACCTCTTCCAGGAGCAGGGAATTCAGATCGCCCGCCGTACGGTCGCCAAGTACCGCGACCAGCTGGGCATCCTTCCGGCGCGCATGCGGAAGCGAGTATGACCGTCCTTCCGGTCGAGACGCTGGATGTGAGCGTGCTCGTCCCGGCCAAGGACGAGGCGGACAACCTTCCCGAGTTCCTCCAGCGGTGCGCCACTGCGCTCTCGCCGGCAGGCTTCTCCTTCGAAGTCATCATCGTCAATGATGGTTCGCGAGACGCCAGTGATCGCGTGTTGCGAGAGCTGGAACGTCAGTACCCGTTCCTGCGGGTAGTGAGCCACCGGCGCCAGCGCGGGATCGCCGACAGCCTGCGATCCGCCGGAGATATTGCCCGCGGAGACGTCTTCGTCTTCTATCCCGCCGACCTCCAGTACTTGCCCGAGGACATTCCCGGACTGGTCGCTCCCATCCTCGAGGGGCGGGCCGATATCGTCACAGGGACGAAGCAGGGCAAGTACGAGAAGGCCTTCGTCTCGAATGTCTACAACACGCTGTGCCGCTGGCTTTTTGGCGTGCGGGTCACCGATCTCAACTCGGTCAAGGCATATCGGCGAGAGGTCATGCTGGGCGTGCCACTTCGGCCCGATTGGCATCGCTACATGGTCGTGATCGCCGCGGCCGACGGGTACCGCCTCACGTCACTTCCGGTTCCACTCTATCCTCGTCGTGCCGGCATTTCCAAGTTCAACTGGAAGCGAATTCCGGTCGGGCTCTTCGATCTGATTTCCGTCTGGTTCCAGCTGAGATTCGGACGTAAACCGATGCTGTTTTTCGGCGTCGGTGGAGCGATCCTCTTCGTGATCGGCTTTCTGGCCGGCATCGTCGCCCTGGTGTTGCGCTTCGGGTACGGCATCGGTCTGCGGCCGCTGTTGAATCTGGTAGAGATGATGGTGATCAGCGGCATCGTCCTGTTCGGCTTCGGCTTCCTCGGCGAGATCATCGCCGGCATGCGCGAAGAGAACCGAGAGATCGCTCGCGGCCTCGCTCGGCTCGAGAAGCCCGACGTTCGGGACTGATCGGTGCGGGTCGTCTTCCTGACCCATAACTATCCTCGGCCGGCCAGGCGATCCTTCGAGTGGCTCGCTCGCTGCGCTTGCCCGGGCACTGTTACGGCGCGGGATATTCGTGCACGTCGTCGCCCCGAGTGATGACACCGGTGAGATCGAGGTCGACGGTGTTTCAGTTTCCCGGGTGCGGCTGGCGCGTTCGGTCCGCGACTGGATCGCATCCAGCGATCGACTCGGGTCGGCGCTCAGAAGCCCCCTCGGATGGCTCGCCTTGCGTCGCTTTCGAAGTGCCATGAAAGCCGCCGCGCAGAAGGAAATCACGGATGGAGCGGATATCCTGCACGCACATTCCTGGTTGCCGGTCGGGTACGCGGTTCCGTCAGGTATTCCGGTGGTGCTGACCGTGGATGGCCCAGACGGGGCACTTCTGCTCCGTTCTCGGACGGCACGCTCGATGGCCCGGCCGATTCTTCAGCGCGCCTCCGTGCTCACGGTGGTATCGCGAGAAGTGGGCAATTGGGTGCAGGCTGCCGCCGGTCGCTTCATTGACCCGTCCCACATTCACCCGATGCCGGCTGACACTCGCGGCTATCCCTGGACCCGTGGCGGAAGCGGCGCGGTCGTCATCGCCGGGCTCACCCCTGCGAAACGAGTCGAGCTGGCTCTTGAAACGGTGGCCGAGCTCGTCTCCTGCGGGCACGACTTTCCACTCACGATCATTGGGGACGGTCCTGAACGGTCGGCCCTCGAACAGCGGGCCACCCGGCTTGGTATTGCTTCGCTGGTCCGA
Source organism: uncultured Gemmatimonadales bacterium (assembly GCA_963730915.1). GTDB lineage: Bacteria > Gemmatimonadota > Gemmatimonadetes > Gemmatimonadales > GWC2-71-9 > CAVVWJ01. The sequence goes on along the minus strand of CAVSTR010000005.1, from coordinate 1,223,075 downwards.
TTCGTGGGAGCGAGAACGGAAGTCGAGGCAAGGAGCTATCTCGAGCGCGCCGACGTGTTGCTGTTGACCGATCGAGGTGAGGGGGTAGCTCCTGCCGCGGTTCAGGCGCTCGCCTGTGGAGTTCCCGTGGTGGCGTGCTGGGACAGTGGCGCGGCGGTGGAGGTTGTGCCGGAGTCTGGACCCGGCCGCCTCACGCTTCCTTCGCCCGAGGCCCTCGCCCAGGCGGTTCTCGATCTACAACGCGATCCAGATCGCCTGGCAATGGGACGCCTGGTGGGCGAATCGTGGCGCGCCCGACTCGCCCCCGCGCAGGCGGCCGAACTGTGCGAGGGATGGTACCGGCATGCCCTTGCCAGCTAGGCGTCTCCGGCTGCTCACCGTCACCCACAACTATCCACGCTTCCCCGGTGATCCTGCCGGCGCCTTCGTGGCCCGTGTTGCTCTGGGAGCGGCAGCCCGAGGACACGAGGTTCAGGTGATCGCTCCCCATGCACCGGGAACATCGGTCACCGAACAGGTTGCAGGGGTCCGGGTCCGCCGCTTTCGCTATGGTCCCGATGCTCTCGAGCGCGTCGCATACACCGGCAATCTTCACGGAAGGACGCTGCGGTCGCCGCTCGCGGCGCTTGGTTTCCCGGGGTTCCTCGTCGCATTTCGCAAAGCCGTTCGGAGCGCCATCAAGGAGTTCTCACCAGACGTGGTTCATGCCCACTGGTGGCTGCCATCAGGATGGTTTGTGAGCCGAACCGCCATACCCTACATCCTCACCTGCCACGGCTCGGACGTCCGCCTGCTCGAACGTGGTAGCCTGGTTCAAACCTTGGCCGGCCCGGTCTTCGAGCGGGCGGCCCGTGTGAGCACCGTATCCGACTTCCTGGCACGAGATCTTCGCCGACTACTTCCCTCGTTGCAAAGGGATGTCCAGGTCACGCCGATGCCGGTAGATACGGCCACGTTCAGCGAGGGGAAACGATTTTCGAAGCTGCAACCACCCCGCATTCTCTACGCGGGGAACCTCGTGGCCAGCAAAGGTGTGGATGTGCTCATACGCGCCCTGGCTGAGCTCATCCGCCGGGGGGTCGCCTGTCAATTGAAGATCCTCGGTGAAGGTCCGCTGCAATCAGATCTGCTCGCCCAGGCTACGAGCCTGGGCATCGGGGACATGTCACATGGTCCCCGTTCGTTCCTCAGTCCCAGATGGCAGCCGAGTACGGCGTCAGCACGGTGACAGTGCTACCGAGCCGGGGTCGGGCAGAGGGACTTGGGCTAACACTTGTGGAGGCGCTGCTGTCCGGCTCGGCGGTGGTAGGCACACCCGCCGGCGGCATACCCGAGGTCGTGGTTCACGAGCGGACCGGGCTGCTCGCAAAAGATGGAGACCCGATCGACCTGGCGGATCAAATCCAGCGTTTGCTCACGGACGACGCTTTGCGCCATCGGCTCATCGGTGAGGGCTCTGCCTATGCTCTTCGTACGTACTCACCCGACGCGGCCATACCGCGCTTTCTCGAGATCTACGATGCCGTCGCTGACCATCAACCGGTCCGCTGACCCGGCGCCGGACTGGCGCGCCTTTGTTGAGGCCAATGGCACGTTCTATCACCGGCCCGAGTGGGTTCAATGTCTGGCAGACATGTACCGGCTGCGAATGGACTGTTACTCCGCTCGGCACAATGGAGAGCTACATGGTCTGCTGGCGGTCGCTGAGATCCCCCCGCTCCTCGGGCCGAGAAGGCTGGTCAGCTCTGCCCTTCAGCTACGCGGCCGGGCCGCTTGCGCTCGATGCGGCGACGGCGTCCGCCCTGAGCATGGCCGTCTTGGAGGAAGCTCGTGACCGCCGAATTTCCCGGCTCGAGATTAAATCCCGGGGAGAGCACCCGCAGGCACCGGGTTTTCAGCGTGTGAGCCGCTACGCCACGTACGAAGTCCCTACCGAGGGTGGCGAGACCGCCGTGTGGTCGCAGCTCCACGGGGGCAGTACCCAGCGAAGCATCAAGAAGGCCGGAAAGGCCGGACTCGAAATCCGCCGCGGTGACACCGCAGACGACTGGCTCATCATGGCGGAGCTGGAGGAGCGGACGGCGCACGGCCATGGTCTTCCCGCACCCCCACGTCGCTTCTTCGTCGAGGGGTGCCGCCGGCTGCAGTCGGCCGGCCTGGCCGACTTGTATCTGGCTCTCACCAGCACCGGTGGTCGAGCCGCCGCAATCACGATCTGGAAAGGGCCGCGTTCCTGGATCTACGGCTTCGGTGCATCAGACCCAGTGCACCTGGAGCATCGGCCCAATCATCTGCTGCTATGGACTGCGATCAAGGACGCGATAGCAGCAGGTTGTCGCTTCGATATGGGACGGGCTGCGCCAGAGCAGGAAGGGCTGGTGGAGTTCAAGCGGCGCTGGGGTGGACAGGCTATACCGCTGGCCTATGATTACTGGCCAGCACCCGCCGGTCTGAACCTCGCTCCCCGCGACCGCGGCTCCATGGCGGCCGTAGCAGCCGTCTGGTCCCGCCTTCCGACTGGCATCGCACGCCTAGGGTCTGGCCTCTACCGCTACCTGGGATAGCTCGTGACCTTCGCGTGGCGCCTTCGCAAGAAGATCCTGAAGCGCTGGGCTCGGAATGCTTTTTTTCCCGGCTGGCGTGTCACGCTGTTGCGCGCTTGCGGTTTTTCGATCGGGCGCGATGTCTACATCGCCGACGACCTGCTCATCGTCGAGGAGCTCACCGAACGCGGCAATGTGACTATCGGCAATCGTGTCAGCATCGCGCCCCGCGTTACCCTGGTGACTTCGTCTCACCCCAATCAATCTCTCATCCGCGGATTCGCCCCGCTCGCGGCGGGGCCTATCGTCATCGAAGATGACGCCTGGCTCGGCGCTGGCTGCGTCATTCTGCCGGGTGTTCATATTGGTCGCGGGGCCGTGGTTGGAGCGAACAGCGTCGTGGTTTCCAGCGTCCCCTCGCTCCACGTAGTGGCTGGACAACCGGCGCGAACTGTACGGGAGCTCGTTCCCACGATGGGGTGGCAGTGATCCTTCTCGATCCGGTTCGGGACCTGCTGCCGCCAGCGGAGCGTTACGGGCTGGACGTCCTCCTCGATCTCTCACGGCTGCTGGTCGCCGAGCAGTCTGCCGTGGATCTGGTGCGAGTCACCATCGGAGATCGGAGGACGGCGGGCTCCCCAGCGGCGGACTTGAGTCCGCGAGCGGCACTCGAACGCCTGAATGGGCAGGTGCAGATCTCCACTGCAGCACTCCGTGCTGTCGCCGAAGTCGCCGGCGGAGCCACCGAGCAGCGTTCGAACGCTGCCGATCGCCATGGCCGGGTGCCTGCGAGCGACAACCCTCTGGTGGCGGCCGGCCAGAGCAGGAGACCAGTCGTGTCTCTGCTGGCCAACGAGCTTCGCCAGGCGGTGCTCGCGGTGGCGGGCCGGCGCCCGGTTCGAACCCTGGCTCCCTGGCCGGAACGGCACCGCTGGGCCGCCGTCGTGAGCCATGATCTCGATGTGGTAGACTGGTGGCCTCTGTTTCCGATGCTCCGAATCGCGCAGTTGGGAGCAAAGGGAAACTGGGACATCGTGTCGCGGGTTGCGCGGGCTGCGCGGCGGAGCATTCGACGCGACCCGGTGGGCCGCGGCATTCATTCAATTCTCCAGCTCGAAGCCCATCATCGCATCCGAGCGACGTGGTTCGTGATCTGCTCTCAGCCCACTCTCCGGTCCATCATCGCCGGGGACGCGACCTACCATGCCGACGGGGCGCCGGCGCGCCGGATCCTCTCCGACCTGGCGCATGCCGGTCACGAGATCGGGCTGCACGGTAGCTTCGCTACCGTCCACGATGCAAAAGTGATGACGGACGAGCGGCGCACCCTCAGTCGTCTCACCGGATCACAGGTCGAGGGTACCCGGCAACATTTTCTCCGGATGCGCCCGGGTCGCACGCAGCGACTCATGGTGGACAGTGGGTTCGAATACGACGCGTCCTGGGGGTTTGCTGATCGTAACGGATTCCGTCTTGGCGTCGCCGATGTCGTCCCTGCCTGGGACGCGGAACTCGGAACGGCAATGCCACTGGACATCCTGCCGTTGATGTGGATGGATCGAGCCCTCAGCAAGTACGCCGGAGTGGAAGAGCCCGGACGCTGGATCGAGGATGCGCGTGAACTGGCGCGCGAATGCAAGTCGGCCGAGGGCGTGTGGGTAGGACTGTGGCACCCAAATACCATGGAGGCGCTCGGATTTCCAGGAGCGGAGCCCGCTTTCGTGAGTCTCCTCCAGGCACTGGCGGATGACAGGCCGTACTTCGCTACGGCTCACAGGATCGTTCAGTGGCGGCGTTTCCGGCGATCGGTCCGAGCCACACGGGTTATGGCCGACGGCAGGGTTGCGCTCAGCACCTCGGGGGGACAGCGGGCCGTCGTCACCATCGAGGACGAATTGGGCGACGTGGTACAGGTCCAGGTGAAAGCCGGACGGAGCACCGGTGCAGCGTAAAATCTGGCGAGCGCTTCAGGTGGTGATCGGATTGGTGGTGGTTGGGCTCGCCGTCCGATCGGTCGCGATGAACTGGCAAAGCCTCCGGACCCAACATATCGAATGGCGGTTTGCCCCCACTTGGATCGCGGCCAGCGTGCTGGTGGTATTCGGCACCTACGCCGTACTCATCGAAGCGTGGCGGAGAGTGGTCGTCAGTATGGGCGAGCGCCTACCATTCTTCGCTGCTGTCAGGATCTGGTTCTTGGCCAGTTTCGGGAAGTATGTCCCGGGCAAGGTGTGGGCTCTCGCGGGAGCGGCGGTGCTGGCTCAGCGCGCTGGTGTCGATCCATCCGCTGCGGTGGCCGGCGCGTTGGTCCTCCAGGTACTATCGCTGACGAGCGGTGCTGCAGTCGTCGCCATGACCGCACCCGAGGTTTTTCAATCTGTGGGGCAGGGAAGCGGGCCGCTTCTGGCACTGATTATTCTCCTATCCGTGCTCGGGGGCGTTGGACTGACATGGCAGCCGGCCCTCGATTGGATCAGCAGTTTGTTGCCGAGCTCCTGGCCCAGGCTGCGCGCGATCTCCCCGGTGGTTCTTGGTGCGGGGTTCGTAGCCAACGTCTTGGCATGGTGCTCGTACGGGCTTGCCCTCCTTCTTCTTACTCGAGGACTATTGCCTGTTGTCGATTTGAGTCTACCCCAGGCCATCGGGGTGTTCACGTGCTCCTACATCGTGGGTTTCTTGGCGCTTTTCGCACCCGGCGGCCTGGGCCCGCGCGAGTCGGTCTTTCTTCTCATGCTGTCCGGTCAGATCGGACTCAAGCCCGCAGCTGCCCTGGCGGTGGCGAGCCGGCTGCTGTTGACTGCCACTGAGCTATTACCCGCCGTCTCCTTGCTGCTGACGCGGCGCCCGGCGACTCCAGCATCGGTACGAGGCGCCTGAGTTGGAACACACGCGGACGTCCGAGCTCGATCAGGTTCCCCGCTGGGCTCCGTTCGTCGTCATGGGCGTGCTCACGCTGCTGCTCTTCCGTGAATACCTGGTCAGCGGTGAAGGCTCCATGCTGATGGGTCAGGACACCATCGCCGCTGGAATCATGTTTCGGAAGTTCTTCGTCGAGCACATTCGCGCACTCGGCCGTCTTCCCCTGTGGAACCCGTATCTGTTCGGAGGCGTGCCGACGATCGAAGCAGGAAGTGGGGACATTCTCTACCCGGCATCGATCCTTCATTTCCTGCTCCCACTGACGAGCGCTCTGGCGTGGAAGCTGATTCTCCATGTCTACCTCGCCGGCGTATTCATGTATCTGGCGGCCAGAGCATTCGGGACTCGCCGGCTGGTGGCGCTCTTTGCAGGCTGCGCCTACCTGCTGTCGGCCAATCTGGTCAGCCTGGTCTGGGGAGGACAGGACGGAAAGATGTATGTCACCGCACTCTTTCCCGGCGCTCTGTGGCTGCTCGTCACAGCACTGAGCCGGCAATCTTGGGTGCGATTCATATGGCTTGGTGTGGTAGCGGGGTTGATGGTCGTCGCGCATCCGCAGCTTGCCTATTACGCCTATCTGACTCTGGCGGTGTACGCCCTCGCCAGCCTGTGGGTGCTTCGACACCAAGGTGGGGCGTTCCTATCCCATGGTTTGGCTGGGGGCATGGTTTCGGTCGTGACCGCCGCGGGAATAGCGGCTGTAGTGCTACTCCCGATGTATCGCTACCTCCGTGAAGACTCGCCCCGCGCCGGACCCGGCCGCGGCTTTGAGTACTCGGCGAGCTGGTCCCTTCACGCTGAGGAAGCCGCATCGCTCTTCGTTCCGGATTTCTCCGGAACCGACGTCCAGGCACAAACGTACTGGGGAAAGAATCCGTTCAAGCACAACTCCGAATATGGAGGAGCCCTGGTGCTGGTGCTCGGAGTTGCTGCGCTCGCAGGATTACAGGGAGACCGGAGGCGTTGGGGTCTGGGCGCACTGGCGGGCATCTCGCTCCTTTACGCCTTGGGGGCGGGGACACCAGTCTTCAAACTGCTCTACTCCGTGGTACCCGGACTCAAGAACTTCAGGGCTCCCAGCCTGGCGACATATCTCGCGATTGTAGCACTGACACTTCTGGCCGCGATGCTGATTGAACGAGTGGTAGTCGCCGGCGATCTCCGGGCCCGCCGAGCCATGTCCCTCGGTCTCGCGATCGCTGGTGGCGCAGCCTTGCTCCTCTTGGTAGTGACGCTGGCGGGCGGAACCGGTTTTTATGCCATGTGGAAGTCGTTATTCGGAGGCGCCGACGCAACCGACAGGGCGGCAGCGTTCGCAGCGAATTTGCCCCGACTCACAGCCGGCGCCTTCATCGTTCTCCTGCTGTGCGCCGCCGCATGGGCTTCCGTCTATCTCTGGAGCCGCGGCACCCTCAGGGCAACGCATCTGGTGCTGGTGATTACGGCGCTCACGGTCGCTGATCTCCTGCGGGTGGATAATCGCTACATCCAGGTGGTTCGTTACGACGAGTTCTTTCCCGTGGATCCCGGCATCGACGCCCTTCGAGCAAGGCTGGCCCCCGGGGAGCGGGTGCTGAGTGTGGGAGGGGTGTATTCCGAAGGCTTCCTGGCGAGCTACGGTGTACCTGAGGTTTTCGGCTACCATGGCAATCAGCTGCGGTGGTACAACGATCTGACACGATACAACGTTCGGCAGTCCGCTCGCACCACAACCGAGCTCGAACAGTACTGGGTCGGTTTTCTGAGTAGCGCCGCGCTTCGCGCCCTCGCTGGTCGGTACGTGCTGCTGCCGGGCCAGATCGATTTACCCGGATTTCGACTCCTCGGCGCGGACCAGCGGGTCGCGGTGTACGTCAATGATGGAGCCTTGCCGGGTGCTGCAGTGGTTCCCGAAATTCAAGTGGAGCCGGATTCGGTCCGTAGAATCGCGACATTGTGGTCCCCCACCTTCGATCCGGCGAAAACTACGATCGTGGAGCAGCCGGTTCTGTCAGTCGGCCAGGCAGGCGGCACCGGCACGGCCACCATCGAGGGAAATGGCGACGATACACTGGTCGTACGAGTTCAGACCACGGGCCCGGCGCTGCTCCACGTCAGTCGTAGCTACCATCCCTCGTGGGAGGCAGAGATCGACGGGGTACCTGTACCGGTGCTTCGGGCTAACCATGCGCTCATGGCGGTACCATTGACGAGAGGCGGAGAGTATCGGGTGACGATGCGCTACCGGCCCTCGATTGTTCGCACCGCGTCGACCGTCACCATGATTACCTGGGCATCGGTCATTCTCCTGACCCTCGTTGCAGCCGTCCTGCATCGTCGCCGCGCCGGTGGCTGATCGTCTTCTCGTGGTGGTTCCGACCTATAACGAGCGGGTGAATCTGCCCCTCGTCGTACCGGCGATCCTACAGCAGGATCCTCGGCTCGAGGTGCTGGTGGTCGATGACAACTCACCTGATGGAACCGGACAGCTGGCGGATGAGCTGGCGGCGTCTACACCGCGGGTACACGTGCTGCATCGCTCTTCGAAATCGGGCTTGGGGAAGGCGTACATTGCAGGGTTTCGCTGGGCCTTGGAGCGGAACTACGACCTCATCTTCGAGATGGACGCGGACTTCTCCCACGATCCCAAGTTTCTGGGCGACTTCGTGCGGGCGGCAAACGAGGCGGATGTCGTGATCGGGTCACGCTATCGCACTGGGGTAAACGTGATCAACTGGCCGATTTCACGCCTGCTGCTGTCGGTCGGCGCCAACCAATACGCCCGCTGGATCACCGGCTTGCCGTTGGCGGATTCCACCGGAGGGTTCAAGTGCTTCCGCCGAGAGGTCCTGCAGGCGATCGATTTCGAGAAGGTGCGTTCGAACGGCTATTCCTTCCAGATCGAGATGAGCTTTCGGGCATGGAAAAAAGGATTTCGTCTGATCGAGATCCCGATCGTGTTCACCGATCGCGTCGAAGGCCAGAGCAAGATGAATAAGCGCATCGTTCGCGAGGCAATCTGGATGGTCTGGTGGCTGCGGCTCCAGGCCATGATAGGCCGGCTATGAAGGGAACACTCTTCTATAAGATGACCGGCTCCGGCAACGACTTTGTCATGCTGGATGGCCGGGCCACAAAGCCTGAACGCTGGAGCCCACGCCGGGTGCGAACCCTCTGCGATCGCCGGACCGGCATCGGCGCCGATGGACTGGTCATTCTCACGCCAGGTGCTCCAGGAACTGTCCGGATGTCCTACTGGAACTCGGATGGATCCCACGGGGCTATGTGCGGAAATGCCGCCCTGTGTAGCGGGCGCCTATCAGTCGAGCTGGAGATGGTGCCGGCTGGGGAGTTCTGCCTCCTGACAGATGCGGGGATGGTCCGGGTCATCTCCCGGGCCAACCATGACGAGGCGGAGATCAGCCTCCCGGACGTGGATCTGCCACGTGACATACCCGAAATAGAAGCGTCCTCCGGTGAGCAATGGCTGTCTCTGGGGACGGTCGGTGTGCCTCATCTCGTCGTCCGGGTCGCTGACGTGGAGCTTGCCGATGTCCTCGGCCGGGGAGCTCGCCTTCGATTCGACCATCGAACCGGGCCGGGAGGAGCAAACGTGAACTTCATCAGCCGGAATGGCGATGGTGATGCGCCCTGGCTGATCCGAACCTTTGAGCGTGGCATCGAAGGTGAGACGCTGGCGTGCGGAACCGGGACGGTCGCTGCCGCGTTGGCTCTCGGCTCGCGGGGCGAGGCATCACTGCCGGTCAGGTTCCGAAGCAGGGGAGGGCCTGAGCTGACCGTGCGAGCCCGCCTGCAGGGGCCTCGTGCCTCCGAGATTTGGCTGGCCGGACAAGGCCGGTTGCTCTATCGAGGAGTGTGGGAAGGTCAGGACGCAGAATAAGATCGCACCAGCCGCACCGTGGAAAACCGCTCTAAGTTATTCCGTAACAACATGATAAGAAATAGGGAAACGTCTGCATCCACAGTTCTCCACAGTTTTCCCCAGGCTGACTTAACATAACATATCTTATACGTCCTTTCGATTTCCAGCTAAAAAGAAGGGGCCCGCACCCCAGGCCCCTGTCCGTCACCCCCGTCATAGGGTCCTTACATCTTGCCATCCGTTATCTCCGCGAGCCGTACCTGAGCCTCGGTGACGCTGCTCGACTTGGGATACTTCTGGAGGATCGTCCGATACGAGCGCGCGGCCTCTTCCAGCTTGCCTCCCAGCCGATAAGCACGGCCGGCGTCGACCAGGTACTGAGCCTTCAGGTACTCCACCTCGGCCGCGTTCGCGGCTTGCGTGTAGGCTTTCCCGGCCTCATCCCACTGTTTGGCGTTCTCCAGGGCCGCCGCCAGTAGACCAGTTGCCGGGGTGCGATACTGCTCGGGAGGATTGCTATTCAGGAACTCACGAAGGCCCACGACCGCAAGCTCATTTTGGCCGTTGACCATTCGCACCTGATTCAGAGTAATCACCGCTTCGCTGGCCGCGTCAGTTCCCTTATAAGCCGAGATCAGCTTCTGCAGCTCGCTCGACGCAAGCGGCAGGTTGCCTGCTTCGGCGGCGGTTCTCGCCTGGTTCAGGCTCCGGGCGGCAAACTCTTCCTTCCGCTTACCACTGGCCACGACGAACCACGCTACGACGGCAATGGCGGCCACAATTGCCGCTGCGGCGATGATGTGACGTCGCCGGTTCTTATACCAAGGCGTCGGGACCGTAGATGCAGCTGAGGTCCGAGGTCGTGTGGGTTCCACGGTGGTGGCCATGTAAATCCAGCAACAAAGGTTGAGTAAAAATGGCGGCGTCGACCAGCCGGCGCCCGAATGCCCCCGGCGTGACTCGAACACGCGGCCAACAGTTTAGGAAACTGCTGCTCTATCCATCTGAGCTACGGGGGCTAACATAACCATCTGTCCGGCCAGAAGTTGCCTCACGAGCCCTCAGGTATTTTCTGCGCCTAACTTGCTATCTGGCCTGGCCACGAGGGCGTGTTCATCCGGAACTCGGAAAAATGGACGTCCTGCCCGTCTCGGGCAACCCCAAGCCTTACCGCTTGGCGAGCACGTGACACGGCGCGCCCTCCAGCCGAGCCCGTCCGCCAAGTGCCTGGATCTCCAGGAGAAAGCTCCACCCCACCACCTCCGCCCCGAGCCCCTTCGCCAGCTGGCCGGCAGCTCGCGCGGTACCCCCCGTCGCAAGCACATCGTCGACGATCAGTACCCTGCTGCCGCTGGTCCACGAATCACGATGAGCCTCGAGGGCGTCGCTGCCGTACTCGAGATCGTAGGACTCCGAAACGCGCTCCCATGGCAGCTTCCCGGGCTTTCGGGCAGGCACGAAGCCCGCACCGAGGGCCACCGCTGCAGCTCCGCCCAGGATGAACCCACGAGCCTCGATCCCAAGCACGTGTGTGACGCGCTGGCTCCTGAAGGGAGCGATCATCTCGGCGATGGTCTCTTGGAACAACGCACCGTCCGCCAATACTGGAGTGATATCCTGAAATAGAATTCCAGCCTTGGGATAATCCGGAATGGCTCGCAGGCTGTTTCCCACACGTTCGGCTACACTAGTCATTCTGACGGGCTCACGATGGAGGGCTACAAGACGTCGAAGCTCTTAGTGGTACCAGCCATTGCCGGTTCATCCCTACGCTCTACCCGCTCGACATGGGCGTTCGCCGGCCCGGTTCTAAGAAGACGTTCCAGCTCGGGAAGCGATTCTTCGGGGCCGCTCACCACGACTTCGACACTCCCATTCGGCAGGTTGCGGGCATACCCAGTCAGGCCGATCGCCCGTGCGTGTCGCGCAACGTACCAGCGGAAACCAACCCCCTGCACCATTCCGAACACAAGGAACCTTGCAGTCATGCCGGACGACTCCTCCGAGCTCTCAGCATTTCGACCCCGATCGGCATTACTGAGATCGCAATGATGGCGAGGATGACGAGGCTGAAGTTCTCGCGAACCACGGCGATGTTACCGAAGAAATAGCCACCCAGCACGAAGAGGCCGACCCAGAGAACGGCCCCTGCCACATTGTACGTTATGAACTTTCCGTAGCTCATCGCACCCACACCGGCAACGAACGGCGCGAAGGTGCGAATGATGGGAACGAACCGGGCCAGGATGATGGTCTTCCCGCCGTGCTTTTCGTAGAAGGCGTGGGTGCGATCGAGGTATTCTTTACGAAGGAAACGCATGTCCCCGCTAAAGGCGCGCGGGCCGATATATGAGCCGATCCAGTAGTTCACCGTATCTCCCACGATGGCTGCAACGATCAACAGAACCACGATCAACCACAGATCGAGAGCCCCGAGAGCCGCGAAGGTTCCGGCCGCGAACAGCAGCGAGTCACCGGGGAGGAATGGCGTGACCACCAGTCCGGTTTCACAGAAGACGACCAGAAACAGGATCAGGTGCGTCCAGGTCCCGTACTGTGCGATCAGCTGCCCCAGGTGCTTGTCCAGGTGCAGGAACAGGTCGACGATGCGTTGGAGCAGATCCATGCGTGGTCTCCGGAGCTCTACTCTTGTCGGAAGCCGAATTCCCCTACGAGGGGAACGAACCGGACATCGGCGATGGTGCTGCTCCGCACTTCATCAGCATGGCGCTCGACTAGTGTGAGCACCTGTGAAGCACGATCACCCAGCGGTATGACCATGCGGCCTCCGGACGCCAGCTGATCCACCAGCGGAGCGGGTACTTCCGGCGACGCGGCGGACACCAGAATAGCGTCATACGGCGCGAATGGCCGCCAGCCGAGAGTCCCGTCACCGACGAGAACCGTTACGTTCGCGATGCCCGCGGCGGCCAGCGCAGTGCGGGCGCCCTGAGCCAGCCCAGGCACTCGTTCCACACTGAACACCATGCTGGCGAGGAGTGACAGCAGTGCGGTCTGATAGCCGGAGCCGGTGCCGATTTCCAACACCTTCTCCTGACCAGTCAAACCGATGAGCTCCAGGTAGCGTGCCTGGACATACGGCTGCGAAATCGTTTGACCGCTACCGATCGGGAGCGCAACATCATCGTAGGCACGATGACGCACGCTCTCGGGTACGAAAAGGTGCCGCGGCACCATCCGGACCGCCCGCAGCACCGCGAGATCCCGAACACCCTTACGCTGAAGCGTTTCTACCAGCCGCGCGCGATATCCGCCGTAGCTGTCCCCCTCCCCTACCCCTCCAGCGACCATCCGCGAACCGTTTCAATCAGAGAGTAATTGGTCAAATCCATATGGAGCGGCGTAACGGAAACGTAGCCTTCCGCTACCACGAGGTGGTCCGAGTTTTCGCCCCCGGTCCACGTGATGGTGCCTCCGCCGATCCAGAAGATTTCGCGTCCCCACGGATCCTTCATCCTCGTGAGCGATTCCGAGAAGTACCGGCTGCCGAGTTTCGTCACCTGAATGCCTTTGACCTCGGAGGCCGGCACTCTGGGCAGATTGATGTTGAGCAGCATCTGCTCGGGAAAGTCACGTACCCTGGTGATTCGTTCGACCAGTTCCTTCAGGAGCTGCCGGTACGTGGCCATGGTCTCCGGCTGATTCCCCGCAAAGGAAATCGCGATCCCCGGAACACCCAGCGTTACTGCCTCCATTGCCGCAGCCACCGTGCCGGAGTAGAGCACGTCCTCGCCCATGTTCGGACCATGGTTGACACCCGAGAAGACGAAGTCCGGCCGCTCGGGCATCAGCGCCTGGATCGCCAGCATTGCACAATCGGTGGGAGTGCCGTCGATCTGCCATCCTCCATCAGGACGGCGCATTGGGCGAAGAGGCCGGTGCAGCGTCAGCGAGTGCGATGTGCCGCTCTGCTCGCGGTCAGGCGCAACCACCGTAACGGTCCCCACCTCCCGACAGACATCCGCAAGCAGCGCGATTCCGGGGGCCAGGACCCCGTCATCGTTGCTGACGAGGATGTTCACGATGGGGAGCAGCGTAAACGGTAAATCGTCAACGGCGAATGGAAGGAGCTGGGCCTGTTCACCGTTTACTGTTCACCGGTCACGTTTTTCCTTGGTGGGGTCTTCCCATCCAGTATCCCGAGGACTTCCTCAACCGTAATCCGAATCTCCTGCGCCATCTCCGCCTCGAACGCACGCCGGGCTGACACCTTGAGCTCGCCGGTTCGGCGGTAATGGTCGATCCGCTGCCGCGCCCCATCGATGGTGAACTTCTCGGTATAGAGGAGATGTTTCACCAGCATGATCAGCTCCACCTCACGACCCTTGTATACCCGGTTCCCGGAGCGATTCTTCGCCGGGTTGAGAAACCGGAACTGGCTTTCCCAATACCGCAGCACGTGAGGCTTGAGGTCGGTCAACGAGCAGACCTCGCCGATGGAGTAGAATTCCTGGACCGGTCGAGTGGCGGTCATCTCCACTGCTCCGACTTGAGTTCCCTGGCCATGAGCTCGGCGATACCCTCGCGAGCTGCCTTTCCGCTGAACAGAACTTCACAGACTTTCGCGATGATGGGAAGCTCCACACCCATCCGCTGCCCCAGCGCCACCCCCGCCTTCGAAGTGTTGGCTCCTTCGGCCACGCTGCGGTGCGCCGCGCGGTACATGTCGAGCGTCTGCCCCTCGGCTAATGCCACGCCGAGCGCACGGTTCCGGCTGAGACTTCCGGTGGTGGTCAGGATGAGATCCCCCATGCCGGCGAGGCCGGCGAACGTGAGTGGACTGGCCCCGAGCGCGACGCCCAACCGGGTAATCTCGGCCAGGCCGCGCGTGATGAGAGCGGCCCTCGGATTGTGTCCCATACCAAGCCCCTCGAGAATTCCCGCTGCGATCGCGATGACGTTTTTCAACGCGCCGGCGAGCTCGACCCCGACGACATCATCGTGAGAGTACACCCGGAACCGGGGCGTCGAGAAAAGTTCCTGGGCTTCCCGGGCTGTCGCTTCTTCGCGCGACGCGGCAACGACGAGTGTCGGCTGCCCCTGGCAAACCTCAGTGGCGAAGCTCGGGCCTGAAAGTGCGGTAAACCTCACCTCCGGTAAACATTGGTCGAACACGCCGGACATGAGCGCCAGGGTGTCGGTCTCGATCCCTTTCGTGGCGCTGACCAGAAGTGCACCCGGCTTCACGCATCCCCGCAATCCGGTCACCACCGATCGCACTGCGTGGCTCGGCGCGGCGGACACGATCACTGATGCACCCGAAACCGTTTCTTTCGCGTCATTGGAGGCGTGCACCCCCGGCGACAGGGATACGCCGGGAAGAAACATGATATTCTCGTGCTGCCGGTTGATCGTCTCCACCGCTTCCTGCTCGTACGCCCAGAGCCGGACCGATTCACCCTTGAGCGCGAGGAGGTTCGCCAAGGTCGTGCCCCAGCTACCAGCACCGAGCACCGCGATGGCGGTCATGAGTTCGGCGTGCTCGCCGCTCGGCGACCGAACCGGCTCTCGGTTCCCTTCAGGAGGCGCTCGATGTTCCGCCGATGCAGCACGATCACTCCCGCTGCAATCGCGGCGGCGATCCAGAGCAATGCGGGCGTCCTGCCATCCTCGAGCAGGTAGACGGCCACGGGCAGCACTGCCGCCGCGCTGATGCTGGCCAGTGAGACGTAGCCGGTGATCCTGACCATCGAGGCCCACACTGCTGCCGAGGCTGCCAACGCCAGCGGAGTCAAACCCAGCATGACGCCAGCCGCGGTGGCCACGCCCTTCCCTCCCTTGAAGCCAACGAAGACAGAGAACACATGCCCGATGATGGCCGCGACACCGCAGGCGAGCGCAAAGAGCTGAGAGGAAGTTTCACGAGGAGCAAACACCACAACCGGAACGAAGCCCTTGGCGATGTCCACCAGCGCAGCGGGGATCGCATACTTCCAGCCCAGCACACGATAGAGATTCGTGGCCCCAAGATTACCACTGCCCTGCTTACGGAGGTCGATTCCCGCGAAGAAGCGACTGAGCAGATAGCTCGTCGGAATAGCACCGATGAAGTAGGAGGCGGCCAGCCAGAGGACAGCTGAAGTCATCAGCGTCGAGATCCTCGTCGAGTGAACTTCAGGCGCAGAGGCGAGCCGGTGAACGGCCACACCTCCCGGAAGCCGTGGGCCAGGTACCGCTGGTATGACTCGGGCACTTCATCGGGACGATTGCTGACTATGGCCAGCGTCGGCGGCGCGGTTGCGATCTGAGAAGCATAGAGAAGCTTCACCTCTTCACCTGGCTTCTGTGGCGGCGCGTTACGCTCGATGAGCGATGCCAGCACCTTGTTGACCTCTGCCGTTGATACTCTCTGCTCCCGCCCCTGGGCCACCTCCACGATCAGGTCGAGTACCTTGCGCACCCGTTGTCCCGTCAGCGCAGACACATACAGGAAAGGCACGTACCGAAGGAATGGCGCCTTCGCGATCAGCGCCTCCTGCCCCTGCCGAGCCGTATTCGCATCTTTCTCCTGGATGAGATCCCACTTGTTCACCAGGATGATGAGACCCGCTCCTTCGTCCCAGGCGCGAGTGGCAATGCGCAGATCCTGGTTATGAAGCCCGACCGCGGCGTCTACCACCAGTACAGCGACGTGGGCCCGCTCTATGGCACGTTCAGTACGCAGCGTCGAGTAGAACTCCAGATCATCTTCTACTTTAGCTCGACGACGTAAGCCAGCAGTGTCAATGAAGTTCAGGGTTTTGTTCTGAAACCGCAAGGTAGAGTCGATCGCATCGCGGGTGGTGCCCGCCTGAGGCGCCACAACGTGTCGCTCCTCCCCCAGCAGCCGGTTAACGATCGAGGATTTGCCGACATTGGGGCGACCGACCACCGCGACGTTGATTGTCTCCTCTGCTTCTGCCGGATCGAAGGGCGGGAGCCGCTCGACAACCCTGTCCAACAGGTCACCACTGCCCTTGCCTACGGCCGCGCTGACGCCCACCGGATCACCAAAGCCGAGTGAATAGAAGCTGTACTGCTCCGTGCTGTTTTCCAGGTTGTCCAGCTTGTTCACCGCAAGAATGACGGGTCGTCCCGCCTTGCGGAGTCGTTCTGAGATCGCCTGGTCAACCGGATTGAGCCCCTCGCGTCCATCCACTACAAACAGAATCACGTCCGCTTCGTCGAGAGCGAACTCCACCTGGGCCCGAATGGCGCGGTCCATCGAGTCATCGGAATCGGGCAGCAGTCCGCCCGTGTCAACCACCCAGAAGTGCCGCCCCTGCCATTCCGCGTCTCCGAAGTGCCGGTCACGCGTGGTACCGGGCTGGTCCGAGCACGATGGCGGGACGTCCACCGAGTATGCGGTTGAAGAGAGTCGATTTTCCTACGTTGGGACGCCCCACGATTGCGACGGTAGGCTTACTCATGCCGCCACCGGCTCCTGGAGCACGTCGGTGAAATCGTGAGACAGACGAAGCTCCACGGGGAGCGATCGGATCAAAAGATCGAGGCTCATGCTGTCGATGAACAGCGAATCGTCGTTGATCGACTCACCCGGCAACAAGATCAGATCCAGGTCGTGGCGTGCCTTCAATGCATTCTGAATGGCCAAGCCGGGGAGCAGGCCTGCCGTCGTGACTGTTGGGCCGAAGAGGCTGTTGACGACCGGTATCAACTCGAAGGTCGCTCCGGTCACTTTCGCCAGCGGCTCGAGCACCATGGGCATCAGCTGAGCCATTGCCGTGCCAGTGACCACACCGATTCTCTTCCCAGTCCAACCCGAAAGCTCGGCGGAGGCCGAGTGAATTCGCTGTTGGAGCCACCGAACCGACCCGACTCCATTCTCGACTTGATCGAATCCATCGTAGATCTCGGCAGGAGGCAGCTCGACTCCGGCTCGGACGTACAGCTCATCGGCACCGAAAGCCCAATGGATTCCGCGTGCGGCGAGCGCAACCTTGGCGCGTTCCTCAATGAGCGTAATCGCGTCGCGACATTCGGCCGCCGACGGCTCTCGAACCAGATGGTGCTTCGAATACTCGGTCAGCCCCACTGGGACCACAGAGCAGCCCAGGATCGACGGCCCGAAGTCAAAGAGGTCGGCCAGAGTCTGCCGCAACACCGCACCGTCGTTCACTCCGGGCGACATCACGATCTGGGTATGAAACTGGATGCCGTGTACAGCGAATTCGCGAAGTTGCGGGATAATCTCGGGGGCGGTTGGGTTGCGAAGGAGGTAACGGCGTATCGTAGGATCTGTCGCGTGAACCGACACGTACAATGGCGACAGCCGGTACTCGATGATCCGGTGGATATCCGAAGGCTTCAGGTTGGTCAAAGTCGCGAAGTTCCCGTAGCGGAATGACAGCCGGTAATCATCATCGCGGATGTAGAGGACATCCCGCAGCCCGTCCGGCAAGCCATCCACGAAGCAGAAGTCGCAGCGGTTGGCGCACCGGCGGATCCGCGCCGGCTCCAGTGACACACCCAGGGGCTCACCCAGAGGCCGCTCGATCTCGAACTCTATCTCGTCGCCGGTTGGCTGCCGAACATGCAGGACGAACTCCTCCTCGGCGGTGAGAAACTCCCAGTCGAGAAAGTCCTCCAGCTCGCGGCCATTCACCGAGAGCAGCTCGGTGCCTGGTCTGAGGCCCAGCTCCGCGGCAATGGTGTCGGGGTATACAGCGGTAACTCGAATCATCCTGCGTCGGTGGAGGATGGTAAGCACATGGTTCCGAGATAGCCCGGTAAGATCTCTGCCTGGGGGGCTAAATTCAAGAGATGCACCACTTCGGACAACAGGTCCAAAGCTTCGTCTGAACCCCCCGCGCAAGGCTTTCAACGCCGTGTGTATTGGGTTCTGCAGCCGCGGATTACATCTTAACAAACGGTTCGAGCGTCGGCCGAGAGGCACACAAGGAGCGTCACATGGGTATCAAGCTGAAGCGGGTAGAGGATCAGGTCATCGTCATCACAGGGGGAACCAGCGGGATAGGCCTGGCAACCGCTAAGCGGGCGGCGAAACGTGGCGCCCGGGTGGTGCTCTGCTCCCGCAACGAGCCTGAGCTGAGGGAAACTGTCACCACGATCGAGCAGAGCGGCGGCACCGCACGTTCGGTTGTGGCCGACGTCGCAAACCAGGAGGATGTCGAACGCCTGGCCGAGACCGCCATCCAGGAGTTCGGGACGATCGATACTTGGGTCAACAACGCGGGTGTGTCCTTCTACGGACGGCTCACCGAGGTCGCTATCGAGGACATGCGGCGGCTCTTCGAGGTGAACTTCTGGGGCATGGTCTACGGAGCTCGAGCGGCAGTGGCTCGTCTTCGAAACAATGGCGGAGCATTGATCAACATCGGTAGCATCGTCTCGGATCGAGCCATCCCCTTGCAGGGTGCGTACTCCGCGTCTAAGCATGCCGTCAAGGGCTTCACCGATGCGCTGAGGATGGAGCTCGAGGAGGAGAAAGCCCCAGTCTCAGTCACCCTGATCAAGCCGTCCGCCATCGACACTCCATACTTTCAACACGCAAAGAACTACATGGAGGTCGAGCCTAAACCCCCTGCTCCGGTCTACGCACCGGAAGTCGTGGCCAATGCCATCCTGCGTGCCGCCGAGCAGCCGGTGCGGGACATCACGATCGGCGGCGGCGGAAGGCTGATAACCGCGTTGGGCACGGCGCTCCCGCGGCTGACAGACTTCTATATGGAGCGCTCGATGTTCAGCTCACAGCGGTCGGATGTTCCGGCCGGTGAGCGGGCCGATAACCTCTACGTGCACTCGCCGGAAGAAGGGATGGAGCGAGGAGGCTACACCGGGCACGTCATGAAAAGCAGCGCCTATACCCGGGCCGCACTGTCTCCGGGCAAGGCGCTGCTGGCGGCCGGGTTGGGGCTCGCCGTGTTTGCTGGTCTCAGGTCGATCGCGTCGGACGACTAATGCTACTGAATCCGGACCACTTTCCCCTCTGAGGGTACCCCATTGCGGTTGAGGATGAACAATAAATAGTGGCCGGGCGGCGCCTGCTTCGGATCCGCAGGTGCCGTGATTTGAATGCCAGTTGCCGTACGTGTGAAGGCCAGGGTGTTCGCACGCTGGCTCATATCGAATGCGTGAGTGACCGATCCTAGTCGAATCCATCGGGCGTCGGTGACCTGAGCCGCATTTGGCGTGGAGACTGAGAACTCCTGGTTATAACCGACGCTGCTCGGCACCGATGAGATCACTGGCCGTGCCCCCTTGAAGATGTACGGCGGGGAGAAGATCTCATGATTTCTCTCGCTGGGAACCGGCGTGACGCCATCCCCCGCAAAGGCATCACCGCTCGCGCCGTGAAGGACCTTGCCATCCGGCAAGAGAAGCGACACAGAATGGTAGATTCGCATCTTGCTGTTGGCTGCGAGCGTGGTCCAGGTCCCCGAGGTCGGATTCCAGATTTCAGCTTCCCTGGTCGCCAGACCTGGATCGATGTTGACGAATCCCCCACCTCGGGTGCCGCCAGTGATGAGCACCTGGCCATCGGGCAGGATAGTAGAGTTCAGATGCCGGCGGGGGACCGACATTGTCCCGGCGCTTTGCCACTGTGGATTGGCCTGGTTGAGGTCGATTCTTTCGGCTGTGGCCGTGGGTGTAGTGGCCTTTGGGTCCGGTGTCGACCAGCCGGGGTCACCTCCTCCGCCGGCATACAGAATTTTGCCGGTATCATACATCACAGCTGTGCCGTAATCGCGATTGAACGGATAGATGTGGCTTGGACCGGTGTTCCAGCTGCCTGCGCCCGCTACGTTGAACCAGCGCGAGGTAACCCTCTCGCCTGCATAAAACACGAGGCCGTTTTTTGGGTCCACGAAGTTCCGCGGGTAATACGGAATTATCAGCGCGCCTGCCCCGGTGAGTTCTGACCAGGCGCTGCCGGTCCAGAGTTCCGGTGTGGTGACGACGGCGCCCGTCTCGTTGCGCCCTGCCATGCTGAGTACCTGGCCGTCAGGCAGCACTGTCAGGGTAGGATACCACCGGCCGTGTGCCATGCTGGGCGCCTGCTGCGGGGCGCCGTTCTGGTCGAAAAAGTAAGTGACCTTGATTCCGGCGGCATCCTTGAAATGACCTCCCGCTACCATCAGCCGACCATCCGGCATCAGCGTGTGGCCGGCGCAAAAGAGCATATCATCGACGTGAATCTCAGGGAGCCCAGTGGGTGCGGTCTGAGCAGCCGGATCCCAGATCCGAGGCATGCCCATCGTATCCGAGACCTCTGATCTTCCCCAGGCAAAAATCTTTCCATTCGGGAGCAAGCTCATGTGCAGCGGCACGATGTCCCACGACACGAGCGGTCCCCACTCACCCTGCGAGGCTTGCTCCGAGAGAGGTGTCAAAGCGACCGGTGACGAAGTCACGGTCGCGGTGCCGGATGTAAACTCGATCGTCTGCGCTCCGGTGCCGCTAATGCCCAGGTCGCCGAAGGCTGCTATGCCGTTCGCGTCAGTGCTGGCGGTTGTGGTTCCTTCGAGAGTCCCGCCGCCGGAAGTGATGCTGGCGACGACCTGGGCTTCGGCGATCGGGTTACCACTCCCATCGGTCAGGACCACAACCGGCTGAGCGGCCGGATCAAACACCTCCTTGTCTAACGCCGACACCGGAGGATTTCTGGTGATCGCCAGTGTGTTAGGTAGGGGCTCGCTCGTAGCGATGGACGTAAAGATTACCGACTCGTCCACTCCGCTCACGCTGGCCGTCGTCGTCTGCTGGCCAGCCGTCGCACCGAGTGTCCGCTGCACTGAAGCGCGTCCGTCGGCTCCCGTCGTAACCGAGGCTGCCGAGACCGTACCCCCGCCCTGCGCGCTCCAGTTCACAGTCACGTTGCCCACCGGATCGCCATTGGCGTCGATCACAAGGACGACTAGCGGCTCGGCAAGCGTCTGCCCCACCAGGCCCGTTTGGTTGTTTCCGTCCAACATTTCTATACCGGATGGCCCACCCGGATCGGTCGGGGGGTCGCTGCACTGAACCGTGGCCAAGGTAATGAGTGCGATCAGAGCAGGGACTCGGAGGTGCTGGAATCGGGTCATGTTTACGCCGAAAAAAGGATATAGACTAGCGCCAAAGCTGTCCCCCGGATGCAGGTACCGGGCCGCCAAAGCCTCGCGCTCAAGCCTTGTAAGTTGCTTAACTACTTATGGTTCCTGAACCACCTTCAACTAATACCACCCGCGACGTTGCATCAACGCCACGGAACGGTAATCGGGCCGTGGTTTGGCTGCCAGGAAACCGTGGGCGACTAATAGTCACAGTCGCTGCGCGTCTCGGCAGTGTCACCCGACACGAGGGCACCAGGCCTCACGACCCGAAGATAGATCAGCTGAAATGAACGGGCTGTGAAGAAGGGATGAAGATCGGAGAGATAACCAGAGCGGGCGACCGGACTCGAACCGGCGACGTCCAGCTTGGGAAGCTGGCATTCTACCACTGAATTACGCCCGCGAACGAAGGAAGGTAAGGCTGAAAAGCCCGAAGTAAAAGAGGCTGAACCCGCCGCTCGTACCGCCGTTCTACCCGGGTCTGCCGCTTCTGTTCCTACCGCCCTACTTGGCCGCAGACGCCTCCAGAAAGCTCTTGAGATCTGGCTCGCTGATGGCCGGTTCGCCCGGCGCCACGTTGTCCAGGCGCCCGTCTTTCATCCACCGCTCCAGCTCACCCACCAGCTCGAACAAGTGATCGAAGGAATCAACGATAAACAACAACGGCTGGTACTGGTCGATCTCGAAGTACTGGTTGATCACCCACTCGAGTTGTATCGGGTAGCGCTGCACCTCGGGTGAGTCGATCGCGTGTGCGATCTCTCCGTACGAACTGAGGAGACCACTGCCGTAAACGCGGAGCTCTGTTCCCTGCCGCATCAGGCCGAACTCGATGGTGAACCAGAAGAACCGAGCCATCGCCTTGAAGATGCTGGTCACCCGTCGAATCTTTTCCTTCTCGTCCTTGATTCCCGCCACGATCTCTGCGGCTGTATGCGCGCAGTCCCCGAACCGAACCAGGGTATCGGCGAACGCACGGTCCGTATGCATCGGGACGTGACCGGCGATATCGTGGAAAATGTCCGGTTCGGGCAGGTAGTCGAGGGTGGCACCGTCGCGGATTGTTATGGTAGTCGGAAACTCTCGGTTTCGAAGACAATCGAAGAAGAGAAAGGAGGGGATGTATCCACTCACCGGCTTTGCTTTGAAGCCGGTGAGTGGACTGAGAAATCGATTGACATCCTCCAGCCTGGGCATGCGAGCGGGATCAAGGCAGAGGCTGTCAATTCCCTGGATGAAACGAGGGTTGGCATATCGGCGCCAACGCTCCTCCATTCGTGAGAACAGCCTGCGCCAAGCGTCGTGGTTGGCTTCGGAGTAGAGCTCGTAGGGCTGGTGAATGTACAGCCGGCCCTCTTCCTGAGCCTGTTCGATGAACGGCGCTTGCGTGGTCGTCAGGCCGCTACCGGCTGCGTGCTCCGCCCGCACTCCTGCCATGAATCCCCCTTTTACGCCTGCTTATATCGCCACGCGGCTATTCCCTGGCCCTGCGCCTTCACCTCTATCGGGTGGGTCTCTCCTGCTTTGAGCGCTGGGACCTGGACCTCCTGATTCGCGACGACAGCACCCTGCGCATCGAGAAATTCGAAAATGAGAACGAGTGGCTTGGCCACGAGCGGTTTCCCTTGAGCAGTCTCGCCTTCGCGACCGGTGGCAGTGGCCGTGATGCTCGCGCCGTCAGCCGTGGGTGCGAACTGACTCACCTTCACGCTGGTCGGCATCGCCAGCAGCCGGATGGCGGTCTTGTTCGCCAGCGTCTCCTTCTTTGCCATGCGTTGCCCATTCGCCAACAGGCGTACCGCCTCCTCGTTTACAGGCTCGATGGCGACCAGCCGAGTGGCAGCGTCGGCCAGCTTCGGGCTTTTGAGCCCAACGTAAGCGTTCGCCAGGCCGTATAGTGCGTCCCGATTATTTGGCTCAGTTGCGAGCACCTTCTCGAAGGCGGCGGCAGCCTCGGCATACTTCTTCGCGTTGTAGAGGGTGACAGCCGCACTCATTGCATCAGCCGATGCGCTCGCTGCGGCTGAGGGCTGACCAGCCGCCGGGGCAGCAACCCCGACTTCGTCCTCGATCACCTTGGCTTTGTCGTTCTGGCCGGTCGAGCGATACGAGCTGGCGAGCGCGCGCTTCACCTCGACATCTTTCGGCACCCAAGCGACATACTTCTCCAGTACCGGGATGGCCTCCTGGTGGCGGCCGGCACGCTGAAGCAGTGCACCCCAATTACGTGTCGCCGAGTTGCGATCCTCGACTGAATTGGTCTGCTCGGCTACTTGGGCGGCCTTCTTGAAGTAGACCACGGCGCTGTCCGCCTGGTTGGCGTTGGCGAAAATGACGCCGGCATTGAGGAAGGCAAGTGGCTTATCACGATAGATCGTGCTCGCCTGCCGGTAGAGCGCCAAGGCAGAGTCGTTCTTCTCTTCCTTGTTGAACGAAATCCCCGCGTTGACCAGTGGCACCCACGCGGCGTAGCGTACTTCGCTGATGTCCTTCTTACAGGCGGGGAGCAACGTCTCGGCGCGGGTTAGGGAGCTGTCCGCACCTACGATGTCGCCCTCCTGAAGATAGATCCTGCCGAGATAGTACCAGAGCGCGGGGTTCTTATCCTGCTGGTTTTGCTCCGCGGCCTCCAACAGAACCTTTTTGCCGCTCTTCAGTGCGCGGGTCTTATTCTCAGGCACCGAGGTTTCGATGCCGGTCTTCAGGTATGTGGCACCGCTCTGAACTTTGAAGTGCCCCGCCTTGATACCGCAGGTGGGAGGTGTGAACCTGGACGGCATTCCCTTCGCAACCCGATCGTTGACCACCGTCTGGGCCATCAGCGGCGCGGCGCTGATCAATCCCACAATGGTGATGGCGGTCACAATTCGTGTTCTCACTATTTATGGCTCCTTAGTCGGGGTCGGAGACCCAGCGTTTTCGGTGCTCACCAGATGGAGAGCCCGGGATTGCAAGTCCCTTGCCACCTCATGCGCTGGTCTGCCAGTTCGGCGGGCCAGCGCGGCAACATCCTCATACTCCGGCTTTACTCGAGGACCATCAGGTCCGTCCAAGACCTTCACGCGCACTGCTGAACCATCGGGCATGGTGACCTCGACGTCGTGCCGTGCCAGAGTCTCTCGCTCAGCAGTATATCGCCGTATTCCCGCTGTGGTGCTGTGACGAAACAGCGCCTGAGTGACGGCCTCTGCTTGCGCTGGCGCAACCGTCGCTTCGACCCGAAATCCCGCTCTGCCCTTTTTCATCTGCGTCGTCCACACCTGCACATCGAGCGCTCCTGCCAAAAAGAGCGCTTCCCTCATTGGGTCGAGGTATTCAGGGCTAAGATCGTCCACATCAGTGGACAGTACCACCACGTACCCGGCCTCGGCTGCCCCTGCGGCGATGATCAGCCTGAGCGCATTCGGATATCCCGCGGGGTTGCGGCCCCCAGCCCCCCACGCGGCACCGGCGACAGCGCGCCACCTTCCGGGAGGCGCGCCGGCCGACAGCACCCTCAGGAGTACCGCTCCGGTGGGAGTGGTTGCCTCGCCCATGACGGGTCCGTTAGGACCAACGTCGAGTCCTTCCAGGAGGATGGACGTTGCCGGTGCGGGAACCGGAATTACGCCATGCGCAGCTCGCACCCATCCGCTCCCAATTGCGACGGGTCGATTGTAAATCCGGGTGATGCCCAGCTGCTCGAAGCCTTCGATCGCGCCAACGATGTCGACAATCGCATCAACTGCCCCGACCTCGTGGAGCGGAACTCGCTCGGCCGGCAATCCGTGCACCCGGCCTTCGGCTTCCCCTAGCAACCGGAATGCGCGCACCGCGCGTTCACGGACCCACGTCGAGAGATCGGCCTTTTCCACTATCGCGATCAGGTCACCGATATGCCGGTGAGCGCCGTTCCCTGCTCCATCGGCGTCATGATGGTGAAGATGGTCGTGAGTGTGCTCGGCCGCGTGCTCGATGCTGTCGGAGGAGCTGTGGAGTGGTTCGGATGGCTCTTCCCGCGAACCATCGGGCAGGCAGACATCGATCTTCGTCGCCTCGATCCCGCAGCGATCCACAGGAGCGACCTTCACGCTGACTTCAGGAAAGCCCAGGCGTTGGGGCAGAGACTGCAGCCAGTCGGCCGACGCGCCCGCGGCTACAAGGGCACCCAGCAACATGTCGCCGCTGATCCCCGAAACCGGATCGATGATGGCAAAGCGTCCATCAGTCATAGACTTAGAATATGAGGCGGCGAAAGAGCAGATGGTAGTGCGGGAGGTGTAGCGTGGGCCTTATGCTGCTCCTTCGGCCTAGCGGCCTACGGTGGTCTTCAGGTGGTCCAGAATGCGCTCCGCCAGGCGGCTCGATACACCTGGCAACGATGCCAGCTCCGCGACCGTTGCTGATTTGACACCTGCGAGGCTCCCAAAGCGCTCGAGGAGCTGACGTCGCTTTCGGGGGCCAACACCCGGAATGGTGAGCAGTTCGGACGTAATGGTGCGCTGAGTACGACGCTTCCTGTTATAGGCCAGACCGAACCGGTGCGCTTCGTCCCGGGCGCGCTGCAGGAGCCTCAGTGACGGGCTGCGTCGCGGCAGTCGCAAACTCTCCGGCCTGCCGGGCAGAAAGACTTCCTCTTCCTTCTTCGCCAAACTGATCATGGGCAGCTCTCCGAGCCCGAGCCGAGTTGCCGCTTCCACCGCCGCACTGAGTTGACCTTTCCCGCCGTCGATCACAACCAAATCAGGAAGTAGCAGCTGCTCTTCGATGCGTCGGGTGAAATACCTGGTCAGAACCTCCTGAATCGCGGCATAGTCATCCTGTTGACCCGTTCCCTTGATCTTGAACTTTCGGTATTCACTCTTCCGCGGTCGCCCCGCTTCGAACCAGACCAGCGATCCGACCGTGTCCCTGCCCTGGTTGTGGGAGATATCCACGCAGATGAAGCTCCGAGGCACGATGCTGAGGCCTAGGTCACGGCCCAGTGCGTACACCGGATCCTCCGCGCGCTCTTCTGTCTCGAACGATTCAATGCGAAGGCTTTCGAGTAGATGTCGCGCGTTCTGATCCGCCAGCTCGAGCCAACGCTGAGCCGTGCCACGCTGAGGAACCAGCCAGTCGGTGCCGGGAAGCAGCTCGCGCAGCGTGTCCCATTCGGCCGGCGGCATGGGGATCACAAGCCGCCGTACTCGCCCTTCGATCGGCACGTAATAACGCACCAGGAACGCGCTCAACACTGCGCTGTCTTCCTCTTCTTCTACTCCCTCGAGGAAGCGGTGCTCGCGCCCCACGACGCGGCCCTCGCGGACCCGCATCAAAACTCCGACGGCATCATCACCGTCTCGGGCGTAACCGATCACATCGGCGTCACCGGTGCCCATGACTTCCACGCTGGCCGGCTCGTCCAGACGATCGAGCCATCGAAGCGCATCCCTCATTTCCCGAGCGCGTTCGAAATCCTCCCGGGCGCTTGCCTCCAGCATGGCGTCGCGCACGCGTGCACGGACATCCTGGGTTCTTCCCTCCAGGAACTGCAGGACATCCATCACCATTTGCTTGTACTCGGGCATGTCGTGCCAGCCCATACAAGGGGCCCGGCACCGGCCGATATGGTAGTCCAGACAGGGCCGTTCCCGGCGGTCCTCGGGCAACCGGTCCTGGCAGCTCCGCACCGTGTAGAGCCGCCGAATGATGGCCAGGGTACGCCGCAGCTGTCCTACATCGGTGTAGGGGCCGAAGTAGCGTGCTCCAGGAATGTCACGCTGGCGGGTCACGAGTACACGGGGGAATGCTTCGCCCAGGGTGACGGCGATCGACGGGTAACTCTTGTCGTCCTTCAGTCGAACATTGAAGCGGGGCCGGTACTCCTTGATGAAGTTGTTTTCGAGCAGCAGCGACCCGGCTTCGCTCGGCACTACGATGGTATCGACATCAGCGATGAGGCGCTGCAGAAGGCGGTTTCTTGGACTATCGGGAAAGTCGGTCGCAAAGTAGCTGCGCACCCGGCTCCGCAGTCGCTTTGCCTTGCCGACGTACAGAACCTCCCCATCCCTTCCCTTCCACAGGTACACACCCGGGCCCTCGGGAAGAGTGTCGAGCTTGCGCTGGAGTTCCTCGGGAATTGTGGGAGTGGTCACGGGGTATCTCGTTGATCGACAATCGGGCAGATCGATTTCGTAGGTGTCTTGCTTACCTCACCGCTTGAGGAATCCACTGACCCTGCCCAGGAGCCGCCCGGCATGTGGCACCCCGAGTGCGGCGGCCACGGCGAAGTAGGCGACACCGTACATACCCAGGGAAAATAACGCTACCACCAGGGGGTGCTGGCCGTAGACAGCGAGACGCACCACCCACGCAGCCGCCGCTGCAGCCAGGGCACTTACCCACAGTTTGGCCAGGAACCGGCCCGGAACCCCAGTCCCGCCCAATAGCCGCGCGAGGCCGCGCCGCAGCATGAGAAACTCGACCGCCGCTGCTATGCCGGAGGCGAGCGTGATACCGGCTGCGCCCCATTTCTGGTCCAGACCGAGCTCTCGCGGGAGGTACATGGCGAATGTGTAGCCCATCACCAGAGTGAGACCCACCCGTACCAGCGCAAATCGGAGGGGCGTGCGCGTATCCTGGACCGCGTAGTAGGTCGAGGCGTAGAGCCGCCCCCAGGTGGACGCAAGAAGGCCAATCGCGGATCCCGCCAGGATGGCCCAGACATAGAGCGTCATGTCACGAGTGAACGCCCCGGTCTGGTACAGGGCTGCGACCACAACGTCGCCGAGAGCCAAAAACACGACCGCGGACGGAATGACGAGGAAAGCGATCTGCCGCAATGCACCGTCGAGCCGAGTCCTCAGCTTGGCCGCGCGCTCAGTCTCATCACCAGCGATCGCCGACATGGCGGGCAGCTCAGCCGCGGACACCGACATCCCGAAAAGGCTGACCGGCAGCGTGTACAACACCTGCGCGTAGGAGATGGCCGCGACCGCGCCGGTCGGCAGGAGGCTGGCGATGAGGGTGTCGATATAGGAACTGATCTGCACCACGCCGCGCCCGATGAATACCGGTACTGCATTGCGCAGAACAGTTCCCGCGGCATCAGCGCCCCGGCGGAGGGAAGGTGTGAGGCCACCCAGCAACGAAATGACCGCGGGCAGTTGAACGCCGAACTGCAACGCGCTTCCAGCCACGGAGCCAAGGGCGGCGATCTGCGCGAGATTGTATCCGCCGGCGCTGTCACCAAAGGCCAGCAACGCCCCTATGATGGCCAGGTTCCAGAGGACCGGTGCCGAATAGGAGAGAAAGAAACGTCCGTGACTGTTCAGTACGCCGAGGCACCATGCCGAGAGAACGAGGAGTCCTGAGCCAGGAAAAAAAATCCGAGCCAGGCGGATGGTCGCCTCCCGCTTCTCACCTGAAAACCCGGGCGTGAAAATCGAAACCAGAACGGGTGCGAGCAGCACCCCGAGGAGTACCACCAGAGAGACGCCGAGCGCGAGTATTGCCCCCACCGCGCCGGCGACACGCCGGGCCTCGTCACGATCCTTATGCAGCAACCGTACGTAAACCGGGATGAAGGAGGCTGAAAGCACCCCCTCTCCGAACAGATTTTGAAGGAAGTTTGGGAGCTTGAACGCCGCGTTGAAGGCGTCGGCCGCTGCAGACGTGCCGAAGTAGTGCGCGAAGACCCGGTTACGGACCAGGCCGAGGATGCGGCTCAGCAGAATACCTGCGGCCACGAGGACCGCGGGACGTGTCGGCTGGGAAGCCGGCGGGGTCAGGGATTCTTTGCGGGTGGAAGGGTGGGACGCTTGGACGGATCTTCGAGCAGCCGCTGAAGGAATGCGTTTTCGTCCTGCAAAACTTGAACGCTGCGCATCAGATCGTCGACGTCGGCTTCCAGCAGCTCCACCTTCTTGGCCAGCTCGGTGACGCCAGGGGGCGACGCCTGCGGCCCCTCGAGGCGGCGTGCGAGGGCGCGGCCGATCGGTGAATCGACCAGGATCCCCATAATCGGTATCAGGAGTGCCACCAGCAAAATCAGCGCGATGATCGACATGCAGTCGAGTCTATGATGGGTGCAGGGCGCCCTCAAGGGCGGAGGCATACCATGCCTCGACGACTTCGCTGAGCTCGCTGAGCAGTGAGGAACCATATCGTGCCAGGAAAGGCGCGATGGTGAGCACCCGCTCCTGGGGCTTGTTATCTGGGAGGACCAGCGCACGTGCTTTCGCGATCTGTCCCAGCTCGATCTCCTGACGTCGTTTCAGATGCTGAACCAGCTTGCGTTCGATGTCTTGGAGGCCAGACAGGGCTTGGTTCCGAGCACCCTGCACCGGACGAGTAAGGGTCGGATCGATATGGGCTGCGGCCGCTCCCAGGCTCTCATATCCCGACTCGAGTGCCGATCGAATGAGTGCGAGTGCACCCACGGCCTCATCCGGAAGTTGAGCGCGCACCAGCCTGGCTTCGAGCGCACCGGCCGGCTCCAGCAGATCCTCGAGGTCGATACTGAACTTCTGCAGCACGCGATCAACCCGGGGCTCCACCAAGACCCCGGACCAGCGTGGCAGAGCCAGCTGTCGCGGGATACGCATGCGTTCATACACCGGTGGCGTGAGAGCGAGGTACCGTAGCTCCCCCGGACCTGCGAGGTAGGCGACGGTCGGCAGCAGCGCGCTCTCCACCACCGGCCGCAGCAGCACGTTCGGTGACAGCCGCCCGGGCTCAGAAGCTGCGATCCGCTGCAACCCGGCCAAGTCGAAGCGTTCTTTGCTGCGGCGAGTTACGAACTCTCCGTCTTCCATCACGAGCCGGTCGCGCCCCAGCGCACCTTCCAACATCACCAGTGAGGCGCCATCACCCACCGCTACGCCGGGATCGATCCCGGCGAGGCGCAGCTCATCGGCCCGATGCTCGAGATCCCGACCGAGATCACGCGTGAGGCCCAACGCTCGCACCAGGTGTCGGCTCGCCAAACGTTTGAGGGTCGGGTGGGTGCTATCCAGTACGACCATTCCGAGTGGCGCCAGAATCTCCGCCAACGCACCGGCGAAGCTACCGGCAACGGTAGCGTCCGGGCGATAGTGCCGGCCCAGCCAGTCGACCGTGACATCCTTGAAGTCCGGCGGCAGGTCGGCGGCCAGTCGCTCCAAGGCCCGCTCTACTTCCGGCCCGAGAAGCTGACGGTACATCGCTGTGAGAGGCGCCTCGGGCGGCCGCGGCGAGAGTGCGGCGCTGGCCACGCTCCCATCGCTCGTGATCCAGCTGGCATGACTCGCCTCGGCAAAGTCGTGGTCGTCGCCGGCAGACCAGAACACCGGCACGACGGGGCGCTGCCAGAGACGCTCGAGAACCCGCGCCAGGGATACAGCCGACACGGCCTTGTAGATGGTGTAGAGAGGACCCGTGAAGAGCCCAGGCTGCTGGCCTGTCGTCACCACGAACGACCCCGGCTCGCTCAGACGCCGCAAGGCGGCATCACGGGCTGCGGTCGGCAGGATAGCCTCGGCCAGCGCCGGATCCCAGGCACTCTCGCGCGCGGTGGGAAGCTCGACCGGGGCCGGAAGCGGTGTAGGAACAAAGCGCAGCGTCATTGGACTCGGCCGGCCAGAATGGTACGCGGGGACTCAGGGCCGAGCGGGTTGGAATCGTAGTCGCCGAAGCGGTGCTGCACGCTGACGCCGGCGGCTTCCAGCATGTGGACCATCTGCTCGGGCTCGAACAAACGAACCCGCTCGCGAAACTCTCGCCCGTGCTCTGCGTGGATGCTCTTGCATACGTATCGGCCGTCTGGCGAGACCGAGCGGGATACCCGAACGGTGGAGCCAGACACCTGGAGCGTCTCCTCCGGCACAAGCTGGCGACGCACCGCGGCCGGGTTCAGGAAGTCGATGATGAACCAGCCGCCCGATCGCACGGTGCCGATCATCTCCTTGAGCGCAGCGGTGTGCTCGGCGTCCCGATCGAAGTAGCCAAAGCTGGTGAAGAGATTTACGGTGAGATCCATCGAACCCAGCCGGACAGGAAGCTGGCGCATGTCGGCTCGCACGAGCGGAGCTCCGGTGACCTGGCGGGCGAGACGCAGGAGAGTCAGCGACAGATCCAGGCCGGTACATCTTGCCCCAGCCGCTTCGAACGCTCGAGCGTGTCGTCCGGCGCCGCAGGCGACGTCGAGCACCCGCCATCCGGGCTGGAAAGGGACTGTCCGGAGAATGAGGCTGACGGCACGATCTGCATCGCGATCATCACGATGAGGATACAGCCGCAGGTATTCTTCGCCAAACCATTCTTCGAACCATTCGGTCATTTTCGAGGGTCTAGGTAGAGACGCCTAGGTAAAGGTCGAGATGGGGTCTACACCAGTGTGGGTCCCAGGACGTCAACCGAGACGTCCATTTTGACGGCTTTATTTGACCCTCACCTCGACCCTCCTTTATGGTACGGCTCGCCACGCAGAATCGTGAACGCCCGGTAGAGCTGCTCGGCTACCACTATACGGGCCAGCTCGTGGGGAAGCGTCAGCGGGCCGAGGCTCCATGTTGCCGTTGCGCGTCCAATCAGTGATGCATCGAGACCATGGGACCCACCGATCAGGAAGGCCAATGGTCTGGCCGCAAGCATCCACCGCTCGAGCTGTTTGGCGAGGTCGGCGCTGGTCCATCCCGCGCCGACCCGGGCGAGCGCTACCAGGTTAGCCGTCTTTGGAATGCGCGACGCCAGCCGCTGGGCCTCTTCCGCCCGCTGGGCAACTACGTTGGGAGCTCGACTGGCCTCCCGCACTTCATACTCTCGAAAGGCCGCATACCGCTGCAGCCGCGTGCCATAGTCATCCAGGGCCTCGCGGTAATACGGCCGCAGTTTGCCAACAGCAACAAGATTGATCTCCAATGGTCAGCGGCGCCGCTCACGCATACATCCCCCGCAGCCGGTGCACGGCTGCGACCCGCTCGATCGCCTGCATGTACGCACCGATCCGCATATTGATCCCGTGCCGGCCAGCCATCGAGGCGACCTCGTCGAAGGATTGAACCATGATGCGTTCGAGGCGCTGGTTGACGGTGTCTTCATCCCAGAAGTACCCGCCCCTATCCTGCACCCATTCGAAGTAGCTCACCGTCACGCCGCCGGCGTTCGCCAGAATGTCCGGAATGACGAAAACGCCGTTCTCTTCCAGAATCTTGTCGGCCCCTGCGGTAGTAGGTCCGTTGGCGCCTTCGCAGATGATTCGGGCCTTGATATCGGCCGCGTTGTGACTGGTGATCACATTCTCCATTGCTGCGGGCACCAGCACATCGCAGTCGATCGTCAGCAGCTGATCATTGGTGATCTGTTCGGCATCGCGGTACCCGCTGAGAAACCGGTGCTGCCGGACATGCTGAATCAGTTCCTTGATCTTCAGTCCCTTCGGATTGTAGATCCCGCCGGACTTGTCACTGACGGCGATGATCTTCATTCCCTGCTGCTCCATGAGCATCGCCGAAACCGAGCCCACGTTGCCGAACCCCTGGACGGCAACCCGGCTTCCCTGCACCGGCATGCGGAGCCGGTTCAGGGCCTGCCGCGTCACCAGCATACATCCTCTGCCAGTAGCTTCGCGGCGGCCGAGCGAGCCCCCCATTTCCACCGGCTTGCCGGTGACCACAGCGGTCACCGTATGGCGCTTGTGCATGGAATACGTATCCATGATCCACGCCATCATGCGCTCGTTGGTATTCATGTCCGGAGCCGGGACGTCCGAGTCGGGGCCCAGCGTCTCGATGATGGCAGAGGTGTATCGCCGGGTGACGCGCTCGAGCTCCGGGTTGGACATCGTGGCGGGATCGCAGACCACGCCACCTTTGGAGCCGCCGAATGGGATGTTCACCACGGCGCACTTCCACGTCATCCACGCCGCCAGCGCCTTGACCTCGTCCAGCGTGACGTTGAGGTCGAATCGAATGCCGCCCTTGGCTGGGCCGCGGGATGTGTTGTATAGCACACGATACCCGACGTACACGTCCGTGTCTCCGTTATCCCGAAGAATCGGAACCGACACGATGATCTGCTTTTCGGGGCTCCTGAGAACCTTGTACAATCCGGGATCCAGACTGAGCCGTGTGGCCGCGTAGTCGAAGCGCGACATCATCGCCTCGAAAGGATTTTCCTCACCGAGGAACTTGTCCTTATCGGGGCGTATGAGATCTTGACTAGGACGAGGGGTAACGGTGGTCATAGAGGTTTGGTGCGCTCCGAGAAGTTGGGTTTACAGTCCATCGACCGACATAACGACAGCATCCAGCGAGGCGGCGATCCTCTCACCACCCTCCTCCCACTCCAGGTCGAGCATGGCGACGAGCGGCTCAGGCACCGAATTGGGCCAGCGATCTCGAAGCTTGACGGCGTCCTTCTGCGTTATCACTACATGGTCGGCCCGGCGCGCAGCGTGTGCCAGCCAGGCGACATCCTCGTCGCGGTACGCGTGGTGATCCTTCCAGGTTGCGACCTGCACCGCGGCGCCTGTGGCCTTGGTCTGGGCGACGAACGCATCGGGGTCGGCGATGCCGGACGCAGCCACGACTCGCTTCCCCGATAAGGAGCTCGCCGGGCAGCGTATTCCGCTGACCATTCCTTCGAGGTACCGGAGGCCCAGATGAGC
This sequence comes from uncultured Gemmatimonadales bacterium, assembly GCA_963730915.1. Classification (GTDB taxonomy): domain Bacteria; phylum Gemmatimonadota; class Gemmatimonadetes; order Gemmatimonadales; family GWC2-71-9; genus CAVVWJ01. The sequence goes on along the minus strand of CAVSTR010000005.1, from coordinate 1,189,067 downwards.
GATGGCCACCGGCCCCCGGACGCGGCCCTGCAGGTCCGCCATCAACGCCAGTGCCGCCTCGGGAGTGGCGCGTTTTCGAGTGATGATCACAGCGTCTGCCCGATCCAGCGCGCTCAGCCCTTCGCGCCAGGGCCCTGCGGGAAGCGACCAGCGGACCGCCCGGGTAGTTTCGGCGCTCACCACCGCGATGTTGAAATCCCGCCTCACGTCGAGGCGTTGATAGGCATCGTCCAGAATCAGCACTTCGGCCCCCCGGGCCAGAGCACGCTCCGCACCGGCCAGACGGTCCGCGTCGGCCACGACATGCGCCAGAGGCACCGCGTGCTGATGCACCAGCGCTTCATCGCCGCCATAGCCTCGGAGGAGGATCCCAGGCACCAGCCCGCGGGATACGTAGTGGCGGGCGATCCATATCGCTATGGGAGTCTTCCCCGACCCCCCGACCGTCAGATTGCCCACAGCGACGGAGGGGAGCGGCAGGTCGTGGACACCGAACCAGCCGCGAGAGTACCCCAGCTCCCGGACGGCCATGGCGCCCCGCCACAGGCCAGATGCGGGCAGCAGAGCCAAGCGTACCAGCCTGGCATCGGGTCTTCGACTGGTCCAGAGCCACCGCACCATCCGGTGGGTATCGCCCCTGCGTCTCATGGAGCCGCCTTCGAGACCTCGTGGAGACCTTCCGTGGCGCGCGCGAGCCCTGCGGCCAAGCCCTGCTCACCGTCCCCTACCTCAAAGGGGCAACCATACGTGATCCGCACCCGCGCCAGCGGCTTGGGAATCATGAATCGGTCCCATGAATGTAATCGCCACGCGCGGTCTGCCTCCGCGTGTATGGGCACGATGATGCCACCGCCACGCTGTGCAGCCGCCACTACCCCCGGCTTCATCTCGCGCCTCGGGCCTCTGGGCCCGTCGGGAGTGAAGGCCACCGCGCGGCCAGCCTGGAGCTGCCGCACCGCTCCGAGCAAGGCCCGGGCACCTCCCCGGGTGCTCGATCCGCGAACCGCTGCGTACCCCCAGGCGAGCGCCAGGTCGGACAAGTATTGACCTTCACGCGCCTCACTCACGACGATGGCGATTCCCTGATGCCGGTGCTGCCACAACAGCGGTAGCAAGGCTTCGTGCCAGAGTAGAAACACGTGCGGCCGCTTTGCCTGGTACAGGGTCCGCCAACGCTCCTCATGCACGACTTCGATGCGCCACGAGGTGGCCAACAGCCGCACTGCTGGCCCCGCGACCGTGCTCACGGTCCGGGGCGAAACCTTCAGTCGCACCGCCCCAGCAGCTCACTCGCGAGGGCGACAACGCGGGTGGTGGCGCCTGCGGCGCCCAGGCGCTCGCGCACCAGCGCCAGGCCCTCGCGTTGAGCCACTGTTCCCGGATCCGTCGGGTCGAGCAGCGGGCGAACCGCAGTTGCCAGCTCCGTAGCGGTGGCCCGATCCTGTAGGATCTCAGGCACTACTTCCCGCCCAGCTACGAGATTGACGAGGCTGACCCAGCGAACCGTGCGCACCCGCTGAAACATGGCATAGGTGACCGGGTGGACCTTGTAGGCCACGACCATCGGCGTGCCTGCCAGTGCCGCTTCGAGAGTGGTCGTGCCCGACTTGGCCAGCGCGGCATCGGCGGCGGCGAACAGCGGAGCGGGGTCGCCGCGCAGAATTTCAATTGGTCCGGGATCGGGATAGTCGCCGGCGGGTATACCTGCGACGAACACCCGGTCGCAGCTGCCGTCCTCGAGCAGCTGCAGAGCCGCATTCCGGAAAGGCTCCCACAGGCGGCGGATCTCCTGTACCCGGCTGCCCGGAAAGATCCCCAGCACCCGGCTTGCGGCTGCCACGCCTAGCCTGACCCTGGCGTCCTGTTTCGTAGGAAGGGGCCCGCGATCGACCAGCGGATGGCCGACGTATTCGCTTCGAAGCCCCAGCTTCTCGAAGAAAAGCTGCTCGAATGGCAGCACGACTGCCAGGCGATCGACGGCCGCGGCGAGTCGCCGTGCTCGACTGGGATGCCAGGCCCAGAGTTGGGGCGCGATATAGTACAGGATCTTGGTGCCGGCCGCGTGGGCAGCTTCGGCCACGCGAACGTGGAAGCCGGGATAGTCCACCAGAATGACCAGATCGTAGCGGCCCAGCTTGAAGTCCTTCTGCAACGCCCTCAGGAGCCGGTAATGAGCTCGCAGCTTGGTGACGACCTCCACCAGCCCGAAGGCCGCCAGGCCCTCCATGCGATGCCGCAGCGTGGCTCCTGCGCGCTCCATCTGCGGTCCACCCAGAGCTTCGATAGTGGCGTTCGGGTAGCGCGACCGGAGCGCCCGAACAACGCCCGCACCGTGGAGATCGCCCGAGGGCTCACCGGCGGAGATAAAGATGCGAGGAGCGCCCCTCCGGCTCATCTAGTGAGTGGCAACGGCCAGAGGCGGAGTCCGCACCGCGTCCGCCACTCGCAGCGCGAGCTCGAGGGCGGCCCTTCCCTCCTCGCCTCGAACTACGACCTCGCGTTCGCCACGTACCGCGTGGACGAAGCTCTGAAGCTCCAGTGACAGGGCATCAGCCTCGGGCGCCTCCAGGACGATGCGCTCGACCACGTCCCCCAGCTCCCGCCCGGTTCCCGGCTGCCAACCTTCACGCAGCCGCATGAACTCGCCGGCGCCCGTCGCCAGGTCGAGTGAGAAATATCCGTTCGGCTGAAAGAGCCGGAGGCGCCGAACCCGATCCCGCGCCACCCGCGACGCGGTGGCGAGGGCGACGGCGCCGTTCGCGAATTCCACTCGGGCGTTGGCGATGTCCAGGTGAGGTGAGAGCACGGGAAGTCCGGATGCCCGGACCTCGGTCGCAACGCTGCCGGTCAGGTGTAGCACCAGGTCGAGGTCGTGAATCATGAGATCGAGCACCACAGCGACGTCGGTACCCCGTGGCTGAAACGGGGCCAGCCGCAGACTCTCGATGTAGCGGGGGCCATCGAGATAAATTTCCGCGGCTCGGAGCGCCCGGTTGTAGCGCTCGATGTGACCGACCTGAAGCTGGACTCCCTGACGCTGAGCAGCGGCGATCAACTCGTCCGCTTCAGCGAGGGTGGAGGCAAGTGGCTTCTCCATCAGCACCGGCACCCCATGCCTCAGGGCACGTAACCCGATCTCCGCATGCGCCGGTGTCGGGACTGCGATGGTGACCGCCTCGATCTCGCTCAAGAGATCGTCCATTTCGTCGAATGCTCTCGTGCCCAGACCATTCGCTATCGATTCGGCCCGCCCGTCATCCAAGTCATACACTCCCACCAGGTGCACCTCGTCCAGTCCGGCCAGGTGTCGCGCATGGTGCTGTCCCAGCGCGCCCACGCCGATCACGCCCACCGGCAAGCGGGCACTCACGCGGGGACGCCTCGCTCGCTCGATTCGACGAAGGCCAGGAAGCGCTCGATTTCCGGGAACGGAGGGAGGTCCGTGCGGGCACGCTCGAGCGCCTGTGAGAGGTTGAGGTCGGAGTTGAAAAAGAGCCGATAGGCTCGCTTGAGAGCGGCAACGGTCTCGCCCGAAAAACCCGCCCGCTGGAGCCCGAGCGAGTTGAGCCCGTAGAGCTCCATCGGATTGCCGACTGCCTTGACGTACGGGGGAATGTCCTGATTGACCCGGGACCCTCCACCAACGAAGGAGTAGGTACCGATGGTGACGAACTGATGAACGGCGTTGAGGCCGCTGAGAATGGCGCGATCGTGGATGGTGACGTGACCGGCACACTGGGTGGCGTTGGCGATCACGACGTCGTCCCCTACCTGGCAGTCATGGGCCAGGTGCACATACGTCATGATGAAGCAACGGGCACCGATTGTGGTCTTGAAAGTTGCCGAGGTGCCGCGGTTGATCGTCGAGTACTCGCGGATGATGGTGCCTTGACCGACCTCGACCCAGGTTTCCTCGCCATTGTACTTGAGGTCCTGCGGGTCACCACCAAGCACCGATCCATCACCGACCAACACGTCCTCCGCCAGACGCACGTTCTGCTGTAGCGTGGCGCGCGGGCCGATGCGACAGCGATCGCCTACCGTCACCTGCGGGCCGATGATCGCGAAGGGGCCGATGGCGACGCCTTCCCCTATCTCGGCTGACGGATCGATCAGCGCCGTCGGGTGAATCACCGATCCACCACCCTCGCCATCATCTCGGCTTCGGCCACAATCTGTCCGTCCACATAAGCGACTCCCTTCATTCGGCATGTGCGCCCGCGATTCTGCAGCATCTCGAGCTCGCAGCGGAGCTGGTCTCCCGGGAGGACCGGACGCCGGAACTTGACGTTGTCCAGCGACATGAAGTAGACCACCTTCTGGTCCGGATCTTCAATGGTGCCGAGCAGGAGCATGCCGCCAACCTGAGCCATGGCCTCGATGATGAGAACACCCGGCATGATCGGGTGTCCCGGAAAGTGTCCCTGGAAGAACGGCTCGTTGATGGTGACGTTCTTGATTCCCACGATTCGCCGGGTGCCTTCGACCTCGATGATTCGATCGACGAGGAGGAAAGGATACCGGTGAGGAATCACGTCGAGAATGCGGCCGATGTCCATCACAACGCCTCCGTCCCGCTGTCCGGTGCGCGTGAGCCAGCGCGCCAATGCGATGTTACCCTGGTGGCTCGGTTTGGTGGCAACGATATGGCCCTGCACTCGCCCACCGATCAGTGCCAGATCACCCAGAATATCGCCTGCCTTGTGCCGCACGAACTCGTCCGGCCACCGCAGCGACCCGCCGACGAGCCCCTCTTCCGAGAGCACCAATGTCGACTCGAGCGCAGCCCCCAACGCGAGCCCACGGGCCCTGAGGGCATCGGCCTCCCGCAGGAAGCCGAACGTTCGCGCCGGCGCCAGCTCGCTCGCGAACTTGCCAGCCGTAATGTCGTAGGAGCCCGTCTGCCGCCCGATGAGAGGATGGGCCCATTCGATTGTGGTGGTCAGTCGAAGAGCTTTCGCCGGCGCGAGCAGGTAAGACGAATCCGCCTCCGCGACCTCTGAAGGCGAGGTTACCCGGTACACCACGGGATCGCCCGGCTGCTCCACAATTCCGGCCTGTTCCAGGGCATTCAGGTAGGGAGCAAACGATCCGTCGCCGATGGGGGGCTCCGGACCGTCCAGATCGATCGTGAGGTCATCGATCTGCAGTGCGGCGGTGGCGGCCAGCAAGTGCTCCACCGTCTGGACTACGGTCTCGCCTTGACCCAGTACGGTCCGCCGTTCCGTGGACTGCACTTCGCTGAGGCGCGCGGGGATGACCGGGGCGCCCGGAAGATCGATCCTCCGGAAAATGATGCCCTGCCCGGATGGTGCCGCGTTGCACACCGCAGTGACCGAGGACCCTGTGTGCAGCCCGATGCCGGTGACCGGCGCGCTTCGCGCCAGCGTTCGTCTAGTCATCGGACGAGCGCTCTGTCACCAGCTGCTCCAGTTCGTCGACAATAGGAGCCAGGCGGTACATGGAGGCTTGAGCTCGCAGAAACTGACGGTGGGGCCGCGCGGGATGCCCGCTGAAGGATGCACCGGGCGGAACATCTCCGAAGATGGCACTCTTGGCGGCGATGCGCGCACGATCTCCTATGACCAGATGATCGGTCACCCCCACATGTCCCGCGAGAATGACGTCGTTGCCCACTCGGGTACTGCCGGCGATTCCTACACCGGCCATGATCAAGCAGCGCTCTCCGATCCGGACATTGTGCCCGACCTGCACCAGGTTGTCCAGCTTGGTACCGCGGCCGATTACCGTATCGTCGATGCTGCCCCGATCGATGCAGGTATTCGAACCCACCTCGACTTCATCTTCCAGAATGCAGCCACCCACATGTGGGATACGGCTGTGACGCTTGCCATCAGAGAGATACCCGAAGCCGTCACCCCCGATCACGGCCCCCGCCTTGAGCACCACTCGGCTGCCGATTCGGCTCCCCGAGTAGCAGATCACCCCGGGGCCAACGATTGTATCCTCTCCGAGGATGACGTCATCTCCCAGCGATACGGCGTGGGATAACCGGCAGCGCGCCCCCACGCGAACGTTTCGGCCGAGAACCACGTACGGAGCGATGAAGACGTCTGGGCCGAGCACCGTTCCCGATCCCATGCGTGCGGTGGCGTCGACACCAGCAACGGGCGGCTCCATGGGGTACAGCGCCTGCAGCACTCGTACGAGTGCGCCGTAGGGATCAGGGACTACGATTCGGGTATCCGGCCCGCCCCCACCGGCAAGTGCCTCAGGGACCAGGACCGCTCCCGCGCGCGAGCCGTCGAGCTCGGCAGCGTAGCGCCCTGAAATCGCGAACGACAAGGCGTCGGGCCCGGCACGATCGAGAGACCGGACGGTGTGAATCCTCACCGCCCCATTGCCAAGCAGGCGGCCACCGACCAGATCGGCGACCGCCTGCGCGGTAAGGCTCCCGACTGTCACGTGTCAGCTGCCCGCTTTGAGCTGCTGAACCACGCGTTGGGTCAGATCTATTCCCTTGTCAGCCGTGACAATACCATTGTTGGGTGCGCTGACATCGAAGATGATGGCGTAGTTGCCGGCCGCCCTGATGCCTTCGATGACGCTGTTGACCTTGCTCTGGATCGGATCGAGCAGCTCCCGCTCGCGCGTTGCCGCGCGTTGCTGCAGCTCTTGGGTCCGTTGCTCCAGCTTCTGCTGTTGCCCTTGCAGGTCTTTCCGCTTGGCAGCCCGCTGGGTCGGACTCAGCATCACCGACTGCTGGTCGAAGTCTGACGCCGCGGAGTCCAGCGTCGCCTGAAGCTTTTGCACCTCCACCCGGTAGCCTTCGAGCTCCTTGGTAAAGGTGGATTCCGCCTTGACGTATCCGGGCGTTTGCTTGAGGATGGCCTGGGTGTTGACGTAAGCGATCTTGCTGGCGCCCTGCTGGGCTGCCAACAACTCCGGTCCTGCCAATGAGACGGCGATCGCGCTAACCCAGACTCCCACGACGGCAAGCTTCATGCTTCACTCCAGTTAAAGGTGTCCTGCCTAAAAGAAATTGCCCAGCTTGAAGTGGAGCTGCCAACCCGGCTTCGGCGCGCCGCTGGCATCCACCCTGTCGAATCCGTATCCGAGGTCTATTCCAATGGGACCGAGCGGCGAGATCACGGCGGCTCCGAAGCCAGCACCCCGGAACAACCGGGTCGGATCCCACTGCCGGGAGCTACGGTACACGTTGCCGGCATCGAAGAAACTGCTCACGTACAGCGATTGGCTGATCCGGGCACCCGCTTCGATGGTGAACGCAGCATAGGATTTTCCAAAGGCGTCGGAGCTGGTCGCGTTGTTCCCTCCGGCCGATGGATCGAACCCATTCGGCGTGATAGAGAACTCATCGTAGCCGCGTAACGGCACACCGTACTGGACGCCTCCCAGAGAGTACAGTTCGGTATAGAAGGGTCCGGCGTCGCCGAAGATAAACCCGGATTTCGCCGTCAGGCCCAGGACGAATTGTACTCCCGCGCCCAGTTGCCCGCCGCCACCCATCGTTCCCAGGGGTGCGTACCACCGCCCTTCGAGATCGACCTTCCGATAGTTTCCGGTTCCGCCGAGAAAGCCGCCATTCAGCTCACCGCTGAGATTTGTCAGCGACCCTCCGGTGGCAAATGGAAGGCCTACCCGGGTATCGCGCAGGACGCTCGTTCCCAAGGAGGATCTGGTACAGGCACTACAGCGGAAGCGGGCCTGAATGTCGGCCGACCCTTCACTGTAGCGGATCCGCTGATACGAATACGACGTAAAGAGCCGGGTATAGCGAGAGCCGAGAAAGGGAAAGCCGAGCTGCACCGATCCGCCGGTCTGCTTCCTGCGGCCGAGGTCACCGACGGTAAACCGAGCGCGAGAATCGAACAGCGATATAGTTCCGGAAATTCGGCTCTCACGAATAGCCGGATCGGTGTAACTCAAGGTGAAGTCATTGATGTTCTGTCCGAACTGCCACTGCAGCTTGCCCCGTTTACCCCGGCCGAAAAGGTTGGGCTCCTCCAAGCCGAGAAATCCGCCGACACCGGTACCCTGCCCCAGCGAGGCTCCGAAGTTGATGTTGCCGGTCCGGCGCTCCTCCACTCGGAAGATGATATCGACGTCCACTCCATTTGAGGCCGGCCGCACGTCAGGTGACGGAAGAGGCTGCTGGAAGAACCCGAGGTTCGAGACGTTCTGGTACGATCGGATCAGCCGCTCACGGCTGAACAGGTCGCCCGGCAGCATGACGATCGCCTCCCGGATCACCCGCTCGTGGGTGACGTCATTGCCGACGATCTCGACCTTGTTGATCGTTGCCGGAGAACCTTCGCGGATGGTCCAGCGCAGATCGACCAGCGGGTTCCCGACGGCATTGGTCCGGCGGAACTCTTCTGGCTGTACCTGCGCGTAGATGTAGCCATTGTTGGCGTAGAGGTTCTGGACCTTCTCGGTGGCTGCGTCCCATTCGGATCGGCTGAAGGGACGCGGCTTGCCCAAGGGCGCACCGTTCGTTCCGATGGGGCCAAACGGATAGAACGCCATCAGCTCTTCAGTGGAAAATCTCCGACTACCCTGGATATCGAACGCGCCGACCCGGTACACCGGGCCTTCGTCGACGGTGAGGCGGAGAACCGCCTTCCCCCCGACAGAATCCGAGACGAGCGAGTCGTGGGTGACCTGGAAGTCGACGTATCCCTGATCAGCGTACCAGCGAGGCAGAGCCTCCCGTACGTCCTCTTCCACCTTCCGCTCGTCGTACTCCCCCTTCTGGAACCACCAGAAGCCCTCGGGCCGGCTCGACATGTGCTTGACGACAGCCTTGTCGGAGAAATGCTTGTTGCTGTCAATCACGACTTGGCTGATGGCAACCCGCTCGCCTTCATTGATGTCGAAAACAACCCGCAGCTTACCGGAGTCCTGTGGCAGGTGAAGCACCTTGACTTGCGACGCGTAATAACCCTTGTCCTTATAGAGCGAATCGATGCCGGCACGTGCCTGCTCCACCGCGTTCCGGTCCAGGGGACGGCCCTCGGTGAGGTGAACCCGACCCTTGACGTCTCCCTCGGAGATTCTATTCACCCCCCGGACAGCCCACTTCTCCAGCACCGGCCGCTCCTTGACACGGATGGCCAGAATCAGGCGGCCACCCACGTTCCGCTGCTCGACCAGGACGTCATCGAACTGGCCAGTGCGGAAAAGCGCCGTAATGGCGCGTTGGATGTCTCGGTAATTGACCGGCTGCCGTACGATGATGCCGGAGGAGCCGATGATCTGAGAGGCGGTGAGGCGCCGATTGCCTTCTACCGCGATGCTGTCGACTGCGGGGGCAGCGGGCTGCTGGGCTACCAGCGCCGCCGGCAACCCCCGAAGGAGAAGTCCGGCGGCAAGAAGCTGAAGAAAACGGCGCATCGGTAAAGGGCGAAGGTGGGTACGCCGGACCCCAGGTGGGTCCGGCGCGGTTTACGCTTGGGGAACGGTCAGCGCGCGGAAAGCCAGTCGCTCGCCATCCGGCGCCACATCGACCTCGATTTCGTCGCCCCGTCCGAAGTCGCCCAGCAGAATCTTCTCACTGAGCGGATCCTCGATGTACCGCTGAATCGAGCGCTTCAGTGGTCGGGCCCCATAGTTCTGGTCATAGCCATGCTCGACCAGGAACTCGACCGCGGCGGGTGTGAGCTTGACCTCATCGCCGAGCCGCCGCTGAACTTCCTTGAGCAGGATCGTGACGATCTGCGAAATGTGCTCCTTGGCCAGCGGATGAAACACGATGACATCGTCGAGACGGTTAAGGAACTCGGGATTGAACACCTTGTTCATCTCCTCCTTGACCGTATCCTGCATCTTCTCGAAGGTGCGCCGCGAATCGCCACCATGGAATCCCAGCGTTTTGCCTTGCATAATGTCGCGCGCACCCACGTTGGACGTCATGATCACGACCGTGTTCTTGAAGTCGATCATGCGACCGTAGTTGTCGGTCAGGTGGCCCTCATCCAGCACCTGGAGGAGGATGTTGAACACATCTGGATGCGCCTTTTCGATCTCGTCCAGAAGGACGACCGAATAGGGCTTACGGCGCACAGCCTTCGTCAGCGTGCCTGAATCCTCATACCCGACATAGCCCGGAGGCGCGCCGATCAGACGAGAGACCGAAAACTTCTCCATGTATTCCGACATGTCGACCCGGATCAGGGCCGACGCGTCCGCGAACAGAAACTTGGCCAACGCTCGAGCCAGCTCGGTCTTTCCCACGCCGGTGGGACCCGAGAAGATGAACGACCCGATCGGCCGATCTGGATCCTTGAGGCCCGCCCGTGACCGGCGAATGGCCCGTGATACCGCCTTGATCGCCTCATCCTGGCCAACGACAGACTCGTGAAGCTCATCTTCCATCCGCATCAGCCGGGCAGTCTCAGCCTCCTGGAGCCGGGTGACCGGGATGCCGGTCCAGCGGGATACAATGAAGGCAATGGCCTCCTCGTCGATGACCGGACGACGGGTCTGACGATCCTTCTCCCACTCTTCCTGCTTGAGCCGGATCTGGTTCTGGAGATCCCGCTCCTGGTCTCGGAGGGACGCCGCGCGCTCGAAGTTCTGGTCGCGAACGGCATCTTCCTTCTGCACGTTCACCTTTTCCAGAGCGGTCTTGAGCTCGGCCACTTCAGCCGGAGGTACTTGCGACGCTAACCGGGCACGGGCCCCGGCCTCATCGATCACGTCGATGGCCTTGTCCGGCAGGAAGCGATCGGTGATGTAGCGCTCGGAAAGCTCCGCCGCCGCGCTGAGCGTGGAGTCCGGAATGCTGATCCGGTGATGGTCCTCGTACTTCTTGCGCAGACCCTTCAGAATCTCGACCGTTTCCGGTACCGAGGGCGGCTCCACCACGACGGTCTGGAAGCGGCGTTCGAGGGCACCATCCTTCTCGATGTACTTGCGGTACTCGTTCAGAGTAGAGGCGCCGACGCACTGAAGCTCGCCCCGCGCCAGCGCCGGCTTCAGCATGTTGGACGCGTCGATGGCGCCTTCAGCCGCGCCGGCCCCGACCAGAGTGTGCAGCTCGTCGATAAAGAGGATGATCTGCTTGTTCTGGGCGATCTCGTTCATGACCGCCTTGAGCCGCTCCTCGAACTGACCGCGGTACTTCGTACCTGCGATCACCGCCGCCATGTCGAGCGAAAGCACACGATGGTCTCGTAAGACGTCAGGGCAGAGTCCGTTGGCAATGAGTAGGGCCAAGCCCTCGACAATGGCGGTCTTACCGACACCGGGCTCACCGATGAGCACCGGATTGTTCTTCTTGCGGCGCGCCAGAATCTCCATGACCCGCTCGATTTCCTTGGCCCGGCCGATGGTCGGATCCAACTGGCCTTCCGCGGCGAGTTGCGTCAGATCGCGGCAGAAATGGTCAAGCGCCGGGGTCTTCGACTTCTTCTCGGACTTCGGCGCGGAGCTGGGCTGAGAGCTGCCACCGCCCCCCGAGGCCTGCGGCATGTCACTGCCCAGAAGCCGAAGCGTCTCAGCGCGTGACTGTTCCAGATTGACACCAGCATCGGTCAGTACCTGCGCCGCGATGCCCTTCTCTTCCCGTAGCAGGCCGAGCAACAGGTGCTCGGTTCCGACGTACGAGTGGTTGAGCTCACGCGCCTCGGTCATGGCCAGCTCGAGGACCTTCTTGGCTCGCGAGGTGTATGGAAGATCGGGACCGGCCGCCGCGGCGGCTTTCCCCTTCTTGACCGTTTCCTCGATTTTCTGCTGGATGTCTTCGAGATCGACGTTCAGGTTGGTGAGGACTGCCGCCGCGACCCCCTCGCCCTCACGGATCAGGCCAAGAAGGATGTGCTCCGTCCCCACGTATTCGTGATGCAGGCGTGCCGCCTCTTCGCGGGCCATCTGCAGGACTTTACGGACACGATCTGTGAAGTTGTAACCGTTCATTGCGGTATCCTACGTAGCTCCGAAACCAGGTGATCGTCGCGGCTCATCCGCGGCGTCCCACTTCGGATTCCAACACTTTGCGCACGAACTGTGCCCGCCGAACTGGCAGATCGGGGTCCGCCGGTGCCATGCCCTCCGCCACTGCGAGGTGGGCCGGCTGGGTGTACACCAGCAACTTGTTGAGCGTGTACATCCCTACTTCAGGAATCAGATTGACGCCGACTCCGAGGCGAACACCGCTCAACAGGTTCATGGCCTCTTCGAACGACAGGGCGCGGGCGTATCGAAGTAACCCATATGCGCGCCACACCTTGTCCTCGATGATGGCCGGTGCGTCACGTAGCAACACCTGCCGCGCCTGCTCTTCATAGTCCATGACCTGCCGGACCATTTTGCCGAGGTGATCGAGCAGCTCAAATTCAGAGCTGCCGAGAGTCGTCTGATTGGAGAGCTGGAAGAAGTTCCCGACGACCTCACTTCCCTCGCCGTACAGGCCCCGGAAGGTCAGTCCCACCTGCGCCAGCCCCTGCAACACCTTGGAGATTTCCTTGGTGAGCACCAAGCCCGGAAGATGTATGAGCACCGAGGCCCGGAGCCCGGTTCCGACGTTGGTGGGACAGGACGTAAGGTAACCAAATTCAGAGTGAAATGCGAAAGCAAGTCGTTGTCCCAGTTCGGCGTCCAGCCGATCCACCTCGGCGTACGCGGCGTCGAGCGCGAAGCCGGAATGGAGTCCCTGGAGCCGCAGATGATCCTCTTCATTGAGCATCACGCCCAGCCGGTCCTGAACCAAGACCGAGGCGCCGGAGCGCACCCTGCCATCAGCGTCGAGGCCAGCGAGCTCCTTGCTGACCAGGTGCCGCTCGTGAAGCAGCTGCCGGTCGCTCCGGTCCATCCGGTCGAGTCGGAACTTGATTGCCCGCCGGAGGAGCACCGTATCCCTCGCGGCGGTCTCCACCGTCTGCAGGATGTCCTCTCTCTCGGTCTCCGAATTCCGTCCCTGGTAGACCCGCCCTGCCAGATTGCGCGCCAGGCGAATCCGCGTGGAGAGGACAAGATGGCTGGACGGGCCACTGGCATCGAGCCAGCCCACGCCTCCATCAGTGAGTAAGCTGAGGTCGATCATTCCATCACCCGGAGTCGGTCGCGGAGCTCAGCGGCGAGCTCGAAGTTCTCGGTCTCGACTGCGACACGGAGCTGCTCACGGAGCTCGGCAGCCTGGGGGCGTTCACGCGGTGCGGCACTACCCACGCCCTCGGAGTAGCGTTCACCCATGTGGTGAGTCGAGCCGTGCAGCCGCCGCAGCAGGTCACGCAACGGAATCTCAAACGAGCGATAACACTCGGAGCACCCCAGCCGTCCACTCTCCCGAAAGTCCTGCAACGACCCGCCACATCGGGGACAGTTGTCCCCGGTCTTGGGCGCAGGCGTTTGTTCCGGTAGCTCCTGGCCCATGGCGGCGAGAAAAGTTCCCAGCGGCGTCTTGGGCGCGGCCCCAGGGCTTTCCACGCCTTTCTCCGCCGCGCACCGCTCGCAGAGGTGCAGCGTGGTCACCTGCTCATTTACGATTTGCGTCAGGTGGATGACCGCCTCGCGCTCACGGCATTGCTCACATGACATCAGGGCATTGCCTCCACGCCAGAGAGTGGTACGAGGCGTCCGCCCTCGAGGGACAACACCCGGTCGGCCCGAGCCGCCAGGGACCTGTTGTGAGTCACCACCACGAGTGCGGTCTCGAACTCACGTGATAGATGCGCGAACAGCTGATGAAGTCTCTCGCTGTTGGCACTATCGAGATTGCCCGAGGGCTCATCGGCCAATACAACCAATGGGTCGGCCGCTAGTGCCCGAGCGACGGCCGCTCGTTGCTGCTCCCCACCCGACAGCTGCGAAGGGCGGTGAGACATGCGTCCGGCCAGGCCCACATTGGCCAGCAGCTCCTCGGCTCGGGAGCGAGCCCGGGATTCCGCCTCTCCGGCGATCAGCAGAGGCATCATGACATTTTCGAGCGCGGTGAACTCGCGAAGCAGATGATGGAACTGGAAGACGAACCCCAGCTTTCGATTGCGGATTGCGGCCAGACTCTCGGGGGTCTCATCGGCGTAGGAATGCCCACCCAGCCGCACCGTGCCGCTGGACGGACTGTCCAGGGCGCCCAGCAGATGAAGCAACGTGCTCTTGCCGGAGCCGCTGGCGCCGACGATAGCAACGAACTCGCCCCGGCTCACCGTGAGATCGACACCCGACAGAACCTCGATCGGGTTGCCGTCTCCACCCCGGTAGACCTTCCGAAGTGCCTGGGCCTCGAGGATGTCCGTCATTCGTGCCGGATTGCCTCGACCGGCGTCAGCGCTGCGGCTGACCTCGAAGGATAAACGGTCGCAGCGACGGCGATCGCCAGGCTGGTCAAGACCACGACCAGCACGTCAGGCCACTCGATGTGTACCGGGAGGTGGTCGATGAAATACACGGCGGGATTGATCCGAACCCATCCCGAGCTGTCCACCACATATGAGACGGTGAGACCCAGGATCAAGCCCAGCATCGTACCAACAACTCCGATGACCGCGCCTTGCACCAAGAACACACGGGCCACGGCTTGAGATGTCAGTCCCATGGCGCGCAAAATTCCGATCTCGCGAGTCTTGTCGGTCACCACCATGGTGAGGGTTCCGACGATGTTGAAGGCGGCCACCACCATGATAAAAAAGATAACCAGACCCATCGCCAGCTTCTCCAGCTCGAGGGCGCTGAAAAGACTCGAGTTCTGCGTCTGCCAGTCGAGTGCCCGATAGGGGTACCCCAGGCGTTCCTGAATCGCGTCGCCGATGGCCGGCGCCTTATCCGGATCCTTTACTCGCACGGCAATTCCGGAGACGGCGTCTCCGAGCCCGGTAAATCGCTGGGCCATCTCTCGTGACATCACCACGAACTGGTTGTCGTACTGGAACATTCCGGTGTCGAATAGGCCAGTGACTTCGAATTTCCAGAAACGCGGCACCGCAACCCCAAGCGCGGGGTTAATTTTCGCCTGCGTCACCGGAACCAGGGTAACGATGTCTCCCGGGTACACTGAAAGCCGGGATGCCAGCCTCGACCCGAGCAGGATGCCGCCGTCCACGCCGGGTTTCGAGGCCTTGAATGACAGATCTCCCTTCGTAACTGCCTGGGGAAGCGACGTCACCGACATGCTCCCGGTGTCCGGATCGAAGCCGACGAGATTGACGCCCTCTCCATAATCCTGACCCGCGGTGATGCCGGCCTGGCTGATCACCTCCGGGCTGGCCGCGAGCACACCCGGCTCCTTCCGGATCTCTGTGATGACGCTGCGCCAGTCATCCAAGCGGAGGCCCGAGCCGAATGTCAGAATCCGCAGATGCGGATTGGCGACGAGGATCCGCTCGCGCAGATCATCGCGGAGGCCGTTCATCACTCCGAGAACCACGATCAGCGCGGTCACTCCGACGGCCACACCGCCGATCGAGATCACGGTGTTGAGCGACGCGGTTCGGGCTGTCCGCCGGCTCCGGAGGTATCGGCGAGCCAGTCGCCACTCCAGCCGGGCGCTCGCCTTCATGCGCTGCCACTGCTCGGCAGAAGGCCACCAGCGCCTCGGACCCAGCGCGGCAAGCAGGCTCATGGTTCCTCCGGCCTCATGGCCGGGAAGAGGATGACATCGCGTATCGAGGGCCGGTCGGCAATCAGCATGATGAGCCGATCAACGCCGAGCCCGAGGCCCCCTGCCGGCGGCATCCCATACTCCAGCGCTCGGATGTAATCGGCGTCGTAGCTATGAGCATCGGCATTCCCCGCCGCGCGTTGACCCACCTGATCCTCGAAGCGCCGCTTTTGATCGTCGGGATCGTTCAGCTCGCTGAAGGCATTCACCAGCTCCCGTCCTCCCACGAAGAGCTCGAATCGCTCGGTAAGCGCCGGGTCATCCCGGTGCTCTTTGGCCAGCGGAGAGAGCGCCTTGGGATAATCCAGCACGAATGTCGGCTGAATGAGATGCGGTTCCAGAAAGACCTTGAATACTTCATCCTGAAGCCGGCCTCCGGAAAGCGTTTCGACCACCTCCGGATCCGCGTTGCCTCGCAGCAGCACAGCGCGCATGTCCGAATCGGATGCGCTCCGGAGATCCAGCCCCGTCCGCTCACGGATCCCTTCGACGAACGATACCCGCCGGAATGGCGGGGTGAAATCGAGAGTCTTGCCATCGCGCTCCAGCACTGAGGTGTCCAGGCAGTGCCGCACCACACCCGAGATCAGGTCCTCGGTCAGACTCATCATGTCGTTATAGTCGGCATATGCCTGGTACAGCTCGAGCATGGTGAATTCGGGATTGTGGGACCGGTCCATCCCTTCGTTTCGAAAGTCATGACCGATCTCATAGACCCGCTCGATCCCGCCGACCAGTAGGCGCTTCAGATACAGCTCGTCTGCAATGCGAAGGTACAACCGCATGTCGAGCGCGTTGTGGTGGGTGACGAACGGCTGAGCCGCCGCGCCGCCGTACAGGGGCTGAAGAACCGGCGTCTCCACTTCCAGAAAGCCGCGCTCGTCCAGGAAGCGCCTCATGAACGCGGTGGCTTTCGCGCGAAGCACAAACACCTGTCGGACGTCAGGGTGTACCGCCAGGTCGGCGTACCTCTGGCGGTATCGGAGCTCCGGATCGGTGAGTCCACCGAAGGTGATCGATCCTTCTGGTCCGCTCTGGGTTTTTCCCCGCGGCAGAGGTCGCAATGACTTGGCCAACAACTCGACCTTCGAAGCCCGGATCGTGATCTCGCCTGCTTTGGTGCGGAACAGGCGGCCCGTCACTCCGACGTGGTCATCCAGGTCGAGAAGGTTGACGGCCTCGTAGCGATCGCCGAGATCGTCGCGCCGCAGATACACCTGTATGCGGCCGGTGGGGTCTTCGATGTGTCCGAAGACGACCTTCCCCTTGGGACGCCAGCTTTCGATCCGGCCGGCAATGGACACTTCCGGTCCATCGTCTCCCATCTGGTCCTGGTAAGCCGCCAGCGCATCGGCCGCCAAGTGGCTGCGCTGGTAGCGGTATGCGAACGGCTGAATCCCCAACGCCTCCAGCGCAGCTCGCTTTTCACGGCGGGCTATCTCGACGTACGAGCGCTCTTCCACGGTGCTCACAGGAGCTTCACGCCGCCTTTCCTCCGAATCGCTTCAGATACGCCTGAATGAACGTGTCGAGGTCTCCATCCATGACGCGTTGAACGTCGCCCACCTTTGTTTCGGTGCGATGGTCGTTGACCATCGTGTAGGGCTGGAAGACGTACGAGCGAATCTGATTCCCAAAGGAGTTGTCGGTCTTGGTCGCCTCGACCACCGCCCGGGCGGCCTCCTGCTCTTCCAGCTTCTTCTGATAGATAGCCGCCCGAAGCATCTTCATCGCCGTCGCACGGTTCTTCGTCTGACTGCGCTCCTGCTGGCAGGAGACCACGGTATTCGTGGGCACGTGGGTCAGTCGTACGGCGGATGAGGTCTTGTTGACGTGCTGGCCGCCGGCGCCGGAAGCCCGGAAGACATCCATCTTGATGTCCTCCTCACGGAGGTCCACCTCGATCGTATCGTCGATGTCGGGATAGACGAACACCGACGCAAACGACGTGTGGCGGCGGGACTGCGAATCATAGGGTGAGATCCGAACGAGGCGGTGGACCCCCTTCTCTGCTTTCAGATAGCCGTAGGCGTATTCACCCTTGATCTCGATCGACACGGATTTAATGCCTGCCTCCTCGCCCGGAAGTAGGTCGAGGATCGCCACCTGGAAGCCATGGCGCTCGGCCCAGCGGACGTACATCCGCATCAACATTTCCGCCCAATCCTGCGACTCCGTTCCTCCGGCCCCCGGATGAATGGTCAGGATCGCGTCGCGGGAATCTTCCGGCCCCTGCAACATGGCCTGGAGCTCGAATGCTTCAGCAGAGGCCTCGAGCTCATCCGCCTCCCGCGCGAGGTCCGCCAGCATGGCCTCATCCGGCTCTGCCTCGAGCAGCTCCGCCATCTCGAGTGCACCGTCCAATCGATTCTTCAGACTCTCGTATGGTACGATCCAGTTGCGAAGGCTCTTGATCTGTTGGACAGAGACTCGTGCTGCATCGGAATCGGCCCAGAAGCCAGGCAGTGCCTGTTGATCCTCCAGCGCTCTCAGCCGCGACGACTTGTCGGACAAGTCAAAGAAAATCTCGGAGTTCAGCGACACGCCTTTGCAGATCCGTCAGACGATCCATGAGGTCCGACATGCCAACAACTCCGTCAAGGGATTGCGGGAAGTTAATGGGGGGAGAGGGTGTTGAGATGACTGTGAGCTGCGTGAGGTCGGGAGGTGGGAGGGTCGTCTTCACCCCTGACCTCCCGACTCTCGCCCTAGAAGATCTGCCTGCCGCCGGCCAAAATTTCGTTCAGCGCTTCACGAAAGTAGGTGGTGGATTCCGCCACTTCCCGTCCGACCTGTTCGGCGTACTCCTCCCAGCTCTTCTTGATCTCTTCCTCGAACAGCTCCTTCAGGTTGCCGTCGCGAAGCCCTTCCTGGCGTTTGCCCGGATGGTACACGACCATATCAGAGATGAGCGCTCGGGCCAGTCGCTTTGCCTTGAGCGCTGGATCCTGAGAGAGGAAGGGGTTCGGGGGACGGACCCCGGGCGACCCTGCAGGTCGGGGCGCCGGCGACGCCGGAGCCGAACTAGTGGAAGGCTTCGGGCTTGCCGTGGGCGGAGTCGAAACGGTGCTTGCCGGGGGCGGTGGCGCCGCCGGTCGAACGGGAGCCGCTGGAGCCGCGGGTGCAGCAGGCGCGGCACTCCCCGACGCACTCGCGGGAGCGGTGGCCGGCGGACGAGTGAAAGGGTTGGCCGGACGTGAAGGCGCCGCCGGTCGAGGCGCTCCCGGTGGCGTCGACGGCGGTGTGGCGGAGGGAGCTTGAGCTCTGACCGGCTCGGGAGCCCGTACCGGCTCACGCGGGGGCGGCGTTGGGGCCGGCTGAGCCTTGGGCTCAGGCCGGGGCTCCGGCTTGGAAGAATCCTGCCGGACCGGTTCCCGGCGAGGTTGGCCGCTGCTGACGGGCTCGGGCTTAGGCGAGGTTGTGGCCGCAGGTGCCGCTGCCGCCGCGCTCGGTCGAGCTTCGGATCCGGCCTCCATATCGCGCCGCACCGGAAACACCGCGTTGCACACGGCACAGCGGGCTCGCACACCCGCTTCCGGCACCTTGGCCGGATCGACCCGGTAGATAGTTGCGCAGTTGGGACACGTGACGTTCATCTGGTGATCCTCAGTCGGGCGATCAACGCCCTACGTCTCCCTGGAGTTGGGACCGGATCGCTCTTCGCCGGTGGCGCCCTGACGCCGGTCGACCACGAACACCGACCCCGGAAGTGTTTTAGCATAGCTCTTCATTTCGGTGGCAAGCTCGCTCACTTGGGCGGGATGCGCAAATCGCCGGTGGCGATTCGTCACAATGCCGATCGAAAGCGTCATCAATGGCACCCGGTGCAGCTGGCCGCGCCTATCCTTGCCGAAGAAATATCCCGCACGTCGGTCCTGATCGTTGTACTGGAGCGGAATCAAGGAATCGAACACTTCGAGAATCTCGCTGCATACGGGACTGATGTCGCTCGCGGGAATAATGAAGATGAAATCATCTCCTCCGATGTGCCCTACGAACCCTCTCGATCCCATCAGCCCCTTCACGACATCGTGCAGCACCCGCGACAGGATATAAATGACCCGGTCGCCGTCGTAATAGCTGTAGCGATCGTTAAACTCCTTGAAGTGATCGAGATCGGCGTAACAAACCGCGAACTCCTGGTTCGAGTCCAGACGCCGGCGAATCTCACGCTCGATCTCCGTCGTTCCCGGCAGCCGGGTCGAGGGGTGCACCGACACGTCGCGCTCGGTGCGCACCAGCATCGCATCCATCCGGGAGCGCTGCTCGGCCGGAGAGAACAACCCGGTCAGAACTTCGTCTGCCCCGGATGTGAACCAAGACTGGACCTGCTCCGCGTGATGGGTTCCCGCCAACGTGGTTATCGGCACGATGGCCGTGAAAGCGTCACTCTTCAGGCGCCGGACCAGTCCAACCCCTACCGTACCGGAGTTGTCCCCGTCGACAAACAAGAGGCAGGGATGACCCCGCAGGACGATGGACTCCACTTCATCGGGCTGACTGAAAACCAGGAGGGGAAACGCATGTGTGGCGGCCCACTGGCGAACCAGGGCCGGCACCGGACAGCCATCCGGCGAAAAGAAGAGAATCGTCGGACGAGTCCGCACCTGTTGCCTCTCGTAAGAAGTTACGTGCCGCTAACTTAGGACCCTTGGGTCTACAAGTCAAACCGGTACCGGGGAGAGGGGCTACGCAGCCCTCTGCCACGGATCGAGGACTGGCTGACTAGCAGGATCAGGGCCAACTCAGGTGGGGTTCCAGCTCAAAGCGGCTTGGCTTCGTCGATCAGCATGATGGGGATCCCGTCCTCCACGGGATAGACCAGTCGGCACGAGTGGCAGACTAGCGATTCCGGGGACGAGCGGTACTCCAGTTCACCCTTGCACTTGGGACAAACCAGGATCTGGAGCAGCTCCGGGGCGAGGGTCATACCGACTCCTTGTCAGGCGAGTTTGAGGCGCTTCCTGAGGGGTGAGTTGCACCAGGCGTCGGGGCCGGAAATCCGAACCGGGCCAGAGCCGACGCGTTCTTACGCCAGTTGGGAAGCGCCTTCACCCAGGTGTCGAGGTAAACAGGCGACCCGATCAACTCCTCCAGGCGGCCCCGGGCGTGAGCACCGAGAGCTTTGATCGTCTTCCCCCCCTGCCCGATCACGATGCCCTTTTGCGACTCACGTTCAACGAAAAGCGTGACTCGAATGTACATGGGGCGCTCGCCTTCGCGAAACTCCTCGACCTCCGCGGTAAAGGAGTAAGGGAGCTCGTCTTCGAGCAGATCAAAGGCAGCTTCTCGCAGGTACTCGACCACGAAGAAGCGGATCGGCTGGGTGCCGATATCCTCGGGGTCGAATTCGAATTCGCGCTCCGGTAACCAGGTTCGGATTCGATGCAGCAGCTTCTCCACAGCGCCTCGGTCTGCCGCTGCGATCACCGGCGCCTCCCGCTCCAGCGCCGCACGGCGTTCGGGGCGCAGGAGATCGCCCTTGGTGTAAACGGTCAGCGTCGGCACGGGGATCGGCGCATCCAATCGAGCGAGCTGCTCGAAGGGGGGCGCTGGAGCATCCGGAGCAGGATGAAGGTGAAGCACCAGATCCATTCGTAGTGCCGTATCCAGGGCGAGCTCCCGCATGCGCGTCTGCAGGAGGTATCCCGGATCCAGCAATCCGGGCAGATCGTGGAAGATGTACTGCGTGTCTCCCTCGGTTCGGATCCCGGTGACGGGCAGCCGAGTGGCTTGAGCCTTGGAGCTGACGATGGCGAGGTGCTGACCTACGAGTGTGTTGAGAAGAGTCGATTTCCCGACGTTGGGTGCGCCGGCCAAGGCGATGTGCCCGGTTCGTTGAGGCATAATGAAAGGTCTAGGGTCCGGCCTCCAGGGTCCAGGGTCCTCAGATGAAACGCCCCACCAGGCAAGCCTGATGGGGCGTTCAACTGCATTGTTGCCCTTCTACTCGATAACGATGTCGACCCGCCGGTTCTTCTCTCGGTTGGCCCGCGTGTCGTTGGGCGCTATAGGTTTGGTCCGACCGTAGCCCTGGGTTGAGGGAATCCGCTCCGCCGGAATGCCCTGTTCCACGAGGAAGTTTCGAACGGACTCCGCCCGTGATTGGGAGAGCTTCAGGTTGTATGCATCCGATCCGATTGAATCGGTGTGACCCTCTATTTCGAGCTTGTACTCACCGGGAAATCCGAGCAGAACCCCGCTCAACTTGCTCAACTTTTCCCGTGCCACAGGCTTGAGGGCAGCCTTGTTGGTTTCAAAGTTGACTCCGGACAAGGCTGCTACGAGTCCGCGCGCTCCTTTGCGGGTCTCCATGATGGCGGAGATGGATGCGTAGAGTCGTGCCTGTAGCTCGCTGGCTGTGCGCTCCGCCTGCGACCGAAGCTGGGCTTCGCGCTCCGCCTGGGCTCGAGCCTGAGCCGCGGATCGGGCCGCGCTGTCGAGAGCGGCTTGCTGAGCGGCTTCTTGCCGCTGCCGCGCTTCCTCCATCTGCTGCCGCTCCGCTTCCTGCCGAGCCTCTGCGGAGCGGGTTACAGCGAGCTCGCGGGCGACATCGGCGCGGCGCGCAGTCTCCCGCGCCAACTCCGAGTACCTCCTGTGATCCTTGGGTTTCTTGACCCAGGTCGCCTCTAATGAGTCGAGCAGCGTGACTGCGGAGCTGAATTCGGGCCGAGCGTACTCGCCTGCCTCAACTTTTCCTGCGATCGCCACCGCCCGTCGAGCCGCTAACACCGGCAGCGGGGTCATAGAATCAGATGAAGATCCCGACACGCCCGACAAGCCTGACGTGTAAAAGTCTTCCGGCACGCCTTCATAGGTGACGGTGGTCGACTGCAGTTGAGGATCGGACCGCTCCGGCAGCGTGAGCTCGGCAACGACGGTTGACGAGGGCAGCCGGACTGCTCCGTACGGCTCGGCGGTGATGATCAGTCCCAGGGTTCGAGCGGCCGTCGAGCCGACGACGTCCGCTTTCTTCACTGGCACCTCTGCCAGGTTCTCGAGGACATGATCGTCTTTTACCACCCAGGCCACGTAAGTCGTGTTGAAATGCCCTACTCGACGGGGATCCGGCAGCTTATCGAGCGTGAGCTTGACGCGTGAGCGTCCACCACGGTACTCGATCTCGGCGATGCCGTTCACCATCGGAGCTGCCGGCGTTCCCGCGATCGGCAGTTTTGTCTTCTTTCCTTCTGGTAGCCGGACGACCAGAGTCATGCCGGAGCGCTCGGGCGCTGTCGGCAGGAGTTGGGGGCTCAGGATCGTCAACAGAGCTACGCTAGTTCGTAACGCTCCCCACATTGGACCTCCAAGACGGCATAGAGTGGGAGTAGGGGTGAAGGGGCGGTGTCGCGCCTGGAGGTAGCTTCGGTGGGTGGGTGGAGGTTCTTAACCTCGCGCTTGTGACGATCAGGAAAACAGAAAGCCCCGCCATTGCCTGACGGGGCCTTCAAAGAGAAGCTGGCGACGGCCTACTCTCCCACAACCTCTCGATTGCAGTACCATCGGCGCTGCAGGGCTTAACTGCCGTGTTCGGAATGGGAACGGGTGTGGCCCCTGCGCGCTAGTCGCCAGCCGTTTTTCAGGTCCAGAGTCTGGGATCAACGGTCGAATGGACCCTGGACCTTTGAACTCTAGACCAGCAATTGAGCGATGGATGGTTGCTTCCAGATATGAAGAAGGAAGAGATCAAACTTCACGGGCGATTAGTACCGCTCGACTAAAGCGCTTGCGCGCCGTACATCTGCGGCCTATCAACCTGGTAGTCTCCCAGGGCCCTTCAGGGACCTTAAGGTCCAGGAGTGTTCATCTTGGGAAGAGTTTCCCACTTAGATGCTTTCAGCGGTTATCTCCGCGCGACATCGCTACCGGGCGATACCCTTAGGCAGGATAGCCCGTACACGAGCGGTCGCTTCGTCTCGGTCCTCTCGTACTAGAGACGACGTCCCTCAACACTCCCACGCCCACGACGGATACAGACCGAACTGTCTCACGACGTTCTGAACCCAGCTCATGTACCACTTTAACCGGCGAACAGCCGGACCCTTGGGACCTTCTCCAGCCCCAGGATGTGATAAGCCGACATCGAGGTGCCAAACCGCGCCGTCGATGTGAACTCTCGGGCGCGATAAGCCTGTTATCCCCAGCGTACCTTTTATCCGATGAGCGATGACCCATCCACACGGGATCACCGGATCACTTAAGCCGACTTTCGTCCCTGCTCGCGCCGTCGCGCTCGCAGTCAGGCGGGCTTCTGCTTATACACTCATCGTGCGATTACCGACCGCACTGAGCCCACCATAGCGCGCCTCCGGTACTCTTTAGGAGGCGACCGCCCCAGTCAAACTACCCACCTGCCACGGTCCTCGACGGTGTTGCCGTCCGAGTGAGAACGTTAGTAAAACAAGGGTGGTATTTCACTGTTGCCTCCCTGATCCCCGAAAGGACCAGATCAACGGCTCCCACCTATGCTACGCAGGTCATACCGAC
>CAVSTR010000005.1:0-1160000 GCA_963730915.1 uncultured Gemmatimonadales bacterium | reverse complement strand
TCGCTTGACGAACCGCAGATAGAGCGTGAGGACTCCTCCGATAATGCCGCCGGCGAGTATCGAACCCAGCACCTCACGGAGCAGGCGCACCAAAATCTCCGGCGCCCCTGCTGTGGCACCGCCGAGACTCGCCTGCGCCAGGCTGAAGGCGCCGGTGAAGAGAAGAATGATGATCACATCGGCTACGAGCACGACGCCTAAGGTGGTGAGCGCCAGCGGGCCGGCCGCACGAGTTTCGGTCAGGAGCGCCAGGGTGACCATAGGCGAGTTCACGGTCAAGATCACGGCGAAAAGCAAAGCCACGAAGAACATCTGACCGTCAGACAAGGTCTTCAGAAAAGGAAGCCATTCGCGAAACAGAAGACTGACCGCCAGGAGAACCAGCAGCACGGTGGCCGTCTGGAAGACGAGGACCAAGAGAATCAGGCGATATCTCTGTCGCAGGTCGGCAATCCGCAGCTCGGCGCCTGCCAGCAGACCGATTAAGCCCACCGCAAGCCGCTTCATCATGCCGAGGTCCTCCAGGACTCCGGCGGGTACGATTCCAGATGCCGAGGGACCCAGCGCCAGACCCGCGACGAGATACCCAACGAGCCGCGGGAGGCGAAGGTCATGGGCGATTGCGCCGAACGTGTCGGCGGTCAGGAGCAGTATTCCGAACAGGAAGAGAGACCGGGGCGCGATGACCCCTTCCGTGGGAGCCCGCAGCGGCTCGAGCAAAACGGCCCCGCCCACCAGAAGCATCAGTACCACCAACCGGCGGATCACGGAGAAAGAAGCTCTGGCCGGGATACTGCTTCGCTCACCTCCCGGCTGGCTACAATGTCGAAGAGGAGAACAGACACCAGAGTTGCCGTCAGGATCAGGTCGCCATTGAGGTCGGGGCGCACCTGGGTATAGTTGACCGCCAGTGCGACGGCGATTCCGCCCTGCGCCAACAATGCCCGCCCGAGCCAGGGAGCCCGAAGGCCGGGAGTAGCCGCTAGACCTCCTGCAACCGATCCTCCGATGAAGCGTGCTCCGAGTCGTATGATCACGAAGAGTGGCGCTACGAACAGAAGCTCCGGAGAACTCGGGCTCCAGGCGGCGCCGGCGAAGATGAGCAATGCCAAATACACGGGTCGCTCGGTGTTCAGCAGGAGACGAGTGACGTCTCGATGAGCGCTTCCGCTGTTGGCCAAGACGAACCCGAGAACAAGGTTGGTGTAGATCGGTGAGAGGTTGAGGTAATAGCTGGCTCCGCTTGCCACCACGATTGCTCCGGCAAGCGCCACGAACAGCCGGCTGCCGCTTTGTGCTTCCTGTGATTGACTACGGGGTCCTAGGAAAAGATGAAACAGCACGCCACTCGAGACTCCCACGGCGAGGTTGATTACGGCCCACTCCGTCGCTGTCGGCGGCCGGACTGTGAGTGATACCTGCCCCTGATGGAAGATGGCGAGCAGAAGGCCAAAGGCCGCCACCGCAATGAGCGCGTCAATTCGAGCGGTGAGCTGAAGGATAGGCACGAGCGGAGACACCGGTTGGTGTTTCCGCGACAGCGCATCCACCGCGGCAGCAGAGCTCAATGTGGCCACGGCCGCGAGGGTCACAGCCTGGATGATTGCCTCCGGCCAGGCATGTCCTGAGACATAGTGGAAAAGCGCCAGCAGAGCTGCGAGAGCGCAACCGAATGTCGCAAGAGCCTCGGTAAAGGCGATGCGGAGATGAGACCTGTTCATCAGGGCTAGAGCGGGAAGCCGGAAATAGGTGCCGAGCAGCATTCCCAGCCACCCCAGCGCCAGACTGACAATAGGTGTGAGATCCTGGACCTCCTGGGCTCCCAGGAGGCCCGTCATTCGGGGACCGAGCAGAAATCCTATGATCACATACTCAGCACCGCCCACATAGCCGAACTGATCCCGCAGGCGATCGAAGACGAGATAAGCAAGGATGTACCCAACGGTGATGACCGCCAGCGCTGCGAGTGTTGTCTGCATGATGCTCCATGCTAGTTCGGTACTGAAGTGCTGACTAGATGGTGATGCACGACACTGTGACCCCTCGTCCGCGATTCGTACGTTGTCCTCCGCTGCTATACCCCGCCTTCTCTTCAGTACCGAACAAGGAGACCAACCTCATGGCCACCAAGCTCAAATCCCTGGATGATCTGCTCGTTCACGAGCTCCAGGACATCTATGACGCAGAGGGTCAGATCGTCAACGCGCTGCCACGGATGATCAAGGCCGCCAGCCACCCGGAGCTTCAGGCCGCCTTCGAGGAGCATCTCGAGCAGACCGAGGGTCAGATCGAGCGGCTCGAGCAGGCATTCAAGCTGTTGGGCGTCCCTGCCAAGAAGCAGAAGTGCGCGGGAATGGCAGGCCTGATCGAAGAAGGAAAGAAGATGATGGAAGAGGACGCGGATCCCGCGGTCATGGACGCAGCCCTCATCGCAGCAGCTCAGAAGGTCGAGCACTACGAGATTGCGAGCTACGGCTGCGTATGCACCTATGCCGAGATGCTGGGGTATGAGCAGGTCCACGACCTCCTGGGACAGAATCTGGAGGAGGAGGAGACCACCGACGAGCGTCTCACCGTGCTGGCGGAGAGCGTCATCAACGTCGAAGCCGAAGATGCGGATGACCTCGAAGAGGAAGAGACATCGAGGTAGCTCACGACCTTTCGACCCTTCGGCCTTCGGCCCCCGGCAGCCCCAGCGTGTCTATCACCACGCGGGGTTGCCGGCGAGCCAGTCGGCGCGTGACTCTGAGCAGCAACGAACTACCGACCAAGCCCAACCCCACTACCAGTCCCCACCAGAGTCCCGCAGGCCCCAGCTGGAGATGAAACCCCAGGTACGCGCTTAAGGGGATCGCGACTACCCAATACCCCAGGAAGTTGGCGACCATCGGGGCCCGGGTATCGCCCAGCCCCCGCAGGACACCCCCTGCGACGACCTGGGTGCCGTCGAAAACCTGAAACACTCCCGCAATTGGAATAAGGGCAGACGCCACAGCTACGACTCCGGCATCCCGGCTGTATAGCCGGGCAAGCTGCTCGGGGAGAGACAGGAACGCGACCGCGGCCACGGTCATGAAGGCGATGCCGCAAGCAAACGCCGCACGGGCCGCACCACGGGTGCCCTCCGGATCCTCTCTGCCGACCCCCTGCCCCACCAGAACCGACGCAGCATCTCCGACACCGAGTGGGACCATGAAGGTGAGTGCAGCCAGGTTGATAGCGACCTGGTGGCCTGCCATCTCTCGGGTACCCATCCAGCCCATCATGAGCGCCACCAACGCGAAGGCGCTGAATTCCAGCGTATGCTGAGCGCCGATAGGTAGACCCAGCCGAACCATTCGATACAGCGGCTTGAGCTCCCAAATCTCCGCCCTGACGGGGAGGAGGAGAGGAGCAAGCTTCCGGCGCGCAGCGACCCACAGCCCGAGAAACAGAAGCACGCGGCTGATGGTGGTGGCCCAGGCCGAACCCACGACTCCCATGGCCTCGAAGCCAAGATGCCCGAAGATCAGAACCCAGTTGAGCGCAGCGTTCACGACGTTGGCAGCGACTATCGCACCGACGATTGGAGCGGTGCTGCCCATGGCCTGAAGGCTTTGCCGGAACACGATAAAGAGCAGGAAGGGGAATGCGCCGGGAGCGGTTCGGATTGCGTACGCCGCCGCGAGAGGAATGACCTCGGCGGGCTGAGCCAATAAGCCGAAGACGGGTTCGGCCAAGATGAGCAGAATAACCGTTGGGACAGTGAGGAGCGACGCGATGATGATGCCCCGCTGTATTGCCCGAGCGATGGCCGGTGCGTCTTCGGCGCCGACCGCCTGGGCCACGACCGGGTCGAGGACCATCAACGTACCCATTGCGAAGACGGCAAGAGTGAAAAAATAGAGGTTGCCGAGCGCGACGGCGGCCAACGCCTGGGCGGAGATGTGGCCGACCATGACGGTGTCCACCACCCCCATCGCCATCATGCCGACTTGAATGATGACGACAGGAACAGCGAGCCGGAGCATAGGCCGAAGCTCGGCGCGCCGGGGAAGCACCCGGCCGGTATACGCCCGCGGAAGTACCACTCAGGTGGGGAGGGTGAAGCGCGGCTGTTCGGATCGGCCGGGATCGGCCAGGAGTCGCTCGGCAAATTCCAGGCGCTCGGCCAACTCACTGACTTCCGATCGAAGGGCTGTCAGCTCGTCCAGGACCTCAGCTGCAATACTATCCCGGTGCGCGTATTCCGGGTCCCAACGGGAGACCAGTTGCCCGTCGACGTCGCGAAATGAGCCGCTGGCGACCAGAATCAGATCGTAGAGATACCAGATCCCAAGGCCGCCCACGCTGCAGAGCATGAGCACGCCGGTACCGGTCTTTCCGACATAGAATCGGTGGGCGCCGAAAACACCCAGCAGTGCGGCGAGCGCAGTTGCGACACCGCGGGATTTATCGGACGGGAACTCCGAAGCAGCCTCGGTCATGCTTCAATATCCTGCCGCGCTCGACAGGTGTCCACAGCGGGGATCTGCACCAAGGAAGCAGGAACATCCAGTGCGCCCGGCAGGACTCGAACCTGCGACCCACAGCTTAGAAGGCTGTTGCTCTATCCATCTGAGCTACGGGCGCGTGCTGCTGTGCAATAACTTAGAGGATTCAGCGAGCACAGCAACGAGAATTTATCGGGTTCACCCTTGGGTGCCCGCGAGACCATGGCGGAATGGAACCGGAGGATGTTGAGGGTGTGGTTAAGCTACTACTTAGCTAAGTACAAGGGGGGGCTGGACTCTAGAAGCTTTATCAAAGATACTAGAAGCATCTCCCCCTGAAGATTGGCACGAAAATCGTGTCCCAATCTGTGAAAGGATCAAGGTTTCGATGAATCGAGCCGCCTCGGTGTCCCGTGTTGCTCGGGCCGTTTTGGCTGAGCACTTCGAGCTCTTCATGACGATCATCGGCGTGGTGATCGCCATCATGATCATACTGAGCGAGCTGTCTCAGGGAGAGCAGGGGTCCGCACTCATCTTCCTGGTATGGCTCCAGGGACTCATCCTCTGGGCTGTTCATCGCCACTGCAGGCTCCGTAACAGGGCCATGGTGGACCGACTCCGCATGATGGTGCAGGATCGGGTGAACAATCGGCTGACGCTATGGCTGAGTCTGACAGATGTCCAATCTCGTATGGCCAGCGAAGCCGGGCGGGACGAGAGAGAGGCTGTGTCCCTGGCCGCCGCACGGGCCGTGTCGCTCGAACTCGAAAAAGTCTCGTTCGACTCACTCCGCAACTGGGAGCGGCGGTATTCGCGTTTTATTACCAGCGTGGGCCAGTGATCTGATTCGGTCTCATCCCCGCTAACACCCGCGCCCACCTCAGCTGACGAGGCGGGCGCAGGAAACCTACCCGTTCGACACCTCGTACGATCATCACGAAGTCCCACACAATCGCTCCCCTCAGGAGGGGTCATGCCCCAACTCGCGCTGTTACTGTGCAGCCTTACCCTCAGCTTCGCCGCTCCAGCCACGCCTAATCCGCCACCCAAGAACGGCGAGGAGCTCGTCACTCGAATGCGCGAGCGGTACGTCGGCAAATGGTATCGCACGCTGACCTTTACTCAGAAAACCACTCTCCCGGACGGAAAGGTGGAGACTTGGTATGAGGCGCTCGAGCTACCCGGAAAGCTGAGAATCGATGTCGCTCCACTCGACAGCGGCAAGACCCTGCTTTTCCGCAATGACTCTCTGTATGTGTTCGAACAGAAAAAGCTCAAGGCATCGCAGCCGCTGGTGCACCCACTGATGGTTCTCGGTTTCGATGTGTACCAGGCACCCGTGGCTGAGACGGTGCGCAAACTCAAAGGTTTGAGGTTCGATCTTTCCAAGGTTTATCAGACCAACTGGAAAGGCCGACCGACGTACGTTGTGGGCGCATCACCTCAGGACAGCACGAGCCCACAATTCTGGATTGACGCGGAGCACTTGTATTTCGTTCGGAGCCTGGAACCCTCCAAGAAAGACTCTTCAATCATCAATGAGACGGTGTTCGACAACTACATTCGGCTTGCTGGCGGCTGGGTCGAGCTGGAAGTGCTGTTTCTGGCTAATGGCAAGCAGCAGGTCAAGGAGGAGTACAGCAATCCGAAAGCCAATGTGAAGCTCGACCCCGCGATCTTCGATCCGAGCGTATGGAAGGCACCGGGTTGGGTGCGGTAGGCAGCCTTAGCCGGCGGAATTTCGTTCTGGCCATCTTGGTGGCAGCCTGCGGGCGAGCAACCGACGCCGACCAGACTGCGCGAACGCCCGCGCCACCCGATCGTTCCAAGGCACGGCTCGCATCTCGGCCTCGACGGCCTTCTCTAGACGTCAGGCCTGGCCTCACGGAACTGAAGCTCACCGGGGGGCCAAGAGACGCGATGATCTACCTGCCGGCAGGATACCGGAGCGACCGGCCGGCAGCCTTTGCCTTGATGCTGCACGGCGCCGGCGGTAGTGCGCAGGACGTGGTCGCAAACAGCAATCCACTCTCCGATGCCACCAACACGATCATCCTTGGGGTCGATTCGCGGGGGTCATCCTGGGATATTCTCCGGGGACCATACGGACCCGACATCGCCTTCATCGATCGAGCCCTCGCCTGGGCCTTTGCCCGCTGCACGGTTGATCCTACCCGATTGGCCATTGGGGGGTTCTCCGACGGGGCTTCGTACGGTCTGTCGGTCGGCCTGGCCAATGGTGACCTGTTTACCCACATCCTTGCCTTCTCACCCGGATTCATGGCGCCGCCCACCCTCGTGGGCAAACCGCGGATCTTCATCTCCCACGGCACTCAGGACCGAGTCCTGGAGATAAACTCGACCAGCCGGAGCTTCGTACCGAAGCTGGAGCGGCGGGACTACAAAGTCCGTTACCGCGAGTTCGCCGGTCCCCACACCGTGCCTCTCGAGGTAGCTCGAGAAGCCTTGGAGTGGTTTAGCGGGACGGGTCGGGCCTGACCAATAGCGCAGACGAGGGGTGGGCTCGGTCACAGCCCGGGACCGAGCTTTTGAGCAGCTTCTTAGTACGCATATGCCACCAACGTCGCGGGGGCTCCGGGCCGGTTCAGTGTTTCTTGCCACACTGCTATGGTGCGGCGAGGTCCACGCACAGGATCCGGAGCCGATCGGCGGAAGGAATACGCGAAGCTTCTGGCAGGCGGCCGGTGGGATATTAGCGGTCAATGGTCTCACATGGTTCTACAACTGGCACGTTCAGCGATGGGCCTGGGCCAATGTGGGTACCCGAAGCTGGTGGGAGAACCTGAACGGTGGGTTTGCCTGGGACGATGATGCCTTTGGCGCTAACCAACTGGCGCACCCGTATCATGGAGGGCTCTACTTCAACTCTGCGCGCGCAAGCGGTTACGACTTCTGGGGGGCGACACCGTTCGTTGCCGCCGGAAGCCTCAGCTGGGAGCTCTTCACCGAGAATGTTCGTCCCTCCATCAATGATCTGATCAACACCACGCTTGGCGGCATTGCGATGGGGGAAGTGGCGTATCGGATGAGCTCGCTCCTGAGCGGGCCTAATAGCCGGGCCGCGACCCGACAGCTGAGTGCGTTAGTGGTGAACCCAATCTCCCGAGCCCAGTCTCTCGTTCATGACAGGAGTCGGGAGGTGGCTCCGGCTGCGCCTCGAACCCGCTCGACCCTTCTGGCTGTGGGCCAGCGACGGGGCGTCGGCGCTTCTCCTGATGGAGTGACAACGAGTCACCCATTCGTCGGACTGACCTTCTACTATGGCAGCGTGTTCGACGAGCAGATCAGCCGGCCATACGATGCCTTCGAATTCAGCCTGCATCTCAGCCCCAATGAGCACGTCGTGCTGACTCATGCGTCGGTCTCGGGGCTGCTGGCCCGCAGCACTCTTACCCAGTCGGCCAGTAGCCAGCTCCTCCTGGGATTGTTTCAACACTACGACTATGACGATCTCCCGCTTACCAAGTCGAGCAGCCAGAGCGTGAGCGGAGCATTGCTATACCGAGGGGCGCTCAGCCGGCGAATTCAGGTTGATCTCGGGTTGCACGCTGAACTGGTGCCGCTGGGCGCGGTATCGTCCGAGCACGGAGGATTTCGGCGGCGCGACTACGACTTCGGACCAGGAATCGGCGGAAGGTTTACCGGCACCTTCAGGCACGATGGGCGTGAGCTGCTTCGCGTGGATGGCAGGACGGTTTGGGTCCACAGTCTCTACGCGGCCGACGCCGATCATCTCACGACTTCGGCGCGTTTGAGCGCGGCTATTCCGGTGGCGCGCATGCTGGCGTTGGGGGGCGACGTGGCGTTGACGTTGCGCCAGAGCTGGTATCGGGATCAGCTGCCCGTGACCATGAAGTTCCCACAGTTCAGAGCCTATTTGATCTGGGCACCGTCATGACCTAGTTTGGCCGCCCCGCGGCATGGAGGCGCATGAGCCACATGAACCATCCGGCGAGGTTCCACCACTGCGGTTTCCGTGAGGGTCCCGCTTCACTCGATCGTTCCTTATAGCTGCGCCACGGAGCGACTTCTCAGCTCGATATCCAAATCGAGCCTGGCCTTCACATGCGATAGAGAGGGTGCTCGTCCAGATGCGCTCGACGCCGAGGTTGACCGAAACTTGTGCCCGGCAAATCGGAGCAAGGGGTTTGACCCTGATCCCAAAGGTACGCACTGGCATCATCGGTAAAGAGAAACCCCAGGAGGCGTTCCCGGGGTTGGTCTGATGGACTAAGTCGACTGCTTTTTCAAGTGGCGGCGGCCGCGGCGGTCGAGAGATCGCGGTTGGCCACACCGAATATCTTCTGAATCGAAACTCCCATGCCCTGGATCAGGATTACCACGCCAATAACAATGAGCCCCAGCAGCAGGGCATACTCCGCTAATCCTTGCCCTGATTCGTCAGTCCACAACTTCTTCGCCAGTGACATCATTCGGGTGCTCCTCCGGGACCGAGGTCTTCACCCACCTACCGGTATGATATACGTCCGGTCGCGGGGCCGCTAGTGAAAATGTCTGCACTCGGAGCTTCTATCTCGATCGGGGCGCCGGGATTCGAACCCGGGACCTCCTGCTCCCAAAGCAGGCGCGCTACCGGACTGCGCCACACCCCGTTGATGCAACGGGACTCAAGTTAATCGTAGAAGCCGAGAGGTGAGAGGTGGTGGCTCCTGACGGCTTACTTTCCTATTTCTCACCCTCTGCCCTTGAGCGTCTGAGCCAGCGCTCGCAGTGCCCTGCCTCGGTGACTTACCGCGTCCTTCTCCTCGTCGGCGGCCTCGCCGAAGGTCTTTCCGATCTCATCGCTGAAGAAGTAAGGATCGTACCCGAAACCACCGCTGCCTCGCGGCTCCTCGAGTATCCGGCCGCTACAGTCACCCTGGCAGACCGTCGGCGCCGCACCCACTGAAGGCAGGAAGACAACGACACAGCGATAACGGGCGAGGCGTCGCTGTTCCGGGGCCCCGGCGAGTCGGCGGACCAGCTCGGCGTTGTTGGCAGCGTCTACCTGAAGCGGACTGCCCGACGCGCCGGCCCAACGCTTGGAGCGCACCCCGGGCGCCCCACCGAGCGTCAGGACCTCCAGACCGGAATCGTCCGCCATCGTGGGCAGCCGGCTGAGTCTCGCGAAGTGCTCGGCCTTGCGCCGAGCATTCGCTTCGAAGCTTTCTCCCAACTCGAGTGCATCTTCCGCTGACGTTTCCCAGAGCCCAAGATCGTCGGGAAAGACGACCTCGAATCCGGACGGGCCGAGGATGCGCTGAATCTCGCGTTGCTTGCCGGCACTTCGAGTCGCCGCCAGCAGCTTCACCAGCCGAGCGCCTTCCGTTGGGCCACGAAAGAGCCGAGCGATACCCGCTTCGGCCAGGCCGAGGATGGTATCGAGCTGCCCGCGGCTGAAGGTGCCATGTTCTCCGGTTCCCTGCACCTCCACGAACTGGGCCGGCTCCAGCATCACGATGTTAGAGTCGACCGCGGCATCCTTGTCTTCGACATACGACAAGTCGAGCCGAACCTCTGCGTCGATGACACCGACGGAAATCGCGGAAACCAACTGACCGAAGGCAGAGGGCTGACCGGTCTTCTGCGGCGAGCCAGGAGCAGGCATCCGCCAGCGCCACACATCCACCGGTGATACTGGCGGTCCGGGTTCCGCCGTCCGCCTGAAGCACATCGCAGTCGATACGGATGGTGAACTCGCCGAACGCCATCGTTCCCATGGCGGCTCGAAGTGAGCGGCCGATGAGCCGCTGGATCTCCTGAGTTCGACCCCCGGGCCCGTTGCGCTCGCGCGAGGTCCGCTCGAGCGTGGCACGTGGGAGCATGGCGTATTCGGCAGTGACCCAGCCTTCACCCGAGCCTTTCTTGAACCCAGGCACGCCAGGCTCTACGCTGGCAGTGCAGTGAACCAGTGTCCCTCCCATGCGGATCAGGCAGGATCCTTCAGCATAAGGATTCGCCTGCCGTTCCAGCACCAATGGCCTGAGCTGGTCGTTTGCTCGATTATCAGGACGTGGCACGAAGTCGCTCCACGAGAGCAGAAGTTGAGAAGCCATTCACCAGCGGAATCCGAACCACTCGGCCGCCCCGTGACTCGATCCAGTCGCCGCCTACGATTGCATCGCGGGAATAGTCTGCGCCCTTCACCAGCACCTCCGGAGCTAACGCCTTGATCAACTCGAGCGGCGTTTCCTCGTCGAAGAGTGTCACACAATCGACCGCCGCGAGGCCGGCCAAAACCCGGGCACGTGCCGCCTCGGGTACCAGCGGCCGGTCTGGGCCTTTCGCCAAGAGCCGTACCGACAGATCACTGTTCAGCCCGACGATCAGCACCGCTCCTTCCCGGCGAGCCGCTTCCAAGAGCTCGATGTGACCCGGATGGACGATGTCGAAGACCCCGTTGGTGAACACCACAGGCCCGATCTGGCGAGTACGCCAGGTGATTGCCTCACCAAGATGCCGTACCTTGCCCGCGGTCTGGATCATGTCTTCTTGGTCCGGCCAGGCGCCGCATTGAAGAGAAGCTTCAGCCCAGGCGGGGCAACGAACGTCGTGGCCATGACCGTGAGAAGGATTGCCCCGAAAACAGCCTCATTCAGTATCCCGGCCCGACGCCCGATGTCGGCGAAGATCAGTCCCACCTCGCCCCGCGGTACCATCCCTACTCCAACTACCAGGCGGCGGAATCGGACCCATGGCGCAGCCCACCCTGCGGCCAGCTTCCCGACGATCGCCAGAACGGTGAGGGCAGCTGCGATCCCCAGGATTCCAGAAGCCCCTTCCCTGCTTGGGTCCAGAAGCTTGAGGTTCACGGATGCGCCGACACTCACGAAGAAGATAGGCGCGAAGATCGATGCGACCGGCCGTATCTCGTGCTCGATGGTGTCAAACTGGTTGGTGCCGGAGAGAATCAGGCCTGCCGCAAATGCGCCGATGATGAGCGCGGATCCTACAGCGGCCGCGGTGGCCGATAACGAGAGTGCGAAGGCGAACGCAAAGACCAGCAACACATAGCGCACTCTCATCCGCACGACCAAATCGAACAATCGGGGCGCAGCGAAACGTCCCGCGAGCACCGCAACCACCAGAAAGCCCACTGCGACGGCGAGCACCCGCAGAACCCCGAGCGCATCGACCGACGCTCCGGCGGCCATGCCGGATACTACCGTAAGAATGACGAGGCCGAGCACGTCATCGATGATGGCGGCACCGATGATGATCTTGGCCTCCTCACTGTTCATCTGCCCGAGATCCGACAGTACCCGTGCTGTGATTCCGACCGAGGTGGCGGTCAGCGTGGCACCTACGAAAATGGCTGCCATCGTGAGATCGCCACCGGAGCTCGCAGCGTGGGGTAGATATGCCCAATACGCGAATCCAAGTGCGAACGGAAGCGCGACTCCCACGGCCGCCACCGAAAGTGAGGCTGCTCCCACCCTGAACATCTCGCGGAGGTCCGTCTCGAGCCCGATCTCGAACAGCAGGAGAACGACCCCGAGCTCCGCGAGAACATGTATGATCTCGGCACCGGTCCCATCAACGGGGATGATTCCGAGAACGCTTCCCCCAAGGACAATACCGGCTATGAGCTCCCCGAGAACAGCAGGCTGTCCAAATCGTTCGGCGAGCTCGCCCAGAAGCTTGGCGGCAATGAGCATAACCGCCAGCAGCAGAAACAGACTGGGGATGGAAAGATCGGGCATGGAGAGAAGCTAGAGCGCTTCCTCGGCCCGGGGCCGCAGGACGAAGGTGTGTTTGAAGAGGGGGAGATCTACCTGGTCGGTGTACTCACTCTCGATGACGATCCGCCGGTGCTCATTGTTCCGAGACACCCTGAAGTGAGGCTTCGGGACGGCACCGGGAAACAATGAATCCGCCTGCCCGTTCAAACGCTGGTATATGTCAGCGTCCTGGAGGTGGGTAGCCATCCGGGCCTGTGTCCGCATACCGTCGAGAACCTGGTAGTAGCGCAGGTATACTTGCCCGATGTTCACACCGTAATACAGCGCCGCCACAAACAGTGCCAGAGAGAATAGACAACCGAGACTCCCCGCCCCTCGCCGTGAAAGGCGGGACAGGTTTACCACTGGGACTGAGCGCCTTCCACGATATTCACCACCAGGTCGTCCAGGGCTTTCTCGCGGCCCTCAGACTCGCGCCCTGCGTCGTAGTCACCCTTCACGACGAGTCCGCTGCGCTGCCAGAGAGGCTTGCCCTGCTTCTGGTCGAGAATCTCGACATTCAGCGTGATCTGGACCTGCCTGCGCGTCACTGTGACCTCCCGGTCCTCACCACCCTGGTAGGCGACGGGAAGGTCTGGCTCGTAGCGTGTGATCGAGCCGCGAACTACCGCATCCGCCCGCGGTTCGGCCGATTGGCGCAGTCCGAGCCGTTGCTCCACTGCCTCGCGCACCGCCCGGGAGATTTCCTGGGTCAATGTCGGTTCGGGCGTCTGATTGTCGAACGGCAGAACCGCCACGGTTCTGATGGCGGGCGGGAGTCCTCCTCCGGCGAAACCGTAGAGGCACCCCGCAAGACTCAGCGCACTAAGGGATACGATGAAGCCAGATATCAGGCGCAAAGGTGGCTCGGGCAGTGGAGAGAAACGTGAGGTCGAGCCGCGCGGGCACACTCGGGACGGTGAGTCGCGCCTTAATCAGAGATCCGCCGGGCTCGAGGGTTGTCTCAGCCCTCCCGATCAGCTCGCCTGCATGCCGGACTTCGGCGGAAAACCGAACGGGATTGCCGCCGGTGCGCGCATACTGGATGGTGTCCCTCCCACCGGCATACTCCCAGGCAGTGACCGAATCCTGAGTCAGCCCGCGAATGACCACGCCATCAGCCGGCAACATGGCCATGCCGAACATGGCCCACATCAGAGGGTAGTTCGGAACCAGCCGGGCAATGACATCGGGCGGCTCGGTCCAGGCGGGACGGTCGCCGAACACCACGGCCGATGCCGCGCCGCTTCCAAACGGCCCCGCGACATCGAACCGCAGCGAGTCCGGCGGCGCAACACGGGCACTACCGCGGCCGCCGGCACTGCCCCGCTCGTCAACGAGGAGCCACTTGAACCGATGCAACTGGCTCTGCGCAGGGACGGTGCGCGCAACCCACGCGACAGCGCTATCTCGCTCGATTGGAGTGGCGCCTAACGGCAACACAGATCCGGGCGCGCTCCGGCAGGCCGTTCCAACCAGGCCAAGATAGGCCAGCAGGACCGGGCGGTCCAGCCCAAAACATCGTCCCATCAGTAGTTATAGCCGAAGAAGAAACTCACGAAAGTGGGTCGCTTTTGCTCGCGATTGAGGCTGTATCCGCCGTAGCCCTCGTCGGTAAAGCGGCGGCCGATGTCCATCCGCACTACAGCTAGAGGCGCGATGGCGAGACGGAAGCTCAGTCCATAACTGCCGAGCAGGGCCCGCTCCAGCCCGGCCGCGGGGAAAGTGGCCTTGCCCACATCAGCAAACAGAGCTCCCTGTATGGCTGGGAAGTTGAGGTCGCCAAACGGCGTTCCGAAAGTGAGATGGTTGAGTACGGGAAAGCGAATCTCCTGGTTGAGCATGTAGGCATGGGAGCCCAGGATGTAGCCGAACTGGGGATAGCCGCGGAGGCCAAGCGTCCCACCAATATTGATGCGCCGGGGTCGGTCTCCGCCGCTGTAGAAGCCGAGCGCACGGACAGCATAAGCACTCTGACTACCGAGCCGAAAATACCGGCGCCAATCGCCGCTCAGCAGATAGCTGTCGAACCGGCTGTTGGTGAAATCACTGGAGATTCCCGCAGTCAAGCTGAAACGGGTGCCATCGATGGGACCGGACGGGATCCACAGCGAGTTATCGTGGACGTAACTCAGATAGTGCGAGGCAATCCAGCCAACCCGCCGCGGCTGGTCCACAGGCAGGGTGAAGTCCACCCGATCCGAGTGCTCGACCACGAGCGTTCCCTCCACCCGGCTGAACCGCGTCAGAGGGTATCGAAGCAGCCCGAGCCCGCCCACCGCGGTTTCGTTGTACGCAACCACATTGTCGCCCTCGAAGTTGCGACCCTTGGTGCGGAAGGCACCGAAGCCCCAGTTCAAGCGTCGCTCGCGATTGAGGTACACCGCCGTGGCGTTGATGTTATCGAAGACGCTACCGAGCCGGCGCCCCTGAAAGGATCCCAGCGATCCGAAGATCAGGTTATCGCCAAGAAGATCACTCATCAAAAATGCGATGCCCTGAGCGCCGCCGTAGCCAGGGACGAAGACAGCATCTCCGGCTGCGACGTCGAGGGTCAGCTTTCGGCGGTACGGTTCGCCAGCCGCCGTACCAGTTGCTGCAGCCCCGGGAACGTTCCACGCCCACTGCCCTGCCGGCGGGCCTGAGTCCAGAGTGAATTGCTCCAGCCGCGCGAGTGAATCGACCGGATAGCGGTAGAGATTCCAGCTGAGCTCATGAAATCCCCCCAGCAACATCCCCTTATCTCCGGGCAGCGGAACCGCATCGAAGGCACCACTCCAGGCAGACGTTTCTCTGCGCCCGGCACCCAGTGTGTCCACCGAGAACACGTTCAGGACGCTGTCTCGATTGGAGGTGAAGTACACCCGGCCATCGGGGCCCCACGCCGGACTCTCATCTACCCAGGGCCCCTGGGTGAGCTGCGACACCGTGCGGGTAGCGAGATTCAGCTGAAAGAGGTTGACCGCGCCTTCCTTGCCGGACGCCGTGCGGTCGGATGCAAACACGATGCGGCGCCCGTCCGGGTGCGGAGTCGGATCCAGATCCTGAAACCGATCCTGGGTGAGAGGCTCCAGCGTTCCGTCTGGGAGTTGAACGCGATAGAGATCGGAGACACCACTCTCGGACAGACCGCTGAACACGATGCTCTTGCGATCGGGCATCCACATGGGGGAGAGTATGGAAGCCAGGCGATCAAACTGATATCGCCCTACCATCTTCCGCCGCTTCAAGTCCCAGACCACCAACGCGTCCCGATCACCGTAACGTGCGGCGAACAGGAGGAAGCCCCGTCGTGACCCGTCCATCCGGGAATCGAAGGGATGGAATGACTCAAGGCCGGCGGTGCGCCCTCCAGTCACGACCTTGTGAGGCTTGCCGCCGTCCAGGTTTTGCCGGTAGATGGTGACGTATCCTGTAGCCGGCGACACGTACACCACCTCGCCCGATCCACCCTGGCTCGTGTCGGTATTGACAGTATCAGGAATGTAGGTGGGCTTGATTGCCAGACGCGTGATCTCTCGACCGAGGACGGGAAGTGGGGAGAGACTATTCGCCGACGGATAGAAGCCGCGCCGCATCGCCAGCTGAAACTCCTCGCTGAGCTGGTTGAGCGTACGCCCGTACGTGGCGCGAATGGCATCCTCGAACGTGTCGTATCGATTTGCCTCCTTGTACATCAGCGGCACGCGCCAGTCGCCGTAGGTGTCCGCGAGCCAGCGATGAATCCGGCCGCCCAGGGGGTACACAATCCCACCCACCACGTAGGTCAGTTGGCGCAAGGCCGGGAGGTGCCCGGCCAGCGTCAGATCGCGCAGCACCATCATATCCCGGGCGTCCTCTCCGCCTGACCAGAGCTCAGCCAGACCTTCACTCCACCAGAGTGGGTACGCAAAGCGGCCGGATCGTGGTGCCTGATTGTAGCTCTCCGACTGGAGGTCGAGCTGGAAGACGTGAACCATCTCATGCCGCAGGGTATGACGGAACTCAGCAAAGTTTCCGCGGAACGGCAGCGCCACTCTGCGTTTGAGGAAGTCGGTGACCCCGAGAAGCCCTTCTGGAGGCGTGAAGGGCAGGATGTTGGTCTGCTCGAAGTCGCTGTGAGAGGCGTAGACGATCAGTGGGATGCGAGCCGCAACCTCATGACCGAATTGGATAGCCAACGTGTCATAGCTGGCCTCCGCGTACGCGAGCGCTGCTGGGGCCAGATCAGCCTCCGCACGATAGTAGTACAGATCCACGTGCTGCCCGCGCATTATTCGCCAGTCCAGCTTCCGGTACTGGATCTTGTTCTGGCCAAACGCGAAGAACTGCGCCTGCGCGGGAGCGAGAGGAAGGGCGGGAAGGATGGAGAGGAGGGCGTAGCCCAAGACCCGAACGAGAGGTTTGGGAGAGATACCCCATGAATTGCTCATTCGCTTCCAGAATCCTTTCTCGAGCACCACAACCGCCGCGTCCAACCTCATTCGCATTCTTGCCGTCGGTCCCCTCCGCCCTATCTCGTCCATCATCTCCTCACCGTGGTGATCACATCACCCTGCGTGATACGGGTCAGGGCCCCCACGTTCCCCACCGCGCGGCCAAACACGGTATAGGTACCGTCGAGGTGCGGCTGTGGACTCAAGGTGATGAACCACTGACTGGATCCCGTGTCCGGCCCGGACAGCGCCATCCCGAGCATCGGCTTGATGTCGTAGCGAACTCGGTTGATTTCATCCCGGATGGCGCCCCCGGGACCACCAAACCCGTCGCCTCGGGGGTCACCATCCTGCAGTACGAAGTTCGGTACTACGCGGTGCCATCGGTTACCGTCGAAAAATCGCCGGTCCACCAAACGAAGAAAATTCGCCACAGTGAGCGGCGCCTCTGGACCGTAGAGCTCGATTTCCAGCAGGCCGCGCTGCTCGGTCTCGATGAACACATGAGGCCGAGCTACTGAATCGGGTGCCACAATGAATTGCCGAGCCAGGTCGCGGTAATCCTGTAAGGAGCGGCCGGTAGCAATCGGATGAGCCGGCCCCCACTGCCTCGCAGCTTCAGGCCAATGGTCCTCGGCCCAGCGGCGAAGCAGATAGTCCTCGGGTCGACGGCTTTGCCTGAGAAACTCGACATCCACTCGCGAGCGGGGTGCCGGTCCCACTCGACGAATCGCAACCATGGCGTTCAAGGCGGCGATCGACGCATCGGGAAAAGAGTCACGCAGCGAGCGGCCATACATCGCGATCAGCGCGGGCAAGTCACTAACATCGGCGGCCCGCGCGACGATGTCGCCCGCGACACTCCGAACCGCCGCGTCAGGATGGCTCAGCATCCGTCGACCGGCGGGGACCAAACTTCGATCGGGTCCGCTCACGGCCGCTGCCCAGGCCTGCAATCCCGCTGCCACGACTCTTCCGTCTCGATCGCTCAGAAACCACGGAGCGCTGCTGGGATCAGCCTGCGGCCAGCCTGATGCCGCGGTTGCCCGCTCTCTCCAATCGCGGCTCGACCGCCAGCTCGCCGCTGTTTGCACAAATTGGGGTGGCCCGGAGCGAGCCAGTGCCAGCAGCGCCTCCCGCCGAACAGCGAAAGTTCCCTTTCCTTGAACCACCCGAACGAGAGTCGCGATTGCGCGTGAGCCCCCAAGGTCGCCCAATGCAGCTGCGGCCTGAACCCGTACGTTGGGGACCGGGTCGTCCACCCTCGATGCGATTCTCGGGACAAGTGCGGAGTCCTGGTATGTGCCCAGCGAGCGGAGTGCATTGATTCGAACGCCGGCATCGTTGTCGTCGACGGCGCGGGCGAGCACGCCCGCCACGGCTGTTCGAGCGAGCTTGGCTGAGTCGGCGAAATCCCGCACCAGCGCTCGCGCTGCCAGCGCTCGGGTCGCCGGATCAGTGTCACGCAGAGAGGCCACGAGCTGGTTGCCGGCGCCGGGCGCCTTGAGGCGGGCCAGCGAGTATACGGCGTTCCAGCGAATGGATTGCAACGTGTCCCGGGCGAATGGAAGCAACGCATCTGCCGGCGCGTCGACGCCAAGTCGCCATGTCTCCAGCAGAATCTGGGCTGTCGCCGGAGCAGGATCGACTTGAGAAAGAACGGCTCGACCCTGGAGCACGCCCGCGAAGAAGTCTCCAGTCCGCTTCCCTCCTGTCTTGGCGAGAGCCGTTACCACCTCAACGGCGGTGAGCGCGTCCAGCGGCGGCAATCCTGTCAGGCGCTGAATCAACGGCTCAACGGCCGCGCTGTCCCCCAGCAGGCCCAGCGCGAAAGCAGCAGCGACACGCAGGGTTGAATCCGGCTGCTCCAGCGCCCGGAGCAGGAGGGGTGTGGCACGCCAGTCACCGATGCGCCCCGCAGCCATCGCAGCTACTCGCTGCACGACTGAATCGGGGGCAAGCAGGCTTGCCTCGAAGAGGTCCTGCCGCCATTCGCGAGCGTCCTCGGCGGCAAGCACCGGTGCGAGTTCCTCGACCACGCTCTGTTCCTGGGCACGGATCTCTGAAACCGTGAACAGCAGGGTGCAGCAAAGAAGAACAGATTGCAATCTCATCCAAGTCTTACCGGGTCGGTCACCACTCGCAGCACGTCACGTACGCGCTCGGGCAACCGGCTTAAGGCCATGGTGGAGTCGAGAGCCAGAAGGCTCGTCGTGGCGGTGGCCAGGAGGCGCGCGTCTTCGGCGTGCGCGATGGCGTAGCCGAAATCGACTCTGCGGGAAGCGAGGCCGCGCACCCAGCAACGAATCCTGACAGGATCATCGTATCGCGCCGGCTGCCGGTATCGGACGGCCACCTCACTCACCGCCAGCCGAAGACCGGAAGCCTCGAGCTCGCGATAGGTCATGCCGCATTGGCGGAGATGCTCGGTGCGCGCCACATCCAGCCATACCAGATAGCGGGCATGGTATACAACCCCCATCTGGTCGGTCTCCGAATAGTTGACCCGGACGAAGGTTTCGGACACAGCGGGACAGTCGGCGGCCAAAAGGAGCCTCATGGGTTGTAGACGACTGGCACGCCTATAAGGCGCACGCTACCTTGCGGCGTGCTGGGCCACAGCCTCGTCGTCGTGTCCGATGCCCACCTGGGAGTGGCGCCGCCTGCCGCAGAGGAGGTGTTGCTGGAGTTTCTGCGGGCATGCCCCACCATGGGCGATTGCCTGCTGGTGAACGGCGACCTTTTCG
This sequence comes from uncultured Gemmatimonadales bacterium, assembly GCA_963730915.1. GTDB lineage: Bacteria > Gemmatimonadota > Gemmatimonadetes > Gemmatimonadales > GWC2-71-9 > CAVVWJ01. The sequence continues at coordinate 1,140,624 of CAVSTR010000005.1, read as the reverse complement.
ACTTCTGGTTTACCTACTCCCGCGTCATTCCTCGCCACGGATTCCATGTCGCCGCCGCACTGGCCCGCCTGCGCGATCACATGCCAATAGTAATGGTGGGAGGAAATCACGACCGGTGGGACAGCCAGTTTTGGGAGCGGGACCTACGCCTGGATTTCCAGCCCGAGCGTGCATCGTTCGAGATCGGCGCCCGACGAGTTCTCGCAATTCATGGCGACGGCCTGACCGACAGCCGCTGGCAGGCCAAGTTGATTCATCGTGTCATTCAACACCCGGCCACTGCTGCTATCTACCGACTGTTGCACCCGGAGCTGGGCTTTCGACTGGTGGATTTCCTGAGCCCCGCGCTGGGTGATCATACCCACGACGAAGCGTCCCTGACGCGGGCGGCTGAGCTTCAGCGGAGCTGGGCGGAGCGTCTTCTGCGAGATCAGCCGTCGCTCGGACTCGTCATCATGGGACACACCCACCGCCCAATCATTGCTGACCTAGGCGAGAACCGACAGTATCTCAACCCGGGGGCCTGGTTCGACGGATTCCGGTACGCGGTGGCCACGGAGACCGGTGCAGAGCTTTGTACCTTTAGAGCGTGATCCACACTTCATCCCAAGGACACCACCTCGGCCCTGCCCAGTCTCTCCCCCACGAAGCGCGCTCCGACCTGACGAAACCTGGCCTCATCATCGCTCACGACGAACCTGTGGCTGGGCTTGGCGTCCGCAGGCGCATCCAGCCCACTGGAGCGCAGCGCCGCCTGCACCGACACCGCGGTCTCCTCACCGCTATCGATCAGCCGGGTGTCCGGACCCAGGGTCCGTTGAAGCAGCGGCTTGAGCAGCGGGTAGTGGGTACAGCCGAGCACTAATACATCCACCGCCGCTCGTTTGATCGGCTCCATGTACTCGGCCGCAATCAGCGCTGCGGCCTCATGCTCGAACCAGCCTTCCTCCACCAGTGGCACGAACAAGGGACACGCTTTCTGTTCTACCTGGGTGCCCGGTTTCGCTCGCTGGATCGCCCGCGCATACGCGTTGCTGGCGATGGTCCCCGCGGTCCCAATGACACCGATGGGACCGTGACGCATCGCGGATACTGCTGCACGCGCCCCCGGATCGATTACGCCGATGACCGGCACTGGTGAGGCGCTTTGAAGGACGTCAAGCGCATGGGCGGTGCTCGTGTTGCAGGCAATCACGACTGCCTTGACGCCTTGCTCCAGGAGCCAGTGCAGAATTTCCAGGCTGTAGCGGCGCACCGTGTCGGGCGACTTCGGGCCATACGGCACGCGAGCCGTATCGCCGAAGTAGATGGTGGACTCGTGGGGCAGCCGATCATAGATGGCGCGAGCGACAGTCAGGCCCCCGATCCCGGAGTCGAAAATACCTATGGGCGCACGGTTCATCGGATGCGGAAGGGGAGTGATACCGAGGCCCCGAATCCGCCGGGTACAGCCTGGATTTGCAGGTCGCCGGGAAAATCGTCGAGATGCGCCGACACGTATGCCTCGAGACCGGCGAAGAGGTGGTTGAAGCCGAGCAGCACAAGCCAGTCTTCATGTTCCTGGCGCTTTGCATCGCCCCTGCTGGAGTTGTTGCGACGCAGATATCGCAGCTCGTGACGCGTCTTCAGGCTCATCCCGAGCGTCAGGCCCTCCCATGCGACGAAGATGCCACCGGTGAGCTTTCGGTTGAGTCGCGCCTGTCCCCAACCGGGGATGAGAAAGGAGCGCCAGAACGCATTGAAGGGGCTGATGTAGTTTCGCCGGAGGGTGTCCGCGGGTGCGGCAGGGCGGCGAGCTGGTGGAGTGGCCTGCGCCCGGAGGTCCGCCACCGAAAGGATCATCAACAGGAACAAGATCGCGGCGGCGCCCCTGCGGATGAAAGCGAGGTGGCGGGAGCGTGTGGGAATCGAACCCACCGGAGCCGCCGAAGGCGCCTCCATCGCGGTTTTGAAGACCGGCCAGACCACCAGGCCCGATCCGCCCCCATCTCTAAGGTAAGAGATTCTCACTTCTCACCGCGGCGACCACCTCGATCTCCACCCTTGCTCCACGAGGCAATCCGGCCACGGCGACGGTGGAGCGTGCGGGCCGATGATCGCCGAAGACTCGAGCATACACCGCGTTCATGTCGGTAAAGTCGGCCATGTCTACCAGGAAAACCGTGGTTTTGACCACCTGGGAAAAGTCGGTGCCTGCCTCAGCGAGTACCGCGCGCAAATTCTCGAGCGCACGCGTGGTCTGCTCCGTGATCCCTCCCGGCACGAGCTCGCCCTTGGCCGGATCGAGCGCCACCTGGCCTGCGGTGAACAGAAAGCCATTCACCATGACACCCTGGCTATACGGCCCGATCGCCTTCGGGGCCCGCGTCGTAGCGACGAAGCTCAGCGCCATTAGAAGAGTCCCTCGATTGTGCCGTCGGGAAGCACCCGGATCGATTCAGCGGCCGGTACCTTGGGCAGCCCGGGCATGGTCATGATGTCGCCCGCCAGCGCCACTACGAATCCAGCACCGGCGGAAGGGTACACATCACGGATGGTGATGCGGAAGTTGGTCGGCCGGCCGAGCTTGGCCGGATCGTCGGAGAATGAATACTGCGTCTTGGCGATGCAGATCGGCGTCTGGCCCAAGCCCATGGCTTCGCACTGAGCGATATTCTTTTCGGCTGCAGCGGCATAATCGACGCCCGAGGCACCGTAGATCTCGCGGGCGATGGTCTCGATTTTTTCCTTGATAGGCCGAGCTGAGTCGTAGATCGGCTTGAAGGCAGCCTTTTTTTCATCGAGTACGGCCAGGATCTCCCGGGCCACCGCTTCCCCTCCTTCCCCGCCCTTCGCCCACACTTCGCTGAGCGCGGCGCGCGCTCCCCAACTCCTCGCGGTGTCGAGCACGGTCGCCAGCTCTGCGTCGGTGTCAGACGTGAATCGGTTCAAGGCGACGACCACGGGAACACCGAACTTCTGAACGTTCTTGACGTGCGCCTCCAGGTTGACGATGCCGCGCTTCAGGGCGGCCACATCTTCCTTCCCGAGGGCGTCCTTCTTGACTCCGCCATTCATTTTGAGCGCTCGCACCGTCGCTACCACCACCGCAGCCTCTGGATTCAGCTTGCCGAACCTCGCCTTGATGTCGAAGAACTTTTCCGCACCGAGATCGGCTCCGAACCCCGCTTCGGTCAGTACGATGTCACCCAACGACAATCCCAGCCGGGTAGCGACGATGGAGTTACATCCGTGGGCGATATTCCCGAACGGACCACAGTGCACCAGTGCCGGTCCCCCTTCGAGCGTCTGGACCAGATTCGGCAGAATGGCATCCTTGAGCAGCAGCGTCATAGCACCGGATGCCTTGAGATCCGCCGCCGTGACCGGCTTTCGGTCCCGAGTCAGCCCCACGATGATGCGCGCGATCCGCTGCTCCAGATCCGAGAGGTCGGTGGACAGCGCGAGGATCGCCATGATCTCACTGCCTGGAACGATGACGAACCGCTCCTCTCGCACCGGCCCCGCGTTGATGCCGCCGAGACTGATCACCATCGACCGGAGGGAGCGATCGTTCATGTCGAGAGTTCGAGGCCAGGTGATGCGACGAGGATCCAACGCCAGCGCGTTACCGTGGTGCAGGTGATTGTCGAGCATCGCCGAGAGCAGGTTGTGGGCGGAGGTGATGGCGTGAAAATCACCCGTGAAGTGCAGGTTGATCTCATCCATCGGGACCACCTGCGCGTAACCTCCGCCAGCAGCACCGCCTTTCACTCCGAATACCGGCCCAAGACTCGGCTCACGGATACAGACCACTACCTTCTTTCCCAGCCGCCGGAGTGCCTGACTGACGCCGACCGTCACCGTACTCTTCCCCTCGCCAGCAGGAGTCGGGTTGATGCCGGTGACGAGCACGAGCCGGCCCTTTGGCGTGCGCCGGGCAATCGCCTCGGCGCTTATTTTCGCCTTGTGGCGGCCATAGGGCAGGATTTCCTCGGGCCCGAGTCCCAGCTCGGCGGCGACTTCGGCAATCGGTCGAAGCTTGGCCGCCTGCGCGATGGCGATGTCGGAGGGGACCGGGGTTGCGGTAGCGGGCACGAGCAGGGCTCCGAGTCAGGAGTCAGATGTCAGGAGTCAGGAGCATAAGCCGCAGTCCGGGGCACGAGTTCCTGGCTGCCGGCTCCCGACTGGCGACTTCAGTTGAAACACTCTTTCGGCGTTCTCTCCGATGGCCGTAATGAGCTTCTCCACCGGCAGCCCACGCACAGCGGCAATGCGTTCTGCCACATGCCGAACGAACGCTGGCTCGTTTCGTTTCCCACGATGTGGAACCGGTGCCAGGTAGGGGCCATCGGTCTCCACCAGCAGCCGCTCGAGCGGTGTCTCACGGATGGCGTCGTCGAGACGCCAGTTCTTGAACGTCACCATTCCACTGAAGGACACATAGTGGCGGTGGACCAGCCCTGCTCGCAAGAGCCCCATGCCACTGCTGAATGAGTGCAGGATAACGGTGACCTTCGGATGCTCGGCCAGAATCGCGGCCACGTCGTCGTCAGCCTCGCGTGCGTGTATCACCGCCGGCTTCCCGCAGTCCGCCGCAATGGAGAGCTGAGCCTCGAGGGCGGCGCGCTGGATACCGCGAGGCGCGTGGTCGTAATGATAGTCTAGGCCGGTTTCTCCCACGGCTACCACCCGAGGGTCGCGGACCATGGCGCGGAGCCAGTCGTCAGCCGTTGCGTCCCACTCGCCGGCAGTATGCGGATGGATGCCCGCAGTAATCGCGAGGCGTGGTTCGGTGGCGGCCAACGCCAGAGCCCGTTCAGCCGATGGCCGGGATTCACCGATCACCACGACGCGGCCAACTCCGGCGGCCCAGGCTCGCTCAAGCACAAGTGAGCGGTCAGGATCGTAGGCAGGATCGGCGAGATGACAATGCGAGTCGATCAACATCGACGGGAGGGATGGAGCGGACGGGAAGAACGGGGGGCTTTCTTCCGTTCTTCCCGACCTTCCTGGCTAACGACCTACCGGCTGTGGCTTTCGCACCGGAGCTGGGGCCGGCTTCGGCACCATGTGACCACGCGCAGCGGGGCCGGGCCAGCGCTTTTCGATCTCCAGCAGTGCCGGGGCGGCAATGAAAATCGACGAGAAGGTACCGACGATGACACCGAACAGCATCAGTAGCGCGAAGGGGCGAACCACTTCCCCACCCAACACTGCCAGGGCAACGAGGCTGCCGAGCGCGGTTGAGCCGGTGAACACCGTCCGGGGCAGCGTCTCATTGATGGAGCGATTCAGAATTTCAACGAACCCTTCTCGCTTTCGGGAGTGCAGGTTCTCCCGGATCCGGTCAAAGATGACGATGGTGTCGTTCAGTGAGTAGCCGATGATGGTCATCAGTCCAGCGACGACGAAGAGGCTGACCTCCAGACGCACGAGGCCGATGAACGCTACACTCGCAAGAATGTCGTGGGCAGTTGCAATGATCGCGGCAACACCGAAACGCCACTCGAAGCGGTACGCCAGGTAGATCAGGACGGCGACGAATGACAGGAGGATGGCCATGAGAGCCTTCTCCCTCAGCTCTCCACCGACTTTTGGTCCCACCGCCTCGGTGCGGAGCACCGTATAGCTCCCCGCTCCCAGCGTCGCGTCCAGCGCCTGCTGCAATGCCGCCGCTGTGGCCTGAGTATCGTTCGCGTCGGTGCCCTCCTTCGCAACACGGGCCCGGATGACCAGCTCGCGATCCGACCCGAAGGTCTGAATCTCCGGTCCGGCAATACCGCGCTCCGCCAGAGCATTTCTCACGGCACCGACATCCACCGGCTTCTTGGTCTCGACTTGAACGAGCGTTCCTCCCGTGAACTCGACACTGTAGTTCAGGCCCCGGAACAGCACCACGAGAAGTCCGGGCACCGTGAGTGCCACCGTGATCAAATAGGCGATCTTACGGCGCCGGAGAAAATCGTACTTCGCGTTGGCAAAGAGTCTCATGGTCAGATGCTCAGGGTGGCCATCGCCGGCTTCCGATTCAGCCAGAGAATGAACAAGGTACGAGTGACGAAGATCGCGCTGATCATCGAGGCCAGCACGCCGAGCACCAGGGTAACGGCAAAGCCCTTCACGGGTCCGGTTCCGAACTGGAAGAGAAAGAGTCCGGTGAGCACGGTCGTGACGTTGGAGTCGACGATTGCGCTCATTGCGTGGCTGAAGCCTTCATCAATCGCCAACCCGACCGTCTTTCCCGCTGCCAGCTCTTCCCGTATTCGCTCGAAGATCAGCACATTGGCATCGACCGCGATGCCGATGGAGAGCACCAGCCCGGCCAGACCTGGCAGGGTGAGTGTCGCATCGAGCATGGCCAGGGCACCCAGCGTGAAGAGGACATACAGCATCAGTGCGACGATCGCCAGCGCCCCGGCCATGCGGTAATAGAGCACCATGACCGCGACCACGAACACAGTACCGATAACGCCCGCTAGAATGCCGGATCGAATCGCGTCCTCCCCCAGTGTCGGCCCGACCTGCCGTTCTTCCACAATCTTGAGCGGAATGGGGAGCGCGCCCGCCTTGAGCGTCAGTGCCAGGTCCTGGGCTTCCTGCAAGGTCCTGCCGGCAAGGGTGATCTGACCGTTCCGTCCGATCCGGCTCTGGATCACCGGTGGGCGGCCCTGCACCCGTCCATCCAGAAGGATGGCCATGTAGTCGCCGATGTGCTTGCCGGTCTCCTCCCCGAACTTGCGGCCGCCGGCGCGGTCCAGCTCGAACGTGGCGATAGGACCGTTGGTCAGCGGGTCGAGCCGCGCCTGGGCGTCGACGAGATTGCTTCCCGTAACGATGCTTGGCTCGTCCAGCGCATAGAGAAAGCGTACCGGCTGCACCCCTACGCTGGTGGGGGCCGCGCTCCAACGCAGACTCACTCCCCGGGGCAGTTGGCGGGCAACGGCGGGGATGTTCAACAGGCTGTCCACTCGCGGAAAGGCGGTCTCGGGAACGGCGTACTCACCGGGGATCTCGCTGCCGGCAGTGCCGGACGGCTGGATCAGACCGCTGAGTACGCCTCCAACCACAGCAGAAGTGTCGGCGCTCGTCGTGTCTTTTCTGCGGGCGGCGGCAGCGGTGTCTTTCCGACTGACAGTATCAGCGGGTCCCTTCGCCTTCGCCGTATCGCCGCCAAGCAGCTGCTGCACTGCCGATGGCTGAGTAGGCGCACCCTCGGCTTTGATGCCCATCGTGCGAAGCACCCGATCCATCGCCGGCAAGGCTTTTTCCAGGGCACGGGTTTCGTTGGCGATCTTGAACTCCAGAAACGCGCTCCGTTGAACGATGGCCTTGGCTCGGGCGGGTTCGGTGATGCCGGCCAGCTCGACCACGATCCGCTCGTCTCCGACCTGTTGAATCAGCGGCTCGGCCACGCCGAACTCGTCGATGCGTTTGCGGAGCACCGTCAGCGCCAGCTGTAGATCCTTCTTGGGATCGGATGAGACCTTTTTGGACTGGTCGAGCTCCAGGGCGAGGTGCATGCCGCCCTGAAGATCAAGCCCGCGCTTCAGGGGCATGCGCTTGACGACCCGATCGCGCATGACTCCACTCTCAACGTCCCGCTCACGGAGTGTCACGTCGCGTGGGATGAGATAGAAGATGCTCAGGGCGATCAGCCCGAGGATTATGAGAAGGCGTGTTCGAGTTGACATAGATCAGAGATGACTCAAGCGTGGGTGATCCAATTAGCTCCCGATGTGAGCCGCCGCAAGCGCAGCCACCGCCCCGATACGATCTTGCTCCAACTGTTGTTTTAACTGGTCTACCGAGCCGAAGCGCTGGATGTCACGAAGGCGCTCGATCCATTCGATACGGACCCATTCGCCGTACAGGTTTCCATCGAAATCAAAAATATGGGCCTCGAGAATCCGCCGACCGTCCTGAAAAGTAGGGCGAGGACCCTGGTTCATCATCCCCCCGGCACTGCCACCCCGCCACTCCACACGGACCGCGTAGACTCCATCGGGCGGGAGGAGCTTGCGGGGCGGCAACTCGGAAAGATTGATCGTGGGCACGCCCAGCAATCGACCGCGCCGCTCGCCCTCACCTACCCGTCCCACAACCCCATACCGGCGTCCCAGCATCGCACCGGCGGTTGTCAAATCTCCCCCGGCCACAGCCCGTCGAATACGGCTGCTGGACACGTGCTGGCCACCGAAATCGACGGGCGGCACAACATCGACCGCGAATCCATGCGATGCGCCGAGCTGCCTGAGCGTCTCAACATCGCCGCTGCGACCACGGCCGAACCCATGATCGTGCCCAATGACCAGCTCCCGCAACGAGCACCGTTCCAGCAACACGTCGCGGACGAACTCCTCTGGTGTCAGTCCGGCGAGGTGCCGGTCGAACCGAACCAGAAGCACGTAGTCGAGCGGTGAGAGCGCCAGGATCTCCAGCCGCTCCGGCCCCGTCGTCAGGAGCGGCGGTGCAGCTCCCGGGTTTACAACCTCCAGCGGGTGCGGATCGAAAGTAACCAGGACGCTGGCGCGGCTCGCGGCGCGGGCCCGGCGATCGATCTCTCGCAACACCGCCTGGTGGCCAAGATGAACGCCGTCGAACGATCCCACGGTTACCGTGCTGCCATTCGGCAGATGGGGCAGCGAGGCGGCAGGCCGGCGGGGCCGAGCGTTCATTGCGCTGATAGCACTACGGTCGGCCGAAGCATACCGCCTTGGGCACGCGCAATCGCGATCAGCTCTCCATCCGCCGTCAGGGCAACGTTTGCCCCACTACCCCGCTCTACTGCCCCGCTGTCGTCCACGGGCCGACCATGCGACACCGCGACCCGCATGTCGGCGTCCAACTCAACCCGGACCATGTTCCCCAGCACGAGCAGAGCTGGCATCAAGGCGCCGGCACTCAGATCTGCCAGCGGCGTCGAATTTTCAACTCTCAACAGACCGATCGCCTCGCGCCGGAGGCTGGTCAAGTGCGCTCCGACTTCCAGCCGCTCGCCCAGATCTCGGGCAATTGCCCTGATATAGGTGCCCGCGCCGACCTCCGCCCGAAAGCTGACCAGCGGTGGCGTCCACTCCAGCATCTCCAGGGCCGCGACGGTGACGCTTACGGGCTCGAGCTGGACTGTTTCACCCCGACGCGCCTTGTGATAACTGCGCTCGCCGCCGACGTGCTTGGCGGAGAAATCGGGCGGGCGCTGCAGACTTGTACCCACAAACTGGGCCAGTGCAGCCGAGATCCGAGCTGCATCCAGGCCGCGGATGTCGGAGCTCGCGATCGTGCGGCCCGTGAGATCGTCCGTATCGGTCTGAACCCCGAGCCGAGCCGTCGCCAGATACGTCTTGAGCTGCCCCTCGACGAACCGTGCGAGCCGCGTGGCAGCCCCGACCAGCACGACCAGCAATCCCGTGGCAAAGGGGTCCAACGTTCCTGTATGGCCTGCCGCCCGGGTGCCCAGCTTGCGCCGGACTGCCTGGACCACATCGTGGGAGGTCACACCGGCCGGCTTATCAACGAGTACGACCCCGGTCAGTCCGGCCCCTCGCGACGTATGTCGTTCAGGAGCTCGTTGATTCGAGCCGCGTGCTCCAGACCCCGGTCCAGCTCGAAGTGCAGCTCGGGAACGGATCGCGTCGTCAGGGTTCGGGCGGCGCGCGAGCGCAGGAACCCGGCTGCGCTCTGCAAACCTTCCAGCGCGCGGGTCTTGTCCGCCTCTTCGCCGGGGACCGTCACCATGATTCGAGCGTGTGACAAATCGTTGGTGACGAGTACACCCGTCAGCGTGACGAAGCCCACCCGAGGATCACGGACTTCTCGGGTGAGCGCATCGGCAATCACCTGCCTGAGCGTTTCGGCAACCTGCTCAGGACGGCGGGAGGAACCCTTCATCGGAACACCGTAGCGGTGTCGAGGATCCGTACTCCATCTGTCTCTTCGACCATGCGATCGGCCGACCGTAGCGTCTCGTCCACCACCGACCGGGCCGTTCCCACCACTGCGCAGGTAATCTCCGCACGCTGCCACATATCCTGCTGGCCGGTCTCCGCGACCGACACATTGAGCGACCGCCGGAGAGCCGTGGTCAGAGGCTTGAGGACGCTCCGCTTCTCCTTGAGGGAATGGCAGTCGGGGAGGTGGATGTCCCAGGTCGAGATCGCGACAATCATGTGGGCGGGAGCTGGTTCCTAGCTCCTCGCTGCCTCACCTGCGGCCGGAGCAAGCGTCCGCTTGATCTCCTCCATCCGATACGACTCGATTCGGTCGCCCGCCTTGAGATCGTTGAAATTCTCGATCCCGATACCGCACTCGAGTCCTTCGCGGACTTCCCGCACGTCGTCCTTGAATCGCTTGAGGCTCGACAGGGTGCCGGAATAGACCGTGGTGCCGTCGCGAACGACCCGCGCCTTGGCGGTCCTTTGAATGGTGCCGCTTCGCACCACGCAGCCGGCAATCGTTCCCACCTTGCTGACCTTGAACAGCTGGAGCACCTCGGCCTCGCCCACGACCGTCTCGCGCTCTTCCGGCTTGAGCAAGCCTTCGAGGGCGTTCCGCACGTCTTCCACCGCCTCGTAGATGATGCGGTATGTGCGCACGTCCACCTGCTCTCGCTCGGCCGCCGATCGCGCATTCGAATCGGGACGAACGTGGAAGCCCAGCACGATGGCGCCCGAAGCCTTGGCCAGGAGAATGTCGCTCTCAGTGATTGCGCCAACACCCCGATGCACCACGTCGACTCGAACCTCGCTCGTGGTGAGCTGGGCCAGGGCATCCGCCAGTGCTTCCGCGGGGCCGCCCTGATCGGCCTTGATGATGATCCGGAGCATCGAAACCTCGCCCTCCTTGAGGGCGCGGCTGAAGTCCTCGAGCGACGTGCCCTTGGCGCTTCGGCGGTTCTGGGCTTCACGCTCCAGGCGCTGCCGCTTCTGGGCGATCTCGCGAGCCTCGACAGCATCGGTGACCACGGCAAAAGTGTCACCGGCTGCCGGTACTCCCTCGAAGCCAAGGATCTGCACCGGAATCGATGGTCCAGCTGACTTCACAGCTTTGCCGCGCTCGTCGTACAAAGCCCGGACCCGGCCGGAGAAACGGCCGCAGATGAAGTTGTCGCCGCCTGACAGCGTACCTCGCTGGACGAGGATCGTAGCGAGCGGACCCTTGCCCGGATCGAGAGTGGCCTCGAGCACGGTGCCGTGTCCCTTGCCTTCCGGATTCGCCTTGAGATCCAGAATTTCTGCCTGCAGGAGGATCTGCTCCAGCAGATGGTCGATGCCCGTGCCTCTCTTGGCCGAGATTTCAGCGGAGAGGACGGTGCCACCGAATTCTTCCAGCACGACGTTATGCTGCAAGAGGTCCTGCTTGACCTTCTGCACGTTGGCGGTGGGAAGATCAATCTTGTTGATGGCGACGATAATCGGCACACCAGCGTTGCGCGCGTGACTGATGGCCTCGACCGTCTGCGGCATGACCTGGTCATCCGCCGCGACCACGAGCACCACGGTATCGGTGACCTGTGCGCCACGGGCTCGCATGGCGGTGAACGCCTGGTGACCCGGTGTGTCGAGGAATGTGATGCGCTTGCCACCCGGGAGCTCCACGTGGTACGCGCCGATATGCTGAGTGATGCCACCGGCTTCGCCGGCGACGATGTTGGCCTTCCGGATGTAGTCCAGCAGCGATGTCTTGCCGTGGTCAACGTGACCCATGATGGTCACGACCGGAGGCCGGGAGACCTGCTGCTCCGGACTCTCATCACTCTGGTCGGCCTCGGCTTCAGCGGCGTACTCATCTTCGCGAACAGCCTGGAACCCAAAGGCCGACGCAATGAGCTCGATCTGGTCGAAGTCGAGACGCTGGTTCACCGTCACCATCAGACCCAGCTCCTTGAAGGCGAACTGGACGATCTGAGTGGCGGGAACCTTCATGGCCGCGGCGAGCTCCGACACTGAGACGAACTCGTTGACCCGGACCAGGGTCTTCTCGCGCTCTTTCTCCTCGGCCAATCTCCCTGCCTGCACCGCCTGGAACGACGGCTCATCGGCGCGGCGGCCCTTACGCCCGGCCGGGCCCTTCATGCCCTGGAGCGTGCGCATGATGTTCGCCTGCACCGCGTCCTGATCTACCGACGAGCGCTTTCCTTTCTTGCCCCGCTTCCGCCCTCCACCCTTCTCGGCATCCGGTCCAAAGGTCCGAACCGGTGGCGCATTCCGATCGTTACCGGGGCGCTGGCCGCCTCCTTGACCCGAACGTGCGGGCGCTCCTGGCCGCTGGGGTGAGCTGGGCCGGGACGGTGCGGCCGGTGCGCTGCTGCTGAACACCGGCTTCGGCCCGCGGTTCGGTGCAGCCGCAGGGCGCTGAACCCGGGGAGGAATGAAGGGGGCGCGCGGCGCGCTCGAAGGCGGCGGCGAAGACCGGAACAAGGGCGCTTCGGGCGCGGCGCCATTGACGGGCTCCTCCTGAATCGCGACTTCGGTCTCGTCCGCTTCGGGTGGCGCCGGTGGCAGGTCCTTGAACAGGGCGCGCGCGCGCTCCTCTAGGGTCTGAGTAGGAACGCTTTCTTCGGGCTCATGAATGACCGGCCGCTCCAGCTCTAGCGCCGCCATCTCGGCGGCCTTCTCCGCCTGCACCTGCGCCTCGACCTGGGCCACTTCCGCCGCAGTACGCCGCCGCTTCGAGGGCTTCACCTCAGCGGCCACGGGGGCGGGCTCCGCCTTCGCTGCCTTGCGGCGGCCCTTCTTGGCGGAAGGCTCTTCTGAGCTCTTACGCTTCTCGCGCTCCCAGCGGACCCGAACGGCGGAAACCTGATCACTCTCCAGGGCCGACAGGTGGCTGCGCACAAAGATGTTCATGTCCTTGAGCATGTTGAGAAGCTGCTCAGGGGCTACACCGAACTCCGCTGCCAAATCATGGACTCGAGTTTTTACCACTCATGCCTCCATCAGGAGCGAACGGGCGCCAGCTGCACCATGCCGCCGGCCAACGCCTTATCCCGTACGCCTACCACCATCACGGGCGGTCTTCCCAACTGCGCGCCGAGCGACGACGCGTCGGGCCCAGGCAATTGCGGCACACCCTTCGCCGCAGCCAGTCTGACCACCTTCTCTATGGCGCGGGGGCTGGCATCTTCGGCCACGACCACGCACCAGCATTTCCCTGCCTGTAGTTCCTTGCGCACTGCGTCCACACCAACGATGACTCGTCCGCCGCGGTATCCCAGGCCGATCAGGCCCAGCAGCCCACTCATGCCTTGGGCCGGGTATCCTCGCTGCCCTCTTCATCCGTCAGCTCAGAGAGAAACGCCATGAGCTGATCCGATGTTTCCGGGGTCATGCCGGGCACCTTGGCGATGTCCTCGCGCTCGAGGTCGAGGATGTCGTTGAGCATCTTGTAGCCCGCGCTCTCGAGAATACCGGTGAGATCGGGCGAGAGCCCCTTGAGCTCGCTGAGCGGCACCTGCCCCGCCATCTCTTCCTCGGGAGGAAGTGGCGCGAAGAGCGGCCCTTCTCCACCACGCTCCAGCCACTCGCGGCTCGAGTAGAGATCGATCTTCCAACCGGTGAGCTCCGAGGCAAGGCGCACGTTCTGGCCGTTCCGGCCGATTGCCAGCGACAGCTGGTCCTCGTCCACCACCGCCTGGATCGTCTTGGCTTCGGGGTCGGAGAAAACCTTGGCGACGCGAGCCGGAGCCAGCGCGAGCCGGGCGAAGCGCTCCGGGTCAGGAGACCACGGTACGATGTCGATTCGCTCGCCACCGAGCTCGTTCACTACCGCCTGCACCCGGGATCCCTTGAGCCCGACACAGGCGCCCACCGGGTCGATGGCATCGTCTCGGGAGATGACCGCGACCTTGGTCCGACTCCCTACCTCACGAGCGATGGCGCGAATCTCCACGACCTGCTGTTGGATCTCGGGGACCTCCAGCTTGAAGAGCGCCTTCACAAAAAGCGGATCGCCACGAGAGAGAATGAGCCTCGGTCCTTTGGGGGTTTCCTCCAGCCGCTTCAGCACCGCGCGGATGGTATCGCCCTGGTGGAAGTGCTCCCGATGGTTCTGCTCCCGGTAGGGGACGATGGCCTCGGCCTCCCGGAACTTGTTCAGCATGATCACCAGCTTGCCACGCTCGATCTGCTGGACCTCGCCCGACAGCAACTCCCCCACCTTGGAGGTAAACTCCTCCCGGATCCGGGCCCGCTCGCCCTCGCGAACGCGCTGAATGATCCGCTGCTTGGCGGCCTGCACCGCCAGGCGTCCGAACTCGACGAACGGCACCTCTTCTTCCAGCATGTCGCCGATCTGGAAGTCCGGGTCTTCGTACTGAGCTTCCTCCAGGGTGATCTGCCAGCTGGAATCTTCGACCGCTTCCACGACCTGGCGCAGCCGCACCACGCGGATCGTCCCCTGCAGCTCATCCACGCTCAGCTCGAACCGAACATTGGGACCGAATTTACGGACCAATGCGGCGTGAATACCGTCGCGCAGGAGCTCCAGCAAGTCGGAGCGCTCGAGTTGTTTTGCAGTCGTCAGCTCGCGAAACGCAGCCAACATCTCAGTCGAACCAGCCATCCATTCACCTCGTTTACGGGCGCCTGCACGGCACCCTATGACCGCCGTTTGCCGATCACGTCCCAGTCCACCGCCAGAACCGCGTCACGTATGTCATCGAAGGCCAGCGTCAACTCCGACCCGTCTTCTTGTCGCACGACCACGTGCTCCTCGTCAGGAATACCGACGATTTCAACCCGGGCCCGGCCCTGCAGTGGCACGGCACGGACCCGTGCCTGCCGCCCGATAAACCGGCGCCAGTGTTCCGGCAACCGGAGTGGCCGCTCGAGGCCCGGAGATGAGACCTCTAACACATAGCGCGGCCCAACCATCGCCCTGGCTTCCAGGAAACGTTCGAGGGATCGGCTGATCACCGCACAATCGTCGGCCGTTACTCCCTGGCCGGGTCGGCTGTCCGGACGATCCACCCGCACCTGCAGGATGGGGCGCTGCAGCGTTCCGGCGCGGCGCAAATCGACGAGCTCAAAGCCGAGCCCGGTAATGTGGTCGCGAATCGGAGCGAAGAGCGCGTCGGCTGACATCGGCAGAGGAAAAAAAATGTGGGGGAACTCCCCCACATCGACAGTCGGCCCGCACCAAGCGCCTCCCGGGACAGCGGGTAAATATTACTCGCAGATCAGGTTGGAGGCAAGCCGTGAGGAAGCGGGTAATCCGGTGCCACGTTAAGGCAGCATTCCTAAGTAGGCGACCATTCTGCCGTCGGTGCCCCGAGATGCTCGGTGACTATAGAAGAAGGTTCTGTCATGAGCCGAGCACCAGGAGGACGTGGTTATCTCAGTTAGACCCATCCTTCGCGCCTGATCCTGCAGCCGACCTCGCAGGTCAACATGCCAGGGGCCGGGCCCATTCACTCTCTCCCCACAGCCCTCAACCACCTCAGAACCAACTTCATAGCACGAGCCACATATGCCCACACCGCAGTGCATTACGATTTCCGACGATAGACATCCCGTCGCCGACTGCAGAAGCTCGATCCCGCGTCCCAGAATTCCTCCGGCGGTTCCCCGCCAGCCGGCGTGCAGCAAAGCGACCCCACGTCCGGGAGCCACTAGATAAACCGGGATGCAGTCGGCGATGGTTACTGTGAGAAGGATGCCCGAAGTGGTCGTGATCCAGCCATCGATTCCCTCGACCTGGATCCAACCGTGGCCGGATTCCAAGGTCATGACTTCCACGCCGTGCACCTGATTGCCGAGAACGACAGCCTGGAACTCAGGGATCCCGCGCCGAAACGTGAGCCATCGGGTCATCACGTCTCCCACCGGCTCACGGCTCCAGAGACCGAGATCGAAGCCGCGTCCGGGCTCTGATCCTCGGCCGGTTATGCCGGCAACTACTCCATACTTTTTTCGCCAGGCGGGAATTTCATAACGCGGAATCGATCCGGAGATCTGCGTTTCACTGATCTGAACCGGTGCCGCCCTGATCCCCTGATCTGCCCCACCGCCCCGCTCCCCTGCTGCCCCGCCGCTGCGGTTAGCCATCCACCCGCTCGATCTCCGCTCCCAGCGCACGAAGACGCTCGTCAATCCGCTCGTACCCACGCTCGATCTGCCCGACGTTGTGGATGGTGCTCGGCCCATCGGCAGCGAGCGCCGCGAGTACCATAGCCATTCCGGCCCGGATGTCGGGAGACTCGACCGTACCCCCCTTGAGCGGGGAAGGTCCGGAAATCACAGCCCGGTGAGGGTCGCACAAAACGATGCGCGCTCCCATACCGATCAGCTTGTCGACAAAGAAGAGGCGAGACTCGAACATCTTCTCGAAGACGAGCAGCATGCCGGAGCACTGGGTGGCCGTGACGATGGTGGTAGACATGACGTCCGCGGGAAATGCGGGCCATGGTCCATCCTCCAACTTGGGGACATGCCCGCCGAGATCGGGACGAATACGGCGTTCCTGACCGGCGCTGACGGTCAAACGGCTGCCTTCGATCTTCGGACGAATGCCGAGGCGTTCGAAACCCAGGAGGGTGCTGCGAAGATCTTCCTGCCGCACGGGCTCGATGACGATCTCGCTGTTAGTAACGGCCGCCAGTCCTATGAAGCTCCCGATCTCGATGTGATCGGGCCCGATGGTGTAGGATGCACCCGCGAGTGGCCGGCCGCCCTCGATGGTGTAGATGTTGGATCCGATTCCCGCGATCTCCGCGCCCATGGCCACCAGGCAGCGGGCCAGATCCTGAACATGCGGTTCACATGCGGCGTTCCGGAGGACGGTGCGTCCCCTGGCCATCACCGCGGCCATCAGCGCGTTCTCAGTACCGGTTACGCTGGGCTCATCCAGGAAGATGTCGTCGCCTTTCAGCTCCTTGGCTTCCAGCTCATACCGATCTCCCACCATCACCTGTGCACCGAGGTGTTCGAGCGCAAGGAAGTGGGTATCAACCCGCCGACGCCCGATGACGTCTCCGCCAGGGGGCGGAAGCGTCACCTTGCCGAAACGGGCAAGCATTGGTCCGGCAAGTAGGATCGAGGCGCGAATCTTCGCGCACAATGCCGGATCGAGCGGCTTGGGTTTGAGAGCGCGACAGTCCACCCGCACCAGATTCGGACCGGTCCACTCGGCGCTCCCCCCCAGATCAACCAGCAGGGCAAGCATCGTTTCGACGTCCCGGATCCGTGGGATGTTATCCAGCTCGACTGGACCATCGGCCAGGATGGTGGACGCAAGGATCGGGAGGGCGGCGTTTTTGTTGCCGGCGGGGCGGACCGTTCCACGCAATGGACGGCCGCCTTTGACCAGAAATCGAGGAGGCATGGCCAAAGCTGACTCAGCCAGTGAATCACGTCAAGACGAGCGGAGGGGGTTGCGGTAGTGCTGCGACCGCTTTGTATTAGCGAGTGGCCTAGTACCCATCCTTGACGTCGCTAGCGGGAGGTGGCTGGTATGCTGACAATGGCATTGGCACAAGTCGGTACGACTCCCGAGTGGGTGGGGCCGGCGGTTGCCATTTCGCTGGCGGTCCTCGCGCTCTCCTTTCTCGGCATGGCGATCGCCGTGGCGATCGCGGCATTCAGGGTGGCGGAGCAAGCGAAGAAGCTCGGTACTCTCGTCGACGGCTTTCAGGACGATATCTCCCGCACCTTGAAGGGCGTGCGAAACCTTTCGGAACAAGCCCAGGACGTCATGGTTCTGGTTCGCCATGAGGCGGGCGCCTTCTCGCAAACCGCTCGGCGGCTCCGTCGCAAGATGGTGCGCGGCGCTGATCGAATCGAGGCGAAGCTCGAGGACCTGGAAACCCTCTACGACGTGGTGAACACCGAGGTCGAAAGCACTGCGCTCGACGTGGCAGCGGCGCTCCGCTCGGTTCGAAAAGGGAATGGAATGCTGGGCCGGGTCCGGCGCATTCTGGTGCCGAGTCGTTGATGCCCCTGTTCCGCCTCGCGCTGTCGGTTCTCGGCGTGGGGTTGGCTTATCTGGCGCTTCCGGAACAAGCCCACGCCTGGACCCCCGGTACCCACATTTACCTCGGCGAGTCGGTGCTCGCCAATCTGTCCTACCTTCCCGCTGCCGTTGCCGAGCTGCTGCGCGCGCACCCCTTTGATTTTCTCTACGGCAACATCGCTGCGGATTCTTCCATCGCGAAGCACTACGCTCCGCTGGGCAGGCATTGCCACTACTGGCACGTAGGGCAGGAAATTCACGACCTCGCTTCCAGTGACGCGTTGCGCGCGTTCGGTTACGGTTACCTCAGTCATCTCGCTGCCGATACCATCGCCCATAATTACTTCGTGCCACGCCAGCTCATGCTCACCAGCAGCACGGCGGCCGTAGGGCACTCCTATTGGGAGACCAGGATCGAGGCTCACTTGGGCGACGCGTATTCGAAGGTCGCCAAGGACGTCATTCTCCGGGATCACGGCGCGGCCGATGCGCACCTGGATCGCATCATCGCACCGACGATTTTCAGTGTACGCACCAACCGGCGCCTCTTCCGCGGCATGGTCCGTCTGACCGAGACCACGAGCTGGCAACGCGCCAGCCAGGTCGCCCGGGAATACAGCCGCTGGCCTCTGAGTGACGGAGACGTAGAACGTCATCTGGGGCTTTCCTTCGATTTCATGATGGAGCTGCTGGCCGATAGCGTTCCCGCCGCACGCCATCTCGATCCATCGGGGGAGCGGCCGCTGAAAACCGCAAAGGAGATGCGCCGCCGGGTTCTTCAGGATGCGGGCCGGCGAGACACAGCGCAGCTCCAGAGCGCCGCAGACGAGCAGTTCGGGCTTCCTTCCAGACCGCTCAACTACTGGGCGAAGATCTCTCGCAAGCTTCCATGGCGCGCCGCCATCGGGACGGCGCCGTCTCCTACCCGGCTCGTGAGCGGCGACCGCTGATTCGCGTTCTCTCGGGCATTTGGACGCTGGCCTGCGCCCTCTCCATCGTCCATCCTCTCGCCGCCCAGGACTCGCTCCGCCAGACTGCCGTGGTTCGATCGCAACCCGAGCCTCTCCTCCAGGGCGCGGCGGGCTGGCTCCTGGTGCAGACATCTGAAGCGAAACTCACCGGCGGGCTGGGCTGCGGGAGAGCCGATCCATTTCGACAGTATCGCCGATACACAGTACCGCGGGCTGGTGGGCGTCCCTCTCGATGCTTCCGACTCGATCGCCGTGGTGCTTTTCCTGGACCGTGAGGGCCGGGTGGATACGGTGCAGGCTACCGTGCCGGTAGCGGCGGGCGGCTATCCGCGCGAGACGATCACGGTGGCACCCGCGCTGGCCAAGCCCAACGCAGCGGCGACCGCGCGCATTCAAAAGGAGAACGCTCGGAGCCGACAGGTCTCCCTTGCGTCGCGGAACCGGCCTCGGCTTTGGAGCGGACCTTTCCAAGTACCCAGAGAGGCGCGGACAACTAGTGTTTTCGGAGCCGCACGGGTGTACAACGGTGAGGTGAGGAGCCGGCACACCGGGACCGACTTTGCCGGCGCAGTTGGCGCTCCTGTGGCTGCTGCTGGGCGCGGGATCGTGGCCTTAGTAGCCGACTTTTACCTTGCAGGTCGTGCGGTCTACATAGATCACGGTGGAGGGCTCGTGACCGCGTACTTCCACCTGAGCCGGTCGGAAGTGTCGCCAGGAGACACCGTCACTACCGGTCAGCGCATCGGTGCAGTAGGGCAGAGTGGCCGTGTGACCGGGCCGCATCTGCACTGGGTGGCGAGGTACGGAGTGATTTCGGTCGATCCGATGAGTCTTCTACAACTCGTAAGAAGTGAGTGAAACGGAAAAAGTGACACTCAGACGTGAACGTGATCCAGTGGATTACCGGTGCACCCTTCACCCTTCACTTTTCACTTTTCACGCAACTTCTCCGTCAGAACCGGCTGCACTCCCTTTGGATCCGCTTTCCCTTTGCTTTTCTTCATGACCTGACCCACGAAGAAAGACATAAGCTTCGTCTCACCCTGACGGAAGCGCTGCACCTCGGCAGGATAAGCCACGAGCACCTCGTCCACCCAGCCGGTCAGGGCACCCTGCTCACTCACCTGAACGAGGCCGAGCCGTTCCGCCGCCGTCCTGGGAGCCTCGTCTTTCGATCGTGCAAGCTCCGCGTAGACCCGCTTGGCAGCTTGATGGCTGACAACGCCTTCATTCACAAGAGCTATGAGCTCCGCAAGTCTGGGCGCACTGACCGGGAAAGATCCCGATTCATTGTACGACGTCATCACGTCGCCCATGACCCAGTTCGCCGCAGTCTTGGGATTCACGCCGACTTTCACCACTGATTCGAAATAGACCGCAAGCTCGACTTCCGCCGTCAGAACCCGCGCATCTTTAGGGGACAAGCCGTAGCTGAGCTGCAGCCGCTCGCGCTTCGCTTCCGGAAGCTCGGGCAGCGACATGCGCTGCTCTTCGATCCAGGCTGGCTTGAGAACCAGTGGCGGCAGGTCAGGATCCGGGAAGTAGCGATAATCGTGACTCTCCTCTTTGGAGCGCGTCGGCTTCACCTGCCCGGTTCCGGCGTTGAACAGCAACGTAACCTGCTCGACTCGGCGCCCTGATTCGACCAGGGCTATCTGACGCTCCCTCTCGGCTGCGAGAGCACGCTCGACGTTGGCGAACGAATTCATGTTCTTGACTTCAGTCTTGGTCCCCAGCTTTGTCACGCCTTCGGGTCGAATCGAGAGATTCGCGTCCACCCGGAGACTTCCCTGCTCCATGCTGCACTCGCTCACCCCGGCATAGACCAGGACCTGCCGCAGGGTGCTGAGATACGCTCGAGCTTCGGCGGGTGAGCGCAGGTCGGGCTCGCTGACGATTTCGGCCAATGGGGTACCGGCCCGGTTCAGATCGACCGCCGTTTTCCCAGGGAAACGGTCATGCAGCAACTTTCCGGCATCTTCCTCGATGTGCAGCCGGGTAATTCCAACCTGCATTCGCCCGCGTTCTGGAGATTCGAAGGTGACGCTGCCCTGAGTGGCGAGCGGCCGATCGAACTGGGAAATCTGGTAGCCCTTCGGGAGATCGGGGTAGAAATAATTCTTGCGCGCGAAGACGCTGGTTTGGTGCACGGTGCAGCCCAGCGCGAGGGCTCCTCGAACGGCCAGTCTGATGGCTTCTGCATTGGGCACGGGCAAGGCGCCGGGTAAGCCGAGACATACGGGACACACGTTGGTGTTGGGTGGATCGCCAAATGTCGTTCGGTTGCCGCAGAACATCTTGGTGCGAGTGCGAAGCTGCACGTGTACCTCGAGCCCAATCACGGTCTCCCACGCCATCAGCGGACCTCCGCCGTGGGGTCAAGGTGCTGCTCCAGCACCGCCGCGGCCGCGAGCATGCGTTCCTCCTGAAGATACGGAGCAACGATCTGAGCCCCGACGGGCAGGCCTTCACTCCGGCCCACCGGCAGGCTGAGCGCCGGCAATCCGGCCAAGCTCATCGAACAAACGAAGACATCGGCAAGGTACATCGCGACCGGATCCTCGGTCTTTTCGCCTGCCTTGAACGCCGGTGTGGGAGTGGTGGGAGTGAGGAGCAGGTCGACTCCCGATTCAAACACCTGCCGGAAGTCTCGCGCGATCAGCGCGCGGACCCGTTGCGCCTTACGATAGTACGCGTCGTAGTAGCCGGCGCTGAGAACGTAGGTGCCGACCAGGATCCGCCGCCGAACCTCGTCGCCGAATCCTTCTCCCCGTGTGGCACGGTACAAGGCGCGGATATCTCCGTCCGGTCCCACCTTCCGCGGTCCATATCGAACGCCGTCGTAGCGCGCGAGGTTGGCGGCGGCTTCAGCCGGCGCGATGATGTAGTACGTGGGGACTGCG
The DNA here is from genome assembly GCA_963730915.1 of uncultured Gemmatimonadales bacterium. Classification (GTDB taxonomy): domain Bacteria; phylum Gemmatimonadota; class Gemmatimonadetes; order Gemmatimonadales; family GWC2-71-9; genus CAVVWJ01. The sequence continues at coordinate 1,118,822 of CAVSTR010000005.1, read as the reverse complement.
TAGGTGGAGTACGGAAGCGACACCTCTCGAACGTCTGCGCCCAAGCGCCGCACGTGTTCAGTGGTACGCCGCAGCGCCGCGGCCACGCCGGGGTGCAGATCCGCGGGGAAATACTCCTTGGGCAGACCGAAGGTCAGTCCCCGCAGATCCGTGAGTGACTCGGGACGACGCATTGGTGGATGCTTTACCGTGGTTGCATCCAGCGGATCGGGGCCGCTGATCGTGCCGAGAACCTGTGCGGCATCATCCACGCTGCGCCCGAATACCGAGATGCAATCGAGAGATGATCCGAACGCCACCAGGCCGTACCGGCTCACCCGTCCGTAACTGGGCTTCACTCCTACGACCCCACAGAAGCTGGCTGGTTGCCGCACCGATCCGCCGGTCTCTGAGCCGAGTGCTGCCGGAACCACACCAGCGGCCACAAGAGCGGCGGAGCCGCCCGAGGAACCGCCTGGTACCCGGGCCGGATCCAGCGGATGCAGGACTCGACCGAAGGCCGAGTGTTCGGTGGAGGAGCCCATCGCAAACTCATCCAGATTCGTCTTGGCAGCGATCATGGCGCCGGCGGACCGAAGCCGATCGACGACGGTCGCGTTATACGGAGAGACGTAGCCCTCGAGGATGCGTGACCCGCAGGTGGTGGGCTGTTCGACGGTGACGATGTTGTCTTTCAAGGCGACCGGCATCGTCGCGAGCGGACCAGGCTCCGCCATCGCATCGATTCGGGCGCCCTCGGTGTCGAGCAGGTCCTGCGACCAGCTCAGCACCGCGTTGAGGTGCTCCGCCGCAGCGAGACGTTTCCCAACTTCGCCTGCTACCCTCGCTGCCCCGCTGCCCCGGTGCCCGGCGGTTGTGGTCACTGGTCCTCCATAGCCCCGTGCCGCGGCACCAGGAAGAATCCATCCTTGAACTCCGGCGCCATAGAGGCGGGAGGATGCGCCAGGGGGATGATTACCTCCACATCTTCGCGGAGTGGGGAGGAGTCGGGCCCGGCCCGGAATGGTTCCACCTCGAGATCGGCGGGCACCTCGTCGAGTGTCGCGACATAATCCACGATGCGGCTCATCTGCTCCACGAGCCGGCGCAGCTCGTCTTCCCGGACAGCCAGCTCGGCCAGCTTGGCAACGTGGAGAACTTCATCCAGTCCAATGCTCATGCACTCTCCCACTCTCGTTCCAGCCCGGCGTACGCGACCAGCAGCTGCTTCACGCCAACTTCTTCGTCGTCGAATGCGACCGACACCTTCAGATCTCGCCCGGTACCAATCAGCCCCTGAATGGTTCCTCCACCAAAGCGCCGATGCCTGACGCGTTCTCCTTTGACGAATCGGGGCGTGTCCTGCGAGGGCTCTTCTTCAGCCGGGCCGCCGGGGAGCGGGGCGGCTGTGCCAAACGTTCCGGAGCTCCGAAATCCTCGGCCGTATTGACCCGCCGCCCCGCCGCCCCGCTGATCGCCCCAGCTCGGTGCCCACAGTGACGTCGTCCGCCGTTCCTCGACAATGCCCGGCGGAATGGCCTTCAAAAAACGAGACACGATGCCGGGTCGAAGCTCTCCCCCCCTGCGGCGAGCACGAGCCCAGGTGAGATACAGCTTGTCCTTGGCCCGAGTAAGCCCCACATAGCAGAGGCGCCGCTCTTCTTCCAGACCTGAGACTTGCTCCTCCGCACGCGCCAGAGGAAAGAGTCCGTGTTCCAGGCCAGTCATAACGACAACCGGCCACTCCAGCCCCTTGGCGGTGTGAAGAGTCATGAGGGTCACACCCTGTTCCTGCCCCTCCTCCTTGTCCACGGCAGACAGCAATGCGGCCTCGGCCAAGAACCGCTCTAGTGCGGTCTCTCCGCTCTCGGCGTCGACAGTCACGACCTCGGACCAGTTAGCCGCACTGGCGACCAGCTCGCGCACATTTTCCCAGCGGTCTGCGCCTTCGATGCCCTCCGCATGCAGCAGGGTCTCGTAGTCAATACTCCTGATAATGAACTCGAGCAGATCCGCCGGTGGCACATCGCGCTTCTGCACCGCGCCATCAATCAGAGCAGCGAAATTCTGAAAGGCCTGACGAACATTCGGTCGAAGGTCGGGGACCCGATCGGCGATGCGAGCCGTCTCGAGTAGAGGCTTCTTCCATTGTGCCGCCGCCTGGCCCAGGACGGCCAGGCTGGTTTCGCCCAGGCCACGGCGCGGAACGCTCACCGCCCGAAGGAAGGCCTCGTCGTCGGCTGGATTGCTGGCCAGGCGAAGATACGCCAGCAGATCCTTCACCTCGCGCCGCTCATAGAAGCTGATGGCCCCCACCAGGCGATAGGGGACCCCGGCTCTTCGGAACGCCTCCTCGAGGGCGCGCGATTGTGAGTTGGTCCGGTACAAGACCGCCATCTCGCGAAACTGCCAGTCGCCCGCGGCGCTGCGCTTCTGGAGCTCTCGTACCACCCACTCTGCCTCGTCCCGTTCGTCGGCTGCGGCCACCAGCGTTACCGATTCTCCTCCTCGGCGGCGGGTGCTGAGCGTCTTGCCGATTCGTCCGCTGTTCTCGGCGATGACGCCATTGGCGGCATCGAGCACGATTTGGGTCGAACGATAGTTCTCTTCCAATCGCACCAGCTTTGCTCCCGGGAAATCCTTGAGGAACTCCTGCATGTTCCGGACGTCGGCTCCACGCCAGCCGTAGATCGACTGATCATCATCGCCGACTGCGGCCACGTTGCCGTGAGCTCCCAGCAGCTTGATCAACTCGTATTGCGCCTTGTTCGTGTCCTGAAACTCGTCGACCAGGATGAACTTGAATCGTTGCTGATAGGCCCGCAGTCGATCTGAGTGCTCCCGAAAGAGCGTCAGCGGGTGCAGCAGCAGATCGTCGAAGTCCATCGCATTGGCACCCTTCAACGCGGGCCCCAGAGCTGCGAAAACCTCGGACGCCACCTGCGACAGCCGGTCGAACGGTGCGGCGGAAGCGAGGTGAGATGCTGGCAGCATCCGATTCTTGGCGCTGGAGATGAGGGCCTGCACCGCCTTCGGAGGAAACTGCTTCACTGAATGACCCTGCTGATCCATCAGCCGCCGGATGATGCCAAGCCGGTCATCTTCGTCATAAATCGTGAACTGGCGAGTGAACCCCAGGAGCGGTGCCTCGCGGCGCAGAAGACGGGCGGACAGTGAATGGAACGTGCCGATCCACAGACCGGACGGATCCCGGTTCAGCAGCTGACCGATGCGGTGCTTCATCTCCCCGGCAGCCTTGTTAGTGAACGTCACCGCGAAGATTCGGTCGGGCGGAACGCCGTGCCGATCGATCAGGGCCGCGATCCGGGTGGTGAGCACGCGGGTCTTGCCCGACCCGGCTCCAGCAAGGACTAGGAGCGGGCCGTGCACGTGTTCGACCGCTTCCCGTTGTGCAGGATTTAAGGCGTGCTCCAGCCCGGGCTCCGCATCGATCATGTAGGACGAGCCGCCAGCGGTATACGTATCACGAAGCAGGTTCCTCTTTCCGTAGGCTCCAACATCAATGCCCCAGCATGCGCGTCCTCGACCACCCGCCGCGATAACGCGAGCCCGATGCCCCAGCCACCCCGTTTAGTTGTTGTGCCTGGCTCGAAGAGGGTGCGTCGAAGCTCCTTCGGTACACCGGGCCCGTCGTCGATAACCCTGACCGCACCCATGTCGTCCTCTGCGCCAATGCGCAGAATAATCGCGCCGGGCCGGCCCTGCAGCGCGTCGATGGCGTTCTTCACCAGTGCTTCGAGCGCCCACTCGAGCAGCACCGGATCTCCCAGAACCGTGGGTCCGGCACCAGGAGCTTCCACCCGCAGCTCGATCATGTTCGCATGTCGTGGAAGGCGCGGACGGAAATATCCGGCCACGCGGTCGGCAAGGGCACCCAGACCAATGGGCTCGCGTTTGGCCGGATTTCCGATGCGCTCGAAGCGTTGAGCTACCCGGTCCAGCCGTTCCGCGTCGGCACTCAGATGGTCTGCCAGGTCAGGCGGCGGCGTTGCCCGGCTTCGGACCCGCTCGATCCACCCCTGCAGACTCGTCAACGGAGTACCCATCTGATGCGCTGCTTCCCGAGCCATCGCGACCCACAGCCGGTCGCGCTGCGCCGACATCGCACTGCGGTAGGCAAACACGGCAACCCCGACCATTACAGCGATCGTCAGGCCTTGGAGCACGGCCAACGCGATCAGGTTTCGTTGGGCGGGCAGAGGCCCATAGTGCACTGTACCGATCGCAGCGTCAGTGATGGGAGGATTCTGCCGGTCGAGCCGGTTGGCGTAAGATTTGACCTGCGGGTCGTCGAGCGGAGCCTCGAACGGCAGGTTGGCTGCCGCGGTGACGCGGCCGGCCGTGTCAGTAACCACCAGCGGCAGGCCCAGGGCCCGCACTTGCTCCCCGAGCCGCAGTAAGGCCTCGGCCTCTGCTCCCGGCCTGGGATTGTTGAGACCTCCGAAGACCCCCGAGTACAGGCGGCTGGTGGCGGATGCATCCGCCTTGAAGTGGCGGAAGATCAAGACCCCTGTGCCGAAGCTCAGACCTGTGAGGAGGGCCACCAGGGCCACTACCATCTTGGGCGCGAGACGCTGGAGCCGCTCGCTACGCACGTGGCGTCAAGCGGTCGGTGCCGAGATACGGCACCAGCGCCTCCGGCACTCTAACCGACCCGTCAGCCGCTTGGTTGTTCTCCAAAAGAGCGATGATGGTGCGCGGGAAAGCGACACCTGAGGCATTCAGCGTGTGCACGAACTCTGGCTTCGCCTTGGCCGAGGGCCGGTACCGCATATTTGCGCGACGGGCCTGAAAATCAGTGAACGTGCTCGAGCTGGACACCTCGAGCCAATCCCCTACCCCCGGAGCCCAAACCTCGATGTCGTACGTGCGTGCACTGGCGAAGCCGGTGTCACCGGCCGCCAGCTCCACGACGCGGTACGGGAGGCCAAGTCGCTGAAGCACGGCCTCAGCATGACCCGTGATGCGCTCGTGTTCCTCGGCTGAGTCTTCCGGCCGGACGATACGCACCAGCTCGACCTTGTCGAACTGATGGACCCGAATCAATCCGCGAGTGTCCTTCCCATGGGAGAATGCCTCTCGCCGGAAACAGGGGGAATAGGCAACGTAGGTGGCAGGCAGAACTCCGGCTTCTACAATTGCCTCGCGGTGGATGTTGGTGACCGGCACTTCGGCAGTAGGGATCAGGAACAAATCATCGGCCTCGCACACATACACTTCTTCGGCAAACTTCGGCAGCTGACCCGTGCCGGTGAGCGACGCACGGTTCACCAGATATGGCGGGGCGATCTCCAGGTATCCATGCTCGCGAGTATGCAGATCGATCATGAAGCTGGCCAGCGCTCGGTTCAGCCTGGCACCCATTCCGGTGAACAGCGGAAAGCCAGAGCCCGCGACCTTTACTCCCGCCGGAAGGTCGAAGAGTCCAAGCGAGGCGCCGAGCTCCCAGTGGGGCTTGGGGACGAAATCCATGGTGGCCGGCGTTCCCCAACTTCTGACCAGCCGATTTGCTGATGCCTCACCGTCGGGAACCCGCTCATCGGGAAAATTGGGCAACGTGAGAGTCAGCGCATCCAGCTCCGTCTCGACTTCTCGCAGCTGCTGATCCAGCACTTTGACTTCTTCGCCGGAAACCTTCAGTCGCTCCAACAGATCGGTAGCCGGCTCCTTGGCGCGCTTGCGTCGCGCCACCTCGTCACTTGCCGCATTGCGCTCTGCCTTGATCCCCTCGGCACGGACGAGGAGGTCACGGCGGCGACGGTCGAGCTCGAGGATGGCGTCGAGGGTGGCGGCGATGGACGCATCACCGCGGCGCATCAGGGAGGCGCGGCTGCCGGCGGGGTCCTGCCGCAGACGCTTGAGGTCGATCACTTACCGGTCGGGGAGACCGGGTTCCAGGCTCCTGAACCCGCAGTTATCGTTGACGAGAACCCTGAAGGTCATGATCCCGAGTGGGTCGTTAAACTCGAGAATTTCCACTTTCGCGTACTTGGGCACGCCCACGTTGCATGTTACCCGACTTCTGATGACGTAACGCTCTCCGGGCGCGATTGGCACCGCCTCATCGGTCACAAACCCGTCGCTTGGCGGCGTCGTGATTGCCTCAAAGCTCTCCGTTCGTGCGACAAATCCGGGGTTGACCGAATTGGCAGTATCGATCCCGAGCGCTGCCCGGGGGAGCAGAACGTGTTGACCATCAACTTGGATGTTGTAGGCAAAGTCGAAGTCGACCGTGAGATCGGTCCGAACCCTGCGACTGCCCTCCACAGAGAACCCGCTGGGCGTCGAGACCGGCGTGCCGACCAGGGCCCAGAGCGTGTCGGTGCGCTCGACATTCTCGATGGTGGCATCGGGAAGATCGTTCGAGTCGCTGCATGCCGGCGCAGCGAGTGAGACCAGCAGGAAGGTCAAGAAATATGGTCGCATTTGAGCCGGAAGGTTAAGCCCCGGGAGAAATGGGGTCAACCTAGACGAGAGTGATCCACCGATCCGCAACGTTGTTGACTTCATCAAGGCCGATTCATACGTTGCGCGTGGATTTTTTCACCCACCGCGGAGATCATCGGATGGCCAGTCTGGGAGAAGTCGTGCGCCGTCTCGTTCAGCGGGAGGGTGTAGAGGCAGTGCTGGTGCTGAGCGCCGATGGACTTCCCATCGAGCACGCCTCGAATCAGCCCTTCGAAGCTGAACCCCTGGCCGCGCTCACTGCTACGCTCGCGCAGTATGCAACGCGCCTGGGACTCGGGGCCGGACGCGGCGCACTTCGGACCGCAGTGCTCGACTATGAACGGGGAATCCTGGTGGTAGCGCAGATCGGCGCAGGCGACTGTCTCGCTGTGCTGGCAAAATCCGACGCCAACATTGGCGAGCTGCTGTACGACCTGCGTCAGCACCGGCCGGCGCTCGCGGCGTTGTTGTAGCGGGTAAGCGGGTAAGCGGGTAAGCGGGGACGAAAGTGAAGCGGTGTTTCCTGCCTATGTACATTGTGCGTGCTCCTGTAGATTTGAACCCCAACAAATCAAATTTAGAACCTTACGCGTGCGGAGCTTTTGCTATCACGGACTCCAGAGGTTTTCTGTCTAAACGGCCTTACCCGCTTACCCCCTTACCCGCTTACCCGCCTGTATGAGATGGGCCATCGTGCTCGCGGGCGGCTCCGGCACACGTTTCTGGCCGCTCAGCACCCCGGAAAACCCCAAACAGCTGCTGCCGCTCGCGGGATCCACCTCGACGGCTGAGGAATCGATCGACCGGTTGACGGGACTGATCCCGCGCGAACGGATCCTGATTGTAACCGGATCCGCGCTGGCTACCCGGCTGCAGCAGCAGCTCAACCTTCCTGCCGGTAATCTCCTGGTCGAGCCGCGCGCTGCTTCCACGGCACCCGCACTCATTTGGGCTACGATCGAGGCCCGGAAGCGTGATCCGGATGCCGAGGTGCTATCGCTCCATGCCGACTGGGCTGTGGGCGACGCAGCTTCCTTCCGCCGCACCGCTGACATAGCTCTCGTGACCGCCCGCGGCTACGACCGGCTCGTCACCGTAGGCGTAGTACCTTCGCGGCCCGAAACAGGATACGGATACATTGTCCCCGGTGCTCCGCTTGGCGAGGGCGCCCGCACGGTGGCGCGCTTTTCCGAGAAGCCGGATGCGGCTACCGCACTCGACCTGATGGCAGCCGGGGCGCTCTGGAACAGCGGGTTGTTCGCGTGGACCGCGGAGCGCCTGGTGGCCGAGGTCCAAGCGCACACACCTGAGATTGCCCCCTACCTGGCCTCACTCGAGAGTGGCGATGTCGCCGGGTTCTTTCGCGACGTCACTCCAATCTCGATCGACGTTGGCGTGCTCGAACGCAGTGCCGCCGTTGCGGTCGTGAGTGGCGCCTTCGCGTGGGACGACATCGGCACATGGCAGGCCCTTACCAGGGTCAGGCCAAAGGATCCCAGCGGCAATGTCGTGATCGGCCGCGCGTCCATGCACGAGTCTGAGGACTGCATCGTGTGGGCCGACCGTGACACCGTGGTGCTGAACGGAGTACAGGATCTCATTGTGGTCCAGGCCAATGGTCGTATCCTGGTCATGCCAACTGAGCGCGCTGCCTCCATGAAGCAGCTGCTCGACGCGCTTCCTCCCGACGTTCGCGACGTCCACTCGTGAATGCACTGTATTTGCTCGAGCCTGAGTCGCCCGGTGTAGCGTGGGCTCCGTTTGAAGGCGTCCGACCCATCGCCGAGCTGCGAGCTGGGATCTGGCGGGTACGGGAGAGGTGGGAGGCAGCCGGAGGCACCGATGCGGCCGCCATCCTCGGATCACACATCGCAGGCTTCAGCGAAGGGGATGAGCCGCCGGTCAAGGCCCCTTTCGTGATCAAGGGTCCCGCAATCGTTGGAGCCGCGTGGTTCGCGCCTACGGGCGCAGCACTCACGCCGGATCCTTCTGCCCGCCGGTTGACTCACCACAAGGAAACGGTTGGCTGGGTGGTGCCGGATGGCGAGCGCTGGACCGAACCTCACGAACACGGCCCGGCACTGGAAATCGACGGTGTCCGGCTCCGTGGCACCTACGATCTGTTAACCGCTCTCGAGACGTTCCTCGTTGCCGATTGCGCCGATTTCATGGCAGCTCCGAGCGACGGCGTCCCTGAGGGAAGTGTGGTGCTCGGTAATCCGGCTGAGGTGGTGTGCCTGGGCGCGACGGTGGAGCCGGGGGTGGTCTTCGATGTACGGCACGGTGCAGTCGTGGTGGATCAGGGGGCGGAGGTCCGGAGCGGCTCGCGCCTGGAGGGGCCGACCTACGTAGGACCCGGCACCAAGGTGTTCGGTGGGTTCGTGCGAGCTTCTGTGTTTGGTCCGGAGTGCCGGGTCCGCGGTGAAATCTCTACCAGCGTATTCCTCGGCTATGCAAACAAGAGTCACGAAGGCTTCGTCGGCCACAGCGTGGTGGGCCATTGGGTGAATCTCGGCGCCGGCACCACGACGTCCAACCTCAAGAACACCTACGGCCGCGTTCGCCTCGAGATCGAGGGCGAGCAGGTCGACACCGGCCGCCAGAACGTGGGGAGTTTTTTCGGCGACCATGCGAAGACCGCCATCGGAACGATGCTTGCCACCGGAACCGTGGTCTCGGCAGGTGCGAATGTATTCGGCACCCCGACCCCACCCAAGTACATACCGCCGTTTGCTTGGGGATGCACCGGCGAGCGCATGAGCGAAGATGGATTTCTCCGCGTAGCCGAGCGGGTGCTGGCCCGACGGAATGTGACATTCTCGTCAGAGCGGAGAGAGTCGCTTCGGCTGACGTTACAGCGGAGCGCGCGGCGATGATCACGCTCTACGTGCTCGGCTCGGGCTCGAGGGGCAACTGCTTTGCGGTGGAGTCCGACGGCACGGCGCTTCTGATCGATGCCGGGTTCAGCGCCCGCGAGATCGAACGGCGTGCCGCGAGCGCAGGCCTCGACCTGCGGTTGGTGGCGGGAATTGCTCTCACCCACGAGCACGGCGATCACGCCTGCGGGGCGGCCCGCCTCGCTCGCCTGCTCAGGGTTCCGGTGCTGACAGCACCCGGCACATGGGCGCGCCTCGGGATCGATAACCTGGATGCCGAGCATCGTGCCCTGGGTTTCTGCAGCCGAGTAGAGCTGGGAGCGTTCAGCATCGAGGCCTGTGCCACGAGTCACGATGCCGCGGAGCCCCTCGCCATGGTCATCCGAGGATCGGACGGGACGAGTATCGGACGTGGCTTACGACCTCGGACGCCCAACCAGCGCACTGCGCTATCTGCTTCGAGGCGTGCACGCGCTGGTGCTGGAAGCGAACCACGACGAGGTCCAGCTTCGCACCAGCGATTATCCCCCGGTCGTGCAGCGGCGGATCGCCGGATCGACCGGGCACCTCTCCAACCGGGCGGCGGCGGAGCTGCTCGCCGAGCTGCACCATCCGGGGCTCGGCGCCGTCGTGCTGGCGCATCTGAGCGAGCACTGCAACACCGCGGCAGACGCGCAGGACCACCGTTGCGCGCGCGCTCCGGCGGGCCGGCTTTCGTGGCGCGCTCCACGTGGCCGATCAGGACCGGCCGTTAGCGCCTATTCTGGTAGTCCAAAGAGGAGGTGTTCAGCTGGCGCTGGCGTTGTAGCTCACTCCACGGTGGATCTCTTCCGTAACCCGAGCACTAGCAGGTCGACCCAGGCTACTCCGCTCCGGCCGGGGCAAACCAACGCATCCAGGCGGGACCTGACCCAGGCTCGCCACATCCGCCAGGTGGCGGGAACCGCCGCATATCCGGTTCGGGGAAGCAAAATATCGGAGGTGAGAATCAGGCCCCAGAGAATCAGGAGCCAGAGAGAGGACGTGCGTCGACTTCGTTTCGCATCTGCCAGGACAGCACCGCCACCCACCCGCCTGCCAGAACTACCGCCCCGACCGCACAAAGATATCCGAACAACGGCAGTCCGCACTCACGGAAATACGGATACGCGCTCATCATGACGCCGAGCGCCAGCGCCAGAGTCACGCGTCCCCAAAGTCCTGCCGGTGTGGGAAGCTCACTTCGTCTTGGACGCCGGACCGATATGCATCCGGAATTCTCCCGTGGACGTTCGGCTGGCTGAGAGCGCGGGATCGGAAGCTCCCCTGGAGCCCGGGGAGCTGTGCTAGGAGACGATCCACCACGCGAGCCATTGGATCCGGCTCCGGTTTTGGCGTCGGTTTAGGCATGCAGCTCCATGCGCTTGTTCGTGAAAACCACTGCGGGAATGTCGAACGAGCGGCATTTGTCGTACCAGCCACCATGACGGCGTAAGTGGTTGAGAGCCCAGTGGTGCGGTCTTCTGCAGTCCCGCGAACAACCTCGGCCCGCGAAATACGCCAGACTGTAACGAGGTTTTTAGCGCACCGCCGTGGTGCTCAGATCGGCGAAGCGGCCGCCAAAATAGCTGCTGTTCCAGTACGCCTTGTGCGCGATCTCCTCGGCAACAACGCGAGCAACTTCCGGCGAATCGGCAAACACGATCACCCGGGTGCCCTTGTCTTTCCTCGGCAGCCGCCCATCGTCGTTTGCGCTTTCGGCGGCCCCCTTCCTGATGTTGACCGCCCCAGGCAAGCTCCCGGCCGCGAAATCGCGGGCTGGCCTGGCATCCACCCACACAGCGGTGCGGTCACCACGGAGTACATATCGGACGCCCCTCAAATCGGTCTGGACAGTGTTACCCAGTGCCCGCCAGACCGGGAGACCGAGCTGATAGCGGCGCACATTCGTGTAGCCATTCTTCTTCAACTGTTCCGAGAGACGCTTTGATTTGCCGCAGTACGGGCCGTTGCAGTACAGAACCAGGGCCTGATCACGGGAGGGATAGGCCTTGAGAACATGCTCCAACTCCCTTTCGTAGAAATTGAGGCTGCCGGGTATGTGAGCCAGCGCGTATTCCTCGGCGGATCGTACGTCGAGGATTGGCGTGTCCCCCTCTTGCAGAATCTTGCGGAGCTGCGCCGTGCTGACCTCGGGTGTGACCGGGTCAGATTCTCCGATGACCGCTTCGTCTATGGTGGGAAGCTGCGCGAGGAGGGACGAGGTGCTCAGGGCCACGAGCGTCAGGGGGACGGCTAACAACGCTCGCGTCAGGATGCTGGTCATGGAGGCCTCCGCTGGCGAGGGGATGGGATAGCAGAGTTCCAAGCTAGCGCGTGGGCGTGATACAGGAAAGAAGAAACGCCCCGGACCACCGGGGCGTTGAACTAAGATCCTTCGCTACGCTCAGGATACAAGAGCGGCAGCTAACTTAGAGCGGGAAACTGCCCCGCTCTAAGTTTGGCCGACTCTAGTACATGCCGCCCATGCCGCCGCCCGGAGGTCCTGCCGGAGCCGGCTTGTCTTCCTTCTTCTCGACCACCACGCACTCGGTGGTGAGCAGAAGCCCTGCGATGGACGCGGCATTCTGAAGCGCAGTACGCGTCACCTTCGTCGGATCGATGACGCCCGCCTTCACCAGATCTTCGTACGTGTCATTAGCGGCGTTGTAGCCGAAGTTCTTATCCTTCGACTCCTTTACCCGTGACACGACGATCGAGCCTTCCGCGCCAGCATTCTGTGCGATCATGCGGATCGGCTCCTCGAGTGCGCGCCGGACGATCTCAACACCGATCTTCTCGTCCTCGGTACCCTTGACCTTCTCCAGCGCCGCCTGCGCCCGCACCAGCGCTACGCCACCGCCGGGGACGATGCCCTCTTCGACTGCTGCGCGAGTGGCATGCAGCGCATCCTCGACCCGAGCCTTCTTTTCCTTCAGCTCGGTCTCGGTGGCGGCACCTACGTTGATCACAGCTACGCCGCCCGAGAGCTTGGCCAGCCGCTCCTGGAGCTTCTCACGGTCGTAATCGCTCGTACTCTTCTCGATAGCACCCCGAATTTCGGCGATCCGGCCTTTGATGTCGTCGGGCTTGCCCCGGCCGTCCACCAGCGTGGTGTTGTCCTTGTCGACCACGATCCGCTTGGCGCGACCCAGATCGTTGAGCGTCGCGTTCTCCAGCTTGAAGCCGAGCTCTTCCGAGATCACCTGGCCACCGGTCAGCACGGCGATGTCGCGGAGCATTTCCTTGCGGCGATCGCCGAAGCCAGGCGCCTTGACGGCGACGACCTTCAGCGTGCCACGGAGCTTATTGACGACCAGCGTCGCAAGAGCCTCACCCTCGACATCTTCGGCAATGATGAGCAGCGGCTTCCCACTTTGCGCCGACTTCTCGAGCAGCGGCAGAAGCTCCTTCATGGCCGAGATCTTCTTGTCGTGGATCAGAATGTAAGGATCCTCGACAGCCGCCTCCATCTTTTCCGGATCGGTTACGAAGTAGGGCGACAGGTAACCCCGGTCGAACTGCATGCCCTCGACCGTCTCCAGCGTGGTCTCCAGGCCCTTGGCCTCTTCGACGGTGATCACGCCGTCCTTGCCGACCTTCTCCATGGCTTCGGCGATCAGGTTCCCGATCTCCTTGTCGTTGTTGGCGGAGATGGTACCGACCTGCGCGATTTCCTTCTTGCCGGCAGTAGGAACCGAGATGGACCTGAGCTGCTCGACCACCGCCTCGACGGCGCGATCGATGCCGCGCTTTAGTTCCATCGGGTTGGCCCCGGCGGTGACGTTCTTCAGGCCTTCACGGAAGATGGCCTGGGCAAGAACAGTGGCCGTCGTGGTGCCGTCGCCCGCGAGATCGGAAGTCTTGGTGGCAACCTCCTTGACCATCTGCGCGCCCATGTTCTCGATCGGATCGCTCAGCTCGATCTCCTTCGCCACAGTCACACCATCCTTGGTGACGGTGGGTGAGCCGAACTTCTTGTCGATGACGACGTTCCTGCCCTTGGGACCGAGGGTGACCTTCACCGCCTCGGCGAGCTGGTCAACGCCCCTCTTAAGTTTGGACCGAGCGTCAGTGTTGAAGAGAAGCTCTTTAGATGCCATGTCTTGATCTCCTGATGGATGTGGATTGAGCCGGCGAGCCGGTCTCCCCCACGGGTTCGATTTAGCTGATCTTCGCCAGAACGTCGGAGGCCTTGATGATGATCACTTCATCGCCGCCGAGCTGAAACGGCGTGCCGCTGTATTTGCCGTAGATCACGTTGTCGCCAACCTTGAGGTCCATCGCGATCCGCTGGCCCTTTTCGACCCGGCCTGGACCCACAGCGATGACTTCTCCCTGGGTCGGCTTCTCCTTGGCCGTGTCGGGGATATACAGACCGCCGCGCATCGTCTCTGCCTCGTCCGACGGCATGATCACGACTCGGTCCTCGAGGGGCTGGAGCTTCAGGCTAGGCTTAGCCTTGGTAGCAGTTGCCATCTGTGCGACCTCCACCACTTGGATGTTGGACTGTTCTAAGTACTTAAGATCAAATTAGTTGGCACTCGGTTAGCGAGAGTGCTAAGACGGGCAAAGATACCGGGTTCCCTCTGCAAGTCAAGCTCTGGTTTGACGCAGGTGCTGGGCAACGAGAGTGCCTGTTTTTTGTGTCAGGATGGCAGGTTTGGGAGGGCTTATAGGGGAACTCGGCAGGCCAGTCTGCCGGGGAGATCCATCGTCTACCGTTCTCTAAAGGTCGAAGCGCACCTCCAGGCCCACGTAGCGGCTCTCCCGGCGAAAAAACTGCCGTTGAGTGGATAAACCATCGTGCGCTATGATCGAAAGCCCAACACTTCGCGCCCCACCTTTTCCACGTACTGCGATGCCTGCCTTGGCGGAGGTACTCAGCCGCCAATCCGTTGCAGCGCTGCCTTCAGTATAGAGACCAAACACCGGCTCAAAGGGCCGAGTCAGAAACCGGTGACGACCCGCTCCCCAATCCAAACCGAGTGCCGCACCGGCCCGTGGCAGACCAAGGCCGTCGTACAGCACATAGCTTGCTCCCCCTGTCAGCTTCCACTGCCCGGCACCGTATGTGACCCATCCGGCAATCGCTTCCCTGCTCCAATCGATACGCTGAGCCTGAAACCGGTCGCCGTACTCGTCTCCCAGATGGCTGCTCTCATGGTAGACCTGCATGGTTAACGCCATTCTGCCCAGCTGCGCTGTTGTGTTCAGACCGGCTACCCAGTCGACACTGATTAACGCGGTCTTGGAGTCATTGAGACTGAACCGCCCGTACACCTGCGTGCCGAGCCCCAGGACAATCGGACGTGGTCCGCGCTTGATCGCGATCAGCGGAAGATTCTCTCCGATGACGACCTCGGCCTCACGCTCGTCGCCGAAGCTGCTCTCACCTCTGCGGGTAGAGAGGAGCCGTCCGACAACCCCGTACACCCGAGGAGACGCCTCGGGCAGCTCGAAACTCCGCACCGCGGGAAACAGCCGGTCCTGGCCCCATGCAGGGGTGAAGCTCAGCGATATCGCCAAACCGGCCGCGAGCAGCACGCGCATGCTTGACATTGGGTTTCGGTCTCAGGATTATCAGCGGTTCGCGTACTACCGGTTCTCGAACGAGCAAAGTTGCGGGGCGTATTCTGGTCGCGCAATGGGCTTTTGAACCCACCATTCTGGGAGTGGCGCATGATGTTTCGCAGTTGGCTCTTGAGTCTGTCACTGGCGGGTAGCTGGGATGGAACCCCACCCCCGCCAACGGTTCAGGTGTCGGTCGATTCCTCGCGCCACGAGCTGACAGTCACGAGCGGGCCATACGATCTGCCGAACATGCCCCCCATGGAAGATCATGCCATGATGGATTTGGGCGCGTCACACGATACGCGTCTTCAGCGCTTCCGGTGGCCCGTCGACGGCTGGTTCCGCGGCTTTCGGGTAGAGCTGGTGGATGGAGAGGGCCGGCCGGTGCCACCGCATGTCATGCACCACATGATCATGGTGAACTTCAGCCGGCGTCAGCTGCTGTATTCCGCCGCAGAAAGACTGATGGGCACAGGAACGGAGACCGGGGAAGTCAGTGTGCCCAAGACCATCGGAGTACCGATGACCCCCGGCATGCAGCTCGGCATGTATGTCGCCTGGCACAACGACACCGGCCGGGACCTGGAAGGAGTCCACCTGAGGCTCATCATGCTGTGGACTCCCAAGAATCAGAATCCCCCGCCCGTCAATGCGCTTCCTATCTACATGGACGTGAACCTTACGGTCGGCGGCCAGAACACGTTCGATGTGCCGCCTGGCAGGTCGACAAAGGGGTACGAGTTCACTCTCCCGGTCGGAGGGCGCCTGTTAGGCGTCGGTGGCCACATGCATGACTATGGAACCCGGGTATGGCTCGAAGACGTGCAATCAGGGAAGGTGCTCACGCAGGTGAAGGCAGAACGTGACGCTGAGGGGAAGCTGGTGAAAGTAAACCGCAAGCTCTTCGGCGTGCAGTGGGGACGGACTTCGCCTCAAGCCAAACCGCCGCTACCGCGTCGTCGGTGAATACGATAATCCTACCGGCGAGGTACGGCCCAGGGGCGCCATGGCGAGTATGGTTGGCCTGTTTGTTCCTGACGATTTGCGCCGTTGGCCAGCGATCGACCCCAGGGATCCGACCTACCAGCGCGACCTCGCCTCACTCGAGGTCCGCGGTGCGAAGAGCTCGATGCAGGAGGGAGCAGAGGGAAACGAGGCTACAGCTCACACGGCTCATGGTGCCCACCCTCCGGAGGCAGGCGATCCTCCGGGAGAGGAAGACGCAGCCGTCAGTCAGCCACACAGCAGTCACGAGAGCCACGAATGAGGGCTGGGAGCCTTATTGAACGATTCGCCTGACTCCGACCCAGCGCTTGTACCACCAACGACCGTAGGGATCGTCCGGGCTCAGGATGCTGACCTGCACTCCCCGGGTGGCGCTGTGAATGAAGCGTCCATCCCCGATGTACAGACCCACGTGGCTCACCTTCCCGCCATGATTCGAAAAGGTCAGGATATCGGCTGGAGAAAGTAGCTTCAGCCGCCGTTCGATCTTCCGTCCTTCCCGTGCCTGATCAGTACTGCGTCGCGGCAGCTCGATGCCATGCTTCGCGTATGAATATTGAATCAGGCCTGAGCAATCGAATCCCTCACCATCCTCACCGGTGCCACCATAGGTGTACGGGCGGCCCATAGCTTCCGTGGCAGTGGCGATAATCGAGTCGTTGATGCCCTGCGTAGCTCGGACGGGACCTTCCGACAGGTTGTCGGGGGCCGGGGGGCCTTCGGAGCTTGGTACACGCGGGCGGCGAGACGCCCTCTTACCGTGCACTGCCAGCCCGATTGCGACCTCCATTCCCTCCCCCTCTCCCAGCGAGAGCCGCCGCCATCTTGCCTCCGCTCCGATGGACAGAAACGAGACCGGAAAGAGGTCGTATCCCGCACCAGCAGACCAGGACCCCCAAAGCTTATCGAATTCGCTGGACCGGTCAGAGCCAAGTCCTCCGCTCAAGCCAGCCACCAGATAGGCCCCTTGTTCTCCTCTCCTGAATGCCGTCACGTCTATTCCCAGCCCGGCGACACTTCCGCTCCCGGCGGTGCGCCGGAGAAAGTCCGCATGGACCTGGTGGCGAAAGATGCCGCCCAGCGGACGCGTCACACCGAAGCGGTAGGCGGTCCATCCCGTTGCATCGTAAAAGCGTCCCACGCGAGCTTCCGCATGCTGCGCATGAGCCACTTGAATTGGTCGGTGGGCCGGGAGCAGAAGGGCGAACAGCACCATCTGCCGGAGAGATCTAGTCATGGCTTTTGTTTGCGTCGCGCTCAGGCATAGGTTGCCCCGTGCGGAGATTGACCCGGTAGGCTACGCCAGGCGTGCAGTCCTTCCAGAGCATAGCGCGCATCATCGTATCATTGATCAGCTTCGGAACCGCGCCCGTGTACAGGAGTGGCACCTTCGTTGTTTTCCCTTGACTGCGAATTTCGAGCCCGCGCTCTATGCACCGCTCCCCATTCCGGCCGGTGGCAGGACGCGCGAGGGTAAACCAGACCTCTGCGCCGGTGGCAGTCGTCAGCACCAAAGAATCGGTCTCACGGCGGGTTGGTCTGGACTCGGCGGGACGTTCTCTCGCTCCACCGCTGCACGCGAGCGCTGCGAGGATCAATAGGCTGCCGTGAAAAAACGCTGCGTAAGGAGGCGCCCTACGTTCCCGCACCAGTCGCCTCGGGGCTCGGTTCGGCCGGCTCCGCCAACTCCTCCGGAGGTATCTCGAACTCGATCGTGTCGGGTGTGCCGTCTTCCGTAACCGCAAGGACCTCGCGCACCTCGGGCGAGCGGCGAAGATAGTGTAGCCAGGCGATGAGGCACGCGAATCCTGCAATGCCGCCGCAAATCGCCGTAACCGCGAGCCCCCGGACAGGATCATCCAGTTTCAATGCCAGCAGCGCTCCCGCTACAGCCCCGAAAAATGAAGCTGCCCATGCCAGGAAAGGCGTGAGCAGCCATCCAAAAATACGAAAGAGCAGGCGGACCCAACGCATGGGCCTAATCGCGGCGCTTCCCCATCGCCGAAAGAACGGTGGCCAGCACCAGGGCGGGCAAGAACGCCAGGCCGAAGGTGGCGAGACTCCAATGTGCACCGGGGAAGCCCACGAGTACGCCGATAACCGCGAGCACAACCGCGGCGCCCACAACCATTCCGAACGCCACCAGCGGCTTAGGCTCTCCGCCCCTGGCAACCTGATTCGCCAGGATCCAGGCCCCGAACCAGGGGAGAAATGTCCCCACCATCCACCATACCGGGTGGTACCACCAGTTGCTGCCGCCGCCGATCTGATACCAACGATTGGTATACGTGCCGATGTTTTGCAGAAGAGTGACGTCGATCAGCAGGAACACGCCGGTGGCAGCGAGGCCGATTCCAGCGGCGCCGGCGATTCCTTCGATGGTGCGCGCCCGGGTCCACAGTCCGGGCAGCAGGGTGACCGCGGCAATACCTGCCAGCAGGATGATCCCGCCCACGATCACCTCCACGATCCCACCGAGGAAGCGCGAGGCGAGCGAGAACAACAGAACCACGATGCTCTCCAGGAGGCCCAGCTTGACGGCGCCCTGCACGATCATCGGAACACGAGTAAGGTCGTACTCGCCCTTCAATTCAGCGGTCGAGCTCATGCCTGCTCCGGAGAGGGGTGAGATTGTCAAAGTATACCGAGGCGCGGGTTTAAGGGCCAAGGGTGGCGTCGCTCAGGTTGACCAGGCGATGACCACGGCGAGGTCGGTCAACGCCCACGCCGCAAGCGCCTGATACATGCCGCGCTGATGTTCACGCATGCCCATGCTCCGATGGCGGCGGATCCACTTCAGCAATAGCAGTCCCCACACTATGCCAGACCCGGCCAGTAGCACCCAACGCCACCAGTCTTCTCTCCCCCAGTCCGAGAGCCATCCGGCCAGGGCGAACAGGCCATATCCGGCTGACGCAGCAGCGAGAGACACGAGCAAACTCCGTTTCACCCCGAGCGTCAAGGCCAGCGTCCGGTCTCCCCGGCGCCTGTCTTCCTCGAACTGATAGATCTGAGTCAGCGGATACAGCGCCGCAAACAGCGGACAGAAACCGAGGAGCACGGCTCCCGGGGCGGGCTGCAGCGGCAGCCCTGTAGCGGCCCACCCGGCGTAGGGGGTAAGTGTCCCGAAGCCCACCATGTTGATCAGCCAATCCGCGCCCGGAACCGCCTTCAATCGAATGGGAGGAACGGAGTAGAGTACCGACATAACGAAGCAGAGTGCGTATGCGGCCTGAAACCCGCCTGGAAGCAGTGAAGCCAGCACCAGACCGAGGCACATGAGGGTAAGCGAGAATCGGGCGAGATGCCGTGGTGGAGGCGGTGGTTGGCGAAGGTAGGCGATGTCACCTTCATCCTTGTCGTATGCGCTGTTCAGGGAGAGCGTGCCGCCGTTGAGGCAGATGACCCACAGAACCACTCCCAAAGCCACGCGCCCCAAGTGCTGGCCACCTAGCGCCCCCTCGAGTCCAACCGCCAACACGTAGCCCACCAGGGTGTGGGCCACCATGATCGGCCACTCGGCGGGCCTGGTATGGAGCAGATAGTCGAAGCCGGGACCGAGCAGACGATAGCCTGCGCGGCGCAGCGGTGTTACCACTCCAAGCCGAGGTGCCCGGCGGCGATGCGCAAGCCACGCAGCGTAAGATCGGGATCGGTGAGCTCGATCGTGGTGGTCAACGGCGCGACCACAGCTGCCAGTCCTCCGGTACCAACGACACGGGGTCTCTTACCCCCGGGCCATTCAGCAGTGATCCGCCGGACCATCCCATCCACGGCATCTGCCGCGCCGTACAGCACACCCGCCTGGATGCACTCCTCTGTCCTGCGGCCAATGACCCGGGCAGGAGCTCGGAGCTCGGTGGCAGGCAGCTTTGCCGCCCGACGGGTGAGTTGATCCGCCGAGGTCCTGAGGCCCGGCATGATGGCCCCGCCGATGAAGCGTGCGTCAGCCGTAACACAATCGAAAGTCGTGGCGGTGCCGAAGTCGACCACGATGCTGTCGGCGTGGAAGAGCTCCGCGGCAGCCAGGACATTCACGATCCGATCGGCTCCTACGGTGAGCGGCTCGTCCACGTCCAGGGTCACCGGCAGCGGAGAGCGTCGCATCGACTGCCACTCCGGTGCAACCGGTAGTCAGGGCCACGCCTTCGACCACACTCAAGGTGGTAGCTGGCGCGACCGAAGCAAGGCAGACGGCGCGCACCTCGTTGGGTGAATGGCCGCTCTGGATCAGGAACCCTCCGATGGCACTTCCCCATTCGTCGGGTGTTCGGTCGGGATTTGTCGTGAGACGCCAGTGGGCCTCGAGCTCGCGCTCGTGAAACAGCCCGATGGTGATCTCGGTATTACCGATGTCCAGTGCGAGCAACATGATCCAAGTTACCGGCGGTAAGAGAGTCGGCCAACGTGACGGGGCCCGTACGCAGCGCAATGGCTGGCCCGGTATGGGGCTGTACCGTCAAAGCACCACCAGGGGTCAGGCCTCGCACCGTCCCGGCGACCGGTTCAGCTATGACCCTTCCCTGCAGGTAGTCCCGGGCGGCAAAGCGCCTCAGCTCCGATGGGGTAAGCTCGCTCCCATCGAGCTCCAGCTTTCTAAGAGCGGCTACAACTCGGTCAGCCAGCTCCGAAAGATCGGGAGCAATGCCCAGCCGTGCGAGCGACACCGCACCCACTTCAAGCTCGTCAGGTACGCGGTTCCTTACATTCATGCCTACGCCGAGCGCGACCCAGCCAAGAGATTCGCCCTGCCAGCGGGCTTCACACAGCATACCTCCCAGCTTGCGCCCGTTCAGCATCAAGTCGTTGGGCCATTTGAGCTGCAGCGGCTCGGCGATAAGAGGCTGCACTGCCTCGGCTACCGCGAGCCCCGCCCGAAGGCTGATGACTTCCAGGCCCTGAACGATAGGAGGTCTGAACAGGACGCTGAGCCAGAGTCCTCCCGGCGGTGAGTGCCACGAGCGGCCACGTGAGCCTCTGCCCTGGAGCTGCTCGCCGGCCCAAACCGCGGATCCAGCCACCGCGCCCCGGTCGGCGAGCTCATGCAGCACATCCATCGTCGAGCTGACGCGCTCGAAGTAGTGCAACGTAGGGGTCATGGCACCGCCGCGATCAAGCGAGCATGAACAGCAAGACGACACCCAGCGCGATCCGGTACCACGCAAAGACGCCGAAGGTGTGGTTGGAAACGTAGGCGAGGAATGCCTTTACCACGATCACAGCGGAAACAAACGAGACGAGGAACCCCACGGCAAACATCGGGATGTCGGTCGCCGCGAGCACGGACCAGCTCTTCAACAAGTCGTACGTGGTTGCGGCCAGCATGGTCGGTATCGCGAGAAAGAACGAGAACTCGGTCGCGGCGGTTCGGGATAATCCCAGCGCATAGCCACCCATGATAGTGGCGCCGGAGCGGGAGGTTCCCGGCACGAGGGCCAGCACCTGTGCCATGCCCACACCCAGCGCCAGGCGAGGCGGGATACTCACGACATCATGAACCCTGGCCTTCGGGGACCAGCGTTCGATCAGTAGAATGACCACACCGCCCAGTATCAGAGCGACCGCGACGACACTCGGATTGAAGAGCCTGCTCTTGATCCAGTCATGAGTCAGGAACCCCACCACAGCAGCGGGAAGAAACGCCACGATCAGATTGAGGAGAAAGCCCCGGCTAGTGGGATCCTTCCGGGCGTCCGTGACCGCGCCGACGAGCCTCTCACGGTAAATCCAGACAATGGCGAGAATGGCTCCCAGCTGGATGAAGATATCGAACGTCTTGGCACGCTCGTCGACCAGTCCCAGCCAATCGCTGGCGAGGATCAGGTGTCCGGTCGATGAGACCGGGATAAACTCTGTAGCACCTTCTACCAGGCCGAGCAGGGCTGCCTTCAGCAGTAGCTCAGGCGACACGAGTGTGCCTCAACCGAGCACTTCTCCGTAGAAGGCCTCGTACATCGGCACGATCGTGTTGGCCGAAAACTTCTCAGCCTTGGCAACCGCCGCCGCTCGCATGGCCGCGTACTTATCGGAGTCACGCAGGACCTCGACCGCGCGCCGCCCCATAGCTTCGACCGAGCCTACGGGTTCGAGGATTCCGTTCACTCCGTCATCGATGACTTCGGGCAGACCGCCGGCCCGGCTGGCGACGACTGGGGCTCCGCACGCCATTGCTTCCAGCGCGGCCAGTCCGAAGGACTCGGTCTGCGAGGGCAGGATGAAAAGGTCGCTCGCCTGGAGAAGCGTGGCCACCGAATCCAGCCGTCCGAGGAAGCGCACATCGTCCATCACGGCGAGATCGCGGGCCTCGTTCTCCGCGTCGACCCGCTCGGGGCCGTCGCCGATCATCACCAGCGTGGCGGGCATGGCTCGACGAATTCGGGCGAACACCCGGATGACGTCCTTGACCCGCTTTACCTCTCGAAAGTTCGAGACGTGGCTGATCACCTTGTGTCCCTCGGGCGCGACCGTACCCCGGCAGCCTGGCTCACCAGGCCGGTACTCCTGAAGGTTCACAAAATTGGGCACTACCCGGATATCGCAGGCGACACAGCCGAACGCCCGGTAGGTCTCATCGCGCAGATAGTTGGAGACCGCGGTGACGCCATCGGACTGTTCGATGGAGAACTTGGTGATGGCGTAGAAGCTGGCTTCCTGGCCTACCAGGGTAATGTCAGTGCCATGCAAAGTGGTGATGACCTGCACGGGCCGATCGCGTTTGAGCATTTCGCGTGCGAGGTAGGCCGTGGTGGCATGGGGAATGGCATAGTGCACGTGGAGCAGATCGAGCTCCTCGCCCAATACCACTTCGTGCTGCTTCGAGGCGAGTGCCAGGGTGTATGGGAAATGATCGAAGAGAGGGTACCGGCCCATCCGGGTGTCGACCTGATGGTAGAACACCCGCTCGGTATAGCCTCTGAGCCGGAACGGCGAATCGTAGGTGATGAAGTGCACCTCGTGCCCGCGGCGTGCCAGCTCGAGACCGAGCTCCGTTGCGACGGCCCCCGATCCGCCATATGTGGGATAGCAGGTGATGCCGATTTTCATTGAGCTTTCTCCCACAATCCGGCGATTTCACAGGCCAGCTTCTCCGGGGCTCGTGTCGCATCCAGCGTGATCGCGGTTCGCGCGAGCTGATGGCGGAACCAGGTCTGCTGGCGCTTTGCATACTGCCGAGTGCCGATGGCAATTGCTTCGGCAACCGACTCCCGCGGTCGTTGTCCGTGCAGGTACTCCACCGCCTCACGAATGCCGATCCCATCGAAGCCAGGTGCACGCGGATCGTGTCCCTCCGCCAGCACCGCGGCGACTTCCTCGATCAGGCCCCGCCGAACCATCTCCTCTGCCCGTCGCGCAATCCTCTGGTGCAGCACCGGCCGGGGCGCGGTGAGAACAATGTACCATGGGTCGAGCGCTCCCCGGGCTCGTGCTGCCTGTTGCCAGTAAGAGAGCGGACGCCCGCTCAGAAGGGCAACTTCGATTGCACGTGCCGCGCGCTGCCTGCCTCCACCGCGAAAGCCCGGGTCCAGACGAGAGGCCCAGCGCAGGAGCTCGATCGGCTCGAGCCGGGCGGTCCACGCATCGAGCGAGCGACGCTTGCCGGGATCGAGCGGCGGCTCGGAGAACAAACCTTCCGAGAGCGCCCGCACGTACAACCCGGTTCCACCCACGACGACGGGAAGGTTGCCCCTGGCTCGAATGTCTTCCAGCCACTTCACCGCACCGCGTGCGAAGTGTCCGGCGCTGTAACGTTCCCCTGGCTCGACGACATCTACGCCATGGTGCGGAACGCGGGCCCGTTCTTTTTTGGTCGGCTTCGCTGTGCCGATATCGAGCCGGCGGTAAACCTGTCGTGAGTCGGCTGAGATGACCTCGAGTGGCCAGTGGGCGGCCAGAGCAACTGCGACAGCGGTCTTGCCGACCGCAGTCGGTCCAACCAGCACCGGGACTCTAGCGCCGGCCAAACCGGCGCTCCAACTCCTCCCGTGGGAGCTGCACGATCGTGGCGCGTCCGTGCACGTCGTGCGGCGGTAGATCGGTAGCGAATAGCTTGAGGAGCAGCTCGCGCATCTCGCGCTCGCCTAGATGATCTCCGGCCTTCACGGCCGCCCGACAGGCGTACGTAGCTGCAAACCGCTCCAGCCGGTTGGCCCAGCCGCCAAACCGCCCGCGGGCCAAATCGGCCACCATCTCTCGGAAGCAGGCTCCCGCGTCGAACCGAGGATGGGGCGTCGGTACCGCGTGAATCACGATCGTTCGTCCACCGAACGCTTCGGCCTCAAAGCCAACCCGGCGGAGCTGTTCCTCATGCGCCTCGAACGCATCGAGCTCTTCGTCGGTGAGCTCGAGCGTGAGCGGGAGCAGGAGCCGCTGGGCCGGCGCTCCGACACCGCTCAGCTGAACCATGATCGCCTCGTAGAGGACCCGCTCGTGGGCCGAGTGCTGGTCGACGATGATCACCCCGTCGGGCCCTTCGTACATGATGTAGCTGCCGAACACCTGCACCAGCGGGACGCGGAAGCCCTGATCCGCTTCTACAGAGTGCTCGTCAGAAGAGCCGGCTTCCTCTTGATCGAAGAGCTGTGCGATGAAGCCTGGCCCGTTCGAGCCCGACCAACCGGCTCCGGTTCCCGCCGGCAACGGCCGCCACTCTCCTACAGGAGCGGCCGCAACGAGCGCTCCGAGTGCGGAGCGCACCGCCTCCTCGACGACACGCTCGACCCCGATACGGTCACGGAAACGAACTTCGAGCTTGGCGGGATGAACGTTCACATCCACATCTTCGGCAGCAGCCCCAATGCGCAGATATACACTGGGACGGTCACCCGGGTGGATGGCGGCGCGATACCCAGCCTCGGCGGCGCGTATCAGGAACGGATCTCGGAAGGGACGTCCGTTGACGAACAGCTGGGTACGCCGGCCGGTCGGCCGTGCGTCGCCGGGGCGCTGCACGTAGCCATCCACCTGAAAGGCTCCGGCCGCATACTGAACCGGTATGAGAGTCCCAGCGAGCTCTCGTCCCCAGACGGCCGCCAATCTCTCTGGTCCATCCTGGCGCGAGGGCACGGCCAGACGGCACGTGCCATCGACGTGAAGCTCGAAACCGGTCTCGGGGTGAGCCAGGGCCAGCGTGGCAACTGCCTCGTGGGCGGCACGAGTCTCACTCGCTACTGAACGAAGAAACTTCCGCCGCGCCGGCGTATTGAAGAAAAGGCCGCGTACCGTCACGGTCGTTCCTCGCTGACGGGCGGTCGGCGTGACGCGCTCGAGACGCCCACCGACCACGCTCAGCTCGGAGCCCTCCCCTTCCCCGTCACTGGTACTCATGGTCAGCCGGGATACCGAGGCGATAGCCGGCAACGCCTCACCGCGGAATCCGAAGGTCGCGACACCAACCAGATCGGCGGCACTCCGGACCTTGCTCGTGGCATGCCGGTCGAGGGCCAGGACCGCGTCTTCCCGACCCATCCCGGTTCCATCGTCACTGACTTCGATGAGAACTTTCCCGCCATTTTCCAGCTCGATTCGGACGTGCTCGGCGCCCGCGTCAAGCGAATTTTCTACCAGTTCTTTCACCACCGAGGCCGGTCGCTCTACGACCTCGCCCGCGGCGATCTGATCGGCAACAGCGTCTGGGAGAATTGCGATGCGGCGAGCCATGAAGGAAATCTATCCGCCGATGCCGGCTATCGTGCCGGCCGCCACCCATCCTTCGCGCGCACCTGGTGCCCGCACCAGGGTCCAGCCTGCCTGTCGCCGCAGGATTCGTACGGCGCCTCCTGCCTCCACTGGCCCGACGGCGGGAGCCAGTCCATGCGGTGACATGCGCATGGTCGTCTGGTCGAGCACAATACCAAGGGGACGACGCTGCCACGCGCGTAGCCCGAATCCCGCGGTGACGGCGACTGCTGCGAACACCAGCAGGATGGCCCACCGGTCGCGAATGCGCGGTCGTGTCACCCAGCCGAGCCACCCTGCCAGCCAGGCGAGCGCACCGGCCAGGAGAAGCTCGTCCGACGTGAACGGCGGAGTCCAGGTCCAGCGAGCGGATGTCACATCTGGCGGCGGCGTCAGCCGCAGCGCACGGCGAATCGTGGACTCACGTGGATCCAGACGCCGGGCACGATGCCACGCCGCCGCAGCATGGCCTTTCAGTCCCAACCGATAGTACGCGGCTCCCAGATCATACCAGTGCGCGGCCCTGCCAGGCTCGTCGGCCGCCCTGCGGGCAAACCCCTCGGCGGCAGCGCGGAGAGCGCCGCTCTCATACAGCCGCTCCGGAGGCGGAGACTGGCCTGCCATCGTCCCGCCTACCAGGCACAGCACTATTCCCACCGTCGCACCACGGCCGCGCCAGCCGCGAAGCGACGCGCCCAGTCGCCGGATCACCTCATGAACTTCGGCTATCAGCGCAGGATCATCATCTGAACTCACACCCGGGCCGTACCTCCGCGCCAGGAGCTGCTCCCGTGCGGCCGCCAATCGCCACGCGGTATCCGCATCCGCGCCGGCGGCGCGAACCGCCGCAGCCAGCCCGGTCCGGGAGCGGTGATCTGGATTCGGCACCAAGCCGCGCACTACGGCATCGAGCTGCTCTTCTACACCTCGAAGTCCACTCGTTTCGGCAGGAGCACTCCGCCTCCGGCGCCGTGGACGGAAGCCACGGCCAAATACGAGCAACGGCGGGAGGAAGAGAATGGCGCCCCAGAGCCAGTCGGGGATGTGCGCCACCACTCGGCTGGATAGGGAGGGAGAACGCGCCGTCATGAGCGCGGGTGGCAGCGCTGCACTGGCAGCTGGTTCACCGGCGGCCGTAACCGGGAGCGATGTCGCGGCGACACCGGCCGACCGGTAGCCACGTGCCGCAAGATCGTAGTAGGCGTAGGTGACGGGTGGCAACGTGAGAGGACCCACAGAATCGGGAACCACGAGATACCTGAAGGTCTTTGTCCCTCCGACGCGGCCCTTCTCCGTGGAAACCTTTTCGTCGACCCGGTCGGAGTACGCCCGGGACCCCCGTGGCCAGCGGATGTCGGGCGGAGGCCAGAGTGCGGTGTTCCCCTCTCCCGAGACGATCACCTCCACTGCTACTCCCTCACCCGGATGCGCCGACGGAGGATTCACCCGCCGCTCGATCCGCAGCGTTGAACCCACCGCCCCATTGAACGCCGCGGGTCGCCCCTCGCTCGGAAGTGGCCGCACACTCAGTGTCTCTGGCAGGCTCGTGAGTGCGAAGCGTTCCTCCTGGCTGAAAAATTGGAGAGCAAGCGGCATGGTGTATTTGAGCATGGCTTGCGGGATGGCAATCGTTCCCGGGACGAGCGGGAAGACGACCTGATGTGCGACAAAGAGATCGTAGGCGATACCACCGATCTCACGGGTCACCGCTATTCCCGGAGGTGCAGCCTGGGGATAGCTCCACACCCCGTCGATGACTGGAGGCTGCAGCGTGGGAGGCCGGCGGAGCTGCAGACGCAGGTCACGGGGGAACCAGGCAGCAGTGACGACGTCCACCTGCTCGCCGACACGTACGCTGTCGGCGGAGACAATCAGCGCCACGCCTGCTTTCCCTCTCGGAGGTGGTGGCGTTCGTTCGAGCAGACTTCGGAGCCGCGGGTTGATGGTGGCCGCTGTCACCGAAGCATTCGGCTCCACATCGACTGTGATTGCCGCAGCCTCGATCACCTGACCGCCCTGAGTGGCTCGAGCAGGCCCGATCTGCCACCGGCCGGGTCGCACGGCACGCAGTCGGATTTCGAGTAGGGTTGTGCGCGTGGCACTGCCCGACAGCGACACCTCGGTTCGCTCGCTGCGAGCCACGATCTCGAAACCATTCAGCGGGGCGACCGTTACACTCATGGGATCGGAAGACCGGCTTACCGCCCGCACCGTATACACGATTTCCTCGCCAACGCTGACTCGGTCCTGATCGACGTCAACATGAATCTCGGGGGCGGGCGCCTGGAGCAGCGCAAGCAGCAGGCAGGGGATCACCAGTCTTTCACGCCCCCGCCCGAGCGCCCCTTGAGGCGTTCCTGCTGCTCCGCTCGGGTTTCACGCTCACGGCGTTCCATCGAGCTGAGAATCTGTTCCGCCTGGTTCTGGCTCAGGCCCTGATCCCGCGGCTCGGGCCGGCTGGGCTCGGGTGTCTGTCCACCTCCACCTCCTCCTGAAGGCGGCTGCCCTCCGCCGCCACCACCATCCGCTGGCGGGGGTGGTTGCTGCCGCTGGGCCAGCTCCAGGTTCCATTTGGCGCGTGCCGAGCTGGGCTGCAGCAGGAGAGCCTCACGCAGCCGTTCAGACGCCTGAGTCAGCAGCTCGCCCCGCTTGGTCGTATCGGCCTGCGCTTCCAGGAGTCCCACCACCCCGAGGTTATAAAGCGCACGGTACCGCAGATCGGGATCCAAGGACTTCGCGGCTTCAGTCAGGGCACCGCGCGCGACGTCGAAACGCTTGGCCGCGAGTGCGGCAGTCCCGGCATTGTAGAACGCGGTGTCGCGTGCTTCGCCTCGCGCTGCCTTCAGGAACTCCGCCGCCGCACCCGCGGGATCTCCCGCAGCCATCACTTGCGCGCCACTTTCCGGCTTCTGAGCCCCCGCCGGCTCCGAGAGGAGCAGCAGTCCGCCGAGCCCCACCAAGGCCGGCCCAGGCCGGAGCAGAGTGTAGCCGAGGAGCAGCAGAGCTGCACCCAATGCAGGGATCCATGCGCGGGGCACGAGATCGGTAGTGCGGGTTTCCGATGTGGGACTCCGCTTCATTGCGGCGACCACATCACGCACGGCGCCGGCCTGATCGGCCAACTCGTTCGGCACCAAGGTGCCTTCCGCCGCTTCGACGAGAGTCCGAAGCACGTCATCCCGCCGCTGAGTCCGTACCACGTTTCCTTCTTCGTCCTGCTTGTACTCACGCAGAGTCCCCGCTGAATCACGCAGCGGTATCCTGGTCGGCAGCGCCCTGCCCTCTGCGACCACGACCAGACGCACTCCTTCCTGCTTCAGCGTCTCGGCGGCGCGCACCGCCTCGGGCAAGGTGTCGTGCATCTCGCCATCGGTAAACAGAACCAGCACCCGGTCCGCCGCGTCGGTGGCAGCGCCCAGCAGCTGGGCGCCCTGAGTGAGCACCGCACCCAGGCTGGTGCCGCCTTCGCTGGCGAGATCGGGATCGAGCGCATCCAGGTACATCCGGATGGCGCCGCCGTCTACCGTGAGTGGCGCGAGGATATAACTCCGACCGGCGAACGCGATGAGCCCGAGTCGGTCTCCCTCGAGATCCTGAATCAAGCGGCGCGCTTCACGAGCGGCCCGCTGCAGACGGCTGGGCGCCACATCCTCCGCCAGCATCGAGCGGCTGATATCGACCGCGAACACGAGGCTGAGTGCGCGAGTTTCAGCCTTCACTTCGCTTCGGCCCGATCGTGGCCCGGCAAGGCCAACCGCGCCGAGCAGTGCTGCCAGGCCGATAATAAGCGGCGCCCAGCGACCACGAGCCCGGGCTACTCCCGCCAGTGACGGCGACCATCGCCGGGCGAGCTGTATGCGGCGCCTCCGGGCCAGCCAGGCCGCGAAACCGAAGGCCGCCGCCAGGAGAGGTGCCAGCATCAGGATGAGCGGCGAGTCGAACGTCATGGAACTCGTACCACGAGCGTTCCGGCGAGCAGCAGCTCCAGTGCCAGCGCACCGAGGCCCAGCAGGATCAGAGGCCGCGTGGTTTCATCGTAGCGGGTGTACCGTGTCACCTGAATCGGAGTTTTCTCGAGGACATCGATCTGACGAAAGATGCGACTGAGCGCCTCGCTATCCTTGGCGCGAAAGTACCGGCCACCAGTCTTCTGAGCGATTTCCTGCAGGAGCGGTTCGTCGATCCTCACTGGGAGAAGCTCGTAGCGAAAACCGCCCAGACCCCGTCCGGTGGGTATGGGAGCTTCGCCGATGGTGCCGACGCCGATGGTGTAGACCTTGATGCCGAACGCCGTTGCCGTCGCTGCAGCGGTCCGCGGATCGATCAGCCCCTTGTTGTTTTCTCCGTCGGTGAGCAGCAGAATCACTTTTGATTTGTCCGGGGCGCGCCGAAGCCGATTGACCGCGGTTGCCAGCCCGCTGCCGATCGCGGTGCCGTCCTCGAGGCTCCCGATCTTCAGATCCATCACCGCTTGTTCGATGACGGGGTAGTCCAATGTGACGGGTACCTGAGTCAGCGCCTCTCCGGCAAATGCCACGAGGCCGATCCGATCGGCAGTGCGGCCCCGGATGAAACCCACTGCTTGCCGCTTGGCGACCTCGAGTCGATTCGATGGCGCGAAGTCCTCCGCAAGCATGCTGCTCGAGATGTCGATCGTGATGACGATCGCGATCCCTTCCTGCTTCACTTCCACCGTGTCGCCACCGATTCGCGGACCGGCAGCAGCAAGAATCAAGGTCGCCAGGGCCAGGCCGCGAAGCGCTGGAGGAAGCATGACCCACCAGGCCCGGCGTATCGCTGATGCCGGAAGGGTCACATCGCTGTAGCGGGCCGCGGGAGTGGGACGGCGGCGACGCATCCACCACCATGCGGCGAGCGCCAACAGGAGTAGAAGTAACCAGGGCCGAGCAAAGGTCATGCGGCGTCGCGCAGCAAGCGCTCTCGCAGGGCCAGGCTGGATTGAGACAGGCCCAGCGCCTGCGCCGAGGGAGCCGCACCGAACCGAACGTCATCCAGCGAACGGAGTACTGAACCAAAATCCTCCAGCGGCCACTCAGGGCGAGCAGCGGCGACTTCCGCCAGAACGCGTTCCGTATCCAGGCCCATGTGGGCGGCAGGAAGACGCTCGGCCAGTGCGGCACGAAGCTGTGCTGTTGCCAGGCTCGCAACGGCGCGATGCTCTCCCGCATCCGCCCACCGTCCGAGCGGAGCGTCCAGCGCCTCAGGCCGTGGTGCTGGTGCAGCCGCGCGGCTGGGCTTGCCTCGCCGACGCCACCAGAGATGAAGGGGCAAGAGCAGAACAAGCGTTACCGCCCACAGACCCACCAACGGAGCTAGTGATACGACGTTTCGTTGCACCAATGCCGCCGAAGGCTGCGGTGCCAGTGTGCTATCTCCCGGTGGCAGCACGCTACGCACCTCGACCGACGTCCGCAGGCCTGCGACAGAATCAACAGTACCACCGGGTCCCAGCAGGAGAGCTCCCGGGAGCTCGATGTCATGGCGTCCTGGTTGCCAGATTACCAGCGGGTATGTGATTCTAGCCGAGTCTCCGGACACGACCACACGCGGCCGGCCCAGAAGCTGAAATGGATCTGCAGGCTCCCAGTCGCCGGCACGTACCGTGTAGCCGGCCGGAATGTGAACACTGCGTCCGACCCATACGGTGTCACCCACGCTGGGTAACGCACCTTGCAGGACCAGGAGAATTGCCAGCAACGCGCTCATGCGCGATTGATCCGCCGGGCCCGGCGCGCAAACGCCCGTCGTAGTGGGATCGCGTAATCGAGGCCGGTCTCCAGGCGAACGTGATCGGCACCAGCGGCGGCGAGTGTTCGGGCCCGTTCATCACGACGTCGCTGGGTCAGCATGGCCAGGCGCGCCCGCACTTCCTTGCTACCCGTATCGACCAGCACCCGGCGATCGGTCTCTGCGTCCACGATTTCGATCCAGCCCGAGTCCGGCAAATCGTACTCCCGCGGATCGTCGACCGTGATAGCGACTACCTCATGGCGCGCTCCCAGCCGCCGCAAGGGACGCTCCCAACCCTCCGCAATGAAGTCTGACAACACCACCACGATGCTGCGGTGCCGAAGCACTCGGCTCGCATAGGAGAGACTGGCTCCCAGATTGGTTCTTCGACCCTCAGGCTGGAAGGCGACCAGGTCGCGAATCACTCTGAGGGCGTGGCGTCGACCCTTCCGCGGTGGGATGACACGCTCAACGGCATCGGAGAACAGCAGTGCACCCACCCGATCGTTGTGGTGCGCCGCGGCTAACGCGAGCACCGCGGCAATTTCGACCGACAGCCCGGCTTTCGTAACCGGCTCCCCGAAACGCGTCGAGCCTGATTGATCCACCACCAGCATGACCGTCAGCTCCCGCTCTTCCGTAAACGTCTTCACGTACGGACTGGCCAGTCGGGCAGAGACGTTCCAATCGATGGATCGGAAGTCGTCGCCATGCTCGTACGACCGGACCTCGGCGAACTCCATCCCCTGACCCCGGAAAACCGAGCGGTACTCGCCCGCAAAGAGCGATGCCACGAGCCCTCGGGTGCGGAGCTCGATCGACTTTACCTGCTTCAGAATTTCGGGGGAGACAGACATGGGGCTTCAGGGAACCCGCAACGCACCCAGCACTCTGGTTACAACGTCGTCGGTACTTACGTCTTCGGCTTCCGCCTCGAACGTGAGCACGATCCGGTGGCGAAGCACGTCTGGCGCCAGAGCTCGCACATCCTCGGGAATGACATAGGCGCGCTCACGCAGAAAGGCATGAGCCCGGGCGGCCTGGGCCAGGGCAATTGACGCGCGCGGCGATCCACCGAAGGCGACGAGTGGCTTGATGTCGTTCAGACCCACCAGTCCTGGATCGCGAGTGGCCCGCACGAGGTCTACGATGTAGTCCACGACTTTCTGATCCATGTACAGACCACTGATCGCATTCCGAGCGGCAAGGATGTCGGCTGGATCGAGCAACCGCTCGACCTCGATCTCCTGACCTCCGCTCATCCGCAGCACGACGTCCTTCTCTTCGTCACGGGTGGGATAGCCGACCCGCACCTTCAACATGAACCGGTCGAGTTGCGCCTCGGGCAGCGGATAGGTGCCCTCGCTCTCGATCGGGTTTTGCGTGGCGAGAACCAGGAACGGCTCTTCCAGTGGATACGTCGTCCCGCCGATGGTGACCTGATGTTCCTGCATCCCCTCGAGCAGGGCGGCCTGCACCTTGGCGGGAGCACGGTTGATTTCATCAGCGAGAATGATCTGCGCGAACAGCGGACCCTTCCTGACGTGAAACTCCTGGCTCTTCTGACTGAAGACCATGGTACCAATCACGTCGGCAGGCAGCAGATCGGGCGTGAACTGTATCCGCGAGAACGAAGCGTGGATGATTTCGGCCAGAGTTCGAACAGCCAGCGTCTTCGCGAGCCCGGGCACGCCTTCCAGCAGGATATGCCCGCCAGTCAGCAGCCCGACCAGTAGACGCTCGACCATGGCGTCCTGTCCTACGATCCTCTTGGACACCTCCTTCAGGATCCGCTGAACCGGCAGCAGTTCAGCTGGCTTGGGGCTGAGCTTCGTAGCACTCAAGTCGAATGACTCCTCGATGTGTGACGGGACTGTCTTCCGGACGCCCTCTTGGCGGTACCGGTTTCAGCCCCATCCGACGTCAGGCGCACAGCCTTGTAGAGCGCCGTCTCCTCAGCGGGGGTGAGCGGCCGGTAGCGGCCTGGCGGCAGATCTCCCAGCCGGACCGGCCCGTAGGACAGACGCGCCAGCCGATCCACCTTGAGTCCCATTGACTCACACCACCGGCGAACGATCCGGTTACGACCTTCTTCCAAGGTGAGATCGAGAATACTTCGTCCCTCCTGCCCCGGGCGCACCTTCACCTCTTTGGTCACCACAGGACGGCCATCGATCACGGCCTTCTCCCTGACCGCCGTGGCGATCTCGCCGGTCGGCCTGCCATGTACCAGCGCGGTATACCGGCGTGGAATTCGGTAGCGCGGGTGGGTGAGACGATGCACCGCCTCGCCGTCAGTGGTCAGCAGCAGCAGACCCGTGGTCATGACATCGAGGCGCCCAACGTAGGTCAGCGCGGCGGAGTTGGGGATGAAATCCATC
Organism: uncultured Gemmatimonadales bacterium; assembly: GCA_963730915.1. GTDB lineage: Bacteria > Gemmatimonadota > Gemmatimonadetes > Gemmatimonadales > GWC2-71-9 > CAVVWJ01. The sequence continues at coordinate 1,085,095 of CAVSTR010000005.1, read as the reverse complement.
ACCGTGCGCCGCCCTTCCTCGTCCTTCGCCGTGGTTACCACGCCGAGTGGCTTGTGAAAGGCGAGCCAACGACGCTCCTGGACGTGGACCTGTTTCCGGCCCACCGTAATGCGCTGCCGCTCAGGGTCGACCTTCATCCCGAGGGTAGCTGGCTTCCCGTCTACCTTCACCTGACCTTCTTCGATCAGCTTTTCGGCAGCGCGACGCGAGGCGACTCCCGCACGGGCCAGCGCCCGCTGGAGCCGCATCTCAGTCATGACTCGGCCTCGACATACGCCGCGGCATCGTCCGATCCCTCGGAGGTTGCCAGGTGGGGCCGCAAGGCGATCGTCAGCTCTTCGGTCTTGGGTAGATCGGAGAGATCCTTCAAGCCAAGCAGCTCCAGGAACATTGGCGTAGTGCCGTAGAGGAGAGGGCGCCCGAGAGCCTCGCTCCGGCCTACCACCTCGATCAGGCCGCGCTCCTGCAGCGAGCGAAGTACGCCGCCTGCCGAGACGCCGCGGATTTCTTCTATTTCGAGTCGGCCGACGGGCTGCCGGTATGCGATCACCGCCAGCGTCTCCAGTGTGGCAGCAGTGAGCTTGGGAGCGCGGACCGTGAACTGGGCGCGTTCAATTGCCGCCGCGTGCACCGGACGGGTGATGATCTGGTAGCCGCCCGCCAGTTCCACCAGCTCAACGCCATGCTGATTGAAATCGTAGTGCTCCCTGAGCTGCTCCAGAGCTACGCGAACCTCCGCCGGCCCCGCGTCGGGGTCCAGCGTGGCCAGCTCCTCGGCCGTCAAAGGCCGGCAGGCGGAGAACAGCGCCGCTTCAAGCAGTTGCGCGAGCGGACTCACGTGCGATCACCAACGGAGAGAAGGGAGTTGGTTGCAACAGCCGAAGACTGCCACGCTTGGCCAGCTCCAGCAGCGCGAGGAGTGTGGACAACACGTCTACTATGGTGGCGCGGGATCCAAGCGCATCCAGCCACTGAATCTGCTCCTGGTCTCGAAGAAGGTCTTCTATTCTCCGGGTGGCAGATTCGACGTCGAGCGGACGGGCAACGACCTTGTGCAAAACGGGTGAGGGAATTCCGGCAATCACCCGCTCGACTGCAGCGAGCATATCCAGCAGGTTGAGCGTGAGCGGCGGCGGCGGTAGCGCTGGGGGCGGCGGCAGATAGCCGCGAGCGAACTGCTGGGCTCGGCGCTCCGCAGCGCGGCCGAGCCAGACCGCGACCTCCCTAATCTGCTGATACTCGAGCAGCCGCCGTACCAGCTCGGCTCGAGGATCTTCCCAAGCGTCGTCCTCCAGATTGCGCGGCAGCAGCATCTGAGCCTTCAGGCGCACGAGACGACTCGCCATGTCCAGATAGTCTGCGGCCTGGTTCAAGCCCAGCTCATGCACCGCCTGCAGGAACTGATCAGCGATGCGGGCTATTGGAATGTCGGCGATCTCGAGCTGCTCCTCTCGCAGGAGGTGCAGCAGCAGGTCCAATGGACCCGAGAACGCCTCCAGCTCGACGACGAATCCCGAGCCGGCGCCGATGACGCTCGGTGGGGCCTCGGGGAGAGTGACAGGTTCGATAGCAGTCATGGAGGTCATCATTGAAAGATGTTCCATCCGTCCCCTACATGGAACGGCAAGATCACTCCAAGTAGCGCGTTGCGGATCATGTATGCCGGTGTCAACAGGAGCGACACGACAGGAGGAAACAGAAACAGTAAGATGAAGAGAGGCAGATACCCGAAGCGCTGAAGTCCGCGGAACCAATTTCCGGCCTTCGGCGGGAGTGCGTGATACAGGAGATGCGAGCCGTCGAGAGGGGGCACCGGAATCAGATTGAAGAAGCAGAGCACGAGATTCAACCAGATGCCGTACACCATCATTCGCTGAGCCGTATCCAGCACCGGAACCGCCATTGGCAGCGAAGCCGCGACCAACCCAAGCAGCACGAAAATCACAGAGCAGACGAGTGCCAGCATGAGATTCGTTACTACGCCCGCTGCCGATACGATCAGGTCTCCGCGCACGTAGTTCTTGAAGCGGCTCGAATTCACGGGGACCGGCTTCGCTCCCCCGAAGGTGTATGACCCGCTGGAGAGGAACCAGATCATCGCCGGCATGAGGACGCTCATCCAGGGATCGATGTGTGGAAGGGGATTCAATGTCACCCGTCCCAACCGGTATGCCGTGTCGTCTCCCTGCTGGAGTGCGGTTGCAGCATGAGCATATTCGTGAGCGCACATGGCGAAGACCAGCATTGGGAAGGCCAGCACGAAATCACCGAGTTGTCGATCCAGAGGGTACCGCCTCTTGTTGGGGGGCGCCGAAGGTTAAACGTAGCTTTAGATCAAGTCAAAATGGCTTCGTGCTTGACCTTGCAGCTATCGAGGTCTATGTTTTCGGACTCAGCTTCCGGAGGATTCCGGAGCCTTCTTTCCATGACTTGAGGTGGCCGTGCCCCGTATCAGATCGGCAGCAAAACGTATGCGTCAGGGCCGTGCCCGGACCGTTCACAACCGTACCCACCGCAGCGCCCTGCGGACTGCGCTGAGAAAAGTCCGCGCAGCAACAGGAGCGGAAGCTACGGCAGCGTATGCCGAGGCGGTCAAACTCCTCGACCGGGCTGCGCAGAAGAATATCGTTCACAAGAATGCCGCGGCTCGGCAGAAGAGCCGCTTGGCAAAGCTGGTGGCGGCAAAGAAGTAAGAAATCGGCAAGTGAGAAGTAACAAGGGGCGCCCCGGTGAACAGGGCGCCCCTTCGGCTTGGCAGGCGAGTCTCGGAGAAACAACTTTAAGGGAACTTGTTAAACAGCTTGAGGAGCAACTGCTTCCCTCTCACTTCTCACCTCCTACTTCTCACTCCTCAAACTCCCGCTAACTCGGCCCCGCAGCGCTCGCAGTACCATTCCGTCGGCCGGTTGAGCGTGCCGCATTCCCCGCACTTGAGGGTCTTCGCCACACCCGAGGCCACCTTCGCGGGGGCTGGCGGCGCAACCTCGGCCGGACGGGGAGCGGCTGTTGCTGTTTGTGCCGGCATTCCCGGGTTGCTGGGCCGGCGAACCGGCCGGCTGGGCTCATCCGAGACCGACTTCAAGAATGCGAGCTCGTCTCCAGGCGGTTGGGGCTGATTCCTGGCCGGGGCGGGTGGAACGAGGTCCGGCTCTTCCGCCAGCTGAGTGACGAACGGCGACTGCTCGATGATTTCCGGTCGCGTGGTTCTCGCTGGTGGTGCCGGCGGAGGCGGCGGAGGCGCCGCGGCCCCGGCAGTTCCGGAAATTTGAGCCTGTACCTCGGTCAGTCGGGAGATCTCAGCACCGATCTCGCGCAATTTGCCGCGGAGCTGTTCGATGTTCTTGCGGCTTTGATCGCTGAGGCGCCGCCACTCATCCTCGGTGTACTCCCCTACGGTGTGCCGCACCTCGGCCTCTGCGAGAGCTTCCTCGGCCGATCTCCTCTCGCGGTCGAGCGCAGCCTGGGACGCGTGCTGGCGTTCCAGCTCCTCGGCTATGCCGGCACTACGCCCGCGCAACTGCTCCATGACTGATTCCAGACGGGCTTCATAGTCGCCACGCACGCGTTGGCGCACGGCTGGAGAGGCCTTGTCGCCGGAGGTATCGAGACGAAGGATCCACTCCTCGTACTGAGAGCGTTGCTCCAGTAGCGCCTCGATCGTGGCTTCGTTGTCCGTGGTCGGTTTGGCCATGGGAAGGGTTCCTCTCATCCGCTCTAAAGCGTCAATCTCAATCGGGGGTGAGGTGTTCCACCCGGCCCGGAGCCCGCGCTTCGAACCACGATGCGCATGCCAGGTCCCAGGCTTTCCATCCGTATGTGGACTTAAGATTCAAATCTAATTCGGTCGGGGCATCCCGACAGCCCACACTGCCTTACACCCCGGCGCGCGCGGCCCGACGAGCTCGCTCGAATACGACCTCACCCCTCACAATGGTGACCTCCGCGCGTCCGATCAGCTGCCGGCCGGTGAAGGGTGTGTTCCGGCTTTTGGAGAAAAATTCCGCCGGATCTACGGTCCATCGGGCTTTCGGGTCCGCTACGAGCACGTCCGCCGGCGCACCGGGTGCAAGGGTGCCTCCGGCAAGATTGAAGATCCTGGCCGGGATGGTGCTCATGCGCGCGATCAAGTCTCTCAGCGCCAGAACTCCCGGCTCCACCAATTCTGTTATGGCAAGGCCGAAAGCCGTCTCGAGCCCGATGATCCCGTTGGGCGCGTTGTCGAACTCCCGCTCCTTGGCGTCGTAGTGGTGCGGCGCGTGATCGGTGCAGATCGCGTCGATGACACCCTCCCGCAGCCCCTGCCGAATCGCCTCGCGGTCCTCGGGCTCACGCAGCGGTGGGTTCATCTTCGCGTTCGTGTTGTAGCCCTCGCACGCCTCGTGTGTGAGCGTGAAATGATGGGGGCAGGCTTCCGCGGTAACCCGGATCCCTTTTTCCTTGGCTCGCCGAATCAGCTCCACCGATCCACGGGTGGACATGTGACAGAGGTGAACGTGGCCGCCGGTGTGTTCGGCGAGCAGGATGTCCCTTGCTACCATGATCTCCTCGGCAGCGGCAGGTATTCCCTTGAGGCCGAGCCTGGTCGACACGATACCCTCGTGCATGGCACCGCCCGCCGACAACGTGGGATCCTCACAGTGATCCGCCACCGGTATGCCGAAGGTGCGCGCATATTCGAGCGCGGTGCGCATGAGGTGGCTGGAGACCACTGGCTTCCCGTCATCGCTCACCGCGACCGCCCCTGCACCCACCAGCTCGCCGAACTCTGCCAGCTGCTGGCCCTTCTGTCCCAGTGAGATCGCACCGATCGGATAGACCCGCGCCTTGCCGGCGCGCGCGGCCTGGCTGACGATGAAACCGATAGCGGCCTGATTGTCGGTGACCGGATCGGTGTTCGGCATCGCGCACACCGCGCTGAATCCGCCGGCAGCTGCTGCCATTGCGCCGGTTGCGACCGTCTCCAGCTCCTCCTGACCCGGCTCACGAAGATGTACGTGCAGATCGATTAGACCTGGGCTCACGATCTTGCCGGCGGCATCCAGCACGAGGGCATCGTCGGGCGATCCGATATTTCGCCCGATACTTCCGACCTTTCCATCCTCGAGATAGACGTCCGCAACCTCATCGGTGTTGCGTGATGGGTCGACGACCCGGCCTCCGCGGATGAGTACCGGTCTCATCGCTCTTCAGCTCCAGTGTGAGCCCAATCGGGAGATCCACCCGCCAGCAGGTACAGGACGGCCATACGAACGGCCACACCGTTCGTGACCTGCGGCAGGATGACGCTGTGGGGTCCGTCGGCGACGTCGCTGTCAATCTCGACGCCACGATTCATGGGTCCGGGGTGAAGGATCAGCAGATCCTTCGGTGCCCGAGACAAGCGCTCGTTGGTGACGCCGAAGACGCGATTGTATTCCCTGAGCGAGGGGAAGAAGCCACCTTCCATGCGCTCCAGCTGGAGGCGCAGGATGTTCAGCGCATCGGCCCACTGTATCGCATCCTCGATGCGGGGGAGAATCGTCACGCCGAGGTCTTCCACGTTGCGCGGGAGCAAGGATGCCGGCCCGCAGACGCCGACCTCAGCTCCGAGCTTCGTGAGCCCCCAGATGTTGCTCCGGGCCACTCTGCTGTGCAGGATGTCTCCGCAGATGGCGATCTTGAGACCCTTGATGCGCTTGAAACGGTCCCGCAGCGTCAGCATATCGAGCAGGCCCTGCGTCGGATGCTCGTGCTTTCCATCGCCAGCATTGATCACGTTCGAGCGGATCCGCTGGCCGAGGAACTGCGCCGCACCCGAGGCGCCATGGCGGATGACGACCATGTCGATTCGCATGGCTTCGAGGTTCTTGGCCGTGTCCACCAGCGTCTCGCCCTTGCTGACGGAGGAGCCAGCGGCCGCCACATTTACCGTATCGGCAGATAGCCGCTTTTCGGCAAACTCGAAGGAAATCCGAGTGCGGGTCGAAGCTTCGAAGAAGAGATTGACGATGGTCTTGCCGCGGAGCGCCGGGACCTTCTTGATAGCGCGCTCGCTGACTTCCTTGAACGGTTCGGCAGTATCGAGAATGAGCTGGATCTGCTCGGGGCTGAGCGGCTCGAGACCGACCAGGTCCTTGCCGAGTGAGGGAGCCGTCACCGTCAGCTTCCCCTCACCAGCTCGACGGCGTCTCGGCCATCCAGCTCGGACACGAATACGTCTACTCGATCTTTCGAGCCGGTGCTGATGCTGGTCCCGACGATGTCCGCCTGAATCGGCAGCTCGCGTCCTCCCCGGTCGATCAGCACACAGAGCAGGATCCGCCGGGGCCGGCCGAAGTCTGCGAACTCATCGAGTGCCGCGCGAACAGTCCGTCCGGTGTAGAGCACGTCGTCCACGATCACGACGGTCTTTCCGTCGACGTTGGGCAGCCTGGTCTCGCCCACCACGGGGCGCGGCCCGATGGTCTGCAGATCGTCTCTATAGAGGGTGATGTCGAGCTTACCGGAGGCGATGTTCGAATCTTCGGAGGTGTCGATGTGGCGCTTCAACCTGTCGGCGAGCTCGACACCACGGCGCTGAATGCCCACGAGGACCAGTTCCTCGGTGCCGCCGCTTCGCTCAACGATCTCGCTCGCCATGCGCGCCAGGGTGCGGCCGAATGCGCGGTCGTCGAGAAGGGGCGTACGGGAGGGCATCGGGGCGGGAAGGTAGTTAAGAGGAGGCGGAAGGTGAAGAGGCGGAAGGTACTGAGGCGGTAGGTGAAGAGGCTGAAGACCAAGGCCACAGCTACCCCGTTCAGCGCTGATCCATGCATACGTACAGCCGCCAAGTCAGCGTTCCTGCACGATTCCTAAGGTTATCGAGTTCTCGGTACTCGTCCTCCTCTAAGAAGCCGAAATCCTTGGCGAATCGGAGAAGGTAGGAGAGTTCTGAGAGCGAGCCTAAGGAAATATCTAGGTACCGACGGAATTCGCGGGTGCCCTGCTTAACCGAACCTTCCGCAATATTCGTCGGTACTGAGAGGGCCGCCTGCGAGTTTGGGACGTAAGCTCGTAACGCTCTGATTTCGGCCCGTTGGATGTTGTCTTGTATACCTTCAGTGCCAACTGGTGGCTGACTCTCCACGACTCGAACCTTTCATACGGCATCATACCCAGGAGAATGCACCCCAACCCCCTCCTGATCAATACCGCATAAACGCCTATCCCACCTACTCTGCGCAGTTTCCACCTGCTTACTCTACCGCCTCTGTTCTCCCGCCTTTCCTCTACCGCTTCACTTCTACCGCCTCCGTCCGAGGCTGATCACAGCGAGACGCACGCGACTTCCTTCGTCTTTCGATTCCGTCCAGGCGAGAACGGCCGTAGTGCTATCCAGGACAGCCAGCTGTGGATACTTCCCATCTTGCGACCCTGGAACCTGCTGCTGCGCACCCACCCTTCCGCTCGGCAGCAGATGCGCGAGGCGGATCAGCCGCTCGCCGTCCGGTGAGACGTCGTATGCTGCCAGCGCACCGCCCTTCGGCAGTGATACGACCGCGGGATGCGCCACGCCCAATGTCTGCCCTTGGACGAGCGGCACAGCCTCACCGGTGCTTCTTCCGCCGACTCGCTTGGCATAGTACACACCGGCAGCCCCCTGCTTTCCGTTATACCACGCCACGTGAGTCGAGCCGTCATCCCCGGTGGCAATTGCAGGCCCGCTGTGAGGGCAGCCCTCGTAGGCCCAGTCATCGGGATGGACCCGCTCCGGTTCTCCCGGTTGGTCCGAGATAGTGGCCGTGACGACGTCCCGGACATTTCCCGGAAAGTGCTTGCGCCATCCGGCGATCGCCCGCCCATCGGTCGTTCGTGCCAGAGACACGCGACAGCAGGGACACGCGGCACTCCACCCCTTGCGATTCGGTCCCCAGCTTCGGCCGAAGTTGGACGACGTCGTGAGATAGATATGCGCATCAGGCTCCGCGGCGTGCTCGGCATGACCATCGGCGCCGCCAGCGATCGGTGCGACGACTTCGCGCTCGTCGAGCCAGGCCACAGTGAGCCCGGAGTCGCCCACCAGCGTCGCGCCGTGAAACTGATGGCTGACCAGGGCTCCTGTTGTGTCATCGTTCAGCGTTACCGGTGTCGACCAGCCTCGGCCACCGTCTATCGATCGCGAGAAACGCAACATGGCCGCCGGCCACTTTCTGCCTTCGACCTTGATGTTGTTGGGCCACACCAGCGCGAGATGATCCGAGGGCCCGGCGATGAGCCGCGGCGACGACTCCCCGTGGGGATGAACTTCATCCGGCTGCGCTGCCCCGCCTGCAACCCGCACCGGCGCGGACCACTCGCCCCCATTTGTGGACCTCGCGGCATACAAAGCCCAGGTGCGCCCGTCTCCCTCGATCCAACTCATCACCAGGTCACCGGACACCGGATCGATCGCCAGACCCGGATCGGCCGATTGCGGTCCACCGGCACTCGGAGCCTCGCGCGAGGTGACCTTTATTGCGTCGCTGGCGCACGAATACGCGGCCAGGCAGACAATCCCAAGCCACACATAACCACGGCCGCGGCTGTGCCTCCGTCGGTACAGGCGCATCATCGGTTCCACCGCAATCCAACATAGAAGGCGCGTCCGTCAGCCGGCTCGAACGAGCGGCCCGCCGCGTTGTCGACCTGGACTGAGCCACTGTAATTCGTGTCAGTCACGTTCTCCACCGCCCCAAACATGGTAAGACCCAGACGCGGGAGGTCCTGTTCGGCTCTGAGGGCCAGGGTCGCCCAGCCGCGGTTCGATGCGGAGTTTTCGCTGTTGATGAAGTAGGACTTCGGCACCCACTCCAACCGGGGCGCGAACGAAAAGCCGGACGGATGCTGGTATCGCATTTCCGCCTGGATGTGATGTTCGGGCGCGCCGGGGATGTCATTACCCGAATGCTCGGGATCCCGTACGAACCGATAACGTGCAAACGTGTAGGCGAGCCGCAGCCTGGCCGCGTCCTGTTCGGACCCGCGAGACAGAATGCCGTTCAGTACGTCGACCGACAACCCTGCCTCCACGCCGTAGTGGCGCGTCCGAGGTGAATTTCGGTACGTCGGAACCGTGAACGGCGCGTTGGGAAATGGCTGCACGTTCACGTTGAGAATCTCGTTCTCGAGCTCCACGTCGAAGCCGGCAATATCCCAGGCCGCGGTGCCGGTGTGGCCCCGTACGCCCATCTCGAACTGCCAGGCATCCTGACCCGCCAGGTCGATGAATCCCGGTACCGTCAAGCTGTTGAGCTCGAGGAGAAGGGGAGGTTCGAATGAACGGCTCGCGTTCGCATATACCTGGCCCTGGATACCAGGTAAAGCGTACAACATGCCGAGCTTGGGCAGCACGGGGGTGAATTCTCGCTGGTCCGACTGATCTCCGTCCGTGAGGAAGCGGTCGTGAGACTTGCGGATAGAGTGATCCAGCCGAAATCCCACAACGGCTGTGATGCGCGAGGTGACCGCAAGTGCGTCCTCGATGTACATCGCCAGCCCGATCGCCTCGTCCTTCTGATTCTTTCGCAGCTCGCCATGCCGGCCGGCCTCGTTGACGAACTGGCGGTTATCCATGTTGAGCCATGCCGGCTGAAGCCCGAGTGTGAAGCGGTGGCTCCGACCGAAAACGGGTAGCGTGTTCTCGTACCGGATCTCTGCTCCGTAGTCCCTGCTCTGCTGGTTGATTACTTGAAAGATCGGGTGGTCGATGTCGCGGTACTGGAAGTACGGGCTGATCTCCAGACGGTGATGGGGCCCGAGCTGGCTCCGCAGCTGCAAGCCGAGATGATGGAGGTGATAGTCCCGCCCCCAGCGGTCGGCACGATTCTCGGGGTTGGCCGCGCGGGGCGTGGCGGCCAGCTCGCTATCGGTCAGCGCCCCGGGAAGCTGCTCGTCCACCTGCGCGAAGAAGTAGAACGCACGCAGGTCGGTATTCTCCGACAGCACGTACCCGAGATGGCCGTTGATGCGATCCCGTCCCTGCCCTGCGTAGTCGCGATACCCATCGAGTGTCGTGCGTGTATAGCTGCCGAAGTAATCCAGGCGGCCGACGGTGGCGCCGGATGACACCTGTGTCTTCAGAAACCCGAAGCTCCCACCCTCGGCGACGACGCCGAGTGGTGTGGCGGTATAGCCGGTCTTGGTCTCGAGGTTGATCGCGCCGCCCATGGTCGATCCGCCGTAGCGGAGCGCGTTTCCACCCTTATAGACCTCGATCGATTCGGTGTTCAGCAGCTCGAGCGACTCGAAGTCGGTAAAGCCGTCCGCATTGCGGTACGGCATCCCGTTGACGAGGACGTTGACGCCGCGCAGGTGGAAGTTGTTCCGGAGGCCTGAGCCGCGGATCGAGATCTGGCTTTCATCGGCGGCGCCGAACCGGGGCTGCACATACACACCGGGAGTAAAACCGAGTACATCCTTGAGATTGGCCTGGCGTGTTCTGCGAATCTGATCCGATTCGACCAATGCAACCGAGCCCGGCACCTGGGAGAGGCGTGCCCGCCGCTCTTCCAGGTCAGCCCGCGTTCCGATGACGGTGAGCTCCGCGAGCTCCATGGCCTTGGGAGCGAGCACCATCGAAAGCTGGGCGACCTTCCCAGCCTGCACCAGCACCACCCGGCGGAGCGGCTCGAAGCCGATCCGCTTCGCCACCACCACGTGCTTGCCGGGGGCGAGACCCGAGAGATGGAAGCGACCATCGGCATCAGTCTGAACATTGGTGACGCCTTGATCGACGGACAGCAGAGAGACAGCGCCGGCCGAGTCCGCGCCCGGCACAATGATTTGTCCGGCGATGGATCCGGTCTCTTGTGCAGCGGCGACGCCCGTCCCCGCCACCAAGGCGAGCAACAGGCACGATAGCCGAGCAGTGAACATAACGAACCCCTGGAATGAATTTTTTGACTCGAGTGACACGAATCGCTTTGAGCGATTTGTGCCGCCATCACGGAGCGATGCGAGTCAGACCAGGGGTGGTGCTGTGGCGGGTGGGAGGAGATGGGTTGGGCTGCCGGCTGGAACGAAGCCATTGTCCCAAAAAGAGACGAGCCGTGGTTCCGGCGGTTCCAGTACAGCGAGAACTGCCGCGGCCGGTCGTGCAACCAGCGCAGCTGTCAGACACGAGCCGATGCACTCGCAGCCGTTGGAGTGGCCGGCCGGCTGGGACGGAGGGGAGTTGTGGTGCTGATGATCGACCGATGCTTCTGCCTCGGCCGGACATGAATGCAGCCACTGAACACCGGTCCCGGCAATACCCGGGGCCAGGAGTACCATAGCAAGTGCCATGGCTCGGCTGCGGCGCAACCACGATAACATGCGGTGCAAGATAAGACTTAGGGAGCCCGGGCGGGAGATCGCAGCAGCCACCAGACCAGGCTGGCCAAACTTAGGGCAACCACTGCGATCGCAACATCGACCTCGGCAAAGGTCAGGTAAGCTGCCGCACCCGATGGGTCCCGCTCACGCCATGACACGTACTCCTGCCAGGCCTGAACCGCGCTGACCACTTTCACACCTGCAAGGGCACCAGCGAGCAACACCACCGCGTACCGCGCGATGAGCCGCATCTGTTGCATCGGAACGGGTGGATTCATGGCACGCTATTCAGCTGTCGCCCGCGCGGTCTGGGTTGCCGCCCGCGTGTGCCTGGCTGGTCCGCGGCGTGCGAACCACACCCGGCTCCCGAGCAGCACCAGCAGTATCACCCCGTACACGAGCGGCGCCCGGATGTCCTTCTTCACGAGCCAGAAGTAGTGCAGCACCCCGGCCCCGGCTGCGATGTAGACCAGTCGGTGGAGCCGCCCCCACCGCTTCCCTCCGAGCCGGCGTATCCAGCCCGCCGTAGAGGTGATGGCCAGCGGGACCAGACACAGGAATGCAGTGAAGCCGACCAGCACCCATGGATGCTTCACGATGTCCTTCGCGATCTCATCGATCGAGAGCGATTGATCGAAGACCAGGTAGGTCGACAGGTGCAGGCAGGCATACCAGAACGCGGTCAGGCCAATCAGTCGCCGGACCTTGATCAGCTCGTTCCATCCGGTCAGCCGGCGGAGGGGAGTGACGCTGAGCGTCAGCATGAGACAGCTAAGTGCGGTGTCGCCGGTAACATGCTGCATGAACTTCACCTCGTCACCCATCACGAAGCCGGTGACGAGCGCGACGACAAGCCAGGCGAACGGCAAGACTGCCGCGACGTAGAGAACGGGCTTTACGACCCGCGTGATCATGGCCGCGCGGGTCACGGCAGGAAACTCAGAAGTTCTTGCGGAGGTCCATCCCCGCATACAGCGGGGCGACCTGGTCGGCGTATCCGTTGAACATCAACGTCTTGCGCTTGAACAGCTCACCGATACGACGCTCTCGGGCCTGACTCCACCGGGGGTGGTCGACATCGGGATTCACGTTGGCGTAAAACCCATACTCGTCGGGAGCGGCGATGTTCCAGGTCGTCTGGGGCTGGCTCTCCCTGAAGCGAATCTTCACGATCGATTTGCCGCCCTTGAATCCATACTTCCACGGCACAATCAGGCGAAGCGGCGCGCCATTCTGGTTCGGCAGCGCCTTACCGTAGACTCCCGTGACCAGGAGGGTGAGCGGATGGCGCGCCTCATCCATTCTGAGACCCTCGACATAGGGCCACTCGAGAATACGGCGCTGCTGTCCCGGCATCTGCTGCGGATCCAGGAGCGTCGTAAACTCCACGTACTTCGCCTTTGAAGTCGGCTCCAGACGATCGATGATCTGGACCAGTGGAATGCCCAACCATGGGATCACCATCGACCAGCCTTCCACGCAGCGCATCCGGTAGACCCGCTCTACCGGAGTAAAGGGTTTGAGCAGCTCGTCGAGATCGTAGACGGCCGGCCGCTTCACCTCGCCGGCGATCTCGACCTTCCACGGCTTCGTACGCAGCGCACCGGCATTACTGGCCGGATCGCCCTTGTCGGTCCCGAACTCGTAATAGTTATTGTAGCCGGTGACATCTTCCCAGGGTGTCAGCTTCTCCTCGTCAGAGTGCCGCGGCAGCAGCCTGCGGACTGGCAGCAACCCGCCTACGGCTGCAACACCCAGTCCTGCGGCGGCAATGAAGTCGCGCCGATTCCAGAAGAGAGACTCATCGGTAATCTCTGAGGCGAGAAGATCGGGTGGGCGTCGGATCAGCATGGTCGTACCCTGGGCAACCGTGAGAAGTGGAATACCCTTAAGATACGCCGCTGGTCACGAAAGGGTTCCCGCGACGGACAGGGAGGGATTCGAACCCTCGATACCCTTGCGGGTATGCCACCTTTCCAGGGTGGTGCCTTCAACCACTCGGCCACCTGTCCTGAAGTGTTGTCGGGCGGCAACTTAGCCGTTCTGCAGGGGCGGGTCAACGTGAGAAAAGCTCATGAGCGAAGCGTTCATCACCGCTGCCGTACGAACCCCGATCGGACGCGCCGGAGGGGCTCTGGCGGAGATCCGGCCAGACGATCTTGCGGCCGCTGCCATACGGGCGTTGATCGCACGCTCAGGCATCCCGGCGGCGCGCATCGACGACGTGATCCTCGGGTGCGCCAATCAGGCCGGGGAGGACAACCGGAACGTGGCTCGAATGGCGAGTTTGCTGGCTGGCCTTCCCGTCGAGGTGCCGGGACAGACCGTGAACCGGCTCTGTGGATCGGGACTTCAGGCTGTGGTCTCGGCGGCGCACGCGATCCGGGCCGGCGAAGGCGACGTATTCGTTGCCGGAGGAGTCGAAAGCATGACCCGTGCTCCGCAGGTCATGCTCAAGAGCTCGCGTCCCTGGGACCGCACGACTCCAGCCATAGCCGATACGACCGTGGGCTGGCGGTTCGTGAATCCGGCCATGCCCGCGGAGTGGACGATCTCGTTAGGCGAGACAGCCGAGCGTGTGGCCCAGGCGTATGGAATCTCGCGACGTCAGCAGGAGGAGTTCGCGCTCGAGAGTCAGCGGCGAGCGCTGGCCGCAGCGGCAGCCGGTACATTCAGGGACGAGATCGCGCCGGTGGAGGCGCCGGGTTCTGCGCAGGGAGCGCACATTGGTGCTGACGAGACTCCGCGTGCCGGCCTCACGCCTGAATCCCTTGCGAAGCTCGAACCGGCGTTTACGCGCAATGGAACTGTAACTGCCGCCACGTCGAGCGGCATCAACGACGGCGCCGCGGCCCTGTCAGTGGTCAGCCGCCAAGCGCTCGATGAATTGGGACTGTCGCCTATGGCAGAGGTGATCGCTACTGCGGTCGCGGGGGTCGATCCCAGCTGCATGGGGCTTGGGCCGGTCCCGGCCACCCGGAAGGCGCTTGCTCGGTCGGGCATCACCGCAGGCGATCTGGATCTGGTCGAGCTCAACGAAGCGTTCGCGGCCCAGGCGATCGCGTGCATTCGCGACCTGCAGCTCGACAGTGCCCGGGTCAACATCTATGGCGGCGCCATTGCGCTGGGTCACCCGCTCGGCGCCAGCGGGGCCCGTATACTCACGACCCTGGTGCACGCCCTTCGGCGAACTGGCGGCCGCTATGGCTTGGCGACTATGTGCATCGGAGTCGGACAGGGCATCGCAGTCGTGGTGAAGGCGCGCTAAAGCGAACCGCCCCGAGCCTGGAATTCCTCCCTAGCCTTCCTCAGCAACCCCAGCACTTCACCCTTTTCCGCTTCCGTGTTCCAGTCCCGGTGGGCATTCGCCGCGGACTCGAGGCGAGTGATCCAGGCAATGAAGTAGTCCGCGTCGCGCGGGGAGCGGATCGGTTGTCGGGCCACAGTCACGTAAATCGGACTGGTCGTGGCATACGGATAGATATCGAGCACCGGATACGCCGGCGCATCGCCTCTGGCCCGCAGCAGATACCAGCCGCTCCCACGGACCGGAAGCTTGATGCGAGCGGTCGCGCTGGTCCGGTCACCTGACAACGGCACCGTTGCTATCACCACGCCGTTCCGTACGATCTCGAGGTGATCCACCGGCACGTATGACCTCAAGCTGACGGTCGCGGTGACCTCCTGGTCGCGAGGACGCAGCGAGAGCTCACTGCCGGGATCCCGGCCGTTCAAGGTGAAGCCGAGCAGCGGACCGTTCGTAGCGAAGGTACGGCCTGCCTTCAGTGCGGCGAGCCAGCGCTGGTGCGTGAATGGTGCGGCCACCTTAGCGAAAACCCGGTTCATCCCCACCGGTCCGCGGAGCGAGGCGAAGTTCGCCATGGCGTCGGTGCCCGCTCCCGTGGGCAGCTGAAATCCGCAATTCAGCAGTCGGTACCACACCTTCGCAGTGGCCGCATAGTCGTCTACGAAGCCGACCGCCTCGTAGTAGTCGACTTTACCGAGGGCGACATCCACTGGCAGCTCATTCGTCAGCGGCCTGGTCGTGTCAGCCGGATCGGGATCGCCGTCGAACGGATGCACGTACCCGGTGATCGCCCCCTGAGCGTGCGCCTGATCGAAGACCTGCGCGTTGGTAGGATCGGGACTGGCAGCGGCGGTATTCGCGTACGCCGAATAGCCGGGGAGGATGAGGTTCCGGGTGAGGCCCAGCAGACCGGTGTGTCCCCAGAAACTGGTGTGATACTCCTGATCGTGGACGATAAGAGTGGAGGGCGTGGAGACAGGATCGGGCCGACCGCTAAAGTGGCCGACATCGGGGATCCGTCCCTCCTTGTTCACGATCAAATTTTCGATTAGGTGGACATCCTCCGCGCGAGCCTGCTCCGCCAAATGCGCGGGTGTGTTCCGATACGATCCTCCGTAATTCATGTGTACGTGCAGATCGGCGCTATACCAGCCGGTGGCTGGCAGGTTGGCGATCCGGCTGAGCACCACGCGCAGTGTCCGGGTAGAATCCGCAGCCGTTGTCACGGTTCGGCGATACACTCGGTATTCTGGGCCCCGGGAAACCTCTACCTCCACCTCGCCGGCGGGTACTGTAATGCGGGAAGAGCCGCGAGTGTGGAAGTAGCCGTACTCGAACGCACGTTGCTTCCGGTCGAACCCATCATCCGCGTGGTGCCATGCATCGTCAGGCGCAAAGCTTCGCCCGTCGCTCGCAGCGATTGATACCCTGGCCGACATCGGGCTCCCTGCAGCGTCGACCACCGCCAGTCGTAGTCGCCCGACCGGCTCGCGGTAGATCCGCTTTTCAGCTACCACAGGCTCGATTGCACCGCCGGGGACGTCTACAATCTGAAGCGCGGTATTGCCGCTGTGATTTGAGATGTACGCGATACGGCGGCCGTCGGGCGACCACCGGGGCGCAGTGGCGTCGCCTTCACCGTAGGTGAGTTGAAAAGGGTCACCCCCGTCAGCCGTCATCAGCCAGAGCTGATGCCATTGTCGGCCGAGATAAGAGCTATACGCCACACGCTTGCCATCGGGGCTCCAGTCGGGGCGAGGCTTCCATGTGGTTTCCTCGAACCGTAGCTCACGCGCTTCAGCGCCGGCCCGCGCCGGCATGCGCCAGAATCCGCCCGAGCCCCAGATGTGACCACGATTCGAAACGAAGATGAGCTCCTGTCCATCGGCGGACCACGTGGGCGAGAGGTACTGCTCGTACGCGCTGTAATAGTACCGTGGCAGCGGGCTGAGCCGATCCTCGGTCACACGCACGACGGTGTCCAGAGTGGCGTCGCGTTTCAGCGAGGCAATGAAGATGTGCCATCGGCCGTCGAATGATGACGACACAAACGCCAACCTGCTGCCATCCGGCGACCACTTCGGCTCCACGTTCACGGCGCCGTCAGCTACCAGCGGACGCGTGTCACCGGTGGAGAGGTCCAGCAACTGAAGCTGAATCGCGTCGTCCAGGTAGCGTGCAAAGGCGACGTACCGTCCACCGGGGGACCAGTCAGGCTGGTACGCGTACCCTGGCCCAGAGGTCAGCTGGCGGGCTTCCCTGCTCCCGAGTTTTTGACGCCAGAGAGACCCCTGCATCGAGTAGATGAGCTCAGAGCCGTCGGGTGACCAGGTGACCCAGCTGGGTCCTGTCGTGAGCTGCGGCAAATACATCTCGCGATAGTAGTAGCTGTGAGGCACCTTGATCTGCCGCAGCACAGGCGCACGCTGCGCGGCCAGCAAACCCGGCAACAGGAGGATGCCGAAAAGCCAAAGACGAGTCATTGCGTCAATCTGAGTGAAGACGGGTAGTCAGACGAGCACGCCAATACACAAAACCTCCAAGCCCGATGAACAGCGCCGCTCCTCCGATCACCTTCAGTCGAAAGAGCCATGGGTCTGTGTCACCCGGCGGGATTGTGGCCACCGTCATGGCCAGGAGGGTCAGCACGAGACCGGCCGCACCGACCAGCGTACCGACGCCTTTTCCTTTCCACCATGAGTCGGCAGCTGAGGATGGCTCGCGCAGGCGGACGATCACATAGACAACGAACAGGTAGAGATAGGGCACGAAGTACACCAGGAGCATGGTGTCGAGGAGAACGATATACGCTTTCTCTACCGTGGTACCGCGACCCAGCACCGACAGCAGCAGGAAAACCGTCGCGAGCACAGCCTGCGTGAGAATAGCGACGTAAGGAGTTTTCCAGCGGGGGTGCACCCGGCCAAAGGCGGGCGGGAAGTACCGATCGAGACCGATCACGAACGCAATCCGGGCCGGCCCGGTGAGCCACGCCCCTATCCCGCCGATGTTTCCGATGACATAGAAAATCGCTGCCACAGGCACGATCCACAGCAGGCCTCCGAAGTCACGAGCTCCGGATGCCATCGCCTGGAAGAATCCGGACACGATATGGACCTCACCGCTCGGTACCAGCCAGAGAAGCGACGCTGTGCCTGCGATGTAGAGGAAGGCGATGAAGGGAGCGGCGATATAGATCGACCGCGGCAGCGTACGTCGCGCATCCTTCACCTCGTCGCCCATGACGGCACAGAGCTCCAGACCGGCGTACGCGAATGCGATCGAGGCCCAGAGATTCAGCTGGGACATGTTATTCAGATTCGGCGTGATGCTGTCGAGGGTAATTGGCGTTGCAGCCGCGCGAGTGAGCATTGCGTGCACGCCGAACCCGATCAAGACGGCACCGGGCGCGTAGGTGCCGATGGCGCCGATGTTCTGCAGCCACCGGCCGGTCTTGAGCCCGACGATGTTGATGAGCACCGCGAGCCAGAGGGCGGTGAGAGTAGCGAGCAGGATGTAGGTCCAGTTGTCCATCAGGCCGGTGTCGCTCCTGCCAATGGCGTAGGTCGCGATCACGGCGGTCGACATCAGCAGGTTGGGATAGTACAGAATGTTGTTGACCCAGTAGCACCAGCCGCAGAGAAATCCGTGCCCCTCCCCGAAGGTCTGCTTGGTCCAGAAATAGATCCCGCCCTCCTGGGGAAAACGCGAGGAGAGATAGCTGACCGCCAATCCCTGGGGAATGAAGAAGAACAGTGCCGCGAGGACCCACATGCTGAGCGAGCTCGGACCGGCGGCGGCAGCGGTTGCCGTCCACCGGAGGCTCAAGATCGCTACGATATTGAAGAGGACCAGGTCACGAAGGGTGAGGACACGAGGAAGCTCCACCCTGGGCGACTGGGCCGTGGCCGAAGAAGTCACCGTGTTTAATCCACCCTATCTCTTGAGGTATAGACGCTTAGGATCGAGAACCTCTCGTAGAAGATGAAGTTCGTCCTCACCCGGTGGATGGACTTCGTCGAGTTTGGATCGGCTGCGAAGAGGCCAGCCAACTCCCGCAGATACTTGGGAGAAGTCAACGCCGGGGTAGAGCCCTTGCAGGATCAGCTCGCCCGTTTCCGGATCGGCCTCGAGGACGGCTTTGTCTGTGACGACTCTCGTGGGCCCCGATCCGGGGATGCCGAGATCCAGGCGACTCTTCTCTTTGGCTCGGAGCCCTGGACTCGTTATGAAGTCTACGCGCTCGGGAAAGACTCTCCGGTCGAGCCGGCTGATCACCACGGTGCGGCCTGCATGAATCGCGATCTCCGCGGCGCCTCCACTTCCAGGCAGCCGCACCGCCGGCCGGCTGTACTCTCCGACCACCGTGGTGTTGATATTTCCGTAGCGGTCGATCTGGGCGCCGCCCAGCAGCCCTACTTGGATTCGCCCATTCTGAAGGAAGCATTGAAACACATCGGCCATGCTGCAGACCATGAGCGATCCGGTCACCAGAGCGGGATCGCCGATGGACACCGGGAGCCGCTCGGGAATGGCTCCAACAGCGCCGGACTCGTAGATCAGAACCAGGCGGGGAGCGTGCGTGGCGCGGGCAAGATTGCAGGCAAGGTTCGGTAAGCCGATCCCCACGAATACCACTTCCCCGTCGCGCAGCTCCCGGGCTGCGACGGCTGTCATCATCTCGGATGGGGTGTAGTCAGAACCCATAATTCACGCCGGCACACACCCGCTGCTTCGCACGCAGCCGCTCCAAGCCGCCGTTCCGCTCCACATATTCGGCGCGGTTTGCCACGCCGTGGACGAACTCATCCAAGTAGCGAGAGAGTGCGGCCGGGTCTCTCGAGATAGCTTCCCATGCTATGTAGAACTCGTTATCACGGTCGTAGTAGCCTTGCGCGTACGAGGGATGCGCTCCCCAGGGCTCGACCACGACCGCGTCGACGATCAGACCGGGAATGATGGTGCGGTTGGGGTCGGCGCGAATTTCCGCCTGATCAACCAGCTCCTCTACCACCACGATCACGCGGGATGACGCGAACGCGGCCTCCTTCTGAACGCCGAGCAGGCCCCAGATCTGCGCATTGCCTTCGGCATCGGAGCGCTGCGCGTGCACGACCGTAACATCCGGATTCAAGGCCGGAACTGTTGCGAGGGTCTCACCGGTATAGGGACAGGTGATAGTACGGATCATGGAATTCGCGGCCGGCAGGTCGGTTCCCATGTAGTTCCGCATGGTCCAGAACGGCAGCCGGGCCGCACCTGCACTGAGGCGGGCCACCATTCCAAAATGGGAGTACTCCTCCAGCTCGAGGCGGGGGCCCTTTCCTTCAACCGCTCTGCGAAACGCGTGAAGCGAACCAGCCCCAGGATTGCCGGCCCAGGAGAACACCAGCTTCCGGGCGCAGCCAGCGGCGATCATCTGATCGTAGATGAGGTCCGGCGTGAGCCGGCAAAGGGTGAGGTGTCGGCGGCCCTGCCGTATGATCTCGTGACCGGCCGCAAAGCAAATCAGGTGGGTGAAGCCTTCGATCAACACGGTGTCGCCGTCATGGACATGCGTCGCGATCGCGTCACGCATGCTGACGACTTTCGACGCTGCCGCTCAATCGAGCTCGGCCAGGCAGGCGTCGATCATCTGCATGGCGGTGTCGACGTCGTGCTCATCGACCACCAGTGGCGGGGCCAAACGGAGAGTGCTCTTCCCTGCTCCCAGCAGCAGCAGGCCCTGTCGAAACGCACGCTGGACCAGATCATTGACGAGCTGCGCCGGCAGGCTCCCGGGTGGTCCGGTCCTTTACGAACTCGACGCCCACCATCAGACCACGCCCCCGCACGTCTCCGATGCAGGCGTGCTTGTCCATCAGAGCTCGGGCACGCCCGAGCAGCCGCTCGCCCATGGCTGCAGCATTGGCCATGAGGCCACCCTGGACCAGATCCAGCGTCGCCAGGGCCGCCGCGCAGCAGACGGGGTTTCCCCCGAACGTCGATCCATGGGCGCCGTTCTTCCAGGTGGTGATCGAGTCCTTGGAAATCATGGCACCGATGGGCATGCCGGAGCCGAGCCCCTTGGCGGTGAGCAGAATGTCCGGCTCGATCCCTTCGTGCTCACAGGCGAACATTCTGCCGGTGCGACCAACACCCGACTGGACCTCGTCGGCCACCAGGAGGATGCCGTGGCGGTCGCACAGCTCACGCAGACCTGCCAAGTATCCGGGTGGCGGCACGATGTAGCCACCCTCGCCCTGCACCGGCTCGACGAAGATCGCGGCGACATCACTGGGATCGAGCTGCCGGGTAAAGAGCTCCTTATCGATGACGTCAATGCAGCCACGATTGCACGCGTCTTGATCGCTGCAAAACTGGCAACGATACCGGTACGCGAACGGCACGTGGTGCACGTCCGGGAGCAGCGGTCCAAAGCCGGCGTGCTGCCGCGCTTTGCTCGAAGTGAGTGTGACAGCGCCTGTGGTGCGACCATGAAAGGACCCGCGGAAGGCGATAATCGCCGTTCGCCCGGTGGCGTGACGGGCGAGCTTGATCGCGGCCTCCACCGCCTCGGTACCCGAGTTCGTCAGAAACACCCGCTTTTTCGACGGGCCGGGGGCGACCTTCGCCAGGCGCTCGCACAACGCAGCCATGGATTCGTAATAGAAGTCCGAACCACAGATGTGCAGGAAACGATCGGCTGCTTCATGGACTGCGGCGATGACCTTAGGGTGGCCGTATCCCGTCGATGACACGGCGATGCCGGCCATGAAGTCGAGATAGCGATTGCCATCCACGTCCTCGACCATGACACCCTTCCCGCGAGACACGACCAGCGGGTACTCCTTGATGTAGCAGGTGGAGGTCCACTCGGCGTCGCGAGCCACAATCTCCCGGGCGCGGGGTCCCGGGGGGGAACGACGATCCTGGGGTACTCGCGCGCTGGCATAAAGCTCCTTCTCAGCCTTCGATGACGGTTCGGCTCTGCTCACGCATGAACTGAGCAACATAGTAGGGTCCGCAGCCGCCCTTGCCGGTGGAGCCCGAGCCCTTCCAGCCGCAGAACGGCTGCGCGCCGGGCCAGGCACCCGTGGTGGCCCCGGTGCGCTTGTTCGCGTAGCAGACGCCGGCTTCAACCTCGTCGAAGAAGCGTGAGACGTCGGCATGGGTTCCGGGCGAAGATACCGGCGGTGAGGCCGTATTCTACCCGGTTGGTTTCCTTGATCGCTTGATCGAGGCTTTCGACTTCTCCTATCGCCAGGAACGGAACAAAAAGCTCCTCCTCGAAGAGCGACGAGCCGAGTGGCAGTTGAGCAATAGTAGGAGCAACGAAGTGGCCGGACTCGAAGACGCCCCCGAGCCGCTCCCCGCCCAGCAGTATGGTTCCCTCTCGTCGAGCCTGGGCTACTGCCCGCTCGAAGCGCTGGACGGAACGCTCGTTGATCACGGGTCCGAAGAAGACGTCCCGCTCGGACGGGTCACCAATCCTGATCGCACGACTTCGCTCCAGCAGACGGTCGACAAACGGCTCGAGCACACCGCGCTCCACATACACTCTGGAGGTCGCACTGCATTTTTGATTCTGCAGGCTGAACGCAGAGCGCATCACTCCCTCGGCGGCAGCATCCAGGTCGGCGCTCGCCAGTACCACGGCGGCGTTCTTTCCCCCAAGCTCGAGCAGACAGGGCTTGATCCATCGGCTGCTGAGGCCGGCGTGGATGCGCATTCCTACCGCCTTCGAGCCGGTAAAGACCACGCCGTCCACGTCCCGATGCTGCCAGAGCGGATCGCCGATCTCTTCGCGCCGTCCGATAAGAAGGTTAAATACGCCCGGAGGCAGACCGGCATCCCGATAAATCTCGTACAGCTTCAGCCCGGTCCAGGGTGTGTCTTCGGCTGGTTTGTACACAACCGCATTTCCGGCCGCGAGAGCCGCAGACGACATTCCGGCAGAGAGGGCCAGCGGAAAGTTGAACGGAGCGATGCAGGCAAACACTCCGTAGGGCCTGAGAACGTCGGTGTTTCGCTCGACAGGAGTAATGCGCGCCATGGATCGCACGAAACCGTCCGCGTCCTCAATCTGCTGACTGTAGTAGTCGATGAGGTCTGCCGATTCCTCGGCGTCGCCCATTGACTCGAGGCGGCTCTTTCCTACCTCCAGACTCATCAGCGCGGCGAGCTCGTATTTCCTCTCTCTGATCAAGGCCGCGGCACGGCGCAGAACGGCGAGCCGCTGTCGCCAGGGGATCCGGTCCCATTCACGCTGAGCGCCCCGACTGTTGGTCACTGCCGCGTCTACATCGTCTCTCGTGGCGGCCGAGAATCGGCCCAGCACAAGGTTGGTGTCTATTGGTGAACGATCGATCAGCGGCTGGGCTCGGTTCTCGACGGCCTTACCCCCGATGTAGAACGGATGGGTCTTTCCAGCCTGCTCCTTGACGGCGACGACGGCCGCGTCAAAAGAGCGGTGGAACTCTTCCAGGTCTCCGCTGGTGGAGGTGTACGTGATCTTTGCTGGAGCACTCATCGACGGGATTCCACCTGATTAGCTGTGTGTTCAAGAGCCCGGGAGAACAGCGTCACCATTTCTGTCGTCTGATCCTCGTCGATAATGAACGGCGGTGCCAGCATGGCCAGGTCGCCAGTGCCGTCTTCCAGCTGGCCCGAATTGGGCCAGACGATGAGCCCGAGCTCCAAAGCAGCGGCGGCGAACGTCTCAGCGAAACCTACGGCACGCGGAAAGGCGGCCCGTGTGTTCTTGTCCTCCACGAACTCGATGCCTGCCAGCAAGCCCGTTCCCCGAACGTCACCTACGTATGGCAGGGAGCGCAGCCTTTGAAGCTGAGTGTGCAGTACCGCTCCCATGCCGGCGCAGCGCTCTACGAGCCGGTGCTCTCTCAGGTACTTGATGGTAGCCACACCCGCCGCACACAGCGTTGCGTGGTGAGAGAATGTCTGCGCGTGCAGCAACGCGCCAGAACGATTCGAGATCACATCGATCAGCCGCCGCGGCGCGACCACCGCAGAGAGGGGCACGTATCCACCAGCGATGCCCTTCCCCAACACCATCATATCCGGCACGATGCCGTACGACTCGCATGCAGACCAGGTTCCAGTTCGTCCAGCTCCAGTGAGAATCTCATCTGCGATCAGCAGCACCTCGTGTTGGTCGCAGATCTCCCGCACTCTCTTCCAGTAGCCTTCACCCGGCACCGACACTCCGGTGGAAGAGCCGCCGATCGGCTCAGCCACCAGCGCAGCGATGCTGTCCGCACTCTCGCGAAGAATCGCGTCCTCGATGGCCTGACCAGTACAGGCCCCACACGGCGGCGAGATGCCGCCGCAGCTGCATCGGAACGGGTAAAATGCAGGCGCCCGAGCCACATCTACCAGCCACTCACGATAGGGCGCCCGATATTGGACCCGGGAAGAGGCAGAAAGCGCCAGCAGCGTGTTGCCGTGGTACGAGGGAGATAGCGCGAGAACGCGGTGCTTGCTTCCTCGTCCCCGCTCGAACCAGTACTGTCGAGCCACCTTGATCGCTGCCTCGATGGCCTCTGATCCACTGGCAAGGGGATATACCAGATCCAGGTCCCCTGGGCACAGGGCTGCCAGCTCGCGGGCGAACTCTTCCACTGCATCGTGCGTGAAGACCGTGCCGTTCACATAGGCGACGCGCGAGGCCTGACAGGCCAGAGCCTCGGCGATCTCACTGACCCCATGTCCCACGTTGACCACGTAGGCGCCCCCGGAAGCGTCCAGGTAACGCCGGCCATCGTCTGCAAAGAGATAGCAGCCCTCGCCCCGAACGATACGCGGGTAGTCCCGAGTCAGCTTACGGTACAGGACATGGGAGGAGGGATACCGTGGGCTCATGGTGATCGCAGAATGTGGTAGTTGAAGGGGAGTGCCGCCAGAGTCCGGCCGATCCAGGGGGTCGGTTGGCCCATATTCTGCATACTTATCGGCCTGACCGCGCCCCTCCCGGGCCGCTGCGGTAACCCTTTCCACCGCTGGTCGGAACCATGCCATCTCCACTCGTCGTTGACGCGTTACGCGAACAGCTTGTCAGAGTCCTGGACTGGTACCGGCAGCAGCGACCAGCCTATGCCTGGGGCGTTGTGCTGCACCAGCGTAACGAAAGAGGCAGATTGCGGTTCGGGGCGATAACTCCCAGCGGAGAGAGCCTGTTGCTGAGTCAGGTCCTGCTGGCGGGACTGGCAGAAGGCCCCTGCTGGCTCGATGGGGCGGTGCGGGTTCGCTTGACCTGCCGACAGGTCACTCAACGGCACCCATGGCTGGACTCGCTGGAAAGGCCTGACCGTCCACCCTTGGTCGAGGCACTGGCGGTGTGCTTCGATCCGAATGCCTCGCATGCGGAATGCGAGAGGTTCCAGACGATGGCCGGAACGCTGACCCCCGCGACCCTCCCCACAGAGCTCTTCCTTCTGACCCGGAAAAGACCGAGCGGCTGGCCGATCTAGACACCAGACCCTAGTCGGTCGCCAGTCCCCAGTCTCCAGTTCTTGAACAGACCCAATTGCACAGGCCTGGTACATCGGTCCGGTATGTTCCCTGACTCGCCTCTGGCGTCTGGCGTCTAGCGTCTGGCGTCTTCTTGACTCACTTCAAGAACAATAGATCCCGATACGTAGGTAACGGCCACAGATCCGCGGCAACCAATCCTTCCAAGGTATCCACCACGGTGCGCAGCCCTGCCATGGCCGGCTTCAGCTCACGGCTTATCTGCCCCGCATGCTTCAAGGGATCAGCGTCGTGATGCGCCGAGGCCTGTTCCACACCGGCGGTGGCCTTTCGAAGCCGAGTCACCAGCTCGACAAAGCTTTGTAGCGACGCCACGGTATCGGCGCAGTCCACACCCGCGGCCTTGGTGGAGACTACAGCTTCGGCGACGCGCTGCTGATGGCGCAACGCGGCCGGAAGAACCTGTCCCCGCGCGATCGATACCATCGTCTCGGCCTCGATGGCGAGCTGTTTGATGTACTTCTCGACGGCGATATGAGTCCGGGAGTCGTATTCCGCAGGACTCAGTACACCGTACTTCTTGAATAGTTCCACGTTCTTCTTGTTGCGAAGCACCGCAAACGCATCGACCGAGTCTTTCAGGTTCGGCAGCCCCCGTCGGCCGGCTTCCGCATGCCACTCTTCGGAGTAGTTGTCACCGTCGAAGATCACCCGCTTGTGGTCCGAGATCAGCCGCTTCAGTACAGCGATCACTCCAAGCTGCAGCTTCGCCGGAGTCGGTTTCGACCCCACTGCCTTTTCCAGCTCGCTCGCCACGTGGTCCAGCGACTCGGCCACGATCGTATTCAGGACCGTGTTGGGCCAGGCGATGCTGGCACTCGAGCCCACGGCCCGGAACTCGAACTTGTTTCCGGTGAACGCGAATGGAGAAGTCCGATTGCGGTCGCCCGAGTGGCGAGGCAGCATGGGAAGCGTCTTCGCCCCCATATCCAGGACCCCGCCCTGAATGGTCCGCTTCGGGAGGCCCGCCTCCACCTGCTCCAGGATGTCCGTCAGCATCTTTCCCAGAAAGATGGAGATGATCGCTGGCGGCGCCTCATTGGCCCCGAGCCGGTGATCGTTTGCGGCAGAGGCGATGGAGGCGCGGAGCAGGTCGGCGTGGAGATCGACCGCCCGGATGGTAGCACAGAGGAACACCAGGAACTGCATGTTAGTGTGGGTCTCGTCCTGTGGATCGAGCAGGTTGACCCCGGTATCGGTGGACATCGACCAGTTGTTGTGCTTGCCCGAGCCATTCACTCCGGCGAAGGGCTTCTCGTGCAGCAAAGCCTGCAAGCCGTATCGCGGCGCCACCCGCTTGAGCGTCTCCATCAGCAGCATCTGGTGGTCGCTTGCGATGTGGCTGGCCTCGAACAGCGGCGCGATTTCATACTGGCCGGGGGCTACCTCGTTGTGTCGAGTTTTCACGGGAACGCCGAGGCGGTAGAGCTCGCGCTCAGACTCGGCCATGAACGCCAGCACTCGCGGCGGGATAGTGCCGAAGTAGTGATCTTCGAGCTGCTGTCCCTTGGGAGGCTTCGCGCCGAACAGGGTTCGCTCGCACGTGAGCAGGTCGGGCCGGCGGTAGTAGAGCTCGCGGTCGACCAGGAAGTACTCCTGCTCCGGGCCCACTGTGGTCACGATGCGGGAGACACCCTGGTCAGTCCCGAAGATGCGGAGGATTCGAAGCGCCTGCTGGGACAGAGCCTCGACCGATCGCAGCAGCGGGATCTTGGTGTCGAGTGCCTCACCGGTCCACGAGACGAACGCTGTCGGAATGCAGAGGGTGACGTTGTTCTCGCCCCGCATGAGGAAGGCGGGACTGGTCGCGTCCCATGCGGTATAGCCGCGGGCCTCGAACGTTGCCCTGAGGCCGCCAGACGGAAAGCTCGACGCGTCTGGCTCGCCCTGCACCAGCTCGGAGCCGGAGAAGTTGAATACAACGCCTCCGCTCCCGTCCGGGCCGGCCAGGCTGTCGTGCTTCTCGGCCGTCAGTCCCGTGAGTGGCTGGAACCAGTGAGTGTAATGACTCGCTCCGTTCTCGATCGCCCAATCCTTCATCGAGGCGGCCACCACATCCGCGACTGCGGGGTCGAGCGGCTGTCCATGATCAATGGTGCGAAGCAGGCTTCGGTACACCTCCTTCGGGAGCCGCTGCCGCATGGTGGTGCGCGAGAAAATGTCAGCGCCGAATATGCTATCGACCCGTTCGGCGGTAGCGGACCCGCCGTTCAACGAACGTACAGAGGTGGTCACAGCGGCTCTTGCCTCGTGCGTAGAGGATGTAGAAGGATGAATCGATGGCACTCTTACGCCATGGCCGTCGGTGCTGCCAGGGCCTCATCCAGATCGGAAATATCGGGATCGGGCAGCTCCGTGTAGACGGGGTGCGACAGGTAGCGCTCGCCGAAATCACAAACGATCGAGACGATCAGCTTGCCCGCGTTCTCCTTGCGGCCGGCCACCTGGAGCGCCGCCCACGTAATCGACCCGCTCGAGATACCCGCGAAGATAGCTTCTTCCCTGGCCAGGCGGCGGGCCGTGGCTATCGCATCATCGTTGCTGACCCGGACCACTTCATCGTAGATCTTTGTGTCCAGGATGGCCGGAATGAACCCGGCTCCAATGCCCTGCTGCTTGTGAGGTGAAGGTTGGCCGCCGGAAAGCACCGGGCTCTCGTTCGGCTCGACTGCCACGATCCGAATGCCTGGCTTCCGCTCGCGCAGATATCGGCCGGCGCCGGTGATCGTTCCTCCAGTTCCGATTCCCGACACGAAGATATCGACCTTGCCCTCGGTATCGGCCCAGATTTCGGGCCCGGTGGTTCGGTAGTGGATGGCCGGGTTCGCCGGGTTCTCGAATTGGCGCGGCATCCACCCGCGGTCGCCCAAGTCGGGCCAGGATCTCTTCGGCGCGCGCGATGGCCCCCTTCATCCCCTTGGCACCTTCGGTGAGCACGAACTTCGCCCCCAGCGCCCGCAGCATGTTGCGCCGTTCCTGCGTCATCGTGTCGGGCATGGTGAAGATGCAGCGGTAACCCCGGGCCGCCGCAACGTACGCCAGGCCGATGCCGGTGTTCCCGCTGGTCGGCTCCACGATGACCATGCCCGGCCGCAGACGGCCCTTTTCGACTGCATCGTCGATCATCGCGGCCCCAATGCGATCTTTTACCGAGTTGTATGGATTGTAGCCCTCGTGTTTGATTGCGACGCGTGCGGGCAGTCCGGCCGCCATCCGATTCAGGCTGATGAGTGGCGTATTGCCGAGCGTTTCGGCGACGTTCTGATAGATCTTCCCATGCGGCATGATGCCCTCTCTCATCGCGAGTCTACGTGGATCCCCGGTTGTCCGTGGAATAATAGATCGATCCAAAAAAGCACCTCGTTCGGTCAGGCGCCAGAGATATTGCTGCAGGCGGTTGCCAGATCGGCCAACGCGGGAGCTCCCCACTCTCCTCGATCGTTGATCCGCTCCAGTAGCCCGCTGCGGGAGTCCATCGACACCGACCCGGGCACCGCTGATCGCACCGGCCATGGCCGCCATGGAGTCCGTGTCGCCACCGACGGCGATGGCAGTACAAATCGTCTCCCAGTAATCGTCGGGGGAGCGGAGGAAGGCGTACAGGCTCCAGAGCACGCTGGGAGTGACGAACGCCGAAATGCCTTGCCACGTTTGACTATGGGCAGGATCGAGTCCGGAGAGATGCATGTGCCGAGCGGCTTCTATCGGAGTCGAGAGCTATCCAGTCGTTGAGGCCTGTTACCGCGGCCGCCACAGAGCTGTCGCTACCGGCTGCGCAGGTCGCCAGGTCCTCGATGAACTCGCTGGGATGAAAAGGCCGCCGCTGAGCGGCCAGCGCCACGGCCCTCGCTATGACCACAGATCCTGCCGCGCATCGCGGGTCGAGGTGTGTGATCCGGGCCTGCTCCGCTGCCGCCCGGCACATGGCTCGGGTATCGCGAAACAGCAGGCCGACAGGCCCCGCCCGCATGGCCGCACCATTGCCGGCGTAGGGAGCGGGCGTGCCTGACTCCTGCCACGGCACTCCTTCGAGCAGACGCATCGCAGCAGCACGGGTCCCCCGCCCGGCTCCCACATCACCTCCGCTCACGAAACAGCTCCGCCAACCGCGCTGCGAACACCGAAGGCGTCCCAGCCACCGGCCTCCTGAAAACTCCTCAGCAGCTCGCGTGCGAGCTGGGTGTCATCGGTGTACTGGCCAAAGGGATACTGGGGATGGGACCGCTCACCGGCTCGACCGGCGCGCAGGCAATCGTCTACATACGCTCGGGCAACCTCGGGCGGCTCGGCCTCGACCACGAAGCCCAATGCGTCTCCGAGCGCCTGCCCCAGGATCGATGCCGTGAGCCGCTCCGCGGTCACCCCTCGACCGGCGGAACATCACGTCCGCAGTGTTTGCAGACCCGGGCCCGCGCCAGAATGGGCTCGGCGCAGTAGGGACACTCACGCTCCACCCTCGGCTGTGCGGAGCTGACCGCGCCGGCAGGCGCGCCCCGTCGCTCCTCCTGCGCGATAATCTGGCTTTGGATCTGTCTCCGGAATTCCAGCGGATTCGAAATCCCGGAGAATCTCTCCTGGGTTCCACCGGTCCCCGTAATCGTCAGTGTGCCGAAGCCGAACATCCGGGCAATCACGCCCTGATCCACGGCTATCGCCTCGATCTTGCTGAGCAGCGTCTCGTCGGACTCGCGCTCGATGAAGCCGACCTTGCCGAGCACCCGCTTATCGCTGACTGCGAACTCTGAAGTCACATACCGGATGGCAGGACCAATGGCCAGGAGCAGGCCGATACCGGCGAGACCGAGCCCGGCGTATGAGTATCTCGGGTCAATGTATTGGAGCAGGATCCAGAGCCCGATGCCGAGCAGCACGACAACGATCGAGGTGAGAAAGATGGTCCAGTGGAGGCGCGCGCGGTATACGATCCGCTCGCCGCCGAGCAGGTGGTCGTCGAGGTAGCTCATGGGGACAAGATAGTGGCAAAAAAAGAGCCCCGCACTCGCGAGGCTCTTGGCACCGGCCTTAAAAAAGACCGTTACCTCGTGCGTTAACCTATGACTGAGTGATTTCGATCGGGCCTGCGTCCGAAGTGCATTCAAAGGGCGCGGTTCCAACTGCCTGCGCCGCAAGGATGGCGACCGGGATTGTCAGGCCACAGGCCGTTACGAGAACGTTCGCAGCGACTGCTACATTCACGTCGTTGAGGATCGCGACGTCGCCGAGGCTGACATTGATAAGCCCCTCTTGATTCGAATTGTTTCCGCCAGCAGGAGCCGGGCCCGCGCCGGGCGTAGCCTGGTCGACCGTGATCGGGCCGGCATCACCCGAGCATTCGTAGGTACCCGTTCCAACCACCTGCTCCGCGAGAACGGCGACCGGGACCGTCACGCCACACACCGTCGCGATGACGTTCGCGGCGACAGCAAGGTTGACGTTGTTCAGAAGATCGACCTCGCCAGTGCTGACGTTGACGAGTCCATTCTGCTGCGAGTTGTTCGCGAACTGGGGTGCCACGGTCGCCGGGCTCGACAGGCTCGAGGGCTCCGATGGGCTCGATGGGGAGCTATCGTCGCACGCTCCGAGAGCAAAGGCTACAGTAACCGCGGCAACGCCGGCGGTTATGCGATTTCGAATGTACATGGCAGCTCACCTCATGGTAGTTTCGATGGCGGGTAAGTCGCTTCTAGGGCAACGTACAGGGGCTGTCCCCGCGCAGAGCCAGTAATGAAGCACCAGCGCCCAGCGCCATCGGTGACCCTCATCACGCATTTTTGATCGAATATTGCGGTGTTCTGGCCCTCGGCTCCCAAACCTTTACAGGTTGGTAGATTGCGCTCGAAGTGTCAGGATTGACTGCGGAAAAGACTTAGACGGGCCTGGCAGATATGAGGTGCGGCAAACGGACAGGGTGGGATTCGAACCCACGATACCCTTGCGGGTATACCGGTTTTCGAGGCAAACGCCGCGAAAGCAAAATTTTTCGTGCAGAGCGGAAATCTTCTTCGACTCCCATCCGAATATCGATTAGCGAAAGGAGATCCGGTTGAAAGTTTCGCGCAACCCTAACCTGAGGCTAACCTGAACACGGTCACTGAAGAAACTCTACGGGCCCCGTACCAACCGCTTGAAGCGGGGATTGCCCCGTAGCGGATCGTATGTGGGGTCGAGCCGCAGCCAGGCCGGCGTGGCCCAACCCGGCCCAGGTGACAGTCGCTCGAGCGCATCCAACGCCCGTTCCGCATCCCCCAACACCACGGCAGCGCGGGCATAAAAGAGGAGTTCCGGGAAGTGCCAGGTCACGTCTACACTGGGCCGCTGTAGGAGGACGTCGCAGGACCGTCGCGCCTCGCGCGCGTGCCCGGCTAACGCGTACGCCAGGCAGATCCCCGTCCGCCAGTAGTCCGCCGGCAGGTCCTCCGCGGGTTGATTTGAGCGGTGCGCCTCCAGCCAGCGCCGCGCTGTGTCCGCGTAACCCCGAGAGCGGCCTGTGTCCCCCAGGAAGCGGGCCGCGATGGCGAGCGTCAGTCCCCAGTCTGCGGTGTCGCCCTCCATGACGTCCGGCCGCTGGCGCAGCAGGAAGGCTTTGGCGCTGTCGGGCAGCACCCACTGAGGGTCGTACTGCCTTCCGAGGTACACGACCGCGCGAGCGTAGCCGAGCCGCTGGTGGGCCAAGTCCAGTTCCCGGCGTGCGCCGGCAAGGTCGCCCTGCGCTGCGCGAGCTTCGATCCTCAGGTCGTACCACTCCGGTGCCGAGGCGTCGAGCATCATACCACGCTGGGCGACCGCGAGCACCTCGTCGAATCGACGCGCGTGCATCAGCGCAAAAGCCTCCACTAACAAGGGCAGGGTCGAGCGCGGGTCGAGGAGCTCGACGCCTCGGGCCGCCCTGACGGCCCGCTCCCATTCTCCCCGTAGCAAGTGCATCTGGGCCACCCCGCTCAACAGGTACGCATCAGTCGGGGCGACCGCGAGCCCGCGGCCGTACTCGGCGAGCGCCCGGTCGTACTCCCCGCGCCTCGTGTGGTACTGCCCCAGGGCGAAGTAACCCTGTGGCAGCCTCGGGTCGAGGGCCAGGGCCCGCTGGGCCTCACCCTTCGAGCGCTCGACCTGCTCCCGCGGGGTGAACCCAACCGAGGAGAAGCGCTGCCGCGTGAGCGCAAGATTCGCCCAAGCCAGAGCGAAGGTCGAGTCGCGGGCGATCGCCTGCTCGAACGCGGCCACTGCCGCGGGCGCGTCTGTGCGTCGGAGGTTCAGGCCTCGGAGGTACGTGTCGTACGCCGCGAGGTTTTGGGTCGGTCGCGCGGCGAGCTGCCCGCGTGCGCTGTCGCCTAGAGTCACCCCGAGGGCCTCGGCCACCCGGGCAGCGATGTCGGCTTGGGTCTGGAACACGTCGGTGAGCGCTGCGTCGAACGGCTGCTGCCAACGTGTGGTGGGTGCATCCGATTCGCCGAGATCCACCAACTCGGGGCTCACCTGGACCCGGTTCACGCCACTGCCCTTCTGCCAGCGGACCTTGCCGATCAAGAGGTAGCGCACGCCAAGCTCCCGTGCGACTTGAGCTGGCGGCTTCCGATTGCGCCGGTACTCCTCGCTGCTCGTGCTCGCAATCAGCTGGAGTCCCGGGATGGTGGCGAGCTTACCGCGCACCGCATCGGTGACACCATCGGCGAAGTACTCGTCCTCCGGCTGGCCCAGGTTCTCGAACGGGAGCACCGCGAGACGTGTGGGGCCGGTCGCGCCACCTTCATTAAGCCTGTAATTCTTGCGCCAGGCGAACAGCAGGCCGAGGCTCAGGAGAAGTAATGTGACCAGTCCGACCGGCAGCCACCAATGTCGGCGCAGGGGGCGTTTAGAAAAAATCGGATCGGCCGAACCGGTGGCGGTTGCCGTCAAGCTTGGCGTCGAGAGCGCTCGAACGAACTCACCGGCCGCGGCGAAGCGGTCAGCGGGTGTCTTAGCCAAGGCTCGCAACAGCGCCTGCTCCATCGAAACCGACACGGTTTCCCGTACCGTGCGCACGTGTGGTACCGGCTCGAGCATCCGTTTGGCGATCAGGGCCTGCGGCGTAACCCCGGTAAAGGGCGGCTCTCCCGCCAGCATTTCATAGACCACACAGCCGAGCGCATAGATGTCACTTCGGCTGTCGATCTGGCCTCCAACCGCTTGCTCCGGGGACATGTAGGCGGGAGTGCCAACGGCCATGCCCGTTTCCGTTAGCTGGGCCTCGCCCGCCGCGCTCAGCGCCTTTGCAATCCCGAAGTCGGCTACCAGCGCTTGCCCATCGGAGAGCAGAATATTTTCCGGCTTCAGGTCGCGATGCACCACGCCTTCACGGTGCGCATAGTCGAGCGCGAGCGCTACCTGCCGAGTGAGATCAATTGCTACTTCGACAGGAAGCTGCCCCTCGCGCCGGAGACGATCCCGCAGGGATTCGCCGCGGACGAACGGCATTGTATACCAGAGCTGTCCGGCGGTGTCACCGGAATCGTGCACCGTCAGGATGTGAGGATGCTGGAGCCGGGCAGCGAGCTTGACCTCGCGCTGGAAGCGCTCGGGAC
Source organism: uncultured Gemmatimonadales bacterium (assembly GCA_963730915.1). Classification (GTDB taxonomy): domain Bacteria; phylum Gemmatimonadota; class Gemmatimonadetes; order Gemmatimonadales; family GWC2-71-9; genus CAVVWJ01. The sequence goes on along the minus strand of CAVSTR010000005.1, from coordinate 1,051,390 downwards.
CGAGCGTGGCGGTTAGTTCAGGGTGGAGGACCTTCAATGCGACCGGACGATCATGGCGCAGGTCGTGGGCGAGAAACACAGTAGCCATGCCGCCGCGCCCAAGCTCGCGCTCGATGCGGTAGCGATCGGCAAGGCCGCTCCTGAGCTGCTCGGGTAGTTCTGCCACTTCAGAGCCTGGTGGGGAGGTCGAACTCAAGGATACCGCCGCTTACTACTCTGAAACAGGGCAGCAGGTGCTGCAATGAATGTGGGGGTCGGTGCGGAGGAACGGACAGGGTGGGATTCGAACCCACGAAGGGGTTGCCCCCTTACCGGTTTTCGAGGCAAACGCCGCGAAAGCAAAATTTTTCGTGCAGAGCGGAAATCGTCTGCGACTCCCATCCGAATCTCGATCAGCAAAAGGAGATCCGGTTGAAAGTTTCGCGCAATCCTAACCTAATGCTAACCTGACCAGCTCTCCCGGAAGAACGCTACTGCCCTTGTACCAAGCGCTTGAAGCGCGGATTGCCCTGGAGGGGGGCAAATGTGGGGTCAATCTTGTACCGACCGGGCGCGAGGTAGTGAGTCTTGAGCGGGAACTCCAGCAGGTCGACTGCCTTCTCCGGCTCGCCCACGAGGACGTAGATGCGAGCGAGAATATGATGCGCGTCTGCCCGGGCCACTGAACCTTTACTGATCGGCACGAGAGCCAGGCCACGCTTGCCCTCGCGAATGGCGTCGGGCCTGCGCCCCAGGTAGGCGAGGGATAAGCCGAGGTATCCGTGGGTGACCGCATCCTGAGGCACGTCTCGAAGGCGGGCCTCCAACACGAGGCGGGCTGAGTCGGCGTAGGCTCGCGCCAGCGTACTGTCGCCCCGGCTCGCATGCGTCTGGGCAAGCGCGAACGCCCAAGCAGCGCGATCGTCACCGAACGGCGCGGGCGAGAGCCGGAGGAGCAGTCGCTGCTGAGCGTCGTCCAGCACCCAGTAGAGATCTCCCGAGTAAGCGATCCAAGCCACGAGTGTGGCTGGATCCACCTCCCGTGGCACGGTTCGGAGCACCGCCCGCGCGCCGGCGAGATCACCTTGGGCCAGGTGGGCCTCCACTGCGGCATTGATCAGGTTGAGGTCGGCCGGGGCGAACGTGAGCCCTCGCCTAGCAGCCTCCAGCGCCTCAGGGTAGCGGCGTAGCCCGACCAGCGCCCACACCGTGGTTATCGCGGTCTCGCGCGAGCGGGGATCAAGCACCTGCGCCTCTCGCAGATGTTTGACCGCCTCCTCGGTGTGGCCGAGGGCGAATTCGTTCCCTGCCACCAGGGCCAAGAACCGGGCGTCCTTGGGCGCGAGCTGCCACGCCCGTTTTGCTTGCTCCTGTGCGCGCGTGAGATCCTGGTGCACCACATAGTGGTAGTACGCCAGCGCGTAGTGCCCCTCGGGCAGCTTCGGCGCAATCGCCAGCGCGCGCTCGGCGGCCCGGCCAGCGGCCGTTGCGCCGACACTTGTAGGCGCGGCCCAGTAGGTCGCCGTGTACGCACGCGAGAGTCGGGCCCAGGCGAGGGCGAAAGTGGAGTCAAGGGCCACAGCGCGCTCGTAGTAGTCGATCGCCCGGCGATGCGCCGCGAAGTCCGGTGCAGGCCCGCGCGTCGCCTCTTCGCCTTTGAGGAAAGCGTCATAGGCCGCCAGGTTTTCCGTCGGCCGCTCCGCGAGTCGCTGGCGTTCGCCCGCGCCAAACGCCACGCCAAGCGCTTCGGCTACGCGGGCCGCCACATCGGCCTGTACCTGAAACACATTGGTGAGCGGGGCTTCGAAGGGTGCCTGCCATTTGGTCGAGGCATTCGAGGCCCGGACCAACTCAGGGCTCACCCGCACTCGGCTCGGCCCGCCGCCAGCTTTCTCCCACCGGACCGTCCCTGTCAGCAGGTAATCCACACTCAACTCGCGCCCGATCTGCTGAGGTCGCTTGGTGGTCTGCTTGTACTCAGCCGAGCTGGCGCGGGCGATTACCTCGAGGCCCGGCAGCCCGGTAAGCTTGCCACGAACCTCGTCGGTGACCCCGTCGGCGAAATAATCGTCCTCGGGGCGGCCAAGGTTCTCGAAAGGCAGCACTGCCAAACGTGTTAGGCCGGCTCTTGCCGCTTCACTCGGCAGTTGACTCCTGCGCCACGCGAACAGCAGGCCGATTCCCAGGGCAAATAATGCAAGCAGCCCAGCCGGCACCCACCAACGTCGGCGCGACGCGCGTTTGGGAGGCGTCGGTTCTGCCGAACCGTGGTACGTTGGCGTTATGCTTGGCGTCGACAGTGCTCGAGCGAACTCACCAGCCGTGGCGAAACGGTCGGCGGGATTCTTGGCCAGTGCTCGTGTAATCGCCTCCTCCATCGAAGGCGACACGCTTTCACGTAAGGTGCGCACGTGCGGCACCGGCTCGAGTACCCGTTTGGCGATCAGCGCCTGCGGCGTAGCACCGCTGAAGGGCGGCTCTCCAGCCAACATCTCATAGACGACGCAGCCGAGCGCATAGACGTCACTCCGTCCATCAACCTGCCCCCCCACGGCCTGCTCCGGCGACATGTAGGCGGGAGTGCCGATGGCCATACCTGTCTCAGTCAGCTGGGCATCTCCGGCTGCGCTCATCGCCTTGGCGATGCCGAAATCGGCCACCAGCGCTTGCCCGTCGGAGAGCAGGATGTTTTCCGGCTTGAGGTCGCGATGCACTACGCCTTCCCGGTGCGCATAGTCGAGCGCGAGCGCTACCTGCCGAGTGAGATCGACCGCAACTTCGACAGGAAGCTGCCCTTCCCGCCGGAGAAGATCCCGCAGGGATTCGCCGCGGACGAACGGCATGGTGTACCAGAGCTGGCCGGCGGTCTCACCCGAGTCGTGGACGGTCAGGATGTGGGGATGCTGGAGCCGGGCAGCGAGTTTGATCTCGCGCTGGAAGCGCTCGGGACCGAGTCTAGCGGCAAGCTCAGCATAGAGAATTTTCAGAGCAACCGGTCGATCGTGCCGGAGGTCGTGTGCCAGATACACGGTGGCCATGCCCCCGCGCCCAAGCTCACGCTCGATGCGGTAGCGATCGGCAAGGCCGCTCCTGAGCTGCTCGGGTAGTTCTGCCACTTCAGAGCCTGGGTGGGGAGGTCGAACCCAAGGATACCGCCGCCTACTACTCTGAAACAGGGCAGCGGGTGCTGCCGGAAATGTGGGGTTAGTGCGGAGGAACGGACAGGGTGGGATTCGAACCCACGATACCCTTGCGGGTATACCGGTTTTCGAGACCGACGCCTTCAGCCACTCGGCCACCTGTCCAAGGTGCGCGAAAGATAAGACGGAGATAAGAGAGTGAAAAGTAAACAGTAAAAAGTGAACGGTAACGGTAGACACCCTGAACCCAGACTAATGCTGGCACCGTCACCGTAAACTTTCACTCTTCACTTTTCACTCTTCACTTTTCACTCCTCACTGCTCCATCGCGGTATCGGTCTTGGTGCTCAGCATTCTGGCCTGATCGACCATCGTGATGAATTCCGCGCGGTAACCTTCCGGATCTCTCGCCACGAGCCTCCCGCGCCAGTGAAAGCACCAGCTCGTAGGTCGCCGTACCCTTCGACTCGGCATTGCGGAGAAGCATGCTGAAGGCGGCTACCGCCGAGGCAAACCGCAGGTCCGCTGAGGCTGCATTCCCTTCATCGACGATCGCAGTCGTCAGCAAGCGGCTCCGGGAACCTGTCGGCTCCTTGTAGCGCAGCCGAACAGTCATCAGTTCGGAGCTCCTGCGTGCCGACTGCCGTATCGCCACTTGTTGATAGGTAAGGCTGTCGCCACTCGTGGCTACTGGCGTGGCGCCTACTGGCACCACCTCGTACAGGGCAGTGACTGTATGCCCCGCCCCGATCTCTCCGGCGTCCTTGCGATCGTCCGCGAAGTCTTCGCGGCTCAGCAGCCGGTTCTCATAGCCGAGCAGTCGGTAGGCCTGGACCCGGGCCGGGTTGAACTCGACCTGGATCTTTACGTCTTTGGCCACGGTGAAGAGGGTTCCGCCGAACTCGCGGACGAACACCTTCTTCGCTTCCCTGAAGCTGTCGATGTACGCGTAGTGGCCGTTCCCTTTGTCGGCCATCTGCTCCATCTTCGTGTCCTTCAAATTCCCGGTGCCGAATCCCAGCACGGTGAGAAAGGTTCCCTCCTCGCGCCGCGCCTCCACCAGCCGAATCATCTCCGCATCGGAGCTCACGCCGACGTTGAAGTCACCATCCGTCGCCAGAATCAGCCGGTTGTTGCCTTCCGGGAGATAGTTGTCTCGTGCCACGTCGTACGCCAGCTTGATCCCTGCCCCACCGGCAGTCGACCCGCCTGCCTCCAGTCTTTCGATGGCCTCCAGGATCGTCGCCTTGTCTGCCCCAGAGGTTGATGGCAGTACCAGACCGGCGTTACCGGCGTACACCACGATGGCGACGCGATCCTGCGCGCGCAGCTCGTTGACCAGCGCCCGAAAGGCCTGCTTGACCAGTGGCAGCTTGTCCCACGACTGCATGGAGCCTGACACATCGATCAAAAAAACCAGATTGCTCGGCGGCAGATCCCGGGTGGCAATCTTTTTGGCCTGCAGACCAATGCGAACCAGACGGTGTTCAGGCGCCCACGGGCAGGGACCGACGTCGGTTGCTACGGCAAAGGGATGCTTCCCGGTCCGGTCGGGGTAGGTATAGCTGAAGTAGTTCACCATTTCTTCCAGTCGGACCGCATCGGCCGGGGGCATCGCGCCCTGACTCAGGAAACGCCGCACGTTGCTGTACGAGGCGGCGTCCACATCCACCGAGAAAGTGGACAACGGATTGGAGATCGCGGGCAGGAAACGGTTGTCCTCGATCCGGGCATAGGCTTCGGTGTTGCCCGGCTCACGCTGCCAGCGCCACGGCTCGGCTGCGAGGCCATTGATGGCTGGAGCTGGCGCCACTCCACCGCGCACCTGGACCCGTTGTTCCTTGGCGTCTTTCCGAACCGGTGCGCTCTGGGGTACGTCTCCCTCCCCTTTGTCGCTGAGCGTCAGTTCGTTCCAGATGAACGGCCGAGGGCTCGAGCTCGAAATCATGAATCGTGGTCCGGCCGCCTCGAACGCTGATCGTGGCCTGGGAGGACTTGTAGCCGATGAATGCTGCTCGAATCTGTTGAGTGCCTTCAGGTACCGCCGGCAGATTATACGCTCCCGTCCTATCGCTAAGCGTGTTGAGAGCCGTCCCCAACACGAACACCTGCGCGTTGATGACCGCGGTGCCGTTCTGGTCCCGGACGTGTCCTGTCACTCGGCCGGTTCCCTGAGATCGGACCGGCGGACTGGCAGCACTTGTTGTCAGCGTAACGAGAAGAAACAGCAGCAGGGCCGGAGTGAACCGGACAGGACGGAAATGGTGCGGGCGCATGGAAGACTCCGAATGCAGGTGATTGCATCGGGCCGCCGTAATTAGGCGGGAGGATGTCTTCGGAGATGCGCGAGCGAGAAGAACCCACACACGAGTGAGTAGGACATCTCTAAATACTGGACGCTCGCGGGGAGGCTCGTGACGCGGAGGATCGGCACAATGCACTCGATCGCCACACTGGCAGTGCTTCCTGACTCTCGATCTTGCATCGGCGCCCCCCCGCTCATGGGGCACTGACTTTCCCAGTCCGCGACCAGCTTCTGCGGAACATGCTCCGGAGCCCGTGTTCCAGAAAAGCTCCGAGCACGAACACAACTGCGCTACAAAACACAACTGCCGGCACGAGTCCCAACGGCTCATGAGCATGCACCGCGAAAGTGGGACTTCGAAGGAGCAGTCGGCCTACGAGGAGGATGTAGGGCAGGCTCAGAATGTCGAGCCAAATATCGTAGACGAAGGTCCCACGCCGCCCGATCGCATCGACGTACGCCACTACAAACGCGACCAGATAGGTAGCTGCCAAGAGCCATCCAAGCCGCGACCGCCCTACCCGCACTCACTCTCTCCTGGGCAGTGCCTCACCATCCGTTGATTTTTCTATAATCCCATCCGCCTGCTCACAAAGAACCGCTTGAGGATCTCACCGCACTCCTCGGCCATGAGACCACCCACCACTTCAGGGCGGTGGTTCAGCCGCGGATTGCGGAGTAGGTCGTACACGGATCCGGCCATGCCGCACCGCCCGTCGTAGGCGCCGAAGACGACCCGTCCGACCTTCGCCAGCACGATTGCGCCCGCGCATTGCGCGCATGGCTCAAGGGTGATGTACATGGTGGCCATCAGCAGCCGGTCTTCGCCCACCCGCCCGAGTGCTCGTTGCAACGCCAGCAGCTCGGCGTGAGCCGTGGGATCTCGTCGCTGCACCGTCTCATTGTGCGCCTCGCCCAGCACATCCCCTTCGGCAACCACCACCGCTCCCACCGGCACTTCTTCACGCACGGAGGCCGCCCGTGCCAGCCTGAGGGCGGCCTCCATTCCCGCAAGATCACTCGGCGACGGCGTCCCTCTACGCACCGGCCATCTCTGGCACAGCCGGCGGCTCAGCTACAGCCACCTTATCGAAGCGCAGGATCTCGCCCTTCGGCTCGACCCTGATGGTATCGCCCTCGTGGAAATTCCCCTCCAGCAACTCGAGTGCGATCGGATTCTGGAGCAGCCGCTGAATGACCCGCTTGAGCGGACGAGCTCCGTACACTGGGTCATACCCCTGAGCCGCGATGAGCGTCTTGGCGGCCGGCGAGACTTCCAGATTGATATGCCGCGCGGCAAGCGTCTGACGGAGCTTTGCCAGCTGCAGGTCCACGATCTGGACCAGATCCTCCCGGCTCAGCTGCCGGAAGACGATGATATCGTCGACCCGGTTCAGGAACTCGGGACGGAAGTGGCTGCGGAGCTCATGACGAACTCGCTCTTCCACTTTCTCCCAGCCCGCATCCGCCTGCACCCCGGCATCCACGATGTACTGGCTACCGATATTCGAAGTCATGATGATGACGCTGTTCCGGAAGTCCACCAGACGGCCCTGGCTGTCGGTAAGCCTCCCATCGTCCAAGATCTGGAGCAGCACGTTGAATACATCCGGATGACCCTTTTCGATCTCGTCGAAAAGAATCACGCTATACGGGCGCCGGCGCACAGCTTCGGTCAACTGCCCGCCCTCCTCATAGCCGACGTATCCAGGCGGTGCACCGATCAGGCGTGCGACCGAGTGTTTCTCCATGTACTCGGACATGTCCAGCCTGATCATGGCGCGCTCGTCATCGAACAGAAACTCCGCGAGAGCACGGGCGGTCTCCGTCTTACCGACGCCTGTGGGTCCCAGGAAGATGAAGGAGCCCAGAGGACGGTTCGGGTCCTGCAAGCCGGCCCGGCTCCGGCGCACGGCATTGGCGACGGCTGTCACAGCAGCCCGTTGACCGATGACGCGGCGTGCGAGCTCGTCCTCCAGCCGGGTAAGCCGCTCCCGCTCGGATTCCATCATCTTCGACACCGGAATGCCCGTCCACTTGGAAACGATCTCAGCGATGTCCTCCGCGTCCACCGCCTCCTTCAGATACATGGCTCCGGCCTGGATCTCGTGCAGCCGCCGCTCATCGTCTGCCAGACGACGCTCGAGCTCAGGCAGCCTGGAGTACCGCAACTCCGCAGCCCGCTGGAGATCGCCGCGGCGAGTAACCTGTTCTATCTCCGCGCGCACGCTCTCGATCTCCTGCTTGAAGCCCTGCATCTCCTGTAGCGCAGACTTCTCGGCCTGCCACTGCGCTTTCATGGCATTGGTCTTCTCACGAAGTGTCGAGATCTCGCGTTCCAACGCTTCCCGGCGCTCCACCGCCGCCTTGTCCCTTTCCTTGAGCAGGGCCTGCCGCTCGATCTCGAGCTGTACGATGCGCCGTTCCACCTCGTCGATTTCCTGCGGAAGGCTGTCGATCTCGATCCGTAACCGGCTCGCGGCTTCATCGATCAGGTCGATGGCCTTGTCCGGCAGAAAGCGGTCGCCGATGTAGCGATCTGAAAGCGTGGCAGCCGCGATGATCGCGTTGTCGGTGATCCTGACGCCGTGGTGGATCTCGTAACGCTCTTTCAGGCCGCGCAAAATGGCGATCGTATCCTGAACTGTGGGCTCAGGCACCATCACCGGTTGGAACCGGCGCTCGAGCGCGGGATCCTTCTCCACGTGCTTGCGGTATTCATCGAGCGTTGTCGCTCCGATGACGTGCAGCTCGCCCCGAGCCAGGGGCGGCTTCAACATGTTACTGGCATCCATGGCGCCTTCGGCCGCGCCGGCCCCGACGATGGTGTGCAGCTCGTCGATGAACGTGATGTACTTGCCCTGGCTCTCTGTCAGCTCTTTCACCACCGCCTTCAGCCGCTCCTCGAACTCGCCCCGGAACTTGGCTCCGGCCAGCAGCGCTCCTACGTCGAGCGCGACGAGCTCGCGGTTGCGCAGAGACTCGGGCACGTCACCGTTGACGATCCGCTGCGCCAAGCCCTCGACAATTGCCGTTTTGCCCACACCGGGCTCACCGATCAATACGGGGTTGTTCTTGGTCCGCCGCGAGAGCACCTGCATGCACCGGCGAATTTCCTCGTCACGACCAATAACGGGGTCCAGCTTTCCCTTCCGAGCCTCTTCAGTAAGGTTGCGTGTGTATCGCTCCAGCGCCTGGTACTTCTCTTCTGGCGACTGGTCGGTCACGCGATGGGATCCCCGAACGTTCTGAAGAGCGGTTCGCAGGTCATCTGCCGAGATGTTCTGGGAACCCAGCAGTGTGCGGAGCGTGGTGCCCTTCTCCCCGGCCATCGCCAGGAGAAGATGCTCGGTCGAGATGTACCCGTCGCCCAGTTTTCTCGCCTCTCCATCGGCCCGATCGAAGAGCCGCTGCACCTCACGACTGAAGCTCGGCTCTGCTCCTCCGCCCGACTGGGTCGGAAAACGACCGAGCTCCCGCTCCAGCTCATCGGCGAGGCCGGTGAGGTTGAGCCCCGCCTTTTGGAGGAGCGGTCGGACAACACCCTCGTCCTGTGCGAGCAGGGCTGACAGCAGGTGCGCGTCGTTGACCACCGGGTTGCCACGAGCACGCGCCAGCTCTCCAGCATCTCGGAGAGCTTCCTGCGCTTTTATTGTCAATCTCTCTGGTCGGATCATTCAACCCTCACATAGCAAAGCGACCGACGCTGCAAGGACCCTGCGCGCCGGCAAATCATTAACCACCCGCGGTTGGTCGAGGCAAGCGGTATACCCTGAAATTCTGCCGCTTTGGCAGCATTCTGGCATTCCTAGGCCCTAGCGGAAGGTGGTTACCGCAAACGCAAAGAGGCAGCCCCCGGAGCTGCCTCTTCACCTATTTCTTGCTCGTGATTTTCTTCTGTGCGATCATCTTCCGGGTAAACCGCTCACCATCGACCGTGAGCTGGTAGTAGTACACCCCGGGACTGGCTTCACGTTTTCCATCCAGATACTGGCCGTCCCAGTAAGCGCGGTACTCGCCGCAACGCAACCGGAGGCTATCAAGACGCTCGCTGGACCCGAGGGCCAGGGTTGGGATCGCGATCACCTGCACGAGCACGTTGTAAATCTTCAGACTGACAACCGGCTGATGACCCCTTGTGCATACCTCCCGGGAAATTTCGAAGGGAATCGTCGTTGCCGGGAAAAACGGATTGGGGTAGTTCTCCTTCAGCTCGACCCTCGGAGGGAGCACATTGGCCTGTGCCGCGACCGGGGAGCCTGCCCCCACCAGAAGCCCGAGCCACCACCCCGGCCACACCAGGCGGACCATGGGCGCTCCTCTTCAAACAAGATGTAAAACGGTGGTGGGCACCTCCGGGGGACAGGATTGTGAACGTGGTGCTAGCTCAAGATGGCCAGGCAAAGTCGGGAAGTCTAGGATCGGTCCCCTCTCAGCCGCCGGCCTTCACCAACCCTTACGGTAATCCCTTTCCCATCCGCCCATTCGAGCAGGGGAATAAGGTATTTCCGGGTTATACCCAGCCGGTCCCGAATCGCTGAAGGAACGATGTCTCCTTCCCTACCCAGCTCGGTGAGCACCGAAGTGAACTGCTCCAGAGCTTCGCGGGTGTAGTACCGGTCCCGCTCGACTGCCTCCACCCGCCCTCGTGCCGCAGCCAGACGCAGGACCGCCAGGACATCCCGGCGTCCGGATGAACGCTCGAGCTCCGGTACCGACGGTGGTGTCAGGTTGGCCTCCAGGAGCAATCCGACCACTCGTTCGATCTCGGGATCCCCACCCACCACGCGGGGCACGAACCCGGCCAGAGCAATCACTCCGTCCATCCGGCGGATCCGGCCAGCCCGGATGGAGTCATTCAGAGCGGCTTCTACTACCAGATGCCCGGCCCCGATGGAATGCCGCAGCGTCTCCAACGGCATACCAGGTTCACTGATATGCTGGCGGTGATACTCCCGCAGGACCGATAAGGCGCGGGAGCCGGCCTCTTCCACCGTCTCCTGTCTGACCCAAGTCTCTTCGAGCAGCCGGGCCCCGCGCAGGCCCCGGGCCACTTGGGTCGCTGCCGCGCGCGGCAGACCCAGCATGATCGGCAGAGATTCCGTGCCGATGCCCTCGTGATGCCGCAGCAGAGCCGCCTCGAGTCTGTGTGCCGGGTCCGTCGCGGAAACTCCCGAAGGCCAGACGCTGCGGCGCCCGGGCGGTATAGGATCCAGGACCAGGCCGCCTCCTATAGTGGTCACTGGACTGTAGCTTCGCAGCACGAAACGATCTCCGGCCCGCGCGATGGTGGACCCCTCCAGCTTCAGCCTCGCCAGGCCCCGGCTCCCGGGGTCGATCGGCACTTGGGGAAGCACTCGCGCCATGATTTCCGCGGTTCCCAGGTGAAGTCGTACGCGCGATCGGGAAGTCAGGGATTTGAGCGCGGCTGGTACCAGGTCGATCTCGACGTCGAGGGCGGACGTCGAGCGCCACGCGAGATCATCGGTGACGAGCACATCTCCGCGACGGATGGCGTGGCGATCGAGTCCGGCAATGCCCACGGCGGTCCTTGCACGTGGAAGGCTTCGTTCGACCGGCTGCCCGTAGCTTTCCAGAGAGCGAACTCGTCCCTGCAACCCAGAAGGCCAGACTATCGCCGTATCGCCCAGGCGGAGCCTTCCCGACCATGAGGTGCCGGTTACGACCGTGCCCACACCCGGCACCGAAAAGCACCGATCGATCGGCATTCTGAATGCATCGGGGGGCAGGCTCAGAGGCAGACCTTCAGCCAAGTGTCGAAGGTGGTCTCTCAGCGCCTCTATCCCCTCTCCGGTCCGGGCGGATACCGCCATGGGAACTTCGAAGGCAATGCGAGACCGTGAGAGCCGCTCCACCAGCTCGGCCGTCACCAGCTGAAGCCACTCGGGGTCGACGAGATCGGTTTTGGTGAGCACCGGAAGTCCCGCGGGGATTCCCAGCTGCTCCAGAATCGTGAGGTGCTCCTCGGTCTGGGGCATGATGCCTTCGTCTGCCGCCACCACCAGGAGCGCCAGGTCGATTCCCGATGCTCCCGCGACCATGGTACGGATAAAATCCTCGTGACCGGGAACATCGATGATACCGGCGATGTGCCCCTGCCCCAGATCCAGTGGCGCGAAGTTCAGCTCGATGGTGATCTCGCGTCTCCGTTCCTCTGCCAGGCGGTCCACGGGTCGTCCCGTCAGGGCGGTGACCAGCGCGGACTTACCATGGTCGATGTGACCGGCCGTTCCGATAATCACGCCGTTACCCATGGACGTTGAGACCAGAATTCCAGCGCCGGAAGCTCGGCACCTTCGGCGAGGTGGTAGCGGATGTATCGAGCCAGCAGCCGGCGGTGGGCAGCGCCGTGCTTGTCATCCAACCAAGGAAGCTCGACTTCGGGATCCAGGAGGGCGGCGAGACCGGCCCTTGCCTGCTCGGGGAGCTGAGTTGCTCCATAATGGGAAGCGCAGGTGGAGCAGAGCGCTCCGCCCTCCCGTGTGCTGAAAGGCAGCGCTCCTTCTCCGGCGAGAGGTGTTCCATCTATCGCGCAGTGATCAAGCGTGGGCTCGAAGCCGAGCACGCTCACCATCTGCCATAGCAAACGGTATCCGAGTGCGTCGACTTGCGTAGGGGATGTCTGTTCCAGCTCCGCCAGCGCGTGCTGCAGCAGGTCGAAGCTTTCGGGGTGGGGGTCCGGTGGGGCAAAGCGGAGCATTACCTCAGCCAGGGCACAGGCCACCGAGTATCGCTCCAGATCAGTCGCGAGTCCGACATGCAGGCGCCGAAGGTCGAATCCGGTGAGCAGATGAAGCTCCCGGTTCTCCTTGAGAACGAATTGTGCCTGACCTTCACTCAGAAGCTGCAGGGCGGCACCGAACCGGCTTTTGGGTCGAAGAGCGCCCTTGGCGATAACGCTCTGCACGCCGTGCTCGCGCGTAGCCAGCCTCACGATCTTGGATGTCTCGCTGTATCTCAGGCTGGAGATCACGATGGCAGGGGTGGAAACCAGGGGCATGGTTGGGAATGTAGCCCCACGGAGAGGCTACATGTCGGCGCTGTCGGTTGACTCCACTCCAGCGGCCGGAACGCGTGCGAGCAGCGCCTGAGAGGCACACTGCCCAACCGTCACCGTCCGGATCTCACTGAAATCCTGCCGAAGTACATGGAGAACTCCACGGCCCGAGCAGCCAGCCTCGAGGGCGTAGATTCGACCCTGCGAGTCGACTGCCACCCCGGTATTGGCGGGAATGACTACCCCATCGCCCTCGCCGCGCACCACGATCCGTTCGGCACTATCGAACTCCATCAGCCCTTCGGTCCGTGAGCTGATCAGCAGCCGGTCTCCGTCGTCGGCCGTCAGGTCGCCGGGTCCAAATCCGAAGCCACCGAAGCTGGCAACCTCCCGGCGTTCGACGGGATCGACGATCGACAGCCGGCCTTCGTCGACACTGGGATCACCTTCCTGGATGACATAGAGCATTCCGTCTCCGGCGACGGTGCTGAAGCGCGCGTTGCCGGGTCCAACCAGCGGAATCGTGCCCACGGCACCTGCCCCGCGATTCGCGGGGTCGATGATGCTGATCGAGCTCTCACCGGCTGGTTTGCCCAGTGAATCGAGATTGGCATTCATGACGAGTATCCGCCCACGGGTGAAGGTCACGTGCTGCGGCGTGTTCCCCACTGCGACACTGGCAGTGTCACCAGTGGATAGATCCACCCTGGTTACCGTATTCAGATTTGCATTGGAGACGTATGCTACCGAATCACTCACCAAGGCCGCCCCAGCGGTACCGGAGCCCGGCGCCAGGCGGATGGTATTCACCAGCGTACCCTCTCGCAGGTCCAGCACCGCGAGTGCGTCTCGCCCCCGCAGCGGCACCACGGCGGTGGCACCACGCGTCGCCACACTTACGGGTTCTACATCCGAGGCACCGAGCGGCACGGTCGAGACCTGGTTCGGCGACAGGACCGGAACCAGGCTCAGCGTTGCCGCCGTGGTATTCAGGACGACAACGACTTCTTCCGGCGGGGGCAGCGGCGCTGATGTTTCCGCGCACGCGGCTCCTGCGAAGCTCGCCAGTACCAGCAATCGGTCTCGGAATGCGGCCATGCCGAAAGATCGGAGCACTGGCAGCCCGCCGCCAGTCGGTACAACCTAGAACCGGAATTTCGCGCCGCCGAACACTCCCCGGCGGCGCCCCGTGAACCCCACGACCGGCTCATAGCGTTCATTGAACAGGTTCTCGACCCTTAACACCCCTGATACGCCAGGTCTGCCCGGTGCGGCACGTATCACTTCGACGTCAGCCGTCACGTTGACCAAGGTATACGCCGGCAGCCGCAGCACCGCAGCAGGAAACTCCCTGAAATCCACATCGTCTCGCGCGCCGGTGTAGGACACCGATCCACCCAGGGTAGCACGGTCGAGAACCCGGCCCCGGAGCGTTATCTCCGCCGAGTGTTGCGGACGTCGTATCAGACGCGACCCGGCTGCAAACGTCGCGGATGGCAGCCCTGCATCATCGGTGGCCAGGGTGCTCAGGTAGGTATATGAAGCTGAGGCGCTGGCGCCGCTTCCCATGACGACAGAAAGACCGGTCTCGAGCCCTCGGGACCTCGCTGCGGCGCCATTGCGGTAGGTTGGGTCGCCGGGAGCACCGCTCGCATCGTATACGACCATGTCCGTGAAGCGCTGGTTGAAGTAGGTGGCCCAGACCGACAATCGGCCCACCACAAGCTCCTGCTCCACACCGGCTTCCCAGCTGGTAGAGCGCTCCGGCCGGAGTGAGGAGTCACCAACGACGAACGGGGCATCGCAGTACTGTTCGCAAAAGGTCGGCGCCTTGAACGATCGGCCGATTGATCCTCGTATTCTGGTACCGCTCCATAGTCGGTACGCTGCTCCCGCGCGATAGGTGAAGAAGGTGCCGAAAGCGCTGTTGTCATCCAGACGGCCGTTCAGGTTGACAGCCAGCCCGCCGGGGAGATCGAGGAGGCCCTGAGCATAGTAGCCGAACGTCGTGCGGTTCCGGTCAAACGGCGTATCCGGCGTCGTGGCAATCCCACCGAAGTTCGAGGTCGTTTCACCGGACTGCCGCTCACTTTCGCGCTCTACCTGGGCTCCGGTAGTGATGGTGACTACGTCTCCCACAGTGGCGTTCACCCGAGCGTCCAGAGTGCCGCGCTCCGCTCGTGAATCTCGATGGGAAGCAAAGCCGAAGCCGAGCGTATCGGAGGGACTATCCGGCACATCATCGAAAGTTCCCTCGGTGCGACTCCCGCCCGCGGTCAGGCGTACATCGACCCGATCGCTGAACCGGCGGCCCACGTCCGCTGCGAGTGACAGCATCTCCTCAGTACTCGCCTGGTTGCTGTCAGACAAAATGCCGGCGAAATCCGTCGGAAAATGGTAACGGCTGTCGTTGAAGCGAGCCGAGACGGTCGCGTCTGTGCGGGCATCGGGAAGGGCACGAATTGAAGCACTCAAGGCGGTGTTGCCGTAGTCGCTATTGAACGGGTATATGCCGTCGGTCGAAAAACGGCTGGCATCCGCGGAGTAGCCGACCTTGGAGGTGCCCCCTAGGACGGAACCGTGCCCGTTGATGGTGCCAAAAGTTCCCGCCTCACCGCCACCTTCCACCGACAGCCCGGGATGGCCCTGGCGAGTAAAGATCTGCACGACCCCACTCACTGCATCCGATCCGTAGATGACGCTGCCTGGCCCGCGCAGGATCTCGATCCGATCGACGTTGTCGGTGGTGAGATTCGCCCAGTTAAACGCGCCGCCTGCCTGATTGGCGGGAACGCCGTCGATCAGCACCTTCACGTAGTCGCTCTCGCCGCCTCTGAGGAAGAGCGAGGTTACACCTCCGAACGAACCGACCTGCACCACCGAGGCTCCGGGGACTTCACGCAGCGCATCCTGAACGAAGTGTACGCCGCGGGTGCGCAGGTCCTCACCCTTGATACTGGTTACCGAAGACACCACCCCATCCGGCTCGGTGGGCAGGCGGGTCGGAGTGACCACCAATTCCTCGAGCCGGGTGGTGTCCTGGGTTTCCTGGGCCCTCGCGAAGGTGGGCAGCACACTCATGGCAGCAATCACGACCACACGTGCAATCATGGATAGTTCTCCTTTTCATCCGCTCGTAGCGGCACCACCTGCGGCGACCCATCGGACCATTCCCGTATGACGACGGGCCATTCGAAGACCCGGGAAAGTGTGTCGCGGTTCAGCACTGTCGATGGCAGACCCTCCGCCACAACCACTCCTTGGTTCAGCAGGACGATACGGTCCGCAAACCTTGCGGCGAGGTTCAGGTGGTGGGTGATCACAAGCCCGGCCAGTCCGCCATCGACGAGCTGGCGGATCAGCTCGAACAGCTCCATCTCATGGCGGATGTCGAGGGAGGCAGTCGGCTCATCCAGCACCAGCACCCGGGGCTCCTGGGCCAGGGCGCGAGCCACGCGAACGCGTTTCCACTCTCCACCGGAAAGGGCGTCAATCGGCCGGTCGGCCAGGTCGACGATGTCGCATCGCTCCAGGGCGGAACGCACTGCGGCTCGGTCAACGTCTCTCGGCTGCGCCAGAGGGCCGAGGTGAGCATAGCGCCCCAGCATCACCGTTTCGGCCACACTCAGGCGAAACACGGCCTCCTCCTGCTGTCCGACGACGCCGACGATCCGAGCCAGCTCCGGACGTGACCACGAGCCCACCGGACGACCATCCACGAGCACCGACCCCTGCTCGGGGCGAAGAAGGCCCAGCATCGCCCGCACCAGCGTCGTCTTCCCACTGCCGTTGGGTCCGACGACGGCCACGAGCTCCGAGCTCCCGACGTGGCAGCTGACCCGATCGAGCGCCAGCGGTACTCGACCGCGATATCGCACGGTGACCGATCTGGCCTGCAGGATCATGCCAGCGTTCTCCGAAGCAACAGCGCGAACAAAGGCACGCCGATGAGTGCCGTGACTACACCCACGGGAAGCTCGAGTGGACGAACGACCACCCGCGAGACGACGTCGGCCAGCACCAGAAAACAGCCGCCGACCACAAACACGACTGGCAGCAATGTTCGATGCAGCGGCCGAAACATGGTTCGGACTGCGTGCGGCACGACCAGACCGACAAATCCAATGATGCCGCAGGTGGCCACACTCGCCGCCGTCAGCAATGCGGTACACAGATAGACCAGTCGCCGCAGACGGTCCACATCCGCTCCGAGGTGCTGCGCTGGCTCATCACCGAGTGCAATGAGGTCGAGCGATCGGGCGTGAAGCAGAAGGAGGGCGACCGGGAGGGAGGCGTAGACACTGAATACACCCAGGGCGCGCCATGATGCCGCCCCGAAGCCACCCAGCAGCCAGAGGAATGCATTTCGGACGCCGGGCGCGTCGGACAGGACCATGACCGCGCTCATGAGCGCACCGGCGAATGCTCCAACCACGACCCCGGACAGCAGCAGCACGTGGGGATCGAGCCGGCGACCGGAGACCAAACTCAGCCGATAAACCAGGGCGACAGCTGCCAGCGCTCCGACGAACGCCGCGATTGGCACGGCCCAGGCCCCCCCGGCGCGGGTGGCGATCGCGATCACTGCTCCGAGACCGGCCCCGCTGGATAGACCCAGGAGATACGGCTCTGCGAGCGGGTTCCTGATCATGGCCTGGAGGGCCGCGCCGCTGACCCCGAGGCTGCCGCCGACGAGAAAAGCCAGCATCACTCGCGGAGCGCGCAGGTCTCGGACGATCGATGACGCGTCGGAGCTGCCACTCCAGAGTCCATCCCACACAGCGCTGAGCGGAAGCGGCACCGCTCCGGCACTGAGGCCGCCTATGAGGCATGCGATGACCATCGCTGCCAGACCGGCTACGCGTGACGCGCTCAGCGTTCTTCTCCCTGGAGCTTTGCGCTCAGATGCCGGATGGCGGTGGGCGACCTGGGGCTCGGGCGATTGAACTCGGAGCCGGTCACATGGAGGAATCGCTTCTCTCGGACCGCGGGCACTGCCTGCCATTCGGGCCGGGTCGCGAAAGCAGAAGGCCCTTCGGCGGTAGTGAAGATCAGATCCGGATTCCGAGCCGCGACGGCCTCGATGCTCACTACACCGTCGGTTCCGGCAACGTCGGCGAACAGGTTCTCGCCGCCGGCGCGTTCGAGGAGCTCGTTCAGGAAGCTGCCACGGCCGATAGTCATGGGAGGCTGTTCCCAGACCAGCAGCAGGACCTTCGGCCTCCGCCCCGTGACCGGCTGCGACGCCGATGCCAGGGCGGTATCGAACACTGCACTGAGCGAATCGGCGGCCTTGTCATGGCCGGTGAGCCTGCCGAGCAGGTGGGCGACGCGTGGAACGCTGCTCAGCGCGTCGGTATTGAGCCGTATCGCAGGAACACCGAGCTCGCGCAGCCGACCGGCCACTGCGGCGTTCTGTCCCGAGTTGTAGAGAATGACAAGGTCAGGGCGGCTGGCGATGACCGCCTCGATGTTGGGCTTGATACCATCGCCCAGGTTGGGAACCGATTTCGCAGCCGCCGGGAAATCGCAGTAGCTGGTGCGGCCGACCACCGCCGAGCCGGCACCTATCGCAAAGAGGAGCTCTGTAGTGGCGGGAATGAGAGAGACCACCCGGCGGGCCGGAGCGGCGAGCCGGACAGTGTCTCCAGCATCGTCGACCGCAATGAAACGTCCGTCCGGAGCGCCGGCACTGCGGCACGCCGCCGCCATCACCACCATGAGGATAGCGGAGAACGAGCGGATTCCTGAATGTGATCGACGATCGGGATGTAAAACGATCATGCCCATCTTCCTGACTCGGAGGATGGGCGAGAGCGAGAGCCGTAGGGGCTGTCGGGCGCGCCACCAACCCTCCCCCGAGGGCTTCATGGTGGCACGAACGGAGAGGTCTCCTGGCTTCGGGACTCCACTCGCCTTCCCGGTTTCCCAGTGGCTTTCTGAGTGGAGAGCCTGGCCGTCTAGGCCAGGCACCCGTTACAGTGGCGGGGCCGCGCCGGATTTTCACCGGCTTCCGAGTAGCCCCGTTCGTGTGTCTTCAGTTATTCCGCAGCGCTAGTCTACCGGCTCGGGCCTCGGGCCGCAAGAGAGCTCTCGAGCAAGCTCTTCAACCGAGCCCGCTCCACCTGATACTGTCTCCACTCGTCGGCGGACAGCTCGTCTTTACGACCGTCGTAGCGCAGGTCGAGGTTCGCGACTCTCTCGAGCAACTCATCAGTCGTTATGCGAACGGTGGCCCGCCTAGTCGCCAACCTCCAGCCTGCCGCCGCCAGCGCGACCGCCACGGCGGCGACGAGGGCGGACAGGAACCACTCCGGAGCCTGCGGGCGTCCGGGAAGCACCACGCGAACGAGCCCTCCTGTCGGACCTGTACCGCTCCAGCGCCGGAACGAGCGACCCTGAAGCTTTTGGCTGTCGGCATATACGAGCGTGCCGCCGCTCACCACCACATTGGATTCCTCAGCGAGCACGTTCAACATCGGCACTGCTTCCGTCAATGGAAGTTCCAGGACAGGATGGCCGGCAGGGACCAGGTATTCGAGCGTGAGCTGCTTCTCTCCCGGTGCAATAGGCGCCGTGACAATGAGCGAATCACCCTGACGATCCACCGCTTCAGGCGAGACGTCGCTTTCGCCGAGCTCCAAGCCCATCGTTCCCCGAGGGAGTTGCCCGATCCAGGTCGGGCGGGCGCTGTCTGGAGCAATCCGGGTGCGCTGTCCCGCGTTTCTCAGGACGATCAGGTCCAGGATGTTGCGCGAACCATCGTCACCCGGGCGGGAGACCACGAGGTGCCGGGCTTCGATCGAGATGGGAGCGGTGCTCGAGGTATCGTACGCGATGATCCGCAGAGCGGTGTCGGGCCGCGCCGGGTTGGTGTGCACCGGAGGTGAGAAGTATTCGATGCCGCTGTGCCGGGCGCTCAGCAGGTAGATCGCTGAGGTATCCGCCCGGAATCGAAATCGAAATCGTCCCCGGTGGTCTGTGGTGGTCGAGTCGAGAGGTCCCTGGAGCAGCTGTCCGACCCGGTGCAGGACGACGCGGACGCCGCGGACGGGAGTGGAGTCGGGTCGAAGGACGAGGCCTTCGGCGGGGATGGATTGGGCGGAGAGGATAGGAACGACGGGAAACAAGGCTAGGACGACAAACCTTAAGCAGAACGCAAACCGGGAAGGAAGGAGAGTACCGAACCACCTTCCCGTCATTCCCGCTCTTCCCGCCTTTCCCCAACTACGGATTGAACTTCCCGAAGTCCTGCGGATCCATCTTCTCCAGGTAATCCTTCAGCTTATCGGCCTCGAGTGACGGATCGGGCGAGGGCTCATCCGTCTCGACGCCGCTCTGATCGAGCAGCTGGTCGCTCGTGAAGATGGGTGCCCGCATGCGAAGGGCGAGAGCAATACTGTCGGAAGGTCTGGCGTCTACCTGAAAGACATGGTCCTCGCGTCGGATCAGCAGCTCGGCAAAGTAGGTGTTCTCCTTGACTGAGCTGATCACCACCCGCCGGAGATCTCCCCCGAGTCCCACCAGAATCTGTTTGAGAAGATCATGCGTGAGCGGTCGCTGGGCCTTCATGCCCTGCAGCTCCATGGCGATCGCGCTCGCCTCAGCGGGACCGATCCAGATCGGCAGGACACGGGTACCGTCCTTCTCGCGAAGAATTACGACCGGGGTGTTAGTGGTGCGATCGAGGCCGAGATGCGCGACCATGACTTCGATCATGAAGGCATCCGCCTACGTTCCGGCATCCCAGCTCGCCAGGTACTTGACCTGTTCCGGCGTCAGAGTGTCGATAGCGACTCCCATGGCCTGGAGCTTGAGCCGGGCAATTTCCTGATCTACCGCAATGGGAAGCCGATGAACCGCTTTGGTCATCTTCTCGGCGTCTTTCGCAAGCACTTCCGCCGCCAGCGCCTGATTTGCGAAGGACATATCCATGACGCTCGCCGGGTGACCTTCGGCAGCGGCGAGGTTGATCAGCCGTCCCTCACCCAGCACCATGATGCGACGTCCCTTCACCACGAACTCTTCAACCATCTCTCGCACGTACCGGCGGGCAGTGGCAATTCCGGCCAAGCCCTCGAGATCGAGCTCGACATTGAAATGCCCTGAGTTGCAGACGATGGCGCCGTCTTTCATGGCCGAGAAGTGCTCGGGCCTGATGACGTGGAGATTGCCGGTCAGGGTGATGAACAGGTCTCCCAGCGGGGCAGCTTCTGCCATGGTCATGACCTCGAAGCCGTCCATCCGGGCCTCGAGTGCCGGAAGCGGATCGATCTCGGTCACGATGACATGTGAACCTGCGCCCCTTGCACGACTCGCCACCCCGCGGCCGCACCAGCCGTACCCCGCAACCACAACGGTGCTTCCGGCCAACAGCAGGTTCGTCGCCCGCACCACCCCGTCCAGCGTCGACTGGCCGGTTCCATAGCGGTTGTCGAACATGTGCTTGGTATTCGAATCATTCACCGCAATGATGGGGAACTGAAGCACCCCTTCCTTCGCCATCGCCTTAAGGCGGATGACCCCCGTGGTGGTCTCCTCGGTGGAACCGCGCACCGCCGAGACCAGCTCCTTCCGCTCGGATTGCGACATGCTCTCGACCCACTGCCGAATGGGGGGAGCGAGGTCGTCGAGGCGGTTCAGCGCAATCATGTGGAGCGCTCCGACCAGGTCGGCCCCGTCGTCCTGTGTCATCTGCGGGCCGAAAGCGAGCGCCTGCGCGATGTGGGTGTAATAGGTCTTATGGTCCTCGCCCTTGATCGCGAATACCCGAACGCCATGATCGCGAACCAGGTGGGCCGCCACGTCGTCCTGGGTCGAGAGCGGGTTGGACGCGCAGAGCGCGATCTCGGCACCGGCCGCTCGCAGAGTGATCATGAGGTTGGCGGTTTCGGTGGTCACGTGGAGACAGGCCGAGAGCTTGACGCCCTTGAGTGGCTTCTCCTTCGCGAACCGCGCCCGAATCTGACGCAGCACCGGCATTGACCGCTCGGACCACTCAGTGCGTCGCTTGCCCTCGTCGGCAAGGGCAAGATCTTTGACATCGTACTTCGCCATGGCAGTCTCTACGGTCATGTGCTCCTCAACGAGTAGCCGACAGCAGATCTTTCACGCGGTCGGACTGTTCCCAGGTAAAGAAATCAACCTTCTTGCCATCGAATTGACCGCTCTTCGGCTGACGGCCGAAATGTCCATAGCTTGCGGTCGGTCTGTAAATTGGGCGCTTCAGTTTGAGGGCGTCAATGATGCCCTTTGGCGTGAGATCGAACACTTCGTTGACGATCTTCTCGAGTGCGGTATCCGGCAACTCGCCTGTCCCGAATGTCTGCACCAGTACCGAAACCGGCCGAGCCACCCCGATCGCGTAGGCCAGCTGCACCTCACAGCGCCGTGCGAGCTTGGCGTCCACGATGTTCTTGGCCACCCACCGTGCCGCGTAGGCCGCCGAGCGATCCACCTTCGACGGATCCTTGCCGCTGAACGCTCCACCCCCATGTCGGGCCATGCCGCCATATGTATCGACGATGATCTTGCGCCCGGTGAGACCCGCATCTCCGTGGGGTCCACCGATGACGAAGCGGCCAGTGGGATTGATCAGGAATTTGGTTCTGCCGAATTCGAGGCCGGCTTCGTTCAGAACCGGCTTCACGACCTGCTCTACCACCGCTTCGCGGATGGTGCTCTGGGCCAGCTGTCTCGACCCATTGCGCTCCGCATGCTGGGTGGACACCACCACCGTTCGAACCCCGATGGGACGATCGTCCTCGTACTCCACCGAAACCTGGGACTTGCCGTCCGGCCGCAGCCAATCGATCCGAGTGCCGTTGAGACCCTTTCTAACGCTGGCCAGCCGCTCGGCAATTCGATGCGCCAGGATGATCGGTAACGGCATCTTCTCCCGAGTCTCGTTGGTCGCGTAGCCGAACATCATGCCCTGGTCACCGGCGCCTTGTTCTTTTCCGGAGCCGGAATCGACCCCCATGGCAATGTCTGGAGACTGCCGGTCGATCGTGGTCAGTACGGCACAAGTACGACCGTCGAAGCCGTAGGCGGCATCGGTGTACCCGATGGAAGCCACAGTCTCACGCACCAGGTCCGGAATGTGCACGTACGTGTCGGTGGTGATCTCTCCGGCGACAACCGCCATTCCCGTAGTCACGAGCGTCTCACAGGCTACCCTGCCCGCGGGATCGCGCGAGAGGATAGCGTCGAGCACCGCATCGGAAATCTGATCAGCCACCTTGTCGGGGTGACCTTCAGTGACCGACTCGGACGTGAAGACGTGACGTTTGGGAGCGGACATGTGCTCTCGATTCAAGGTTGGCATACGAAGCGGGGCGGCGGGGCCGCTGAGTAGTCGGGTCTGCCCCGCTACCCTGCTGCCCCGCCGTGCTATACGCTGCTCTTGCTGGGGGGCAAAGTAGCGACGCGGCCACGCCCAGGCAATGCCGATTGCGGGTCGAGCAGCCGTAGATCGATGTACTGGCCGACCGCTTCCCGTAGGGCTTCAGACACCTCCGCCGCGCTGGAAGCAGCCAGGGACCCAGCGGCAGCGCGCTCTGCCGCCTCTTCGGGGATCGTGCGGATGACCCACTTCACCAGCGGCAGCGCCGGAGGGGAGACGCTGAGACGCTCATAGCCGAGTCCGATCAGGAGTGCTGCACTGAGGGGCTCCGAGGCCATCTCACCGCAGACACTTACCGGGACCCCGGCAGCGCGCCCCACTTCCAGCACCCGATGCAGCTGGCGAACGATCGAAGGGTCATGCGGATTAAACCGGTTGGCCAGCCGTGCATTTCCCCGGTCCACCGCCATGGTGTACTGAGTCAGATCGTTCGTGCCTACGCTGAAAAAAGCGCTGACCTCGGCAAGCCGGTCGGCCATCAGCACCGCTGCAGGAGTTTCGATCATCACTCCCACGGGAACCGAGTCGGCAGCTCGGATGCCGGCGGCTTTCAACGACGCAGCCTCCTCCGACACTATCTCCAATGCGTCTCGCACTTCCTGTACGGTGGTCACCAGGGGGAGCATGAGTTGAATGTCGTGCCCGACCGCAGCCCGCAACACGGCGCGCACCTGGGGACGAAACACCTCTGGCTCATCGAGGCATACGCGAATCGAGCGCCAGCCGAGAAACGGATTGGCCTCAACCGGTGCCTTGAACGCCGCGGGGAACTTGTCTCCACCGAGATCGAACGATCGGACGATGACGGTCTTCTTGGGAAAAGCCCGGGCCACCCGGCGGAAATAATCGGTCTGCTCATCTTCGCTTGGCAGCTTGGCCCGCCCGGTCAGCAGAAACTCGGTGCGCAAGAGTCCGACACCCTCGGCTCCATGGCGGTTCGCGGCTTCGATCTCTTCCGGCAGGTCCACATTGCCCATGAGGATGATCGGGCGTCCCGACGGCGTGACGGCCGGCTCGCCTACCACCGCCTCCAGCTGCATCTCCAGCTTGTGGCGGCGGCTCAGCTGAACCTTCGCCTGCTCCATCTCATCCTGGGTCGGATCGAGCAGGACGGTGCCGCTCTGGCCATCCAGCAAGAGCACTGTGCCGTTAGGGATCGCGGCTAAAGCCCCAGCGACGCCCATCACGGCCGGGATCCCGAGTGAGTGTGCCAGGATAGCGGCGTGGGAAGTACGGGTTCCCTCTTCGCTGATCAGACCCACCACGTGTTCACGATCGAGCTGAACGGTGAGTCCCGGAGATAGCTCGTGGGCAACGATGATCACTTGCTCGTCATCAGGAACGTTCCACGGCTCGTTGTCGGCGCCACTGCCCATGAGCTGCTGGAGCATGCGCATCTGGATTGCATGCAGATCGGCAAGCCGCTCCCGTAGCCGCGCCGCGCCCGACCAGAGCGCCCGCAGCTCCAGGGCCTTGAACTCGTAGGCCGTTTCGGCACTGAGCTGGTTGTTCCGGATCAGTGTTTCGACCGACTTCAGGAACTCCTGGTCCTGTGCCATCAGGATCTGGGCATCGAAGATTCGTGATTCCTCGGGGCCGGCCCGCTGCAGGACTCGTTCGCCGAGCTCGCGCAGATAGGACACCACGTAGTCGACCGCTTCGTAGAGTCGCCGTACCTCGTGCTCGACCTGGTCCGCGCGCACGGTGCGATCCGGGACCTTGGGAAAGTCCCAGCGCACCACCAGTGCCGGCCCCCACGCTACGCCTGGTGATACACCGATACCCCGAAATTCGCGCGGCACGCTATTGCTCCCCGAATCCGTCGGCCACCAGCTCGGCCAGGGCATCCGCGGCCTGCTGGGCGTCGGGCCCGTTGGCGCGGATAGTGATCGAGCTGCCGCACTCGGCCGACAGCATCATGACGCCCATGATGCTTTTTCCGTTCACACCCACACCATCCTTACAGATCTCGATGTCGGAGTTGAATGAGCTCGCCAGCCGGACGATCCGTGCTGCTGGACGCGCATGGAGACCTTCCTGGTTGACGATAGTGGCTTCGCGCTCGATCACACGCCCACCCGCCGAAGGATGAGGAGAAAGATCATCGCCGCGACCGCGAACCGCACGGTGGAGAGGAACGGCGCAAACCACCGGGTCAGCGCGATGCCCGCCATTGCCACTCCCGCCGCCCCAACGGCTGCGGACCAACCAAAAGGTCGCAAGTACCAGACAGCCACCAGGGGAATGGCCGCGCCGACGGCAAACGCCGCCGCCGGGCCCACTCGCTCGATGGCCCGCGGAAGCCAGGAGGCGCCGATCGCAGCGCCAACCTTCATGCCGGATTGAAGCCCCAATCGGAGCGACCAGTAGCTGGTCCACAGCCGAACACCGTTATAGAGAACTAGAAATCCAAAGATGGCCCACCACCCAGCACCCAGCACGATGGCGATCAGCGCCGCACCGATCAACGCCGGGACCAGACCGGCCCAGAAGAGCTCGTCACCCATGGCTCCGAGCGGACTACACAGCGCGGTCCGAAGCCGGACGATCTGCGGTCCCGGGACGGCTTCGTACTCGGCACGTGCCGTGGCCCCGAGCGCCAGCCCAGCCAGATAGGGGTTGCAGTTGAAGAACTCGACTGATCGCGCCACCGCTTCGCCATGGCGAACCGGATCGACGGCCTTGAGATCATCCAGCAGAGGCTCGGCAGCGTACCCCATCCCCACGCCCAGCATCCGCTCGTAGTTCCAGGTACCCTGAACGGCGAGAAGTCTCAGCATTGCCCGGAACCGCCCGTTCACGTGAGCGCCGCCAAAAGAACTCCGGCCCCGGCACCCGCAGCAAGCCACTTGAAGCGGGAGCTCCGACCCGAGCTGCGAAACGCTCCGTTCGCAGCCGCGGCCAGGGCCGATCCCACAGCGACGAGGGTGAGCGCCAATTGGGTTTGTTCGTCGAGACGCACGCGCTCCCGAATCGCCAGGGCAAGCACCACACCGAGCAGGGTGAGGAGCAGGCCGCGCCCCGCATCGCGCAGCAATCCCCCGTACTGCAGGCGCCGGATCGCGCTGCTCTCCCCGGCGGCGAGTGCTGCCGCCCGGCGCTGAATGGCACGCGCGTTGGAGCGCCTGACAAGCTGAAGCGTCCAGCCGCCCAGGAGCGCGAGCACGAGTCCCAACGCGACACTCAGACCCATCCCCAGCTGCCAGGGGAACCCGGCGCCCACCATGACAGCCGCGACGGTGGCAGGTCCATAGTCCGGGTAGCGCACGGCACCCACGGGCAGCACATCGAGGGCGAAGAGCTCGAACACAACGCCGATTCGGAGCCCCGCGTGCACATCCCCGAGCAGCCAGCCGGCCACGGTCCCGGCCACCAGCGGCCGGGAGATCATGGATTGGGGTACGCTGACCAGGTCCAGGCCGACGAGCGTTCCCCAGAGCAGGAGTGGGATGATCACTCCGGGCGTGAGCTCGTTCACGTGAGCGACCTCAGGGCAATCGGAGGTGAGGTCGGCAGGTCCTGAGCCGTGATGACGGCTCCGCCCGCCTCCAGCGCCTGCAGCGACCGCAGCTCCTGATCGGTCAGGTAAACGAACGGCAAGCGCTCGCGACGTCCTGGCCGGTGATGAATGCCGCCGAGGTTGATGCGCTGCACCACCTCCGGGTGCGTCGTCCGCAGCGTTGCCATAGTCTCCACGTCACCTGTCAGCATCAGTCCTCGCTTGCCGTTCGATTGCCAGTCCGCCATGTGCGACGCGGCCTCAGCCACCGTCACGAAGCGAACCTCGATCTCTGGGGCCACCGCCATCCGATACAGCTCCTGCTCCCATTCGCTGGCGGCCACCTGGTCATCGACCAGGATGATCAGGTTGATCGCCATCGCGCGTCCCCATCCGATGACTACCTGACCGTGGATAAGGCGGTCGTCTATCCGGCAGAGCACGATGGACATCAGGGAATCCTGATCGACTTCTCGCCGGCAAGAGCGGCGCGAGTCGCAGCGTCGCCCGGCGTAAGCGACCGGTGGAACACGAAGTCCACCAGCATAGCCAGGTTGACCCCGGTGACGACCTTCACCGACGGCTCGCTCCGGAGCCGCTTGAGAACCGCAAAGAGGCAGGAGCCGCTGGCCAGATCCACAAATACCACTGCCGGCCTCCCACCCACCGCCGCGATCACCCGGTCTTCCAATGCCTCACGGTCACAGCCGGTGTTCGTCACCGGCGTCAGCGCACCGGCCACTCCGCTGATCTGCTCCACCGCCTGGACCAGTGCACCTGCAAGCACGCCATGACACACCACCACTCCCTGCAGCTCCTCACTCATAGTCTTCCTGCAGATACTCCTTCACCCCACGCTGTTCCTTCATGCGCTTGATGAGGCGGGCGTTGAACGCTGCCGCCACGTCGACACCGGAGTAGCGTAGTAGATGCATCATCGCCACGACTTCCGAAATCACCGTGATGTTCTTTCCCGGATTCAACGGAACCACGACGCGGGGAACAGGCACTTCGAGGATGGTGGTTTCCTCCCGGGAGAGACCGCTTCGGTCGCTGTCCTTGGCGGTCTCCCAATCTTCGAGCTGCACCACGACCTCGATCCGCTTCTGCTGCCGCACCGCACGCACACCGAACAACGCGGGGATATCGATGAGGCCGATGCCGCGTATCTCCATGTGATGGGCGGCGAGCTCGTGACCCCGGCCGATCAGAACGTCGTGGCCGCGACGTGTCACCTGTACCACGTCGTCCGCGACGAGCCGATGGCCCCGTTCAACGAGGTCGAGCACGCATTCGCTTTTGCCGATACCTGACCGGCCGACGAACAGGAGCCCCACACCATAGACATCGGCCAGCGAGCCGTGCAAAGTGGTCCGGGGCGCAAATGTCTCTTCCACGATCGGCTTGATCCGGCGATAGAATTCCGCCGTCTTGAGCTTGCTCCTGAGAATCGGCACGCCTCGGGCACGCGCGAACTCCAGCAGCTCGGCTGGTACTTCCTGGCCCTTGGTGACGAAGATGCAGGGAAGGTCGAAACCGAAGAATGTCGTGAGTGACTGTCGACGCTGCTCGGGTGGCAACGCATTGAGATAGGTGATCTCCGTTTCCCCGAGCACATGCAGCCGGTTGGCCGCGAAGCGGCCGGTGTAGCCTGCCAGCGCCAGGCCGGGGCTCGCAACTTCGGCCTCGGGGATTTGACGATCCAAGCCGAGCTCACCGGTGAGGGCTTCGAGCTGAAGCGGATTGCCGCGCCGGCTGACAAAATCGCCAAGTCGCAGCATCACGGCCTACTTGTGGTCTGCATCAGGGTTCTCCTTTTCTGGCGGCGAATCCCTCGACGACATCCTTCAGTTGTTGCTCGGTTGCTCCCGCAGTTCGCTCCCACGTCAGACCCTCCGCAAACTGCCGCGCCCGATGACCAAGCCGGGCCACCAAATTGGGCGAGTCAGCCAGCTCGATCATGCGCGCAGACAAGGCGCGGATGTCTCCATGCGGTACCAGGAACCCCGTCTCCCCGTGACACACCGAGTCGCGCAGCCCCGGGCTATCGGATGCGAGCGAAGGCGTGCCGCACGCGGCAGCTTCGATAACGGTGATTCCCCAGCCTTCTTTGGGCGACGGAAAGACATTGGCCCAGGCACTGCGCATCAGGTCGATTTTTCGTTCTTCACTGACGAAGCCGTGAAAAATGACCCCGCGGTCCAGTCCGAGCCTCGACACCAGTGCCTCGAGATCGGGACGATGATCCCCGGTTCCTGCAATCTCAAGTCGCAGATCGGGCCGCTGGGTTCGGGCCAGCGCCAGAGCCTGGATGGCGAACGCTATTCCTTTATAACGCTTCAACCTTCCAACATACAAGAAACTGGGCACGCCCGAGCGCCGCCCCGGCGGACCCGGTGTGAACCGCTTACTGTCGACTCCTGGGTGGATGACACGGACTCGCTCCGGGCGAACGCCACGAGCCACGAGATCGTCTCGGGTGCTCTCGCTGATGGCGTGAAATGCCGCTCTTCGATAGGCCCAGGGAAGTGGCCGTTCGGCAGCCCAGACCGCCGCCGCAATCGGCCACGCGGCCTCGGTGAAGGCCGTGGTGCCGAACAAGTGAGGGACGATGGCGCAAAAAGGCAGCCTGGTGCCCGCGGTCAGAAACAGCGGCAGCTTGTTGATGTCCTCGACCAGGACGTCAGGGCGGCGGGCGGCGATGGCGCGGTGCACTGCACCACGTCCCAGAATCGCAAAGCTATTCCGGCCCCCAACGCGCTGGATGTCGATGCCGTCAATGCTGGCGGTCCGGGCTGCTCCACTCCAGCCGGAGCAAACCATGCGGACCTGATGTCCGCGTGCCGCCAACCGGGTGAGAATTTCGAACAGGTGGATTTCTGCCCCGCCGGCGTGCGGGTTCGCGAGGTCCTGCCAGTTGACGACGAGGATATTCACGCTGAGGAAAGTAAGGATGGAAGTCGCTGCAGTGCACTGCGGGCGAAGCTATAGCCGGCCGAGCGAATGAGCGACCCCGTCGAGTACCCCATTCACGAAGCTGGCCGCACGAGGGCCACCGAACCAGTGAGCCAGCCGGACGGCCTCGTCAATAGCCACCTTGGGTGGAACTTCACCCCGGCGCAGCTCATGGATCCCGAGCCGCAGAATGTTCCGCTCTACCGTGGCTATACGGCTCATCCGCCAGTTCTCTGCGGCGTGAGTGAGCTCAGCGTCCAGCACAGCCAGTTCGGCAACAACTTCGGCGGCGAGCTCCTCCGCCCGGTCGAGGATCCGGGGTTCCGGGCCCGTCAGGCTGGCTATGCCACTCACCACCTGCGGGACCGGCCGTCCCCCCGTGAGCTCCCAGGCATAGAGTATCTGCACCGCCCGGGCCCGGCTCTTGGTCTCAACTCTCAGCATGATCCGCTCGAAGCTGGGCCGATCGCGTCCGCCGTCCGGAGGGCAGCCGCAGCCGCCTCATGACCCTTGTTGCCGCCGGCGCCACCTGCGCGCTCGCTGGCTTGCTCGAGTGTATCAACGGTCAGGACACCAAAGCCCACCGGAATCGCGTGGCGTACTGCCACGGCGTTGAGACCGCGCGCGGCTTCACCTGCCACGTAGTCGAAGTGAGGAGTTTCTCCGCGGATGACGGCACCGAGGGCAACCAGGCAGGCGTACCTACCGGTCTCCGCGGCTGCCGCCGCGCCGGCCGCCAGCTCGAACGCGCCGGGCAACCAGATGATATCAACCTGGTCACGAGAAACCCCGGCTTCGCTGCAGCAGGCGAGCGCACCATCGAGGAGCTTCTTGGTGATGATTTCGTTGTAGCGGCTTACCAGGATCGCCACTCGCCCAGAGGCGCGGAGGCGGCCGGAGAAGTCAGGCACGGTTAGTGGGTAAACAGATGGCCGAGCTTGTCGCGCTTGACCTGCAGGTAGGTTCGGTTGTCCTGATTGGGGTCGGACAGGAGCGGCACGCGTTCGACGATTTCCAGACCATAGCCGTCGAGACCAACCAGCTTGCGCGGGTTATTGGTCATGATGCGGATCGAGGAAAGACCCAAGTCCCGAAGAATCTGAGCGCCGATGCCATAGTTGCGAAGATCGGGCGCGAAGCCCAACCGCTCGTTCGCCTGCACGGTGTCGGCCCCGCTGTCCTGCAGCGCATAGGCACGAAGCTTATTGAGCAGACCGATGCCCCGCCCTTCCTGGTCCAGGTACACGACCGCGCCCCGCCCTTCCTTCGCGATGAGCTCCATGGCCCGATGCAGCTGGAAGCCGCAGTCGCACCGCTGCGAGCCGAACACGTCGCCGGTCAGGCACTTCGAGTGCATCCGGACGAGAATGTTCGGTTCTCCCGAGATGTCGCCGTGAACCAGCGCAACGTGTTCGGCGGAATCGACATCGTTGCGGTAGCCGATAATCGTGAACTCACCGAAGCGGGTGGGAACGCGTGCCTCGGCAACGCGGTGGACCAGCTGCTCGGTGCGGAGGCGGTACGCGACCAGCTGGGCCACGGTCACGAACGTCAGTCCGTGCTGCCGCGCGATCTCGTGCAACTCGTGCCGCCGGGCCATCGAGCCGTCAGCGTTCAGGATCTCGCAGATGACGCCGGCCGGGTTGAGACCGGCGAGTCGAGAGAGGTCGACACTGGCCTCGGTCTGTCCGACCCGCTGAAGCACGCCACCGGGCCGGGCTCGAAGCGGAAAAACGTGTCCGGGTCGACGGAGATCGGATGGGACGGTCGCAGGATTGATGGCGACGTGAATCGTGGTGGCGCGATCGACGGCCGATATGCCGGTGGTCACCCCGAAGCGGCGCTGCGCGTCGATGCTGACGGTGAAGGCGGTGGAGAGCTCCTCCGTGTTCCGCTCAGTCATCTGCGGGAGACCCAGTTGATCGCACCGCTCCCCGGTCAGCGCCAGGCAGATCAATCCGCGTCCGTGCAGCGTCATGAAGTTGATCATCTCAGGCGTCGCCAACTCGGCGGCGCACACGAGATCACCCTCGTTCTCTCGATCTTCGTCATCAGCCACGATAATGATCTTGCCATTACGCAGATCATTGATGGCCTGCTCGATTGTCCCGAAGGTGGTCATTGCCGCTACGCCTCTCCCATCATCGACGCCACATACTTCGCGATCGTGTCGCCTTCCAGATGCACCCTATCACCCTGCTTGCGCTCGCCCAGGGTGGTCTGCTGTAAGGTAAACGGAATGAGCGAGATCTGGATTATCTCGGGAGCAGGTTTTGCATTCACGGTGAGGCTTACGCCGTCAACCGTCACCGAGCCCAGTGGTACGGAAATCCGTGCCAGTTCAGCCGGCACGCGGAGATCGAGGAGTCTCGTATCAGCGCTTTCCGTCACCCGATCCACCGTGCCGACGGCATCTACGTGAGCCTGTACCAGATGCCCTCCCAGCCGGTCACCTACCTGAAGCGCACGCTCCAAGTTCACTCTGTCGCCCGATGCGATACTCTGCAAAGCGAGTACGCTGGAGGGTGGTAGGGACCACGTGCACCCGAAACGTCGTGGAGGTGGCTGTCTCGACGGTCAGGCATGCCCCATCGACGGCCACGCTTTCACCGGGCTCGAGGTCGTTGTACGGCGACTCGATGGTCAGGTCGAGCCCTGTCGCACCGGATTGCGCGTCCAGCACAGTGCCGATCCCGGTGACGATCCCGGTGAACATCAGCGTCGGTCCAGAACCAGGAGCGTGTCCTCTCCCAGCGACCTTCGCTCGATCACACGCCACCGCTCCGCCTGATCCAGGCCGCGGGTTGGAAGCCCGGCCAGCGCGGGAACGCCGCCGTCTCCCAGCCAGATGGGTGCCTGCAACCAGTAGTAGCGGTCAACCAGGCCGCTCGCCAGAAGCGCACCCGCGAGCTGCCCACCACCTTCGACCAGCAGCGATGAGATGCCTTGTTGCCGGAGGGACGCAAGCGCATTGCTCAGGCTCTCGGCGTGAATGATCGTTGCGCCGGCCGCTTCGAGTCGCTTGACGCGAGCACGGTCGGCATCCGGTGCAACGACTACGAGCGTAGGTATCTCCTGTGCCGTGCGAAGCAGAGTCAGGTGAGGGCCGAGATCGGCAATGCGGTCGAACACTACCCGCTTGGGCGGGACGCGAGGTTGTACTGCGCCCCGTACCGTCAGCGCGGGGTCATCGACCCGCGCGGTGCGTCCGCCCACGGCTATCGCATCAAAGCCGGCCCGAAGCCACTGGACGTACTCCCGTGCAGATGTGCCGGAGATCCAGCGCGACTGACCGAACCGGTCGGCAATACGGCCATCGAGCGTGGTGGACAACTTGAGCGCCACGAACGGTCTCTGCGTGTTCCTCACACCGTGGAGGAACACGGCATTCAGTATGGCGGCTGCATCGGAGCTGGATCCTATCTCGACCTCGATGCCGGCCTGGGTGAGCAGTTCCCCGCCCCCTGCAGCCAGCGGGTTGGGATCTCGCATGGCGGCGACGACCCGTGCTACGCCCGAGCGGATGATGGCATCCGTACAGGGTGGCTGCTTCCCTTGATGCGAGCAGGGCTCGAGAGTGACGACCAGCGTCGCCCCTCGAGCCCGCTCACCTGCGTCTGCCAGTGCCACGGTTTCAGCATGCCGGTCGCCGTACTCCGGGTGCCATCCTTCGCCCACGACTTCACCATCCTTGAGCACCACAGCGCCGACCAGTGGATCCTGTTGAACCCTCCCCCAACCTCTCAGCGCCAGATCGAGGGCGCGGCTCATGGCCTCCTGCTCGTTCACCCTGGCGTCAGAAGCCCACTCGCAGGCCGAGGCCGGCGAAGAACTTTCCCTTGGTGGTATCGAAGTCCTCAAATTCCGTGGACAGGTCCTGATCCTTGCCGCCCTGATATCCAACCTCCGCGGTGAGCCGCATGACGGAGAGGCTCATGCCGGCATTCAGGAAGCCAAGCACCCGGGTGTTCTCGAGCTCGACCGGTACCGGCGGCTGCGTGAGGCCGCTGAGAGGATCGCGGAACCGAATCACTGCATCACCGGTGTACTTGTCCCAGCCCAGACCACCAGCCATGTCGAATACGAGCAGCTTCTTGCTGGCCACCAGGCGGAGGTTGGTTGCGTGGAGGTCGACACCATAGCTGAACCGGTCTCCACCCGAGACATCGCCGTAACTAATCTGGGGAATGTCGCGCCGCATGAGGCTGAGGGACACGGCGGGCAACGGGCCCATCTCGCGCAGCAGCCCTATCCGGGCTCCGTAACCGAGACCAAGAGCGATATCACCGATCTTCCTGGCGCCCGCATCGCACCGTCATGTTGTCGATCTGGTCGGTAGGAAGGAGCTGGGCCGAGCCAAGCAGGTCGACCGCCAGAAGGCCCGCACCCCATTCCCTTGTAGATACCAAGCGCGCCTTCGACCATTGGCGCGGGAGCCCAGAACTTGTCGCCGGCCGGGACAGCCGTGTTGCTGCCGTCATAATCCAGCTCCGGCAGCACCAGCTCGACGGCATTGGCGCGGAGGGTCACCGAGGCATGCCCCAGTCCCCCGAGTGCACCAGCTGAACCGATGGTGGGATTTCCGCCGCTGATCAGCACGCCAATGACGGGGTGAAACGCGCGAGTGCCATCCACCGCGGCGGCGCACACCCGCTGGGCGTTGGAAACATAGGCAGCGCATTCGGCAGTCTGGGCGAGGATCGGTGATGCAGAGGCGACCAGCAACAGCCCGGCAACGAGGGGAGCGGCGCGCATCGTATTCTCCGTTACGGACGGGCGAATCGCACGGACTGGCTGCCGCGGTGAACCTCGCCCATCACCCATGTGGGGACCCCTTGATCCGAGGCGGCGCGCTGGGCGGCCGGTACGGCGTCGGGGGGCAGCACGGCGATGAGGCCCACACCAAGGTTAAATACGTCCCGCATTTCCCCGGTGGAAATCTGCCCCGCCTGCTGCAGCGTCGTGAAAAGCGGTGGCAGCTCCCAGCTGTCTGGATCTACCGTCGCGGCACAGTCAGCAGGCAATATCCGCACCAAGTTGCCGGCAATTCCGCCCCCCGTTATGTGCGCCAATCCATGCAGCCTGTTCAGTACGGGGACGACGCTCGCGTAGTAGCTCCGGTGCACCGCAAGAAGCGCCTCTGCGACCGTGTGGCCCGTGCCGCCGAGCTGGTCGTCAATTCCCAGCCCCATCTGTTCGAATACGATTCGACGGGCGAGCGTATACCCATTGGTGTGTAATCCACTAGACGCGTAGCCGAGGAGGATGTCCCCCGGACAGATCGCGTCGCCATGAATCGCGCGGTCTTCCTCGACCACTCCGACGATTGTTCCGGCCAAGTCGAACGTGCCAGGCTGATACAATCCGGGCATCTGGGCCGTCTCGCCCCCAGCCAGCGCCATCTCATGAGCTCGGCACCCTCGGGCGATTCCCTCGACGATCCCCGCGATCTGCTCAACGACCAGGCCGGACCCGGCGATGTAGTCCATGAATGCGATCGGCGCGGCACCGTGAACCAGGATGTCGTTGACCGAATGGTTGACGAGATCCTCGCCCACGGTATCGAATCGCCCTGCCTGCAATGCAACGAGCACCTTGGTGCCGACCCCATCGGTACTCAGCACCAACGTCGGTCTTCGCATGCCCGCGGGGATCCGGACCATCCCTCCAAATGCGCCTACTTTTCCGCTGGACAGTCGAGTCCGCGTGCTCGAGACGAGCTCCCCGATTCTCGCCTTGGCAATGTCGGCCGCCTCGAGATCCACTCCAGCCGCAGCGTACTCGCGGGACTCGCCAGGGCTGCCCTGTGCTCCAGCAGTCTTGCTCATGCCAGCGACTGGGCCAGTGAGACGTGGGTGAGATCCTGGAACGCACGAACCCGGCTCTCGACATCTGCCAGAGTTACATCTTCGAAGCCACGAATGCCGAACTGTTCCACTGCATAAGAGCCCATGGCAGCGCCGTAGACCATTGCACGCCGGAGATTATCCTCGGTAACGGACTCCGTCCGCGCCAGGTACGCCATGAAGCCACCAGCGAAGGCATCTCCCGCTCCAGTGGGGTCAAATACCGTTTCGAGCGGAAATGCGGGCACATAAAACGTTCGCTTGGCCTCGATGAGAAGCGCGCCGTGCTCACCCTGCTTGATGACAACTCGCTTCGGTCCGTGCTGCAGGATCCAGCGACCCGCCCGGTGAATGTTCCAGTCTCCACTGAGCTCCCGCGCTTCGCTGTCATTCACCATCAGGACGTCCACCCTACTCAGCAGCCGCATCAGCGCGGACTTCTTGCTCTGGATCCAGTAGTTCATGGTATCGCAGACAACCAGCTCGGGACGCTGCACCTGTTCCAGCACGCCGAGCTGAAGCTCGGGATCGATGTTCCCGAGAAACAGGAAGCGGCTGGACCGGAAGGCCGGGGGGAGCTTGGGCTGGAAGTCGGCGAAGACCCCGAGCCTGGTCTCGAGCGTTTCACGGCTCTGAAGATCGTAGGAATACTTCCCTTTCCAGCGGAAGCTCTCGCCGTCCACCCGCTCGACACCCGACCAGTCGATGCCTCGCTTTCCCAACCGCTCCAGCTCGGCGTAGGGATAATCCTGGCCGACCACACCGACCACCTGTATCGGATGCAGTATCGACCCTGCAACACTGAAATACACCGCTGATCCACCCAGGGCATCCGCGGTCTCGCCGAACGGGGTGAAGATCGAGTCGAGGGCGATACTGCCGACAACGAGCAGAGTCATGACGTCACATCCGGTCTGGAGCGGAGATGCCGAGCACATGAAGGCCATTCGCGAGAACGATCCGTGCGGAGCGCGCCAGCAGCAGCCGCGCACGCTCGGTGGAGGCACCTTCCGGGGCACCAACAGCCCGGGTGTGGTGATACCAGCCGTGCACCGCGGTGGCGAGCTCATGCAGATACGCGGTCACCCGGTGCGGCTCCCGTTCCCGCGCAGCCGCCGCAGTTACCTCAGGGAGCTCACCCAGCTTCTTGAGCAGCTCGGTATCCTGTGGAGCAGGCAGCGCTGCAAGCTCCAAATTCCCCGCGACAGAGTCCGGCTCCCGGTCGGCGGTACGAAAGATGCCGCTCAGCCGCGCGTGGGCCATCTGAACATAAAAGACCGGATTCTTCTCACTCTGCTCTCTCGCCAGGTCTACGTCGAACACCAGCTGGGAATCACGCTTTCGCATCAGAAAGAAGTACCGCACGGCGTCTGCCCCGACATCATCAATCAGATCTCGTACGGTGACATAGCTGCCGGCGCGCTTGGAGATTTTTACCTCCTCGCCACCCCTCATGACCGTCACCATCTGATGCAGGACATACTCGGGATACTCTGCTGGAACACCCATGTCGAGTGCCTGCAGTCCGGCTCGGACGCGTGTCACCGTGCTGTGGTGATCGGCCCCCTGAACGTTGATGGCCTGCCGAAATCCTCTCTCCCATTTGTTGACGTGGTAGGCCACGTCGGGAACGAAATAAGTGAATGTTCCATCCGACTTCCGCATCACGCGGTCCTTGTCGTCGCCGAACGCCGTAGTCCGAAGCCAGAGGGCCCCTTCGTTCTCGTATGTCTGGCCCCGGCGGGTGAGTGATCCCACGACGGCGTCGACCTTTCCCTCGTCGTACAACGATGATTCGAGGTAGTAGACGTCAAAGGTGACGCCTAGCGCTTTGAGATCGAGATCCTGCTCCTGGCGAAGCTCCCGGATAGCGAGCCGGCGCACCTGGTCGAGGTCGTCCGCACGCGGATCGTCGGGAAACTCACGACGGTAGGTGGCGGCGATCTCCCTGATGTAATCACCGTGGTATCCGCCTTCCGGAAGAACCACGGGCTCTCCCCCCGCTTCACGCACGCGTGCCTGCACACTGGCCGCGAGGTTTGCGATCTGCATACCCGCATCGTTGTAGTAGAACTCGCGCGTAACTCGGAAGCCGTTCCAGTCGAGGAGTGCGGCGATGGCATCGCCCAGGGCAGCCTGCCGGCCGTGCCCTACATGCAGCGGACCTGTCGGGTTGGCGGACACGAACTCAACGTTGACGGCGAGGCCCTGGCCAGCACTGCTCCTGCCGTAGCTCGCTCCTTCGGTAAGAACCCGTTGGTGGACCGCGGCGAGTTGATCGCCGGCCAGCCAGAAGTTGATGAAGCCGGGCCCGGCGATCTCTGTTTTCTCGATCAGATCAGGGGGGAGATGAATTTCCTGCAGCACTCGCTCGGCGGTCTTGCGCGGATTGGCGCGTTCCCGCTTGGCGAGCACCATAGCCAGGTTGGTGGCAAGATCGCCGTGGCCCGCATCCCGGGGCCGTTCGAGCACGAAGTCGATTCCGTCTGCACCGAGCCGGGATGCAACCCTCATCAGCTCGGCCCGGAGGGCTTCGCTCACTCCGGCGCGGCCCTCTTGGAGCTCTTGGCCGGCGACTGTTTATCCGGCTTTGCTTCCGATTTATCTCTTGACTTGGTGTCCGCTTTGGCAGAAGAGTCAACCTTCGACTCGGCGGCCGGCTTGGAGTCCTTGGAGGCGCCGCTATCTGGCTTTTCGCTGGGGTCCTTCCGCGGGCCTTTGCCGTCCTTGCCGTAGTCAGTGATGTAGAAGCCACTGCCCTTGAACACCAGGCCGGCGCCGCCCGAGATCTTTCGCATGGCGGGCCTGCCGCACACCGGACACTTGGCGCGAGGCTTCTCACTCATCTTCTGAAACAGCTCGAACTCGTGCCCTTCGGGGCACTGGTACTCGTAGGTCGGCATGGTTGCTCGTTTGGGTAAACGAAACAAAGATTGAAACTTAGCTGTCCAGCTAGGATGGTTCAAGCAAATTTTTCACCGCAGAGGCACAGAGAGATAGCTAGCCATTTACCAAGCGGCGGATGCCTAGTCGAAGCATCTCAACGTTGAAATTGATCAACAGGCCGAGCCTGAATCCTGTGGTTCTCAAATAGGTAAGTACCTGTGCCTGATGTATGGGAAGGATCCTTGAGACTGACTTTACCTCGACGATCACTGATCCAAACGCAACAATGTCCAGTCTGTACCCACAGTCTATTGCGAGCCCCCGGTAGCACAGCGGGATTTCCACTTGGCGTTTAAACGGTATCCTCCTGAAATACATCTCCCTGCAAAGACAAGATTCATAGGCCGACTCAAGGAGACCAGGTCCAAGTCGCCGGTGTACCTCAATGGCTGCGCCGAGTATGTCTGAGGACAGTTTAACCGACGGGACCTCTGTGCCTCTGTGGTGAATCATCTCCCAATTATTTTCGCAGATGGTTGCCGTTCGCGGAGCTTCTAACGGCAGATGGTACCATTTATGCTGGCCGGTACACGCCCCAAACATCCCGAAGCGCGTCGCTGATCTCGCCCAGCGTGGCACGTGCTCGAACGGCATCGATGATCGGTGGCATGAGGGGATCGGACGACCCGGCTGTTCGGCGCACCTCCTCCAAGGACCTCACCACTTGGCTGCCATTCCGGGTGCGTTTTACCTCAACAAGACGAGAACGCTGCTCCGCTTCGAGCGTCGAGTAGTCAGGGTTTTCGATCGGTAAGGCTGGTGAGTCGTCGGTGAAGCGATTGACCCCGACGACGACGCGCTCACCCGCCTCCTGCGCCTTCTGAAGCTCGTAGGCGCTACGCGCAATCGCATCCTGAAAGAATCCCCGTTCGATCGCACGTGCCGCGCCACCGATGGCGTCGATTTCCAGCATGAGCTCGCGCGCTCCTGCTTCAATCGAGTCGGTCAGCCCTTCGACGTAGTAACTCCCTGCCAGCGGATCTACCACCTCGGCCAGTCCCGGACTCGTAGCCGAGTATCTGCTGGGTTCTGAGCGCCAGGGTCGCCGATTCACTGGTGGGTAGGGACAGCGCCTCATCGTACCCGTTCGTGTGCAACGACTGGGTTCCCCCCAGCACGGCAGCCAGTGCCTGCACGGTTACCCGCACCACATTGTTCATCGGCTGCTGAGCCTGCAGGGTCACTCCCCCAGTTTGGGTGTGGAACCGCATTCTGGCCGTTGCGTCGCCGGCGTTAAACCGCTCGCGGACACATCGGGCCCACAAGCGCCGCGCGGCGCGGAATTTCGCGGCCTCCTCGAACAGATCGTTGTGACTGGCAAAGAAGAACGACAATCTGGGGCCGAAGCTGTCGATAGCGAGACCTGCGCGCACCGCGATGTTTACATATTCGAGCGCGTTGGCCAGAGTGAACGCCACCTCCTGAACTGCAGTGGCTCCCGCTTCCCGCATGTGGTAGCCGCTGATCGAGATAGGATTGAAACTCATCCCTTCGTCGGTTACGAACCGGAAAATGTCGGCCACCAGCCGCAGCGATGGCTCGGCTGGGTAGATGTACGTTCCCCTCGCTACGTACTCCTTCAGCACATCGTTTTGAACCGTTCCGGTCAGCTTGCTGCGAGGGACACCCTGCTCCTCGCCCGCAACGACGTACATCGCGAGCAGAATGGCGGCCGTGGCATTGATCGTCATTGAGGTTGAGACCCGGTCCAGGGGAATCTCCTGGAAGAGCCGTTTCAGGTCCTCGACCGTATCGATGGCAACGCCAACCCGCCCCACCTCGCCCTGGGCCATCGTATGGTCCGAGTCGTACCCCATCTGAGTGGGGAGGTCGAATGCCGTGGAGAGTCCCATCTGCCCGGCGGCGAGCAGCTGGCGGAATCGCTGGTTAGTCTCTTGGGCAGTTCCAAACCCGGCATACTGGCGCATCGTCCAGAGCCGGCCGGTATACATGTTTGCATAAGGTCCCCGGGTGAATGGGAATTCACCCGGGCGTCCGAGATCCCGGACGGGATCACCGGCCCAATCCTCGGGGCCGTAAACTGGCTTCGCTTTCACAAGGCGGGTTGGGAGACGGCTCCACTGGTTCTCACTGCCACACGGCGCAGTGTATCAGCCACGAATCCCACGTCCTCACGTGACCCGATCACCAGCGGAGTCCGTTGGTGGAGCTTGTCGGGCATGATGTCGAGGATTCGGTTGACTCCGTCCGTCGCCGAACCCTCGGCCTGCTCCGCGAGGAACGCCATCGGGCTGGCCTCGTACATGAGCCGGAGCTTGCCCCGAGGGTTCTTGGTATCTGCTGGATACAGGAAGATCCCGCCAGAGATCAGGTTCCGGTGGAAATCTCCCACGAGAGAGCCGATGTAGCGGCTGTTCTTGGGCGTGACTCCGTCCGCAGTGTCCGGGGTCGGATCACCCTTGAGCCCGCGAACCGCCGTCTGCATGCCCTTATCCCAGCGGGGAAAGTTGCTCTCGTTCACGCTGTAGTACTTGCCGACGCGCGGAGTGATGATGCGAGGATGTGACAGGAGGAACTCGCCGATCGTGGGATCGAGCGTGAACCCGTGTGCTCCCTGCCCCGTCGTATACACCAGCATGGTGCTGGAGCCGTACATCACGTACCCTGCCGCCACCTGCTTGCATCCAGGCTGAAGCACATCGGCCGAGGTGCCCCGGCCGTGCATGCTGACCCGTCGGTAGATGCTGAAGATGGTTCCTACCGCCGAGTTCACGTCGATGTTGGACGAACCGTCGAGCGGATCGAAAAGGACCGCGTACTTGCCCACCGGATATTCTGGAGGAACCGGTATGATGTCGTCATCTTCTTCCGAGCCCATCACGCAGACCCGGCCGGTGTGCTTCAGGCAGTTCTTCAACGTCTCGTTGGCAAAGATGTCCAGCTTTTGCTGCTCCTCGCCCTGCACGTTCTGAACGCCGGCGGTCCCCAGGATGTTGACCAGCCCGGCACGGCGGATCGAGGCCGCGATGATCTTGGCCGCCAGGCAGATGTCGTACAGCAGGTTCGACAGCTCGCCCGTTGCCTCTGGGTAGCGGTCTTCCTGATCGAGAATGAAGCGCTCAATGGTGGTGACGTGTGAATTCAAAGAGATCTCCAGTGGGCTTCAGCGAACGTCATAGGTCGTGGAGCGGTGATTGGATGTGATGGTCATCCGAGCCCCATCTGTAGTGACGGCTACGAGGCCATCGCGATCGGTGCGCCACACATCTACCCGGTGGCCCCGCAGGCGCTGCAGCGTAGGCGGCGAGGGATGGCCATACTTGTTCTGACCAACCGAAATGACCGCTGCCCGGGCCCTGAGAGAATCGAGCCACTCGTCGCCGGTACTACCGCGGCTGCCGTGATGCCCCACCTTCAGCAAGTCGATCGCGCGAGCCCGGC
Source organism: uncultured Gemmatimonadales bacterium (assembly GCA_963730915.1). Taxonomy (GTDB): domain Bacteria; phylum Gemmatimonadota; class Gemmatimonadetes; order Gemmatimonadales; family GWC2-71-9; genus CAVVWJ01. Next base: position 1,009,895 of record CAVSTR010000005.1, on the reverse strand, counting down.
TCCGCATCTCACCTTCAGCTGGAAATCCGGCATCTCCGGCGAAGAGCGCCTGGAAGGATCCGTACTCGATCAGCAGAACCAGGGAATCCTCGTTGACGTCCTCTCCCCACCCGCCCCATCCTGGGTCGGGATGCAACACAGTAAAGCTGACCCCATCAAGCACGAAACGCTCATCCCGGCGAGCCGCATGCCAGGGAATCCCCTTTGCAGCCAATGCATCGAGGAACTCATAGTACAGGGGATCGGCGACGCGTTCTCCGGGCTCGAGGACCAGCGTAGCCGGGAAGCGGTCAAGGACGCTCGACACGCCGCCGAGATGATCCGCGTGGGCGTGCGAGACGATCAGCGCCGCAAGCTCGCGGACTCGACTGCGCATCAGAAAAGGCACGACTACCCTGCGACCGGCATCACTGTGACCGCTTCGAGGCCCCGCGTCGATGACAACCCACCTGCCGGCCGGTGTTCGCAGGACCGCGCCGTCGCCCTGCCCTACGTCGAGAAAATGTAACGTCAGACCAGAGGCGGTGTGAGCGGGCAGGGGGGACCATGCATACAGCAGCGTTCCCCACATCAGCACCACGGCAGCCCAGCTCCAGCGGCGAGCTGCTTCGGCCAGACTATTTCGCTGCCCCATGCACCAGAGACTCACCGCAAGCGCAGTGACCCATGGAATGGCCGACCGCAGCTCCGCGGGACCAACCGTGTGGCCTCCAGGCACCGCCGAGCCGGCAATCGCCAGCAGCTCCAGCAGGTGCAGGGCCAGCCCCGCCCCGCCAGCAAGCGCTTCAGCCAGCCAACCCCAGATCGGATAGATGAGCAGGCTGGCCAGCACGCCCGGGACGGCCACAGCGGCGAGGGGAATCGCCAGAAAATTGAGGCCGACCCCAACGATTGCGACGGCGCCCAACGCAGCCGAGGTGATCGGTGCGGTTGCCAGCGTCGCTCCGATGGACGAGCCAAGCGTTCTCCACCAGATCCCGGTGCCGAGTGTCCGGTCAGTCCAGCGGCTGAAGGTGGTGGCGCCCCACAGGGCCGCAACCGAGAGCCAACCCCCGAGATCCACAATGGCCCAGGGATCGACCAGAAGGACACACAAACAGGTGGCAGCCAGTAGGGCGTTCGGCTCGACGTGTCGCTGCCGAATCCGGCTTAGCGCCAGGAGTACCGCGAGGGCGGCTGCACGCGTGGCTGGCGCGGGCCACCCGAGAAACGCGACATAGGCGAGGCTTGCACCTGCCCCGATCCCCAGCGCCAGTCCCCGCTCGACTCTCAGCAACCGACAGACAAGAAAAATCCATGCGGTGATGATCCCGACATGGAAGCCGGAGATCGACAGCAGGTGCACCAGCCCTGATTGAGCGAAACGGTCCTGAAGCTCTCGATCGATTCCGCTGCGCCGTCCAAGGATCAGCGCATCCACCATCGGCGCGCGTCCGCCATACAGCGTTCCACTAGCTCGTCCAAGGCCCGACCTCAGCCGAGCTGCGGTGGACGGCCTTCCGCTGGTCGTTCCGACGCGAGAGACCACCAACGTGCCGGCCGGCCGGCCCGCGATGCCGGCTCGCGGGATCCAACGTGCGACGACCGCGACGTCGAGGCCGGCATTCATGGCTCGATGTGGTGGCCACATCGCGACGACGGGGCCACTGCAGCCGCTCAGCGGACGCACCGAGGTCCGCCCTCCCGATGAATCCACCGGCTCGACCATCGTGATTGACACGGTCATGGCGCCAGGCGGCAGCCGCGCGACACACCGCTTGGACTCCGCCAACCAGGCTATTCCGGCACTCGTATGTCCGAGGAGGACGGCGCCACCAAGGAGGGTGATTGCGGGCCGTCCCGTGAACCAACCGCCGACGAGCACAACCAGAGCGCCGCCGATTGTGGCCTCAAAATGCAGAAGGCCGGTCGCGAGACCGGCCCCATACGCCAGAGTAAAAAGAATCGGTGCCCGGATCGTCATCCGGATCCAGGCGTCAACGCCCTAGCTGGCCTCCGCGTCGGCCGCACCGGGGGGCGACCGATATCTTTCGGAGTGCCTCCATGACGACCACCTCGATGGCAGCACGGCTCTGCTCTTTTTCCAGACTCACCTCGGTGACCACCGCGCCTTCGCGGCGAGAGACGTAGCGGGGAGGAACCCGGTTGAGCGCGAATGTCAGCACATCTTCCCGGCAGAGATCGCACCCACAGTACGCGGGAAACAGTGGCCGGAGTGTGTCGTATGCGGCCGTCACATGATCTTCGACCAAGTTCTTGATCACAGGACCGCCAGCTGAGGCCTGCCTGAACCACAGCTCCGGTGAATGTCGACCCCGTGGTTCCGGTGAGCCGAACCGTGTGGTACTCGCCAAGTGCGCTCGCCGGAAGCTCGAGCAACACCAGCTGGTTACCGCGAGTTCGTGCCAGCATGAGGTTGCCCCGACGAGCAGGTCGCTCGACCAGGACCTCGTGCACCTCGCCAATGCGCCCGATGTTTTTCCGCCGCACATTGGCGCGAACCGCTTCGATGAGCACGTCCAACCGGGCCGAAGCCACGTCGTCCACCACGTGGTCCGGCAAGCGTACAGCAGGCGTACCTTCCCGCACGGAGTACTTGAAGGTGTAAGCGTCGTCGAAATCAGCCTCCGTGACGAGACTGAGCGTTTCCGCGAACTGTTCGTCAGTTTCTCCCGGGAAGCCTACGATAATATCCGTTGAGAACGAGATGTCCGGGATTGCCTGACGCAGCTCGGCGACAACCGCGAGATATCGCTCGCGGGTATAGCGCCGAAGCATTCGCTTGAGCACCCCATTGGAGCCGCTCTGCACCGGGAGGTGAACGTGCTCGCAGACGGCCCTGGTCGTGGCCATGGCCTCGATAACCCGCGGTGTGAAGTCCGTGGGATACGGGCTCGTAAACCGAATGCGCTCCAGTCCGTCGATTGCACCCACGGAACGCAGCAGGTCCGCGAAGTCGTTCTGGCCGTCGTCATAGCTGTTGACTGTCTGACCGAGCAGGGTGACTTCTGTGGTGCCCTGCTCCACCAGCCCCCTGACTTCGCGAACCACCTCTTCAAGCTTGCGACTCCGCTCCGGGCCCCGGGTCTTTGGAACGATACAGAACGTGCAGCGGTAGTCGCAGCCGCGCTGTACCGTGACGTACGCGGTTGGTCCCTTTTCGCGCAGCGCGGGAACGTCCTCGTAGTGCTCCCACGAGCGAAACTCGGTATCGCTGAGCCGCTGTCCCATTGAAGCAAATCCGATCAGATCCGGCAGGTTCCGATATGCGTCCGGACCGACGACCAAATCGACTCGCGGGACCCGGGCTAGTAGAGTCGGACCCAGCCGCTGTGCCATGCATCCGACGACTCCGAGAACATCTCCGGCCCGCTTGTGCCGTTGCAGTTCGCCCACGCGCCCCAATCACCCGCTGCTCGGCGTTGTCGCGAACAGCACAGGTATTGACCAGCATGACATCAGCATCTTCCGGACTCTCCGTCCGAACGTAGCCCTCACGGAGGAGGACTCCGAACATCAGCTCGGAGTCGGCTACGTTCATCTGGCAGCCGTACGTTTCGATGTAGACGCGCTTCATCATGACGGGAGTATAGTTGGACGGCAGGGGAGCCCGGCAGTCGCACGGTTCCTCACGGCCGCACCGAGACACCCAGCGAAAGCAAGAGCCCATTCTCCGAGTACACGCCCTCGGAGCGCCAGACGTGCTCGATCGCCAGGTCGACACCCGCACGCTGCTGGGCAAACCGAACGCCGCTGCCGGCTGACACCCCAAACTCATGGGCCTGCTGGCCGGTCACCAGGGTGTACGGGATGGTAGCGTAGTGAACCCCGAATCGGAGCGGGCGCCGATATGGTCGGCGCAAATCCGACGTGTATTCCGCTCCGGCCGCTACTTCGATTGTGTTCTCGTGCCCCGGTACCACCCATCGCAAGGAGATCACTGTTCGCCCCTGACCAGGTACGAACCATCGTCTGTCCTGCCAAGTCGAGTGACGGCACCGGACGCCACCTCACACCCAACCCGAAGGTGTAGGGCAGATCGATCGTCCCGATGCGGGTCGAATCCCGATCCATATTGAGATGCCCGTCCGTACGTATGAGAGCGGAGAGTCCGAGATTAGCCCCGAACAGGCGCGTGACACCGGCCGACAGACCAACTCCGGTGTACGAGAGCTCGGCTCGCTGGCGACTGGACAGAAATCCTGGATTGTCAAAGATCCGGGTGGATGTAAGCCGGTTCGAACCGCTGATGATGTGGAAGCCCGCTCCGACGGCCCAGCGAGCACCCAATCGGTACGAGCCGGCGATCCGGAAGTCGTTCAGCCCTCCCCGCGAGGAGAGCGTGTCACTGACATTCACCGGCGTTCCTCGCAGATCGATCGTCCCCGCTGTGGCCAGGGTGAAATCGCGGCTGGTGTAGTTCGAAAAGCTGAATCCGAGCGCGATCGGTAGCGTCCGAACCGGGCCGGCGACGGTCACCTGAGGGAACCGGGTGTTTCGGAGCGATGCACTACCCGCGGGGTTCTCTACGGTCCTGAACCCCTGAGTGATGGTGAACCCGCTTGCCAACGCAGTGACGCTCGCCAGCGCAGCCGGGTTCTGGCTCGATTCGGCATCGAACAATCCGAACCCACCCCCAGTTCCCAGCGAGCGCACCGCCAGCGCCCGTCCGGGAAAGCCCAGTCCACGCACTCCAAACTGGGACGACTGGGCCCGCAGAGTCGCCGCAGGAACGAACAGGGCAAGAAGAACCAGCAGCGTTTGCCGCACTAGGGAGTCTCGAAGGGGAAAGACAACAGGTAGCTGAGACGAAGCCGGGGACGAAGTGCGGGGTCCGCCGCCCGGGTCGAGTAGAAAACCGGTTTGGTGAAGCTGGCGCCTTCGGGGTTGAGCGCCAGGACGAGTGCCGATGGCCGGTTCGCTCCCAACCAGAGCTCGACCAGCCGGACCGCCTCGATGCTCACAGTGGAGGATCCAAGCTCCAGCGTATCCACGGGGACGCGGCCTTGCAGAGTGTTGACGGGCGACTTGCCGCCAACATCCGCCAGTACCGACCGCGCCTCCAGGAGCACGACGTCAGTTGGTAGTCCCGAGATCGGAGCGGTCGGCGTGAGCTCGAGCGTTGCGCGCACGATAGTGGCAGAGTCCAGAATACGCGACGGCAGGCTGAAGCGCAGCAGCGAGCGCGATGATGGGGCACCACCTACGGCCAGGAGGGTCGTATCGCTTACCTGAGGCACCTCACTCACGTACGTATTGAATGCGGTGCTGAGCGCGAGGGTTCGCAGCTTGGCGGTGCCAGTGTCCGGAACATCGAGGGTCGCGTACGTGGTAAACACCGCTCCGGTACCTGCGGCCAGGGCACCCAGGCGAATACCAGTGAAGACGGGGGCAGACAGCCGAACGCCTACCGCCAGGCGGCCGCTGTCCGCGGGCGATATCCCCACTCGACTGAGATCGGCCCCCTGGAACACCGTTCTGACTACGCCGGTGTTCTTCAGCGAATCGGGGACCGGCACCGCCGCGATGAGGCTTTCTGCAACGAATGCCGGCGCCACACCAGCGAACGTCGTGGTGGAGTCGAAGCCTGGGGCCACCCGATACACCCAGAGCTCCAGACCATTCACGTTCGTGTCTCGGGCGGCCACCGTGAAACTGAGTGCGACCGAGTCGATGGTGTAGCCGCGAAGCGTGTCCCTCACACTCACGCTGTCCGCCCGTGTGAGAAACCGCACCAGCGTTCGCTCCTCGAAGCCCTCGAGACCGTTCGAGACGAGCAGAGATCTGGACTGGTGAGGCTGGACATATCCGGAAAAGCTGGAGTCCGCCCCAGGGATGGCGGTAAAGACCTCATCGAAGACTTGAGGCTGACCACCCGGACAGAGCGCGGGACAATCGGCCGGAGCCGTGAGCTTTTCCTGGCAGCCGGCAAGAGCCAGAGCTGCCAGCAGCATGGCCGCGTACCGCTTCACCGAAGCTGCTCCGGTCCGAATGCTGCCGGTAGCAGGTCGGAGAGACGCCAGCGGACTGTTCCCTTGGATCCTACACCATCGATGGGTAAATCGAGGCCGAACTCCGCCAGCACCTGCCGGCAGGCGCCGCACGGGGCGGCTGGAGGATCTACGTCAGAGACTACCACCGCCCGGCGGAACCGTGTGACACCAGCGCTTACAGCGGCGAACACGGCGGAGCGTTCGGCGCAGATTGTCAGTCCGTATGAGGCGTTCTCGACGTTACATCCGAGGAAAACCGCCCCGTCCGAGCTCTCCAGTGCCGCACCAACACGAAAATGGGAGTAGGGCGCGTAGGCCCGGGCCTGAGCGCTGCGAGCGGCGGAGATCAAGGAGTCGGTCAAACCCATACCTCTGGTAGAAACGAGGTGCCGGCAGCCAGTGCCGGCACGTCAAGGAATTCGGCCACGGATTGACCGATGTCCGCGAATGTGAGACGGCGGCCCAGACTAACCGGCCGCACTCTGGGACCGAACACCAACAACGGCACTATCTCGCGCGAGTGGTCGGTCGACGGCGTGGTGGGGTCGTTGCCGTGATCGGCGGTAAAGATAATGAGGTCATCCTGCCGCACGCTCTCCAACAACCGGGGGAGCGCGCGATCCAGCTGCTCGAGTCCGCGGTGGAACCCGCGGACATCGTTGCGATGCCCCCAGCTCTGATCGAACTCGATGACGTTAGCCAGAAGCAGACCACGCTGCATGGCGGCAAGGGCGCCTTCGATCAGCGCGTAGGCCTCAGCGTTGGTATCCGCGTGAATGCTCGTGATCCCTTGCCGGGCGAAGAGATCGTCGACCTTGCCCACGCCGACCCGCGGAATTTGACGTTGTGCCAGACGGTCCAGCAACGTCGGCCCCGGTGGAGCAAGACTGAAATCTCGCCGGTGTGGAGTACGCTTCCAGGCGCCGGGCTCGCCCACGAATGGCCGGGCTATGACTCGCGACACCCCGTGCCTGCCCTGTAGCAGCTTCCGCGCGGTCGCACAGGCCTGGTAGAGCTCCTGGAGCGGAACCGTGTCCTCGTGAGCAGCGATCTGAAAAACGCTGTCGGCGGAGGTGTAGACGATCCAGCTCCCCGTCCGCCGATGCTCGGCCGCGAACTCGTCCAGCACCGCAGTGCCGGAGGCCGGCCGGTTCCCCAGCACGCTACGCCCTGTCTGCCGGGCGAACTCATCCACCACTTCCGGAGGAAAACCCTCGGGATAGGTAGGAAACGGCTGCTCGAGGATCAGCCCGCAAATTTCCCAGTGCCCGGTCGTGCTGTCCTTCCCCGGGCTGGATGGCTGGCAAACGCCGTGTGCCGCTCCCGGCGAAAGGTGGGCTGCCACGCCTCGGAGTGGCGCGCAACAGCCGAGCCCGAGAGCTTCCAGCTCCGGAAGCCTCAAGCCCCCGACCGACTCGGCGAGGTTCCCGAGCGTGTTGCTGCCGCTGTCGCCGTACGCTGCCGCGTCGGGAGCTTCTCCGATGCCAAGTCCATCGAGCACGATGATAGCGGCACGCCGCATCAGGGTTTCGGCATCGTCTGGACGAAACGAAAACGAAGCGAGGTGAGTGCCTGATCCAGGAGCTGCTTCTCGTCCGACTCGAGCCGGCCGGCCATCTTATCGGCCAGCATGCCAAGGGTGTCGATCAGTGCCTGGGCCAGCTGGCGGCTGTCGGCAACACCAGCCTCGGCAGGTAGCTGACCGGCGAGGGCAGCTTCCGCTTGCTGCGATAGACCCAGCACCAGTGAGCCAAAGTGTGGATTCATCTGATCACCCGTGATACCGGCGATGCACCCGAGAGCCGAGCCGGGTGAGCAGCTCGTAGGAGATTGTCCCTGTGGCGTGGGCTTGCTCGTCCAGGGAGATCAGCCCGCCGAACGCGGTAGCCACATCGCCGAGCGCGACTTCTCCGTCTACGGAAGCCATGCACATGTCCATCGTAACACGGCCTACCATGGGGGCCAGCTTGCCGTTGAGCTCGACAGCTCGCTGATGCCATTCGCGTCCGACAGCGGGGGCTCCGCGGGGCAGGCCGTCCGCATACCCGAGGCTTATTGTCGCCACCGTGACTGGCCGGTCGGCTCGCCAGGTAGCCCCGTAACCAACGCTGTCTCCGACGTCCAGCGAGCGTACCGCTACGACGCGCCCCTTCAGTGCCGCGACGGCGCGCGGAGCTGGAGCTACCGTACCTGCGCCGCCACCATAGAGAAAAATCCCGGGACGGACCAGGTCACCGGCGAACGATTTGCCGTGAAGGGATGCGGCACTATTCGCGGCGTGTATCATGGCGGGCCTTCTGGGGAGTGCGCGAAGCGCTTCCTGGAAGCGTTCCCACTGACGCCGGGTCGCCGGTGTGTCGGATTCAGCCGCAACGAAATGCGTGAAGGCACCTTCCCAGCCCGCAGCGCCCTCGAGGAGCGTACCGAACCGCGCGAGGGCTGCATGATCGTTCCAACGTACGCCGGCTCGGCTCATGCCGGTATCGATTTCGATGTGAAACGGCTTCGATCCGTGCAGTACCCAGCGTTCCAGGGCCACGCTGTCCCCGAGTGATGGACGCAGGTCCAGCGCGGAACACTGGTCGATCCATTCCGGGATGAGAGGTGTGAGGACCAGTATCGGACGGCGGATGCCAGCTGATCGGAGAGAAGCCGCCTCCTCGATCGAGGCGACGCCGAAACCCCAAGGATCGACTTTTTCCAACGCACGGGCGATCTCGACCGCTCCCAGCCCGTAGCCGTTAGCTTTGACCATCGGTAACAGCCGGCTCCCTGAGATCGTCGCGACTGTGCGCGCATTGGCGACTAACGCCGCCAGGTCAACATCGACCCAGGCGCGTGCGATCTCGGGGGGAAAGGTCATGGGGAGGCCGGCGGTATGATATTCGTCGGGGGGGTTCGATGCAAGACAATTCGGTGCTCGAACGTGCGATGGCAATGGTTCGAGATCTCAGAAAACGCTGCGCCTGGGATCGGGCCCAAACCCGGGAGACTCTTCGGCCCTATCTCGTCGAGGAAGCACTCGAGCTGAATCACGCATTGGGCGACGGCAACATCGACCAGATCCGAGGAGAGCTCAGCGACCTCCTGCTCCATCTCGCCTTCCAGCTCGTGCTCGGCGAGGAGCGCAAAGAGTTCACGGCGACGAAAGTAGTCGAAGAGCTCGAAGCGAAGATGCGCCGCCGTCACCCTCATCTCTTCGACCTCGGGAACGCGGAGCCGTGGGAACGCATCAAACGGCGAGAGCGCAGAGGCAACATTCTGGGTGGCTTGGTCCCGACGCTTCCCCCCCTGCTCATGGCTACCCGGCTGCAGGAGCGCGCTGCATCAGTGGGCTTCGACTGGCCCGATGTTGCCGGTCCGCTTCAGAAGGTGCGCGAGGAGCTGGGAGAAGTGGCCCAGGAGCTGAACAGCAGAACGTCCGCCCCGAACAGGGACAGGGATCCCAATGCTCCAGGCCGCGCCCCGAGTGATGAGCTGATCGAGGAGATCGGCGATCTTCTATTCGCCGTGGTGAACCTCGCCCGCAAGGCAGGGGTTCACGCAGAGCCGGCGCTGGAGCAGGCCAATCGGAAATTCCGCCACCGATTCGAGAAGATGGAGCAGTTGGCAGCGGGTCGGGGGATCGAGGTGGAGTCAGCGGGCCTGGAGGTGCTGGACGGCCTGTGGAATGAAGTAAAAAGCTAGGGGTACAGCCGATGAATCTGTCGCGGAAACGCGATAGCCTCACGGATGTGCGGGATGCCACAAATCCAGGCGACGGTCCGTTCGATGCCAAGCCCGAAGCCCGAATGGACGAAGGTGCCGTACTTACGCAGATCCAGATACCAGCGATAAGCCTCGGGATCGAGCTTTTGCTCCTGGATGCGACTGAGAAGCTTCTCGTAGCTGTCTTCCCGTTGGGAGCCACCGATTATCTCGCCATATCCCTCGGGTGCCAGGCAGTCGTTGTTCAGCACCGTACGGGGATCATCCGGATTTTCCTTCATGTAGAAGGCCTTCACGTGCTTGGGGTAGTTATAGACGAACAGAGGCCGGTCAAACTCCCGGGCCAGCAGCGTTTCGTCATCACCGCCGAGATCGTCGCCCCATTTGATGTCGGAGCCCAGCCCATTCAGCCGGGCTACCGCATCCGCGTAGGAGATGCGGGGGAACGGGGCCATGACACGCCGCAACGCGGCAGGATCCCGCTCCAGCTCCTCGAGCTCCGACTGACGACATTCCAAAGCCCGGCCGACGATGTAGCTCAGGAACTCTTCCTGGAGCCGCATATTCGCGTCAGAGTCGTTGAAGGCGACTTCGGGCTCCACCATCCAGAATTCCGTCAAATGCCGCCGGGTCTTGGACTTTTCCGCTCGAAAAGTAGGGCCGAAGCAGTACACCTTGCCGTGAGCAGCCGCGGCGGCTTCGACATACAGTTGGCCGGTCTGCGCCAAATAAGCTTGTCCCAGGTCGAAGTACTCGGTCGCGAAGAGATTACCAGCCTCCTCGCCAATGGCCCCCGTGAGGATTGGGGTATCAACCAGGATGAAGCCGCGCTCATAGAAGAAGTCCCGGATGGCCTGCACCACCTCGTGACGGACCCGGGCTACAGCCGTCTGACGGCGGCTTCGAAGCCACAGATGTCTATGCTCGAAGAGGAAAGTCGTCCCATGCTCTTTAGGAGAGATGGGGTAGTCCGGACTGGGGCCGAGCAGCTCGACGGCCTGAACGCCGAGCTCGAAGCCGCCCGGCGACCGAGATTCTTCCCGTACCGTGCCCGTGAGACTGACGCTCGCCTCATGAGTGAGCGACTCAAATGCCGCCCAGGTCGAGGCCGGCACCTCTTTCTTGGATAAAACCCCTTGTACCGTTCCGGAGCCGTCGCGCACCACGATAAACGCAATCTTCCCGCTGGAGCGGGTCGTAACCACCCACCCGCGGACCGTGACCGTCTCGCCGACGTGTGCGCGGAGCCCGCTGATTTCTACTGCCGCCATGCCATATCCAGTGGGAGAATGAGGCCGAGCCGAGGAGCGTTGAGTCTAGCCCTGCTCCTTGGAGGCGTCAACGCGGGCTGTGTCAATTTCCGTCCGCCGCCGGTACCACTTGCCGCCAGCGTCGCGGGAGATGCCCCGACGAGGATGTGGACCGGGCGCGTCGGTCGCAGGCTCGCGGGAAGAGTGGAAGTACAGGAGAACACGCTGTACGCCGGAGGAATGGACCGAAAGGTGTACGCGGTCGATCTCGCCAGTGGAGAGGTGCGCTGGTCATCCCGGCTCTCGGGGATGATCGTAGGCGGCGTGCTGCTTTCGGGCGATACTGTCTTCGTGGCGACCTCCAGACCGGAGGGCCGGATCCAGGCCCTGCACAAGACGAAGGGCAAGCGGCTGTGGCGGGTGGCGGCGAATCCGATCGCCGCCCCGCTCGCCTTAATCGAAGGGACTCTGATCGCCGAAACCCAGCGCGGCGAAGTACTCGCCCTCGACCCGCACAACGGCAAGGTTCGGTGGCGCCGCCGAGTGGGTACTGCCCGAGGTCCGGCGACACCTGCCGGACCAGGTGCGGTGCTGGTGTCAACCACCGATTCGCTGTTTCGGCTTTCCCTCGAGAACGGCAAGATCACGCACCGTGCCGAGTCACCGGGAGCGGTGCTTTCCTCCTGGCTCCCTTATCACGGAGCACTGGTCGCCGGCACGGCGGATTCTCAGATCGTGTCGATTCGGCCGGCGGATCTTCGATACAACTGGATCCGTACTGTCGATGCCCCGATAATCGAAACGCCGGCGTCAATGGCAGATACGCTGTTCGTAGCTACCCGTGTGGGGTCGGTGTACCGCATCGAGCCTGGACCGGATCCCAAAGTCGCCCGCGTAGTGCAGCTCGGATGGCCGGTCACCTCGCCGATCACAACGGCAGGTGGCCAACTCTTTCTCGGCGGAGCCGATGGCACTATCCGGGCGCTTCGATCGGATGGCAGCGAAGTCTGGCGGCTGCGGATCTGGAGGCCGGTCGAGATGGGCTTGATTCCTCTGACTGATGGTCTCTTGGCCATCGGTGGCAACGGTGACCTCTATCGGTACCGGAGATGAAACGCCTGCTCCTGGTTCTCACGGCTCTCCTGTTTCTGAGCGGCCCGGCCCACGGCCAGGGCCCGGTGGTCAAGTACGGCAAATGGGCCCTGCTGGCGGGGGCCATCGGCATGAACTATCTCGCGGACCGGGCCCACGATCGAGCCGATAAGGCCTTCGACATCATCGAAGCGGAATGCTCTACCGACCAACAGCGGTGTGCCTTGGGACCAGGTGGGGGTTACGCCGATCCGGAGCTGGAGGATCTCTACCAGACGTCCCTGCAACACGACCGCCGCGCCCGGGTGTGGCTCATCGGCGGTGAGAGCGCTCTGGTCGGCTCGGCTGCGATGTTCATCTGGGAGCTCGCCCGGCCGAAGAACCGTCCCGGCAACATTCCATTCGAACCGGAGATGCGCATGATGCCCTCGGGACGCACTGGGCTGGGCCTGAGAGTGGCCTTCTAGTCGCAGCTCCCTCGCGCTCAGCCGATTCTGAAGAGCTCCACAGCTCGGGGATAGCGCGCCACAGCGCGCTCACGCAGTTGCTGATTTTCCCGCCGTTGCAGCGCGGGATCCGCCTCAATCACCTTCATTGCCAATTCCCTGGCCCGGTTCAACAAATCGGCGTCACCGGGAAGCTGGGCGTGACGAACCTCAAAGCCGCCTGACTGCCGGGCCCCGATCAGGTCGCCCATCCCCCGCTCCGCCAGGTCCAGCTCGGCAATCTTGAACCCGTCCTGAGTGGCCGCAAATCCAACCAGTCTCTGCGGAGAGGGGCCTTCGACGAGAAGAATGCAGTAGCTCTCCTCCGCTCCGCGTCCGATCCTCCCACGCAACTGGTGGAGCTGGGCGAGTCCGAAACGCTCGGGATGCTCGATCACCATCACCGTGGCCGCGGGCACGTCGATGCCAACCTCGATCACCGTGGTTGCCACCAGCACCTTGATATCCCCGGCGCGAAAGCGCCGCATGACAGTATCCCGCTCCTCACCCTTGAGTCGTCCGTGTACCAGGCCGACGTCCAGCTCGGGCCAGCGTGCCGCTAGCGCTGTTGCCATAGTGGTCGCGGCACGCAGGTCGACTCGCTCGGACTCCTCGATCACCGGCAGCACTACATACGCCTGCTTGCCTGCCTCGCACTCGCCGCGCACGAACTCGAGCACGCGCTCCCGGTGCGAGGTGGAGCGAACTGCGGTGCGGACCGTGCCGCGCCCTGGAGGTCGCTGCCGCAAAGTTGAGACGTCGAGGTCCCCGTACAGCGTCAACGCGAGCGAACGCGGAATCGGGGTTGCGGTCAGCAGCAGCACATCGGGTACTGCTCCCTTGCCGATCAAGGCGGCCCGCTGCTCCACACCGAATCGATGCTGCTCGTCGATCACGACCAGGCCGAGCCGGTGGAATGAAACACTCTCCTGGAGGAGTGCGTGAGTTCCGACGATCACTCTCGCCTGCCCCGAGGCGATCCGTTTTCGTACCGCCGACTTCTCGGCTGGGGTTTGCCGTCCCAGAAGAAGCTCGGGCTTGATCTCCAACGGGGCGAGCAGCGCCTCCAACGTGGCCTTGTGCTGCTCGGCCAGGAGCTCAGTGGGGGCCATGAGCGCGGCCTGAAAGTCGTTCTCCACCGCCAGGAGCATGGCGAAGAGGGCTACGACCGTCTTGCCGGTGCCCACGTCGCCCATGAGCAGACGGTGCATCCGATCGGGAGCGATCATATCAGCCGTGATCTCGCGCAGTGCCTGCTGCTGATCGTCGGTGAGCTCCCAAGGCAAATTTTGCTTGAGCCTGGTTGTGAGCTGCCGCTTGATGGTGAAGGCGACTCCGCTGCGATGTCGCTTGGCCACCGCACGCGCGCGTATCAGCATGAGCTGAAGATCGAACAGCTCGTCGAAGGCAAGCCTCCGACGCCCGCGTTCCGCCTCCTCTGCCGTGGCAGGGCGATGCACGGCGCGCAGTGCATCGGCCAGCGAGGGCAGATCCAGGCTCTGGCGCAGCGGCACCGGCAACCCGTCATCGCAGAGCGCGATCAGCCGGTCCAGATGCCGGTCGATCAGCGAACGTATGACCTTGTGACTCAAGCCATCGGTGGCGGGATAGACCGGCAGAACCTTACCGGCAGTGAGCGGATCCGCATCCGTCTCCGCATCAGCAAGGATGACGTACTCTCGAGGCGCCATTTGCCGGCCGTGATAGAACCGCACCGGTCCCGAGACCAGCAGGGTCTGGCCCACGATGATGGTACGGTCCAGAAATGGCTGGCCCGGCCAGACGCATTCCAGAACACCACTGTCATCACGCATCACAGCGTGGAAGATCCGGAGACCCCGGCGGGTGGGAAGGACTCCCTTCGCAACAACCCGCCCCACGCAGGCGACTTCCTGACCAACCTGTGCCTTCGCGAGTGGCGTGACGGTGGACGCGTCTACGTAGCGATGAGGGAGATGCCAAAGCAGGTCGCGAGCTGTGCGTATGCCGAGCCGCTCGAGCGATTCGGCTCGCCGCTCACCGATGCCCTTCAGGAACTTTACCGGCGTGTCCAGCCGGACGACGGCGGCCCCGGAGGACATCCTCAGCTAGGTGGCCTCGACTGCGGTTTCCATCAGAAGATTGTCGGCAAATCGATCAGCGTCGAACGGCTCCAGGTCTTCGACGGATTCCCCCAGGCCGATAAAGCGAATCGGAAGGGACAGCTCGCGGCGGACCGCTGCCACCGCACCGCCGCGCGCACTGCCGTCGAGCTTGGTGACGACGATGCCGGTCGGTGAGACGGCTTCGGAGAAAAGTTTCCCCTGCTGAACTGCGTTTTGGCCCACCGTGCCGTCCAGCACAAGCAAAGTCTCATGCGGTGCGCCAGGAAGGCGCCGACTGATCACGCGCACCACCTTCCGTAGCTCGTCCATGAGCCCTTCCTGCGTATGCAGGCGGCCGGCAGTGTCGATAATCACCGTGTCGTGACCGCGGGATATGGCGGCATCGATGGCGTCATATGCCACTGAAGCTGGATCTCCGCCCGGCGCGCCGGCGACGCACGGAATACCCAGACGGTTAGCCCAGACCTGAAGCTGCGCGATTGCGCCGGCTCGATACGTGTCCGCGGCGGCCAGCAACACGGATCGGCCCTCGCCCATGAGACGAGCCGCCAGCTTGGCCGCTGTGGTCGTCTTGCCGGTCCCGTTCACGCCGACAAGGAGCACAACGGTCGGACCGGGGTCGGCGCGGACGATCTGGCCAGGATTCTCCGGACCTGCCAGCAGCACGCTGAGACGTTCCCGAAGTGCGCGTTTGAGGTCGACCTCGGTCTTGAGCTTTCCGCGGCGTACCTCGTCCTCGAGCACCTGGATGAGGTCAACTGTCGCCGGCACGCCAAAGTCCGACTCGATCAACACGCGCTCGAGGTCCTCCAGATCCTGCGCATTCAGGCCGCGCATAAGGGCGCCAACGTCAGTCAGCGCGATTTGTTTGATCCGCGACCAGAGGCTACGCTTTTCGGAACCTGCCAAACGCTCGGGCTTCATACCCGGGAATCTATCACCTCAGCGTAGACCCAGACGCCTTCGCGCCAGCCACTCGCCAGATAGAGCGAGAATGCAGAGGCCGAAGAGCCAGAGCCAATCCCGGGCGGTGCTGCGAGCGCCTGCACGGGTCTGACGACCAGCATGGGCCTCGAGAGCTACCGGGCGTGGAAGAAGCTCATCCGAGTACTGCTCTACCGCAGCAACACCGGTGGCTCCTCCGCCCAGTCGATATCGGTATTCTCCCGCTGGCAGCCACACTGTCGCGCGGCCATCTCCTCCGAAGACGAGGGTGTCGGTGGTCTGTCCCGCCGGGCTCGACCACACTATCGGTTGCGCTGCCGCGGGACCGGCTCCCAGCCACTGGAAAATCAGGGGCCGTCCATTGGGGACTACCGCCTGTACCGGCCGCGTTACGCCTTCCGACGGATCGGTGCTCCCCAACAGCCAGCTCGCCGAGGCAGCTACCCACGACCGATAGCTCTGCTCGCTGGAACCTCCCCTGAAGGGCCAGCGCCAGAGACCCTCCACCGCCACCGTCACGCGACGAACCTGACCATCCTGTCGCCCTGTGATCGCGGGACGCTGCGGTCCTCTCCGACCGAGCTGCGCGTAGAGCGCAACCCATTCGCCGGCGGCAGGCTGTATCGGTGTCAGCGCGGTGGAGGGAGGAAACGAGTCGACCGGCTGTCCCAAAAACGCCCCCGCTAATGGCGAAGCATCCGAAGGAGAGAGATACCAATCGCCGGCAAGTTGGGATTCGCCACTCTCACCGCTTGGCCACCTGAGAATGCCTCTCGCCTCACTTCCCTCCGCATACCCGCCGACATTGCCTTTCAGGATCAGGAGATCGGCTCTTCGGGCCGCTCTCCGCACTACGTCCACCGGCACCGGGCGGAGATCACCCATGCTGCGCCAGCGGTTGGCTTCGAGTCTGACATAACCGCGAACTGGAAGCTGAGCGACCTCCCGAAGCGTCCGATACAAGAACCGGCTGTCCCAGTCCGCCGGAGATGCGAGAAACACAACGCCGGGGGTCTCTGTCACTCGGACGAGATGAAGCCGGGTATCGGTTCGCTGTTCGGAGCCCGCCATCCCGAGGTAACGTCACCCGCAGTACATGGTCACCAGCACTCAGACCGGATGGTGAGAGAGCAATGCGTGTTTGTCCTCCGCCGTCTCCGCCCAGTCTTACAGTCTTCCGAGCGAGCCGCTTCGCTCCCGAGAGCACCTCCAGCGCGATGCTGTCGGCCGAAGCCCCCCCGACCCGTTGCACTTCGATCTCCAGAGAAATGGAGTCGCCCGCGCTGACTCGCGCCGGCCCTGCGAGACGTGTGATGGCCACATCCGGCTGAGTAATTCGGGGAAAGAGTCTGATGGTACTCCGTGCCAGCAGGTCGGGTGGGATCTCTCGCTGATCCTCGATCTCTCCATCTGTGACCACGATAAGCGGGCGGTCTGAGGAGGACGCAGCCATGAGCGCCGGTGCCAGCAGCGATCGTCCTCGGTTAGCCACCGAGTCGCTGCCCGGCCTCTCATCGCCGAAATACCGCCGCTCTCCCCATGTCGCCGCCGAGTCGCGTGCCTCGCTCCAGCGACCGCCCGCGGCTCCCATGCTGAGTGAAGCATCGAGCAGGACCAAAGGCTGGAGAAGAGTTCCTGGTACGGGACAGCTCACGTTGACGAGCAGGAGCCCGAGAGCCGACCAGGCGAAACCGCGGCAGATGAGCGGAACCAGAGCGCGGCGGCCGAGGCGCTCCACGCCGAGGTAGGTGAAAGCTGCCAGCGCGAAGGCAGCCAGGACTACGAGGACGACGAGCATGCCGCGGCTTCGAGGGCCTCGAAAACGGTCAGCTTCCCTTCGTACAGCGCGCGGCCGACGATGATGCCGTCGAGCCCCCTCCGGCAGGCATCGCGCACATCACTGCTTCCGCTCACGCCTCCGCTGACAATGACGTTCCCCCCGACGGCCCGCAGAGCAACAGCACCTGCGATGTCCGGTCCGCTCAGCATCCCATCCCGGTCGATGTCGGTGTAGATGAGCGTCCTGATACCGGCTTCGATCACTCTCCGGGCCAATTCCTCAACTCGCGTGGTTGAGGTTTCCACCCAGCCGCGGACCGCGACACACCCATGTCGAGCGTCGATTCCTACAGCTACCTGCTCAGTCGATACGTTGGCGAGGACGGCAGGGACAAACGACGCATCGGACGCCGCCGCTGTGCCGATAACGGCGCGCGAAAAGCCCAGGTCCAGCGCCTCGCGGATTGCATCCATGCTCCGGAGACCCCCTCCGAGCTGGAGTCGAGTTTGCGAGGCCATGCGACTCGCGAGGCGGCGAACTTCGCGGGAGTTGTCCCCGGTCCCAAAGGCGCGGTCCAGGTCGACGACGTGGATCCACTGGGCACCTTCGGCGCAGAACTGCTCTGCTACCGCGACCGGGTCTGACCCATAAACTATTTGCCGCGATCGTTCGCCTTGACTCAGGCGGACAACGCGGCCGTTTCGAATGTCTATGGCGGGGAGGAGATCCACTACTCGGGCGCTACGGCAGCCACCGTGAGGAGGTTTCAGCCGCCTGCTGAGCGATCGCGTCGGGTGGAGCTACGGCGGTGGACTGACGAAGGAGGGTTAGCAGGCGATCGCGCTCCTGTTCGAAGGCCTGGCGATCGCCACGGGGAACTGGTGCACCACCACCGATTTTGACACGGCGAGAGTCCTTTGCCACACCGTTGATGCGGAATTCGTAATGCAGGTGAGGCCCGCTGGCCAACCCGGTAGCACCAACGTATCCGATGACCTGGCCCTGCTCGACTCTGACGCCGCGGCGGATTTTGCGGGGGAAACCTCTGAGGTGACCATACCGCGTCGTGATGCCGTTGAGGTGCCGCAACTCCACCAGGTTTCCATAGCCTCCCACCCAGCCGGCTCGGAGCACCACACCATCGCCCGCGGCCATCACGGGCGTGCCGGGACGGGCAGCGTAATCGGTGCCCTCGTGGCGTCGGACCCGGCCCAGTACCGGATGGTAGCGGGCGTTCGCGAAGTTGGAGGAAATACGCCGGAACTCCACTGGGGTCCGCAGGAACGCACGCCGCAGCGAGCCTCCTTCGGTATCGAAGTAGAGAGCGCTGCTCGACCCGGATGGCTGGAAGCGGAATGCCGTCAGACTCTTCCCACCGATGGTGAGGTCACTCGCCAGGACTCGGCCAAAGCGGACCTCGCCGTCCTCCGAGACCAGCCTTTCGAACACCACCTGAAATCGGTCTCCGGGGCGGATGTCGCGGGTGAAGTCGATCTCCCACGCGTACACGTCCGCCAGATCCCAGGCGAGCCGCAGACGGTTCGCCGTGTCCAGCTGTTCATCGCTTACGCCGCCGTCCAGCGCCTCATAGAGCGAGTTATCGATGGCCCCGTCGATTCGAATCTCCTGGGGCATCCATCGAATCGGCTGGGCATCTGCATTCCAGTTCTCGGAGACTCTCCGGAATATGACCCGCTTGTCGGGGGTGGTCCGAACCACGATATGTGTCGGAGCTGAGTCGCCCACCGTCTGACGGAAGCTGAAGATCAGTCCTGGCCGAAGCCTTCTCGGGTTCAGGGCCAGTGCCGGGTCCAGGCGGTGGAAGTCGATGCCTCCCACATTGTGACGGGCAAAGAGATCCGACAACGTTTCGCCGGGCTCCAGCGTGTCTACGGTTTCAGTGAAGATCTCCGCTGGAGGCACAGCCGTGCCAGGCTGGGTCGAAGCAGGAGGCAGCCGGCGCCACGGCCAGCTGCCGCTCAGGCCAAAGAAGGCGGCTGCTGCGATAACCAGCACCGCTCCTGCCAGCGCCAATCCGCGACGCATCAATCCATCTGCCGTCGGATAAAGGTCGGGATCTCCATTTCGGGGACATCAGATGGGGTGCCGGACGCCGGTGTCTGGTGAATCCGGGGCTGAGAGCGAGTAATCACAGGCGCAGCCGCGGGAACGGGTGTGGAAGGTCGCGGGCGCTGCGCAGGGAAGTTGATGACGCCCGCGGCTCCGGAAACTCGGCCGACGGGCTGTTCGGGGCTGAGGGGCCGATCGAATCCGGTTGCGATGACGGTCACCCGGACCTCGCCGTGCATTGCCGGATCATTGCCGGCGCCGAAGATGATCTCGGCATCATCGCCCACCGCGTCGTGAATGATGTCGTTGATCTGAGTCGTCTCGCCCAGGGTGAGGTCGTCCCCCCCGATGATGTTGATGAGGACGCCCATGGCGCCCGCTATGGAAATGTTGTCGAGCAGAGGACTCGAGATCGCCTGCTGGGCCGCCTCGAGGGCCCGATTTTCTCCCCGGCCTATACCGGTGCCCATCAGCGCTGCTCCGCCGTTCTGCATCACCGTTCGGACGTCGGCGAAGTCTACGTTGATGATGCCGGTGGAGGTGATCAGGCTGGCGATGCCCTGGGTGGCGTGGAGCAGGACTTCATCGGCTTTCTTGAGCGCTTCCTGGAATGGGATGCCTTTCCCTACCACCGCAAGGAGCCGCTCGTTGGGCACCACGATCATGGTATCCACGTTCTTGCGCATCTCGCCGATGCCGCCCTCCGCCTGCTTCATGCGGCGGCGTCCCTCGAAGAGAAACGGCTTGGTGACGATGCCGACCGTGAGCGCACCCGCCTCACGAGCCATCTGCGCCACCACCGGTGCTGCGCCGGTCCCGGTTCCGCCACCCATGCCACAGGTGACGAACACCATGTCAGCGCCCTGGACGGCATGCAGCACCTCATCACGATTTTCCTCGATCGCCTGACGTCCGATCTCCGGTCTGGCGCCGGCCCCGAGGCCCCTCGTCAACTTTCGGCCGATCTGGATTTTGATGTCAGACTTTGACATCGCCAGCGCCTGCGAATCGGTGTTGACCGAGATGAACTCGACCCCGCCCAGCTGGTCCTCGATCATCCGGTTGACGGCGTTGCCGCCTCCACCACCGACGCCGACCACCTTCATCCGCGCGGTCTGCGCCGCGCCTTCTTCCAGCTCAAAGATCATGGTCATGTCCTCGGACCCACTCAGAAGAAATCCTGAAGCCACCGCCGCACTGGAGCGAGCACTTTCTCCACTGCCGGTGACTTCCGCGTACCCGTTCCCGACCCTCCACTGACCGATACCTGCCTGGCGCCGTACAGCACCAGTCCCGCAGGCACTGCCATCCGTGGCGACTCCACACTGTCTGCCAAACCCCGTAACCGCTGCCCTGGAACTCCACAGCGAGCGGGCATCGCGAAGACTTCGCGCGCCAGCTCTACGATGCCCGGTGCCAGTGCTCCGCCACCGGTGACGATTACTCCAGCCGGTAAGCGCTGATGATACCCAGCCCGCGTTATCTCGTCGAGCGCATACTCCAGCACTTCCTGTAGTCGCATGTGCATGATGTGGGCGAGCACGCGGCGCTGTGCGTTCCGTGCGCCTTGTCCGGGGGTGCTGGGAAGATCGAACACATCGCTCTCCGGCACCAGCGGCTCGAAGGCCGCGCCGAAGCGCTCCTTCAGCTGCTCCGCATCGTGCTGCGTGACCTGAAGCCCGTGTACGATGTCTGCCGTCACGTGGCCACCGGCGCAGAGGAGCGATCCTGTATGGCGAATCTTTCCGCTATGGAAGATCGACACGTTGGTGGATCCCCCGCCGAGCTCCACAATAGCGCACCCCAACTCGATCTCGTCGGGCGTGAGCACCGCCAGGGACGCGGCGAGGGGCTCGAGTACAAACTCCGCCACCCCGTAGCCGGCGCGCTCCACGCACTTGCGAAGATTCTGCAGCACACTCGAGAGCACCGTCACCAGGTACACCTCTGCTTCCAGCCGCGAACCCGTCATGCCGATCGGCTCGCTGATTCCGCCCTGCTGATCGATCAGGTAGTCCTGGGGTATGGCGTGCAGCAGCTCGTGATCCCGTCCAAAGCTGACGTTGCTCGCCATGTCATTGACGCGAGCGACGTCGCTGGTACGTATCTCATCGCCGGTCACGGACACCATGCCGTGGGAGCTGCGACCGGCCACGTGCTCGCCCGCTATGCCGCAATAGATCGCGCCGACCTCGACACCGGCCATGCGCTGCGCGCTCTTCATGGCTTTATCGATTGCACGGGTGGTCTCCTCGATGTCTCGCACCACTCCGCGCCGTATTCCACCACTTCGTTCTACCCCGAGCCCCAGGATCTTTGCGCCCGGATCGCGGGCGTCTCCAGTGACTTCTGCAATCACGGCAACGATCTTGGTCGATCCGAGATCCAGCGCGGCGATCAAACGCTGGGGCTGGCTGCTCATGCTCCCGCCCGAACGATGACCTGGCCGGCGTAGCGTCCGTCGAGCTCCTGATAGCTTCGCCCCTGGCGGGCGAGGTCCTGTGCGACTGCCATTACCGCTCGTATGTCCTCCGCCGTGACTGACGGTCCAAACCAGAACCGTCGCCCATCCACATCGAGTAAAACGTCGTCCCTGACCCGCCATGCAGTTCGTACCCGGGCGAACATCTGGGGATCGTGCGCCTGCACCCGGGCCAGCACGCGAGCGATTCTCCGGTCTGCCGTGGCGGCGACCGGCAGGTCCGGCGCGGAGACGGCAGGATCGAAGGGGAGAACGTTGCCGCTGGAATCGAGCAGAGCCAGTCCGCCGCTCCGCGGCGCCAAAGCCACCGGCACCGCCTCGACGACTTCGATCTCCAGCGTGCCCGGCAAGCGCCGCTCCACTTCTGCGGAGACGACACCCGGCAACCCCGCGAGCCGCCGTCCGGCGGCAGCCAGGTCGTCGAAGACCGTGGCATTGCTTTCGAGACCGAGTGCAGCGATCACCTTTGCCGGAGCAAGATACTGAAGCCCGGCAATTTCCACCCGCCGGACGCGGAAGTACTCGAGCCTTTGCAAAATCCCGGGAGCTGCAGTGGCAACGAGGCCTGCCGTCAGCGCGCCCGCCAGTACGATCAGGGTGGAGCGCAGCCGCGGCGGGGCTGAGGCGAGTATCAGGCGGCGCTGAGCCAACGCACCAGCTCTGGAGCAACCCGCGTGATGTCACCGGCCCCGAGCGTGAGCACGACATCGCCTGGCCGAAGCTCCTGATAGACGGCCCTCCCTACGTCGGCGCGCGTGGGTTGAAACCGGGTAGGCGCCCCGGCCCGTTCCGCCGCATCAGCCACCTGCTGCCCGCTCACCCCGGCGATAGGCACCTCGCGCGCAGCATAGATCTCCGTGACGAAGACGAGGTCGGCTACCGCCAGCGCTTCTCCCATGGCCTCACTATGAGCCGCTGTGCGGGAGAATAAATGCGGCTGAAAGACCGCGACCAGCCGACGTCCCGGGTACGCCTGGCGCGCAGCCGAGAGCGTGGCTGCGAGTTCCGACGGATGGTGCGCGTAGTCGTCCACCACGGCGACGCCCGCGAACTCCCCCAGGCGCTCGAATCGTCGTCCTACACCCTGAAAGTCAGCCAGGGCCGCTGCCGCTGTTTCCACGTTGCCTTCGACAGCATCCACGGCTCCCAGCGCGGCCACCGCGTTTCGCAGGTTATGCAGTCCGGGCACTCTCAACCGGAGTCGAATAGTGCGGCCGCCTCGCCAGACAATCTGCGCCTCGGTCGAGTCAGCCTGCTGCACCACGTCACGAATTCTGATATCTGCGCTTTCGGAGCAGCCGAAGCGCCGGACGATCGCCTTCACACGAGCACCGACCTTCTCCGCTCCGGGGTCATCGGCGTTGATGATGGCGACCTGGGCCCGACCGGCAAACTCAACGAAGGCGTCTTCGAGCATCTCCATCGAGCCATAGCACTCGAGGTGGTCCGGTTCGACGTTGTTGACGATGGCCACGGTAGGATAGAGCGTCAAAAACGCCTTGTCGTACTCATCAGCCTCAACCACGAACAACTCGTCTCCGGCTACCCGCGCGTTGCCACCCCAACTGCTCACTCGCCCGCCTGCGATCCCGGTTGGATTGAGGCCAGCGGCGGTGAGTGCCTCTGTGGTCATCACGGTTGTAGTGGTTTTCCCATGAGTCCCCGAGACCGCGACGGACCGGCCGCCGGCAATCAGCTCAGCCAGGGCAACCTTGCGCGGGATGATCGGAAGACCCAGCTCACGGGCCCGCGCCAGTTCTGGATGATCAGGCCTGATGGCTGCCGTGACGACGAGGGCTCTGACACCGGCGAGGTGGCCCGGATCGTGGCCCTTGAACACCCGGGCACCGAGCGCCTCCAGATCGGCGGTTCCGGATGGATCGGTATCGCATCCACTGACAACAACCCCACGGCGGCAGGCTATGAGTGCAAGCGCACTCATGCCGGCTCCACCGATCCCCATGAAGTGGACGGTGCGTTTATCCGATGGATTGAACAAGGCCATTATTGATGGGCTAATGTAAGATGTTACTAAGGCTTCCGAAAGTGCGCAGCGTCAGGAGGCCAGTGTCAATAAGTTGGACACTATGTCTCTCGCAGCTCGCGGCCTGCCGCGAGATAACGCGCGTGCACTCATCTGCTTTCTCTGCTCCGTATGCTCCAGCAGACCGACGACCTCGGCCGCCAGATTTTTTGGCGTCAGCTCCGATTGCAGGAGCAGTCGCGAGGCTCCGGCTGACTCCAGCACCCGCGCATTGTGGGTCTGATGATCGGCCGCGGCCGTGGGCAGCGGGATCAGGATGCTTGGTATGCCCCAGGCACACAACTCGGCCACCGTGATCATGCCCGCCCGGGACACGACGAGGTCGGCAACCGCGTACCCATCGGCCATGGGGTCCAGGAAATCGATGACGTGCACGTCCGGGGGACGGTGGTACCGGGCAAACTCCTCGTGAGACCCCCGCCCCGTAACCCATATCAAGGTGGCGTCCGGTCTCCGTTCCCCGGCGTCCAACCACCCTGCAACGGCTCGATTAATCGCCAGGGCTCCCTGGCTACCGCCCGTGACCAGTACGACCGGTCGCGTTCCGTCCAAACCGAACTTCTCCATTGCTGCGGGTCTACGCTGGGGAGCAGGAGGGGTGATTGGATTCCCGGTATCGAACACCTGAGTTCTCTTGCCGAATTTCAACAGACGCGCGGCCTCGGGTAGACCAAGGTACACATGACGGACACGGCCACTGAGCCAGCGACTTGCCAGACCGGGATACGCATTCTGTTCCTGGATTGCCGTCGGGATCCCGTGCCGGGCTGCCCACCAGACCACCGGACCCGAGGCGTACCCACCCGTTCCAATCACCGCCACCGGAGCTTCGCTCTCGAAAAGCCGAGCCACCTCTCGAAGCAACCGCCCCGCAACGAACGGCCATCGGAAGTTGCGCCACCAGGTACGGCGATAAATGGGCTCGGTCGGAAGCAGATGGAATCGGAAGTCGCGGGTGGGAAGAATTCTTGACTCGACACCTCGTGTTGCGCCGATCAACACCGGTTCGACACCAGACCCGCTCTCCTGCAGGGCGGTGGCGATCGCAAGCGCCGGCATCAGATGTCCTCCGGTACCGCCTCCGGCGATGAGGATACGGCGCGCAGCGGGGCGGTGGGACAGCGGGGCAGGAAGAGCACTACCCACGCGATCGCCGTTTGAACGGTCCTGTCCTTCGATTCTCCTGTCTCTCCTGTCTCTCCTGCACCCGCTGCCCCCCTGCCCTGCTGCCCCTCGGTGCGCCTCTCCCGCGGCCCCGCCGCACGCGGACTTCCGCGCAGTCGGCCAATGTTGATCAGGATCCCTGTACCGAGTAGTGAGATCACCTGACTCGAGCGGCCGTACGACATAAAAGGCAGGGTGAGCCCGGTAGTTGGCATCAGCCCGAGTGACACCGCCATGTGCATGAACGCGGTCAGTCCGATCGTTGCCGTTAACCCGACGGCGAGATACTGGCCGAACGGATCCGCCGCCGTTCGGGCGATCCTGAAACCCAGCCAACAAAAGAGCGAGAACAGCGCTACTACCGTCAGCACCCCGATGAAACCCCACTCCTCGCCGATAGTGCTGAAGAGAAAGTCGGAGTAGGCGTAAGGCAGATAGCCCAGCTTCTGCTGGCCTTCGCCGAAGCCCACTCCGAACAGGCCTCCAGATCCGATTCCGACGAGGGATTGATTGATCTGAAAACCGGCATCAGTGATGGCATCACCGGGGTTCATGAATGTCAGCAGCCGGGAAAGGCGATACTGAGCATCTCGGATCTGATGAAAGACCAGGATCATTCCCAACCCGGCGAGCATGACGAAGTGTCCGATCTTCGCACCCGAGGTGAAAAGCACCAAGCCGCCGAGCAGCGCAACGAGGGTGGCCATCGAGAGGTTTGGCTCCAGCAAAATCATGAGCGACACCAGTCCGAGGATCAGCATGAAAGGAAGAACACCCTTCTTGAACTCCCGAACCTGCAGACCTTTTTTCGACGCCAGCATGGCACACCACATCACTACCACCAGCCGGGCAAGCTCGGATGGTTGAAAGTTGATGGGGCCAAGATCTACCCATCGGCGAGCTCCGTTGACGGGCGGAGCAATCGCGAGTGTAAACGGAAGCAGTGGGATCAAAAGCAGGATCAGCACGATGAGGAGCAGGGGCCACGCCAGCTGCCGCCAGCGGTAATAGTCCAGACGCGAAGCGAGCAGCAGCAGAATTCCCCCGGTAATCGCGCCGGAAAGCTGGCGAAGCGCGAAGCCAAAGCCCGCGTTTTTCCCCTGCAGGGTGACGAGGCTGGCAGCGCCATAGGTTGCGGCAATCCCAAACACCACCAGCACAGCAGTGACCATACCCAGGAGCCGAGTCTCCCACCGCATCTCTCCGGGGTGTCGTACCCCCCTGGGACTCACAGCGCTTCCACCGCGGCGCGGAAACGATCACCCCGCTCTTCGTAGTTTCGGAACATGTCGTAGCTGGAGCAGGCGGGTGACAGCAACACGGCATCGCCCGGCTGCGCGAGCCGTGACGCGGTGGTAAGCACGTCCTCGAACGAGCCGGCCGGGACGACTTTGAGACTGGGACTCAAATCAGCAACGACCAGTGGGCCGGCTTCGCCGTAAGCCACGACCGCTCGGCATCTGCCACGAAGTGGCTCTGCCAGCCGAGTATAGGGCTCGCCTTTGTGCCGGCCACCCAGAAGAAGCACGAAGTTCCGGTCGAGCGCCGCCACCGCAACCTCTGTGGACGTGATGTTGGTCGATTTCGAGTCGTTGATCCAGAGGACGCCGTTCACCTCCCTTACCGGCTCGACTCGGTGAGGAATGGCGCGGAACGAATGCAGGCCCGCTGCAATCTTCTCGAGTGAACACCCGGCACGGGATGCTATCAACATCGTCGCAAGCGCGTTCGCCACGTTGTGATCGCCCAGCAGCGGAAGCTCCCCGCGCGAGAGCACCGGATTATTGCCCAACATCAAACGCTGCTGACTACGATCATACCAGGCGTCGGCACGCTGCCTGATCGAAAAGCGTACCCGCGTGCCCGGAACCATCCGGGTCATCGTCTCTACGGCGGGGTCGTCGGCATTGGTGACCCAGAATGAGGAGGCGTCGGCGTTCCGGAACAGCAGAGCCTTATCGCCGTAGTACTGATCCAGCGTGGCGTATCGATCGAGGTGATTGGGAGCCAGATTGGTGAGAACGCCCATGTCGGGCTTCAGGTTCGGTGCATCGTGCAGTTGGAATGACGATAGCTCGAGCGCGAGCCAGTCCGGCGGATGATCCGAGCGTGCGACTTCACACAACGGTCTTCCGATGTTCCCTGCGGTCTCCGCCCGAAGGCCCGCGCTGGCCAACACGTGAGAGATCAGGGATGTTGTGGTAGTCTTGCCGTTCGTCCCCGTGATACCGATGCACCGCGTTCCCCGGAGCGCGACGAACCCCACGTCCACCTCGGCGTGGATGTCGAGCCCCGCACGGCGGGCCGCTTCGAGCGGAGGCACGTCCGGCGGTACGCCCGGCGCTACTACGACGGCGGCAGACCGGCTGATGCGTTCCAGGTTGTGCCCACCCAGCTGGACCTCCGCCCCGGCCTCACGCAGCGTCCGGGCCCAGGCTTCGAAGACCTGGCCAGTGCCGGTGTCCGAGGCATAGACAGGGAGCTTCCGCTCGCGGAGGAGAAGTGTCGCCGAGACGCCGCTCTTTCCCAGGCCCACTACAGCCACTTCCTTGCCGCTCGCGAGCCATCGAGCCAAGAGCTTGCCTCCGGTTGCGCCCGTCATCTCACCTTCAGTGTGGATAGCGCCACCAACGCACAGAGCAAACCCAGAATGTAAAAACGCGTTACGACGGTGGTCTCCGCCCAACCCAGCTTCTCGAAGTGATGATGGAGCGGCGCCATCCGAAAAACCCGGTGAGCATCGGCGTACTCGCGGCCTCGTGTTCGCTTGAACCATTTGTAGGTGCCGGTCTGAAGGAGGACCGAGATCGCCTCCGCGGCGAATACGCCGCCGATTAGCAGCAGCAGGAACTCTGCCTTCAGCAGGATTGCTACCGTTCCCAATGCTCCACCGATGGCCAGACTTCCCGTGTCTCCCATGAACACCTCCGCCGGGTGCGCATTGAACCAGAGAAATCCGATGGTGGCACCCATGAGTGCCGCGCAGAACACAGCCAGCTCTCCCGCTCCGGGTAAATAAAAGACATTGAGATACGTGGTCACGTCTACGCGGCCGAAGAGGTATGCGAATACCGCAAATGCGGCGGCGGCTATGCCGGCCAGACCGGTGGCCAGGCCGTCGAGCCCATCCGTGAGATTCACCGCGTTGCTCGCACCTGTGATCACCACGGTGACGAAAACCACGAAGAGCCAGGGGGCAAAGTTGACGACCAGGTACTTGAAGAAGGGGAGCGTCGTAGCGGTGGCGGGGATGGTGTCCTCAGGGACCACCGGGTTAAACGCCAGAAACAATCCGAGCAGCAGTCCGAAGCTCACCTGCCCCGCCAGCTTCCACTTGGCCACGAGGCCGCGTGATTTACCTTGAACGATTTTAAGGTAGTCGTCCAGGAACCCAATGCATCCCATCCATAGCGTGGACAGCATCGCGACGACAACGTACCTGTTGGTCAGCGGTGCCCATAGCAATGTCGGCACGACGGTCGCGAAAAGGATGATCAGTCCACCCATCGTCGGTGTCCCGCGCTTGGACTGATGACTGGCAGGACCCTCCGCACGGATCACCTGCCCCACCTTCCTGGCTCTGAGTCGCCGGATGACCGAAGGACCCAGCACAAACGCGAGCAGCAGTGCGGTGACGGTGGCACCGGCCGCGCGGAAGCTGATATAGTTGAAGAGATTAAAAATGATGTACTGCTTGCCGAGCGGGGCGAGCCAATGATAGAACATCAGTCCTCGACGTGAACGGAGCGGTGCCGGGGATGCACTGGATTCTTCGCGCGGGCCGTGAGCGCCGGAATTATACGCTCCATCGCCACGCCGCGAGATGCCTTCAGCACTATGACCTCATCTCCGCTCAGCCGGGGTGCGAGCAGAGGACCAAGTGCCAAAGGATCGGGTGCACGGAGCAGCCTGTCACCCAGAGAGCCGACATATGGCTCAACGGCAGGCACGAACTCACCCACCACTCCGAGCAAGTCCGGTTCGAGACGCACCAGGGCTGACGCAATCTCGGCATGCAGCGCTTCAGAGTCCGTTCCAAGCTCACGCATGGTGCCCGCGACAAACACGAGACGGCGGTCACCCCTCAATGCAGCCGCAGTCTCGATCGCCGCGCGGAAGGACTGGGGATTTGCGTTGTAGCAGTCATTCAGGATTGTCAGGCTTCCCACATGAACCAGCTCTCCCCGGCCACCCGGCAGCGAGAAGTTTTCCAGGGCGGTGCGGGCCTGGTCGTGATCGAGGTTCAGCGCCTCCACCACAGCCCAGACCCGGATGGCGTTATCCGCCTGATGTAAGCCTCTCGCGGCCAGCACGAATGTCTTACCCCGGAGAGTGATCACGGGTCGAGCCGAGTCATCCAGTTCGACCCGTTCCGGGACCAGCTCAGCTCCCTGCAGTCCGGCGGTGCGGACCACCCGCGCTCGGGAACGGGCACCAGCTGCCAGAGCCGGAGGTTCGGTGCCGACAATCGCCAAGGGGACGTCCTGAGTGAGAGAGAGTTTCTCCTCGATGACCCCCGCGAGTGAGCCAAAGCCTTCGAGATGCCCCGAGACCGCATTGGTTACCAGTGTCAAAGTGGGCTCGATGATCTGGCGATAACGGGCAATCTCTCCCGGCAAGTTCGCGCCGGCCTCGACGATCAGCGCCTCCGTGTCTGAGGGCGCTTCCAGAATCGTGAGCGGAACCCCGACGAGATTGTTCAGATT
Organism: uncultured Gemmatimonadales bacterium; assembly: GCA_963730915.1. Taxonomy (GTDB): domain Bacteria; phylum Gemmatimonadota; class Gemmatimonadetes; order Gemmatimonadales; family GWC2-71-9; genus CAVVWJ01. The sequence continues at coordinate 980,071 of CAVSTR010000005.1, read as the reverse complement.
GGCGCGCGTGGCGTACGTGGCATACCGAGTACGAAGCACAGCGGCGAGCATTTCCTTCGTGCTGGTCTTTCCATTCGTCCCCGTCACTGCGATGACCGGACCCTTTATCCACCTCCGCCGCGCCCGGGCGAGAAGCCCGAACGCGATCAGCGTGTCCGGAACCTCGAACAGCACCAAACCTGGCACCAGCTGCGTTCCCCGTCGAACCACGGCACCTGCAGCTCCCGCAGCTGCGGCGGCAGCGAGGTGGTCGTGGCCGTCGAAGCGCTCGCCCTGTAAAGCGACGAATAGCGAATCGGAAGATATAGACCGGCTGTCGGTGCTGATGCCGGAAAAAGTGAGAAGGGCACGGTCGCGGGGGCCTTCGAGACCGAGGGCCTCTCGGACATCGGCCTCTTTCCATGGAGGAGTAGGGACAGCCTCGGTCTTACCGGCCACCGTTCACCTCTCGCTCGACAATTTCCCTCTCATCGAAGTCGATCTTGTCACTGCCGATAATCTGGTAGGTCTCGTGGCCCTTACCGGCTAGAAGAACGGTGTCGCCCTTCTGCGCCTCGTTGAGTGCTGCACGGATGGCGGCCAGCCGATCAGTAATACGCAGGTGAGCCATACCTCCCATTCCTTGTTCGATGTCATCGATGATGGCATCGGGATTCTCCGTCCGGGGATTGTCCGACGTCACTATGGCCAGGTGGGCGTGCTCCGCGGCGATGCGTCCCATGAGGGGACGCTTGCCACGATCGCGATCTCCCCCGCATCCAAACACGACAATGAGCCTGCCCCGGGTGAGCGGCCGGAGCGAGGTAAGCGCGCGCTCGAGGGCGTCGGGTGTATGGGCGTAATCGCGGAGAACGATGCAGGGAGTATCGCTGATCCGCTCCATTCTGCCGGGAACCTGAGGCGCAGCCGAGAGCCGCTGCGCGACAGTCGCGATCGATTGGCCGAGAGCGAGTCCGGTTGCCGCGGCGGCGAGGGCATTGGCTACGTTGAAATCGCCGAGCAGTGGAAGCGATACGTCCCCGCTGCCGAAACGACCGGTCAGCCTGAACCGCGCACCGGCTGCATCGAGGATGAGATCGGTAGCCCGTACCTCCGCAGAGGTGTGGAGTCCAAAGGTCACGCGTGGTGAGCGGAGAGGCATTACGAGCCAGGCGCTGTCGTCCAGGTTCACGATCTCCACACCGTTCAATCCGAGTAGCGAGCTCAGTCGAAGCTTCGAGCACAGATAGGACTCCATGGTACCGTGGTAGTCCAGGTGATCTCGTGTGAGGTTGGTGAATACCCCTGCCGCGAAGGTCACCCCATCGAGGCGTCGCTGGTCGAGGCTGTGAGACGATGCCTCCATCGCGACGTGCGTGGTCCCACGGTCGCGCATTGTGGCCAGGGTGGCCTGGAGATCGACCGGGCCCGGCGTGGTGAGCGACCCTGCTGTGGAAGACACAGCCTGACCCCGCCCGTCGAACGCGCCGAGCGTTCCGATGCTGCCCGCAGTCTCATGTTCGTTGAAGAGGTGGCGGATCAATCCTGTCGTGGTGGTCTTTCCATTGGTCCCGGTTACGCCGATCAGCGTCAAGGCTCGTGCAGGGTGCCCGTACCATGCGCTGCCGAGGAGTAGCGCGGCGCGGTGACCGTCCCGCACGACAATCTCCGGTACGCCTGCCTGCTGGCGGGCTTCAACCATCACTGCTCCGGCCCCGCGGCGGACAGCATCAGCAACAAAGCGATGACCATCAGCCTGTGATCCCCTGAGCGCGAGATAGAGCATACCAGGCTGGATCGCACGGCTGTCCACTCCGAGTCCGATCGGATCCGGCGCCTGTGCCGGGGCATCGATCAGGAGATCGGCGCGGCGGAGCTCGTCTACTACCGCGGTCCATGTCAGCGGCATCTCATGCTCCGGAGTTCACTCCGCCCACACGGTCACCGATGACCCCGCGATGGCCGTCTGTCCGGCCGCAGGCATGGTGCGGGTCACCTCCCCGAGGCCGCGCAGAGTGACGCGAAATCCGCGGCGATGCAGGGCGTGGACCGCTTCCCGTACAGGACGTCCGGCAATGTCCGGTATGGGAGAGCGTGTTCGCTTGGGCCGGGATGGTTGATAGGGCCAGGAGAGTACAACGCGCGATGTGGCTGGCAGGGTATCGATCGGGCGTGCCGGCCGCGTTGCCGACGCATCATGCCCGCTGGTAAGTCGGCTCCGGTCGATCCCGATACGTCGGGACGCGAGTGCCTGCTGCAGCATCGTGCGGGTGACCGGCGCAGCGGTGAGCCCGCCGTAATACTTGCCAGTCGGATTGTCGATCTTTACGACCACGACGAGTTGGGGATGGTCGGCGGGAAACAGTGCTGCGAAGGACGCGGTGTATTCTCCGTCCACATACTTCCCTCCCTCGAATCGAACCGCGGTTCCCGTCTTGCCGAGCAGCGAGTAGTTGGCCAGCTGGGCATTGCCACCTGTGCCGCCCTCGCCCACCGCCTCCTTCATGAACTCACGCAGCTGCGCCGCGATGGCAGCGGGCACGACCCGGCGCACCGGCTCTGTCTCGTGCCGGTACAGCACTTGTCCCGAGGGATCCCGAATTTCTCGTACCAGGGTGGGCGTGAGAAGCAACCCGTCATTCGCGATCGCCCCGTAGGCTGCGGCAAGCTGCACTGGAGTAACACCGAACTCGTATCCCATGGCCATGCTGGCCCGGGTATACATCGGCTGCCACCGGTCTGGCCGAGCCAGGCGTCCCCGCGACTCCGAGGGAAACTCGGCACCAGTTGGTGTACCGAACCCGAAATCCCGTAACATCTCGTACTGCTCTTCCGGGCTCAACCGGGACGAAAACTTCGCCATCGCGACGTTGCTCGATACCTGGATGGTGCGGGAGAGAGTCAGGTTTCCTGTGGTCTTGTGAACATCGGTGATGATCCGAGTACGGCCGCTGCTCGTGATCGGCATGCGCCATTGGCCACCCTCGGCAAAGACCGCGTCCCTGCTGCTGACCCGTCCGTGAACCAGCAGCGCGGCGGCGGTGAAGAGCTTGGCAGTGGATCCCGGCTCGAAGGGGTCGGTGAAGGTTGAAGCCCTCACGGACGCGATGCCACCTTTTCCGCGCTGCCGCGAAGCCAGGGCCAGCAGCTCGCCGTTGGTGGGGTCGAGGAAGACGACGTCTCCTCCTTCCGCGTTCATCTCTCGCAGAGCGTCGTCCAGACCGCGCTCCGCGATCTCCTGCAGCTCGGCATCGAGGGTGAGAACTATGTCGTTGCCGGCGACCGGCTCACGAACCATCCTGGCCGGAGAGTCGTACCGCCGGCCGGCACGGTCCTTCAATAGCACCGCCTCGCCGGGCTGACCAATCGAGAATAGAATCGAGCGACAGCTCTAACCCTGCGGCACCAGCCGCATCCTCCGGTGACAACCCTCCGATGATGGGGCGAGCGAGAGCTCGGGACGGGTAGAAGCGCTGGAAATCGCCGGTGAGATGGATTCCATCAAGCTTGCGGAGCGGTTGAACCTGGGTGGCGGTGTACGGCCCGTGATAGTAGATCCAGCGCTTCCTGCTTCGCAGATCTCGCTCTACCGCCGTCCGAGAAACTTCCAAGCTGCCGGCTGAGGAGGAGGGCGGCGCGTCGCGAGTCGGCCAGCTCGTTGGGAGCGACGCCCACATGGTAGAACTCTTGACTGACAGCAAGGGGAACTCCATCGCGATCGTATAGGGCACCACGCCGGGCAGGTAGAACCACCCGTTCGGTTCGCTGCCGCTGCGCCTGCTGGGTCCAGCGCTCACCTTGAAAGAGCTGAAGCTGCGCCGCTCGTGCGAGGATCCCCAGATATGCCGAGCGCGAAAGCGATTTGGACTGCCGCGATACGGGTCTGTGGACGCGCCATCAGGGTTCGATCTCACCCGGAGCCGGGGGCGCCGGAAAGAGCACGAACTCGGAATCGGCGGGCTCGTGCAGTCCGAACGTCCGTTTGGCCATGGGAACGAGGACCTCCCGACTCGATGCCAGGCGAATGCGCCGCTCCAGATCTGCTCTCTGCGCTTCGAGGCTGCGGCGCTCCTCACGCAGGTCATGGAGCCGGCGAGCGGTCTGAAGAGCGGCAGTTTGTCGCGCAACAACCGCCACTGCACCTCCCAGAAAGATAAAGAGCCAGAGGAGCACCCAGTGGCGGCCCTTAAGCTGCATCATCGAGCCGAAACGTTCTCAGTTTTGCACTCCGAGCTCGAGGGTTCTTGACCAGCTCTTCCGCGCTGGGGACGATGGGCTTCCGGGGTTCCGGTCTCCCCAGCGCGCGCCCGCGGCAGATGCAGATCGGAAACTCCGGTGGGCATACACAACTCCGGGCCCAATCCCGAAATGCTTGTTTAACTCGACGGTCTTCTCCGGAGTGATACGTAATGATCGACAAACGGCCGCCGGGCTTGAGGGAGTCCCTGAACCCGGTGAGCGCCTGCTCCAACTGGCCCATCTCGTCGTTCACGGCTATCCGCACGGCCTGAAATAGTCGCGCGAACTCAGAAGGTCCGGCCTTGGCGCCCAACACCGCCCGAATGGCATTGACCAGATCGTCGCTGGTAACAAACGGTTGGCGGGCTCGCCGTCGCACCACTTCGCTGGCCAGACGCCGGGCTCGGCGCTCGTCTCCGAAATCGCGGAACAGGGTCTCGAGCTCCTCGGGTTCGGCCGTGTTGAGAACGTCGGCGGCCGTCCGCCCGGTGCCCCCCATCCGCATGTCCAGTGTGGCCCCCGGACGGAAGGTAAATCCCCGCGCCTCCTGGTCCAGTTGCCGGGAGGACACACCCAGATCCAGCAGAATGAAATCGGGACCGACTGCCCGCACTGCCGCCAGGGCCTGGGCTGACGCAAAAGGGGCTAGAAGGTAGTGAATACCGCTCTCGCCGAGCCGATCCCGGCTTATGGCCAGAGCCGCCGGATCCTGATCGATGCCGAGCACCTCGATCCCACGCTCCATGAGAGCCGCAGCATGGCCGCCGTCGCCCAGAGTTGCATCTACCGCCGTCCGCGCTCCAGCTGCCGCCGCTAAAACCGGCTCCAACAGAACAGGCACGTGAAAAGGCGCGTGAGCTTGGGCCATAGGTGCTCAGATGGGCTGAAACGCAACACCCCGTCCAGTGGGACGGGGTGCGGTTTGTATCAGGGCGAGCGGGGCTGACGGGGCTCGAACCCGCGACCTCCGCAGTGACAGTGCGGCACTCTAACCAAGCTGAGCTACAGCCCCCTTAAGGGAGGCGGAATATATAAGAGCTAGGAGCCGGGAGCTAGGAGCTTCTAGCTCCGAACCCCCAGCTCCTAGCGCCTAGCTGTTGGGCTCACTTGCCCTTACAGTACGCCTTCAGCATCGAGGCGATGCGCGGCTTGTACTTCTTGATGATGCCCAGGTTCTTCTCTGCGGCGTCAGGATTGACCGAACGACCTGCAGTCAGCGCGGAATCAGCTGCCAGAAGCAGGCCCTCTTCCTGACGCGCCAGGTCGCAGGACTTCTGCTTCTCTGCCAGCGGATCGATCTTCGGAACCTGGAAGAGTGTCGCCAATCCAAGCATGTAGTTCGCCGCCGGGTAAACCTTACCCGTTGGATTCGCCGACTGAACGGCCATCCGCAGCAGCTCGGTCGCGCCCTCGAGATCCTGCGGCTCCTGCAAGAGTGGCGCACCAGCGGTGTAGAGAAGTGCGGCCGCATTCTCCTTGGCCTGGGCATCTCCGTGCTTGATCGCAAACTCCAGGAACGGCACGGCCTCCTTCACCTTGCCCCGCGAGGCGGAGTCGGTCGGTGCGCCTGTGCTCGTGTTGGTACCAGTCGGCTTTGCGCTGGAACCCTGATGAGTCGGCGGGGAGATGATCGCTCGTGCGGCTTCCAGGGCCGGGACGACTGCGGTGGTGTCCTTCGCGATGATTCGGTTCGTCACGGCGACAACGCTGTCCACTGGACCGGACAGTGAATATGCGCGATTGAGGTAGCCCAGCAGGGTCATGTTGTCGGGATACTTTCGAACACCGATCTGGCTCCACTTCAGCAGCCGAGCCGTATCCGGCTTTTCCCCTTCAGCAGCGGCGGCTGAAATCTTGGTAAAGAAGAGCGTGTCGGCCTTGGTCGAGTCGGTTGCGTACATCGTCTCGAGCGCATCCACCGCACACTTGAAGTCGCTCAAGAACAGGCAGGCATTGCTCTTCAGGTCGTACAGGTCTGCATTGTATGGATCGAGCTTCAATCCCTCATCCGCGACTTGCCGAGCGGTTTCCGGGTGACCGGACTGGAGGAAGTACTTGAAGAGCTCTTCCCGCAGCTTCTGGTTCGTCGGTGCCACCCGAAGCATCTGGCTGAAGGCCTTGAGCGTGTTGGCGGTGTCGTTGGCCTGCTGGTATTGCGTCGCCAGAGCAGTCCACACCGGCAAGCTCATCGGATCGCCCTTGGTCGCGGCTTGCAGGTGCTTCACGACCTCGGGGCGCGGCGACTTCTTATCCATGGCGATCTGGGCCAGACAGAACTCCGCCAGCCCATGGTTGGGGAGCGCTTTGATGGCCTTGTTCGCCGCGTCGACTGCCTTGTCCGGCTTGCTGGTGCGCTGATCGACGCATGCCTTGGCATCGGGGAGTGCTTTCACCGCCGGTGCCAGGGCCTGAGCCAGTTTCTTCCCGAAGTCCTCCAGGCTCTGCCCCTGCCCCTGGGTGAGGGCCACCACATTCCCGGCATCATCGTTGACCCCGGTGAGGCGAGCGGTGACGGCAACGCGATCGCCCGCTCGGACCATCGTCCCGGTCATCAACACTCTGGCCTGGATATTCTTTGCCAGCGTAGTCGCGAGCGGCGGAGAGAGGATGGCATCCACCGGATACCCGTACTGCTTCAGCGCGTCGTTCATCTGGGACTGCTCGACGACGGTGTAGTTGCGCCCCGCCACATCCTTCATTTCGGTTCGCGCGGCACTGCCGATCCTGACGGCGTTTGCCGAATCCGCGGGAGCGTTCGCGAAGGGGTTGGCAACCATGAGTCGGGGCGCCGCGGTGACGGTTTGCGAACGCGACCCACGGGGGATGCCTTGTGCACCCAGCGGAACGGCGGAGATCAAACCGGCGAGTGCGACCAGAGCCAAACGCTGCAGATACATTCCTCAACCTCCCAACAGGTGGCCTTCGTGGGCCGGGAAATACCCGCGTTCGTGCGGGTGATCTATGGGCGAAGAGGGATTCGAACCCCCGACATCCTGCGTGTAAGGCAGGCGCTCTGAACCAGCTGAGCTATTCGCCCGAGAGCGACGCGGGCCCACTTCGGTTTTAGCGAGAATGCAGGGACCGTGCCGTGATGACGGACACCAGCTATGAGGCGATGCCTATAGGAAACAGCACACAATAACCCACAACCAGAATGACGGCCGCCATACTGGGGTGACCAGCTTGTAACGTCAGGTACCCTACTACGAGTAACAGGATTGCCGCCGCAAGAATGATAAGATTGCGCGGGGCAAGCAGAAAATGCCGAGGCGGCGAGGAAGGTCGCGGATTAGACATAAGCGTTGAGCCTACTACGGTTCTGCATTGCGGTCAAGTTCAGTCGTCCCTGCAGGTTCGGGTTCCACCTCCCACCCTTCATCCAGGGCGGCCCGACGAGGCAGATCGGCTTTTTTCCGCAACCTCACGAGGAGCCACACGCCCAGTGCAATTATCCCCCACCCACCCCCGGCAAGGATCCATGTAATCCAGCTGTACCGGCGGCGCACCGCCTTCCGCCATTCGACGTCGAACTGAGTAATACTGAGTCCTGTCGTCGCCAGCACTGCGGCTTCGAAATCCTGGCCATTCATTAGACGCCACATCAGCGCGTCGAGCGACCCGGCTGGGTTCCTTCTGGCCAGCTCAGTGACGGCAGACGCGGCGAGAGCGTATGCGGCATCGGCGGTTGTGGCCGAGCCACGAAGTGCTCCGTCCAGCGACCGGAGATCCGGGACTCGCCCGCGGACGACCGCGACATTGAGCTCCAGTCCTTCGAGCCGAGTCCACTCGCCGGCAGCCCACGACGCATATCCTTCGTCGAACCAGAGCGGAACTCGAACTGGCACAGCTTGATGGAGCGCCAGGTGGGCGAGCTCGTGTCGTAATGTCTGGTAGAGGTCGCCCTGGTCGGCGCGCAGCAGGATCGTACGGGCTCCGGGCAGCGCAACGGCCGCACCCCACGTGGGAGCACGGCCCGAGGAAAGAGAATCGAGATGGCGGCCATCCGGCACAATGATGAGCTGCAGTGGTCCCGGTGAGCGCCGCCCGATCCCAGGCCAGGTGGTGATCTCGCCGGCGCGCCGGGCCAAGTCAACGGCAAGCCGCTGCTGAGGCAGGCCACGCCACCGCCGTCACCTGCCCTACCTGGACTGCTTTGGGCTCGCCCTGGAGAGCCCAGGCCGGACTTTCGAGACTCAGGAGAATGAGAATCGAGAATATCGTGCGCGAGAATACCGCTAGGCGAGTGGGCTGCGAGGGACTTCACCTCCGGCGGAAGCGACGTCCAACATTTCCTGGCATCGTTTTGCCCAGGGGTTGAACCGGTTGGCCTTGTGACCCTCGGTCCAGACACGCACCGCCTCCTCCCGCTCGCCGCCAAGCCAGAGTGCGCGGCCGAGCTCGAAGTAGGCCTCGATGAGGTTGGGTCCCAGTTTCAGGGTCTTTCGGAGAAATGTCTGCGCGTCTTCATACATTTCGCGCTCCAGGTACACCAGACCAAGATAGTAGTGGGCGTACAAGGTGGCCTTTCGATCATTGTCGAGTCGGATGGCTTTCGACAGGTGCTCGATGGCCTCGCCGAAGATTCCCTTCTTCAGGCAGATGTATCCGACGTTGATGCGAGCCAGCGCGTTGGCCGGCTCCTTCATCAATACCTTGGAAAAGTTCCCCAGGGCCTCGTCGTATTCCTCGTGAAGCATCTGCGCCCAGCCAAGCAGCGATTGTGCCTGGACGGCTCCAGGTGAGAGCGCGAGCGCCTTGTCCAACGCCTGGATCGCTCCTGGATAGTCGCCCAGAGAAATGAGGCTCCACCCCTTCTCGATGTACGTGGACGCTCCAAGGTGGTCGGCATGAACTGCAGGCCGGTCGCCGTTGAACTGTGGTGCCGGTGAGGTGTCCGCCACACTGCTGGCCTGCTTGTAGCGCTCGACCAGGACACGGATGTCCTCCTTCAGCTGCCCGAGGTCGGTGAGCGCACCATCAACCTGCTTGAAGAGCGTAATGATTTCCCGTTTGATGGTCTCGCGGTCGGCCGGCGCCGCAGCCAGATCGACCCGGCCCGCGAGGGCTGAGACCTGACTCCTTATCTCGGTAAGCCACTGATCCTTCATCTAGGCGGCTCCCAGGGTGTCCAGCTCCAGACGCTCAGTCGCTGAGAGCAGTTTCCTGGCATTCAGTATGATGACTGTCCGTCCCGGGCGGGTGATGATTCCGGAGATGTACGCCGCGGCCAATCCCCGGACCACCGGACCAGGTGCGGTGATGGTTGTAGTGTCCACCCGCATGACCTCCCTGACCTCATCAACCAGAACCGCCACTTGCCGAGTCTCGAGCTCCAGTACCATCATCCTGGTCTCATCACGGATCGAGGCCTCCAGCTCGAAGCGTTTGCGCAGATCGAGCACCGGCACCGCACCATCGCCGTACGGCATAACGCCCTCGAGAAATCTGGATGCTTTCGGCAAGGGCGACGGTGGGGTGTAGCGAAGAATCCGCTCCACCTGAAGGATGTCGAACGCGAACTCCTGGGGACCAACCCGGAAGGTCACCACCTGGATATCGTCGCCTTCGTTCATGTCGGTGCGACCTCCATGAAGCGGGAGCTGAGCGCCGTAAGGTCAAGCAGCGGTACCAGCTCCTCGGAACAACGGGCTACGCCGATGGCCCACGTAAGCGTCGATCCTGGCGGAACCGGCATGGCCGGCTGGCGCACGACTACCTCCGCATCGTCGATCTCCAGACACACACGCCTGCCGTCGAGCGTTACCACCACTGCGAGGTCTCCCGATGCAGGAGGACATGAGCCGCCCTCCAGCAAGGCGCCGAGGTGTACTACCGGCAGCATCCGCCCGTGAACCTGGGCAACGCCGCGAACGGCGCGCTCCTGTGAGGGCACCGGATGCACTCCGCCCATCTGAATCACTTCCACCACGTGGGCCAGCTCGAGGCCCGACACGCCGTCCACCGGCGCGGACCAGCAGAAACCCTCCATGCGCCCGGCTCAATTCTCCCCCATGCGGGTCAGCTCACTGGTGATGCGGCCGGCGATTTCCCCGATCGGAAGTACATAGCGAGCGCCTCCTGATTGCAGCGCAGCCGCGGGCATGCCGTACACCGTAGCCGACTCTCGATCCTGTGCCATGCCGATTCCCCCCGCATCGTGGATTTGACGCAGACCCTGAGCGCCGTCACGGCCGATTCCAGTCAGAACGACGCCGATGGCACGGCTGCCGAAGTGCCGAGCGACGCTGCTGAACAGTGGATCGGCAGCCGGCCGAACTCCCCACAACGTCGGCTCCTGATCGAGTGAGAGCTCCGGCCCTCCGGCCCCGGCACCGACCCGCATGTGGAAGTCACCGGGAGCGACATACGCTCCGTCGGCAAGGATCGGCATCCCGTGCTCTGCTTCGACCACTCGAAGGTGGCTCTGCGACGCCGAGCCGATCCGCCAGGCTCCGGGTGAACTTCGGCGGCATGTGCTGCACGATGAGCACCGCAGCGGTCGAGCCCTCGTCGGGAGCTGGGGTATGACCTGCGCGAGGGCGCGCGGTCCTCCGGTGGATGCCGCAACCGCCACACAGAGCCGTGCCCTATTCCGGCGTCCCTGTCGAGGCAGTTGGAACGACGTCCGCCGCGGGCTGCTCCAGGAATGCGAGCCGCTTGACATCGGCGAGACGCGCGGCCCGGAGGACGATCATCAGTCGCTGGGCGAACCGCTCCGTCGCCGCTGCACCGCGCTCCTCCTCCTTCGCCACCAGATCGACAGCACCGAGCTCCAGCGCACGGATCGCGGCCGCAGCGCCCGATCCGACGTGGGCACTCACCACGACGATTGCACGCGGCGACTCCGCCATGATGTACCCGATGGCGCCGAGACCATCCAGTTCCGGCATCTCGATGTCCATCAACACCACGTCGGGTGCGTGGGCCCGCACTTTCCGGAGTGCATCCATACCGTCACGGGCAGTAGCCACGACGCGGAACTCACCCGATCCATCGACCACATCGGTAAGCAGGCGTCGAAAGAATGGGCTGTCGTCGACCACCAGAACCCGGCCCGGGTTAGAGATGCTGGATCCCATGCGCCACCGTCGTCACCTCGACCGTACCGTCGTGGACCCGGAGCCGCACGGTTCGTCCGAAGTCGCCGCCCACTGCTTCACCCACCAGCGGTACCCCGTGGGTATTCAGCACCTGCCGTGCTGCCACCAGGTTGCGCTCACCCATCTGGATGGTTCCAGGAGGAGCCAGCGTCGCGAACATGCTGGCGCCCCCGGCCAGTCGAGCGGTTATGCGCTGGGGCTTGGCTCCCTCGGCGACCATCAGCTCGATGAGACGAGGAATCGCCGTCTGGGGAAACTTTGCCGGATTGCTGTCCAGCCGACTGAGAGCGGGGCTGGGCAGGAGAAAGTGAGCCAATCCTCCTACCTGTGCCTCGGGATCGTGGAGCAACACTGCGACACAACTTCCCAGTCCCACCGTGACCAGGGTGTCGTTCGCCGATCCCGCTCCGAAGATCCGCGACTCTGACGATGACCTCGCGTCGCCGTTCATGCTGTCCGCCGGTAGACGCGCTCTCGCGGGTCCAGCAGGGTGAGCCGGTCACGTGCGGGGCCGAAAAGTGTTTCGACCTTTCCCAGCACCAGAATCCCGCCGGGCGCGAGCGCCTCGGCGAAGGCGAGGAACACACGTTCCTGGGTAGCCCGGCCAAAGTAGATCACGACATTGCGGCACAGGATCAGCTGGTAGTTGCGGCGGGGTGGCGGCTCGCGGTTCAGATCCAGAGACCTCACTATCGACACACCGCCGAACGCCGTCGATGACCCGGCACCATCGCCGTCGCTCTCGAAGTAACGCTCGGCGAGATCAGCGGGAACATCGGCCAGCGCCTCACGCCGGTAACGTCCTGCCCGGGCCAGCGCCAGACACTGGCGGTCGATGTCCGTAGCATCCACGGTGACTTTCGCCAGACCGCTCCGAGCGACCCTGGCGGTCGTAGTAGTCGGCGATGAGCACAGCCAGGGTGTATGGCCTCCTCACCCGACGAGCAGCCGGCACTCCATGCCCGCACGTTCTCTCCGCCGTTGTCGCAGACTTCAGCTCAGCAGGCGGCTGCGAAGCATGTTCCAGGTTTCGGCGTTCCGGTAAAATCGTGTCACGTTGATCGTGATGGCGTCCTTCAGCCGTTCGTACTCCGCGGGACTGCTGTCGAGCACGGTCTGATAGTCGGCGAAGGTGTGAACGCCGCACGCGCGCATCCGGACGGCGATGCGCCGGCGCAGGCACTTGTCCTTGTAGGCGTCGAGGGTGAGGCCGGCCTCCCGAGAGATTTTCCGGGTCAGCGCGGCAAAGGCGGCGTCATCAGCCGGGCATCATTGCGACAGATCCAGCATCTCGAGGTTGGCCCGGGCGAGCTGATGGCCCGGGATTGAGACTCGTCGCCTGGGCCCAGCTCTCCCGAGCACGCGCATGGTCGCGCCGCTTATAGGCGATGTTGCCGAGCTTGAAGTAGAGGTCGTCGCCCAGATCGGGGTTCAGCTTGGCCGCCCGCTCGTACGCCTCGGCCGCCTCGTCGTAGCGGCCGTTGCGGTACAGAATGTCGGCGAGGTTCTTCGAGATCTGCGGCAGTGAGGGATCCTCGGCGAGCGCAGCGCGCAGCATCGCCTCGGCGCCCTCGACGTCGCCGCTCAGCTCCAGCAGAACGGCGAGATTGTTCTGCAGCACGGCGTTGTGTGGGATATGCCGCGACGCCCTCGCGGGCGACTTTCAAGGCGCCTTCAGCATCGTCCAGGCCGGCACAGGCCAGGCTCGATGCCCAATACCAGAGCGCCGGAACGGGTTTGCCATTCATCAGCTCGCGAGCCTGGGCGAGCCGGGCCTGCGCGACCTGATTGTCACCTCGCTTGAGCGCGACGATGCTCCAACCCAGCACGATCCGAGAGTCATCCCGGGCGCGGCCGGCGGCGTCGCCGTAGGCAGCTTCCGCCTCATCCAGCCGTCCAGCTGTTCCAGCGCGAACCCGAGATTGTGAAGAGCAGCGGGCTTGGGGACCCCCGAGCCCGAAGACTGGCGAAGGGCCTCCGCGGCTTCCTCCCATCGCGCCTGTCGGATGGCGATCAGCCCGAGGAACAGGGGCGCGCGTGCTATCGGAGGGGCGCAGTTCGGCGACCCGCCGGAACTCGCGCAGTGCTTCTTCGAGCATCCCGGCCTTGTAGAATGCGATTCCGAGATTGCGATGCTCATCGACGCGGCTGTCGTTGGCCTTGGGCGCGGACAGCGATGGAAGTGCCCACTCGGTGGGCAAAGCCGGCGGTGATGAGACCGAAGAGCGCCTTACCGACCTCGAACTCGACCAGGCCTGACTCGTCGATGAGCTGCTGCACATCGCGGGTACCGTCCACCAGCGGAAGCAGCCGCTGCTGTTCTGGGGAGAGCGTCGGGGCCGACTGGCGTGACGTGATTCTGGTCGACCGAGAAGATCAGATCGAAGGAAGGAATTTTCTTCTCGATGAGACTCCACTCATCCACCCGCCGGGCACCTTCCAGCAGCAGGGCCTCGGGGCTGATGCTGACGAGAAAGTCTTCGCTCTCGGGCCTGCACACCGGCCTCGAAGTTGAAGGTTCCCGAGGTCCAGGTGAACAGATAGTAGACCGCCTCCTCGATCTGGAGACGCATGTAGTCCTCCAGCTCGGCGCGGGTGAGGGTACCGAGTCCCCACCAGGATTTCGCCCAGCTTGTGCTGCCGATCATCCTCCTGGGCCGCGATAGCCTTCTCCAGCTGCTCCGCCGTGATCCGACCCTTCCGGATGAGCAGGTCACCCAGGCGATCGCGCCGATTGACGATCGTGGCAAAGGTGATCTGCCCCTCGTCGAGATAGATCGTGCCGAAGTTGTGCCGGTCGGCCAGGGCAAGACAGCCGGTGCGCCGCCCGAGAAACAGCAGCTGGATGACGTCGGGGAGACTCGCCTCCTTCAGGCTTCCCTTGATGGCCATCAGCGCCACTCCTCGACGATGCGGTCACCCACATCGGGCCAGTCCCATACGATTTTCTCCCGGCTCCGCGCCCCGCTGGCGGGAGCAACGATGCCGCTCGTATCGCACGGCGGTGGACCGCCGGGGCGGCTTGGGTGCGGGTGCCTCGAGCACCTCCCGGGCCAGAGCCGCCGTTGGCGATACGCCCTTGGACTCCGCCGCATTCAATACCCGCTGCAGCAGGCCCTGCACTGCGCGCACCGACTCGGCCGGCCGGGAGCCGAGATAGTCCACCAGATCAGTGTCCGCGCTGCCCGACTTTCCCTGTAACGCCCGTTGCAGCACCTGCTGCCGCATCTCCCGGTCGGGTGCCGGCAGATCGACGACCAGTCCACCTTCGAGGCGGGTGCGCAGGCGGGGCTCGACCCCGTTGAGCTCCGACAGCGGGCACGCCCGAGCTGAAGATCATCTGGCGGCCGGACTCGATCAGGTAGTTGAAGAGGACGAAGAGCTCATCCTGGGTACGGTCCTTTTCGGCCACCAGATGCACGTCGTCCAACAGAAAGGCTCCGGCAGAGCGGTATCGCGCGCGCCAGGGGCCGATGGCATTACGATCGATGGCCTCGATCAGCTCGCTGGTAAACTCGTGGGCGCTGAGACAGGCGACCGCAGCCTTGCTCTTGGCAGCCAGGGCATTGCCGAGCGCATGAAGCAGGTGCGTCTTCCCTACCCCGCTCCCGCCCACGATCACGAGCGGGTTGTATCGCGACGCCGGCTCGGCCACGACTGCGCGCGCCGCCTGGAGTGCCATCCGATTGCTCGGGGCTTCGACCAGCTCCCCCAGCTTCCAGAGTGGAGATGGTGCGGGCGGTGGATGCGCACCCTGCCGAGCCCGCTGAGTGAGGGCCTCTGCGCCGACGATGTCGTCCGGATCTCGAAACGCAGTCGAGCCCGCGAGGTCTGGTGCCAGCTCCGCGGCCTCGGCATGCAGCGCCTGCAGCCGGGCCACGTCCGCCGCGAACTGACGAAGCGCTTCCTCCGGATCGACCGTCATCTCCTGCTGGAGCAGGGATTCGATTCTCGTGGTGCGGAAGCCTTCGCCTTCCCAGCGGAGGATGGCGGCAGCGACCTTGGTGCGCCACGAGTCCACCTGCTGCGATACCGTGGCGGAAACTTCAGACAGGAAATCGCTGAACTCGTCAGCCGGGGAACCCTGCGAGGAGGGGCCGGTAGGTACCGTTGCACCGGCGGGCACCCGCTGGGTCTTTCCTTTCTTATCGGCCTTTTCGCTCGCCTCATCGCCCCCGGCCAGCGCCCGTGCCTGAGCCGGAAGCAGCGGCGTTTCGCTCACCGCCTGAAAGGCGACCAATCGATTGAGTGCGCCGAGCAGCTCCCGCACGTTATCGATAGCCAGCGAAGCAACCGCTTCGAGTACTCCCTCGCCGAACTTCGCTCTCCGTTCCTCAGCCTTGCGCCGGAGGATTGCCACTCGGGTCTCGTAGTCGGGCGCCGAAACGTCGATCACGAGCCCGCCGGCGAAGCGGCGAATCAAGCGCTCGTCGAGTGCCTCGATCTCGGCCGGCGGACGGTCACTGGTGAGGACAATCTGGCGGTTGGCCGACTGGAGAGTATCCGTCAGCCGCAACAGCTCGGACTGCATCTCCCGGCGGTGGGTGAGAAACTGGACGTCGTCTACGAGAAGCAGATCCACATCATTGAAGCGGCGGCGATAGGCGTCGCCCTGGCCGGCGGCAATGGCGGCGTGGAATGATTCGACGAACTCATCCAGCGTGAGATACTCGACGCACAACCCGACGTTGATGACCCGCGCGGCGTGCCCGATGCCCATGAGCAGATGAGTCTTCCCGAGGCCGGGACGGGCGTAGATGAACAACGGGTTGTACACCGTCCCCGGCGACTCGGCCACCGCCTTCGCCGCGGTGAACGCGAGCCGGTTGGCGGCACCGACGACCAGGGTGTCGAAGCGATAAAGCGGGTTGAGGGTGGCGGTCATGCCACCTGGCTCCCGGCGGCCAACTTCTTCAGTACCAGTTCCGAGACGCCTTTCAGGGTCTCGAATACCCCGCTGCCATGCAGTGCGTCGGCGGAAAAGCTTTGCACCGACCGGAAGTTGAGCGCGTCGTCCATTTCATCCTGCGTGAGAATCAGATCTCGCGGCAGGTCCTGCTTGTTGTACTGGAATACAACCGGCAGCTGGCGAATGTCGACACCTTGTCCCAGGAGATTGTCCTGAAGATTCTGAAGGCTCTCCATGTTGTCGTCGAAGCGGCGCGCCTGGCTGTCCGCCACGAAGACCACACCATCAGCTCCCTGTAACACCAGTTTGCGGGTGGCGTTGTAGTAGCTCTGACCCGGCACGGTGTAGAGCTGAAACTTGGTGGTGAAGCCGGAGATGTTGCCGAGCTCGAGCGGGAGGAAGTCGAAGAAGAGGGTCCGATCGGTCTGGGTTGCGAGTGACACCATGCGTCCACGACGCGCCTCGGGCACTCGACCGTACACGTACTGCAAGTTGGTCGTTTTTCCGGACCGTCCGGGTCCGTAGTAGACGATTTTGCAGGTTATTTCACGTGCGGTGAAGTTGACGAGTGACATTGGCGTTTACCGTCCGAATAGCTCTTTGAGACTTGCATTCAGCTCGCGCTCGAAATTTTCGGCCAGCAGCGGCGGAGCGGCCGGCTCGCGAGGGGCCGCACCCACCAGCTCTTCGACCATCTGGTCGAAGAACAACTGGACCAGTCCGACGGACGTCTCAGGCCCAAACACCACCAGACCGATCCAGCGTCCCCGCGGTGTTCCGAATGCCGCCAACATGCAGCTCTGTTGGCTTCCTCCGTGCACCACCGCTCCGAATCGCGGCGTACCCATCAAGCGGGCCAGCTCCTCCGTCGACGCCACGATGGCGGATCCGAGTGCCGCCGCCGTCATCACTTCGAACGACCGGGAGAAGCCGTGCTGGGCGACCACCTGGCCTGACGTGGTCATCAGCAGAATGAGCCTCGCCGAGGATTCGGAGAGGAACGTTTGCAGCGGCTGCACTACCCATGGCTCGAGTGCACGCATCAGCTGAGGTGACCGACCGCGTCGAGCATCTCCAGTCGGGCGAGCCCCAGGTTGGCATCGAGTCCCGCCAGCGCCACCAGGACCAGGTCGTTGGCGGCAGGAGCTGCGAGCACCGAACCCGAATTCCCGCGCAGGTGCACGAACGTCGGGATCTTCAAGCCAGCGCCGGCCGCGGCCCGGCCCAGGCGCTGAACCAGACTTCCCGCCAGAGCGGCTATGGCGCGGCCGTCGATCCCATCCATCAGTCGCTCCGCGACAACCAGCCCGTCAGTCGCGGAAATCAGCAGTGATCCGCGCACCCCGGGAACCTGCGTCACCCGCTCGAGAGCCGTGTTGCCGGACTCATCCCTCTCCTCCGAGCCATTCACGGGCCTCGCGAGCCCCGCGCTCTGCGATGAGACCCAGCCGGGCCATTGGAAGCGAGGGGTCGCGCATCGTGAGGAGCACGGTATTCTCCGTCGGCGCGACCAGGAACAGGTTTCCCTCCGGCGACTCCACGCGCGATGGCCTGCCACGCGCCCAGCCCCAGCAGTTTTGCGGTACGGGCTGCCTCACGGGAAACCCCAGCAAGCTCGGCCGCCACGCGATCACCGACGTCCTCGTTGTTGGGCCCCACCAGGGTGCCGCTCAGCCGCAAGCCGTTGCCGTCGACCAGCAGCTGCCCGTGGTCTCCGTTTCCACTTGAAGGTTCGGCAGGCGGGCCCTGGGACGTGACTGCCACGACTGGCTGAGGTGTCTGAGACGGAGAGCGCTCGGGCGCGCTGCTGCTACCCCGCATTCGGGAGAGCGCCTGTGGAATCGAAGGGTCGTCTGGATCGATCTCCGCAGCGCGCTGCAGATGCTCGCGCGCGTCGGCCACGTTCCCCGCTTTGAAATAGAGGAATGCGATCCCCTTCAGTGCGCTGGTTCGCATCGGATCGAGCCGAAGGGCTTCGACCCACGCATCAAAGGCTCCGGCCAGGTCACCCTGGTCCCCGAGAATCCGGGCCATAAGGTCATGAGCCTCGGCCAGGTTCGGGTACCGACCCAATCCGCCGCGCGCGACTTTGTACGCGGAGTCCAGCTGGCCCCTGCGCCTGAGCGCCTCGCCCAACTCGAGAAAGGCAAGGCTCGAAGGCTCCTCGGCAAGCCTGGAAGTCAGTGTCCGTATGTCATCACTCACGATAGCTCTCCAGCTCTTCGGCCAGGGTCTCTGCTGCCTGCCTCAACCGTTCCACGGCCGGGAGAAGCGCCTCTTCCGCGGTGCTGCGAGTTCCCAGACGCGCCCAGCTCCTCCACGCTTCGGCGGCACCGCGAAAGTGGCCCGTCGCGGCCTGGCACACGCCGAAAAGGCGCCGGGCTTCGGGCATCAGCGGATCAGTTCGCAGAACCTGCTGCAGCATAGCGGACGCAGCCTGGTACTCTCCTCTTGCCAATGCCTGGCGCACCGGGGCGAGCGGCGCATTCGACTGGGTTCCGTTCTCGCCGGCCGCCGACGGCGCCGCACTATCGAGCACGATCACTCCAGCCGACGAAAGGGCGTAGGCGGTCCGTGCAATGTCGAACTCCGACCGGCCCAGCGCGGCGGCGAGAGCATGGAGGTCCCGCTGGCCGTCGATGGCAGCAAGCATTTCCCACTCGAGAGGTGCCAGCTCCAGCCTGCCGTTTGCGGTGTGTTCGGTCGGCGGCAAACGCGGTATGACTCGCAGGTGTGGAACCTTGTCTTCGATGCGTGACCACTCGTCCATGCGGCGGGCGGCTTCCATGAGCAGACCCTCGGTGGGTATGCGCACGGGCGCCTCGACCATGGCGTCCAGCGGTGCTCCGTCCTCGAATCGGAAGTACCCTTCGGCCCACCCGAGCAGCTCGTAAATCGCCTCCTCGATCTGTGCCTTCAGCTGCCGGTCCAGTTCCCGCCGCGTCAGTGCTCCGTTCGCAATCAGGATGTCACCTAATCGCCGGGTGTCGCCTGCCTGCTGTTCCGCTCTGGCCTGCTGGAGCTGGGCAGCCGAGATCTTGCCCAGGCGGACCAGGCGGGCGCCCAGAGGCTGGGGATCCTTCCCCAGGGTCGCGGCCACCACACCTCCGCGATCGAATGAGATCGTACCCGCGGTCTGGCGCAGCTCGGAGGTCACGCGCAACACACCAGTTTTCCGCCCCAGGTCGAGCAGCTGGAACACATCCTGGATGTGCAGCTCTTTCAGCGGGCCTTCGAGAGCCACAGATCAGCTCGCTGCCGCGAAGATGTGTTGGAGATCCCGGGCGGATCTTGCCCGGCTGCGCGCCTCAGTTGCGAAAGGACCATCAGGATCGAGATCGATAACGCGTTCCCACGCCTGGACCGCCTCATCGAACTGCCGCTGCCGCGCGAAACAGGTGCCCTGATTGTAAAGTGCCGCCGGATGCTCGGGATCGAAGCGTAGCACCCGGCTGAACGCCTCCATGGCCTGTTGAGTGCGGCCGTCCTCCAGGAGCGCCCTTCCCAGGGCGGTCAGCGCTTCGAGCTCGTAGGGATCGGCCTGGAGCAAACGCACCAGCACCGGAATAGCCGCGCCGGGACCCTCGGTGCGCCGAAGCAAGTCGGCAAGAGAGAGGGCCGCCGCGCCGTAGGTGGGCAGAAGGTCGAGCGCGTGTTCGTAAGCGGCTCGCGCAGCGGTCCAGTTCCGGCGCTCTTCCTCTACCTTGCCGAGCTCGCACCAGACTCTCACGAGAGACGGGTCGACTTGGAGCGCGGCGTGAAAGGCAGCAAGCGCAGCGGCCCGGTCTCCGAGACGGACCGACACCTGCGCCTGAAGGTGAAAGAGGTCGGCCCGCCCGGGAGCTCGTGATTGTGCCTCCCGAACACAGTCGAGCGCTGTCCCTGCGTCCCCCACCGCCAGAAGTACTCGACCTCGAGCCGCCAGGACCTCAGCGTTACCCGGCAGGCGTGCGGCCAGGTCATCGGCTAATGTTGTCGCGTCCTTGGCCTGGCCGAGGGACAGAAGTGCTCGGATCTCTCCCAGGGTTGCGTCGGGATCTTCCGGCAGAAGCACCCGCGCTTCGCGATAGCGTTCCAGCGCCTCGCCGTACAGTCCCCGCTTGGCGAAAATGTCGCCCAGCAGAACCGCGGTTTGGCCGCGCGGCGTGTTGCGTCCGTTCACCCGAGTGAGCTGCGCCGAGGCCTGATCCAGCAGGCCCTTACTGATCAAATCGCGCGCTGTGGCCAGGACGTCGTGAGCCGGCTCGCTCAGTACAGCAGTTTCCGCTGGTGCGAGCTCGTGGAACAGCTGGTCGAGAGCCGGCGTGTCGAACGTGAACTCTCCCGCGAGCACTTCACCACTTACATCGGCCACGAGCTCGGGAGCAATGGCGATGGTAGGATCTTCATACTGAAGGTCGATCGTCAGCGAGAATTTCTGGGGTACGTAGAGCGGCTCCAGCTCCAGGGCCCGCCGGGTCTCCCGCAAGGCACCTTCGAAGTCGCCCAGCTGACTCAGCACAAAACTCAGGTTGTAGTGTGCTGCCGCGAACTCGGAGTCGGCATCGACCGCCTGTCCGAAGGCATTGCGCGCTTCCTCGTACTGCTTCATCTCGACCAGGACGAGGCCGATTCCATTCCATCCGATTGCGCTGCCGGGCTGCTCGTTCAGCGCCCGCTGGTACTCCTCGAGCGCCGCCTTGTACTGGCGGCGTTGAAGCAGGAGCAGCGCCAGATTCAACCGCGAAGTGAAGAGCGGCTGCGTGCCACCGAGAGCGCGGCCGAAGGCCAGTACCGCACCATCACTGGATGACTCATTCGCGCGAATGACGCCGATATTGTTCCACGCCAGGCGATACTCGGGATCGATCTCGACCGATCTGGTGTAGGAGGCGAGCGCGTCCTCGCGCCTACCCGCCTGATGGAGGCACACGCCACGCTCGTTCCACATCTTCGGTGAATCAGCGAATTCCTTCACCAGAGAATCGTACAGGGCCAGCGCGGCTTCCAGATTCCGGCGCAGCAGGTGCACCTCGGCCATGGCTTGGAGATTCAGACGCCGGTCTTCACCGGCATCCAAGGCCGACTGGTACTCTTTCAGGGCATCCTCGTATTGCGTCCGCTGCCGAAAGGCCACGCCGAGGTTGTAGTGTGCGAGCGGTGCGCCGGCAACCGACTGCGGTGCGACCGGGCGATCAGCTGCTCCTGCGATCCCATCAGTGCCGGCAACCGCCGACTTGCCGGGTCCTGCGCCTCCCGCGTCGCGCGTCCCGGCCGGCGAGCGATCCAGCGCCAGATTCGCCTGCGCCCGCGCCAGCGCCGGATTCAGGGTGACTGCCCGCTTGGTGGCGGCCGTGGCGGCATCGTGCTGCCCGAGCTCACCATAGAGAAATGCCAGCAGGTAGTGGGCCTCGGCATAATCGGGATTCCGGGCGATGGCTTCCTTGAGTGATTCCAGGGCGGGACCGCTGAGGCCGCGATTGTAGAGAACTTCACCGTGGTAGAACCAGGCGCTGGCATTCCCCTGGTCGAGCTCGCATGCGCGCGACAGCCAGTGCTGGCTGCGTCGAGGCGGCCGCGGGCTTTCTCTGCGAGTCCGAGTTGAAGCAGCGCCGGAATGTCATCCGGATGCGCCGCCAGCAGCTCTTCGAACTCCGCGATGGCCTCCTCATGGCGGCCCACCATGGCATAGGCGCGGCCCAGCTCCCAACGAGGCTGGCGATCGCGGGGCCGGCGCCGTGCTTCTTCGCTCAGCTCCGCCACTCGCCTGTCATAGTGTCCGCTGTCGCGGTAGGCGATCTCCAGATTGGCTTGCGCCACGAGCATCCTGGAATCCAGCTCCACCGCGCGCGCGAATTCCGCGATGGCCTCCTCGATCAATCCTTTTTGGTAGTAGAGGACGCCCAGGTTGTTATGGGCGCCGGCATCGGAAGGATCGATCCGGCGCGCGAAGGAGCGAAGGACCGTGAGATCGCGCTCCGATAGGGCGGGAGCCGGCATCGGTCAGGGCAGGCGGATAGCGTCGAAGATGGAGCGCAGGGACGCCATATCGGGCAAGAGCAGGAAGTGTCCTCCCATTTGATCGCTGGTGCCTTCCACTCGGAACGAGGTTTCGACACAGAAGGCGTAATCTCGATCGTGCCCGAAATTCAGGTGAGCGCTCGTGAGCACCGCACCATTCAGATCGATCACCAGACTGGGAACAGAAGGCACCAGCATCATGCCCATGAAGTCACTCAGCGCGTTGAGGTACGCGCTCGCCAGGATGTTCCCGGCTTCCTTGATGCTGGAGCGCTCCATTTCCCCGAACACCTGCGTGGTGCCCAGCTCACGCCGCAGCAGGAAGTCGCACAGGGTCTTCGCCGCACCTTCGGGGAACATCAAGAGCGCCCGCCCGGTGAGATCGCCCATCATGTGCATGAGTACGGCTGCGGTGACCTGGTCCGGAGTGCCCACGATGTCGGACGCCTCTTCCAGAGGCCGCATGTTCACCCGCGGCACCGTGATCATGATCTTCCGGTTGGTCATCTGCGACAAAGCCGTGGCCGCGTGGCCCGCGCCGATATTGGCCACCTCGCGCATGGCATCGAGCTGAGACTCCTTCAGATCCCGCACATCTTCCATCCTTCCCTCCTACAGGAGCGCAGCAGCGTCGAGGATAAGTGCCGGCCTGCCGTCAGCCAGGATCGTCGCGCCTCCGACGAAGGCCGGCAGTCCACGAGGAGCGTCAAAGGGCTCGACTACGATATCCTGCTGTCCGAGCAAGGCATCGACGACGAGTGCGGTACGCCGCTCGCCGATTTCCACGATGACAGTCGGTTGCCGAGTCGAACGTGAACCGTTCTGACCGGATACGAGATCCCGCAGGTGGACGGTCGGTATCACCTGGTCTCGCACGACCAGCGCCTCACGGTCGCGTACCGCGGTGATCGCCCTCCGGTCGAACTCGACAGTCTCCGCGACGTACGCCAGCGGCACAGCATACCGCTCACCCCCCGCTTCGGTGAGCAATGCACGAACAATGGCGAGGGTAAGCGGGACCCGGATCAGGAAGGTGCTGCCCCGGCCCAGATCGGTGCGCACCTCGAGAGTTCCGCCCAGTGCCCGGACCCGTGTCATGGCTACGTCCACGCCCACACCCCGGCCCGACACACCACTCACGGTCTGGGCGGTACTGAAGCCCGGTCGCGCCAGCACCCGGACCAACAAGTCGTCGGTCAGGGTGTCGACTTCCTCGGTTGCCGCTCCTTCCCGGCGTGCTTTGGCCAGGATGAGCTTCCGATCGATACCGCGGCCGTCGTCGGTGACCCGCAGGGCGACGCTGTTCCGCTCCCTCGTGGCGGAGAGGAGAATGCGCCCTTCCGCCGGCTTCCCCGCGGCGACTCGCTGATCGGGCGACTCGATGCCATGATCTGCTGCATTCCGAATCAGGTGCAGCAGTGGGTCTCCAATCTCGTCGAGAACGGACCGATCCAGTTCGATCTCCTGCCCTTCCATGTCGAAGCGGATTCGCTTGCCCAGCTCACGGGAGAGGTCCCGAACCAGTCTGGGAAAGCGCTCGAACACCTCTCCCACTGGAGTCATCCTGGATGCAAGCACTTCGCCTTGCATAGCGGACACCAGGCGCGAGATGCGGCCGCTCAGCTCGAGCAGTGTGGGGTCGCCTGATTCGGTCGAGAGCGCACCGAGCCTGTTCTTGGCGACGACCAGCTCCCCCACGTGCTTCATGAGGGCATCGAGCCGCCCGAGATCCACCCGGATCTGACGGCTGGGCCCGCGGCTGGACTCTCCAATGACCTCGCCGAACTCGATGGTGTCGACGTCGCCCACTGCGCGAACCGCATCGATAATTTCCTGATCGGTCAGCCTGGTCTGAAGGCGAAAGAAAAGTTTGCCGTCGAATTCGTCCCGCTCCAGCTGCGCAATTGGCGGTTGAACTCCGGACACCGGACCCAGTGTTTCCGCACGGCGCAGAACCAGAGCTGCCCTTGCGCCTCGCATCACGGCACCACGGCGTATAGCCACGCTGATCGGACGGGACCGCGGCGCATCACTGGCGCGTCGGAGCTTTGGCTCCTGAGGAAGCGCGGCCTCCGGGGGTGAAACTGTTCCCGAGTCCATGGGGCCGGCGGCGGCCTGCTCGAGCTCGGCGATCAAGACCGCGTCCGGCTCTTGCTCTGTTCCTGCAGCCGCGCTTTCGACCGATGCTCCGAGCGTATCCACCGCACGGTACAGTAGCTGGAAAACGGCAGGACCCGCGGTAACACGGCCTTTGCGCAAGGCATCGAGCAGGGTCTCACCGGCGTGGGCCAGGCGAGCTACCCCGGAGTAGCCCATGGTCGCCGCCATCCCCTTGATCGTATGGATGGCACGAAACAGCCGGTCTACCGGCTCGACCGACGATGGTGCCCGTTCCCACTCCAGCAGCGACCCGTTGCAGGCATTGAGGTGTTCGCGGCTCTCAGCCAGAAAGAGCGCGGCATACTTGGACAGATCCATCGCTCAGGCCAAAACGCGCTGTACCGCCTCGAGAACACGGGAGGGCTGAAACGGCTTCACCACGAAATCCTTGGCACCGGCCTGAATGGCCTCGACCACCAGGGCCTGCTGTCCCATGGCACTGCACATCAGGATCTTGGCGTCAGGATGGTCCTTGCAGATCTCACGCACCGCCTCGATGCCCCCCATGTCCGGCATCACGATGTCCATGGTGACGAGATCAGGCTTGAGGGCTCGGTATTTCTCGACCGCCTGCACGCCGGACTCTGCTTCGCCGACCACCTCGAAGCCAGCCTGGCTCAGGATGTCGCTTATCATCGTGCGCATGAAGATGGCGTCGTCGCAGACCAGCACTGTTTGATTCACGGACTTCCTCCTGGGCGTGTTAGCGGGGCCAAGCCCATCTAGGCTCCAATGATTGGCGCGAAGAGGGCGTCCACATCGAGCAGGATGAAGTGCTGATCTGCATGCAGCCCGACCGCCTTCACCAGTCGTGGGTCGAGCCCGGGAAGGTCCCGGCGCTCCACCACCGAGCCTGCGGGAACTTCGAGGAAGTCGAGAACCTGGCTGACCCCCAGCCCGTAGCTGCGGCCCTTCACATCGAGGACGACAATTGCGCCCTCATCGGCCTGCCGGCGGGACTGCTCCAGCAGGAGGTGACCGTCGAGCACCGTCAGCAGGCTGCCACGAACGTTCACCAAGCCTTCGACCGCATCCGGTACACCAGGAATACGAGTAGCCGGCAGGCGGGGGAGGATCTCACGCACGATCCCTGCCGGGGCCGCGCAGATTACCTCACCGATTCGAAAGATGACGGCGTGAAGCGCGGGAGAGTTAGCCATCTCTATTAAAGAAACGAAGATAGCGAAGGGGCTCAGGCTGAGCAACCAGTTCTTCGCCACCCGCGACAGCGAGTGCAGCACGTAAATCGGCAGGCCACTCGGCACTGAACTCAAGTGGTGCTCCGCTCACGGGATGGCGGAATGCCAGAGCCGCCGCATGGAGAGCCTGACGCGGGGTCGCCGCTTCGAGCAGCACGGCGGCCCTCCGACCCGGACCGGAAATCCTGCGGCTGCCGCCGCCGGCATATACCGGGTCGCCTACGACGGGGTGACCGACGTGCTCCAGGTGGACCCGGATCTGGTGGGTACGGCCGGTATGGAGCTCGAGCCGTAAGAGGTCTACGATTTCGAAGCGTGCCACGACCGTCGCGTCGGTACGCGCGGGCCGGCCCTCCGGGGAGATGGTCATCCGTTTGCGGTCGCGCGAGTGGCGAGCGATCGCAGCATCGATCCTGAGATCGGCAGTGTCAAGATGACCCCACGCCAGAGCCGCATAGGTTCGCCGGATCCTTCGGGCCGCGATGGCCGCGCCCAGCCTGCGATGAGCCAGGTCGGTCTTCGCAACGATCATGAGTCCCGAAGTGTCGCGGTCCAGCCGGTGCACGATTCCCGGGCGTCCCTCGGCGCCACCGGACAACGTCGTGCCGCGCGCCACCAGCGCATTGACGAGGGTATCGTCCCAGTGCCCCGGCGCTGGATGAACCACCAGGCCCGCGGGCTTGTCGATGATCGCGAGATGCTCATCCTCGAAGACGAGCGTGAGGGGAATGGAAGTAGGCTGGATGCTGCGGGGAGGTTCGTTCTCGGGAATCTGAACTCGAACGGTTTCAGCACGGGCCAGCACCCGTGACGCGCGAGCGACTTTTCCATTGACGCACACGAGCTTGTCAGCAACGAGCCGGGCAGCCTGAGTGCGGGAAATTCCCAGCTGGTCAGCCAGGAATTTGTCGAGCCGCTCGCTCGTGGCGGTCAGGACTGTGAATTCGACGTTTCGACCCGGCTCCACATCAGCCAGCCGGAACCGACTCCGCTTCCGCCCTTCGGGCATCCTCCCGCCAGAGGGAAATGGCAAGAGCGATCGCGCCGCAGCTCACAGCGATATCGGCCACGTTAAATGTCGGCCAGCGTAGTGCGCCGATGCCCACATCGAGGAAGTCGACGACTCCCCGCGCGCTTCTCACACGATCCAGCAGATTGCCCGCGGCGCCGCCCGCCACCAGTCCGAGCGCCAGCTGGCGGAATCGGTCTGCTGCCGGACTGCTGCGCGACATGCGAGCCAGCACGACGACTGCTACCAGGGCAACGACGAAGAAAATCCAGCGCGAGTAGGGGCCGACGTGAAGCCCGAATGCGGCCCCCGGATTGTAGACCAGCCGAAGCTGAAACCAATCGCCGATAACAGAGATTCCCGGAGTCCGCAGCAGCGTGGCTTCCGCGATCAGCTTCGTAATGAGGTCCAGCACCACCGTCAGAAGCGCCGCCACAACGAACAGCCGGCGCGGAGCGCCGGCTAATTCGGAGTGCGCCGACAACCCCTGCCCTGCGTCAGGTGAAGGATCAACGGCGTTTGCCATCTTCCTCTTTCTCTTTGCACGTAATGCAGAGGCGAGCGTGCGGCAGTGCGTCGAGCCGCTCGAAGTTGATCTCCTGCCCGCACTGATGACACTGCCCGAACTTGTCGGGAGAGCCATACAGACGGCGGAGAGCTTCGTTGACATGCCACAGGTAGCGCCCCTCCTGGGAGGCAAAGAGAAACTGCTTCTCCCGCTCCATCGCATCAGTGCCCTGATCGGCCATGTGGAACGAATACGAAGAGAGATCGCCGTCCGATGACTGCAGCGTTGCGTTGAAGGACTCGTCGTAATACCCAAGCTCCTTCATGACGCGTGCGCGCTCCTCGATCAGGCGCTTCTCCAAGTGGGTCAGTTGTTTCTTGTTCATTACTCGTCCATGGGTTGAGGGCCAGCTTCGGCCCGGCCGTCCTGATGTCGTTGCACTCCCACCACCACACCGTGACCGTCGATGTCCACCTGCTGTTCCAGGTCCGGCTTCGTTGCCCGGACTCCCACCTCGAAGCGGCGAGCCAGGGTCTCTCCCTGGATGAATTCCGCATGTGTTCGCGCCGCGCTTAGCAGCGCCCCATCTCCGTCTACCCAGAGCGAGATCCGGTCGGTGTACGAGTAGCCGGCGTCTTTACGGACGCGCTGCACCCGGTTCACCACCTCCCGGGCGAGGCCCTCCCGCTTGAGGTCTTCATCCAGGTGGGGATCGAGCGCGGCCACGAACGGTCCGTCGCTCGCCACCATCCAGTCGCTGGCCACCTCGCGCTCGACAACGACGTCCTCCGGATGGAAGATGGCCTGCTCGCCATCAACCTCGAGGGTGGCGGAGACGCCCTGCTCCAATCCGCGCAGCTGCTCGGTGGCCAGGCCGGCCGCTGCAGCCGCGACCACCGGCGTTCTCTTGCCGTACCGCTTTCCGAGGGTGCGGAAGTTAGGCTTTGGACGAAGCCGCACCAGGTCCGTATCAGAGGCCACCACTTCGATCCGTTTCACGTTGACCTCGATGCGGAGCAGCTCCAGCAGCTGATCCAATGCCGGGCCCTGAACTGCAGCCGGCACCGCGACCTGCATCCGGCCAAGGGGCTGCCGCACCCGGATGTTCCGCTCCTCACGGGCCGCCCGGGCGAGTGAGGCCAAGCGCCGCACGGCATCCATGGCGACCTCGAGATCCTGGCGGCGCGATCCCGCAATCCCAGGAAACCGCGCCAGATGCACGGATGTTCCCGCCAGAGCTCGGTGAATCCAGTCGCTGACAAACGGAGCGGCCGGGGCAAGAAGCCGGCTGACGGTAGTCAACGCCTCGTGCAATGTTGCCAGAGCTGCCGGATCGGCCACCGTATCGGGTGCCCAGAAACGAGGTCGGTTCACGCGGACGTACCACTGCGACACGTCGTCGACCACAAAATCGAGGATGATCCGTACGCCGGCGGTGACATCGTATCTGGCCCACGCATCACTCACCGCCCCGACCGTGGCCTCCAACCGGCTCAGGAGCCAACGGTCAACCAGGGGCCGCTGGTCCGGGGCCGGCGAGCCCGCTGGGGTCCAGTCTCCGGCGTAGCCGGCAAAGAAGGTGTAGCTGTTCCTGAGCGCGTTGAAGAACTTTCCGGCCACTTCCGGAATGGTGCGGGGATCGAACCTCTTGGGCAGCCAGACCTGGCTCGATGCGAGGAGGTACAACCTGATCGTGTCCGCGCCGTGCTGCTCGATCATGGTCCAAGGGTCAACGACATTGCCCTTCGTCTTGGACATCTTCTGACCCTCGGCGTCAAGCACGAGCTCGTTCACTATGACGTGACGATAGGCGAGCTCGTCGAACGCGGCGGTAGAGATGGCCAGAAGCGAGTAGAACCAGCCGCGGGTTTGATCGATTCCCTCGCAGATGAAGTCAGCAGGAAAATGGCCGCGAAACTCCTCCTGATGCTCGAACGGGTAGTGCCACTGGGCGTACGGCATGGAGCCCGAGTCGAACCAGGTGTCGATCACCTCCGGGCTTCGACGCATCAGTCCGCCGCAGCGGCAGGCCCAGGTGTACCCATCGATGAACGGCTTGTGCGGGTCGAAACCATCCGGCAGAGACCGGCCCCAGTGGTTGCTCAGTTCGGCGAAGCTACCGATTACCTGAATGTGCGAGGGATCGTCCTCGCAGACCCACACTGGGAGCGGTGTACCCCAGTAGCGGTCGCGCGAGAGCGCCCAGTCCACGTTGTTCTCGAGCCACTCTCCGAAGCGGCCCGCACCCACCTCGGGTGGATGCCAGTCCACCTTCCGGTTGAGCTCCAACATCCGATCCTTCACCTGGGAGGTGCGGACGAACCAGGAGTCCCGGGCGTAATAGATCAGCGGGTTGGAACAGCGCCAGCAGTGGGGATACGTGTGGCTGTAAGGCTCGGTCAGATGCCAGCGGCCATCCTGCTTGAGGCGCTGGATGATCTGATCGTTGGTTTCGCGGGCGGTGACCAACCGGCCTTCGATCTCAGGCCAGGTAGTACCGGTCAGCGTGCCATCGGGGGCAACGGGACGCACCAGGGCCAATCCGTGCTCTACACCAGCCTGATAGTCGTCTGCGCCGAACGCCGGGGCGAGGTGAACCATGCCGGACCCATCGTCGGCGGTTACGAAATCCCCGGCGACAACGATGCGTGAAACTCGATCCTCGGGGAGCGGCACCACCTCGAGCGGCCGCTGGTACCCCAAGCCGATCAACTCTCGTCCCTTGAAGGTGCGTGCCGCACCGATCTCCGCGAAGCTGGGAGCCCCACGCTCGGCACTGCTCGGCATCGATGCGCGCGAGGTGGCCAGGATGATTCGGCGCTTCCCTACGACGTACTCCCCGTATTCCAACTCCGGATTCACTGCCACCGCCACGTTCGACAAGAGCGTCCAGGGAGTGGTGGTCCAGACGAGTAGCTGGCGATCGGGATCATCCTGCAGCGGAAATGTCACGTAGACGGAATTGGTGGTGACCGTCTCATATCCCAACGCGAGCTCGTGGCTCGACAAAACAGTGCCGCAACGGGGGCAATAGGGCAGCACTCGATGCCCGCGATACAACAGCTCTCGCTGATGGAGCCGCTGAAGAAGCCACCACACGGACTCGATATAGTCGTTACTGCACGTGACGTAGGGATGCTCGTAGTCGAGCCAATAACCGATCCGATCGGAGAGGTTCTCCCACTCCTCCTGATACTTGAACACACTCTTTCGGGCCCGGGCGTTGAACTGCTCCACCCCGAAGCGTTCGATGTCCTTCTTGCCGGTGAGCTTCAGCTCCTTCTCGACCTCGATCTCAACCGGCAGGCCGTGTGTGTCCCAGCCCGCGATTCGAGTTACGGCCTGGCCTTGCATGGAATGGAACCGGCACACCAGATCCTTGATCGTGCGCGCGAAGACATGATGGATGCCGGGACGGCCATTCGCCGTCGGAGGACCTTCGTAGAAGACGAACGGTGGACCATCCCGCGTAGCTTCGATGGTCTGCTGGAAAAGCCCCTCGGATTTCCAGACTCCGAGCTGCTGCTGCTCCAGCTGACTGAGCGTGAGGTCCGGCCAGGTGGGAAACGCCATCAGGGCAGCCGCCCCACGATGGACCCAATGAGCCGGGTGAGCGCCGGCTCGGCCCGGGCCGCTGTGGCGATGATCTTGCCGATGTCGGCAGGCTCGAGCGCATCGGGCAGACACTGATCCGTGATGATCGAGATTCCGAGCGCTCGCATTCCGCTGTGGGCCGCTACGATGATCTCGGGCACCGTCGACATGCCTACGACGTCTGCACCCATCGCTCTCAGCATCCGGTACTCGGCGCGAGTCTCCAGACTTGGCCCCGGAACAGCCACATACACGCCTTCCCGAAGAACCAGGCCCAGCTCCAGCGCCGCTGCGCGCGCGATCGTCCGAAGCTCGGAATCGTAGGGGTCGGACATGTCTGGAAAGCGGGGACCGAGGCGTTCGTCATTGAGACCGACCAGTGGATTATCGCCCAGAAGGTTGATGTGGTCGCTGAGCAGGACTAGATCGCCCGGTGCCCACAGAGGATTCATACCGCCGCAGGCATTCGAAACGATCAGGCTCCTGGCCCCCAGCGCGTGCAGCACACGCACCGGAAAGGTCACGTCAGCAAGATCGTACCCCTCGTAGCGGTGGAACCGCCCCTGCATCGCTACCACTGCACGCGTTCCCATGCGGCCGATGAGGAGCCGGCCCGCATGACTTTCCACCGTGGAAAGGGGAAACCCGGGGATCTCCTGATACGGGATCGACACCGCGCCTTGGATTTCATCGGCGAGCCCTCCAAGCCCGGTGCCGAGAATGATTCCGACTTCCGGCTGAACCTTGGCCCGCTTTCGCACCAGATCGGCGGCGCGCTCCACCCGGTCGAACAGTGCGGGGGCCGCTGTCACTGCTGCTCCGGCTTCTGCTGACTGGGCGATGGCGCCGTAATGTCAGGCCCAGTTCGCCGTTGGAGTCCGTCTACCTCGCCGAGGTGGCGCTCGAGCAGCGCGCGAAAGCTGGCAACGTACGCAGTGAATTGTCGCGCAGCGCCCGCCGCTCGCTCGCGCACTGCGGCTTCCTCCTGGTGAGCCCGCTCCATGATCCGCTCGGCTTCCACTTTAGCCTCCCGGATCAGCAGCTCGGCTTCCCGTTCGGCCTGTGCCTTGGTGTCGACTCTCAGCTGCTGGGCAGCCACCAGGGCTTCGTTCATCGCCCGCTCGCGATCCCGGAACGCACGAAGCTGTTCCTGGGCACCTCGCACGCGCTCTTCATGTTGGGCCCGGTCGCGCAGCAAACGTTCCAGCTCGTCCGACACTGCGAGCTTGAACTCATCTACCTGGCCCTTGTCGTATCCGCGGAACGCGCGCTGAAACTCCTGAGAGCGCACATCGAGTGGCGTGAGATGAAACGCATGATCGTCGCTCATGGACTGCGCTCCCCGAAAAGCACCGTACCGAGCCTGATCATCGTTGCCCCTTCCTCGACCGCGATCGGGTAGTCGCCGGACATCCCCATCGACAGCTCCGGGAGTGTGTGGCCCTGGCGCTCGCTCTCGTCGCGCAAATCGCGGAGCCGTGTGAATGCGCGCCGCTGTTCTGTCTGGTTGTCGGTGAGAGCACTCATGGTCATCAGACCTCGCACGCGAAGGTTGGCGCATTGCCGAAGCTCATCGAGCAGCTCGGGCAGTCCTGCGGGAGATACACCGCCCTTCTGCGGCTCATCGGAGCAGTTGACCTGCACCAGGACATCCTGTGGTGCGCCAGTATCTTCGACGGTCGAGCTCGCGGGCGAGATCGGCCCGATCCACCGAATGGATGAGCCGGAAACGACCGACGGCGCTGCGAGCCTTATTGCGCTGAAGCGTGCCGATGAGGTGCCACTCAACCGCTACATCGCCCGCTGCCTCCTGCTTCTGAAGCGCCTCCTGAACCCGATTCTCGCCGACATCCTGGAGCCCCGCTGCTACTGCTGCTCTGACTGCTTCCGGGCCGTGAGTCTTGGTCACGCCAATAATGCGCACGTGATGCCGCCACCCCCGGGCTGCCTGGCAGCGCGCCACAGTATCGCGTACAAGGGCCAACCGGTCCGGCAGGCCTGGGAAAGCCATAACCTTCTAATTTACTGGAGGATGGTTCGTTATTGAAGGCGGACGGTGAAGCGGCGGTTGACAGCGAGGCGGAACGTGAATGGCGGAGAGCTCTCTACCGCCCGCCGCTGTCCAATCCGCGAACCTGGAGCTCCCGGAGTGCGGCGCGTACCGCGGGATTGGGAGAGAGGTTGAGCGCGTACTCGACCGCGCGCTGCAGCTTTTCCTCATTTTGCCGGTAGCTATACGCGTAGGCGAGCTGAACGAAGGGAAACGACAAGGTCGAGGCGATACTGGAGCTGGTGCTCTCCAGCCGACCCACGTCGCCCTCGAGCAGACCGGCATAGCGGTAGGTCTCCCACAGCAGACGCTCCGTGGTTGGCAGATCCAGGGGTACGCCCGCGAGCCGGCGGGTATCCAACGCAGCCGAGGTGGTATCGGGCTTGGAGGTCTGGAGAGAGAAGCCGAGGCCCTGCTGAATCACGTACTGCGAGAGTCCGGCGAACTCGCGACCCGCAGTGATGCCCCACACGATGGGACGCCGTCCCACGTTCTGTTGAACAACACTCAGAGAGAGAATGTCGTTGGGCATCAGGTAGCTGCCGCGAGCCAGCGTTCGGACCAGCGGTCCGAGCTTCAGCTGTTGCGCGTCGGACACCACGTAGCCGCTCATCGCGATGGCGATTGCGGAATCGGACATGCTGTGAGTGGGCCAGGTGGGCCGGGGACGCCGGTCCGCCCGCCAGATGTCTGGTAGCTGGGCGGCGTTCACCGGACGAACAGGATTATCGCGTAGCTGCCGCATGTACCAATCGGTGTTGGCCAGCGCCAGGCAGACCACCGTTACGTCCTGGCGTATGCCCTCCACTTCCTGGGCCCACCACAGCGGGAAGGTATCGTTGTCGCCGTAGGTAAAGAGGATGCCGTATGGCGGCGCTGTGTTCAACAGGTCGTACGCGAAGTCGGCGGCGAGCCTGGCATCCGGGCCGTGGCGCCGGCTGGCTCCTGACCAGTTGAGTAACAGCGGCACCGCGGCCACCATGAAAGCTGCGGGAACGAGCTGGCGCATCGCTCCCCCACGCTGGATCAGGCTCCGGGCCAGAGCGGCCAGTCCCATTCCCGCCCATAGCCCCCAGATGATGAAGCTGACCACGAAGAAGTAGTCGCGTTCTCGAACCTCGTGACTGCCAGCTTCAGGGTACTGGTTGAACCAACGGCCGAAACCCGGTCTGAAGTTCATGTACGCAACGAGACCGATACCAGTCACCATGAACAGCATGAACAGCAGCCACCACGCCGGACGATCGACCCGCCGCTGGGCAAACGAGCCACGTAGTCCAAGTCCGAGGAACAGCAGCGTAACCGGCAGCTGCACCCAGGTGCCGACCGACTTCGCCCACTGCCAGGTGAAATACACCACGTAATCCGAGAGCTGGATGGCCATGAGCCCGAGTGTCCGGCCAGGGTTGTCAGGGCCATGAGCTACAGTGGGATCGTCAAACGGCGTGCGCGGTGGGTATTGGGCCCTGCGTATCACGGCGAGCAGCGCGTTGAATGTCTCTGGCGCTGCCTCGTTGATCGGTGGATTCT
Source organism: uncultured Gemmatimonadales bacterium (assembly GCA_963730915.1). Lineage (GTDB taxonomy): Bacteria > Gemmatimonadota > Gemmatimonadetes > Gemmatimonadales > GWC2-71-9 > CAVVWJ01. The sequence continues at coordinate 945,794 of CAVSTR010000005.1, read as the reverse complement.
GGGCCGACCTGATGAACAGGTACAGGTAAGGCGTCAAGCCGACACACGCAATCAGCAGCGTCAACGCCGCGAAGGTGCCCGCACCGTTTGAAACTGCGTAACCCGCCGCGGCGGTGAAGCACACAGCTCCGAGAACAATCAAGCCGGTACTGCCGAGACCTAGCCCAATGAGCAGCGCCCAGGCTCCGGCAACGACCGCAGTCTGACCCCATTCCTGGCGGCGTTGCCCCGCATCGGCTGCAGGCTCAGTGAGTAGAGTGGACACCAGAAACATGACAATTCCTGGGCCGACGAGCAGGGCCAGGAGATGATTGCCGATGGACACTCCGGCGAGGTACACGATGAGAAGCAGAAGGCGGGGCGCCCGGGGTGTGCCGCGGGTCCGACGCCACAGGTGAGCCGACCAGCTCATCGCCGCGATGGTGAACGTGGCGATGGTATAGACCTCGGTCTCGTTGGAGTTCTGCCAATTGGTGAAGCTGAATGCCGCCAGCATCGTTGCCGCCGCCGATCCGAGCACGGCGAGCACACCGGCAGAGCGAGCGTCGAGACCGGTGGCGAACTGCCGGACGGTCTCGTACACGACCAGGAAAAAGAGACCGGCAGCGGCAGCGCTCAAGACCGCGCTGAGGAGGTTGGTCCTCAGAGCGAACTCGCCAACGGGAACAAGCTTGGCCCAGACATGGGCGATCATGACAAAGAGTGGCGTGCCGGGTGGATGAGGAATTCCGAGCGTCTTGGCCGCCGCGATGAACTCCCCCGCGTCCCAGAACGTTACCGTCGGCGCGAGGGTGAGAACGAACACGGCAAGCACTGCGGCGGCCACCGCAATCGCAGCACGGTAGGGTGGCCGGTGCGCTTGCGAATCGCTCATGCTGCTGACCCCATTGCCTGCGCGAGTGCCAAGGTTTCACGAGAACCCGCGACATCATGTACCCGAAACAGCCGGGCGCCACGGTCGTACGCCAGGGCACAGGCGGCCGCGGTTGCGCGATCGCGGTCCTCGATCGGGACGCCGGTCGCAGCACCGACGAAACGCTTGCGAGATGGACCTACGAGGATGGGCCGGTCGAGGGATTGCAGCGTGGACAACTGATCGAACAGCAGGAGATTCTGCTCCGCAGTCTTGGAGAAGCCGAACCCTGGATCGATCACCGTCGCATCGGGAGCGATACCTGCGGCGGTCGCGGTCGTCAGGGCCTCACGCAGCTCTGCGATGACGCCGCCCACCACATCTCCACCGTAGTCAGTGTGACGGTATGATGACAGCTCGAGGATGGGTCCGCGCGAATGCATGAGGATGACACCCGCGCTCGCCGCTGCAATAGTGCGGGCCATGGAAGGATCGAGCCGCAGCGCGGAGACATCGTTCACCACGGCGGCACCTGCATCTATCGCAGCCTTGGCCACCGAGGCTTTCACCGTGTCGATGGAAATGACGAGCTCGGGGTAGCGGCGTGCGAGCTCCGCGACGACGGGAACGACTCGCCTCAGCTCTTCTTCAGCCGGCACGTCCTCGGTGCGGCCCGGACGGGTGGACTCGCCACCGATATCGAGAATGTAGGCGCCGTCACCGAGCAGCTTCTCCGCATGGGCCAGCGCCGCAGACAGGCCGGTATACTGCCCGCCGTCGCTGAAGCTGTCGGGTGTGACGTTGAGAATACCGACAATTACCGGTCGGTCCATGAAGACCGAGCCGCGTGCGGTCTGCCAGGTGGTGGGATGCTGCTGAGGCAAGGCGGTGCCCACTCCCACGGCAACCTGCATGAGCGGCTCGGGTACAGTCCACGGCCGCGCCAAGGCGCTCAGTCGGGATCGACTGCCGGCGATTATTGCCCAGTCGTTGCCGGTCACGACCTCCAGGCCCAGACCGCCAGCAAAAGGGACCAGAGCCTCGAGTGCGCCCTGGTCCAATCCGGTGATGTGGAATGCGGAGCCGAATATCCCTTCGGCGGCAGTGTCCGCTAAGGCTGCCTCCCACCCGTGCAACCGGAGCGCGTCGCCGATGGCTCTAGGGGAGTGCAGCGCAAGAGGCGTGACATTCACGCGCCGGCTGGTTCGGCCGGAGGCGCTCCCAGGATCGGTGCGCGTGAGGGTGTGGCGCCAGGCTTCGCTGCCGATGTCGCCGGCGCCGCGCTCGGCTCAGCCGGGGGCAACGTGCGCGGCGGCAACGGCTGGTTCTTGGCCAGGCGGTCCAGATCTTCACGATCGATCGTCTCGCGCTCCAGCAGAGCCTGAGCAATGCGGTCGAGCAGCTCGCGATTCTCGCTGAGAATGGCGCTGGCTCTGGCATAAGCTTCATCGATCAGGCGCTTGACTTCACCGTCCACCATCTGAGCCGTTCGTTCAGAGATCTCCCGTCGCTGCGCGAACTCGCGGCCCAGGAAGATCTCCTGCTCCTTGTCGCCCACCGCGAGCGGGCCGATCAGCTCACTCATGCCAAACTGGGTCACCATCCGCCGAGCCAGGCCGGTAGCGCGCTCGATGTCGTTGCCGGCACCGGTAGTGACCTTGTCCGCACCGAAGACCTGTTCTTCCGCAACCCGGCCGCCGAAGAACATGGCGAGGCTACCGATCAGCCAGTCCTTGCTGTAGTTGTGACGATCCACCTCGGGCAGTGATGCGGTAAGGCCGAGCGCCCGGCCCCGCGGCACGATCGTCACCTTATGGATGGGGTCACTACCGGGGATCTTGATCGCGACGATGGCGTGTCCCGCTTCATGGTAAGCCGTGAGCGTGCGCTCCGCCTCGGTAAGCACCAGACTCCGCCGCTCCACGCCCAGCATCACCTTGTCCTTGGCGTCCTCGAAGTCCGACATGTCTACCAGGGTCTTGTTACGGCGCGCGGCCAAGACGGCCGCCTCGTTCACCAGGTTGGCGAGGTCCGCACCGGCCATGCCGGGCGTTCCCTTGGCGATGACATCCAGCCGCACGTCACCGGCCAGCGGGATCTTCCGAGTGTGCACCCGAAGGATCCCTTCACGCCCGCGCACGTCGGGAGCATCGACCACGATCTGGCGGTCGAATCGTCCCGGACGAAGGAGGGCCGGATCGAGCACGTCGGGTCGGTTCGTGGCCGCAACCAGGATGACGCCGTCGTTCGACTCGAACCCGTCCATCTCCACCAGCAGCTGGTTGAGCGTCTGCTCCCGCTCGTCGTGACCGCCGCCGAGTCCGGCACCACGGTGCCGGCCAACCGCGTCGATTTCATCAATGAAAATGATGCACGGTGCATGCGATTTCCCCTGCTCGAAGAGGTCGCGGACGCGGCTGGCGCCGACGCCCACGAACATCTCTACGAAGTCCGATCCGGACATGGAGAAGAAGGGACGTCCCGCTTCACCGGCTACCGCTTTCGCAAGCAATGTCTTTCCTGTACCCGGAGGGCCCACCAGCAGCGCGCCCTTGGGAAGGCGCCCGCCCAGCCGCGTGAACTTCTGCGGATCCTTCAGGAACTCGATGATCTCCTGAAGCTCGACCTTGGCCTCGTCGGCCCCGGCAACGTCGGCAAATGTGACCTTCGGCGTGTCTCCCGCCAGCAATTTGGCCTTGGACTTTCCGAAGGCGAATGCCCGGCTGCCACCGGCCTGGAGCTGACGGAGCAGGAAGAACCAGAGGCCCAGGATGACGATCCAGGGGAGGGCCGCAATCAGGAGTGCCGTGATCCCACCTTTCGGCTCCTTGGCCAGGATCGGGACGTTGGCATCCTCGAGCCGCTTGATGAACGCTTCGCTGTTGGCCACAGGCAGCAGTACCTGAAAGCTCTTGGCGCTCCGTCCATCCTGCGTGACCGGGCTCCGGAAGTCTCCCTCCAGGCGCTTACCGTCAAACACCTCCACCCGGGCGACATTTCCCTGGTCGAGCTGCTTGCTGAATTCGGTGTAGGAGAACTCCTGGGTCGGGTTCCGCTGACGACTCATCATCTGGAACAGGGCGAGCGCCAAAAGGCCCACGACAAGCCAGAGAGCCAGGTTCTTGCTGAAGTTTCCCCAGTTCGTACGAGGGGATCGGGATGGAGTTCGGTCTGCCATTTATTCCAGGTCCGCGATGAACGGGAGATGACGGAAATTCTCGGCATGATCGAGGCCATATCCCACCAGAAATGCTGGTGGCGCCTTGAAGCCCACAAACCGCAGCTCCGGGCGTGGCTCGGTTGCCAGTTGCTTATCCAGAAGCGCGCAGATAGCCAAACTCCGGGGCTGGCGCGCCCCCAACAGCGCCATCAGCCGCTGAAGGGTCTTACCAGTATCAATAATATCCTCAACCAGCAGGATATGTTTGCCCTCAAGCCGGGTTTCAGGATCATACACCAGCCGGACGGTGCCGCTGGAGACCTTCCTATTGCCGTAGGAGCTCGCGACCAGGAAGTCCACCTGGATCGGGCGCTCGATAGCGCGAACCAGGTCACTCAGGAAAATGAAACTTCCCTTGAGAAGCCCGAGAACCAGCAAGTCCCCATCGGGATACGCCGCAGTAATATCCGCCGCCAGGGCCTGAACCCGCTCGGCGATGGTGCGCTGATCGAAAACTATGGATTTGACCGGGCGGCCCCCGGTCCGGCGCAGGACATCAGGCGTACTCAGCATCGACGCGCACGGCCTCCGATCCCCAGGACGGGAGCTGGACATTGGACCGGCAGACTCCAGGAATCCAGATTATCTCCTGATGCTGGGTTACTACGGGCCAGAACTCCCGGCGGCTTCGCGGCACGCGCATGTCCTGAAAGCACCGAACCACCAGGCGCCGACCAGTGCCCCCGAGCGGCTTCAGTTTTTCTCCGGCAGACCATTCCCGCACCAGCAGGGCATCGGAGGAGAACCACGCAGTCAAGCCTGCTCGCTCCTGGTGCTCGGGCGTTACCGCTGGAGCCCATCGAAAGCGCCAGGACCCCCAGGTTGCTTCCCCACTCTTACCTTCGAGCGCCAGAAGACCCGGCATGATCCCGGACGCTTTGCGACAGAGGCGCAGCCGGTCATAAGCAAGCTCGGCGATCCAGTCGCCGCCGAGTGGTACGCGGGTACCGCTGGTTCTCACCTGGAGCAGCCCAGCGACCCGGCTCAACCGGGCCGGACCAAGCTGACATCCCGCTCGACGAGCGACGGCCAAAATGAGGGCATGAGCCAGGGGTGAATCATACGCGCCGAGCGTTGAGGCAGCAACGGAAATTCCGTCGGGCTCCACGGCCAAATCGAGACCAGGCAATACGTCCAGTAACGCGTCCCATGCGGCCCGATCGCGGGCAGCCTGACGTGTCGTTCGCAGGATGCTTGCATCCACCGTTGGCAGCCGGGCGCGGAGCACTGGAAGGAGATCGGCGCGGAGCCATGAGCGCAGGTGGCGTCGATCCGAGTTCGCGGGATCGACCCACGCCTCGAGTGCGGCCTCTTCCAGGTGGCGGATCAGATCTGCACGACTGAATGGAAGAAGCGGACGCACCACACGACCGTTGATCAACGCCATCCCGGCCAGGCCCGCAGGACCCGATCCTGCGAGAAATCGCATCAACACGGTTTCAACTTGATCGTCACCGTGATGGCCGGTAAAGATGTACGAGGCGCCCAGCCGAGCCCGCAACATCTCCAACCAGGCATACCTCTCCGCCCTGGCCTTGGTCTCACTGGCGCCGATTCCAAGCGCGAGCCGCCCGATCTCGACGACCAAACCGTACGACTCGGCCAGCGCAGCGACCTGCCAGGCCACATCAGCGCTGGCCGGGTGAATTCCGTGGTCTACATGCGCTACGACCAGATCCTGGCCGTGAGCGTCCCTGCTCCGGATCAGAAGGTCGAGAAGCGCTACAGAGTCGGGCCCGCCGGATACCGCCACCAGAGCCCCTCCGGGCTGCAACCCCAAAGTGCCGACATGTTTACGGAATGCCGCCGCGGTGGTCATGCCACGAAGCTTAATGGGGTTGATATCAAGGCGAGGATTGACTTGGTTCAAGAGTCGCGGGCACCCCTTTCCCGCGGCGCCCCCGGAGGGCCAACCTGATGTCCCCAGAAGATCGTCGGCGTGGAAATAGGCTCATCCTTTGGGCCGCTCCTCTCCTTGCGCTTGCATGCGGCGGAGAGGGTGGCACCGATGTGGTTCTTCCATCGCTCAGAGTGACCACCGCAACGAGCGGTGTTGAGATTGATGCCGACGGCTATGGGGTGTCTATCGATGGCGGGGGGGTGCAGACCATTGGCGTCAATTCGACGCTAACCGCAGACGCAGTGACGGACGGTCAGCATTCGGTCGAGCTCTCGGGACTGGCCGCGAACTGCTCGGTCCAGGGCGAAAACCCGCAGCCAGTGAGCGTCGTCGCGGGCGCCACCGCCACGGCTGCCTTCGTGATCATCTGCGGTACCGGAACAGGCTCACTCCAGGTCACCACCGCCACGACCGGGACAGGCACCGACCCGGACGGCTTCGCGCTGGTACTGGACGGGTCCAGTGCCGGGGCAATCAGTGCCAGTTCTACCACCACTCTCGGAGGAATCAGCGCCGGCGCCCATGCCATCGAACTCACCGGTCTTGCGGTGAACTGTGAGATCCTGGGCGAGAATCCGCGACAGGTAATGGTTGCAGCGGGCGGCACGGCGCAGGTGGAATTCGCCGTCACCTGCACGGTGCCCGGACCGAACACGGGAGCCATCGACGTGGCTGTCACCACGGGTGGCGGCGGCAGCGATCCCGATGGGTTCTCTATCGTGCTCGACGGAACCGACCGCGGCCCGATCGGCCTGAATGCCACGAGCAGGCTGGACGGAATTCCGGCCGGTGTACACGCCGTGGGACTCACGGGCGTGGCGGCGAACTGCGAAGTGTCGCCGGGGAATCCCAGTGAGATCACGGTGCAGCCGGGCGGTACGGCTCGGGTCGAGTTCACCGTCACCTGCGCGGCCCCAGGTCCGACTACCGGGACTCTCGAGGTAATCACGACCACCGGTGGCGGCGGCACGGATCCGGACGGATTCTCACTCCTGCTCGATGGGATCGACCGCGGCCCGATCGGCATCAATACGACCAGCAGACTTGCCGCGCTAGCGTCCGGTCCTCACACAATAGGACTCACAGGGCTGGCGGCGAACTGTCAGGTCTCAGGGGAAAATCCCCGGCCCATCTCGGTGCCCGCTGGAGGAACGGTAGCGGCAACGTTTGCCGTGACCTGTACCGTGCCCGGCCCAACAACCGGAACATTGAGGATTACAACCGTCACCACGGGGAGCCCGCCAGATCCGGACGGTTACGGGTTCTCAGTCGACGACGGATCGGAACGGCCAATCGGAGCGAATGCTACAGTAACCTTGGCGAACATCTCCCAGGGGCAGCACACGGTAGAGCTGCAGGGTCTCGCGCCTAACTGCAGCGTCACGGGCACTAACCCGTTGGGTGCCGCGGTAGGAGCAGGCGAGACGGCGCGAGTAGCCTTCACCGTGACTTGTGCGGCTACATCCGGCGGGTTGAGGGTGACGGTGTCCGGACTCCCCTCCGGAGTGTCCGCAGCAGTAGCTGTGACCGGCCCCAACAGCTTTTCGCAGACTCTCACCGCGACCCGCACCCTCGACAACCTCGTTCCCGGGACGTACTCCGTGACCGCCACGCAGGTTGTGTCGGGCAACACCACCTACACGCCGAGTGTGGCAAGGCCGAGTGTGGATGTCGTCGCGGGAGCGACGGCAACGGTCACCGTCAGCTATACCGGCGCGAGCAACGTCACGCTGAACCTGCGAATCGACGGCTTGTATATCACACAGAGCACGCAAACGTACGATCCGAGTGTGCCACTGGTCTCCGGCCGCGATGGATACCTGCGCGTCTTCGTGGTGGCGAATGAGAGCAACTCGGCACGGCCGGCGGTCCGGGTCCGCCTATCGAACCCGGAACGTACTCTGATGATTTCGGCTCCCGGTCCGGTGCCTACGCGGGTGGATGAAGGATTGCTCGCAAGCTCATGGAACATCGAGATCCCAGGGGCGTCGATCCAACCCGGACTTACCATCACGGCTGAGCTCGACCCTGCTAACGAGATCAGAGAAACCAACGAGAATGACAATCGCTTCCCTGCGACCGGAGCGAAAAGCTTGGCGGTCCAGTCCGTACCCACCGCACGCATTCGCTTCATATCCGTGCAACAAGGGACTGCCGCTCCTGGTGATGTCTCCAACCTCGACCGGCTGACTGATCTTGCACGAAGGATGCACCCTCTGAACGGCATCGATGTGGATGTGGATCCATCGGTTTTTCCAACGGGCCCACTCAGCCCGAACGGAGACGGCTGGGCCCAGCTGCTGAGCGACCTGCATGGCAAACGCGAGGCCGAGGGATCGGACCGAATTTATTACGGCGTGGTCAAGCTGGGATATGGGAGGAGCTCAGGGTACGTCGGATTCACGCTCGGACAGGGGGTACCCACCGCAGCAGGTTGGGATGACCCTGCGGATGCCAGCCGCGTGGTGGCTCACGAGCTGGGTCATGTATGGGGTCGGCAGCACTCGCCTTGCGGTAATCCGGAGAATGTTGGGCAGTATCCGTATGCCGGTGGGCTCATCGGAGTATACGGGATGGACGTGGGCCGCGCCGAACTCAAACCGCGCTCCTCACCGGACATCATGAGCTACTGCTTCAACAATCCCTGGATCAGCGACTACACGTACACCGAGATCATGAAGTTCCGGACCTCCCACACGTTCGTGACTGCGGCTAACCAGGCGCCACAACCTTCCATGCTGGTTTGGGGACGGGTGGTGAACGGGCGGCCGGTACTGGAGCCGGCGTTTCAGATCATCGCCCGCCCAAGCCTGCCGCCGCGACCCGGCCCCTACTCAGTCACTGCGACGGCGCAGAACGGATCACAACTGTTTCGTCTGTCGTTCGACGTAGCTGTTGCCCAGGACATGCCTGCGGGGAACGGACACTTCGCCTTTACCGTGCCGCTCGACCAGGCGAGCGCCCAGCGTCTGCAAAGCCTGAGACTCACAGGCCCGGGCGGAAGCGCTACCGGCTTGCGGCCCCTGGCTCAGGCCATGGTGTCTCCATCAGAGGAAATCGTCGCCAGGCGAGAAGGAGCGAATGTTTCGCTACGCTGGGATGCTGCGGTCTACCCGATGATTATGGTTCGCGATCCCGATACCGGTGAAGTACTGGCCTTCGCACGGGGAGGGTCAGCCCTGATACAGACCACCAAGGGCCAGCTCGACCTCGACGTCTCTGACGGGATCCGTAGTCACCGACTGCGTCTAGCCATTAACCGTTCGTAGGCTGAGCCGGCGGACGTCTTCCCGGACGACTTGGCGCCGGCGGTGGAACTGTCTCCATCGCCGGTGTTTTCCTTCGCGTCACGATTCGAGTGCCAGACGCGACTCCGGCGGCCTGCGATCTCTTCCATGGTACGGCCGGTTGCGACCGAAGTGAGATGTTCGGCAGTGACGTCGGAACCAGGGACGGCGTATTCATCCTTGTGCTTGATGAGAAGCCACTGCGGCTTACCGCTGTCACCTCGAGTGCGCACCAGCACCCAGGAGCCCTGAAGGCGCTTGCCGTTCAGGATGAACTTGAAGTCGCCCTTTTTGTACCCGACTCGGAGTCCTTCGAGAGGATCGGGATTGGCACCGCCATAGGTGTACGTACCACGATCCCAGAGCATCACGGTTCCGCCCCCGTATTCGCCCTTCGGAATTGTTCCCTCGAAGCTGTTGTACTCGATCGGGTGGTCCTCCACCTGCATGGCCAGCCGTTTAACTGAGGAATCGAGGCTGGGCCCTTTCGGCACGGCCCAGCTCTTCATGACGCCATCGAGCTCCAGGCGCAGATCGTAGTGAAGGTGACTGGCTGCGTGCTTCTGAATGACGAACGCGAGCTTCTGGGAGACTCGGACCCGCCCCCCTGCCGGCTCCTCGGTCCGGGAGAAATCCCGCTTCTTTCGGTACTCGGCGAGCTTCGTCTCGGGCCCGTCAGCCTCTTTCACAGACCTGGAGGATCGTGCGGAGCTGGTGCTCTTCTTTGCGCTTGCAGTCTTCTTGGCCATGGCTATTCCTCACAGAAACTTCTCGAGAGAGAACCGCCCCTTCGGCGCCAGCAGCGGCTTCCAGAGATCTCCCTGTTTTCTCACTCGTTCGGGCACGTTGTCCATCCGAAAATCATTGATCTCGAACCCTTCCTCTATCTCCGCCCAGGTAACGGGCGTCGACACTGCCGCTACAGGGTTGGGCCGGACCGAGTAGATCGACGCGAGTGTCTGGCCCCAGGCATTCTGATTGTAATCGACGAGCACTCGTCCCTTCGGTCGTTTCGCCACACGGTATTCCGCAGTGACGAGCTCCGGAAAGCCGATCTCCAGCTGCTTGGCGAATGCTTTGGCGAATCTCCAGACATCCTTCTGCACGGGACCACGAACGATGGGAACGTAGACGTGAATTCCCTTTGATCCGCTTGTCTTGGCCAGCGGCTTCATTCCCAGGGCGCTCAGCGCGTCGCGCACGACAATCGCGGTCCTGAGCACTCGATCGAAGGTGGCTTCCTCGACGGGATCGAGATCGAAATGGAGATAGTCGGGACGGTCGGTATCGTCACAGCGTGCGTACCAGGGATTCAAGTCGATACAACCCAGATTGATGACCCACAAGAGGGACGCGAGGTCCTGAATCATGGGAAACGGTATGATGTTGTTGTCCTCATGCGCGATCTCACACGTCGTCAGCCACTCCGGCCGGGGCGACGGCGTACGCTTCATGAAGAACCATTTTCCTGTGATTCCGTGCGGGTAGCGCTTCATCACCATCGCACGGTCTTTGATATGAGGGAGCAAAACGGGAGCGACATCGGCGTAGTACTGGAGCAAATCTCGCTTGGTGTAGCCACGCTCGGGCCAGAAGACCTTGTGCAGATTGGTGAGCTGCACGTCCAGCGAGCCGACTCTTACGATCGCATTCTGTGCATCGGGCAGGCGGAGACTGGCGGCAGCGGAACCTGCAGCGGTCATGCTGATGTCACCCCTGGAGCACGGCGGCCGCGCCGGACGGCGCCAGCCACCGGTTGATACGGCAGCTCTATACCGTTTCTGGCGGCCCGCAGCAGGAGCGCACCGCGACTCATATCGCCCCGACCGACGAAGTCGGCTGGAAACAACAAGCGATCGCCAAGTCCCTCGAGCAGTATATCCACGTACTTCCCGGTTGCCACGCTGCCGAGAAGCACGACTTCCACATTCTTCATGCCGCCGAGCACACCGGCGTCGCGCTCCAGAGGACGGCGGTATTCCGGCTCCTGAACGTTGATATCTACCGCGGCAAAGCGCCGTAGGTCATCGTGGCTGATCTCTGTTTCGGGTGGCATCAGTCCGCGATCGGTCGTGATCACCTGCACCCCCGTGCTTCCGCCGGGAGGGCGTGCGAACCGATCTGCGTACGTCAGTTTTCCACGAAAATAGAGGCCGCTGAGAAAGCTGAAGGCCTCACCGAGGGTGGCGCCGGTAGACCGCAGCCGAACGGCGAGAGGAAACGAAGCGCGCTGGCTGAGCAGGATCTCTGCGCGCTTCCCGCCGCAGTGAGCCGGGGAGAGAAGAAAAATTCGAAACGGCTGCATGGTACGTCAACTCGATTGCCTCGTCCGGTCGCGGTACGGAACTCTGTCGTTCGAACGGCGGCCGCGGACTCTGGCAGGGGCTCCCAGCAAGGGGGTGAGGACCTGGTAGAGCTTTTCCGTGGTGAATGGCTTCGCCAGGAATGGAAGCTCAGGATATGCTGCCACCAGCTCGGCGATTTCTCCATTCGGGTACGCCGACATCAGGACGATCGGAAGCCGGGGATGCAGGTCTCGCGCCCGCTCGGCCAGCTCGCCTCCGTCCATGTAGGGCATTACTACATCGGTCAACAGGAGGCGGACTTCACCAGGATGATGCTGGAGATAGCGCAACGCCTCTCGACCGTCACGGGCGGTTCTGGCTTGATAGCCAAGGGCCCGAACCATGCGGCAGGTGACTGAGCGCGGCGTTTCCTCGTCGTCGACGACGAGAACCGTCGGCACCGCCGAAAACCGGGAGCGACGCTCTCTTCTAGGGGGCATATGGGCTCCTGGCAGCACGAGTACTGCCTCTGCCCCTCCCCACGAAGAGAGGTTGCTGGGGACATGTTACGGACCATCCGCACGGCACGGAACCTAGATGGACCAACACTGGCCCCGCCGTGATCCCGGTCAACCTACTGCGGCTACTTGGCTGCTCGCAACTCCCCTGACAAATGGGGTGAACCCGCGGCTTCTACGATCATGCACCTGAGACACTTGCCGAGGGCGGCTCGAGAAGTTCCTGGCTCTGTGTCGGACATAATCGAGGTATCCACAACCGAGTACCTGCCAGAGGACGTTGCGAATCCGTAGCCAGGCACAGATCATCGGAGAAAAAGGCAGTTGCGCCGCTCAGGAAGCTACGGGGCGCCGAAGTCTGCCAAGGCTCTACAGTCTTTAGGGGAGGCGAGTTCACGGTAAATTCACGAGGTGCCGATTAAACTTGCGCGGTTTCCCTACCACGCGGAGGATCAAATGGATAAGCAGAGACGCGTTGAAATCCACCTGACCGCAGCGCAGAAGGCGCAGGTCAAAGGTGCTACCGGCCAGGATGCTGAAACGGTCGAGTTGACCGTTGAGGAATTGGAAGAGCGCATTGCGCCTTCCAAGAAGGGACTCGGCGGACCAATAGTCGGCGGCCCGGCCTGACGAGAGGAGTTGGTTCGAACACTGATCGCGCAAAAACTGAATCTCGCCCTTCACCACACCCTCAAGCGTGCTTAGGGCCAGGGGAAGGATTCGAGCCGAAGGCCGAGTCCCGCGGAGGCTCCGGAGCTCTGGAGCACATCCCGGGCGGGGGGCGAGAATCAGAAAGCACTTGAGGAGAACTTCAAGTGCTTGAATTATATACCAGGTGAGACTCGAGCCCTGCTGGAAGAACCTAAACCAGCTCGGCGTGAGTTCCATTCAGCCAGATAGTGATCTGCGACGGCGTTTTGTCTGACGCCGGGAACACCTCTTTTGTGACTTCCCAGATCGCTACCGGCGGAAGCGCCTCTAAAGCCTCAGCGGTAATCGTGATTGACACTTGCCGGTTAGGAGCTCGCGCCCAGAAGAGGTAGTATCCCCTCGCATCGTCCATCCAACCCTCCGGCTTCACAACATCGTTGGGCCAATGGAGCTCTCCAGAAGTGTGCATCGCAAAGTCAATCATGTGATCATGTGGAAGAAGCGTGTTCAGAAACGCAGCGAGTTCTTCGGCTTTTTTAGGCTGCGGCATACAAACCTTCTCGGTGGAAGAGTGACCCGGTGTTCATGCGGCGTGGTGGCTAGCGCTTGCGATTGGCACGAGGTGACCCCTTCCCCTTCAGCTTCGGAAGACCCTGCGAACTCTCGGCCAACGTCAGCATGAGCGCCTGGAGCATGGCCACCAGGAAGTCCTTCTCTGCTCTGTCCTCGATCGTCTGCCAGGCCGTTACACTTTTCTGATCGAGCTTCCAGCACGGGAGGAGCTAAGATCGCGCGCACCATCTGGGCCGCGGTGGGCGTCACGAATAACGTAACCGGGAGCTCGTGAGCAGTGGTTGCTTAATTCCAGCATGACGCTCTTCAGCGACAGGCAACTTGAAGAGGTCCGATAATCGAGTTCCCGGCAGATCACTGCGAGCGTCTCTCGCCTCCAGCCGCTCTCTTATACCCGGTGCGCGTCATCAGCCATTGCACCACGCCAGGCGCCAAAGTAAGGGACGGCCATCATGTCCACCGCCTCAGCCGGAGTTGTTTCCTCGACGAACTTCCACCGGCCGGCGCCCGCGTTGTTCACGATGATGTCGGGAGTTCCGATGTCAGACGTTACCCGCTCGGATAAGCTGGCGACCGCTGTTGCGTCACGCAGGTCAGTCGCATAGAAAGAAGCAGCTTCCCCGATCGAAGAAGCCACCTTCCTTAGCTGTTCCGCCCGCCGAGCTACCAGCACTACTCTGGCGCCAGCTCGAGCGAGCTCCTGTGGCGTGGCAGCCCCGATTCCACTGGAGGGCCCCTGTCACCAGTGCTGTCTTTCCTTCAGGGTTCATCGTAAGCGCCTCTTCTGGATAACTTATCTCCGAAGCCCAGGGTCGACGTGTCCCTGCTGGAGGGATGAGTGAGCTTAGTTATGGTGGGATACGTAACCTGTCAAGCAATTGCTGGATGGTTCAATCGCCTATGCGGAAAAGGACCGACGGGAGTGGACTGTACGGAGATTAGTAGAGCACGAAGGGAGCGGGCTGGCTGAGAAACAACTTGAAGTACAGATCGTAAGTGACGTAGTGCAAAGTAGCAAAGGCGGAACTCGAACCCGCGACCCGGCATGATGAATTCGGGCGCCCCCGTCAGCACCCACGTTCCCCTCCGACAATGCGCCATAGTCCGCCAGTGCGCCAACAAGAGTCCGGGGACATCGCTCGGGGCCGTAAAGGGCCAGCTCGAGCACGCCATGCTATCCGAAGAGGGGCGATCTCCTCCGGCATGAACGCCTGGCAGTCGCCATCACACCGTCAGAGCCGACTCATTTGGAGTGCGCTTCCTCTGCCGTTCCGCCACTCGAGCAGCGACAAGGCCTCGCCGAAAGCCTAGGCAAGACGCAGTCATCAGAAGGTCACCGTCGCCTCGTTGGAGCAGATGGTCGTGCCCGCCTGGCAGACCTTAAACGTGTATTGGCTCGAGCCGGGGAGGTTTCGGCTGTTGGTGTAACGCCCGTCGTTTGTCTCGCTTCGCAGAAAGACTCCGTTGCGATACACGTCCACCGTCGCCCCCGTAGCCCCCGTCCAGGTCAGCGCCATGTACTGCTTGGTGGCATCCACCCACCCCCTCACGCTGAGCTGGATTGACGACGGTGGTGGGCTACCGCCCCCGAATACCACGGTCGCCTCATTGGAGCAGATGGTCGTGCCCGCCTGGCAGACCTTATACGTGTATTGGCTCGAGCCGGGGAGGCTTCGGCTGTTGGTGTAACGCCCGTCGTTTGTCTCGCTTCGCAGGAAGACTCCGTTGCGATACACGTCCACCGTCGCCCCCGTAGCCCCCGTCCAGGTCAGCGCCATGTACTGCTTGGTGGCATCCACCCACCCCGTCACGTTCAGCACAATCGAGGGGGCGGGCGGCGGAGCCGGGGCGCTGACGGTGACCACGTGGGTGACCGTTGCGGTGCCACCATCGTCATCAGTGGCGATGAGGGTGACCTCGTAGGCGCCTTCGGCCCCGTAGGTGTGGCTCGGATTGCGTACGGTCGAACTGCTGCCGTCCCCGAAGTCCCAGGCCCAGGAGACTACGCTCCCCTCGGCATCAGTGCTGCCATCATTGAAGCCGCAGGCCAGTCCACTGCAGTTTGAGCTAAACCCTGCAGTAGGCACGGTGTTCGGCGGTGGCGGAACGGCAACCGCTCTCGTCCGATCCCCCGTGGCCGCGGCGTTATCCGTAACGGTCAACCTGACCTGGTAGGTTCCCTCGGTAGCGTACGTATGAGTGGGATTGCGAACCGTCGAGCTAACGCCATCACCGAAGTCCCAGCTCCATGACTCCACAGTTCCGTCACTGTCGGTGCTGCCCTCACCGAAGTTGCAGCTCAAACCGTCACAGCTGGCGGTGAAATCGGCAACTGGTGGGGCATTCGACGGAGGATCAGGCTCGGACTCGGAGCCGACCTTGACGATCTTCGCGACCGAGGGCACCCCATCCTGATTGAGAATGAACAGCATGTAATGCCCAGGTGGAGTCCGATTCCGGCTCAGTGGTAGCGTGATGGATAACGCTCCGGTTTCGCGGGTGAACGAGAGCCACTGAAAGCGCTGACTGGTGTCGAACGAGTGAGTGACGGAGCCGAGTCGGATCAGGCTCACCTTGGCGATGGCGGCCGCGTTCGGGGTCGTGACCTTGAACGACGTACCGTAGGCGACTCGGGACGGGGCGGCGGAGATGGTCGGGCGCGGGCCCCGGAAAAGATACGGCGGCGAGAACAGCTCGGCGTTTAGTTCATTTGGCATTCCCCCACCTTCGCCACTTCCAGCGTGAAGGATGCGCCCATCTGGCATCAGAATGGAGGTGGAGTGATAGGTGCGGCGGACGGCATTGCTCGCTAGAACTGTCCAGGTACCTGAGGTGGGGTTCCAGAGCTCAGTCTCACGTACTGCCATGCTGACGTCTTTGGGAGTGGTCGAGCTGCTCCCCCCGGTCACCAGAACTTCTCCGGTGGGAAGAACTGTGGCGTTGAGATTCCGCCGGGCGAACATCATCGAGCCGGTCCACTCCCACCGCGGCGTGGGGGAGTTCAGATCGATGATTTCAGCCGTGTTGGTGGTGAGCCCCCCGCCGACGTAGAGAATCTTCCCTACATCGTACATCACGGCGGCTCCGTAATCGCGGTAGACATAAAGGCGATCACCTACCGTGGTCCAGGATCCGCTGCCGGCCGGGTCCAAGTATCGCGTCGTCTGGGAGGGTCCGGCCATAAAGAGCTTTCCGTTGGGAGCCAGGAAGGCGCGTGGATAGTACGGCAGGGTACGGCTCGCGCCGCTCAGTACTCGCACCGTCCCCTCGGACCAGACCTCGGGCTCGGCGACGACAACACCCGCCTGGTCCCTTCCGGCGAGAATCACCACATCCCCATTGCCGAGAGTCGTGGCCGTGGGGTACCAGCGGCCGCGCCGCATCGGAGCCGATCGGCTCCAACTTTCCGTGCTGGCAGAGAAGATGGTGATGTCAGGGATCCCATGGCCATCGTCGATGTGCCCTCCCGGGACCAATAACCGGCCGTCCCCGAGCAGAGTGTGACCCGCGCAAAAGAGCCATGCCGGGCTCGGTATCTCGATGAACGTTCCTGTCACAGGATCCCAGAGCTCGGGCGTCCCGTGCCCCCAGGCCAGAACCTTCCCACTGGGCATGAGACTCATGTGAAGAGCCACACCAGGCCAAGGGAAGGGAGCCGTCCACTCCCCTGTCGACTCTGGACCGCCCACTGCAAACACCGAGGCAGAAACACCGGAGGGTCCACAGGGAAGGTTCAGATTCCATCTACGAGCAACCCGCTGATCATCCTGATAGAGCTCGACCACGCCCCGCTTCGAGGTCTCGAGCGGAGTCTCACTGTATCCCTCGTCATCGTTGCGACCTATGGGCAAGGACAGGCTGCCAGTCTCATTGGTGCCCACGACTCGATACATCACATGAACGGAGGCCTTCGTCGCATTGGTGGCCAGGAACTTGTTCCCGCAGACATAGACCAGATCGATGGGCCCCAGGATACCTCCGTCGGGCGCCTCGTGTTCGACAGGTGAGTCAACCCGTTCGGGTGGGGACTGCGAACCGTCCTGGCAGGCGACAACAACGACAGCAGTCGCGCCAAGCGCAGCCATAAGCGCTGAAGGAGCTCTCAGCATCCGCTTCTCTAAAGATGTGATGGGGGTGAGCTGCAGCCTTTACAATACCGCCGATTCCCGGCGACGCCAGATCCTCCTCGCGCGCCGGCATTCCATCCACGCTCTGCGAGAAACCACTTGAGGCGGATTGCCTAAGTGGTTGCCAATTCAGTAGCAGGGGCGGGACTCGAACCCGCGACCCCGGCATTATGAGTGCCGTGCTCTAACCAGCTGAGCTACCCTGCCGTCTTTCGTTCAGCGTAAGCGGGAACTGCCAAAAGCGTAAGCGGTGAGCGCGATTTGCGACACAATCCACACCGATAAATCTAACCCTGGCCGGCTGCAGGACTCCCGCTCACCGCTCACGCGGTTCTTCCCCGCTCACGCCTTTTCTTCGCGGCACCAGCCGATACAGAAACTCGCCCTTCTTGATCATCCCGAACCTCTCACGGGCCACTCGCTCCTGAACTCTGGGATCCAGCTCCAGGCCCACGGCCGCCGTGGTCAAGGAATCCACGATCCACTTAAGCTCAGCAACCTTGACGTGTTCTTCCGCCTCTTCCCGCCGAAGCTGTAGCAGATCCAGCGTGCCGTACTCACCGCCTTGCAGCGCGAAGTAGAGCGCCATGGCCAGGCCCACGATGGTGGCCCAGCGCCCAAGGGTCACAGCGGGTAGAGATCCCGGCCGGGATAATGGGCCAAGTCACCCAGCTCCTCGGCGATGCGGAGCAACTGATTGTACTTCGCGGTCCGATCGGTGCGGCTTGCGCTTCCAGTCTTGATCTGACCCGCGCTCGTTGCCACGGCCAGGTCAGCGATGAAGGTGTCCTCGGTCTCGCCCGAGCGGTGTGAAATGACGACGCCATATGCGCTCCCCTTGGCAAGCTCGATGCACTGGAGCGTCTCGGTGAGGGTGCCGATCTGGTTGACCTTCACCAGCACCGCATTGCCGACCCCTTCCTCGATGCCGCGGCCAAGGCGGTCGACGTTGGTGACGAACAGATCGTCCCCCACCAGCTGCACTCTGTCGTGCAGCCGCTCCGTCAACAGCGTCCAGCCGGTCCAGTCGTTCTCGGCCAACCCGTCTTCGATCGACACAATCGGATAGCGATCCACCCAGCTCGCATACAGGTCAACCATGGCTTCAGCCGACTTCCGGCTTCCGTCACCCTTCTTGAACACGTATTCGCCGTCCTGAAACAGTTCCGAGGCAGCCACATCGAGTGCGATGGCCACGTCTTTGCCCGGCTCATAGCCCGCGGCCTTGATAGCCTGCATAACCACATCGAGTGCCGCTTCGTTCGATGGAAGCATGGGCGCGAAGCCGCCCTCGTCTCCTACCGCCGTCGAGAGACCCATCTTGCTCAAGACCTTCTTCAAAGCGTGGAAGACCTCCACGCCCATTCGCAGTCCCTCGGGAAAGGTCTCCGCTCCGATTGGGACAATCATGAACTCCTGGGCATCGACGTTGTTCGACGCGTGCGCGCCTCCGTTCAGGATGTTCATCATCGGAACCGGCAACACCCGAGCCATCGGTCCGCCGAGATATCGGTACAGCGGCAACCCGCAGTCCTGCGCCGCGGCTCGAGCCACGGCGAGTGAAACGCTCAAAATTGCGTTCGCGCCCAGCTTGCTCTTGTTCGGAGTGCCGTCGGCATCCATCATCTCGGCATCGATCTCGATCTGGTCGGCGGCTGCCCTGCCCTCCAGCCGAGGTCCCAGCACCTCATTGACGTTCTTGACTGCCTCGCCGACGCCCTTCCCCAAGTAACGCTTGGAGTCGCCGTCGCGCAGCTCGACAGCTTCGTGCTCCCCGGTGGATGCTCCGCTGGGCACCGCGGCGCGACCTTGCGCGCCGCTCGAGAGCACCACATCAGTTTCGACCGTCGGGTTACCCCGGCTGTCCAGGATTTCGCGAGCATGAACTTCAATGATGGTGGACATTGTGATCCGGTTGGACGTTGGACTGACAGACAGGCGGCCCCGAACCTAGCGAACCTCCCCGGATGGCGTCAACCGAAATGGCTGAAGCCACCGAGCTCGATTGACTGGCCACCCGAGACGAACTCCACTCCTGTGCCTGGACCCGCGTCACCGATGTGAGTGAGTTGGATCCCACAATCTCGGACAAACGCCTCCGCTGCCGAGAAGCTCTCCGGCAGCGATACGAGCAACTCGTAATCCTCTCCACCCTCAGCGGCAAACTGCGACGCAGGAATGCCGAGCGTGAGCGCCTCGTCTCTCACCTCCTCAGCGATGGGTAGCGAGTCAAGATCGATCGTCACCGCGAGCTCGCGATGCCGCGGCCAGATGTCGCGAGTCGCCGGCCAGGCCATCACTCAGATCGATCATGGCTGTGGCACCGTGCTGTGCCAACCAGCGACCCGCAGCGATGCGAGGTTCCGGGTGAGCGAACCGCTTTCGGGCTCGATCCAGTGGCTGCCGCCCATTCAGCCATGCGTGGAGCGCTGCGCGCGCGCCGCCGAGGGTGCCGGTGACCCACACGCCATCACCGGCTTCAGCATTGCTGCGGCCCATCGGGCGGCGAGTGTGTCCCACCACTGTGACGGCAACACTCCAAACCGGACCGGAGCTGAGATCCCCCCCCAAGACTTGTGCCTCGACCGCTGCGGCGGCGTTCCGAACCCCAGCCATGATTTCCAGCAAATACGATTCGGGAGAGGAACGCGGCATGGTCACCGCGCAAAGCACACCGATGGGGTCAGCGGCGTCTGCCGCCAGGTCGGATAAGGCCGCTGCGGTTGCACGCCATCCGACCTCTTCGAAGGTGATCCAATCCAGTCGAAAATGGACACCTTCGACGCTGACATCAGTGCTGAGCGCGAGGAAACCGTCCTGCTGCTCCACCAGTCCACAGTCATCGCCGAGTCTGCCGGCCTGAACGCCGAGCACGCCGATGATTTTTCGGATGCGGTCGAACTCGGCGCCGGGACCAAGAGCCACATGTGAGGCCGGCAGGCGCCGAGCGCGGGTCATGGACGGATGTCGCGCAAGCGAAACCGGACCAACCCGCGATCGGTAGCGACCCACAGGTGGTCGCGGTCGACCACGAGGTCATTGATTGCGCCGGGCAGATCACCATCACGCAGCATGCGGAGTGGCGGTGCATTCAACCGCGCATAGCCGAGCCCACGATCACCCGCTAGCCAGAAGCCAGGACCGTCGGCGGTGAACCGACGCAGCCGCCCCAGAAGCGGCGACAGATTCGGACCCAGAGCCCAACGGCGGCTTTTCGGATCACGCCACAGAAAGCTGTCGTACGTGAGTGCCACGAGAGTGTCGCCCACCATTGCCATGTCGATGACCGGCGTCTGGAGGCTCGGCGAAGTGAGTCCTTCGGGGCGGACCAGATCGGCCATGCCGGGGAGCGCCAGACGTACTCCGGAAGGAGTACCCACCCAGGTCGAGTCTCCTGCGGGAAACACCGCGTATGCTGGATCATTGTAGGCGGGAGCTATCCTGGCGACCTCCATCGAGTCGCTGATACGAGCCACTCCGCGGCCGGTACCCACCGTGATCCGGCCGCCTCGCGAGACTATTGCATAGGCCCTGCTATCCGGCAGACCCCGCCCTTCGTCGATCAACTGGACTCGTCCCTCTGCAGGATTGACCCGTGCCACGCCCTGATTGGTTGCAGCCCAGATCGATTTCCCCTGGCCGGCCAGGTCTCGGACCTGGTCGAACGGTGTGCCCACAGCCGATGGTCCTGGGAACGACCGAAACTCCGAAAGATCACTGCCAACGAAGGTGAGTGAGGCGTCGACGAACGCAGTACGGGTGGTGCCGGCCCAGACTCCGCCAGGCCAGCTGAACACCGCGCCGACCTGCTCCGAGGGCAGCCCGTAGCTGAGCCGCTCCGGAATCGCCGCGCCGTCATCGGCGTACAGCGCGCCTATTCCGGACGTGCCTAGATACCAGCCCCGATTGTCAAAGGCACGCGCGGCAGCGGTATAGCGGACGCTGCGAAGGCGATTGTCCGTGAGCACCGCCGCGGCGTTCGCCTGGAGCGCCGGGTTGCTGCGTACTGCCTGCTCGACGGTAGCGGGAGCGAGAGGGCGCGCCGGCCCATTGGACGGTGAGGAAAACCCGCCTCCGCGTGGAAGCAGCTGCCACCCTTGTCGGGTGCGCAGATAGAGTCCGGCTCCCAGGTTGTCCTGATCAAACGCCATGCTCATGATGCCGTCAGGAACGCGACCCTGGTCCCAGAGCTGAAGATCAGGCTGGTAATGCACCCATCCATCATGCCGGACGAGCCAGAGCGAATTATCGAGCGGGTCCGCCAGGCCTGAGAAAACCCGGCTCAGCAGCGATAGATCGGGCGGATCGAACGAGCCCTCCCAGTGGCGGAACTGAGGGTTCCACACCAGAACCGCGGAGGAAGACACGATGTACACGCGTTCAGCCGAGGTGGCGATCGCGGATATGCGGCTGAAGTCGCCGATGACCGTGCGCTCTTCCGGGCGCCAGTCTCTGGTAGATGATTGAGCGTGAGCTGCCGAAGTGAGACAGAGAGCGGCAAGCCCCACAAGAGATCCATGCATGTGAAGAATGTAAGTCACGTAGTGTGCGGCCGGGGCAGCTCGAAGATCAGCGGTGGACGAGGAGCGACACTCCCGCTTCTGAGTACCTCCCATTCGCGCCACAAATCGGGAAGTGCCTGTATGACATCCATTGGCCTCATGCTCCGCGCGGTGTGCCTGCGCGCAGCTACGTCTCCCGCTCGGCCCAGGATTTGGGCTCCGAGAGCGGCCGCGATTTCTGGCGCGAGAGTGGTCGTGAGCTGGGCCGCTACCAACCCGCTCAGCACATCACCGCTGCCGCCGGTAGCCAGGCCGGGGTTCCCGGCGACGACGGTGAGAAGCTGGCGCTCGGGAGCGGCAATGACGGTGGGAACGCCCTTGAGAAGAATGGTACCTCCCACTTCGTCCGCAGCCATGGACGCTGCTGCCCAAGGATCGAGCTCGCGCGCGGCGGCGAGCGCCGGAAACAATGTGCGGAACTCGCCGGGGTGTGGTGTCAGAACCAGTCGGCGCGCCCGCGGCGATCGACGCGAGTTCCTCGGCTGCACCCGCGAACGCCACCAACGCATCCGCGTCGAGCACTGCCGAGCGTGCGGCGGTCACTACAGCCGCGACGAACGAACGCCGTCCAGGGCTGCGACCCAGGCCGGGCCCAACCACGACGGCATCGGCGCTGGCAATCAGGTCCAGCAGGCTGCCGGATGGCTTATCGTCAAAGCTGTGCGCCATGGTCTGGAGATCGGGCTCCGCCTGCACCAGCGCCGCGATGGTATCCGGTGGCGCCACCGCATGCACCAGCCCCGCACCGGCAGCGAACGCGGCCCGGCCGGCCAGCCGCAGCGCTCCGCTCATACCTACATTTCCGCCCACCACGACCACGCGGCCTCGATCGCCTTTGTGGTCTCGCGCCCGCAGCCGCCGCAGCCAGCCGGCGGCGAGCTGATCGGTCACGACTGCCGGCCATTGCGGATCCGGCTGCGGGTGGCCGATGTCCACTACCGCCGCGTCGCCGATCTCGTCACGTGCGAGAAGGTGTCCGCGCCGGAAGCCGCCGAAAGTGATGGTGAGGTCTGCACGCGTAGTTCCGTGCACGATACCGGTCAGGAGATCAACACCGGTCGGCCCATCCACGGCGACCACCGGAATGTCGAGATCATGGATGCGGTTGAGGAGACCCGCGATGGCGGGACGCGGAGCGCCGGTGGCCCCCGTCCCAAGCAACGCGTCCACAGCCAGCCCGACCGAAGGCCAGGGTCCGTCGGGTGAGACCTCCCGCACGCCTTCAGCCCTGCCCCATCGCGCCATCTGCTCACGCAACTCGGAGCCTTCACCGGATCCGGTCACCCACACCGGAACGTCCGCTCGATGCAACGCCCGGGCAATCACCCAGCCATCTCCGCCGTTATTACCCGGGCCCGCAGCGATGAGTACGCCGGCGCGGAGGAGATGGCTGTACCGATTCGCCAGCACCACCGCCGCAGCCCGCCCGGCGTTCTCCATCAACGTGGCGAGCTCCATCCCCGCCGCCACGGCGCGTTCGTCCCAGCTGTTGGATTGTTCGGGGGTGAGTACGGGGATCATGGAGGGCTAGAGGACAAGCCTCGTCACAGCCAGAAGCGAAAGCTGGCCGATGGCCTACTTGTACGACTGCTCCTATCGCCCTGCCGAAGCTGATCTCGCCATTGTCGATGCGCAGGTTGAACCCGCAATCCGGATTGGTGCAGACCCACGCCTTGTAGGTGATGGGAGCGCCCTCCCGGCCGTAGTCTGAAAGTGGAATCAAGGTTCCCTGGGAGCACTTCTGGCAGCCCGGCCATTCCTTGGTCTCCAAATTCCCCTCCGGGTTAAGGTTGAGGGGGCTACGCGCCGCGCAGGCCCTGCCAATCGTAGGAATCGCCGAATGCGTCGGCAAACTCGAACACCGCCTCGAAGTCAGACTCAGCGTCGCCTGGTTGAGTAACCAGCAATCCGACCTCGACCAGGGTGAAGACGATGCGGCCGATGTCCTCGGTGCGGTTGATGCCCCAGTGCGCGAGCACACTCGGGGCAAGCAATCCAAACTGTGAGCGGGCAAAGTCCCGGCACGCCCACGCCAGCTCCCCGCCGCTTATGTGCCGTCGGACCTCGAGCCGCGACTGCAGGAACTCGATGGTGCCGAGCACGAAGAGATAGCCACGTTCGTGATACTGACCCCCCCGCGCGCGGATTCGGGCCATGATGTCTTCAGCAAACTGCAGTTCGTTCACCGACATTCCTCGATCAAGCTGGATAACAGCATGTCAGGCACTCCGCCGAACCCGACTCGAGATCCGGGCCGACTGGTACAGAGGGAAGCGTCGACGTCAGGTCTTCCACTTCGGCCTTGACGCGGGAGAGACTGTCCTCGTCCGGGTGGGTCAACGCCTTGTCGATCAGCTCCGCGATACGCCGCATCTCGGCGACGCCCATGCCTCGAGTGGTCACGGCGGGCGTTCCCAGGCGTATGCCACTGGTGACGAAGGGCGACTGCGGGTCATCCGGGATCGTGTTCTTGTTCACCGTGATGCCGGCCTGGTCCAGAATCTTCTCTGCGGCCTTGCCAGTCAGGTTCTTGGGCCGAAGATCGACCAGCATCAGGTGCGAGTCGGTTCCACCGGAGACGATGGCAAAGCCGCGTTCTGTCAGCGCATTGGCGAGCGCCTTCGCATTCTGGACCACCTGCCGCGCATGGGCCTTGAAGTCCTCGGTCAGCGCCTCGCCAAACGCCACCGCCTTGGCCGCGATGACGTGCTCCAGCGGCCCGCCCTGGGTTCCGGGGAATACCGATTTGTCTATCGCCTTCGCGTGCTCGACCGTGCACAGGATGAGCCCTGCACGAGGTCCGCGCAGCGTCTTGTGCGTTGTGCTGGTCACGACCTGCGCATGCGGCACCGGAGACGGATAGACCCCGCCGGCTACCAGCCCAGCGAAGTGCGCCATGTCTACCAGGAAGAACGCGCCCACCTCGTCGGCGATCGAGCGGAACGCGGCGAAGTCGATGATCCGGGCATATGCGCTCCCGCCGGCGATGATCAGCCGCGGACGTTCCTGGCGGGCCTGATCGCGCACCCTGTCGTAATCGATCAGGCCGGTGGCGGGATCCACACCGTAGTGAACCGCCTTCCAGATCGTTCCGCTGTGATTCACCGCCGCGCCGTGGGACAAGTGGCCGCCGTGGGGCAGCGACATTCCCATCAGGAGCTCACCCGGGCGGATCAGCGCCATGAAAGCGGCGAAGTTGGCCTGGGCGCCGGAGTGCGGCTGCACGTTCGCGTGCTGGGCCCCGAACAGCTGCTTCAGCCGATCGATGGCCAGCTGCTCGATCTCGTCGACAACTTCACACCCGCCGTAGTAACGCTTCCCGGGCAAGCCCTCGGCGTACTTGTTCGTCAGCGGCGTTCCCATGGCATCGATCACCGCGCGGCTGGCGAAGTTCTCGCTGGCAATCAGCTCCAGTCCCTGCTGCTGGCGCCGTAGCTCGGCGTCGATGAGACGGGCCACCAGGGGATCGGCCTGCCGAAGAGACGCGTTATGGTCGAGGCTCATTCGTGCTCCTGTTCGATCTTCTCTACGCGGCGTCCATGGCGACCACCGGAAAATTCCGTATCCAGCCAGGTCTTCAAGATCTCGACGCCTTCGTCTTCGCTGACGAACCGGGCCGGCAGGATGAGAATGTTCGCATCGTTGTGTTCGCGCGCGAGCTGTGCGATCTCAGGTGACCATGCCACCGCCGCCCGACGCCGGGATGACGATTGGCGGCGTACGACATGCCGAGTCCGGTACCACACAGCAGCACTCCCCGTTTCGCATCGCTGGTGCTCCACCTTGGATGCGACGCTATGAGCGAAGTCCGGGTAATCAGCGGAGTCGGCGCTGTGGGTGCCGAGATCGAGCGGCTCGTATCCCAGAGCGCGAAGCTCTTCAACCAGCCGCTCCTTCAGCTGGAAGCCGGCGTGGTCTGAACCGATGGGAATGACCTCAGCCATGTGAGTTTAAGGTAAGAGATAGCGGGAAGGCGGGAAGGACGGGAAGGCGGACAGGTCCGAGACACCGCTAGCCCGTCATTCCCGCCTCCCCATCCACATCCGGTCAAGCCCAGCCACCGCGGCAACCCGCTGCTCCGCCAGCCGATCCGCGGCGCGGTACGTCGGCATCCGTTCCTGCTCGCGCTATATCGAAGATCCGCAGCAGCGTGTCGTAAATCTCCCCCGCCTTCTTCTTGGCTCGTTCCACAGGCCAGCGGTGGAGCTCTCCATAGACGTTGATGACGCCGCCGCCGTTGATCACATAGTCAGGAGCATACAGAATCCCGCGCCGCTCCAGCTCATCGCCGTGCCGGTCCTCGGCCAGCTGGTTGTTGGCCCCGCCGGCGATGACCTGCACCTTCAGGCGCGGCAGAGTCTCGTCGTTGACGGTGGCACCAAGAGCACAGGGAGCATAGATGTCCGCCGCCTGGTCGTAGATGGCCGTCGGGTGCCACCGCCTCGGCGCCAAACTCCTGCACCGCCCGCTTGACCTTCTCGGCGTCGATGTCCGTGACGATGATCCTGGCATTCTCCGTATGCAGATGCTGCATCAGGTAGTGGGCAACCTTGCCCGCTCCCTGCACCGCCACCGTCTTTCCGTTCAGGCTGTCGCTGCCCCAACGCACCCGCGCCGCCGCTTTCATTCCCACGTAGACGCCGTAACCGGTGACCGGTGACGGATCGCCCGGAAAGCCCGAGCAGCCCGGCGACGTGGTCGGTTTCGAGCTTGATGTACTCCATGTCGGCCGGACTGGTGCCGATGTCCTCCGCGGTGATGTAGCGGCCGCCCAGCGTCTGGATGAAGCGGCCGTGAGCCCGGAACAGCGCCTCCCGGTCGCTCCGCTTGTTGTCGCCGATGATGACCGACTTGCCGCCGCCGAGGTTGATTCCTGCGACGGCCGACTTGTACGTCATTCCCCGCGCGAGCCGGAGCGCGTCGGTGATGGCCTCGTCCGTACTCTGGTACTGCCAGAAGCGGGTGCCGCCGAGGGCTGGACCCAGTGTCGTATCATGGATGGCGATGATGCCGAAGTATCCGCACGAGGGATCGTGGGAGAGCAGCAGCTGCTCATGACCCATGGAGTTCATGGCCGCGAATATGTCCATGGATGCCCCGGCCGTCTGAGGGCTGAGCCGCGAACGGTGAACGGCAGCGCCGGCGTTGCCTGCCGTTACCGTCGCGCTGGCTGCTGACCGCTTACCGCTCGCGTTTTTGCTCGTACTCATAGAACCCTTTCCCAGTTTTCCGACCCAGATGCCCCGCCGCGACCATCTTCCGCAGCAGGGGCGAGGCGCGGTACTTGTCGTCTCCCAACCCCTTTTGCAATACGTCCAGGATCGCCAGACAGACATCGAGGCCGATGAAATCGGCGAGGGCCAGCGGACCCATCGGATGTGCCATGCCCAGCTTCATGACGGTATCGATGGATTCGGGCGAGGCCACCCCTTCCATCACACAGAAGATCGCCTCGTTGATCATCGGCATCAGCACCCGGTTGGACACGAAGCCGGGGTAATCGTTGACCTCGACCGGCGTCTTCCCCAGCGCCCGCGCAGCTCCATGACCGCTGGCGGTGGTCTCGTCGCTGGTGGCGTGGCCCGCGAATCACCTCGACCAGCTGCATCACCGGAACCGGATTCATGAAGTGCATGCCGATCACCTGCTCCGGCCGCCGGGTGCGGGCAGCGATCTCGGTGATCGAGATGGAGCTGGTGTTGGTTGCGAGGATGGTGGAGGGCGAGGCGGTCCGGTCCAGCTGCTCGAAGATCGAGAACTTTACCGCCGGATTTTCGCTGGCTGCCTCGATCATGATCTCCGCGCCACCCGCGCGCATCGAGAGCGGTGCCGGTGCTGATCCGCCCGAGTATCTCAGCGGGCGCCTCGGCCGGCAGCGACCCCTTCTTGACCTGGCGCTCGAGATTGCTCCGGATCGTGGCTGTGGCCTTTCGAGCGCGGATGGTGCACTGTCGATCAGGGCGACGCTGCCAGCCATGCTGGGCAAACACGTGAGCAATTCCGTTGCCCATCGTGCCCGCACCCACCACCGCGGCGCGCTTCACAGCGATCTCCTTTCGCGCCCAGCGCCAGGTCCACGAGCAAGGCAGCGGTGATGGCCAGAGGTGCCCATCAGGCCACCCTCCGGCCCGAACCTGCCCCCCGAAAGCCAGGCCGGCTCGCCGGCGCAGTAATCGAGCAACGGAATGGCGAAGGGCAAACCGCTGACCGGAGCATCGAGCGCGGCGAGCGTCGTGTTCCATCCGAGGTGGGCGCCGAAGGCGGTCCACAGCCCGCCGGGGGCGTAAAAAGCCAACTCCGAGGAAGATCCCGGCCAGAGCGATGTTTCCGATACCGAGCGGCGTGACCCCCGGGTTGAGGCTGTGGAAGAGCGCGAACACCAGCCCTGCTACCAGCACCAGAGCGGTGCCGCGCCCCAGAGCCGCGGCGATGAGGACGAGCGGGAGCCCTCGGACCATGACCTCCTCGCTCAAGGCGGCAGGCGCGAGCACGACCAAGGTCTTCACGACTTGAACGATGTAGTCCCTCAGCCCACCGGATCGGGCGTCCAGTGCGACTGCGCCAGCAGAACCGAGCCCAGCAGGGCCAGGCCGGCCGCGGCCGCTCCGATGGCCAGTCCGATGGCCAAGCCTCTGAGCCCGATGCGAGGAGGCGCCAGCCGCAGATCGCTCGGCTCAGACGGAGAACGCCGGAACCCGATGGGCCAGGTGGCGAAGACGAAGCCGAGAAGCTGGCTGGTTCCGGCAACCGTGATCTGCTCGGGCCCCGGCAGTCAGAATCCTGTTCAGGCCATCGAGACGCTGCCGTATCGCGCCAGCGCCAGGAGCGCCATGACGGAGCTGCTCGACGCTCATGCCCAGCAACATGAAGGCGATCGTCCATCCGATCGCCTTCCATGGGGACATCCGCCGGAGCCGCTGTCAGCCGATGTCAAAGCAGTGAGCGGATCTTCGGACCTGCCGACGAGGATCAGCGCAGCGGCAAGACCTACTTTGAGGAGGTCGCCAGTGAGAAAAGGAACGAAGCCAACCCGGAACGCGAGCGCGGGATCGCCGCCCAGCAACGCCAGCTGCGCCACCCCACCCACGTGGATGATCACCATACCGAGCGCGCACGCCAGCAGCACGCGAACACACCCGCGGTCGCGAGACGCGGTCTGTACCAAGTACCGGGCTCGTCAGGACCCCGTGATGAGGCCGCGACCGGAAACGCGAGCAGATAGCCGCCGGTGGGACCGAGCAGAGCCACGCCCGGACCCGCCCGCGGCAAAGACGGGAAGACCGAGATGCCGAGCGCGATATAGAGGACCAGGGCGCCGAGCCCGGCTGCCCCACCGAGAAGTCCACCGACCACCAGCACGGCCAGTGGCTGAAGCGTCATCGGTACCGGGACTGAACGGCACCGGCACGACGACCTGGGCCGAGAGCGCAACCACCAGCGCGCCCAGCCCTACGGCCACGACGCGCCGTGCGACGACGGAGCGGCTCGCCGCTGCAGCGGACGCCGGACAACTTCAGGATTCATCACATCCGCTCCACGCTGAGGGCAACCGCATTGCCACCGCCGAGGCAAAGGGTAGCGAGACCGGTGCTGCCACCTCGATCCTGCAGCGCATACAGTAGGGTCGTGAGCACCCGGGCCCCGCTGGCCCCGATAGGATGGCCCAGCGCCACGGCGCCGCCGTGCACGTTGACCCGATCCCAGTCCCAGCCAAGCTCCCGGCCATCGGCCAGAGCCTGGACCGCGAAGGCCTCGTTGGCTTCGATGAGATCGTAATCGCCGATCCGGGTGCCGGCCTTCTCCATCAGCGCCCGCACCGCCAGCACCGGGGCAAAGAACAGGTCGCGCGGCTCACCGCCGCCCGTGGCTATGCGGTGACCCGAGCCAGAGGCTTGAGTCCGTGCGCCCGGGCAAAGGCCAGCGAGGTGACCACCAGCGCACTGGCGCCGTCGTTCAGTCCGGGTGCGTTGCCGGCGGTGACCGTCCCGCCGTCCTTCCGAAATGCGGGCTTCAGCTTGGCCAGCGTTTCCGCGGTTGTGTCGCGCCGCGGAGACTCGTCGGCGGATACCGTCGTTGGACCGCCCTTGCCCGGGGCCTGCACCGGCAGGATCTCGGCCTTGAACTTCCCGGCGTCGGCGGCGGCTACGGCCTTCCGATGGCTGTCGTAGGCAATGCCGTCCTGGTCGGCCCGGGTCACGCCGGCCTTTTCGGCGGTGTACTCGGCGTACTCCCCCATGTGACAGCAGCCGAACGAGTCCCACAGGCCATCGTGGATCATGCCGTCTACCATCGTCTGATTGCCGGCCTTGATCCCGCCGCGCATTCCATAGACGTAATGTGGGGCGCTCGACATGGATTCCTGGCCACCGGCCACGATGCACTCCGCGTCGCCCGCCTTGATCGCCTGGGACGCGAGCATCACGGCCTTGAGCCCGGAGCCGCAGACCTTATTGATGGTCAGCGCGGGAATCGAGGCGGGAGACCGGCATGGATCAGCGCCTGCCGTGCCGGTGCTTGACCGGAGCCCCCCTGCACCACCTGCCCCATGATGACCTCCTCCACCAGGCTCGGATCTACCCCGGCGCGGGAGACCGCGTCCCGGATGACCATGGCGCCGAGCTGGGGGGCCGTAAAGGAGGACAGGCCGCCGAGATAGCGGCCGATCGGAGTGCGGACGGCAGAGACGATGACTGGGGTGGTGCTATCGCTCACGGTGTACTGGTCCGGTTCGGGTTTCGCTGCGGGGAAATTACGCGGAAGTCGCCGTTTGTCACCTAACCTGAGTCGGCGCCACCAGAACCAGCTTTCGGCGAGGTCACGTCAGCGCCGCTCGGAAGATGCCTTTTGGTCGGTGAGACGGCTCGCCTGAGGCTCCTACGGAACCATGCTCCGGCTGCGAACCTCCTCCCCGAACCGCTCCAGAAAAGCGCTGACAGTCATCACCTCCTGCTTCTTCCCCGCCCCGCGCACCCGGAGCGCCAGGCTGTCCGACTCCGCCTCCCGCTGTCCGACCACGGCCATGTACGGCACCTTCTGCACCTCGCCCTCGCGGATGCGGTAGTTGAGGGTCTCGTGCCGGTCATCCACGTGGACCCGGAGCCCGGCCGGCTTGAGCGCCGGGCCAAGGCGCGGGAGGCCTCGGCCTGGGCATCGGAGATCGGGATCACCCGGACCTGCTCGGGCGCGAGCCACACCGGGAACGCCCCGGCGAAGTGCTCGATCAGGTTCCCGATGAACCGCTCCAGCGTGCCGTAGATGGCGCGGTGGATCATCACCGGCCGGTGAGGCTTGTTGTCGGGACCGGTGTACTCCAGCTCGAACCGATCGGGAAGGTTGAAGTCGAGCTGGATCGTGGGGCCCTGCCACAGCCGGCCGATCGCATCCCGGAACTTGATGTCGATCTTGGGCCCGTAGAACGCGCCGCCGCCTGCGTCCACCCGGAAGGGAATGCCCTTTCGCTCCAGCGCCCGCTGGAGCGTGGCTTCGGCCCGATCCCAGATCGCATCATCGCCCAGCCGCTCGGATGGCCGGGTGGAGACCTCGAAGTCGAGCTCGAAGCCGAACGTCTCCCGCACCAGGCGATCCACCTGATCCAGGCAGAGGAAGATCTCGTCCTCCACCTGGTCGGGAGTGCAGAAGATGTGGGCGTCGTCCATCGAGAGCCCCCGCACCCGCAGCAGCCCGTGCAGCACGCCCGATCGCTCGTTGCGATAGACGTTGGCCACCTCCGAGAGCCGGACCGGCAGGTCGCGATAGCTCCGCTGCTGGCTCTTGTAGATGAGTGCGTGCATCGGGCAGTTCATCGGCTTGACCCGGTAGCGCACGTCCTCGGCCTCCTCGTGGCCCGCGGCCATCGGGGGGTACTGGTTGGCCTCGTAGAGCGGGAGGTGACCCGAGATCTTGAACAGCTCCTCCCGGGTGATGTTCGGTGTGTAGACCAGGTCGTATCCGCTGCGAACGTTGTCGTCCTCGACGGCCCGGGTCAGCAGCCACTTGATCATGGCCCCCTTGGGATGCCAGAACACCAGTCCGGGCCCGACGATTTCCTGGATCGAGAAGAGATCGAGCTGCTTTCCGATCACCCGGTGGTCTCGCTTGCGGGCCTCCTCCAGGCGGTTGAGGTAGGCGTCGAGGTCCTCCTTCTTGAACCAGGCGGTGCCATAGATCCGCTGGAGCATCTGCCGCTTCTCGTCACCCCGCCAATAGGCGCCCGGCGGCGTGCAGCAGCTTGAAATGCTTGAGCCGGCCGGTGCGCGGGACGTGCGGACCGCGGCACAGATCCACGAACGGGCCGTCGGTGTACACGGTGATGGTCTCGTCGTCGCCCAGCTCCGCGATCCGCTCGAGCTTGAGCGGGTCGTCAGCGAAACGGCGGCTGGCCTCGGCCCGGTCCACCACCTCGCGAACAAAGGGAAAGTCCCGCGCGGCCACCTCGGCCATCTTGGCCTCGAGACGCTGCAGGTCCTCCGGGGTAAACGGGCGATCCACCTGGAAGTCGTAGTAGAACCCGTCCTCGATCGGCGGGCCGAAGCCGATCCCGGCGCTGGGAAACAGCTCGCGCACCGCCGTCGCCAGGATATGGGCCGAGGAATGCCGCAGCAGCTCGAGCGCCTCGGGATCACGTTCGGTCAGGATCGCGACCGAGGCATCCGAGTCGATCGGCCGGTCAAGGTCCCGGATCTCGCCATTGACCCGGGCGGCCAGCGCCGCCCGGGCCAGCCCGGGCCCGATGCCCTCGGCGATCTGCCGAGCCGTGGTCCCGGCGGGCGACTCGCGTTGACTGCCGTCCGGCAGGGTCATGCGCACAGTGGTCATGGCACGCGATTCCTCAACCGAGGGCGGCACCACCGGCTCGGTCGACGGCGCGAAGTAGAAGAAGAGCCCGATCCCGCGAGGACCACTGCCGCGACGACGAGCCACCGGATCAGCTCGGCCGCCGGTATCTGACGCGGATCGTGCTCCATGAGGTATCCTGCTGATGGAAGTTTCAGCTTTCAGACCGGAAAAGGTTAACTTAATCGGAGCGGAATCCTTTTGTTAGAGGATCCGCGTGCGGCGAAACCAGCGCTTGAGCGCCACTCAGATCTTGCTCTGGAGCACCTTTGGCGTGGGCGGCGGGCTCCTGGCCGGGTTTGCCCTGGGTGAATGGGTGGGCGGGGTCAACCAGACCCGGGTCCGCCGCGGCAGCCAAGAGCCTGGGACAGCCCGCTCGCCGCTGCATCATACCTCGGCCGGCGTCGCCCGCGCCGCCGCCGCCGCGCTCGGCGCCGAGCCGCGCTCTGGCGGGCTGCGCCCTCGAGGTGGTGCCGTCAGCCGCCGCAGCGTCGAGCTTCACGGCTGGGTGCGCGACCGCGCGCGCACCGGACCCGCGCCGCCCGGCTGGCCTGCGCCGTCCCCGGCGTGGAAACGGTCATCAACAGCATCCTGGTTCGCGGCGAGGACGACCGGGTCATCCCCGGCTAAGCTCGCGACCGACCAGAGCGCATGAGCGAGCCGCTCGCCCCGCAATACAATCCACACTACGATCGAGTCCGAGCTCTACCGCTTGTGGACGGAGCAGGGACTGTTCGCGCCCGAGGCGCATGCGGCCGGCTCGGGCGAGCCCTACGTCATCATGATGCCCCCGCCCAACGTGACGGCGGTGCTGCACATGGGTCACGGCCTCAACAACACCGTCCAGGACGTGCTGGTCCGCTTCGAGCGGATGCGCGGGCGGCGGTGCCCTGTGGCTTCCCGGCACCGATCACGCGGGCATCGCCACCCAGAACGTGGTCGAGCGGCTGCTCGCCCAGGAGGGCCAGACCCGCTTCGACCTCGGGCGCGACGCGTTCGTCGAGCGGGTCTGGGCCCATGTCCGGGAGACCGGCCCGGTGATCCTCGACCAGCTGAAGGCCATCGGCAGCTCGGCCGACTGGTCCCGCACCTACTTCACCCTGGATGAAGGTCTCTCGCGCGCCGTGCGCGAGACATTCGTCCGGCTGTATGAAAAAGGACTGGTCTACCGCGGCCATTACATCATCAACTGGTGTCCCCGCTGCCTCACCGCACTCTCCAACGAGGAAGTGGAGAAGGAGGAGGTGGACGGGCGGATCTGGCATCTGCGGTATCCGCTCGCCGACGGCAGCGGCCATCTCACGGTCGCCACCACCCGTCCGGAGACGATGCTGGGAGACACCGCCGTGGCGGTGCACCCCGACGACGACCGCTACCGGCGCTGATCGGCCGGGAGGTGCTGCTGCCGCTCGCCGACCGCCGATTCCCGTGGTCGGCGACGACGCGGTGGATCCCGAGTTCGGGTCCGGCGCGGTGAAGGTCACTCCGGCTCATGATCCGCTCGACTTCGAGATCGGCCAGCGCCACCGGCTCCCGACGCATCGACGTGATGACGCCCGAGGCCCGGATCAGCCTGGCCGCGCCCGAACGCTTCCAGGGGCTGGACCGCTACGAGGCTCGCCGGCAGGTGGTCGCGGAGTTCGAGGCGCCGGCCTGCTGGAGCGGGTGGAACAGCACCGTCACGCCGTGGGGCACTGCTACCGCTGCGACACCGTGATCGAGCCTCGGCTGTCCGACCAATGGTTCGTGCGGATGGAGCCACTCGCCCGGCCCGCGCTTGGCGGCGTACCGGGACGGCACCATTCGCTTCGTGCCCGAGCGCCGGGGCGAAGACTACACCGCTCTGGTTGGAGAGCATCCGCGACTGGTGCATCTCCCGGCAGCTGTGGTGGGGCCACCGGATCCCTGTCTGGTACTGCGATGACGCTGGCGTGCGGCAAGACCAGCGTGAGCCGCACGGATCTCGAACGCCTGTCCCGGCTGCGGCGGACGCGGTACGCCAGGACGACGACGTGCTCGATACCTGGTTTTCGTCCTGGCTGGTGCCGTTCTCCAGCCTGGGCTGGCCGGACAAGACACCCGATCTGGACGCGTACTATCCCGGCCACACGCTGGTGTCGTCGCCCGACATCCTGTTCTTCTGGGTGGCGCGGATGATCATGTCCGGCCTCCACTTCATGGGTGAGCTCCCGTACACCCGGATCTATCTGCACGGCGTGGTGCGAGACACACAGCATCGCAAGATGTCGAAGTCGCTGGGCAACGGAATCGATCCGCTCGAGGTTGTGGAACGCTACGGCGCGGACGCGCTGCGCTACTCACTGATTTCCGGAATGTCGGTGGGCACCGATGTCATCCTCGATCCAGAGGATCTCGAGTCCTCGTTCGCCCCGGCACGGAATTTCGCCAACAAGCTGTGGAACGCCGGCCGTTTCATCCTCTCGAATCTCGAGGGCGCACCCCGGCCGCTCGCGGGAGCCAGCCAGGCCGCGGTACGGCGGGAGGAGCTCACGCTGGCGGATCGCTGGATTATCGCCCGATGCGATGCGACCGTGGTCGAGGCGACGGAGGCGTACGAGCGCTTCCGGCTCAACGAGGCAGCAGGCGCCATCTACCGATTCATCTGGAGCGACCTCGCCGACTGGTACATCGAACAGGTCAAGCCACGGCTCTACGGCGAGCAGCCGGGAGGCGATGTGGCGCGGGCGGTCGTGACGCAGACCTTCGACGTGGCACTACGGCTGTTGCACCCGGTGATGCCGTTCATCACAGAAGCACTGTGGCGCCGCTTTCCCGGCAGGTCGGAGAGCGCGTCCGATCTCTGTTGCGCCATGGCCCCGGCAGGATGCTCGGGCCCACGACCCCGTAGCGTTGCGCGAGTTCGGTCTGGTCCAGGAGCTCATCGGAGCGATTCGAGCGATCCGGGCCGAATACGGAATTCAGCCGGGGCAAGTCATTCGCGCTGTCGTCACCGGCAACGATCGGACGACAGCGGTGGCACTCGAGCAAGAGCGAAGCACCATCACCCGCCTGGCCAAGCTCTCGACTCTCACGCTTGGTGAGAACCGCGAGCGGGTTGGTGGGCACGGAGTACTGTCGGATGGAAGTGCGGTCTTCGTTCCCCTCGGAGATGCAATCGACGTAGGACGGGAGTGCGGCAGACTGGGGTCGGAGGTGGACCGGCTGTCCCGGCTGGTCGAGAGCCAGCAGAAGAAGCTTGAAAACGAGCAGTTTGTGTCGCGGGCGCCGAGCGATGTGGTCGAACGAGAGCGACAAAAGCTGTCCACCTGGAAGGAACAGAGCGACGTCTTGATGAGGAAGCGGGAGCTGCTCGGGTGCGTGTGAGGCGGGGCAGCCGGGCGGCGCGGCAGCGGGGCGGCAAACCGGAGCCATCGTGTTGGCGTGCCTTTGCTGCCCTCCTGCCCATCTGCCCCGCTGCGCTGATCGCATGCGCCCGTATCGAGCCTCCCCCCGGCGGTCCACCCGACCCCGCTCCTCCCCGGCTCATCGCCACCCGCCCCGACTCGTTTGCCCGGCTGGCCGAGTTCGATGGTTCTGCCGAGTTCGTCTTCGATGAAGTCGTATCTGAGGGAGGCTCACCGAACCGTGGCCAAGGAACCGGCGGCCTGGAAAAGCTGGTCATTCTCTCACCCAGCAACCGTATCCCGCAGGTCAGCTGGCGGCGAAACCGCATCACCGTTCGTCCCCGTGAAGGGTGGCGCCCCAACCGCATCTATCGGGTCGAGCTTCTGCCCGGCGTGACCGACCTCCGAAGCAACCGAAGCGAAGCCGGTGCCGTCATCACCTTCAGCACCGGAGCGCCTCGCCCGGATATGACCCTCGACGGCCAGGTGATGGACTGGACCACCGGTCGCCCGGCAGGGGGAGCACTGATCATTGCTTCGCTATTGCCCGACAGTCTTCACTATCGAGGCGTCGCCGATTCCAGTGGGCGCTTCTCTTTGGGTCCCCTCCCGCAGGGTGACTACAGCGTCAGCGGGGTGCTGGACCAGGATGACGATCACACATTGGATCCCCGGGAAGCGTTCGCGACTGCAAGCGTTGCGCGGGGTAAGACCGCGGTAGGCGAGCTGTGGACCTTCGTGCACGACACGACCGCTCCGCGCATTCAGACGGTTACTGTAGATGACAGCGTGAAGGCGACTGTGACGTTCTCCCAGAAGCTGGATCCAAGACAACGTCTCGGTACCCGTGATGTCAGCCTTCGCCTGCTGCCGGATTCTACACCCGTGACAGTGTTGTCCCTCCTGCCGCGGCCGCTGGATGACAGCCTGCACGGACGGCGCGCGGCAGCCGTGGACTCGGTGGCACCCGAAGACTCCGCGGCCCAGCGAGACACGGCTCGAGCAGGACGGAGAATCCCTGCGCCGCGAGGGCGGGCGCCCGCAGAAGTGGTCAAGCCATCGCGGCCGCCTCTCAACGACAAGTTGGTAGTTCGGGTACCGCGTCCCTGGAAGCCGGGATCGCGCCTGGTCGTGGAGATACGTGGAGTCAGGAATGTGTCCGGAGTGCCGGGCACGGCTGTCGGCGTTTTGGCGGTGCCCGAGCCACCGAAGGCTGACACGACGGACACAGCGGGCGTGAAAAAGCCGGCCCGCGGCGCCAGAGCTCGAACGCCTGCGGATAGCATGCGCACGCCTGCGCGCGACACCTCGCGCGTCCTGCCGCGAAAACCGGTCACTGACCCACGGCGCAAGTGAGCGATCCGAGAAGGCAGCTCCCCTCAGTGGATCGCCTCATGCATGAGACGGCGGTTCAGCAGCTGCTCGAGCTCGCTCCTCGCGCGGCTGTGCTCGCCGCTGTGCGGGAGTCTCTCGAAGCGGCCCGCACTCGACGGGCGGGACCTCCGGAGGACTGGA
The DNA here is from genome assembly GCA_963730915.1 of uncultured Gemmatimonadales bacterium. Lineage (GTDB taxonomy): Bacteria > Gemmatimonadota > Gemmatimonadetes > Gemmatimonadales > GWC2-71-9 > CAVVWJ01. The sequence goes on along the minus strand of CAVSTR010000005.1, from coordinate 908,105 downwards.
ACGAAGACATCCGTGAGCGGCTGGCTCGGCGTACGGGTCCAGAGCTTCGTCGGGTGCTGAACGCGACCGGGGTCGTGCTCCATACCAATCTGGGTCGGGCGCCCTTAGCGGATGCGGCCACTCAGGCAATGCTTCAGGTAGCCGGCGGCTACAGCAACCTCGAGTTCGATCTCTCCTCGGGAACACGTGGCAGTCGGTCTGATCACTGCAGGTCGCTTCTTCAGTCGGTGACGGGGGCCGAAGACGGGCTGGTGGTGAACAACGCCGCCGGGGCGCTCCTTCTGGCTCTGAACGCGCTCGCCGACGGGAAAGAAGTTCTGATCTCGCGAGGCGAGCTGATCGAGATCGGTGGCTCATTCCGGATTCCAGACATCATGGCCCGGAGCGGTGCAAGGCTTCGGGAGGTTGGCACCACGAACCGCACCCATCTGGCTGACTACCAGCAGGGTCTCGGGTCCGGCGTCGGCGCGATTTTTACCGTGCACCGTTCCAACTTCGAGCAGCGGGGATTTGTCGCTTCACCGGTCCCGGAAGAGCTGGCTGCTTTAGCGGCACGTACCGGCATCCCCTACATCTATGATGTCGGCAGCGGGCTCATTCCCGATTTGTCCAGGTGGGGGCTCGCCGGCGAGCCCCGGGTGAGCGACGCTCTCGCCGCCGGCGCCGGGCTGGTGGTGTTCAGTGGAGACAAGCTGCTCGGCGGACCCCAGTCGGGCTGCATCGTTGGAACGCGAGATCTGGTCGGGCGCTGCCGCGCCAACCCGATTGCCCGCGCCGTTCGGGCGGACAAGCTCACGTTGGCCGCGCTGGCCGCCACCCTCCGCCTCTACCAGGATGAGGACGCAGTCAGCTCGGTACCGGTACTGGCAATGCTTACCCTGGACAGCGGCGTGTTGGCTCAGCGTGCGGAGCGTCTTGCCCGAATGTGCCCCACAACCCTCAGCCCCAGCCTGCAGCCGGGGGAATCGGCGGTTGGTGGTGGGGCTTTTCCGGGAGCGGTGCTGCCGACCACCCTCGTCACCCTGGATGCCGGTCCGCTCGGCCCCGACGGCCTCGCGCTTCGTCTTCGTCTGGGCGATCCCTCGATCGTAGCCAGGATAGCCGGCGACAAAGTGGTACTCGATCCTCGCACCATCCCGGAAGACAGCTTCCCGACCGTCGCGACAGCTATCCAGCAGGCACTCGCTTCGTGAACATGGCCGGCGGGCCGTCTCGCCGTCGCGCCGTTTTTCTCGATCGTGATGGCACCATCATCGAAGATGTCGGATATCTGCGCGATCCCGATGATGCACGACTTCTGCCTGGCGCGGCCGAAGCCATCAGACGGCTGAACGAGCATGGGTTTCTGGTCATCGTAGCTACCAACCAATCCGGTATCGCTCGCGGAATTCTTTCGCGAAACGACTATCAGCTGACTGAGCAGCGAGTAGACGCACTGCTACGCGCCGAGGGCGCGCATCTGGATGCGCACTACTTCTGTCCCCACCTGCCCGAGCTCACCGGCCCGTGCGACTGTCGCAAGCCGGGTGTGCTGCTGTATCGCCAGGCCGCTGAGCAATTTGATCTCGATCTTCGGGGCAGCTGGTGGATCGGGGATCGGGTGCGTGATGTATTGCCGGCTGAGACATTCGGCGGTCGCGGAGTTCTAGTGCACAACCGCTCCCGGGGTCCGGGTGAGGATGCCACCGGATTGGCTCATGCGGCGGACCTGAACGGCGCCGTTGATCTCATCCTCACTCAGCGCTCCTAGCTCCTGACTCCTGCCTCCCATTACCTTCCCCGGCCATGACCATGAGGATCGCCGTGGCCATCTCGGGACGCGGCAGCAATCTGGAGGCTCTGCTTCGAGCCGTCGACACTGATGGACCCGCCGAGATCGTCCTGGTGATCACGGATAAGGCCGAGGCTCCGGGCCTCGCGCATGCCCGTGCGCGCGGCATCCCCGTTACCGTGCTATCCGATGCTGCCGCTCCGAACGCCTGGCTGCAGGCGCTTCGCGAAAAACGAATCGATCTGCTAGTCCTTGCCGGATACCTCAAGCTGGTACCCGCTACCGTCGTGGCGGCGTATCGCGGTCGCATCATGAATACGCATCCTTCCTTGCTGCCGGCATTCGGTGGGAAGGGTATGTATGGTGAGCGCGTGCATCGCGCGGTGCTCGCCAGTGGTGCTCGGGAGACGGGGGTCACCATTCACCTGGTGGATGAGGCGTACGATCGCGGACTGATCCTGGCGCAATCCAGAGTTCCGGTTCGCGAGGGAGATACCGCCGAGGACCTCGCTGCGCGGGTGCTCGAAGCCGAACACCGGCTCCTTCCTGCAGCAGTACTGGCGGCGGCGCGGGCCGGCCGTCCGGTTCCGCTGCAGGAGTCGCGAGCGACGGGTGATTCCTACCATGCCTAGAGCGTTGATCTCAGTGAGCGACAAGCGTGGGGTGGTGTCCTTCGCCCATGCGCTGAGCGAGCTGGGATGGGAGATCATCTCCACCGGGGGGACGGCAGCCGCGTTGCGGGGTGCCAATGTCCCTGTTGTGGAGGTCGACAAGGTCACCGGCTTTCCCGAGTTGCTCGATGGTAGAGTGAAGACCTTACACCCCGCCATTCACGCGGCTTTACTGGCTCGGCAGGACTTGTCGGCTCACGTGGCAGCCTTGCGCGAGCATGGGATCACACCGATCGAGCTGGTCGCCGTGAACTTATATCCGTTTCAGGCGACGATCGCCCAGGAAGGTGCATCTCTGGAGGATGCACTCGAGAACATCGACGTGGGCGGACCTTCCATGCTCCGATCGGCGGCCAAGAACCATGAGTCGGTCCTGCCGGTGGTAGATCCAACAGATTATCCGGTCGTGCTGGAGCTACTCCGAAGGGGCGGCCTGACGCCGGAGATTCGGAGAGAGTTCGCCGCCAAGGTGTTCACCCACACCTCCGACTATGACGCGGCAGTCGCGGCTTACCTGACCCCAAGCGAGGAAGGGCTCCCCCGCAGGCTAGGACTGGCCATGGAGCAGATGCAGCCGCTGAGATACGGCGAAAACCCGCAGCAGCGGGCAGCGCTCTATGTGACCGAAGAGCCCAGGGGAATGCGCGACCTTACTCAGCGCCAGGGCAAGGAGCTCTCGTTCAACAACCTGCTCGATATCGACGCAGCGATGTCGGCGGTGGCGTGTTGGAGCAGCCGCCCTGCCTGCGCCGTCATCAAGCACACCACACCCTGTGGGATAGCGGTGGCCGCATCGGCGGTGGAAGCGTTCCGGCGAGCCCGCGCAACAGATCCGGTGTCCGCCTTCGGTTCGGTCGTTGCGTTCAACACCGTCGTCGACAAGGCGACTGCCGCCGCCATGGCCGATCTGTTCGTGGAAGTCGTGGTGGCCCCATCGTTCCACGCCGAAGCGCTCTCGATTTTCCAGGCCAAGAAACATCTCCGGGTGGTCGAGCTGCCGGTCAGCAAAGGCGCCGGTGCGCTGGATTACAAGCGGGTACGCGGCGGCTTCCTGGTCCAGGACCAGTTTCAGTTCGATGCTTCAGAGCAGGGCTGGAAAGTGGTGACTAAACGCCAGCCCAGTGAACGGGAGTGGAACGATCTGCGGTTCGCCTGGGCCGCGGTAGCCGCCGTCAAGTCGAACGCAATCCTGCTCGCTCGGGACGAGGCTGCCATCGGCATTGGAGCCGGACAGATGAGCCGGGTGGATAGCGTATTTCTGGCGGTACACAAATCTCGTCAGCAGAAGCATGATGTTGCCGGTAGCGTGCTCGCTTCGGATGCTTTCTTTCCGTTTGCCGATGGCGTCGAGCAAGCCACCGCGGCGGGAGTCGCTTCGATAATCCAGCCCGGCGGCTCGGTACGTGACGCCGAGGTGATCGAGGCAGCGGACAAGGCCGGGGCAGCCATGGTCATGACCGGGAAGCGGCAATTCCGACACTAAAGAGGTGAGAAGTGAGAAGTGAGCAGGTCTATCCGACAGCATACCTCGAGAAGCCACCCTACTTCTGGGCGGCGCTGACTGCGGCGACTCATCTTCGCGATCTATCTCGCGACCCTGGCCCCGACGACGGCGTTCTGGGACACGTCCGAGTACATCGCCGCAGCCAAAGTGCTCGGCATTCCGCACCCGCCTGGCAATCCTCTCTTCGTGATTCTTGCCCATGTGTTTGGACTGATACCGCTGGCGGCTTCGTATGCCGTGCGGATCAATCTCTTCGCGGCCGTGACCAGTGCCGCGTCGGCGGGCCTGTGGTTCCTGGTTGCAGAGCGCTGGCTCAGAGGAATCGTCCCCCACCGGTGGACCCGGTACGCCGCTGCATTCGCGGGAATTCTCGTAGGCGCCACCTCGTGGACGGTATGGAATCAGTCCACCGTCAATGAAAAGGTGTACACCCTCTCACTGCTCTCCATCGCCGTGGTCATGTGGCTGGTGGTACGCTGGGGCGATGACGAGCCGGGTACCCACCGCGATCGCTGGCTGGTTCTTATCGCCTATGTCATGGCCCTGACCTCGACCAATCACCTGATGGGAGTGCTCGCGCTCCCTGCCCTCGCGGTATACGTGTTGTGGACCGACTGGCGCACGGTGCTGCGGCCCTGGGCCATTGTGACCTACTGGGCCCTGCTGCTGGCTGTGAGTGGCAAGTGGACCGACATGATTCTGGGTGGGAGCCTGCAAGTGCCGCTCATCGTGGCTACGCTCGGAATCGTCGGGTACGCTCTGTGGAAAACACCTCGGGATCCGCTGGTTTATCTCGGCCTCGTGGCGGTGATCGTCGGCATTTCGCTCAACTATCTGTGGCTCCCGATGCGCGCCGGGCAGTTCCCGCCGATCAACGAAGGCGAGCCGGTTGGCTTTCTGAGCCAGGCACTTCAGGACGTGCTGAACCGGGTACAGTACGGTAAGCCTCCACTGACAGAGCGGCAGGCCACGTTCCCGTCACAAATGGCCAACTACTGGCAATATCACTCCTGGCAGTTCGCGAAAGATTGGGGCGGGTTTAGCCGCATCGCCACCATGCTCTTTACGCTGTTGGGACTGGGCGGTCTGTGGTCGCTTTGGAAGAGCGACCGCCGAGCGGGAGTAGCGGCTCTGGCGTTGTTGGGGACGCTCTCGATTGGCCTGGTCTACTACATGAACTTCAAGTACGGCTTCTCCCAGTACTCCGGCGAGGGCTTCCGCGAGAGGTCCGCGAGCGCGACTACTTCTTTCATCGGCTCTTTCGCCGTGTTCGGCACCTTCGTGGCGCTTGGATTCGGCGCGCTCATGAGTACGGTCGTGGAATTTCTTCGCGATCGTGGCACCGGTGCGACTCGATGGGCAGCGGCCAGTCCGGTCCTGGCACTGGCGCTGATACCCCTCCTCGGCAATCGAGTTACCGCCAGCCGGGCCCATGAGACACTTGCCCGGGACTTCGCACATGACATGCTGCAGTCGGTGGAGCCTTACGGCATCCTGATTACCGCCGGCGACAACGACACGTTTCCTCTGTGGTACGCCCAGGAAGTCGAAGGCATTCGCCGCGACGTGACTCTCGCCAATCTGTCCTTGATGAACACGCGATGGCATCTTCGGCAGCTCCAGCGGCGACCCACGCCGCCCTTCGATGCAGCTTCGGCAGCATCGCTCTGGAAGCCACAGCCGGCAGAGGCCGGAGTTCCGCTCACCGATACGACCGCGGGCCGTCCCGCGTCGAAGTCAGGCTGGCCTCACCCGAAAGAATCGGTGTTCAGCTTGACGCCGGCCCAGCTGGACAGCCTGCCTGAGGCCATGCAGGTGCCCGAGAACGGCGGGGTGACGTTCGATAGTCTGAAGATTGCGTTCGGTCAGGACATCATGATGCTGCAGGACCTGGCCACGATCTTTCTGATCCGCGACAACATGGGCAAGCGGCCGATCTTCTTCAGCTGGAGCGACGGGGGGTACCCCGACCAGACGCTGGGGCTGAGCTCGTATCTGGTGTCTCAGGGCCTGGTCCGGAAGCTCATGCCGAAGCCGGTCACGGCTACCGACTCCATAGTGCTGAGTCCGAGTCTCGGATACCTCGACGTGGCGCGGACGGAAAAGCTGCTGTGGGATGTCTACCGCTGGCCGGCTGCCGCGCGCGACCGTCCCCGAGGCTGGGTCGATCGTCCATCGGGCTCGATCCTACAGTTGTATGCGGTGGTATACGGCGGGGCTGCCAAGGCATTCGAAAACGCGGGCCGCAAGGATCTCGCGGCCCGGGCTGATTCGGTCGCTCGCGGGGTGACGAAGAACTTGAATCCCGGAACGTCCTTCTAGTCGATCTTCTTTGGCGCCACGCTCGCCACGGTCAGTCCCGCGGCGCCGCCGTTCCAGCTTTCCCAGGTCAGTGGGCAGCCGACGCCGAACGGCGGATCGGGATGCCCCGGCCGCCCCAGCAGATCGTGCAGCATCTCGTGGCGCACCACCATCTCATCCATGACCCAGTCGCCAGCCAGATAGATGTGGTGGTCGCTGCGCCAATGCCCCGCGCACTCGCCGCTGGAGCAGGGGAAGCTGTGCCCATCGACTACCGACCAGCGAAGCCGGTCGAAATTTCCCGTCCGGCCCGAGCAGGCTTCCGTTTTTCCCCACCACTCCCGGTAAACCGCAGGCGGCTCCATCGGCATGTCCCCTTCGGGATCGAAGCCGCATCCGCTGAGGATGGCCAGTAGTCCCACGGCCCAGAACAGCCGTGTGGAAGCCGCTTTGCGTACCATGCTTCCCCCGAACCGAGTTTCCCCGGCAGGAGGGTGGCCCCGGGGTCACTTTGTGGTATCGGCTTGGAGGAATTGAGGCTGCAGTGAAAAAACTTTGGGGGTGTCAACAATTGTACGCTTCTGCGTTGCAGAGACCGAACAGGAAACGCTAACTTTGGTCGCGCGGTCCTAGGCGTGGTGGCAGAGTGGTTGAATGCAGCGGTCTTGAAAACCGCCGAACGGGAAACCGTTCCGTGAGTTCGAATCTCACCCACGCCGCTGTAAACGCGCTACTTACGATGCCGAATCCTTGCAGCAGACCTCAGGTCGGAGGCAGCATCACGGATGAGGCGGCGAAAACCTTCAGCTGGGAGCCAACCTGAGGCCACTTCGCTCCGAGCGGCAAACGGACGTCTGCGCGCGAGCCCTGAATGGTGCCGAGCACGTGCAATGGTTCCCCATATCGATTACCGCCTCGACCATGAGCACGAGACTCATCGCACCGTTGCCGACCTGCAGGCCACCAGGAGGAATCGCGACGCTGCTGCCGCTCAGGGACAAGGCGGTGTATCCGAGGAGCTCTGCCGTCTCTCGATCAGGTGGGTGGGCGTAGACCAACCCCTTCACCCCAGCAGCTCGTATCGAGCCACCTACCAGGACAACAAGACGATCTGCCAGCCGAAATGCTTCTTCTCGGTCGTGAGTGACCAAGATCGTCGTTGACGCAAACCGCGCCAACAATCGCGCCCATGCCCTGGCCGGTTTCCTCGCGTTCGTCAACGGAACCCGGTACCACGCCCACCGCCTTCCACAGCTCCAGCTCCTTCTTCTCGGTGCCCGATCCATCGCCGCGCGACACGAACGAGCCGCCCGCGGCGATGGCCTTCATCGCCTGAGCGGCATCCTTCTGCCCCCGGACCTTTGCCGGGTCGGAGGCTGGGCCAATGATGAGAAAGTCGTTGTGCATGATCCGCCGGCCGTCGATCAGGTCGCCGCTTTCGACATACGCCTTCTCCGCCTCGGGCGCATGCACCAAGACCGCATCGGCATCGCCTCGCTTTGCCATCTCGAGCGCCGCGCCGGTGCCGACCGCGATCGGTTTCACCTCGATGCAGGTCTCCCGCTTGAACATCGGGAGCAGCGAGTCGAGCAGACCGGTGTCCTGGGTACTGGTCGTGGTCGCCAGAATGATCTCACCGCAGGGATTCGCCGCAGTTGGTGCGGCGGAGAGGACGGAAAAGACGGAGAAGACGGAGAACAGTCGCTTCATGGGAGCCTCAGAAGATGACCTGGGCCTGGGCGAGGCCGAGACTCTTGCGCACACCCGGGTCGCCAACCTTGCGGGAGAGGTACTCGAGAGTCAGCCGGGTGGTCCGGCCCCAGGGATACAGATTCACGCCCGCGGTCCACGCCCGGTTCTTGAGCGGGCCGGTCGGTGCCACGCCAGGACGATCGAACCACTCGTACTTGAAGACCGGCTGGAGCCAGGGACGCACCGGCGCAGCGGCGAGCGCGTACCAGCCCTTGTCGTCCTCGGTATCGGCGATGTCCCGGTGCTGGCCGATGTACTCCCCTCGGACGGTGATCCAGGGCGACTCGACGCTGGCGTCCACGCCGTACCGGGTGCTGTCGGCGAAGTAGCGGGCGGCGTTGATCCCCAGGAGCAGGTACGGGATCGGCCGGTACGTCACCCGGGCCACACCCAGGGCGGATGAGTCGGTGTTGGCAGTGACGTTCTGGCCTTCGCCGTTGAAGATGCCGAGAGAGATGGTGGCGCGGCCGCCGACGGTGTAGTCGGCCATGAGGCCGATGTCGCGCTTGGGCGCGAGCGAGTCCACCACGGTGGCGCGGTCGGCGGTCTCGACCAGCGTCAGCGAGGTGACGTACTCCCACGTGAACGGAGTCTTGAACTGACCGAGCTGCACCCCAAGCGCATTATGGGTCCAACGGAGGTAACCGTCCGCCAGCGAGACACTGGCCCTTCCCGTGCCGACATTGCCGGTACGGAATTCCCCCTGGACCCTCCAGGTGACGTTGCCGGTCACGGCGCCTCCCGCAGTCAGGCGCGCGCGGTTGATGGTCCCGATCAGTCCTACCTTTTCCTGGTAGGTCTCGCGTCCCTGGATGTATCCGCTGAGCTTCACCGGCGGCGATGAGGTTTGCGCAGAGAGGCTTGAAAGGACAGCGAGGGCCGGCGAGAGGGTGAGCGCGAATCGGGCGAGCATAGACCCCTTTCGTCAGGGCGGAGGGTGGCTCGCCCGAACGTACACTCGACCGTAGGGTTAGGCAACAGCTTGCCTATCGATCGATTGCCTTGGGAATGTCTTGGCCCGAAGAATTGGATGGGGCGCGCACGCTAGGGTATGTTGGAGGGTAGCAAAAGCTTTGGACGACGACGAATCTTCCCCACGCCGCTGAGAGGAGGATGCCGCATGAACGGCAAGATGCCTCTGCTGTTGACGCTCGTCGCCGCGGCAGCATTCTTTGCTATTCTGCTGATCGTCCAGCCGTACTCAGCCGATTGGCCCGGCGGCCCCTATGCAAAGCCTGCCAAGCGTTACATCAGGACTGCGCTTCGACAGGACTCGGTGAAGCTCGCCAGTCTTTCAGCCACGAGCGTTCCGGTGGTCTGGGCGCTCGATGCGGCCAGGATGCATCGAGAATCCCTCGTACTCTGGACCGGCCGCACTGAAGCTTTAACTGGCCCTCGCAGCGGAGACACGACCGAGGTGTTCCTCTACCCCTCGAGCGATGCCTGCAGTGAGGCTCCGATCCGCTTCCGATTCATAGACTCGGCGGGGGAGGCTCGAGTGCTGAGCGCCAGCTCTTCTTGTTTGAATGGGGAGTGAACCTGGACGAGAACAACCTTATCCACTGCTTACCTGCTCACATCGAACCCGCGCCACTCCTCTTGCAGCGCTGTTGCCATCTCAGCCGAAATCGGCATGTCCCGGTAGAGCTCGAAAGCCACACCGCCCTCGGGAATTCTCAACCGCCGCCGAGCCTCGGCAACCGGCACATTCCACAGTTCGTCGACTGGTATGTTGAACAGGTTCGTGAGGTTGGTTTTGCGCGCGTGATCGTACGCCCGGCTGAAAATCCCCAAGGTGATCCCCCGGCCCACCTGCCGAAACGAGGCGATCCTACGGGCACACTCCACGAACGCTCCGCCATAGAACAGCACCCAACCGATAGCCTTCGGGACCCCTCGTGATGCGAAATAGAGCCCCTGCTCCGCCGCTTCCCCCGCCAGGAGAACCAGGGGCGGCTCGTCGTGCGTGAAGGTCGTACCCGTCAGGACATGGGACGCGTCGTGAACCAGATAGATCTTTTCGGGATCGCGGGAGCCGTTGATCAACTTGCGAAACAACTTTAGGAAATGGGGCTTAGCTGGAATCGGCAGGCCCACATAGCCGTTTACGTCGCGAAACCGCTGCACCGCATTCCCCAGCGTGATCGTCTCCCGGTCGGATTCCCAGTCGTAAGCGGAAAGCAGGAGATTTCCCACTTTGCCGGCCTGAAGCTCCCGGCGGGGAGCCGGGGCGGTCGCAGGCTGACCGGATGCGCTCACGATGCACTCCTGGCCAGCGCCGCAGGAACTGTCGGGGTCATCCTCTCCGAGAGCTCCATTTCGAGATCGGATTGGGAGCGGCGGCTGATGTAGCGCCGATACCAGACCTCCGCACTGAGCAGCAACCATATCCTGTTGCCATGGTCATACTGCCGGGTCAGGTGCTCACTCACGATCTGCTTGACCCTCTCACCCCGCAGATAGCCGGCCTGCACCAGCTCGCTCTCGTGCAGCAGCCTGGGAGCCAGTGATCGGACTTCGTTCTCCAGGATGTACATCAAAGGTGACGCAAAGCCCTGCTTCTTCCGGCGCAGCACCTCCTGTGGCAAGTATTTCTCACCAAGGCGCCGCTCGAGGTGCCGCAGCCGACGGCCTTTGATCTTGAGCCGGGTGGGCACGCGTGCCATGAACTCGGCGAACCGGGGATCCAGGAACGGAGACCGCGACTCGAGGCTGTACGCCATGGTGGCGCGATCGAGGATCGTCAGGGACTGGCCTGGCAGACGAGATGCCGCGTCGACGTACATCATACGGTCGATAGGCTCCTCTGCGTTCGGCGCCGCATACAGGTCCAGCAGGCATGCATCGGGCCTCGATCCCAGGAGCTGATTCCGGAAGCCGGGCGCATACAACTCACTTCGATGAGCCTCATTGAACCAGAAGAACTGGAGGCTCTCGGCGTAGCGCTCACCGCCGGTTTTCCGGGCCATGAGGTCGACCCAGCGAAGCTTATGGGTGACGCTCTTGAAGGTGAACTGATCCGGCAGGCGGCGGAGCACCTGATTAGCGACCACATTCCTGATGGGCTCCGGAACCGAGCGGTACCGATCCAGCCAGCGATTCGCCGCATATCGATCGTAGCCGCCGAACAGCTCATCCCCGCCATCTCCGCCGAGCACCACCTTGACGTGCCGGGCCGTCATCCTGGCGAGGTGCAGAAGACAGATGGAGAGCGGGTCCGCCGGCTCATCGAGTGCGGAGACCAGGCGGGGGAGATCGTCCACCACACTCGGCGTCACCTCTTCGGCGTAATGGCGTGTTCCATAGCGCGCAGCTACGGCGGCGGCATACGGCAGCTCGTTCAGATCGCGATAGGGAATTCCCATCGAGAAGGTTCTGAGCTCGGGTCCGAGGGTGCGGGCGGCATACGAGGCGATGAGAGTTGAGTCCAGACCACCACTCAGGAATGCACCGACCGGGACGTCGCTCAACAGGTGCAGCTTGACCGTTTCGGCCAGCAGCTCATCGATACGCTCGAGGGTCTCCGCTTCGGAGTATGTCCACTTGGGTCCGTAGCTCAGGTCCCAGTAGCGTTCGATCCGGAAGCGCCCGGCCTCCCACACCATGTAATGCGCCGGTGGCAGCGCTCGGACCCGGGTGAAGAACGTCTCAGGTGGCTGCACAAATCTCATCGTCAGATACTGGTCCAGCGCTCGGGGGGACAGCTCTGCCAGGGACGGATCATCGGCGAGCAGCGCCTTGATCTCCGACGCAAAGGTGAGTTGTCCCCCACGCTCGGTGTAGAAGAGCGGCTTCTGCCCGAAGTGGTCGCGAGCGATGAGCAGCCTGCGGTTGTTGCGGTCCCAGATGGCAAAGGCGAACATCCCGCGGAGCCGCGCCACCATCTTCTCGCCGTGCTCCTCGTAGAGATGCACCAGCGCCTCGGTGTCGGAGCGGGTCCTGAAGCGGTGGCCTTTGCCGACCAGCTCCTCGTAGAGGCTCGGGAAGTTGTAGATCTCGCCGTTGAAGACCACGACGACACTGCCGTCCTCATTCGACATCGGCTGGTGTCCGCCGGCCACGTCCACGATGCTCAGGCGGCGCATGCCGAGCCCAAGGCCCCCTTCCACGTAGGTGCCCGAGTCGTCCGGTCCCCGGTGCGCGATCGCATCGCACATCCGGACGATCTCGCCTTCAGAGATCCGCGCCTGCCCCACCTTACCGGCGATGCCGCACATTACGCTGCCTTCTTCTTTCCCCAGGCGACCATCATGTAGCCGGGTGAAAAGGGGATGAGCTTGTCGAGCATGGTCCACGCCCGAAGCGCGGGATACACCGCAGAGTAGAGTTTGTACGCCGTGCCTACCTTGTTCAGCGCCTCCGCAGACATCGGAGCGGTGTCACCATGGAAGTCCTGCTCCCCAGTGTCCTTCCCCTTCATCGACTTCCTGTGATAGGCATAGTTGAGCAGGTCCTCGATCGATTCGGTGAAGAACCGGCAGTAGTCCTGCATGCCGGACACGACCAGGCCGTTACGCTCCATCAGCGAGCGCGCGGCCGACGGCGGATACCCGTCCCGAGCGTGTCCGAAACCCTCCGCATCGGCGGTGAATCCCAGAACCTTCTTCAACGCATAGCCCGGCCGGCCGGACTCACCTTTGGGAGCCATGAACAGGAAGTCGCCACCGGGCTTGAGCACCCGCACCATCTCGCGGAAGAACCGCTGGTCGTCCTCGATGTGCTCCAGGAAGTTGATCGCGGCTACCACATCGAATGCTGCGCTCCGGAAGGGCAGCTCCGCATCGCTGGTCTGCAGCACGCGCTCACCCACGAGCTGCTTGGCCGAGCGCACGTGGTCCCGCTCGAAATCGGTGCTGACCCAGGTACCGCCCCGACCTCGCAAGAAGTGAGACGTGAGGCCGGTGCCGCAGCCCACCTCGAGGCAGAGACGCCCCTGCGATGGTGGGATGTGCTCCATGAGCGCGTTGACCGTCTGCTTTTTCTTGAGCGAGCGTCGATATAGCTGCAACTGCCAGGGTTCGGCCAAGTCGGTCTCCTTTATTGCATCACCCCACTGCGTCGGTAATCCTCGAGCGTCCGGCGAATTCCCTCTCGTAAATCTACCTTGGGCTTCCAATCCAAGACCTCGCGCGCCCTGCTGATGTCGAAGGCGGAGTCGCTGTGGAAGAAATCCATGCGGCGCCGGTAGATCGGCGGGTCGATCGCCAGCGCGGCGGACACATCCTCCACCACCGCGGCAAGCCCCAACATGGGCGCCAAGGGCAGGCGCACGCCGTACCGCCGACTCCCGGTTGCAGCCGTGACCTCGTCCAGCAGCTCGCGCAAGGTGCAGGCACGTGGCCCCGCAACGATGAGGCCTTGGCCTAGGGCTTCATCCCGCTCGCATGCCTTGAAAAACGCGGAAACGACATCGTCGACGTAGATCATGTGGCGGCGGCCCTCTCCGGAGCCGAACAGAGGGAACCTCCCCCGGCTCACTCCCTTGAACATCTTCAGCAGACGCTGGTCGCGCGGGCCATACACGTCGGCCGGACGAAGCACAACCGAGGGCAGTGCACAGTTCTCGGCGAAGTCTCGCACCAGCCGTTCAGCGGCCACCTTGGTGCGCTCATAGATGTTGCCGGGCGAAAGTGGCGAGTCTTCCGACGTAATTCCTGGTGCACGGTGGCCGTAAATCCCGATAGTGCTGCAGTACACGAACCGCTGCGCCCGCTCGGTGGTTGCCGCCTGAAGCAGGTGGCGGGTTCCGTCGAGGTTGATTGCCTCGAAGAACTCGTCGCTCTTTCCACCTTCCCGCATGGCCACGGCGAGGTGGAAGATGTGCGTTGCTCCTCGAGCGGCGCGGCGGCACAGCTCCGCGTCGGTGATGCTCCCCGAAATCACCTCGGCTCCCATCCCCGTGAGCAATGCCGCATTGGCCTGCTCCTCGGGCCGATCGGTGAGTCCGAGCACCACGACGTCCGCCCCGCGGCGCCTGCCCTCTTCAGCCAGATGCGAGCCGATGAAGCCGGTGCCTCCGGTGACCAGCAGCTTCATCCGAACCGCTCCGCCAGCGCCTTGACGATCCGTGGACTCGCATGCCCATCGCCGTACGGATTCACGGCGTTCGCCATTTTTTCATAGGCCTGCCGGGAGGTGAGCAACTCGCTCGCCACCCGAACGATTCGGTCGCGATCGGTGCCGACGACCACCGCGGTGCCGGCCTCGACCCCTTCGGGCCGCTCAGTCACCTCGCGCAAGACCAGAACCGGCTTCCCCAGTGAGGGAGCCTCCTCCTGGACACCACCGCTATCGGTGAGCACGAGGTAGGCTCGATTCATCAGATGCACAAACTCGACGTAGTCTACCGGCGGTATCAGGTACATACCCGGCAGATCACACAACAGCCGTTCGACCGTTTGCTTGACCTGCGGATTGGGATGCACGGGGAGCACGAACTGAAGATCCGGAAACCGCCGGCCAAGCTCGCGAATGGCTGCGCAGGTGGACTCCAGCGGAGCGCCGAAACTTTCCCGCCGGTGCGTTGTCACGAGCACCAAGCGGCGAGTGGGATCGAGTGATCCCAGCTGAGGAGTGCGAAACGCGTAGTCGGGACGCACCGTCTGAAGCAGGGCATCGATGACGGTATTACCCGTGAGGTGGACATCCGAGGCGGGCACTCCTTCCGCCAGCAGCGCCGCACGCGCCTGCGCAGTTGGCGGAAAGTGAATGGAAGCAAGCCGCGTGGTCAGGACGCGGTTCATTTCTTCCGGGAACGGCTGGTACCGGTCCCCGGTGCGAAGTCCCGCCTCGATGTGGCCCGAAGGAATGCGCTCGAGGAATGCTGCAAAGGCGGCGGCAAAACTGGTCATGGTGTCGCCCTGGACCAGCAGCACGTCGGGGCGAATCTGACGCAGTAAGGGCGGGAGGCGTTCCAGCACGCGCGCTGTGACATCGGCCGGCGACTGGCCGGCAGTCATGAGGTCCATGTCATGGTCCGCTTGCAGACCAAAGACCTGGAGTACCTGGTCCAGCATGGCCCGATGCTGGGCTGATACGCAGACCACGCTTTGAAAGCGATCCGGGGCGTCCTGCAGAGCCTTCACCACAGGCGCCATTTTGATCGCCTCCGGACGAGTGCCGAAGACGCTGAGGACCCGGATCATCGTTCGAGAGCGACCGCCCGCAACCGCTCCGCCATTGTCTGCATGGTCACGAAGCGGAATCCTCGCTCGAGCACCGTCGCAAAGACCTGGCGGAGGATACGGTCGCGCACGCCCTCGTAACAGGGATGCCCGTACAGGATCACCGAATCGTGGGTGTCGAGGTGCTCATTGAGCTGCTGCATCACGTCCGGTTCCGGCGTGCCGCGGGCGCCGTGATATTCGAGGAACGGTATTGTCCGCGGACCCGAGAGGGTCACCGGAATGGTCCAGTGCCCTACCGGGCGTCCTGCAACAGTGGCGCGGCGTGGCTCGCCGCCAATGGCGTCGCCGTTGTAGAGAAATCCCAGTCGGTCCAGCAGTGCCATGACCCGCTCGTCGGAGTAGAAACCAGGCGAAGAGAAGCCGGCCGGCTTTCCGAAGTGCCGGACGAAATGCCCGTACGACACTTCGACATCGGCCTCGAGCGTTCGATCGGGGAGTTCGTGAAATCGGCGGCTCCAGATCACGTGGTCCATGCCACCGTGAAGTCCGAGCTCGTGGCCTTCGGCCTGAAGTGACTGCAGCAGCGGAACGAATGACAGACCGACTGGACGGGAGAGGGCGGTCTCGATAATGAAGCGGGGCCAACCGGTCTTCTTGATGAGGTGAACGGCTTCGCGGTCAGCCAGCTTGGCTTTCGATCGCGCCATCCCGCTGCCGATCCACTCCACCAGGTTGGTGGACCGGCCCATGTTCACGAAAAAGGTATTCGGAACCCCAAAATCCCGGCATGCGGCTTGGATCTTCGGAAGGCCATCAGTAGCGCAGACACGGTGATCGACATCCCACCGGAATGCGAAAAACCGTTCGGTCACCGTTGCGTCCTGACGCCGATTTCACGATAGAGTTGCTCGAATTGCTCCGCTGAGCGATCCCAGTCGAAGAGTCGGAGGGCCCGCTGGCGTCCAGCCTGCCCCATTACCCGGCGGCGTTCGGGGTCCTGCAGCAGTGTCCCGATCGCTTGGGCCAGGGCGCCAGAGTCGCCCCGCGGCACAACCAGTCCCGTTACACCATCCTCCACCACCTCAGGCAGGCCGCCCGCGTCGCTCGCCACCACCGCCACCTCACAGCCCATCGCCTCCGCCGCTGGAATGCCGAAACCCTCCTCCAAAGAGGGGATTACCGACACCGCGGCAGCGCGGTAGTAGGGTGGCAAATCGGTATTAGGCACCCAACCGAGGAAGGTGACGTCCTGGGCGATTCCCAGATCGGCCGCAAGGCGGGCAAGCTCGGGCCGCTCGAACCCATCGCCTGCAAGCACGACCTTGAGGTCCGGAAAGCGTGGCTTCAGCTGAGCAGCAGCTTCGAGCAGGAAGCGAATGCCCTTTCGAGGAAACAGCTGGCGACATGCAAAGATCATGTTCGGACCGAAGTGCATGTCCGGGTGGCTTCCGTTCTCATCGGGGCTGAAGCGTCGTAGATCAGTACCGTTGAAGACCAGTCGAATATGCTCAGCTGGGGCGCCGGCGCGGAGGGCGTGCTGCCGGCAGTCTTCCGTGATGGCGGTCAGGGCTCCCGCATGCCGTAGCGTCCATCGAAGCGCGGGTCTCACATACCAGCGGGTGGGGAAATCGTACCCTTGCTCCGGGTTCACGTACACATCGCCACCGTGCATGGTGATGACGCTGGGCACGCCCAGCTTTCGTGCCGCCATGACAGCAGCCGGGCCGGTGGGAATGGCCCAGTGCGCGTGAATCACGTCAATATTTGCTTCGCGGGCTTCGGCCATGACCGCCCGATACTGCGCCTCCAGATAGTTCGCCATCACTGCTACTCTGGCAAATCGTCCCAGAAAGCTGACCCGGCTTTGCGCGACGCGACCGTAGGTCAGGTCAGCCGGCAGGTTCAGCGGAAACCGGACGATCTTCACGCCATCGAACGTGTCCTCACGGGACAGCGATGGATCACCCGGCGTCACCACCGTGACGGAATGCCCACGCCGCACCAAGTGACGGTTGATGTCGTGGACGTAGGTGGCCTGAGTGTCGCTGGCGTGCTGCGGATACCAGTAGGTGGGACAGATGATACGCAACGGAACTCCGCGGCCCCCAGATACGCGAGGGGGCTGTTCTGGTGCTGCAACAACCAGTCCCCCTACTGTCATAATACGGTCATTTCAGGAGATACCTACTCGGCTAAAGGCTAGAAGATCGCTGGGCAAAGATCAACATTTATGCCAGTTGGACCCCCTCTCAGCACGGGAGTTAGCATCCCTTGGCCCGGCCAATGACGACCGGGCGCCACAGAAAGCTGCTGCCTGAACGCGGCGGTCATCGGGCCATGAAACTGGCGGGACCGGCAGCACTGCAGGTGCGCGGGTGAAGGGCTTCAGCCGCCGAGGAGACTCCTGACCTTCTGCGTCAGGTCATCCTGGGTGAACGGTTTCGACAGAAACGGGGCCCCAGTTTCGAGGAGCCCTCCCTGGAAGACCTCGGACGCAAACCCCGACATGTAGAGAATCGGCTTGCCGGGCCACCGCTGCTCGACATGACGGCCGAGCTCACGCCCGTTCATACCCGGCATTTTGATGTCGGTCAGTATCAGATGAATCGCCCCTGCATGCTGCTCGATCGTAGCGATCGCCTCGCGGGCGTGACTCGCCTCCAGCGCCTGATAGCCGGTCCACGTGAGCATGCGGCAGGCAAGGTGACGCACCGCTTCCTCGTCATCAACCACGAGAACCGTGTAGCCTCCCGGTGGCCGCTCGGAGGAGGCCGAGCCGGTCTTCGTGGTGTTCTGCTGCGCCATGGTCCGAAGTATGGCTCCTTCGCCGGGTCTCGCAAGTTCCGCTCCTCGCGCGACAGTGGCGCACGGGACGCCTGCCGGATTGACCTTGGTGGTGGTTTATACCCGTTGCTGCTGTAGTGTCGGGTGCCTACCTTAGGGCATGACTTCCTGTGCTCACCTGCTCGACCACGCGGACGCCGAAGCCCATCTGGTTCAGCTCTACGGCAGCGACGACCATCTCTTAACCAGGAATGTCTCCCGCTTCCTCGGGGAGGGCCTTCGCCGCGGGGATGGTCTGGTGACGATCGCGACGCCCGAGCACACTGAGTTCTTTGTCAGGCAGCTTCGCGATGAATGGGGCTATTCCAAGGCGGTTCTCGAAGGGCGTCTCGTTTTTCTCGAAGCCGCGGCCACGCTCGAAGATTTATTGGTGGACGGACTGCCTGACGCGAACCGCTTCGAGAGCGTGGTCGGCGGCACACTGAAGCAGGTACAGGACCGTACAGGACATACAGGAATCCGGGCGTACGGCGAGATGGTTGGCATTCTCTGGCAGCGGGGTCAACACGCAGCAGCGGCTCGGCTGGAAGAGCTCTGGAATAGGCTGCTGAAATCGAGCCATATACGCCTATTCTGCGGGTATCCAATCGATGTCTTCGGTGAGGAATTCCAGGTCGAGAAGGTGGATCTCCTTCTTTGTGCGCATACGCATATGTTGCCAGTGGACGAAGTGCTCGAGAGTGCATTGGATCGCGCCATGAACGAGGTGCTAGGAGCCAGAGTCGACGGGCTCCGGACCTTGATGAAGGCGAACTACCGGCCATCCTGGGGTGAGGTCCCCCGTGCTGAGTCCATCATTCTGTGGTTGAGAAACAATCTTCCAGGTTCCGCGGGAGAGATACTCAGCCTTGCGCGCAGATACTACCAGGCGCAGGCCCTATCGACGCTGTAGATCTCAGGCACCGTCTCGCTTCTGGCCGGGACAGCTGACCCTCCGATAGGGGAACTCGACCCTTCGCGATTTCCCGGCTGCAGTCCCGTCTATCCATCCCACGATAGAATCTCGACCGGAGCGGCGGTAGCCGACGATCTGGGGATAGTCGTGCTCCGGAGCCGAAAAGATCACGCTGTCCGAGCCGACAACCGTGGCGATGAACTCTGCCGCAGGCTGACCGCTGGGATGCGCCTCGAACACGATCTTCCCGTTTTTTTCGTGAATCAGCGTGAGCTCGTATTCACCGAGACCGCGCGAAGTCGTGGTTCGACCCATGCCGAGCATCGAGCCACCGCGTACGTCCATCCGTTGTTCCTCGACCAGTCGGTCTCCGGAGCGCAGTTCCAGGCAGCCGACCATCCAGCCCAGGTTCTGAAGCGGAGAAGTCTCTGCTGGAGAAGCGGGCCGGATGACATCGAGCGCAGCAAGTGACCAGATGGCCAGGAGCACTGCGAAAACCCGGAGTTGCATACCGGCCCCTTTTGAAGAAGCGGTGCACGAGGCGGAAGATCGATCCGCCTATGTAACGTCACCTTGCGGGGGTGCGCAAGCGATCAGCGAGTGTTAATTTCCGGCCTCGCCGGAGAGTCTGGAGTGGTGGCCGAGTGGCTGAAGGCACCGGTTTGCTAAACCGGCATAGGGGGTCAACCCCTATCGAGGGTTCGAATCCCTCCCGCTCCGCTGCAGGACGTACAGCGTAAACGGTGAACAGTAAACGGTGAACGGGTTCTTCCCGACGCGCCTCCCGTTTACCGTTCACCGTTCACTGTTTACGCTATCGTCATGAAACCTCGCGTCCGCTTCGCTCCATCTCCCACCGGTTACCTCCACGTGGGGGGCGCCCGCACCGCGCTCTTCAATTGGCTGTTCGCGCGACACACTGGCGGCACGCACATCCTCAGAATCGAGGATACCGACCGCGAGCGCAGCACGCCCGAGCATACACAGGTCATCCTGGATGGACTGACGTGGCTGGGTATTTCCTGGGATGAGGGGCCGTTCTTCCAGGGGGAGTACGCAGCCCGCCATCAGGCCGATGCGGAGCGTCTCCTGGCGGAGCGTAAGGCGTATCGCTGCTTCTGCACCCGAGAGGACCTGGATGCGCAGCGAGCACAGGCCGAAAGGTCTGGCGTGGGGTTCCGCTACGATCGCCGCTGCTTCAGGCTCAGCGCCAGCGAAGTTCAAGGGCGAGTGCAAGCCGGAGCACCGTCGACGATTCGCTTCCTTCTGGAGGACGAGGAGATTGCCTGGAACGACGCGGTGCACGGCCGAATCAGCTTCCAGGGTCGCGACCTCGACGATTTTGTCATTCTTCGGAGCGACAACACCGCGATCTACAATCTTGCCGTCGTGTCCGACGATGTCGCCATGCGGATTACCCACGTCATCCGCGGCGACGACCACATTTCGAACACGCCGAAGCAGATCGCGTTGTATCGCGCACTTGGCGCCGAGCCGCCAGTCTTCGCTCATGTGCCCATGATCCTTGGATCGGACGGGAAGAAGCTGTCCAAGCGACACGGCGCCACCGCAGTCGGCGACTACCAGGAGCAGGGCATTTTCCCGGCAGCGATGCGGAACTTTCTCGCTTTGCTTGGCTGGTCCCCAGGTGGCGATCGAGAGATCATGCCGGAGGACGAGATGGTGCGACTCTTTACGCTCGAGGGGATCCAGAAGAAGGCTGCCGTCTTCGACACGACCAAGCTCGAGTGGATGAACGGTCAGTACCTCTCTGCCTTGCCGGCCGCCGAGCTGTTGCAGCCGGTCCGCCGGCAGCTTGGGCGCATGGGGCTGGATGCCAGCGCCGAGTTGACGGCCATGATCGACTCGGTAAAGGCGCGCTCGCGCACGATCGTCCATGTGGCTGAACAGGTGGCCGTGCGTCTGGATCCATCCCGCAGCAGTCCGGACGCAAAAGGCGAGGCCTTGATTCGGAAGATGGGTGACCGCTTCGCTGCCAATCTTGGCCTGGCGGCAGGCACGCTGGAGAAGCTGAGCCCGGGTGAGTGGAAGCCTGACCGGATCTTGGAAACACTGCGGACTCTTTCCGAGTCAAACGGCCTCAAGCTGGGAGACGTGATGCAGCCGATACGCGTTGCGCTCACCGGATCTACCGTTTCCGAACCGGTGAATGAGCTGCTCGCCGTCGTCGGCGCAGAGAAGAGCCTGGCACGAATCCGTCAAATGGCGCAGCTCGCCGGTGGGGGCGTAAGCGCCGCGTGAATCGACAGCTTGCCGGGGTGGTGATTGGGCTCGTTATCGGGTGCGCGAAGACCACCCCACCACCCCAACCCCAACCCCAACCCGCCCCACAGCCTGCTGCACGCGAGGACACGGTAACTCCTCCCGACAACCCACTGCTGGAGCCCACGCCTGTGGTGACTCCTCGCATGTACGCACCGGTCCGGCTGGCCTTCGTGGGAGACATCAGCCTCGGCACTGAGACGCTGCCTGACGGAGTGCCGCCCGACAGCGGACGCGCCTTGCTGCGCCGAGCGCGCCCGAACCTGACCGGGGACCTCGTAGTCGGCAACTTCGAGGGTGTGTTGGCCGACACTGGTACATCAGTGAAATGCCTCGTACCTCTCAGCCGGGCAGAAAAACGTCGCAGGCGGCTGAAAGGAGACACCGTCTCGGTTACGACCCGCTCGAATTGCTACGCCTTCAGAACACCCACAATGCTGGCGCCGCGGCTGGTCGAAGCGGGGTTCACGCACATGAACCTCGCGAACAATCACGCCAATGACCTGGGACCGGCCGGGCGCCAATCTACGGAGGCCACGCTCCGAGCACTGGGAGTTCGGCTGTATGGACCGGTAGGCCAGATTTCAGTGGATAGCATCCGGCGCGGGGACAGCCTCACGACCGTCGCGCTGGTCGGGTTTACCACCTATCCGTACGCGTACAACCTGCTGGACATCGAGCGGAGCGCCGCAGTGGTAGACTCGATCCGCCCCCTGGTAGATCTGCTGCTGGTGACATTTCATGGAGGCACGGAAGGAGTAAAGGCGCTGCGAACCGGCGAGGCCGCGGAATCGCTGGGGCGGGAGCCCCGAGGTGACCTTCGGCGCTGGGCGCGGGCCGTCATCGATGCCGGCGCCGACGCGGTCATCGGGCATGGCCCGCACGTGCTTCGTGGAGTCGAGTTTTACCGCGAGCGCCTCATCGCATATTCGTTGGGTAACTTTGCCACCTATCGAGGCTTTAATCTGAGTGGCCCTCTCGGCATTACCGCGGTGTTGCAGCTCGAGTTCTCGCCCGATCGTACCCTCCACGTGGCGCGGCTGGTCCCGATGCGCCAGCTACCCCGCGAGGGCCCCTTCCCCGACCCCGACCGCGAGGCTGTCCATCTGATGCGGCGGTTATCCAGGGAAGACTTCGGGCCAACCGCCGCCGAGATCACCGAATCGGGCGAGATTCGCGCACCGCAGAGCCAGAGCCCCTGAGTACTCTTCTCGAAAGGAGCAACTTTCCCCCTTCCATCTTACCCGTCCTTCCCCTCTTCCCGTCTTGCCGTATCGCTTCGTTTCGCCTACTGATTCCACATGACAGCCGCACCTGAGCCGTCCGGAGAGAATCCGGTTCCGACACCAGCCGCGATTGCGGCCACCGAGGAACCGGTCCAGCTCGAAGTCGCGCTGGTCAATGACGAGCGAGTCCCATCCGACATGGTCTGCATGGGAACGTTTCGGAATGGCCGCATGGTAGCTCGCGCCGTCCTGACCCCCGAGGCCTGGGCGCAGATCGAGGAGCACGGTTTCTTCGATGAGCCCCTCCAGGTCGTGTTAGTGGCTCGCCTCGCTCCTCCGGGTTTGCAGTGTCAACTGTTCGCCATGGTGCCTTTGGCGCAGGAGGAGCAGGAGGAAGCTGACGAGCCCTGGGCTGCCAGCGTCCCAAGCTCTGCCTATGAATCCACGGTCGAGTCGGAGAGCGATGAGGAAGACGACCCGCAGGTGGCGCCGATTCCGCTGGGCAACATCGTCCGCTTCGAGCGAGACCGGGTGCATCCTGACAGCCTGCCGTTGGAAACCGCGGACGTACTGAGAAAAATTATTGAAGGAGGTACGTCGGAGGTCGTAGATCGGGCGCTGTCGGATCTTTTGGGTCTTTAGATCAATGGGGGGCTCGGCCGGCGGTCCTGCTCCGGCACAAAAGAACGCAGTGCCTTCGCAGAACCATCCGGCCTCAATGCCAAGACCGATCCTTCACAAAACTTAGTACGTGGTGCGGGAGAACCTCGCCGAAGGACTGCGTTCTTTTGTCCGAAGGCGAGGGCTCCCGCGCAACAAGATTTGTTCGTTTAGACAAACACCCCCGTCCGAAATCTCCAGATGCGGCCGAGGAGCTCATCCAGAAAACCTTCGGTCATGAACACGTCCACCGCAGCCGACGTGCATGCTGCATCCACGCCCCACAGACTCGCGCGCTTCAGCTCGCCCTCGAAATCGGCCTGAACGAACACCCTCTCATCGCGCGCGTACACCGTCGGCAACGCATCGGCGAACTCCTGCGACACGCCATTTGCTCCCGGTCCGCCAATGGCGATGGTCGGGTTCAAATGAAAGATATGATTCTCCAGGTACCACAGGTCCGCCACGACCACCGCCCGGCGGTACGCATGACCGGAACCGCGCTGATCGATCTCGGACTTCAGTTGGTATGCCAGTGGCCGGTCGCGTTCCTCGGCCGTCAACGATGCGCCGGTTACGAGGACGATGGTTTCCTCGGTGTCGACCAGCTTCATGGTGTGGCCGGCGTTTCGGGCGGCGGCGCGGTGCGCTGGTTCTTTTCGAACTCGCGTTCCCGCTCCTTGCGGAGCCTGATCTCGCGAATGACCTCTTTGAACTCCTCCAGTGTCTCCGCGCGACGAGCCGCGTACAGCAAGTCACCGCGCAGATCCATGAGCCGATTGTAGGCGCGGTTCTGATCGATGTTCCCTCCGGGGATCGGCAGCAATGCCAGCACTGCCGCCGGAATCTTCAGACCGGCGATGTAAATGTTCTTGGAGTCCAGACCGAATTTCCGTCCGGCCACCTCGGTGGTCCAGCTGGGCAGGCCAACGTTCTTGCTGGCTGGGTCACTGGCTATCGAGTCGAGGTAGGCCTGGACGATGACCGATACGGCGCTGTCCACCAGCTCAGCGCGACTCTGGGAGAGTCGCTCCGCCAGCTCCCGCGGAGGCAATGGCAGGGGACGAACCCAGAGACGGCCTTCTCCCAGTCCCGGTCCAATGCGCGCGGCCCGGGAACCGGCCTCATCGCCCGCGCTCGGAACTTCGTGGGCGAGATCGGGCTCGGGACGAGGCAGTACTGTCACGGCCTCGGCTGGCCGAGGCAGCTCCGGGCGGGCTGGCTGGCGGCCGACGGTGCTTCGACGACGCTCGGGAAGGCGGTTGGGACCGCGCTCACCGACAGGTTCAGGCAGCCGATAGGTGACGATCGCCTGATCCGGTCCACCGGCCGGAGGAGCGAGCACGATCAGCTGGCGAGGCAATCGCGGCACATCCGGCAGCCGCCCGGTGATCCAGCCGAACAGGAGCAGGCTATGCGCCAGGACGCTGGCCGCAATGGCGACCCAGGGCCAGCGGCCCCGTTTGCGCAGATGAAGATCAAACGGTGGTGGCAAGCATGCCTCTGCGCACGCCGTCGAGGGCGCGTCCCAAACGCTCCGCGGCAAGTTCCAGCCGGCCGGCGTCGACGGTGAGTGCGATTCGGAAGAAGCCTTCTCCCGCCGGCCCAAATCCACTCCCCGGAAGAACCACAACGCCCAGCTCCTCCAGCGCCTGCCGAGCGAAGATCGCGGACGCTACCCCGGAGGGCAAGGGAATCCAGAGGTACATGGCGGCTTTCGGCGGCTCGACCGTGAAACCTGCCTTTCGAAGCGCTGTGACGGCGGCATCACGGCGCCGCTGCAGCTCGGCGCGGATCGGCTCGACCAGGCTTTCGCTGGCGTCGAGCGCCGCGGCTCCGGCCTTCTGCACGGCGAGAAAGGGGCCGGTGTCCACGTACGATTTTACCCTGGTGAGTGCGGCAATGAGCTCCGGTGCGCCGGCCGCAAAACCCAGTCTCCATCCCGTCATGGAGTAGCTCTTGCTCAGTGAGAAGAACTCCAGTGCTACATCACGGGAGCCGGCAGTTTCGAAGATACTCGGTGCACGATAGCCGTCGAATGTCAGATCACAGTACGCATTGTCGTACGCCAGCAGGATTTCATACTGGCGGCAGATCGCGACTGTTTGCTCCAGATACTCGCGCGTTGCCACCGCCGCAGTCGGGTTGTTCGGATAGTTCACGAACACGATTTTGGTCCGGCGCAGAATGGCTTCGGGAATCTGATCCATCCGAAGCAGGAAGCCATTCTCCGGCCGCAGTGGCGCGATGTACGGCTCCGCACCGGCCAGCAGTGCGCCCCCGATATACGCCTGGTACCCCGGCTCTGGAACGATGGCAACATCGCCCGGGTTGACGACCGTCAGGGCAAGGTGCGACAAACCTTCCTTCGATCCGATCAGCGGCAGTGTCTCCGTAGTCGGGTCGAAATGCATGCCGAAGCGACGCTCGATCCATCGGGATGCGGCCTGACGGAACTCGGGCAATCCTTGCTGAAATCCGTACTTGCTGAGCGCGGGGTTCCGAAGCGCAGCAGTCATCGTCTGCACCGCGACATCCGGCGGAGGAGTATCGTTGTCCCCTGCGCCAAGGTCGATGACGTCCACCCCCGCCTGGATGAGCCGGCGCTTGATCGAGGGGATCTCCGCCAGGGGATATCCGGGCAGGCTCTGAACGCGTTTGCTGAGGCTGATCATCGGCTTTCGGCGTCACGCACAGGGTTGGAAAGGATGCCCACTCCAGGAATCTCCACCTCCACGACGTCTCCGTCGTGAAGCGGAGCGGTACCCGCGGGAGTGCCCGTTGCGATCAGGTCGCCCGGCTCCAGCGTCATCACGCCGCTCAGGAAAGACACCAGGTCCGGAATCGAGAAGTGCATGTCCGTCGAGCGTGCTCGCTGACGCTCGACCCCGTTCACGCGGCAGATAAGCTCCAAGGTACGCCAATCCAGGTTGCTGACCACCTTCGGACCCACCGGACAGAAGGTGTCGAACCCTTTGGCCCTGCCCCACTGGCCGTCCTTCTTCTGGAGGTCGCGACAGGTGACATCGTTGACACAGACAAACCCTCCAATGGCCCGTTCGGCTCCCGCCACATCGGCATGACGGATTCGCTTTCCGATAACCACCCCAATCTCGGCCTCGAACTCTACCCGGGTGGAGACGCTTGGCAGCTGAATGGCCTCACCACTGCCGAGTAGCGCGGTGGTCGGCTTGAAGAAGATGATGGGAACCTCGGGCATCTCGTTCCCCAGCTCCCGCGCGTGCTCCACGTAGTTTCGGCCGATCCCGATGATCTTCGATGGCCTGACTGGAATCATACCGCCGCCCCTATCCCCTGCCGGGCAAAGAAGTCTTCGCACTTGGTGCGGATCTGGGCCCAGCTGCCCAGAACCCGTTCCGCCCGTGGCAATCCCTGGAGCAGGAGGGGGCCGTATCGCTTGGTGACGACCCTGCTGTCCAACAGGATCACGACGCCGCTGTCCTGGCGGCTGCGGATCAGCCGTCCGAAACCCTGTTTGAGCTTGAGCGCGGCATGGGGTAGCAGATAGTTCATGAACCCATCGAAGCCCTCTTCGGCCAGGCGCTCCAGACGCGCTGCCGTGATCGGTTCGGACGGCACCTTGAAGGGCAGCTTGTTCAACACCAGAGTGCGGAGGGCGCGGCCAGGCACATCGACTCCCTCCCAGAACGAATCCGTGCCAAGAAGTATCGCGTTCTCCAGCTCCCGGAAACGGCGCAGCAGCACATCACGGGGAGACTCACCCTGGACCAGGATCGGCCACCTGTCCCCGAGGCTGAGGCGGAGCTCCTGGGCCGCCCTGCGGAGGGCGACGTGACTGGTGAACAACACGAACATTCCGCCGTCCGATGCGTACGCCAGGTCCGTCACTACCTGCACGACTGCCGCCCCGTGCGCCGGTTGATCTTCGCGGGGCTCCGGCAGGTCATTGGGAACGCCGAAGATGCACTGCGACGGGTAGTCGAACGGAGAGGCGAAGATTTCGCGCACGGTAACGGGTGATGTCTCACCGCTTAATCCCAGGCGGGATTCAAGAAACGCGAACTCCCCTCCGGCCGCGAGCGTCGCGCTCGTGAGGACAACCGTGCGAAGCCGATCAAAGAGCAGCTCACGCAGGACGGGGGCGAGGTCCAGTGGCACGGCGGAAAGGCTCACGTGCTGGCCCCGGGCTGTGCGCTCCATCCATCGCACCGTTGGTGCACCGCCGGCCGCGGGACGGAGAGCACGGTTCAATCCGTCCGAGATCGCCTCGAGCCGCCGCATCACGCCGCGCAGCTCCTGGAGAAGTTGTCCCCGACGCTCCGTCTCCTCGGACTGTGATAGCCGGTCAGCGATCGTCTCGACGGAATCGCGCAGCGAACGGAATGCGCCCAGGGTCGAGTCGAGGTCGAAGGCCAGGCCCTCTCCCCATATGCGATCCGTGGCGAAGCTGTCGTCCAACCGCTCCTGCCCGCCAGGCAGATCCTCCAACCGCTGATACAGCCGGATAAAGAGGGCTTCACTGGCACGCCTGGCATCGGTGATCGCGGGCAGCAGTCTCTGATGCAGCAGGTCCAGACTGGCTCGGCTCAGCAAGTCGCTTCGGCTCTGAAGCTCGTATGAAAGTGTCGGGGCCAGTCCTCTGCCATTGCGCTCGAAGCGCGCCAGCAGTCGCCGCACTGCACGGCTGGTCACCTGAATACCCAGATGGTTTGCTGCCACATCCTCCAGGTGGTGGGCTTCGTCCAGAATCAAGCGTTGATACGGCGGCAGCACAGCCGCCTCCTGCCAGTTGTCAGTGGTCTGACGAACCGAAAGATCGGCTGCGAGCAAGTGGTGGTTCACCACGACGACATCGGCTTCGGCGGCACGCCTTCGAGCACGGAACAAGAAGCACCGGTCGAAGTGAGTGCACTTGAGACGGGTGCAGAGATCGGGCTCGGCGCTCACCTCGTCCCAAACTTCGCCGCTGGGTGTGACCGGGAGATCACTCAAGGTGCCATCCACAGTGTGGCCGGCCCATTCCGATATGGAAATCAGCTCATCCAGCTTCTCCTGCTCGAGCAGCGTGCGCTGCGCCGATACCGCCTGGTGCATGCGTGCAAGGCACAGATAGTTCCGCCACCCCTTCAACAGGGCGAAGGTCGGAGAGTACCCGTCGGTGGCGAGCGCCTTTCGTAGGAGCGGTAGGTCCTTGCCGACCAGCTGTTCCTGCAGGTTGATGGTGTTCGTGCTCACCACGGTGCGCTCGCCGTTGGCTCGTGCCCACGCCAGCGCCGGCACGAGGTACGCGAACGACTTCCCCACCCCGGTTCCGGCCTCGAGCATCTGCACGCCGCCATCGTTGTAGCCATCGGCGATATGCGCCGCCATGTCGCGCTGGCTGCGGCGGTCTTCGTAGAGTCGGAGCTGGCCCGCTATGGGGCCATTCTCACCGAGGGCGTCGATGATGTCGAATGGATCGATTGATACGATCGGGCGGTCACGAGGGACCTCCACCACCATGTAGAGGTCGTTCGCGTCGTTGTTGAGGATGCCGAATCCAATACCCGCATCGTGCAGCCGGGCGGCAACGTTGAGATCCGCGGGCGAGGGCTCCAACACACCACTGGGATGATTGTGCAGGAGAACTTCTCCGCGCGTGGCACCTCCCGGCAGCGCAAGCACCATATCAGCGGTGCCGCGAGCTATGGCCCGCGCGCCGGTGATCACGCCGTCGACGTCGATCTGCGCCACGAAGCACACCTCCCGCCCGCCGGCTCGGGAGATCTCACTCGCCAGGTATGCTCGCACTCCTGGAGCCAACCGCTCAGTCAAGTCTTCAGCTCTTTCTTCTTTGCCGCCGGGAAGAGAACGTTGTTGAGGATCAGCCGATATCCCGGTGAGTGCGGATGGAGAGACAGATCGGTGGGTGCATCACCGATCTGGTGCTGGGGGTCTTCCGGATCGTGGCCGCCGAAGAAGGTCCAGGTGCCCTGGCCATGGTCGCCGTGAATGTACTTCACCCAGGGCGCACCCGGCTCCTCCGCCAGGACGGTCACGCTTGGTTTGAGTGTTTTCCGGCTGAAGGATGTCGTGAGGCCATAGAAGTCCGGGATGACCTGCCGATGGTTTTGCACCAGCATCGTTGCCACCGGGTCGATTTTCGCGCTGAAGTTGAACAGGCTGTACGAGCCGAGCGGCTGACGGCGTTCCGGCGAGTTCACCTGGTGGCCGTCGATGTCGGAATAGACCGGCGTCGTGGGACTCAGCTCCAGCTGGGCATTATGGAATGCGAATGCCCGATCCCACTTCATCCGGGATGTGGCGTTCGGATCCATCGGATCGCCATCGGCGTACGACGCCGCGATGTCGACTCCGCCCGCAGCCAGCGCCAGATCGAGGGTTTCGGTGGCGGTGCACATCGCAAACAGAAACCCGCCCTTCTCCACGAAGTTCGATATCGCGAGCGCGACGGCTCCTTTTTCCGCCGGTACCGAAGGGAACCCCAGGGAGCGGGCCATGGCCTTATTCCGCTCTACCATCTCCACCAGCCAGGCGGACCCGGCGTAGTTCAGGAAGAACTTCGAATACTGGCCGGTGAAGTCCTCATGGTGCAGGTGAAGCCAGTCGTACGTTGTGAGCTTGCTGCCCACCACCTCGGCGTCCCACACCTTCTCGAACTCGATGCCGGCATAGTTCAGAGCCATGGTTACTGCATCGTCCCAGGGCGGCGCGTTGGGAGGGGCATACACCGCAACCTTGGGGGGCTTCTCCAGCGGAACAGCGTCCATATTGCCGTTCTGAAGCTCGCCTCGAATCTGAACGACTTGATTATCGTCCAACGGCTCCACCGTGACTCCGGCTAGTGCAGCGTCCCGCGCGGTTCCGCTGTCGCCGGGAAGCAGGAAGGCCCCACTGCGGTAATTCAGGAGCCACTCAGCCTTTACACCCCGCTTGAGGGCTCGGTACGTAAGTCCATACGCCTTCAAGTGATCCATTTGAGCATCATCCATGGGAACCAGCAGCCAGGGCGCTCTGGTCCACACCCGGCTCCAGCCTCGCAAGGGGCTCAACACTACGATTCCAGCGCAGGTCTTCGAAACGAACTCGCGCCGTCTCATGTGCGCGGCACGGCTCCCCTTGCCTCGTCGAGCTTCCGGCGGGCCTGTGGAACGAGTGCGCTCTTCGGATATGTCAGTATGAGATCTTCGAGTACCGTCACCGCCTCTGCCTCTCGCCGGCTGGAGAGAAGCAGCTCGGCCAGGGCGAGCCCTGCAGCAGGAGCCGTAGACGGAGCGTCTTTGTGCAAGGCCGCTCGTAAAAGCCGCTCGGCGTCAGCGCCCCTGCCTGAAGCGGAAGCCAGCCGTCCCGCCAGGAGGTGCAGCTCTGCGCCACCTTCCTGAGGTGACAAGCCTGCCGCCGCTCGCTCGAGGCCCGTGATCGCTGCGGCGGTGTCACCCTGCTCCAGCTGAAGCAGTGCGCTGCCGAGCTCCGGCATGCTGTCACGTTCCAGAGGTTGAACCAATGCGAGCATGGCCGTGCGCTGAGTTGCCTCGGTTCTGTCGCCAGCATAAGGCCCTGCCGCCTGGAACAGCTCGGCAGCCCCACGCAGATCACCGCGGTAGAGCCGAATTCTTCCGCTCAACGCCAGCCCTTCGACGCTGCTATCCCGTGCCAGCGTTGAGTCGGCCCGTACGAGATCACCGTTCTTCAGCCATCCGAGGGCAACACGGCGGCGCAGAGCGTCGTACTCATCGGCGGACAGCTTTGGCTGGACCTCAGCCAGCCGCTTCGCCGCCTGATCGATCTTCCCCTCGCTGATGAGCACAGTGACGAGGGTTGTGGCGGCGTCGGACGCGACCGACTGCGGCGTTGCAATATCATCGGCAAGCCCACCCAGCATCCTCCGAGCGGCCGCCCGATCGCCGGCAGCGGTGTAGGCCTGCGCCGCTTCGAGGCGAAGCCGGCTGGCTTGGGCGTCAGGCGAGCGCGCCGCCAGGGCTTCGAGCACCACCCCCTCAGCTTGTTTGCCCGGCGAGGTTCGAAGCGTTCTGATTTGATCGAGCAGAGTTCTGAGGACCGCGAAACTCTGGACCCGGTCGAGTGGCAATGAAGGCATGAGGACGCGCACCGCCCCGAGCGGGTCTCCCCATCGAGCACGGAGCTCCGCCTCGAGTCTTCGGGCGACGACGTCGCTCTCCCGTCCGAGCTGTCGCAGGACATCGGGTCTCGCCGCTACCGGTGCCTGGCTCAGCGTTCCCACTGCGCTGGCGCGATAGCCGGGCAGGCGCCTGACCGCGAGCAGCCATTCATGAAGGGCCGTTCCATAGTCACTCTCCGACAGCGCCAACTGGGCCAGCTCAGCGGCCATTGCGTCCGGACGGCCGAGCCGCTCTCGTCCCCGCAGATACGCTGCCTTCGCACCTGACCGGTTCTGCCGGCTGAGCTCTGCCGCTCCCCATTCCCGGTATGGAGCTTCCTCGGTCGGAGCGATGCGAGCCCAGCGCTCCGCCGTAAGTCGAACGCTGTCCGGTTGCTCGGCCGCGGCCCATGCCCGCAGCGCCACCCCGTACACGGCAGAGCTGGCCGGGGCCGCCACGAGGGCAGCGGATACGGCAGGCAGAATCTCCGAGCTTTGGTTCAACGTGAGTAGCGACCGTTCCAATCCCAACAGGGCACTGATATCGGCCGGCTTGCTTGCGAGGACAGCGCGATAGGCCGCTGCGGCTCCCGTATAGTCTCCCCTCCGTTCAAGATCGAACGCGCGAGTCATCCCCGGCTGCTGTGACCAAGCAGAGCCGGGCAAGACAAGCAACACGGTGAACAGGAGACTGGACCTGAAGCGGTCGGCCATCAGATCACCTGAAAAAGGTCTGAGACAGGCGGCGGAAGTAATCTACCACCAGCCGCCGTTCCTCCGGCGAGAGCTGCTGAAGCTCCTCCCAGGTGGGTACCCGGAGCCGGCGATTATCGTCCTCGAGCCTGGCTCGGAGCGCCGGTGGCAGGACAATACTGTCGCCCTTGGCGGTAGTGCTTTGTCGTTCCTTCTTCTGGTCTTCTTCACGCCCCTGGAGCGTGCGTCCCGCATCGAGCATGCGACGGAACAGCCGCTGCTGCCGCTGAACAGTCTGTCGCTCCAGTCTGCCGGCTTCGAGCCTGCGCGAGAGCTCGGATGCCTCGTCCGCCATGTCCCCCGCTCCTGGGATGTTTCCCTTCCCGCGCAGCTTCTCGAGCTCCTGCGCGAGGGCGCGCTGCTGTGCGGCCAGTCGCTGGAGTTGCTCCCGTATGGCTCCGCTACCTGCCATCGGCAGCAATCCGGCCCCTTGTTGACCGAGACCACCCTGTTGTTGAGCCAGTTGAGCCAGGCGTTCCAACGTTTCTGCGAGTCCCGATCCCGACTGCGAGCCGGATACGTCGCTCCGGGCTTTGAGCAGCTGATGCGCCGCCGCGTTCAACCCGTCGACCGCTTCACCCGCCTGATCGGCCGCTTCCCTGCTATTTGGTGCCGCCGAAGAGATTGCTTCGCGCGTCTGCTGCATACTCAGCTGGGCAGCGCCAAGGGCCGCACCGATCTGAGGTGGAACCAGAGCGTTCTTTCCACCTGCCTGCCTTACCTGCTCGAGCACCTTCTGAACACCTTCCTCGATCGCGGCCTGCTCGGCACGGGTGGACGGGTCCTGTGTTCCCGACTCGCGCAGCTGCTCCTGAACCCGTAGCTGCCGTTCGGCAAGTCGGCTGGTTTCGCTCAGTGCCTGATCCATCGCCTGAATTACTTCCTGCCGCCACTGCCGCTGCAGCTCCTGTCTCCGGTTTTGGAGTTCTTTGCTCAGTGGCGCCAGAGACTGCGAAGCTGCCTCGCCCTGCTGCTTTGCCTGGGGCCGCTCGCCCTGCTGCGCGGACGCCGCTGCCTGCTGCATCTGTCCGGCTGCCTTGGTGGCCTGCTTGGCGAGATCCTGGAGCTCGGCCTGTTTTGACTCGACGGACGCATCCTTGGCCACTTGCTTCAGTGCTGAGGCGAGCGAATCGGCTCTGGCGGCAAGTTGCCGCTCGCTCGCCGCCGAGCGCGCGGTGTCAGCGGCCGTGACCTGCTGGTTCCAGTTCGCTTGTTCGCGTTCCAGCTCTTTTGATTCCTGACTCAGATTGGCGAGGTCGCCTTCCAAGGCCGCGCGCCGGAAGAGCTCGCGGCTTCGTTCCAGGGCCTCTCGAAGCTTCTTCTGCGCATCGGCGAGCTGTTCCAGGGCAGCCTTCGTGCGCTCAGCATCGAGATCCCTGAGCGCCTGTTGCAGGGTGGACAATTTCTCTCTCAGCTCGGGCGAAAGCGCCCGCTCGAGCTGATCCCTGATCTCGGAGAGCTGACGCTGCCACGCGGAATCGTTGATGCCGGCAGCCTCGGCACCCTGGCGCAGCGCCTCGAGAGATTTTTGCAGTGTCTCCGCTTGCCTGATCAGCTCCTCCTGCGACTTGGCGGCGCCTTCGGCACGCTGTGCTTCCTCGTACGAGAGCGATTCACCGTCCTTGCCGCCCGGAGCATCCGTCGGACGCGAGCGCTCGCGTGCGAGATCATCGGTCTGGCGTTCGACCCGCCGGCTCGCCTGAGTGATGGAGTCGAGCTGACTGGCGACTGCATCCGTTGCTTCCCGCTGTGCGGCGCGCACCTCGCTCATGGTGGGAAGCCGCAGCACGAACTCGCGCGAGCGCCCGAGCTGGCCCCGGGGAGTGTTGTCGCGGGCAACCGCCAGGTAGCGAACAGTGTCCCCGGGAAGTAGTCCCCTGCGGTTCAGGTCGAGCGTGAAGTTCAGGATGGCTCGGTCGGGCCGCTCGGCGGGAACCGCAACCGTGTCGCGCCGTGTGGCGTCGACTATTCCGAAGCGACTGATCCTGCGGCTTTCCAGCGTGACAGCGGTAATGCTGTGATCATCTCGCGCGTCGATGATCAGCGGTACCAGAAGGCTGAGCGGGGCCAATGTGTCAGCACCGGGGACCGGGATCTCTATCGAGGGAGCACTGTCCTGTACCAGACGGATGGGAAGGCGAATGGAATCTCCGGCGAGCGGCGCTCCCGCAGCCGTGAGGAGCCGCAAACGATACTCACCGGAACGGCGCGGCACGAAGGTGCCCGAGAACCGTGTCGTCGCGACATCGAGCGACTCGGGTTGCTCCTTGATAAACCAGGTGGCACTCGCCAGCTCGGCCGTCGCCTCACCGGTGGTCTGTAGTTGGGTACCTACCGGGAGAATGAGCGTGTCACCGTTGGTCGGTACCGGCTCGTTCTCCAGGCCCAAATAGGAAGGATATCGGGCGACCACGTTCAGGGCCCCGAGAAAGACCGGCAGCCGAACCCTGATCATCACAGTGTCTGAGGAGCGGCCTCCGCTGGTGAGGCGTGCATACATGTCGCTCTGAAGCGGCCCGGAAGAGACGGTGGCGCGACCCAATGAATCCAGCCGCACTCCACGCGGTTTCCACGCCTCTCCTGGTGCACGAAGCCACAGCATTGCGGTCTTTCGGCCCAGCGCCTCGAGGTGCAGCTCCACCGGCTGGCCTCGATCCACGAGATCCTGCGCCGCCCGGATACGAACGGGGGCAACCGTCGCCGCCCAGGCGCGGTGGGGATGCCAAAGCGCCGCGGCTACTCCTTTGACCGGCCCGGCCGATGTGAATGCTGCCCCGCCCGCGGCAAGGCACACGATTCCCGCCAGGGTCAGAACACGTACACCATGGGCGATGGGCTCGATGGCTGCCGACCCGCGTTCGCCTATATCGAGTGCCTGAGCCTGGTCGGCTTGGGCGAGGAGCGCTCCACTCGTTCCATCGGCAATAGTGTCCAGCAGCGACGTCAGGGCACCGCGACGCCACCCACCCAGCTCCTCCAGTCGCCCCGCTACTCGCTTGGTCGATAGCCGCGCATGCGCTCTCCACGCGAGGAAACCAATGACGGCGAGGGCCGCGAGTGCCATGATCCATGCGAGCAACACCCAGTACGGTGCGCTGAGCCAGCCGAGCCGAACGGCCCAGGCCCAACTCCCCAGCAGCACTGCGGCGGTGCCGAGCCCAAGCGCGACCCAGCCGGTACCGCTCAGGGTTCTGAGGGGACGGGCAAGCCGCTGCAGCGCTCCATGGGTGGCGGCTGCGGTCATCCGCCGAAGCCTACGGCGTAAGCAAAGAGATTGACTCCCATGCGCAGGGCTGCCTCCCGCTTGTCGGCCGGATCGTTATGTACTTGCGGATCTTCCCATCCATCTCCCAGATCCGATTGGTACGAGTAGTACACTACGAGCCGGCCGTCGAGGAAGATGCCAAACCCCTGCGCCGGCTTCTCGTCGTGAGCGTGGATCTTGGGGAGCCCGCGTGGAAAATCGTAGATCAGATGATAGATGGGGTGGTCGAGCGGAACCTGAACCAGTGGCTCCCCGGGAAACAACCGCGCCAGCTCGCGCCGTATCGACGCATCCATGCCGTAGTTGTCATCAGCGTGGAGGAAGCCTCCCTGTTGGAGAAAGCGCCGCAAGGTGGCGAGGTCGCGCTCGCTCCAGTGCACGTTGCCATGACCCGTCATATAGAGGTACGGAATCGTCCAGAGCTCGTCGTCGCTGAGGGTGACCACCTTCTCCGTGGTGGCAACCCTGAGCGTCGTCCGGCTTTTCACCGCGGAGAGCAGATTGGGAAGGCTCGATGGATTGGCATACCAGTCGCCTCCACCTTCGTAGTGCAGCCGCCCGATCGTCAGCGTCGGTGCCGGTTCGCCCGGCCCAATGGCCGCCACTGTCAATGCCCCAGTCAACAGGATCCGGGCTATCATGGTAGCTCCATGACCAGCTTATAAGCCTCGTTTCGGGGCAGACCCAAGGATTGCGTGAGCCGCTGAACTACTTCGCGCCGACTCACCCCTTCAGCCAGCAGCGTGGTTGCCTGCTCCATGGCGTCCTCGGTTCGATCCGGCGGCGACGCGGGCTCCCCGGTGCCCTCCAGGATGACGGTGAGCTCTCCTCGAGCAGGCACTCCCGAAAAATAGTCGGCCATTTCACCCAGGGTTCCGGTTCGGATTTCCTCATGGAGCTTGGTTAGCTCGCGGCCGACAACAACCTGTCTGCTCGCCCCCGCGAGTGGAATCAGGTCCTCCAGCAGGGCTACCAGCCGAGGAGGGGCTTCGAAGAATACGATGCTCCACTCCTCCGCCGCGGCGCGGGTCAGGAGCCGGATTCTCTCTTTTCCCTTGCGCGGCACGAACCCCAGAAACAGGTACCGATCCGCAGGCAGCCCCGCGGCTGAGAGTAGCGTAGTTACCGCAGACGGGCCCGGAATCGGCACGACAGCAATACCCGCTGCCCGTGCCTCCGCGACGAGATCGGTTCCGGGATCGCTCACGACCGGCGTCCCTGCGTCCGACACCAGGGCGACATCACGACCGGACCGGAGGATGTCGACGATACTCTCCAGCCGGTGTTCCGCCGAATGGGCGTGAAAGCTGAGAAGTGTGGGGCGGGCCTCGAGGTGGGTAAGGAGCCCGCGAGTTCTACGCGTGTCCTCTGCGGCGACGACCGCCACCTTCGACAACACCTCCCTGGCGCGAGCTGAGAGGTCTCCGAGATTACCGAGCGGAGTGGCGACGACGTAGAGGGTGCCGAGTTGGGGGCATGCTGAATTATAGGAGGGGCGGAGGGACGGAGGGGCGGAGGGATGGAGGACGAAAGAAACTCCTCATCCTGAGCGAAGCGAAGGATCCCTGATAGATCCGTCGTTGCACTCGGGATGAGGAGTTCTGTTTCGTCGCCTCCGCCCCTCCGTCCCTCCAGCTATCCCAAGTGCTGCTTGATCTTCCCTTCGAGCGTCGCCTTAGGAACGGCCCCCACCACCGTGTCCACGTGCTGTCCGTTCTTGAAAAACAGGATACTGGGAATCGAGCGCACATTGAAACGCATCGCGGTACGCTGATTCGCATCGACATCGACTTTGGTGACCTTGGCTTTCCCGGCGTATTCCCCGGCAAGCTGATCGAGAAGGGGTGCTACGGCGTGGCACGGCCCGCACCAGGACGCCCAGAAATCCACCAGCACAAGTCCGTCTGCCTGCTCGATCTCTGCGGCAAACGAGGCGTCGCTCACGTGCACGGTCAGAGTATTCGTCGCACCCATTATGATATTCTCCTGTTGTATAATTTCGGCTACTGCCCTGTGACCTGTGGAGGCTTGTCTGTCCGACACCCCTCGCATTGCCCATGTGGGCATTGCCGTATCCGATCTGCAAGCCGCGCTGGCGTTCTATCGCGACGTGCTCGGCATCACGCCGCACCCGCCTGAAACCGCCGATGGCGCCAGCATTGTCGCGCTACCCTTCGGTGAGTCCGAGGTGGAGCTTTTGGCCCCACTTACGCCGGACAGCCCGATTGGAAAATTCCTCGCGAAGCGGGGCCCCGGCATCCACCACATCTGCTATCGAGTGCCGGATCTGGACGCGGCGCTGAACACATGTCGAGCTGCCGGGTATCGCTTGGTGGACGAGGTACCTCGGCTCGGAGCGGCTGGGCGCAGGATCGCTTTTGTTCATCCCAAGGCGACCGAAGGGATCCTGCTCGAGCTCACTGAATAGCTGACTAAAAGATAACAGCCGCCCTTCGGGAAGGTTCCCGGCTCAACCCTGATCGGCGGTGTCGACAGAAGCGGGGTCTACACACGGGCGGGCGGGATTTCCTGCAGCGGCAAGATCCACCTGAGTAACCAGCCACGTCCCATCGGTGGTCTTGATCGCCACGAAAGGAACGCTCCAGGTACAGGTGTCGCGCTTCAGCTCGACCTGAACGGCGCGACGGTTTTCGGTTGCCTGGGGCTGATCAGAGATAATGCGGAACGACCGGTTCCGAAGATATGCCTGCATGACGGCGATCCTGCGGCGGTAATCGGGTGGGATGTTTGTCTTCGCGGCCGGGCCACTGGCCGTCCCCCACAGAGACGCCATCTTGTCGAGATTGCTGTCAGCGACTGCTTGCATGAAGCTCCGCACAGCGCCGCTGGCAGAGCCGGCAGGTTGTGCCGAGTTCGGGGCGCTGGTGCCGCCGCCGCAGGCTGCCAGGAGCAGCACCGATCCGAGCCACCGTTGCATAGTCACAAGTCTCTCGCTGGGCTAATGTTAGGTCTGCGAAGTTAACCGGCATCGGAGTGCTGAGCAATGAGTTCGACACGGCTCTACATCAACGTGGACCACGTGGCGACGGTGCGAGAGGCACGCCGGACGACAGAGCCTGATCCGGTTGAGGCTGCCCTGCTCTGCCAGGAGGCCGGCGCCGACGGCATCACTGCCCACCTGCGGGAAGACCGCCGTCACATCCAGGACCGTGATGTCGAGCGGCTTTCAACGGCAGTACGGGTACTCAACCTGGAGCTCGCGACCAGCGCTGATGTCGTCGCCCTGGCCTGCCGGCTGCGGCCCTACCAGGCCACCGTCGTGCCTGAGCGCCGCGAAGAGATTACCACCGAAGGGGGGCTGGACCTCAGCCGGCCGCATCCCAAGCTCCGTGAAACGATCAGGCGATTGGAGGAGGCGGGCTCGCGGGTCAGCTTGTTCATCGATCCCGATCTGAGCACCATCGACGCCGCCAAAGACCTGGGAGTTCCCGCCATCGAGCTCCACACGGGCCGGTACGCCGCACTCGTGGCGTCAGGGGACTGCTGCGCTAGATGAGCTGCGGCGGGCGGCCAGACATGCCGCCGACATGGGTCTGTTCGTTCATGCCGGTCACGGGCTCACCTACGCCAACGTCTCACCCGTCGCCTCTATCCCCGAGATCGAGGAGCTCAACATCGGGCATAGCGTGGTGAGTCGTTCGATCATGGCGGGAATGCACGCCGCGGTGGTGGAGATGAGAAGGGCAATGGAACTGGGAGCTGGGAGCCAGGCTCCGGCGCGTAGTTGATGCGACGGTCCTCGCGCTCTAGCTTCCAGCCGGCGGTAATCCCCACCACCTCTAGCCTAGCGGCCTTCATGCTCGAGCTCCTGGCTCCCAGCTCCCCGCTCCCGTGACCACACCCCTCGGCGCCGCCGATTTCTTTGCGCTGGAGGCCGGCGAATGCCTCGACCGGCTGGAGACCCTTGTTTCCCAGCCAGGCTCACCGCCCGCGGAAGAGTTCCTCCGCACAGCACGGGTGTTGCGGGGCTCCGCGCTGATGGCAGCACAGACGCAGATTGCTCGAGCGGCTGCGGCGCTGGAGACGCTGGCACGGGCTCACCGAGATCAGAAGCTGACCTGGGATTCAGCCGCGCGGGAACAGGTGGCCCAGGCGGTCGAGGAGTTCAGATTGCTGGTTCGGCGGGTTCGTGAGTGGGCGGAAGCTGATACTGCTCGCGCCAATCGACTCGCTTCGAGCCTCGACAATCTGGCGGGTGGAGGCAGCGGCTATCCGGTGGCTCACAGCCCGCCGGCACAGGAGCGGGCGGAGCTTCATACCGGCGTGCGAGCGTTTGTTGCCCGCGAAGGCGCGTTGATCGCCAGCGCACTCGATCGAGCAGCACGAGCACTCCGTACCACGCCGGAAGACCGCGAGCCCCTCTACAATGTGATACGGCGGATGCAGTCCCTCAGGGGCCTGGCGGAGCTGGGAGATCTGAACCCGCTGCCCGAGATTCTGGACGGCATCGAGCTGGCGGTAGGCGACCTCACTCGCTTGTTCGCCCCACCCCCGGATGTCGATAAGGTTATGGAGAGCGCCGGACAGGCGCTGACCCGCATTGCGCGAGACGTCGCCGAACGAGGCCGACCCGATCCCGATGCGAGTGAGGCGCAGCGGTTCACCGAGCTGCTGCTACGTGCATTTGCGGTGGAACGTGACGTGGTCCCGATCGAGTCGCTCTACTTTTCCGGCGATCCCGAGCCATTCACGCAGCCCCTGTCGCAGCCACAGTTCACGCCACCCGAGCCGCTCGGGCCTCTGGAGCTCGTGAGCCAGGGAGAGCACCTGTGCCAGACGGCTGACCTGATCGCATCGTCCGGCTCCGCCACCCAGCGAGATCTCCGCTTGTATCACCTGCTGGGCGTGCTTCGATCGGCTGCCACTCCCAGCCCGGATCCGATTGCGGGCGCGCTCGGCATCTTTGCCCGGTCAGCACAGGAAGCACTGGCGGCCGGGGTCGCGAGCCGTTCTTTGACCGATCTTACAGCGCGCCTGCGTGAAGCCGGAGAGCTGCTGCGAGCCGTGGCTGAGAACGACGATCGAATGCTGATCTCGCGGCGGCTCCTGGATGTTGCTCATCGCCTCGATGAGCTGCGTTCCGCGGCTCCCGAAAAGGGTGTGGAAGCCCCTATCGTTTCCATAGAGTCACTCGGTTACGAGCCGGAAACCGACGTTGTTCCAATCGCAAGCCTGGCTCCCGACGAGCCGCAGGATCTCGTCCCCGCCCCGGGGATCGAGGCCAGCTTTCGCACCTTCGATCTTCTGATCAGACAGCGCGGCTCCGCTGCACCTTCGCTTGAAGGTTTGCTCGGTGGGAGCGCCCCAGAGCCGGAGTCGGAGCCGGTGGCCATTACTGCACTGACGTATCGCGGCCACGCCGCCCTCGAACGAGCTGTCACCGTCCGCCACCAGATCACAGCCGAGCTCTCGCGGAAGGCAAGCCTCGAATCGCTGCGGCCACTGTTCCAGGAACTGCTCGACCTCGTGCCGCTGGCGCTTGAGCAGTCCTGATCCGGCTCCGCGAGGACTGCTCCGCAGGAGCCTCCCCGCTCTCGTCGGCATTGCGGTGTCAGTCGGACTCCTCGCCTGGGCCCTGCGCGATGTGAGTTTGTCGGACGTAATGCGTCACGTGCGCACCGCCCGGCTTGGCGCCCTCACCGGTGCCGTCGTTCTCGCCACGGTCGCCTTCCCACTTCGTCTGGTACGCTGGCGTCTGCTGTTGCGCGACGAACAAGGGAAGGCCTATCCCGCCGGCCCCCTCTGGCATGCCATTGCTATCGGGTTCACCGCGAACAACCTGCTACCTCTGCGCGCAGGCGAGCTGGTCCGGGCCTACACGGCGGCCCGACTCACATCGGCCCGCTTCACGACAGTGATCTCTTCGATCGTGGTCGAACGGATCTTCGACGGTCTCGCGGTGGTCGCACTCCTCACCATTGCCCTGTTCAGCTCGGAGCTTCCGGCGGACGTCAAGGTGGGTGGCACTTCCGTGGCGCACCTGGCCCGGGCGGCGGGAGTCATCAGCCTCCTGGCGTTGGTCGCCGCCACCGCGGTGGTCGTCGCTCCCCTTACCGCAGAACGGGTGATCAGGCGGATCCTTCCCCGTGGTCGATTCGCGGACAAGATCATCGATCTTATCGAAGGATTCCGGCAGGGACTCGCGGTGCTCCGTTCGCCCGTGCGGCTCGCAGAAGTCGTGGTTTGGTCCGTGGCGCTATGGCTGGTGAACGGGCTGGCGTTTTACGTTGGCTTCACCGCCTTCAGCATACCGGTCAGCTTCGGGGGAGCGCTCCTGTTGCAGGGATTGCTCGTGCTGGGCATCTCGATTCCCTCGACACCCGGGTTCTTCGGTCCTTTCGAAGCGGTAATCGTGGCCGTGCTCGCGTTGTACGGGGTCCCGGGAAGTCTCGCTTTTTCCTACGCGTTATCGTATCACATCACGTCGTTCGTTCCCATCACCATGCTTGGCGTGTGGTCGATGATCCGCACTCCCGAGGGACTTCGCGCACTGCGAAAGAGTCCGACGTGAGCAGCTCGTCTGTCACCATCCCGGCACCGGCGAAAATCAATCTTTTCCTTCGGGTGCTCGCGCGGGAGGAGACCGGCTACCATGGCCTCGAGACACTCTTCTGCCTGATCACTCTCGCCGATTCGTTGACTGTAGAACGAAGAGATGGTCGAGGCGCCAGCATCGACGTCTCCAGTGCTGAGCTCGGACCGGCGGATAAGAATCTGGCAGTGCAAGCGGCCAACGCCGTGCTCGAATCGGTAGGACATCCCTTTGCCGTTCACCTGACGCTCACCAAGCGCATTCCTGTGCGTGCCGGCCTCGGAGGTGGCTCCAGTGACGCGGCTGCTGCGCTGCTCGCCACCAACCACCTGGCCGGAGACGCCATTCCACGGCACGAGCTGCTTCAGATCGCTGCCCGGCTGGGCAGCGACGTTCCATTCTTCTTGAGCGGCGCGCCGCTGGCTCTCGGGTGGAATCGGGGCGAGCGGATGCTCCGGCTGCCACCGCTCCCAGCGGCACCGCTGCTGCTGCTTACCCCGAATGTTTCTGTGGCTACATCAGAGGCGTACGAGTGGATCGATGCCGCTCGCCGTTCAGCGGGGCGGCGAGGAGCTGTGGCGTTGGACCTCGAGGCCCTGTCTGCCTGGGGGGACATCGCGCGGATGGCGGGCAACGACTTCGAGTCCGCGGTGTTCGGACGCCATCCGGAGATCCGGGGTGCCTTCGAAGCCATGGTGCGAACCCGGCCGCTCCTGTGCCGCATGAGTGGCTCGGGCTCGACCCTCTTTGCGCTCTACCGCTCGGACCGAGATCGAGAGGACGCGACCGCGATGCTCGGCCGAAAGTATGGAACCATCACGCTGGCGGCAACGATGGCGACAGTGGCACCACCCTCATGGTGAGATTGTGCGCGCAATTATCTGATACGGATGATCCTCGCTACAGACGGTACTCCCGCCTTGTTCAAAACAAAGATCATGTAGTGACCGGGAGGCGCCAGATTCCGGCTGCTCGGAGTGGTGACTGTCAGACCATCAGTGGTACGAACGAACGTCAGCTCGTTGAATCTCTGGTTCGAATCGAACGCGTGGGTCACTGATCCGAGGCGAACCAGGGTGACGCGGGTGATTGACGAGGGCGTCGGTGTCCCAAGGAAGAAAGACTGGCCATACCCCAGGGTGGTCGGGGCACTCGATATGGTTGGGCGAGCACCATTGAAGAGATATGGCGGAGAAAAGATCTCCGCGTTGTAGTGATCGGAGCTGCCGGACGCGTCGCCACTGCCGGTCAGGAGCACGCGCGCATCAGGCAGCAACAGTGCTGTCGAGTGGTATACCCGGGTAACGGAATTGCTGGCGAGCGTGCGCCACGTTCCGGTTACGGGATCCCAGAGCTCGGATGCGAACACCGCTGCGGCTTCGTCGTTGAACCCGGTTCCGCTCGTTCCTCCGGTCACCAGCACCTGGCCGGTCGGGAGTATGGTGGCGTTCAGGTGACGCCTGCGGTAAACCATCGGATTGGTCCACTTCCACGCCGGACTGGCCTGGTTCAGGTCGATGATCTCGGCCGTATTGGTCGTGCGGCCGCCACCCACGTACAGAATCTTTCCCGGCCGGTACATCACGGCAGACCCATAGTCTCTGGTGCCGTACATCCGGGTGGCAGAAGTCGACCACGACCCCGTGCCCGAGGTCGTCAGCCACAGCGAGCCACGGTTCTCCCCGGCATAGAAGACTTTGCCATTCGGCGCGAGGAACGTCCGGGGGTAGTACGGCAGCGATCGAGCTGCCGACGTGAGCTTCCGCCAGCCTGAGCCGGTCCACACCTCGGGAACTGTCACCGGGAGTCCACCCTGATCCCGTCCCGCAATCGTAACCACCTCGCCGTTACCGAGCGCAGTGGTCGTGGGATACCAGCGGCCCTTGGCCATGGCCGGTTTGGATGACCATGTCAGGGTGACCGGGTCGAACACATTCGCGTCGGGGAGTCCGTGGTGGTCACTGATGTGACCACCGGCCACGAGAACCTTCCCGTCCGACAGCAAGGTATGTCCGCCGCAGAAGATCCAGTCCGATGTGGGTACCGCGGTGAATGCTCCGGTGGAAGGGGTCCACACGTGTGGTTCTGTGAACTTTCCCCATCCCAGTAGCTTCCCATTGGGCAAAAGGGTCAGGT
Source organism: uncultured Gemmatimonadales bacterium (assembly GCA_963730915.1). Classification (GTDB taxonomy): domain Bacteria; phylum Gemmatimonadota; class Gemmatimonadetes; order Gemmatimonadales; family GWC2-71-9; genus CAVVWJ01. The sequence continues at coordinate 864,263 of CAVSTR010000005.1, read as the reverse complement.
GCAGACCGATGATGGGCCAGGTAAAAGGAGCGGTCCACTTCCCCATCGTGGACTCCGGCCCTGATGTAACAACGGATGCCGACATGCTGGAGCTGCCGCACGGCAGCGATTGGTTGGGTCGCCGGGTTATCCGTACGCCGTCCTGGTAGAGCTCGACCACACCTGCGTTCGTCGTTTCCAGCTCGGTTTCGCTGAATCCAGGGTCGCCGCCGGTACCCTCGCGCAACGTCAAGGTTCCAGTTTCCCGAGTGCCGGCGACGCGGTACTCCACTTGAAGCTGGCTCGGGGTGGAATTGGTCGCCAGAAATTTGTTGCCGCAGACGTAGATCAGGTCGACGGGGTCCAGCATGCTTCCATCGGGGCCTGCGACCGGCGGGCTCTCCGGGCGGGAGGGAGGCGCCTGTCCGCTGTCGAGGCACCCGTTCAGAAGCAGAGCTGTGCTCAGTGGAAGTACTATGGAGAGTGTTCTTCGCGTCATGGTTACCGGAGCCGTATGGTCTTCGCGATGGATGGGACATCAGCGGACGTAAGTATAAAAAGCAGATAATCGCCGGGTGGCGCCAGACCCCCACCAACAGGAGCCGTCACCGTCAGGCCACCTGCAACCCTCGCCAGGGGCAACTCGAGGAAACGCTGGTTCTGGTCGAAGCCGTGAGTGACCGAACCGAGGCGCAGCAGTGTTGCCCGAACGATCCGGGGTGCATCGGGAGTCCGGATGACGAACTCCTTCCCGTAGGTCACAGCCGCGGGCGCCTCCACAATCGAAGGCCTCGCGCCGCGGAACAGGTAGGGTGGCGAGAAAATTTCCGCGTTGAGTTCCCGCGGCAGGTTCGGCCCATCGCCGCTCCCCGTGTGCAACACGCGTCCATCCGGCAGCAGCAGGGTGGTCGAGTGATAGACGCGGTTGACGTGATTGCTCGCCAGAAGAATCCACTTCCCCGACGCCGGATCCCAGACCTCTGCTGCATGAACTGACATCGAGGGATCACTAAAGCCCTCCGCGCCCGTCCCGCCGGTGGCCAGGACCTGGCCATCCGCCAGCAACGTGGTGTTGAACTGCCGTCGCGGGTGATGCATGGATCCGGTGTAAGACCATGCCGGCGTCGGAGAGCTCAGATCTATGATTTCGGCCGTGTTCGTAGGGAGTCCATCCGGTGGGTCGCTACCGCCGACGATCATCACCTTTCCCTGATCGTACATCACGGCAGACCCATAGTCGCGGCGCCCGTAGTTGCTGCGCGCGCCGGGAAGCCATCGGCCCTCCCCGTTCGGATCGAGGTACGCGCTCTGCTGCAGCTCGCCGGCATAGAACAGCAGACCGTTCGGCGCCACGAACATCCGAGGGTAGTACGGCAGCTTTCGTCCCGCCTGTGACAGAGGCCGCCAGGTGGTCCCGGTCCAGACTTCGGGAATTTCGACCGTGTCGCCCGCTTCGTCACGACCGGCGAGCGTCAAGATCTGTCCATCAGCGAGCGTGGTGCTGGTGGGATACCAGCGGCCGCGACTCATTGCCGGTGCCGAAGTCCACCCACCCGAGGCAGGATCGAAGATGTTCACGTCCGGCAGGCCGTGGTGGTCCTCGATGTGACCGCCGGTCACCAGGAGCCGGCCGTCGGGAAGAAAGGCGTGGCCACTGCAGAACAACATCGTCAAGCTCGGGGCCGGTGTGAACGCCCCGCTCTGCGGGTTCCAGATTTGGGGATCACCAATCTTCCCCCACGAAAGCACGTCTCCGGTCGGCAGGAGGTGCAGGTGTACGGCGACCACGGGCCACGGGAACGAGGGGGACCACTCACCTTCACGCGCTTTCGGCTCAGCTTCATCGACCGGCGGGGGGCAGGCTAGGCCCAAGTTGGGAGCAGGCGCCACTTCATCGGCAGCAAGAGACAGCTGAAGCGTTCCCGCGTGGAGAGTGGTGAGCCGCATAGCGCTCGCAGCCGTGGGATTCGGCCGCGCGGGCAGGGATAGATCACCCGCCTCCGGAGAGCCCAGGACCCGATAGCGGACGATTAATCCGCTATCGCTTTCGCTCTCGATGTTGAAGTCGTTGCCGCAGACGTACGTTGCGCGGATCAGGTCGGTCTCCTGAGCCGGTGGCTCAGGCTTCACCGAGCTGTCACATGCCGTAGCTACGGCGCTCAGGAGAGTCGCCGCCCACTTATGTGAAGGCTGAAGCCGCATGGCTCTCGAGTCAGGAAATGTTTAGCTTCAGGTGACAAATTATCGAAGCGATGGCCCTTCGTCCAACGGCAGGACAGCGGACTTTGGATCCGTTAATGGTGGTTCGAATCCACCAGGGCCAATTTCCAAGCTACAGATGGTGTGGGGCCTATCCATACCGTTGGCTTTACGTCACGGGACAACCTCTTTGGACCACCTTCCCCCGGTCTCTGTTCCTGCTACGTCAAACCTTCTACACCACGGCACCCTGCAGGCCCACAGATCGGCCTTAGTTCCCGACAGACACGTCGGAAGAAGTGAAGCAGAAGGACTTAAATTATCGTGCGGCGACTCTGGCGCGGCGCGGCTAAGTGCTTCAGATTGGCACTGGGTTGCGCCGTCGATACTGATGCGGCAGAGCCCTTCTCCAGCGATTCGATCCCAGACTCAGCAGCGCCGAACAAGGAGGTTTGAATGCTCACCCAGCGGTGTCATTGGCGGCATCTCGGAGTCGCTCTGTTGTCTTGTGGGTTCGCACTCGCTCTAGGGGCTTGTGGCGATGATGACGATGGTGGGGACGGCATCGGATTCGGTCCTCCGCAGACTGAGGGACTCCCGAGCCACGATGCGCTCCGGACGGCGCTCCAGGATGTCGTCGCGGAGGGAGCGGCGGGCAACGGCGGGTTCGGGCTGAATATGTGGGCAACGGTAGTCGATCGCAGTGGGATTGTTGTGGCCGTGGCCTTCTCCGGTCCTGGCGTCGGGGACCAGTGGCTGCTCAGTCGGGTCATCTCCGCACAAAAGGCGTCGACCGCCAACGGGCTGAGTCTGAACGGCCTGGCGCTGTCAACGGCGAACCTTTGGGCGGCCACCCAGCCCGGCGGCAGTCTCTTCGGACTCCAGGAGAGCAACCCGGTCGACCATGACGTAGCCTACGCGGGTGACGTTGCCACTTTCGGGACGACGGGCGATCCCATGACCGGGAAGCGGGTCGGCGGAGTGAACGTCTTCGGTGGGGGGTTCGCGTTGTACAACTCGGCGGGCGAGAGAATCGGTGGGATCGGGGTGAGTGGCGACAGTAGTTGTGCTGACCACAACATCGCATGGAAGGCGCGTGACCAGCTCGGATTGGACTTCGTTCCGGCGGGGGTCGCCGATGGCGGGACGACCGATAACATCATCTACGACATTGGCGGGGACGGAGTGAGCGTAAGCGGATTCGGCCACCCGGAGTGCTCAATCCTCGCCACGCAGATCGGTCAACAGCTGCCGACCACGCACCCGCTCAGCGGCCCGCCGGCCACATGAGCTGGACCCTGCGAATCGCGGGTGGCCGCATACCGCCTGGCAGCAATCCGGCTTAGTTCGCCACCGCTGGGAGCTCAAGACACCGAGAGGGACATGAAGTCGTTGGATGTCTAACGGGATCGGCCGGCAGGAATCTCGACGGGTCGGGGGAAGGAATCCTCGGCCCGTCTTGCTTTCCCGTTCGCCATTGACGGGCTGCGTACCGCACCCTACCCTAAACCATACCCGCCGATAGCCAAGCGCAAACCACGGGGATCCTATCCTTCGCGACGCCCTTCGACGCCGCGCTGAACTGTTTTAGACCCGGCTCTCCCTGCTCTTGAGTTTCACTTGATGGCCGGCAGCGATGTTCTGGCCGTCTCGTCCTGGAGCCTTCATGAGGTATTCCCCGTTAGGTGCTGCTCATCGCGTTCCGTTCCTCGTCTCGTTGGCCGCCACGCCCAATCTTCTCTGCTTGACCAAGGGTAGTTCGCGCCGTACTGTGGGCCGGTGGAGGGCCAGTCCATGAAGCCGCTCAGCCTCCTCGCCTTCCTAGTCTTAGGCCTCGGCCTGCTGGTTCTGTACGCCTGTCAGGATACCGAAGAAGTCACCCGACCTTCCGCTGCCTCTGCTATTGTGAGTTTCCGGCTCACCATTACCGGCCTCGGCACTGGCAATGGAGTGGTGACGTCAAGTCCGTCCGGAATCAATTGCACCATCACAGCCGGCGTGGCGGCCACGACGGGCTGCACCAAGCTGTTCACCGAGGGAACCAGCGTCACGCTTACTGCCAAGCATGCAAGTGGCCACTCGTTTGTGGGATGGGGCTCTCCTTGCAGTGGGACAAGCACGTGTAAGGTCCGGATGACGACGAACCGAACGATCTCGGCTCGGTTCCTCAAGGGCCCCTTCACCATCAAGATCTCGAGCGGTACGACAGGCGTGGGGAGCGGGACAGTGAAGAGCCAGGCGGGACTCACGCCCGCCATCAACTGCGTCATCACAAACGGGACACCAGCCAGCACAGGCTGTTCAGCCACGTATCCGGCCTACACCGCGGTGACTCTCACGGCGACGCCTGCAAGTGGGTTCGTCTTCGCCGGCTGGAAGGAGCCCGCGTGCGGTACAGGCAGCTGTCAGATCGTCGTCATCCAGGGTCGCACGATTCCCGCGACCTTCTCTCGCAGCACTTCCAGCACACCTGCGACCCAGGGACGATGGGCGTCGGCCTTCAAGACACCGGTGCTCGGTGTGCACATGCACGTGCTGCGAACCGGCAAGGTGCTTTTTTGGGGTGATGTCGGGAGTGCCCAGCTCTGGGACGCGACGAACGGCTTTGTCCCTGTCACCAAGAGCTACAGGATTTATTGCAGCGGTCACACCTTTCTTCCTGACGGGCGGCTTCTGGTAACCGGCGGCACCAGCCCCGGTACACTGGGCCTGCGAGTGGCGACGGCGTTCGATCCGTCATCGAACAGCTGGAGCTCCGTCAGCTCGATGGCACAGGGCCGCTACTATCCCACCAATACGACCTTGCCTTCCGGTGAGGTGTTGGTCGTCTCCGGCCACGACACCACCAAGAGCGTTGTCACCATTCCGGAAGTGCGAACGGGCAGCGGATGGCGTCGCCTGACCACCGCCCCACTCGCAATTCCCGATCCGTACTACCCGGCAATGTTTGTCGCACCGAATGGCAAGGTTTTCCTCGCCGGCTTTCCTCAGACCACGCGCTATCTCGACGTCAACGGAACCGGGCAGTGGACCACAGTCGCGAACCGCAACGTGGCTGACCGGACACTCGGATCCGCGGTGATGTACGCGCCCGGAAAGATCTTGTACGCCGGGGGTGGAAACCCTCCAACGCCGAGCGCGGAGGTGATTGACCTCAACCAGTCCTCACCCTCATGGCGCAGCGTTCCGGGAATGGCCTTTGCGCGTCGGCAGATGAACGCCACGCTGCTGGCAGACGGCAGCGTGCTCGTCACGGGCGGGACCAGCGGTCCAGGATTCAACGATCAGGGAGGCGCGATCCACTACGCCGAGCTTTGGAATCCGCAGACGGAAACGTGGAAAACGATGGCCCCTGAGACGAGCAATCGGACCTATCACGGAACTGCGGTGCTGTTGCCAAACGGACGAGTGCTCTCGAGCGGTAGTGGGGAGGGTGGTGGGATTCCGTATGCCAACAGCGAGCTTACAGCGCAAATCTTCTCTCCACCGTATCTTTTCAACGCCGACGGCAGTTCCGCCGCACGGCCGACCATCACGTCCGCGCCGTCCAGGATTTCATACAAACAGTCGTTCGCCGTGGAGACGCCGGTTGCCGCGTCCATCAGCCGTGGCACACTGATCCGGCTTTCTTCCGTCACTCACGCGTTCAACCAGAGCCAGCTTATCTACCACGTTACTTTTACGGTGGCCAGCTCTACCAGACTCAATGCGATGGGTCCGGCCAACGGCAACCTGGCGCCTCCAGGCCCGTATATGCTGTTCCTGATCAACCAGTCCGGCGTGCCTTCGGTGGCAAAGATGGTGACGGTTGGCCCCTGAGAGCGGCCGCACCTTCGAACCCAAGGTCGTGTTGGTGAGCAGCCAGTCGTTCCCGCCTCGCACACCTTATACCTCATGTTCCCCCTGCAAGCCTCCAGCGTCGAGCTTCGTGTAGACGGCTCTCCTTCCTTCTGTCAGCCTGGCTCGGGCTGGAACGGGGGATATCTGGATACGTTCGTGGTTTACATCAAGTCAATTCTCCAGCAAATGGAAGCTGCATCTGCACATTCCTCGCCGTACTTGGCAGGAGAATTTCATTTGGGTGATGAGAGTGAGTACAGGCTCGCCAGGTAGGCCAGGGAATACATGGGGTTCCGAATTTTCGGAGACCCAGGCAAATTGACTGTCCTTATACCAGACCACCATCATCGATATTGCCTTGCGGGCCCGAGCCGAGATGTAGGTGCGCATGTCACATTCCAAACGCGTTGTAGTGCTTCAGGCGCTCGTCACAATGCTGAGTCTCGGGCTATTCACCGCGGCGTGTGGTAGTGGAGATGCCCTGACCCCTCCACCCACCGAAGGCGACCTGGACACAACCACTACCGTCGACACCACTACCCTCGACACCACCGGCAGCCTTCAGCTCTCCGCCACAACGAGCGGGCCTTCCCCTGACCCCGATGGTTACAACATCACCCTTGACGGCGCCGATCGCGGCGTCGTCGGGACGGATTTCGTAATCACCATTACTGGATTGGCGCCCGGGAACCACACGGTGACAATGGGTGGCGTGGCGGCTAACTGTGCGGTGCAGGACGACTCGGTCCGCACCGTAGTCGTCCCCGCCCGATCGAGCGCTATTGTCGCCTTCTCGGTTACTTGCGCCGAAGCCCCACCTCCGCCGCCACTACCTTCTGCCCGCCCGGGTATTCCGTTCGGCTTCTTCCGAATGGATTTTTCCCAACTGAGCTCGGATTGGACGAGCCTCAAGCGGGTTGCGATCCCAGAGACGATCCTGCACAACCTGGAGATCGCGAGGAATCAGGGGGGTCGGGTCTTTCTTCAGCTCGCCCGAGGTCACAGGCATTACCAGGACCGCGACCACAGCTTCAACCTGGAAAAGTTCAAGCAAATGCTGGATCAGCTGAAGGGACTGGACCTGGACAGTTACATAGCGGATGGTACGATCGCGGGTCATCTCATGATAGACGAACCCAGCGATCGTTCCAACTGGGGAGGCCGCCCCATCCCTTACGAGGTGATCGAGGAGGCCGCCCGGTATTCCAAATCGCTCTGGCCCAAGCTGCCAACCCTGGTTCGTTCAACGCCAAGTTGGCTGGCAAAAGCCCCCTTCCATTGGACGTATCTTGATGGCGGCTGGGCGCAATACGCGGCCCGCTTTGGCGACGTAAACCGGTACCGGGACAGTGAGCTTCGCGCCGCGAGTGACGCTGGTTTACGAGTGGTGTGGGGATTGAACGTAACCGACGGAGGAGACGGCAGATCGAAACGGCCCGGTCGGAAGCGCGGCAAGTACAGCATGAGCGCCGAGGAGTTGCTCCGCTACGGCAAACCTCTGATCGAGGCGTCCAGCACTTGTGGCTTCCTGGCCTGGATGTATGAGAAAGATTACCTGGAAGACCACGATGTACTCACCGCCCTGAAGACGTTGAGCCAGGCAGCCAAGGATCAGCCCTCGCGTTCCTGTGGCACTCGAGCTTCGGACAACGAGAGCGAATGACGGCCCTCGAAAGGACCATTGGAGCAGAAATCTATCTTGACAGATGAACCCCCGGGGGGTATAATGTTCCCCGCGAGCCTGGGGAAACGAGATGGGCCCACTCGGGTGCTCATTCCTTCGCGGCCGTCGCCGTAACCGGCACGGATAACCCAACTTACATGATCAGCCTCAGCTACTTTCGAGGCCTCCGACCCTCGTCGCATCCCGACTGATCCGTCGGCCTGCTACCGTGCGGCCTCCGGCCGACCGTAGCGCGCTCGTGATGCGATGACTGTGGTCCGATACTCCCATGTAAGGGGGAGCCTACGCACATGATGCATGCTCTGACTTCGACGTTTCGGATTGCTGTGGTGCACCAGCTTCTGGCCGGCCTCCTGCTCGTTATGGCTTATGGGTGCAGCGCAGAAGGCACCGGGCCCTCAACCCAGACCTTGCAGCCAACCGACTCAACAGCGGCTATTCCCAACGACTCCTCGGCCGTTCCCACGGATTCCAGCGCAATTCCGCCGGCAGATTCCACCGCGGGGCCGCCGCCTGATTCCAGCGCGGCGCCGCCCACAGACTCCACCGCGACGACGCCGCAAGATTCGAGCGGTATCAGCAGCGCAATCCTGGATACCCGGTCACGGCTGCCAGGAATTGTTTTCGCATCCAACAACATGTCCGAGCAGTTACTTCAACTCGATACATACTGGTGCGAAGCGGGGTGGAATCACCCCCGAGAACGTCATTTCTGTTCTGACCGATGCGCGCGCCAGGGGAGCCCGGTTGGTCCTGAAATTCTCTCTCCCGGACCCATACATCCAGAACTCTGACGGCACCTTCAGTTTTACGAAGTGGAAGGACCTGGTGAACCGCTACAGGAATGTGAACCTCAACACTTTCATTGCTGACGGCACGCTCCTGGGTCACTTTCTCATTGACGAGCCCCACATGGCCAATAAATGGGGCGGGAAGATCGTGCCCCAGGCGACCGTCGAGGCCATGGCTCAGTACAGCAAGCAGATCTGGCCGGACGTGAATACATTCGTGCACACCAAGATGACATGGTTGGCGAGCACGGCCGTCACCTATCACTATCTCGACGCGGGGTGGGTTCAGTATGCGTCGAGCAAGGGGCCGGTCTCAACATGGGCGTCGACCGAAATCTCGAACGCCAAGACGAAGGGCCTCGGACTGGTCATGGGGCTGAATGTTCTCAACGGAGGCAACGGGTCGAGCGGGATCAGAGGAACGCAGAGTGGCAAGTATTCCATGAGCGGGAGTGAACTCCGGTCATATGGGACCACGATCCTCGATCAAACCTACGCCTGCGCGTTCGTCCTGTGGGAACACAAGCCCACGTATTACGATCGCACCGACATCAAGAGCGCCATGAGTGCCCTCTCACTCAAAGCCCAGGCTCACGTCAAGACGTCCTGTCGCCAATGATCTACACCGCCCAGCCCCGGCGCAACGCGTCGGCGGCCACGGGCCTCGTCACCCTCAGTTGAACACCACCGTCGCGTTGTTGGAGCAGACCGCCGTGCCTGCCTGGCACACCTTATAGGTGTACTGACTCGCACCGGGAAGGTTCCGCGAGTTGGTGTATTTGCCGTCGTTCAGCTCGTTCTTCGTGAAGACCCCGTCGCGATACACGTCCACTGTAGCGCCCTGTGCACCGGTCCACGTCAACATCATGTACTGTTTGGTAGCGTCTACCCGGCCGGTCACGCTGAGAACGATGGATGGCTGTGTCGGTGGCGCTTCTCCAAACACTACCGTGGCGTTGTTGGAGCAGACCGCCGTCCCTGCCTGACACACCTTATAGGTGTACTGACTCGCGCCGGGAAGGCTCCGCGAATTGGTGTATTTGCCGTCGTTCAGCTCGTTCTTCGTGAAGACCCCATCGCGATACACGTCCACTGTAGCGCCCTGTGCACCGGTCCACGTCAGCATCATATACTGTTTAGTAGCGTCTACCCGACCGGTGACAGCCAGCACGATAGGCGACGGGACCGTGACCGTGACCGTCCGCACGATAGTGCCCGTCATCCCGTCGTTATCGGTCGCGGTCAAGCTGACCTCGTAAGACCCTGCCGCCACAAAGGTATGAGTTGGATTGCGCAAGCTGGAGCTCCCCTGATCACCGAAGTCCCACCGCCATTGTTCCACGGTGCCGTCGTCGGTGCTGCCGTCAGTGAACGTGCAGTTGAGATCGGTGCAGACCCACGTGAAGCCCGGAACCGGAGCACCAGGAGATGACGGATGCTTGACTGAGATGGTCTTCACCGCCGTGCCTGTGGCTCCGCCGTTATCTGTTACCTTCAGCGTCACCTGATAATCACCTTCCGCCGTATAGGTGTGCTGCGGGTTGCGCGTAGTGGAGCCCTCGCCGTCACCGAACTCCCAGCTCCACGCTACCACGCTACCGTCCCCGTCCGTGCTGGCGTCGGTGAACTCGCACGCGAGCCCAGTGCAGCCGGCCTGGAAGAGGGTACTTGGAGGAGTATTCATGTCTGGATCGGGCGACGACTCGGATCCGACCTGTACGATCTTCGCGACCGACGGCACGCCGTTCTCGTCGAGAAGGAAGAGCATGTAATGACCGGGTGGGGTGACGTTGCGGCTGTTCGGCAATGTGATACTCAACGCCCCGCTTTGCCGCGTGAAAGACAGCCACTGTAGCCGCTGATTCATGTCAAAAGCGTGCGTGACCGAGCCAATGCGAATTAGGCTTATCTTCGCGATAACGTTCGCATCGGGGGTTATCACTCTGAACGACGTGCCGTAGCCGACCAGACTCGGCGCCGCCGAAATCGTTGGCCGTGGGCCCTTGAACAAGTAGGGGGGCGAGAATAATTCCGCGCTGAGCTCGGCCGGCGCTCCTTGCTTATCGCCGCTTCCGGCATGAAGCACACGACCGTCGGGCAGCAGGATGGAAGTGGAGTGGTAGCCGCGGGTCACCGCACTGCTGGCGAGTACCGTCCATTTACCGGAACCTGGGTCCCAGAGCTCCGCTGCACGGGCCGGCTGGGTGAGGTCGTTGAATTCCGTTCCGCCGACACCACCGGTGACGAGCACCTCGCCTGACGGAAGGACAGTGGCGTTGAGGTGTCGCCTTGCGGTGGCCATCGAGCCGGTGAACTGCCAGGTAGGGGCTGACGAATTCAGATTGATGATCTCGGCGGTGTTAGTGCTCCGACCGCCGCCGACGTATAGAATTTTTCCAACATCGTACATCACGGCCGCACCGTAGTCACGCTTGCCGTATACCCGGTCGCCGACCGACGTCCATGTTCCGCTGAGCGGATCCAGGTATCGACTGCGAACGACGTCACCAGCATGGAAGATCTTGCCGTTCGGAGCCAAGAAAGTGCGCGGGTAGTAAGCTGATCCGATCGTGGTGGCTGGCAGAGATCGCAGAGCCCCGTTAGACCACACTTCGGGCTGGTCTACTCGGACTGCGTTTTCGTCGGTGCCGAACAGAGTCAGCGCGTCACCGGACGCGAGAGTGGTCACGGTGGGATACCACCGGCCGCGAGACATGCGGACGGACCTGCTCCAGCTCTCGGTGGTAGGATCGAAAATGGTGATGTCGGGGAGACCGCGATCGGTGCCGATGTGCCCACCGACGACCAGCAGCCGCCCATCCGCGAGAAACGAATGACCAGAGCAGAAGAGCAGCACGGGACTGGGAACGGACGAAAAGCTTCCATCGACGGGATTCCACACCTGCGGAGCCACGGACTCTCCCCAGGAGAGAACTTTCCCGGTCGGAAGCAGGTTGAGGTGTGTGGCCACCCCGGTCCATGGAATCGGCGCATCCCATTTCCCCGCCTCGGCCTCGGTGAGCCCGGCAAGGGATCCGGAAAACGGCGCTGGTCCGCAAGGCTTACCCTCATTGCGGCGTCTCGCCACCCGCTCGCCGTCCTGGTACAGCTCAACTGGCCCCGTGCCCCTGACCTGAAGCTCCGTCTCGCTGTAGCCCGAGTGTTCGTCAGAGCCGTCGCTCAGAACGAGTCGCCCGCCTTCCCCGCTGCCGAGAACCCGATAGTCAACCTCTGCCGCGCTGCCGGTCGCGTTCGTGGCCAGGAACTTGTTTCCGCACACGTATATCAGATCGATCGGCGCGAGGCGGTCGTTCGAGAGGCCGTCAGCCTGTGGCGGTGGCTCCGGGCGTGTCGGAGGCGACTGCGAGCCGTCCTGGCAAGCTGCCAGCAGGAGGGCAGACAAGCCTGCATTCACCCAGGAGAGGGCCGCTCGGGCTTTTTCCATAGCGGAGAAGTGTGTCCAATCGCTGGTGAGGAGCAGGGACGCAACCCGAGCAGCTACTAAGAGGCTTCAGATATGATGACTGGGTAATGCAGGGCCGTCAAGCCAGGCAGGCCTGCCACCGACGAATCCGGCCGCACTGTCGCGACGACCCGGGCGCTGAATAGCCAGGAAATGGGGGGAGATTAGGACCAACATCAAAACTTCGAGCCGAAGGCAGGCAGTGACTACCGGGTGTTGGTTGCCTCCAGAGGTTCTGGTGAATTGAAGAGTCAGAATTCTAGTTCTGAGCAAACACGCGAACGCTGGTCGGCGACACGAACACTCGCTGACCCTTGACCACACCGTGCTTCTCGAAAATCGCGCGGGGAACATGCGCCTCTATCGTCTCTCCGTCCTCAACGCGACGAAGCTCCAGCCGCACCATCGGCCCGAACGCGCGAACATGCTGAACAGTGGCTTCGATGCTGGATAGGCCGGATGGCACCGGCGTCAGCTCGATGTCATAGGTTCGAACGTACGCCACGGCTGCCTGGTCCTTCGCCTCCGCCCACTCGGGAGCTTCCAGCTGATTCGCGCCGATGCTGACCTGCCCCCGATCGAGCCGGCCGTGAAAGAGATTGACGTCACCCAGAAATCCATAAACAAAGGGAGTCGCGGGGCGGTCGTACACCTCCTCCGGCGTCCCACTCTGCTCGATCTTCCCCTCATTCATGATCACAACACGATCTGACACTTCGAGCGCCTCCTCCTGATCGTGGGTGACGAAAACGCTGGTCACGTGAACTTCTTCGTGCAGGCGCCGCAGCCAGCGACGCAACTCCTTCCGCACCTTGGCGTCGAGAGCTCCGAATGGCTCATCGAGCAGCAGCACCTTTGGTTTCACAGCCAGAGCCCGGGCCAGCGCCACGCGCTGCCGCTGTCCCCCAGAAAGCTCCGATGGGCGCCGCTCGGCCTGGACATCGAGCTGAACCAGATGCAGTAGCCCCATAACCGTTTCGCGGATCTCCTTTTCCGAAGGACGCGCATTCCGCGGCTTGACCCGCAGCCCGAACGCCACGTTCTCGAACACGCTCATGTGGCGGAAGAGCGCGTAGTGCTGGAACACAAATCCAACCTGCCGCTCCCGAACCGGCCGCTCAGTGGTGTCCTCACCGTGAAAATGGATCGTTCCCGTGTCGGCAGGCTCCAATCCGGCAATGATGCGCAGCAGTGTGGTCTTTCCCGACCCGGAAGGCCCGAGCAGCGACACGAGCTCACCACCTGGCACATCGAGGCTCACATCGTTGAGGGCGACAAAGTCGCCAAACGTCTTGCGGAGATTCCGAACCTGGATGCTCATGCGGCGATCCTTTCAGGGGTAGTGAACACCTCGGCTGCGTCGCTCCTGGCACGCCGTTGCTGCCACTCCACCAGAGTCTTCAGGGCGAGAGTAACAAGCGCCAACAACGTGAGCACGGACGCTACCGCGAAGCTCGCGGCGAAGGCGTACTCGTTGTACAGGATCTCCACATGGAGTGGGAGAGTGTTGGTCTCGCCCCGAATGTGGCCCGACACCACGGAGACGGCGCCGAATTCACCCATTGCGCGAGCGTTGCACAGAATCAATCCGTACAGAAGTCCCCACTTGATGTTGGGAAGGGTGACCCGGAAGAAGGTTTGCCAACCCCCCGCCCCCAACACGATCGCCGCCTCTTCCTCTTCGGTCCCCTGCTCCTGCATCAATGGAATCAGCTCACGCGCGATGAACGGTGCCGTCACAAAGGTCGTGGCCAGCACCATGCCGGGGATGGCGAAGATCACCTTTATGTCATGGTCGGCCAGCCACGGTCCAAACCAGCCATGTGCACCAAAGAGCAGGACGAATATCATCCCCGAGATTACCGGAGAGACGGCGAACGGCAGGTCGATGAGGGTGATCAGCAGATGCTTGCCGTGGAAGTCGAATTTCGAGATGCACCACGCCGCGGCTACACCGAAGATCAAGTTCGCAGGTACTGCTATGGCAGCTATCAAAAGGGTCAGCTTTGCTGCGCTCAGCGCGTCCGGCTCCTTGATTGCATCCCAATAGGCCGGGAGGCCCTTGCTCAGCGCCTGAACGAACACCAGAAGCAGCGGAACCAGCAGCACGAGGGAGAGAAACCCCAGAGCTATGGCAATGAGGATCCAGCGCACCGTGCGCGATTCGCCAGTGGCACGCACGACCGCCCGTGGTGCCGTAGTGGCGGAGCGGGGCAAAACGGCATTTGCCATCAGATTGCCATCCGCCGGCGAGCTGCCCACTGAAGCAGGTTGATGGTAAGCAGCAGCGCAAACGACGCCACGAGCATCACCAAGGCGACCGCTGTGGCGCCGGCGTAGTCGTATTGCTCGAGTTTGGTGATGATCAACAGCGGCACGATCTCGGTCTTCATCGGCATATTGCCCGAGATGAACACCACTGAGCCGTACTCGCCAATGGCCCGGGCGAACGCCAGAGCAAATCCAGTCAGGAGTGCCGGCGCCACCGTGGGGAACACGACTCGGCTGAAGGTCTGCCAACGCCCGGCACCGAGGCTCGCGGCTGCTTCCTCGACCTCCACCTCGAGGTCATCCAGCACCGGCTGTACCGTGCGAACCACGAAAGGAAGGCCGATGAAGATGAGCGCCACAGTGATACCCACCCACGTATAAGAGACCTTCAGGCCGAGCGGCTCCAGGTATTGCCCAATCCAGCCGTTGGATGCGTATAGCGTCGTGAGCGCAATACCAGCGACGGCGGTTGGCAAGGCAAACGGCAGATCCACCATAGCATCAACGATGCGCCTGCCGGGAAAGCGATAGCGCACCAGCACCCATGCCACCAGCAGTCCGAAGACCGTGTTCACCAGCGCCGCCAGAAAAGAGGCCCCAAAGGTGACTCGATACGACGCGAGTACGCGCGGATCAGTCACGGTATTCCAGAAAGCCGAGCCAGATAGCTGGGCCGTCCTCGTGAAAACGGTTGCCAGTGGCAGCAACACAATCAAACTCAGGTAGGTACACGTGATGCCCAAGGAGAGTCCAAATCCCGGGAGCACCGTGGCCGATTTACGCTGCATCGTTATTCCTTCTCAGGGTCACAACCAGACTATCGGCCTGGCTGGTAGATCTGATCGAACAGCGCTCCATCAGCGAAGTGGGTGGTGTGCGCCTTCGCCCACCCGCCGAACACTTCATCAACTGTTACCAACGTGATCGTGGGAAATTGCGCCGCGTACTTCTCCGCCACAGCTGCAGAGCGCGGTCGATAGAAGTGCCGAGCAGCGATTTCCTGTCCTGCCGGCGTGTACAGGTATTCCAGATACGCCTGGGCCACTTCACGAGTGCCGTGCTTGCCAGCGACCTTATCCACGACTGCCACGGGCGGCTCCGCCAGAATGCTGATCGATGGAGCGACAAGATCGAACTTGCCCGGCCCCAGCTCCTTGATGGCAAGTAGTGCTTCGTTCTCCCAGGCGATGAGCACATCACCAATCCCACGCTCCACAAACGTCGTAGTGGCACCGCGGGCACCTGCGTCGAGTACCGGAACATTCTTGTACAGCTTCCTGACGAACTCCCTGGCCGAGCCTTCGCTGCCGCCTGGCTGGCGAAGCGCCCAGGCCCATGCAGCGAGATAGTTCCAGCGCGCGCCGCCCGATGTCTTTGGATTCGGCGTGATCACGGCAACACCTGGTTTGGCGAGATCACCCCAGTCGCGGATCCCCTTGGGGTTACCCTTCCGAACCAGGAGCACGATGGTCGAGGTGTAGGGCGAGCTGTTATTCGGAAGCCGCTTTTGCCAATCCGCCGCTAGGGTGCCGCCTTTCTCCGCGATCTGATCTATATCGTACGCCAGGGCCAGCGTGACCACGTCGGCCTGCAGACCGTCTATGACGGAGCGTGCCTGCTTTCCAGAGCCGCCGTGGGACTGCCGAATCTTTACCTCCTGCCCAGTTTTCCCCTTCCAGTAAGCGGAGAACTGTTGGTTGAAATCCTCATACAGCTCACGCGTAGGATCATAGGACACGTTCAGCAGCGTTGCGGGCTTGGACGTTTGGCCCGCCAGCGGGATCGTAGCCGTAACCGCGATGAGCAGGGTAAATGCGTGCGTCTTCATCGATGCTTCCTTAGAACGAAGTTTGAAACCGAGTGATCACTGCATTCTCCGGCTCGCGGTCTCCCGCTGCGGCTCCGGCCCTGAAGGTCGTGCGCTCATAGTTCACCGCGAATTTGACCGCCCGCGTAAAGTGCCAATTGACCCCTACCCCCCACGCCTTGGCCTTTTGTGCACTCGACGACGCGCTGGCATACACCGGGAACGCGGCGGGATCCAGGCTGAGCTCGCCATAACGGCCGACCAGCTCCAGCGCCCCGAATCCACCTTCCTTTAGGTCGAAAGGGCGCTTCGGGGTGGGACTGCGGAAGCCGGCCTTCTCACCGGTCAAGAAGTACGAGCCGATCGCTTGCCACGCGGTGTGCTCCAGCTTTGCTGAGACACCAGCCTGAGTCACTTCATTCCGGGACACGACGTACTCGCCGAGTAAGCCCAGAGCGCCGGTGTAGAAGTAGCCTTGCGGGGAGAGCCGGGTCCGCTCGCCGTTGGCGAAGACATTGTTGGCGGGAGTGGTGGTGCTGGAGGTGTAGCGGAACAGAGTCTGCTGACCGGGTGTCCGATAGGTTGGAAGCCCGGTGGCAGCGGGGGAGCCCCGCTCGAAGCCCGTGCTTCCGGCCAGACCGAATCCCAGCCCCTGAAGGGATCCCCTCTTGAACGGCTGGACAAACACGCGAGCCGCGAAGTCCTTGGCATTGCTCAGATCGTCTCCGCCATTTGCCAGGTCAGGGACGCCGTTGAAGATGCCCAACTGGTAGGCGAACACTCCCTCTGAGAAATCGCCCGCGAGCTGAAGCCCGATATCCCGGCTTGGAACGAGATTGGTCGGCAGCCCGCGCTCGGCGAACGAGATATCGGTGGCCGACTGCAGTCTCTCCAACCCGAGTGGTGGTTTGAACTTCCCGGCGCGAACCGTAAACTGTGGTGCGAACTTGCCGTCCCAGTACGCATCGAAGATTGCGGGCGTGGTACCCCCGAAGTCCGGCATCAGACGGAAGTCGAAGTACCGACCGACCGTTGCCTCCACAATCGGGCGCGCTCGGCGGATCAGAAGATTGTCGATCCCGCCGGTGAGTTCGGTGCCAGGATAGAGACGCCCATCGCTCTGGAAGTAGCCCCGAAATCTCAGCAGGTACTTTCCATCGGCAGACTTGAGACTGAATCCGTCCTTGGCGCTCGCCGTCGGCGTCACCTTCTCCTTTGCGGCCGCGGCGGCGCTGTCGGCCGCGAGCTCACGCAGCCGTTGAAGAATTCGGATCTGCTGGTCCAGCTCATTCACCTGGGCTTCCAACGACAGCGAACCAGTGGCTGAGGGCGACGCCTGTTGCGCGGTTGCTTGAAGCGGGACCACCACAACTCCCACAAGTGCCAGACTGCTTATCCAACGAACTGCAATCATTGACGGTCTCCGGACGTAAAAGTGAGAACCAGCACCGCAGCTCGGTCTTATCGGAGCCAACAGTGCAAGTCACTGCTAAGCAGTGATTTGCAACTTTGCAGGAGGGGGCCTGACAGCCTTTCCCTACCCGATGAGGAGCCAGAGCACAGGGCAGCGGACGACTCCTCCAGCCGACGGACCTACAATACTCTATCTAATCGATAGAGTAAATAGGCAATGTATGTACCAGAGATCGAACGGGTGAGACGCGGAGGCTAAACAGGCTCTCCGGACTGAAGAACTGCGTCTACTTGGTGCCGAAGCGAGGCGAGGCTGGTTCCATCGAGGATTTTGGCCGTAGCGTCACGCACTTCTTTCATTGCCAGGTGTACTCCGCAGACTGCCTCATTTCGGCAGTCGGCGCAGGGCACATACGCCGTCTGGCTGGCACAGGGGACTGGTGCGAGGGGACCATCGAACATCCGCACGATTTGTCCGAGCGAAATGTCGGCGGGGTCACGCGCAAGGAGGTAGCCGCCGCCCTTCCCTTTCCGGCTCTGTAGCACGCCATTGTTTCGCAGTCCGAGCAGGATGAACTCGAGGAACTTGGCAGGGATTTGCTCCGCCCGAGCGAGGTCGGCAATACGCATCGGCTCGCCAGGGGGGTGTTCGGCAAGACGAAGGAGTGCTTTGATTGCGTATTTGGACTTCTTCGAGAGCATGCGCTCTTCAGTGTTGGAATTACCCGAATATACTCTCGTACAGAAGAGCCAAATCAGACTGGACCCGACCTGGGGCTTTATAAAAGTGATTACTGCCGAGGACTGAGAGCAGCCGGATCGACGCGAGCAAACAAGTAGGGTGTTTGATCAAGCGACATGTACAGGCTGTCAGGGGAGAGAGGGAGTGCGGAATCGAAGTAACTATTCAGTATGATAGGTATCAGGTTTACCAGGGTGACGGAATCAGGAATGCTCGGTTCGCTCCCGCGAGGCAACCGAAGAGCGCCGAATGCGCCGAAGCGTTCTCTCGCCTGCTCCGACGAGACAGCTTCCGCGGATGCAGCACTGTTATAGCCAAGTGAATTGGTCCCATGGTCGCCGACGAGCAAGATGATCGGGTCTGATATGGGGCCTTGCACCAGCTGGGTAACCGTGCTGAGGAGGAGGTGATTCAGGCACTGCACTTGTTCCAGATAGTCCTTCTCCCGTCCCCGACCCCACCTGCGCTCTGGCCGTTTCGCAAGAGGTCTACAATGGGCGTCGAACACGTAGGGCTTGTGCGGGTTAAGAATATGAGCCAGAGCGAATGTAGGAGCGCTGTCTGACCGCAACTGCGCGAGACCGCCCAGAACGCGCTTCACATAGTCGGCGTCATGATGGTCTCCATGGAGTAGTGCCAGCGGTGTTCGCGTGACGAATGCCCGGCGTAAATCAGACCGGGTTGCTGCACGACCTAGGTGAAAGCCCTGCCAGGCGCTGAACTGGAAATCCGCATGCCGATTCCGCTCGGTAGAAATCCACCATTGTGATGGGAAGAAGACGAATCGGTAACCGCGACTTTTCAGAAAAGAGACCGTTCGATTGTTCTCGACCAGGTGATCGGGAAGCGTTGGATCGGTCTGCCGTGGGCCGAGCTCCCTCTCCAGATCGGTGAGATAGCTGAAGTTGAGCAACGACGGCAGCGACAGGCGGGTCTGGGCGTAGTTGCTGCGCACCAAGGTTGGAATGCTGAAACCCAGACGTCGGAGGCTATCCTCGAATGCACGGTTGTCGAAGCCGAACCTCTCCCGCAAAACCTTTGAATTCGCGTACTCATCGAGAATGACGATGTAAATGTCCGGCAGCGGCTCGCTCTTCGGATGGCTCTTCAGCGGTATCGGCTGGGAGAGTCGCCTTGCAAGCACACTGTTGCCGAGCTGAGACCGGGCCCGTAGCTGGTCGGCAAACACTCGAGCCCCCAGAAAGCCGACCAGGAGCAATCCCATAACCCCGAAGAAAGCGTTGGCGCGGATCAGCAGTCCAGGGCGCCCGGCGAGCCACCAAAGGCCGGCCAGTGCCGCACCCATCAGCGCGAGCAACACGGTCCCCGTCATCACCAGTCGACCGGGCTCGCCGCGCGCCTGGTTGTACATGACCCGGAACATGGGGTACGCATAGAAGAGGGCGACGGCCAGCGACACCAGAAGCGGCACCGCCTCTCGTTCGACCCTGTTCCGCAAGGCGAGGATTGCTGCCGCATACACCACAGCACACCCCACCAACATCGCAAACGCCACTGCCAGCACGTCCCGGAGAGTGGCCCCACCGGGATTCCGCACCATGATGTTTAGAACTGGAATAACGACGAACAGGAAGGGGTGCAGTCGCCGGAGTCTTCCCATCATCCTTCCGACTGCGGAATAGCCGTCATGCGGTAGAGCCACCGCTCGGAGTCCACCACGGGATCTATCGCATCGATCCTGAAGTGTCGCGCAAAGGCCTTTTCGAAGCCCTCCTTGGTATACGAGGGGAAGATGTCAGGGCGGCTGAGCAGGAGTCGGTGAACCTGGCCGTCGGTCTTGGGAACAAACTCGATCACGAGCACGCGCCCCAAACGGCTGAGATAAGCCGCCACACGCTCAAGTGGAAGATTATGACCGATGGCGAGATGGTGAATGAGCGCCAGCGCCAGCACGGCATCCGCCGGCCCACGCTCGGCGAGAGACAATCGTTCCCGTCCCGCCCACCCCTGTGACGGTGATGGGTTCGTGAGGTCCTGAATGAGCGGAAGGATTCCGGATTCATCGTCCCGCCTGACGCGGCGGTAATTTCTCTCAACGGCCGCAGGATCCAGATCGAAGGAGATGACCAGAGGCGCCACCTCGTGTGCCGCACGGCTGTACTCGCCGGTATTAGCGCCAAGGTCCCACACCGTCCTGGCGCCCGCGTTCCTGATGTGGTCGACAACCATATTTCGTTTAGCCTGAGCCGCAGCGACGCTGTAATTGTTATCCACAGTGTAATCGGCCCACTCTGTCCCTGCGGCTCGCCATGACAGTCCCCGAACCGCCGCCTTGAGACTCTCCACCAGGGTCAGAAGGGCCTTTCGGCTCATCGACCTTCCCTTGGCTGCTGACGTGACAGCCGCGTCCGCGTAGCGTCCTTGGGCCCAGGCATGAAGGTGGATGTGTATGAGACTGCGCGGGGAGCCCCAGCTGCGATGCGGCAGCAGGCGGCTGCCAAGATCCAGGGGAATGCCGTCGAGATAGTTTCGGAGAAGGGTTCCGCAACGAACATCGCGCTGGCTCATCAGTGTGAGCGGCAGGAGGAACTGCTCGCAGAACTGCTTGTACGCCGCCCACGCACGACCCTCCTCCCACGGCTCGAGCGAGAGGCTGTCGATCAGGACCGGGCGTCCTCCATGGAATTGGACATTGTAGGCGCTGCTGTCTCGAAGAGTGAAGCCTTTAGCTATTGCGCGTTGCTGGATGTCCAATGTCAGGCTGGCGGCGTCCTGCAGCTGCCCAAAGCACCACTCGTAGGGATAGGAAATGAAGTCCACCCGTTCGGGGCGGATAACGGCGTGCGCTTCTTCGGTGGCGGAGAGGTCCAGCCCGACTTTCTCGTGGGAGACGAGCAGGCCATCCCGGGCCAGCTCGTCATAAAGCCCCGAGGCCAGAAAGGCCTCGTAAGGCTCACGAAAGCTTCGGTTTATCTGGCGGTAGAGGATGCCGTCGCGGGTATAGACAAACCCGCTGGGATCGCGGAATGATCCCTCTACGGCTTGCCAGTCCACCGGCCTCGACGCGGGACCAGCATCTTGAACAACGATTTCACGCCATCTCGAACTCGGGAAACCGTTGCCATTGCGGAGAGTACACCCGCAGCCACCAACTGGAGCACCAGACTTCCTGTCGTTGGATCAATGTACATGTACGCCCCGCTTGATGTTTTTGTCTTGGTCACGATACAAAATACGATACATCAAGAGGGCGCGAAAAGGAATGTGCCGGGTCACGTATCTATTGTGGCCGAGGTCATCAGAGCTCGACCACTGGCGGGGGAGCTCGCGGCGCCTTACCCGAGCGGATGCCAAGAAATGCACGGCGGGCGTGGGGGACGGGCATAAGTGACGCGAGCGACGGCGAATTCCAGCCGAAACCGCCAGCGGCTCGGCTGCGTCGTGCAACGGGACCACTCCAACGCACCCGTTCACCTTGATGAGTGAAAATTCGATGCACCGACTCGCCGGACACCGCCTCGCCTCCAGCCTGGCGCTCGCCTCGCTCCTTCTCCCTTCGTGGCTTGGCGCGCAGGACTCTGCCGGAACGAACCCCCGCCCGCTCCTTACCGCGCCGCTGCCAGGGCCTCGCCTCACCAAGGCAGACGACGCCGAGGTACGGCGAAAGCTTCAGTCAACCGCCGATGCGTGGAATCGGGCGGATTTGGCCGGCCACGTCGAGGCGTACGCCGATAGCGCCGCGTTCATGACAGGCCGTGGCCCGATGATAGGCCGCGACAACATAGAGTCCAGCCTGCGCCGCGGCTTCTGGCGCGACGGTAAACCGGTACAGACGCTCCGCTACGAGCATGTGAGTGTGCGCGCGCTCGGGCGCGATCACGCGCTGGTGACGGGGCGGTTCGTGCTCACCGGTGGCGGCCGTGAGGACGCGAGCGGCTGGTTCACCCTGGTATGGGAGCGCGGAACGCTGGGATGGCGGGAAATTCACGACCACTCGAGCTAAGCAGCGACCGAATACCATCAGCGCTCATCCGCCTCGGGCTCTCGAAGCGCATCGAACACGTCGAGTGACATGTTGAGATCTCTCCGGAGCTCCGCATCCCCGCTGAGCAGAGTCTCCCAGGAGATCTCGTGACCCTTCCGCTTCCCTTTTGGCACGATCCGCACACCCTCAGGGCTCATGCTCACCATATAGAGCTGGCCACCAAGCTCGAGCTCACGCTTGATCGTCTTGTCGAGACGCGTTGCCACCGAAGATCCTCCACTAGTTGGGCCCCACCTATTTACCCGCGTGCTCGCTAAGGCGGTAGTGCGCTTGCCCCCATCCTGCGGTGCACCTTAACCTTGGGGCGTCCACCAGGCGGCACGAACTCTGGAGAGCAACGCAGGCATGGCTCAGCGACGCGGGGAACACCGGTCAGAGAAACACCCCTCAGCCCGGAAACACCTGGGTGCCTGAGTCGCGCCTGCGCCGTCTCCTCCAAAACTCAAGCGCTCTCAGAACCGCAGTCGTATTTGGTCTCGGCGGCGTGGGCTATGCCCTGGGCAACCTGCTGCTGGCCCGAGCCCTTCCCCGCGCGGAGTTCGGCGTGTTCACCCTCTTCCTCGGGCTGGTGCAGATTGGGGTCTCACTGGGACCGATCGGGCTCGAGGGTCAAGTGAACCGGCGGCCGGGAGGTTCGGTCAGCCCCGTCAGGCCACTGCTCACCTCGGCCCTCGTGGCCGGCGCTGCAGCCCTCGCGGCCTCGGCACTGTACGACATGGGCTGGCCCCTGATAGTGACCTTGATCGTGAGCATCATCGCCGGCGGCATTGGGCGCGTAGCGGCTGCCATCTTTCAGAGCAGGCTGCGTTTCGGTTCTGCGCTCAGCCTGTCGCAGGGACTGTCGGTGGCGCTGCTCGGAATGGGAGCTGCTGCCGTGGCGGCGGGAGGTGCCCGAATCAGCCTGCTCGCCGTGATCGTAGCCGGGTACTACGTGATCTCTGCCGGAGTGGGTTGGGGAATGCTCCCCCGGGAGACGCAGGGAGGAGCGCCGGGCCAACACTCCCTGGTCGAGGGCTTGAGCCTGCTGGGCATCACGGCGGCGGCCCTGCTGCTCATGCAACTGGAGCGGCTGGTGGCTCCCCGGCTGCTCACTCTGGAGGACCTGGCTACGTTCGCCGTGGCGACGACCCTGGTAGGATCGCCGTTTCGTATGCTACAGATGGGCGCCGGCTATACCCTGCTCCCCCGGCTCAGCAGCGCCCCGACCGCGGAAGCGCGCCGCCGGCTGGTTCGCCACGAAGCGTTGGCTGTCATGTTGATTGCAGGGGCGGGGGGACTCATCATACTGCTGGCGGCACCATGGATCGCCATCTGGCTGCTGGCCGGCAAGTACGAGCTCCCGGCAGTGCTGATGATTGCTGCAATGGTGAGTGGAACGGTCAAGCTGGGCGACGGCTTTGCGACAACCATGGTGTGGGCGCTCGGCAGCGCTCGCCAGCTCGCCTTGCTCAACTGGGTGAGCTGGGCCTGCGCCGTGGTGGGCGTCCTGGCCGCGTGGGTGGGGTCGGGGTGGGGTCTCATCGGGTTGATGTACGGCGTAACCTTTGCGTGGGTTTGCCGGGGCGCGGTGGCTGCGGCACTAGCGACGAGGCTGCTGCAGTCGGCTCCTGCAGCGTCGGCACCGCGGTCGGGGTCGTTCGAACGGATTCCTTCTTGAACAGCGGCACGTCATGATCCAGCCAACCGTCACCGCCATCATCGCCGTTCGCAATGGCTCCCCTACAATCGGCATCTGTCTGGAGGCGATCGCGGGACAGAGCTATCCGACCACTTCGATTCTGGTCATCGACGACGCGAGTACGGACGACACGGTGCAGGTGGTGCGGGATCAGCACGATCCAAGGATTGAGATCATCGAGCTCACGGAGAACGTGGGTCCGGGCGAGGCGCGGAACCGGGCACTCCGGCGGGTGACCACGGATTACATCTGGATTGTCGACGCCGACTGCATCCCGGCTCCGGATTGTCTGGCGCGCCTCTGCGCCGTCTTCTCAGTCGAGCCGAAGATCGGGGTGGTGGGAGGGCCCAATCCTCAGAATCCCCGAACCTCGACCTACGCGGCGGCGGCGTTCGACTTCTCCAACCGGTATCTCGTGGATCGAGCGGCGCCGCCCACCGATGTGCCCTATGTCGTTGGCGCCAACATGCTGATCAGGCGAGCGGTCATCGATCAGGTCGGGTACTACGATCCAGCTCTACGTATCGCGGAGGACTTCGATCTGTGCGTGCGGGCCCGGCAGGCTGGGTGGCGCGTCGTATTCGAGCCCAAGGCGGTGTCGGAGCATCGCCACCCGAGGTCGAGTGTCTCAGATTATTTGCGGTATCAGTACAAGATCGGCCACTACGGCTGCCGCTTCCGCCTGAAGCACCGTGCCGCGGTTCCCTTCGGGCGCTGGTATCCGACGACGCCCGCACGCGCGGTTCTGCTTGCCCCGGCCTACGTCGGGATGGCGCTCGGCCGCATCGTGGTAAAGAACGTTGCCGTCGGTGCGGTCCGGCCGCTCCTCTGGTATCTACCACTGATCGCGCTGGGTCAGTGCTGGGTGGTTGCCGGCATCATTCGCGGGCTCGGTCACCTGGGGAGCGATAATCCGAGTGCCGCGCCAACGGCGGCAGTCTAGCGGCAGCCTACCGTAACCCGAACGGCGTCCGCATCACTGCAGATACCCGTTTGCCCTCATCTCATCGCCGCAGATCGTCTCGAAGGTTCTGGTGTGGTAGGCATCCCACTCGCGCCAATGGGGGAGTGCGTAGGTTCCGGTCGGGTTGCGATGAACTCCCGTCTGCTCCTTCCACAACGAGTGCGGAATGACCAGGCCAAAGGGACGAAGGATTCGCGCTTCGAAGCATTCGTAGTTGCGGGTGACCTCCTCGAACTTCACCGAACTCCCGATGCTGGTACGGAGATGTTGGTTCTCCACCCTCCAATACCAGCACAGCTTTGCGAACCGGTCCATCCTGTTCCACTGGGAGAAGAACGGGTCGGTTTCGTGGGGCCTGAGCCACCAGGTCCACATGAATCCCGGCTTCAGTGCGTCGGTGGAGATCATGGTGCGGACTACGTCCCGCCCATCCCTCACCATGTGCAGAAATCCAGCGGCTGGAAAGTGGCGGCGCAACGGGTGATAGTGGCGGCGCAGCAGTGAGTTGACCTCACCATACACGGTGTAGTCCTTGCCCCGGGTCCTGAGATACATCTCCTTCTTCCGAAAGGAAGCGATGTAGCGCTCGGCGTCATCGGGGCTGAAGAATCCCCGGCGATACGCATCCACATCGCTGCGGATCGGCTCGTGAAACACGACCGCATCGGGGGACATGTTCAGGAGATGCGCCAGAAACGTGGTGCCCGACCGACCGATCGCCAGAATGAAGAAGAACTTCTTGCTGGCGATCCACTCCTCGACCTGACGGTTCGTGACCCCGACTTGACTGGCCACCCGCAGGATCTCGATCCGGCGCGAGATCTCGGTGCGCACTCTCTCGGATCGCATCTTCCACCAGAAGCGGGCATTCCGGGTCAAATCCAGGCTCATGCTGCACTCCATTTCAGGGTCGGCCGTCGAACATCTCTGACAGAATTCTGTCGGCGGCTCTTTCCCAGCTCTTCTGGGGGGCAGTAGCCAGACAAAGCTGGGACGCGCGCTCGAGTCTGTCGGGCGACTTGAACAGGTCGATGATCGTGGCCGCGATCTCTTCCGGATTCCGAGGATCTACCAGCCAGCCGGTTCTCCCATCATCGATGGCATCCGGGATTCCACCGCTTCGTCCGCCGACAGAAGGCAGGCCGCAGGCCGCCGCTTCGAGAAATACCAGACCGAACCCCTCTACGTCGGGCGGTTCCTCCCGCGACAGCAGCACGAACAGGTCGGCCAGATTGTAGAGCTGCACGATTTCCGATAGTTCCAGCCGGCCCAGAAACCTCACCGTGGAGTCCAGGCCCAGGCGGGCCGTCAATTCCTGCAGGCGTGGTAGGTCCGGGCCTTCGCCAACGACCAGATACTTGATTCCCGGGATCGCGCGCGAGATGGCGGGCAGCGATTCCAGCATCCGATCCACGCCCTTGTAAGGATAAAGACGCGTGACCGTGAGGAGGATTTTTTCTCCCGGCGAGCGATACTTCGACTCGACAGATGCGGGCAGGGGCGTTGTCTGGAAGATGCCGGCGTTTACACCGTTGTTGACGGTGACGACTCTCTCAGGATGTGCGGGAGCCTCAGCAAGTACAGCACGGCGGGTATAGCGGCTGACTGGAAATACCCGGCTCGCCCCTCGCAATACCCTGCCTCTCAGCCTTTTCAGCAGGACGGTCTTGACGCCTCGCTCCAGGCTGCTGTAGTCGTCAAACACCTCAGTGCCGTGGGCCGCAACGAAGTACGGAATGGCCATCGGTGTCATCGCCAGACGGCAGGCCGCGGCATCGGGAAACCACATGAGACAGAAAATGACGTCGGGAGGGTCGCGTTGGATGATCGGCCGCATGGCGTGGGCAAAAAGCGGATAACTGCCAAGACCACTGTACGGGGTCCGAATCCGCGTAACTGTGTACGGAAGATTTCGATCGAACTCCTCCACTCCCGGCAGCTTGCGGCAGACCACATGGACCCGGGCGCACTTGCTGAATTGAACGGCCAGCTCATGGCCGTAGTTGGCGATCCCTCCAAGTAAGGGCTTGAAGTCATATGCGGGTATCAGAATGCTCTTCTGTTTCATTACTGGATGGCCTCTGCGCCCGCAGGTCTACGCCACATCTCCGCTGCCCAGCCCGCTGACCTACCCGAAGCTAACCTGGCAAGGCTGGTCGAAGGGAACAAATGACGTAGAACGGCCTTGGTACTGCCAGCACGTCACCGGCAGTACCAAGGCCGCTTTCAAGGGGTTCCTAGTTGCCGGTGGGCAACGCCGTGAGCGTCAGCACCATATCGTTGAAGTCCTGGTCCATCCCATCTTCGTATGTGAGGGTCCACTCGGGATAGCTGCCGCTCACCCGCAGCTGCGGCGGGTTGTCGAGTAGCGGCGCCACCATTTCTGCGCTGATCTCGGTGCCGGCCGGGAACGCCGCCGCAAACACCAGCTGCTTGCCAACCTGTTCGTAGCAACCGTCACTCGTCAGAGTGCCGGTCACTGGAGCCGTGATCCGGAACAAGTTTCCGTGGGCCTGGCAGCTCGAACTGTTCATCACCACCTGGAAGCCCGCCTCTTCCTCGAGTCTCAGGGTGCACGCGACGAATCCACCGGGAGCAGAGCCATCGACGCACGTGAGTGACGTGACCGCCGGGAGGGTTGCCACCGCCTGGTGCGTCACAGTAGAAAGCTCCCCCTCGGCGTCGGTCACGGTCAAGCTGACGCTGTAGGAGCCAGCGTTGCTGTACGTGTGCACTGCGTTGCGAGTGGACGCAGAGCCCTGATCGCCGAAGCTCCAGCTCCAGCCGGCCACGCCTGCGTCATCGGTGCTGGCATCGCTGAAATCACAACGAAGCGCGGCGCAGTGGAACGAGAACTTCGCCTCAGGAGCCTCGTTAACCGGATCGAGCTTGGAACCGGAATCCTTGCAGGCCGTGACCAGGCCCGCTCCTGCAACTATCGCCGCGAGCCAAATCGTGGTTCTCATCGTCGTACGCCTCTTCGTGGGGGTAGTGTGTGGGTGCAGCACGCCGTGCATTCGCGGCAGACTTCCGTCCGTACCGCCGGAGGCTGCCCCTCCGGCGGCGCCCTGCCCCTTCTACGCTTCAGCTGGTTCTTGAGTCTTGGTGCCAGGTTTCCTTCAAGCCCGCCGGAGGTTGCCCTCCGGCGGGGTACCGCATCTCATCTCACTTATTCGACCGAAACTTATGGAGCTGGTGTCGCCGTGACCGTCAGAACGATGTCATTGAAGTCGGGCTCGTTCGAGTTCCCGGCATTGCCGCCGTCATCGATCTCGATAGTCCAGGTCGGGAAGCTCCCCGACACCCGAGTCGCCGGCGGGCCCGGATCAGGATCGGCCGGCCGTGGCTTGGTTCCCTGAGTGAACAGCGTCTGGAGGCTGGTTCCGGCCGCGAATGCCGCTCCCGCATTGATGGGGAAGACGGTTCCATCCGCGACGGCGCAGCCATCCGTGAAGACCTCCTCCTGAATCGGCTGCACGATCTCGAACTTGTTGCCAATGAACTCGCAGACCGATGACTCCACTGTGATCGTCACCGTGGATCTCTGGGTAAGGACTATCGTGCAGTCCGCGCCGGTGCATACGAGGTCCTGGGTCACGCGGACCGTCTGGGTTTCGACGTCCGTGCCACCGGCGTTATCCGTGACGGTGAGGCTGACGGTGAAGTCGGTTGGCTGGGTAACGGTGTAAGCGTGCGTCGGATCTTCCAGAGTGGACTGGTTGGCCGCACCGGAAGCGGGATCGCCGAAATCCCACGCGTAACTGGCGATCGTCCCGTCGGCGTCCGTGCTCGTGTTGGTGAAGGTACAATTGGCGGCAGTGCAGCTGTACGTGAACCCAGCGGTCGGTAGGGTGTTCGCCGCGGCCCCGACTATCACATCATGACTGACCGAGTTGGTTAGACCCTCTCCGTCGGTGACTGTCAGGCTAACCGGGTAGGTGCCCGCGGCCGCAAACGTGAAGGAGGCAGATTGTGTGGTGCCGTTCGGGGCAGTGCCGGCCGCATCGAAATCCCAGCTGTACGTCGCAATCCCCTCGTCATCGGTGCTGGTGCTCGTGAAATTACAGGCTACACCAGCTACACAGTCGGTAGGCGCAGTAAAGCTGGCGACAGGGGCTTCGTTTTCACCGCCGGTCGGTGGATCGTCGCCTCCACAAGCCGACCCCAGCACCAGGACCGTCATGGCCACAGCAAGCAAGCGGATTGATCGCATAGAATCTCTTCCCACCAAGAGTGACTGAAGTGCCCGCGGAGCGACGGAAATGAATTGCACAACCTCACGGCGCCGCATGCGCCAGAGCCGTGCCAATCGACGACCGGCTTATCAAAGGTTACGGGTACAGGATGCAACAAGGGACGCCACATAGACCTACGCCGCTGCGCCAATTCTACCTCATAACGGTGCGGCAGACCTACAACTGTGGCGGGCGACCCATAGCCGGCGTGAGGATGCTAGCTGATGTGTGGCTGGAGTGCTGGAATCCGCATCACACAAGAGGTGCGGACGCACGCCCGCCGGTTGACGCAACGCCGTTGGGGCGGCTACGTTTGCGGGCTGCAACCATGACGGACCTGTCGCTATCGCGCAGCCAGATGCTGCTACTGAGCGGGTCGGCCAACCGCCCCCTCGCCGAAGAGGTAGCCGCCCATCTGGGGCAGCCTCTGTGTCAGGTCACGCTCCGTCGCTTTGCGGACGGCGAGCTATTTGTCAAGATCGACGAAAACGTTCGCGGGCGGGACGTCTACATCATCCAGCCGACCAACCCGCCGGCCGAAAACATGATCGAGCTGCTGCTCCTCATGGATGCGGCAAAGCGAGCCAGTGCAGCCCGGGTAACATCAGTCATCCCCTACTTCGGGTATGCCCGGCAGGATCGGAAGGATCAGCCTCGGGTGGCGATCAGCGCCAAGCTGATGGCGAACATGGTTTCCATGGCTGGAGCCGACCGAGTGCTCGCCATGGATTTTCATCAGCACCAGCTGCAGGGCTTCTTCGACCTGCCGGTCGATCACCTGTATGCGGCGCCGGTGTTCGTGAACCATTACCGCCAGAAGTCGTTGAGGGACTTGGTCATCGTGGCTCCCGACGTCGGTTCCGCCAAGATGGCGCGCGGCTTTGCCAAGCGGCTGAACGCCACCCTCGCCATCATCGACAAGCGTAGACCCTCGGCCAACATCGCCGAGGTCCTGAATGTGGTGGGTGAGGTCACCGGGAAGGACTGCATCATCCCGGACGACATGATCGATACCGCCGGGACGATGGCTGAGGCAGTGACGGCGCTCAAGCGGCTCGGCGCGGAGGATGTATACTGCTGCGCCACGCACGCACTGCTCTCCGGACCGGCGGTGGATCGCCTGATGGCGTCCGGGGTCAAGGAAGTGGCGGTCACGAATACCATCGCCATTCCGGCGGAGCGGCGGTTCGATCGGCTTAAAGTGCTGTCCATCGCCGGCCTGCTGGCCAAGGCGGTGGGATACACGCACAGCGACCAGTCGGTGAGTTCGTTGTTTGATTAGGTGAAGGCCTGGAGTCGAGGGTCAAGGGTCGACTGATCCTGTGGCGCTGACTTCATAGACCCTAGACCTCAGACCCTAGACTTTTAGAGGTACAGATGGCTCAGCAAGCAAACCTTCAAGCCGCTACCCGCCCCCAGACCGGTAAAGGAGCGGCACGCACCCTCAGGCGGCAGGGGAAAGTCCCGGGCGTCATCTACGGGCACAACCGGACACCAGAGGCAGTAGCCATCGAGACCTCCGCGCTGAATAAGATGCTGGTCGGCATTAGCGCGGGAACCACCGTACTCGACGTGGTTATCGACGGGCGCCCGCCGGTCAAGGCGCTGATCCGGGAAATCCAGCGCGACTCGGTCCGCCCTGCCGATATCCTGCACCTCGATCTATATGAAGTGCGCGCCGACGAGAAGGTCACGCTGTCGGTGCCGGTGCACCTCGTCGGCATTCCAGACGGCGTGCGGAACTTCGGCGGCGTGCTCGACCATTCGCTGAGAGAAATCGAGATCGAGGTGCTCCCGGCCGACATCCCCGAACACGTGGAGCTCGACGTCACCGCTCTCACCATTGGCCACAGCCTCTTCGTGCGAGACATCAAGATCGAGAAGGCCGAGATTCTCAATGAGCCGGATACGCCGGTCTGCAGCGTCGTCGCGCCGCGTACCGAGGAGGCTCCGGTCGTGGCTGAAGAGGCTGCTGCTCCGAGCGAGCCCGAGCTCATCCGGAAGCCGAAGCCGGAAGAGGGCGAAGTCGAACCAAAGGCCTAGGCCCTGCACGCGATCGTGGGGCTGGGAAACCCAGGCCCGGAGTACGAGGACACCCGGCACAACGCCGGGTTCCGCCTCGCCGATCGCCTGGTCGCCCGCTGGAAACTGCCTCCCTTTCGCCGTGGCGATCGCGCCCGACATACGCAGGGAAGCTGGCAATCCCACCCGGTCACTATTCTGAAGCCTCAGACATACATGAACCGAAGCGGAGCCGCGTTGGCCCCGCTTCGTTCCCTGCCCGGCTTCGATCCCAGCCATCACCTGCTTATCCTCGTCGACGAAGTCGCCCTGCCGATCGGCCGATTTCGCCTGCGGGGAGCCGGCTCAGCCGGCGGGCATAATGGCCTCAAGAGCGTAGAGGGTGCCTTGCAGCGGCAGGACTATGCCCGTCTTCGCATAGGAGTCGGCCCACAGCCGGCAGGCGATGATCTCTCGGACTTCGTGCTCGGGCCGTTTACCGCTGAAGAGCGGGAGGTTCTGGATGGATTGCTGGATCCGATGAGCGAGGCTGTCGAATGCTGGCTGGAGGACGGTGTTGAAGTAGCCATGAATCGTTTCAATCGCTGAGCTCAGCCATGCTGATTTCGTCGGCGGTAATCTTCCGTGCTTTCGTGGTGAGGTAGTCGAGTATCCATGCTTCAGACTCGGGATTGTGGGCCTGCCCAACGTAGGCAAATCGACCCTGTTCAACGCACTCACGTCCGCGAAAGCGTTGGTGGCCAACTACCCTTTTGCCACGATCGAGCCGAATACGGGTATCGTCCAGGTGCCAGACCCTCGCCTGGATGCACTAGCGAAGATCGTGAACCCGGAGCGTACCGTTCCCGCGGCCGTCGAGTTCGTCGACATTGCGGGTCTGGTCAAGGGTGCGAGCGAAGGAGAAGGGCTCGGCAATCAATTCCTCGCCAACATTCGCGAAGTAGATGCCATCGTTCACGTGGTGCGCTGTTTCGAGGATCCTGACGTCCAGCATGTCATGGGAGAAGTCGACCCGGTCCGCGATCGTGAGATCATCAACATCGAGCTTGGCCTCGCCGATCTGGCGAGTGTCGAGAAGCGGCTCGACAAGACGGTCCGGGCAGCGAAATCCGGTGACCTTCAAGCAAAACTGGAGCTAAGACTGCTCGAAGCTCTTCAGCGCGAGCTTGCGGCCGGAAACCCCGCCCGAGCGGTCACACCGACGGAGGAAGAGGCCCCGTCGTACCGGGCATTCAACCTCCTCACCGCCAAGCCGGTGCTATACGCAGCGAATGTAGCGGAGGATGAGATCGAATCCGGGAACAAGCACGTCGCCGCACTCGGCGGAGCCCTCGCGCGAGACCGGGAAGCCGCCGAGGTGGTCACCTTCTCCGCGAAGGTCGAAGCCGAGCTGGCGGAGCTGGCGCCTGAGGATCGTGCCGATTTCCTGGAGTCTCTCGGTTTAACAGAGTCGGGGCTGGACCGACTCGCCCACGCGGCCTACCACCTGCTCGGGCTTCAGAGCTATTTCACCGCCGGCGAGAAAGAAGTGCGCGCCTGGACCGTGCACCGCGGTGACAAGGCACCAGCTGCGGCAGGAGTGATCCACTCCGATTTCGAGAAAGGATTCATCCGAGCCGAGACCGTCGCCTATGATGATTTCATACGCCTGGGCGGGTGGAAGCCGGCGCGGGAGCAGGGCCTCGCTCGCGCGGAGGGCAAGGAATACGTGGTGCAGGATGGAGATGTAATGCTGTTCCGTTTCAGCAGCTAAATAGAGTGGAACGTGAACAGTAAGAGTAAACAGTGAACAGGGTGGCTCAGAGCCTGTACACCATTCACTTTTCACGGTGTTATCTTCCGCTGTACATATCTCCTCCCCGGCTCCACACCAGGCCCGGGGCACACGCGCCGGATTCATGCCGGCCTGACCGAAGGAAGGTGTCATGACCCGTCAGTACGAGGTGGTCTATATCTTCGATAGTGCACTCGAAGAGACCGCCATCAATGAGCGACTCACGCGCTTCCATACCCTGATTCAGAAGGATGGCATCGAGCCACCCCAGGTAAGCCACTGGGGCAAGCGGACACTCGCGTATCCGGTCAAGAAGCACGAGACTGGCTATTACGTGATCGCCAAGTTCGACGCGGAGGCCACTGCCCTGCCCGAGTTCGAGCGTGCCATCAAGCTCGATGAAGGCGTGCTTCGCTTTCTCGTGGTTGTCAGTGAAGGCGCGCAGCCTGTTCCAGTCACTGCCGGCAAGAGCGATGAGGAGGATGACGAATGAGGCGGCCGCAAAAGACCTGCGCTATCTGCGAATCGGGCGTCAGAGTCGTCGATTTCAAGGATGAGCGGACGCTCTCCCGGTTCTTGACCGAGCGTGGCAAGATCCTCCCCAGCCGTCTTTCGGGCACGTGCGCTCGCCATCAGCGGCAGCTGAGCACTGCTATCAAGCGCGCTCGTCAGCTGGCTCTGCTTCCGTACATCAAGGGGTTCGGAGGCTGACCGCGGCAAGTCAGCCACTCACTGCGACTCGTCCCGGCTGGGGTGCAATCCTGGCCCTGGCCGGGTACCTCCTGCTGGCCCCACCGGTTCTTCTGTTTGGGCCGCTCGCAGGGTTGCTGCTCCTGTCGCGGCCCGGCACTGCCCGGGAGTGGGTCTGGGTGGTTGGAGCGGGTCTCTGGTCCGCCTTATGGCTGCAGCAGTCGGGAGGGCTTGCTGGTCAGTTCGCCCGCGCAGGAGCCGTTTTCCTGGCGGGAACGTTTCTGGCGCTCACGGTTTGGCGGCCGTCTGCCCTTTTTTCGAGAGCAATGACTGCCACCGCCATTGCCGCTGTGGCCCTGACCCTGTGGATGTGGCACCTGGACCTGAGCTGGGGAGAGGTGCAACGGTCGCTGGAGCAGAACCTGTGGACCTATAACCGGGATCTAATGCTCCGCTTGGGCGAGGTGGCCCGAAATGACGGCCGGAGTGACAGCATGATGGTTGAGATGGCGGCAATGGTGCGCACCGTAGGGTCGTTCTACCCGGCCTTCCTCGCGCTAGCGAGCCTTGGCGGCCTTCGCCTGGCATGGACCTGGTACCATCGCATCGCCGGACATCCCGTCGGGTCCGCTCCCACGAGGTTTACCGCATTTCGGTTCAACGATCAGCTGGTCTGGGGTTGGGTCATCGGCCTGTCTGTTTCATTGTTGCCGTTGACCCAGGATGGAAAGCTGATCGGTGGCAATCTGCTGCTGGTCTGGGCGGTGCTCTACGCTGCGCGCGGGCTCGCCATTTTTTCAGCCGGCTCCGGCCGGCTTCCAGTTCCCATCGTCGTGACGATTTCGGTCGTCGCCATGTTCCTGTTGCCCTTTGTGATGGCAGGTTTGACTCTGCTCGGGCTTGCAGATACATGGCTAGATTTCCGGCGTCGCCTCGTGGCTACGCCAACTACCTGAGGGTACACCGATGATTGAAGTGATTCTGCGTGAAGATGTGCGGACGCTGGGCCGCGCGGGCGAGATGGTCCGGGTGAAGCCGGGGTATGCCCGCAACTATTTATTGCCGCAGGGTCTGGCCTACGAGGCCACCGAGGGGAACAAGAAGCGCATCGCGGCCGAGACGCGGGCGCGCACCTCAAGGAACGAAGCGGAGCGCTCCGAGGCTCAGCGCGTGGCTACCACCCTGAGCGGGGTGACGCTGCGGCTTTCCGGTAAGGCCGGGGAGGAAGGTAAGCTGTTCGGATCCATCACTGCCCAGGATGTTGCCGACGCGCTGGAGCGCCAGGGCCACGTAGTCGACAAACGCCGGATCGAGCTCGATCACCCGATCAAGACGGTGGGCGAGCACGGCGTGACCGTGCGCCTGCATCCGGAGGTCAATGCCGAGTTGCGCGTCTCTGTCGTCGCGGAGTGAACCGCCGACCATGACGGTCGGCATCGCCTACGTGGATGGACCACGTCTGGCGCGCGCGGTCTACGCTGCGGCGGATTGGGTTGCCGCGGGGCGCGATGAGATCAACCGCATCAATGTGTTTCCGGTCCCCGATGGGGACACCGGCACCAACTTCAGCCTGACCCTTCGGGCCGTCGCCGACGCTCTCAGAGCGCTCGGCGACGCTCCGCTTCCAGAGACCACCCGTACCATGGCACGAGCCGGGGTCCTCGGCGCCCGGGGTAACTCAGGGATGATGCTGGCCCATTTCCTCCTGGGCTTCTCCGGGGCGCTGGGTGACCTCGAGACGGCAACGTCGACGGACATAGCGCGGGCCATACGACAAGGCGCCGACCACCTTTACGAGTCGCTCGACGATCCGCGCGAGGGCACCATCCTGACGGTGGCCCGCGACGCCGCTATCGCGGCCGAGCCCGTCGCGGCCACGTCACGGGACATCCGCCAATTCATGACGCGCCTGCTCCAGGAGGGTGAGGCGGCCCTGGCACGAACCCCTGAGCTGATGGCTGTTCTCAAGGAGGCCGGTGTCGTGGATGCCGGCGGCAAGGGGTTTGTGCGCATGCTCGAAGGCGTGGTTCGTTACATCCAGGGCGACCCCATCCTGGTGGGCGCTCAGTTGGCTGAGCTCGAGCGGGACGAGCAGGCGCCGGCAGCCGCGGTGAGCGTCAGCGCAGAGCGGGACTTTCAGTACTGCACCGAGGTGCTGGTTCGGGGCCAGGCACTCCCTCCGGCCAACGAGGTCCGGGCTGCGATGCATGCATTCGGCGGCTCAACGGTGGTGGCAGTGATGGGCGATATCCTCAAGATCCATGTGCACACCGATACCCCACAGGCCGTCTTTAGTTATGCTGAGCGATGGGGCCGGCTGGACACCACCAAAGCAGAAGACATGCGGCTTCAGCACCGTCGGCTGGCGCACACCCGGCGGCGGGCGGTGACCATCGTGACCGACAGCTCCGCGGACTTGCCGGACTCGGTGCTCGATAGGCACGGAATCGCGCTTGTTCCCCTGCAGGTGGTTTTCGGCGACTCCACCTTCCTCGATCGTGTGGAGCTCAAGCCGGAGGATTTCTATCGACGGCTCCAAGCTGCAAGTGAGCTGCCGACCACCTCGCAGCCGACGCCCGCGGCGTTCATTCAGGCATTCAGGAACGCGTTGCAGGAGGCCAACGAGGTAGTGGCGGTTCTGCTCGGGTCGAACCTCTCGGGAACCTTCGCGTCAGCCCAGGCAGCTATCCGCGCCGATAACCTGAGCGGTGTCCATCTGGTCGATACCCGGCTTGCCTCACTCGGAGTCGGGCTGCTGGCCCTCCGAGGTGCGGAACTGGCAGCCCTCGGATGGCGTGGCGCGCAAATCGCATCTGAGCTAACCCGCCTCAGGAGCCGGTCTGGCATGATCCTGACAGTGGACCGCTACGACAACTTGCTTCGGTCGGGACGAATCTCCCGGGGCAAGGCCTGGCTGGCAGGAATGTTGGATGTAAAGCCGATCCTGTCCTTCGACGACCAGGGTCATGTGGTTCCGGTGGAGCGGGTACGGGGACGTGAGAATCTCGAGGCACGTGCGCTAGCTTTATTGGAACAGCGTCTCACGCCGCGCCCCCAGCGCGTGCGATTCGGCGTGGCTCACGCGGATGCTCCTGAAGCCGCCGAGCGCATTCGTTCAGTCCTGATCCAGACGTACCGGCCTCAGGACTGCTTCGTCACCCTGGCTACTGGGGTACTGGGAACCCACGTGGGTCCCGGGGCCTGGGGAATCTTCTATCAGGTCGAAGACGGGGGTCCTGTCACAACTCCGGTGGACTCTCCGGCCGACCAGCGAGGGCCGCGGCAAGAATGATCCAGGATGTACACTCCGAACAGCAGGTGATGTCGCAACCTCCTGAGGCGCTTCGCCTGGCGCTGGACGCAATTCAGGATCTGAAAGGCAGCCAGCTGGTGGTGCTGGACCTGCGAGGCCTCAACGACGCAACCGACTATTTCGTCATCGCATCGGGAACTTCCGACGCGCACGTGCGCGGTATTGCAGAGTCAGTGATGGAAAAGCTCAACCGGAAGGGCCACCTTACCCACCACGTGGAAGGCCTGAACGGTGGGCGATGGGTGCTCCTCGATTTCGTGGACTTTGTGATTCATCTATTTCATCCTGAGACCCGTTCATTTTATCAGCTGGAGCGTCTCTGGTACGACGCGCCTGAGTTGCTGATCAGCTCCTCATAGATAGAGGTCGATATGCTCCGACGCGCCGCCCCGGCCCTCCTGTTCTTCCTGCTCGCGCCGGGACTGCTGTCCGCCCAGTACTTCGGGCGCAACAAAGTCCAGTACAGCTCGTTTGATTTCAAGGTCATCCAGACCGAGCACTTCGACGTCTACTACTATGAGCAGGAACGCGTCGCGGCCATGGACGCCGCCCGCATGGCGGAGCGGAGTTATGCTCGGCTTTCCAAGGTCCTGAATCATGAGTTTCGGGAGCGAAAGCCGATCATCCTGTACGCCTCCCATTCAGACTTCCAGCAGACGAACGCCCTGGGCCAGGCGCCGGGTGAGGGCACCGGCGGTGTCACGGATTTCCAGCGCAACCGCGCAGTCCAGCCTTTTACCGGATCGTATGCGGAGTTCGAGCACGTGCTGCAGCACGAGATGTCGCACCAGTTTCAGTACGACACCTGGTCTCGCGGACGGGCTGGAGGTGGGCTGTCGACGCTGATCGCCATAAACCCGCCTCTGTGGTTTGCCGAAGGAATGGCGGAGTATCTCTCTATCGGCCCGATCAACTCCGAGACGGCCATGTGGCTCAGAGATGCTTCACTGGAAGGGAAACTCCCCACGATCGAGCAGATGACACTCGATCCCTATACCTACTTCCCCTACCGCTTCGGTCATGCGCTCTGGTCCTACATCGGCGAACGTTGGGGCGATGAGGCCGTCGGAGCCATCCTCAAGGCCACACTCGCCGGCGGCATCGATGGGGCATTCCGTCGCACCATCGGCCTGACCCTCGATCAGCTCTCGAGCCAGTGGCGTGACGCCGTGCTGAAGAAGTATCTGCCCGAAATCGGTACCCGGCCGAAGGCCAGGGCTGTGGCGCAGACGCTCCTGACGGAAAAACGGTCCGATGGAACGCTGCACCTCGCACCAGCCCTCTCGCCCGATGGCTCTCAGGTAGCCTACTTCAGCGAGAAAGACTTCTACTTCGTCGACCTTTACCTGGCGAATGACAGCGGGAAGGTGAAGCGGCGGATTCTGAAGTCGGGCATCAGCAGCAACTACGAGACATACCGGTTTATCAACTCGCAGGCGAACTGGTCGCCTGATGGCAAGTACCTGGCCTTTGCCGCCAAGCGGGGGGCGCGGGACG
Organism: uncultured Gemmatimonadales bacterium; assembly: GCA_963730915.1. Taxonomy (GTDB): domain Bacteria; phylum Gemmatimonadota; class Gemmatimonadetes; order Gemmatimonadales; family GWC2-71-9; genus CAVVWJ01. Next base: position 825,895 of record CAVSTR010000005.1, on the reverse strand, counting down.
TCATCGTGATCGTCGACGTGGAGCGGAACAAAGAGGTGAAGCGAATCGAGGTGAAGCTCAACGGTGTCACTACCCCTGCCTGGAGCCCAGATGGCCAGCAGCTGGTATTCACCGGCTATGACGGGGGTTTGAGCGACCTGTTCGTTGTCCGCCGGGACGGAAGCGGACTCCGCCGACTGACCGAGGACAAGTACGCCGACCTGCACCCGGTGTGGTCGCCGGACGGACGGAGCATCGCCTTTGCGACCGACCGGGGTGAAGAGACAAATTTCAAAACCCTGGACATCGGTAACATGCGGATCGCCCTGTACGATATCGATACCGGCGCGATCGAGCTGCTGGACCACATGGATCAGGGCAAGAATGTGAGCCCGCAGTGGGCCCCGGACGGCCAGTCCATCGCATTCGTGTCTGATCGTAACGGTGTGAGCAACATCTTTTTGTATGAGCTTCGTGAGAAATCACTTTATCAGCTCACCGACTTCTATACCGGCGCCCAGGGGATCACGCCTCTGTCGCCGGTGTTGTCCTGGGCAGCCCAGGCTGATCGGCTGGCGTTCGTCTATTTCGAGAAGGGGAAGTACGACGTTTACACCCTGTCGAACCCACGCTCGCTCAAGCGTAGGCCATACGAGCGGCAGGAGCCGGACAGCAGTGGCCTCCTTGCCAGCACAACCACACCGGTGGCCGATACTACCCTACAGGTGCCCGAGGAGGTGCGGCCGCAGGTTGGCGAAGGAGGCTCCATCTACCGCACTCCGCAGGGATTTCGGTCTTCCAGCGAGGTGGGTCGGACCGGAGACTCCTCGTTCGTCGCACCACCGCTTTCGATCGCCGCGCTGCTCGACTCGGCCTCCTACAGCCTGCCGGATACGAGCGAGTTCACCGTCAAGGATTATCGCGTCCACTTCTCGCCCGATTACGTAGCCCGTCCATCGATCGGCTATGCCAGGGATAACTTCGGACGAGGATTTTTCGGTGGGACTGCCGTGTCGCTCAGTGATATACTGGGCAATCACCAGCTGATCTTTGCCGGATATGTGAACGGACGCATCAGCGAGGCGCAGGTGCTGGCGGCCTACGCCAATCTCAGCCACCGGATCAATTGGGTGGCGGGTATCTCGCAGGATCCCTACTACTTCCTCGAGCCCAGTCAAATCAGGGTGGACGACCCCGTTCCGGGTGAAAACACGTTCGTCACCAATATCCGGCGGCTCGTAGTCAGGTCGGTATTCGGTCAGGCGTATTACCCGATCAGCAGGTTCCAGCGAATCGAAGGCAGCATGCGCGTGGCGAACGTGGACGATGCCCTGCTCAGCATCCTGGAACCCTACAACCCGGTATTTGGGAACGCTACCGAAGACCCTACGCTCGAAACCAACAACCGTCCGGGCGTAAACTACTTCCAGCCTTCGACCGCGCTGGTGTACGACAACTCGTTGTTTGGTTATACCTCTCCGTTCTACGGACGACGCTACCGCCTGGAGTACGCGCAGACTCTAGGTAACTGGAGGTTCTCGCAGATCACGGCGGACTATCGCCGGTACGACGGGCTTCTCGGTCCGCTGGTGTTAGCGACGCGAGTTCTGTACTTCGGCCGCGTCGGGCGTGACGCCGACCGGTTCCGGATCTTCGGGGGAAGCACCGAGCTGATCCGCGGCAACACCTCAGGCTCGTATCGGCGCAACGAGTGCCGCAACGCCAACGATGCGAACACGCAAACCGGGTGCGCCGCACTCGATCGCCTGGTGGGCACACAATTCGGCGTGGCAAGCGCGGAGCTTCGGTTTCCGATCCTGACTCCGCAGTTCGGCTTTCTGCCCGACGGCTTCCCGCCAATCGAGGGAGCGATTTTCTACGACATCGGACTGACGTGGGACGAGAACAGCACTATCAGGTGGGATCGCTTGAGTGGGGACGATCCGATCCGCGTTCGCACCCCGTCCCAGACCATCGGCTTCTCGGTTCGAACCAACCTCTTTGGCTTTGCCGTCGCGCGCGTGGACTACGCAATTCCGCAGGAACGACGGGGCGTTGGAGGCCTGTGGACCTTCAGCCTGGGGCCGGCGTTCTAGACAGCAGCGGGGCCGCGGGACTGCGGGGCAGCGTGACTGGCTCAGCGTATCGGCCTGGCTGAGCCCTCTCCGCGGCAGGACGAGCCTCGAAATTTATTGTGCCGCCCCACTGCCCCGCCGCCCCGCTGCCCCGCTATCTTCCAGCCGTGAATCCCAAAATCATCTTGCTGGTTGGCGCCTGCGCCCTGGCCGCTTGCGGGCGCGAGCCCGAGCTGGCCGCGAACGATGCTCCTGCATCCCTTCGAGGCGTCCCGGGTGCAAGCGTCATACGGATACCACGAGAGGGTGGCGTGGCTCGGCTTTACCGGGTCGAGTCGCTCGACTCCGCGCCATGGAAACCGGCAGACAAGCTTCCTCCTGTCGAACGACCCCTCGGCGCCGACACCGAACAGGGCCTTGTGTTCATCCTGGACAAGAAGAACAACGTCGTTGCGGTGGACCTCGACACCCGGCGAGTTCGCACGTTTCTAGAGAATGTCCGCTATGCCACCGTTGGGCCCGATGGAGCGTTGTACGCCGTAGATACCGCAAATGCCGTGGTTCAATTGGTCCGCCGAACACCAGTTCGGTTCCGCTCCAAGCTGCAGGGCAAGCCCACTCAGCTCCACGGGACCATGGAAGGAGCGCTGGTTGCCAAGCTGGGAGGAGATCGCCCTGTTCTCGAGTATCTCGGCTCCGATCAGGCGCCCAGTACTACTCCACTTCCCGCGGGTCAGCTTGCCGCCAGCTTTCTCGGAGACCTGTTTGCCGTTGCTGCCGATACCGCTGTAGTCCTCTACGCACCTCAGCGGAAATCACAGCCTCGAGCCCTGCCGATCGCGGGTGATGCGCGGGCGGTAATGTTCTCGCCTTCCGGCCACCGCCTCTACGTGGCTCAGGCCGGCGGCCCGTTGCTCGTTCTGGATCGTTTCGATGGGACGCAGCTTCGGGAGATCGACCTTCCCGGACCAGCCCGCGAGCTCAGAGGGGACATGTACGGCAACTGGCTGCTGGTACGACCTGAAGAGAAAGATTCGGTGTGGGTCATCGACGTCGGCACCGGCAAGCACATCGGAACCGCTGCCGCGCGCTGGACCGATGATCTGCCCGCCGTCGCTCCGCCGCACACCTTGCTTGTACGCCGCGGCACCGATCTGGTCGGCCTCGATATGTCGGTTCCGGAGCTCAGCGAAATCGGTCGCATCAGCGGTGGTGCCGCAGACTTCTGGCTGCCAATCGCGTGGCAGCCGGCTCAGGAAGCGCCGCTCCCCCTGGAAGCCGATTCGGCAGCGCTGGCTGCTGCAGATACCGGACCGGCCCGGCCCAGCGTCTACCTCCAGGTCAGCAGCTCGCAGAACCCGGCCTGGGCCAACGAGCTCTCCGCCAAGTTGGGCGCCGCTGGCCTGCCGGCGTCGGTACTCGCACCCCGCCGCAGCGAGGATGTGTATCGGGTGGTTCTCGGTCCGTACGCAACTCGGGAGCAGGCGGAGGCGACCGGCAGAACGATCGGCATGCCTTCCTTCATCGTCACAGCCCAGGACCAAACCAAGTCCCAGTAGCTTCACCCCCCTCCTCCTCAGGGAGACCGACGGCATGAAGCTCACCAAGCTGGAGCTCTCCGGCTTCAAGTCCTTTGCGGACACAGTCACCCTCACCTTCGAAGAAGGGGTGACCGCAATCGTGGGCCCGAATGGCTGCGGCAAGTCCAACGTCTCTGATTCCGTCCGATGGGTCCTGGGCGAGCAATCCGCTCGCCTCTTGCGCGGTGGCAAGATGGAGGACGTGATCTTTCAGGGCTCCGCCGCACGCCGCCCGGTCAACGTCACCGAAGTCTCCTTGTTTCTCGACAACAGTGATGGTGACCTCCCGATCGCCTACCGTGAGGTCGTGGTCACACGCCGGCTGTCCCGGTCGGGACAGAGCGACTATCTCCTGAACGGCTCGCCCGTTCGTCTGCGGGACATTCAGGATCTGCTGCGAGGCACCGGCCTCGGCAGCGACGCCGGTGTGGTGATCGAGGCGAAGATGATCGACCTTCTCCTCTCTGACCGCGCCGAGGAACGCCGTTCTCTCTTCGAAGAGGCCGCCGGCATTGGATTGTACCGCGACCGGAAGCACAGCACCGAGAGGCGGCTCGAGGAAACCGCTGTCGATTTGCAGCGGGTAGAAGATCTCATTGCCGAGGTGCAATCGCAGATTCGAAGCCTCGCGCGGCAGCGCGGTAAAGCGGAGCGCCACGCCAAGCTCTCGGAGGAGAAATTCGCGGTTCAAGTCACATTGGCCCGTCGGCAGCTCGACCGTCTGGCCGAAGAAGCGGCCGAGATGGAAACCCGGTTCCGCACTCTGTCCGAGCTGCTGCCTGCCGCACGGCAGCGGCTGACCGAGAATGACGCGAGCAGAGACGAAGCCGCCAGCGCCCGGTCAGCGGCCGAATCGCAACGCATCGAGCTTACCCGCCAGCTCGCGACCTTGCGCCTGGAGATCGGCCGGCTGGATGGCGATCTGGCGCTCGCGTCCGAGCGCCTGGCGAATGCGGCCGCTCGCAGACTGCGGGCAGCAGACGAGCGTGCTCAGATGGAGCGCCGAGCCGCATCTGCGTCGACCGAGCAGGCATCAGCCACAGAGCATCGGGAGAGCGCGCAAGCGGAGCACGAACGCATTGTCACCGAGCTGGCGGGCCGCGCTCAGGCGGAGGAGGAAGTCCGTGGCAACCTGAGCGAGCACCGGTTGCTCGTTCGCCGGCTGGAGCAGGAGCTCCAGTCCAGTGCGCAGTCGTTGCGCGCTCTCGAGGGAGAACGCACCGCGCTGGAGGGGGAGCTCGCCTCCTTGCGGGAGAGGGCGGCACAGGCGGATGCGAGGCGTTCGGAGATCCGCGAGGAGTTGGCTGCGGTGGAGCGCCGTCGGGACACTGCAGTCGAGCGCGCGGGCTTCCTGAGCCACGAAGCCAAGCGCGCGGCGGCCGTCGCGGAGCACGCCCGCCACGCCGTGGCGGAAACGCGTGAGCACGAAGCCATGAACCGCGCCGAGCGGAGGCAGGCGGAAGAGGCCCTGGCGCAGCTCACAGCACGCCGCCTGGCCCTGGAGGAGCTGGAGCGCGACCGCGTTGGATTGGCTCCCGCTGCTGCGGCACTGCTCGCCGTACGCGAGCGCTTCAATGGCGGAGTTCTTGGTCCTCTCAGCGACTTTGTGAGCACCGGGCGCGAGGATGCCGAGCTCGCCGAGCGTCTTCTCGGTGACTGGATGCACGCCGTGCTGTTACAGGACCAGTCCACCGTGCAGGCTGTGCAGGCATGGCACGCAGAGCATCAGCCTGGCCCTCTGGTGCTCCTGCCCTTGGATTCCGGCCCTCTGAGCGCCACCCCGGATCAGCAGTTCGACACCCGGCTCGCGGTGAAGGGGCCTGCAGAGGGTTGGGTACGGGCCGCGCTCGCCGGATCGGAGGTTCTCGATCAGGAAGGCAGAGTGCTGCGGCGGGCCAGTGGAGCAATCTTCCTGGCCGGTGCGGGTGCACCGTCCGGGCCGTTACGGCGGCGGGCCGAGCTCGAGGCGCTGACGCAGGAGGTCATGCAGGCGGACAGCTCGCTTGCGTCTGCCGATGCAGCACTGCGATTCACAGTCGAACGGCTCGCCGAACGCGAGGTTCTGCTGGCCCAGAGTGCCGCCGCCGCCGAGCGCGCCCGCGAAGAGGAACGCCAGGCAATCGCCGCGCGTGAAGATGTGACGCGTATCGTGAGTCATCTTACCCGGGAAGCAGCCGACTCCGATTCGCAGCTGGAACAGATGACCTCCCGCGTCCTGCGCTCTGAGGCTCGGCTGGCTGAAATCGACGCGGCCCTGACAGAGGGTGAGCTCACCCGCGGGAGGGTGGACGCGGAGCTGGGAAGTTGTCGCAGTCGGCTGGCCGAGCTGGAGGCCGATCAGGAGAGCGCGAGAGAGCAGCGCGCGCACTGGCAGGTGCAGGAGGCTCACGTCGCCGGAAGTCTGCGCGCGGCCATGGACCGGCTCGAGCGGGCCATCCGTACCGGTTTGGAAGCAGAGGAAGGATCCCGAGCTCTGGCAGCAGAACTGGCGCAGCTCGAATCGGATACGGCGGCATTGACGGCTCAGCAGAGCGAGTGGATCGAAGCACGCTCGGAGCGGCGGGCAAGTCTGCAGGAGGTAGAAGCCGCGAACGACCGGGCTGAGACAAGGCTGGCCGAAGCGGACCGTACGCTCCTGGCCGCGGAACGACAGCTCGACTCCACTCGCGCTGAGCTGGAGGCCGCAGGTGAGGAAAGCCATGGGCTCCAGGTTCGGCTCACCGAGGTCAAAGGCATACGCCGTTCCATCATCGAACGGGTAGAGACGGAATGGCACAAGCCGTTCGACCAACTGGTGGAATCGGCGACGCCGCTGGACCTGGATCTCGAAACACTGGAATCAGAAGCGTCGCGAATCGTGGCCACTCTGGAAGCGATAGGTCCGGTCAATCCGCTCGCGGTCGAAGAACATGCCGAAGAAGTAAAGCGACTCGAATTCCTCACGTCCCAGCGCGACGATCTCGTCAGCGCAAGACAGTCCTTGATCCAGGCGATCCGCGAAATCGATGGGACAGCTCGGAGCATGTTCCTGGAGACATTCCTTGCGGTGCAAGCCAATTTCTCCAAAGTGTTTCAAACCCTGTTCGGCGGTGGCGAGTGCGAGCTGCGCCTGGCCAATCAGGACGATCCGCTGGAGAGCGATATCGACATCCATGCTGCACCTCGGGGCAAGCGGACGCAGCGCATCCACCTGCTCTCGTCCGGCGAGCGCACACTGGTCGCCGTCTCCCTGCTGTTCAGCATCTATCTGACGAAGCCGAGTCCCTTCTGCCTCATGGACGAGGTGGACGCTCCGCTCGATGACGCAAATGTCGGCCGGTTTACCCGGCTTCTTGAAGAGTTCAAGTTGGACACGCAATTCCTGGTCATAACTCACAATCCACGGACCATGCAGGCGGCCGACGCCGTGTATGGTGTGACCATGCAGGAACCTGGTGTGTCCACGATTGTGGGAGTTCGACTGGGCGAACGAGAGCACGTGTGAGTGGGCAGCTGGGAGCTAGGAGCCTGGAGCTGCGAGATACGAGCCGGGAAAAAGGACTTCTGAGTATTGGCACGGTCTCTGCTCCCAGCTCCAAACTTCCTGGCTTACGGCTATTCGTGGAGCGAAGCATGCTGATCGTTATGCGTCATGGGGCGCTGGAAGAGGACATTCGTCGCGTATCCGAGACCATCGAGGAGATGGGCTATCAGGCGCGGCCGATGCCTGGCAAACAGCGGACGACGGTCGGCCTGGTCGGAAATGACGGCCGCGTGGATGGATCACGTCTGGCGGCACTTCCGGGTGTTCAGGAAATCATCCACGTCACCAAGCCATACAAGCAGGTTTCCCGGGAGTGGAAGGCGGAAACCACCGTCATCCGACTTGCCGGCGGCCTCTCGGTCGGCGGCGAAGAAGTTGTCGTGATGGCAGGGCCCTGCTCCGTCGAGAGTGAGTCACAGATTCTCGAGGCCGCGCGCGCGGTGCGCGAGGCGGGCGCGACGGTGCTCAGAGCTGGGCGCATACAAGCCTCGGAGCTCTCCCTATTCCTTCCAGGGGATGGGGCGCGCCGGCCTGAAGCTGCTGGCGCGCGCCAGGGAAGAGACGGGGCTTCTGATCGTTACCGAGGCGATGGATGCTGAGGAAATGGACTACGTGGCCGAGGTTGCGGACATCATCCAGCTGGGCGCCAGAAACATGCAGAACTACTCTCTGCTGAAGCGCGCCGGCCGTTCAGGAAAGCCGATCCTCCTGAAGCGTGGTCTTTCCGCCACTATCCAGGAGCTGCTGCTCTCAGCGGAGTACATCCTGGCCGAGGGAAATCCGAACGTGATCCTCTGTGAGCGCGGCGTTCGCGGCTTCGATCCGGCCACGCGTAATATTCTCGACTTGAGCGCCATCGCTGTGGTGCACGGCCTCTCCCACCTCCCCATCATTGCCGACCCCAGTCACGGCACTGGCCACAGAGACATGGTCACCCCAATGGCTCGCGCGGCTGTGGCTGCGGGCGCGGATGGGCTCCTGGTCGAGGTGCACCCCAGCCCCGACCGCGCTTTGTCCGACGGCGCGCAGAGTCTGTACCCCAGCCAGTTCGATTTGATGATGAAGGAGACCAGACTGATCGCGGAAGCTATCGGTCGGCGGGTGGCTGAGCCGGCGGCGGTGCGAGCATGATCCGCCTCCTGCTGGCAGGGCTCCTCATCTCTGTCGCGGGGCCGGCGTCAGCGCAGAACCCGGGTGAGATCATTGGACGAGCCGCTCGGGTCTATAGGTCTCTAGCCAGCCTGCAGGCGGACTTCGAGCAAGTGATCGACAATCCGATGATCGACAGCGCTGAGAGCAAGGGAACTCTGGTGCAGTCCGGCGATGCCAGATTGGCTATGCGCTTCACTGATCCGCCGGGTGAAGCGATCGTGATCGATGGCAAGCATGTGTGGGTATATACGCCGAGTACGGTTCCGGATCAGGTCATCCGGATGAAAGTGCCGAGTGGCGGGCCTGCGTATGGCTACAATCTTGCTGGCGTGGTTTCTCGATCGCCCATCAGAGAGGTACAAACCCTCGTTCGTTCGGACCGAGCGCTTGAACGGCCGTACAACTGACGTGATCAAATTGGTGCCGTCCGTGCCGGACCTTCCGTTCACGCAGGCCGTCATCTGGATTGACCGGGAGGATGCTCTGCCCCGAAGGTTGGAGATACTCGAACAATCCGGTGCAACACGAACGCTCCAACTCTCCCGTCTACGCACCAACGCCCGGATTGCTGAAAACACCTTCAAGTTCAAGGTTCCATCGGGGGCGCGCATCGTCGATCAGTAGAAAGTTCTGCCCTACGCCTTGTCGAGTGCCTCTTCGACCCGCTGGGCCGCACCTTCGGGTAATCCTGCTTCCTTTGCCAACGTAATCGCCGCCCGGCTCACGGTGCGGTACAGGGTACGGTCCTCCGGGCTGAGTGCCTTGAGGTGGGCTCGGATCGTCTGCTCGTCTCCCCGACGAACAGCCCCGGTGAGAGAGGCAGCAGGTCCGAGAGCATTCAAGTTCGCAACCGCGCCGCCCAGCAGCGGAAGGTAAATTCGCGCAGCAATCTCGGGCGAAACCCCTGCGCCCCGCGCCAGTCGCTCTGCCACACCAACGAGGGCCACGGTGTAGTTCGCCACGAATGCAGCGCCCGCGTGATACGCCGGCTTTGCCGAAGCGGGAATTCTCACCGGTACCATGCGCAGCGTATTCGCGAGGCGCTCCGCCGCGACCAGAGCCCGGTCATCCCCCTCGATGCCGACGTATGCTCCCTTCAACCGCTCCGCGGCAGTGGCCGCTTCCGCTACCGACTGCAGCGGATGGAACGATCCGCACGCCGCTCCGGTCTCTTCCAGTGGCAGCAACGCGTTGCGGTCGAGCAGACCCGAGAGATGCAGCACCACCTGATCCCGCGTGATGGCGCCTTCCCGGGCGAGCTCAGCCGCGACCGACCCGATAGCGTCGTCCGGCGTGGCGATAAGGACCAGCTCCGCCTCCGCGGTCGCTTCGGCACGGCTTCCCTGATGAAGCATCAAGGGAGGTGTAACATCGCGCGGAGTACGAGCTACCAGGGCAATCTTGTAGCCTCGCCGTTTCAAGGCCAAGCCCAGACCCTGACCCATCCGCCCTGCCCCGATGATGGTCACGCGTGGCTGCGACACCAAAACGCTCCTTGAAATGCACTTATTCTAAATGGACGAACCCGGTAGGCCAGATCGGCCCACCGGGCTCGCAGATGTAGATCCCTTCCGGCCCGACCTAGTTCTGCGCCGTCGCGGCGGACCCGTTCGCTTGAGCCAGCCCCAGGAGCTGTTTCGGGGTCTGTGCCTTTCGCAGCAGTCCCATGGCCGTTTGCATCTGAAGATCGCGTGCCGCGCGGCGGCGGAACTCCGCCGGCCGGCCGAACACATAGCGAGTGATCTCGTCGCCCAGCTGCTCGTCGATCAGCGTCGCGGCCCCGTTGAAGACTTCAGGCATGATCTTCACGTCCTTCGCACGAAGCCGGGTGAGGACCTGCTGCCGCATCGCAGGCGTCACCTTGAAGGCTTCAGACTTGATGGAGTTCGCCTTTTTCGCCTCGAGAGCGATCGTCGTGAGTGCATCTCGATATTGCGGCAGCCCATTGCCGAGAGCCTTGGCAAACTCACGCTCGGCAGCGGTCAGCGTATCCGGACGAATCACCAGATCCGGGACGATTCCTCCGCCGCCACGGACCACTCGACCCGCATCGGTGTGGAAGATGGGACGTTCCTTCAGCGCGGAATCGGTGGACTCCTTATCAGGCGCTCCGAGAACCGTGTCGGACACGATTGCCTGAGCCGCCTGAGAAGCCTGATCCTCTTCGTCTTTGGCGATCCGCTGGATGGTGCGGCCGCTCGGGGTGAACCAGCGTGCGGTGGTGAGCTTCAAGGCCACACCCTCCCCCAGTGGAAAGAGGGTCTGAACCAGACCCTTGCCGAAGGTCGGTGCGCCCACGACAACAGCCCGATCATGGTCCTGCAGCGCCCCGGCGATGATCTCCGCGGCACTGGCGGTTCCATCGTTCACGAGGACAACGATGGGAAGATCAGGCCATGCCTGTCTCGCCTCGTCGAAGAACTCCTTTGTCGATCCTCTCGCACGGCCACGAGTCGAGACGATCTCCTGGCGGTTGTCCAGAAACAGATCGGCCACCTTCACGCCCTGGTCGAGAAGCCCCCCGGGATTGCCGCGCAGATCCATGATCAGGGACTTCATGCCGCGGGTCTTCATGCCCGCGATCTCCTGCCGCAGCTCCTCAGCAGAGGTTTCACTCACCGGATTCAGAGAGATATAGCCCACGCCGCCTTCGAACATGGTTCCCGCCGGAACCGACTTCATGTGAATCTGGGCACGAGTAAGGCGGTACTTGATTGGCTCGGGAATCCCGCTGCGACGGACCGTGATGACTATCTTCGACCCGGCCTCGCCCCGAAGAGCCTTCACCGCCTGATCGTTCTTCCAGCCCTCGGTGGACTTCCCATCGACTTCGATGATCTGATCACCAGTTTCGATGCCGGCTCGTTCAGCGGGTGTTTCTGGAAGCGGAGCGACCACGGTGATCCAACCATCCCGAACATCGATCTGAATGCCAAGACCAGCGTAGTTGCCGGAGGTTTGTTCGGTCAGGGCCTTGTAGTCGTCGCCGGTGAGCAGCACGGAGTAGGGATCCATGAGCTGCTCCAGCATGCCGCGCGTCGCCTTCTGATACAGATCGGTCTCGCCGATCGAGTCGACGAAATAGGTGTTGACGTGACCCAGCACGTCATCGAACAGGCGAGCCTGCTGATAGACGTTGCCGTCACTGGCGACTCCGCGCTGGAGCAGCCATCCCCCACTGAAAAAGGAGATCAGCGCAACCAACGCAATCAGACTCCAACGCTGCTTCATTTTCGCCTCCACTCGCGCAGAATAGCTGACACATTCGTTCGACAGTGAACCGGGGTGATTCTCGTATCCGCCCCAGTTGAGGAGGGAGACGACTTCAGCCCTAGACGATAGCCCTGTATATGCTTAACCGACTGCAGACTGAAATTGTTCGGGGGCGGCCCTGCACACCTCACCCCAGGCGGCCTGCAAGAGCTGGTCCGGCGGCAGCCTGGCATCCAAATGTCGCACGCCAATCCCCTGCACCGCTAGATAGTAGTCCATGACGCGCCGGTGGAACTCGAGGCTCTCACGGTCGAGCCTGTCCTGCCTTTTCCCTCCGGCGATCTGCCTCGCCTGGCCCAGCTCCGGCGCAAGGTCCAGAATCAAGGTGAGGTCGGGCTGGAGTCCCTGCGTGGCCGCCTGATTGGCCGTCCTCACCAGTACCGGATCGAGCCCTCTTCCTGCCATCTGGTACGCTTCGGTCGACAGTGCAAATCGATCGGAGATCACCACGCGTCCCTCTGCCAACGCAGGCGAAATGACCGTCTGCACCAGATCCGCCCTGGCGGCCAGATAGAAAAATAGTTCCGCTATCGGTCCAAGGGCGTGGTCAGGATCGAGCACCGCCTGCCTGGCGATCTCCGACGCCCGAGTTCCTCCCGGCTCTCGTACGACCACCGGGTGAATGTCGGTCGCCCGCATCCGCTCGACCAGAGGTCCGAGCAAGGTGGATTTGCCTGAACCTTCGGGCCCTTCCAGAACCAGGAAAAAGCCCCGGCGCGTCATCCCAGCGTGATGATGCTGCTGGTGGCTCCTTTTTCCATACCTTCGCTGATTTGCTGGTTTACCCGCTGCATCAGCTTCTCGAAGTTCGCCCGGGCAACGACGTACGCCTGACCAGTAGGGCTCATCTCCAGATCCCGTACTGCCCCTTCATAGGCTTCCGCTGTTGCCTGGTCCGGCATCTGGCCGGTCGAGACAATCTGGTCTACCTGCCGCGCCAGCGTCTGGATCTGGTCCAGCTTCGCGACCGTCTCCTTGTCTTCCCTGAGCGTTGTCTCTGCTCGCCGCAGGGCCTGGTATTCCGCCGACTGGCCGATCTGCCGTCCCAGCTCCTGCGCCTTGTCCCAGATCACCTTGTGTTGCTCCTCCGCGCGAGCAGGTACCGCTCGCGACCAAATAGGTCAACATGCACACCCACGTCTTGCCATCCGAGAGCGCCGGCCTGGACCGCCGTTGCAGTGGCGCGAGAGCAGTCGAGCTCGAGCGCCAGCCATCCCCCAGGGGAGAGAACATTACGGCCTTCGTCCAACAACCGCCTGATGGCTTGCAGACCATCAGGTCCACCGACCAACGCGAGCTCAGGCTCCCACTCACCCACCGAAGGGTCGAGGTCCCCGTACTCTGCTTCTGTAAGATAGGGGGGGTTCGAGATCAGCGCGTCGAACGCGTGCTTCCTCAGCGGCTGACACATGTCACCCTGGACCAGGCTGAAGCGAAGACCAGTGGACTCACAGTTCAGCTTTGCCAGCGACAATGCATCCCGGGAAATGTCGACGGCCACGACCTCAGCGAAGCTCCCCTCCTGCACCAGGCTGAGGGCGATACACCCGCTGCCGGTTCCCACATCCACGATGCGTCCAGTCCGTACGCGCTGTAGCAGCAGATCGATCAGGCCTTCGGTCTCCGGGCGCGGGATCAAGGCTCTGGCATCCGTTTTCAAATCCAGCTTTCGAAAGCCGACCGTGCCGATGACATGCGCCAGGGGCTCACCGGCAGCTCGTCGAGCGACAGCGCGTTCGTAGCGCCCCTCCGTCTGCCCATCGACGATCCGTTCTCGGTCGAGCGCAACATCTGCGGGATTCCCGTTCGTTACGCCTGCCCAGAGACGGATGGCTTCCCGCCGCGGGCTCTGAAACGCCCGCCTTACGCAGACGTCGCGCGCCATCGGCCACCAGGGATCCGACCATCATTGCCACGTCAGGCATCCAGCATTTCCTGCCGGCTCGCCATTCGCAGCGCATCTACCATCTCATCCAATCCGCCATTCAGTACATCATTGAGATTGTGAACCGACAGGTTGATGCGGTGGTCGGTGATGCGACTCTGCGGGAAGTTGTAGGTCCGGATCTTCGCCGAACGGTCGCCTGTACCGACCATCGAGCGGCGATCCCGTGATCGCGCAGCCTCTTGCTCGGCAAGCATCCGGTCGAACAGCCGCGCGCGGAGCACCTCCATGGCCTTGATCTTATTCTGGAGCTGTGATTTCTGATCCTGCTGGCTTACCACAACACCGGTAGGCAGATGCGTAATGCGCACCGCGCTGTCCGTCGTGTTCACGCTCTGACCGCCGGGGCCAGATGAACGGAAGACATCGATCTTCAGGTCCTGTGGCTCGATCTTGATATCAACTTCTTCAGCCTCAGGCAACACAGCTACCGTGGCCGCCGAGGTGTGAATCCGGCCCTGGGTTTCCGTGGCCGGTACCCGCTGAACCCGGTGAACCCCGGATTCACGACGGAGGAGTCCATACGCTTCGGGTCCCCGTACGGCGACGATGGCTTCCTTGATTCCGCCAAGGGTGCCCTCGCTGACAGAGATCGGCTCCCAGGAGAGACCGTGTCTCTCACTGTAGCGCTGGTACATGCGGTAGAGGTCGGCCCCGAAGAGCGCCGCCTCGTCGCCTCCCGTTCCAGCACGGATTTCGATGATCGCGTCGCGGTCATCGTGAGGATCTCGCGGGAGAAGGAGCTCATGAAGCTCGGTTGTGATCTCGGAGATCTCGGCGGAGAGTGTGGCGACGTCTTCCTTCGCCAAAGCGACAAGCTCGGCGTCAGGCTCTTCAGCCAGACTCCGAGCTTGTTCCAATTCGCGCTGCAAACGTGTGAGACGCTCGGCCAGTCGAACGACCGGAGCGAGCCGGGTATGTTCGCGACCGAGGGATCTGAGCTTTTCAGGATCCTTACCTACACCCGGATCGGCGAGCGCCCGGGCGACCTCCTCCGCCTGGAGCAGTGCCTGGCGGAGTCGGGCCTCCATGCTTACTCCGAAGGCGCCGGGGTTGTCGACTCGGTCTGGTATCTCCGGCGGAACCGATCCACGCGGCCGGCGGTGTCCACAAGACGCTGCCTCCCCGTGAAGTACGGGTGGCACTGGGCGCACACCTCGACGTGAATCGAGGTGGACGTAGAGCGCGTCTCGAACTGGTTACCACAGGCGCACTGGACCTTGAGCTTGCGGTAGGGCGGATGAACGTCGGCCTTCATTTTGTGCTCCATTGGTTATCGCTAAGCCCTTCAATCTAGACGGCTTCCAGCCCCGAATGCAACCGGCGCCGAGCCGCCCGAGCGCCGTCAACGACGAAGATTGCCGCCCTTGCTCATCGCGGCACCGCTGATTGACAGTATTCCCGGGCGCAAGTATGCTACCCCCAAACACTTCCACTATCGAGAGGCGCGAGTGGCTCTGTCCCCGATGGAGGTCCTGCGGAAGGTCCCCCTGTTTTCCGGATTAGGGGAAGCTGATCTCAGCGCGTTTGCCGATTTGACTCGGGAGCGCAGCTATCCGAAGGGGAGCGTGATCGTCTTCGAGGACGACCCGGGAGACGCCCTCTTTCTCGTGGCCGCTGGGCAGGTCAAAGTGGTGTTGATCGCAGAGGATGGACGGGAAGTCATCCTGTCGGTACTCGGCGAGGGCAGCTTCTTCGGCGAAATGGCCGTCATCGACGAGGAGCCGAGATCGGCCCACGTGATCGCTATGGACGACTCCAGCCTTCTCGTCCTTCGACGCGAAGACTTTCATGCCCGCCTGCGGAACTCGCCCGAAGTCGCCATCTCCCTGTTAAAAGAAATCTCCCGACGTCTCCGGCGCGCGGACGAGAAGATCGGCAGCCTGGTGCTGCTGGACGTAAATGGGCGTGTCGCTCACCTGCTGCTCCGCATGGCAGAGGACGAAGGGGGAGATCGCATCACCCGCAAGCTTACCCACCATACCATCGCGCAGATGATCGGGTCGAGTCGCGAAACCGTCTCGCGAACCATGCGGAATCTCGTGGAACGTGGGATCATCCAGGTAACCCGCAAAGACATTACCCTCAAGGACCGCCGCTCTCTTATGCTGGCTGCCCGGAGGTCGTGATCAGGCTCACATGATGCCCGTGACTGCGACCGCTGCCGGCGCCGCGCGCGCCCAGAGAGGTTGCGGGATGGGCACACCCTTCCTGAGTAGCCCGCCGTGAGGCACGAGGTGACAATCTGGGGAGCTCGGGGTTCGATTCCGACCCCTGGACCCGGTACAGCGAGATACGGCGGAAACACGGCCTGCATCAGCATTACAGGCAGAGGTGACCACCTGGTGATCCTCGATGCCGGGAGTGGGCTGCGGCCGCTTGGGCACGACCTCATGAAGCAGCGCAACGGAATACTTTCGTCCGACATCCTTCTCTCTCATACCCACTGGGATCACATCCAAGGGCTGCCTTTCTTCAAGCCACTCAGTTCCCGCAACACATCGGTCAACATCTACGGGGCCGCGCAGGAGGGCGTACCACTCAAGGACATCCTTGGTCGCCAGATGGACCCGATGGTTTTTCCCGTACCTCTGAACGCCCTCGCGGCGTCGCTTGCCGTCATTGAAATCAGCCAGGGCGACTTCGATCTGGAGGACTTCAGGGTCTGCACCATTCGTCTGCGGCATCCTGGCACCACTCTAGGCTACCGGCTCGCTCCATCGTCCGGGGGCCACGAGCTGGCATATCTCACCGATAACGAGCTGGGCCCCGGGGGAAGCTACGAGGTGCCTGCGGATTGGAGATCAAGGCTGGTGGGATTTCTGGAGGGGGCCGACACATTGATCCATGATGCCATGTACCTGGATCAGATCATTCAGGCGCGGGCCGGTTGGGGACATTCAACACCGCGGCAGGCGGTGGATCTCGCGGCTGACGCCGGATGTGCTCGACTGATTCTTTTCCATCACGAGCCGGAACATGACGATGCAGCGCTGGACCGGCTCCTTGCAGACACCCGGAAATATGCTGCCAAGATCGCGCCACGCCTCGTCGTCGACGCAGCAGCCGAAGGAATGCATTTCTCTCTCTGAGGGGATCCCATGATCCGCGCCGTTTTGTCGAGTGTGCTTGGGAGCAGCCTGCTGGCAACCGTGGCTCCGGCTCAAAGTTCGATCACCATTGCAGTGCTGCCGTTCGAGGACCGGGGATCGTACGGACAGGATAAGGAAGTATTCCGCGCTCTGGAAGTCAGCATCCCCACCATGCTCGGAACTGAGCTCGCGAAGCACCCGAGAGTCCGGGTCGCTGACCGCGCTCGAGTCGAGGCTGCGCTGAAAGCCGAAAACCTGGCACCAAACGGACGGGTGGATGCCGCAACGGCGTCACGAGTCGGAACCGGAGCTGGCGCCCGGTATGTCGTCACCGGCAACTTCGCCGACTTCTATGGCAAGTTCCGTATCGACGCCCGGGTGGTGGATGTAGGAAGCGGCCAGATCATCAAGGTAGTGTCCAACAGCGCACCAGAGCTGCAGGATCGTGCCGAGATGTCGCGGATCATGCAGGACATCGCCGCCAAGATTCTGACCGCCGCCAGTCTCTCGGCTTCCGGCGGCTCACCTGGGGGGAGAAGCGAGGTCCCCGCGGACGCGGTGACCCAGTACAGCCTTGGTCTGATGTATGAGAAGGAAGGAGACCGGGCGAAGGCAGCGGAGCACTACCAGCGCGCCCTGACCGCTTACCCTGAGTACGCCGAGGCGCGGGATGGAATGCAGCGACTGAGGTAATAGCACCCCGCAGCAACTCCGAGATGAATCGGAAGCGCCAGCCCAACGATCTCACCATTCACCTGATAGAATCCGGGTAACAGCTTCAGCAGCACTCCAGCCAGGGAAATAGCTGCCAGCAAACCCGCAACCCATACACGCCTCTGGGCGGCTGTGGAGGTCGAGCGCA
This sequence comes from uncultured Gemmatimonadales bacterium, assembly GCA_963730915.1. Lineage (GTDB taxonomy): Bacteria > Gemmatimonadota > Gemmatimonadetes > Gemmatimonadales > GWC2-71-9 > CAVVWJ01. The sequence continues at coordinate 808,414 of CAVSTR010000005.1, read as the reverse complement.
CCAGCATTGGGAACAGCGCCAACTGCAGCGGGTTCATCTGAAGCAGGTTCTCGTTCTGGTAGGCTGCGGCATGATCGGTGAAGGCCCAGAGGCCAGCCAGCACCAGACCGAAGATTCCCGCCAACAGTGACCAACCTCCGGCCAGGGCAGTGAAGCTGCGGCGTGCAGCAGGCCTGGTGGTTCCTGCCTTTGCCAGCACCACAGTTGCTGCCGCTACTGCTACCCCGAGGGCAACATACGCGGGCAGCCAGAAAGGGGGCGTCGGAGGCGGCGGCACATCGGTTGATTCGAACAGTGTTTGCTCGGATCGCACGACGGACACCTGATTTCCCCGAGCGTCGGCCACGGAGACATTCCGGATGTGCTCTCGCAAGGCGAGAGGCAGGAACATTTCGTCCCAGGCAGAGATTTCCCGGTCTACCGGTTGACCAAGTCCCAGCAACAAGCCGGTATAGACCAGCGGATCGTTCGCCGTAAGCCGCCGAGTGTGGAATCGGTAGGTCTTTCCCGTGGCGAGAGTGCCGGCGTAGTCCCTGATGCGGTTACCCAGGGCGCGATCGAGCGCGTCTCGCACTCGAGTCGAGCAGTTGTCGCGGTAATAGTCGTAATGGTAAAAGCGGTTCTCCGGCAGCTCGTTCCATTCGAGGAAAGCCTGCAGCTGCCGCTTTGCCTCTGGCGTCATTTCCAGCTCCTGGATCCACACGGAACGGTTGGCGCGGCGGTAGAGCTCCACGTATGACGCGGCGGGAAAGCCCTGCATCCAGTACCACATGCGCCCCTGAAGAAAACGGACCAGAAACTTTTCCTGCCGCAGGTCGAAGAGGCCATAGTTATAGGCCTCATCGGTGCCGCCTCCCGGATCGTGTATCCAGATCGCATTGTGGCCGAACCGCTCCCACACCGCCTTCCCCGGACCCATCGTCATGAGGTACACAGTCAGCGCGTCAGCGGGACGGCGGGGCGGCGGGGCGGTCTGTTGAGCTGCGGAGATACCACAAGGGAATAGAAGACTCACAGCACAGAGGCGTAGCAGCTTACGATAGGCACTGCCCCACTGCCCCGCTGTCCCGCTGCCCCACTTCACAGACTCACGTCCCGCCCCTCGACCGCCGAGCGATAGATGGCATCCATGACCTTGTGGAGCGTCAGATGTTCCTGCAGGGATGGTACGCGTGCCTCTCCGGCGATTGCCGCCAGGAAATGGGCCCACTCCGCTCTGTATGAGGCGGTAAAGGCGTTCTCGCGACTGACCGAGCCGGTTGGTGAGACATCCATAGCCACGCCGTGCAGCTCCTTCCAGACGTTCAGCGGGTTGATGCCTGCGGTGCCCTTGCTGCCGCGGATGCCCACACCGAATCGTTCCCCTTCCCCGAGATGCCGCCAGGTCACATCAACGAAGACCGACGTGCCGTTCTCACAGATCACGAATGCACTGCCGGATTGCTCCACCGTGCGCTCCTTGCCCGCCGCATCGAGCGTCGCGCTTACCCGGGCTGGTGGCGAGCTCCCGCCGAGCCAGAGGCCCAGATCCAGAATCGAGAGACCCAGATCCAGCATGGCGCCGCCACCTGCCTGGTCCCGGCGCTGACGCCATCCGAGCTGTGTCCGCCCTGGCCGGAAGACATGCCAGCTCCCGCGGATGCTCTCGATCGTTCCAAGCTCCCCACTCTGGACGAAGCTCCGCACTATTTGTACGTCGGGACGGTACCGGTGGTTCATGCCGACCATGACGACGTGATTGTGCTTCTCGACGGTGCGCAGGATACGCTGGACACTCGTGGCCGACATGGCCAAAGGTTTCTCCACGAGCACATGCAGGTCGGCAGACAGGGCCGCCATAATGTGCGATTCATGGAGGTGATTAGGCGAGCAGATCACAACAGCATCCAGCGCTTCGTATCGCAGAAGCTCCTCGATGTCATCGAACGCATCCTTGATACTGAATCGGTCGGCCAGAGCCCGCGCCTTGGGAAGGTCGGTGTCACAGATCGCCTGAACGTCGACACTGCGCATCTTCTTGAGCACGGGAAGATGGGCCACTTGGGTGATCGCGCCACCACCGATTATCCCGACCTTGAGGCGCTCGGCTGGTGCGGCACTGCGACTGGCAGTCATGCGTCTGTCCTCATCAGTACCGGCGTTCCAGGGTAGTTCCCGGATAGTACGCGGCAAGAATTTCCTCGAGGCGCTGCCCTGCTCGCGCCCGCCCTACGGCGCCCCACTGGCAGAGGCCAACTCCGTGACCGGCACCGGTCCCCTCAGCCACGAGGTGACTCACGCTGTTCCCTGCCCCTGACACCACAAGCGTAAACGCGGTGCTGCGCAACAGGTCCCCACCCGGTGTTCTCAAAACCTGCCGTATGTTCGACTGTCCGTCTACGCGGACCTCCGACCCCGCGGCCGATACCACCAGCTGATCGACCCGGCCTGAGCCGGTGCGGCGGGTAACTCTGATGTCGGCCAGCCGGTCCAGGTTCCGGCTTACGCCAGTCGGGTTTGGCAGGTAGCGAGCGAGAACGGCGCGAAGGCTACTGCCACTCCACTCCTCTCTCCAACGGTATCGGGGCGAGATGCTGCAGTAAGCGTTTCCGTGCGGCGCTACGTCCATCCCGGACCTCAGGTATGGCCGCGAGGCGCCGCGAAAGACTTCATATCCGTCAGCGGTCCGCCCCCCACACGTCGAGTAATAGAAGGCCTCGATCGGCGCACCGTTGTAGGTGAGGATCCTGCCACGGGTCTCGCTCACAGCGACACGTCCCTCGGGAGTTTCAGCGCCGATCCCGCCGTAGGCCTGATCGGACACAGTTGCATAGAGGTCAAAGCCCTCGGCCCGCCAGCGACGCAGATTCCTGAACGCGTACGTGCGGGAGACCACGGCCTGGGCCCGTAGCGCCGCCAGCTCGGAGGAGTTTCTTCGGCCCATTTCGGCTGAGACCACGCCGAGCAAGTATGTCTCCATTGGAAGCCGGTTCACCACTGTGAGTCCCGTTCTGTCGCGGAGCACCTCCGCCCTGCCGCGGTAGGGCTTTCCGTTGACCCAGATCGGCGAATTGTCGGCCGGCACCAGCATGAGCGCTTCGAAGGCATCGGACGTCAGGCCTCCGGTGCCGGTCATCACCAGCCCGCCCGGACGGGCCGAAACTCGCCACGTCTGACCGGCAGCAATCGTCGCGACCGGAGTGCCATCGGGCTCCGTAATGGCCACAGCTGTTGTTCCACCGAGCGTCGCCGAAGGAGCCCCGACGACGAGACCGACCTTGATCTCCGTCTCACGCGAGGTGGGGGCGGGGACGTCAGATGGCTGGCTGACCGTCACCGCACCAGGGGTGCAGCTCACGAGCACGGCCAGTGAGAGAACGGCGGGTGGATGCCAGCCTATCACGTACCTACCCCCGGTAGTTTCCGAACTTCAGCTCGATCCCGAAATCCTCGCCCTTGAGAAACGCGATGACAGCTTGCAGCTCGTCTCGCGAGGGAGCCGTGACCCTGATTTCTTCTCCCTGGATGCTGGTCTGCACTTTCTTGAAGCCACCCTCCTTCACCGCCTTCGTTATGCGCTTGGAGACATCCTGGGGAATGCCCTGCGTCAGTGTCACCGTGCGTCGTACACTTTGACCGGTGGCCTGTTCCACGTCACCCACCTTCAGATTCTTCACCGGCACACCACGCTTGATCATCTTGGTCTGGAGCACGTCGACCAGCGCATCCATGCGAAACTCGTCGTCCGCACTGAGCCGGATTTCCGCCTTGGCACGATCGAAGTCCACAGTGCAGTGAGTTCCCTTGAAGTCGTACCGCTGCGCAATCTCCTTGAGCGTCTGATTGACTGCGTTGTCCACCTCCTGGAGATCGGCACCGGTGGACACGTCGAACGATGCGTTGCTGGCCATAGAAGTCGAAGGCAGATGCGGGAAGAGTGAGTGATGGCGAACGCCGGAAGAATGACCCGGGTGTTCGGTATCAGCAAGCGGATTGCATCGGAAACGAGGAGGTCGGCTTGACAGCGTCTGAGGTCACGTGTAGTCTAGACATTACGGCGGTGGATTTAAGGCCACTTGCTCCCGCCAGGCGCCGGTCGGGGCCGAACCAAAGAGCTAAAGCGCCGGACGTAGCCCCTCCGCGCTTGTAGGCCGGGGGGCTTTTTGCTTCCCCACACCCATGATGAGGTCGTTGACGGATGCGCCGTTCCGCCAGGATGTGCTGCCGAATTTCAATGTGTCTCCCCTTCGCGGGGTGGACCGGGGTTCGGCGCACGTAGGCAGGAGACGGAGAGCAAATCGTTCTCCCGACAGCGACCGAGGCCCGGACACTCCAGTGATCCGGGCTTTTTCTTTTTCACCTTGAGAGGAGCACGTCCATGAGCTATCAGCCCAACACCGTGGCGCTTCACGCCGGTCAAGTTCCAGATCCCGCAACCAATGCACGGGCCGTCCCGATTTATGCGACCACCAGCTACGTCTTCAACGACACGCAGCACGCGGCAGATCTCTTTGGTCTTCGGGTATTCGGGAACATCTACACCCGGATCATGAACCCAACCAGCGATGTGTTCGAGAAAAGGATAGCCGAGCTCGAGGGAGGCATCGCGGCCCTCGCAGTGTCGAGTGGACAGGCCGCTACCACGCTGAGCATTCTGAACCTCGCGAAAGCGGGTGACAACGTCGTCTCATCCCAAACGCTCTATGGCGGCACCTACAATCTCTTCGCCTACACGCTGCCGAAGTGGGGGATCACGACGAAGTTCGTGGACATCCACAATCTCGATCAGGTGCGCGCCGCGATCGACTCCGGCACCCGCCTGCTGTTCGTCGAGACCATCGGAAACCCCAGACTCGACGTGCCCAACTTCGAGGCGCTGGCTGACATTGCGCATACCGCCGGTGTTCCACTCGTGGTCGACAATACCTTTGGTGCCGCCGGGCTGCTGAGCCGCCCCATCGATTACGGGGCAGATATCGTGGTCCATTCGGCAACGAAATGGATCGGCGGCCATGGAACCGCCATTGGCGGTGTGGTGGTCGATGCGGGACGGTTCGATTGGTCCAGTCCCGAATCACGGAAGCGCTTTCCGGAGTTTACGACACCGGATCTTTCCTACCACGGGCTGGTATACACCGAGGCGTTCGAGGCCGCTGCTTTCATCATCAAGCTCCGGGTGCAGCTCCTCCGTGATCTTGGCCCGGCTCTGTCTCCGTTCAACTCATTCCTGTTTCTGCAGGGTCTCGAGACCCTGCCGCTCCGCATTCAGCGCCATTCCGACAACGCGCTTGCGGTGGCTCGCTGGCTGGCGCGGGATAGCCGGGTGGAGTGGGTGTCCTATCCTGGACTGGATACACATCCCGAGCACAAGAACGCAATCAAATATCTGAGGAGTGGATTTGGCGGCGTGCTCACCTTCGGTGTCAAAGGTGGTCACGCGGTGGCACGTGCCCTTATCGATCGGGTCAAGCTGTTCTCATTGCTGGCGAATGTCGGCGACGCAAAGTCACTGATCATCCACCCGGCATCGACAACCCACGAACAGCTCACGCCCGAGCAGCAGAAGGCTACCGGCGTGACGCCAGAGCTGGTGCGCTTATCCGTCGGACTCGAAGACGTACGCGATCTCATCGCCGATCTGGATCAGGCCCTGGGCGATGCGGCCACCGCCGGCTCAGCGCAGACCGACCAGCAGGTAGCAGCGGTCAGATAGTCAGCCTGCGAGAAGCTACATGACGGAACTAACGGAGGAAGCGATGGCGGCAGTCAGGCTCGGCAGCTCGACTCTTGATTTCCCCATCGCGCAGCTCACGACGGCGGCCGGACAGTCACTGTCCGGCCTTCACCTGCGTTACCGTATCTTCGGCGATGTGGAAGCAGCCGAGGAGAACGGTTGGATTCTCGTGTTTCACGCACTGACCGGCAGTGCTGATGTGGATGGCTGGTGGGGGCCGCTGCTTGGCCCGGGGAAGGCGTTAGACACTTCACGGCACGCTGTCCTTGCCGCGAACCTTTTAGGTAGCTGCTACGGGTCGAGCGGTCCAGCGGAGTGGAGGGCTGAACGGGGTGCCAGGTTCCCGGAACTGACACCGTCCGATCTTGCCAGGGCTCACATCCCCCTGCTCGAGCACCTGGGTGTGCATCGGCTGGCCCTTGCAACCGGAGGGTCCCTCGGTGGCATGGTGGCCCTGGAGTGGGGCCGTGTGACCAGTATTGCCACCGACCGCCTCGTGGTCTTCGCCGCGCCGGGAGCCGCCTCTCCGCAGGCGATCGGGTGGAACGCCGTTCAGCGAATGTCGATCGAAGCAGATCCTGCGTGGAAGGAAGGAAACTACCTACCGGGTGAAGGACCGGCAGCGGGGCTGGCGGCCGCGCGTGCGCTGGCGATGATCACCTACCGGTCGGGAGCGGAGTTTCAGGCCCGATTCGGACGGCTGTCCTCCAGATCCGGAGAGATGTTTGATGTGGAGCACTATCTCCGCAGGCAGGGGGAGAAGCTCGTGGCGCGATTCGATCCGGCCAGCTATGTGGCGTTGATGCGAACCATGGATTTGCACGATATCGGAGATTTTGCAGCTGCCGGGCTCGAGACTTCGACGCGGGTCGGTCAGGTCGTCGGTGTAGGCATCGATTCCGATATCCTGTACTTGCCGGCCGAAGTACGAGAGTGGGTATCAGCCTACCGTACCGCGGGAGTCAACACAGAGTACCGTGAGATCGCCTCGCTCTACGGTCACGATGCATTTTTGATCGAGTGGGATCAGGTTCAGCAGATACTTCGGGGTTAGGCGAGGAAGCTCTCGAGGGCGCGGGCACGGCTGACGTGACGGAGGCGGCTCAATGCCTTTTCCTTGATCTGCCGGACTCGCTCGCGGGTAATACCCAGCAGGCTGCCGATCTCTTCCAGCGTCATCGGCTCCGGCCCATCCAAACCGAAATACAGGCGAAGAATCTTTGCCTCCCGCTCTTTCAGCGTGGAGAGGACCTCCTCGATCGATTCCGTCAACGCGTGCTCGAAGGTCTCCGAATCCGGACCCGGGTTCTGAGTATCGGGCAGGTAGTCGAGCAGCTTGTTGTCTTCACCGGGAGTGAGCGGAGCGTCAAGGGAGAGGTGGTTCTGAGAGATAGATAATGTCTTCTGGACCTCCTCCATCGAGATGTCCATGCCCTCCGCGATCTCCGAGGGCGTGGGCTCCCGGCCCAGCTCCTGAAGCAAGGCCGATGAACGCTTGCCGATGCGATGGAGAGTGCCGGCGCGATTGAGCGGAACCCGGACAATGCGGCTTTGCTCGGCCAGGGCCTGCAGTATGGCCTGACGGATCCACCACACCGCGTAAGAGATAAACTTGATGCCCTTCGTTTCGTCGAACTTATGTGCGGCCCGGATGAGGCCGAGATTTCCCTCATTGATCAGATCGGCGAGCGAAACGCCCTGATTTTGATACTTCTTGGCCACCGATACCACGAAGCGAAGATTGCTGCGCACCAGCTTGTCGAGGGCCTCTTCCTCACCCACGCGGATCCGCTGCGCGAGGTTGACCTCCTCCTCCTGCGGTATCAGCGGGTACTTGCTGATCTCACGCAGGTACTGGTCCAGCGAGCCCTCGTCAAACGACGGACCGCGCTTACCGGCACCGACCTGCATTGGACGCATGCGGCTCGACCTCGTACTGATCTGGGGAGTCACTCGAACGTCGAAGGCATCGAGAGAACATCCATCGGCTGAGAACGATTTGACAGAAGTAGCTCTTTACGAACCTTACCCTGCGGTGTTGGAGTGCGCAATGGATTCCGCGACCTCGGCGCCATTCGCGGGCCGCCTCGTGAGACATGTGTGATCACCGTCACCCAGAGCGGTACCATTTCACCCCTGTTCTGAGAGTTGCAGGTGACTGCCGCCCTAACTGGCGTCTAGGGTCTAGCGTCTCGCGTCTGCGCCTGTCGCCTCTGGTCACACATCATACGTGTCCAGTTGCGCCCGCTGGAGTTTCCCTGAGTAGTCGACGTAGCAGACCTTAGTCTCGGAGTAGAACTCGTACACTTCCCATCCGCCTTCACGGTGACCGTTTCCGGTCGCCTTTACTCCACCGAAGGGGAGGTGCGCTTCGGCCCCGATCGTAGGTGCGTTCACGTAGGTGATACCGTTATCCAGCTCCTGCATGGCTCGAAAGGCCCGATCGACGCTGGCTGTGTAAATCGAGCTCGAGAGGCCATAGCGTACATCGTTGTTCACCCCCACCGCCTCCTCGAACGAACCTACCTTGATCACGCTAAGCACCGGCCCGAAAATCTCCTCCTGCTCGAGGCGCGTACCAGGCTTGACTCCAGCGAACACGGTGGGACGGTAGAACCATCCGTCCTTGAGACCGGCGTCGGCGGCCACCTTTCCGCCCGTGATGAGTTCGGCGCCTTCCTGCTGCCCGATGCCGATGTATTGCTCCACCTTCTTTCGGGAGGCCTCATGAATCAATGGGCCGACGTCGGTGTTGTCGGCGGTCCCGTCACCCAGACGCAGTTTGTTGGCGGCATCCGCCAGACGGCTGAGAAATCGGTCATGAACCTTCTGGTGCAAGATGAGGCGGCTGGTAGCGGTGCAACGCTGGCCAGTCGTGCCGAATGCACCCCAGAGCACGCCTTCCAGCGCCAGGTCGAGATCGGCGTCGTCCATGACGATCATGGCGTTCTTTCCGCCCATCTCGAGCGACAGCCTCTTGTGCATGCGACCGCAGGTCTCGCCGATCAACGCCCCGGTTTCCGTCGAGCCGGTAAACGAGATGACCGGCACCTCGGGATGCTCGACCAATGCCTTCCCTACTGTCTCCCCCCGGCCATGTACCAACTGAACCACCTCCGGGGGAAGCCCAGCCTCCAGCAGGATCTCCACCAGGATATGAACGGTATGGGGAACGTCCTCGGAGGGTTTGATGATCACCGAGTTCCCGCACAGCAATGCGGGAAACATCTTCCAGGTCGGGATCGCCAGCGGGAAGTTGAAAGGCGTGATGAGTCCAACGACTCCGATAGGGCGGCGGTAGCTCATAGCCCACTTGGACCGGAGCTCGGACGGAACGACGTGGCCAAAGAGCCGACGCCCCTCGGTAGCCGCATAGTACGCGGTATCGATGCCTTCCTGAACGTCCCCTCGGGTCTCTGCCAGGACCTTGCCCATCTCGCGTGTCATCGCGGTGGCAATCGCGTCCTTGCGTGAGACCAGCAGATCCCCAACTCGGCGGAGCACATCGCCTCTCACCGGTGGCGGGGTTTTCGACCAGACGGCAAAGCCGCGTTTGGCTGAGCGTACCGCCGCCTCGACATCCTTGGCATCGGAGTCCGGAAACTTACCGATCAGGTCGGTGATATTTGCGGGGTTGCGATTCTCGAAAAAGGCACCCGTCGCTGGGAGTGACCCACTCGCCGGCGATGTAGTTCTTGAAAGTCTTGGCCATGTCCAATGATCGTTGGGGCGCCTGAGTGGCGCCCGATGAGGCACGTGGGCGAGCGGTGGAAGGCATCAAGGTGTCCTTGGCGCTGGGGCCTCTACGGGAGCGTTTACGGGAGCGTTCACAGGACCGGGGTCGGGACAGCTCCAGGTCAGTTCATGCCGCGCGTAGCCTGCGCGCGGCAGAATCTCACGCGCAGCCATCACGCCCGCCCACACAATCGCGAGGAGGGACAGCAGATGGGCCAAGCCGCGCCGGTACGACCAGCTCGACAACGCCCCCAGCACGCCCATAAGTAGGGCGATGCCCGCCGCACCGAGATAGAACACCAGCCGGAGCCCGCAACTCTTGTCGTTGGGCCAGAGTGGCAGTGCGATGGCGAGAATGAGAGCGAGCGCAGTCCAGAACCAGGTCAGTGCCACAAAGCGACGCGACGGCTGAAGGACCGGGCGCGCCGCCGTCCCCACCGGTGGCGCTGCGCGGCGCGGGCTGACGGGCGATCGCCTTATCGATGTTGGCGAGCTCCTTATCCCAGTTCCGTGGCTCCTCGTTCATACCGGCTCCCGGGTGAGTCTGTAACGCTCGATCTTCTTGTAAAGATTCGAGCGGGGCATTTTCAGAGCACGCGCAGTCTCCGAGACATTCCAGTCATGCTCCTTGAGCTTCTGTGCCAGAAACGTTTTCTCCGCTTCCTGCTTGAACGTCTCGAAAGTTTGACCTCCGCCCTCCGCACCCGGGATTGCAGGCACCGGGAGCAGCGTCTCGATGTCGGCAGCGCTAATCACCTTGCCCGGCGCCAGAATGAGTATGCGTTCCACCGCGTTGCGCAGCTCGCGGATGTTCCCGGCCCAGGAGCGTGACTGCAGTCGCCGAATGGCGTCATCCGAAAACTTCCGGCCCGGTACTCCCGCGCCCGCAGCGAGCTGCTCGGCAAAGTGGGTGACGAGAGCAGGGATGTCCTGCGCACGCTCTCGGAGAGGGGGCACCTCGATAGGAACGACATTGAGCCGGTACAGCAGATCCTCGCGAAAGCGTCCTTCTGCGATCTCGGACTCGAGTTCCTTGTTCGTTGCCGCCAGCACCCGTACATCCACCTGGATGGACTTGGAGCCTCCGATCCGGGTCACCACACCTTCCTGAAGCACCCGCAGGAGCTTCGCCTGGGCCGAGAGTGACATGTCGCCGACTTCATCCAGAAACAATGTGCCCCCATCGGCCTGCTCGAACTTGCCGGCGCGATCGGCAAAGGCGCCGGTGAACGATCCCTTCATGTGTCCAAACAATTCACTCTCGATCAGCTCGGAAGGAATCGCGGCGCAGTTCACCTCCACAAACGGCCGGTCCCGCCGGGGAGAGGCCTCGTGCAGTGCCCGGGCGACGAGCTCCTTGCCTGTGCCATTCTCGCCGGTGATGAGTACGCGCGCGGAGGTAGGTCCGACCTTCTCGATCAGCGCCCGAACCGCCTGGAGCGCAGCGCTCTCCCCAACCATGGCGTAGCGCCGCTCCGTCGCCTCACGCAGGCGCACGTTCTCTCCCACGAGCTCGGAGTGCGCGAGGGCATTTCGTACTGTCACCAACAAGCGGTCCGTGTCGAGCGGCTTCTCCAGAAAGTCGAACGCTCCGCGCTGGGTAGCTTCAACCGCGGTCGCAATGGTGCCGTGCCCCGAAATCATTACCACCTGCGCCTTCGGATCGAGATCCCGGAGCCGGCTCAGAGTCTCCAGTCCATCGAGACCGGCCATCTTGACGTCGAGAAAGACCAGGTGCGGACGGAATTCCGGGTACACCGTAATCGCTTCGCCACCCGAAGAGGTGACCCGCACCACCATGTCCTCGTACTCCAGCACCTGTTTGAGCGCCTGGCGAATGCCTGCCTCGTCGTCGACAATCAGAATGCGATGGGTCATGGACGTGGAGCTCCGAACAGGATCGCTCCGTATGGATGTACCCGGATTTCCTTGATCCCGGCAGGAATCCGGATTGGAATGCTGCGCGTGGCGCCGCCAAATGCCCTTGCCATCAACTTGGGCACCGCGTCTCGGGGAATCGGAAAGTCCCTGATGCGGAACGACTGCACGGCCCACTCCGCCTTGCCTCGCCCTATGACCTTGATAGGGCCGCCGGCCTGGACCGGTTCGCGCTCACGCAGCGCAATGGCAAGGGGACCCGTCAGCTCCCGAGGCAGCCGCGCCGTTGCCAGATTTGCCCTGACGGCCACTTCACCTTCCTGAAGCTCGACCTCCAATGAATCCAGCTGCCGTCGCAACGCCGGATTGAGCCCGGATCCTATCAGCGATGCGACCTCCGAGGCCGTTAACACCACAGAGTCTGCCCTCCAGCCGTTGAGAGAGTCGACCTTCGATTTGGCCGAGCTCAAGGCGGTGGCGCCGGGCCTTCCGGTCGAGATGGAGGCTTCGCTCGAAGAGCGACTGATCAGCTGTCCAAGCTCGGTGGTGAGGCGATCACGATAGAGCCAGCCGATCGCCAGCGCGAACACCAGTGCCAGCCCACCGAGCAGCTTGAATGGCGCTGAGAGGCAACCCATTACCGGCCGAAGTCGAGTGTGAGGCGGGATTCGTAGCGAGGGCCTCCTGTTGTCAGCACACTCTCGTACAGCACGAGCTCCTGTCCTATGAAAGGAACCCTCTCGAACCCGTCCGCGTGATCGTCGAGTCCGCCGCGAGGCAGACGCTGTCCCTCACGAACCCGTCCGAGGGTGATGTGCGGCTGGAACGGCGTGCCCTCGGGTGGAAAGCCGATCGCCTCGCACCCTCGCTCGATCCGATCCTGGAGCAGCTCCAGGGCGGGCGGTGCATCCACGCCGACCCACAGCACCCGCGGCCGGCTCCGGCTGGGGAAGGAGCCTAACTCGCCCAGCTGCAACGCCAGGGATCCCGCATCCGCGGCGGCAAAGCGGAGCGCCTCTGCAATCACATCCAGACGCTCCGGCCCCACCTCGCCGAAGAACTTGAGTGTCATGTGTAACCCCTCGTCGTGCACCCATCGTACAGGCCAGCCCGCGCTCCGAAGCCGGCCAAGCAGTTTCAGAATCTGCTCCCGGGCAGGCTCGGAGACAGGGACGGCGACAAAAAGACGCATTACTGGGAGACGGGCCGTGCGAGGGACAGCAGCCCTCCGCGGCGGTAACCCTGAGGATCAAGCTCGACGGCGAGAAATCCCAGTTCGGCGAAAGTCAAAGTGACGCTGTCCCACTGTTGGCGCAGGATGTCCATCTGATCAGGAGTCACCTCCAGCCGAGCGGTCTCACCATGGTGCCGGACGCGCAAGTCACCCTGCACCCCCAGGCCGCGGAGGAATTCCTCGCCCTGTTCAACTTGACGCAGCCGCTCCGGAGTGATCTGCAGACCGTACAGTATCCGGCTGGAGAGGCATGGTGCCGCCGGTGCATCCCAGATGGGGATAGCCAACTGCTCGGCCGCCCGCCGAACCTGCCGTTTGGTCCAGCCGAGATCCAGCAGCGGAGACCGCACTCGATGCTCCCCAGCGGCGCGCATTCCCGGACGATGCTCTCCTACATCATCGGCGTTGGTGCCATCGATGATCGTGTCGAAGCCACGTTCCGTTGCCAGTCGGGACAGCCGAGTCCATAGCTCGGACTTTGCAGTAGTAACAGCGATCAGTGGAGTTGCTCAGGTATCTCGGATCCTCGAGCTCATTGGTTTCGAGCTCGAAAACGGGTATATCGAATTGTGCAGCCAGCGCCAGAGCGGCATCGGCCTGAACTGCGGGATACGAGGCACTCCGCCCCATTACCGCAAGAAAGCCATCGACGCCCAGAACCTCACGGCTAACCACCGCAAGCAGGCTCGAATCCACGCCTCCGGAATATCCCAGGATGACGCGGCCCAGAGTGGAGAGGTGACTGCGCAGATCTCGCAGATCGGACATGGGCAGAAACGTAATGGAGGAAAGCGTGACCGGCGAGATAAGTGACAATTCACTGGTAATCAGCGCGGATCTTCGCATTCCGCTTTCCGAACTGCGGTACCGAACCTCCCGTTCGGGTGGGCCCGGGGGGCAGCACGTGAACACATCATCCACGCGGGTGGAGGTCATATGGGACGTGGCGGGCTCTCCCAGCCTGAGCCCGGAACAACGCTCCAGGCTGCTTCAGCGACTGGCGACCCGGTTGGACACCGAGGGCCAGCTTCGCCTCGTCTCGAGCGGAACCAGAAGCCAGCTCCGGAACAAGGATGACGTGACCGACCGCTTGCGATCCACCGTAGCCGCGGCGCTGCTGGTCCCGAAGAAAAGGAAACCCACCAAGCCCAGCCGAGCGGCCAAGGCTGCCCGGCTGGAAGCCAAGCGGAAGCGTGCGGCGACAAAGCGGCAGCGCCAGGCTCCGGGAAGCGATGACGACTAGGCGTTGCTGCGGTCGCAGCCGCCAGGTTGCCGGACTGGCAATCCAGCCGGTTCCGAGGTATAACTTTCGCGGTTAATTCTGCCAGGTTCCTCCTACATCCTACTTTCCCGCCCGTCTGGGCGCATGGAAGGAGTAGAGAACGTGCGCACAGGCATTTTCCTGCTGGCCGCAGTGCTGCTCACCAATGGGTGTTCGTCCAAAGCCGAGCCGGCGCCCTCCCCTGTCCCACGCCGCCCCCCGGCGCGGACCGGGCCGTCACGTGCCAACCTGGAGAAGCGCCTCGCCCAGCTCGAGATGACTGTGCTTGAAAAGGAAGCTCAGGTGGAGGAGCTGCAGGCGCGCTTGGAAGAGACGAGGCAGGAGGTGGTCCGCGCCATGGCGAAGCTGCAGACGCTTGCCAGCAGGGCCGAGGCTGCTTCGGCTATCGCGGAAGCGGAGGTGGCTCTCCAACCGCTGAAGCCGGGGCCAGGCCAGCCCGCTGCTCCCGAAGCGACTCAGGCGAGAAGGCTATTGAGGGAGAGCTCCGGTGAATTCGATAAGGAGAATTACGGCGGGGCACTCTACCTGGCGAATCAGGCCAAGGCGCTCGCGGGAGCGGCTCGAGGACGACTATCCGCCGGCGAACGCGGGGCTCAGCGACCCGGTGAGACCGCCTTTGCCCTGCCGATTCGGCTTAAGGCTGCTGGTCGTGGAAACGTTCGCGCCGGCCCGGGTACCACTACCCGGGTGGAGTTTGCCGTCGAGCCCGGGGATTCACTGATCGGCTACTCGTATGTGGATGAGTGGATCCGGATTGGCGCAGAGGATGGACGGAGCGGCTGGATCTTCAGAAGCCTGGTGTCCCGCCAGTAACTTAGTGTTTCCGGGTGGCCGGCTTCTGCTTCTTCTGCGCGCAGGCCACCCGGTTTCTCCCGTCACGCTTTGCCTGATATAGCGCTTCATCAGCACTCGAGATTACTGCCTCGGCGGTATGACCGTGGTGCGGGAATTCCGCGATACCCGCGCTGATCGTGATCCGGCCGGCCGTGAACTCCTCTTCCGCTACCCGTTCCCGGATCCGCTCAGCCAGCTGTATCGCTTCTTCGGCTCCCTTGCCCGAAAGCAGGACGGCAAACTCTTCACCCCCATAGCGAGCAGTGCAGTCCCCCGCCCGGGTGCTGGTTCGCAGGATGTTGGCGACTCGCTTCAGAACTTCATCACCAGCCGGATGACCGTGGGCATCGTTGTACTTCTTGAAGTGGTCCACATCCAGCATCACCACCGTAAACGAATGATTCTGACGCTGTGAGCGCAGCAGCTCCTCCGAGAGCCGCTGGGTCAAGACTCGGCGATTCGAGAGCCCGGTCAGAGAGTCGGATGCAGAGAGGCGCTCCAGCTCTTCATTGCGCTCTCGCAGAGTTTCGTTGACCGCGTCCAGCTGCTGTCGGCTTTGACGCAGCCGGCCGACCATATGGTTGAACACGTATGTCAGCTCGCCCACCTCTCCCTCGGCGGTTGGCAGGTCGACGGCCAGATCGCCTTCGGCGACCTCGGCGGCACCTTTCGTGAGGCGCTCGAGAGGCCGTACGATGATCAGGGCCAGATAGTATGCGATTGCGGTGACAGCCAGGAGAAGCGCGGCTACTATTGCGAGGGTCATATCGCGGAACCGACGGACCTGATGATAGGCAGCGTCGGTGGGGATTTCGGCCATGACCGCCCAACCTACCCGAGGGACCTGCTTCAGGCTTCCGAGCACATCCACCCCTGAGACGTTCTCGTAACTGGTGACTTTGCCTATGTTCTTCGACAGGCGCTCGAGGAGCCTCGGCGAAACACTGATCTTCATCAACTCCGCCGAACTGACAAGCGAGCTCACCATGACACGGCCGTTACTTCCCACGAGGTAAATCCGACCGGCCGTTCCCGGAGCGAACGCGCGGAGGCTTTGTTCCGCCCCACGCAAATTCAGGCGTGCGGCAAGCGCGCCTACGATCCTTCCGTCTGCCCCCTGCACCGGGACCGCCACGAGAAGGATCGCCTTGCCGATGGAAAGGTCCCAAAATGCTTCACCAACGACAGCGTTGGTTGCGTTCAGCTCGCTGCGCCAGTCTCCAGGCAGCCGAAGAGCCGTTGGCTCGGTGGCACTGCTGGCCACCATGCGTCCGGCCGCGTCGACGACGATCAGCTCCTCGTAGTCGCTGAAGCGCTCCCGAACCGAGTTGAGATAGTCGCTGAGCCGAGTTCGGGGAGACGAGCGACCCTTCTTGCCTGCCAGGTTCTCGGATACCTCATAGGAGCTGGCGAATACTCTCAGATCGTACAGACGCTCCTTGAGCCAGACGTCCATCTCGCGCGCGGTCTGGGAGCTGGCACTCAAGAGCTCCTGAGAGATTTTTTCCTCGAGTGCCCGGCTGTTTTGGCTGTAGGAGACCCATGCCGTGAATCCCGAGGGCACCAGTGTCACTACCAGCGCGAACGCGAGAATCCGGCTTCGAACGGTGTCGAGACGGAAGAACCGGCGGAGCGGGGAGATTTGATTTGCCAGGACGTTCAACCATCACCCCACGGCGACTGATGAGAAACATGCATATGGTCTATCTGTCCGGGTGAGAGCTGATGCCTGGAGCCAGGCGTGCTCGTGATGATCCGCCTAACTCCTAGCAGGTACTGGGCCACCGTGCATCTCTTCTGGGGGCAAAGTGATAGCGTCCTCGCTGACTTCCGGTTGCCGTGAGGTGCGCAGGACTCTGGCAGATTCCTAGGCGCTGACCTTTGACCAGATCTTCGGCATTACTATGCCGAAGGGCTGGTTGTGTCTCTCGGCCGCCTCATGCAAATTCCCTTCGCTGCACTCAGGGCAGGCTCTTTTTCCGATCCAGGCCTCGATACTGAATAGCCTCGCTGACGTGAGCCGTGGTGAGCTCGTTCGCACCGGCCAGATCGGCAATCGTTCGAGCGATCTTCAGCACCCGGTGGTACGCCCGCGCCGATAGGTTGAGCCGCCCCACAGCCTGGCGCAGCACCAATTCAACGGACTCCTGAAGCCGGCAGTGACGTCGAAGGTCTCGGGCGCCCATGTGAGCGTTCGCGTACACCCCTCGTTGCCCGCGAAAACGTACACGCTGAACGGCCCGTGCCCGCTCCACCCGCTGTCGGATAGTGGAGCTGGCTTCACCGCTCTGTTCGCTGACTAAGTCTCCATAGGGCACTGCAGGGACCTCCAGATGGATATCGATGCGGTCAAGTAATGGACCCGAGACTCGCGAACGGTAACGCTCGATGGCCAACGGCCCACAGCTACACGGATGGACCGGATCACCGAAGTAGCCGCAGGGACATGGGTTCATGGCGGCGGCCAACATGAAGCGGGCCGGGTAAGTCAGGCTCATGGCCGCGCGACTGAGGGTAACCACACCGTCTTCGAGCGGCTGCCTGAGAACCTCCAGCACATTCCGTCTGAACTCCGGCAGCTCGTCGAGGAAGAGCACCCCTCCATGCGCGAGACTCACCTCGCCGGGACGTGGCGAGGAACCGCCGCCGATCAGACCGGCATCACTGATCGTGTGATGGGGAGCACGAAATGGTCGTTGAGTAAGGAGAGAGAGGCCGAGTGGGAGAGTTCCGGCCACGCTATGAATCTTGGTGGTCTCGAGTGCCTCCTCCAGAATCATCGAGGGCAGGATTGTCGGGAGCCGCCGGGCCAGCATTGTCTTCCCTGCACCGGGCGGTCCAATCATGAGAATGTTGTGTCCTCCGGCAGCGGCGACTTCCAGCGCCCGTTTGGCTCCAGCCTGGCTGCGCACATCCGAGAAGTCCGTGTCGCATTGCTCACGCCCAGCCATCAAGCCCGCGATGTCGACCTGAGCTGGGGGAATCGGCTCCGCGCCCGTCAGATGAGCGCACACCTCGAGCAGGGTACGCGCTCCACGGACATCGAGACCTTCGACTACCGAAGCCTCGGGCAGATTGGCGTGAGGCAGCAGAACGCCACGATAGCCTGCGTTCCGCGCGGCAATGGCCATGGACAGCGCACCCCGGACGGGACGCAGGTCTCCCTCGAGGCCGACCTCACCGAGGACGGCGTGATCTCGCAGTGGCTCTTCTGGGATTTGGCCGCTGGCCGCCAGAATGCCGAGCGCGATGGGCAAGTCAAACGCCGAGCCGTCTTTTCGGACATCGGCCGGGGCAAGGTTGACGGTTATACGGCGCAGAGGAAACGAGAATCCGCCATTGGCAAGCGCCGCGCTCACGCGCTCACGGCCCTCCTTCACCGCCCCATGGGGAAGGCCCACAGTAGAGAAGGACGGCAACCCGTTTGTGATGTCTACCTCGACATCGACCGGGTACGCATCGATGCCGAGCACGGCGGCGGAGCGAACGCGGGCAAGCATCTGGGCACAGGCTCCTGGTCCGGATTCGGCAACATCGTGCGTGCCGGTATCGCTCCATGTACCCTGGCGTCGCGAAAGTGGACCGAAACCTGCAGCGGGTTCCATTCGGTACTCGTTATCCCGGCCGCAATCCTGGCGGAAAGAGCCCTCAGACACCGCCTTGTGAGTTCAGGTTTGGAGCTCCCATGAATCGCTTGTTCTATGGCGTTTTGTTGCTCCTAGGATCCAGTGCGTGTGCCGCGCCTAAAGCCGCCGGCGCGCCTTTGGCTCCTTTGGGACGCTCCTGGGCTGTCCCCACTCTTGGACTGTATCAGGAATGGTGGGACAAAACGGTGGCCTGCTCTGGCCAGAGCGGGCATATGAAAGACGTGAGCTTTTACGCGGTGGATGCCCCGTCCGGAGCTATCGAGTTGGCTGGTGAGATGGCGCATGCATGGTGGGTTCGTGAGGGAAACCGGATCTATCTACCCGCCAATGCCTTGGGTCAGGAGTGGCTGGTCCGGCACGAAATGCTCCATGCTCTTCTACAGAAGGGCAGCCACCCGGCTGAAATCTTCGTCGAAGCGTGTCATGTGGCATCAGCTGCCGTCTGGCGAGATTCGACCCTCACTGCGGATCCGGGTAACCCGCGGGGGAACTAAACGGCACAAGGGGAATGGCATCCAGCAGACCTTCTGGCATTTCGCGGGAGCAACTCGACATGGTGGCACCTTCTCGTAGAGCCCGTTGGAGTGGTCTTCTGGCCATCCTCGTGCTCTCCATCATCAGTGGAGGATGGCTGCTCCGCCGAAAGGCGGCCCCGGACGGGAGTGTCTACCAGCAGGCCCGCCTCTTCGAGAACGTCGTCGCCTCCATCAACGATCACTACATCGATTCCTTAGGCGAAGGAGAGCTCTACCAGACAGCCGCTCAGGCACTGGTGGCCTCGTTGCACGACCCATACGCCGAGCTCCTCAGTCGGGAGAGCTATCGTCAGTACCAGCGCCAAATGTCCGGTACGGAAGTGGACGTGGGCATGGGTAACGACGCGGCCCGTTCTCGAGCCCGGAACACGTTCGGCCCGGGAGACGAAATCCTCAGCATCGATGGCAAGAGCACTCGCGGTTGGTCCGCTCGCCGAGTCGAAGAGGCACTCTCCGCCGGCTCAGGAGCCGTGGTCACCGTGGTCGTGCGCCCGAAAGGATCTGACACGCCCGTGGTACGCAGACTGACGCGTACCGTGGTCCACGTTCCCGCAACGTCGCCTGGAATTCTCCTCGAAGGGAGCGTTGGCTACGTCGAGCTCAGGAGAATCAGCGATGGCGCGGCCGGCGAGCTCAGACAGGCGGTGGACCGCCTCGTCGCCGACGGGATGACGTCGTTGATCCTCGATCTTCGTGGAGATCCGGGAGGTCTCATCAACGAAGGAGTACGCATCGCCAGCCTGTTCCTGAAGACCGGAGACACGGTAGCGTTCTCGCGCGGGCGCTCCCGCAACCACTCCAAGGTCTATCTCGCCGGAACCTCCGGGAGCTGGCGAGGGCTGCGTCTCGCCGTCCTGGTCAATCATGGAACCGCCAGCTCCGCCGAGCTTATCGCCGGCGCTCTGCAGGACCATGACCGGGCGGCAATACTGGGCACGCCCAGCTTCGGCAAGGGAGTTCTCCAGACCACCTACCCGCTGGGCGATGAGATCGCCATCAAGCTCACGACCGCCCGCTGGTACACTCCAAGCGGACGAACCGTTCAGCGGCCGAAGCCAGATGCCGAGGGTGCACTGGGCAATCGCACCCCCGCTCAACTACCGCAGATATTCCGCACCGCTGCGGGACGGCCCATCCACGATGCCAGCGGCATCCTGCCCGATCTTGCCGGTTCGGGGAGTGCCGCGTTCAGATGCCGAGCGAGCGTTCCTGGGTGCGCTGGGTGAGGACATGAGCGTGTTTCGGGCGATCCTGTCCGACTATGCCACGGAGGTGAAGAAGACCACCCGCCGCGCTCCGAGTCGTTCCGAGTGACCCAACCAATGCGGGATCACGTATTCGATCTTTTGCAGGAGAATGAGGTCGAGGTACCGAGAGGGATCTACGACGCCGCCAGCAGCTACATCGACGAACAGCTGGGCTACGAGATCACCCGAGTGGTGTTCGGTGCAGTCGCCGAGTCCCGCCGGCGCGCCATGTCCGACCGTCAAATGCAGGCCGCGGTGCGGCTGCTTCGGCGGGGACAAAGTCAGGAACAGGTCATCGCAATCGCCCAGGCCGAGCGCCAGAGGATGACGTCACGGTAATTACCCTGGGAGTCGCACGGTCACCGTCGTTCCCTCGTTCACCTCGCTCTCAACCGCCACCGTCCCTCCCCAGCTCTCCACCAATCGCCGGACAATAGCGAGACCCAGTCCCGACCCGCTGGTGGTGGTCGAAAAGCGTGGCTCGAACACCCGGGGCAACAGGTCATTGGGAATACCGGCACCATCATCCTCGACCCGGATGAACGCCGGTCCGACCGTGACCCGAACCAGTGTCGCGCCTGCGTTACGGGCGTTCTCCAGCAGGTTGACGACCACTTCCTTGACCTCGTCCTCACGTGCTGCGCCAATCGCTGGAGTGGTGGCTTCCAGGCGAACCTCGCAGCCTTCCTCGGCCAGACGATAGAGCTGCACGACCTCACCGACTGCGGTTCCGAGATCGATCGCATGTAGCGGCTGATCCGGGTCAGCCGGAGCGGCGAAGCGGCTGAATGCGCGGGCGATGGTATCCAATCGATCGATCTCCCCCAGGATCCGTTCCGAAGTCTCTTCCAACGTCTTGTCGAATTCATTCCGGCGATCGCGGTACACGCGTCGCAGGTGCTGCATTCCGAGTCTCATGGGGGTCAATGGATTCTTGATTTCGTGCGCCACCTGCCGAGCCATCTCTCCCCACGCGAGTACGCGCTCGGCCCGGGAGACATCGGTAACATCGTGGAGCGCCATGACTACCCCACGGACGTCGGGACCGAGCGACGCAAGCTGAAGAGTCAGCCGGCGGCCAGCCACGTCGAGCTCGGCGGTTCCGTCGACGCTTGGGTTCTCGAGGAAGCGTCGAACCGCATCTCCCAGGGGAGCCCATTCGGATGAGAGCCGATCCAGAAAAGGCTCTCCTTCCTGCAGCTGCGTTCCGAGGAGATCTACCGCCTGACGATTCGCGATGAGTACCCTACCCTTGGGGTCGACGCCAACCACGCCCGTCGCAACGGTAGCCAGCACCGCTGCTGTGCGCCTTCTGGCTTCCTCCAGAGCCGCCTGGCTGGAGCGGATGTCGGCGGCCATGCGCTCGAACGCTCCAAACACCGGCTCGAACTCGAGAGGGGGACGACCCGAGTGCGCCGGCATCGGTTCTCCCTTTCCCAACGCCAGCGCCGACCGACGAAGCTCTGCCACCGGACGCGATAGCGTTCGCGATGCGACCTGAGCACCAGCGAGTGCTGCGGCCACTCCGGCAAGGGTAGCGAGCAGCAGCACCAGAGCCAGATCCAGCTGGCGCGAGGCGAGAGAGGAGTCATCTGCGAGCTGCGGAGTTGCGAGGACCGCCAGCTCCGAAGGCGGCCCCGGCTGGATCACTCGATAGCCCACACGTTCCGCCAAGGCAGGAAGCAAACCTTCTCCGGTTACCTCGAAGCGGCCCTCCAGCGCCAACGCGATGAACGCTCGGGGATCCATCAGCTGGCCCACTACCCCGAGATCTTCGAGCACTGGCGTGCTCGTTCCCGTGAGCGTACCTCCCTGGTAGAGGGCCAGGTCTGCGTCGATGCGCCGGCTCAGCTCGCGGATACGCTCCGGTGTTGCCATTCCTCGGCTGAGAAGGCCACCCGAGCTGAGCACCGCATCCCGCAAGGTTCCGATGATGGTCAGGTCGCGGCTCCGCTCAGCTTCATCGGCGAGCCTGAAGAAGCTCCAGGTCGAGAACCCTGCGGCCGGAAGAATGAAGAAAAGCCCGAGTGTCACTGCGAGACGGACACGAAACGAGCGGGACAGGCTGCGCCATCGCGGACGGCGGGGCCGCGCTCCCGCCACGAGCTCGGCCAGGAACCACAGAGCAGCCAGCACCGCTGCGTCCAGCAACACGACCAGAATACCACGCACGAACAGCGGGATCGGGCCGCGCAGATCGATCGCGGCGTGAACTACGCGGGTCCCTCCGGCCATTGCGATTGGCTGCTCGCTCCGCAGCGTCCAGCCTTCTCGGCGCCAGCGGAGCTGCGCAATGGTGCGGAAGAGTCGGAGGCCGGAGGCGTGAGTGCCAGGGTGTACAGGGGCTCGCTGTTGCGGGCCGGATCCAGCAGGCGGCCTACCCTGCCCGGCAGAATAAGCTCGGACCGTGGGCCGACTGAAGCAGTCATGACCAGATCGGCTCCGGTGCGGACCGCGAGCACGTAGTGCACGCCTGGGACTCTCGCCAAGGGCACGACCTGCACTGTGTCAGCAGCCGGCAGGTTACTCACGATGGTCGAGAGGAGTGACGGCGGCAGGTCGAGCGAGTCCAGGGTAAGCTCATCTCGCAGCACGCCCCCGGTTGACCACAGGCCCAGGTGCGCCGGGTATCGCTGATTGCCTAAGCGCGGAGCCGTGCCAGAGCGCGTACATCTCCGATGCACTTGCCGGCGGGGGCGATCGAAGCACCTGCTCGCCGAACCCTTCGAGCAGAGGCAGCGCCAGCGGATCAGGCTCGCTGCCCAGCCGGGCTATGTCTCGCTGAGCGACCTGAAGTCGGCCGGACATTTCGGCTCCCCAGGTAACCAGCGCCGCCGAGCTTCCGGCGACGAGAGCTACTCCCGCGATTGTAGCCCACCGGCTCGCGGGGAGCGTGACGAGTAGAAGCGCAGGCGTCCACAGGAAGGTGTACCAATTGGGCCAGCCGCCACCTCGCGGAACCCATACCAAGATGCCGATGATCGCCGCGGCAAATGCGATCGCCACGCCTGCCACGATCCGCCAACGGGTTTTGCTTTCGGGCCCGTCGCCTCGGAACAAAGCCGCGGCTGGAACGATGAGTGCCGACACCGAAACCAGGAGCGTGAGTTGCCAGATGAGCCAGAGGCCGAGCGAAACGCCTCGGGCGGGTGGAGTGATCCCACGACCGAGACTGCTGATCACATATGGTGAAGCCAGCAACAGTACCGCGCCGAGCAAGCACGCCATACCACGTCCGAGCCATGCGTCTGCGCCAGAGCCATACCCCGGCCATCGTGAGAAGAACCCCGGCGAGCGCCAGCACCCCGGCGGACGCGGAGAAAGGTCCGAGCAACGGCCGGAAGAAGGTGGCCGGAGAGAACAGTGGCTGGAGGCCAAGCGGGACGCCCGCCGGAGCACGAATGGCGAGCCACAGAAGAACCGGCAGGACCAGAAATCGCTCCGCCGGCCTGCTCCGCGAGGCTGAGGGCCAGCGCGAACGTCACCAGCGACGAGCAGGATGACCCCCCAGCTGCCGCGGGCGAATACCAGCTCCTTGGCCGACCCCTGTTCGGGTGGAACCGGCTGCACGCTGAAGAGGAGCCGGGGCCCCGCAGTCGTCGGCTCCTCGTAGTCGAAGACATCAGGGCTGTCGGGCGCCGCACCCGGCGGGATACACCGCGAGCCCTACTTCGGTGCTTTGCCCGGAACAGCTCGGCCAGGCTGCGGCCCCGGTCAGGAACCGCCGGATGAGCCCAGATGAGCACGCTGGCAACCGCAGTGCGGCCATCCTGCGAGTGGCGCCGTGCCTCGAGCACGACGTAATATCCACTGGCCCGCGAGGTGATCGAGTCGCCTTCGCTTCGCGGCGGTAGCCGGTGTCGTCCCGCCCAGGCCCACGGGTTCGCCTCGTGGGTCGAACACGACGACGCTCATCTCGGGTCCGCCGTCCGGCACCAGTCGATCCAGCGTCTGAAGGGCGGCGGCTCGGTCGGTCGGATGAGCTGCGAACGGCGGCCGCGGCAAGCCGCTCCGCCCGATGAAGCACGGAGCGCAGATCGCCGGCCAGACGCCGCGACGCCGCGGTCACCCGGTCCTCACGCTCATCGCGGCCAGCGGGTCTCGATGCTGGTGAGGTGCTCGCTGCGTCACCGTAAGGCAAGCGCCAGCGCGGCCAGGACGCGGCCATCAGCCCTCGGCGGCGCCAGCCAAGGAAAGGGTAGAGCGAGGCAAAGGCGGCGACAACGCACGCCCACCCGACGGCAACCCACAGCGATGATGGCTGCCGCAGCCATTCCGCGGCGGCCCCAGTGGCGCCCAACACGACCACCACCCACGATTGCGTGCGATGACTCAAGAGCAGCGCCCCTGGCGGTTGAAAGAAATGACCCCCGTCTCGGTGGGCGAGCGCCTCCGGGTGCGCCCGACTCTCATAGTTCCGGTCGGCACGACCGAGTAGCACGGTCCCCATCTGCCGCTTGGCTGCGATACCATAATTGTAGAACGGCTGGCCGATGATTTGTCGGCAGCCCACGGCATTGCCCGGGTCCCGACAATCGAGTACGGGGTACACGCCGCGACGAGGCCGTTTCCAGGAGGCGGCCCGCTGCGCCGGCGCACGCTGCATCGTGTGATGAATGAACTTATCGAGTCCTGGGAGGAGGGGGCAGGAGTACGGGAGTTCCTGATTCTGACCGCGCAATCGAGCGAAGCTCACCTGGAGGCGCTCAGTACCATCCGGACCGATGAGGCGACGGTTCAGGTGGTGGACATCTTCAGCCTCGATTTCGGCTCGCTGCTCGAGCGGCCCGCCCCGGTTCAGGGAGGTGAGTTGGACACTTCCTTAATGCTGTTTCTGGCGCCGCACCTGGTGCACATGGAGCTGGCCCAGGACGTCGATCTCACTCCCGGTATGCTGGCGCGCTACCGCCCCGGCCATACCCGGCACCTACCCCCGGGCTCGCCTGGATCGGTGGGTTACCCCAGCCTCGCCTCCGCCCAGAAGGGCGAGCGCCTGTATACATTTATCCTCGAACGGGTCGGCCGCTGCCTGATCCGATCCTGACGCAACGGGAGTCGCCATGCGGATAGCCGCGGTTCTGCTTCTGTTGCTGCCGGCTGGTCAGGCGCTCGGCCAAGAGTCCCTGGAAACCAGCCTGGTAGTGACGCAGGAAGGACGAGAAACCGGCCGGGAGGAGTTTACGCTCCGTCCAGGACGCGGGCGGGGTGCCCCTGGATCCACCCTCGTAGCAGTCTCCCGCTATCCCGCAACGAACCCGCTGCTCAAAGTGGCCGCGACACTGGAGCGTACACCCGAGTTCGCGCTCGCGAAGTTTCAGCTCGATGTAGAGGGGCCGGACGGGACCACGATCATCCTGGCTGCCGGCTCTGGAGCACGCCTGATCGTCCGAACCGTAGCGAAGGGCTCGGAGGCAGGTCGCGAACTTCCCGGTGGTCCCGACGTAGTTCTGCTCGACGAGTCCGTGTACTCGCTGTACACCGCCGTGGCCGATCTCGCCACGCCGGCCGGCAAGTCTTTGACGGGCGTGTTTCCTCGAACCGGCCGCCGAGCATCGTTCGTGGCCCGCCGCGAGAGCGGCTCGGGCACCGGTCCCTCTCGCGTGACGCTTACTGGTGACCTGACTGGGACACTGGCCACCGACTCCAAGGGTCGTTTGCAACGCTTGGAGTTGCCTGGGGCCGGAATTCTGGTTTCGCGAGCGCAGGATTAGCAGATTCGTCGGAGACTACCCTTCTTCGTACCCCGTTAACACCGAAAATTGTGGACGTGCCTTGTCGCAGGTTGAAACCTCTGCGGCAAGGCCCGCGTATTGGGCCGCGTCTCGTCTCACCACCCAAGGGCCTTTCTCATGATCCGTTGGTCCGCTCTGGTTGTGCTCGCTCTGGTGATTCCCGCCCGCGCACCGGCACAGGACTCCACCACGCCCTCCCCTGCTCCGAATCGCATGGTCAGCTTGTCTCTCATGGACGCGTTGCAGCAGGCACGAGCCAACAGCCCGGCGTACCGCCAGGCACTCAACGATGCGGCACCCGCCAAATGGGGAGTTCGCAATGCCTACGGGAGTCTACTTCCCTCGGTGGTGGCCTCAACGGATTTTGGATATACGGGCTCGGGCCAGTCGAACTTCGGCGGTGGATTTACCCGGCCCACGTCAGCGTTCCTGACGTCCGGGTACAGCCTCGGACTGCAGTGGCAGCTGAGCGGACGATCGCTACAAGCACCGGCACAGCAGCGCGCATTGCAACGCGCAACCGACGAGGATATCGGTGCGGCTGCGGTGGGTCTCACCGCGGAAATATCGACGCAGTACCTCACCAGTCTTCAGGCCGCAGCACAGGTTGCAGTGGCGCGGCAGCAGGTCCGAAGGAACGAGGATTTTCTCGCACTCGCCCAAGCACGGCACCGGGTGGGACAAACAACGCTGCTGGACGTGCGGCAAGCCCAGGTTACCAAGGCGACATCGGACGTCGCACTCCTCCGTGCTGTGCAGGCTGAGAACGAGGCAAAGCTGGATCTGTTGAGGCGGATGGGAGTCGAGCCCCCAGTCGCAGTCGAGCAGATCGTACTGTCGGATTCGTTTCCGGTGACTCCCCCGGCATTTCAGCTCGACAGCCTGCTGTCGCTCTCCGATCGTCAGAACCCGCTGCTGCGTTCGCTCCGGGCGCGCGAGCACGCTGCAGGGCTGGATGTGCGGGCCGCCAAGACCGACTATCTACCCTCGCTCTCGCTCCGAGCGGGTGGAGCGGATTTACCCAGCAGTTCACGAATGAGAACCTGCTGCTGGGAGAGACGCTGTCCGGCGCCCAGGGACAGGCGGCCGAATGCGAGTACAACAATGCAGTTCGGACCGCGCTCGTCGCTCGGCGGTCAGACGGCAGACTGCTTTTCAGCGTTCGGGCTGACGACCGCCGGGACGGCCCTGCAAGACCCGGTGGCCCAACAGATCCGGAGTCGAGAATAGCGTTTTCCCATTTTCCTACACCGGCCAGCCATTCGGCGCGAACCTCACGATTTCGCTGCCGATCTTCACCGGCTTCAGCCGCTCACTGCGTCTTTCCCAGGCGAGAGCGCAGGAAGACGATATCGAAGAAGACGTTCGCGCGCGCCGGCTTCAGGTTCGTACCGATGTGCACTCCCGCTATCTGGGCCTTCAGACGTCCTATCAGGCCATCGGAGTGCAAGGCACCAGTCGTGAGGCCGCGCGGGACCAGCTCCGGCTGGCACAGGACCGGTATCGGTCGGCGCAGGAACCGCGCTCGAGGTATCGGACGCGCAGAACGCGGTTCAGCAGGCCGAAGGTGACTACGTGAACGCGGTCTATGACTACCACAAAGCCATCGCTGCGCTCGAAGCCGCGGTCGGCCGCCCTCTCCGCTAATGAGGAACCGACATGTCGCGTAGGATGAAGGTGGGGCTGATGGTGGCATCGTGGTGCTCTGGTCGCAGCGGGCGTGGTGGCGTTCCGGATCAACCAGAGCAGGAACGCCGCCACCGAGGTTCGTCTGGAGCAGGTCAGCCGCCGCGATCTGGTCAGCGCCGTGACGGCCAGCGGGAAGATCGAGGCCAAGACCTCGGTGGACATCAGCGCCGACATCACCGGCCGCATCATCGACATCGCCGTGGGCGAAGGCGATATGGTGAAGCGAGGGCAGTTCCTGCTGCAGATCGATCCGGCCCAGTACCAGGCGGCGGTGGCGCGGGCACAGGGCGTCGTGTCATCCACTGAGGCCATCCTGCTCCAGACCAGGGCCAGCCGGGACCAGGCGCAGCGGGCCTGGAACCGCGCCAGGCAGCTGACCGAGCTGGGTGAAAACCTGATTGCGCCCGAGACAGCAGAGCAGGCCCAGACCGCGCTGGAGGTTGCCGAAGCGAACTATCCAGTCGACCAAGGCGCAGCTGGAGCAGGCCCGGGCGGGCCTCCAGGAGGCCAGAGACAACCTCGCCAAGACCCGGCTCACCGCGCCGATCTCGGGCCGGGTCGTCCGGCTGGCGGTGGAGGAAGGCGAGGTGGCGGTACCGGGGACCTTCTCCCGGGAGACCGGGCCTGCTGATGACCATCGCCGACCTCTCGGTCATCCTGGCCAAGGTGCAGGTCGACGAAACCGACGTCGTGCGCCTGAAGCACCGTGATTCCGTCGAGGTCAACATCGATGCCTATCCGGACACCACATTCTCCGGCCGGGTCACCAAGGTCAGCCATAGTGCCAAGCTCACCGCCACTCGAGACCGCCTCCGGCTCCAACGACCGAGCGGTGGACTTCGACGTCGAGATCACCCTCAAGAACCCGCCCGGCCGACATCCGGCCCGACCTGAGCTGCACCGCCCGGATCGTGACCGACACCCGGAACAACGCGCTCAGCATTCCCATCATCGCACTGACCGTGCGCGATCACGAGAAGGTTCCCAACGAATCCGAGATCGGGCCCAGCGGTGGACACCTGCGCGACCGGTTCACGAAGCGGGAGGCGGAGGGAGTGTTCATCGTGCGGGACGGGCTCGCCACCTTCCGGCCGGTCAAGGTCGGGGTGGCGGGAGACGAGTACTTCGAGGTGATCGATGGCCTCCGGGAGGGTGAGACCATCGTGGCCGGCACCTACCAGGCGATCAGGGACCTGAAGGACGGAGCCAAGGTACGCCAGGCCGACACCACCAAGACTCGGGAAGCGAATTCGTCCTGATGCGGCTGCTGGAAGCGGTCCGGATGGCGCTCGCAACTCTTCGCGCGCAGAAGCTGAAGAGTTTCTTCTCCCTGATCGGTGTGCTCATCGGGGTGACGTTTCTCATCGCGGTGGTGTCGATCGTGCAGGGCATGAACCGCTACATGGTGGAGCACTTCGCCAACACCCTCGTCGGAGCCAACACCTTCGAGCTGCGGCAGCGTCCCAGCATCGTGACCGGCCACATCCCGGATGATGTCTGGCTCGCCTGGCGGCGCCGGCCACGAATCAGCTATGCCGATGCCGACTACGTGCGCGAGCGCATCCGCACCCCGGCCACATTCGCCAAGTTCTGCGAGGACTACGTGGCGGTGCACTATGGCGGCAAGGTTGCCAAGAGCATCAGACTGGCGGGGACCGAGGAGAGCTACTTCAAGATCCGAAACTATGAGATTACGGCCGGCCGCGCCTTCACCTCCCAGGAGGTCAGGACCGCGCAGCCGGTGCTGGTCATCGGCCAGGAGGTGGCCGACAAGCTGCTCAAAGGCGTCGACCCGATCGACAAGAAGCTGGTGATCGGTGGCCTTCCCTACCGGGTGATCGGCGTGGTGGCCAAGCAGGGGAACCTCTTCGGGATCTCGATGGACAAGTTCGCCATCATGCCGTTCAGCGCCCAGGGCCGGCGGCTGATCTGCCCCATCAACATCCTCGACGCGCTGATCGTTCAGACCGCCGACCCGACGCTGATGCAGGCGGCCATGGGCCAGACCGAGGCCATCATGCGGAGCCGGCGCCAGCTCAAGCCGGAAGCAGGAGAGCAATTTCGCGTTCCAGACCGCAGAAGGCGCTCTGGGGAGCTGGAAGAAGATCTCCAAGGTGCTCATCGTGGCGCTGCCCGGGCTGGTGGCCATCTCGCTGGTGGTCGGCGGGATCGTGATCATGAACATCATGCTCATGGCGGTGAGCGAGCGCACCCGTGAGATCGGGATCCGCAAAGCACTGGGCGCGCGCCGCCGGGACATCCTGGCGCAGTTCGTGGTGGAATCCGCCACGCTGTCGGCAGTGGGAGCGATGCTCGGCATCGGACTGGGGATCGCGCTGGCTTTCGTGGTGAAGGCCTTTACCCCGCTTCCCGCGGCCGTCGCTCCCTGGTCCATCGTCGTGGGCGTAGTGCTGGGGGTGAGCGTCGGCATTGCGGCCGGCGTCTACCCGGCCAGCCGCGCTTCCCGTCTCGATCCCATCGTCGCGTTGCGGGCCGAATGATGCGGTCCCGCAGGAGGCCGTGCTCTTACCCGGATGCTCGAGGGCTCGGCCATCGCCCTCGACTCCATCCGGGCCAACAAGGTGCGGGCGGCGCTCACCATCCTGGGAGTGGCCATTGGCGTGACCGTGGTGATCGCCATGGCGTCGGCCATTACCGGGATCAACCGCAGCATCACCGGGATCCTCGAATCCGCCGGCCCCAAGACGTTCTTCGTCTATCGCTACTTCTCCGGCGGGCTGGAAGTCTCCGATGGGTCGGACGAGATGTCGCCCTGGCGCCGGATGCCACCACTGACGGTGGAGGATGCGGAGCTGATTCGCGAGCTTCCAGCGGTGCGCGATGTCAACATCGGCGAATATCACCAACGGGCCGGTGAGCTTCGAGGGCGTGGAGCTCAAGAGCGTTGACATCGCGGGGATGAGTCCCGAGCTGGAACCAGGTGAACGGGGGCGACATTCTGGCCGGGCCGCAACTTTACCCCGATGGAGTACGCAGCCGGAGCCGGGTGGTCGTGATCAATGACAAGCTGGCCGAGTCGCTGTTCCCGGGGCGTGACCCCATCGGCAAGCGGATCAAGATCTCCGGCCAGCCGTTCGAGGTGGTGGGCATGCACGCGAGGCGGCGTCGCTCTTCAGCAACGCCAACGAGCCACGACTGGCCATCCCGCACACGACCTTCACCAAGGCGACTGAGTACGGGAAGGATTGGCTGGAGATCGCGGTGCTGCCGACAGAAACGGCCACGGTGCAGGAAGCGCAGGATCAGGTGACGACGGCTCTCCGAACCAGCCGCGGGCTCCGCCCCGGCCAGGCCGACAACTTTGCCATCGTGAGCCAGGACCGGATCCTCGACACCTTCAACAAGATCACGGCCGCGTTCTTCGTCGTCATGATCGCCCTGTCCAGCGTCGGACTCATGGTGGGCGGCGTGGGCGTGGTGGCGATCATGATGATCTCGGTCACCGAGCGAACCCGGGAGATCGGGGTTCGCAAGGCGCTGGGCGCCACCCGCCGCGAGATCATGTTCCAGTTCCTGGTGGAAGCGGCGACGCTGACGCTGGTCGGGTGCCTGGTCGGCATGGCGGCTGGGGCGTTGATCGCGTGGGCCATCCGCTCGTTCAGCCCGATCCCCGCCACGGTGCCACTGCTCTCCGTGGTCGCTGCTGTGATCGCCTCCATTCTTACGGGAGTGCTCTTCGGGATCTACCCCGCCAGCAAAGCGTCACGACTGGATCCGGTGGAGGCGTTGAGGTACGAGTAGCAAAGACGTGAAAAGTAAGAAGTGAACAGTAAACCGAATCGATGAAGTCACCCGTTCCCTGTTCACTCTTCACTGTTCACGCCTTTACTTTTAGAAATGCCCTTCACAGAAGCGCTACGCCTCGCCCTCCAGACCATCTGGCACAGCAAGCTACGCTCGTTCTTCACCCTCCTCGGCATCATCGTGTCGGTCGGTTTCCTGGTGGTAGTTGTGGCCGTTATCCAGGGCATGAACGCGTACGTGAAGGAGAATCTGACCGGCGCCATGATCGGCACCAACGCCTTTCAGGTTCGGCGCTCTCCGATCTCCGTCGGGCTGCTCGACGAAGAACAGATGAGATCTATCAACAAGCGGCCCCGGATCTCCGCGGACGACGCCGAGGCTGTGCGCCGAGCGGTGCCCGGACGCCCGAGCCGTGTCACTCCAGTCGGGGTGGCCCACGCCGGTGAGTGATGTCGACTATCGCAACCGGACCGTGGGCACCGTCCTGATCTTCGGTGTCACCCCGCCGTATCAGATCGTGCAGGATTACTCCTTCGCGGCCGGGGACCCCTCTGGCAGACCCCGACGTGCGCGAGCGGCGGCCGGTGGCGGTCATCGGCTACGATGTGGCCGACAAACTCTTCGATGTGCCGGAGAGTGGAGTCGGTCGGAAGATCCGGGTCGCCGGCAACGAGGTCACCGTCAAAGGAATCATCGCCCGCAAGGGCCGCATGCTGGGCCAGTCCTTCGACGGATTCATCCTGCTGCCCTTCACCACCTTCGAATCGCTGTACGGCCGGCGGAAGACGACGGTGGTGTCGGTGAAGATGGCCGAGCGCGGACGCGATCCCCGGAGCCATGGCGCGCGCGCAGGAGGCGATGCGCATCGCTCACCGGCTCCGGCCCGGCGAAGCCGGACGACTTCACCGTGGACAAGGCCGATGCGCTGGTGGCGTTCTGGCGGCAAGCTGACCCGGCTCCTGTTCACCGCCATTCCTGCCGTGGTCTGCATCGGAATCGTCGTAGGCGGGATCGTGATCATGAACATCATGCTGATGACGGTGAACGAGCGCACCCGCGAGATCGGCATCCGCAAATCGCTGGGTGCCACCCGGGGCGATATCCGGCGGCAGTTCCTCATCGAAGCCGTGGTTCTCACGACCATGGGCGGAGTCCAGGGCGTGCTGGGTGGATGGGGCCTGGCCGTCGCCGTCTCCAGTCTCACCCCGCTCCCTGCCAGAGTCACCCTCTGGTCCGTGGCGGTCGCGCTGGCGCTGGGCGCCGGAGCCGGCATCCTCTTCGGCGTCTTTCCCGCCACCCGCGCCGCACGCCTCGATCCGATCACCGCTCTGCGAGCCGAATGATCCGCAATATCGGCGAAGGCGTCGTCGATCGCGGTTGACTCGATCCGGGCCAATAAGCTCCGCTCGTCTCTGACCATCCTGGGCGTCGTGATCGGCGTCAGCACCGTGATGACCATCGCCTCGATGGTTCAGGGTATCCGCACCCAGATCTTCAACGCCATCGAGACAGCCGGACCCACCGCATTCTATGTCGTACGGTTCTTCTCCCAGACCCCGCTCAACCCCGACCGGCTTGCCCTACGAAGTTCGGATCCGACCGATCGTTCAGAGTACCGATGCGGACGCGATCAGGCGTGTTCCCGAGATCGGCTACAGCGCCATGTGGGTACAGCTGTTTCAGCGGATGGAGTACCAGGGTGAGCGCACCGGTGGTGTGGCCATGTTCGGCGCCGACTCCCGATACATGGAAATTCAGGGCGGTACCCTGCTGCGGGGACGCTTCTTTACCCGCGGGGAGCAGAAGGGAGCGCTGACGTCATGGTGATCGAGGCCGATGTGGCCGACCGCCTCTTTGGCCGCATCGACCCGCTTGGTCGAACTGTGCGAATCGGCGAGCAAGCCTGTCCGGATCATCGGCATCTACCAGAAACCCGGCAACATCTTCGAGCCCCCGGGCCAGGAGATCGGCGGTGTCATTCCCTTCGAAGCGGCGCGGCAGAACTTTCGGTATGACGAGACCAACAGCCTCTTCATCGCGGTAAAGCCACGGAGCGGTGTTTCCGTAGGCGAAGCGCAGGATCTGGTGACAGTCGCGCTCCGACAAGCGCGCAACCTTCGCCCGGGAACACCCAATACCTTCGACATGATCACCCAGGATCAGATCCTCGAGGTGGTGGGAAACTTCACTTCGTACTTCTTCGTGGCCATGGTTGCCTTGTCGAGTGTCGCCCTCCTGGTCGGTGGAATCGGGGTCATGGCCATCATGATGGTGTCGGTCACCGACCGCACCAAGGAGATCGGGTTGCGGAAAGCGCTCGGCGCCACCCGGCGAGAGATCCTGTGGCAATTTCTGGTGGAGGCGGCAACCCTCACCCTCATCGGTGGTCTGTTCGGGATCGTCCTGGGTCTCGCCGCCGGCGAGCTGCTCAAGCACGGGCTCGACCTACAATCCGGCGTACCGCTCTGGAGTGCCGCACTGGCTTGTGCCGTCAGCATTGCGATCGGACTCGCCTTCGGATTGTATCCCGCGAACCGGGCTGCCCGGATGGATCCAGTGGAAGCACTGAGACATGAATGAGGGAAGGTGACCGTGCCGAAACCTGCGCTGTGCAAGGCTGAGGGCCAGCCGCATCTCCTGTGCTCCCCAAGGAGGAACCATGCGAGCGCAGATTCTTATGGTTGGTCTGGTGCAGGCGGTCATGCTGGCCGCATGCACCGGTTCTCAGAAACGCACTGACGGGTCGGGCACTTCCACCGACGCGTTCCAGACCAAGGCTGCCAACACAGCACCAACGGATGTGGCGCGGGATCGAGCCGTCTCTCCGGAGGAGACCTCGGCTGGAGCTCAGGGACTCAGACAGTGGTTCAGTACGGCAGCGTTTGACCCTGCCTCCCGACTCATCGTTCGTACCGGGCAGGCGAGTATCGAAGTGGATTCGCTCAACCCTTCAATGGCCGAGCTGCGACGCATCGTGCAGCGTGTTGGTGGGTTCGTTGCCGATGCCTCGATCCAGAGCGGTCGCAACCAGATCCGCTCTGCAACGCTGCAAGTGAAGGTTCCATCGGAGCGGTTCGACGATCTGACGATGGGACTGGAGCCACTCGGCCGGCTGCAATTCGTCAACGTCGGGGCACAGGATGTGAGCGAAGAGTTCGTCGATCTCACCGCGCGGGTGGCGAACGGCCAGCGCCTGGAAGATCGGCTGGTGGAGCTGCTGCGAACCCGCACCGGCAAGCTGCAGGACGTACTCACGGTCGAGCGTGAGCTCGCGCGGGTACGCGAGGAGATCGAGCGTATGGAGGGGAGGCTCCGCTTTCTCAAGACCTCGGCACAGCTGAGCACCCTCTCGATCAACCTCTTCGAGCCGCCGCCACTGGTCGCATCTCATCCGGGGTACAGCGTCATTGCCGAGGCGTTCAAGGCGGCGTGGCGGAACTTCGTGGGCATCCTTGCCGGCGGAATCGCGTCGCTTGGTTTTATCGCGCCGATCCTGGTTCTGGGCTGGGGAGCGCTGGTGGTGGCAAAGAGGTACCGGAAAAAGCCAGCGTAAAACGGCAGCACGTGAAGATTGAAAGGTGAAGAGTGAAGGGTTCACGTTTCACTCTTCACTTTTCACAGTTCACGGTCCACGCTTTATTTCCCTCATGCCTGTCGATATCCTGGCCATCGCCGCCCACCGTGACGACGTCGAGCTCACCTGTGCGGGCACGTTGCTCAAGGCCATCGATGCCGGGTATCGGGCCGGAATACTGGACCTGACCGCGGGAGAAAGCGGCACCAGAGGCAGTGCAGAGTTGCGGGCCGGTGAAGCCGAACGCGCGGCGAAGGTGCTCGGGATCAGCGAGCGTCGGAACGCCGGATTGCCTGACGCCCACCTTCAGAACACGGATGAGGCGAGGCGGCTTATCGTGGCTGAATTACGGCACTTCGCGCCTCGCGTTGTGATTCTTCCCTTCCCTGTTGGCCGCCATCCGGACCATCGCATTGCCTCCGAGCTGGGACGCGACGCCTGCTACCTGGCTGGCCTGGCACGCTACGGGGGAAGCGGCTCCCCCCACCGTCCCCACAAGGTTCTGTACGCGCTGTCCTATCGTGAGGATCCGGTCAAGCCGACGTTCGTCGTGGACATCACGGCTCAATTCGATAGGAAGCTGGCGGCGATCAAGTGCTACGGAAGCCAGTTCGACGGAGCGAAGGCAGCCGGCGAAATTTTCCCGACCGGTCAGGATCTGTACTCGCTGGTGGCGGTTCAGAACGCTCACTATGGGTCACTCATCCGCACCCGGTACGGCGAACCCTTCTTTACCGATGAGACCGTTCAGGTGGACGATGTCATGAAGCTCGACGTGCAGAGCATGTAAGCCTCAAGCGAACCGGTTTTCCCGCCGCTATCTTCCCTTCATGCGCAAGCCTGTCTACCTCGATCACGCCGCCACGACTCCGGTTCGGCCGGAGGTGCTGGAGGCGATGCTTCCGTATCTCACCGATCAGTCGTTCGGAAACCCTTCGAGCGCGCACCGGTTTGGTCGCGCCGCACGTGCGGGGATCGAGCAGGCTCGCCGTCAAATCGCAGAGGCTCTCGGTGCCGAACCGAACCAGGTGGTCTTTACCTCCGGTGGAACGGAAGCTGATAATCTGGGCATTGTGGGTGCCGCTCTGGCGGCGAGAGACCGCGGCGCCAGTATGTGCGCCGTGGTTTCTGCCGTCGAGCATAAGGCTGTGCTGGCAGCTGCGCACGCCGTCTGCCACCTGGGTGGTCGTGAAGTCCTGCTGCCGGTCGACCGTAGGGGCCAGGTCGAGCTGGCCGCCTTAGAGGCGGCATTGGCAGACCGGCCCGCTATCGTGTCCGTAATGTGGGTGAACAACGAGACCGGCGTCGTACAAGCAGTGCGTGAGATTGCGGGTCGGTGCCGCGAGGCTGGAACCTTTTTTCATACCGATGCGGTCCAGGCGCTGGGGAAGGTGCCGGTATCAGCCGGCGAGCTGTCCTGTACTCTGCTTACGATCTCGGGGCACAAGATCGGCGCCCCCAAAGGCATAGGTGCCTTGATCGTGCGTGATCGCAAGGCGGTCGAAGCCATCATCCACGGTGGTGGCCAGCAGTTCGGCATCCGTCCCGGCACTGAGAACGTGGCCGGGGCCGTGGCACTCGGACGCGCGGCTCAGCTGGCAGTGGGGGAGCAGCCGTCACTGACTGTGCGGCTCGGCGACCTACGGAACCAGCTGGCCGATCGCCTGAAGGCCGCTGTGTCCGGTTTAGTCGTCAATGCGGAGGAGAGCCCCCGCGCACCGCATCTTCTGAGCGTGGCCGTGCCGGGCGCGGACAGCGAGGCTCTCCTGATGCATCTCGATCTCGCCGGCATTGCCGTCTCCAGTGGATCGGCCTGCTCGACCGGTGCGGTGGAACCATCGCACGTCCTGGTAGCGATGGGTGTGCCGCGCGAGCTCGCCCTGGGCACCATTCGGTTCAGCCTCGGTCGGGAAACCACTCCGGATGACATCGATCGGGCGGTGGAGGTAGTACCGGGTGTAGTAGAAAAAGTCCGGAAGCTCGCGGGAGTGCTCGGGCGGGTCGACGGCCGGGCCGGCGCCCCGGCAGACGGGAGCCAGAATCATGCTGTCGTAGAAACGAGCGCTACGGCTCCATACCGCGCCACCGCCGAGGACAGCCTATGAAGGCGCGCGTTCTCGTGGCCATGTCTGGTGGTGTGGACAGCTCGGTGGCAGCAGCCCGTCTGGTGGAGCAGGGCTACGACGTGGTAGGCGCCACGATGAAGCTCTTCTGTTACGGAAGCGACGTACCGGACCGTCCCTGCTGCTCGCTCGACTCGATCAACGATGCGCGTGATGTGGCACATGCGATCGGGATCCCGCATTACGTCTTGAATCTGGAGGACCGATTCAATCTGCACGTGATTCAGAACTTCGTGAACGAGTACAGCCAGGGGCGTACACCCATTCCCTGTGTTCGCTGCAACTCCTTTACGAAATTCCGGGATCTCCTGGCGCACGCGGATGCGCTGGACTGCGCGTACATCGCCACTGGGCATTATGCCGTCGCCCGCAACGGAGGACTCTACCGCGGCCTGGACCCGAGTAAGGACCAGAGCTATTTCCTCTGGGGAATCGACCGGGCCGTAGTGGCGCGGATGCTCACCCCAGTCGGCGAAATGTCCAAGTCGGAAACCCGCAGCTATGCCCGGGGTCTGGGGCTCACGACCGCGGATAAGGAGGAGTCCGTCGAGATCTGCTTCGTTCCCAACGACGACTACGTCTCGGTATTGAAGAAGCACCTGCCGGCGGATGCGCCCGCACTCGCGCCTGGGCAGCTCGTCACCACCTCCGGCGAGATCATCGGCGAGCACCGTGGCTTTGCCCGGTACACCATCGGGCAGCGAAAGGGACTTCCCGGCGGGGCAGCCTCACCCAGGTACGTGGTGGCTATTCGGCCGAAGGAGCGAGAGGTCGTCGTGGGAGGCATCGAGGAGCTGGCCGGTCATCAGGTGACACTCCAGGAACTGAACTGGCTTGCCCCGGCACTCGAGCCGGGTGACACGTGCGATGTCCAGATCCGATATCGAGCCCGAGCCGTGCCCGGCACAGTGATCGACCGCAGGGATGATGCGGTGATGCTTGCGCTAACGACGCCGGTCCGCGCGATCTCGCCTGGTCAGTCGGGAGTTCTGTATGGACCCGAAGGCCGCGTGCTAGGCGGCGGCGTCATCGGGTGAAGTTGGTGGGGTCTCTGTTACTGCACTGGCTACTCAACGCGGCCGCGCTCTGGGTGGCCGCTTCTGTAGTTCCGGGACTCGATTTCACCGGTGGTTTCGGACGACTGCTCCTGGTTTCCGCCGTGTTCGGCGTCGTCAATGCAACCCTGAGGCCGTTGCTCACCGTCCTCACCTGCCCCCTCATCGTGGTCACCCTCGGCCTGTTCACTCTGGTTCTCAACGCCTTGATGCTGCTGGTGACCGGGTGGTTCTCGGAGAGCTGGAAGCTCGGGTTTACCGTGATAGGATTCTGGCCGGCTTTCTGGGGAGGTCTTGTGGTGGGACTGGTGAGTATGGTCCTGGCGTTGGTGCTCCCGGGAAAGGCGACCCGGCCCTATGACGCTGCCCGGATCGAGGACAGGAGTCAGTGAGGTAGACCCGCGGACTCCGCAAACTTCTTCATTAACTCCTCCTGTTCCGGCGTGAGCTTATCCGGAACCGTCACCTGAATACCGACAAGCTGGTCTCCCTTTCTGCCGTTCTTCTCGATGCCCTGTCCCTTGATGCGGAACTTCCGTCCCGGCTGAGTGCCGGGTGGAATTCTCAGCAGGACCTTTTTGCCGTCGAGTGTGCGAACTCGCAGCCGGGTACCTAGGGTGGCTTGCGCCAGGTTGATCGGCACCTCGGCAACGATGTCCAGCCCCTCCCGGCGAAAGAACCGGTCCGGCTGAACCTGGAAGGTGACGACCAGATCTCCGGGCGGACCGCCCGGTCCGCTCGGCTGGCCTTGACCGCGCAAGAGCACTCTCGATCCGGTCTCGGTTCCGGGTGGGACAGTTATGACGATCCTGCGCTCGGTTCGAACCTCGCCGGCACCCCGGCAGGTGGGACACTTTTCCGATGGAATTTTTCCGCGGCCGCGGCATTGAGGACACGGGCGGCTTACGGCGAAGCTTCCTTGTCCAAAAGAGATCGTACCCCGGCCCTGACACTCGGGACAGGTCGAGAACGTTGCACCAGGTGCGCCTCCGCTACCAGTACAGGTAGGACACGTTTCGGTGACGGGAAGAGTGACCGTGATTTTTCCGCCCAGCATGGCGACGCGGAACGGCACTTCGACCACGGTCTCGAGCGTGTCTCCCTCTGTATCGGGCGCATTGGACCTTCGACCGCGCCCGAACATCGACGAGAAGATGTCGCCCAAGCCGCCGAGATCGCCAAAGTCGAAGCCCTGAGCGTCATCCATCCCGCCCATGCCGGGAGATGCCCCTCCGCGCCGTGCACCGGCACCCGCCGGGCGACGGTGCATCCCGTCGAAGGCGCCGTATCGGCGCATCTGATCGTACTGCTTCCGCTTCTCCGGGTCTGACAGGGTGCTGTGGGCCTCGGAGATCTCCTTGAAGCGCTCAGCCGCCGAGGAATTGTTGGGATTGGCGTCGGGGTGGTACTGCTTTGCCAGCTTGCGGTACGCCTTCTTGATCTCGTCCTGGGTGGCAGAATCCGACACGCCGAGGACCTGATAGAAGTCCTTCGCAGCCACGTTAGTGCTGACCTTGATCGGAATAGACCTGCACGCGGGCCGGACGCACCAGAACGCCCTTGAAGCGGTAGCCTGGCTGGAACGTGGCGCTCACCTGCTGGTCGCGAGAGCGATCAGGTGAGGGCACCGTAGAGACTGCCTCATGCAGGCTCGGATCGAAGGGATCACCTGTCGGGTCGATCCGCTCCACACCCGCGTCCTCGAGCTCCTTCCAGAGCTTGCGGTCCACCGCACTCAGGCCTTCCCTGAGCGCGGGCAGCGGCGTAGCAGAGTCACTGGCCACCAGCCGGTCCATATCATCGAGCACATCGAGCAACTTGGCTACGAAGCTTGCCTGGGCCCGGTCGCTCAACTCAGCGCGCTCCCGGTTGATTCGCTTTCGATAATTATCGAACTCCGCAGCCAGGCGCAGGTGACGGTCCTTCAGCTCCGCGACTTCGCTCTCGAGCTTGCCTTCCCGGTTGCCGCCGAAGAGGGGCTGGGTGCCTTCGGCTCGGGAGGATGGCTCCGCGCTCATATCGGTGGATGCGATGTCGGCAGCATCGGAGGTTCGGGCGTCTGCCGGACTCTCGGTGTCGAGATCGCTTCTAAGATCGGTTTTTTCAGTCACTTGTGAGCTCACTCTCTAGGACTTCCTCAAAATAATAGCAACACGTGTGCCCGGCTGGAGCGCCAGAGTGGCAGGGAATCGTCGGGAACCCGGCTACGGACCCAGGCGGCGATACAGAAGAAGCAGGGCTGCCTGCGCTGCACGAGCCCGGATCTCATGGCGGGTTCCGGGGAACAGGATTCTCCGGCTCACGACCTCCCCGTCGAGTGCAGTTGCCAGCCATACGGTGCCGACCGGCTTCTCCGGGGAGCCTCCTCCAGGCCCTGCCACACCGGTGACCGCCATCGCGCCACGAACTCCGAACCTCGTGACAGCCCCCAAAGCCATCGCCCGGGCTACGGGCTCACTCACGGCTCCATGCTCGAGCCAGGAGCGCCGCAGGCACGTCCAGCAGATCCCGCTTCAGCGCGTTATCGTATGCGATCACACCACCCACAAACACATCCGAGCTGCCGGGCACTTCGGTGAGTCTGGCTCCGAGCAAGCCGCCAGTGCACGACTCTGCGACCGCCAGACGCACCCCCTCCGACCGAGCTCGTTCCAGAACCAGTGCCGCGAGATCAGAATCACCCTCGCCGTAGACGCTGTCTCCAGCTCGCTGCCGCAGCAGGGCCGCGGCGGCTTTCAGCCGTCGGTCGGCTTCATCCGGTGAAAATCCCCAGGCGCTCAAGCGAAGGTCCACCCCCTCGAGTCCCGGAAGGTAGGCCAGAGTAACTGGCGCGATCTCGACTTCCACATTGCCGATCTTTTCGGCCAGGGTGGACTCGGGAATCCCGGAGCGTCCGGACCAGCAGAGAACGGATAACCGATTGCGTTCCTCGTTGTGCCAGTCGAGGTATGACCTCATGCTCCAGAAGGCGGCGCATCTCCAGAGGAACTCCCGGGAGCATGATCGCCAGTCCGGTTTTGCCTTCGAGCCAAAGTCCGGGAGCCGTTCCCCACCGGTTCGGCAACACCGTTGCTCCCCGGGGTACCTCGGCCTGGCTCCGGTTGCTTTCCGCCGGCTTGCGTTCCAGCCGGGCGAAGCGGGCGAGGAGCGCCTGCCAGACACTCTCGTCGAACTCGAGAGGGGAACCGAAGAGTTCGGCTACAACCTTCTTGGTGATGTCGTCCCGGGTGGGACCCAATCCCCCAGTCGTGAGCACGGCACCGGTTCGACGGAGCGACTCTGCTACGGCATCACGGATTTCGTCTCCGCTGTCGGCAACCGAGGTCCGACGCGTGACCCGTACGCCATGGGCGCGAGAGGCCGGCTGCGATCTCGGCACCGTTGGTGTCGATGGTCATCCCGAGCAGCAGCTCGGTGCCGATGGTGACGAGCTCGATGTTCATGGCGAGGGGAGCTTACCGGGCGCGGTCTGAGAAGAGGCGTCGGTTACGGTAGAGGTACAGGGCGAAGGAATAGACGGTGAGCAGCGCCGCCACGGCCAGCGTCACTGCCACAAAGCCACCATGGAACTCGTTCCAGAACTGCGCGAACCGATTGTGCTCCCAACCCATCGGCTTGCGTGCGTCCCGGAATGCGAACCACAGAATCACGGCGCCCACGAAGACATTTTGAATCGTTGTCTTCAGCTTACCGGCGTTCCCCGCCGGTATCACCACGCCCCGGCGGCTGGCCCACCAGCGGAAGCCGGTCATCGCCAATTCTCGGCCGATCAGCAGGAGACAAACCCACAGCGGGATGCTGCCCCAGATCGGGATGTCGTAGAGATCGTGGCGCTGGCGGGAGATCCAGTAGATCGGAATCAGAGTGGCGAACAGCAGGAGCTTGTCTGCGATGGGATCCAGCATCTTGCCGAGGTCGGTGACCTCGTTACGGCTGCGGGCGAGGTGACCGTCGTAGATGTCGCTGACGGCGGCGATGATGAAGATGATGAACGCGATGAGCTTGGGCCAGTATCCCTCGATGAACGGCAGCAGGGCGATGACGGGCGTAAAGCAGATGCGAACCAGGGTGATGATGTTGGGCAGCGTCCACATGGTGCCCGACTACCCCAGCGTCTTCACGACGTTCTTGCTGATGCCCTTGAGCGTATCGAAGACTCCATCGCCGGTGAGAGCCACGGCTTCGAAGTAGGGAGCGCGCTCGACCCACTGCCCGTCTTCCTGAGCGACCAGGAACTCGGCGTCGTGGTAGGGGTCGGGTACCGGACGCTGCTTCATGGGGTCCGTCACCGGCCAGCCCGGGTTGAGCGCCGCCTGGAGCTCGGCGATCGGTGCCGCGTTGGGCAAGTCACGTTTGTTGTACTGAATGGCGAATGGAATCTTCGTCAGATCGTAGCCGTGCTGGGTCATGTTCTCGTACAGGTTCTGCATGGCTTCGATATTCGCGTCCATGCGCTCGATCTGGCTATCCGCCACGAAGACCACGCCGTCGACGCCCTTGAGAATGAGCTTGCGGGACGCGTTGTAGTAAACCTGCCCGGGTACGGTGTACAGGTGAAATTTGACCTTGAAGCCGCGGATCGTGCCGAGGTCTACCGGCAGAAAATCGAAGAACAGCGTGCGCTCGGTCTCCGTGGCGAGAGAGATCATCTTCCCCCGTGATCCGGGCGCGACCTTGTTGTATACGTGCTCGAGATTCGTCGTCTTGCCGCCCAGCCCGGGGCCGTAATAGACCAGCTTACAGTTGATCTCGCGCGAGGCGTAGTTGATCATCGACATGAGTGGCTTTCCCTCAGGCTCCGAAGAGTTTGTCGATCTCGTCTTCCGCCTCACCCAGGAATTCAGATTCGACGCCCGGCGCATTCGTGCCGTCTCGATTGAACATATCGGTGAACACCTGCGTCAGCTGCGTCACTGCCGCCTTCACTCGCAGCTTCACCAGACCCAGCGTCGTTCGGTTGTCGAATAGCACCACCAGGATGACCCGCCGGGCGATATCGGCCAGGTACATCGATTCCCGCTCGCCCTGATGGAAGAGGGCCCCGAATTCGGATTCACCGAGCATGCGGGCAAGCTGATCGTTGGCGCTGAAATCGGCCGCGGTGAGCGACGCGAATGCGGTGGGGTCGAACGCCGGGGCCTCGCCCACCGTGGCGACCATCTGACCGGTACGGTCGACGATCAGGGCCGTTCGGGCGTTGGACTCTCCCAGGAAACCACCGAGGATCGCCTGGA
This sequence comes from uncultured Gemmatimonadales bacterium, assembly GCA_963730915.1. Lineage (GTDB taxonomy): Bacteria > Gemmatimonadota > Gemmatimonadetes > Gemmatimonadales > GWC2-71-9 > CAVVWJ01. The sequence continues at coordinate 765,136 of CAVSTR010000005.1, read as the reverse complement.
TGCGCTTGGCGTCCTCCTCCCGGAATGACCAGCTCGACGCCCCGCTCATCGGTTGCGGCTCATACGAGCGTTGCTTCCATTCGGCGGACGATCGCTTCCGCACGGCGACGGAGCATGGGCTGACGCTCCCACGCGAGGTAGTCTCTGAGCAGTCGCACAGTATCGACGCTATCCTGTCCGGCGAGAAACCCCAGTGCGGCGAGTCGTCGCAGGGGGCGTGGGCTGAAGAGGTCCCGTCGATGATAGCTGAACCGCTGCTGACCGAGGAGCCACCCAGCTGTGGCCCCCGCCAGCATGCCGCCGACGAACAACCAGGTGCGGGACTTCATCAGCGAAGATCCTGCCTGGCCACCAGCGCGTGGGCGAGGGTGACGCCATCCACATACTCGAGGTCCCCGCCCATGGGGAGCCCGCGTGCCAGTCGGGTGACTCGAACATCCATGCCCGCAAGCAGCTGCTGAATGTAGGTGGCCGTCACCTCACCCTCCATCGACGGATTCGTCGCCAGAATGACTTCCCGAACTCCTCCCTCGCGCACGCGCTCCACCAGATGGTCGAGCCGCAAGGCGTCAGGCCCGATGCCGTCGAGCGGAGACAAACGCCCCCCGAGCACATGGTAATGGCCCCGAAAGTCGGTGGAACGTTCGACGACGCCCACCGTCGATGGCTCCTCGACCACGCATACCAGGCCGCGGTCGCGGCGTGGGTCGCGGCAAATTCCGCAGGGCTGCTCCTCCGTCAAGTTGCCACACTCCTGGCAGGTGCGGACTCGCTCGCTGACGGAAGCGAGCACCGAAGCCAGCCGCTGAGCCTGTTCAGGAGATTGCTGGAGCAAATGAAAAGTGAGTCGCTGAGCCGTCTTCCGGCCGATTCCCGGGAGCCTGGCAAGTTCAGTAATCAGCTCCTCGATTGCACTCACCGGTCAGAAAGGCGACGTAAAGGGCAGCTGAGGAACTTTCCGCATTTCGGCCTGGAGCATCTCAGCGGCACGACGCTGCGCTTCGGCCACTGCGGTGAGCACCAGTTCCCCGAGAAACTCGGCGTCATGGTCCTGAAACACTGCGGGATCGATCGTAACCGCGCGCACGGTGCCGCGCCCATCGGCCGTAACTTTCACCATCCCTCCGCCCGCGGAGGTCTCGATCGTACGAGTGGCGAGCTCGGTCTGGAGCTGTTGCAGACGGCCCTGCATCTGCTGGCCCAGCTGAAACAGCTGCTGAAGATCTGCCATGCTATCGGGTAGTCCTGCCATCGGTGGCCAAAGTAGGAAGAGTGTAAGAACGCCTTCAATCCACTATCTCCAAATCTAACGCATCGGCCGCCGTGTCGAGGGCCGGGTCCTTCGACCGAAACTCCCGCAGCCGTTCCGCCTTCAGGCTGGATTCGGACATCCGCCGCGGCCTTACCTGCGGCGTGGCCACGGGGGATTCCGGGAGCGGTGACCCGGAGTCGAACCTGCTGCCCCAAGCTTCGGCTCAACACCTCCTCGACCTTACCTGCCTGTTCCTGAAGACTGTCGGCAAACAGCGGATTTGGCTCGGCCATCAGGACCGATAGCCACGGCGGGTCGAGGGTGACCGGCTGGGTGGCCGCCAGGGCTTCTCCCAGGAACCGGCTCTGGACCCGAACCGCAGCTATCATTGCCGGCCATGCGGCCCGGATAGCCTCTATGGAAGCGGGGCCGCGGGAGCGGGCTGGCCGGAGCTGCCGGAGCCGAGGGAGTTCGCACTGACTCTGCTGCGGGGGAGGTAGATGGTGCGACGGAAGACTGGGGTGCCACCTGTACCACAGGTTCCTTGCCGCCCCCTTGCCCCGCTGCCCCACCGCCGCCCCAGCACCTGCTCCAGATCCACGATGCGATCCAGAAGGGTCCACCGAAGCAGCAGAGTCTCCACGGACAGTCGCGGATTCACGCTCCTCCGAATGCCCATCTCATTATCGGCAAGGAGTCTAAGCATCCGGACCACGTCGCCAGGCTCGAGCCGGCCACGATAGGCCTCCAGCGTGCTGCGGAGAGTGTCGGTCACGCCTTCAACTGGAGCGCCCACCTGTAGCATGAGAAGGCTTCTCAGCGCTTCCCCCGTGCCGGCCAGGAACTCCGCCAGATCAACACCAGCGTCCACCAGTCGCTCGACCAGGGTAAATACGCCAGCGGGGCGACGCTCGACCACAAGCTGCAGCACCTCGGAGTAGAGATCGTCTCCCACCAGCCCCAGCACCTCCCGAACTCTATCCGCTGTGACTGCCCCTTCGCCGAAGCTGAGACACTGATCCAGAACGGACAGCGCGTCGCGCATTCCGCCATCGGCATGCCGCGCAATCAACGTCAGGGCGTCGTCGTCAGCGGCGATCGCTTCCGTAGTGAGCACCTGGCGAAGCCGATCCCGGATGGCCGCGGGACCGATTCGGCGGAAGTCAAACCGCTGGAGCCGGGACATCACGGGCGCCGCGGCCGCCGCGATCTTCTGCGGCTCGGTGGTCGCGAACACGAACACCACACCCGGGGGCGGCTCCTCCAGAATCTTCAAGAGGGCGTTCCATGCCTCTCGCGTGAGCATGTGCGCCTCATCGACGATGTAGACCTTGTGATGCCCCTCCTGGGAGGCGGCGTACATGGCGCGCTCACGCAGGTCGCGAGCATCCTCTACGCCGCGGTTGCTGGCGGCGTCGATCTCGACCACATCGATATTGGCCGAGCCATTCCACACCCGGAGGCAGTTTTCGCACTCGCCACACGGCTCTCCGGATGGATCACGTCGGGGACAGTTGAGCGCCATCGCGAGGATTCGGGCGGCCGTGGTCTTGCCCACCCCGCGGGGACCGGTGAGCAGATATCCGTGGCCAACACGTCCCCGCGCCACGGCACCCCGCAGCACGGCTACGACATGATCCTGAACCAGGAGGTCGGCGAATCTTTTGGGACGGTACCGGCGGGCGAGAGCAATCATGAAGGCACAGACTATTGGATGAAGGCGGGAAAGAAAAGTGCCTCAGGCACCCCGAAGCGACACCGGACATCGCTTAGCGCTGCTACCGGCGAGGTCCTGACGCGGTTCACGCGCCGGCGCCCTTCGGACCTGAGGCATTGTCAATATAACCACCAGGAATCCCTGGCGGAATCCGGCTGCACTTAGTGTTGGAGAGCCAAATTAGAGCTGTACATATCCACCACATACTTCCAGCTGCCATCACCCTGTTTCTTCAGGATCTCGAGAAACTTTCCTTCGTCCGCTATGCCGGGGACACCCTTGGCCTTGGGAACGGCGGTGAATCGATAGTGACCCTGATTGTAGGCCAGGTCTCCCCGCCCCTCGATCGTGTCAGATGCCACTTCGAACCGCACGGTATAGGCATCGAGAAAGCCACCCCAGAATGCCCGCACTGCGTCACGTCCTTTCTGGGGTGGAAGGTTCGGCGCCAGGAGCGAGCCGTCCTGAGCATACACCTCGGCGATTTTGTCGGCATCACCGGCATTAGCGGCAGCCATGAAGGCGGAGTCGGCCGATCGAATGCCCGCCTGGTCCGCAGCCGACAGGGAGGGAACCGAGGCTCCGGCATCCCGGTCCTTGGCGCCTTGCGGTTGGCACCCGGTACCTGCTACAAGCACCACCAGGTAGAGGAACACGGAGGAATGAGATACTGCCATAGGACCTCTCGAGGTGATGGGTTCGGATTTCAACACATGATTGCCCGTTGGCGCTGCTGCATTTTCCGAAGCTCCCAGGTTTCCGCCACTACCCCACCCAGAAGAAACACGATTGCGGTGTAGTAGACCCAAAGAATAAACAGGGCGGCAGCGCCGAGATTGGCATCGCCGCCCCAGGCATCGAAGTTGGTGAAGTTTGCGAGATACAAGGCGTAGAGGCGCTTGGCGACCTCGAACAGTACCGCCGTGAAGCTGGCAGCGAGCAGGGCAGTCTTCCAGGGAAGGCGCCGGGCCGATGCGTACCGGTACGTCACGTAGAAGAGCGAGACGGAGAAGGCGAAGGCGAGACCCTCCGTCACCAGGCGTCCCACGGTCGATACAAAGAACGCCAACTGGGGGACGGTCTCCGCCCCTCTGGCCTGCAGGATTGCTAGTCCTGTGCTGAGCAGGGTGTTCATCAGAAACAGCAAGACGGTCGCGATCACCATGATCGTGTCCCGGACCTTGGCACGCAGATAGACGGCGACGAACCCCTGAGGTCGTGCAGGGCGGAGCGATACATCATACACGTCGTTGAGGGCCGTCCGGATTCCGGCGAACAGCCGGGTACTGAACCACAGGAACGCCGGCACGGCGTACAAGGACAGCTGGCCACGGTTCTTGCTGATGCCCGTGAGGAGGCGCTCGATAAATCCGAATGGGTCGCCTTCCGACCGTTCGGCGTGCGGAGGCAGGAAGCCGTGGAAGAGCAGCACGGTGTCCACGGGAGGACCGTGGGTAACAGCTTGGGCCAGGTGGGTCAGCCCGACGAGCACGAGGAGAATGAACGGTACGGCGGCGAGCAGCGCGTCGAAGGTCAACGCGCTGGCCAGAAACGGGATGTTGTTTTCGTCAGCTGCCTGGAGCGTGCGAGCCAGGAAGCGTGCGGGCGAACGGTACCACCCGCCGGACCGCAGCCGGGTCAGGCGAGCGGTTCCTCGAGGTCAGCGGATGTGCGCCGGCGTGCTCTTGCATCCGCCAAGCGCCGCTCCAGCTCTTCTCGCGCTGAGGAGCCTCCCTGGCTCCTGCCATAGCTTCCCGGAGTCTGCTCGTCGCTTTCGAACTCGTCCTCATCGTCCTCGAGCAGCCCGCCGAGGGTGTCTTTCGCACCGCCAAGCTGCTGGGTCAGCTCATCGAGCTTCTCCTCGGTCATGGCTCTGAACTTCCACAGCTTCCGCTGCAAGTTGCGACGGGTGTCTTCTCCGCTGCCAGGGGCGTAGAGCAGGGCCACACCGGCACCGAGGAGAGCGCCCCAGAACAGCCACTTGGCCGAGGTATCGCCGCCTCGCTCGACGTACACGACTTCTCTGCGTTGCCTGCCTCGCATTGCTCCCCCTATTCCCCGGCGTCCGGGTCGTCGGCCGCGGCCACCAGCACCGGCTTGAGCGCCGCATGATGCTGGATCGGGGCCTGAATGAAACGGTTAACCTGCTCCTCGGTCCCGTTCACGTTCAGCTGCTCGAACAGGAATGCAAATGTATTTTCGAGATCGGACGCAATCGCGTTGCGCACGTCGTCCGGCAACGTCCAGAAGTCCCGTTTGAACGGCCCAATCGCCTTCTTGCGGGCTTTATAATAGAACTGCTCGTTCGTGTCGCCGGTCTTGCGCTCGCCTGCCGCATTCTCATCCAGCCAGGTTCGTACACGTTCCTTCAAGTCTGCCGGAAGCCTTGGATGATCGAACACGATGTTTTGAAAATTGGTTGCGAGGTGGATCTCCGCGGTCTCGATGCGCGGAAAGTTCCCAAAGGCGTTGGACGGCAGGGTGCTGGCGCCGTGCTGCACCGCTCCCGCAAGTCCGTATTCCTCCCGAGCAGCCTCGGAGAGCGCGGCGAGCGCCTGAAGATCCAGCTTCACATCTGCCATGGTTCCGTCGGGAAGAACGACGCCCCCATGCGAGGTGCCCGTCTGCACCGAGATCTTGCTGATCCCGGCGTAGTCCCCTAAATCGACAAGGGTTCGGTTGTAGCCCTGCATGAACGCGTGCAGTTCCTCGACGGTGCTGTTCTTCATCCCTACTTCACCGATCTCCGCACCAACTGACACGGTGACGCCTTCCGGTTCCTGCTCCCGTATGAACCGGGTGATGTCCGCAGCGTGCTCGTAGTTCAAACGCTGCTGCTCCTCCAGTGATTTCTGGGAGAGATCCACCAGCGTGGAGGTGTCCACATCGATATTGTAGAAGCCGGCGCCAACCTCCTCGGCGATCAGCTTCTTGACCTCACCGATCTCGGCAGCGGCATCGGCCTGATATTTCTTGTGATTGACCTGGCAGTGGTCGCCCTGAATGAAGAGCGGCAAGGTATAGCCTTCCCGCAGTGCTGCTCCGATCAGCACGGAGACATACTCCGACGGACGTTGCTCCGTGTAGGCGATCTCCGATCGCGCAATCTCCAGGATGATAGCGCCGGCCTTTCCTGCGCGTGCCGCGCGGAATATGGCGCGCGCAGTGTCGTACGCCATCATGCGCACATTGATGGCCGGAACCGTGAAGCCGCCACATTCACCTCGGCCCCGTGCCATGTACAGGTCATTGATGGAAGCAGGTCGGGCCCCCGTGACCTGACCTAGTTCCCAGAGCAGCCAGCGGGCCGCATCCCTATCATCACCGGTTCCAAAGACAGCCTGCCAGACCAACCGGTCAGTAGCCGGAGACCGCAGCTTGCTCCCGTCCCGGACCTGAACGCCGCCGGGGACAACCGTGACGGCGCCTCCATAGAGATCAATCACCCGCTGTGTTGCATCACCCATGCACGTCTATCCTCTTGAAGACAGGGCTCATACGACTTGAGCCAAAGGTAGGGCGAGAACTGGAGCCTCGCAACGATTCGGCGCAGCCGGGACCTACACCTCATCTCCCGATGCCGGGCGGTGCGAGGACTCTGTGGCGTAACCTGGCCGCCCCATGGCAGCGTACGTCAGGCGTTTGCCAAGCTCCACGCCCGGCTGGTCAAAGGGATCTATTCCGTACCAAGCCCCTGCGTAGCCCGTCGCAACCTGAAAGAACATGATGGTCTCCCCGATGGTCGCGGCCGTCAGATCGGGCAGCTGAAGAGTGCAGCTCATCCTGCCCATCTGGCCCAGCGCGGCAGACGTCGCCTCGTATTCAGCTCGCAGCAGCCCGCCCAGCGTGTGGCCCTGCAGATACTCCAGATCAGGCGGCAACCCAGATGCCCCACCGTCACGGTTTGGAGTGCCCGGTATGGTGATATCCGTACCGAGATCATCGACCACTGCAAACGTGATGACCTTGTCGAAGGGCCCCTCCATGAACAGCTGAACCTGACTGTGCTGGTCCGTCGCACCGACTGCTCCCACCGGTGTGGGACCAGTGTGAACCGTGTTCCCCTTTCGGTCCACCCGCTTTCCCAGACTCTCCGCCCAGAGCTGGCGGTACCATTCAGCCAACTCGCGAAGCCGATCCGTGTAGGGCATGAGCACATGTATACGCGCGCCGAGTTCCACGTCGGCGGCCCAATGCAGACCAGCATAGAGTGCCGCAGGATTCTGAAGCAGGTCGTCGGCATTGCTTCGCTCTACCGCCTGCCGAGCTCCCCCCAGGAGCCTCTCGATATCGATGCCCACCAGGGCGGCCGGCAGCAGACCGACTGGTGAAAGCACGCTGAAGCGGCCTCCTACGTCAGGCGGCACATCGAGGGTTGCGATGCGCTCCCTCTGGGCCAGCTCCCGCAACGCTCCCCGCGCGGGGTCGGTAGTAAAGACGAGGTGCCGTGATGCCGCCGCGCCGAGCGCCTCCTCCAGCCAGCGGCGTACCACGAGATACTGCGCCATCGTTTCAGCGGTCCCACCGGACTTGCTGATGACGTTGACGAGCACCCGTCGCGGATCGATTCGGTCGAGCGCTGCCGCAACCGAGGTTGGATCGACATTCTCCAGGATGCTGAGCCGGGGGAAAAATTCACGGCCCTCATCGTCCCATTCATTCCAGCCTGGCCGGCGCAAGGCGTTGAGCAGTGCCTTAGTTCCCAGTGCGGATCCCCCGATGCCGAGAACCAGAACATGGTCGTGGGCCTGCCCGAGACCCTCGGCAAAGGCTTTGATCTGCCGGACCGTCGCCTCCTGATCCACCAGCTTGTAAAACCCATATTCGCCGGCCGCGCCCCGCTGCCGGACCTCATTCTGTACGCCACCAAACTGACGGGCCAACCGTTCCAGCCGGGCTCGCTCGAGCCCGTGCTCACCGTCGAGCTGTTCGCGAAACATTCGACCGTACTGCAGCTTGATCACGCCACCTCCACTGCTAATCCATCGTACGCGGGGAAGATTCCCGCCGGCAGTTTTTCCTCGAGGTCCCTGTGACCCGTCTCATGTGTCAGGTGGGTCAGGTACGTACGCCCCGCAGCAAGTGCGTGGGCCGTGTCCACCGCCTCGGAGATACTCAGATGCGTTGGGTGGGGCCGCCACCAGAGCGCATTCAGCACAAGAACGTCGAGCCCCTGGAGATGCTCACGGGCACCCTTCGGGATCTCCTTGACATCGGTTATATAGGCCAGATTTCCGAAACGGTAGCCGAATACCCGAAGATGCCCATGATCGAAGGCGAGCGGGAGCACGTCGAGACCGGCGATGGAGACTGGGTGGTTTGGCTCTACCGGATGCAGGCTGAGGCGCGGCTTGGAGGTACCCTCATAGGGCCGAATTGCTTCATCGAAGATGTAGTTGAAGGAGGCCCGCACCTGCTGCAGCGTTTCCGCCGGACCGTAGATCGGCAGCGGCTGGGCACGGCGGACCGAGAAGATTCTCAGATCATCGATGCCGTTGATATGGTCGGCGTGCTCGTGGGTGTAGACCACCGCGTCGATCCGTGAAAAGCCGGCGGCGAGCAGCTGCAGCCTGAGCTCGGGAGGGGTGTCGATGAGGATCGTTGTCCCGTCCGCTTCGAGGATTGCTCCGGAGCGAGTGCGCTTGTCTCGCGGATCGGTGGATTGGCACACGGCGCAGCTACACCCGATCTGGGGCACGCCGAACGACGTGCCCGTCCCGAGAAACGTGAGGCGCATCTCCTAAACTGCTTCGACTTTAAGGAGGTTGGTAGTACCAGGCATGTCGAACGGGACCCCGGCGGTCACGACGAGGCGCTCACCTGGTTTGGCGAGCTGCCGCTCGAGGATCTGCTGGCGAGCCACGGCAAGCATGACGTCATAATCGGTTGAGTGCTCCGTCAACGCCGGCGTGACACCCCAGACGAGCGCAAGCTGGCGGAATGTCTCGGGCTCGGGCGTGCACGCGAAGACGGGCACTGTCGGCCGGCACGTCGCCACTTTGCGTGCGGTGAAGCCACTGCTCGTGAAACAGACGATCAATGGTGCCGAAAGCATCTCAGCCGCGGCACAGACGGCAACGGCAATGGCATCCTCGGTTCGAATCGGTCCCGCCTGCAGCGAGCGATGATGGGTGAGTGCGGTGTCGCCGGCGGAACGCCGCCCCAGCGCAACATCGATCGTTGCTCCCCGCGATCGCCGTTGGGCCTCCATTTCCCGGGCGATGCGGTCCATCGCCTGCACTGCCTCCAGCGGATATTCGCCGACGGCTGTTTCGGCTGACAGCATCACAGCATCAGTTCCGTCGAGAATCGCATTGGCGACGTCAGACGCTTCGGCGCGGGTGGGGCGTGGAGCGTGCACCATAGATTCGAGCATCTGAGTCGCCGTAATGACGGGCTTGCCGTGAAGGCTTGCTTCCCGAATTATCTGCTTCTGGATCAGCGGCACCTCTTCGAACGGCAACTCCACGCCAAGATCTCCGCGGGCCACCATGATGGCATCGGAGGCATCCAGTATCGCGCACAAGTTCTTCAGTGCCGTGTCTTTCTCGATCTTGGCAATCAGCTTCATGCCACGGGGTACCAACGCCCGCAGCTGTTCCATGTCCTCAGACCGCCTGACGAAGGAGAGTGCGATGTAATCGACACCCAGTGCCACGGCCTGTTGAACATCCTCGATGTCTTTTTCAGTCAGCGCCGGGGCACTGACGTCGATGCCCGGCAGATTCATGCCCTTGTTGGCCTTGAGGTCGCCGCCGTAATGCACCACCGCTTCGACGCGTTGCTTCCGAATGCCGCGTACTTCCAACGAGATCAACCCGTCATCCAGCAGGATCCGCGCGCCCACACGCACGTCCTTAGCAAGGTCATCATAGGTCGTGGGAATTTCCCCACCTTCGGTCTCGTCCTCAGGGGCGAAGACGACCCGCTGCCCGGGGTCCAGCCGGATGGGGTGAGACAAAGCACCGATGCGAATTCGGGGGCCCTGCAAGTCCAGAAGAAGTGCCGCCGCCGAGCGACGGCTGGCGAGCACTCGGCGGAGCTCGTGTATCCACCGGGTCCGCACTTCCTGGTTCCCGTGGGAAGCATTGATCCGTACTACATCCACGCCGGCATCCAGGAGCGCAACCATCTTCCCCGAATCTTCCCATGCGGGGCCGAGAGTAGCCACGATCTTTGTCCGGCGAATAGGAGTACTTGACATGGCCTCAGTCTAATGGGAACCGGTCGCACCTGCATCATGCTGTTCATAGTCCGCGTCGAGATGCGCTGAGAGCGGTCTGGCGACTGTCCCTTCGCGTCACCCTCACACCGCGGTCGAGACCCTCAGAACCCCTGTTTCCACATGTGGAAAACCCTCGGAAGTGAATATCTAATTTCGGGCTAACGGGTCAGAAATACATTCATATCCGTTTGATAAATCACTTGATCCTCATTAGCTAAGTGATGCAGGGCTGTAATTTAACTCTTGCGCTCGCGGGCAATAGTGACGAAGCTGACAGTGTCGCTTGTGCCCAAGTATTTATGCAGAGATTCTAATTATGAACAGTATCGACATGAGGTTTAGCGCAACGGTTGGCATGGGGAGTGTTGGCGTGGAAAACGTGCTGCCGGAGGGCGTCGAGACGGAAAGCACAGCAACAATTCAGCTAGAGAACCTTCGGGCTTATCGTGCGGGTGGGAAACTCATCTGCGATCAGACGCCGGAATGTGGATTTGCCGGTGGCCCTTCCCTGCTAACGTGAGAAACGAAGTTCGGCGCTTCCGCCAAAGAGGAGTGGTCCGACGAAGCGAGTGGGAGAGGCCTTGAGTGCTTTCGCGAGATCATCCTTTCCCTCCACTGTCAGCACCCCGACAAGAGGTCTCATCCAGGTCGGCTGTAAAGTGGTTTGAACTCGCCAGACCGTGCCGCTCGACCCTTTCATCAGCCAAAGCTCGCGCAATGGAGCCTCGACTCGGGTGCTGTCACCAGCGGCCCTGCCATTCCAGATGAGGCGAGTCTTCCCCACCCTGACATCGTAGACGTCGTTCTCTGTTTGGACCGGCTTGGAACGGGACGACCGTGCCTCTCGGAATCTCACCTTGGCCTGTTCAGCGGAATGGGCAAGATCGCCGCTGGCGCCAAAGAGCTCGAGCACGAAGTCTCGACGGCCGCCTCCCTGTTCCGTTGCCGCCACCGCCCAAACACCGAGCATCTGCTTTTTCCTGGGATCCTTGCTGCCCAGCCGGCGAGCACCGAGACGGATCGCATCGGCATAATAGAGGCACAAAGAGGCGGGTGCCCAAGATGCGAACTCAGCCTGCTGATCCACCACACTTCGGAGCGAGGGATGCAGGTTGTGATCCTGATCGGCCCGCAGAAGACGGCTGCCAGGTCGGAGCTCCTTCGCAGCGCGGCCGGGTTCCATGAGGAAGCGAACACACTGGGCCGCCTGCAGCCCCTCGAGTGTCCAGAGGGGCCCTCGGCTGCCGGTAGCGGCCTCCTGACCACGCAGAGGCAATGATACGCAGAGAGTCGCTGCTGCCAGGCTCAGAGCTACGCGGCACGCACCAGGCGAATGCCGCATCAGCTGCCGCGTACGGCCAGGATTGCCTCTCGAAGCTCCGAATACGCGCGCGGGTCCAGCGCGTTGAACTTCATGTTCCGGTACTTCACTCGGCCATCAGGCCCGATCACGTACACGGTACGTCGATTGTACCCACCGGCGTCTTTGCTGGCGTACTGCTTCGAGACTCGCTGGTCCGGATCGCTCAACAGGCGGAACGGCAAGCGCAAGCTGGCGGCGAAGCGACCATGCGTGGTGACGGAATCAGCGCTAATTCCAACCAGTGTGACATCAGGGCCGAAGAGACTGTCGTACTGCTGGCTGAATGTCTGCATCTGGGCGGTGCAGCCCTTGGTGAAATCCTTGGGATAAAACGCCACTACGACCGTCTTGCCACGATCGCTCGCCAACTGATATGGCGACTCGACCGGTCCTATGCCGTCGCGGTTGGCCCACGGCAAGGAGAAGTCAGGAGCTCGGCGACCCACGTCCGGGCCACCCAGCATGACCGCTTTAACGGCGCTGTCCTTCTGGGCTGAAGCCGAGGATGCCGTCGCAGCCAGCAAGATCACGAGTGCGGTGTATGCGCGCATGCTGAATAGGTCCTATGCTGGAGGGTGAATCAGTTCTTGGTGACGCGCCGCAAAGGCGTATCGAGGTCCTGGGCGCCACCACTTCCCGTGTATGCCACTTTCCCGGCACGATCGACAACTCACCACATATGATGTCGCCGGGACCTGGTACGCCCGGATGCTCGCGCCCTGCTCGTCGTACAACGTGCGAAATGGCGGCTGGTGCTCTTGCAGATAACGCCGAACTCGGGCAGGAGTCTGGTTCACTGTCACGTTGATGCCGATGAACTCTACGTCCGTGCCATACGTGGTGTGGGCCCGGCGAATCCTGGGCAGGAGCTCTTCGCACAGTTCGCACCAGGTGGCCCAGAATTCGAGAAGCATGGGCTTCTTCCCAATATACCTCCCGAGATCCACCGCATTTCCGTCCAGATCCCGGACGCTCACGACTGGTGCGGCTGAGCCCACAGCTATTCCGGATTCCTGTGCCCCGATGTCTCCTGCAATAGCGACGCTGCCGGCGCAGAAGAGTGCCAGGACCAGATTGCCGATCATAGAACACTTCCCATTCTGACGAAGTAGTACTCGGCCATGAGCAGCAGGAGCACGCCCCCAGCCCGTTTGATCCACAGTGTCCACTTTCCCGCGCTGGGCAACGCCGCCAGGCTACCGCTGAAGAGCCCGACCCCCACCAGTAGGGCGCTCAGGCCAAGCGAGAAAACGAAGAGGTAGAGAAAACCCAGCAGAGCGCTCCGGGTTGTGCTCACGAACGTGAGCACGGCGGCAAAGGCCGGAGCCCCGCATGGAGCCGCTACCAGGCCAGATGTTGCCCCCAGAGCAAAGACGCCTGCGGGGGAGTCCGCAGCGAGCCGGCCGCTCCATGCCATGAGCCGGGCCGGAGCGTTGACTGTAAAGACGTCCAGCAGGGCGAGCCCGAACACCAGGAGCAGGTTTCCCATGATGAACAGGGACCATGGGTTGGAGCTCACGGTGCCGAACAGCGTACCCGACAGACCGGCAAGCAGTCCCAGCATCGAATACGTCAGGGCCAGGCCCAGCACGTACACGAGGGTGAGAACCAGCGTTTGCCCACGGGAGCGACGGGTAGATCCCCCACCGCCCGAGAATGCCCGCCGTGATCGGAATCATGGGGTATACACAGGGCGTGAAGCTCGTGGCCAAGCCCGCCCCAAACAGCACGGCCAAAGCCAGCAGCGGCTGTTCGCGTAAGGCAGCTTCCAGGCCCGGCGCCAGTGCAAGGAGCACCGAGGGTTAGTGCCTCTCTACCGGTTCGCCCGCGCCGTACCGGGAGGCGACGTAGTCTTCCAGGATCGTCAGGAAATCGTTGACTATTTCACTCCCTCTAAGCGTTACGAGGAGGCGTCCGTCGACGAACACAGGCGCCTTGGGCTCCTCGGCCGTGCCTGGAAGAGAGATTCCGATGTTCGCATGTTTCGACTCTCCCGGCCCATTCACCACACAACCCATTACCGCCACCTTCATGTGCTCGACGCCTGGGCGCTCGGTGCGCCAGAGCGGCATTTTCTCCTGCAGATAATCCTGAATCTCCTGCGCCATCTGCTGAAAGAAGGTGCTCGTGGTCCGCCCACACCCCGGGCAGCTGGTAACCTGGGGACTGAAGCTGCGCAGTCCCAGGGATTGCAGCACCTGTTGACCTACTCTCACTTCTTCGGTTCGGTCTCCGCCAGGCGCTGGCGTCAGGGATACCCGGATGGTGTCACCGATGCCTTCCTGGAGCAGGATGCTGAGACCGGCGGTGCTGGCGATGATTCCCTTCGTTCCAAGACCGGCTTCGGTGAGGCCAAGATGGAGAGGATAGTCGCACCGGGCCGCCAGCATACGATAGACGTCCACGAGATCCTGGACCCCCGAGACCTTCGCACTCAGCACGATGCAGTCATGACGCATGCCACTCGTCTCGGCGAGCGCCGCCGACTGCAACGCGCTTTCGACCATGGCCTCCATGACGACGTCGCGGGTGTCCGCCGGTACCGGTCTCTTGGCATTGGCATCCATACGCTGCGTGAGTAGGCTCTGATCCAGCGAGCCCCAGTTCACCCCGATGCGGACCGGTTTGTCATGCGTGAGTGCTACCTCTATGATGGCCCGAAAGTTCTCGTCGTGTCGCTTACCGCCGACATTGCCTGGGTTGATCCGGTACTTCGCCAGCGCCTGCGCGCATCCCGGGTACTTCGCGAGGAGCAGGTGTCCGTTGTAGTGAAAGTCGCCGATAATCGGGGTTGCGACTCCGAGTCGGTCGAGCGCCTCGACGATCTCAGGCACAGCGGCAGCGGAAGCCTCGTTGTTGACTGTCACACGCACGAGCTCACTCCCAGCCCGGGCAAGATCCGCAACCTGGCTCGCCGTTGACTGAACATCAGCCGTATCGGTGTTGGTCATCGATTGGACCACAATCGGATGATCGGAACCGACCGGGACACCACCGATCACGGTGGTGACTGTGCTCCTGCGCGTCGAAGAAGGCATAGGGTGAAATATAGGGGGAGACCCGGCAACGAGGCCTCCTTCAGCTTGCGCCCCATTCCCGCCATCGGTGAGATTCGAGTATGCCAGACGAGCTCCGGGCAAGACCAGCGCGCGCCGCGATCACCACGGTAGCGGCGTACGTTCCTGACCGTGTTCTCACCAACGCCGAGTTGTCACAGCGGCTGGATACATCAGACGAGTGGATCGTGACTCGAACCGGCATCCGGGAACGTCGTATCGGCGCTCCGGGCCAGACCACATCGATGATGGGTGCGGAAGCGGTGCGCCGGCTCATGGCGATGCGGGGACTTCGACCCGAGGATATCGACGCGGTTATCGTCGCCACCGTCACCCCGGACATGCTCTTCCCCGCCACGGCCTGCCTCATTCAGGATCAGCTCGGGCTGACTCACGCGTGGGGCTTCGACCTCTCGGCCGCCTGTTCGGGGTTCCTGTATGCTCTGACAACCGGAGCACAGCTGGTCGCCAGTGGCGCTCATCGAGCGGGTAGTGGTCGTCGGAGCGGATCTCATGAGCTCGATCATCGATCCACTCGATCGTACCACAGCGGTGCTCTTCGGCGATGGCGCTGGTGCGGCGCTGCTGGAGCGCGCCGAAGCGGACTATGGCATCATCGATTTCTACCACCGGATCGATGGGAGCGGCCGGAACGATCTTTTGATGCCGGCCGGCGGAAGTCTGTTACCGCCGAGCATCGCGACCGTTACAGCTCGCCAGCATTTCCTGAAGCAGAATGGACGGGCCGTCTTCAAGTTCGCAGTCACGACGATGGTGGAGAGCGTCGAGATGATTCTGCGTCGTAACGGTCTGACACCGTCCGATCTGGCGATGGTCATCCCTCATCAGGCGAACCAGCGCATTCTCGATGCTACGGCCGAACGGCTCGGGCTGCCCCACGAGCGCGTGGCCTCGGTTTTGGCGCGCTACGGAAATACGACCGGCGCAACCTTGCCGCTGGCGTTGGACGACGTGATCAAGTGCGGGAAGATCGTACGAGGAGACCTGGTCGTTTTCACTGCCGTGGGCGCCGGGCTCACTTCCGGAGCGACGTTGGTGCGGTGGCAATGACTCTCAGGCTCGCGAAAACTCCGCAGCGGTAATCGCCGACAGATCCGACTCACTAAGCGAGATCCCGGCGGCACCGACGCTATCCCGGGCGTGCTCTACTGTTCGCGCACTCGGAATGACGATGACTGCCGGAGACTGCGCCAGGACCCAGGCCAACACCAACGCATGAGGTGTCACGCCCAGGCGTGCAGCCAGCGGTTGTAGAACAGGATGTGCAGGGAGCTTGCGATTGAGGCGACCCCCGCCGATGGGGCTGTACGCGAGGAAGCCGATCCCCCTGCTCTCGCAGTACTCCACGACTCCCTGTGACAACGCTTCTCGGAAGAACGGATTGAGCCGGTTCTGTACGGTCGTCACCGGAACGATCGAGGTTGCCTCCCAGATCTGGGGAACCGACACATTGGAAAGGCCTACCCAGCGAATTTTTCCTTCTCGCTGGAGATCGGCCAGGGCACCGACACTATCGGCCAGGGGAACACGAGAATCCGGTGCATGAAGCTGATAGAGCGCAATGCACTCGATGCCGAGAGCTTGCAGCGAGCGTTCGCAGGCGGTGCGCAGGTGCTCGGGTCGGCCGTCGTTCTCCCACCGGCCACCGGGTCGGGTGAGGCCCCCTTTTGTTGCAACGGTCACCTCCTCCCGCTTGCCGCCCCAGCTCCGAAGAGCCGCCGCGATCAAACGTTCATTGTGACCGATGTCGGTCTCGTCGAGACAGTAGACGTCGGCGGTATCGATGAGGGTGACGCCCGCGTCGAGCGCGGCGTGGATGACCCGAATGCTCTGGTCTTCGGGAGGTCGGTCCTGAATCGAGAGGTGCATCCCGCCATATCCGACGGCGGTAACCCGCGGAGCGCCTGGACCGAGGCTCCGACGGGGGATCATGGCTGGGTCGAACAGATCAAGCGAGGCCGAGCTGTTTCGTGAGCCGGTGCCAGTCGGCGGCGGAAACGACACCTTCGTTCACGAGCGGGGTAAGAGTAGCAAGAATGTCCGCCCGGCTGCCATCGATGCGCCGGTCGCGCAGCTCACCGATCATCCGGGCAAAGCGATGCTCGTACTCGTCGGCCGCCAACGTTCCTTCCTTCCGCTGGCTGCTGAGCTTCCTGAGCTCCTCCGCAACCCGCGCGGGGGTCACAGGCGTGAGAGTGCCCTTCTGCTTGTCAGTCGACATATGATCCCTCTCTACAAGGCCGCGAACTGGTAGACATCAGTCCCTGCATTATCGCTGGACCAGGCGGGGCGCGTCCAGAGTCAAGTCTTACTGATCGCCCGAAGGCCTGGAAACCTTGGCAGTGAGCATGATCGGGCTGGGGAACTGTAGAGTGTTGTTCCCCTCACTCGTCTCGGCCACCACACCCGTTACATCCAGAATGGACCCGACGTAATACGGCCCGAGCGGTGTGCTTCCCCGAAGCTTCTTGTGTCGCAGATAGTCATCCTGTCCTGCCGGCGGCAGTACTCTAGGAGCGGAGAAATGGTCAATTTCTATGTCGGCCGAGTCGATGACCATGTCACGCGACAGCATGACACGAACAACCCAGCCCGGCTCCGCCTGCCGAGTGCCACCGTTCCGTACGCCAATCAGCATCTCGAGAATGGAATCGACTCGGATCTCATCCGGGACGTCGATCGGCCCCGCAAACAGGTCGGCCTTGAGGCCGGGTTCGGGCTCTCTGGGGCCCCCCGTATCAGTAGGCCCCTCCGAGCCGGCCACACAGCTACCCAGCAGCGCGAGGAGAGCGAGAGGCCAGGGACGCTCGAGATTCATACCGCGCTGGCAATGCCGCCTGCGAGCTGCCTCGCAACCGGCAGACTCCGTATCCGCCGTCCAGTCGCCGCGAAAATGGCATTACACAGAGCCGCGGCGACCGGCGGCACGCCCGGCTCACCCACCCCGCCAGGAGGCTCCGTGCTCGGCACAATGTGAACATTGAGCTCGCGGGGAGCAGCATCGATCCTGGCCACCTGATAATCGGTATAGTTCGACTGCGCTGGACGGCCGCCCTTGAAGGTGATCTCACCGTACAATGTGTTCCCGATACCCATGATCGTGGCGCCTTCCATCTGCGCCCGCACACGCTCCGGGTTGACGATGGTTCCCGCGTCGATGACTACATCTGCTCGCGGGATGGTGACGGTACCATCGGGCTTCACTTCGACTTCCATCACGGTAGCCACGTAACTCAGGAAGCTCCGGTGCACCGATATACCTCGGCCACGACCGCTTGGCAGCGGCTTTCCCCAGCCCGACCTCTCCGCAACCAGCTCGGCCACTTTCCGGTACCGCGCTGTGTCTATCGGGTAATCCTCAAAGCTTCGATCATAGTTCCACGGCTTACCGGTCAAGCCTGCCTGGCTCATATCAACGATGCGATCGGGCCCAAGAAGCTCCAGCAGGAAATCCTTGGGATCCTTGCCCGCTGCATGGGCCAGCTCATCCACAAACGACCAGATAGCAAAAGCGTGAGGAATGTTGATGACGGACCGATACCAGCCGATGCGCGCCATTGCCGCTGCCGGCCCGTTCTCACAGCGCAGGTTCGGTATCGCAAACGGGAGGTCGGTGATCCCCTGCCCTAGCTCTCCGTCGCCGGCGTACACTGTCCCGGGGACGAATGTGGCCATGATGGATGGAAGCGCTGTGCGGTGCAGCCAGGCTGTCACCTTTCCGTTCGCGTCCAGTGCCCCCTCCAGATGTTGGGCGGCCACAGTGTGGAAGTAGTCGTGTTGAATGTCGTCCTCTCGGGTCCAGACGACCTTCACCGGCTTTCCTGTATCTTTCGCCAGAAGCGCCGCTTCGACGATGAAGTCCGGTTTTGACTTCCGCCCGAACCCACCGCCCAGCAGGGTGACACTGACACTCACATTGTCTACGGGAATCTTGAGTGCTTCGGCCACCGTGTCGCGCGCTGCCTGCGGATGCTGCGTGGGTGCCCAGATATCACACTTGCCGTTCTCGAACGTGGCCAGTGCCGCGAGTGGCTCCATTTGCGCGTGACTGAGATGGGGCGCGTAGTAGTCGGCCTGGATCCGTTTCGCCGCGCGACTCAATGCCCTGCCCGCATCTCCCTGGCTCCGCACGACCTTTCCCGGCCGTCGCACGCTGCGCTCCAGCTCGCTGCGGAATACCGCCGAATCGTACGTGGTATTGGGCCCGAGGTCCCAATCGATCTTCAGCTGCTGGCGTCCCTGGATGGCAGCCCATGTGTTTGTAGCCAGAACCGCCACGCCGCCCAGAGGCATGAAGCCTGAAGGCGGCGGCGTGGACTCCAGCCGAACAATGCGCTGTACGCCGGGCACTCTCTCGGCGGCTGATGAATCGACCGACTTGACGACCCCACCGTACACAGGTGGCCGGGCAATGACGGCCACAAGCATGCCTTCACGCCGTAGATCCATCCCGTACTGGGCGGCGCCCGTGATCATGTCCTTCATGTCGACGATGGGCATGTCCTTGCCGATGTACCGAAACTGCTCCGGAGTCTTCAAACGGATGGCTGTTTTCGCCGGCATTGGAAGGTCGCGCGCGGTGACGACCAGATCGCCGAAGCCGAGCTTCCTGCCACTCGAGGCGTGCGTCACCAGGTGCTGTCCAGCTTTCACTTCGCCGACCGGAACACCCCACTGCTTGGCCGCCGCGGCCTCGAGCAGGGCGCGTCCGGTCGCGCCCGCTTCTCGAAGAGCGGTGTAGAAGTCGCGGATGCTCCGGGAGCCGTCGGTGTTCTGGGAGCCGTACGTCTTTTCGTCACCGAGTGCCTGCTCGACCTTTACCCTGCTCCAATCTGCGTCGAGCTCGTCGGCCACTATCATGGCGACCGAGGTCCGGATTCCCTGACCCATCTCCGAGCGATGACAGATCACGGTAACGGTGCCGGTATCATCGAGCCGCAGGTAAGCTGCCGGTGTCACGGTAGCGGTAGCAGTCTTCGGCGCGCCCCGCAGGGCGTCACTGAGACGGCGGCAGCCACTCAGCGAGACGACCAGCACGAGGCCCCCAGTGCCGAGCAGCTGAACGAACTCTCGCCGCTCCATATCGGTCGTGGTGGGATTCATGGTCAGTCGCCTCCTGCGGCAGCATGGATGGCGGCACGGATCCGGACATACGTTCCGCAGCGGCAGATGTTCCCTGCCATCGCCTTGTCGATCTGATCGTCGCTTGGCTTGGGCGTTGCGGCGAGGAGCGCTGCCGCCTGCATGATCTGTCCGGTCTGGCAGTACCCGCACTGCGGGACATTGTGTGCCTGCCAGGCACGCTGTACGGGATGTGATCCATCCTTACTCAGACCTTCGATGGTGACGACCTTCCGCCCTTCCGCGGCAGAAACGGGCGTGACGCACGCGCGCACGGCCTGGCCATCCAGGTGGACGGTACAGGCCCCGCAGGCCGAGACCCCACACCCGAACTTCGTTCCTGTGAGACCCAGTTCATCTCGTAAGTACCACAGCAGCGGCATGGTGCCGTCCCCACCAAATTCCTGGCGCCTGCCATTTACCGTCATGCTGATCATGGTCGAAACTCCTGGATGGTCTGTGCGGGCGGGCGGCGGGAAACAGCTCGGCTGCGGTGTTGCTCCGGCTCATCTTCGCCGTCGCGCGGCGGACCCCTCCAATCTGCGGTCTCGGCGTCACAGCGCAAGCGGAGTTGACTGGCGTTCGTGCGCTCAGATCTGGCGGGAAAGGCGTCCGTCGTAGTATCCTCGACGAGCCCTCGACCCCGAGTCACCCATGCGATTGTGCCTCAGCATCAGCTTTGTGTCTTTCCTCGCTGCATGTAACCCGTCAGACCGCGATCAACAGGTCGCCCAGTGCGTTGACATCTATCGGACCTCATATGTGACTGGGGGAGTACGCGAGTGCCTCGTGAAGAAGTACGGCTGGTCGGACGAGGACGCCTCAAAGGCTCAGGGGGAATTGGAGAGCCACCCTGACAGCGCAGCCCAGGGCGACAGTGGGCAGGTGGGAGACAGTCTTCGAAAATAAAATCGGCTCAACGCAGCAAGTCAGTCCAGCTGTTGAGCCTGCACTTTCGGATCAACGACCACGGTGGGAGCCGGTGCCGTCTGCTCCACTCCCGGCGCCGTCTCTTTGGATCCGTCGCCTTCATCGGCCCGCTTCTCGACGCCGATCTCACCTAACGCCTCATCTCTGATCCAGCCGTGCGCCGCAGTGTGTCTCGCCACGGTGAGGGTGTCGTCCGCCAGGACGAGCGTGGACCCGGCGCGTGCGATCCGCTCGGTCAAGTCACGAATGGCGTCGGAGTCTTCGGGATTCTGGCGGACATTCCGAATGTACACGGCGAGAATCCGCCCGGGATGGGTCGCCACGACGTCAGCGTAAATCTCGGGGTCCTCCTGGCCGCTGTCACCGATCAGAATGAATGGCATGTGGGGGTATGTGGCCAGAATTTCCCGAATGACACCAGACTTGTAGGAGGCGTTTCGGAGGAGCGATGGACCCAGGTCCCAGTCTCGCAGCAACAACGGTCCCGCGGGGATCTGCTGCGACTCCAGGAACTCCGCAATGACATCGTACAGATTCCAGGGACTGCTGGACACGTAAAACACCGGATTGCCGGCGCTGCCGCTCCGCCCCTGCACCAGCGCTCGATAGAATGCAGCAACGCCCGCGAATGGCAACCGGGTGCGTGCGTTTTCCAGCAGCACCATCCCGGCAGCGCGAATAAAGTCGGTAACGTGCGACTGAATGACGGTGTCGTCCATGTCGCTGATGACGCCGTACGATGCTGTTGCGGCGGGGACCAGAAAGGGTGCCGAGGTGAGTGCGCGAGGCCCGGTCGCGAGCTCCAGCTCGACGGACTCCCAGCCAGTCCGATCGCGTGTGTCCACGTCGAGCCATTGACGGATGAATCCCTCGTCATCGGCGACGAGCTCCTGCAAACCGCCGGGCCAGCGAGCCCGAACCCGTGCATGTGGCAGTGGGTCGCTCTCCAGGCGTTTGAGCATGGAGAACAGGTTCCGTACCTTGGAATGGGTGGGATCGGCCGCGACCAACCCTTCGTTCTGGAGTACTCGACCCAGGATCAGTACTCGACCTGAAGTGCCGTATCCCCGATAGCCAACGATGTGAAACGGATCTCGATCGACGATCCGCTCCAGTGTATTTGCCCCACGTCTCACCCGGGATCCGAGCGACGAAGCGAGCGCCCGTAGTTCGTCCTGCCATCCCCCCATGGCTTCTCCTCGGTACACCAACGCCCGCCGACCTTTCGGCCTGCGGGCGCTGTCGTGTGCTATTGGTGTTCAGCTATCTGCGGATGACCACGATCACCCACACTCGCTGAAGCCGCACACGTGGCACTTCATGCACCCTTCGGCGAACTCCAGCTGCGAGTTGCAGTCGGGACAGGCGCCGGAGAGCGTCTCCTGCATGCCGCCAAACATCATCTGCTCGCCTCCGAGGCCAACCTGAGTGGCAGGCTGAGCCGCCACCGGCGTCGCTTCACCGGCGCCCATCTGAGAGGCGACCCCGGGGAGAAGCTCCTGCTGGATGCCCTGCTTCTCCTGCATCCAGCGCTCGATCGCGATACCGACGGCGTCCGGCACCGAAAGAATCTTGTTCGGCCCCAGCCCGATCACGCGGTCGGAGCTGATGCCGCGAAGCTGGCGGTAAATCTCCTTGATCGGAATACCAGAGCGCAATGCCAGGCTGATGAGCCGGCCGAGCGATTCGACGTCCGCCATCAGTGCCCCGCCCGCCTTGCCCAGGGTCATGAAGACCTCGAACGGCTGGCCCCGATCGTCCTCGGTGATGGTCACGTAGAGTGTGCCAAGTGGTGTTTCCACCCGGCGGGTCGTGCCACGCAGCACGTCGGGTCGGGACCGCTTCTGGCGGCGCTGCAGGTTCTCCGACTCCAGCTCGTGGACGATGCGCTGCAGACGTTCGTTCTCCGCCCGCAGCTCCGCCAGCTCGCCATGCAGATCGGCAGTGGGAATGCTCCCTCTCGCTGCCTTGGCATCCTTGGCGTCTTTCGAACGCCGCATGCCCTTCCACGACTTTCTTGGCCGTAGAGCCGGAGGACAGAACCTGCATTTCCCGGCTGCCGTCACGGTACACCGTCACGCCCTTGCAGTTGAGCCGGTATGCGAGGCGATAGATCTCCTCGACGTATTCCTCGCTGGCGTCGTGGGCGAAGTTGCAGGTCTTGGAAATCGCGCTGTCGTTGTACTCCTGAAACGCAGCCTGCATCCGGATGTGCCACTCGGGCTTGATGGCGTTGGCGGTGACGAACACGCGTTGCCATTTCTCGGGAACTTCAGGGAAGTTGATGTGCCCGGTCTCGGCGATCTTGCGCATCAGCTCCTCGGAGTACCATCCCTCGGCCCGGGCGATGCCGACGAAGTCCTCGTTGACATCGGGCATCAACACGCCGGCCTGGTTGCGCATGAACGCGACAGCAAAGAGCGGCTCGATCCCGGAGCTGCATCCGGCGATGATCGAGATGGTCCCGGTTGGAGCCACGGTGGTCACATTGCAGTTGCGCAGCCGCCGCATGGGACGGATTCGCTCGCCATTGGCATCCCTGGCCGCGGTCTCATCTGGGCCCCAGATGCTCCGCTCCCACTCGGGGAACACTCCGCGCTCGGCAGCAAGGCGCTCCGACTCGACCTTGCCCTTCATCGTCCACGAACTTCTGAATCTTCCGGCCGAGGGCCACGCCTTCCTCGGAGTCGTAGGCGACACCCAGCTTGACGAACACGTCGGCGAGTCCCATGACGCCGAGGCCGATGCGTCGAATCCGCTGAGCGAGATCGGTTATCTCCGGCAGCGGATACTGATTGGCATCGATCACGTTCTCGAGAAAGTGAGTGGAGAGATGGATCACCCGGCGCAGATGATCCCAGTCGATTTCCGCTTTGCCGCGCTTCGCGTCCTGCTTCACGAAGGCGCCCAGGTTGATCGAGCCCAGGTTGCAAACATCGTAGGGCAGCAGCGGCTGCTCGCCGCAGGGATTGGTGGCTTCGTACTCGCCGAGGTGTGGGACGGGATTGTAGTAGTTGGCCTTGTCCACGAAGAACACGCCGGGCTCGCCCGTCTTCCATGCTCCATGGATGATCCGCTCCCAGACCTCGCGCGCCCGCAGCTGACCCGTCACCTCCTTGGTCTTGGGGTGGACCAGGTCATACAGGCCGTCTGCCTCGACCGCCGCCATAAAGGCGTCAGTGACCGCGACCGAGATGTTGAAGTTGGTGACCTTGGTCGTATCGTCCTTGCAGGTTATGAACTCCATGATATCCGGATGATCTACCCTCAGGATGCCCATGTTGGCGCCACGACGGGTACCGCCCTGCTTCACGACGTCTGTGGAAGCGTCGAACAACGTCATGAACGACACCGGACCCGACGCCACGCCCATGGTGGAGCGGACGATGTCGTTCTTGGGCCTGAGACGCGAGAAGCTGAAGCCGGTGCCGCCGCCTGACTGGTGCACCAGCGCCATGGCGCGAAGGGTGTCGTAGATGCCGCTCTTGCCGTTGGACAACGCATCGTCGACCGGGAGCACGAAGCAGGCAGAGAGCTGTCCGAGTGGTCGGCCGGCATTCATGAGGGTGGGCGAGTTCGGGCACGAAAAGGCGCTCAGCCATCAACCCGAAAAAGTCCTGCGTCACGGCGTCCACGGCCGCGTCCGAAGCGCCGTAACGCCGATCCGCTGTAGCGACAGTGCGAGCCACCCGTTGGAACAGGTCCCGTGGAGTTTCAACCGGCGCCCCGGATTCGTCCTTGAGCAGGTATCGCTTCTCAAGGACGGTGATGGCATTGGGCGACAGCCGGACCGCGTCCCGTGGGGTGGACGTTTTCATAAAACTCCCCGCTTGAAAAGTATTGATCTCAGAGGGTGGAGCGCGTGCTCAGCACCAGCGACCGCCCTGCACCGGCGTCGTCAGCCGTTTACATCCGGCTGAAACGGAAGGCCAAGCTAGGCCTGTGACCGAACCGAGACAATACCACAGAAAACTGACGGAACTACGTACAATCTCGCTTCCCACATCACAAATATACTCGTGCGACCAATGTGGAAGAAGTTGATAGCTGGGGATAAGAAGGCGAAGAAGTAAAGCGGTAGGAAGAAGTCGGGAGATGAAGCTGCGGTAGAGAAAGAGGCGGTAGATAGAGCGGTGGTGGATAGAGCGGCAACTAGTGGCCGATGAGCGGATACCTCCCCTCGCGGTGAGCTCGCGCCTCCTTCACGTAGTGTCGCCAGGTGGCCGCCGCACGGGCGGACAGTGCCGCGTCTACCGGTCGCACGATCCTTCCGGGAACTCCCATCACGAGCGACCCTGGGGGCACCTGCATGCCTTCAGGAACGACCGCACCGGCGGCCACGACGCTCCCAGCTCCCAATCGCCACCCCATTGAGCAGCACACTCCCCATGGCGATCAGACAATCGTCACCCACGGTGCATCCGTGCAGGATCACTCGGTGTCCCACACCCACGCGCTGGCCAACGGTGCACGACACCCCGGTATCGACGTGCACGATGGTGCCATCCTGGATGTTCGACTGGGCCCCAATCACGATTGGCGCCATGTCGCCCCGCAGTACGGCGCCGTACCAGACACTCACCTCTTTGCCCAGGGTGACATCGCCCATGACGGCGGCAGTTGAGGCGATGAAGGCAGTAGGATGGATCGTAGCCGGGCGCATTCTGGCTACTACGGTTCCTGGGCCGGCGGGAAAAGCATCTGGGTCCAGGCGTCGACCGGCGCACCGTCCTTGAGGGCGGGATGCCAGGTCACTGTCCAGACGAAATTCTGAACTTCGCGTTCGTATGCGGGATCATCCGACGGGCGAAGTCGTCGGATGTCGACGGTCCGGCCCTCGGCCGAGACTTTTACCCACATCAACGACGGACGAGGCGTCGGCTTAGCGTCCTCAGGCACCGTTACGAAGGGGGGGTTGACCGGTTTCGGCCGGTCGTCGAAGCAGGAGCCATCGGCGTTGTAGCCAGCGCCCGGGACGCATTGCGCATTTGCCGGCCGGTTCGGGCGGGCCGAGGGAACCGGCGCCCCGATCTGCGTGAGTTGAGGCGTGAGCTCCTGAACCTGACCAGGCCGGATCACGACTGTATCAGAGTAGAAATTGTAGCGAGGAGCCGAGATGGCGAGGGCGTGGGGGCCCGGCGTGAGGCGGGTCAGCGCCTGGGTGATCGGCTTCTCGTCGATCAGGACAGTAGACCCACGAGGAAGCCCTATCAGACGTATGCCTCCACTGTCGACCGGAACTGCCGCAGCAGAAGAGTCGGCCGGCTCTGCCGATGGCCCGATGACCACGGGCGATGAGTCACGGGCCGGCTTCGCGGTATCGACGGGAACTGCTGGAGCCTGCGCGACCGGCGGCGGCGCCGACTCCGCGGCGGGGAGGGAGTCGGGCGTGACCTCGGGTGAGATGTTGCCAGGGGCAAAGCCCTTGGCCTGCCAGTAGTACAGTCCGCCACCGATGCCGCCGAGTACCGCGAGCGCTATCCAGAGCCAGGCCCAGGACGAGGCGCTGGTTCGCATAGCGACCGAGCGGTCCGCCACCCGGCGGGGAACCTCGCGCCGCTCCAGAGGCGTCATGCGCCGGTTGACCAGCGGGGAATCCAGCGGTGTCGTCGGCCTGGCTGACGATAGGCGGAAGGCCGGCGCCGCCACTCGACCCGGCATTGCTTCCCGCTACCGCCGCAGCGGTTCCCACATATGTAGCCGATGAGACGCGAACCGCGCCGGGCGCGGCGATCGGGTGCCCTCGGAAGGAAGCGACCAGCTCTTCGCAACTCTGGAATCGGTCGTTCGGATCCTTCATCAGCATGCGTTTGATGACTTCGAAGATCCGACGCTCGTCGGCCGTGACCAGACTCGGCGTGGGAATCGGCTCCGTGATGTGCTTATAGCCGATCGAAAAACTGTCCTCGCCGTCGTACGGTACCGTCCCGGTTAGACACTGATAGGCGACGACTCCCAGGCTGTAGATGTCGCTTCTGCCGTCGATCGCCTGCGCCCGAGCCTGCTCCGGGCTCATGTAGTGCGGAGTGCCGATCGACATCCCCGTCCCGGTGAGCTTCTGGCCCGATGCAGCCTTGGCGATACCGAAGTCGGTCAACACGCTCTGTCCGAACTCATCGAACATGATGTTGTCCGGCTTGATGTCGCGGTGAACGATGCCGCGCTGGGCGGCGTACCCGAGCGCACTTCCGGCCTCGGACAGCAGGCGTCGTATCTCCGGCGGGGTGAGCTTCTTGCGAGTCCCCAGCACGGTGGAGAGAGAACCGCCCCGGAGGAACTTCATGACGAAGTAAATCACCCGCCCTGAACGGCCGACCCGGTAGATGGAGATGATGTTGGGATGCTCGAGCTGGGCCGCGGTGCGGGCCTCGCGCTGAAAGCGCTCGACGAATTCGGTATCGAAGGCCAGGGAAAATGGAAGGACCTTGACCGCGACCTCCCGCTCGAGCTGGCGGTCCTTGGCCCGGTAGACCATCGCCATCCCTCCCCGCCCGAGCTCTTCGATGATCTCGTATTCCGCGGCGAGCGACTCGCGTACGAGGTCAAGCTCCTGGAGGACTCCGGTCGCAATGGCATGCACCGGAGTGGTGGCCATGAGATCGAGGCCGCAGGAGGGGCAAAACTTCGATTTTCCCGTGATTTCACTTCCACAGCGGGAGCAGAACATTCGGTCAAGCTACGTCGGGCTCCAGTGGAGTTCAAGCCAACTCACGTGGCGTATCGCGAGATGGGTTGCGAAAGGCAGGAAGGCGGGAAGACAGGAAGAGGCGTGACCAGAAGAGGCTGTAAGTAGCTGTATGTCAACGTTGAGAGAGAAAATAGCCGCGCCTACTCGCGTAGACGCTTACCCGCAATTACTGGCACGTCCCCTGCAGCGACTCAGACTGACCTAACCCGCCTCACCCACCTGGAGAGCCTGTGGTTCCGTATCACACGATTGCTTTCAGCCAGCAGAAACTCAGGGCTGCCCTCCGCCGGGCGGAAGGACAGGATCCCGCGTTCACGTACGGGTTCGTGGTTCACTCACGCCGTCAGAACGAGCGGCCTAGTCTCGGCCTGATCACCCTGCACGGCGAAAGCCTGGCCTTCAACGAGCGCTTGCTCAAGGCTCTCGATGGCCTGCCGCTCTGGCTGTTCGGCCACGCGCGGATCACGCTGGTGCCGGGGACCTCGATCTCGCCCACAGAAGGTGGCCGAACCAAGCAGGCGGATCGCCCTCTCGCATCGATGCTGATGCACATTGCCACCTTCGATACCAGCACGGGAGTCACTCAGCACCTGGTGCAGGTCGAGGCGGTCGTGAAGGCTGAAAGCCTGGTGCAGCCGCTCCTGATACTGGCGCCAACCCGGCCGGCAGCGTGGCCGCTTTAACTCGAAAAGCATAAAACCAAACCCTCCGTCGGCGGCCGCCTCCGGAGGGTTTTTCTTGTCAGGTAGAGCCGGCTTTCCGCCGACGCTGAGGTCAGTTCCCGCCTATGTCCTTTTGCTGTCCCGCCTTTCTTCATCCACCACCTGGAACTCCCTAGTGCGATAATCTTTCCGCCCATCGGCGTCCACCACGAGAAGCTGCAGGACATACATGCCCGGCTTCAAGCGATCCAGCTTCAGGCTTCGGTGGGTATAGACGGTCGGGGTGGTGGCCTGCTGGTCGAATTTGAGCTTGATGGCTGCGCCACCCCCTCCGAAAATCTTCTTGAAGATCCCGCCGCCGCCACCCTTCTTCTTCACTGCAAGTTCCACCGTATACGGGGCGGGGCGGAGCCCTTCGATCTCGTAATACAGCTCCATCTCCTCTCCCCGCTTGTACGTGCGCAGCGGATTGAAGAGGACGGTGTCGTCGGGGGTGCGCCTCCAGCCGAGATTTGCGGTGCGGGACCCGAGAACGAGATCGCTGAGGCTCAGCGCGGTTGCGTTGGCCGGCCCGACCCGAACGGTATCGCGCGGCAGAGTCGTACCTGCATCATCACCCTGCTGGATGGCCAGGCGGTAATGCAGTGAGCCAGGGGGGACGGTCGTTCCCACCCGACCGACCAGGTGTTCATTCGGCGGTACTCGCTCGGGGGCCACGAAGTGCCGGGTGGTATCGAGTGCGGATACCACCTTTCCTCTGGCATCGGTGGCGACGAACCGCAGCCGCACGCTGTAGAGATATCCGCGCGTGACCGTCACGGGCTCGAGGCTGGATCCTGCGATAGCGTACGCTATCTGCACCTGATGACCGGAGGAGTCGCGCCCGACAGCGAGGACCTCGGAGGTGGCCTTCAGCTCGTTCGGAAAACGGAGCTCGTAGCTATCGCTGGTGGTGCCGACCGCGATACTCTCCTGGCCCGCTCTACGCTCCTGGTTCTGATATCGTCCGGTGCTGCCGCGGCCGGCGGCCTGCAGGCGGCGGTAGATGGGAGAGAGCTGCTCGCGAGACAGCATCAACTGCTCTGCCATGGCATTGTCGCTAGCCCCATTGGTCTGGTCCTGGAGCTTCACAGCGTCGCTGAATCCCAGAACGTCGAAAAGACTCTCGACCAATTTGAAGTCCTGCACATCCTCGCGTGCGATAAAATGGAAGATCAGATCTCCATCGGTGCGAGCGTAACTCCAGGATTCGTTCGGTTCGAGTCCAGGAGCTGCGTAGCTGGCGCGACTCGATGGCTCCCCATGCCGTATATAGATGACGCCACGATCGTCGAAATCACGGCTGCCGGAGCGATATCGCTCCACGATGTCGTAGTGGCGATTGTTGGCCGTCAGCTGGAAATTCTTCCGGGCGTAGAACAGCCGCCGATAGTGCTCACGCAGTCGCTCTCCGTCGGTCCGTAGCTCCGTCAGGTCCCGTTCCCCCCAAAACCGCCGAAGATAGAGTGCCCGGCGTTGACCTTGCTGCCGGTCGAACTCCCCCAGCACGCTGTCTGAGGCGATGGTGGCCAGGTCGGAGCGATAGCCGTTTACCGTCGCCGAGTCGTCCAGGGCCGCACCTTCGAAATACGCGGCCGTCCCTTCGAACCGGCCGAGCAGGAGCTGGGTCCGAGCCACCTCGAGCAGTCCGAGCCCTCGATTCGGTCCCCGCTGGAGATAGTTCTTGAACGCCACCACGGCGGAGTCACCGTCGCCTACTTCCCGCTCGACTCGTCCGCGTGCGAGGAGAACCTCGGGATCATTTCCCGCGGTCGTCGCTGCCGACCGGCGCAATGCCTCGAGCGCAACGCCCAGCTTGATGTTGACTCGCTGCCGAAGTGCGGTGTTGGCCAGATCCACCAGTCCGCGAACGAACGAAGGATCAATCTCGGCCGACTTCGCGAATGCCACCGCGGATCGAGTCAAGGCATCCTTCCCGAGCATCGTCTTCAGCCCGGTGACGAAGGAAACCTGGGAATCTCCTACTCCATACTCGGCGAGCCCCATTCCGTACCACGCGTATGGCCAGGAGGGCTGCAGATCGATGGCCCACTGAAACTCGGAGGCGGCATCATCATAGTGGTCCTTGCCGCCGAGATCACCGAGGCGTAGCGAGACGAAACCCAGCTTCAGGTGGATCATCCCATTGGACCGATCCGATTTTGCCGAGTCGATCATTCTGCGTTCCAGGGCGAGCAGTCCGGCCGAATCGGCGGTCGCGCCGATGGAGTCGCGGAATCGCTCCAAGTCGAGTCGCTGTTCAGGCGCCTGGGAGAGAAGATCTGCGGGAGTGAGTGCGAAGAGAGCGATTCCAACGGCGAGGGTCGAGACCCGGGCTCTTGCCTGCAATGAAGGATGCAGCAGGAAGGAGTTGAGCAATGACATGGTAAAGGACATCAGCAAACCTCACACTGCGCTCTAAGGGGCGACACCGCTGTCCGGGGCGCCAGTTCGAAGCACACGGCGCGGTGGGGAGGGATTTGCCCTAGGAGACGCCACTGAACTCGACCGGCCCACACCGGCGGCGGATTGAAGTTTGGCCTGTGCCCGCAGGAACCCTGTGATACCCTCGTACACGCCCCGTGCGTAACGGCGCGCGCCGCTTGGGGAGCGAAGCGCCGCCTCCTGTTCGGGCATGATGATGAACATCCCTTCCACCAATACGGAAGGCATCCACGTGCCGCGGATGACGGCGAGATCGCCTCTTGCAATTCCCAAATCGGGCAGCTTCAGCCGCCGCACCAGTGACTCCTGAATGGCGGCCGCAAGGGGGACGCTCCGGGGCTGATTATAGAATACGCTGGTTCCGTTGTTGGTGAAGGGGTTTACTCCGTCAGGGACGGCATTGTTGTGGATTGAAACAAACAGCTCCGACCCACTCTGCTCGGCAGAGGCAACGCGGGGCCAGAGATCCACCGCTGAATCCGAGACGCGCGTCATCAGCACTCTTGCACCGGCGTTCTGGAGCATGGTTCGAAGCTGAAGCGCCACTGCGAGATTCGCCTCAGCCTCCCGCAGACCCGTGGGACCGGTGGAACCGAAGGGAGGGTGACCCGGATCAATCGCGATGGCGCGTCCCCGGAGCGGGTTCGTTTCGGAGAGGCGCGGTGGACGCCTCAGCTCGAGGATGAGGTCGTTCCGACTCCAGCGCGCTCGATAGCCCCACACTGGGGCACTCAGCTCGATGGTGAGGGTCACTTCCTCGCGCTGAGACTGCAGCCACGCCAGCTGTCGCACCAGAGGATCAGTACCGTACCGCATCCAATCGACATCCCCGGCCGCATTGTACAGCGTGAGCGCCAGCGTCCGTTCGCTCTCCACCACCTGGAACGGTACCCGCTGTGTGAGTGGGATGCGTAGGACCGCGCGGTCGTCTGCCGCTGTAACGGTGACAGAACCGACGGTGGCAGAAGGCTCGGGAGTACCGGGTGGGAGCGGAAGGGCGTCTGAGACCGGTGCCCACGCTTCAGAGATCGGCGAGAGCCGAAGCCGCACGTCGTCATTCACGCGTCCGGTCACTGCCGCACGGGTACCAGTGGGGAAGAACCAGTTGTAGGTACCGCCAGGTATCGCCCGGCCTGGGGTCAGGCTGTCGGTGTTTCCCTCCCCAGCGGTGTCATCGTTGAACATCGTAACGACTGGAAGTGTGTCAACCAGCGCCACCTGCAGCGGCCAGCGGGCCCGTACGGTGTCTCTCCCTAGGGTTGCCTCGACCGTGGCCCACGAGCTCTCTGGCGAGACCAGCTCGGCGTACGGAACGGGGCACGGAGCACCGGTGACGCAGCGCAACGCTGCACGAGCCAGTACGCGGACGAGGGCAGCAGTGGTGCCTCGGAGGACCGGGCCGGCGTCGGGACCGAAGGCTCGTCCCCGCACCACGCCGACGTACCTCACCTCTTCGGGAGTTCGGAGTTTCGTGGTGTCCCAGTCGAAGGCGCGCAGGGCTGGTAAGACATCTTCAGCCTGCTTTTCCGGCAGCAGACGTATGCGGTTGCCATCCGGCAATCGTACCTTGATATCGGCTCCCTCCACCGCTCGCACGGATAGCGTCAGATATTCACTTCGGGGAAGCCATACCTGGCCCTGGGGCGACAGCGACACCGAGTCAATCCATGCAGCTCCAACGCTGAGCAGCCGAGGCAGAGACGCCCGGTCACGACGAACCTGATACATCATCACCGAGGAGTCTTGGTTGGAGCTCGCCTCGAGGCGGAACTGCATCAGGGTGTCGGGAGGGAAAGGAATCCAGGCCAGCCAGGCCCCGTTGGGCCAGACGCGCACCCGGTGGCCGTTGATGTTGAGTCGGGTCCGGGGGTCGGCTACCGAGCCAAACAGAAAACTGGAGTCCCGCACACGAACAACGTCCGTCGGCGATGGATAGACCACGCGTAGCCGGATCGGATCGGCCACCGCAGGGGCCGCATGGAATTCCGATCGAGTGACCAACGACTCGGAAGGTTGAGCGAGCGCCAGTGACGCGTTAGATGATGATGAGGGGTCTGACCCGCGGCAGCACACCAGTGCGCCGGCCACGAGCCACCAGCCCCGGCCGGGTGCATGAAAGACAGCCATGGGTGCAAGGTACACGGCGGCTAGGACTTACGCCAAGACGGCGTTGACGCTCTCTCGCCTGCTTCCTAGATTCGTCAGACCTCGAACCGCCTTTATCGGCGGAAGGGACCTCCGCGTGACTCTCCCAGTAGCCGCTGGTCGCTTTCGAGATGACGATCGTTGGAGGTATGCCATCCATTCGAGGAGCGCGTGAAGCAGGGGCCGGTACGCGTCAGCGTGTTCGGTAAGACCGACCTCGGGCGCACTCGCGAGCACAATGAGGACACCTTTCTCGTCGCTGACCTCAGCACCGGGAATGCGAGCCTCCAGCCCGAAGTTCGTCGCCACGACGTCGGGCCCCGAGGCTCGCTCTTCATGGTAGCGGACGGGATGGGTGGCGCAGCTGCAGGCGAGCTCGCCAGCGCGATGGCAACGGACCTCATTTACCGCCACATGGCCACGGCGTGGGCCAGCGATCCCGCCAGTTCCCCCGATCAGTTTGCCTATCGCATGCGCGAAGCCGTCGAGCTGGCGAATAGCCAGATCTACTCGTACGCGCGGGCGCATCCGGAAGTGCGCGGCATGGGAACCACCGTTACCGCCGCCGGAATCTTCGGCGGAGATCTTTACCTCACGCAAATCGGTGACAGTCGTGCGTATCTCGTCCGAGGAACGGACGCGGTGCAGCTGACAAAAGACCAGAGCCTGATGCAGCGACTGGTGGACGCGGGTGAGCTCACGCAGGACGAGGCGGAGCAGAGCGAGCGGCGCAACATCATCCTCCAGGCGCTCGGACCCGATCCTCGCGTCAAAGTGGATCTCACTCACCAGCCAGTCAGACGGGGAGACACGTTGATCCTCTGCTCTGACGGACTTTCGGGAGTGGTGCGGCGAGAGGAGTTCGCGCAAATGGCACAGGAACATGCGGATCTTGCAACGCTATGCTCGGCGCTCATCGATCTGGCCAACTCGCGTGGTGGCCCGGACAACATTACGGTAGTTGCCGCTCGCTTCGAAGGTGAAGGGTTGCCGGACGACGGGAACGAAGCGGTCGGGCATCACCGATATCACCTGGAACAGGTCTCTACGCCCGTCGAGATTTCTGCGCCTGACTCCGAGGATTCGCTGCAACCACACGAGCACGGCGGCAGGATGGCTCCGCAGAACCTCGCTGAGTATGGATCGTCGCCCGACGTCATGCGCACTGTCGCGCTCATCCTGGTGACTGTCGGCCTGCTCCTGCTGCTGCTCGCGGTGTGGCAGTAACCTCCCCTCCAACCTCAGACCAGCACGAGGAACCCGCAGGAGTAACAGCATCCCTGCGCGCCCGCCTCGTGTGGCTGGCAGCGCTCTCTTTTGCCTCAGGATTTCCATTCGGTCTGGTCAACGAAACTCTTCCGGTCTATCTCCGCACCCATGGCGCGGGTCTGGTCGAAATCGGACTGATCAGCGCGGTCAGCTTCCCCTGGACATTCAAGTTCGTTTGGGCGCCACTGGTCGACCGGCTCGGCAGCCGCAGACAGTGGATCGTCGGCTGCCTTGCAGGACTCACGCTCCTGACTGTGATCCTCGGTGTACTGGAGCTCGGCGAGTTGGCACGTTGGTTCTGGCTCCTGCTGGTCGTAATGGTCACTCTCTCCGCTACGCAGGATGTGGCGATCGACGCCTACACCATCGAGGCCACGACGACCCGCGAGCTGGGAGTGGCAAACTCCGTGCGGATCGCGATGTATCGGATAGCCATGTTCACAGCGGGCGGGCTGTTGATATGGATGGCAGGACGGCACGGCTGGCCGGTTTCTTTCCTTACCGGCGCCACGATGATCGGCGCACTGACGATCGCAGCACTCTTCATTCCGGAACCAAGACGGGCAGTGGCCTCTGCGGCGTCGGTCTACGAGCCGCTGCGCGCCCTCCTCGCACGACCCGGCATATGGGCAGTGGTGCTGTTCGCACTGCTGTTCAAGATCGACATCTATGCGATGGAGCCGATGACCCGCCCTTTCTGGGTCGACCGCGGGTTCACGCTGGAGGAGATCGGAGGGATACTCACCCCCGGCCGCATCGCCGCAACCGTCGGCGGAGCCGTGCTGGGGGGCGTGGTGACGACCAGGATCGGAATTTTTCGCGGGCTCTGGACCTTAGGCCTGGTTCAGGCGCTCTCGAGCCTGGGCTATGCCGGCGTGGCCAGCGCCGCCGCGTCCAAGCCGCTGATCATCACGGCAGCACTATTCGAGAATTTTGCGCACGGCCTTGGAACAGCGGCGTTCCTCGCGTTTCTCATGTCGGTGTGCGAGCGGCGCTACGCTGCCACTCAGTTCGCGGTGCTGTCGGCACTATTGGCTTTGAGCCGGACGCTGGCAGGAGGAGCCTCGGGTGTGCTGGCCGAGAGAATGGGCTACGGGAACTACTTCTTTCTGACGTTTCTCCTGGCCATTCCGGCTTTCGCACTTCTTCCTTTGATCAAGGGTGCCAGTCGGACCAGCTGAGCGGCTCTCAGCCGAGCCGTTTGTGAAGCCAGCGCGCGACGGCCTCCTGCATGAGCTTCTGCCGATGCCACGCGAGTAACACCGGGGCGCTGCTCGGCAGCTCCGCCGCCAGGCGAGGGTGCCCGAATAGAACGATCAAATCCGCTCCAGCAGCGTGGTGCGCCAGGGCTTCCTTGGTCGCCGGCGCAAACCCTGATCTCCCCTTCCACGCTCGCGGCTCGGCAAACACAAGCAGCACGCGAGACCCGCCACCGTATCGTCCGATCAGATCGGATCCCAGCGTCCGATGCACATAGTCGCTGGGGCCAGGTGGGTAGGGCCCTCCGATATCGTCGTCGACCACCACCAGGTCCAGCGGCGGAGTGAGTTCGGGGACGGCACGCCGTACCATCATCCCCCGCTTCAACAACGCGTCTGCGAGTGCCTCGGCAGACTCGTAGGGACCCCGCGTGACTGGAGGTGTCGGCGCGGTTGCAGCCGTGAGGGCACGGTAGTATCGGCGCAACGACTCCTTGATGCGCTCGCGTGGAACGGCGCCACTGGAGAGGGCGGCCTCGAGGGCATCTCTCACGCGCCGGGAATCGTTCGGATACAGCAGCAGGTCCGCGCCGGCCTGTACTGCTTCAACTGCCGCATCCGATTCTCGCCGACCAACGAGAGCACCATCCATAATGAGCGCGTCGGTAACGACAAGACCATCGAAGCGGGCGGCACCGCGCAGTCGCCCCAACAGCGTGCGTGAGAGTGTGGCCGGCAGTCCCGAACTGTCCAGAGCTGGATAGGCGACGTGTGCCGTCATGATCGACGCTACTCCGCTCTGGATCGCCACCGTGAACGGCACATGGTCTGTTTCCAGATCGGCCGCTGGGGCATCGACGACCGGAAGGGTGACGTGCGAATCGACAGTGGTCCGCCCATGTCCGGGGTAATGCTTGGCACAGGCGAGCGCCCCGGCGGTCTGGCAGCCCTCAATCCACTGCCGCACGTAAGTTGCAACCTCGTTCGGATCTGCTCCGAAGGCTCTGGTCTGCACGATGGGGTTCTCGGGGAGGAGATCGAGATCGGCAACCGGTGCAAAGACCCAGTTGATGCCCACGGCCCGCGCCTCCTGCGCCGTCACTGAGGCGGCCCAGCGCACGACTGACGGATCGTCAAGGAACGCGAGAGCCATGGGAGGGGGAAACTCGGTCAGGCCTGACACTTGTTGACCCGCGCCGCGCTCCAGATCGGACGCGAGAAGTAGAGGGCGACCGGCGCGCCGCAGCAGATCCGCCGTCAGGCGACGCACGCTTTCCGCGGTGCCCCCGAAGATGATGTAGCCGCCCACACCGATCTCGAGGGTATCGGCAATGCGACCCGCCTCGTGCGCGAACCCACTCAGCGCGTCGGAGCGGAGTGCCGGCATGATCAGCCGGGCGGGATTGGATGACTCGGGGATTGGGCCCGTCACGGAGGCGTTACGGCACCCAGCACACGTGAACCGGTGGCGCCGGTGGCAGCCGGAACGTTGCCCGGCTGACCGTGCACCGTCAGATATCCCAACAGCGCAAACGCCACCGCCTCCTTCGCGTCACCCGGAAAGAACAGCTCGTCAAAGCGTCGGAGTGTATGGTTGCCCCCATCAGCCAGGCGGCGTGTGAGGGAAGCCATGAGGCCAGGGTGGTGACAGCCGCCACCCGACGCTACGACTTCCACGCCGGTAGGTATCCATCGTTGAACAGCGTTGGCGATGCTCCGCGCCGTCAGCTCGACAGCGGTTGCGACTCCATCAGCGCCGGGCACCTTGTCGTGAAGAGCACGAGCGTACCCATCACCGAAGCGCTCCCGGCCCGTACTCTTCGGCGGCTCGGTAGCGAAGAACGGATCGGACAACAGCTCCGCCAGCACGTCTTCGTGCACCCTGCCCTGTGCAGCCAGGAGTCCGTCCCGGTCATAGGAGTGGCGTCCGTCGATCAACTTTGCCAGCGCGTCGACTACAGCGACACCGGGACCGGTATCGAAGGCGAACACGCCGTCCTCCTGCGCGCGCCGCTCCACATACGTGAGATTCGCCATGCCCCCGAGATTGAGCAGCACACGGGGGGCGTCCGGTGACGCGAACAGGAGCACATCAGCCATGGGCACGAGCGGAGCGCCCTGGCCACCAGCCGCCACGTCGCGGGCGCGAAAACCACTCACGACCGGTACACCAAACCGTTCAGCCAGGACGGCGGGCTCTCCCAGCTGCCAGGAGACGAGCGGTGGCTCATGCCAGATGGTCTGGCCCGGGAAGGCGATGAGTGAAAGATCGGATGCGCGCGCCTTCCCCTGCATCAGAAGGGTCTGGATTGCTTCCGCGGCCCAGTCGGCTACCCGCACGTGCAGGCGCGCAAGCGTCTGCGCCGTTGCTCCATTGAACGCCGCGCGGATCTCGGACCGCTCCGCATCGCTGTATGGCCGGGTGACGAAATCGAGAAGCGTGGCGTGGGTGGGCCCCTCGAGCCGCACGAGAGCGGCATCGACTCCGTCGAGCGATGTGCCCGACATGAGCCCGATTGCGAGTGTTGGTCGCTCAGTCATCGAGTCCGGACCGGTGGAGGGTCGCCGACTACCGCGCGGAGTCTGCCCGCGTGCTCCGAGAGCAGCCTCTCGGCCTCGACTTCTGGGAACACCGCGCCGAGCCATGACGATGGCAGTCTTCACGCTGCCGTCGGCCGCCTCTATGGCGCTCCGGGCGGTCGGGCGATCGACGCCGGCCGCTTCCATGACGATGCGCTGACTTCGGTCGACCAGCTTGTCGTTCCAAGCCCTCAGGTCGACCATCAGGTTGCCATACGTCTTCCCGAGACGGATCATGGCGCCGGTGGTGAGGGTGTTCAGCACGAGCTTCGTGGCCGTTCCCGCCTTCATTCGGGTCGAGCCCGTGACGATTTCGGGACCAACGAGTACCGTGATGCAGATGTCGCAGGTTTGTCGAAGCTCTCGAGGAGGCTCGGAGCACGAAACAAACACCGTGCGGGCGCCGAGTACCTGTGCTCGGGCGAGGGCGGAACCGACATACGGGGTCGTTCCGCTGGCTGCAATGCCTACGACGACATCTTTTCGGCTCGCACTCAGCGAGTTCAGCTCACGCTCCGCAGCCCCGGTGTCGTCCTCCGCCCCTTCGATCGATCTCACCAGTGCCGGCGGCCCGCCGGCAATGAGGCCGACAACCATCTCGGGAGGAGTGCCGAAGGTTGGCGGACACTCCGCCGCATCCAGCACGCCCAGCCGACCGCTGGTTCCGGCACCAACGTAAATCAGGCGTCCACCGGAGCGGAATGCGTGCTCTACCAGGTCGATGGCGCGCGCGATTTCCTCCCGTGCCTTGGAGACCGCAGCGGGAACACCTGCATCTTCGGCTCCAATGAGATCAACGATCTCCAGAGCGGAGGCGGTATCGATCGTGGCGCTGCGCGGGTTGCGCCGTTCGGTCAGGCGCGTGTCGTGAAAGTCGTCGGCCACACGGGCAGGAGAATAGGAGTATCCAAGCGTCGGCGTCGGGCTAAATTAGGAGAAGTCCGACGCCCCAGGCAACTCCACACCACCCGTCAATTTTTTCACGGAGGTCCCTTGCAGATAAGCGCTGCCGGTCTGCTCCTGGCGCTGCTCGCGATTACGCCGGCTTGCGCACGGCATGCCACGCCCTCGAATGCGTCTCCAATCAAGGGTATTGCCCCGACATGGAATCCGGGAAAGACACGAGTGGTCGAGGCTTCAAAGGCCTTGG
The DNA here is from genome assembly GCA_963730915.1 of uncultured Gemmatimonadales bacterium. Lineage (GTDB taxonomy): Bacteria > Gemmatimonadota > Gemmatimonadetes > Gemmatimonadales > GWC2-71-9 > CAVVWJ01. The sequence goes on along the minus strand of CAVSTR010000005.1, from coordinate 726,274 downwards.
TCGTCTCCGGCAGTCCGATTGCGAGCCAGGTGGGGAAAGAGATCCTGCAGCAGGGAGGAAACGCCGTTGATGCCGCCGTAGCGGTCGGTTTCGCGCTCGCTGTTGTTCACCCCGAAGCGGGGAACATCGGAGGCGGCGGCTTCATGGTGATTCGGATGGGGGACGGCACGGTTCAGACGATCGATTACCGCGAGGCCGCCCCGGGACGTGCCTCCCGTGACATGTACCTCTCGGCCAACCCGGAGGCGAGTGTCACGGGTCACCTCGCGGCCGGAGTGCCGGGAGCAGTGGCGGGATTGACTGAGGCGCACCGCCGTTATGGTCGTCTCCCTTTCGCCACGGTAATCGCCCCGTCGATCCGACTCGCCTATGAGGGCTTTCGTGGTCGACGAGTACCGCAGCTCCTCCATAGGAGAGGACAGTGCGCGCCTGGTCCTCTTCCCTGCCTCACGAACGACATTCCTGCCGAACGATCGTCCTCCTCCGGCCGGCTCGACTTTCAGGCAGCCGGAGTTGGGTGCAACCCTGGAGGCGGTGCGGGACAGCGGCGCGGCCGGATTCTACCGCGGGCGGGTAGCGGACCTCATCGTGGCGGAGATGGCACGCGGTGGGGGCATCATCAGCCACGATGATCTCGCGGCCTACCGCGCCATCTGGCGAAATCCGATCGAGATCTCTTATCGGGGTCACACGATCTACTCCATGGCGCCGGCCTCATCGGGCGGTGTGACCATGGGAGAGATTCTGAACATCATGGAAGGCTACGACCCGCTGCCGCCGTTCGGCTCCGCTGCCCTGATACACCGCGAAGCCGAAGCTATGCGGCGCGCGTTCACCGATCGCAACCGATATCTCGGCGATCCGGCCTTCGTGCAAAATCCGCTGGAACGATTGCTGTCGAAGAAATATGCGGCTGAGCTTCGAAGCCAGATCAGCGAGCAGGCATCGGTCACACCCCTATTCGAGAACAATCCCAAGGGCGGATCGTCTACCACACATTATTCCGTCGTGGATGCCGAGGGCAACGCCGTGAGCTGCACGACCACGCTCAACAACAGCTACGGCAGCGCTGTTACCGTCACTGGTGCGGGATTCCTGCTCAACGATGAGATGGATGACTTCGCCACTGCACCAGGCCAGCCGAACATGTACGGACTGGTACAGGGTGAGGCAAACGCAATTGCTCCCGGAAAAAGAATGTTGTCTGCTATGACACCGAGTATCGTGCTGGATCGGAACAAGCAACTGTCGATGATCGTCGGCACTCCTGGCGGGCCCAAGATCATCACTATGGTGTACCACGTCATCTCCAACGTGATCGACCATCAGATGCGCCTGGCCGACGCGGTCCAGGCCCCTCGCATGCACCACCAGGCTCTCCCTGACAGCCTTCAGGTCGAGCAAGAAGGATTTCGATCAGAGGTACTGGACAGCCTCAGAGAAAAGGGGCACGGCATCTCTGCTCGCGGGCACTGGGGCGACGTCGAGGCGATCGTGCGTACACCCGGAGGCTGGCAGGGCGTGAGCGATCCGCGGCTGGGAGGCGGCGGCGCAGGCTATTAACCACCTGTCATCCTGAACGCAGGAAGGATCTCTCCGATCACTGGGAGAGATCCTTCACGACCCTCAGGATGACCCGATGACGTCTTCCAGCTACGTCGTCGGCTTGAACTCTTCAGTCAGCGACAAGGTCACGCTCGTCCCCTTCGGCAGCACGACGTCGCGATCCTTCGTCTCTACCGCGCGCTGTGCACCAACCGCGCCGCCGATAACGCCACCGATGATGGCACCCTTGCTGCTGCCACCGAGCACGCGGCCCACCACGGCTCCTACCGCCGCACCCGCTGCCGGTTTCGCGACATCCCCGGCGTTCGTACCACGGCCCTGAAGCTCGGTGGTGACGCCCTCGATGCTGGCGGTCAGCGGATGCGACTGGCCGTTCATGACCACCGCGGTAGGCTGCAGCGTCAGCGTGCCGGTCTTATCGCTCTTGTTTTCGGATTCCTTGATGGCCGTGACCTTCAGGACCACCTCGGAACCCGCAGGGATAACTACTCGACCCGACCGATCCTTCACGTCATTGGCAATGGTAGCCGTTACCGTATCGCCTACCTTGTTCTTGTGAGAACGGATTTCGGCGTTCGTTGCTGCGGTGAGCGTAGTTCCGGCAGCCAGACTCCGCGCCGTGGGCGCCGCCGCCGGGGCGCTGGCCGTCGGTCGGGAAGGAGCAGCCGGACGCGGGGCGGGACGGCTGGGTGCAGTTCGTGCCGGCGCCGGTGCTGGCGCACTGGCCGTAGGACGCTCCTCGGTCGGACGATCGTTCAGCTCGGCCGAGGTGTCGACGGGGGCCAGCTGCAGATCACGACTGAGGCTATCCGCCGTGGCCTCTTCCCTCCTGTCGCCACCGCCACAGGCTGCGACGGCCACTAACGTTAGTCCTGCAATCATCGCTCTCGACATCTCAGCCTCCTTAGGTGTGGCTTGCTCGGGCTACAGTACCCGATGACATTTCTTCCCTCTATGCACGAGCTGCGTTCTCTTCTTCCATACCTACGGCGCTACCGGAACTCTTTTCTTGCCGGCCTGGCGCTCGTCGTGATCTCCAACTTCTTCGCCACCCTGGGCCCGAAGTTCCTGCAGCACGGCATCGATGCGCTGGAGACGGGGCGGTTCGACGAGGTGCAGACAGCGGTCGTTCTCCTGCTTCTGGTGGCGGTGGCGAGTGGAGTTGCGCGCTATGGAATGCGCGAACTGCTCAACAGCGGCAGCCGCCGCGTTGAGACCGACCTGCGAGACCATCTCTTCAACCACCTTCAGCGCATGTCCGCGGAATTCTACGACCGCTACCCAACCGGCGATGTGATGGCCCGCACAACCAACGATCTCCTTGCGGTGCGTATGGTTGCCGGGCCCGCCCTCATGTATCTGGTGGATACCACCGTGCGTGCTCTGCTGGTCGCTCCGGCAATGATTTCCATCAGCCCCCGACTGACGCTCATGGCCCTGGTTCCGATGCTGGGGTTGCCGGTGGCGATGGTATCGCTGGGGCGAATTATTCACCGGAGGTCGCAGGAGATTCAGGAGCAGTTCAGCCACCTGACCAGCCATGCGCATGAGAACATCTCTGGAGTTCGGGTAGTACGGTCGTACCGTCAGGAACACGCCGAAACGGAGCACTTCCGAGCGCTCAATGATACCTACCTGACACGCAATCTAGGACTGGCCCGGGTGCAGGGCGCCTTCTTTCCACTCCTGACACTGCTCGGTGGTTTGAGCGGACTGGTCATCCTGTATGCCGGTGGACAGCTGGTAATCCTTGGATCGGTGAGCGTGGGTGAGTTCGTCGCCTTTGGGGTGTACCTGGCGATGCTGGTTTGGCCGATGATCGCCCTTGGCTGGGCCTTCAATCTGGTGCAGCGCGGAGCCGCTTCGATGGGGCGCATCAATCAGTTGTTCGCGGAGCTGCCCGCGATTACTGGTGCCGCGTCTCCACTGACGTTGCCGCCGGCTGCAAGTTCGCGCTCAGTGGAGTTCCAGAACGTGTGGTTCCGCTACCCCGGTGCGATAGAGCGGGGCTGGGTGCTTCAGGACATCACGTTCAGGGTGGAGGCCGGGTCATCGCTCGCCATCGTAGGTTCAACTGGCGCCGGCAAGTCTGCATTGGTGGATCTGATCGTACGTACCTATGACCCGGACCGAGGGGCGGTGCTCATCGACGGAGTGGACCTGCGACAGATGTCACTCCGGGACCTGCGTCGCGCCGTTGGCTTCGTCCCGCAGGAGACGTTCCTGTTCGGAGAGACACTTCGGCGCAATGTGCTGTTGGGAGCGCCCGACGACGGCCGCCTCGAGCGAGTGGCCGAGGTTGCGCAGCTTACCGAAGCGCTGCCGGCTCTCCCGACGGCTACGATACCTTGCTGGGTGAGAGGGGAATCAACCTTTCGGGAGGTCAGAAACAGCGGGCGGCCATCGCGCGGGCGCTGGCTCAGGATCCGCCCATCTTCGTCCTGGACGATGCGCTGAGCGCCGTAGATGCACACACCGAGGCCCGCATCCTCGCCGGCCTGCGGGATGCGTTGGTAGGGCGCACAAGCATCATTGTCTCTCACCGACTGGCCGCGGTACGCGATGCCGACTGGATTCTTGTTCTCGATGGCGGCCGGATCGTGGAACAGGGTACCCACAGCGATCTCCTCACAGCTGCAGGTCGGTATTGGGAGTTGCTCCGCAGACAGCAGATGGAGGAGGAACTCGAAGAGGCAGTAAGCGAAGAGGCGGTAAGCGAAGGGGCGGTAGGTGAAACGAGGTAGGTCAACAGGCGGGAGGAACCAAGGCGTTGGAACCTAGAGCATAACCGCTTTCCGCCATCACTTACCGCCTTCTCTGTACCGCCTCCGTTTCACCGCCTCCGTTTTACCGCCTCCGTTTTACCGCCTCTTCGCCTACCGACCACTACAGCCGTTCCTTCAGAAACTCTGGGGTCAGTCCCTGCAGCCAGCCGGCAAGTCGAGTGAACTCTCCAGTCACCAGGAGTACCCCAACCACGATCAGAATCAATCCGCTCAGACGCATGACCCACGGGAGGTACCGGCGGAATCCCTGGAACCATTCGAGGAACGACTCCACCGCCACCGCCGCAATGAGGAACGGCAGAGCCAATCCCGCAGAATAAACCGCGAGCAGCTGCATGCCTCGCGTCACATCGCTGGTCGTGGCCGCGAGGCCAAGGATGGCCCCGAGCACGGGGCCGATGCAGGGAGTCCAGCCGGCGCCGAACGCCACACCCACCAGTGCGGAGCCGAGGTAGCCAACCGGTTTGTGCTCGAGGTGGACGCGCCGCTCCTGATTGAGAACCCCTACCTTGAATACCCCGAGACAGAGAAGGCCGAAAATGATGATCAACACCCCGCCGACCCGCTGCAGCCACACCTGGTAGTAGTTGAGCGCGCGGCCGAGGGCGGTGGCGCTGGCGCCGAGCAGAACGAACACCAGCGAGAACCCGGCAACGAAGAGCAGGGCGTGGAGTAGCGCTGCACGGCGTCGCCCGCTGACTTCGGGAAGGGTCATACCGGTGATGAAACCCACGTACGATGGCACCAGCGGGAGCACACACGGGGACAGAAAGCTGAGCAGCCCCGCCACAAAGGCCACCATGAAACTGAGTGCGACCGGCTCGGTCACAGCGGCCCCAACTCGCGCTGCCGACATTCCCGGCAGACGCCGTAGATCTCCAAGCGGTGACGCTGGTGCTGGAAGCCGTGCTCGTCCGCGAGCACCGGCAACATGCGCTCCAGCCGCTCATTGGCGAACTCGACCACTCGCCCGCACCGCTGGCAGATCAAATGCTCATGATCTGACTGCGCCGCCATGGCCTCGTAGCGCTTGAAGCCCTCGCCGAAGTCGTGCGCCCGCGCCAAGCCGCTTTCCACGAGCAGCTCCAGGGTGCGATACACGGTGGCCGTGCCGACTTGCTCGCCCTGCTGTCTCAGCTCACGACGGATGGCTTCGACGGAGAGATGGTCCTCGGCCAGGAAAACGACCTGGGCCACGAGGTCCCGGGGCCGTGTGATGGGTTGGTGGTGCTCGCGAAGGTAACGGCGAAAGCGCTCGGTGTGGGCGGCGGCTTCGGCCCTATCCAGTCGGGCCATGAACGCGGACATCCGGGGTGTGGTGCGAGAACCAGGATTCGGGTGGAACCGAGAGGGGCGGCTGCTCATCATCGATCCGACGGTGGGCCTCCTCCAGCAGCCGGGAAAGCGCCTCGAGTGGACCGGTGCCGACCTCCTGCACGGAGGACTCGAACTTCCCTCTGTCCTTGCCCTTGATGGCTAGACCGTATCGAGCGGTATAGATCCGACGTCGCTCGCCATCGACGCGGGAGATGACGGCGGTGCCCCACTCCTTCGTATCTCGCCGCAAAGGTGAAAACACCCACACCGCGTCCACCTCCTCGACCGGCATCATCCCGGCAACGGCCTGGGCCAGCCGGTTCCAGCCTGAGGCAGCGGTGGCTACGTCGCGGCTATTCATCCGGGCGTCTGCTCCCATTGCTCGCTGTAGAATCGCAGCACGTGCATGAAATCCTGCGCATTCGTGACCACGCCATAGGCCTGGTGAGTCCCTCGGTCCTTGAGCTTGTTTACGACGAACTCGGTCTGATCGACGCAGATGGTCATGAGCGGCGCGGGCACACCGTCACACAGATAGAATGCCGGGAGCATGTTGCCCACCGCGATCGCGTGCAGGGCCGTGGCCACGAACACCGCACCGGTTGCTTTCACGGTGTGCTCGCGCATGGCGTCCTGTGCCTGGAGCGCATCGCTGTATACACCAGGCAGCGGTCCATCATCGCGGATGGATCCGGCGAGGACGTAGGGAACGCCGGTGCGCACCAGGGCGTGCATAATGCCGCTCTTGATCAAGCCACTCTCGACGGCCCGCTCGATCGAGCCCGCAGCCCGCACCCGATTGATGGCACGCATGTGCAGTCCGTGTCCTCCCTCGGTGGGCTGGCCTGTATTGCTCATCCCCAGGGTGGTGCCGAAGATGGCCGCCTCGATGTCATGTACGGCGACGGCATTGCCGGCGAGCACCGCCTGCACATACCCATTCCGGATGAACCACTCGAAGTCAGTGCGGGCACGCGAGTGTACCAGCGCTGGACCAATGACCCAGACCAAATATCCCCGTCTTCGCTTTTCCTCACCTAAGCGGGCCGCGAGCTCCTCGTAGTTGACGGGCCGCTCGCGGCTGACCTCGGTTGACATGAAACGAAACTCGTTGGCCCCATGACCGCCCCCGAGAAATCCCAGAGCGTACACGACGATTCCCTCGGTGCCATCCTCGGCTTCGCCCATGGCAATGAGGTCGCCTCGCTTGAGACGGCGCGGCTCGATGGTCTCCAGCGACCCGGGCCGCTTGACTACTACACAATCCATCCGAGGGCGGATCGGCGCGAGCCACGTCCCGTCCACCCGGATGTAGGTGGGGAGGTTCGATGTGGAGAAGAAGCCTTCCGGAAGGACTCCGTCAGCAGGCAACGGAGCGAAACGCGCATTCGGCGCGCCAGCGAACGGCGGCTGATCGAAGTCGGGCAACAGGTCTCTGGTTGGCGGCATGTGCGGGAGGAAGCTAGGGGTGGGGCAAGATGGATTCAAGCACCATACATCCCGCCCCAGAGGGAGATTAGCTTTACGGTAACCAGGAGCGCGTCATGCACCGAAGGAGTTCGTCCATGCTGTCCCGCCGGTCGTATCCCAAAGTTGCCACCCTGTTTCTCCTGTTCAGCGCTGCGGCAGTTGCAGCAGCCGGAGCTCAGGAGCCGGTGCGGCCTGATACGGTCGTGCGCGATAGCGCCGGGGTACGTCAACTGCCGGAGCTGAATGTCACGGTGACGCGGTCGGCCGCGCCGCTCCAGAAAGTGCCGTATGCAGTAGGTGCCCTGAACCGTGACGACCTGCAACGCGGCCAGCAGACCCTCGGAATCGACGAAGCCCTCAACAATCTGCCGGGAGTCGTGGTCTCCAATCGCTACAATTTTTCACTGGACCAGCGCATCTCCATTCGGGGGTTTGGAAGTCGATCCAACTTCGGTGTGCGAGGCTTGAAGATTTTGCTCGATGGCGTGCCGCAGACCCTGCCTGATGGCCAAAGCCAGCTCACGAACATCGACTTTGCGACGATCGATCGAGCGGAGGTGCTCCGCGGTGCCAGCTCTTCACTGTACGGGAATGCCTCCGGCGGAGTCATTTCCTTCCAGACGCAGCAGGCGGCGCCCGGTGCGTTCGCTCAGAGCGTTCGGGTTCAGGGCGGAAGCGGTGAGCGTGACGGCGACGATTTCTACAAGTGGCAGACGTGGACCTCGGGCCGCTCAGGAGGTGTGAGCGGCACACTGTCCCTGTCTCAGTTCAAGGCAGACGGATTCCGCCAGCACAGCGCGGCGGAATTCCGCCAGCTCAACGCGGGACTGGATTACGCGATCAGCGGCTCCACGCTGGCGCGGGTGCGGCTGAGTCTCGCTGACAATCCCGAAGCACAAAACCCTGGCGCGCTCACGCTGGCTGAGTACCTCGCGAATCCTGACTCGGCCGCCGCGAATAACATTCGCCGGGGAGCCGACAAGGATGCTCAACAGCATCAGCTGGCGTTGGGGTTGCGCCACTTTGACGCTGCCGGCAACGAGTACGAGGCGACGATCTTCGGCTTGATTCGCGATCTCGCCAATCCGCTCGCCGCCCCCCCGGACATCAATCCCGGGCCCACGGCAGGCACTTACGTCGCGATCGATAGAGCGGTTGGCGGCGCTCGCCTGAGCGCCAGCCGGCACCTGGGAGGAGCGCAGACTTCGCCTCGGTTGAATGCCGGAGCGGATGTCCAGTTGATGCGAGACGATCGTCAGAACTTCGTCCACAATGCCGGCGTTCCCACCGCCGAGGTGTTCCTGAATCAGCTGGAGAAAATCACGGAGCTCGGGCCGTTCGCCCAGGTGCAGTGGAGTCCGAACGAACGTCTCCTGATCAGCACCGGCCTGCGGTACGATTGGGTCCGATTCGATCTGGAAGACCGGTATACCGGAGACGGGTTCGACGATAGCGGCGCACGGACCATGTCGGCCTTGAGCGGGAACGTGGGTGCCAGCTGGAGCTTCGATACCCGATTCATTCCCTACGTAAACGTCTCCACCGCGTTTGAGACGCCTACCACGACCGAACTCGTGAATCAGCCGAATGGCGCTGGCGGATTCAATCCCGAGCTGGGACCGCAGCGGGCGGTGAATTACGAGCTGGGCGCACGCGGCCAGCCTCGTCAGGGGATCAGCTACTCGCTGGCGTTGTTCCTCGGGCGGGTAACCGATGCCATCGTCCAGCAGTCGGAAGTGGGCGGCAGGGCATTCTTCCGGAATGCCGGCAAGACCCACAACGACGGCGCGGAGGTAGGGCTAACGGTCTCTCCGTTGTCGGCTCTGACTCTCAGCGCCGCCTATACCTACGCTCGTTATCGGTTCTCGGGCGATTCGCTCGATGGGAATCGCTTGCCAGGAGTGCCGGAGCACTTCTGGCGCCTGGGGGTTCGGACAGTCCTCCCCGCCGGCTTCTACGCGGACGCCGACCATACGATCAGTACCTCGGTCGCTGCCGACGATGCAAACACGATTATTGTGCCCGCGTGGGGAGCCGGGGTGACCAACCTGCGACTCGGTTGGTCGGGGAACACAGGAGGACTTCGACTCGCGCCTTTCCTGGGGCTGAACAATCTCTGGGATAGACGCTACATCGGCTCAGTGACACTCAACGGGGTGGGCGGCCGGGTGATCGAGCCTGCGCCCCGCCGAGTGTTGTACCTGGGCACGGAGATTGGTTACGCAGCAGCACCCTGAAGTCCGCAGGAGCCTTGCACGTCTGCTCGACTGGGAGGATGCGCACGCCGGCTTCGACAAGATCGTGGCCGGACTTCCGCCGGAGGTCCGAGGGAAGGTACCCCCGGGTCTTCCCTACTCTGCCTGGCAGCTGCTCGAGCACCTTCGCATTACCCAGGACGATATCCTTCAGTTCTGCATCGATCCCGAGTACCAGGAACGCAGCTGGCCGGCTGATTACTGGCCTGAGGCGGCTGCCCCACCGTCGTCGACTGCCTGGGATGAAAGTGTCGCCGCGTTCCGTCGTGACCGCCAAGCCCTCCAGCAACTGGCCCTCAATTCCGAGATAGATCTGACCGCGAAGGTCCCGGCTGGAACCGATCAGACGTACCTGAGGGGGCTGTTGCTGGTGGCAGACCATACCGCGTACCATCTGGGCGAGCTGGTGGTCGTGCGACGGGCGCTCGGAGCGTGGCCTGGCTAACTGCCCGAAGACTCACAGCAACGAGACCGGATCACGGTCGATGACGATGCGGGTATTGCCCTGCCGGCGTAGCCGCCGGGCTGCATATCGAACGATCCTGCCCAGTGACCGGGACGGCCCCCTCAGGAGCACATGCCACCTCCAGCGGTCCTTGATTCGCACCAAAGGACATGGTGCTGGTCCGAGAACGCCAACAGGCAAGGCATAGCGCTGGACCAGAGCGGAACACCAGTCTGCAACCTGAGCCGCACGCCGGCCGACATCTCCTTCATCGGCTCCCGAGATCAGCAGATTGACGAGTGATGTTGTGGGCGGATATGGCGGCTCCTCACGAATTGCCCGCTCCTGCCGCAAGAACGCCTCAGTATCGTGCTCCCGCGCAAAGACGAGCGCATGGTGCGCCGGGTGGCGAGTCTGAACCAGAACCCGGCCACCTTTTGGTCCCCTTCCAGCCCGCCCAGCTACTTGCGCCAACAGCTGGAACGTGCGCTCGGCGGACCGAAAATCCGGCAGGTACAAGCCGGTATCCGCATCGACCACTCCCACGAGCGTGACATTAGGGAAGTCCAGCCCCTTGGCGATCATCTGAGTGCCAATGAGAATATCGACCTCCCCGGATTCGACCGACCCGAGGATTTGCTGGTGCGACCATTTGGTGCTGGTGGTATCGAGATCCATCCGTGTGATGCGAGCATCCGGGTAGCGATGTCTTAACATCTGCTCCAGCTGCTGGGTGCCGATCCCACGCATCTGCTGGACCGGGTTGGCGCATGTTCGGCAACTGAAAGGCAGAGGTTCCTCGTGGCCGCAGTAGTGACAGCGCAGGCCCGCAGGCGCCTGGTGCACCGTGAGGGAGATACTGCAGTGCGGGCACTGCCACACCTCGCCGCAATCAGGGCAGTGCAGGAAGGCGGCATAACCGCGGCGGTTGAGCAGCAGCAACGTCTGCTCTCCCCTGGCTAGTCCAGCCACAACGCCCGCTTCCAGCGCTTCTGACCAGGGAACGGGGCCTGTGCCTGATACCCTTGGAACCACGCGGAGGTCGAGAATCTCCACGGGCGGAAGTGGTCGGGCACCGATCCGCACCGGCAGTCTCAGAAGCCGCAGGCTGGTCTCCGTTTTGACCATCGTCTCCAATGATGGAGTGGCACTGCCGAGCACCAGGGAGGCGCCTTCCAGGCGGGCACGCACAGCCGCCACGTCCCGAGTGTGATAGCGAGGTGTCTCGCCGTTCTTGTAGCTGGCCTCGTGCTCTTCGTCGATCACGATGATGCCCAGATCAGCGACCGGCGCAAACACAGCCGATCGAGCGCCCACGGCCACCCGGCGATCTCCTCGGCGCAAGAGGCGCCAGGCATCCGCCCGCTCGCCGTCGGATAACCCGCTGTGAAGCACGGCGATTTGATCGCCAAACAGCCCGCGGAAGCGGCTCACAGTCTGTGGTGTCAGTCCAATCTCCGGAACCAGCACAATGGCTCCACGTCCGGTGGTGAGCACCTGTCGGACTGCTTCCAGATACACCAGCGTCTTTCCGCTTCCGGTTACGCCGAAAAGCAGCGCCCCGCCATCCGGACCTAGCGTATTAATCGCCTCCAGGGCGGAGCGCTGATCAGGCGTCAAGTGCGTCGGTGGTGGTGATGCGGGTGAGCCTGCGAAAGGGTCGCGCAGTACCTCGGAGCGATCGACACTGGCGAGCCCGCCCCGCACCAACGCCTTGACCACAGCATCCCCGAAACCCAGCTGCTCGGAGAGGTGCCGTAATGCAGCGCTCCCGCCTAACGTCTCCAATGTTTCGTACAACTGCCGCTGTTTGGGGCGGCGCTTGAACAGCGCATCACGTTCGATGAGGTTGGGTCGCTCCGGCGGAAGCACGAGGATCCGTTCCGTCAGTCCCGCTGCGCTCGTATCGGGCGGCTCTACTTCGAGAGTCACTGCGTCCACCCGCATCAACCGGCCAATCACATCCCACAGCGGCCGCTTTAGCGCGCGAGAGGCCGCAGACACCGTTGCCCTCCCTGAGCGTGCCCGGAGCCAGTTCAGTAACTCACCGGCAACCCCGCCGGTGTTGTGGGAGCCATTCCGAACCGAGATGATGACCCGCGATTCCCCCCACATCCCGGCGGGGAGTACACTCTTGAGTGTCAAGCCAAGTGGCGCGGCGTAGTAGCCGGATATCCACTCGGCGGTGGCCAGTAGCGCCGGAGAAAGGGCCGGCTCGGGATCGGGGACCGCCAGAATGTCCCTGGCACCGGCGGTCGGAGGGGCAGCGTCCGCGCCTACCACCACCCCGATCAATTCGCGGCGGCGGACCGGTACTACGACCCGGACGCCGGGGACGACCCGGTCGCTCTGGGTTTCGGGAATGCGGTAGGTGTAGGGTGTGGCGAGCGGGAGGGGCAGAGCGACCAGGGCGAACCGATCGCTCATCGCCGCCTGACGCCCAGGCCGGGGCCGGATGGAAGGGTGACCTGTCCGCCGTCTATGTGGGCTCCCACGAACGGATCGTTGGAGAGAAGCGCGGCACCATCGAGGTCCACGATATCCACCAGCGGCGTGAAATGGGCCGCCGCTGTGATGCCGAGTGAGCTCTCGATCATGCAGCCCACCATGACCGTCATTCCGTGGGCGCGCGCGATGGCGATCATGCGGAGCGCTTCTCGGAGGCTCCCGCATTTCGCCAGCTTGATGTTGATCCCGTCGACTTTGCCGACTAGAGCCGGGATGTCGGCACTGGTGACACAGCTTTCATCGGCAATCACTGGGATTGCCGATTGCGCGGTCACAGCCGCGAGCCCATCCAGGTCTTCAGGCGGAAGCGGCTGCTCCAGAACGGTTACGCCGAATTCCTCGAGTACCGGCAGCATCCGGATGGCCGCTTTCACTGTCCAGCCGCAATTGGCGTCCACCCTGATCTCTTTGTCGGTCGTCTCCCGAATAGTCTGGAGGATCTCGGTGTCCCGGTCGGTACCGAGCTTGATTTTGAGAACCGGATACTCTTCGGCCTCCAGGACCTTGGCGCGAATTCGGTCGGGCGTATCGAGGCCGATGGTGAATGTGGACTTGGGCGCCTTGCATGCGTCCAGGCCCCACATGCGGTAGACCGGAATGCCGAGCCGCTTGCCTGCCAGGTCGTGGAGGGCTGCCGACAGGGCGGCGCGAGCCGCCGCATTTCCTCGCAGCATGTCCTCCCAGCGGCGCTCCGCCTCTTCGAGGTCGAGTGGATCGTCCGGCAATGCGGTTCCGTAAAGCTTGAGCGCTGCGATGGCCGAGTCGGTCGTCTCGCCGTAGAACCGGGTTGGCGCTGCCTCGCCCCACCCCTCATTGCCGTCGCGGTCCGCCAGTCTTACCCAGACGGTGCGGTAGTCGCTCTGACCGCCCCGGGCGATGATGAATGGATGTTTGGTGCGGAGCTCGAGCAGCTCGACCTCCATCCGTAGTGTTTGAGTCAAGAGTCCTCGAAGGCTGTCTTAGAAGAATGTGTTTGCCTACGCGAGTGCGCGCACATGGGACGCGACTCCTTCAGCCAGTCGCTGGGGCGTATATCCACCCTCCATGAGACCAACGATCGGCGTAGATGGAAGGTGATCCCTCAGCCGCGTGGTCCAATCGGCATAGTGCTCCGGCTCCAGCGTAAAGCCGCCAAGCGGATCGCCCTTCATTGCATCGAAGCCCGCGGATATGAACACAATATCCGGCTCCCAGTTCATGGTGGCCGCAACGATCGCAGCCCACAGATCTCCCACGTACAGTGACGCAGGTTTCCCGGGCCCACGCGGCACGTTGAAGACATTGCCTACCCCACGCTCGTCAGCCGCTCCAGTCCCGGGATACCAGGGGTACTGATGGAGTGAGACGTAGCGGATCGTCGGGTCCTGCTCCATCAGCGCCTGAGTGCCGTTGCCGTGGTGCACATCCCAGTCGATGATGAGTACCCGCTTTCTGCCGGACGCCTGGGCGTGACGCGCACCCACGACCACATTGTTCACGAGGCAGAATCCCATACCCTTCCCGGCTAGCGCGTGGTGGCCGGGTGGTCGTATCGCGGCGAACGCGTGACCCTTGGCTTCAAGCGCGTGGTCGGTAGCTGCAAGCACGGCTCCGGCACCGGCCAGAGCTGCATCCCAACTGTCCCGGCTCAACACGGTGTCAAGAAACAAAGCGCCGCCACCTCGCTCACTCATTTCCTGCACCGTCGCGAGATACGACTCCGAATGAACCGGTGTAAGCGACTCGAGAGGGGCGGGGCCTGCTTCTCGGAGCGCGGCGGCCGGCTCGGTTCTGAGCCGGGTGAGGACAGCTTCGAGTCTGGCCGACGTCTCCGGATGTCCCGACCCAGGATCGTGTTTGAGACAGTTAGGATGCGTGAAGATGGGTACACGCATGGATCAGTCGCGACTACTCTCACGGAGCAGACGTTGCATCTCGCGGGCATCCTCGCTCAAGGCACCTCGTTCGGAGGCGATTTCCAGAAGTCTCCGGCGGTGCCACCGCCAGTACAGCAGAACCAGTCCAGCGGAGAAAAAGAAGACCAGCCCCATCGCAGTGAGGATGTGACGGTTGCTCATGAGACCGATACCCGCCAGCGCCACACCATCGAAGGTGAGAAATGCGACCGCTACCAGGGTCAACGTGCGACTTACGACGGGAGACCCGATCATCGGGCTGCTATCGTAGCGGTCTGCGGCGCTTGGCCAGAATAATCAGCGCCGAATTCGGCACGAGCCCGGCTTGTGCCAGCGACCGGGATTCATCGGACATCGACGCTCCGCGGTACTTGATCAGATACTCCGACGGATTTCTGGTAATGTGTGTCATCTCGAGCGCCTGTCGCTTGAGCTCCGACAGGGGAGTGCCGTCGGGGAGCTCCAAGAACACCTCGTCCCAGGCGTCTTCCACGGTGACCCGGAGAGCAAGTGGGGCGGTCATGCTACGTGCTCGGCGGGCAGTGGGAGCGTCGACAGAAATCGGTCGACCACCTGATCGAATAACAGCGTGGAGGCCCGGACCCGGGTTCCCCGGGCATCGGCCCACACTGCAAGGGCTATCTCCTCTCCGCCTTGCCCACGGAAGGTCACGAAGCCAGGACCTTCCTTCTCGGGATACGCAGCGTTCAACGGCACCCGTTCAGCGAAGAAGCGTTTGGCTCGATAGAGCACCTCAGGGCCGGGCAGCGTTGTGACAGCCTCGTATACCATGCTCAGCGTCCTGCCGTGGTAGAGATCGAGCGGGCAATCGTGATACCGGTAGGCTGACCGGGTACGGACACGGTTCCCACGACCTTTCGGCGTGATAAGTCGATCACGTCCACCGCTCCGGGGTCTGCACCCACCGACTCGGAGGAGACGTAAGCCAGGCGACCATCAGGAGAGTACGCGATCCCGTGCACCACTTTCTTGGTGGTCGGGATTCGCGCGACCTCGGTGAGTCTCGCCGCATCCACGAGACTGACGCTCTGTTCCTTCTTGTTGGTCACCAGGATCAGTTTCCCGTCAGGCGAGGGCTCGGCGTTGTAGGCACCCTTCCCCACCGGGACTTCCTTCACCAGTGCAAAGGTTTCCGCGTCCCAGACCTGAAGGTTGTTACCGTAGTTGCACGCCACGTAGAGGCGCTTGTCATCAGGAGAAACCGAGACGAATGTGGGAGAGCATTCCTTGGCCACGCCACCCACCAGCGGCGCGGCGGGCCCGTGGTGCGCCGGACCGGTAGCCGTAGTAGCGTGTCCTTCTCCAGTCTTGAGACGCCGCGCTACTCTGAACGTGCTCACGTCGAGCTGGAGAATTTCGTCGCTGTGCATGCAGGACACGTAAATGCGGGTTCCTGCCCGATTCACCTTGACGCCATGCGGCATGTCACACGCAGGTATGTCGGTGATTTTGTTCATGGTCGGGGTGTGGACCACGGACACGACATTTACCCGGGGGTGATCGCCGTGAAAATCCGAGTTGGCAACAAACGCGAACTGCCCATCAGGTGTCAGGCTGATCGTGGTCGGAAAGAGCTCCACCTGCGCACGCCCGACGATTGAGTCTCCCGCCATGGACATCTTCCACAGCGACCCGAACGGCGTCCCGTGTGCAACGGTGACGTAGTAATATTTCCCATCGGGAGAGACCGTGATGTTATGGGGACCGTCGATGCTGCTCGGCATGATGCCAAGCGGCACGACTCGGTCAATGGCGAGCCCAGTACCAGCCGGCTTGAGCCAGGTGGCGACATCACCCGATTCACTCACCACGCCAACTCGATACCCGGGGTCTGCGGTTTGAGCCGCTGCATGGCCGGCAAGCAGTACCGCTGCCATGAGTAATAACCTGCTCATCTTTTCTTCCTTCGCTTGAGACAGCCAGAACTGTCGGAAGATACCTGCCTACCGGGGTACCTGCACGACAGCCTGAAACGCTCGGCCAGTTCCAAATAAGTCTCGTACACCGGGTCTCCGCCTCAGCACAACTACGAGCTCTCCCGGCGGCGGATCCTGGACTCCTTCGATCACCAGAAAGCATGGCAGTTCTGCATTCTGGGGCAGTTCGATCCGGTATTCTCTGGCCGACCAGGAGAAGTCGACTGAAGGAGGGATCGACGAGACGATGCGATCGATGAAAACATCGTCTTCGACTGAATAGCGGTCCTGGCCCTCCGGAGTGCCGCTCAGGAAGAACGTCGGATCGAACAGGTCTCCATCATGACGCGCGAAATTGTGCTCGACGGCCCAGTCGAAATCTTCGAGATCGGGTGCGTGAGCTCTCCACTCGAGATGGTGGCGAAGCTCGTGTGTCAACGTTTCCCAGGCTTCCTGTCTCCAGTCCATCCCCTGGTCCAGCTTGGCCAAAGCGAGGAAGGAGCCATGATACATCACCACTTGACTCTGCAGGCCCTCCACACCGCTGCCGACTTGAACCGGCAATGGGATGCACTCGCCCAGTGTGAACACCCCCGGCCGCTCTGCGTCCCGGACAGCGCGTGGCGATACGACTACTTCCGCAATGCCGTCGAAGAAATCGGCCGGCACCTCATTGCAGAGACGCCGTACCAGGTCCTCGAAATCCGCGAGGCGCATTGTGGGCTCGCAGCTAGGAGCTAGGAGCCACGAGTTGCTCCCAGCTTTTCCGTGACATACTCCTCGACCCGGTCCAGCCCTACTCGCTCCTGTTGCATCGAATCCCGGTGCCGGATGGTCACCGTGCGTGCCGCCAGCGTTTCGCCATCCACAGTGATCCCGAATGGCGTACCCGCCTCGTCCATCCGGCGGTAGCGCCGCCCGATCGCGCCACTGTCATCGTAAAAGCACGCCACCTCCTGGCGCAGCTCGTGATAGAGGGTGGTGGCGAGCTCCGGCATGCCGTCCTTCTTCACCAACGGAAATACACCGGCCTTGATGGGGGCAACACCGGGGTGGAGCCCGAGCACTACCCGGGTTTCGCCCTCCACCTGCTCTTCCCGGTACGCATCGGCCAGCAACGTGAGCGTTACCCGGTCGGCACCGGCCGACGTCTCCACGATGTATGGGAGATATCGCTGATTCTCGGCCTGATCGAAGTACTCGAGCTTCTTCCCCGAAAACTCCTGGTGACGTCCCAGATCGAAGTCTCCTCGGTTGTGGATGCCCTCGATCTCCTGCCAGCCGAACGGAAACTGATACTGGATGTCGAACGCGGCTTTGGCGTAGTGGGCGAGCTCGCTACCTGCGTGTTGGTGCCACTGCAGCTTTGCCGGATTGAGACCCAAGGACACGTGCCACTCCATGCGCCACTCACGCCAGCGCTCAAACCACTCGCCATCCGTTCCGGGCTGCACGAAGAACTGCATCTCCATCTGCTCGAATTCGCGGGTTCTGAAGATGAAGTTGCCCGGCGTGATCTCATTCCGAAACGCCTTGCCGATCTGGGCTATCCCGAACGGAATTTTCTGCCTCGAGGACTGCAGCACGTTCAAGTAGTTCACGTAGATGCCCTGGGCAGTCTCCGGCCGGAGGTACACGACAGACGCGGTATCCTCGACTGGTCCCATGAACGTCTTGAACATCAGGTTGAACATGCGCGGCTCGGTCAGCGACCCCCGGGTTCCACACACTGGGCACTGCGCGTCAGGCTGACCGGGCATTCCCTTGATGCGCGGGTCGTCCGCCCGGAACCGGTTCTTGCATTGACGACAGTCCACCAGTGGATCCGTGAAGCCGGCAACATGCCCCGACGCTTCCCATACCCGCGGATGCATGAGAATCGCCGCATCCAGACCCTCGATGTCATCCCGGGCCCGCACCATCGAATTCCACCACTGGTCCTTGACGTTTCTCTTGAGCGCAACACCCAGCGGCCCGTAATCCCAGACCGACCCCAAGCCGCCATAGATCTCGGACGACTGGAAGACGAATCCGCGGCGTTTGCAGAGGGAGACGAGCTTGTCCATCAAGGCGGTGTCAGCCATGGAGTTCCACGCGAATGAAGGGCGGCCTGAGATCAGCGGGGGAAGATAGGGCTGGCACCCGTGGCAAGGAAGCGCGGCAGAACCGGCAATTTCAGGCGAGATAGCGCAAAGAGGGGCTGCGCGAGGACCATCATCTTACCCGCTAAGTCACGCCTCATAAAGAGCTTAACTCGATATCCCGGCTCGGCTTGGAACTTGCCGATTTGTGCGCTCCCAAACCCTTATTCCGGCATCAACGAGGCTTGCCCATGGGCGAACAGCCCGGCCCGACGGACGATCATGAGCTGGCCGCCGATGTTGAGGTAGCGGCGCCGTCGTTGGACACGGACAATGCGCGGCGGGTAACCTCGCTGTCACGTGAGCTCGCCGACTTCCTGATTGAGTTCTCGATCGTTTTACACAACCGCTCCATGTACCCCGCTGGACATCCTCAGCTCAGAAACTCCGCAGTGCGCTTTGCCCAACGTCTGAACGCGCTACTTGGAAATCGGGATTCCGTCAACCTGGGCGTGGCCCGAAACAGGCTGGTCATCGAGAGTGTCACTACCGACCCGAAGAACGCCCTCCTTCGTGACCTCGCGCATCGACTTCACCGGCATCGGATCGCGGCGGTGCACCTGACTCGCGGCGCCACCGCCGACGAGATCGAGGATGTTCTCGGCGCGCTCAGTGCCGACCCTCAGCGTGGTGAAGGTCCACTGGGGAAGCGGCTCGACCGAGTAGGCCCGTGGAATCACATTCAGCTGCGCCCGGTGGGATATGACAGGCTGACTTTACAGGATGCGGATGTCCATGGCGGGGCCCCGCCCTCGCGTGGAAGGGACGCTTGGGTAGAGCTCGCCCAGCTGGCGCTTTCGAGCGAGGGTGGAGAAGCGCTGGCGGAGAGAGTTGCCGATCCGCTCGTGGTTGCCCAGGCGATCCACCGCAAATCAGGGGAGGTGGCTTACGATCGCGTGGTGCTCGGCTACCTGTCGAGGGTTGCCGAGGAAATGTCCGGTCGCAAAGGAGCGGTCGATGACCAGCTGAGCCAACGCTTGTCCGGTCTGATACAGGCGCTGAATCCCGATACGCTTCGGCGGCTGCTGGAAACGGGGGCCAACCAGTCGGAGCGAACGCAGTTTGTCCTCAACGCCTCCCAGGTTCTCGCTGCTGATGCTGTCATGGAGGTCCTGGAGGCGGCGGCCAAGGCGTCCCATCAGACCATCTCTCACAACCTGCTGAACCTGCTGCACAAGCTCGCCCATCACGCTGAAGGTGGCCCGGTGAACATCAGGGCCGAAGCGGAGGGCGCGCTTCGCAACAACGTGGCACGACTGATCGGCGACTGGAAGCTCGAAGATCCGAACCCCGAGCAGTACACCGCCGTGCTCGAAGGCATGGTGCGAGATGCACCGGAGGATCTGACTGAGGACAGTCAAGGTGGCTGCGAGCCCGAGATCATCGTGAAAATGGCGCTGGAGCTGGATTGTACAGGACCATCGGTGTACGCCGCCGCCGAGGCGATGTTGAACCGCCGCGAACTCGTGCGCATTGCCCGCCTGCTGGAGGCAGCACCGCAGACTCAGGCGACAGAAACACTATGGCGCTTCATAGCCAATCCCGATCGACTCGATGCCGAGCTGGCTGTCTCACCGCCGGATGCAGAGGCCATCGCAATCCTGGTAGGCCGCCTCGGCCTCAAGGCCGTAAATTCGCTGCTCGATCACCTCGGCCGCACGGATGATCGTTCCACTCGCGCGTCGCTCATGAAGCAACTGCTGGCCCTCGGATCCCCGATGGGGGATGTGGCCGCGGCCCGCCTTCCCGACGCGCCCTGGTACCTGCAGCGAAACATCCTGGTGCTGATTGGTCGCCTGGGCAGCTGGCCCAAGGGCTTCTCGCCGCTGAGCTACGCGGCGCATCTCGACCCACGTATCCGCCGGGAAGGCATCAAACTCTTGCTCGAGTCCCCAGCGCACTTTACGGAAGGCGTGCTGCTGGGCCTTCGGGATACCGACGATGGTATCGTCTTGCTGGCTCTCAATGCTGCCCTCGAGTCATGCCCTGAAGAGGCGATTCGCTTGGTGGCCACGATCGCCGTGGATCCGGCGCGTCCCCCAGACGTGAAAATGCCTTCACTGCGTATCCTGTCCCGGAGCCGCAGCCCCGAAGCGCTCAAGGTGCTCTTGGCGTACGCCCGTCAGCGGCGGAGGTGGTTCGGTCGCCGCCTGCCGCCCAAGTCTCCCGAGCTGCTCGCGGCGTTATCGGCGCTGGCCGTGTACTGGAAGGACGACCCTCGGGCATCCGAGGTCCTCGCCCATGCCTTGCGGCACTCGGATCCAGATATCCGGGCCGCCGCTATGACCGCTGCATGAACGATCCCGTCAAGTTTCTCACCACCTTGTCGCAAGCTCTCGCGACGATGAGCCTGTATGGCGATGACCATCCCGCCACTACTCGCGTAGTCGATGCCGCGCTGGAACGATTGCGGGAGCTGCAAGACCTGGAGCCGTCACTCCAGTTCACGTTCCTCTCGGGAGAAGTGCTGTTTGGTTCCGAAGTCGTGCACGAGCTGGAAGGCTGGGAGTGGAGCAGCCGCTTGACGGCAGCCGGGATCGAGCGGATGGAATTCCTCAGTGCGGTCGAGGCTGATCTCTTTGGAAAGTTCTTGTCTCACATCGCCGTACGTCTCGGTATTCGTCCGGCGGCCACGGCTGACTTGTGGCAGATGGGGGAGTCCTCTATTCGATTCGGACAAGTCGCATTGAAGGAAGGTGAGACATCGCGCGCGGAACCGGCTCGGGTCGCGACGCTCATGTATACGCTACGTGAGGAGCGCGAAACCATGGATTGGGTACACCAGGAAATCCAGAAGGGGTCGAGAATCCCGATGGTCGAGGCCGATGCAGTCGTGCGCTCGCTGTCGATCGCGATGCACGCGGAGCAGGCAATGGTGCTGCCCCTGCTGCAGCTCAAGGAATTCGACCAGTATACCACCACGCACTCGATGAACGTCTCGGTGCTGGCCATGGCGCTGGGTGAATATCTGGAGCTCGGCGGCGCCACCGTGAGGGCGCTTGGCGTCGCAGGCTTGCTGCACGATCTCGGCAAGACCTGCATACCCCGGGAAATCCTCGTCAAGCCCGGCAAGCTCAATGAATCCGAGCGGCTGGTCATCCGGGAGCATCCTATCGTGGGGGCACGGATGCTTCTTGCCAGCAGCGAACCGATGGAGCTGGCGGCGGTCGTCGCCTACGAGCACCATGTCATGCTCGACGGTGGTGGGTACCCCGCCCTCCAGGACGCGCGAGGCGCTCAGTACGCCAGTATGCTGGTGCACGTATGCGACGTGTACGATGCGCTGAGAACCAATCGACCGTACCGTGAAGCCTGGGAGTCAGAACGTGCCTTGGCCTACATCCGGGATCGGGCAGGAGTCGAGTTCGACCCCGGCATTGCGCAGGCGTTCATCGGGATGATGCGACACTGGGACCAGCGGGTGACGAAGATGCCGGCCTGAGACCGGCACGAGCCTGCAGGAGATGCTGCACAATCAGCTCGCCATGCCCCCGAGCATTTTCGATGAACAAGCGATTGGCATCGTTACCACTCGCAATCACTCCCGCCAGGTAGCAGCCCGGAAGCGGCGTCGCCATGGTGGACTCGTCATGCGCGGGCACTCCACTGACCGGGTCCACCGGAACTCCCAGGCGCTGGAGCATCGTGGTGTCTGCGTGGTATCCAGTCATGGCAAGCACTGCGTCGGTGGCCAGCGATTCCCTTGCGCCGTCCGCATCCGACACAAGCTCCACATGCGTTGGAGTGATCGCCTGGACGCGGCACCTCCAGCGCACCGCAATACTTCCTTCCTTCACCCGATTGACGATATCGGGTAAAACCCAGGCCTTGACGGTACGATCGAACCCTTCGCCGAAGTGTACCAGCGTCACCGTGGCTCCGGCACGCCAGCATTCGAGCGCAGCATCCACGCTGCTGTTGCCCGCGCCGATGACGACGACCCGCTGACGCCAATAGGGATGTCCCTCGACAAAGTAGTGCGTGACGTGGGGAAGGTTCTCCCCGGGTACACGCAGGTAATTGGGGTTGTCATAGTAGCCGGTGGCGAACACAATCGCTCCAGCATGGTAGTGCTTGGAATCATGTCGCCGAGCGGCCTGAACCTGGAACGACCCATCAGACCGGCGGCTGACATCCACGACCTCTTCACCGGGACGGATGTCGAGGCCGTAGTGCTCCGCCACCCGACGGTAGTAGATAAGGCCGTCCTGCCGGGTGGGCTTCTCGTGGCTGGCGATGAACGGCACGTTGCCGATCTCGATCCGTTCCGGCGTGGAGAAGAATGTCATCGCCAGGGGGTAGCGTTCGATAGTTGAAACGATGGTCAGGCGATCGAGCAGCACGCACGAAATGCCGGCCTGCTTTGCGGCGATCCCCACCGCCAGCCCGCATGGTCCCGCTCCGATGACCAGCATCTCAGTCTCTTCCATCGGTGTTCCTCAAGAACGCTGTTCACACCTCGATGATCTGGTCACGCCGGGTGCCCACACTGACGTATCGCACCGGCACCCCAGAGAGAGCCTCGAGTCGATCCAGATACTTTCGGGCACCCGTTGGAAGGTCCGACAGCCGCCGGGCTGCGCCGGTGGGTTGCTGCCACCCCTGGTGCACCTCATAGATTGGCTGCACCCGCCCCAGCGCATCCACTTCGCTCGGCATCTCCTCGCAGCTCTCCCCGTCGAGTTGGTACGACGTGCCCACCGGGATCTCGGTGAACGAATCGAGCACGTCCAGCTTGGTGACAGCCAGCCCGGTTAGACCATTGACCCGGGCCGCGTAGCGCACGACGGTTGCATCGAACCAGCCGCAGCGACGAGCCCGGCCCGTGACGGCTCCAAATTCGCCGCCCAGCTGACGCAAACGCTCCTCGTGAGGACTCTCCGCTTCGGTCGGCAGCGGACCGTTGCCGACTCGCGTGGTGTACGCCTTTACGACGCCGAGCACCCCGTGAATGGCGGTCGGACCGATGCCGGCACCCACGGCGGCTCCACCTGCTGTGGTGTTCGAAGATGTGACGTAGGGGTAGGTCCCATGATCCACGTCCAGCAATGCACCCTGCGCCCCCTCCAGCAGCACGCGGCGGCCTTCACGTACCGCTCGATGGACCAGCAGGCCCGTGTCGGCGGCAAGTGGCAGCAGCCTGGGAGCCAGGCGCTGGAGGAGCCTCTGGTGCTCCTCTACTGATGCTCGCTCCGCACTTCCCATCATCTCCAGCAGCTGATTGGCGCGGGCAACCCGCTCGCTCAACAAATGGCCCGCACACTCCACCCGCCGGAGGTCCGTCACCCGCATGCCTCTGCGCCCGTACTTGTCCTCGTACGCGGGTCCGATGCCCCGGCCGGTCGTACCGAGCTTCTGGCTCTTTTCGCTCGCGGCATCCAACAGCTTGTGATAGGGGAGCACGAGGTGCGCTCGATCCGATACGAAAATGCGGCCCGTCGTGTCGATGCCGCGCTCGTGCAGTTGATCGAGCTCGGCAAAGAGATTCTCGGGCTCGAGCACCACACCGTTGCCGATCACACAGGTAACCGCCTGGTGGAGGATCCCCGACGGTATCTGCCGGAGGATGAACTGGCTGTCACCGATGACGACGGTATGGCCCGCGTTCGCGCCGCCTTGATACCGCACCACGTAATCGGCGCGCTCGGCGAGCACGTCAACGAGCTTCCCTTTGCCCTCGTCCCCCCATTGTGCCCCGACGACCACAATGCATGTGGTCTTCTTGTCGAACATGTTTGCTCCCCCGCTGAAACAACAAAAGAGCCCCTCGCGGGGCTCCTGAATCCTCGGGCAAACCTATCGCGGCCCTCTGGAAACGTCAAATGATCCGTGACGACATTCCAATGGCCTTCCCCACCTGCTCGGCAGTACGGAAGGACAATCCCTCGCTCGTGTCGGCTGGCGTGTGAATGCGTCGCAGCGTCCGCCAGGTCAGCCGGCCTACCGTGACCGAGGGGGCGATCCTGCCGAGCGGTGCGCTGTCCACGAAGATCCCGAGTGGCAAACGCCGCTGCCGTATCGGGTGGCCTAGCCCTGCAAGGGCGGGTTCCAGGGCAGCCGCCAAGGCCTGGCCGCGGCGATCGTGGCTGACGAGATACACGTCGCCCTCCTGATCGACGGTGTCGACGTTCACGAATTGCGAGTCTGCGTCTCCCTTCCAGAGGCGCGCAAAGATTCGAGCTCCCACCAGCCCGAACTCCTCCGCCCCGGTGATGAGCACACCGACCCGGGCATCCGGGGCCGCTGCCGCTGCAAGAGCCGCAACCACACCGGTGCCATTGTCCCGCGCCCCATGTGAGCGTCCTTTCAGCCGGCCTCGGCCTGCGAGTACTCCGGCGATAATGCCCAACATGACGCCTGCCCCCGCCACCATCGGTGACAGCGCGCCGGAGAGTCGTGCGAGAGCCAGTCCGGACAGCGCTGCAATAGCGACACCGACCACCCACACGGCGACCAGGCGCCCGGCCATCGACTGACCTTGGGCCTTGGAGTCGAGGTGCGCCACGACCCATCGCTGCGGCGTCCCGCCGCGCGTCGCAACCAGGTTGGCATCTTCCCTGGGCACCTCACCGAGCGAGACCCACCCAAGTCCTATTCCCATCGCGAGCACCGATAGCGCGAGCAAGCCGATGACCCAGACGCCGAGAGCGGCCCAGGCCGGAAAACGATCGGTGGAGAGAAACGGGAAGAGGATCAGCGCCAGTCCACCGAGTCCTGCGCCGAAGACGGGAAAAGCGAGCAGGCTGGCAGGTGAGAAGGTGAACGGCTGCGCTGTTACCGCGTATCCGAGGTCAGTCAGGTACTCGGTGACATGCTGGCGGGCCTGGGCGGCTTCCAGGGTGCCGGCTTCACGTGTCAGCGCCAGGATCTTGCGAGCGGTGTCTCGTAAGGCTGACACGAGCTTGAGAGCGGCTCAGGCCTGCTTGGAGCGTTTGGGGACCATCAAAGGCTGGTTGGCCGTCGCCAGGGCCGCTCGCTTGGTGTCTTCGCTGATCTGGTCGGAATCGATCAATTCATCGAGATGCTGCTCGTAGGTCTGAGTGCCGAGCTCCTTATGGCCATCTGCCATCAGGCGTTTGATCTGGGGAGTCCTCTTGGAGTCCTTCAAGCACTCGCGTACGGCGGGAGTCGCCAGCATCACCTCTACCGCCGCCACCCGGCCCTTATCCCCTTTGAGCGGAAGAAGCTGCTGTGAAACGATCGAGTGCACCGCCTCCGAGAAACGCATGCGGCCAATATCTCGCTCCTCGGCCGGAAGAGTTGCGATCACCCGCTCGATCGTTGTCACCACATCCGGAGTCGTGATGGTGGCGATGACCAGATGCCCAGTTTCGGCACCCTTGAGGGCAGTATCGACGGTAGCCGCGTCCGCCATCTCTCCCAACACCACCACATCCGGGTCCTGACGAAGCGCCGCCTTGAGTCCCACCGCGAGGCTCTCAGTATCGACGCCGACTTCCCGCTGGGTGATCGAGCACTGGAGATCGCGGTGCAAGAACTCGATCGGATTTTCGATGGTGACCACATGCTTGTGCAAGGCGCGGTTGATGTGGTGAACCATGGCGGCCACCGTCGAGCTCTTGCCGCTGCCGCTCACGCCAGACACGAGCACCAGGCCACGGTCGGCTTCGGCTACCACCTTGAGCACGTCCGGAAGGTGGAGCGACTCGATGGTCGGCACGGTGAAGGGGATAACGCGCATGACAATCATGAAGGAGGAGCGCTGCCTCAGCACATTGACTCTGAAGCGGCCTACGCCAGGCATTCCCCACGAGCAGTCGAAGTCGCGCAACTTGTCGATCTTGGCCCGATCTTCTTCGCTGCTGATGAGCTTGAGGGCGATGGCCCGGGTTTGATCAGGGGTCAGACGCTGTTTCGTCAGCGCAACCAGCTTGCCATTGATCCGGGCGCGGAAAACGTCTCCGGCCTTGATGTGAAGGTCGGAGGCGCCCCGCTCGACCGCCGCCTTGATGATCTTCTCCATGGATGTCCACCACTGTAGGGGATGCCCCGCATCAGCCACGGTGCCCTGACCCTGTCGCTGATCGGTCTGCCGGTGCCGGAACGAAACCCATCCGGTCTCTGACTTCCCGCATCGTCTCCGAAGCCAGACGACGCGCACCAGCCGCTCCCGCCGCCAGGATCTCCTCGACCCTGTCTGGTGACTCCTGGAGCTGCATTGCCCGCTCCCTGATGGGCGCGAGGGTGGCGATCATATTATCGGCCAGCACCCTCTTACAGTCGAGGCATCCCCATTTAGCCCCACGACAGTTCTCCGCGACGGTGGCAACGGTCTCCGGAGGTGAGAAATACTTGTGCAGGTGAAAAATGTTGCACACCTCGGGGTTCCCCGGATCCCGCCTGGTGACCCGGGCTGGGTCCGTTTTGGCCGGCCGCAGCTTCTGCCAGATCTCTTCCGGGCTGTCTAGCAGACCGATCGTGTTCCCCAGACTCTTGGACATCTTGGCCTGGCCGTCCAGGCCGGTGATGCGTTTGGCCTCGGTCAGGATCGGGTGCGGTTCCGGAAAGAAGTTGGTGCCGCCGCCGAACTCCGCATTCCACTTTCGAGCAATTTCGCGAGTCAACTCCAGATGCTGCACCTGATCTTCCCCGACAGGGACCAGATCCGCGCGATACAGCAGGATGTCGGCAGCCATCAACACCGGATAGTTCAACAGACCTGCCGGCACGCTCTCGAACTTCTGTGATTTATCTTTGAACTGCGTCATGCGCTCGAGCTCGCCGAGTGGGGTCACGCTGTTCAGCAGCCACTGAAGCTCGGAGTGCTCGGGCACATGCGACTGGACGAACAGCGTTGCCTGCTCGGGATCGATTCCGGCCGCCAGGAGCCCGATCGCCATGTCTCGAGTGCGCTCAGCCAGAGTTTCCTTATCGTACTTACCGGTAATTGCATGCAGGTCCACGATGCAGATCAGGGACTCGTAACTACGTTGCAGGTTGACCCAGTTCTGCACCGCGCCGAGCCAGTTGCCAATATGCAGCTCGCCGGAAGGCTGAATACCTGAGAATATGCGTGGCATGTCGGCAACTTACCCACCCGGAACTAGGCACACAAGAATTTGTCCGCCTTGGACTTAGTTCATCTAGCGCTCAACGCGGCTACTCGCGCCGGCACCTATCTGGGAGGCGTTCAACGTCCGGCGGATCCGGCTGACTGGAGTCTCAAAGGGGCCCGCGATTTTGTCACTGTGGTGGACCGCACCGCCGAACACATCATCGTCGACGTATTGCTCGAGGGCGAGCCGGGATCGCGGGTGGTGGGCGAGGAGCTGGCGCCCGAGCTGGTGACTGACGGCCTCGTGTGGATTGTTGATCCATTGGATGGCACCACGAATTTCCTGCATGGCTATCCCAGCTATGCGATATCGATCGGGGCGAGTCTCGATGCCAGGCTGATCGCGGGCGTAGTGCTCGACGTACCCCGCAGCATGACATACTGGGCGACCGAAGGAGGCGGTGCGTGGCTGGGAGAGCAGCGGCTCCAGGTATCCACAATAGAAAATCCCGAGTTTGCCTTGATTGGCACTGGCTTTCCCTTTCGGGACACCACGCATCTGGAGGAGTATCAGAGACAGTTCGCCCTGGTAGCGAAGGGGACCAGTGGCATACGCCGCCCCGGTGCAGCAGCTCTCGATCTGGTAGACGTTGCGGCAGGGAGGTTCGACGGGTTCTGGGAGCAGCGTCTATCTGCCTGGGATATTGCGGCAGGCACCCTGCTGATCCGTGAAGCAGGAGGCATTGTCACCGACTTGAGCGGACGAAACATCGGGGTTGAGCATACCAGCGTGGTGGCCGGCAACCCACGCATCCATGCTTGGCTGGTTGAAACATTGAGATCGAGGTAGAAGAATTCATCAGAGAGACCCCGGAGGAATCAGCTGGGAGAAAAATCCTGATGGACGACGAGGATGTGCTCGGATCGGACAATTCCATACAGGAGTGGTCCGACTCTGTTGCGAACGCGACCTCCACGCCGGCCGGCGGAGCTGTGGCCGCTCTCGCGACAGCGCTCGCGGCAGCGCTCGTGGCGATGGTAGCAGGGCTGACACTCAAGCGGGAGAAATACGCCGCTGTCCATGATCATGCCCACGAGACCCTTCTTCAGGCCGAGCAGTTGCGCAGTGACCTGCTCGAGATGGCCACACTCGATGCCGTGGCTGTCGCCGAGTATCTGGATGCTCTGAGGCTACCGCAGGAAACGGAGTTCGAGCGGACGGCGCGCGAGGCAGCCAAACGCACGGCACTCATCGAGGCCGCCCGGGTTCAGCTGGAGCTCCTCCATCAAGCCGGTGAGGTCGCTGAGCTCGCAGAGGCCATGGTCGGGTCGGGGCTGGCAACCGCGATCGGTGACGCCGCCGCCGCGGGCCTCCTGGCGGCCGCCACAGGCCGGAGCGCCTACTGGAGCATTCGGAGTAACCTGAAGGCCGCCCGCTGGCCTGAGGAGGCTCGATTGATGCTGGATACAGCCTGGATCGTGCTGGAGCAGGTGGAGGGGGCAGAGCTACGAGTGCAGCAGCTGCTGGAGGAGCGTATCGGGTAGATCGAACTATGCGGCTGTGAGAATCCGGGGGCCGTTTGCCGTGATGACGACCGTGTGCTCGAAATGCGCCGAGAGGCTCCCATCGGCGGTCACGACGGTCCACTTGTCCGAGAGAGTCTTGGTCGCCGGGCTGCCCATGGTGATCATCGGCTCGATTGCCAGGGTCATTCCTTCGAGCAGCCGAGCGAGTCGCTTTGGCCTGCCATAGTTGGGAACTTGCGGTTCCTCATGGAATTGGGTGCCGATACCATGTCCGACCAGCTCGCGGACCACGCCGTAGCCTGCGCCTTCCGCGACCTTCTGCACTGCATACCCTATATCCCCGACATGGTTGCCCAGCCGGGCAGCCGCGATACCCGCCGCCAAGGCTTCCTGTGTGGTCCGCAGCAAGCGATCTACCTCAGGCGGTACATCTCCGACGGGAAGTGTTGTCGCCGAGTCGGCGTGCAGACCCTCCAGCTGAACCCCTACATCGACGCTCACTATACTCCCTTCTTCCAGGATCCTCCTGGGGGATGGGATTCCGTGCACGATCTCCTCGTCGATGGACGTGCATAGCGTCTTGGGAAACCCGTACAGACCCTTGAATGATGGCACCGCCCCGGCGTGACTGCGGATGAACCGCTCGGCCTCTGAGTCGAGATCCTCAGTACTCATGCCGGGACGCAGAACCTCCCGCATCCGGGCCAGCGTTCCAGCCACGATTCGGCCGGCGCGACCCATGATATCGATTTCACGGGGGGACTTGAGGGTGATCATGTTAGTTGCCAAGAGCCTGTCGCACTCTTTCCGCGATTTCTTGAACCGAGCCTCGAGCGGGTATGTGGCGAACCAGATTCCGGGCTTCGTACCAGTCGAGCACCGGGGCGGTCTGCTTTCGATAGGTTTCGAGCCGGATTGCGACGGCACGTGGGTCATCGTCCGCCCGTTGCTCCACGTCGCGCCGCTTGGCCAAGCGGGCCATGATCTCGTCATCTGACACATCGAAGAACAACACCGCGCTCATGCGACGCCCCTGCTCCGCCAACAGACGCTCCACTCCCTCCGCCTGAGGGATCGTTCGCACCACACCATCGAAGATGACGCCATGCCGCGCTGCCGGCTTGCTCAGCTCCTCGCGAACGATTCCAAGAATAAGGTCATCGCTCACCAGATGACCTGCCTCCATGAGCTCCTTGGCCTGGATGCCGAGCGGAGTGCCTCTCTTGACCGCGTCGCGCAAGAGATCTCCGGTGGCAAACTTGGGCACACCACGCGCTTCGGCGAGCAATGCGCCCTGGGTGCCTTTGCCGGCGCCCGGAGGCCCCATCAATAGAATATCCATGTGACTCCGAAAAAGGGTGAAAAGGAAAAAGTGAAGAGTGAAAAGGGAGCGTTCGGCCGGGCCCTTTCACCTTTCACTTTCACTTTTCACTTTTCACTTTTCACTGCAGTTAAATGTACCGCTGCTGCCGCCCGCGGAACTTGACCCGGCCCGTCTTCATGAAGCCGTCGTACTTGCGCAATGTGCGATGCTGTTCGACCTGTGCGATGGTATCGAGAAGCACGCCCACCACGATCAGCACCGAAGTGCCACCGAAGCCGGTATTGGGAATGCCGAGCCAATTCGAAACCACGATAGGCAGCAGAGCAATCAGTGCCAGGAAGAGGCCGCCTGGGAGAGTGATTCGCGCCAGGACGCCGTCGATATAGTCTGCGGTGCTGGCGCCCGGCTTCACGCCGGGAATGAACCCGCCCTGCTTCTTCAGATTCTCCGCGAGGTCGACCGAGTTGAAGATGATCGACGTGTAGAAATAGCTGAAAACCAGGATCAGAAAACCGAACACCAGATCGTACGGCAGGTCACCCGGCTGAAAGAAGCTGGCGAGCTCGGTGAGAACCCCGTTCTGGGTGAAGCTGGCAAGGGTTCCCGGGACGATGATGATGGTCTGGGCAAAAATGATCGGCATCACGCCGGCGGTGATCAGCCGGATCGGGATGAACGTCTTGGTGCCTTCACGGACCCGGCCTCTCCCCATCACCTTGCGTGGTATTTGAATGGGAATGCGCCGCGCCGCGATGGTCATGGCTACCACGGCCGCGATGGTCGCCACCAGGATAACGAGGAACAAGGCCGCACCGAGCGGACTCACCACGCCGGTCTGAATGAACTGCAGCAACTGGAGCGTTCCAGGCCAGAGTCGCTCCAGAATCGAGAAGGTTATGAGGAGGCTCATCCCGTTGCCGATCCCGCGCTCGGTGATCTGCTCGCCCAGCCACATGACGAAGATCGCACCTGTGGTGAGGGTCACCACCATGATCAGACGGGACCAGAAGCCGGGTGTCGGTACCGCGCCCGGGATCGATTCGGTAAACAGCGCGAAGGTGTAGGCCTGTGAGAGGGCAATGAACACGGTGAGATACCGGGTCCACTGGGTGATCTTCTTCTTCCCCTCCTCGTCCTTCTGCATCTTGCCGATGGAGGGCGCAACCCCACCCGCCAGCTGGAAGATGATGGAGGCCGAGATGTACGGCATGATGCCCAGCGCGAAGACGGTTGCGCGCGAGAGCCCACCACCGAGCGCATCGTACAGGCCGAAGAACCCGGCCGCGGCAGAGTTACGGATGAAGTCGGCGAGTGCGGTGACGTTCACGCCGGGAGCGGCGATGTGGGCACCGATCCGGTAAATGACCAGGGCGAGGAGGGTGAAGAGGATCTTCCTCTTCAGCTCCTCGTCCATGGCGAAGTTGGGTCGTACTGATGTCATGTGGGTACCTGGTAGGCCTGCAGTGCCGCCTAGCCCTCGATCGTACCGCCGGCGGCCTCGATCTTGGCGCGCGCCGATGCGGAGAAGGCCACGCCTCGGACGGTATAGGGCCGGTCGGCGTCACCGGATCCCAGCAGCTTCACGGGTGCGTCGGGCTTCCCGATCAGGCCGGCAGAGTACAGCGTCTCGGGACTCACGTCGCCGGCGCTCACCTTCTTCAGATCGGACAGGTTCACAACCTGATTCTCGATCCGGAACGGGTTCGTGAATCCGCGCTTGGGAAGACGACGATACATCGGCATCTGCCCGCCTTCGAATCCCGGATTAGTACCACCACCGGTACGAGCCTTGTGACCCTTATGGCCCTTGCCTGACGTCTTACCCAGACCTGAGCCCGGTCCCCGCCCGACTCGCTTCCGGGACTGCGTGGAGCCTGCTGCGGGCCTCAGGTTCGACAAGGTAATAGTCGTAACGGCGGCCTCTACGCGTCCTTGCCGGGACGACGCCGCGGTCTTCTTAGCCATCAGCTCTCCTGCGCCGGCGACACCTCGATGAGGTGACGCACCTTAATCAACATGCCACGAACTGACGAGGTGTTCGGCACCTGCACCGTCTGCTGATGGTGCCTGAGCCCCAGTGCACGCAAGGTGCGCCGCATGGTTTCAGGGTGGCCGATTCCTGAACGGATTTGCTTCACTGCCAGGGTGCTCGCCTTGTCTTCGGTGGGAATTACGGCTGCGTGATGTCCTGGTCCCTGGCGCCCAACGACTGGATTGCGTCCCATATCAGCCCTCCTGCCTCGCCTTATAGGCGATCTGATCCAGGTCGACGCCACGCTCACGCGCGATCTGGCGGGCAGAGACCAGGTTGACGAGCCCATCCATGGTTGCTCTTACCATGTTGTGGGGATTCGTCGATCCGAGGCTCTTGGTCAGAATGTCCGTGATTCCTGCGCATTCGAGCACAGCGCGCACCGGGCCACCTGCAATGACGCCGGTGCCGGTGGCAGCAGGCTTCAGCAGCACCCGTCCCGCTCCATGCTCACCCACCACCTCATGAGGAATGGTGGAGCCGGTGCGGGGCAGCTCGATCATCGATCGCTTCGCTGCATCCACTGCCTTCCGGACTGCCTCTGACACTTCGTTGGCTTTGCCGGTGGCAATGCCGACTTTGCCCTTGCCGTCGCCGACTGCCACGAGAGCATTGAACGAGAACCTCCGTCCGCCCTTCACGACCTTGGCGACTCGGTTGATGGCGATGACGTTCTCGACGTGCTCGCTCGACCGGTCC
Source organism: uncultured Gemmatimonadales bacterium (assembly GCA_963730915.1). Taxonomy (GTDB): domain Bacteria; phylum Gemmatimonadota; class Gemmatimonadetes; order Gemmatimonadales; family GWC2-71-9; genus CAVVWJ01. Next base: position 693,356 of record CAVSTR010000005.1, on the reverse strand, counting down.
CGGTCGCCACGGTCGCGCCGTGGTCCACCCCGGCCACCGCGGTCCCCCTGTCCACCGCCGCGCCCACCCCGGCCACGAGGCCTTTCGCTGCCCGCTGGACGCTCGGCCACCGCCGGAGCGTCGGGCGGCCGGCTGGTCTCTGCCGCGGCGCCTTCGGCGACCAAGCTGTTATCCTGGGGACCCGTCACGTTTTCATCTGCCATTAGAACTCCAATCCACCTTCGCGTGCGCCGTCGGCGACGGCCTGCACCCGACCATGGTAACGGTAACCTGCCCGATCGAACACGACTTTGGTGATGCCGGCGGCCTTGGCCTTCTCGGCCAGGAGTTTGCCGGTACCCTTGGCGCGGCCGACCTTTGCGGCGCCATCGGCCTGAATGCCTTCGCTCAAGTCGCTGACGCCGAGCAGGGTGACGCCCAGTTCATCGTTGACGAGTTGGGCGTAGATGTGCTTCAGCGAGCGGTACACTACCAGGCGCGGCCGTTCGGCCGTCCCGGACACCTTGCGACGCACGCGGAGGTGGCGGCGATAGCGCAGCTGCAGCCGGGTCTTCGGGGCGTGGATGGTCCGCATTACTTGGCTCCTGTCTTGCCGGCCTTGCGGCGTACTTGCTCGCCCTGATACCGGATCCCCTTGCCCTTGTACGGCTCCGGCGGCCGCACCGAACGCAGCTCGGCCGCAACCTGTCCCACCAGCTCTTTGTCGGCGCCTTCGATCTTGACCACCGTGTTGTTGTCCACGGAGATCTTGATGCCCTTGGGCGCCTCGTACTTGACCGGATGGGAGTAGCCCACGATCAGGTTGACACCATAGGGTTTTGCTTCCGCCTTGTAGCCGACGCCCTGAATCTCGAGCGTCTTGGTAAAGCCCTTGGAGACCCCTTCGACCATGTTCTGGACCAGCGTCCGGGTGAGCCCGTGGAGCGCCTTGTGGCGCTTCTCTTCGCTGGGCCGGGCCACGGTGAACTGGTCCTTATCGAGCGCGATCTGCATGTCCGGGTGCAGCCGGCGGCGCAGCTCACCGCGAGGGCCCTTTACCGCCACCTCGTGGCCCTGCAGCTGAAGGGTCACACCTTTCGGCACCGTGACCGGCTTTCTGCCGATACGCGACATCGTACCTCCTACCACACGACGGCGAGCAGCTCGCCGCCGAGGTTAGCGGTGCGTGCCTCGCGGTCGGTCATCAGCCCCCGCGGAGTCGAGACGATGGCCATGCCCAGCCCATTCTTGACCCTGGGAAGCTCACGGCATTTCACGTAGCGCCGAAGCCCGGGCGTCGACACGCGCCGAAGCTCGCGGATCACGGGCGCCTCGTTGTGGTACTTGAGGTACAGGCGCAGTACGCCATGGGCACCATCGTCGAGGATCTTGAAATCCGCGATATAGTGGTTGTCACGCAGCAACCGGGCGACCTCGGTCTTCAGCTTCGAGACCGGCATGTCCACTCGCCGGTGTCCGGCGGAGCAGGCGTTCCGGATGCGCGTCAGCATATCTGCGACGGGATCTGTCAGGCTCATACTTCCTCGTTCCCCTTACCAGCTGGCCTTGCGCACGCCCGGGATTTCCCCCTTCAAGGCGAGCTCACGGAAACAAATACGGCAGAGTCCAAACTTGCGCAGCACCGCGCGCGAGCGTCCGCACCGCTGACAGCGGCGCACCGAGCGCACCTTGAACTTCGGTGTGCGTTTGGCTCTTTCAATCCAGGCTGTCTTAGCCATGTATCCTCAACTACGTGAACAGTGAACGGTGAACAGTGAACGGGGGTGAAGGGCTGGGCCCGTTCACCACTTACTGTTCACGCTTCTCCTTCTTACGCCACCCGCTGCGGTGTCTCCCCACGGAACGGCCACCCCAGCTCCCGCAATAGCCCCATCGCCAGGTCGTCGCGATCGGTCGAGCTCACCATCGTGATGTCCATCCCATGGATCTTTTCGACGCGGTCGAAATCGATCTCCGGGAAGATCATCTGCTCCTTGATCCCGAACGTGTAGTTGCCCCGCCCATCGAAGCTTCGGGTTGGGAGCCCGCGGAAGTCACGAATACGTGGAATCGCAAGATTGATGAAGCGATCCAGGAACTCGTACATTCGGGCACCGCGCAACGTCACCGACGCACCCACCGGCATTCCGGCGCGGAGTCCGAAATTCGCGATTGCCTTCTTCGCCTTGGTTACCACCGCCCGCTGCCCGGTGATAAGCCCAAGCTCCTCGACCGCGGCATCGAGCTGCTTTGGGTTCTTTCCCGCGTCGCCCATGCCCACATTCAGCACGATCTTGACCAGCCGGGGCACCTGGTTCGCATTCTTGAGCCCGAACTCCTTGGCCAATTTCGGCCGAACCGTCTGCTCGTAGTACTCCTGGAGCCGAGGCTTCCCTTCCATGGCCTTGGGCGCGTGATCGACTGCTCCGGCCGGACCCTTTTCCTTCCCCTTGCCACCACCACCCTGGGGAGCCGCGCCCCCCTTGGCAGCCGTCGCGGTTCCGCCCTTCCCGGCTTTTCCGCCTTTGCCCGCTTCTTTCGTCTCGGCCATAGCTACCTGCTCCTGGGGATCGGCTGGTCCGACTTCACGGCGATCCGCTCGACGGTTCCATCGGCATCTCGGCGGCGGCGCACCCGCGTCGGCTCGCCGCTTTTGGGATCGATCAGCATTGCCTTCGAGTGATGGATCGGAGCCGCAAACTCGACGATCCCACCCTCGGCCGTCTGGGTGGCCCGGCGATGACGCTTGACGATATTCACGCCTTCGATCGTCACTCGGCCCGTCTTCGGATGTACCCGAAGAACCCGGCCACGCTTTCCTTTATCCTCACCAGAGATCACCTGCACCGTGTCACCCTTGGTGACGTGCATATGAACCCGAGCAGGCGCCTGATTCCGAATTCGCTTGGCCTTCTTGAACACGAGCGGCTTCATGCTACAGCACCTCTGGCGCGAGTGAAACGATCTTCATGTACCGCTTCTCGCGGAGCTCGCGGGCAACCGGTCCGAAGATGCGGGTGGCGCGTGGCTCGCCCGCATCGTTGATCAGCACCGCCGCGTTCTCGTCGAAGCGGATATAGGAGCCGTCTTTCCGGCGGGTCTCCTTGGCCGTCCGTACGATCACCGCCTTGGCGACATCGCCCTTCTTCACCTGGCCCGTCGGAATCGCGTCCTTGATCGCGACCACCACGGTATCGCCGAGGCCCGCGTACCGGCGCTTGCTGCCGCCCAGTACCCGGATGACCAGCGCCTTTCGAGCGCCGGAGTTATCCGCGATGCGGAGAATGCTTTCTTGCTGAACCATGTTACTTCGCCCTCTCCACGATCTCCGTCACCCGCCAGTTCACCGTCTTGGCCAGCGGCCTCGTCTCCATGATGCGCACCGTGTCACCGACCTTGGCGTCATGCTCGTTTCGAGCCTTCACCTTCTTCGTTCGCGTGACCTGCTTGCCGTATACCGGGTGCGCATACCGGCGCACCAGCGAGACGGTGACGGTCTTTTCCATCTTGTCGCTGGTCACCACGCCCATGCGGGTCTTGCGGCGGGTGCGTGTGGGCTGCGTCTGCTCGGCCATGTTTCGTGATCCTATAGTCAGGAGCTAGGAGCTAGGAGCTAGGAAGAAGCAGGAGCTCCCGACTCCCGACTCCCGGCTCCCGACTTCTCTTTCAAAATCGTCTGTATCCGCGCGATCTCCCGCCGGATGGCCCTGAACCGCATCGGGTTCTCGATCGACTCGGTGGCGGACCGGAACCGCAGGCGGAACCGCTCTTCGGTCAGCTCGGCCAGCCTGCTCTCGAGATTCTCCTGCGACATCTCGCGCAGCTCGTTCGGCTTTGCCACTTAGATCTCCTCCCGCTTCACAAAGCGCGTCTTGACCGGCAGCTTGGCGGCAGCGAGGGCCAGGGCCTTCTTGGCGAGATCTTCGCTGATGCCTTCGATCTCGAAGAGCACGCGCCCGGGTTTCACGACCGCCACCCAGCCTTCCGGATTTCCCTTGCCCTTCCCCATCCGCGTCTCCGCCGGCTTCTTGGTGATGGGCTTGTCCGGGAAAATTCGGATCCACACCTTGCCGCCGCGCTTCATCTCGCGGGTCATCGCCACACGCGAGGCCTCGATCTGCCGGTTGGTCACCCAACCCGGATCCAGGCTCATCAGGCCGAACTCTCCGAATGCCACGGTATTTCCGCGGGTGGCGATGCCCTTGGTCCGACCCTTGAACGTCTTGCGGAACTTGATCCGCTTCGGCGCGAGCATCTGACTCAGGCCCCAGTGCTGTAGGTGCGGCCGGACACGTCTTCGATCACCTCGCCCTTGAAGATCCACACCTTGATGCCGATCGTGCCGTAGGTGGTCTTGGCGGTGCTGGTGGCGTAATCGATGTCGGCCCGGAGCGTGTGCAGCGGCACGCGCCCCTCGTGATATCCCTCGGTTCTGGCGATCTCGGCCCCGCCCAGGCGCCCCGCCGCGCGCACCTTGATGCCCTGTGCCCCCATCCGCATGGCGCTCTGCACCGCGCGCTTCATCGCGCGGCGGAACGAAATACGCTGCGTGAGCTGGTGCGCGATGTTGTCGCCAACCAGCTGGGCCGACAGCTCCGGTCGCTTGATCTCCTCGACGTTGATCGCCGCTTCCTTACCCGTGAGCTGGGCCAGCTCGTCACGAAGCTTGTCCACTTCCGCGCCGCGCTTGCCGATGACCACGCCGGGCCGACCCGTGTGGACGGTGATCGTGACCTTGCCGGGGCGCCGCTCGATGTGGATCTCCGAGATGGCGGCATGCCCCAGGCGGGTCTTCAGGTACTTCCGGATCAGCTCGTCCTCCTTCAGCAGCGCCGGCATGTCCTTGGTGGCAAACCACCGGGAGGACGACTGCTTGACGATGCCGAGCCGGAGCCCGATCGGATGCGTCTTCTGGCCCATTTACTCGCTCTCCTTGGTCTCCACGTGGATCTCCACGTGGCTGGTGCGCTTCCTGATCGGCGTTGCCCGGCCCTGCGCGGCAGCGGTGAAACGCTTGAGCGGCTGGCCGCCATTCACGATCGCCTTCTTCACGAAGAGCGCGTCAACATCGAAGGAGGCATTCTCTTTGAGTGCCTTCTGCTCCGCGTTGGACACCGCCGACTTCAGGGTCTTGGCGATCTGCTTGGCCGCGAGCTTCTTGTTGAACTTGAGAATCGCGTACGCCTCGTTCACATCCTTGCCCCGGATGAGATCGATGACGAGCCGCATCTTTCTGGGTGACTGGCGCACCAGCCGCTGTATCGCATGCCCGCTCATGGTTTACTCCGGCTTCGCTTTCTTGTCGGCCACGATCTTGCCGCTGTGACCCCGGAAGAGACGCGTGGGCGCGAACTCGCCCAGCTTGTGGCCCACCATGTTCTCCGTGACGTACACGGGAACGAACTTGTTCCCGTTGTGGACCGCGAAGGTGTGTCCCACGAACTCAGGCAGGATCGTGCTGGCCCGGCTCCAGGTCTTTACCACTCGCTTTTCGTTCTTGCTGTTGAGGACCTGTACCTTGGTCATCAACGCATCCTGAACGAAGGGGCCCTTCTTGACGCTGCGTGCCATTACGTTGTCGCCCTCCCCCGTTTACGCCCGCGTACGATCATCTTGGTCGAGCCCTTCTTCCGGTGACGTGTCTTCTTGCCTTCGACCTTGCCCCACGGTGAGGTCGGGGGACGGCCACCAGAGCTCTTCCCTTCACCACCACCCAGCGGGTGGTCGACCGGATTCATGGCCACGCCACGTACCTTGGGCCGCTTGCCCAGCCAGCGGCTCTTGCCCGCCTTGCCGACCGACAGAAGCTCGTGCTCGGAGTTCCCGACCTCGCCAACCGTTGCCAGGCAACGGCCATGGATCAGGCGCATTTCCGACGAACGCAGCCGCAGGGTGACGTAATCGCCCTCTTTGGCTACGACCTGGGCGCTCGAGCCTGCCGTGCGCGCCAGCTGACCGCCTTTGCCGATCTTGAGCTCGACATTGTGCACCGTCGTGCCCAGTGGAATCTCACCGAGCGGAAGCGCGTTTCCGTTGCGGGTATCCGACCCCGGTCCTGACACCACCGTGTCACCCTGGCTCAGTCCCTTGGGATGGAGGATGTAGCGCTTCTCTCCATCGGCGTACACGATCAGCGCAATCCGGGCGCTGCGGTTCGGATCGTACTCGATCTCGGCGACCTTGCCCGGAATCCCGAACTTGTTCCGCTTGAAGTCGATCTTCCGGTACTGCCGCTTATGGCCGCCGCCGCGATGGCGCGACGTCAGGTGGCCCTGGTTGTTGCGGCCGCCGGTCCGCTTCTTCGGCTCCAGCAGCGACTTCTCCGGGGTTCCCCGCGTCACTTCATCGAATCCGGAGACCGAGCGGAACCGGGTGCCCGCCGTCATCGGTCGGAATTGTTTGATACTCATCTCAACCCTCGAACACGGCGATGGAGTCGCCGTCCTTGAGCGTGACGATTGCCTTCTTCCAGCGCGCCGTGGCGCCGCGGGTGCGACCGCGGGTAACCTCGTTCCGCCGCATCTGCATGGTGCGCACGTCGGTGACGGTCACACCGAACAACTTCTGCAATGCGTCCCGGATCTGATACTTATTGGCTTCGGGATGCACCTCGAAGGTGTATTCCTTTCGCGCCTGATACGCAGCCGAGCTCTTTTCCGTTACCACCGGCCGCACGACGATCTGATGCAGGGTCGGCATTACTTGGATCCCTTCTTCTTCGGTGCTGCCTTCTTCTTGGCCGGCTTGCTGGCGGACTTCTTCGCTGTGGTCTTCCCCTCGCTCTTGCTCGAGGCCTGCTTGGTCGCCTTGGCTTTGGCGGGCTTGGTCTTAACGGTCTTTGCCGCCTTCGCCGCAGGCTTCGCGGTCCTCGTGCGCTTCTGAGCCTTTTGCGCGCTCGCCGCCTTCTCTTCCTCGGTTTCCTCGGCCAGCGGCTCGGGCATCACTCCGGTCAGGGCACCCTCCTCAACGACGACCGCCTCAGACCACAGGATGTCGTATGCCGATGCCTCGGGATACGCCATCACCTCGACACTCGGCAGATTTCGCCCGCTGAGGTAGGCGTTGGCGTTGTGGCCGGCGGTAAGGACGAGAATCTTGCGCCCCACGATGCCGAGACTCGCGAGCAGTTCCACGAGCTGAGCCGTCTTTGGCGCCCGGAACGCGAGCCGTTCAACAACGTGGACGGCACCTTCACGTGCGCGAGCATTGAGGGCGCTCTTCCGTGCGAGCTGCTTGACCTTACGTGGGATTTCGGTGCGATAGTCCCGCGGCGAAGGTCCGAAGACGATGCCCCCACCACGCCAGTGCGGCGCCCGGGTCGATCCCTGTCTCGCGCGGCCGGTGCCCTTCTGCTTCCAGGGCTTCTGGTTGCCACCCGACACGAAACTCCGCGTCTTCGTCATGTGGGTGCCCTGACGCTGGTTATTCAGGTACACCTTCACGGCCTGATGAAGCACCGGCTCGTTCACGGTGCCGTCGAAGTATTCCGCCGGCAGGGCAAAGTTGGCGTCGCGCTTGGCGCCAGCCGAACTGTAGTGTGGAGCCTCAATCATGGCGGCTGGGTCCTCCCTGCTTTGCAACCGTCACGATGCCGTTCTTCGAGCCCGGGATAGCGCCTCGTACGAACAGAAGGTTCCGCTCCGAATCGACCTTGATGACCCGCAGACCCAGCTCGGTGTGCCGCTCGGCACCCATGTGGCCAGGCATCCGCTTGCCCTTGATGACTCGCGACGGATCGGTGCCCGGACTGATCGAGCCTGGCTTCCGGTGCCGCGTGTTGCCGTGGGTGGCCGGACCGCCGCCGAAGCCGTAGCGATGCACGACGCCCTGAAATCCGCGTCCTTTCGTGGTACCGGTAACCTTCACCAGCTCACCAGGAGCGAAGATGTCGACCTTGATCTCGGCGCCGGGTGCCGGCGCGTCGCCGTTCACTGTGAACACCCGCAGCACCTGGGGGGCTACATCGAGGCCGGCCTTCTTGGCGTGGCCGAGCTGCGCCTTGGTGGTGCGCTGTGCCCGACGGGCGCCGAACCCCAGCTGGACGCCACCATCGCGGACCTGCACAACACGGCACGGTCCAGCCTCGATGACCGACACGGGAACAGCGGTTCCATCTTCCTGAAAGACGCGGGTCATGCCGAGCTTGCGGCCGATCAGTCCTATCGTCATCGCTATTCGACCTTGATCTCGACGTCGACGCCGGCCGGCAAGTCCAGCTTCGTCAGCGCGTCCATTGTCTGGGGACGGGAGTCGTTGATGTCCATGAGCCGCTTATGGGTGCGGAGCTCGAACTGCTCACGGCTCTTCTTGTCCACGTGCGGGCTGCGGAGCACGGTCCACCGCTCGGTCTTCACCGGCAGCGGGATCGGGCCCGAGACCTGCGCGCCGGTCTTCTCGGCAGTGCGCACGATATCGGCTGCGGCCTGGTCGAGAACCACGTGGTCGAACGCCTTGAGTCTGATTCTGATTCGCTGAGCCATGGTTTGCTCGCTCTCGTTACTTGAGAATCTTGGTGACCACGCCGGCGCCGACCGTGCGGCCGCCCTCGCGGATGGCAAAGCGCAGCCCCTCGTCCATCGCGATCGGCGTGATCAGCTCGATCGTCATCTGCACGTTGTCCCCCGGCATCACCATCTCCACCCCACCCGGCAGCTCGCAGCTCCCCGTCACGTCCGTCGTCCGGAAGTAAAACTGCGGCCGGTACCCCTTGAAGAACGGCGTGTGCCGCCCCCCCTCCTCCTTCGTCAGCACATACACCTCCGCCTCGAAGTGCGTGTGCGGCGTGATGCTCCCCGGCTTCGCCAGCACCATCCCCCGCTCGATCTCCGCCTTCTCGATCCCGCGCAGCAACAGCCCCACGTTGTCGCCCGCCTCCCCCTGGTCCAGCAGCTTGCGGAACATCTCCACCCCCGTCACCACCGTCTTCTTGGCGCTGTTGAACCCCACCAGCGCCACTTCCTCCCCCACCTTCACCACCCCCCGCTCGATCCGCCCCGTCGCCACCGTGCCCCGGCCCGTAATCGAGAACACATCCTCCACCGGCATCAGGAACGGCTTGTCGATTTCCCGCTTCGGCTGCGGGATGTAGCTGTCCAGCGCATCCAGCAGCTCCTGGATCTTCTGCCCCTGCTCGCTCTTCGGGTCCCCGCTCTCCAGGGCCTGCAGCGCCGAGCCCTTGATGATCGGCGTATCGTCCCCCGGGAAGTCATAGCTGCTCAACAGCTCCCGCACCTCCAGCTCCACCAGCTCCAACAGCTCCGGGTCGTCCACCATGTCCACCTTGTTCATGAACACCACGATGTACGGCACGTTCACCTGCTTGGCCAACAGGATGTGCTCGCGGGTCTGCGGCATCGGCCCATCCGCCGCACTCACCACCAGGATCGCCCCATCCATCTGGGCCGCCCCCGTGATCATGTTCTTCACATAGTCCGCGTGCCCCGGGCAGTCCACGTGCGCATAGTGCCGCTTGTCCGACTCGTACTCCACGTGCGCCGTCGCGATCGTGATCCCCCGCTCCCGCTCCTCCGGCGCCTTGTCGATCTGGTCGTAGGCCGTAAACTGCGCCATCCCCTTCTTCGCCTGGATCGCCGTGATCGCCGCCGTCAACGTCGTCTTCCCGTGGTCCACGTGCCCGATCGTCCCCACGTTCACATGCGGCTTGGTACGCTCGAATTTGGCCTTTGCCATCGGTGTCCTGTCTCGCTCTGTTGACTGTCTAGGGTCTAGGGTCCAGGATCTAGGGTTCCCTCTACGACTTGGCCTTCGAAATAATCTGCTCCGCGATGTTCTTCGGAACTTCCTCGTAATGATCGAACTGCATCGTGTACACCGCGCGCCCCTGCGTCATGCTCCGGAGCGTAGTCGAGTACCCGAACATTTCGGCCAGCGGCACGTCCGCGGCCACGACCTGCGCGTCGCCCCGCTGCGTCATGCCACCGATCTTGCCGCGGCGGCTTGAAAGATCGCCGATGACATCGCCCAGGAAGTCGGAGGGACTCACCACCTCGACCTCCATGACCGGCTCGAGCAGAATGGGATTGGCCATCCGGGCGGCTTCCTTCACCGCCATCGAGCCGGCGATCTTGAACGCCATTTCCGAGCTGTCCACGTCGTGGTAGCTGCCGAAAACCAGCGTCGCCTTGACGTCGACCATGGGATAGCCGGCCAGCACTCCGTTTTCCAGCGCTTCGCGTATACCGGCTTCCACCGGCTTGATGAATTCGCGCGGAATGACGCCGCCCACGATCTTGTCCTCGAACACGAAGCCGCCGCCCGGCTCGCTTGGTCCGAAGTTGATCACGACGTGGCCATACTGACCCTTGCCGCCGGACTGCCGAATGAACTTGCCCTCGACGTTCGTGACGGCCTTCTTCACCGTCTCCCTGAACGCCACCTGTGGCTTGCCGACGTTGGCCTCGACCTTGAACTCCCGCTTCATGCGGTCGACCAGGATCTCGAGGTGCAGCTCGCCCATGCCCGCGATGATCGTCTGACCGGTTTCCGCATCCGAGCGCACCCGGAAGGTCGGATCCTCTTCCTGAAGCTTCTGCAGCGCGGTGGCCAACTTGTCCTGGTCCGCCTTCGTCTTCGGCTCGATGGCGACGTCGATGACCGGATTGGGGAATTTCATCGCCTCGAGGATGATGGGCTTGTCCTCGTCGGACAGCGTATCCCCGGTGCGAGTATCCTTGAGACCGATAGCCGCGGCAATGTCTCCTGCGAGTACTTCTTCGATCTCATCCCGCTTATTGGCGTGCATCTGGAGCAGCCGGCCGATCCGTTCCCGCTTGTCCTTGGTGCTGTTGTACACGTAGCTGCCGGACTTGAGCGATCCAGAATAGACCCGGAAGAAGGTCAGCCGGCCCACGTAGGGATCGGTTGCCACCTTGAAGGCCAACGCGGAGAATGGCTCAGCGTCCGAGGCGCAGCGCTCGATGTGGGTCTCGTCATGCAACGGCAGGTGGCCGACGATGGGTGGCACATCGGTAGGGCTTGGCAGATAGTCGATCACCGCATCCAGCAGCGCCTGCACGCCCTTGTTCTTGAAGGAGGCGCCACAGAGCACCGGCACGATTGACCCGGACGTGGTTGCCTTACGGATCGCCCGCTGAACTTCGTCGTAGCTGAGCTCGGCACCGCCCAGGTACTTCTCCATCAGCTCGTCATCGTGCTCGACGGCGGCCTCGATCACCTCGTGACGGGCGGCCTCCACTCGCTCCCGGTATGCCTCGGGGACCGGCATCTCGGTGAACGTCTTGCCGAGAGTCTCTTCATCGAAGATGATCTCGACGCGCTTCAGCACATCGATGTGACCGGTGAACATCTCGCCCGAGCCGACCGGTAGCTGAATGGGATAGGCCTTCTTGGTGAGACGATCCCGGATCATGGCCATGCATCGGTCGAAGTCCGCTCCAACCCGATCCATCTTGTTTGCAAAGATGAGGCGGGGCACACCGTATCGGTCGGCCTGGCGCCAGACGGTCTCGGTCTGCGGCTCGACACCGGCTACGGAATCGAGCAGCGTAACCGCACCGTCAAGCACCCGAAGAGAGCGTTCGACCTCGACCGTGAAGTCCACGTGGCCGGGGGTATCGATGATATTGATGCGGTAGGGGGTACCGTTGCGGGTCCAGAAACAGGTGGTAGCCGCGGATGTAATGGTGATTCCGCGCTCCTGCTCCTGCTCCATCCAGTCCATGGTAGCGGCGCCCTCGTGGACCTCACCGATCTTGTAGTTCTTGCCGGTGTAGTAGAGGATCCGCTCGGTCGTAGTCGTCTTCCCGGCATCGATGTGGGCCATGATGCCGATATTGCGATATCGATCGAGGGTCGTCTGTCGGGCCATTGTTTCCTTACCGGTAACGAAAAAGCGGGGCGACCGACCGGGAGATCCCGTGGTTTCGCTCCGCGCACATCCGGGCTTTCACCCTGGACGAGGACCCCAGCAGGGTCCCACGCGTTGTCGTTTGGAAGATCAGAGGTGGCCGAGTCCAAACCGGGTCACGTAATCCGATGTCCCTTGGCGGCTGTAAAAGTGCCAAGCCCGGGGAAGATAGTGGGTTAGCCCATGGTGTCAACACCTGAACTCCCATCAAAAAGGGCGCCCCAGCTCGGAGCGCCCTGACCTGCAGTGAGCGGATTTGCTGGGCCGATTACCAGCGATAGTGGGCGAACGCCCGATTCGCTTCCGCCATCCGGTGGGTGTCTTCCTTCTTCTTTATCGTGTTCCCCTCACCCTTGGAGGCGAGAATGAGCTCCGCTGCCAGCCGTTCGGCCATCGTCTTCTCGGTACGGGCACGTGAGAACGAGATGATCCACCGCATAGCCAGGGCTGTGCGACGGTCGGGCCGGACCTCGACGGGAACCTGGAGTGAGGCGCCGCCGACTCGGCGGCTTTTCACCTCGAGGGTCGGCTTCGCGTTGTTGACGGCCTGCTTGAACACCGACACACCGGGCTGGCTGGTGCGCTCTTCAATGAGATCCATGGCCGTGTAGAAAATTCCTTCGGCCACGCTCTTCTTTCCTTCGAACATCAGGTTGTTCACGAACTTCGATACCGTCTGGCTGTCGTAGCGTGGATCCGGTGGGACCGGACGCTTGACGGACTTGTTCCGGCGACTCACTTCTTGCCTCCCTTGGCTGCCGGTGCACTGCCAGCAGCCTTAGGCCGCTTGGCGCCGTACTTCGAGCGGCTCTTCCGCCGGTCGTTGACCCCAGCCGAGTCCAGGGTGCCCCGGACAATGTGATAGCGTACGCCGGGAAGGTCTTTTACCCGTCCACCGCGGATGAGCACGATGGAGTGTTCCTGAAGGTTGTGCCCCTCTCCCGGGATGTACGCAGTGACCTCGAACCCATTCGTCAGCCGGACGCGGGCAACCTTGCGAAGTGCCGAGTTCGGCTTCTTCGGTGTGGTGGTATAGACGCGGGTACAGACGCCGCGCTTCTGAGGATTGTCCTTGAGGGCCGGCGCCTTGTCCTTGGCTTCGACGTCTTTCCGGCCGCGCCGGATGAGCTGATTAATAGTCGGCATAACCTTCGAGCATGAGAACGGAAAAACCCCAGTTTCGGGGCAGACCGGCAAATGTAGTTGCGCGTTCTGCTTAGGTCAAGAACGCGAGCTTCACACAATGACTGGCACATCCGTTCCCGCTTTTTGCCCTCGTCGCTGGCTTTTTGAAAGGTCGACGGGGTGCAACCCTTCTGAAATCCTCGCCTTACCAGCGGTTCCGGATACGGCCCCCAACTTGCCCCTCCCCCCTACCAGTCCAGGTCCCTCCGCGGGCCGCTTCACCCTCGTCTTGTCATCCGGAGTTGCCGTGTCTCACTCAGCTGGATGGTTCCTCGGCGTTCTCGTGGCCGGGTGCGGTACCATCAGCGCCTACGCGCAAGCACCAGAGGCGCCCGGTCCGGCGCGAGCTGCGACCGCGGGGTTGTATGGCGCGCCAGAGCTGGGACGAGACGCAGGATATCATCAGGAGGATGATCACAAGGATGGACCCTGGAAGTCGTTCTCGGAGGTAACGAAGGGTGCCGACGTCCGCTCCGGCATTTTCACCTTGTACCTCAAGCGCGACAAGGCATACCTCTCGCTCGCACCTGGTCAGCTCAATCGCGACTACCTGCTCGTGACCCAGCTGTCCCGTGGCATCGGTGAACTGAACCTGGACGGCGGCACCTCAGTCCGCTCCGACCTCGTTCGCTTCCAGCGCAGTGGCGATCGCATCGAGATGCAGGTCGTGAACCCGCGCTTCGCCGCCGACTCCGGCAGTCCCATGGCACGAGCGGTGGACTACTCGTTCGGAAACTCGGTGGCGCAGTCGTTCGCGATCGCGACCATGCGCGACAACGGCGAGATCCTGATAGACATCGCCCCATTTCTGCTCTCCGACTGGGCCGATCTGGGCGCGTTCTTCCAGGGCGTAGCTACGCAGCGCAAGCTTTCCGGGACGATCATGCTCGACCGTGAGCGATCGAGCATGGAACAAATCCAGCTTTTCCCTGCGAATCTCGAAGCCCAGGTGCGGCTCACCTACCAGTCGAATAGAAATCTCGGACTCGAGACCGTGTCGGACTACCGGTGGATACCGGTAGGTGTGCATTATTCTCTTCTCGAACTGCCAACAATTCCAATGCGCCCCCGCTACGCCGACGAGCGGGTGGGCTATTTCGTGTCTGCGATCAAGGATTTCTCGCGCGATACCGCCGAGAGCTTCTTCGTTCGTTATGTGAACCGTTGGCGTTTGGAGAAGCGGGATCCGACTGCGCCAATCAGTGAGCCGGTCACTCCCATCGTCTACTACATCGACAGGACCGTTCCAACCGAATGGCGGCCGTGGGTCAGGGCCGGCATCCTCGAATGGAATCGTGCCTTTGAGGAGGCCGGCTTCCGCAACGCCATCCAGGTCAGGGACGCCCCTGAGGACACGCTGTGGAATGCTGAGGACGCACGCTACTCGACAGTGAGATGGACGGCCACCAACCGCAGCGTGTACGCCGTGGGTCCCTCGAACGTCGATCCCCGCACCGGGGAAATCCTGAATGCGGACGTGCTCGTCTCAGCCGCCTGGATCCAGACCTGGCGGGGTGAGTCCGGCGAATACCTGGCGCCCGATGCAGCAGTTCGTTCCGTCTTCGTGGACGATTCCGTCGCCGCTGCGAACGATGAGACACGCCTCTGCAGCCTCGCTGAAGGCATGAGGCGACAGGGGACGCTCACGCGGGCATTGCTCGCTGCACGTGGAGCGCATGGGGACGGAGTTGCAACGCGGCGCTACATCGGGCAGGCCCTGAAGGCGCTGATCATGCACGAGATCGGCCACACCCTGGGTTTGCGCCATAACTTCCGCGGTTCCGCCGGAATCACCAAGGCGCAGATCTCGGATAGAAAGTTCACTCAGACCCACGGGCTCGGGGTCTCGGTGATGGACTATAGCCCGGCATCACTGTCACTGGATCCGAGACAGCAGGGTGACTACCACAGCGGGACTGTGGGTACCTACGATCGCTGGGCCGTACGCTACGGCTACGCGACGGTTGGCCCGCGGGCGCTGGCCGAGTCGAACGCGAAAGGCTCCAGCGCCACTCCGCCGACGTGGACTCCCGACGTCGAGATCAATGCACTCCGAAGCGTCGCCTCCGAAGCGGCAAAACCGGGGCACCTGTATGGAACCGATGAGGATGCGGGCTTCGGAGGGTTCGGACTCGACCCTACGGTCTCACGCTACGACCAGACCAGTGACCCGCTCGAGTGGGCTCGCGATCGTGTTGCGCTGATCAATGGACTGTTCGATTCGCTGGATACCAGGATGGTGTCGCCGGGGCAGGGATACGCTCGACTGCGTACGGCCTTCTCAGACCTGCTCAACGATCGTTGGTACGCGACCCTGGTGACGACCAAGTACCTGGGTGGAGCGACCACCTCTCGTGATCACCGGGGAGATCCATCCGCCCGCCCGGCGCTCGTCACTGTGCCTGCGGCCCGGCAGCGCGAGGCGTTGACGTTCATAACTCAGGCGGGCTTTGGCGAGAATGCCTACCGCTTCCGCCCCGAGCTGCTGAGCCGGCTGGGGCCTGATCGGTGGCGTCACTGGGGCTCGAACCCAGGCTCGGATGGCCGGATCGACTTTCCGCTGCACAACTGGGCCATGGCGCAGCAGTCGTCATTGCTCTCCCAGCTTCTCGACCCAGCGGTGCTGGCGCGAGTGCGTGACGCCGAACTTCGCGCTACGGAGAACGAGCCGACCGTCACCATTCCCGAAGTGTTCAATACGTTGACCCGTGCCATATGGGCCGAGGC
Organism: uncultured Gemmatimonadales bacterium; assembly: GCA_963730915.1. Lineage (GTDB taxonomy): Bacteria > Gemmatimonadota > Gemmatimonadetes > Gemmatimonadales > GWC2-71-9 > CAVVWJ01. Next base: position 677,578 of record CAVSTR010000005.1, on the reverse strand, counting down.
TGCATATCCGGCCCAAGGCAAGACCCCAGTGCCGAGGAACATCACGTCGGTAAGACGGGACCTGCAGCGCCTGCATCTCAATACTCTGATCCGGATGATCGTCAGTCCGGCACCAGATATGCCGGAAGATGCCCGGACTCTCGCTCGCGCGACGCTCAGCGAGCTCGGTAGTGAGCTCGACCGTGGACTCCTGCGCCGGTCCGCCGAGCTAGACCCGTACACCAAGGCACACCTGCTGGATTCGAAGGAACGTATCGCCCAAGCCCTTAACGCCCAATTGATTCAGACCGCCGGAACGGCAAGGTAATCCATGCTTCTCATCGCTTCCTCAGATCCCTCCCCTTTGGTGCAGACAGCGGTCTACATGGCCGGCGTGCTCGTAGGCTATGTACTGCTCGTGCGCCCCGACGAATGGCAAAACGCCTGGGAAACCATCCGTAACACCTGGATCAGTCGCTCCGACGACTGAAGGGGGAAGATCGCCCACCCTCTTGGGGTGGCGTTATGATTCCCCGATGCACAATCCCGCGGCAGACATAGCGCTTCAGGTTCGCGGTCTCCGGAAGGCCTATCAGGATGTGGTCGCAGTCGATGGCCTCGACCTCGAGGTCTTCCGAGGCGAGTGTTTTGGCCTGCTCGGTCCCAACGGGGCCGGCAAGACCACGACGATCGAGATTTGCGAGGGTCTCAATACCGCAGACGCAGGTGAGGTAATAGTTCTGGGCCGCACCTGGCACAGCGACGACCACGAGCTGCGGCAGCGCCTCGGCATTTCCCTCCAGGAGACCCAGTTCTCGGAGAAGCTCACGGTGGAAGAGACCGTGCAGCTCTTCCGCAGCTTCTACCGTGCGGGCCCCTCATACGAGGAGGTCATCGCCATGGTGCAGCTGGGAGAGAAAGCGAAGGCCCGCGTGGGCGGCCTCTCTGGAGGACAGAAGCAACGGCTCGCCCTGGCCTGCGCGCTGGTGGGCGATCCTGAGCTGCTCTTCCTGGACGAGCCGACCACCGGCCTCGATCCGCAGTCGAGGCGGCAGCTCTGGGGGTTGATAGAAGGATTGAAGTCCGCAGGTCGATCCATTCTGCTCACGACCCACTATATGGAAGAAGCCGAGCGGCTCTGCGACCGTGTGGCCATCGTGGATCACGGGAAGCGAATTGCTCTCGGAACGCCGCGCGAGCTCATCGCTGCGCTTCGGGCCGAGCACGTCCTGGAGTTTGCGCTTACCGGAAGCGCCTCGGTTGATGAGGCGCCACTCCTCGGCATCGAAGGGGTCTGCGCGGCTGATCGTCGGGATGGTACCTATCGCCTTCAGGTGGAAGAGCTTCATGTCGCCATGCCCGCGCTCCTGGGCGAGCTTCGGCGCCAGGGCGCACAGCTGGCCGAGCTGCGGACTCATTCGGCCACACTGGAGGACGTATTCGTTTCCCTCACCGGTCGGCACCTTCGTGAAGAGTGACAAACGCCGGTGGTCCGAGCACCCTCTGGTGCAGCTCACCCGGGTGCGATACCGCGAGTTCTTCCGGGAGCCGGAAGCCGTGTTCTGGGTCTTGATCTTTCCCCTGCTCTTAGCGGCTGGACTCGGCATTGCCTTCCGTAACCGAGCACCCGACACGACCAGCGTTGCCGTGGTCAACAGCGATAGTGCGGCGACGCGCATCGCCGAAGCATTGCGCCACTCCAGAGACATAGAGGTCTCTCTGATGAGCGACGCTGGCGCAAGCGAGGCGCTTCGCACCGGAGATGTCGCGTTGGTGGTGGTTCAGGGTGGGAAGGCCGGATTGGAATACCGCTATGACGACACCCGCCCGGAGAGCCAAGTCGCCCGGTTGATGGTCGATGACGCGCTGCAGCGCGCCGCCGGCCGGCGAGATCCCGTTCCCGCACAGGAGCAGCTGGTGCACGAACGCGGCTCCCGCTACATCGATTTCCTGGTGCCGGGTCTGTTGGGTATGAACCTGATGGGAAGCGGGATCTGGGGAGTAGGCTTTGCGATTGTAGACGCCCGGAAGAAGCGGCTGCTGAAACGCCTGATTGCCACACCAATGTCGCGGCCGCAGTACCTCGCTTCGTTCGTGCTCTCGCGCCTTACTCTCCTGATCATCGAGGTTGGCCTGCTCCTGGGATTCGGAGCGGCGGTGTTCGGGGTCCCGTTCCGCGGTTCACTGCTGACGCTGATCGCCATCTGCGTCATCTCATCGCTCGCCTTTACTTCCATCGGCCTGCTGGTGTCGTCGCGGGTTCAGACCATGGAGGGGGCATCCGGACTCATGAACCTCGTGATGCTGCCGATGTGGATCTTCTCGGGTGTCTTCTTTTCGGCCTCGCGCTTTCCCGAAGCGTTACAGCCCTTCATCCAGGCCCTGCCGCTCACCGCGGTGGTCGACGTCCTGCGGGCGAACATCTTACGGGGGGCGGGTTGGCAGGCCGTGGCCCCGGATATCGGGATCATTCTCACGTGGATGGCGGTGAGCTTTCTTCTGGCGGTGCGCCTATTCCGCTGGCGATAGGCTCGAGCTCATCGACGTTTCTTTGAGGGACTCTTCTTGGTCCGGGCCGTCTTTTTCTTGCGCCTGCCGGCCACCTTCATGTTATCCACGAGGTTCGGGTAGGGCCGGCCCGCGCGCTTTGCGGACCTCTTCGCTGCCTGTTTCTCCGAGGGAGAAAGCTTGGTGTGTGAAGCTTTCTTCGGCGCGGGTTTCTTCCAGGGCTTGCTGCGTTTCGTCGCCACTTTCGTGATCTCCAGGTAAAACGTCTCAGGTAAGAAAGAACCCCCTCCCAGCAAGGAGGGGGTTCTCTGTGTAGTTCACTTCTTCCTTCCGCCGAGGCGATCGCCGTCTTACTCCTCGTCTTCCAGTAACCCTGCCGCTGTGAGCTGCGGCGGAGGCAAGACGCCCGGAACCGGAACTTCCTCGATCCGTGGCGGCGGCGGCTCGTAGCCCGCCGGCGGTTCGATGTCGATCTCGGCGTAACGGTAGATACCACTGCCGGCCGGGATCAAGTGACCGATGATGATGTTCTCCTTCAAGCCGAGGAGGTCGTCCTTGGCTCCACGGATGGCGGCGTCGGTCAGCACCCGCGTGGTCTCCTGGAATGACGCAGCCGAGATGAACGACTGAGTCGTGAGACTCGCCTTGGTGATGCCCAACAGCACCGGCTCGGCCTGAGCCGGAGAGCTCTTCCGCTTCACGACGCGATCGTTCTCGTCGCGGAAGGTCAGACGATCCACCGTCTCGCCTTCGAGGAAGTCGGTGTCGCCCGGCTCGGTCACGCGCACTTTCTGCAGCATCTGGCGCACAATGACACCGATGTGCTTGTCGCTGATGCGCACGCCCTGCAACCGGTAGACCTCCTGCACTTCGTTGAGCAGGTACTCCTGCACCGCACGCGGCCCCTTGATGAGCAGAATGTCGTGCGGATTCACCGGCCCTTCTGTGAGCCGGTCTCCGGCACGCACCCGATCGCCTTCGTGCACCCGGAGGTGCTTACCGGCCGGTACTTCGTACAACTGCGGCTCCGTCTCCTCTGCCTGCCCGGCGGGTGTCTCGGGATAGACGTAGATCTCGCGCTTGCCGCGCTTGATCTCACCGAACTTGACCGCGCCGTCCACTTCGGAGATCGTGGCCGGATCTTTCGGACGCCGAGCCTCGAACAGTTCTGCGATACGAGGCAGACCGCCCGTGATATCGCGAGTCTTGTACGCCTGGCGCGGGATCTTGGTGACTGTAATGCCCTTCGTCACCTTCACCGGAGCGCTCAGGAAGACCGTCTTGTCCTTGCTCTCCTTCTTGGTCTTGCTCGGCCACGCCTCGTTGATCGGCCGCTCTTCCACATGGAACTTGGTGCTCCACGGGTTGGCCGCATCAGGAATGGCCATGCCGCGAGTGACCAGGTCCGTCGGCGAGCCGAGGATCACCCGGCTTCCTTCGGCAAGCGTGTACTCCTGCGGGTCCTTGCGATTCGGCATGTACACCAGCACGCTCGGATGCAGCTCCCGATCCGGATCGGCCATGACCACGAGGCTTCGGAGGCCGGTGCCTTCGTCCAGCTCCTCGCGGAGCGTGACCCCGGGAACCAGATCCTTCCACCGGAGCTCGCCATCGGCCTTGATGATGCTCGGGTCGTTGTACGGGTCCCAAGTGTAGAGAATCGTGGCGCGCCGCTCGTTGTCGCCCTTGGTGACGATCTCGCCCTCCTTGACCTGTAGGAGCGCGCCCTCGGGAACTGGATAGCGGTTGAGTACCCGCTTCGGATCCTTCGGATCGACCACCAGGATGCCTTCCTTGCTCTCGTCCGACGCCGACTCATCCTCGCGGGTAAGCACGACGCGGATGTTGCCCTTGGTGCCGTCCTCGTACTCGACCGGCACGTCGGCCCACTCCAGACCTTCGGTGTATCTGACCTTGCCGTCCGACCGGGCCCGCCGCTCCGCCTCTTCCGCGATCCGGGAGGAGGTGCCGCCGATGTGGAAGGTCCGCAGTGTCAGCTGGGTTCCGGGCTCACCGATGGACTGGGCGGCCAGGATGCCGACCGCTTCACCCATATCCACCATATCCATGGTGGCCAGGTTGCGGCCGTAGCACATGCGGCAGATGCCGCGACGGGCCTCACAGGTGAGGACCGACCGGATTTTGACCTTCTCGATGCCGGCATCGTCGATGGCGTTCGAGATGTCTTCGTCGATCAGCTTGCCGGCTTCGACCAGCAGCTTGGGATCGCCGTCTTCGTCGAGCTCATGCGGATCGAAAACATCCTCACTGGCAACGCTGCCCAGGATGCGCTCGCGGAGCGGCTCGATGATGTCCTCGCCCTCCTTGAGTGCCGCGATGTCGAGACCGAGAATGGTACCGCAATCCTCCTCAGTGACCGTCACGTCCTGCGCCACGTCCACCAAGCGCCGGGTGAGGTAGCCGGCGTCGGCCGTCTTCAAGGCGGTGTCGGCCAGGCCCTTCCGGGCGCCGTGGGTCGAGATGAAGTACTCCAGCACCGTGAGCCCCTCACGGAAGTTCGACTTGATCGGGCTCTCGATGATTTCGCCGATGCCGCCGGTCAGCTTCTTCTGCGGCTTGGCCATCAGGCCGCGCATGCCGGCGAGCTGCCGGATCTGGTCCCGGCTGCCGCGTGACCCGGAGTCGAACATCATGAATACCGGGTTGAATCCACCACGCGACACACGCATCGAGTTGATCATTGCCTCGGCCACGTCGTTGTTGGCGTGAGTCCAGGCATCGATGACCTTGTTGTACCGCTCGCCGAACGTGATCTGGCCGGTGTTGTAGGCCCGCTGGAAGCGCTTGACCCGAGCATCCGCCTCGGTGAGCAGCTCCGCCTTCTCGGTCGGAATCTCCAGATCCTCCACGCCGATCGAAACGCCACCCATCGTGGCAAAGCGGAACCCGAAGTCCTTCAGCCGGTCCAGGAACGTGACCGTATCCGCCAGACCTGCGCGGCGGTAGCTCTGGAGCACCAGCTCCGACAGGTTCTTCTTCTTCATCAGGTCATCGCGGAACCCGAGCTCCGCCACGACGCGACGCGGCAGGATGCTGTTGAACAGCACGCGGCCGACGGTGGTCCGAAGCCACCGCGGAGTAGAATCCTCCGACTCGCGCGGCGGGATATACCAGAAGCAGATGGCGGTGTGGTATCCGACGCTCCCATTGAGGAGCGCCATCTCCAGCTCGGCCAGGCTGCCGAAGTACTTGCAGTTCTTCCAGAGCCGGACTCGCGTCTCTTCGCTCTTGCCGATACCCGCCTTCCGGAAGTCCTCCTCGAAGCCTGCCGGCAGCTTCGTGAGGAAATAGCTGCCCAGCACCATGTCCTGCGATGGTTCCGCCACCGGACGCCCGTCCGAGGGCTTCAGTACGTTGTTCGAGGAGATCATCAGGAGGCGTGCCTCCAGCTGAGCCTCGAACGAGAGAGGCACGTGCACCGCCATCTGGTCGCCGTCGAAGTCTGCATTGAACGCGGCGCAAACCAGCGGGTGAATCCGGATGGCCTTGCCTTCGACCAGTACCGGCTCGAACGCCTGGATACCCAGACGGTGCAGCGTGGGGGCGCGGTTGAGCAGCACCGGGTGGTCCTGAATGATCTCTTCCAGAATCTCGTACACCTCGGGGCTCTCGCGCTCTACGATCTTCTTGGCGCGCTTCACCGTCTCGGCGATGCCCTTTTCGACCAGCTTGTGGATGATGAACGGCTTGAACAGCTCGACCGCCATCGCCTTGGGCAGGCCGCACTGGTGCAGGCGCAGCTCCGGACCGACCACGATGACCGACCGGCCGGAATAATCGACACGCTTTCCGAGCAGGTTCTGCCGGAAGCGCCCCTGCTTGCCCTTGAGCATGTCGGACAGGCTCTTGAGCGGGCGCTTGCCCCTGCCCCGAATGGCCTTGGACCGCCGCCCGTTGTCGAACAGCGCATCGACGGCCTCCTGGAGCATGCGCTTCTCATTGCGCAGAATGACCTCTGGCGCCTTGTGCTGGATCAGCTTCGTCAACCGGTTGTTGCGGTTGATCACCCGGCGATACAGATCGTTCAGGTCCGATGTCGCGAAACGTCCGCCGTCGAGCGGGACCAGCGGCCGCAGGTCGGGCGGAATGACCGGAATCACGTCCAGGATCATCCAGGCGGGATCATTGGCCAGATCGCCAGACTCTCCCGAGGACAGAAACGCGTCCACGATCTTGAGCCGCTTGAGCATTTGCTTCTTGCGGTGCTGGCTTGTCTCCGTTGCGACACCTGAACGGAGCTCGTCCGCCAGACGGCGGATATCGAGCCGCCCCAGCAGCTCTCGCACGGCGGGTGCACCGATGTCGGCGCGGAAGCCGTTGTCGCCTTCGTCACGAGCCTTGGCACGAAGCGTGAGGTACTCGTCCTCGTCGAGGAGCTGGTTCTCCTCCACCTCCTGTTTGCCCGGCTCGATGACGATGTAGCTCGAGTAGTAAATGACCCGCTCGAGGTCCCGGAGCGTGATGTTGATCAGGTTGCCCATCGGGCTGGGCAGCGTCTTGAAGAACCAGATGTGCGCCACTGGCACGCTGAGCTCGATGTGGCCCATGCGCTCGCGCCGCACCTTGCTCAGGGTCACTTCGACGCCACAGCGGTCGCAGATCACGCCGCGATAGCGGATCCGCTTGTACTTGCCGCAGTGGCATTCCCAGTCCTTGACCGGGCCGAAGATCCGCTCACAGAAGAGGCCGTCCTTTTCCGGCTTGAACGATCGATAGTTGATCGTCTCCGGCTTGGTGACCTCACCCCACGACCACCAGGTGCGCTGCCCCTGGAGCTCCAGGCGCTCACGCTCCTTGGGATCACGGGGACCCCGGATTTCCTCCGGGGCCGCGATGCGGATGCTGATGTAGTCGAAACTCGAGCTCTTGGGCTCACGACCGCTGCGAAAATCAATCATTGGAGAACCTCTATTCGTCGCTGGCTTCGGTGGTCCCCAGGGTAACCTTGAGGCCGAGCGCCTGCAGTTCCTTCACAAGGACGTTGAACGACTCGGGGATGCCGGGCTCCGGCAGGTTCTGCCCCTTCACAATGGCCTCGTAGACCTTGCTCCGTCCGTTCACGTCATCCGATTTGACCGTGAGCATTTCCTGAAGGACGTGAGCGGCGCCGTATGCCTCGAGCGCCCACACCTCCATCTCTCCGAACCTCTGCCCGCCGAACTGCGCCTTACCGGCAAGCGGCTGCTGCGTAACCAGCGAGTACGGTCCGATCGACCGAGCATGGATCTTGTCGTCGACCAGGTGGCTCAACTTCAGCATGTAGATCGAGCCGACGGTAACGTCACCTTCGAACGGCTGCCCGGTTCTGCCATCGCGCAGCCGCGCCTTGCCTGCCGGCGTAAGGCCAGCCGCGCGAAGCAGCTCGTCCGCCGCGGCGTCGATGTCGGATTCACCCTTGGGGCCGAGCAGTCCCGCCAACGCCGGCCGACCGGAAGCCTCGAGAGCCTCGACCGCCGAAGCGCCGGCCGACTTCTCGACTTCCTTGAGCGCCTGGGTCATTGCCTTGTCGTCACCCGCTTCCGATTGCGCACGATGGAAATCCACCTCCTGGCGTCGTTGAGCAGTCTCCCGCTCCGCCAGCTCCTTGGCTGCTTCCACCATGAAGGCCCGAACCGACTGGAACAGCTCCCGCGTTTCTGCTGAGGCCGCTCGTGCACCAAGCGTGCTGATACCTGCCTCGGTCAGCGTGGTACGGTCGCCCTTCGGTGCCACCTTCTTGAGATCCGCCACCATGCTGGTGATCGCATGCGGCGTCATCTCCGGCGGCTTGGCTCGAAGCCGGAGGGACTCCGCCGCCCGGCGGAAGCCCGCCAGCCGGAGAAGAGTGCCGATCTCGGCCTCGTCCGCTCCCCGGAAGACCGGAGTCTTGGCCTCGAAGCCCAGGATACGAGCCGCCCAGCCAAGGTGGGTCTCGAGGATCTGTCCGACGTTCATTCGGCTTGGGACGCCGAGCGGGTTGAGCACGATGTCTACCGGGCTTCCATCCGGCAGGAACGGCATGTCCTCCTCCGGCACGATCCGGGCAACGATGCCCTTGTTGCCGTGGCGTCCCGCCATCTTGTCGCCTACGGAGATCTTTCGCTTCTCCGCGATGTACACCTTCACCAGCTGGATGACACCCGGAGGCAGCTCATCCGGCTGAAGAATCTTGTCGATCTGATCTTCGGCTTTCTCCTCGACCTTGGCCCGCTCCCGTGCCGCCATGTCGATGGCAGCCCGGATCCGCTCGTTCGCGGCCTTGTTGGCCACCCGGAGTGTCTTCAGGTCAACGTCGCCCAGATCTGCATCCGCGAGAATCGATGCGGTGAGCTTCGTGCCGCCGGGGAGATACTCCTCCACCGTGCCGGCCTTCAACATCAGGGCCACTTCCTGCCCCGTGAGAAGCTGGGTGAGCTCGTCGAGCATGACCGCGCTGATCCGGGCCTTCTCGTCGTTCTCGATCCGTCGCACTTCACCGATCCGCTCGCCCCGGTCCTTCTCGACTACCTGATCTTCGATCCGGCTGAAGATCTTGACGTCGATGACCACACCGGCCATGCCGGGGGGCACCTTGAGCGAGCTGTCCTTCACGTCCTTCGCCTTCTCGCCGAAGATCGCCGTCAACAGCTTTTCTTCGGGCGACAGCTCGGTTTCACCCTTCGGGGTGATCTTGCCGACCAGGATGTCTCCCGGCTTCACGTGGGCTCCGATGCGCACGATGCCGCGCTCATCCAGATCCACCACGCTCTCGTCCGAGACGTTCGGAATTTCCCGGGTGATCTCCTCCTGCCCGCGCTTGGTGTCGCGCACGTGCAGCTCGAGCTCCTGGATGTGAATCGACGAGTAGACGTCGTCCTTGACCAGCCGCTCGCTGAGGACGATCGCGTCCTCGAAGTTGTGCCCGTACCAGGGCATGAACGCCACCAGCACGTTGCTGCCCAGCGCCAGCTCGCCACCTTCGGTGGCCGCGCCGTCGGCGATGATCTCTCCGGCCCCGACCTGCTGCCCCAACTGCACCAGTGGCCGCTGATTGATGGCCGTGTCCTGATTGGTGCGCCAGAACTTCTTCACCCGGTAGCGGTCGTGCTGGTGCAGGCGGGCCAACGGCGTCTCCCCCACCGTCCCGCCGTTGGTGCCGGCGTCGACAATGATCTCGTCGGCCGTCACCCGCGTGACCGTCCCGGCCCGGCGGGCAATGATGACCGCGCCTGAGTCACGGGCCACCTTCTCTTCCAGGCCGGTGCCCACCAGCGGCGCCTGCGGGAAGAGGAGCGGCACGCTCTGCCGCTGCATGTTCGAGCCCATGAGTGCTCGATTCGCGTCGTCGTGCTCCAGAAACGGAATCAGCGCCGCGGCGATCGAGACCAGCTGCTCCGGGGCCACGTCCATGAACTCGATCCGGTCGGGCGGCAGCAACGGGTAGTCGTCTCCCTTGCGGCTCAGTACCAGCTGCTCCGCGAAGGAGCCGTCGGGATTGAGGGGCGCGTTGGCCTGGGCCACCGCGTAATCCTCTTCGTCGCTGGCCGAGAGCCACCGGATTTCATCCGTGACCTTGCCGTTCTTCACCGTCCGGTACGGCGTCTCGATGAAGCCCAGATCGTTGATGCGGGCGTAGGTCGAGAGGCTCGTGATCAGGCCGATGTTCGGACCTTCCGGGGTCTCGATCGGGCACATCCGTCCGTACTGGGAGTAGTGCACGTCGCGAACCTCGAAGCCCGCTCGCTCGCGGGTGAGGCCGCCCGGTCCCAGGGCCGACAGGCGCCGTTTGTTAGTCAACTCCGCCAGCGGATTGGTCTGGTCCATGAACTGCGACAGCTGGGACGAGCCGAAGAACGCCTGAATGACGGCGCTGACGGTTCGCGCGTTGACCAGGTCATCGAGCGAGATCTTCTCGGGATCCGAGTTGATGCTCATCCGCTCCTTGACCAAACGTGCCATGCGCGAGAGACCGACTGAGAACTGGTTGGCGATCAGCTCGCCCACCGACCGGATCCGGCGGTTGCCGAGGTGGTCGATGTCGTCGGTGAACCCGCGACCGTCGTGAAGGTCGATCAGGTAGCGAATGATCGCCACGAAATCGTCTTCGGTCAGCACCGTGTGGTTCGGGTCGGTCTTGGTCTTGAGGCGCTGGTTGATCTTGTAGCGACCCACCCGCCCCAGATCGTACCGCTTGGGGTTGAAGAACAGCTTCTGGAGCTGCTGCCGAGCGGTCTCCAGGTTCGGAGCGTCGCCCGGCCGGAGCAGCGCGTAGATCTGCTCCAGGGCTTCCGCCTCACTGTGAGTCGGATCCTTGGCCAGTGTGTTCTTGATCAGCGGCGATTCCGAGCGGCCGTGAGGCAGCAGGACCTCGATCTTGTGAACGGAGGCTTTGATCAACCGCTTCCGAAGCGCATCGGTCAGCTCCGCTCCGGCTTCCGCCAACACCTCTCCCGTCTCGGGATCGGGGACATCGAAAGCGAGCACGTGATTCTGCCGGTCCCGGGTGGAGGTCGGCTGCTCCTCCTCGCGCACGTCGAGCGTGGTGTAGCCGGCAAAGACGGTCACCGACTTCACGCCCTTGTGCCGCATCTCGTTCAGCCGCTCCTGGCTCAGCTCGTCACCCACCAATCCGAGGGGCTCACCGCCGCGGTCTTCCGGATTCGGAACGTCGGCCGCCAGCAGCGATCCGATCACTTCCCGCTTCTCCTGCCGGCCTTCCAGCTTGCCGGTGATGTTCAGCTCCTTCGTCGCGAAGAACAGCTTCAGGATATCGGCATTGTTACCATGCCCGAACGCGCGGAGGAGCGCCGTAGCCGGGAACTTTTTCTTCTTGTCGATGTGGACGTAAATCACGTCATGAATGTCGATCGTGAACTCCACCCAGGAGCCGCGGAACGGAATGATTCGGGCCGAGAACAGGCGCTGGCCATTCGGGTGGGTGTCCTCTTCGAACACGACCCCCGGCGACCGGTGCAGCTGGCTGACCACGACGCGCTCAGCCCCATTGATCACGAACGTCCCGAGCGGGGTCATGATAGGCAGCTCGCCCAGGTAGACCTCCTTCTCGATCGCGTTCTTCAGCCGCTTCTGGCCTTCCACTTCCTCATAGACGTCCAGCCGAAGCTTGGCCTTGAGAGGGGCGGCATAGGTCATGTCGCGCTCGACACATTCCTCGACCGAGTACTTGGCTTCTCCGAGCGCGTACCCCAGGAACTCGAGCTTGTACTTCTCGTTGACGTCGGTGATCGGGAACAGGTCCCGAAATACTCGCTCCAGGGAGACATCCTGGCGCGCGCCATGGACGTCATCCGGCACCAGCAGCGTATCGAACGCTGCCGTCTGGATGTCGAGGAGGTGCGGCATCGGCATGCCGCCCTCGCGCTTACTGAATGTGATAACCGATCGGGTCTCAGGCATTGTCACTCGCTCTCACGCAACACAAATGGCCCCAGCACGAATCCCCCGACAGAGCGGGGTGGCTACGGGGCTCGGCAAATTCGGGAATCTTACGGAGCTTTGAGCGTTCATTCGTCTCGTTGATGTAGGGTTCAGTTTCGGTTTCCTCGGAGAGTCTAGGGTCTAGAGTCTAGAGTCGAATCCTAGACCTTTGACCCTCGACTCTAGACGCTTCGAGGACCGCAGAACCCTACTTCAACTCGACGACCGCTCCCTGCTCCTCCAGCTTCTTCTTGATTTCCTCGGCCTCCGCCTTGGACACGCCTTCCTTGACGTTGCTGGGGACGTTGTCCACCGCATCCTTCGCTTCCTTCAGACCCAGGCTGGTGATCTCGCGGACCACCTTGATGACCTTGATCTTGTTGGGACCGCCCTCTTTGAGCGTCACCGTAAACTCGGTCTGCTCTTCGGCTGGTGCCGCTGCGGCGGCTCCGCCGCCGGCACCACCGCCCGCGGGCGCGGCCGCCGCGGCTGCGATCGTGACGTTGAACTTGGTCTTGAACGCCTCGATCAGTTCAGACAGCTCGACAACGGTCTTGTTGCCGATCGCCTCGAGGATCTCTTCGTTACTCAGCGTGGTGGTGGGCATCGATGTTTTCTCTCTCAATCCGGATGATAGTTACGAACGCTGTGCGCGAAGCGCCTCGAGGGCGCCAACCATCTGATACAGCACTCCAGTCAGTACGCCGGCAAACTGCGCCATCGGGGCTTGCATGGTGCCGGCCAGCTGGGAAAGCAGGACCTGCTTGGGCGGCAAGCTCGCGAGCCGCTTGACCTGGTCCGATGTGACGGGCCGCCCATCGACCAGGCCGATCTTGATCGTCGGCTTTTCAAACTCTTTCGCAAAGTCGGTGAGCACTTTGGCGGCTGCGACCGGGTCCTTTCCTGCGAGAACGAGCCCGGTGGGGCCTGCCAGGTGATCATCCAGCCCGGTGACCGAGTTGGCCGCCAGCGCCCGTTGCGCCAGCGTGTTCTTGACGACGATGTAGGAGACCCCGGCGGCCCGGAGGCGGCGCCGAAACTCGGTCATTCGTAAGACGTTCAGGCCAGTGAAATCGGTGACATAGATGTTCGGTGAAGCCCGGAACTGCTCGGTCAGGCTCTGCACCGTATCCTGTCGCTCGGTCTTGTTCATCGATACACCGCCGTTTCGAGCCTGACACCCGGGCCCATAGTGCTGGAAATCGTGGCCGAGCGTATGTACGTGCCCTTGGCTGCGGCCGGCTTGGCACGCGCGATCGTGTCCATGAAAGCCTGGACGTTGTCTGCCAGCTGGGGCGCCGAGAAGGACACTTTCCCGACCGGAGCGTGCACGTTGCCGGTCTTGTCCACCCGAAATTCGATTTTGCCGGCCTTGATCTCTCGTACGGCACGAGTCACATCCATCGTGACGGTGCCGGCCTTCGGATTGGGCATCAGCCCTCTCGGGCCGAGCACCTTACCGAGTGCGCCGAGCTGGCCCATGACATCAGGAGTGGCGACGATGACGTCGCACTCGAGCCAGCCTTCCTTGATCTTCTGGATGTACTCGATGCCCACGAAGTCGGCGCCGGCTGCCTCGGCTTCCCGCACCCGATCTCCCTGGGTTATCACTAACACCCGAACCGACTTCCCGGTTCCGTGCGGCAGGACCACCGTGCCCCGGACGACCTGGTCCGCATGCCTCGGGTCCACTCCGAGGTTCACGGCGACGTCCACCGTCTCATCGAACTTCGCGAACGAAGTTCCCTTCACCAGGGCGACAGCGTCAGGGATCGGATACTCACGCATCCGGTCGACCTTGGTAGCTGCGGCCGCGAACTTCTTTCCGTGATTGCGCATCAGTCGACCACCTCGAGTCCCATGGAGCGGGCGGTGCCGGCGATCATGCGCATGGCGCTATCGAGATCCGTGGCGTTCAAATCGGCCATCTTGATCTCGGCAATCTTCTTTACCTGGGCGCGCGTAACCCGGCCGACCTTGGTCCGGTTGGGGTTTCCGCTGCCCTTCTCGACGCCCGCCTCCTTGAGGAGAAGGTTCGGTGCCGGAGGCGTTTTGGTGATGAACGTAAAGGTCCGGTCTACGAAAATGGTGACGACGACCGGAATGACCATTCCGCTCTGGCTCTGGGTCCGTGCATTGAACTGCTTCACGAACTCCATGATGTTGACACCATGCGGACCCAGCGCAGTTCCCACCGGCGGTGCGGGCGTGGCCGCTCCAGCTGGGCACTGCAACTTCACCATTGCATTGATTTTCTTTGCCATCTCTTCTCCTGTAACGTGGGCTCGTGTGGAGCCTACTGCCGCGATTATCCGCGCGGTCGCGGATTGTCATCCTGACAGGTCTAGTGTCCCCTCAACTGCAAATAATCCAGCTCGACTGCGGTAGGCCGACCGAACAAGCTCACCGAAACCCGCACCTTCCCCTTGTCGCTGAGCACCTCTTCGACCGTTCCGCTGAAATCGGAGAACGGGCCCTCTGTGATCTCCACAACCTGCCCGATGAGGAACGGTATCTCCTCTTTCGGTTCGGCCTCGGCGACGGCTTCTGCGATGCCGAGCAGGCGATTCACCTCATCCTGCCGGAGGGGCTGCGGCATCTTCCCGGTGCCCACGAACTTGATCACGCCCTGGATGCTGTTGACGACGTGCAGAGCCTCCTGGCTCATGCCCATCTCGACCAACACATATCCAGGATAGAGCTTCCGCTCCACCATGACCTTCTTGCCGTTCTTGATCTCGATGACTTCCTGAACCGGCACTAAGGCCTGACGGATCAGCTTCGAGTCGGCGGGACGAGGGTCTTCCTCGATCCGGCGCTGAAGCAGCCCCCGTACCTTGTTCTCGTGACCGGCAGTCGTCTGAATCGCGTACCAGCGGTATTCCATATGACTACCGCGCGAATCGCGCGACTCCATCGACGAGGATCAGCTGGAGCAGATAATCCATCAAGCCGATTGTGAGACCCAGGACGATCGAGAGGATCACAATCATCCGGGTGGCATTCACCAGCTCCGGCCGGGTCGGCCACGTCACCTTTTTCAGCTCCTCACGCACCGATGTGAGGAACCCGGTAGACCGGTGAAACCATCCGGTCAGCCGGTTGGAAGGCCGCTCGACCTGTACGCTCCCCATCACTTCGACTCTTTGTGCAGCTTGTGCGAATCGCAGTGGGGGCAGTACTTCCGCCGTTCCACGCGCTCAGGGTGCTTCCGCTTGTTCTTATCGGTGAAGAAGTTGCGGTTTCTGCACTCGGTGCACTCTAAAATCACCTTGTCACGCGGCATTCTGGCTCTCTACCTGGTCTCGAGTCTAGGGTCTAGAGTCAGATGGTCGAGGGTTGTAGACCCTTTGACCCTAGACCCCTTTGACGCTCTTCCTATTTAAGGATCTTGGTGACCACGCCGGCGCCGACCGTGCGGCCGCCCTCGCGGATGGCAAAGCGCAGCCCCTCGTCCATCGCGATCGGCGTGATCAGCTCGATCGTCATCTGCACGTTGTCCCCCGGCATCACCATCTCCACCCCACCCGGCAGCTCGCAGCTCCCCGTCACGTCCGTCGTCCGGAAGTAAAACTGCGGCCGGTACCCCTTGAAGAACGGCGTGTGCCGCCCCCCCTCCTCCTTCGTCAGCACATACACCTCCGCCTCGAAGTGCGTGTGCGGCGTGATGCTCCCCGGCTTCGCCAGCACCATCCCCCGCTCGATCTCCGCCTTCTCGATCCCGCGCAGCAACAGCCCCACGTTGTCGCCCGCCTCCCCCTGGTCCAGCAGCTTGCGGAACATCTCCACCCCCGTCACCACCGTCTTCTTGCTGCTGTTGAACCCCACCAGCGCCACTTCCTCCCCCACCTTCACCACCCCCCGCTCGATCCGCCCCGTCGCCACCGTGCCCCGGCCCGTAATCGAGAACACATCCTCCACCGGCATCAGGAACGGCTTGTCGATTTCCCGCTTCGGCTGCGGGATGTAGCTGTCCAGCGCATCCAGCAGCTCCTGGATCTTCTGCCCCTGCTCGCTCTTCGGGTCCCCGCTCTCCAGGGCCTGCAGCGCCGAGCCCTTGATGATCGGCGTATCGTCCCCCGGGAAGTCATAGCTGCTCAACAGCTCCCGCACCTCCAGCTCCACCAGCTCCAACAGCTCCGGGTCGTCCACCATGTCCACCTTGTTCATGAACACCACGATGTACGGCACGTTCACCTGCTTGGCCAACAGGATGTGCTCGCGGGTCTGCGGCATCGGCCCATCCGCCGCACTCACCACCAGGATCGCCCCATCCATCTGGGCCGCCCCCGTGATCATGTTCTTCACATAGTCCGCGTGCCCCGGGCAGTCCACGTGCGCATAGTGCCGCTTGTCCGACTCGTACTCCACGTGCGCCGTCGCGATCGTGATCCCCCGCTCCCGCTCCTCCGGCGCCTTGTCGATCTGGTCGTAGGCCGTAAACTGCGCCATCCCCTTCTTCGCCTGGATCGCCGTGATCGCCGCCGTCAACGTCGTCTTCCCGTGGTCCACGTGCCCGATCGTCCCCACGTTCACATGCGGCTTGGTACGCTCGAACTTCGCTTTCGCCATGGCTCCGGTGTCCGGTTGAGTTCCTAAGGTGCGGGCGGTAAGGCGGTCTGGCGGTACCCCTCCGGCCTCTCCGCCTTCTCCGTCCTTATAACCAAGCTCGCGCGCGGGATTGAACCGCGGACCTCATCCTTACCAAGGATGCGCTCTACCAACTGAGCTACGCGAGCGCCCTCTACGTCCACTCCGTCTGTGCTGCTGCCCTGCGCGATCTCTACCAGTGGGGACCGTCAAGTCCCTCGGACAGTGAGTCAGAGCGTCAGCTCTGCTCCGAAAAGAGCGGGCGACGGGACTCGAACCCGCGACCCTCAGCTTGGAAGGCTGATGCTCTACCAACTGAGCTACACCCGCGTCCTACTGCCCCGCCCCGCTGCCCTGCTGAGTGGTGGGGGTAGGATTCGAACCTACGTAGGGCGTTAGCCCGGCAGATTTACAGTCTGCTACCATTAGCCACTCGGTCACCCCACCGAGCCGTCAACTCCACTCAACCCTCATCTGAGACAGAACCCCGCCGACAGAAGCGGGGTCCGTGTCTTACAAATCGCATATAGGTGCTTCCGAGCGGACGAGGGGAATAAACAACCTCCTAACTTGCTGGCCAGGAATTACTTAGCCAGCGTTAGCTCGGAAATCCGAAAAAAGACAGACCGGTAGAATAGTGGTACGCAAGGAGTTGCGCAAGGGTGACGTGGGCAGGAGGCCTACTCCCCGGCACCCACCGGCTGGGTTGACCGCCGGGCAGATATTGAGGGTGAGGTCCGGTCAATGTACCGGGTCCACAAAGTCCGCCACCACTGAGGACTGACGAAGACCAACAGCAGGACCAGCAGCACCATGTGTTGAAAGAAACCATGCCCCGCGGTCACGAACAGGCCGATCTGAAAACACAGCGCGCCGAAAAAGATGAAGGGCGCGGTCCACGGAATGAAAAGGGAAACGAAGAAGAATGTCTCGATGAGAATGGTGAAGACCGAGAGGCCTATGGCGAGGTTATGTTGTTGTGCCAGCCAGATACCGAGCGGAATGTTTCGGTCGATTGCATCTCCAAAGATGTAGCGCTGAAGCGTGTACCCATTCATCCATGCGGGCCCGCCGTCGATCAGCTTGCTCATCCCGGTAGAGAAATAGGTCAGGGCCAACAACACGTGGGCCAATTTTATGGGCCACATGGCCGTGTCGACCCTTGTCGGCGTGTCCGCCGTAGCCAAACCACGACGAGCTCGGCGCCGGAGGAATGCGTCTACCGACAGACTGTCTCCTGAGGGGGCGAAAGCCAGGGCCAAAAGCACAATGGCGAATACCGCTTCGGGATGATGTCTGTCGCCGTACGAATACGCATGTGCGATGAAGAACCAGGTGCCGAGCGCAAAAACAAACAGGGAAACGCGTGTAAAGAACCCGACCAACGCGCCGATTCCCGCGACCACCGTTATCCACGACAGAACCGTGAAGGTGGACGGCGTGAAGAACGCGTCGCGCGGAACTATGGCCGCAATTGCACTGATGAGCAGCTGGGGATTAATGAAATCCGAGTTCCGCAGCAGGTTAAAGTGCCTCTCCAGCGGGGCGGAAAACCAGAACAGCTGGGTGCTGACCATGACAATCCGGGTGATGGAAAGCGGGAGCGTGCTGGTCTCGGGGAACCAGTACGCATTCCAACGCTCGATCCATTTCTTCACGGGCTACTTCATCTCGAAGGTGGAGGGGGCAACCCGGTAAGTCACGACGGGATTCTGTCGCTTGGCAATACCGGTATCGGTCACCGTGTACGTCTCACTCTCCAGGCGAAGCTCCACAAAGGGGTCTTCCCGCCGGAGATTGAGTCGTCTGAAGAGTTGTTGAGCGGCCGAGGAATCGCCTCTCCACATGGGTGCCACATAGAGCTCCCCAACGGCGAATGAGCTCGACCCCACCAGGGACGGAGTCACCGCTTCCTGCTGCCCTTTCCTGGTCACCGCCATGATCCACTCTTTCTTGGCCACTATCGGCCCCGGACGGCGGGAATCCTTGTACATGCCCCAATCCAGAAAGGGCCAGACTCTCTTTTTGAGCGGCCGACTCATGGCTGGCACTGCATGCAGGGCAATGACAAGGAGGATGAAGATTGAAATCCAAACCCTTCGCTGACGCATACGGAGGCTTCCGGGTCCGGGGTACCGGCATGTCATGCATATAGGCGCTGCGTCATGCACTCGCCCAAATCCTGCCACAATCCTGGGACAACCAAGCGCCCTAATCCAGGTCTTTGAGCACCTGCTCCGCGGCGTTGTAGCCACACATCCCGTGCACTCCAGCCCCTGGATGGGCGTAACTGGAGCACAGATACAGACCGTCGATGGGCATGCGGTAGCGAAAATATGGGAAGAGCGG
Source organism: uncultured Gemmatimonadales bacterium (assembly GCA_963730915.1). Taxonomy (GTDB): domain Bacteria; phylum Gemmatimonadota; class Gemmatimonadetes; order Gemmatimonadales; family GWC2-71-9; genus CAVVWJ01. Next base: position 658,735 of record CAVSTR010000005.1, on the reverse strand, counting down.
TCGAAAGAGAAGTTGTCGATTCCACGTATTCGAGCCGCCTCCTAGATCACCCCCGACCAGATTCGCGTCCATGGCCTGTAGCTGCTCGGGCGAGACAACCCGCCGGGCCAGAATCCGGGCGCGGAACCCAGGAGCCAGGCCTTCGATACGTGCATCGATGCGGTCACCGAGCCCCTCGGCCTGCGTGCTCCAGCCTCCGGGAAGCACCGAGGGCACCCGGGTATATGCCCACAGCGTATGGCAGCCTGGCGGCGCTCGACTGGGATCCAAGAGGCTCTGCTGTCCGATGACGAGATAGGGATTGTCCGGCAACTCGCCACGGCGTACCTGTGCGGTAAACCGCGAGAGATCATCGAGGCTGTCACCGGCATGGACCACGGCGGTTTCCCGCGCCGGGCCGACCGACCATGGCACCGGGCCGTCGAGAGCCCAGTCGACCTTGAAGGTTCCCCAACCCCGAGGGTACCGCCGCATGAATCCGGCGACGCGTGCCGGCACGTGCTCGGGCCCCACCAGATCGAGCAGGAGCCCGGCCACGTCGGTGTCGGCCAAGACAACTCGCGCCGCGATCTCCTCGCCATCGCTGAGGCGGATGGCCCGTGCGCGGCCGCCGTGGACAAGGACGCGAACTACGCGGGCTCCCAGGCGTAGGCGACCACCAAACGAGAAGAGACATCCAAGAAGCGCCTCGGTGATCGAGCGGGCACCGCCCTCGGGCACCACGTATCCACTGGTGCTCGCGGCCATACCGAGCATGAAACCGAGAGCCGCTCCAAAACGGTCCTCGGGACCGACGTCGGCGTGCAGCGCGAGGCCGGGAAGCACCCGCCGCGCCGGGCCGCTGGCAAACCACCGCTCGGAGAGACCCCGACCGGCCGACAGGAACACCGCGGAGAGGCGGGCGAGGTGAAGCGGGCCCAACCTGGCCATTGGGCCCAGGGCGGGAAAAGGGCTCAAGAGCATCCCGATGACGTGCGGTTCGATCGAGCGATACCAGTCGGCTACCCTTCTCCAGCGCTGGCCGTCCTCCACACTGCCGAAATGGGCGGCTGTACCATCGGGATCCCGACCAATGCAGGCGTAACTCCCGTCGGGCGCAGGGTGGCAGCTATCGAAGGTCGCCCGGCGCCATCGTAGTCCATGTTCTTCGAGCGCCAGGCTGCGGAATGCCGGGCTGAGCTTGGCCCAGGGGAAGAACGCGGCGCCAACATCGTGTAGGAATCCAGGCCTGGTCATGGCCTCGGAACCGACCGCCCCGCCTGCCCGGGCGTCGTTCGCCTCGAGAACGAGCACGTTTAGACCTGCGCGGGCGAGCGCGCAGGCGGCGACGAGTCCGTTGGGGCCTGAGCCGATGACAACCGCGTCCGGGTCGCGCAGCACCCCGCCTATGGCTCCTCCGCTACGAACAGGATTCGCGGGCAGAGAGCGTTCCGTTCGTCGCGCCAGTAGAACCAGGGCCGGCGTGCATAGGCCAGACCCTGTACAGCGCTTTCGCAGAAAGCAGCCGCCATCTCATCGGTGTGATGGTGCCGGTGGGAGCACAAGCAGTTCGAAAGCACGCGGCGTCGCCCGTATCTAGATGACAACTCCGATGAGCAGCTCCGGCGGAAATCGCCGCGGAATACGGAGCTGACGAGGGGAATCGAACCCCTAACCTGCTGATTACAAATCAGCTGCTCTGCCAATTGAGCTACGTCAGCCAATGCGCGGAAAAAGACAATCTTTTAGCCGGTTGGGCAAGTGCGCCATTGACTTCTGACTGACGCTCAGCTTGTGTGTTGCACCCCCTCTTCAACTGTGCTGGTTCTGAAGCGTTCACAGCCTCGAGCCAAGCCAGCCTGAAGGAGCGCGGGTGTGACCACTGTATCGGCTCCCGTTCCCAGCCAGTCATTTGTTTCCGCCCGCACCACTCACGAAACACCTCCATTCTTCATTTTCGGTTGCCCCCGCTCCGGAACATCGCTGCTTAGCCGGATGCTCGGGTCGCATCCGAATCTCGCGATTCCTGACGAGTCACACCTCTACAACAACATCTATCCTCTCGTGGCGCGTTACGGTGACCTCAGACTAGAGCCCGTACGTGCCCGGCTGGTATCAGAGATCATCAAGACAGAGCACATCAAGACGTGGACTCCCGCTCTGTCAGTGACCGACACCCTCAGCCGTCTCGAGCAGAACGATTTTCACGGTATTGTCGACGGGCTGCTTCGTAGCTGGGCGTCCACGGTGGGGAAACCGCGTTGGGGTGAGAAGACGCCGCAACACACGCTCTGCTGGAGAACCATTCTGTCCGGATTCCCCGACGCTCAAGTCATTCACCTGGTACGCGACGGCAGGGACGTGATGCTGTCCTATCGGTCCGCGTTCTTCGGACCCAAGCATGTCTACCCGCTGGCACTTCGCTGGCGGGAATACCTTGCGGCGGCGGATGAGGCCCGTGGCGCTATCGGAGAGGGGCGCTTCCTTCAGGTGCGGTACGAAGACCTGGTTACAGCTCCCGAACACGAGCTTCGGCGGATCTGCGCATTTCTCGGCGAGGATTTCGCGTCGAACACCCTGGACTTTTATCGCGAGCGTCGAGCCCTTCCCCGGGATCGCCGCAATGCCGAGGGGCTGCTCCTGCCGGTCATGTCGAACAATACGGGGAAATGGCGCGCCAGCATGACGCCGCGGGAACTGCGTATCTTCGAGGCGCTGGCCGGTGATTGGCTCGAGCGCCATGGGTACGAACGCACACTCCCGGCGCCGTCGATATCAAAGTGGGAAGCTCTGTCATGCCGCTATCTCGAGCATCCGCCCCGCCACCTTTCATCGATGCTCCGAAATCAGCAGGCACACCGGATGGTCGTCCAGCGGCTACGCCTTGGCCTCTCACTCATTCCAAGGCACTAGGGCCGAGACTCTAATGAAAATGGCCCTGACATGGGTCAGCTCGCCCGGGGAATGCGCACGACCTCGACGGACCCGTCCTTTCCGTCTCGAACTTCCCATCCAGCAGCGCGCAAGAGGCCTCGGATGCGGTCGGCTTCAGCATAGTTGCGAGCACTTTTCGCCTGCTTCCGCTGCAGAGCCCAGTGAAGTGCCCAGCCCATCTCTAGCTCTTCGGTCGATCCCGCCGGTGGCGTCTCTGCAAAGGTTTGGCCCCCACCTTTCCCATCCGCTTCGGAGGGCCCAGTCGGCAGGCTGACACTGAGCCCCCGGCTGGTCACTCCCAGCACTCCCTCGATCCACTCCCAGGCTGAAATTGTATGGGGGCCAGGGCTCTCTCCAGCATCGAGAGCGGCGTTCGCCTCGTTCATGAACGTGAAAAGCGCAGCCAACGCCCGAGGAGCATTGAGGTCGTCGTCCAGCGCCAACGCGGCATCCGTGCGAAGGCGGGTCGCGGCCTGGCTCAAGCGGGGTGAGTCCGTTTCTCCTTGCGCCGCCATGAGCCGCTTCTGGAACTCTCCCAGGCGGCCGGAAGCCTTTTGCGAGGCAGCCAGACCTTCGTCTGTAAGGTCGAGTTTCTGCCGGTAATGGGTCTGGAACATCAGGAGCCGCACCGCTCCCGGATCCACTCCGTCCTCTCTCAAATCCCGCGCCGTGGTGATGTTCCCAAACCGCTTCGACATCTTCTCGCCGCGGATGTTCAGGAACTCGCCGTGCATCCAGTATCGCGCGAATTGCTCCTTGCCCGTGTACGCGCAACTCTGCGCGATCTCATCTTCGTGATGGGGAAAGATCAAGTCGACGCCGCCCGCATGGATATCCAGCACGTCCACTCCCAGCCGCTGTTGCAGCAGCTCCAGAGCCATGGCCGAACACTCGATGTGCCAGCCCGGCCGACCCCGCCCGAACGGCGCATCCCATGCCGCGCCCACCGCCTCATCTTCCGGTTTTGCGGCCTTCCACAGCACGAAATCGCGGGCATCCTCTTTTGCATACTCATCCGAGCTGACACGCTCGCTGGCGCCCGACTTGAGCTCCCTGAGATCCAGGCGTGAAAGGCGGCCATATGCCGGAAACTTTGCGATCGAGAAGTACACCGAGCCATCCTCCCCGAGGTACGCAACACCGCGCTGCATGAGAACCTCGATCAGACGGATCATCGCCGGGATGTACTCGGTGGCTCGGGGCTGCTCGTGCGCAGGCAAGATGCGGAGCCAATCCCGGTCCTCTTCGAAGGCTTTGGCGAAAGGGTCGACGTGCTGCCGGAGGGCCACTCCCTTCTGCCGTGCCGCGGCAATGGTCCTGTCGTCGACATCGGTCAGGTTCATGATGTGGAGGACCTCATAGCCGCTGGTCTCCAGCCAGCGACGAAGCAGATCCTCGAAGAGAAAGGTCCTGAAGTTTCCGATGTGGGCGTAGTTGTAAATCGTAGGCCCACAGGTGTAGAGCGATACGCGGCCTCTCTGCAGGGTCGTAAACTCCTCGACCTGGCGAGAGATGGTGTTGAACAGCCGGAGACTCATCGCCCGGTTGCTCCAGGGCGCAACGCGCTTCCGACCGACTCCGCGTCGCCGCTGTTCTCCATCAACAGGTGGACTCTCCGCTCGGGAACCGGGATCTGGATGCCCTCGCGCTCGAAGCGAAGAACGAGGCGCCGCCGAAACTCCCGGCCCGCGTTCCACTGGGAGCCTGGCTGAGTCTTGATGAGAGTTCGAATAACGATGGCGCTGTCCGCCAACGCTTCCACACCCAGCACCTCGAGTGGACCATCGAGTTGGATCGACCACACCGAGTCATTGGAGAACTGTGCTGCTTCATCCCGCACTACGCTAATGGCCCGGTCCAGGTTCACGTCGTACGGAACACCTACATCCACCACTGAGCGACCCCAGCCACGAGTTCGGTTCGTGACCACCTTCAGCTCGCCGTTGGGAACGATGTGCATGGCCCCTTCAAGGTCACGCAGCACCACAACCCGCAGTGTCATCTTCTCCACGACTCCGGCCTTTCCGGCGACCTCGATGACGTCCCCGATCCCGAATTGGTTCTCCGACAGAATGAAGAACCCGGAGATTACGTCCCGAACCAGGCTCTGAGCGCCGAAGGAAACCGCCAATCCCAGAATGCCGGCCCCGGCCAGAATGGGAGCAATATTGATGAAGACATTGAAGGTGAGCAGAACTGCGATCGTGACAATGGCGACTCTGCCGACGCTGCGAAGGAGCTGAGAGATCGTGCGTCCGCGTCGCTCCCGCATCGTGGTTACTGAATCGTCGCCGTCGTCTACCGACTTCTCGATCCGCTCTGCCGTCAATCTCACGACTCGAAGGGCCAACCACGCAAGCAGCCATATGCCGAGCACTCGGAACACGGCCCGGAGCACGCCCTCGCGGTCGAGCCTGAAGATCTCGACGAGGCGATCGATGATAGTCGTTTACGGACAGCAGATGCAGCACGATCACTCCCCGAATGCCGGAAGTTTGGCCGTTGCCTCCGGCCGAACGGCCTAAGCTAAGGCGGTCGAGGGACCATCGGAAGGACGCTATCGTCGCTCGTGGCGCAGTACACAATCCGGCTTCCTGTCACCGGCAGCCCTTCGCTTACGCACCGAGCGAGCACCTCCTCGGCAGACTCGCGGAGCAGCGGAACCCGAAATCCGCCGTTCGTTAGATACAGTCGCGGGAACAGCCTTCGCATGCGTTCCAGACTTGGTAGATATGGGGCAGTTGCCACCTGAAGAGCGCGCCAGTTGATCATTGCTTCGCTGGTAAGAACATTGGTATTGCCGCCTTCCCGGACAGCTATCCTAGCGCAGCGTGCCAGAAGAAAGCCTAGATCTGAACTGGCGAGCACCTGATGAAGGCGGGGTTGTTCTAAGTGGTAAATTCGGACTTGGCGGCGGCAGCCACTCACCCATGCGCCAAGTGGGTCAGAGCGACTGGTAAGTGCGAGGAGGTGGCTGAGCGGAACGTCGGGTGAGAGTGGAAGCGGCGAGCCTGCAAGCATGTGGCAGGATGAACCTGGCAGAACATGCGGACTTCATCCTTTTACTGCTCAGCGCATCAGATCCGCGCCTTCTCGACTCTTCGTACGCCTTCTTCTTTCCGACGAGTGCTCAAGTACGCTTGCCGGCCATTTCGAACCGCATCCAGCAGCGGGGCCGCGTCGAACCGGACCGGATCCGTCGCGGGCAACCCGGTTTCGCGCGTGGCTGCTTCACAGGCGCGCCGCGCAGCATCGTCGCTGAGATCATACGTATTCAGCGATATGCCGATCACGCGAGTCGGATGGACGGCGGAGCCGATCGTCTCGTAGAGCTTGATGTAATCGGTGAGAGGCGGGATCCTGAGCCAGGCGGCCTCTCGATAATCCCCGATGTACTGGCGGCTCGACTGGTGGCACAGGATCAATCCATCGGGGCAAGAGCCATGCAGCAGGCCGAGTGTCACGGCGGAGTAGCCGGGATGATTTATGCTGCCTTGCCCTTCGACGAGCACGACATCCGCGCCTTCGGCGCCTTGTAGCACCAGACGTTCGGCGGCTCCCGCGACAAAGTCTGAAACAACCGCATCCACCGCGATGCCCCAGCCTTCAATCATGATGCCGGTCTGTCCGGTAGGAACGAAACGGGTGCGAAGTCCCCCCGCATTCAACTCGCGGGCGAGCTGAAGCTGAGCCGTCATCTTGCCGACGTTGCAATCAGTCCCGACTGTGAGAACGACGTACGGTTCCACGGTCTTGGCGGCACCCGAGGCAACGGGGAGGTCGGCGGGCGGACGGCGCAGATCCAGAATTTTCTTCCCCGCGGCTTGGGCCTTGGCCACGAGCATGGGATCGTCGCTCAGGAAAGTGTGCAGGCCGCTCCAGAGGTCACATCCACCGTCGAGCGCCTCAGCCAGCCAGGTGCGCCACTCCGACGGTAGCCGCCCGCCGAGTGGGGCGATCCCGACGAGCACCGCTGTCGGGCCGAGCGCCAGTCCCTCACGCATCGAGCCGACCACAGGGATTCTTCCCCCGAAGCCCAGGATGTCCTGCGAGGTCTTGCCGGCATGTCCCCGGTCGAGCACCCCTACGGTGCGCTCCGGCAGATAACGGATTACCGAGTTCGCGGTTTTGCTGGTCATGGGGCCGAAGTCCCCATCGGCCAGGATAAGGAAGCGGGGTTGCGTCATAGTCAGGGAGTTACCGGAGCTGGAGCGATGGTCGGCTCCGCCTCGACTGGGACGGTGCCTGTGGGCTTCGTTTCCGTGATCGGATCGCCGTAGACATGGCCGATCAGGATGTGGCGCGTGAGTACCATGACAAAGGCCAGAATCGGGACGGCGATCACGAGACCAGTCAAACCGAAGAGCTTACTGATCAGGAGTACGCCTGCGATGGTGATGACCGGCGGGAGGTTCACTTGCCGCTCCATGACATAAGGCGCCACGAAGTTGGCTTCGATCAGGTGTACTCCCACTCCCAGTGCCGCGACTGCTACAGCCTTGGCCAACCCGAGAGAGCCGAGCGCCAGGAGGGCCGGTAACAATGTAGAGAGGAGAGTCCCGAAGAAGGGGACAATGGCCGCAATGCCGGCGAAGATACCGAAGGCCAGGAAGTACGGCATTCCCAGCAACCAGAGGCCGAGAGTTGTGAGCACTGCCAACAAGACCATGGCGACCAACTGTCCCACGATCCAGGCACGCAGTGTGTAGTTGAGGTCGCGCAGAACACTCCGAGCCAGCTCCCGGCGCCGTGGTGGAACGAGGGCAATCACGCCTTCGGTATACACGTTCGGGTGTCGGGCCAAGTAGACCGCCATCACGATGACGCTGATCGCCTCGATCAGGAAGGTGACGCCGCCGGTGAGATAGGGAACGGCAGCGCCGCGAAGGAATCCAAATACTTCGCCCAGCGACGTCGCGAGCAAGCCAGGTTGCGCGGTTTCGCCGGCACGCCGGCCAAGCACCGGCACTCGTCTGAGAATGCCGTTGATGTTTCGATCGAGATCCGCAAGGAATTGTGGGAGGTTGGTGAGCAGGTCGCGAACCTGCTCACCTACGGCAGGTGCTATTAGGAAGATGGTCCCTGCAAGGGCTCCAAGGCTGAGTAGCAGCCCCGTCAGGAGTCCGAGAGTTGGTGGTACCCCGAGCCGCGTTTCGAGGAAGTCTGCGGTGGCGTCGAGATAGACGGCCAGGATGATAGCGAGGAACAGTATGAGTAAGACATCTATCGTCCGAACCGCCAGCGCCACCAGAATTACGACCAGAAGAATCTTGCCGAGCGGGAACCCGCGTCGCTCGGTCTCAGCCGGAACTGTCAACGTGTGTTCCCCTCATCTCCCTCCTCGATGAGCTCCGCGTCACGCACGTCGCCCCGGCCTGCGCCCAACTGCCTCGAATCCTGTCCCCGGCCTGGCCCCAGGATACCCATCTTGGTCTTCAGCTCGAGCAGCTGCTGGTCGGAGCTGCCCTTGTACTCGAGCGCCTCGAACTGGCGAACCAGCTGGTCGCCGGAAACTTCCTCGTTGAGCTCCGCGGCCGCGAGGGCCTTGCGTTCCGTAGCCTCGATCTTTTCAGCCATTCGCTCGAACGATTCGAAAGCGCTCTTGTCCGACAGGCCCGACATCGTTTCCTGGATGCGCTGCTGAGCTTCCGCGCGCTTCGAGCGCGCGACCAGGATGTTCTTCTTCCGCTTGGCCTCTTCGATCTTGTCGTTGAGCTGCCGCAGGGAGAGCTTCAGCTGATCGGTTTCCGCCTTATGCCGGAGCCAGGTCTCCTGCAGCTGCTGGGCGGCCTGCAGCTGCTCGTTGTACCGGCCCAGCGCCTGCTTGGCCAAGTCGTCACGGCCTTCCTGCACCGCCATCATCGCCCGGCGCTCCCAGTCCTCCGCCTGCTTCTTCATCGCTTCCGCATCACTCTGGAGCTTCCGCTCGTCGGCGATAGCGGAGGCCACCTGTTGCTTGGCTTTCGCCAGCTGTGTCTTCATGTCCAGGATCAGCTGGTTCAGCATTTTCTCCGGGTTCTCGGCCCGGGAGATGAGGTCGTTGATGTTCGACCGGAGCATCGCAGAGAGACGATCAAAGAGTCCCATGAGGCTTCACCTTTCCCGGTAAGGCGCAAGCGCACTCAGGTGCGACGCCAACGCCAGCGTGACCGAGTCGAAGCTTGCCTCGAACTCGTTGTAATCGAGGTTTTCCAGCTCGAGCGTATCGGTGAGCACCACGTGGTCGCCCTCTAAACCATAAGAGCCGTGCACCAGCTCCCGCGCATTGAACTCCAGGAGCTGACGGAACAGCTCCCCCCGGCGCGGCTCGCTGGCCGGAAGCTCCATGACCCGCACCCTGAGGATCACGACTGGCGGTGCGTAGTGCACGACCACCTCGGAATCGTCCGGCGTTCGGGCTACCCACAGATTGGGCTCGACCTCTCGAACCGACAGACCGCCGCCATCCAGCCGGTCGAGAAACGACTGTATGTCTTCTCGGGTGATCATCGTTGAGCTCCCCCCGGCCACGGGTCTACCACCGTACGCAGCGCCAGGAGGCGCTCAGCGGAATCTAATCCGATCTGCCTCATCGTTCCTCGCCTCGCTGAATGCTCTTCTGAGCATCGTGGCTCTGCGCCAGGAGTCGTTCTGTGAAGTCCACCCGCTCTTCCAGCTCCAGAACTCGCGACTGAAGGGTGTCGACCTCGCCGAGCCGGGCATGTAGGTGATCGATGTCGGCCTTGAGTGCCGGATCGGCCGCGGCGCGACCCTCCAACCGGCGTCCGAAGGCGCGCATGATCGGCCAGAGAATAATCACCGTGGCGGTCAGCGCAGCGATGACGATCAACAGGATGATCGGGGGCCCACCGTCATTCAGAAAAATCAGGTTGGGATCGAACTGCGGGCCAACCGGCGACGGTACCGATGGGGCCGGGGGAACGGCCTGGATCATCATCAAGAGTGCTCCCCCTGGCCCAGCTCGTGACGTTCCTGAGTTTTCATCAGAATCCTCTCCGCGAAATCCACCCGCTCATGCAGCTCCGCAACTTCCTGCCGGAGAGCATCGACTTCCGCGAGAAGCTCCGGATCCTGCGAATGGTCGTTCCGGTGACGAATCCGGTCGGCAAGTGCTCTGCCCACCGGACTCATCGAGAGAAGGAACAGCGTCCCCCCACCGAACAAGAATGTGATCGCGAATAACCCTTCCATATCCATCCCTGCTGGTCTCCAGCCGATCTCCCCGTGGACCCTCGAGCCCGGAAGACCCGGCCTCCGCGGCAACTTACGGCCCGAGTTGAACGTTTGTTTCACATCGGAACAACTCGGCACGACGCAGGGATGCGACGGAGGGAGGCTAGACCAGCTCCACCTTCTCTATAGCGGCCAGAGACACGGCGATCTCGGTGTCATCAGCCCCGGCCGGCCGCAGGTAAACCTCATGGGCTGTCACGTGTGTATCCACACTCATTGGTATCCCGACGACCTCGGTATGAGCGGTCGTCATGATACGCACAGCTTGCTCGTGCCCTCCGGCGTATCCCAGCACCGAGACGATTTCTTCGTAAGTCATCTGGACCTCCCGGCCTTGGCACAATAATCTAGGTTCCGGCCAGCGCTCTCGCTATGCGCTTGCCGCAAACGAGTAACCAAGCGACTCAGAATCGAGGAGGGACAGTGTTTCGATCTTTTGGCATAGCCGTGGTCTTCGTGGGGGCTGCCAGCGCTTCCGCGTGCGCTCAGAGTTCCCAGAACCCCGGATCGGTCATGATATCGGCAAAGGTAGGGGGTAAATCGTATGAGAGTGCCGGCCAGGGCAGTTGTCGGCATACCCCGACTGCATCGATCTACGGGGTTCCCGCGGCGCTTTGGATGGTTGCACTGACCGGCCCTGGGGATGCGGCCGGTGAAAAGCGTCAACCTGACGCTCTGGAAGCCAAAGAACGGCAGCCCTCAGCAGTTTTCCCTGAGCCTCGACGCTGGATCCGTTGCACACCGGATCGATGTGGGAGGACGTGGGGAGCAGGTAGGGAGTGGGAAAGCGACCGTAGTCCCAGCTGGCGCGGGCGGACGGATCGAAATTTCGGGCAAGGACGGCTCGGGCAAGACGCTCGAGCTGGTCGTACACTGCCCGGCGTTTTCCGGGGTTGAAGCGGAGGGGGGCTGAGCTTCAGCTGGTCAGCGTCCCCCTGCGGAGGCCCGCTCGCGGGGAACCGGAGCGCCGCCCTTCAGATTCTGATCCAGGTACCGGGTGATCAGATCGAACAGGTGAGCCTGGGTGTTTTTGCCCTGGCAGACGCAGTGAGTGCGGTTGGGGTACTCCATCATGGTGAATGGCTTGTTCGCCGCCACCAGGGCGTTGATGAGCACCTCACTATTCTGAAAATGAACGTTGTCGTCGCCGCTGCCATGAATGAGCAGCAGATTGCCGCGCAGGTTATTCACGTATGTCAGCGGCGATCCGCGGTCATAGCCGGCCTTATTGTCGGCCGGCAGTCCGTTGAAGCGTTCGGTGTAGACATTGTCGTAGAGCGACCAGTGGGTAACGGGAGATACAGCCACTGCTGTACTGAAGAGATCGGGATGCTGGAATAATCCGTTGAGGCTCATGAAAGCCCCGTAGCTCCATCCCCAAATCCCGATGCGCCCCGCATCGATATAGGGTCGCTGAGCCAACGTCTTTGCTGCTGTAGCCTGGTCTCGAGTCTCTACGACGCCGAGTTGCCCATAGATGGCCTTACGCCATGCCCGGCCGAGCGGCGCGGGCGTACCGCGATTGTCTACGCTGGCCACCAGATAGCCCTTCTGCGTCAACATCAGGTGCCAGAGGTAGTACGAACCCCATGCATCGTTCACCGTAGCCGATCCGGGACCGCCATAGACATGCATCAGAAGCGGATACTTCCGTGTGGAATCAAAGTCCGCCGGCTTCATCAACACGGCAGGCATTCTCGCGCCGTTCTCCGTTGGAATACTGAAAAACTCATAGGAGCCTCGGCGCAGAGTGGTCAGGTGATTCCGCAGTGTCGCGTTGTCGATAAGTGTCCGGATCACTTCGTGGCCAGGTAGCCGGACCAGCCGAATGACAGGTGGGTTGCCGAACCCGGAGAATGTCTCGAGCGCGTAGCGGAGGTTCGGCGCTGGATCGTACGTATGTGTTCCGGACTCGGACTCAGGCGAGAGTCGCTCGATCTTTCCTTTGCCGTTCAAGCGCGTCCGGTACAGATAGCGCTGAGAGGGCTGATCGGGTGACGCGAGAAAGTAGAGCCAGCCTCCTTTCTCGTCGGTTCCCACCACCTTCACGACATCGAAGTTTCCGCGCGTGACAGGACCGACCGATTTTCCGTCCCTGGAAACCAGGTAGACATGGCTCCAGCCATTCCGCTCGCTGAGCCAGGTGAAGCTCTTGCCTCCGTTGAGCCAGGTAATGTCATCCACCAGCTCCACCCACGTGCTGTCCTGCTCCGTGAGAACGGCTCGCAATGCTCCGCTGCGAGCGTCCCCGAGCAGCACCTCGTTGGTGTTCTGCAGCCGGTTCAGCCGCTGCAGGAGGACCTCGCTCGAGCTTGCCGCCCAGTCCATCCGGCCGATGTAATGATTTCGAGGATCGCCCTCGATCTCCAGCCATCGGGTGGCTCCGCCTGACACGCTTACGATGCCGACACGCGCCGCAGAGTTCGCTTCCCCCGCCTTGGGATACTGGACCGGAACCACCCGTGAGTAGAGCGAATCGGTGTTGTTGATCAAACTGAAGTCCTTGACCTTATCGGCATTCAACTGCCAGTACGCGATACTCCTTCCGTCAGGGCTCCAGCGCCATCCATCCGCGTAATAGTTCATCAGCTCTTCTTCGTACACCCAGTCGAATGTCCCGTTAATGACTGTCCGGGAGCCATCGGAGGTGAGGGCAGTGATCGTTCCGGTACCGAGATCTTCCACGTAGATATTGTTCTCGCGGACATACCCGACTTTGCGTCCGTCGGGCGAGAACTTGGCGAACATGAGAGTGGAAGGTTTGGCGTCGCGTCCGCCCAGCTTCCGTAGCCGTCCACTGGTCCGGTCGAGCACCCAGTAGTCACCCCGGGTATTCAGTCGCCACACCGGTTGCGTGTTCGTGAAAATCAACAGCTGTCTCAGGTCCGGAGACCAGCCATAGTCCTCGACAGTCAGGGGCACGCTGTCGCCCTGAGGAATGAACTGCCGGGCCACAACCAGAACCTCCCTGGCGCCGCGCTCGGAGTCGTACTTGACGAGATTCTGTCCCGACTCTGCCTCGGATTCCTCGAGTGTAGTGTAGGACGAGCCGTCCCCCAGCCACTTGGCCGGACCAAACGATTGGCTGCGGAACTCCCTCGTCCCATAGATCCGCTGCACCGAGAGCAGACTGGAGTCGGCTTGCTGGGCGGGCAGTGTGGCCGCGGTGAATAGCGCGAGCAGAAGCCCTGGAGTGAGACGGATCACGAAAGTTCCGATGGAATGAGGGTCAGATTAGTATCCGTTAGTCTTCAGCCGGATGATGCGGCTGAGCTCGAGCATCATACAATCACTCTTTACGCAGGCGACATCTACATGCCAATCCCGCTCTCGACTCGGTTCAGGGCCTTGCTCGTGGCCGGTACTGCCGGCATTGCCGGGGCGAGCTGCACCAAGAGCTCAAATGAATCGCCTCGGCTCGAAAGCGCAGCAGCGGCCACCGTTCCGGCGCAGCAGCCTGTAGCTAGAACCGATACAATGAGCACCGCCGAAGCTCAGCAGCCCGACACTACTAAGGCAGTGAAACCGGCTCGCAAGAAGCCGGTAATCGAGCCGGCTGCACCGGCCCCGAAGCCGGCAGCACCAGCGCCGGAACCTGCTGCAGCTGCTCCTGCCTCAGCCGCCCCAGCCAGCGCCGGGCAGGACAAGTGGCTCTCCTACGATGCAGCCACCAAGACCGTGACGTTCGAGCTGGTGGCTGGGCCATTCACCTTCAATGGCTACCGCAACGGCGGAGGTACACTCGTCGTGCCCCCGAAGGCGAACATCGTAATGAACTTCATCAACAAGGACGGGACGCCGCACAGCGCTATCCTGATTTCAGGCGACGGACCGGTTCCGAACTCGGCCACCGATCCAGCAATTCCGCGCGCGTACACCAACAAGGTGCTCGAGGGTTTGCCGCAGGAAGGCAGTGATGTCATGCGCTTCCCTGCGCCCGACAATGGCACCTATAGAATCTTCTGTGGAGTGCCTGGTCATGGCCTTTCGGGCATGTGGATCTGGATGAAAGTGGATCCCACGGCCAAGGCGCCGACTTTCGGACCTACGAAGGCCTAAATAGCTAGACGGTAAACAGTGACGGGTGGCGGGGTGCGGCCCGTTCTACCGTTCACTGTTTACCGTTAACGCCTTTCCCAAAAACCGCCCAGTATAGCTCTCCGCAATGGAGGCTACTTCCTCGGGCGTGCCCGCCGCCACGACCTCCCCACCCCGCTCGCCACCCTCCGGGCCCAAGTCGATAATCCAGTCCGCCGTCTTGATGACATCCAGGTTGTGCTCGATCACGACAATACTGTTGCCTTTGTCCACCAGACGGTGAAGCACCTCGAGCAGCAATCGCACATCCTCGAAGTGCAGCCCGGTCGTAGGTTCATCGAGGATGTACAGCGTCCTCCCGGTATCCCGTTTAGCGAGCTCGGTCGCGAGCTTCACCCGCTGAGCTTCACCACCAGAAAGAGTCGTGGCTGCCTGTCCCAGGTGGATGTATCCCAGCCCTACGTCGTTCAGCAGCTCGAGTTTCTCGGCAATGCGGCGCTGGTTGGCGAAGAAATCCAGGGCGTCAGCGACCGTCAGGTCCAATACGTCGGCGATGCTTCGACCCTTATAGCGGACCTCGAGCGTCTCACGGTTGTACCGCCTCCCTTTACAGACTTCACAAGGAACGTAGACGTCGGGCAAGAAGTGCATCTCGATCTTGACCAGACCGTCGCCCTGGCAGGCCTCGCAGCGCCCGCCCTTCACGTTGAACGAGAAGCGCCCGGGTCCATAGCCACGAAGCTTGGCGTCCGGCAGCTGGGTAAACAGCTCGCGGATGGGGGTAAACAGGCCGGTGTACGTCGCCGGATTGGATCGGGGGGTGCGGCCGATGGGACTCTGGTCGATGTCGATGACCTTATCGATCCGGTCCAGTCCCTCGATCCTGGAGTGGGTCCCTGGCACCACCTTGGCGCGATAGAAGTGCCGAGCCAGAGCCTGATAGAGGATGTCGGTCACGAGCGTGGATTTTCCAGAGCCCGACACACCAGTGACAGCCACGAAGAGACCGAGTGGAATATCGACCGTGAGGTCCTTCAGGTTATTCGCCTTTGCGCCGATGACCCGGAGCCGATGATCCGACGGCGCCTCCCGGCGGCCGGCCGGCACGGGAATGCGCAGTTCGTCACGCAGGTACCGGCCGGTGAGAGAGCCGGGATGGCTGCGAATGTCTTCGACCGATCCTTCAGCCACCACTTCACCCCCAAAGCGACCGGCACGCGGTCCCAGGTCGATGACATGGTCGGCAGACTGGATGGTATCCTCGTCATGCTCGACGACGATGACCGTATTCCCCAGGTCCCTGAGGCCCCGCAGCGTCGCCAGCAGGCGCTCATTGTCGCGCTGATGCAGTCCGATGCTGGGCTCGTCGAGGATGTAGAGGACGCCCACAAGACGAGATCCGATCTGGGTCGCCAGGCGGATGCGCTGCGTTTCTCCGCCCGACAGGGACGTGGCGGCTCGTCCCAGGGTGAGATAGTCGAGACCGACGTCCCGAAGGAAGCGAAGCCGGTCGACTACTTCCTTGAGGATTGGACCGGCTATGTCCGGGTCCAGGCCGCTCCGTCCATTCGCCGAGGGCGCACTGAGCGAGCGACTGCCCCTGAGGGGTATACCCTCGAAAAACTCGATGGCGCGCTCCACCGGAAGGTCCACCACATCACCGATGCTCGTTCCGTGGACCAGCACCGACAGGCTTTCCGGTTTGAGCCGCTTGCCCCCGCACGTCTGGCAGGGCTGCTCGATCATGAACTCCTCGAGCGCCGTCCGAACCCCATCGCTGCTCGACTCTCGATAGCGGCGCTCGATGTTCCGAAGCACTCCTTCCCAGTCGCTTTCGTACTCACCTTTGCCGCGCACACCGTCGGTCTGAAACTTGAAGGTGCCAGGCGCGCCGTGGAGAATCGCCTTCTTCGCCGCCTCGCTGTGCTCTCCCCATGGGGCGTTGAGCTGAAAGTTGAACGCTCTGGCGAGGGTGGGTAACACGATCTTGCGGAGATAGCCGCTGGGCTCGCCCCATGGGAGAATGACGCCCTCGAGGATGGAGATACTCGGATCGCCCAGGACCAGCTCGGCATTGACCTCTCGGCGGGTCCCGAGCCCGTGACAATCAGGGCAGACACCGAACGGTGAGTTGAACGAGAACTGCCGGGGCTCCAGTTCGGGCAGCGACAGTCCGCACACCGGGCAAGCGAATCTTTCAGAAAAGATGACGGACTGCTGATCGGTTCTGTCCGATTCCCTACCGTGCCTGACCACTTCCACGAGCCCGTCCGCTGTCTTCAGCGCCGTCTCTATGGAATCGTTCAGCCGGGAGCGGTCCGCTGCCCGCACGACCAGCCGGTCAACCACGATCGCGATGTCATGGTTCTGCCGGCGGTTCAGCGTCGGCACCGAGCCCAGATCATAGGTCTGGCCATCGATCCGCACCCGGACGAACCCACGTTTGCGCACATCGTCGAGCAGATCCCGGAATTCACCTTTTCGGCCGCGAACCAGAGGCGCGAGGACCTCGATCCGGGTTTCCTCGGGCCAGCCGAGCACGGTGTCGACGATTTGCGCCGCGCTCTGTCGGCTGACGGGACTCCCGTCGTTCGGGCAGTGCGGTATTCCGACGCGTGCCCAGAGCAGCCGCAAGTAGTCGTAGATCTCGGTGACGGTCCCGACCGTGGATCGCGGATTCTGCCCGGTCGTCTTCTGCTCGATGGAGATGGCCGGCGAGAGGCCTTCGATGGCATCCACGTCCGGCTTTTCCATGAGCCCCAGAAACTGGCGCGCGTACGCGGAGAGTGACTCCACGTAGCGTCGTTGCCCTTCCGCATAGATGGTATCGAACGCGAGCGAGGACTTCCCCGAGCCGGAGAGCCCGGTGATCACTGTCAGCTGGTTCCGGGGAATGGCAACGGAGATGTTCTTGAGATTGTGCTCGCGGGCGCCACGAACTACGAGAAATTCTTGAGCCATAGCCCCGAAAGCTACCCGAAAGAAAGTAGCCGGGTCAACCGGCGGGTGTTGGCGGATGCGAGACGCCGGATGTAAACGTCGACGTGGACGTCAGACGGCCGCCAACGGGGGCGACAGCAGTTCTGTCGTCTGGCGTCTGGCGTCTGGGTCCTCTACCATAGAGCACGCGATGTCACTTGGCTTCCAACGCCGACTCCACACTCCTGACTCCAGAACCTGGACTTCTGACTCCCGACTCTCAGCTCCCAGCGCGGGACCGCAGTGCCACTGAGCGGCGTTTGCAGCAAGCCGACGATCTGGCGCAGGGCCCACGCCCAGGCTCGGCCATACGGCCGTACCAGGAGCTGCTCGAACTGGAGCCGGAGCATGTCGAGGCGAGGCTCCACCTGGCGCATCTGCTGGATCGACTCGAGGAGGCTCTGGAGGCGGTGGACGTGCTCACGGCGGGGCTGCGGCGCTCACCGGATCAGACCGAGTTCCTGGTTCTTCGTGGGTCGATTCTGGGTCGAGCTTCAGCGGTATAAGGAAGCGGAGCTCGACCTGCGCCGGGTGCTCCGGCTTCATCCCTCGCATGCCCCGGCGCAATTTGAGCTGGGATTGCTGCTCTGGCGTCGGGGGTTGGTGCAAGAGGCCGCAGCGTGCTTTCAGCGCGCGCTGGAGTTTCAGCCCGACAATGGGAAGACCTACTACTACCTGGGTGATGCGCTCAATCAGCAGGGCGACCTGCCCGGGGCCCGCACAGCGTTGGAACGCGCGATTCAGTTAAACCCAAGCGACGCCAAAACCTATCACCTCCTGGGACGAGTTTTCGACCGCTTGAATCTGTCTGAGGACGCCCAGGAGATGTACCGCAGAGGCCGAGAGTTGGCGCGCCTGTGATTCACGTCCTCGTCGATGATCTGGCGTTGATCAAGGCCGATGCCCTGATTCGCCCGGCCGACGAGACCCTCAGTCCGACCTCTCCAGCCATGAGCCGGCTGGACGAGCGGGCAGGCCCGCGTTTTGCCGATCAGCGGCGGGTTTCCAGCGCGCTCAAGGCGGGCTCGGCCGTGGTCACCGGAAGCGGGGATCTGGCGGCCCCATTTGTGCTGCACGTCGTTATCCGGGATCCGGAAATCCAAACCGGGCGAGACGTGGTGCGCCGAGCCCTGGTTTCCGCCTGGCAGCGTGCAACAGACTGGGAACTCGGCACGATCGCCACGCCGCTGGTGGGCGCGGACTCGGGCCAGCTGAGCCTGGAGGAAGCAGCGACCCTGCTGGCCGAGACCTTCCCCTCAGCCGCGACAGGGATTTCCCAGCGAGCTGACGATCGTCGTCGATCAAGACGCCGAGCGGGTACTCGTCGAAGCCATCCTTCGGAGGACTGTGTGATCCGAATACATCAGCTCACGAAACGGTACGGCCGGTTCACCGCGGTCGATGGCATCGACCTGGCCGTACCGAGCGGTGAGCTGTTTGGGTTTCTGGGCCCCAACGGCGCCGGCAAGACCACCACCTTCCGCATGATCGCAGGGATTCTCCGGCCCACCAGCGGCACGATCGAAGTCGGCGGGATCGACATCAATCGCCGCCCCCTCGAGGCCAAGGCCCGGCTGGGGTTCATTCCCGACCGCCCGTTCGTCTACGACAAGCTCACCGGTGCCGAGTTCCTTCGGTTTGCCGCGGCGCTCTACGGCCAGCAAGGTGCCGTGATCGAGCGGCGGATCGATGAGCTGCTCGAGTTGTTCGAGCTGACCCGGTGGAAGAACGAGCTTACCGAGTCCTACAGCCACGGTATGCGGCAGAAGCTCATCATTTCGGGAGCGCTGGTTCACCGACCCGAGGTGATCGTCGTGGATGAGCCGATGATTGGTCTGGACCCTCGCAGCGCCAGGCTGCTCAAGGACCTGTTCCGGCAGTTCGTGGACCGGGGGGGCACCGTGTTGATGAGCACGCACACTCTCGAGGTGGCGGAGACGATGTGCGACCGGATCGCCATCATACACGGCGGAAAGATCATTGCATCAGGAACCATGGCGGAGCTGCAGGAGCAGACTTCGTCGGAGGACCTCGGCCTCGAAGATCTTTTCCTGAAGCTCACCGGCGGCATGCGCGAGCATCAGCTCGACACCATCCTCGACGCCTGACCGCGTGACCTCTCGCCAACCACAGCAGCCCCGCCTCTGGACACTGCTGACGCCCAAGTGGCGGAGCGCCCTCACCCGGGCAAACCAGGACCGCACCGACTCGCGAATCCGCGTGCTGCTGCTCGGCATCGTCGGGCTGTGCTTTTGGGTTGCGGTATTCGGCATCGCGTACCGCGTGCTCCGCTACCTCCGCAGTGTGGACGAGATCGGAAATCTCATGGCCGGCAAGGTGCTGGACGTGATCCTGCTGGCGTTTCTCTCGATTCTCCTGCTCTCGAACATCATCACCGCGCTATCCACCTTCTTTCTGGCTAAGGATCTGGACCTGCTGGTCGCTGCACCCGTCAGCGGAGTGCGGCTGTATCTCTCCAAGCTGGCGGAGACCATCGTGCACTCGTCGTGGATGGTGGCGCTGCTGTCACTGCCGATCTTCACCGCCTACGGCATCGTGTACCAAGGCGGGATCCTCTTCCCGTTCGTCGCTCTGGCCGCTTTCATCCCGTATTTGATCATGCCTGCCGTGGTGGGCACCGCCTTCACGCTGGTACTGGTCAACATCTTTCCGGCGCGGCGAACCCGGGAGCTGCTGAGCCTGATCGCAACCGGCGCTGTCGTCATCGTGCTGGTGAGCCTTCGATTCATGCGCCCCGAACAGCTGGCCCAGCCTGAGGGCTTCAAGAACCTGGTGGACTACCTCGCGGTGCTTCGCACGCCCACCAGTCCGCTGCTGCCGAGTGAATGGACCGCGGCGATGGTCATGAACTGGCTGCTGCATGTTGCCGACCCGATGCCGATCTTGAAGCTCTGGGGCGCGGCCGCCGGCCTGGTGACAGTGGGAGCGCTGATCCATCAAAAGCTCTACTTCCTCGGCTTCTCCAAGGCACAGGAAGGCGCCGAGCGGAAGGTCCTGCGTCCGCTGCGTGGGCCAGTCTCGCGACTGCTGCGCTCCCAGTCGCCGTCGAAGCGTGAGTTCATTCTCAAGGATCTGAGACTGTTCTTCCGAGACAACACTCAATGGAGCCAGCTGATCCTGCTGGCCGTGCTCCTGATGGTGTATCTCTTCAACATCAAGTCTCTGCCGCTGCACTCGGGGGAAAGAGTGCCCTTCAGGCTGGTGACGGTGATCTCCTTCCTCAACCTGGGACTCGCAGGCTTCGTTCTGGCGGCAGTGGCAGCCCGATTCATTTTTCCGGGGATTTCGCTCGAGGGTCGGCAGATGTGGCTGCTGCGCTCGAGCCCGCTCGATCCGCGATCCATGTTGTGGAGCAAGTACTGGATCGGCACGGTACCGCTGCTGGTGCTCGCCTTGATCATCACCGTCTTCACGAACTGGCTGCTGCATGCCAGCGCTTTCATGATGACAGTCGCCGTCGGCACCATCCTGCTCTATACCCTGGCCGCCGGCGCGCTGGCGCTTTCGTTTGGCGCACTCTATCCTCAATTCGGAACCGAGAACGCGGCTCAGATTCCCACCAGCTTCGGTGGGCTGGTGTACATGATGAGCAGCCTGTGTCTTCTGGCGCTGATCATCGGCATTGAAGCCATACCGGTGACGAACTACTTGCGTGACCAGCGATATGCCCAGCAACCGGTGGGGATCACGCCCCAACTCGTGTTCTCCGGTCTGGCGGTGATTGCTGTGTGCGCCGCTGCTACGATTGTTCCCCTGCGCGTTGGTCTCAGGAGGATCGAGATGATGGAGTGGTAATGGTCGATCTGTTCAGCGATACCGTCACCCGCCCGACGGCACCGATGCGGCGGTTCATGTGCGAAGCGGAAGTCGGAGACGAGCAGCAGCGCGAAGACCCCAGCGTCAATCTGTTGCAGGACATGGTCGCCGATCTCCTGGGTAAGGAGGCGGCGCTTTTTCTTCCCTCCGGCACGATGTGCAACCAGGTCGCGTTCGCGGTGCACTGCCAGGCTGGGGATGAGATCCTGCTTCAGGAGCTCGCCCATCCCCTGCTGTACGAGGCTGGTGGCGCCGCGGCCCTGATCGGCGCCCTATTCCGGCCGCTGCCGAGCGAGGACGGCTTCTTCACCGCAGAACAGGTAGAGAGCGCGATCCGGCCGCCGGTTCACTACATGCCGCGCACACGGGTGGCGTCGATCGAGCAGACCAGCGCCTCCATCGGCGGAGTCTGCTGGCCGTTGGACCGGATCCAGAAGGTCTGTAGCGTGGCCCACGCCCACGGCTTGGTGACTCACATGGATGGGGCCCGTTTCTTCAATGCCGTCGTAGCCACTGGAACTTCGGCACGAGCCTTTGCAGCTCCATTGGATTCCATCTGGGTAGATCTCAGCAAGGGATTGGGCGCGCCGGTCGGGGCGGTGCTGGCCGGCTCCCGCGACTTCATCGAACGAGCCTGGGTCTTCAAGCAACGGTTCGGAGGCGCCATGCGGCAGGCCGGCATCATCGCCGCTGCCGGCGTATATGCGCTCCGCCATCATGTCGAGCGTCTGTCGGAGGACCATCAGCGGGCGCGCGAGCTCGCTTCCGGACTCGCCGAGATCCCGGGTGTGAAGCTCGACGTGAAGCGGGTGCAGACCAATATCGTGATCTTCGACGTTCAAGGCACGGGTCTGAGTGGAGAGGCGTTCAACGCACGAACGCTCGCGAGCCACGGCGTCCGGTTCAGTGTGCTCGGCCCGACCGCGGTGCGAGCGGTGACCCACCTGGACATCCCGCCCAACGGCATCGAAGTCGCTCTCAACGCGGCGCGGGCCGCAGTCGCAGGTCATAAGTCCTAGCCCGCTGCACAACCAGCCTCCGTTTCAATCTGATCCGCGTGCAAGAGCCGTGGTTCGAGCCGTCATAATGGACGATGCGAGACAACCATCGCCCCAAGCAGGACCTCATCCATGAGGTCACCGGTCTCCGCAAACAGATCGTGGACCTCAAGGAAGCGATGGTAGCACGCCGGCGAGTGGAAGACGCGCTACGCGAGGCGGAATCGCGACTTCGCGCTCTCGCCGACGGAGCGCCAGTCGGCCTTTGCCTCTTCCGCCGGGATGGTACGCCCCTTACCTCAAATGCCCCCTTTGCGCGAATGCTGGGTTACGACTCGCCGGCCGAACTCCAGCGAATTGGCGGTGTACTCGGGGTGTTCGCCACTATGGAGGAGCAGTCACGAGTGCTTGGTGAGCAGAAGATGGGGTACGGCGCCGGCGCACTTTTCCGCCATAAGGACGGCCATCGCATTTGCCTCCGCGTGATGGCCGGACAGTGTCCCGTGGAGGACACAGTGGCTCTCGTGACCTATCACGCTTCCATCGAGGAGTAAATCACCCGCTTCAACCTTTTCCTGCCCCGCGTTGCGTAACCCCGGTCCCAATCCACATACGATCCGTTTCTAGCTTGGCCTCCGCACCGCAGCCAGATCAAGCACCTGGTGTCTTTTCCGAGGAGGAGCCATGCGTACCAGGATCCGTCTTTCCATCGGCCTGCTTGCGGCGCTCGCCGCCTGCGACCGGCCCGAATCCACCGCACCCATCGTTGAGGAGGGACTGACACGCTCCACGCCAGCCCAGGAGCGATCACAACGCGAGGCCGCTGACCGGCTCGCCAGACGATTCGCCAAGGCACTCGATGCCGCCGAGTTCCGGACCTTCATGAAAGCCGAGCTGGACCGTTCACCGTACCCGGAGAACAAACTCCATCTGCAACAACTCCTTGCCCGTGAAGGTCGCCAGGCAATGCGGGACGTCGCTCGGCTCTCGGGAGAGGCGGAGTCGGCCGTGGAAGCCGACGCCCGTGCCGCGGCGCCGCTCGAGATCTACTTCCCGGTTGACGAGCATCGGGCGGCCTGGTCTGGCGGGACGAACGTCCTGGTTGCCAGCGCGCGGGAAGATGGCGATACGCCGGTAGCGTACAACGTTAAAGGCGCCCGCAGAGTCCTCAGCGCTGAGGCACCTCCGGACACACCGGTACTTGCCATCGTGCCAGTGGAGACCGACTTTGGGCCTGGTCGCTCCGCCGCCTTTGCTGTTACCCCACCCGAACCTCCGCCCCCTGAGCCGCTGCCGCCACCGAGCCCTCCGCTTGGCATGTACATGACGTACGCCCGCTTTGTACAGGATTTTGAAGGTTGGTTTAAGGGCGACCCCGAATATGAAATCCATATTTTGGGTCAGGCGGGCACCAGCGACTCCTTGACCGACTATCAGTGCAGTGGAGGTCCGGCGTCTGGCTACTATCGGTTCGACCAGAACGAGCTCGAGTGGGCCGGCCAAGTTCTGCTGTTCAGCCAAACGCAGCTGAACAACTACAAGACCGCTCACCCGAATCAGAATTTCAGGATCATCGCCCTTGAAGACGACGATACCGGCTGCCAGATCAAGTTCGACGGAAATCGCTTCAAGGATCTTCAGGCAGTACTTCAGTCCCAGTATCCGAACCTCACGGGCAGCAAGGACACAACGAGCTCTATCGGAAGAATCATCAAGCGTGCCAACGCGCTCCAGAAAATTCTCCGCTCGGTCTACTCGTTCATTACCACCCAGGATGACCTGATCGGCAATGCCGTAGAGGACGTGGTCGTAGGCCAGTTCATTTCAGGTGCCAACTGGATCATCAAGGGAGAAAGCAACGTGACCAACGGCTGGATCAAACTGAGGATCATGGATCCCCTATGAACCTTCGGCTGACCAACATGTTGGCGACAGTGCTCGCCTTATGCGCTCTTTCTAACCCCGTAGAAGGTCAGTGGTCGGTCGGCGCCGAGGTGGGCGCCGACCGATTCTGGGGAGGATCGCTCGAAGCCTCTCAGGAGGAACGCTCATTCCATCCATATCGGCCTACCACTTTTGGCGCAGGCGTACGGTGGGAAGGTTCCACTCTGGGCACCGGAATACGGGTCGGCTACTTCTCGGCCGGGATGGCACTGGAGGGCGCCGACGCTATCGTGGTCGCAAAAAATGTCTTCCGCGTGTACAGCCTGGCACCGGAGGTTGTGTATCGGGTTGCCAGCATCGGCAGAGCCAATCGAATGCTCTTCCGCGCCGGACCGCTGTTCGAGATCTGGAAGGCGCTCGATGAGGAGTCAAAGACCAGCCTCGGCGTACATGGCGCGCTCGCCGTGAGCGTGCCCCTGGGGTGGAAGCTCGAATCAGTCCTGTCTGCCGGGATCGCCCTGATGCCTTCGCCGTTCGCGGAGGACCAGTTGGACCCTCCCTTCGAGCGGCGGGCGCTCTGGAGACGAAGCATCACCGCAGGACTGCAGTACCGGTTCTGAGCGCTTCAGGAGCAGCAGTGGGAGATCGGTCATCGCGCCCGGGCCCAAGCCAATGCCGCATTCACGGCCCGGCTCCAGCCGGCCTTGTGCATCCTGCGCCGTGCCTCGTCCAGTTTCGGCTCGAATCGTTTGAACCTGCGGGTCTGTACGAACTCATCGGTGCTGGTCCACGCGCCCAAAGCAAGACCAGCCAACCCTGCCGCACCGAGTGCCGTTGTCTCCACCAGGTCAGGACGCTCCACTGGTACACCCAGCGTGTCCGCTTGGAACTGCATGAGCCAGTCATTCGCTGCGGCACCTCCATCCACCCGCAAGGCCGGCACCGAGAGACGCTCCGCCGCCACCATAGCCTCCAGTAGCTCGGCGCTTCCGTACGCCATCGCTTCCAGGGCCGCGCGCACGAGGTGTGCTCGCGAGGTTCCCCGCGTCAAGCCGGTAATAATCCCCCTGGCCTCGGGCTCCCAATGCGGCGTCCCAAGGCCGACAAATGCGGGCACGAAGTACACTCCCCCGTTGTCGGGGATGCTCCGGGCCAGAGACTCCGAT
The DNA here is from genome assembly GCA_963730915.1 of uncultured Gemmatimonadales bacterium. Lineage (GTDB taxonomy): Bacteria > Gemmatimonadota > Gemmatimonadetes > Gemmatimonadales > GWC2-71-9 > CAVVWJ01. The sequence continues at coordinate 633,687 of CAVSTR010000005.1, read as the reverse complement.
TCCGCAGCCTTCGCGATGAGTCCCAATCCATCGCGAAGCCACTGCACCGCCGCCCCAGCCACGAATACGCTGCCCTCGACAGCATACGCGGGCTGGCCCGCGGAGTCGCACGCTGCCGTGGCGAGCAAACCAGGTGATGGCGAAGGGACCCGGTCTCCGGTGAACATCAGCAGAAATGCGCCGGTGCCATACGTGTTCTTTGCGAGTCCCGCTTTGACGCAGCCCTGGCCGAACAATGCCGACTGCTGATCACCGGCGAGCCCGGCAATGGGGAGAGAAAAACCCAGGTGTGCATCATCGCTGTGGCCGACTACGCCGGACGAGAGAACGATCTCAGGCAATACTTGCGGGGGAACCTGGAATAGCCGCAGCAGCTCGGGATCCCATGAGCGCCGCCGTAGATCGTAGAGGAGCGTCCGCGATGCGTTGGTATGGTCGCTCACATGAACACGCCCGCCGGTGAGCTTCGCCACCAGCCAGCTCTCAACTGTGCCGGCAGCGAGCTCTCCTTTTGCGGCGCGACGGGCATGTTCCGGAGTACGGAGAAGCCACTCCAGCTTCGTCGCCGAGAAGTAGGGATCGACAACGAGGCCGGTACGCTCGCGCAGCATTGGCTCCAAGCCTGCCTCTTGCAGCTCTCGACATCGCTCGGTCGTGCGTCGGTCCTGCCACACGATCGCGGGTGCAACCGGCCTCAGCGTCCTCCGGTCCCACAGCACCACCGTTTCGCGCTGGTTGGTGATGCCGAGACCAGCGGGACGCTCGCCCGAGGCGGTGACCGCTTCCCGCATGGCTTCGATAGAGACACGAAAGATTTCTTCGGGGTCGTGCTCGACCCAGCCCGGCTCGGGGAAATGCTGGGTGAACTCGCGGTATCCGCGCCCGAGTACAGTACCGTCCTGGTGGATGACGAGGGCGGTCGAGCCGGTAGTGCCCTGATCGAGGGCAAGTATTGAGGTCATCTAAGGATCAGTGGAAAGATCCTTCGTGGAGTTCAGGATCAGACGGAGAGCTCAGGATGACACCTGGGTTTCCGCGGAAGATTGGATTTCCTGCGGCTGGAATATTCCCTTATCCGTGATGATCCCGGTGATCAGCTTCGCAGGGGTCATGTCGAATGCAGGGTTCCACACACCGACACCGACAGGCGCCGTGCGCGCTCCCTGCCAGGTCGAAACTTCGTCCGCTTCACGTTGCTCGATCGGAATGGCTGCCCCGTTAGGAGTAGCCGGATCCACCGTCGAAGAAGGCGCGGCAACGTAGAATGGAATACCGTGTGCGTGAGCGGCCAGCGCCAGCCCGTACGTGCCGATCTTGTTCGCAACGTCACCATTGGCGGCGATCCGGTCGGCGCCGACGATCACACATGAAACGTCGCCCAACCTGAGGCGGCTCGCGATCATGCCGTCGCCTATGAGCGTGCAGGGCACGCCCGCCTTCGTCAGCTCCCATGCCGTGAGCCGACTGCCCTGCAGAAGGGGCCGAGTCTCGGGCACGACAACGTGCGGCCGACGCCCAGCGAGGTGAGCGGCGTAGATCGGCGCAAGCGCGGTCCCAATGCCACCTGTGGCGAGCGCGCCGGCGTTGCACACGGTGCACACGGTGGCGCCATCGGGTATCAGCCTGGCTCCGAGCTCACCGATGCGCTCGCACATGGCGCGATCCTCTTCCCAAATGGCGTTGGCCTCGGCGAGGAGCGAGGCAAACAAATCTTCTCCCGCCGTGCACGCCTGCTCGGCGCGGGCGCACATTCGGCGAAGAGCCCAGTGCAGATTCACTGCCGTGGGCCTCGTGGCCCCGAGAGTCTCACACGCTTTTCTGACGCGGGCGAGCAGATGTTGCGCCTCAACCCCACTGCCCCGCTGCCTTATCGAGACGACCGCCCCCATCGCGGCTGCAATCCCGATCAGCGGCGCACCTCGCACTCGAAGCGTGCGGATGGCCTCCGCCACTTCGTCCACTGAGGAGAGATCACGATACGTCTCGGTCCCAGGGAGAAGCGTCTGGTCGAGGATGCGAATCGAAAAATCCGGATTCCACGAGATGGGAGATGGGATGTGCATCGGCGGAAGATAGTTGGGAGCGGGAGTTGGGAGCCCGTGCAATATGGCATGGGGATATTCATTAGGTTTGTTCGACCCCAGCTCCCAGCTCCTAGCTCCTAGCTCCCGACTCCTATGCCTACAACCCTCCTGTTCGAGCTCAGCGACGGCATCGCCCGGATCACCATCAACCGGCCCGACAAGCTGAATGCCCTCAACGCGACAGTGATCGCCGAGCTGGGTGACGCGATTACTCGGGTAGAAACGGATGCCGCAGTGCGAGGCGTCATTCTCACGGGTGCCGGCACCAAGGCATTCGTGGCCGGCGCGGACATAACTGAGCTGGCCGGGCAGACGCCAATGGAAGGCAAGACTCGCTCACTCCGGGGACAACAGGTGTTCCGACGCCTGGAGCGTTGTGGCAAGCCGGCCATTGCCGCGGTCAACGGCTTTGCGCTCGGCGGGGGCTGCGAGCTGGCGATGGCCTGCCATATACGGCTTGCTGCGGAGCACGCCCGCTTCGGCCAGCCCGAGGTCAAGCTCGGCATCGGTCCAGGATACGGTGGAACGGCCCGGCTGCCCCGGCTGGTGGGACGCGGACGCGCGCTGGAGCTCCTCCTCACAGGCGGAATGATCGACGCGGCGGAGGCGTACCGCATCGGCCTGGTGAACCGCGTGGTACCCGGCGACAAGCTCCTGGCCGAATCGGAGGCGATGTTGCGAACGATCCTGGAGAACGGGCCACTGGCAATATGTGCCTGCCTCGAGGCCGTTGATGCAGGCATGGAAACCACCCTGGATCAGGCCCTTCTGCTTGAGGCCAACCACTTCGGCCTGCTCTCAGCCACCTCGGACATGCGCGAGGGAACCGCGGCTTTTACCGAGAAGCGGAAGCCCCTCTTCAAGGGAGAGTAAGACTGCAAATTTACTCCTTCACCGACTATTTTTTAGGGATGCGGACAAAAGGGAGAGCCGGCCAAAAGGCTGGATTCCCATGGCGGCGAAGTGCTCTGGTAGCGTCGTCAATGATCGCGTTCGGAACCGGTTGTGACGAGCGGGAGCGCCTCACGTTTCCTACTCCGAGCGATGGAGTTGGACCGGTAACCTTCATCGATCAGCCGAACGGAGCAGACACCACAGTTATCGCCGGTGCGCTCTTCTCCGTTCAGGGAAGCACGACCGATCAGGATGGGGTGGCTACCGTCTATTTCTTTGTCACAGGCGCAGGCCAGGGATTTTCGCCCTTCACCCCTGAGCTGGTGCAGACCACCGTCCGCTTTTCGCTGCCACTGGCGACGTTCGGGCACGCGGGTCAGACCTTTGAGGTTCAGGTGTACGGAGTCGATGCTCTGGGGAATCAGGGCGGAACCTCGAGCCGGCTGATCCACATTCGATAGTGCTGATTCGGCGTCTGGTCGCCCGCGGGTACCGGAACCTGGCTGACCTGGACCGCGAGGCACCCGCCAACGGACTGGTACTGCTCGGGGCCAATGCCCAGGGCAAAACCAACCTCCTCGAGGCCATCTACTACCCCGTTCTGTTCCGCTCGTTCCGGGGTGCCAGCGATGGGCAGGTGGTGCGGGATCCGCCTGGATTCTTGGTCGAGGTGCACATCGGTGGAGGCCCCGCGAAGACGGTCAGCGCCGCCTACTCGGGGCGGAAGAAGCGGATCACCGTCGACGGAGAAGAGATCGGGCGGCTGACCGACTCGGTCGGCAACTGGCTCGCAGTCGCCTTTCTCCCCTCCGATGTGGGCCTTGCATCCGGCCCGGCGACAGAGCGGCGGCAGTATCTGGATCGGGTGCTGTCCCTGTCCGACCGGCGCTACCTTCGGGCGCTGACGAGCTACCGCGCTGCGCTGGCTCAGCGAAATAGCGCGCTCCGGCAGGGCCGGCCTGACATGGCGCAAGCGTTCAACGGGCCTCTCGCTACCGCGGGTGCGGCGTTGGTACGCTCGCGACTCGACTGGGTTGCCACAGCGGCGGATCAGTTTTCGGCGGAGCTCGATCGCCTCGGTGAGCATGGGGCCGCGACGATGCGTTACCAGGGTCGGTTGGAGCTGTCAGAACGCGAAGCTTGGGGTGCGGCATTGGCGGAGTCTCTGCCCGACGACTGTACCCGCCTGGCGACGACGACCGGGCCGCACCGGGACGATCTGATACTCGAGGTTGGAGGGCGGCGGCTCCGGGACTACGGTTCGACCGGCCAGCAGCGTAGCGCCGCGATCGCGCTGAAGCTGATCGAGATCGTGAGCCTTCGGGCCGCGAGGGGCACCGAGCCAGCACTGCTGCTGGACGATGTGTTCGCCGAGCTCGACGCGGAGCGCCAGAGCCGGCTGGCAGGGCGGTTGCTCGACTCGAACGAGCGACAGGTCTTCATTACCACGCCTCGTCGCGAGGAGCTGCCGAGCAATCTGGATCTGCCCGTATGGGTCGTGGAGAATGGCAAGGTTCGGGCTCAGTAGAGCTCCTCATCCTGAGCGCAGCGAAGGATCTACGAAACTGACTGAAACAAAAGACAATCCCCGTACCCCTCGCCGATGCCCTCACCAGCTACCTCAAGCAGGCTGGCATCACCAAGCGAGTGCAGCAGGCCGGCATCATCGAGGAGTGGGCCGAGCTGGTGGGACCACAGATTGCGTCGGTGACGGAGCCTGATTCGATCACGCCCGACGGAGTGTTGCGGGTAAGGGTGGCAACGGCGCCATGGGCAAATGAGCTGGGTTTGATGTCTCCCAAGATCCTGGCCCGCCTGAATGCCGGGCGGTCGGGGCGGGTGAAGGAAATACGATGGATACCCGGAATGATGAACCGGTAGCCGTGGCTCCTGAGCTATGAGCCACAACCGTGAGGAACACCGAGCGAAATCACGGTAGACCCTGAACGCAGTAGGGGCGGCTCGAGCTCGTAGCCCACTAGCCCTATCGCCAAGGACACATGGCCAAAGAAACCAGCGGCAAACCAGAGTACAAAGCGGAATCGATCCAGGTCCTCAAGGGCCTGGAAGCCGTGCGCAAGCGCCCGGGCATGTACATCGGATCCACCAGCGAGAATGGTCTGCACCATCTCGTGTACGAAGTGGTGGACAATTCGATCGACGAGGCACTCGCCGGGCACTGCGACACCATCTCGGTGGCGATCCATGCCGACAACTCCATCACTGTATCGGACAACGGTCGAGGTATTCCGGTGGACATGCACCCCACCGAGAAACTTCCGGCAGTCGAAGTCGCGCTGACGGTGCTGCACGCGGGCGGCAAGTTCGACAAGAACACCTACAAGGTGTCCGGCGGACTACATGGCGTGGGTGTGTCGGTCGTGAATGCGCTCAGCGAGCGGCTCGAAGTCATCGTCGACCGCGAGGGGCAGCGGCATCACATGGCGTTCGTCCGCGGCAAGACGGTGAAGAAGCTGACCGTACTCGGCAAGGCAAAAGGCCGCGGAACCACGGTCCGATTCAAGCCGGACCCCGAAATTTTCACGGTGCTCGAGTATCACTACAGTACTCTGGCTGATCGGCTGCGGCAGCTCGCGTTCCTGAACAGGGGCATCACCATCAACATCAAGGACGAGCGGGAGGGGCAGGTCAAGAGCGAAACCTTCTTCGCCAAGGGCGGCCTGATCCAGTTTGTCGAGTGGCTCAACCGGAACAAGAAGCCGCTCCATCCGAAGCCGATCTCATTCACCGCCACCAAGGACGACGTGGAGGTGGACATCGCGCTGCAGTATGAAGACGGGTACAACGAGAACACCTTCACCTTCGTGAACAACATCAATACCCACGAGGGCGGCACTCACCTGACGGGCTTCAAGTCGGCGCTCACGCGCACCATCAACGATGTGGCGAAGCGGCGCGACTTCTTGAAGAAGGAGGACTTTACTCTCTCGGGCGAAGACATTCGCGAGGGTCTCACCTGCGTTCTGCACGTCAAGGTGCGTGAGCCGCAGTTCGAGGGGCAGACCAAGACGAAGCTGGGTAACTCCGAGGTCGAGGGCATCGTGAAAGCGGTCGTCAACGAGCACCTCGGCAACTACCTCGATGAGCATCCGCCGGTGGCGCGGAACATCATCGAGAAGGCGGTCAGCGCGGCCCGGGCCCGGGAAGCGGCGCGCAAGGCGCGCGATCTGGTCCGGAAGAAGTCAGGTCTCGAGAACGCAGTGTTGCCGGGCAAGCTCGCCGACTGTTCCATCGACGATCCGGCGCACTCGGAGATTTATCTGGTCGAGGGTGATTCCGCCGGCGGCAGCGCCAAACAGGGCCGGGATCGATCCTTCCAGGCGATTTTGCCGCTGCGGGGCAAGATCCTGAACGTCGAGCGCGCGCGGATCGACCGTATCCTCGGCAACGAGGAGATCAGGGCCATGATCACGGCGATCGGAACCGGGGTGAAGGATGACTTCAACCTGGAAGACGCCCGCTACCATAAGATCATCCTGATGACGGACGCGGATGTCGACGGCGCCCACATCCGAACCCTGCTCCTCACCTTCTTCTTCCGTCAGATGCAGGAGCTGGTCGAGGCAGGGTATGTCTACATCGCGCAGCCGCCCCTCTATCGTGTCGCCAAAGGCAAGGAGGAGTTCTATGCCTACAGCGAACCGGAGCGCGAGGAATACTCCAAGCGTCTCCAGAATGGCGACGGCAAGGGATCGATCAACATCCAGCGCTACAAGGGGCTGGGCGAGATGAATCCGGATCAGCTCTGGCGGACCACCATGGATCCCGCAACCCGGACGATTCTTCGTGTCACGATGGAGGACGCGGTGGAAGCGTCGAAGCTTTTCGACGAGCTGATGGGCGACGAGGTCGAGCCGCGACGGCAATTCATCGAGCGGAACGCCAAGTACGTGAGCAATTTGGACGTTTGAGCCTCGCGCTGAATTCAGGAGAGTTTCAATGATACCGGACGGCGAGCCAACGTCACCCAAACATCCCCAAGCGCGACGGCTGACAAACCGCGTCTTCAGTGGAATGTTCTGGACGTTCTCGGGAACTGGAATCCGAGTCGTCGTGTACATGCTGGTATTGATGGCTCTGGGGCGGTTGATCACCCCGGCCGATTTCGGTCTGATGGGAGCCGCCGGTGTCGTCATCGCCTTTTCGCAGATTGTCTCACAGGCTGGTGTAGGGCCCGCACTCATCCAGCGTAAGGAGTTGGAGCCCGTTCACGTCCGAGTGGCTTTCACCATTTCTACAGCGCTTGGCCTCCTTCTCGGCCTTGGCGTGTGGTTCGGTGCAGGCACCATAGCGACGTTCTATCGCATACCTGCCCTCGAGCCGGTCCTCCGCGGTGTGGCAATCTTGTTCCCCATGGAAGGCGTCAACATGGTGTCCAAGTCCCTTCTCGCACGGGAGTTGCGGTTTCGCTGGCTCGTTGCACTCGAACTTGGTAGCTACACGGTGGGATACGCGTGCGTTGGCGTGGCGATGGCGTGGTGGGGGTATGGTGTCTGGGCTCTGGTGGGGGCCACCCTCGGCGAAGCAACGCTGCGAACAGCCATGATGTACACTGCTGCCCGGCATCCCCTTCGACCCAGCTTCAATGCCCGAGCGACTCGCGAGGTGCTCTCCTTCGGCTTCGGCCACTCACTTGCGCAATTGGGTCATTTCTTCTCGCAGCAAGGCGATAACTTCGTCGTGGGCCGCTGGCTGGGCCCCGCTCCATTGGGCATCTATGGACGGGCCTATTCCTTCATGGTAATGCCCGCCACGGCCTTCGGCAGAATCGTCAATCGGGTTCTCTTTCCGGTGATGGCGCATATTCAGGATGAACGCGAGCGCCTCGCTGGCGCATACGAGCGCGCCAGCGCCGTGGTCGCTCTCGTTTCGCTGCCGGTCGCCTCCTTTCTGCTGATCCTCGCCCCGGAGTTCATTCCCGTCTTTCTCGGTCCCGGGTGGAGCGGTGTGGTGCTCCCATTCCAGCTGTTCACCTTTAGTCTCCTCTTTCGGATGAGCAGCAAGATCAGTGATACCCTAACAAAAGCGGTGGGCGTGGTTTACGCTCGCGCGCTCCGACAGGGTGTATTTGCAGTATTAGTCGTTCTGGGAGCGCTCATAGGACAGCACTGGGGCGTGGGCGGAGTCGCCGTGGCGGTGTCGATCGCGATGGGTATCAACTTCATGAGCATGGCTAACCTGAGCCGAAAGGTGACCGGACTTGCCTGGTCGCGGTTTGGTCGGGCCCACGTGCCGGGGGTGCTGCTCGCTGGCCTCGTCGGACTTGCCTCTGCTACGGTTGTCCATGTCTGCCGTGCTGCTCACCTTGGTAATGCCCTTACCCTGCTCATAGCAAGTTTGGGAGCGGCAGTGGTGACGATGATAGCCGTGACGCTTCAAGGCGGACTCTTTCTTGGCCCGCACGGCACCTGGGCCTTCAGACGCGGTGTGCAATACCTGCGGCAAGGTTACTCCCGCTTCAGAACGCCGCGGGTAGCCAAAGTAGACACCTTGCACCCTTAGCAAGAGCTATCGTCCAGCAGAAACTTCTCCCCCGGCATCCAAGCCTCCTCGGGTCTACGCAATTCCTGCCATGAGCAGCATCTCCGTGTCGGCACTCGGCTGCCGTGTTGCCTTCGCGGAGCGTATTCGGGCGAGTCCCACCAGCCCCGCGGCGCCGGCATGTCTGCCCTGTGGCTACGGCTCGCGTGGTGGGCGATATTGATGTGTGTTTGTATTGAGGCCACGACGCCATACTTATATATCGCCTATGGCACACACAGATAAGCCTGGTACTCTCGCCATGTCCGACAACTTCTCTGACGCAGCTGCGGCCGCCATTGTGACCGCTATTCTGCTCGCTCAACGGGGGACAGTGTCACCGTCCCAGGGAGACGTGGACGAAGCTGCGGCCAGTGCCGCCAGAATCGTCAAGGCGGCGCGCGCGGCGCTCAGCGCCGATGAGCCCGAACGGGTCAGGCGGACCGGCTTCGGAAGCAGCTGACACGCACCTTCAGCTACCCGGGTTTGACCCGATGCTTGATTGCCAGTGACGCGCGAACCGCGTCGCGGGCGGACTCGATCGGAGCGAGGTGGAGAACTGCATAGAAGCTGCGCGCGCCCGATCCAGGCTCATGGTCGGACCACGCATAACACGTTGTGGCGGCGGCGTGGCCGGTCAACCCGAAAATGGAAACGGCGCCATCCCAGAGCGCAGTCCCTCGGAAGGTCTCGCGAACATGCTGGGTCGATATGTAGGAAGCCTCACAGACGTGCAGCTCCTCCACGGTCCGCTTCAGCTCCTCGAAATCAGATTTGTCACGTTCCGTCGTGATATCCATGCCTAGAGACGCTCCGGAGGTCGAGGACGCGAGGCACCGGGGCCCCAGTCCTCGTCCGGGAACCCCTCTTCCGGCCGCGCAGTGGGATCCAGGTCCCGCACCTCGCGCTCGGCGGCCTCCAGCTCCTCGCGATCGATCCCGTCATCGTCGATGAGACGTGGGCCCGGATAGCTTCGGTCGCGCCGTAGCCAGATTAGCAGCGCGACTACCGCCGCCAACGCCACCAGTAGCGTTCCAACCGGACCACCGAGGATCGACATACTCTATAGTGCCTTGACCCCATCCGCAGTGACGCGGTGGGTGATAAGCGGCATGAGCCTTCCCTTGTCTCCGATCACGATCGCCTCCTTGAGCGCCGCAAGTCCAGAATCGATTCCGCTCCTGTTCGATGCGAAGACCGAGGCCAGTGGCTCTCCGGTTCGCACGTGTTGACCCGGCTTTGTGGGGATGACGAACCCGACCGACGGATCAACCTGGTCATCCATGGTCCGCCTTCCGCCGCCCAGCTCCACGATGGCCTGACCGATGCGACGAGGCTCCACCCGAACCACCGCTCCAGTAGCCGGTGCCCGGAAGACTTCGACCTCCGCCGCCTGCGGCAGCACCGACGGATCGTCGAGCACGGCCGGGTTTCCACCTTGCGCCTCGATCACCTGCCCGAATTTCTCGAGTGCCCTGCCCGACGTTACGCTCTGTTCCAGCTGCCTTCGTGCCTGCGCCGGGCCCCTGGCCGCACCCACAAGGAGCAGCATCTCCACACCCAGTGCGTAGGTCACTTCCATCAAATCCTCGGGCCCATTGCCCCGCAGGCCTTCGATAGCCTCTTCCACCTCGAGTGCGTTCCCGCATGCTCGGCCCAGCGGACGATCCATCGCGGTCAGCAGCGCCACTGTCGGGCAGCCACGTACCTGCCCCAGCCCGATCATCGTTTGGGCTAGCTCTATCGCGCGAGCAGGCTCGGGCAGGAAAGCGCCACTACCGGTCTTCACATCCAGCACCAGTCCGTTCAGTCCTTCGGCAAGCTTCTTCGACATGATGCTCGCGGAGATCAGGGGAATCGATTCCACTGTACCGGTCACATCGCGCAGCGCATAGAGCCGCTTGTCTGCCGGAGCGATCTCGGGCGTCTGGCCCAGCATGGCACAGCCGAGCCGCTCGATCTGGACGCGAGTCTCCGCCAGAGTGAGGCCGGTACGAAAGCCGGCGATCGACTCCAGCTTGTCGAGGGTGCCCCCGGTGTGCCCGAGTCCGCGGCCTGACATCATGGGAACCGCCACCCCGCAGCTCGCTACCATGGGAGCCAGCAGCAGCGAGACCTTGTCGCCCACGCCACCAGTGGAATGCTTGTCCACCCGCGGCGTCCCGAATCCGTCGAAGGTGAGCCGGTCGCCTGACTCGATCATTGCGTCAGTCAGTGCGGCGAGCTCTTCGGGCGCCAATCCCCGCCATAGCACGGCCATAAGCAGCGCCGACATCTGGTAATCAGGCACACGGCCTGCTGTGTACTCCCTGATCAGCTCGCTCCACTGAGCGGGCTCGAGCGCGTGGCCGTCACGCTTGTGCTGAATCAGTGAGGGAATAACCATTCTCAATCACCCTCGAAGAGGATTCGCAGCTGCGTACGGCGATTGGAACAGCCCTGATACTCCTCGGTGCAGTGCCTGCCGGCTCGCTCATGGCGCAGAGCGCGAGCGATCACATCGCCATGGGCGTGGCCGCGAACGACGCGCACGACCCCGGAACCGCTCTCGAGCATTTCCGCGCGGCGATGAAAGAAGACTCCACCAACTATGAGGCCAATTGGCGGGCGGCGATGACCCTGCTCGACTTGACCGAATTGCTTCCGGACTCGCTGCGTAGAGCGCGGCGCGATTCCCTGTATGCGCTGGCAGAGCGCTATGCGGCGCGGGCGGTGGCGAGCGACTCTGCTGGGGCGGACGGCCACTTCGCGCTGGCGGCGGCGATTGGGACCGGATCGATTCTGCTGGGCAACGACGCGCGGATCCGTCGAGCCGGCATCATCCGGCGTGAAGCGCTGAGGGCCATTGCGCTCGATCCACGTCACGACGGCGCATACCACATCCTGGGCCGGTGGAACGCAGAGATCATGCGGCTCTCGGGCCTCAGCCGCTTCTTTGCCCGTAACTTTCTCGGAGCCGGCGTCTTCAAGCAGGCCAGCTGGAAGAAGGCGATTGCGTTCATGGAGAAGGCGGTTGAGATCGATCCCGGCCGGATTCAGCATCACCTGGAGCTCGCGCGCATATACTCCGACCGGAAGCGCTGGGAAGATGCAGAGGCGCAGCTGCATCTGGTGGAGTCACTCCCTGCCCGCGAGATCACGGATTCCATTCTGAAGCGGCAGGGGATCGAGCTGCGCCGAAAACTGGCGAAGCGATAACCCTAATCCAGCGCCTGCTCAGCCCGTGCGCGCGCCCGGGCAAGCTCGGCACGAATGCGGCGCTGCCGCCGGCGAAACTCCTTCCTAGTGGCGTTGCCCGCCCGGTCGATGCCATCGCGAGCATCGTCTCGGAGAGAACGCATCCGCCGCTTGAGTCTGCCCCGGATCTTGTCACCGCGTTCGGGGGCCAGCAGCAGGGCGAAGCCCGCGCCCAGAAACGCGCCGAACAGGATACCTGCAATGAACCCGGCAGTTCCGTGCGTCGATACAGTGGGACGGTCGATCTCGCGGGGCGGCGCAACGGGCACATCATCACCTTTCATGGTCTTTCTCTCCACCTCGTTCTTAACCAGCGATTGTAGGCGAGGGAGCGGCGGTCAGCAATGGGTTGCGCCCCACAACTCACGGCGGCAGCGCTACGGCGAACATGTGAGATTGCGAAGACGAGCGGGTGGGCAGCGAGCAAGTCATGGTTGGAACTGCACCTTAGCAGAGAGGAACCCTACCCTAACATGCCGGGTCCCGCGACAGAAGGGAAGTTCCAGGAAGGGTGCCGCGGCAGACACCCTCTCTCGCCCTACGAACTCCCATCTACGCGTCCCTGCAACCTTTTGACCCGGTGGACGTATCAAAGTGCGATCTTCTTCACTCGCACTCTTGGGAGTCCTATGCCCGGCGTACTACCAGCCCCGCTCGCCTTCGCCCTCGTCGCCACCCTTCAAAATCCATACTCCCTCCCCACGCGACTCGGCACCCGCCGACCGGCATGCCGCGGCGCCGGAGATCAGGGCGGCGCGGGTCCAGGGCACCATCACAGTGGATGGCCGCCTGGATGAGAGCTCGTGGGCCGGCGCCGAGCCGGCGAGTGACTTCACGCAGACCGAGCCGGCCGAGGGCCAGCCCGCCACCGAGCGGACCGAGGTGCGGGTGCTCATCGGCGACGACGCGCTCTATGTCGGTGCCCGGCTCCACGACCGGGAGCCGCAGCAGGATCAAGGCGGCGCTCGCTCGCCGGGACGAAGAGGTCGAGGCCGACGAGTTCGACGTCTACCTGGACACCTTCCACGATCACCTGAGCGGCGTGCGCTTCCGGGTGACGCCCGGTGGTGCCACTCTGGACGGAATCCTCGGCTCCTCGGCTCAGGGCAGCGAGGAAGACCTCTCCTGGGACCCGGTATGGGAGAGCGGGACCCAGGTGGACTCGCTGGGCTGGACCGCCGAGATCCGGATCCCGCTCTCGCAGCTCCGCTACAACTCCACGGCGGACGGCACCTGGGGGATCCAGTTCTATCGCAAGGTCCTCCGGAAGGGCGAGGAGGACTGGTTTGCCTTCGTGCCCAAGAGCGAGGTCGGGGGGGTCAGCCGGTACGGGCACCTGGTCGGGCTCGGCCCGCTGCAGGCCCAGCGGCGGCTGGAGCTGGCGCCCTACCTGCTCGCGCGGGGCTCGTATGAGCCCAGCGCCGCGGGAGACCCCTTTCGCAGCGGAGACGAGTATCACGGATCGGCCGGGCTCGACCTCAAGTACGGCCTCACCAGCGATCTCACCGCTCAACGCCACCATCAACCCGGACTTCGGACAGGTCGAGGTCGATCCGGCCGTGGTCAACCTCAGCGTGTTCGAGACCTTCTTTCCCGAGAAGCGTCCCTTCTTCGTGGAGGGCGCCGACGTGTTCCGCTTCGGCGGCATCCGCGCGTCCAACAGCTTCGGCGTGCCCGACATCTTCTTCAGCCGGCGGATCGGGCGGGAGCCGCAGCGGAGCGTGGGGGGCGACGGTTGAACTTTCGTGGATGCCCCAACCGAGACATCCATCCGCGCCGCGGCCAAGCTGAGTGGCCGCACCCGGAGCGGCTGGTCGCTCGGCCTGCTCGATGCGGTGACCGCCGGCGAAGACGCGCGTTACGTGGATGCGCTGGGCTCGCGGGTGACCACCCCGGTCGAGCCGCTGACCAACTACTTCGTGGGACGGGTGCGGAAGGATCTGCGCGGAGGCAACAGCACGGTGGGGATCATCGCCACCGCGGTGAACCGCGACCAGGACAGCCCCGAGCTGAGATCTCTTCTCCGCGGCAGCGCGTACAGCGTTGGCGTCGACTTCACCAACTCATGGGCCGACCGGGTCTGGTCTCTCGACGGGTCGTTCGGGTTCAGCACCGTGCGCGGGACGCCCGAGGCAATCGAACGGACTCAGCGGTCCAGCGCCCGGTACTATCAGCGTCCGGACGCCACCAGCTTCGAGCTCGACCCGACCCGCACATCGCTCTCGGGACACTTCTGGCAGGTGGCGCTGGGCAAGAACAGCGGGCGTCACTGGGAGGGCGGGCTCGTCTATCAGGAGACCAGCCCTTCGTTTGAATCAACGACCTTGGCTTTCAGTCGGAGGCGTCGCAGCGCGGCATCTCCACCGCGCTCGAGTACAACGAGCGGCAGCCGGGCCGGGTGTTCCGCCGCTGGGGCATTTTCCCATTCACCAACCACCAGTGGAACTTCGACGGCAACCTGGTCTACGGGTCCTATGGGCTCATCTTCACGGGACAGCTGCACAACTTCTGGGATTTCCAGCTCCGGGGCGACTACACCGGGGCCGCGTACGACGATCGTCTCACCCGGGGAGGGCCGCTGGCCCGGCAGCCCAGGGCAGTGGGACGTGCAGGTCGACTTGAACTCCGACACCCGGAAGACCACCAGGCTCACCGGGAACCTCAAGCAGTACTGGACCGCCGCGGACGAGACCCGGACCGAAGCCGAGCTGACGCTTGAGCATGCGGCCCTCCGCCGCCCTGCGCCTGAGCTTCGGACCGGCGCTCACCCTGCTTCATACACTGTCGCAGTACGTCGCCGCGGTACCCGATCCCGTGGCAGCGACGACCTTCGGCACCCGGCACGTCTTCGCGACGCTGGACCAGCGAGAGGTCTCGATGATCACCCGGGTGGATTGGACCTTCACGCCCAAGCTCAGCCTGCAGCTCTTCCTTCAACCGCTCATCTCGGCGGGCGACTTCACCGAGCTGAAGGAGTTCGTCCGGCCCCGCACCTACGACTTCGCGGTATACGGCCGGGACAAGGGGACTATCACTGCGACGAATGATGGCGCGCAGATCGATCCGGGCGATGGCGGAGCGACGTTCACGATACCGCCAACAGAACTTCACCATCCGCTCGCTTCGGGCCAACGCGGTGCTGCGCTGGGAATGGCGGCCGGGCTCGACCTTCTTTCTCGTGTGGCAGCAGAACCGCGACAATGACGAGCGGTTCGGAAACCTGAGGCTCGGGCGAGACGTGGATGCACTGTTCTCCGGGCGGCTTCTCGCGGAACGTGGTGGCGGTGAAGGCGAGCTATTGGCTGAGCTGGTAGCGCCAGGCCGGTAGGGCGGTAGGCGGTAGAAAGAGCACCTCACCCTGAACGCAGCAAGGGATGAGGTGCTCTTTTCTTTCCCATCCTTATGCCGGCTGATCCGCCGGAATCGGAATTTGTTGCCCGTGCACGGCGAGCCACTCGTCGAACGTCTGCAGCTCGGGATTGAGCTCGCGGGCCAACTCGAGATCCCGGACGCCGACGAAGTAGTCGTTGAAGTCGCGCTTGAACTGGAACATGTTGCCGAGGTCGTCCGCGCCGGGGAAGCCGAAGCTCCGGTACACCTCGGGCGGCACGTTGGTATACCGCACCTCCTGGCCCAGTGCGCGCGACACTCCCGCCGCCAGCTGCTTTCCGGTCAGATGCTCGCCGGCGATCGCCACCGTCTTGTTGATGAACTCCTTCCCGCGTTTGAAGATCCCGTAGGCGCATTTACCGATGTCTTCAGACGCGATGCCGGGGAGCCTCTTGTCGTCCATGGGGAAGACGAGCGCCAGGGTTCCATCCGGGCCGCGCTGGGGACCAGCGCCGAAATAGATGAAGTTGTCCCAGTAGAACGCGGTGAGCAGGAACGTGGTCGGCACGCCGAGCTGGCGGAAGATTTCGTCGGCCTCACCCTTGGCGTCGAAATGCGGGACCTTGTACTTGCCCATCAGCGTCGGCATCCGGTCGTCCTCGAGCGGCACCCACTTCCGCGTGTCCTCGAGCGTCGACCAGACCACGTGCTGCACGCCGGCGCCCTTCGCGGCCTGGGCCATGTTGCGTGCCTGGGTGAGCTCCCGCTCGGGCGAGGAGTGTTCCCAGAAGTTGGTCAGCAGGAACGCGCCGTACGCACCGGCAAAGGCCTTCCTCAGCGTCTCGGGCTGGTCCAGGTCTGCACCGACGACTTCGGCCCCCGCTTCCCGGAGCGCCTTGGCCTTGTCGGAGTTGGGATCCCGGGTGATGGCGCGGGCCGCGAACGCGCCGCTCTTGTCGGCCAGGATGGCCCGCACCATTCCACCGCCCTGGGCACCGGTAGCTCCCACAACTGCTATCGTTTTCTTCTCCGCCATGATGAAACTCCCTGTCTGAAAGTCTTCGTGGTGATCTCAAGCGACGACGTCGAGATACCGACGTCTACGCACGTCAGGTACTGCTGCCAACGGACGTTTTACTCGACGGCCTTCCTGGACGTCGTTACTTCGACGTTCTCACCGACGTACCGAAATCCCTCGAGTGAAACCGTCCGTGCACCGGTCGAACCTTGTCTCACACAGTACTGCGTAGGATAGTATCCCGGCTGACGGAATCCTGCGGGCTGGCGGATTTCCAGACATGCAGCCGGATTGTTCTGCAGGAACTCCAGTGTGATCATCGGCTCCCAGAAGATCAGCTCGCCGTTGTAGGCCCCATAGATGAAGGTGCTGCTGAACGGGAGTGAATCCTTGAGCTCGGGAGACTGGGAATCGAGCAGATGGTTTCCCATCCGGGGCACGACGGCGCCCACGTCGATGTAGCCATCTGGAAGATACGATGGCGGAACTGGACGGGTGGCAACCTTGAAGTCTTCACAGTCTGCCAGCTCACCGCAGCGGCCCGCCCGGATACGCTCGACCCGATCCCGGTCGCCCACATGAAAGTGGAAGTCGAAGTGTGCGCTGGCATACGGTGTGTTGTGGTGGCCGGCCGGATTCCAGTTGACCGAGATCCAGCGGAACGGGAGACGGGCAGATACGTCCACTGGTACGTCAAGGATCCGCTCCTCGTCGCCGATGCACTCGTGGCCCGTGTGCTGCCCGTCGGCGTTCAGATCGAAGCAGCGGCTTACCGTGTTGGGGCGCGAGGGAAGCTGCTCGAGCGCACCGGCGGACATCGTCACTCCGATGGACGTCGGCGCTCCATCGGCCGCCAGCGTCACGAAGCTCTGCACTGTCCCCGCGCCGATCTTCTCGACTCTGCCCCTGAGGGTTTGCTCCTTATCAGCGATTCCCGCCGACACGGCCAGACCAAGCCCGGCGATGACTGCCGCGACACCCAGATTCCGAGGAGAGAGGACTGCCGGCCACATGTGCAGCTCCTTGTGTGAAGGGTATTCGTTGCAACAAACATTTATGTCGCACGCAGGCCATTCAGCCCGTGCTTACCCCGTTACTGACCGGATCCCGGCCCTGATCTCGTTCAGCAGCGCATCCAGGGTCTTGAGCTGCTGCGGCTTCAATCCCGCCATGGCTCCGTCGGTGTATGTGCCGGCCGGTCCATCGAGCCGAGCCAGCATGGCGAGCCCAGCCCCGGTGATCTCGACCAGCACGACTCGCCGGTCTTCGGTATCTCGCTCGCGCCGGACCAAGCCCTGCTTGATGAGGCGATCAACCAGGCGAGTGACGTCGGGGTCGCGGGTGATCATGCGGTCGGCGATCTCGCTGATCTTCACCGCCTTGGGTCGCGCGCCCCGCAGGATGCGCAGGATGTTGTACTGGCTCTGCGAGATCCCCTCCGAGCGCTTGAGATACTGGATCCAGCTCTCCTCGATCGCCCGGGTGGTGCGCATGAGATTGATGACCAACTGTTCCTGGAGGGAGCGGAACGGTTTGGTCTGACGGATCTCGTGGTGAATGGTCTTGGTTGCCATGGCGACAGATTATCTGTTGGAACGGATATTGTCAAGAGGGCTTTATGTTGGCTGAAACGCCGAGGTGCAAAACCGGGCAGGGCAACTAGCTTCTCCGTATGAATCGCCCGTCCCGCACTCTGCGCTCCCGCCTGCACGAGATCATCTTCGAGGCGGACACGCCTGAAGGCCGCCTCTTCGATCTCCTGCTGATGCTGGCAATCCTGAGCAGCGTGGTTGTGGTGCTGCTGGAGAGCGTTCCATCGGTGCGGGCCCAGGCAGGTCCGACACTGCGTGCGCTCGAGTGGGGCTTCACGATTCTCTTCACTATCGAGTACCTCCTTCGCCTCGCCACTGTGCACCGCCCCCTGCGCTATGCCCGGAGCACGCTCGGCATCATCGATCTCCTGGCTATTTTGCCGAGTTATATCAGCCTGGTGTTCCCGGGGGACAGAGCCTGCTGGTCATCCGCCTGCTGCGGCTGTTGCGGGTCTTTCGGGTGCTCAAGCTGGCCGAGTATCTGCGAGAGTCGCGGACGCTGGTGCAGGCACTTCGCTCCAGCTGGAGGAAGATCGCCGTTTTCCTGACGACGGTCATGGCCATCGTCGTGGTGGTCGGGACGCTGATGTACGTGATCGAAGGAGAGCGGCATGGCTTCACCAGCATCCCTATCAGCATCTACTGGGCAGTGGTGACGCTCACGACGGTGGGCTATGGCGACCTGGCGCCGGCGACGACACTGGGCCGCGTTCTGGCAGTGGTGCTCATGCTGACCGGCTACGGCATCATCGCGGTGCCGACCGGGATTGTCACCGCCGAGCTGAGTCGCGCGATGGGGCCATCGATCTCGACCCAGGCGTGTCCCTCGTGCGGAGCCGGCGGGCACGATGCAGACGCGAGCTACTGCCGGCGCTGTGGAACCAAGCTATAGACCGCGCCTTCGTGCTATCCTCACTGCTACATCCCCACGCCATCGAGCCCCGGGCATAACAAAGATCACCATCCTCCTGGCGCTGACCCGAAAGGACCGAGGAAGTCTTGATGAAAGTGTTGCGTATCCTAGGAATCATCGTCGCCGTACTGCTCGTCGTCGGCCTCGGCGTGTACGGCTGGGCATCGTACGCGGCTGCCCGGAAGCTCTCCCGGTCCTACGCGGTTCATACGGGGGACTTCCCCATCGCGAGCGGACCACAGGCGATTGAGCGAGGCAAGCATCTGATCGAGTCGCGCTATGCATGCGGCGGATGCCACGGATCGGACTTCGGCGGCGGGGTGATGGTCGACAATGCGGCTATTGGCACCCTCCTGGGCCCCAACCTCACCGCTGGCAATGGAAGCGTCACGCGGGAATACACCGCGTCCGACTGGGATCACATAGTCCGGCACGGGATCAAGCGAAACGGCAAGCCGGCCCTGATGCCGTCGCAGGACTTCAGAGACATGAGCGACCAGGAGCTGTCCGACATCGTCACCTTCATCCAGTCTCGACCCGCAGTGGACAAGCGGGTCCCACCACCTGCGCTGGGGCCGGTCGGCAAAATGCTCCTCGCCACCGGAAAGTTCCCATTGTCCGCCGACGTCATCGGGTCGCACGACAGGCCCCACGCGGCGTCACCGCCCGAAGCCGCAGTGACGGTCGAATTCGGTCGTCACATCGCAGGCGCTTGCATGGGCTGTCACCGGAGCGATCTCGGCGGGGGCACCATCGTGGGCGGTGATCCGAGCTGGCCTCCCGCGGCCAACCTTACTCCGGGTCCGGAAGGCCTCGGTGCGTGGACGTTGCCGCAGTTTATCCGCACGCTGCGTGAGGGAAAGCGGCCGGACGGAACTGCGCTCCGGCCCCCCATGTCAGAGCTCACCGCTTACGCACAGAGAATGACGGACGTAGAGCTGCAGGCTCTGTGGAGCTATCTCAGGTCGCTGCCGCCCGTGGCGGATCGAGAGTGATGAAGAAATAGAGAGTTACGGAACCAGCGTCTCCTGCATAGGAGGTCGGGAGCTGAATGGCTGCACGCCGATCGCGGCGTGTATCTCGTCAGGGAAGTAGACGGTACCATCCTTCATCACCAACCTTGCCTTTCGCAGTACGCTGACATCCTGCGTGGGATCTCCGGGCACCAGCATCAGGTCGGCCCGCTTGCCCCGCGCAATTGTGCCGAGCTCGGCACCGAGTCCCAGGTGCTCGGCGGCCCCGATCGTGGCCAGCCGGAGGACGTCTTTCGCCGGAATGCCGGCGCGTTGCCACTCCTCCAGCTCGCTGTGGAGGAAGACACCGGGCACATCATCCGTTCCCGGCACCAGCCGGATGCCGCGCTCGAAGAGCAGCTTCAGCACATCGCGCAGCTTCTGAGACGAGGCGAGATAGACGGAGTCCTCGGCCGGCTTGATGTCGAGGATGGCGACCTTCCGGTTGCGCTGAATCGGGCCCGGCATGTGGCCGAGCCAGGCCGAGTCTACCGAGGTGACGCTGCCTGAACGGGCAAGAAGGAGCGACTGGAAGGTGGCGATCGTCGGATCGTGGCCAACACCGCGCTTCAACATCTCTCCGATCAACTGCTGCAAGCGTGGATCGTCCAGGCTCAGCTTTGCCGCACGCAAGCCCAGCGCGGTGAAGCGGAACGGCGTCCGGGTATCCTCCGTATCGGTGTTGATCAGGAAGCTGAGGATGAGCTGGTTGATGTGGGTGACCTCGTCGTAGCCATCCCGCACCACTCGCGGTGAGCTCGAGAATGCGGGTACGTGACCCGCCACGCGCATGCCGAGCCGGTGCGCCTCGGCGGCAATAGGAGCGACCCAGTCCGGCGGCACCGAGTTGTAGACCTTCACCTGCGCATATCCACGCGCCGCGTACCAGCGGACTCTGTCCAACGCGTCGGGCAGGCTGTCGGCAACAAATGAGCCCTTGGCCGAGAAGGGGGTGCGACCCTCGATGAAGCCGGAGCGCACCACGCGTGGGCCCATCAGCGTGCCCGCATCCACGCCTCGCATGGTCGCGTCGAGCACCTCGTCGTCGTTGCCCATGTCCCTGACGGTGGTCGCACCCGCCGCCAAGTGCAGTGGTCCCTGCCAGGCGTCATAGTGGCCGTGCATGTCGAAGAGCCCGGGAACGACTGTCCCACCCTCACCGTCGATCCGGATTGCGCTATCGGGAGCTTCGAAATCACGGACGATCGCGGTGATGTGTCCTCCGTGTGTCACCACGTCGGTGGGCTCCGACAGTGTACCGCTCACCGGATCGAGTACCCGCACGTTGCGCAGATGGACCGGACGGTTCCAGCGGTGCGCCAATCGCTTGGTGAGCGTTGCCAGCATCTCGGCCTCGAGACTCACCGCGACGCTGTTGAGTTGCTTCGCCTGCTCTTCCCACGCTTCGGGCACGAGCACATACCCGCTGCTCAGCGCACCCACCCAACGGCCGTCAGCGCCGGTAAGCACAAAGACCGGCGCGAGGTCGAGGCCCCACAAGGCCCACACGGTGCCCTTCCCTTCGGCCTTGCCGATGGAGATCTCGCGCACGCGCTCGGCGCGGATCGAGCCTTCCGGCCAGGTGGGAAGAGTCTGCTTCGGTGCGGCGATCAGCGCGGGAAGGTACAGTGCAGCTGAGTATGGGCTGCCGTCGATGGCGAGGTAGGCGCCAGGCCGAGTAGCCGCGGCGCTCCCATGATCGTTGAGGCTCCGCCACTCGGCGCGGCTTCCCCGCCAGGCGAATGACTCCTTCACCTTGCCTCCATACGTGCTGATACCGGAGAGAGTCAGCTCCCTGGGCAGGCCATCGGGTCCGAGTCGCCAGCTCTCGCGAATCTTCGGACCCCGGCCGTTGTCGTCGATTCGGAAGTCGGTATCGACGCGAGAGCCCTTGCGGGTGACGTGCAGATGACCAATACGTTCGCCGCTGGAGACAATGACGTACCGTTCGGTTGGGGACTGCGCGGCGGCGACTGAGACGATGGTCGCGAAGGTACCGAGTGCGATCAGTGTGCGCATGAAATCTTGGGAAGGAGATCGGAACAACATACTGACAAGAGGGCTAAAGCGTGAGGTGGCGTTATCACCCTGACAAGAGCGAATTCCGGCTCGGTCGCTCTGTCAGGGTGAACGTCGTTCCGACTTCTCGCTTTATTGCAACGAGATCGCCACCTGCTCGAGGAGGTCCAACGCGTCCTGCAAGCCGCTCTCCATGCCGAACTCGATGTGTGCGTCGCGGCGTGCCTTGCTCTGGTGCTCCACCAGGATGGTCAGGGTGATGCGTCCGTTCTTTTCCGTGAGAGTGAGCGTGTCCGGCGCCTCGCTTTCGGTATCCCCTCGAACACTTCGGTGCTGACGATCCGCTCGTTAGGGACGATCTCCCGGTACTCGCCATGAAAGGCGACCTCGAACCCGTCGGCCATCATCACATACCGCCACATCCCGCCGACTCTGAGATCGACCTCGGCGAGGATGACCTCACCCCGGTTTGCCGACCACCAGCGCTTGATCAGCTCCGGCGTAGTCCACGCCTGACCGGTTACATGCAACGCCAGCGTGCCGCTTGCACGACCTTCCTACACGACTGCAGTTTTGCTGAAGAACGCCTACCGCAGCTCTCTGCCCGTAAGGGGGGTCATATGAGACCGTCTCGTTTCTTTCGTTCAGCACTTGCCCCCGGAGCCCTGGCGCTCCTCACGGTGACGGCCGCCGGCCATCGCGACAATGAGGTTCTTCGGTTCAAGGATCCGTCCCCGCACAAGGTTCTCCGAATTGCTGTGGCCCCGCGAGTGGAGCTGGAAGTGCTGGACTGGGGAGGCAAGGGCGAGCCGCTCATTTTTCTTTCGGGCTTTGGGAACTCCAGCCATATCTTCGATAGCTTCGCGCCCGCGTTCGTGCCGCATTTTCGTGTCGTCGGCATTACTCGGCGCGGCTTCGGTGCCTCGAGCAAGCCGGCGGCGGGATACGATACCACCACGCTGGTCCGAGACATTATCGCGGTTCTCGATTCATTGAAGCTTCAACGGGCGTACTTTGCGGCGCATTCCTTTGGCGGTAGCGAGCTCAACTATCTCGGCGCACACATTCCCGATCGGGTAAACCGGCTGGTTTACCTCGATGCCGCCGTGGACCATCGGCAGCTCTACGACACCCCCCGATGGCTGAGTGCCTTCCCCCCACCCGAGCCTCCCAACCCGAGCTATGCCGACTACGGCAGCAACTCCATCGCCGCCTGGCTCCTGGCGGCCGAGCGAATGGTGGGGCCTGGCTACCCCGAGGCGGAGATCAGGTCCATGTTCCGCTACGACGAATCCGACATGGTCGTCGGCCGCACGACAGCTGATTCCATCGACAAGGTTTTCCAGCGGGCCACCTTGCCCGCCGAGTTATCCCGAATACAGCGTCCAGTCCTGGCGATCTATGCCGTGGCCGGCTCTGCGCCGGTGCTCTACCCCTACTGGAACGCGCTCGATCCGACCGCACGAGCCCGAGCTCAGAAGAGCTTCGAGATTATTTCAACGACATTCGCAAAGCAGGAGGAACGTTACCGGCAGGAAGTAAAAGACGTCCGGATCCGAGAGATCCCCGGCGCAAGCCACTACGTATTCCTCACGCACCCAGGTGAAGTTCGGCACGAGATGCTGGATTTCCTGTTGCGTCGAGGGTAGCTGAAAAGGGCTGGGCTTTAGATTCACCACGCGAGAGCCGACACTTGAGCCGGTCCCCTCTACTTCCTCGATTCTGTGCGAGCACGGTATGTCGAAGCGTTCCCTGACGGCACATCAGCGGTCGTGGCTGCAGGAGGAGCTGAGCCTGTGGCGGCGTGAGGCCATCGTCACCGACCAGCAGGCGCAACGCATCGCCGACTTGTACGAGGGTGCAGGCGAGGTGGCCCAACGGGGACGGTCCCGGGCGGTCTTCGTGCTGATGTCCGCCGCCGCCACCCTGATGGGGCTCGCCGCGCTGCTTCTGATCGGCTACAACTGGGAAGATCTCTCCCGCAGCACCAAGCTGATCACCGTGCTCGGTACCATCGCCGCGACCCATGCCTTGGGCTTCTCGCTCCGATATCGGCGGAAGGCGGCCGGCCTCTCGGAGACGGTGTTCTTCCTGGGCTGCCTCTTTTATGGCGCGGGCATCTGGCTGGTGGCTCAAGCCTATCATATCAACTCCCATTATCCGGACGGCATGTGGTGGTGGGCGGTCGGCGTCTTGCCCTTCGCACTCTGCCTTGAGACTCGGCTCCTGCACGCGCTGCTGGTCGCCCTTTTGGGGGTGTGGGCCGGCATAGAGGTCCTCAACTTCGATCATCTGGGTGGGTGGCTTTTCGGCCGCTGGAATTTTCTACCGAACGGAGCCTACAGCCTTCCGCTGCTGGCGTTGCCTGGAATCGTGTGGTCCTACCGCAAACAGTCGGTGAAGACGCTGGCGCTGTACGTGCCGCTCCTGGCCTGGTGGACGGTGCTCCAGGTCTTCGCCTGGAAGCTGGGGTCAAATCCGTTCTACTTCGTCGGGAGTGTCGGCGCGCTGCTCCTGGTCGCCGCCGAGTGTCATGCACCGGGAAGTCGGTTCGCCGTTCCTTACCGGCACTACGGCAGCTTGCTGGTCGGTGGAGTCCTGGCGCCTCTCAGCTTCTACGATCTCAACAAGCACCTGGTGGGAGAATGGACCGGCTTGGTCGGACCGCCGGCGCTGCTCGGGCTCATCTCTCTGCTGGGAGTTCTCGTGACTCAGCGGTCTATTCCTCGTCGTCAAGCAATTCCTCTGGGTTTGGCTCTGCTCATGGCGATCCTGCCCTTGATGAGCGCAGGCTGCAGTAACTCGAGCTGCGCCGACGCCGCCGCGCTGCTTCCGACGATCCTGGTGAACGTCGCCATGGTGGCGGGTGCATTCTGGCTGATGCAGGTCGGCCTGCGGGAAGACCGCGGTCGTCCCTTCGGTGCCGGTGTGCTGTACTTCCTCCTCTGGTCGGTCATGCGGTACGTAGATCTGTTCGGCGACTTCGGCGGCATGCTCGGCGCCGCGATGATGTTCTTCATGTGCGGCGGAGCGCTCTTCGGTGTCGCTCGCTACTGGCAGGGGCGGAAGGAGGTGCGTTATGCGTGATGTGTTCGGATGGCTCAAGGCCCGGGAGCGGAAGGTACTGCTGATGACGGTCGCGGCCCAACTGGTGATCCTGGTTGCCATGATCGCCATGCGCGCCATTCCCCTCGTGATTGGCCAGACGGTGCTGGTGAAGGTCGCGCCGGTGGATCCGCGCGATCTCTTTCGCGGTGACTACGTCATACTGAGCTACGATTTCAGCCGGGTGTCGCACGAAGAGATCGACGGACTCTCAGACAAAGACCGTGGGAGCTGGAAGAAGCTCGAGGGCCGCACCGTCTACGTGCCGCTGGTGCCGGACTCGAACGGGACCCATATGCGCGCAGGGAAGGCCACGGTGGTGAAGCCTGAGGCCGGCCTGTTTCTGAAGGGTCACATGAAGCGTTACGGCTCGATGGAGTTCGGGATCGAAGCGTATTATGTGCAGGAGGGCACCGGCCGCCGCTACGAGCAGGCGATCCGCGACCGGCACCTCTCCGCCGAGCTGGCGGTCACCTCGAGCGGCCAGGCGGCGTTGCGGGGTTTGCGGATCGACTGAACGAGGGCGGTAGGGCGGTAGGGAAGGAGCACCTCATCCTGAGAGAGCGAGAGCGACCGAAGGATCTACTCATCGAGGATGTAGGTCGCTCCTTCCTGACCGCCTTACCGCCTGTACCGCCCTACGTCACGTCGGCAACTCGGTGCCCGCCTGCTCCGCCACCATGTACGCAGCGTACCAGCTCGGCCAGTCGGCGTCGCGCTCCCCGGTGCGCTTCTCGTGCTCGCCGTGGGCAGCCTCGGCCCGCCTCAGCGCCTGCGACAGATCCCTGACTGACGGATACGTCGTGTCGCCCACGACACGCCCCGGGAAACGCGTCGTGACTTCCTGCAGCAGCCAGCCGTTGCCGTCCGGATCGGTGAACGTCGCGTAGGAGCCGTAGCTCCCGCGGTCAGGAGCGAGCCCGCTGACCTGGCCGCCGAATGGGCCGGGGCCCTTGGCGAAATGGAATACCTCGCTCACTTCGACACCGTGCCTGATCAATTCATCGCGCGCAGCCTGGATGTCGGACACGACCAGGAACATGCCCTGGGCTGAACCGGGCTTGCCCTTCGTGGTGAAGTGGATCGAGCACTGCGAGCCCGGCGGTGTGAACTGGATGGCGCGGTCGTCGCCGCTCTTGAAGTCGGCATCGAGCCGCCACCCGAGCCCTCCGTAGAAAGACTTGGCGAGGTCGATATCCGAGACCGGCAGAGAGATCACCTCGAGCTTCAAGTCCACCTGTGCGGGACCCGATTTGTCGCTTGCATCCTTGCTCACCATTGCGGTAGTACCCATAGCTCCCTCCTGGTCGTGTGAGTGCGTAACAGGCCGGACTTGCCCAAGAGTGAAGGTGCAGCAATCGCCGGCGGGCGGAAGACCCCAGCGGTCATTCAGCGGCGCTTCTTGGCAACCAGCCGTCGTCGCTTTTAGTTCCGATGTCGATTTCGAGCCTCGCAACTCGACGTGCCGGTAGGAGACGATGAGCAGTCAGAGATCAGGCAAGTCCAGCAGAGGAGGCACCGTGAAAATCACCGTAGAGACCGTGGTAAACGCGAGCCTGGATTCGGTCTGGCATGCGTGGAACAACCCGGACGACATTAAGCAGTGGAACAACGCCTCGGAAGACTGGCATACAACCCGGAGCACCGTGGATCTGCGCCCAGGCGGGAAGTTCTCAGCGCGGATGGAGGCAACGGACGGCAGCGCGGGGTTCGATTTCGAGGGGACCTACACCCGCGTGGTGCCTGAGCGGCTGATCGAATATCGGATGGACGATGGCCGGCAGGTTCAGGTTGAGTTCTCGGACTTCGCCGAGGGCGTCCTGATTCGTGAGACCTTCGATGCGGAGTCCGAGAACGATCCCGAGGCGCAGCGCGATGGGTGGCAGGCGATTCTAGACAACTTCACGAGGCATGTGGAGAAGGTCCGCGCTTGAGAGATCCTTCGCGGTTTACCCTGAGCGACGCGAAGGGCTCAGGATGGCACTCTATTGGAATAAGCTTCGTGATACTCCGCGCTCGTCTACCCGCCCTACCGCCGTACCGCCGATAGAATTTCATCAGGAAAATCGCACGCACCCGATGTGAGGATCCCACGATGAAGTAACGCCCCCCTAGCTCGTAGGAAGTTGCCCGGAGGCCGCAGCTCCACCTCACTCTGTGTTTACAAGGCCCGGACACTCGCGCCCGCAACGGCATCACCCGGGACCTTTCGAGCAACCAAATCGTCTCGCTCCCAGACCGGCCGGATCTCCATTGGGCCCAGCGCATTGACCGACAGCCGCAGGGCGATCTCCTTTGCCGCCTCCATGTCCGGCGCCTCGATCATCACGAACCCGCCCAGCTGCTCCTTCGTTTCGGCGAAGGGACCGTCGGTAAACGAGCGCTCCCCTCGCTTTCGCCGCAGGGTGACGGCGGTCCGGACCGGCTGCAGCGCCTGCCCGCCGAGGAACAGACCGCCGAGCTCGTCGGCATCGGCGAAGCCTTGCTGCATCAGCGGCTCCCAATCCTCCTGCGGAATGGCGTCGCGCTCGGCTTCGTTGTGGTAGATCAGGCATAGAAACTTCATCGCCAACTCCTTAATGATGTCGATAGGTCACGATTGGGGATCCGAGCACTCGCGCGTCATCCCGAGCAGAGCGAGGGATCGCTCCGGCTTCCGTCGGAACAGAGATCTCGAACTGACGTCTCATAGAGCAATCCCTCGCATCCGCTCGGGATGACAGCGGTTCCTCGGGCCCTGACTCCTAGCGTCCTAGCTCCTAGCTACTAGCTCCTAGCTCCAGCTCATCCGCAGCAGTCATGTCTCGACGCTGGCTGCTGGTACCCGGCCCCCGGATCTATCCGGTAGTTCGCATCGTAGCGATCGTGGTGTCGCACCCATTCCATGGTGTGCTTGAGCCCGGCCTCGTCCCTGCCCTTCGGCACCAGATCCAGCCACTGGTAGGTGCCCACCAGCGTGTCCAGCCCGCGGGCGTACGTCGAATACGTGTGATAGACGGTGCCGTCTTCTTCCTTATAGAACACGCTGGCGCCGGGCAGCTCGAGCGGCATTCCTGGGGGTGCTTCGCGCGGGAGTGTTTCGAAGTTATAGGTCGCGTTACCGGTCGCCAGCAACTCCGGGGTGAAGGACACGCGGTAGTCGAAGTTGAAGTCGTTGGCGAAGGACGACACCCACTCGAACCTCCAGCCCATCCGCCGCCTGAAGGCGGTCAGGTGCTCGAGCCGAGCGCGTGAGACGGCAACGAAGCTCGTATCCCGTGCGGCGAGGTGAGGCAGCATGCCGTCGAAGTGATCGGCTACATAGGAACAGCTCTTGCAGCCCTCGACCCAGTCGGGGTGGAACATGAAGTGGTAGACGACCAGCTGGCTGCGGCCCTGGAACAGGTCGGCGAGCCGGAGCGGGCCGCCCGTGGAGTCGAAGGTGTAGTCCTTCTCCACTCGTACCCGCGGTAGCTGCCGCCGCGCCTGGGCAATCTCCTCGCGCAGATAGGTGAGCTCCTTCTCTCGTTGCCGCAAGGCCTTGCGGGCGCTGAGCCATTCCTCGCGCGAACCTACGCGGGGCGCATCCGTTTGAATCGCGGTCATGATGCAGTCTCCTTGGTGGTGGACTGGGTTGCCTCGGGCGCTCGGACTGTCCGGAAGCGGAGGCCGGCGGCCGCGAGGAGGGCCGCCGATCCCGCGCCGCCCAGGGCCATCGCGATGCTGGTGAAGCAGTTGGGGCACATGATTCGTTCTCCCTGTAGGCTCGAACTCCGGTGGACATTGGGTAGTCGTTGAGCGCACGGGGGAATCGACATTCAGGATCCGCCGGCCTCACACCGCTGGCGCGGGAAGCAGTCTCGCATTTAGTTACTGCTCCCCCCAACTCACAGTTCCAGTCGCTGCCAGGAGCACCCGCATGGGCGCGAATTTCGTCTCGCCGGGCCAGGGGCGTGTCTGCCGAGCAACCGGAGAGCCGCGCGTAGAACCGTCTTCCCAGAAACCCATGGAGCCAGCGTGATTCGTGCTATCAGGATGACCCGCCTTCCCGTCGGCATCGTCGCGCTCTTCACCGTGATCTACGGTGTGCTCTATCTCATCTGGGAGCAGAGCCGCTGGGGCAGCGACGCGCTCCGTGCCGTCATCGGCAACGTGGCGTTCATGCCGCTGAATCTGATCGTGCTGGCCCTATTCGCGCTCGCCTCCAGGCAGGAAGCCCTGGATCCCGGAGTGCGACGTGCGCTCCGGCTGCTCGCGCTCGGTGCGGCGATGGTGTTCACCGGCAACGCCATCTCGACAGGGTACGTGATGGAATTGGGCGCCGGCCCACACGTATCCTGGGCCGATCCTTTCTACCTGTCAGACTCACTGCTCACGCTCACCGCTCTCCTCTCGTTTCCGCTGGCGCGCCGTACCCGTCTGGAGCGCTGGAAGTTCCTGCTCGATGCCGCCATGGTGCTGGTCGGCGGCGGGGTCGCGATCTGGTACTTCTCGGTCCGTCCCACGGCTGCAGCGGAGCAGAGCAGCCTCGTCGTCACCCTCATGGCCTTCGCCTACCCGCTCGCGGGCATGCTGGTGCTGCTCGGCGTCACCACTGTGCTGCTTCGCCGGCCGACGGACGCGAACCGGCTGGCGTTCGGTCTGCTGGCGACCGGCGTGTCGGTTGGTGTGGTTGCGGACCTCACGTTCAATCTGGTGCAGCTTGAGATCGGCAACCGGACTGCCAGTTGGGCGGACGGCGTCTTCCTGATCTGCTACGTCGTGCTGATCGCCAGCGGAGAGCTCTATTGGCGGCGGCCTGTCGCCCAGCGGGCAACCTCCCCGGTGCCATTCACCCGGTTTCAGGGCATCAGCCCCCTGCCCTATCTCGCGGTCGGTACGACGTACGCCCTGCTGGTGCTCGCGGCGTTCCGTCCCTGGACGGATCCGGTCAGCGGACTTGCGGTAGGCGCCCTCCTCGTGACCGGCCTCGTGGTACTGCGCCAGGTCCTCACCGTGCGGGAGAACTTCCGTCTCCTCTCAGAGCACGCGCTGCGTCAGAATGAGGCCCGCTTCCGCTCGCTGGTTCAGCACTCGTCCGACGTCATCATCGTCACCCGCGCCGACGCCACGATCCGGTTCGTCAGTCCATCGGCCACACGAGTGTTCGGCTACGATCCGGCCAGCATGCTGCGACAGACGTTGCCCGAGCTGCTGCACTCCGACGATCGGGAGCGAGCCGCGACATTCTTCCGAAACGCGGCGCAGGCACCCGGAGTCGCCGGCCCCGTCGAGTGGCGCTTCCGCCAGCCCGACGGCTCCTGGCTGCACGCGGAAATATTGGCGACCAACCTGTTGCACGACTCGACCGTGAAAGGCATCGTGCTCAACACGCGCGACGTGAGCGAGCGGCGCCGGCTGGAGGAGCAGCTGACTCACCAGGCCTTTCACGATCCACTCACCGGTCTGGCCAACCGCGCCCTCTTCCGCGATCGTGTGAGCCACGCGCTGGCGCTGGCGCAGCGGCGTGGAACCCCGGTCACGGTCCTCTTCCTCGATCTCGACGACTTCAAGACCGTGAACGACAGTCTCGGGCATGGCGAAGGCGACCGTCTGCTCATCTCCGTATCCGAGCGGTTCCTGGCCTGTGCCCGGACCGCCGACACGGTGGCGCGGCTGGGTGGCGACGAGTTCGCCATCCTGATCGAGGGAGCGGATGGGCGCGAGGGTCTCCCCGAGCGGCTGGCCGCGGCCATGTCTCATCCGTTCACCCTCAGTGGCAACCAAGTGCGGGTAACCGCGAGTATCGGTGTGGCCTCCGCCTCGACGGATGACAGTGCCGATGACCTGCTTCGAAATGCCGACATGGCCATGTACGCCGCCAAGCGCCAGGGCAAGGCACGCGCGGAGACGTACGAGTCGAAGATGTACGCCGACATCCGCGAGCGGATCAACCTCGATGCCGCGCTGAGGGCCGCTATTCAGGGAGAGGAACTGACGCTGTTTTATCAGCCGATCATCAACCTGCATACCGGCAGCATCTATGGAATGGAAGCGCTGCTCCGCTGGGAGCACCCGCAGTTCGGCCGGCTCCTGCCGCAGCACTTCATTCCTCTGGCCGAAGAGACCGGGCTCATCGTTCAGCTCGGCGCATGGGTGCTGGGCGAGGCATGCCGGCAGCTCCAGGCCTGGCGCGCGGCGCATCCGGAGGTCCCCCTCATCGTCGCGGTGAACATCTCGGGCCGGCAGCTTCAGGGTGCGGGGATGGCGGATGCCTTGCGTCAAACGCTCATCTCGTCCGGCGTGGAGCCGTCATCGGTGGTCCTCGAGATAACCGAGAGCGTGCTGATGCAGCAAACCGATGCGGTGCTCGAGCGGTTACAGGAGATCAAGGCGCTTGGTGTGCGGCTCGCGATCGACGACTTCGGCACCGGCTATTCGTCGCTGAGCTATCTGCAGCGTTTCCCGATCGACATTCTCAAGATCGCCAAGCCGTTCGTGGAGGAAGTCGGGCAGGGAGCGGACCGCTCAGCACTGGCGCGCGCCATCGTCGGGCTGGGCGATACGCTGAAGCTGGAGACGATCGCAGAGGGGATCGAGCGGGCGGAGCAGCGGGCAGCGCTGGTCGAGCTCGGCTGCTCGCTCGGGCAAGGTCACCATTTCTGGCCCGCCCTCTCGGCGACCGCGATCGAGGAACTACTCTCGGCCCACCGGTCTCCGCGGCTCAGGTTGGTCGAGGGGAGCGCGTGAAAGCCGAAACTTACGATCGACGGCAAAGCGATAGCCGTACGCCATCCATCAGATGAACCCACCTGAAGTAATCCTCCGCCCTGCA
The DNA here is from genome assembly GCA_963730915.1 of uncultured Gemmatimonadales bacterium. GTDB lineage: Bacteria > Gemmatimonadota > Gemmatimonadetes > Gemmatimonadales > GWC2-71-9 > CAVVWJ01. The sequence goes on along the minus strand of CAVSTR010000005.1, from coordinate 602,148 downwards.
GGAGCACCACTATGGACCGGGTGATCTCGCGACGCAGCTTTCTCCAGAGCAGTTGCGCGGCAGCCGCTGCGTCCGCCTTCCCGCAACTCAGGCTCGCCGGTGGCCGGTCTCCCAATATCCTCTTCATTCTCGCCGACGATCTCGGCTACGGTGACCTGAGCTGCTACGGCCGCCCTGATTATCGCACGCCTCGGATCGATCGGCTCGCCGGCGAAGGACTGCGTTTTACCGGCAACTACACCGCTGCCGCAGTCTGTAGCCCCACCCGAGTTGCCCTGATGACCGGGCGGTACCCTGCGCGACTTCCGGTCGGCCTGGCTGAGCCGCTCCGCTTCGGCGACGAGAGCGTCGGACTGCCGCCGGAGCATCCCACACCGGCCTCACTGCTCAAGCGGACCGGCTACGAGACTGCACTGATTGGCAAGTGGCACCTGGGTTATCTCCCGGAGCACGGCCCCATCAAGCACGGCTTCGATGAGTTTTATGGAATTCTGAGCGGCGGCGTGGACTACTTCAGCCACCGGGAGCCCTCCGGCAAACTGGACCTGCACGAAGGGGACGTCACGGTCGAGCGGGCTGGGTACATGACCGATCTGCTGACGGACCGAGCGGTCCAGTACGTCCGCCGCCGTCATGCGCATCCATTCTATCTGGCCCTGCACTACACTGCGCCGCACTGGCCGTGGGAAGGTCCCGGCGACAGCGTCGCAAGCCGCCGGTATCGCGCGGTCGCGGATACAGTAAAAGGCCGCTTCGTGCAGGGCTACGCCGACGGCGGGTCACCCAGAGTTTTCGCCGCCATGGTGCAGCGTCTCGACGAGGGCATTGGGCGAGTGCTCGGTGCGTTGGAGGATACCGGCCAGAGTCGAGACACGTTCGTTGTGTTCACCAGCGACAACGGCGGAGAACGGTACTCGTATAACTGGCCGGCCAGCGAGAGCAAGCGGTCGCTGCATGAGGGCGGCATCCGGGTGCCTGCCATCGTGCGCTGGCCCGGGAGAGTTCCGGCCGGCCGCACCACCGATCAGACCGTCATAACCATGGACTGGGCCGCCACGATGCTGGCGCTGGGAGGAGCAACCGCAGATCCTCGGTATCCGCTCGACGGAGTCGATCTGGTGCCGCTCTGCCGGGGACAGCAGGTGAACCTCGATCGCACGCTCTTCTGGCGAACTCTGCAAGAGGAGGCGGTGCGTCGAGGGCCCTGGAAGTATCTCAAGACCGGAAAGGACGAGCTGCTGTTCGACATCCCCAACGACCCGGGTGAGCGGGCCGATCTTGCGGCGTACCAGCCGGAGAAGCTGGTGCAGCTGCGCACGGCGTTCGCTGATTGGAATGCAAGGATGCTGCCGCGTCCACCTGCACCCGCGAGCCTCTAATCAAAACGAGAACCGCCACCGGCCTCCCCGGTCGCGGTTCAGGATCGAGCGCCTCTAAGGCCAGTGATCACGACCGCGGCTCAGGTGCGATCGGCCTGCAAAACATTCTCAAACCGCCCCCTCGCCTCGCTCGTTCGGGGCGCGCGTTCCCGCCTGAACCACGCGGCGGACCGCGATGGTCAGCGGTAACGCCAGGAGCGCGCCGGGCGGCCCGAGCAGATACCCCCACACCAGCAACGAGAGCAGGCCGAGGAGCGGCGGGACATCGAGGCCACTCTGCATGAAGCGCGGCTTGATCACGTTGTCGACGATGAAGTTGAGCACGAGGTAGCCGGCCAGGATTACCAAAGCGCGCTGCCAACCGAGCTCGAGCAGCGTGAGAGCGACCGGGGGGACCACTGAAAGGATGATGCCGACGTTTGGCACGAAGTTCATCACGAAGGCCAGCACCGCCCATACGAGCGCCAGATCGGTTCCCACCGCCCGCAAGAGCACGTATGCCATGACGGCGAAGCCGAGGCCGGTGGCGGAGGTGATCAAGAGATATTGGCGAACGTCGCCCGCCACGCTTGCCACCATCCCCCCCGGCGCGAACACCTTGTCGCGTGACCCCCGCTCCACCAGGATGAAGGCGACGATCAGGACCAGGAGCAGGGTCTCGCCGAGCAGCTTGCCCACTTGGCCGAGGAACCCGGCGGCCAGGCCCAGGAGCTTGCCTGGGTTCACCAGGTCAAGCGAGAGCACCCGGTCGGGCTCGATCCCCCGAGTGATCATCCAGCTCTTGAGCCCCTGCTGCAGCGCTTCGGCCTTGTCCTGATAGCGCGGGAGCGTCTGCACCAGCCGGGTCCCCGCCACGCCGAGGAATCCGAGCAGTGCCAGCACCACGGCCACGAGGAGCAGGGTGGTCAGCAGGACGGCCAGGCCGGTCGATACCCTCCTGCGACGCAGCCAGTCGAATGTCGGCAGGACCGCCACCGTGAGCAGAGCGGCAAGCAGAATGCTGTTGAGCACCGGGGCGGCGGTGCGAATGCCGGCCGCGATGATCACGAATGCGGCGGCGGCGATGAGGGGGCGATACCATCTGTCGGACGGACCGAAAATGCCGGAGGGATACGTCATGAACTTCAAAGTAGGCGGTACGGCGGGTCGTCGTCGAGCGGTGGCTTCACATCCAGTTCGGTCAGCGGCGACTCCACGCGACCGATGACCCTCAGGTTGAAGCTCGTCATCGCCGGAGCGACTCACCCACCTCCAAGGTACGGAACTGCTCGGCGGGCACACCACGGTCCTGTAAAGCAACGCCCAGATCGCGAACCGGCTGGTCGATTCCCTCCGGGGTCAGCTGGAAGGTCCCGAAATGCATGGCGATGCTCTGGCGCGCGCCGAGGTCGAGATGCGCCTGCACCGCTTCCGCCGGATTCATGTGGATGTCCTTCATGAACCAGCGGGGCTCATACGCTCCGATGGGAAGCAGCGCCAGGTCGATCGGGCCGAGGCGCTCCCCCATCTGACGGAAGTGGGGGCCGTAGCCGGAGTCTCCCGCATGGAGGATCCTGCGTCCTTCTGCCTCTATGAGGAAGCCGCCCCAGAGTGCCTGGTTCCGGTCGAACGGAGTTCGGGCGGAGAAGTGCTGGGCGGGAATGACCGTTACCGATAGGGGCGCACTGCTCGAAGTTTCCCACCAGTCCAGCTCCTCGATCCGCCTGAATCCGGCGGCGCGGAGCAGCCGGCCGTTACCGGGCGGAGTCACCGCCGCCGGATGGAACCGCTGCTCCAGCAGTTTCAGTGTGCCGAGGTCGCAGTGGTCGTAGTGATTGTGACTCAGCAGCAGCAGCGAGATCGGCGGCAGGTCGTCGAACCGCACACCTGGCGGCCGCACTCGGCGGGGACCCGCGAACGAGAGAGGACCCGCGCGCCGCGCGAACACCGGATCAATCAGCACATTCGACGTGGTCGTCTGGATGAGGAACGTGGAGTGACCCACGAAGGTCACGACGACTTGATCCGGTCCGGCTGCCGGCGGGCGGCGGGGCTCTACCACAACCTCCGGCGGCCACCGGGTCATCGGAGTGGTCAGGAGCCGGGGCAGCTTCCAGAATGGCTGGCCGTTCGCGCCGTTCGGGTTGAAGAAACGGCGGCCGTCGAAATGATCACTTGGTAGTGGCATGCAGGAGGATAACAGGCTCCGTCACGCATTTAACTTTGCTGCTATGTCCCCTGCGAAATCTGGACGGGCGTCGGTTCCCACGCCGGACCTGCCAGTGCAACGCTTCCGCTCTCAGGAGGCGTGGCAGAAATGGCTTCACGCGCACCATGAGAGGTCGCAGGGTGTGTGGGTCGAGTTCGCCAAGAAGGCGAGCGGAGTGGCTTCGGTCAACTACAAGGAAGCCCTGGAGGTGGCGCTCTGCTATGGCTGGATCGACGGGCAGACGGCCTCGGTAGACGAGACATGGTATCGCCAGCGGTTCACGCCGAGGCGGCGCCGGAGCAAGTGGTCGCAGATCAACCGCGCGTCGGTCGAGTGGCTCCATGCGGAAGGGCGGCTGGCACCGGCGGGTATTCGGGAGATGGAAGCCGCGCAGCAGGACGGGCGCTGGGCGGCGGCGTATCCGTCGCCTCGCAACATGACTGTGCCGCTCGACCTGGAATCGGCGCTCGCGGAGAATCCCCGCGCCGCCCGGGCATTCGACCGGCTGGACCGGCAGAACCGTTTTGCCATCCTCTATCGGCTGCATGACGCGAAGCGGAAAGAGACCCGGCAGCGGCGTCTGGCCGAGTTCGTCCGGCTACTGGCCCGGGGACAGAAGCCGCTGGGGACCCGTCCCACCTGACTTGGACCTGAGTGAGCCCTGTGTTGTGCCTAACGGACCGCGCATCAGCTGCGGCGACTTGCCCTATTGGGCACTATCCTACGTTCCTTTGACCTGAGGCAACCGCCAGCTGCATGCGCTTGTTAGACAGCACTGCAAACATCACCCTGGCCCACCGTCATAGTATATGTCTGTGAAAGTCGGTTTCCGGTTGATCAGCACCTGGAACCAGGGCTCGCCTTCAACCACCGCAGCCCATTCTTCGAGAGTGGGGTAGTCGAGAGTCCATACCTCCTGCTCAGGAAGCGGGCTCGAGTCATACTGAAGCTCGACGATAAGTCGGCCGAGAAGAACATCGTCCCCGTCGCTGCTCCTGCCCTCCCGTTGGCTGAACTGGCGCACAAAAAACATGGAAGTCGCGTCATCCTCGGGCTGAACCTGAACTGATGCTGCGTCGTACGGGCCCTCGACCTCCTGCTTGAGGAACTCCTTAAACGCTCTCCAACCAGCCCAGGGATCTAGGTGATCTGGGTCCAGCCGCAGTTCAGTAAGCTGCTCGCGGAAACGCTGCCGCGTCTCAAGAGGCTTCATGTGTGCTGTCTAACTAGTAATGGATTGCATCTCCCACAGTGTAACTCCGACCGTGTGACACCCCGACATAACATTAAGGATCCAGCGGGCGCGGTAACCGCTTGAGGTTTACGCCAGCTAGGACTGAGCAATGCCATGATGACACTGCAAGTAGTTGTGGGTATGCCCTGATATCGAGACAAGAGAAACAACGGAACTCCAGGCTCCTGAGCCCGGTTTGGACATTTTTCGAAATTATCTATATAGCCCCAAAGCTCGGAAGGATAATTTAAGGATAGGAGCTCGGACGCGGCTTCGCCGCATATTCAGAGTAGCACCAAACGGACTCCCAAATTGATCACCCTTCCTTCCAACGGCGCCCATGCATCAACCGTCCACCGTCCTCCCGGACCGGGGTATGGCCGAACCAGCGGCTGGTAGTCGCTCAGCCGCACATTCAGCAGATTCTCGGCGTTCAGAAACACCGTCGCTCCGCTCCCCAGCCGCTTCATCGCCAGGAAACCGACGATCACGTATGGCCGGCTGACCGCTCGGTACGGATCCTCCTCCAGCGCCTGCCGTCCGACGTAGCTCAGCTCGAGCGCCACCTGCCCCACCTCCTCATCCTCGATGATCCCGTCGAACGTCACCACATGCTTCGGCGTGAGCGACACCGGCCGGCGTGATCCCAACTCCGGGGCGGCGTCCGGATCGGCCTCGGTCGCGCGGGTGTACGCATACGTCGCCGTCAGAAGAAACGGATCCCGGGTCCAGCGCGCGAACAGCTCGGTTCCCCAGGTGCGGGTGGGCGTGAGAGCGTTAACGACCCGCAGAGGAGGCCCAAACGGATCGAGCCCGGGATGCACCTGCATCACTTGAAGGGCATGATCTATCTCCGACCCGAACACTGTGGCATCCAGCTCGAACCCGCCGAACTCGCCCGGTGAGCGCGAACGACGCGCTCCGGGCCCGCTCGGCCCGCAGAGTCTCCCAACGCCGCAACCGGACTGAGCCCCGTGACCGCGGTTTCCTCCAGGCGAGCCGTGGGCTCCGCGAACCCGGTGCCGCCGCTGAGCCGAACCGACAGCTGCGGGCCCACCTTCACCAGCGCCGAGAGGCGCGGGCTCAGGATAGTGCCAGCGAGATTCGAGTGATCGAGCCGGACACTGGTGGATGTGCGCAGCCACCGGGTGAACGGCCGGTCGTACTGCACGAACGCACCCGGCGTCGCCACGCGTCCGGTCGAAGCGCGGCACATCGATCGCCCGCAGCCCCTCGGCGTCGAGCGCCGCACCGAGCACCCAGCTGGCACTCCTCCAGGTCGGAGTGGGGTCGGTCCTCACCAGCGCCACCTCGGCGAACCCGGTGCGCACCCGGTTCCGTTCGGTAGTCCGGCCGATCTGCTGCCGTTGAAACTCGTGAATGGCGGCGCCCCGAACGCTCAGAGTCCAGCCCGGCCCGAGCACACGCTGTCCATTGATGCCGAGGTCGAAGTGCCGGGTATCGATCGCCTCGGCGAACGGCACGCCGCCCGGTGTGAGACCACCGTCCACGGTGCCGCCTTCACGATTCTCCAGCGTGGTGCCCGCGGTGAGCAGCAGGGAGGATCCGGTGTCGTCCGACCAGAAGAGCCGCGGTCTGAGCACGATCCGGCGATAGCCCGGCAGGTTGGTCCAGCCGTCCTCGTCGAGATCCCGGCGCCGCTGGCGGTGTCCGCCCGCGAGCATGCTGTACGCCCATCGTGAGCCGGCCGGCAGCGGACCAGCCGCGAACCCGACCAGATCGGTGGCGTCGCGATAGTTCTGCGCCAGCAGTAGCTCGTGACGGCGAGCCGGCTCGCGCGAAAAGAGATTCACCACGCCGCCAAGCGCCTGCCCGCCGTAGAGCGCGGAGGCAGCGCCGCGAATGATCTCGACCCGCCCGAGATCGAGCGGCGGAATCTGGACCAGGCTCAGCTCGCCGGTCTCTCTTCCATATAGGGGAAGGCCGTCGGCGAGGATCTGGGTGTAGCGGCCCCGGAGTCCCTGGATGCGCACCGCGACACCCCCGAGCGAAGGCGCGGTGGTCTGCACCTTGAGCAGCGCGTTCGGTTCGCGGAAGACCGCCACCGCTGATCCGGGCGCGCTCTGCACTTTCTCCGACACGTCCTCCTGGGCGATGACGTCCACCTTGAGCGGGACGTCCTCCAGCGTGCTGCCGATGCGGGTGGAGAGAACCGTGACTGAGTCGAGACGATAGGGCACCGGCTCGAGGGTAACTGTCACGCTGACCTCGCCACCCGCGGGGACCTGCAGATTGATGGTGGATGGCTGAAAGCCGATGCGAGCGACGCGCAGCTGGTGACGGCCCGCGGGAACGGAGAGCCGTGCCACGCCGCGTGCGTCTGTCAGGATCTGCTGCGACTCCATGGAGACTTCAGCTTCGGCGAGCGGGGTACCCGACTCGCTCCGGACGGTCGCGATGACGTCGCCGGTACCTTGAGCGAGGAGAAGCGCCGGGGCGCATGACAGGGCGATAACCGCCAAAGCTGAGAGTCGCATGCAGCAAGCTAAATGAAAACGCCTCCGATGTCGGAGGCGCTTCACTGCTGCTGACGAGCTCAGTCATGATTACGATAGCGATCGTCGTGACGATCGTAGTGACGATGCTTCCGCTTCCAGTGATCCTCGCCGACGTAGTAGCGGCCACCCCGCTCGTAGACCATCACGGCGCGCAGATTCGGCCAGGCGAACCGGCGCAGGTAATAGCGGTGTCCGTCGGAGTACACCGTCACGAGCCGGTATCCGTGATTCTTCCACCAGCCGATCCGCCGAGGAGCCACCCGGCTCACCACGATCACATTGCGATCCGTACGGATGACCGTCGCCGCGCGGCGCGCCACCTGTCCGTCGCCTGGACCGCTCCGAATGATGACTGCTCCCTCGACCGAGGTCTGAGCTCGGAGCGGCGCTGCGATCAGGCTCAGCGCCAGGACGGCGACACAACCCGCTGATACTGCCCTTCATAGTGGCCTCGCCAGAGTTGGAGAACGGCAGGCTACTACGCGAGCAGTATGCCAGCTGCTAAGTGCTGATGTCGCAACGGTGCAAGAACGTTCAGTGTCCTTCGTCGCCGCCGCCGGTCGCACGGCGAACCCGCCCCGCGGCCACCGCGTTCTCGACATCGATCAAGCCCGACTCGCCGACCCGCTGCACCATCTTGAGCAGGGTGTCCATGGTGGACACCTCCTCCAGCTGCTCCCGGGCGAACCACTCCAGGAAGTCGTGCGCCACGTAGTCCTTCTCGGTCGAAGCGCGATCGAGCAGGGCGGAGATCTGTTTGGTGACGGTGTACTCCCACTCCAGCGCCATCGACACCGCTTCCTCCGCGCTCGTGAACTCATGCCGGCTGGCGGGCATCGCGGGAATGGCGAGGTGGCCGCCCGCATCCATGATGTAGCGCACGAATTTCATGGCGTGCATTCGCTCTTCGTCGGCTTGCTTGAGGAAGAAGTCCGCCAGCACCGGCAGCCCGGCACTGTCGAAATATCCGGCGACGTTCACGTACTGGAGCGAGGCCGCGAATTCGTTGCCGATCTGGGCGTTCATCTGCTCCGCCATGTTCTTGCTGATCAGCACTGTTTCTCCCGGTTGTGGGTCGACCGGCTGGACTGACGCACCGGAGGGTAGAAGCTATGCGCTGATATTTACCCGGATGCTCCCCGGATTCCACCCTTGGGAGCGATCACCGCGTGTTCACCGCAGGGCTTGAGAGAGGCTTGAGCCTGACGCTAATTGGAGGACCCGAACTTCCAGATGCAGTAGCCGTTTCGCAATGTTCCGAGCACCCATTTGACGGCGAAGGCAGGAATGTCGAGGCTCCCCGCCTGGGCGGCACGGAGAGGAATCGACGTGCATGCCAGTTTGCGGTAGCCGGCATCGGTGAACAGCTTCTCGGGCGTCTCACTGATATCGCGGAAGCTGGTTCCCATTCCGACGATTTGTTCGTGCAGGTCACGGCTGTACTTCTCGAAGAACGACTGCCGCATCAGGTCGCAGTAGACGAAGTGATTGGGGAAGAGCTTCCGTAGCGTCGCTATCAGTTCCTGCCGCTGACTCTGAGTCAGGTACATCAGCACCCCTTCGATGATCACGTGAGCCGATTCCTCGCCGGCAAATGGCGCCAACCGCTCCGCCAACGATTCGCGTGAGAACGCGATCGGCACGCGAGTGAGCCGGTTCGGTGCGCGGGCAGCGGGAAGCCTCGATTCCTTGTAGGTGAGAATCGCCGGTTCATCTACCTCGATCCAGCGTCCGCCCCTCAAACGAAACGCACGCGTGTCGAAGCCTGCGCCAATGACGATGACCGCGGCCTCGGGTCGGGCCTGCAGTACCGTGCTCAGATGCTCATCGATGATGGCGTGACGGGCGGCGTTGCTGGCGTTCGCCCGGTGATAGCGCTTGAATTGCTGCCAGACTCCCTCGGCCTCCGGGTTCATGAATGACCTGGCCAGGCCATCGCCACACATGGGCCTGGATTGCGCAGCATCCCAGTTGCGGACGGCCAGGGTGTAGTATGCCGTCCGTGAGATAGGATTCTGCATGGTCAAATAGCGTGAGTCCTCGAGCTCTCTGGCCTTCGGGAGTGAGCTCGCACCCCGCGGCCACCGGTTGGCCACCGCACTGCCCATGACGCTGACAGGGAATCAGCTGGTGCACCACCACCAGGCCCTCGGCCTCGAGGTGCTTCAGTCCCCGTAATACCTCGTTGCGCCAGCGCTCGTGTTGTCGATAGCTGCTGTGACCCGACGCCTGGAAGCCGCTGTTGCGTCCCTCTGAATTTTTCCAACAACTCGCGCTCGAGTGTGCTCGGGAGTGCCGGGAGCTCGGCCTCGGGGGATTTGTGCCGCGACATGTCTGCCTCTTAGAACGTGCAGTGGGGTTCAGCGATGGGAGAGTCCCAATAACATGCGACGGACGCGTGAAATTGCCGTAAATCGGTAGGGGCGCCTATAATGACCCCATGTCACCCGCCGAGCAGGCCGCGCGTCTGCGCGAGCAGATCGAGCGCGCCAATCACGCCTACTACGTCAACGACGCACCCGAGATCTCGGATGCGGAGTACGACCGCCTCTTCCGCGAGCTGCAGGCGCTTGAGGCCGCGCACCCGGAACTCGCAGATCTCCCGACAGTCCCACCCAGCGCGTCGGCGCCATCGCGACCGGCGCGCTGCCCAAGCACACCCATCGCCGGCCCATGCTCTCGCTCGCCAACGCGTTCAGCGCCGAGGAGCTGTCAGCGCCTGGGAAGAGCGCAACGCGCGGCTCGACACCGGAGGTACGCACCGCCGGCTACACCACGGAGATCAAGATCGACGGCGCCGCGGTGAGCCTGACCTACGAGAAGGGTCGCCTCGTTGTGGGCGCCACGCGGGGCAATGGGATGATAGGTGAGGACATCACGCCTAACCTGCGTACTCATCCACGACATACCGCTTTCACTTAAAGGCAAGGATCATCCCTCGCTGATGGAGATCCGGGGCGAGGTGTACTTCCCCTTCGCGAGCTTCACTCGGACCAACAAGGAGCGAGAAGCGCAGGGCGAGACGATCTTCGCCAACCCTCGCAACGCGACCGCCGGCGCGCTGCGCCAGCTGGATCCCGCCATCACTCGGCGCCGCCGGCTCGGCATGTTCGCGTACGCTGTCGAAGTGATCGATGGGCGATTGCACGCGCGCACGCAGTCGGAGACACTCGAGCTGCTGATGGGTTGGGGATTCAAAGTCGAGCCGAATCACAGGCGCTTCGATTCATTGGCGGAGGTGCAGAAGCAGGTCGAGAGCTACGAGACCCTGATCCCTACCCTGCCCTTCCAGGCCGACGGCGTGGTGGTCAAGGTGGATGCGCTGCACCTCCACACCGAGCTTGGCGTGGTCGGCGGACGCGAGCCGCGCTGGGCTATCGCCCGGAAGTTCGCACCCGAAGTCGCCGAGACCGAGCTGCTCGACATCCAGGTGAACGTGGGCCGCACCGGCGCGCTCAATCCCTGGGCGGTGCTGAAGCCGGTGCAGATCACCGGCGTCACCGTCACCAGCGCGACGCTCCACAATGAAGACCTGATCGCAACCAAGGACATCCGGATCGGCGACCGGGTCGAGGTCATCCGCGCGGGAGAAGTGATCCCGCAGATCGTCCGGCCGATCATCCAGCCCGGCGTCCAGCGGGGCGAGCCGTGGAAGATGCCGGACAAGTGCCCCCGCTGCGGCACGCCGGTGGAGCGGATCGCGGACGAGGCGATGCGGTTCTGCCCCAATGTCAGCTGCCCGGGCCGAGTGCTGGAGGGCATCGTTCACTTTGCGTCGCGCGACGCGATGGACATCCGGGGACTCGGCTACGAGCGCGTCCGCCAGTTGCTCGACACCGGGCTGATCAAGAACGTCGCCGATCTATACAAGATCACCTCCGAGCAGCTGGTGAAGCTGGAGCGCTTCGCCAAGCAGTCGGCCGACGCAGCTGGTCGCAGGCGATAGAGAACTCGAAGACTCGGCCCTTGTCGGTGCTGCTCTTCGGCCTGGGAATTCCGCACGTGGGAAAGACGGTCGCGGTGCTGCTCGCCCGCAGATTCGGCAATCTCGGCGCCCTCGACGTCGCGGCACGCGAAGGCAACGTCGGAATGCCCGGCGTTGGACCCGTGATCGCGGAATCAGTCAGCGCGTTCTTCAAGGAGCCGCGCAACCAGGCGGTGCTGGGTGCGCTGAAGGCGGCGGGCGTGAACCAGGTCGAGCCGAATGCCGCCAACGCCGACGGCGTACTGGCCGGCAAGACGTACGTGATCACCGGCAGCCTGCCCACGCTGTCCCGCGCCCGGGCGACGGCACTGATCGAGGAGGCGGGAGGCCGGGTCGCTGGCAGTGTCAGCAAGAAGACCGATGCGCTGTTGGCGGGAGAGGACGCCGGTAGCAAGCTGGAGAAGGCGAAGGAGCTGGGAATTGAAATCATTGATGAGGCGAAGTTTTTAAGACGGGTAAGAGGTGAGAAGTGAGAGGGATGACGGCGTGATCGTCATCCCGAACGCAGTGAGGGATCGGGCAGGCTTACGTCGGTACAAAGATCTCGAACGGACGTCTCGTTGAGCGATCCCTCGCTCCGCTCGGGATGACAGCGAGGAGAGGCTCGGGATGACATCGCTGTGGGCCTCTCTTACCTTTCAACTATGACCCCTCCAAGACCACATTCGAAACCGACCGGCGTCCGCCTCGGCCGCCGAGCGATCCACCAGCTCCGCGCGTCACTCGAGCGGGACACCGGACTCCAGGCGGCCGCCTATCTCCAGGAAGCCGGCTTCGCCGGAGGTGAGGAGCTGTTCGCGGCGTTCGCCGAGTGGCTGTCGGAGAAACGCGGCGTCGACCAGCCGTCGGAGCTGGACGTGAAGTTCCTGGGAGAGGTTCTGGGTGAGTTCTTCTCGGAGCAGGGCTGGGGCAGCATGGACGTTCAGCCGCTCGGAGCCGCGGTGCTCGCGCTCGATTCGCCCGAGTGGGCCGAGGCGATGGATGAGAGACAGGCGGAGTTTCCGTCGTGCCACCTGAGCTGTGGGTTGCTCGCGGACTTTCTGGGACGGATCTCCGGGGACGTGGTCGCGGTCATGGAGGTAGAGTGCCGGTCGCGGGGAGAGCCGCGGTGCCGGTTCCTGGCCGGCTCGCCCGAGACGCTGGGCACCGTCTACGACAGCATGGCCCAGGGGACGGGGTACAAGGAAGCGATCGGGGTGATCGGGTAGGCGGAGCGGGGCGGTAGGGGGAGAAGGCCGAGGCTAAACGACTGGGCCCTTCGCCGCTCAGGTCTCTTCCCGCTACCGCCTACTTCCGTTCTTCACCAACCGAATCCCGCCCGACCCAGTCTCGATATCGATCTTCCCCCCGCCCTCGCCGATCCTGCCGGTCATGTGATCCCGAGCATGCCGAGTAACCGCCACCTCGAAATCGGTCTCGATGTCACCGCTCGAGGTCTCGATATCCACCTCGGCAGCCAGCGTGGGCGGGACCTTCAGCGTCACGTCGCCCGAGCCGGTCTCCACGTTCACATTCCAGACTTCGCCGCTGAGATCGGCGATCACCGAGCCGCTTCCAGTCTCCAGTGAGACCTGCGGAGCGGTCAGGCCCGTAACCTCGATATTGCCTGAGCCGGTGTCGATCGAGAGCTCGATTGCCGCGCAGATTGGTCGCCGTCACCTCGCCCGATCCGGTCTCGATGGAGAGGTTCTCCCCCCGCAGCTCCGACGCGCGTGACCGAACCGGATCCGGTATCCACCGACAGCTCGCCGGTCGCCTTCGTCACCTGCACGGTACCCGACCCAACGTTGATCCCCAGCTCACCGCGGGTGCTCGACGTGGTCACCGGGCCGGAGGATACATCGATCGACAGATCGCCATTCACGTTCGTGACCGAGACCTTGCCCACCGCGAGATGCAGATCGAGCCGGCGGCCCAGCGGTACCCCGATCCGGAGATCGGCGTGTGCCGCGGTCCCGCCACCGGTGCCGGCGATGGTGACCTGCTTCCCCTCCTGCTTCCGGCGCTCGCCATCGTCGTGGTCGTCATGGCCGAAGGTGCCGTCGTCGCGGACCCGAAGCTGGGTGGACGAGCCGTTCGACATCCCGGCGTACAGGATCCGGCCTTCGGGGTAGACGAACCGCAGCGTCTCCATGCCGTCGCGCTCGCCCTTGAAGACCTTGATCTTGGCCCCATCGGCGCCGCCGCGGGTCACCTGGACGGTGATGTCGCCACTGGGGCCCGGCTCCACACGGACCTCGCCCGCCAGGTTGTAGATCGCCAGTTCGTCTTCGGGGATGGAGTAGCGCTCGGCCTGCTGTGCCGAGAGGGGGGAGTAAGAGATAGCCGTGAGCGGAGAGGGTAGATGAGTCGGGATCACGATCGGCCGCATGGAGGTAGCTCCTGAGGGTTAACTGCGGCTTAGACGGGGTTGGGCCCTGAAAGGTTGCAAGCGGAGAGCGGGACGAGGCGCCGGAGAGCGAGTACATTGCGAGGCACCTAGTCGCGCGAAGGATCTCCCGTGATGCCGACGCACCCGCTGGATTGCTTCGATCGCTTCGCTCAGACATGACATCCTATGCCTTAACGCCGGACCGCCTTCCCGACCCTACAGCCTGCGCCGCGTAATCGGGCCGCGTGATCAGCTCCCCATTCTGGATGATCTCCCGGTCCCAGGGCAGGATGATGAAGTTGTCGGTCTCGAATGCATGAAAATCCGGTGAGTAATCGCCGGTCTTGAACGACACCGCGGACATCACATCCGACGGCAGGAGGGCGCGGACCTCGTTGAGGGCGAGCTTCATCGTGCTGCCGGTATCGCAGGTCTCGTCCACCACCAGCACTCGGCGGCCCCGTATACTCGGCGGCGGGCCGGTCACCAGGACCGGCTGGGCGCCTGCTTCCTGCCGCGTGACCACCATGGAGGCGAAGTCGCACTGCATGATCGAGGCGACCACCACGCCCGGGATGACCCCGGCCTTCGCGATGCCGAGCACGATCTCGGGCTGATACTCCTTGGCGACGCGCATCGCCAATGCCCGGCAGAGCTCCCCGAAAAAGGGCCAATCGACTTCGAGAGTGCCTCGAGAAACGGGAACTGATCGGCGTGTGGGCATCTTGGACTCAGAAGGTCGGGAGTCTAGGGTCTGGGATCTAGCGTCTAGCGTCTAGCGTCGTAGCGTCTAGTGTTCAAAGGTGTAGGGTGAATGGTTTCGGGGCTAGTGTAGGATTTAAACCTTCTCTCGAGACCCCTGCGGTTCTAGACTTCTTGACTCTAGACTCTGGACTCTAGACCTTCTTATCTCTATGACCATCTGGCAACGCATGTTCGGCAAGGGATCCCGGGGAAATCTGACTCCGCAGCGGCTCGACTATCTCAACGAAGGCCTTGCGCTCGAACGCCAGGGCGACTTCGAAGCTGCGCTCACCTCCTATCGCCTAGCCTTTCGGGACAATCCGGCCGACTCGCGCATCCTGCTCAACATGGCCATCGCGTTCACCAAGACCGGGCAGCCCGAAGAGGCGATTCGCCACTATAAGCGTGCCCTGGAGTTGGACGACAGCCTTGGCGGCGCGCATTACGGCGTGGCTTTTCTGCTGCTCAAGCGGGGCGACGTACAGCAGGCGACCGAGCACCTTCGAGCGTTCCTCGCGCGGCCACCGAAGGGCCCCGACGCCGAACGCTGGGTGCGGCATGCGGAGGCGGCTCTCAAGGACATCAAGAACAGCCCGGCGCCGGAGTCGCTGTGAGAGGCTGGGCTCTCCTGACGTTGATGGTGCTGGGCTGCAGCAATCTGACCGAAGGACCTGGTGGCGTCGTCGAGCTGGAGATCAGCGCTCCCGACGCCACCGAAGTCGAAGTCGGTGAGACGCTGCAGCTCACCGCCCGCGCGCTCAATCGCGACGGCAATCCCCTTGACGTTCCCATCACCTGGCTCAGCTCAGATCCCGCACTCACCGTCGACAACACCGGGCTCGTCACCGGTGTTGCGCCCGGCTCGGCCCAGATCCAGGCTTCGGTCGGCTCGCTCACGTCCAACCAGTTCCCCCTCACTGCCGTCGCCCGCGCCGACACGCTCGTGATAGTGAGTGACTCGGTGATCATCGTCCCCGCCGGCGTTCCCGCATCGGCACCGCTGGCGGTACAGGTGCTGAGCTTCACGCAGACCGGTCCGCTTCCCAACAGACCAGTGGTCTATACCGTCACGTCTCCGCCCGATGTGGGCCCGCACACGGTGGAGCTGCCGGGTGGCGTTCTGATCGACACCATCTCCACCGGGACGGCGGGAGACGCCGGGGGCGTGACGCTCAACCGGACCATCATCGCCTCACCGGATACCGCCATCGTCCAGGTGCGCTCCTACCACGCCAGCGGAGCGGATGTGCCTGGTTCCGGCCAGCGGTTCATCGTTCTCTTCCAGTAGTGGCAGCCACACCCCGCACGCTCAATGAGCTGCTCTTCCAGGCGCTCGACCGTTTCGGATCGAGGCCTGTGGTCATGCGCGCCAAGCGGGGAGGCGTGTGGGTCGACCTCAGCTATCGTGATCTGGCTGAGCGGGTCCAGGATCTGAGCCTGGGACTGTTGGAGCTGGGCGTTCGGCCCGGGGACCGGGTGGCGATTCTTTCGGAGAACCGGCCGGAGTGGGCCATCGCGGACTACGCCTGCCTCACCGCCTGCTGCACCGACGTCCCGATCTATCCCACGCTCCCGGCCAAGCAGGTCGAGCACAACCTCAGCGATTCGGGGTCTGTAGCCGTATTCGTGTCGACCCGAACGCAGCTCGACAAGCTCCTGGGCATTCGCGACCGGCTCCCGAGACTGCTGCACATCATCGGCTTCGACGCCGCGGCTCCTGACGATGGAGTGTTGAGCATCGAGGAGGTGTATGCGAAGGGCCGGGCCGCCCGGGCGAAGCACAGGGGCTGGCGGGAAGATGCGCTGCGGGTTCAGCCGGATGATCTCGCCACGCTGATCTATACCTCGGGTACCACGGGACAGATGAAGGGCGTGATGCTCACGCACGGCAACATCACGTCGAACGTGACCACGTCGTGCAAGCTGTTCAGCTTCCGCGAAGACGACGAGTGTCTGTCGTTCCTGCCGCTGTCCCACATCTTCGAGCGCATGTTCGGGCATTACTGCATGATGCACGCTGGCGTGATCATCAACTACGCCGAGAGTGTGGATACGGTCGCCTCGGACATGGCGAGTGTGCGGCCCACGCTGATGGCCTCGGTCCCCAGGCTGTACGAGAAGATCTACGGACGGGTGCTGGATGCGGTGCGGGCCGGGTCCGCGATCAAGAAGCAGATTTTCTTCTGGGGAAAGCGGGTGGGAGAGGCGGTCGTGGACCGCCGCATGGCGAACCGGCCGGTACCTGCGTCCCTGGCCTTGCAGTTCAAGCTGGCGGACAAGCTCGTCTTCGAGAAACTCCGGGCCCGCACCGGAGGAAGGATTCGATTCTTCATCTCTGGCGGTGCGCCGCTGTCGGCCGACATCGCGCGATTCTTTCACGCAGCGGGCATGCCGGTGCTCGAGGGATACGGGCTGACGGAGACCTCGCCGGTGATCGCGGTCAACACCTTCCAGCACCAACGGCTGGGCACGGTCGGCCTGCCGATTCCCGGTGTGGAGGTGAAGATCGCGCCCGACGGCGAGATCCTGACCCGCGGTCCGCACGTCATGCCTGGTTACTTCGAAAAACCCGAGGCCACCGCCGAAGCTCTCGATGCCGACGGGTGGTTCCATACCGGTGACATCGGCGCGGTAGATGCGGACGGCTTTCTCCGGATCACCGACCGCAAGAAGGACCTCATCGTCACCGCGGGTGGCAAGAACATCGCGCCCCAGCCGATCGAGAGTCTGGCGAAGACCAACAAATTTGTGTCGAGTGCAGTCATGCTGGGCGACCGGCGTCCGTTCCCGATCATGCTGATTGTTCCGAACTTCGAGAACCTCTCCGCCTGGGCAGCAAAGGAGGGCATTGTGACCGCCGACCCCGCGGCGCTGGTCGCCCGGGCGGAAGTTCAGAAGAAGATAAACGATGAGATTGGGACGACGCTCAAGGAGCTGGCGGGATACGAGCGGCCCAAGAAGCTGCTGCTGCTCTCCCGTGATTTTACACTGGAGGCGGGTGAGCTCACGCCCAAGATGAGCATCAGGCGGAAGGTGGTGGAGCAGCGCCACGCCGCCGCCATCGAGGCACTTTATCACTTGCCGGAGTAAGAATCATGGGACTGGAGATCATTGCGGGTGTGGCGGTAGGCGTGGTGCTGGCGGTGTTCGTGCTGATGAAGATTGTGAAGCGGGGACGCGGCAGGAGCGGTGAGCGGTAACGCATGGCACTCGCGCGTCATCCCGAACGCAGTCGAGGGATCGCCCGGGCTTACGTCGGTAAAGAGATCTCGAACGGACGTCTCATTGAGCGATCCCTCGCTCTGCTCGGGATGACAGCGCTTGACCCGCTCACCGCTTAGCGCTTCCCACCCACACACCCTCAGCAGTCGCTAACAGCTCGATCATGTCAGGCGATGGCTCCCGCCCCTCGCCGACCACCCGAAGACCTGACAGAACCACACGAGCGGCCTCCTTCACCCAGGCCGGATCATCGGCGAACGGCCGGCTCAGCACCACGCCGCGCATCGAGCCGGTCTTCAGGGGAAGCCGGCCGCTCCGGATCACGCTGATGCCTGGACCATCGACAACTGACGCCGGCGGATTGACCGCCACCAGCGCCACACCAGAGTTCCGGTCGGCCACCTCGCTCCAGAGCGCACCGGCCGCCCCGACCAGAGTCAGGTAGCCACCCGGCCCACTGAGCCCGACCAGTGCGGTGAGCGCATCGGCGTCGAGCACACTGTCGGCGACTTCGGTGTCGGGAGCATCGCGAGTGTCGAAGACGCCGTTGATCAGCTGGAACGTGCGACCGCAGACGGGGCAGCCGAGGTCTCCGCTACGGACCGAGCGGCCCTCCATGGTGCCGGGGAGCAGCACGAGAAAGCTCTCATCGTGGTCAGCCGGACATCGAAGGTGGTCGGTTAGTTCGACATGAGAGTCACAGTGGGAGTAGGTGTTTAACCCGAACCTTCGCGTGTTCACGTGCTCGGTTTGAACACCACCCACGTCAGCTTCCCCTCCTCGACCGTCACCTGCCGGAACACCTTCTTCCCCTCGATCTCCGTCCCCATCGTGTACGTCCCCGGTGGCACATCGCTCACGGCGAAGTGCTCTCCGTACAACGGGTGCGGATGCGCCTTGTCGCCGTACGTCTCCGCGAACGAAAACGGTGTCTCGACGGGGTTCGGCTTGGTGATGCCGTAGATCCGCGCCTGCGGGATTGGAGCGCCGCTGGCATCGAACACCTGCCCCGCCACGATCCCAGTACCCGCCAGCGGCTCGATCCAGAGCTCGGGATTGCTGGTGTATGGAGGAAAGCGCTGGGTCGAGTCGACGATGGCGGAAAGGGAGTCCACCGGCGAGGCGGAAATCTCCAGATGTAGATGGTCGTTCGTGGCTCGCCCGGTATTCCCCACACGCGAGATGGTAGTCCCCTTCGCCACCTTGCGCCCGACCTTCACCAGCAGTGCGGAGTTGTGATAGTAGGTGGAGTAGACCCGGTACCGTTTCCCGTTCGCGTTCACAGGAGTGTCGTGGCGGATCGTGACGGTGAGCGCGCCCTGCTCGGCCGGCCCGGCGTAGACCACCGTGCCCGCCCCGATCGCCGTGACCGGAGTACCATCCGGATTGTTGAACTCCACACCCTGATGCTGCTGGAAATTTCCGCCCATGGTAGAGCCGTAGCGGTACGTCTGATCGATGTAGCTGTTGTCGGTCAAGGCGATCGGACGCTTGAACCAGGTGGTGAGCGGTGCCTTGGGGGCGTCCGCCGCTGGCCCGGCCGGCTTATAGCAGGGCAGCGTATCGTTGTTCGACCGCAAGCCGCACCGAGTTCCGCGGATCAACTTGTTTCCGATGAGAAGGGAGTTGGCGGGAGGAAATGCAGCGGCCGTTAGCGGCTCCGCTTGCCAGCCGGTGGCAGAGCGCCGAAGCCGCTGGCTGCCACGCAGGGTGGAGACGTTCCAACCGCGGCGGTCCGCCGCCACCCGGCGGACGTACTCGCTCCGAAGCACTGGGAACACGGTGTCGGCCGGACCCCGGGCCCGAGGTCCGATGGCGTCACCGATGGCGGTCCAGTTGGTCCCGTCGTTCGTCGTGAGCTGAAGGCCATCGGCGGTTCCGATCACGGTGGTGTCGCCGCGGACCACGATGCCCGAGGGTGTCACGTATTGCCACTCGGGTCCCAGCTGCTTGAAGGCCCAATTCTTCCAGGTGGCGCCGCCATCGGTCGACAAACCCCATCCGTTTCCAAGTGTGCCGTACCAGATCTGCCCCCGCGCGCCGAAGGCTAGAGCCTGCACGAAATCCCAGGAGATCGAGGTCTCAGTGGAATCGTGGCGGATCGACTCCCACGCGGTGGCACCGACCGGGAGACGATAGATCCCGTGACCGTAGGTGCCGACCCAGATGGCTCCCCGGGGATCGCGCGCCACGCTGAGGACGTGTACGCCCCAGCCTGTGCTATCGGGCAGAGGTGGGAGAGTCCCTTGTGCCGCGACTGAGCCTGCTGTCACGATAGACGCGATCAGCGACAAAAAGCACCGCCACGGATTACCACGGGTCGACACGGATGATCTCCGGGAAAGTGCCTTCATCTAAATGCTCGGAAGTGGTTGGATGTGAAAGAGAGCAGAGTAACAGAGCCGGGCCATGTTCCTGCAGAACTGGTTGCGGTGTTGTTGCGCAGTATCCGTGTCATCGGTGTCAATCCGTGGCGAATGCTTCTAGCATGGACCAAGTCGGAACCAATCGATGAGGACGTGAGGCGGGCGAGTGGCGACAAAGAGTATTGCCTCGGCCACGTCGTTCGGACGCAGCATGCCGGAGCGCGGAGTAAACTCGGGACGTCCCTCAAGGTCCACTTGATCCCAGATGTCGGTATCCGTGGGCCCAGGTGATACCAGCGTGAGCCGCACGCCAGATCCGCGATACTCCGCCTGCAGCGTCTCGTGCAGCCCGCGGAGGCCGAACTTGCTGGCGGCGTACGCCGCGTTCTCGGGAAGCCCGACATGGTCCGCCACGCTGCCCACGCTGATGAAGCTTCCCTTCCCTGCATTCCGCATTGCCGGAAGAAATGCCCGGGCTACATGAAAGGGTGCGGCGAGGTTGACCGCCAGCTGGTGTTCGAACTCGGCCGGGTTGGTTTCCTCCAGCGGACGCAGCAGAAACGATCCGGCGTTGCTCACCACGATATCGGGGGCCCCGTGCTGGGTGACGATGCGCACCCCGAGCCGGTTCACCTGAGCCGGGTCGGTGAGGTCGCAGGGTACGTCGTGAAAGCTCCCATGCGATCGGGCCGCGAGGCTCCGGGCCACTCGGATCACCTGGGCCCCTTCGCCCGCCAGCAGCTCGGCGGTAGCGGCTCCAATTCCGCGGGAGGCGCCGGTCACCACCGCCACCCGACGGGCCAGCCGAGTCACTCGGAGTAGCGGCCGCCGTAGGCGAGGCGGAGGAACTCGTCTCGGGTCTTCTTGTCGTCGCGGAAGATGCCGCGTAGCGCGCTGGTTACGGTGCGCGAGTTCTGCTTCTCCACGCCGCGCATCATCATGCAGAAGTGAGCGGCCTCGATCACGACGCCGACCCCGCTCGGCTTGAGCACCTCCATGATCGCGTCGGCGATCTGGTCGGTGAGCCGCTCCTGGACCTGGAGCCGGCGGGCGAAGACGTCCACGACGCGAGCCACCTTGGAGAGGCCGAGGATCTTGCCGTCGGGAATGTACGCGACGTGCGCCCGGCCGAAGAACGGCAGCAGGTGGTGCTCGCAGAGCGAGTAGAGCTCGATGTCCCGCACCATGATCATGCTCTGGTGCGACTCCTCGAAAACGGCGTCACCGATCACGTCCTCGACCGTCTGCCAGTAGCCCTGGGTCAGGAACCGGAGCGATTTCTCCACCCGATCCGGCGTCTTGATCAACCCCTCGCGTCGCGGATCCTCGCCCAGTGCCGCGAGGACCTCGCGGACTTTTTCGGCAAATGGCTCCGGGTTCGGTTCCAGATTCTCCGGCTGGGTGATGCTTGTTCGCTCTGGCCGCACCACCACGGAATCCTTAGGCGCCTTCATACTCGACATAGTTCCTCGGTGTCTCCCAAAGGCGTACACGCAGCGCCAGCTCGGCCGGCACGACCGGCCGCAGCTCTCGCCAGCAGACGAGCGCGATGTTCTCGGACGTCGGATTGAGCGACTGAAACCAGGGTACATCGAGGTTCAGGTTCTTGTGGTCGAGGTGGCGAAGAACCCGCTCCTGGGCCAGCTCCTTCAGCTTGTTCAGGTCCATCACGTACCCGGTGTCGGGCGAGATCTCACCCTCCACCGTCAGCTCCAGCTCGTAGTTGTGGCCGTGATAGTTGGGGTTCGTGCACTCCCCGAAGGTCTCCCGGTTCCACTGGTCCGAGAACCGGGGATTCTGCAGACGGTGCGCGGCATTGAAGTGCACGCGGCGGGTGACGGCGCAGCGGGGCATTGTGAGCTGGGAGCTAGGAGCTAGTCAGGAGACGGGAGTCTTGGATCATGAGGTACAAAACTACTCGGTCCGCGGAGTCGCTCCTAGCTCCCGGCTCACATGAAAACGCCGACCCCGAAGGATCGGCGCAAGAGCGGAACGGCGGCAGGAAGGGTTATTGAAGCCCAATGAGAAAGCGCGGCGCCCTCACCATAACGTCTGTCTTCCCCCGAGGGGCATGACATCAGCCACAGCATTCGGGCCCTTCATCGGACCTGTTGGCTCAATAACGTGGCTCCCCACCGTCGCCCACTCGGATGTAAAATAGGAAGACAGCTGAGGACGGTCAACTAAATCAACGAGGTATACCGCATGACGACGCTTCTCGTGGCCGTGGGATCGCTGGTCGCCTGGGCGGGACTCACCTTCTGGGTCGCGCCGCACACGGGGGTCATTCACCTGCTGCTCGCCGTGGGAACCACATTGCTGGTTCGCTGGTGGGCACTCCGAGCCTGAGGCTCCTTCCCGTTCCTGGCTGTAGCAGGTCAGAAAGTCGTGTTGACGGAACACCACACGGAGCCCAGTCCGCAGGGGCTCCCAGCACCCCGATTTCCCGCCATCTAATTCCCTGTTGACTAACGCGTTGCAAATGGACGGCCGGGGGCGGCTCTCAGAGTCATCCACGGGCATAGATCGTGCTTCCCCGGGCGGCATCACAGCAGGTGAGTTTCGCTTATGTCCGCCGGAGATGTCCCACTTGCCAAAGCACAGTTGGCTCCACCTGCAGACACACATCACGCTCCAGGAAGGGTGCTCGTGATTCGCTGGATGGAGACGCTGGTCGAGCGGGCTGGAGGCACCGCTAGCTTCCCTACCTTCCAGAAGCTCTGGGCATCAGACCGCGCTAATTCGCGGGGCCCGGCTCCGGCGCAACTTCCGCAGAGTCATGGCAGCCGGATCCTCAACTTCGTTGTTGCCCTGACCGCGCTGATCATCCTTTCGCCGCTACTGCTGATTATTGCAGTGCTGGTAGCCGTGACCTCGCGCGGTCCGGTTTTCTATACCCAGACTCGCGTCGGGATGGACCGGCGGGAGCCGCTCGACCCCAACAAGAATCACCGGCGCCAGCTCGATATGGGCGGTCAGCCGTTCACGATCTATAAGTTCCGGACCATGCGGGTCGATGCCGAGCAGGGCTGCGGAGCCGTGTGGGCCAAGCCTCAGGATCCCCGTGTGACGCCGATCGGCCGGTTCCTGCGCCAGTATCGGCTGGACGAGCTGCCGCAGCTGCTGAACGTGCTCAAGGGTGAAATGAACATCGTGGGACCCCGCCCCGAGCGGCCCACCATCTTTGCCGAGCTCCGCGAGCACATCGCCGAGTATCCGCTGCGCCAGCGAGCCCGGCCCGGGATCACCGGATTGGCCCAGATCAACCATCACTACGATCACTCGCTCGATGACGTGCGGACCAAGGTGCAGTACGACCTGGAGTACATCCGACGCCAGTCGGTAGCCGAAGACCTGCGTATCATGCTGAAGACCTTTCCTGTTATCCTTCTCCGCCGCGGTGGCTGGTGATTGGGATGCTTGATGTCGTCCGCTTACCCGGCTATTTACCAGTGTCGCCATCCCGCATTCTTGTTCAGCTTGGTGGTTGAGGATGATGGTTTCTGCCCAGCCCGAGTAATAATCCGCTTTCCATCGAAGCTCGTCTCGTTCAGACCGGTTGAGGAATCATGACTCATCCTGTTACCATGTCGTCCGCCGCCCCACCACTCGAACCTGCGGCAGCGCCGACCCGCGAGCAGCGGATGAGCATCGTGATCGTCGGCCACGTCGATCATGGCAAGAGCACGGTCATCGGTCGCCTGCTCGCCGACACCGGTTCCCTTCCTGAGGGGAAGCTCGAGCAGGTCCGCACCCAGTGCGAGCTGAACTCGAAACCGTTCGAATATGCGTTCCTCCTCGATGCGCTGAAGGACGAGCAGGCCCAGGGTATCACGATCGACGCCGCCCGGGTGTTCTTCAAGAGCAATCTCCGCCACTATTTGATTCTCGACGCTCCCGGACACATCGAGTTCCTGAAGAACATGATCACCGGAGCGGCCCGGGCTGAAGCTGCCTTGCTGGTGATCGATGCGCAGGAAGGGGTGCAGGAGAATTCCCGCCGCCATGGGTACATGGTCTCACTGCTCGGTATTCGCCAACTGGCAGTGGTGATCAACAAGATGGATTTGGTCGGGTGGGACCGCGGGGTGTACGAGCGTATCGTCCGTGAGTACGGTGCGTTCCTCGAGCAGGTCGGCATTCGGCCCGCCTCCTTTATTCCGGTATCGGCCCGGGGTGGGGACAACATCGCTGAACGGTCCCCCCAGCTCGACTGGTATGAGGGTCCCACCGTTCTTGGTGCTCTCGACGGATTCCGGAGCGAGCCCGCACCCATTGAACGTCCTTTCCGTATGCCGGTTCAAGACGTCTACAAATTCACCAAGCAGGGAGACGACCGTCGGATCGTTGCCGGAACCATCGACTCCGGTGCGGTGAGAGTCGGGGACGCTGTGATCTTCTATCCTTCCGGCAAGAAGAGCAGGGTGAAAAGCATCGAGGCGTTCAACCGTCCGGAGCAGGAGCGCGCGGAGGCGGGTTGGGCGGTGGGCTTCACGCTCCAGGAACAGATTTACGTCCCCCGCGGAGAGGTTGCGACGCTGGAACGAGAGCTCCGGCCGCAAGTGACCACCCGCTTGCGGGTGAGCCTCTTCTGGCTCGGCAAGGAGCCGATGGTCAAGCGCAAGGAGTACCTCCTGAAGCTTGGCACTGCGCGCGTGACCGCCAGAGTGGAAGAAGTGCTCCGCGTTATGGATGCGTCCACCCTCGATCCGACCGATCAGCGAAGCGTCATCAAGCGGCATGACGTCGCGGAGTGTGTACTCAAGCTGGATCGCGCCATTGCGTGCGATCTGGCCGAAGACGTGGCGGCGACCAGCCGCTTTGTGATCGTGGATGACTTCGAGATCAGGGGTGGAGGAATTGTCCGTGAGGCGCTGGCGGACCGGCAAGCCTCCGTCCGTAATCAGGTGCTGCTCCGTAACTACAAATGGGAGCCGAGCATCATCCAGCCTGAGCATCGGGCTGAGAAGTACAACCAGAAGGCGGCCCTGATTCTCATCACAGGCTCCAACGAGACCGAGCGCAAGGGTGTCGCCAAAGCTCTAGAAGGCAGGCTGTTCGAGGACGGGAAAGTGGTCTACTTCCTTGGCATCGGAAATGTTCTGTACGGAGTAGATGCAGACATCGAGAGGAAGCAGGCCAACCGGCTGGAGCACATGCGGCGGCTGGCCGAGGTGGCCAACCTGATGCTGGACGCTGGGATGATCCTCATCGTGGCAGCTGCCGAGCTGACGCAGGACGACCTGGAGGTCATCAAGACCGCCGTACGCCCTGAGCTCATTGAAACAGTGTGGGCGGGAGACAATTTCACCACGGATCTCACCTGCGACCTCCATCTGCCGCGCGCACCGTTCGCCGAATCGGTGGACCGTCTCAAGGCTCACATCCAGGAAAAGGGCATCATCTTCCGCCCATGGTGACAAGAGACCTCAGGTCGGCCGCCCTCGCCCTCACCCGCGAGGCCGGCAGGGCGACCATGACCTACTACGATGCCCCGGCTGTGGCGGGCCTGCGCGAGAAGGACGACCGGAGCCCGGTCACGCTCGCCGACGAAGTGGCCCATGAGATCCTGGTCAAGGGGCTGCGCCGGATCGATCCGGAAACTCCGGTGGTCTCCGAGGAGGAGGCGGCGGCTGACTTCGAGACGCGTAAGGGCTGGAACCGTTTCTGGCTGGTCGATCCTCTCGACGGGACCAAGGAGTTCATCAAGCGCCGGGCCGAGTTCACGGTTAACGTCGCCCTGATCGAGAGGGGGGAACCGGTTTTCGGGATCGTGCTCGCCCCGGCGCTCGATCTGCTCTACTGGGCTGCCAAGGGCGAGGGCGCGTGGAAGGAAGAGAAGGGTGGGCCGGCGGAACGTATACATTCGGAAACTCCGGCCCCAGGCACCCCGCTCACCGTAGTCGAGAGCCTCTCCCACCCGTCTGCCGAGCTGGAAGAGTACCTGAAGACCATCCCGGTGGGCCGGCGGGTGAAGGCGGGCAGCTCGCTCAAGTTCTGTTGGGTGGCTGAGGGTCGAGCCGACCTCTACCCGCGGCTCGGGCCCACCATGGAGTGGGACGTGGCAGCCGGAGACTGCGTTTACCGGCAGTCCGGTAAGGCAGGGGAGCGGCCGTCGCCCCTGACCTACAACAAGCCCGATCTCCGCAACACCAGCTTCATCATCGGCCTGTGAGGAAGGGGTACACTGGAACCGGGACTGCGGCGCCGGTGTTATGGTTTACCGGTTTGTCCGGGTCAGGGAAGAGTACCATCGCCACCCGGGTGGATCAGGCGTTGGTAGATCGAGGCACCGACGTCGAGTACATCGACGGAGATGCCCTTCGGGAGGTGTTCCCGAATACCGGCTTTACCCGGGCAGAGCGGGAGGAGCACCTCCGCCGGACGGGCTACATGGCAAGCCGCCTGGCAGCGCACGGCGTGACCGTAGTGGCATCGTTCGTGTCGCCATATCGCGAGTCTCGCGACTTCGTGAGAAAGCTCTGCAGCAACTTTGTCGAGATTTATGTCGCTACACCCCTCGAGGAGTGCGAGCGGCGCGACGTCAAAGGGTTATACGCCCGGGCACGCCGGGGCGAGATCAAGAACTTTACAGGCATTGACGACCCGTACGAGCCACCCGAGCACCCGGAGTTGACACTGGAGACCCGCGCCTTGAGCGTGGATGAGTGTGTGGCCAAGGTGCTGGTTCGAATTGGAGAACAACTCTGATGTCAGTTGGAATGGATCATCTCGATCAGCTGGAGAACCGGAGCGTTCATATCCTCCGGGAGGCGTATGCCAACTTCAAGAACCTGGGAATGCTCTGGTCCATCGGTAAGGACAGTACGGTCCTGCTCTGGCTGGCCCGGAAGGCGTTCTTTGGGCATGTGCCGATCCCACTGATTCATATCGATACGTCGTACAAGATCCCGGAAATGATTGAATACCGGGACCGGCTCGCGCTGGAATGGAATCTGACGATGATTTACGGTCAGAACCGGCAGGCGCTGGAGGAAAAGCGGACCTTCCCCGACGGCGCACTGGACCGCATCGCGTGCTGCAAGGCCCTGAAGACCGATGCGCTCAAGCACACGTTGAGTGGTGAGTGGCCCCGCTACCGGCTGAACCACGCGAAGAAGGTCTACGAGGTGGACAAGAACACCGAGCCGTTCACGGGCGTGATCGTTGGCGTCCGAGCCGACGAAGAGGGCAGCCGGTCGAAGGAGCGATACTTCTCACCGCGGAGCACGCAGTCGCAGTGGGATGTCGGCGACCAGCCGCCCGAGTTCTGGAACCAGTTCAAGACTGAATTTGCGCCCGGAACACATCTGCGAATCCACCCGTTGCTGGACTGGACCGAGCTCAACATCTGGGAGTACATCCGCCGGGAGAATATCCCCACGGTCTCGCTGTACTACGACCAGGGCAAAGGCCAGCGCTACCGCTCGTTGGGCTGCTATACCTGCACCAATGCTGTGCAATCACGCGCCGCCAACGTGGACGACATTATCATGGAGCTGAAGTCCGGTAAGTTCGTGAACATTGCGGAGCGCTCGGGCCGGGCCCAGGACAAGGAAGGCGGCGGTGGGCTCGAGACCCTGCGGCGTGACGGCTACATGTAGGCGGTCGTCCTGGAAGCCAGCGACCCTGCTGAGTGTGTCGGTTGATCCGCCCCATGCACGAAGCCCGACTGGGCGGGGTTGACCCCCGTTATGGCTTGGTCGAGCGGCGGATCCGGCTTTCTGCCCAGCCCTCCTCAAATCTGGTCAAGGTTTCCTGATGCGAGGTATGTGTGTCCGCGAACTCGCTATCGAAGAAGCCTCGTGCTGAGATGGAGCCGAGATGGGTCGATCTGATCTGAATCGGAGGGCCAGGATGGTCGAGGAACTCAAGAAGCCGTTGCGTCGGCTCCGCACCGGCTATCGCGAGATGACGGCACAGCTGAGGGGTTGGCCATCCGCTCTGATCATCGGCGCGCAGAAGGGCGGCACCACGTCCCTCTTCAACTACCTCGTCCAGCATCCGGCCGTGCTTCCGCCGCTTGGCAAGGAGATCCATTATTTTGACCTCCACTACGCCAGCGGCCCCGACTGGTACCGAGCAAGGTTTCCTTACGCTCGCCAGTTGCGCAGTGGCCACATCACACTGGACGCGACGCCCTATTATCTATCGCACCCGCTCGCCCCGGAGCGCGCTGCCCAGCTACTGCCCAAGCTGAAGCTGATTGCCGTGCTGAGAAATCCGGTTGATCGGGCGCTTTCGCATTACCAGCACGAGGTGCGTGCAGGTCGAGAGAAGTACTCCTTCACCGAAGCACTGGACAAGGAGTGTGAGCGACTGGAGGGAGAGGAAGAACGGCTCCGAACCGATCCCGCTTACTACAGTTATAATCACCACCGGTATTCCTACACCCGTCGCGGGTTGTACCTCGAACAGCTGCGTCGGTGGCTGCAGCACTTCCCTCGTTCTCAGCTACTGGTCCTTCAAAGCGAACGTATGTACCGGGAACCCGCCGTGGTCATGGCAGCAGTGCATGCGTTTTTAGGGCTCCGGCCGCACCAGCTCAAACAGTATGAGCCGTATTACGGAGGCAACTACGAACGGGCAATGCCTCAGGAAGTTCGGGACCGGTTAGCCGCCCGCTTCGAACCGCACAATCGCGAACTGTTTCGTTTGCTGGGTGAGGAGTTCGACTGGGCCTGATTACATGCGGGTGCAGACATAGATCACGTCCTGCGCGATCGGCGCCAGTCGCGAAAAGCGTCGCATCGACCGCTCCAGGGACTCCAGAAACGCGATTGGAAGAAGCGGATGGTTCTGGGTGGCAGGAACAATCGCCAGCGGGATGATCTGGACAATGCGAAGGCCCGCTCCAGTTACAAGTTCTGCGACTTCCGCGTGCGTCATGGTGCCTCTGGGGTCTTCGCGGCCTAGAAGGCGGGAGATACGGCGAGGCAGGCTGTTACCATTCTTGTGATTGTTGAAGACCAAGACGCCCGCAGGGGACAGGTGGCGCGCGAGTACGGAACACACGGCGCGGCGAAGCTCCGGCTCGGCATTGGGGAAAAAGCGGAAAGCAGTGATCAGGTCGAAGCGGCGGTCGTTGAGCACGTCTTGCTGGGTCAGATCGGCCTCTATCAACTCCGCCGCAGGTGCGACTTGCCTTGCGATTTCCATCATCGAGGACGAGACGTCCACTCCTGTGGCGGAGGCGACATCTTCGCCCAGGTGCTCGAGAATCCGGCCTGTACCACAGGCGAAGTCGAGGTGAGCGATCTTTCTCTGGTTCAGGTGGGTAGCCAGGATGTCGTGCAACGCCAGTTGCTCCAGTCGCCATACCATCGCGCGGTAAGGATTGACCTCTGGCGAGAACCTGGCGTGATAGTCGCGACCTTTGCCCTTGTGACGATCGGTGTACGGGGTTGTGCTCACTCAGCTCTCCCTTAGTCAGGCAGTATGATGATCATTGTGGACCGCATACGCTTCCACCCTCAATCTTCCGAGGAAGAAGTACAAGTCGATGAGGCTGTGATAGTAGCTCAGGGCGCGCAGCCTCCCCTTCAGCCGCCGGGTCATCCGCGCATGGCCCGGGGCGATCGACGCAACGATGGATCTCAGCCGCTGGAGGCTCAATCCTCCTGCGGTGGATGCATACACTTCGAGGAAGTGCCGGGCCAACTCATGCCTGCGGGAGACCGGCCATGGGCCGAACGGGCGCCGGTGGAACAGGCTGACGAGAAAGACGGCCACGTCGATTTCCGGTTCTCCTACATCGCTTTCAACACCGGTCCATCCGGCGTTGGCCCAGTCGATAAGCGCGATCTCATCCGAGGCTGGAAGGTAGCAAACATTGTGCATCCCGAAATCGCCGTGAAGAGGGACTGAGTTCGGCTTGCTCTCCGATTTCTTGTCCGAAACTTCCGCTGATGCCATCCGGCCATGGATCGCGGCGAGCGCCATCGCCGCCCGTCCGATGAGGTCCAAACTCTGGTCTGTCCCGGATAGGGCTTCCCGGAATGGGATCAGTGGCAACCTCTCGAACACGATCTCGCCTTCTGCATCGTTGAATGAAACGATATCTGGGACCACGAAAAGCGCGGTCTGCTCACCCACTCGCTTCCCAGCCAATGTGCGTAGCCGTTCTTTTCGACTGGCCGCAGGCTCCTGGACCTTTACTACTGTTTTGTCGCGAACCGAGACGGCTCTCCCCGCCATCGCGGGTCGGTGATGCAAAACTGGTGTTTCGGTCATTTGCGAGTGATCAGCACGCTTCGGGAACTCCCCTGTCACAGTGAATTGTGGCCACGGTCGGTTCCATGCAGGTTTCAGGCTCAAAATCCACGCCGCTAGTTAAACCGGCTGGGCGGTTCAATCATAGCTAGGGCGGCCGCCTGAATCACGTCACACGGGGTCTATACCGATGCGTTCTGACGAACTCTCCACTGTGCCTCCCCAAGCGGGGGAGGTGGTGAGCTCGAGTCCAACAATGCAGCAGTATGGTCGCTCGGCGGCCATACTCCTCGTGATTGTGACTGTCGTTGGCCTGGCGCTTCGGGTGTGGCGTCTTGGTGAATGGAGCTTCGAAGGCGACGAGATCTTCACCCTCCGGGACTCTCTGCATCCCAGGTTCAGCAACCCGAGACCTTTGCTTTACTTCCTTAACCACTACCTAGTCAGTCCAATGGTGCCGTTGGACGAACTCGGGCTCCGAATTCTCCCTGCCCTGTTCGGCGTCCTGGCCATCCCGGCACTGTTCTTCATGACTCGCCGGCTGGTGGGGACCAGGGCCGCTCTGTTTGCGACCCTGCTTTTGACCTTCAACGCCTATCAGGTCTATCAGTCGCAGTATGCCCGCTACTGGTCACTCGTATTCCTATTTTCCGCGATCTACCCGTACGCGCTTTACGTCGGAATTCGCGATCGAAACCGTAGCTGGGGCGTTCTCGGTCTGGTGACCGCCGTATTGGCGATGCTGGGCCACCCAACGGCTGTGTTGCTGATTGGTGGCTTGGCACTCTTTCTGGCGAGCTACCTGCGGGGGGAGGATTTGAGGGGCCTCTGGAACCAGAAGAGGGTCCGCTGGGCGGCGTTCATAGTACTGATTCTGTTGGTGGTGATCGGATCGCGCTACCTGCTCGTGCTCCAGGGCTGGGTCTTCGAACGACCGTTACGGGCCGTGAGAGGCGCAGATCACCTGCTCCACTCGCCGCGCGGCCCTTTTGTGAAGCAGGCAGCCATCATGCTGAGCTACATGGATGCCGTGTCCTTGCCGGTAATGTTGATCGGTGTACTGGGTATATACATCCTCTGGCAGGGGCGAGACCGGTCTCTCGCACTCCTCCTGGCATGTCTTTTCAGCTTTCCCACGGCCTTTATCCTTCTCCTTTCATTTCGCACGGCTGTTTCTACAACGTATCTGATCCCCACGATGCCAATCTTCTTCATCGCGGGCGGTGTGTTTCTCGACCGGCTCGCGCACGTCGGTCGGGAACTGCGTCCCCCCTGGCTGATCGCGGCGGTGGTGACCGCTATCGTGCTCCTGGCGGGTGCGCCCACCCTTGTGTCACAGTACCGAGACGGCCGCCGCAATGACTTCCGACGAGCGGCCGGTTGGCTCGATCAACGCCTCGGGCCACGTGATGTCGTTCTCTCAGATCAGGTGCGAACCTTGTCTTACTATTTGCAAACCACTAAGCCAAAAGGCCTTGTCGCGGATTCAGCACAGCTGACACAGTCCGTTAGAATGTTGCACGACTCAGGAGGTACAGGGACTCTCTGGGTCGTAAAGCCTGACGCTCCGCAGGGAGGTCATCGCACCAATTCGGGATTAAGCGGTTTAAATGCTTGGATCTACCAGAATTGTCAACTCCGTAACTCGATCGGAATTGCCCGGCTGGATTTCAGACACAACGAGCTGGAGATCTACCGGTGCCCCGTGGCATCGAGCGGCGTCAGCGTGCCAGCAACGCTTCCGGCAGCTGTAGGAGGGAAATAAAGACTTCTACGCCTGCTAGGATACTCTGAGGGCACTGGATGCGGGTGCGAGACCTTTTCGCGCCAACAGCTCGAGATAGACGGCCTCCCAGCGATCCACGAGCCGACTCAGTCCATAGTGATCCCGAACGTGCTCCCGCCCACGCTCTCCCATCCTGCGTCTCTCCGCCGGCAACAGCTCCATGAGCCGTTCCATCGCCTGTGCCAGGGCCTCAGCGTCGCGGGATGGCACAAGGAAACCGCTCTCCTCGTGGCGCACGACCTCATGATTTCCTCCCACCGCGGTAGCTACGATTGGCAGACCTGCGGTGGCGGCTTCCAATAGGACGATCGGCATTCCCTCCCAGGCGGATGACATCAGGTATGCGTCGGCTGCGCTCATGAGCTCGGGCACGTCGTTCCGTACCCCCAGCAGGCGCACTCCATCAGCCAGTCCAAGAGTGCGGGCCAAGCTCTCAATCTCCTCTTGGTATGTCCCGCGCCCGACGAGGAGTAGTATGCTGTCCGGAGCACGCTGCCGAACCCGGGCAAAAGCATGCAGCATGTTGGGATAGTCTTTTGAAACCTCGAAGCGTCCGACAGCGATCCACACAAACTTGTGCTCGAGGCCCATGGATTGTCGAAGTGCCTCCCGCGCCTCGGCTGACACGGCTCCAAACCGCTCGGTATCCAGCCCATTGGGAATCACCCTCAGCATTTCCCGCGGGACAATTCCCTCCCGCACGAAACGGTCGGCCGCTGCCTGGCTCACAATCGTGACAAGGTCCACGAGCGGGTTGGTCACTCGATACGCCGCCATCCGCAGAGGACCTCCGTCGTAGATGTTGTGGATGGTGGAAACCAGAACCGGCACCGGTACAAACACTCGGAGTACGCGGGCGAGCAGGTTGGCGTGAACCATGTGGCTGTGCAGGACGTCAGGCTTCCATGACCGCACGCGACGAGCGAGCCTCAGAAGTCCACGGGGATCGGGCCAGCCCCGACGCATGACAAGCGACTCGGTCGGCACCCCGAGCGATTGGGCCTCCAGTCCCATGGGGCCCAACGGGGTCAGCGATACAATCAGCACCTCATGGTCGCGGCGCTGCATCTCCTGTGCGGCGGAGAGGAGTAGCTTATCAGCCCCACCCATGCCCATGCTCGTTGAAAGGAGCAGGATCCTCATAGATCTCGCTCCTGAGACCCTCCGAGCGTGCGACGTATGATCCGCTTGAGCGGCGTAGGGAAGTACGCGTACGCGTACCGGCCGACCGAGTAGGCATACATCCACCGAGGCAGGTTCAACTGGCGGATGATCTCTGACTGGACTCCGGCGAGCTCCCGCTGACGCTGACGATAATGGAAGGCCCGATGGAAGAAACTCGCCTCGTATACAAAGTGTTCGCCAACAATCTCGGGTACGTTGGCAAAGTGCCAACCAAGCGTCGCAATCCGAAGCCAAAACCGGAGATCCACCAGATTGTTGCTTTCCGGATACCCACCTGCCTCAGCCCAGACCGCTCGCCGGAAGGTCGTTACGGTGTGCGCCATGGGGATGTAGCGCGCCATCGCCCTGATGATCTCGGCATGGCCGGTTGGAGGCATCCGCACATAGCGCTCACCCCGGTTCTGGTCGACCAGAATGTAGTATCCGCCGACAACGCCGGTTGCAGGATTCCGGTCGAGAAAATCGACTTGAAGCCGGAGCCGGTCGGGATAGCTCCGGTCATCGAAGTCCTGCCTCGCGATATATTCGCCACGCGCCTGGGCGATACCGAAATTGCAGGCGGCAGCGAAGCCCACCCGGCCCGGAAAAAGGGGACGAACTCGGTGATCCTTCGCAGCCAACTCGCGCAAGAGGTGAGGGGTGCGATCCTGAGAACCGTCATCGACGATGATGAACTCAAAATCGTCCAAGGATTGCCCCAGGATGCTGGGGATCGCTGTTTCGAAATGCGCTTCGCCATTGTACACCGGCGTCACCACACTGACCTTCGGCACCATTCTAAACCCTGGCGGCCCCGGTGATAATCAAGCTCGCCGCTCAGAGGCCCGAGGGCGATCGAAGAGAGTGCGCGTGGTGCAGCGCACTTGCCGGCCTACGCCTCCTCTACACTGTAGTCATAGGGATAGTAGTAGTCCCCAAACTGGGAGACCTCGCCACCCGGATCGTTGAGCACTGTTCCAACGATGCGGGCACCGACGTTGGTCAGCAGTTGATTGGCTCGTTGGGCCGCCCCCCGGTCCGTCTGGCCGGCTCTCACCACCAGCAGCACTCCATCAGTCAGCGCGGCCAGGATCCCGGCATCCGCAGTGGCGAGCACCGGAGGTGTATCCAGAATCAAGAGATCGTAGCTGTTGGAGAGCTCCTGCATAAGTGCCCGCATTCTCCCCCCGCTCAGCAGATTGGAGGCATTAGTCGGCAGCGTACCGCAGGTGAGCAATGAGAGTCCCTTCACATTCGTGTCTCGGATGACCATCGACAGTGGGTTTGTAGACCCTTGCTCAAGGGCCTGAGGATCGAAGGTCAAGGATTGTGCATGGGATTGCCCATCCTCGTTCCGCGGCCTGAGCAGGTCCATGAGACCAGGCGAGCGCGATACCCGGAAGAGTCCGTGCAACCTGGGTCGGCGCACATCGCAATCGATCAGGAGAACCCGTAAGCCATCATGGGCAAACGTGGCCGCAAGATTCGCCGACGTGAGTGTTTTGCCCTCACCGGGAGCCGCGCTGGTCACGACGAGACTTCGGAGCTGCTCTCCGGGGCTCGACCAGATCAGGCTGGTGCGGAGTATCCGGAAAGCCTCGATGCCTACAGAGAAAGGCTCTGAGGCCGCCCCCAAGGCGGCGGCCCTGCTCTGGCTCTCTGTGGGCTTGGAGCCGCCCTTTACTAGACCGGCCAAGCGTCCGCGGCCGACCTGCGGAGTGGCTGAGAGCCTGGGAATCACTGCGAGCCCAGGCACCTGCATTATCACCTCCAAGTCCTCAGGGCGGCGGATCGAGGTATTCACGGCCTCGAGTAGGAAGGCGCCACCCAGGCCCAGCAGCAGGCCGAGCAACAGCCCGAGGGCGACTTTAAACGAGGCCGAAGCGATGAGCTCGGGGAAAGGCACAGCGGCGAGGTCTACAATCTCCACATTCCCGGCCTCGACCGCCTCTGACATCCGAGCTCTCTGGTAGTCCTGGCGTAACTGGTCGCCCATGTTCGCAAGTGTCTCCACCCGCCGGGTCAAACGTGCTTCCTCCTCGGCCATGGCAGGCAAGACCTCAATGGACGTTGCGCTCCGGGCGCGCAGCGCTGCCAGCGATGCAATCCGCGCATCGATGGCGGCGAGGTGGCTCCCAACGGCTTCCACCAGATTCTTACTGGTCGTCTTAACTAGGCTTCTCAGCTGGAGCAGATCCGGATTGGTTTCGGCACTTTTCCAGGGACCAGTAGTGAGCGAGTCGATCCGACCCTGGTAAACCGTGAGCTGTTGGTACAGGCTACCAACAGTCGGGTTGTCGCCTATGGCCGGGGAGGTGGCTAAAGCCCGAAGCGCATCCGCGCGGGCGGCCTCGTTGCCGCTCCTAAGCTGCGCCATCAGGCTACGGAAAGTCTGGCGATCGGCCTCGAGCTCCGCCTGCCTGGCCTCCAAAGCCATGATCGAATTCTGCTGGGCCTGCAGCTTGTCATGCGAACTCGCCAGCTGCTGCCGGCTGCGGAAGACGCTCAGCTGAGCCTGCGCCTGTGACAGCATGCTGTCGGTGCTGGCTAGTTGCGTCTCGAGGAACTCACGGCGGCGGCGGGTCTTGTTCGCGGCATTCGACACGTTCATCGCCAGAAAGGAACGCACCGCTGTGTTGACCACACCCTGGGATAAATGGGCATCGTCAGACTTGTAGATCACATCGATGACATCGGTCTCAGGGCGCGAGAAAACGATAAGTCCCAGCCTCAAACGTTCGACAGCCGCCGACCTGGGCATCACCCCAAGCACGGCTTCATTCACTTCGGGTGCCTTCTTGATCGTGAACTTGAGCGCCCCGAGATCCACCGGATAGCCGTAGGCCGCACGGGCTTCCCGCTCCCCGAGCCTCGCACGAACGCCGTTCTGGTAAAAACGCAGGTGTATCGAATCCCCTACAGCGTCTTGGCTGAGGCGGATGTTCTGAACCAATTTCATCGGGAAATCGGAAGTCTTGGACGTAAGCTGAAGGCCCAGAGAGTCCACCACGGCACCGGCCACCCCGCGGCTCTTGATGAGTTCCACGAGGGAGAGCAGCGGATTGACGGCACGTCCGGCGCCGGGCGCCGCATCCTCAGGCTCTCCCGTGAGTACTCGACGCTCATTCGCGAGCCGAACTGTCGCCACTGCCGTGTACTCCGGAGGCGTACGGGATGCTACAATCGCTCCCATCCCGCCTCCGGCGGCCGCCAAAAGGAGAATGAGCTTGTAGTGACGCCGGAGCATCGCGAAAACCCGACTGAGCGAGAGTGTTCCGCTCGTGCCGTGGTCAGCAAGCGTTGATTCCAATGGGATTCCAGACCGGTGGGGTCGATTCGATGCGGGAAGCTGGTGCATATCGGCTTACCTTCCGCTGGTAGCGCGTTCGATTAGCAGCCCGACCGACGCTACGGAGCCGACGATGCTGAGAGCCGGCAGCAAAATGTCTCGGAAGAACGATTTGCGGCGATCGACTGTAATCTGATCGCCCGAGTGGATCGGTGACCGGGCCAGTCGGTCATCCGGTCGGGTCAGGTCGACCAGTAACTCCTGCTGGACTCCGCCAGCTCCACTTCGAAGCACCCGAACTCGGTGGCGACGCGCGTTGACGGTGGTGCCGCCGGCTCGGGCAATGGCCTCCTGTATCGACATTTGAGGATTTGCTGCGAAGAGCTGGGGGCGATTCACCTCCCCGGTAACCGCGATTCGAAAAAGTGGCTCGACGACGAACTGCGGATCCTGATCGAATTTTAACAAAAAGTTCCGGACGTTCGTTTCGGCAGTGTTCTGCGGAACTCCGCCCACCTTCACCGTCCGATACAGCGGGTGAGTAACCGAATTATCTGGAGCCACCACGAAATCGCCGCTCAGCTCGGGTCGGCGCCAAACCGTAATGCGCACCGAATCACCAGGGCTGAGCGTGGCCTGATCTCGCGATGGCGCGGGCGCCTGGGCCGCGACCGCTGATGACCAGAGGATGCCGAGCACGAAGGTCATGCGGAGCAGATGAATCATGGGGTAGCACGCATCCTTTGAAGGGTCATCATGGGTGCAAATGTTCGGCCCACCGGCGAGGTGCAGGAAGCATGCCCCCCCCCACCTTTCCCAATCGCCGACCTACCTCTGCCGTAGCGGGCAATCTACCTTGCAGAGACACCAAAGGGTACCGGATTTAGGCTGGAGCCATGTGTCTGTCGCATCAGCTCCACACTACTCATGGGCTCAGTTGCCACAACATGACCGAGTCCTAGGAGGCAAGCTGGGTTGAAAATCGCTTACGTCATTACGCGTTCGGATCCGGTTGGCGGCGCGCAGGTTCATGTTCGTGATCTCGCAGGTACGCTGACTCGTGATGGACACGTTGTGACGGTGCTCACAGGCGGGAGCGGGCGCCTGACGGAGGAACTATCCGAAAATGGAGTCTCCTGGCTTACGATCCCACACCTTCAGCTTCGCATCAATCCGGTTGCCGACACCCTCGCGCTTGTCCACCTGAGCTCGGCGCTCAAGCGGTTGAAACCGGATCTGGTCTCCGCCCACTCGTCGAAAGCCGGAGTGTTGGCTCGCCTCGCTGCCCGCTCGCTGGGCCTTCCGGTAATTTTTACCGCACATGGATGGTCCTTCACACCTGGAGTTCCTCGGCGAACCGCTGCTGTGTACCGTTGGGTCGAGCGTTCGGTGGCGCCGCTCGCTGACCGCATCATCACGGTGTCGGACTTCGATCGGACTCTGGCCATCCAAGAACGCATCGCCGCTGTGGATCGGATCGCCACTGTGCACAACGGCATGCCGGATGTAGATCCTGCGCTGCGCGCGAACCCCGCTCGATCACCGGTCAGGCTGATCATGGTTGCCCGTTTCGAGCAGCAAAAAGACCACGGGACCCTGCTGGAGAGCCTGGCTGGAATCACCGATCTTCCCTGGCATCTCGATCTGGTGGGAGAAGGCCCCCTTCTGCCGGCGGTTCGCTCGTTGAGCGAGCGGCTCGGCCTCGACGGCCGGATTCAGTTCTGGGGAGCGCGGCGCGACGTCGCGCACCGGCTTGCGGCTGCCCAGGTGTTTCTTCTGATCACCAACTGGGAAGGCTTTCCGCGCAGCATTCTGGAGGCGATGCGCGCGGGGTTGCCTGTCGTCTCGTCCGACGTGGGTGGGGTCTGCGAATCAGTGGAACCTGACAGAACGGGGTTCCTGGTGCCCCGGGGAGATGCAGGAGAGCTGCAGAAAAGATTGCGCCAGCTGCTGACCGATGCCGAATTACGGATGCGATTGGGCCAGGAGGGCCGACGACAATACGAGGAGCGATTCCAATTCGACCGGACTACCGCCCGAACCATGAGCATCTACCGTGATGTCCTGAGCCAATGGGGACGCGCGGAATCCGGCTCCCCCCAGATTTTTTCCTCCTCCAGACAAGGTGTGGCGGCCAAGGTGTCAGACGGCGAGTCAGCCGGGGACTAGATCGCCGGTGCGTCCACCGAGTAGCCCAGGCGCTCCATTGCCCCTCCTGCTACCCGCAGGAACTCGGACCGCTCGCGCTGGCCCAGAAGAGCAATCTGACTGGTGTCGACATCCTGGCGAAAGCAGCCGCCGATCTCCGAGGGGTCGAACCAGCGCACTTCACGGTCCTGCTGGCCGCCGAATGCGTACGTTCGCCGCCCGTCTCGTTGGGTCGACTGCTTGGCCTGGAGGCGGTACTTGCCAACGGCAGATACATCGAGGGATGCATGGCGGTAGACGTCCTGCATGACCCCGAGCGGGTTTGAGATCAGATTTTCGAATCGCACGACGTGATAGTTCGGCACCCTGGCGGCGTCTTCCAGCATTCGCTGGCTCACCTTCTGGTAGATCTCCCCGAAGACCCCCGCAGGCATGCCACGCCGGGTATAGCCCTCGCACAGCGCCAGGCCGTTCCGAACCAGCGCAATGAAGGTGGCGTCCGGGTACATCTCTCGAAATATGGGGGTGACGAACACCATTCCATTGACGTTTTTTCCAAGGAGGCGCCTTTCACGCGCACCCAGGCGGCTAGAGTTACCGGGAGCTTCTGGTCTGTCCGAGAGGTTCGCCATACTCTCACGGTAGAGCAGGAGGTCGGCATACCGCATCAGCGGGCGAGGAAGCCTGCGGCGTTCGGAAAGTGAGGCTGGTCGAAAAATGTGACCTCTGGCGCCCAGCAACAGAGGGAGATATACGAGCCGCCGGAACCACTTGAGCACCGGTTCGCGACGCTTCCCGTAGAACACCATGTGGGTTTCACGGCCGAGGAAGCGGGTGTCGGGGTGCGATCCCAGAAGATTGGTGAGTATGTTGGTGCCGCCACGCTGGAAGCCGATCACGAAGATCGGGGCCGGATTCAGCATCAAACTGCTCGAGGCGCTGCGTAAGGCCGACCAAGCGGCACCCGGCGAACCGAGTCAGCAGCCCATACCTGTCTTGCGCGAGCAGCAGCGGGGACGGTTGCTGCGTGCAGCAGCGCCAGGATGACCCAGGTCGGCTTCTTGGTCTCCCACGCACGCGGCATCAAGCCGATCACCAGCGTAAAGAACAGGACCAAGAGTAGCTTTCGCTCCTGCAGTGGGGCGGCACGCGCAGCGAGGAATGTATCCGCAAGAATTGCGAGGAAAAGGATTAGCCCGATGAGGCCAAGCTCGATGAGTACCGACATATAGGCATTGTGGGCGCCCTTGTGCTCCCCCAGGACACCTTGAGTTGCCCTGGGGTATCCGTTCAACCCGACCCCAATAATGGGATGACGAGGGAACACTGTCAGCCCGGCTAACCAGATCGTGGTTCGCTTGTTGAGAGTGCCCCCCTCCAGCTGTTCTCGCGTCGTGCCGAGCCGCTCCCACGAGCGCGCGGGAACGTAAGCCAGGGCGCCGGCTACGGCGATCACCGCGATAAGAACCGCGACAATCTTGACTCGGAACCTCAGCCGGGGGAGGGTCCAGGGCACGATGGACAGCGCCACAATGGCGACGATCAACCCGCTGCGTGAAGCCGTCAGGAATAGCCCCACTAATCCCAGAGGGAGATAGAGCCGGTTGATCCAGGTCATCCAGAAGCTTTTTCCGGTCACGGCAAGGTGCCAGGCAAGCGGTAGCGCCAAAACCAGGAGAAAGCCGAGATCGTTGGGGTTGGCGCCCTCGGCCGCCGAGAATCGCTCACCCGCTGCCGCCACCCCAGATTTATAGTTCATAAACGTGCTGATGACCGCCACATAGGCGCCGAGAACGTAAGCCTGGTAAAGTCCGGCGCGGCGCGCCGGAGTCTCGCTGAACTCCCACAGCAACCAGATCAGACCGACTAACTGAAGATTGCGCTTGATCTGGAGCATGGCGGGCTCAGGATCTATGGCCCAGAAGAAGCTCAGTGATGTCCAAACCAGGAATGCCAGCGCCAACAAGTGGAAACGGATAGGGGCTCTCATCCGGCCTCGCGCCAGGACACCCACAACGCCCAGGCCGAAGGCGAGAAGGCCGATGATGCGGCTGATGGTTCCCAGCCCAGGGATGACGACCACCACTTCCCACGGAATGGCGAAGACCGTAGCCCAGACTGCGATGTATGCTAGACTATGAAACACGATTGTCCCTCTGAAGGACTCGAAGGTAAGCAGTCACTGCCGATTCTTGTGTGAAGCGATCCAGCACCCCATGGGGGAGCGGTCGGCGAGGCTCCGCCAGGGTTGCGTCAATCGCCTGTGCCAGGGCGGAGACATCACCTACAGGTACCAGACGCCCGACACGGCCGTTCTGAAGGACCTCTCGCGGACCGCTTTCGCAGTCGGTCGCCACGGCGGGAGCGCCGCAAGCCAGCGCCTGAATGAGCACGCCCGGCATCCCCTCCCAGGCGGAGGATAGCACGAACACAGCGGCGCGCGCCATGTATGCAAACGGGTTCGCCACGAAGCCGGGCAGGGCTATTTCGGAAGCCGCGCCCAGACTCCCGACCAAAGCCTCCAATGCAGGCCGCTCCGGTCCCTCGCCCAGTATCAAGAGTCGGGCCGAACGGGTCTGACGGGCGGCGAACGCACGAATGAGAACCGGAAAGTCCTTCTGCGGACTGAGGCGGCCTGCTGCCAAGACCACCGGTGGCGATCCCGCCGCAAACCAGGGATGATCCAGGGCAGCCTGAGCCAGCTGCTGGAGCTCACGGGTCACAATCGGATTGTACAACACGTGGACCCGCTCGGGCGCCAGCCCGGCAGTGGCTATCAAGTCACTCGCCACACCCTCCGACACCGCGACCACCTCGTCAGCCCGACGGTAATACCGTCGTGCCAGAAGAGGGAGGACGCGGTTCCTTGCACTACCAGCTTTGCCCACCGACAGCGTGTTGGCTTCCCTAACAACAACCCGGGTCTCTACTCGAGCGATCCGCTTCGCCCATAGTGCCACCAGATTGACGTGGGTAAGGGTGGAAAGCAACGCGACGGGGCGCTCCCGCCGAAGGTAGCCCACCAGTCCGGGAAGACTGCTCAGCACCCGGGAAGCACGTAAATCCACCAGCCGCACATCGGGTCTGACATGACTCAGGTAGGGACCTTCCATCTGCGGTAGCACGAGATCCGTGGGAATCCCCCGGGACGCAAAGCCGTGGGCCAGCTCGAGCATTACCCGCTCCGCTCCCCCACCTCGCATCGACGGAACGAACAACGCCAGCCGGTCTGACCGCAGATACTCCTCCAAGGGTGGGATGAAGCCGTGACCACCTGATGATAACAGGGTAAAAACCAAGAAGTCCCAGCTCCAAGGAGGAGGTGGGACTTCTGGACATGCCCCTAGTACTCCCGATGGCCGGCGCTACAGCCCCGGGTGCCGCGCCTTCCACTCTGCCACAGCGTTATCCCACACGGCGGGATCCCTGCTGAGTGTCCATCCAGCCGGAAGGGCACACGGATAGTCACCCTGACCCAGCCATACCATGATGTTGTTTCTGGCGGTGAACTTGCCGTGCTGATTCAAGCACAGCGTCGCGAAGCCCGAAGGCCCGTCCGCCCGGAAGATATTGTTTTCCAGGACCCAGGAGACGTTAATGGAGGGCAGATCGTTCTCTACCTTGAAAAAGCCTCCACTACTAGGACTCTCTCCCTTATAGACGCTCACCTGCCGGCGCAACCTGACCACGCTATTCCGCACCGTGACCGTATTGTCGCCGCCGTTTACCTCGTCCTTGAAGGCGAGGCCAGGGCGGGCACTAAAGGCTACATAGCATCCGTCCAGCAGGACGTCCTCCACGAGGCCGCTCTCCAAGCGGTCATTCTCGACGCAGTCGTCGTGCATTTTTGTGAAATGCACCCCACGTAGAGTCCAGTTCGTCGTGCCCCTGGTGGTGAAGCGGACACCGTCGCCATAGTTGTCGGCGCGGATATTCTCCACGACCGGCCGCTCTCCCCAGACATAAAAAGCCGACGAGCTATGCCACGTCGTCCATGGCGTCTCTTC
Source organism: uncultured Gemmatimonadales bacterium (assembly GCA_963730915.1). Lineage (GTDB taxonomy): Bacteria > Gemmatimonadota > Gemmatimonadetes > Gemmatimonadales > GWC2-71-9 > CAVVWJ01. The sequence continues at coordinate 559,534 of CAVSTR010000005.1, read as the reverse complement.
CGGCAGCGTGCCTTGGATCGTGCCGCCAGTCCAGCAGAGCCCCGGATCGCTGGCGACGTTGACGGGGAAGCTCCACCCGGTCCACGACGCGCTCCTGGCGTCCACAAGGGTAGATGCCGCCAGAGGAGCCGTGCGGGTGTCATAAGGGACGACGGCCGCGGTAGAGAGAGTCACCAAGGGACCGCTGCCTGCGAGGCACGCCCCAGATGGGGTAGTCCCCACCGGGCCAGACCCCAGCGGCGTCGTAATGGTTAGAGTCGAGGTGTCCGCCAGGGCGCCCGCCGTCGCAATGACGCGAAACGTTCCGGCAGTGGAACCCGCGGTGTAGAGCCCAGTGGCGGTCACCGTGCCACCAGTCGCCTCGAAATTGACGTTCACTGGAACGCTATCGCCGGCGGAGGTCCGACCGAAGGCAATGAACTGCCGTGTGGTCAACGGCGCAACAGTGGCAGTGGCTGGCTTCAAGACCACCTTCGCCACGACTGTGACAGTCGAGGTATCCGCCAGCTCTCCGGCCCTCGCAATGATGCGGAACGTTCCGCTGGTGGAAGGCGCGGTAAAGAGGGCGGCAGGGGTCACTGTCCCACCTGTAGCTTCGAGATCGACGCTCACCGGCACGCTATCCCCGGTAGAGGTCCGCCCGAAAAAGGCAAATTGCTTGGTAGCGAGCGGCCCGAGAGTGGTGGTAGCCGGCTTCAGGAGGAGCTTGGCCACGATCGGCGCTGGCTCTTCCGGCGAGGACGGCGCGGGCGGTGGGGGCGGAGGAGCCGGTGCCGTGATGGTCACCAGAGCCGTATCCGCGAACTGCATGTTCGTGTTGATCGCAATCACCTGATAGGTGCCTGCCGTGTCTCCGGCAACATAGTTACCGCCAGCGTCGATAGTGCCACCCGTCGCATTCCAGATCGTACCCACCGGAACGGGGCGGCCATCCTTCAGTCGTCCAGTGGTGAGGAAGCTCTGGCTCATGCCAGGAGTCAGCGTGACGCTTTCGGGGGCAATCTCGATCGATGTAAGCTGGGGCCAGCGGCGGACAACTTTTACATATGAAGTGTCCTGGTATTCGTCACCGCGCGGAGTGCTGCGGCTCACTGCGCCGGTCACCATGAAGCTGCCTGTCGTGGCGGATGAGAAGCGGCCATCCTGCAGGATCGTGCCTCCGGTCGCCTGCCAAGTAATAGGCGTGGAGACGCTGTCCCCAGAGCGGGTGCGACTGTACGCAGAAAAACGAATGACTTGATTGCTTTCTACTGTGACGTACTTAGGAGTAACGGTGACCGTCGATTGAACACGTGGACCGGCGGGGTCTCTGGTCTCCGGCGCGGTTGCGTCTCCATCACACGAGGCGAGAAGAAGGATGATGGGCAGCATGACCAATCTTCGCGAGACGGCCAATCTGCGCGCAAGCTTAAACGTGTACGTCATTGGTCTACCCTTTCATGGCTCTCCTTGAATTGCCCCCAACCATTCCCGTGCCGCCGCCGCCGCCCTTGGGTTCAAGGATAGTATAGGTCAGCGCTGGGAAGTGCTCAATAGTTAGAAATTGTACACCGGAATTGCCATCGCCTCCTGGTCTGTCCCAGAAGTCCTTAGTTTGATTGGTGTTATGGTTTTACGATTTGTGGCATTGTAACAAAATGTTGGCTAACTATTCGACAGCAGGTCAAGGTATTGCGCACCTATCGGACCTGTCGATCCGCTTGACAGCTCTTGGTGGGTCTATCGGCGGCGAGTCTGCCGAGTTCCCGCAGCGCCGCCTGAATTCCGGGATGCGCAAAGTAGGCGGTGTCCTCGGCATCGTACTTCCAGAGAAGTAAGGCACACGCATACGGTTCACTGGCAAGCACCGAGCCATACCTGCCGACTTCCGTGGGGGACATGGCCCAGTACTTGGATTTGGTCCCTCTCCAGCGACTTGTGCCATCCCCGCCGTCCAGCACGTTGAGTCCAAGTACAAGGCCCAAGCCGGCTTTTCTGGCGGCGGCAACCTGTCGCGCCACGTAAGGGTCCACCTTTCCGCGGCGGGAGGCGTATTGAGCCCATGCCGCATCGAGATGGATCCAGCGGCTGGGTGCTTTACCGAGGAAAACCGGATCGGCTCGAACCAGCGTCGCTAAGCGTGGCCATAGGCGCTTACTGTATTCTGCCGCTGACTCCAAATCCGCATATGGTACCGGCTTTCCGTTCCACTTTCTGCTGGTTTGGGGCTCGTCGAGCAAGTAATGACCCACCAGCGTGCCATCTTCGATATAGGGTTCCAGGTCGACGCTGGTGAATCGCTCGATGCGATTCTTCCAGCGATCCAGGTCAAAAGAGCCGTCCGGAGCCTTGATCGTCCGGGGGCTGACAAACATGTTGAGGATTACCTGCATCCTGGCTCCGCGCGCCGCCTCGAGCACCGACAGCACCTCTCGCGGGTCCCTCCCGTTGAGGACCAATCCAGTAAACGGCGGCTTGAACTCGGTTATTGCCAGGTGAAACATGCCGAAGGGAATCCCTCCGTTCCGACCCGGCATGGAGTCGATGCGGGCCGCGTTGTAGGCCGTCGCGCGCTCGGGCGTCCATGCTTTCATGCCGCCGAGGCTGGGCCGATCCGCGGTGAAAACCAGCATCACACTTGTCAGACCGGCAGAAGCGGTCGTTCGTCGTAGGGCTCTGAAGAAGATCATCGAAGTGCCTGATGCATGGTGACTTACGTGATTTAGATCACACCCATCCACACCATCGCAGTCCCCGAAAATACGCCGGTGACCTACGGGAGAGAAAGTTAAAGGGTTGACAAAGTTGGCTCCCCGGCCCAGCTTGGGGGCCGTCGCGAGCTGTAACGACAACGAGATGGTGTCTCCCGGGCAGCCATTCCTCGCGATCTGCGTGACTACTTCCTCCGTAGCTTCAACCCAGTAGTTCGTTCGTTCAACTCACAGTATTGGGATCTAGGCATTTGGCCTAAGACCCCCGTGTCAGGACCCTGACGAAGAGCCGCCGACTCGGCCGTAGCCGAGCGTCGTCCCCTCCCCTGACGCGACAGCCATCTCCCAATCTCCTCAAGGAGAAAGGAAGCTTCACGTATGACCTACAGTTTGCTGGCCCGGCGTCTTGTGCGGTTTCGTACCGCCATCTTCGCTAGCCTCTTCGTGTTCGCGACCAGCTGCGACAGCGAAAGTCTCGATCCCTCATCCGAGGTGGAAGCCGAAGGTTCCGACCTGCTGCCTATCGAGGACCCCGCATTTTCAATCAGTGCCAACCGGAGGGGAACGCAATTCGGCCTGTGGCAGCTCGACTGGTCCCAGCTCAGCGACCAGTGGACCAGCTTGAAGAAAGGAAGTGATCCCTCATCGATTCGGCAGGACCTCGAACGTGCCCGCGGCAAGGGATCGCGCGTTTTCATGATGCTCGCCGGCGATCCCAAATACTACAAGACCAGCAGCGGCAAGTTCGATCTGACCAAGTTCAAGGAGAGGCTCAACCGCTTCAAGAGTGCCAGTATCGGCACCTACATCAACGATGGAACCTTTGCTGGTCACATCCTGTTAGACGAGCCCAACGATCCCTCGAACTGGGGCGGCAGCCCGATGCCCCATTCCCAGATCGAGGCAGCGGCAAAGTACTCCAAGCAACTCTGGCCTGGCCTGCCGACGCTGGTTCGTGCAAGACCGACATGGCTGGCAAAGACTTCGATGACCTACAGCTACCTCGACGGCGGGTGGTTCCAGTATGTCTCTCGCTGGGGTAGCGTCACTGGCGTCCGGGACGCGGAGATATCTGCGGCGAAGAAGAAGGGCCTCAAGATGGTCATGGGTCTAAACGTGATCAACGGGGGCAACGGCAGCTCGGGCATGCGTGGCACCAAGAGCGGACAGTGGAAGATGAGCGCCAGCGAATTGCTGAAGTACGGCGGTGCCCTGATCGGAGCGTCTACATCGTGTGGCTTCCTGATGTGGCGATACGATGGCACGTATCTCGGCAAGACCAGCATCCGGGACGCCATGAAGCAGCTGAGATCCAAAGCGGGAAATACGGCCACCACGACGTGTAAGAGCTGATAGCGCTCGTTAGTTGGCGCTTCATGCGGTTCTCGGGGTCACTGTCTTCGGGCGGTGACCCCGTTGTCTCGAATATCAAATTCGCTGTGGACATCAGAATAGCGGGCAGCCAGGGACACTCACACATGCCGGCGTAGCTACGATCCTATAGTTCTCAACCGCCGCATCCGATACTGGGCTCGGAGTCACCACCTGATGATGGTGACCCCGAGCTTCGTATTGATGACAGCATCCACATCCTCATCTACGGTGGAGAGCCTGGCGGTATGAGATACAGCATCTATTTTGCGCGGCCGACACTCAGCTGGTGGAGACATGTGGCAATCGCCGGCTGCATCGCGGTATTGGGCGCCTGCGGCAGCGATCACTTGAATCTACCGACAGAATCTGAGTCGGAAGTTCCGGCCACGGAGCTATCGGGCACTGGGCCGGTCGTTCCATCGTTTGCCGGTACCTCCTTGCAACCAGGAATTCCATTCGGTTTTTGGCGGCTTGAATACTCCCAGCTCGGCTCGGACTGGACCAGTCTGAAGAAGACAGGTAGTCCCGTCTCCATTCGGCGGGACCTGGACCTCGCTCGGAGTCGGGGTGGGCGAGTCTTCCTCCAGCTCGCCGGTGGCGTCAAGAACTACATGACTGACGGCAAGTTCGACTTGGCGAAGTTCAAGAAGATGCTCGACCTGTACAGGGGCGTGGATCTCGACAGCTACATCGACGATGGAACGCTCGCCGGTCACATGATGATCGATGAACCCAGCGACGCCTCGAACTGGGGTGGTAAGCCAATCCCCTTCTCCACACTCGACGCCGCAGCCCAACATTCCAAGTTGCTATGGCCCAATCTGCCGACACTGGTGCGCTCAAAGCCAACCTGGCTGGCTCAGTACCGCTGGCAATACCTGGATGGCGGGTGGGCCCAGTATGCGGCTCGTTTTGGTGACGTCGTCCGCTACCGCGACGTTGAGGCGAAGGCGGCACAGGATGCCGGTCTGAAAGTCGTCTGGGGCCTTAATGTGCTGGACGGCGGTGACGGCACCTCGGGGAAAGTCGGTACCAAGCCTGGCAGTTACAGGATGACGCCCACCGAGCTGCTCCGGTACGGAAAGCCTCTCATCGAAGCCACAGGGTCATGCGGATTTCTCATGTGGATGTACGATACCGATTACATGAGCAACTCCGGTGTACACACCAGCATGAAGACGCTCAGTCAGGCAGCTGCTGCTCGGTCCCCAGAATCGTGCGCTGCGGCAAGCGCTGGCGGCGAGACCGGCGGCACCGCCAGCCCAGTCTCGGCACCCTCGTCCATCGTACTGAAGCTCGCCGGCCGCGTGGATGCCACCAAGCAGTACATGATGCTGACCTGGACTGGCGCTCGCGCCGCTACCGTGGACGTGTATCGCAATGGGGTTTTCTTGAAGAATCAGCTGAACGACGGGCGATATACCAACTCGCGGTACCTTCCGGGGGCGAGCCGCTACACCTACAGGGTATGCGAGGTCGGGACGACTACCTGCTCCGACGAAGCGACTGTGGTGTTCTGGTAAGTCGAGGCGATACCGGCAGGCGCTCAGATTTCCCAGTTCGACATCAGAATTCCCGCGGCCGGGGATCGTTGCGGGTAGCCGTTGAGGAGCATCCGCAAGTCTGTCCAGTGAACCCTGTAGCCCAGGGCGATGAGCTTCAGGTACGCCGCGCTGAACTCCGTCTGACACCGGATCGCGACCCGAGCGACCCGTTCGGAGGTCGCCGAGAGCTGCACAGCCTGAATCAGACGCTCGAACGCATCGGGCGAGTTTGTGACCAGCTTCAGCACACGGAGCTCGTCCTTGGGACGCCCGGCAGCGAGTGGGGTGGAGTGCCAGAGCGCAAAACCGGTCAAAGCGCCGTCCTGCCGTGTCAAGGTTGTGTCACCGATTCCCAGTTCTCGGGTGAGGGCCAGCTCGCGGGTGAAGTCCACTCCCGGCAGGAGCTGCTCCGTCAGAAGGCGGCACTCTTCCAGTTTCTCAGCCCACGACGCTCCAGCACGAGACAGCAGCTCGCATGACACTGCTCCGCGGCGGGGCACGTCGTGGACGAGCGTTACGGTGAGGTTTCCGGGGATAAGACCGATTCGGCTGTAGAAGCCGATGTTGTCGACGGTGCGGGGCATGGTCTCCAGCCCGATCGTGGTAGCACCCTGCGCCTTCAGCCACTCGATCCCGGCTCGCACCATGGACGAGCCCAGTCCCTCTCCCTGCCGGTCGGGGCGTACTGCCAGCGGGCCCATCCATCCTTCGGTGCCGGAGTGGTGAACCATATTGAACGCGACCATGTGCCCTTCGGCGTCGCGCCACACCATGGATCCGTCGCCTGCGTCCTCGAGGGCGTAGCGCCAAACCTGGCTATTGAGCTGGGGTACACGAACACCGACGAGGCCATCGCGGCTGTACCGGTCGGTGAATGCCTCCGTGAACACGCGGTTCAGAGAATCGATGTCGCGGATCGTGGCGCGGTCAGGTCCCCGCACGCTCCGGTCAGGCCGCCACATCATGGTCTCCCAGCGGCTCGTCGCGAACGGTGGCAACACCGCTCGCGAGATCGTAGCCGACGCGTACCACCCGGTCGAACCCCTCGCGCACGGAATCGATGTGCGTGATCAAGATGACTTGAGGGAAACGGTCAGCGAGGCTCCGCAGCAGATCGATGACCGCGCCCCGGCGGTCCTCATCCAGCGAACCGAAGATCTCATCCAGAATCAGGAGCGAGAGTGGCTGTCCAGCGCGCTCGGCGATCATCTGACTGATCGCCAGGCGAAGCGCAAGGTTCGCGACGTCCTCTTCACCGCCCGAAATGACGGCTTTGGGATCACCATCGTCGAGCAGGGTGGCTGAGTAGTCCTCATCGAGCTCAAGATCGGTATAGCGGGCATTGGTCAGATCCCGGAGGAATGCGGACGCGAGCTCCGAGAGGTCCGGCCGGAGCGTCGCATTCAGCTCGTCACGAAGATCGGTCAGTGCCCGATCGAGCTCCTGATGCAGCGCGAGCTCTCCAGCCGCCTCCGCTGCCGCACGCTCCCGTTCATTACGCTCTGCTTCACGCCCGGCGACGCCAGCCAGAGCCTCACGCGCGGCATTGTGCTCTCCACGAGCCCGAACCAGCGTCAGCTCCGCCTCCCGCCGGTTTCGCTCCGCGGCGGCTTCCGCATCACGCAGATCCTTGAAGGTGTTCTCGCTGTACTGGAGCCCGGCCAATCTGGTACGCAGCTCCGCGGTCCGTGCCGCGATCTGGGCAGCGCCCGCCCGGGTAGTCTCGAGCTCTCCGGACAGCGCGTCAGTGCGCTCAGCCAGTACCCGAAACCGCTCAGCCTGAAGCTCCAGCGGCTCCAGCGCTCGGGTCTCCCGCAGCACGGTCTCATGCCGTGTTTGATCGTAAGACCCTGCCAGGTCTCGAAGTGCGCTCTCGATATCGCGAACGCGCAGCAGAATGCGGCCGTGCTCCTCTTGAAGTAAGCGGGCTTCCTGAGTTTGGGCATGGAGCCGTCCCAGCTCCGCGGTAACAGTCGAGAGCTCCGCCTCCAGAGCCAGCCGGCGACGATCTACTTCGGAAAGAGCAGCAGGCTCCTGGCTGAGCTGATCGATGCGCTGCTTGTAGTAGTTGCCGTTGGACCGGACCTCCTCGATCTGTCCATCGAGGAGCTCGAGTACTTTGGCGTACTCGCTGCCGAGTGCACGGGCACACGTCGGGCAAACCCCATCGGCCCCCGCATTCACGATCCGCTGCCGTTGTTCCTTCAGCTCCTGGAACTGGTCCAGCAGTCCCTGACGCTTGGTCTTCGCGTCCTGGGCGTCGCGCACCCAGGCAGTTCGCTGCTCCTCTGCTTCCAGCGTTGCGGCAGTGAGCGAGGCACGCACTGCGTTCACCCGTTCCTGGGCCGAGGCGAGAAGCTCCGGGCGGGGAATGCGGGAGACCCGCTCCTCGACCGATGTCAGGTGGGAGCGCACTTCCTCCAGCTGCGCCTGGTAGCTCTTCCGTTTGGCGAAGGCTTCTCCCTGCTGCTCCAGGACCTTGGCTTCCTTTCGGAGAGCCGCCAGCGGCTGAAGTCTTCGCCGAAGCTCCTCCAGCTTCTGACGGGCACTCAGGGCCTCCGCTACATCGCGGGAAAGCCGCTCGGCCCGCTCGGCCGCCGCCTGGACCTGATGATCCGCCACACGTAACTCGGCGTCGATCGCCAGTGCCGTCTCGCGGAGCTGCTGGATCTCCTGCCACTGCGGACGCACGGAGGCCAGCTTGCGCTCCGCCTGCTCGTTCGCCGCTTCAGCCTCGCGCTCCGCGCCCGCCGCGACCTCCAGCCGCTGCTCCGCCTGCCGGCGAGCGAGCTCGAGCTCAGCGGGATCCGGCAGACCTGCGCGAAGCCCGTCGAGCCGGGCACGCAGGGCAGATCGTTTCTCCTTCAGACGATCCTGCGCGGCGCGCAGCCGCTCGTATCCGAGCACCCGAGAGAGGAACTGAGCCCGTTCCGGCGCGCTCATGGCCGCCATCACGGCGAGCTCCTTCTGTCCTGTGAAGTACGTATTGAAAAACTCGTCGCGAGTCATGCCGAGAAGGCGGATGATGCGCTCGGTGACGGCACCGATGCTGTTGGCGACAGCAGCCGGATCACCGTCCTGGTAGAGCTCCGCGTGGGTCAGCGAACGGACCACACGGTACTGGTGTGCTCCGAGGGTAAACTCGACTTCTACTTCGACCCGGGCCCGCGGTGGCGCACCTCTACGCCTGAGGGTTTCGCGATTGCCACGAGCAGCGGGCATGCCGTACATGGCCCAGGCGATGCCCTCGAGCAGCGTGGTCTTCCCTGCTCCGTTCGGTCCCACGATGCCCGTCAACCCGGGGCCGAACTCGATCTCGGTGTTCTCGTGCTGACGAAAGTTCATGAGGCGCACGCGATCGATGCGCATCAGCCCCCCGCCATCTCACGTTCGACCGTATCCATCAACTCCTGACCCAGCCGAATGAATGCTTCACGGTCCAGCTCAGCCGGCAACGGGCGTCCTTGCAGATAGGACGTGACCAGCTCCGGCAGTGTCTGCCGACGCCCGGGCGCCCCCATGCCGCTGGTGCGGCGGAGCTCGGGCCGCCGTAGATCGATGTGACAGTGGAGGGCCTGCGCCTTGTATTCCCGGATCGCGGCGTGGTTCAGCTCGCGAGCCACGTGACGGGGGATGTCGTAGACCCTCAGGCGAATGATCTTATTTGCGATCCCACCCGGAACCGCCGCAAGGCGCCGGGCAATGAGATCGTCGATCGTGGCCGCCGATTTTCCGGCTGCCTGCACTGGCTCCAGGTCGAGGATTTTTCTGGCCGACGAGATGCTTTGGCGGTCGGCCCGGCCAGTCTCCAGGTCCACGAGGAGCCAGCCCTTACCGTGAGAGCCGTGATCCGCATCGTCGGCCAGCTCTCCCCAGAGATTGGGCCCGATGTACTCGAGGGAGCCCGAGTACCACGCCTTCCGGTCTACCTGGTGCTGGGTATGGTAGTGTCCGAGCGCGACATAGCTCCATTGGTCGAGGTGTAACTCGTTTCTGCTGATGACTGGGCCGCCATATTCCGCCCCCCCACGGCCGGCTGGATACTCGCCCTCCACCTCGGTATGCAGAACCAGCACTCGATACTTCTCCGGCCCTTCGGGCTGCAGCACTGGTCGCTCAGCAGCTCGCATGACCTGGTGGGGAACCGCAAGCAAGCTCAGATCGAGATGCGGATACACCAGGCGCCGAGCCTCTTCGGCAGCGACGTCGACACCCAGCTCCTCGAACAATCGAAGAATCGAGCCCGTTTCGACTGACCGTGGCGTATCATGATTGCCGGCGATGAGTACGAGCGGAGCTCCCGGCAGGGCATCGCGTAGGCGCTGAAGCTGGCGGAACGCAAAAACGATGGCCGCATTGGTGGGGCGCACTGAGTGGAACAGGTCTCCCGCAAACACGACCAGGTCGGGTTGCGCCCCGATCACGCCGTCGATCGTCGTGCGAAAGGCCTGTGCCACATCCGCTTCACGTTGGTTGATGCCGCTTGATGTCTGCCGGTGATACTGCCGGATGCCGAGGTGGGAGTCTGCGATGTGAGCCAGTTTCACGGGTGGAGAATGATCCGAATATCGGTAAAGAGCAAGAAGTTAGAGAAGGTTAACCTCCATACGAATCGTCGGCCCGCTTCAGTGCGGGGATTCCGCGCCGTGCGGCAACCACTTCACCGCCTACGCGCCGGCCGAGGCATGCGGTGAAGAAGGCGTAAGCATCGGCGGGCCGCTCGCGGCGGGTGGCAGCCAGCGCGCGACGGACGTCTTCTTCCCGCCTACCCTCGATCAGGGCCCGCACGGCATCAGCGGAGACCCGGCGATCGAGGGCGCGCATCTGACGTGCGACTGCATCCTCGAATGGAAGCTCCGCAGCGGGAGGAAAGCGCTCGATGCCTTCGCGGCTGTTCAGCACCGCCGGCCGGGGAAATTTGACGAAGATCGGCTGAGTGAAATGCGGATGCCGCAGCATCAGCTCACCTTTCGGCAATGTGGCGAGCTTGATCTTGGTGGCGGGCGATAGGGTGGTGTATCCCGGCATGGCAAGCTCATCCATGTCCATGCGCCCGTAGATGCCGGTGCCGGCGTTGCCTACTACCCGACGTTGAACCTGGGAGCGAAACTGCTGGGCCGAGAAGAGTACCAGGCCCAGGTAGCGTCCGCGTTCGGAGAGATCGAGCAGCATCTTTCTGACGTATGTGTCAGGTCCATCGACCGGGGCGTACTTGTTGAGCTCGTCCACAAAGACCACAACGTGATCTACACCGAGGTCGCGTCGCTCCAGGTGCTCTCTGAGTTTGGAGACCACCCGGGCAAAGACGAGGTCCTGGGCCAGCGGGTCCAAACCAGCCACATCCACAACGTGCACACTGCGGTCCTCGAAGTGGCCCCACGGCAAGTCGTTGGCGACACCGTCGTCAGTGACGAGGCCCTTTGACCGGGTACTGATGTTGCTGAGGCGATTTCGAACCTTCCGTATGGTGGCAACGTGATGGGTTCGCCACACTTCGGATCCCCGGCCCATCGCCTCCATGAAATCGAAGATGGCCCGAAAGAACTCGTCGAGGTCGGCAAAGCTTTGTACATGGAACGACTTCCCTCGCAGCATCTCGTCCGCATACTCCCGCCCAACCACTCTCTCGGCCAGAAAATCGATGAACGCATCTGCCTTTGCGTCGATGTCATCCCGGTTCAGCACTACCTCGGCATAATCCAGCACCTCTCTCAGCCCCCATACCAGCGGCTCAGTATTACCAGACAGTGCTTCGTTTGTTCTCAAGCTGTTCAGATTGACGCCGTCGGGTTTGAGCGGGGCGTAGTAACGCACGTTCTCGAAGGGCTCGGACCGCAGGCCCAATCGCGCATACTGTCGGAGGTCTTCAGCGTTGAGACTGGCGGGCTGGTCGAGAAAACACAGGTCCGGTCCCTTCACGTTGAAGCAGACGGCAGCGACTGAGCCCTTATGGGCAGGGAACGTCTGGAAGATGCTACTTAGCAGGAACTCGACGGCGCTGGTCTTGGTGGCCAGGCCAGACACCCCAGTGATGTTCAGGTGTGCAGCCTCGGGACCGAGAAGGAAGTCGCAATCGAGATAGACGGGTGCTTCGGAGCCCCCGCCGGCATACAGCCCCACTGGTATCCCGGTGGCACGCTCACCCTGGGTGTAAGAATCCATGCGCAGGGCCAGCACTACGTCGGCATCAGACGCAAGCCAGACCGATCCGAGCGGCACTGGTTGCAGCGGCTCTTCGGGCATTTGGCGAAGCACCGCAGCGGTAAAGAGGCGGATCTCGGCTCGAACGGTCCCCTCGGTACCGGCCGCGACCGGATCGCCATCGGCCCCGATAACTGCATGCATCGGGGTGACGAGATCCGAGTAGGCGAACCCGTCGGTCACGACACCGTAGACGACGCGTCGGTTCTCCTCCACCCGGACGATTGCCCCGATGCCGATCGGGCTCTCGCGCGCGGTCCAAAAATGAAACTGGTGGGGTGTGGACGGCTTGAGCTCAGTAGCGACGACTCGACCGATGGGATTATTAGAATGCATGCTGCAGTTTAGCGGAAGAGCGGGAGCGAGACTAGGACAAAACGTTCAGGCTTTCGCCTTCAGATACTGCTCGACGCTGTACATACCATACAGCAGGCGATCCCACCTCCGATCCGGGGCACTCACCGGCGCTCGGTCGGCCATGATCCAGCGCGAGATTGCGTCAGCCCTCTCGGTGGAACCATTGCAGGGAGCGACTTCCACCCGAATGAGTCCGTAGAGCAGATCCTTGCCATCCCACGGCCATAGTCGCAGGCCCCAGGCTCTGACAGGAGCCAGACTCCGCGTTGCAGGGGAATAGACCGATGAGCGATGGCCGCAAGGCAGGCGCAAGTACTGCTCGAGGTCGGCGCCCTCGAACGGGAGGATCGAGTGACTCTTGGAGATGGCGACCATCTGCGGGTCTTCTGCCCACGCCTTGCTCACGGCGAGGGTACCATCTATGACCAACCAACCCCTGCTCTGGCTCCTATAGCCCATTCCAACGTCGATTTCCAAAGCACCGCGCGCCTGATCCAGGGCCTCGCCGGCATTCAGGTAGTCTCGAAGTGGGTGCACAGGATCAGTGTCCGGCAGCGGCACAGGCTCCAATCCCGCCAGGATGTCGGCTGCCGCCGCCAATGCGGCCGGACGACCCAGCACCACTGCTCGCCGCCGCTCTACCATTGTCCGTAACCTGCGGTCGCGCCGCTCACGCACTGCCGCGGCTATTTCCGCCCCGAACAGAGGCGCAGAGCCGACGTAGCCGATGATCTCGGAGCGTTGGATGCCATCCAGATAGGCGACGGCCTCAGGCCAGTCTTCGGGGGTTCCGAAAGGGATGGTTCGAAGCACTGAACCCTCGGTCAACCGAGCGGGCCGGATGCTGGCCTCTTCAAGGCGTCCAGAGCTCGCCTCGGGAACCACAGTGGCGGGCGTAAGTCCCTTCAACCGAACTGCCCGCCGCATCGCTTCGAAATTCAGGACACCTCCATGAGCAGATCCCGGGTCTTTATCATCTCACAGTCTATGTTAGAATGAGACGGTGAGGCAGGGCCCTCGCAAGCCTGTACTTGCCACATCCCGGAGTCCGTGCCGTGCAAAGAAATAAACGGGACGATGCGGGGTCACATCGCAAAAATGGAACCTCCAACGATCGCCTGAACGATCTTCTCTCGGCGTTTTCCGATCTGCGCCGCGACAGCCAGTTGCTTCTCGGTCAATTGCGCGAGTCCTTGCGTGAGATGCGGGAGCTGCGGGGTCAACTTCAGGAACAGCGCGGCCGCGGGCGCGCCAACGGCTCAGGTCAAGGGCGCTTGGCGTACCTGCAAGACAGATACGGGCTTACCCAGCGAGAGCTCGAAGTTGCCATGCTCTTGGCCCGAGGTCGGACGAACACCGCTATTGCAAACGCCCTCCGTATCAGCACCCACACAGCACGCCATCATACTCAGCGAGTGCTGGGAAAGCTCGGAGTCCATTCCCGCGCAGCCGCCGGCGCAAAGCTCCGCCAATAGGCTCCTCTAGGCATTCCGGCCTAAAAGCGTCAGCAATCTCGCAAGTCGTGAGGAAGATCACCGACAGGTAAGTACGCCGCCGGGCATCGTCCGCGTGGTACTTACCCGCCGCAGCAACACGGTGTAAGTCGGCGGGTGCAATACAAGCAATACGGTGATTGCAATGAAGGTGTTGGTGACAGGGGGTGCCGGATTTATCGGTTCCCATCTCTGTGAACGTTTGGTTCTTCAGGGTCATGAAGTCGTCTGCCTCGACAACTTCTTCACGGGGCGCCGCGATAACGTTCGCCACCTGCTCGACTACAGGAGCTTCGAGCTTTTAAGACACGACGTCTGCGAGCCTCTGCTGCTCCAGGTTGATCAGGTCTACAATCTGGCCTGCCCCGCCTCTCCGGTTCACTACCAATACAACCCCATCAAGACCGTCAAGTCGAACGTGATGGGAACCCTCAACATGCTCGTCCTGGCGCGACGGGCGGGTGCCCGCATCCTGCAGGCGTCCACGTCCGAGGTGTATGGGGAGCCGCACGTGCATCCCCAACCGGAGAGCTACTGGGGGAACGTGAACACTGTGGGTCCCCGGTCCTGCTATGACGAGGGGAAGCGCGTAGCAGAGACGCTGATGATGGATTATCACCGCCAGAATCACGTGGACACCCGCATAGCCCGGATCTTCAACACCTACGGTCCCCGGATGGCGGAGTCGGATGGACGGGTGGTGTCGAACTTCATCGTGCAGGCGCTTCGCGGCGAGCCGCTGACGCTCTACGGCGACGGAGGTCAAACCCGTTCCTTCTGTTACGTGGACGATCTCGTGGAAGGGCTGATGCGCCTCATGAATGCCGAGGGGGTACACGATCCCGTCAATCTCGGGAACCCGGGCGAGTTTTCCATCCGCGAGCTGGCGGAGGCGATCGCGGATGTCTGCGGGACGAAGCTCACAATCGAATACAAGCCACTGCCGCAGGATGACCCCACTCAGCGTCAGCCGGATATCGCGCGCGCACAGATGCTGCTGGATTGGACACCAGCGATCGGGCTGCGTCAGGGATTGGAGCGCACGGTTCCGTATTTCACGGAGCGCCTGCAACGCGATGGTCGAAAGAAGGCACGGAGCAGTGATTCTGCGTCCCCGGGCGATGTCCCCTTCATCGAACGACGCAGGGCATTCACAGAAGCGGGTACCTGGACCGACCGGCCCGCTGTTTGACCGAGGAGAGACGAGAATGGTGAACCGCGTTCTGATCACCGGTGGCGCTGGATTCATCGGATCGCATCTGGCCGATGCATTGCTGTCGCGTGGCCATCGCGTACGGGCCCTCGACAACCTGTCGCCGCAGGTGCACGGGCCTGACGAGCAACGCCCGGAATATCTGGATCCAGACGTGGAGCTCGTAGTGGGAGACGTTCGGGATCCAGCCGCGGTGCGGCGGGCTTTACAGGGGATCGATGTCGTGTACCACCTGGCCGCAGCTGTTGGCGTAGGGCAGAGCATGTACGAAATCGCCCAATACACCAGCGTGAACAACCTCGGCACCGCAATTCTCTTGGAAGCGCTCGCAGCGGCACCGGTGCAGCGCCTGGTGGTTGCCTCGAGCATGAGCCTGTACGGAGAGGGGCTCTACCGGCGGCGCGACGGCGCTGTGTGCAGCGGCGAGGAACGTGGCATCGAGCAGCTTCGGGCCGGCCAGTGGGAGGTGCGTGATCAACGGGGTGAGGTTCTGACACCGGTTCCTACTCCAGAGACCAAGCTTCCGTCGCTGGCTTCGGTGTATGCGCTGTCCAAGTTCGATCAGGAGCAGATGTGTCTCATGATCGGCAGGGCCTATGGAATTCCCACCACAGCACTCCGGTTCTTCAACGTATTCGGTACCCGGCAGTCGCTCTCGAATCCATACACGGGAGTTCTCGCGATCTTCGCATCACGACTTCTAAATGAGAATCGCCCCTCTGTCTTTGAGGACGGCCTGCAACGAAGGGATTTCGTCAGCGTGTACGACATTGCCCAGGCATGCTGTCTCGTGCTGGATCGTGACGGCGCAGCCGGAGAGGTCTTCAACGTGGGAAGCGGCCGGTCGTATACCATCCGCGAAGTCGCGGAGCGGCTCGCCGGCGTCATCGGGAAGGAATACCTGACACCTGAGATGACGGGTAAGTATCGCGTCGGCGACATCCGTCACTGCTTCTCGGACATTTCTCGTGCGCGAAGTGTGTTGGGCTACGAACCGAAGGTGGATCTGGAGGACGGCTTGGTCGAGCTCGCCGCCTGGCTCGAGGGCCAGGTTGCCACCGACCGGGTCGAAGAGGCGAGTGCAGAGCTGGCTGCTCGAGGACTGACCGTATGAGAAGCATTTCTCCACGTCCAATCCTGATTACCGGCGGAGCCGGCTTCATCGGTACCAACCTCGCGCACCGGCTGCTCACCCAGGGGCATCGAGTCCTGGTATTCGATAACCTGGCTCGGCCCGGCGTGGAGCAGAATCTGCGCTGGCTGCGGGATACTCACGGCGACGGGGTCGATGTCGAAATTGCGGACGTAAGAGACGCCGACGCGCTGCGCCAGGCCGTGAACGCGGCCGCTCAGGTCTTCCATTTCGCCGCTCAAGTTGCGGTCACCACCAGCCTGACAGATCCGGTAGAGGACTTCGAGGTGAACGCGCGAGGGACACTCAATCTGCTCGAGGCCCTGCGTGCACAGTCCGCCCCGCCACCGATGGTGTTCACGTCCACCAACAAGGTTTACGGGGCCCTGGATGATGTTGGGCTTCGGCGCAGAAACCAGCGCTACGAACCGACCGACCCTTCACTCCGACGCACCGGCATCAGCGAGAACAGGCCGCTGGACTTTCACAGTCCGTACGGCTGCTCCAAGGGGTCGGCCGATCAGTATGTGCTCGACTACGCCCGTACCTATGGCATTCCCGCCATCGTTTTCCGTATGAGCTGCATCTATGGGCCGCACCAGTTTGGGACCGAGGATCAAGGGTGGGTAGCTCATTTCCTTATCCGCGCGATGGAAGGCCAGCCGATCATGCTCTATGGAGACGGCCGCCAGGTGCGCGACATCCTGTGCGTCGATGATCTCGTGGATGCTTTTCTCCTGGCCCAGCAGTCGATTGCAACCGAGTCCGCCAACGCATTCAACATCGGGGGCGGTCCGGGCAACACAGTGAGTCTGCTGGAGCTACTCGAGATGATTGGCGAGCTGCTCGGGCACAAGCCCGAGGTGGAGTTCGACTCCTGGAGGCCGGGCGACCAACGCTACTACGTCTCCGACACGGCCAAATTCCAGCGTACCACAGGATGGCGGCCCCGCATCAGTGTCCAGGAAGGCCTCGAACGGCTCACTCGCTGGTTGTCTGAAACGAGAGTGAGTTCATCGGCGCGCCTGGTACACGGCCTCGACGCCAGGAAGGCCGCCGGTGCCCGCCGGTAGCGCAACCGCCGCAAGCTCGCCGCCAGACACTCGGACGATGCGGGCCTCTGTGGTGGCGGGTCCGGGACGCGTGGAGCTAGAACATCTGGTCATCCCAGCTCCTGGTGCAGGAGAGGTGCGGATCCGCCTCGAGGGTTGCGGTGTATGCGGCTCCAACCTGCCGCTCTGGGAAGGCCGTCCCTGGTTTCAGTACCCCAGCCCCGCGGGAGCGCCAGGACATGAGGGCTGGGGAATCATAGACGCCGTGGGTGAAGGCGTCTCCGAGCTTACCCCCGGCCAGCGGGTGGCCGCGCTCAGCTATCGGGCATACGCCGAGTACGACATAGCTGATGCCGCCGCGGTGGTCCCGCTGCCGGAGCGTTTGAGCGACACACCGTTTCCCGGCGAGCCGCTCGGCTGCGCGGTCAACATCTTCCGCCGCTCCGACATTACCGCCAGTCATACCGTCGCCATCATCGGCATTGGATTTCTCGGCGCATTGCTGACTCGCCTCGCCAGTCAATCCGGTGCCAGGGTGATCGCGATCTCCCGCCGCCCCTTCGCGCTGGGCCTCGCCCGCGAGATGGGAGCGGACGTCACGATCCCAATGGAAAATCACGAGACCATTATCCGCGAGGTACTGGACTTAACCGGTGGCGAAGGCGCAGACCGGGTGCTCGAGGTCGTCGGGACGCAGTGGCCTCTGGATCTTGCCGGCGAGCTGACGCGTATCCGGGGGCGGCTGGTCATTGCTGGATACCACCAGGACGGATCCCGGCAGGTGAACATGCAGCTGTGGAATTGGCGTGGGCTCGATGTGATCAACGCCCACGAGCGGGATCCCGCCATCTATGTCGAGGGCATTCGAGGTGCGGTCGAGGCGGTCGCAAACGGCACCCTCGATCCGGCAAGTCTCTATACCCACAGCTTCGACCTCGATCAGCTCGACGAGGCCTTCGAGATGATGCGACAGCGTCCTGACGGGTTCCTCAAAGCGCTGGTGCGCACGTGACCAAGCCGCGCGTGGGCTTCCTCGGTGTGGGCTGGATCGGCCGGAACCGCCTGGAGGCACTGGCCGAGAGCGGCCTGATCGAGATTGTGGGCGTGAGCGATCCGATAGCCGAGAACGCCGCGACTGCAGCGCACATTGGCCGCTGCCGGACCTGCGAATCGCTCGATCGCCTGCTCGATGCTGGTTTGGATGGTCTGGTCATCGCGACACCCAGCGCTCTTCATGCGGACCAGGCGATTGCAGCGCTGGAGCGTGGGACAGCGGTGTTTTGCCAGAAGCCGCTCGGACGGACGGCAGCCGAAACGGCCGGCGTAGTCGCAGCGGCGCGCGCGGCCGACCGCCTGCTCGGTGTCGATCTGTCCTATCGCTTCGTACACGGCATCACCCTCATCCGCGATCTCATTCACCGGGGTGAGCTGGGGACACTCTACGCAGCGGATCTGGTGTTCCACAATGCCTATGGTCCCGATAAGCCCTGGTTCTACGACGCGGCCCTCTCCGGAGGCGGCTGCGTCATCGACCTGGGCTCCCACCTGTTGGACCTCGCGCTCTGGATGCTGGATGACGGCCCGCTCGTGGGAGTGGAGAGTCAGCTCTTCGCGAAAGGGCGGCGGTTGATGCTCCCAACATCGTCGGTGGAGGATTACGCAACCGCGCAGTTGGACTTTACGGGCGGCGCCTCGGTCCGGCTTGCCTGCTCGTGGAACCTGCCAGCTGGATGCGATGCGGTGATCGAAGCCTCGTTCTATGGAACAAAGGGCGGCGCGACGCTTCGCAATGTCGACGGATCCTTCTACGACTTCCGGGCCGAGCGCCTGCATGGCACCTCCCGCACCACCCTGAGCACGCCTCCCGACCGGTGGAGTGGGCGGGCGGCTGTTGACTGGGCTGCACGCCTCGCTGCAGGGCAAGGCTTCGACCCCGAAAACCAGAAGCTGGTAACGCTCGCCGCCATGCTCGACCAGGTGTACGGCAGGAACGAGCCCGCTGAGGTGCCGCCACGCGACCCGCGCGCTGAGATGATCGCGAGCGAGCTTGCTGAATCGGCAGTGGGCCTATGAAGTCCTCTGCTACCCTACCGATACGCGTGCTGATGACTGCCGACACTATCGGCGGAGTATGGACCTATGCCATCGATCTGGCCCGGGCATTGGCACAAGAAGGCATCCAGGTAGCACTCGCCACGATGGGTAATCCCCCATCGCCTCACCAGCGGAGCGATGCCCGGAGCGTGGCCGCCCTCGGCGTATTCGAGAGCTCATTCCGGCTTCCCTGGATGGAAGAGCCGTGGGACGATGTTCGATACGCGCGAGAGTGGCTGCTGGATCTGACTTCGCATATTCAGCCGGAGATCGTTCATCTGAACGAGCCGGTGTACGCCTCGAGCGGCTTCCGCGTTCCAACCGTCGCAGTCGGACATTCGTGCGTTCTCTCCTGGTGGCAGTCGGTCTGGAATTCTCCGGCACCTCCTGAGTGGAAGCGTTACCAGAGGGAGATGTCTCGCGGCTTCGTCATGGCGGACGCGGTGATTGCCCCTTCACGCCCAATGCTGCTCGAGTTGCAACGGTACTACGGGGTGGAGCATGGGTTCGTCATTTCCAACGGACGCGATGGGATGCCCTACGGTCCCGGACGCAAGGAGGAAATGATCTTTGCGGCGGGACGAGTGTGGGATGCCGCGAAGAATCTCATGGTGCTCGACAAGGTCGCGGAGGGCCTGGAATGGCCGGTGTACGTCGCTGGTGAGCAGCAGCAGCCGCATGGCCAGGTCTCGGTCCAGGCCGAGCACATGAGAATGCTCGGAGCGCTGGAGCCGCAAGAGGTCGCTCGGTGGCTGGCCCGAGCGAGCATCTACGCCTTCCCTGCTCGATATGAGCCCTTCGGCCTATCAGTACTCGAAGCGGCGCTTTCGGGGTGTGCCCTCGTCCTGAGCGATGTACCGTCTCTGAGGGAGCAGTGGAACGGCAAGGCGGTGTTTGTCGGTGTGGACGATCCCGAGACTTTGCGGCTGGCCATAGAGGCTCTGATCCACGACCCGGATCTTCGCCACACGCTTGCCATGAGGGCTCGGCGCCATGCCTTGACTCTCACGCCGCGTCGAATGGCTCTGGCCTACACACGAGTGTATTCACAGCTGCTGTCGCGCCGGCAGAGGGAGGAGCAGGCGTGCGCATCGTGATGTTCTATCACTCCCTGGTTTCCGACTGGAACCATGGAAATGCGCACTTCCTGCGGGGTGTCGTGACCGAGCTCTCGGCGCGAGGCCATTGCGTGGAAGTTCTCGAGCCTGCGGATGGATGGAGCCGCAAGAACCTGCTCCGGGGGAGCGGCCCGGAAGCCGTCGAAGGCTTCCATCGTGCTTACCCGGGCCTGCAAAGCAGAACCTACAAATTTCGTACTCTAAATCTTCACCGCGAGCTCGACGGGGCGGACCTTGTGCTGGTGCATGAGTGGAACGACCCTCGCCTCGTCGAGGCGATCGGCCGCCACCGCGCCGCATCAGGCGGATACCATCTCCTCTTTCACGACACGCACCACCGCTCGGTCACTGCCCGGGAGCAGATGGCGAGGTACCCACTCCACCACTACGACGGAGTGCTCGCCTTCGGCGAGGTGATCCGCGGCCGCTATCTCGAGGAGGGATGGGCCGAGCGGGTGTGGACGTGGCACGAAGCCGCCGATGTGAGCGTCTTCCATCCCAAACCGACCCAGGCTCGTCTCGGTGATCTGGTCTGGATCGGGAACTGGGGTGACGAGGAACGGACAGCCGAGCTGGAGGAATTTCTCATAGATCCAGCGGAAGAGCTTGGCCTCAGGGCCCAGGTACATGGCGTCCGGTATCCGGTTGAGGCCCGTGCCCGCTTGATGGCAGCTGGAATTGCGTATCGCGGATGGCTCCCCAACTACCTCGTCCCGGAGGTGTTTGCCGCCTTCGGGATGACTGTCCACATTCCGCGGCGGCCTTACGTCGAGGCCCTGCCGGGCATTCCCACAATCCGCGTCTTCGAGGCTCTTGCCTGTGGCATTCCCCTCATCTGCTCACCATGGGAGGATGCCGAAGGCCTGTTCAGTCCCGGCTCGGACTACATGATTGCCAAAACAGGAAAGAAAATGCGGCAGCTGATGGCCGAACTGCTCGCGGATCGCGACGCCGCGCATGACATGGCCCAACGTGGCCGGCAAACAATTCTGGACCGGCACACCTGCGCGCACCGGGTGGACGAACTGATGGGGATTTTGAACGAGCTGAAGCCAGCACGCGTCGCACGCAACCGCGGACAGACTCCAGTGGAGATGGCGAAATGACGGCCGGTCTCGACATCGCGTTCTTCGGCTCCAGCCTCGTTTCGGCGTACTGGAACGGTGCGGCCACCTACTATCGCGGGATCGTGCGCGCGCTCAGCCGGCGGGGGCACCGCGTAACCTTTTACGAAGCGGATGCCTTCGGCCGGCAGGAACATCGCGACATACCCGATCCTGACTGGGCCCGTGTGGTGGTCTACCCCGGAGATACCGAGTCCGGCCCGCTGCGGGCCTTGGAAGACGCAAAGGGAGCCGACCTCGTCATCAAGGCGAGTGGGGTAGGCGTCTATGATGGGTTGCTGGAACAGGCAGTGCTCGGTCTGCAGACCTCCGAGACTCTGGTCGTGTTCTGGGATGTGGATGCCCCAGCCACGCTCGATCGCATGGAGCACGATCCTTCGGATCCATTCCGCGGACTCGTTCCACAGTACGACATGGTGCTCACCTACGGAGGCGGCGACCCGGTGGTGCAGGCATATGAAGGCCTCGGCGCGCGACGGTGCGTGCCGGTGTACAACGCGCTCGATGCCTCGACTCACTTTGCGGTTGAACCCGATCCCCGATTCGCCGGCGATCTCGGGTTTCTAGGGAACCGATTGCCGGATCGGGAGTCGCGGGTAGAGGAGTACTTCTTGAACGCCGCAGCGGCCCTTCCGGAAAGAGTCTTCTTGCTCGGCGGCAGTGGCTGGGGCGACAAGAGGATGCCGGGGAACGTCCGCTACGTTGGCCACGTGTACACCCGCGATCACAACGCGTTCAACTGCACCCCGACTGCGGTGCTCAATATCAGTCGCGAAAGCATGGCCCGTTACGGATTCTCACCAGCAACGCGGGTATTCGAGGCCGCCGGCGCCGGTGCGTGTCTGCTCACCGATGCCTGGGAAGGCATCGAGCTGTTCCTCGAACCGGACGAGGAGGTCCTGGTCGTTCGGAACGGTCAGGACGTGGCAGAGCAACTGGGGCGTCTGACGTCGGAAAGGGCCAGAACTATGGGGCTGCAGGCCCAGCGCCGAATCCTCGCGGCCCACACCTATGACCATCGCGCGGAACAGGTCGAAGCGGTTCTGGGTGTGTTCGGAGCGTCGGGGCGAGGAGTGACAACGTGAAGCGGAGATCACTCCGGATTGTCATTGTCGGTTTGTCCATCACTTCATCGTGGGGCAATGGACATGCCACCACGTACCGAGGTCTTGTGCGCGAGCTCGAGCGAGCGGGCCACGACATCCTGTTCCTGGAGCGGGACGTGGAGTGGTACGCGGCGAACAGAGACTTGCCAAATCCTCCGCACGGTCGCACCGCTCTCTATCACAGCCTGGATGAGCTGAAGCAAATGTTTGCCGCAGATATCGAAGCAGCGGATCTGACAATCGTAGGCTCCTTCGTGCCGGAAGGGGCCGCAGTCGGCCGGTGGGTACTCGATCATGCCGGAGGCATCACGGCCTTCTACGACATCGACACGCCGGTCACACTGGCAAAGCTCGCCCGAGGAGAAGAGGAATACATATCTCCCGAGCTGATCCCGCGATATGACCTGTACTTGTCATTTACCGGCGGTCCAACGCTCGGCCGGCTGGAGCGGGAGTATGGGGCAGCTCGCGCTCGCCCCCTCTATTGCTCGGTTGATCCCGACCTCTACTACCCGGATACGGTGCCGCAGCAGTGGGACCTAGCCTACATGGGGACCTATAGCGATGACCGGCAGCCGGGACTCTCTGAGTTGCTCATCACACCGGCTGCCCGGTGGTCTGAAGGCCGCTTCGCGGTAGCTGGCCCGCAATATCCGGCTGAAATCCGTTGGCCTCCCAACGTGCATCGAATCGAGCACCTGCCACCAACTCGTCACCGAGCCTTTTACGCAGCGCAACGCTTTACGCTCAACCTCACGCGCGCTGACATGATCGCAGCGGGCTTCTCGCCGAGCGTTCGTTTGTTCGAAGCGGCCGCCTGCGGCACCGCGATCGTAAGCGACTGCTGGGAGGGATTGGAAACCTTCTTCCAGCCCGGGCGGGAGATACTCATCGCCGAATCTTCGGAGGATGTGCTCGGCTGGCTGCGGGAGATGCCAAAGGAAGAACGCCTGGCAATCGGGGCCAGAGGAAGGGCGCGAGTCCTGGCGGAACACACCGCTGCTCACCGGGCGGCCGAGCTCGAGACCTACGCGCTCGAGCTCCTGGCTCGGCACCCTGCGAATGTGGTCCGATGACTCGATCCTTGCAGGAAGCCGAGGTTGGAGCCCGCCCCGACAAGAGTGGAGAGATCGCATCGTTGGGTCCCTGGTTTCACAATCTGCACCTGCCCGACGGAAGTCAGACCGCGCCGCAACACTTTCTGGGTGATTTTCCTCGATACAAATGGCAGCGCCTCGCGCCCCACCTGCCTGCTCGCCTCGATGGATGGACAGCATTGGATATAGGCTGCAACGCCGGGTACTACAGCTTCGAGCTGGCCATACGTGGTGCGCACGTTACTGGCATCGACGTAGATCCTCACTATCTGAAGCAGGCACGATGGGCAGCAGGAGAATTCGAGCTGCAGGACCAGGTGGTCTTCCAGGAGATGCAGGTCTACGATCTGGCGCACGATGAGTCCAAGTTCGATCTCGTCCTTTTCATGGGTGTGTTTTATCACCTGCGTTATCCGCTTCTTGGCCTGGATATCGTGGCCCGGCGGACCGGCCGGATGATGGTGTTCCAGACCATGAGAATGCCGGGAATGGAGGTGTACACCGATACCCTCGATCACCATATCGAGGAGCGTGAAGCTTTGCGGAATCCGGGCTGGCCTACGATGGCATTCATCGAGCACCGGTTCGCCAACGACCCGACTAACTGGTGGGTGCCGAATCATGCCGGCATCGAAGCCATGCTTCGCTCGAGCGGCATGGTCGTGCGAGGCCACCTGGGCCACGAGATTTACCTCTGCGAGCCGGCGCCACCCGGCACGCCTCGTAGCTACGACTTCACACCTGAGCTTCGGTCCGCCACCGGACGGCGCTGGCGCTGAGCTCGCGAAGGAACCCGATGATCGTATTCCGTGATCAACGGGCATCAGTTGACCCGGCCCAGCTTCTTTCCACAGTCGGTATCGATGCACGCCGGCTGGCCAGCCATGCCTCTCCGGATCATGAAGAAACCGTCCAGCTGCTGATCTCGGCGGGTACGCTGGAGGCTGCAGTAATCGATGCAATCTTTCCTTCCGTCGATGGCACCTCGCCCGTTGCACATCGGCTGCGGGATGCCGGCTGTGCACTGGGTCGGGCGGTGTGGCATACATGGCGAGACCACCCCGCGGAAGCCCGACCTTGGCTGGAGCAAGCGGCAGCGACGCTGGCATACCTCCAGCTTCAGCAGTTGCCGGCGAGCGTCCAGGTGAGCGTTCCCGAGGGCTACGCCTACTACGCGGTGTATCCCGAGATGTACCTCGAGGCAGCCCGAAGATTTCATCGCACCCACGCCCCACGGCGTGCCGTGTGTCTCGGCGTTCGGAGCATCGGGACCAGTCTGTCCGCGGTGGTGGCAGGAACACTGGAAGAGCTGGGCTGCGCAGTGGCGTCTTTCACCCTGCGACCGCGGGGTCACCCCTTCAACCGGCGTCCGACAGTGACGCCTGAGCTCGCCGAGGTTCTTCAGCGAGAGGGCGAGGCCATCTTTCTGCTGATCGACGAGGGTCCCGGTATCAGTGGCTCATCTCTGGCAGGTACCGCGGAGCTACTGAGCCATCTCGGCATTGCAGATGAGCGAATCGTTCTCTTCCCGAGCTGGGCAACGGATGGCTCGGGGTTGAACTCCCATCAGGCGAGGGAGCGCTGGGCCCGCCACAGGCAGTGCGTCGTCGGTTTTGAGGAAGTGTGGCTGACTTCGGGTCGGCTCATGCGAACACTGCCTCCCGGCACACTACGCGAGTTGTCAGGAGGCGCCTGGCGCAACCAGATCTGCGCTCGTCGGGAAAATCTTCCTGCAGTTCAGCCCCAGCATGAGCGCAGAAAATACTGGTACGAGCCACAGCCTCACACTGGAGGCCCCGAGACCAGTTGGTTGAGTTTTGTCGGGTTGATGCCCGACACAACAGCCCGGAAGCTCCGGCGGGCGCAGCAGATCGCGGCAGCAGGGTTCACGCGGCGGCCCGAGTCTGTGATGCACGGTTTTCTCGTCACCCCCTTCACTCCAGGCTCACCGCTCGGGGCGGAAGAACCGGTGGACGCGCTTCTCGTGGACACCCTCGCTTCATACCTCGCGTACATCTCGCGCAGTCAGACCACAAAGCCATCGGTGACCGAGGACGCGTTGCTCGACATGGTGGTGACCAACATTTCCGAAGGGCTCGGCGATACCTGGTTGTCGCGCCTACACTCTCGACTGAAGACGTGTGGGGCCAGCTGGTGCGAGCGAACGGTCGCTCTGGATGGCAGGATGCTGCCGCACGAATGGATTCGAACCTCAGGTGGGTACCTGAAGACAGACGCGGTCCATCATCATGATGACCATTTCTTTCCTGGTTGTCAGGATATTGCCTGGGATGTTGCGGGTACCTGTCTCGAGTTCAACCTGCAACCCGATGACCGGCAGCGGTTAATCGAGCGCTACCAGGAATTGAGCGGAGATTCGACCATCGTGGCTCGCCTCCCCTTGCATGCGATCACCTACCTGGCTTACCGACTGGGGTACACGACGCTTGCCGCGAGCAACCTGGGCCAGGACGCAGATGGAAAGCGCTTCTTGGACGACGTTCTCCGGTACACCCAGCTCCTGCGGGCAGAGCTCAGTCACACAACATCGGAAGGGTGGAATGGGTGCGGCTGACATTCTGACGAGGTATAGACTGGTTGTGTTCGATGCGGATGATACCCTCCGGGAAACCGTCATCCCGGGGAAACCGTGCCCCCATGGTCCGGGAGAGTGGGTGCTGCGGCCCGGAGTACGAGAGGCGCTACAGGAAATTTCCTGGGGTGAGCTGATGAATCCTCATCTCGGGGTCGCTTCCAACCAGGACCACGTCGCCTACGGGTTCGTATCGTTCGAAATGGCTCGAAGTCTGTTGAGAGATCTTGCCATCGCGGCCACCGGGAGCGTACCGGCGGACCCCGCCCTGCAGCTGTGCCCGCATCCGCTCGACCGAGCGTGTGAGTGCCGCAAGCCCGAGCCGGGAATGCTGCTGAGCATCATGACCTACTACGGTGTGGAACCAGCCGAGACCTTGTTCGTGGGCGATGCGGAGGTCGACCGGGAAGCGGCAGCTCGAGCGGGGACGTCGTTCATGTGGGCCGCCGATCTGTTCGGCTGAGCTGCGCAGTCGTCACGTCTAGCAAGCGTAGCGGCGTGTCATCCGGGCGCAGAAATCGGCAAACTCATCCACGCTCCGAGGAGGACTGGTGTGATGGGGTCGAACGCCACTGGACTCCGGTGTAAAGCAGAACGTCAAGGTCACGTCGAACTCTTCCAGCGCACTCATCTGCCGGTCGAACCACGCTTCGGCATTGGGCCTGAGACTATCTGCCCAACTGAGGCCGGTTCGCAGGTGGCGCACCCCCAGCTTCCTGAGCCAGCGCACCGCATCATCGAGCCGCGGATCCTCGAAATGGAACCACTGGCAGATGCCGAGAGCGGGGGCATAGTCGCTGAAGTGCTGCGCGGCCGGCTTCGGTGTGCCGTCCTCACGCAGCAGGCCAAGATAGAAATGGCGGTAGTATGACGAGCCCTCGGCCTCCCGGTGCCGGGTGGTCGCAGGCCAGGCCCTTGGGAGATCGTAGAGGCTGTACCAGTGAATTCGAGGCGCCCGTCCTATGAGCAGCTCGGCAGTTCGGCGAAGACCGAATTCCTGGACCTCATCAGCGCCGAAGGTCGAGACACCCACTTCAGTGACCCAGACCGGAAGATGGGTAACCGCGTGGATCTCCTGGAGCTTTTCCGGCCACTCGTTGATGGCCCAGTGGTTCCAGTCCAAGGGAAAGCCATGGACCGCAACCACGTCGAGGTGGTTCAGCGCACCGAGCTCCTTGAGGGTCCGAATGAATCCCGGGTCTATGGGTGAGATGCCGCCAAGCACCCTTGTGAGACGGGGGTTCTCGCCGGAGACGGCCCGAGACGCGGTCTTCACCAGGTCGGCAAACACTCGCCAGCCGGGGTCTACCTCGAAATCCCAATGCGAAATGTTATTGGGTTCGTTCCACAGTTTTATGGCCTCGATCATCCCGAGTTCTCCCAGCTACTTAGCTTCAAACTGTCGTCGCAGAAGAGGCGGCGGGATGCGGAGGATCACACCGGTGGTGTGGGATTTGACCATCCTACGCCGGCTTGTATGACGACTTTCCTGCTCATCAGACACGGCTTGTGCGACCCAGTGGGCAAGGCAATTGCTGGCCGCACACCGGGCATTCACCTGAACGACATCGGGCGGGCTCAGGCTCTGGCACTTGCGAACCGGCTGAGCGGACTTCCCGTCGCCGCAATCCGCTCGAGCCCTCTCGAACGCGCCCTGGAGACTGCACAGCCCTTGGCCAACGCGTTCGGCTTGCAGGTAGTGGAAGACGAAAGGCTCAATGAGGTGGATTTTGGCGACTGGACCGGCCGTACCCTGACGGAGCTGTGACCGATTGCCCCGGTGGCGCGCCTTCAACGAGCGGAGAAGCACAACCAGGATCCCGGGAGGTGAGATCATGGCCGAGGTGGTGAGTCGGAGTCTGGCGGCGCTGGAGCAGATGCGGGGCGCTCCAGAGCTGACCGGACGGCTCATCGCCCTCGTGAGCCATGGGGATGTGCTGAGGAGTCTGGTCGCCCACTGCATTGGAATGGATCCTGACGCGATCCATCGGATCGAGATTGCGCCGGCCAGTGTGACCATTCTCTTGTCTGAAGAAGGCGGCTGGCGCCTGCTGTTGCTGAACTCAACCGATGGGTGGCCGTCGGCTCTAACCTCCGCAACAGGATAACGCCCGTGCATGATGCCTTGCTCGCTCTGAGCCGGTCTGCTCCGGTCGCTCACAGCCCACCGTGTTCGCAGAGGTCACCCGGTACAGGGTAAGTTGCCGGTAACTGTTTGCGCGGCAACCCTTCGGCCCGCTCCGCGATAGGACCCTTCCACCACCATCCTCCAGCCTAAAGTCAGTCCCTGCAAAGGCATCGAACTTGCTCCCTGGTGTCGAGTTCGTTGCCACAATCCCCCATTCTGCGGTCCAAATGCAAAGCTCTGGCTTCCAGCTGGCCAAGCGGTCTCTCCAGTTCGTGCGTCCATACCGGAGCACCTTGGCCGGAGTGATCTCGCTCGCCTTGCTCCTCGCCGCGTTGAGTGCCGTCGACCCACTCCTCATGAAATACCTCTTCGACGCACTGGAGCGCCGAAGCGGCCTGTCGTCCTTGGGCGTGATCATGGGGGGCCTGGTCGCGCTGGAGCTCGCAAGGGCCGGACTCCAGGCGTGGCTGGGTGTGCTGAGCTGGGACGTTCGCCTCGGCGTCGACTACACGATGCGAGAGAAAGTCATGAGCAAGCTGAACTCGCTGCCGATGTCGTTCCACCAGGGCGAGACAATCGGCGCGACGATGAACCGGATCAACCAGGGGATCGCCGGGTGCGTCACGGCTTTCTGTGAGACCGCGTTCAACCTGTTTCCTACCCTGCTCTACCTGGTGCTCTCAGTCACCGCCATGCTCCAGATGGAATGGCGTCTGGCGATCGCAGTTATCGTGTTTGCCCCGCTACCCGCCATCATCGGCGCCTGGGCTGCACCGGAACAGATGCATCGCGAGCGGCGGTTGGTGGAGCGCTGGAACTCGATCTATGGACGCTTCAACGAGGTCCTGGCCGGCATGATGACCGTCAAGGGCTTCGCGATGGAAGAGGAGGAGAAGCGTCGGTTCATGCAGGGAGTGCGTGAAGGGAACGAGGTCGTGCGCCGGGGAGTACGGACAGACAACGTGACTGGCACACTTCGGTCGCTGGCGGCAACCGCAGCCCGGCTCACCGCCCTGGCGATCGGCGGATACTTGATTTTCCGACAGGAGATGACGGTCG
This sequence comes from uncultured Gemmatimonadales bacterium, assembly GCA_963730915.1. Taxonomy (GTDB): domain Bacteria; phylum Gemmatimonadota; class Gemmatimonadetes; order Gemmatimonadales; family GWC2-71-9; genus CAVVWJ01. The sequence goes on along the minus strand of CAVSTR010000005.1, from coordinate 530,159 downwards.
GTACGCTGCTCGCATTTCTCGGCTATATCGGTGGACTCTTCGGGCCGGTGCAGGGCCTCACGAATACCTATCAAACACTACGGAAGGCCACCGTTTCCCTCGAAGCGATTTTCAGCATCCTCGACGCGGAAGATGTGGTCGCGGACGGGCCCGGCGCATCCGATGTCCGGCCGCTCAAGGGTGAGGTGGAGTTCCGTCAGGTGAGCTTCGGATATCATCCCGGCTCACCGGTCCTGCGAGGCGTCAGCCTGACCGCGCGACCGGGCGAGACAATTGCGTTGATCGGCCCGAGCGGAAGTGGAAAGACCACGCTGCTGGCGCTGCTGCAAAGGTTTTACAGTCTCACCGATGGCTCCATCACCGTCGACGGTGTGGACATCAAGCGGATGACACAAAGAAGCCTCCGTAGCCAGATCGGTGTGGTGTTTCAGGATGCGCATCTATTCAACGACACGGTGCGCGCGAATATCGCCTATGGCAGGCCCGCTGCCGCACAGGTCGAGGTCGAAGCCGCCGCTCGCGCCGCCCACGCTCACGAGTTCATCATGGCGCTGCCGGAGGGTTACGACACCATCGTGCGTGAGCGTGGCAGCCGGCTCAGCGGTGGCCAGCGTCAACGGATCGCCATCGCCCGCGCACTGCTGAAGAATCCGCCTATCCTCATCCTCGACGAAGCTACCTCCGCGCTCGACAGCGAATCCGAGTATTTGATCCAGCGGGCGCTCAAGACCCTGCTGAGTGGTCGAACGGCGTTTGTCATCGCGCACCGGCTGTCCACCGTACGCGATGCGGATCGGATCGTAGTGATACAGGAGGGGGTCATCGCGGAAGCCGGAAACCATACGGAGCTGCTGGCCCACGGCGGGTACTACGCCTCGCTGGTAGCACGGCAGGCGAGAGGTTTTCTGGGAGAGTCTACCCGGGCCGCGTAGGGGGCCTCAGTCCTCGTCCAGTGGTGCAAACGGCGGCACATTGGTGAGCCAGAAACCCGCCAACCCACCTTGCTGATCCACTTCTATATAAAAATTGTCGGCCGCTCGGACGCCTTCTACGGGCCGGCGGGGTCCGATTTGCAGATGGAACATGCTCTCAGTGGGATTCGTCTGGACCGACAGCGTCGTGTCAACCTCCACCGACGCGATACCCGGACGGGAGGGCCTCGCGGGGAGGACCACCCGTCCATCCGTCAGCTTCGCTGGAACCCTCAAGTCGCCGACCGGAACCACCTCCGGCCATACGACGACGTCCAGGCCACAGATCACACCATTATTCACATCCAAGACTGCAACGGAGCCCTCGCCATCGGTTAGCTCAACCGAACCGGTCAGGCCACCGCTCTTGCGATTTCCCTTGAAAGCCCCCGAGAGAATGTCTGTCTCCGCATCCCAGCGCCAGTTGATACTGGGCAGTGCTCCACTGAGCGGCTCGATCCGGGCGTCCATGCTCATGGCGGTGCCTCAGGCGGCCCTGGCCGAAGCCAGGCGGCGGATCATGCGAAGTACTTTTTCCAGTGCCTTTTCCAGCTCCGCATCGGATACCGCGTAGCTCAGACGGACCCACCGGTCATCGGCGAAAGCGGCTCCAGGAACAAGGGCAACGCCCTCCTGTTTCATCAGCTGCTCGCAGAAGCTCTGGCCGGTTACCGGATCGGTGTCCCTAATCCCGTCCACCCGGAAGAAGAAGTAGAACGCGCCGTGGGGCTCAACGAACTCGATGCCCGGCGCCTCGCTGCGGAACCGGTCCACCAGGTAATCGCGGCGGCGGCGGAACGCGGCGACCATGCGTGTGACCTCGGCATCAACCCGCTCATCCGTAAAGGCTGTGGCAGCGGCCCACTGCGCCGGGTGGTTCGCGCCGGTGGTGGTGTGGGACTGCAGTGCGGCCATCGCCTTCGTGAGATGAGGGGGGGCCAGGGCGGCTCCGATGCGCCACCCAGTCATGGCATAGGCCTTACTCGCACCATAGATGATGACAGTTCGTTCGAGCAGCTCGTCCGGCAAGTCGAGCAGAGAAGGCGCCGGACCGGGGCCGTAGTTGATCCGCCGATAGATCTCGTCGGAGATTATCCAGATGTCGTTCTTCTTGGCCCACTCGGCGATGGCCTTCAGCTCGGCCAATGTGTACACCGCACCGGTAGGATTGCACGGCGAGCACAAGATGATTCCCCGGGTGAGCTTATGACTTGCGCGATCCAGATCTCTCACGCTGACCTTCAGCCCCCATTCGGGATCCCCGGGTACCAGTACTGGCTCGGCACGCGTCAGGTGAACGATCTGGGGGTAGGAGACCCAGGCCGGCGAAGGGATGAGAACTCGGTCCTTCGGCCCGAACAAGGTAAAACACGCGTTGAAAATCGACTGCTTGGAGCCCGAGCTCACGATGATGTTGTCGGGGTTCACGGCCCGCCCGTTGGACATCACCGACAGCTGTTGAGCAATCCCGGCACGCAGCTCGGCGATACCTACATTGGGGGGGTACCGCGTCATCCCTCGCTGAATTGCCTGAATTCCAGCCTGCGCCGCCGGGGCTGGGGTATCGAAGTCGGGCTCCCCAACACCGAGATCGAGCACGTCCTCTCCGGCGGCCTTGCGACGTTTGGCCTCGTTGCTGATGGCGACGGTCTCCGAGGCCTTGAGATGTTGGACATTCAGGGACAAAGGGTCAGGCATGGGTGGGTCCGAATTCTGAAGTGAGATAGGGCAGACGGGGGAAAAGTTTGTCGCTCGCTCGGCGATGTCAACGGCAGGCTCTTGGACCCCTCGCCCGGGGAGCTTAGCTTCGTCGGACGTAACACGCTGCATTCGCCAACGGAGCCCCGGTGCCTTCCTTCGCAGATCTCCATCTCACACCGCCACTGGCCGCTGCGCTGGACCGACTTGGGTGGAACCCGGACGACCCGTCGGTTCGCGAAACCATTCCAACGGTAGCTCGCGGCAACAACCTGGTGGCCGCCACTCCGCCGGCACCCGTGTACGCGGTGCCCGCGCTGGCGGGCGTGCTCGCGCGGACCGGTCCGGGCGCGCGCACACTTGTGCTCGCTCCCGCGGGGCAGCTCGATGAGTTCGGGCGAATGGCGCATTCCCTGACGCAGGAGTACCGGCACGCGAGTCCAGGTTGCGCACGGAACCGCCCGAGCTATGCGGCGGCTGAAATCCGACGCTGTGGATCTTGTCATCACCACACCTGAAGCCGCCCTGAGGTTGCTCGAGCGTTCGGCGCTCAGCGTGGAGATCGATTACAGCGCTGGTGTTGGCCTGGCCCGAGAGCTGGGCTGATGAAGACGCCATCACCCCCGTGATGCAGGATCTTCCTAAAGAAACACAGCGGGTCATCTACACTGCGGCTGCGGACCGGGTGGACGCGTTCGTCGAGCGGTATGCCCGCCGCGCATCGCCGGCAAGAGCTCCCGGCCTGGATCTAGGTCCGACCGGACCGATTCGGACAGTAAGCGCGCCCTGGTCTCGCCGAATAGCCGCAGTGGCTGACGTCGTGGAGATGCTCGATCCCGCTTCCATGGTGATCTGGACACTGGATCGCAGCTACCACTCGGCCATTGCCCACGCGGTGGGACTGTCCCAGTCGGAGCTGAGGCTCGTGACTGGCGATGCTCCGAAAGCCGAGACGATCCTCGCGTTTGACCTGCCGACCGGAGCACGCTTGCAGCAGCTGTCGGAGGCGGGCGAAGTGGTGATGCTGATTCCTCCGGGAACCGAGAGCTACGCGGCGCGGATTGCGAAGCCGCAGCGGCCGATCACACTGCCCGGAGTGGTCGACGCCGTGACGTCGCGCGCTTCGGAGCAACGGGCCGCCATCGTGAGAACCCTGGAGACCGGCACGCCGGATCAAGCGATCCTCACACTCGCACCCCTGTTCGAGCGGCACGACCCGACTGCCGTTGCGGCCGCCTTATTCGAGCTGTGGTTGCGCGCGACCTCAGGCAACGCCGCGGCGCCGGTTGCCGCTGCGGCACCTCCAACGGAGAGCTCGGCCACGGCAAAGATCTATGTCGGTGTCGGCAAGAAGGACGGCGCGACAGCGAACGACCTGGTGGCGGTTCTGACGAAGGAGCTGCGGGTCAACCGGGAGAACATCGGACGAATCGAACTTCGCGATGCGTATTCGCTGGTGGAGATTCCAGCCGGCGATGCGGAGAGGGTCGCGTTGGCACTGAACGGAGTTACCATCCGGCGCAGACGAGTTACTGCGCGAGTGGACCGGGGGCCGAGCCGGCCGCCGCGTCGAGAGGGCAGCTCCGGGGGGCGACCCGCGCGCCGGCCACCCTGAAGCGCAGGGAAGGACCTTGGCTGGAGTCAGCGCTTCTTGTTGATCTGATCACGGAGGGCGCGGCTGGCGCGGAAGGCAGGAACCACTGACGCCTTGATACTTACCGATTTCCCGGTACGTGGGTCCCGCCAATCGCGCGCTGCTCGCTTGCGGGCCTCGAAGCTTCCGAATCCGCTGATAGCCACCCGGCCGCCCCGCTTGAGCTCCGAGGCGATCACACCTGAGGGCGCGAAGAACAGTTCGGCGATCTCGTTCGCCTTGGCTTTCGTCAGGCCAAGCCGTTTGGCCACCGTGGCGACGAGTTGCTGCTTGTTCACACGCGCTCCTTGGAAGGCGGAAGGCACAGCGGCGGACGAATATCGTCGCACAGGTAAAGCGCCCGCAAGATGTCTGGAGTTTCGCGGCTGGGTCTCTACATTTGCATCCCTCAACAACACAGACGGAGAGTCGTCGATGAACTATGGGATGCACCCCGGATGGATCGAGGTGATCAGCGGTGTCATGTTCAGTGGCAAGAGCGAGGAGCTGATTCGCCGCGTCCGGCGGGCTACGATTGCCCGACGCAAGGTGCAAGTGTTCAAGTCGCATCTCGACAGCCGTTATGTAGGTCTGTACAGCGTCGCCAGTCACAATGGGACCGAGTTGGAGGCCAGTCCGGTGGATTCCGCCGCCGAGATCTTCCGGCTGGTGCGGCCCGACACCGAGATCGTGGCGATCGACGAAGCCCAATTCCTGGACCCGCAGGTAGTCAGTGTGGCGACTCGCCTGGCAAGCGGAGGGGTTCGGGTGATTCTCGCGGGGACCGACACGGATTTTCGAGGCGAGCCGTTCGGCTGCATGGGCGAGCTGATGGCCATCGCGGAGATGGTGGACAAGCTGCAGGCCATCTGTGTCATCTGCGGCGATCCCGCCTGCCGCAATCAACGTTTGATCGACGGGAACCCCGCGCGCTACGATTCACCAACCATCATGATCGGCGGCAGAGAGAGCTACCAGGCTCGTTGCCGGCACTGCCATAAGGTTCCGCGAAGAGACGAAGATCAGACTGCCTTGCTCTAAGACCTGCTCCGATGCCTCTGTGGTGAATTCATGCTTTCTGTAGCTCTGACGGGCAACATTGGAGCTGGAAAGACCACTGTCGCTCAACTCTTCGAGCGCTGGGGAGCAACGATCATCGACGCGGACCAGCTGGTGCGCGAGGTTCAGGCGCCAGGACAGCCTGCGTATAACCGGATTGCTGATCGGTTTGGACCGAGGGCCATAGGGAATGACGGAACCCTGGATCGAGCGGCGCTGCGAGCGAAGGTTCTGGCCGACCCGGTCGCCCTGGCCGATCTCAACCGAATCGTTCACCCCGAGGTCCACCGACGCCGACTGGTGCTACTGGAGGAAGCCCGCCGCCGCGGCGACAGCATCGTCGTCAGTGACATTCCGCTGTTGTTCGAGGCCGACGATCCGGCAGCTTTCGACGCGGTCGTGCTGGTGGATGCTGCGGACAGTGTCCGCCGCGCCCGGCTGGTAAACGTCCGGGGGCTGCCGCCGACCGAGGCCGATCGGATGATGCAGACCCAGATGGCCGCCACTGCCAAGCGTGCGCTCAGCGACTATGTGATCGAAAACAACGGCGACATGACCGCGCTCGAGCGCGCAGCCGCTCGCGTGTGGCAATCGCTCCTCGATCGCGCTTGACCTCGCCCTCCAGCCCGCCTATCCTCCCACGCGCAACCATCATAGAGAGACCACGGGTGTCAAACGTACCCGAGAACCTGGTGTACACCGCCGAGCACGAGTATGTCGCGCGCACCGGCGATCCTCGCGTGGTTCGCGTCGGCATCACCGATTATGCGCAAGGCGAGCTGGGTGACGTCATCTTCGTGCGGTTGCCAAAACCGGGCGATCGCCTGGACGCACATCAGGCATTCGGTGAGATCGAGGCCGTGAAAGCGGTTTCCGAGCTCTACAGTCCGCTTGCCGGCGAAGTCGCGGAGATCAACAACAGCCTCGACCAGGACGCCGGCGTCGTCAATCGCGACCCCTACGGTGATGGCTGGATGATCAGCATCAAGCTCGCCAGCCCCGATGAGGTGAAGAGCCTGATGTCACCCAGCGAGTACCGGTCGCACATCGGGGAGTGACCGCCGGATCGATGCAACCCTTCGTGCTGAGCCTGAGTCGATGACCAATGGAACTGCGATGCCTCGAGAGCGTAGCCTCGGGGCATTTTATTTTGAGAGGAGTAGCCCCACCAGATGACCAGCATGCTCGAACGCAAGATGACGGCACAGACGCCGGATGTGCTCTACCCCTCTCACTTCGCCTATCGCCACATTGGCCCGCGTCGGACCGACGTGCACGAAATGCTGGAGCAGCTGGGTTACGAATCGCTCGACGCCTTTATTGACGCGGTAGTGCCCAAGGAGATCCGGCTGGAACGGCCACTCGCCCTGCCGCCGGGACGGAGTGAGCGCGAAGTGCTTCAGGCTCTCCGCGGCCTGGCCGGCATGAATCGCGTATTTCGCTCGTACATCGGCATGGGATACGCCGGGTGCTTCACACCGCAGGTGATCCAGCGGAACGTACTGGAGAACCCCGGCTGGTACACTGCGTACACGCCGTATCAAGCGGAAATAGCCCAGGGACGGCTCGAAGCGCTACTCAACTTCCAGACCATGGTGTCGGACCTGACCGGTCTGGAAGTGGCCAACGCATCACTCCTCGATGAAGCGACGGCTGCAGCCGAGGCGATGAACATGAGCCTTTCGGCGAGCGCCGAGAAGAACGAGCCAGTCTACCTGGTGGACGATCACTGCCATCCTCAGACGATCGAGGTGGTCAGAACCCGGGCCGAGGCGCGCGGTATCGCGGTGACGGTGGCGGACCCGGCGACGTTCGAGTTCAAGCCCGGCGTCATCGGGGTACTGGTCCAGTATCCGGCGACCGATGGCGAGGTCCGCGACTTCCGCGGCTTGGCTCAGAAGGCGCATGCGGCTGGAGCTCTGGTCACCGCGGCGACGGACCTTCTCAGCCTCACCCTCCTCACCCCGCCAGGAGAGTGGGGTGCCGACATTGCGGTGGGCAACAGCCAGCGATTTGGCGTGCCCATGGGTTACGGGGGTCCTCACGCTGCATTCTTTGCGACGAGGGACGCCTACAAGCGCTCGCTACCAGGGCGCATCATAGGCGTGTCCAGGGACCGCGACGGCCGTCCGGCCCTTCGAATGGCGCTGCAGACGCGGGAGCAGCACATCAGGCGCGACAAGGCAACCAGCAACGTGTGTACCGCTCAAGTGCTGCTCGCCGTCATGGCCAGCATGTACGCGGTGTATCACGGCCCGTCAGGACTGCGACGAATCGCCGAGCGGGTTCACACGCGGACGGTACTACTGGCCAACGCGCTCCGGCGCCTGAGATACCGCGTAGTGCATGAAGCGTACTTCGACACCGTGTGCATCGAAGTCGAGGGGTGGGCCCTGCCCCGTCTCCTCGACGCGGCGCGAGTCCGCAACATTAACCTGAGGCCGCTCTCAGCGACCCGCTTGTGCGTTGCCCTGGATGAGACGGTGACGCTCGGCGACCTCGCCGACCTCATCTCGATCTTCTCTCTGAATGAGGCGCTGCCCTTCATGCTGGATGATATCGGCGTGAAGAATGAGCGAGCCATCCCCGCGGCTCTCGCCCGGAAAACGTCATTTCTCGAACACCCCGTGTTCCACCGGTACCACTCCGAAACTGAGATGCTGCGGTACATCAAGCGGCTGGAGTCACGGGACCTGTCGCTGACCTCCGCGATGATCCCGCTCGGTTCCTGCACCATGAAGCTCAATGCGACCACCGAGATGATGCCGGTCAGCTGGCGCGAGTTCAACCGACTTCATCCATTTGCCCCCCGCGACCAGGCAGCCGGATACCAGCTGCTCTTCAGCCAGCTCGAGTATCAGCTGGCGGAGATCACCGGTTTCGCGGCCGTGTCGCTCCAACCGAATGCCGGCTCTCAGGGTGAATACGCCGGCCTGCTCGTAGTGCGCGCCTATCATCAGTCGCGCGGCGACCACCATCGCATCACCTGTCTGATACCGCAGTCCGCACACGGCACGAACCCAGCGAGCGCCGTCATGGCTGGGATGCAGGTCGTACCCGTCAAGAGCGACGCCAGCGGGAACATCGACGTGCAGGACCTTCGAGCGAAGGCCGCGGCGCACCGCGAGACCCTGGCAGCGCTCATGATCACCTACCCTTCGACGCACGGCGTCTTCGAGGCATCAGTCAAGGAGATCTGCAACATCGTCCACGAGCACGGTGGCCAGGTGTACATGGATGGCGCCAACATGAATGCACAGGTGGGCCTCTGCCGACCGGGCGATATCGGAGCTGATGTCTGCCATCTCAACCTGCACAAGACTTTCTGCATACCCCATGGGGGCGGCGGCCCAGGAATGGGACCGATCGGGGTGGCGGAGCACCTCGCACGGTTTCTTCCGGGGCATCCGGTCGTCGCGCTGGATCATCCCGACTCGTGCGGCACCGTCTCCGCAGCGCCCTGGGGCAGCGCCGCCATCCTGCCGATCTCCTGGGCATACATAGCGCTCATGGGCTACGATGGACTCACCGAAGCGACCCGCATCGCGATTCTCAACGCCAACTACGTCGCACGGCGACTCGCCGACCACTATCCGCTGCTCTATACCGGCCAGAACGGGCTGGTGGCGCACGAATGCATCATCGACACTCGCCCGTTCAAGAATTCGGCGGGAGTCGACGTGGAGGACATCGCGAAACGAATCATCGATTACGGCTTTCACCCACCTACGGTGTCTTTCCCGGTTGCGGGCACGCTGATGATCGAGCCCACCGAGAGTGAATCGAAGGAGGAGCTGGACCGTTTCTGCGATGCTCTGATCGCCATTCGCGAAGAGATCCGGGAGATCGAGGAAGGGCGTGCAGACCGGTCGAATAATGTCCTGACCAATGCGCCTCACACTCTGGAGCAGGTCATTTCAGATACCTGGGACCGGCCCTATGCGCGCGAGCGCGCGGCCTACCCGACCCGAGCGGTGCGGGAGTACAAAGTGTGGCCTACGGTGGGCCGGATCGACAGCGCCTACGGCGACCGCAACCTGGTATGCAGTTGCCCGCCCGTTGAGGCATATGGGTGACAGGGCGGCCTCCACCTGGCATCTCTGGATCGATGAATCGCCGCGGCCCGGATGGACCAACATGGCGATCGATCATGCACTGCTGGAGCGCGCCGAGCGGCAGAGTGAGAGCTGGCTCCGGCTGTACCAATGGGCTCCGCACTGCCTGTCATTCGGAAGACACGAGCCCGCGAGGCTGCGGTACGACATCGACCACATCTCCGCCCTCGGAATCGACACGGTCCGACGCCCGACCGGAGGCAGAGCCGTCTGGCATGCTGAGGAGCTGACATACTCCATTGCCGCGCCATGCTCCCAATTCGGTACCCTGCACGCAGCATATCAGGAGATCCACGAAATGCTGGCCGGCGCGCTCCAGATGCTGGGCGTGGCGGTCTCCCTGGCTCACCGGGGGCCTACTCCCCTGCTCAACTCCGGCCCCTGCTTCTCGCAGCCAGTGGGCGGCGAGATCATGATGAGCGGACGGAAGGTGGTCGGTAGTGCCCAGCTTCGCAGCGGAACCGCTTTACTCCAGCACGGCTCGGTACTGCTGCAGGACAGCCAGAATGTGGTACGCGAATTGATGAAGGAAAGCCGAAAGCCTGAACCGACCTCCCCCAGTGCGGAGCCCTGGGCTGAGGCCGTAGAGGTGGCCGAAGCGATTACCGCCGCCGCGAGCCACCGCTGGGAGGGAGAGTGGGAGCGTGGTACTGACGAAGCCGCCATTCTGGAGGAGGCATCCATTCATTACCCCCACTACAGCTCCGCATCCTGGACCTGGTCCCGGTGAGTAATCGCCTGCGCTGGCTGCGGTACCTGGCCACCGCTATAGCGCTGGCGTTCATTCTGCCGGCCAGCACAGAGGCCCAGACCAGCCGCCGTAAGGCCACCAGCCTCGTGATCGTCACAGGCGGCCAGGCCACCCTGCCCATACCTACCCTGATGGAAGGACCCGAGGCGAGCGTGGGCAATCTCGATGTCGCCGACCAGCTGTTCCTCCGACTGGCTGAGCTTGGGCCGAAGCTGGTCACCTCGGGAGAAGCCGACTTCGTCCCGGGGCTGGCGAAGTCCTGGACCCGCCGCGATTCCATTACTCTGGCGTTCGACCTCGATACCCGCGCACGCTGGCACGATGGTGCTCCGGTAAGGGCGCAGGATGTGGTGTTCACGATGGCTCGCGCGAAGAACCAGGCGGTGTCACCCAGATTATCTGAGCTGCTGCGACAGATCGTCTCCGTCACCGCGGAGGGCAGTAGCCGGGTGGTTTTTCGCTTTGCCCGACCGTATGCAGAGCAATTCTACGACGCCACCTTCCATGCAGCCCCTCTGCCTGCGCACCTGCTGGACTCCATAGCGCCGGCAGAGCTGGCGCTGTCGTCCTTTGCCAAACACCCGATTGGCAGCGGTGCGTACCGCTGGGTTCGAAATGTGCCTGGCCAATTCGTCGAGCTCGCGGCAGTGGAGAACTTCTTTCTTGGCAAACCCAAGATCGAGCGCCTGATTTTCCGAACAGCGGCCGACCCTACGGCCCGGCTCAACCTGCTGCTGAGCGGCCAGGCTGATGCGATCGATATCATTCCACCGCCGCCGGACAATATTCGCCGTGTGGGTGCCGATACCGCCTTACGGCTGATCTCCGTCCCATCGTCGACCGTCGGCTATCTCCTCTTCAACCAGAGAGACCCAAAGAACCGCGCGCGCCCGCATCCCATCCTGGCAGATGTCAGAGTTCGCCGTGCGATCACGCTCGGTCTCGATCGACGTCAGATGGTCCAGGCGGTATTCGGCCCTCAGGGGGCGGTACCGTACGGCCCTGTCTCGCAGCTCCTCTGGATTCGCCAGGGTGCCCCGGAGCCGGAGGCCGCAAATCCGTCCGAGGCTCGGCGGCTCCTCGCTTCCAGCGGGTGGGGCGACTCCGATGGAGATGGCACCCTCGACCGCCAGGGCCAACCGCTGCGTTTACTGCTATCGCTGCCCAATACCAGCGGGATACGGCGGCAGATGGCGCTTCTGGTGCAGGAGCAGCTGCGCCGCCTGGGAGTTCAGATTGAAATTCAGCAGCTCGAATTTCCCATCTGGCAAGAGCGGCGGTCGGCTGGAGACTTCGACCTGGATTTTTCCGGGGTCAGCCAGGATGCTTCCCCTTCGGGGCTCACCCAATCGTGGACCTGCACCGGCGCGAATAACGTCGGAGGCTACTGCGATCGTGCGGTCGACTCGCTGATGTCTGAGGCAATGCTCGGCCGCGGAGATCCCGCGGACACATGGATCGAAACACTCCGCCGGATCGAGGAAGGCGCTCCCGCCGTATTCATGTACGCGCCTACCTTTGTGTACGCCGTGAATCGGCGCTATCGGGCGGTGACAATCAAACCCCATTCAGGCTGGATCACGGTTCGGAAGTGGTCGGTCAGCCCGTGAGGAGCTGGCTCTTCCGCCGCTCCCTTCAGGCCCTCATCACATTTGCTGTCGCGCTGGTACTGCTCTTTCTGCTTATGCGCGCGGCCCCCGGCGATCCGCTCTTTCGCCTCAGCGCGGACCGCCCCATCTCACCCGCGGCGATCGAAGTGCTTACGGGCGCGCTACGGACTCGATCGTCCGCTGGGCACCCAGATGCTCCAATTCATGGCAGGGTTGTTTCGAGGCGATCTGGGAGTGTCGATCGAGCATGCCCGGCCGGTTACGTCGCTCCTGGCCGAGCGGCTGCCCGCGACGCTCCTCCTCGGCGGGAGCGTGCTCCTGCTCAACTTCACCGTGGGTCTCTGGCTCGGTGTCAGGCAGGCGATACGCCACGGTCAGCGTGAGGATCGGTGGTTGACCACTCTCTCACTCACCGGGTACGCCATGCCATCGTTCTGGCTTGGACTCGTGCTCGCATGGCTGGTTGGCGTAGAGTGGCGCCTCCTGCCGGCTGCTGGGATGCAGGATCCTCTGCTGGAGCCAGACGCGGGCTGGCTCGTGAGAGCTGGAGACATCGTACGGCACCTGATCCTTCCGGCCGTGACCCTATCGATCGTCAGTATCGCCGCAACCATGCGATACCAGCGCGCGGCAATGCTGGAGGTGCTGCGCCTTCCTTACATGGTCACGGCGAGATCCAAAGGACTGTCGGAGCGTGAGGTCACCTGGCGCCACGCCTGGAGGAACGCGCTGTTTCCCGTCATCACTCTCTTCGGGCTGTGGCTGCCGATCCTGGTGAGCGGATCGGTGTTCGTCGAGGCGGTATTCGCGTGGCCGGGCCTGGGGTCTCTGGCGGCGGGCGCTGTGGGAAGCCGGGATTACCCATTGCTGATGGGAACCTCAGTGCTGGTCGCGGCTCTCGTGGTGATAGGTGGACTGGTGACCGACGTGGTGTACGCCTGGCTCGACCCACGCGTGCGGCTCGGGTGACAGCTGCATTGGATGTCCTTCTCGACGCATGGCGTGATCCGCGCGGGAGATTCGGCGCCCTCGTCCTTCTCGTCGTTGCCCTCGCCGCGCTCGCCGGCCCATTACTGCTACCTGACCCCCTCGCTCAGCCCGATGTTCTCAGCGCCAGCCACCCTCCTGCCGCAGAACATCCGTTCGGAACCGATCAGCTCAGCAGGGATGTCCTCTCGCGGGTGGTAACTGGTGCCCGCATTTCACTGAGCGTCGCACTGCTGGCGGTAACTCTCTCTGTCACGCTCGGCGCCGCCGTGGGCGTGGTCGCCGGATACTGGGGCGGAGCGGTGGACGCTAGGCTCATGCGACTGGTAGATGGCGCTCTCGCGATCCCGCGCCTCTTTGTCCTGCTTCTGCTGCTTGCTGTCTGGGAACGGGTACCGCTGCTCGCACTCATCATCCTGATCGGCGCGACCGGCTGGTTCGCGACCAGCCGCCTGGTTCGCGGCGAGGTGCTTCGATTGCGAGAGGAAGGATACGTGCGAGCCGCCGAGGCGCTCGGTGCGCGGCGGCGGCGGATTATCTTCCGTCACCTGCTTCCGAATGCACTGGGTCCGCTGCTGGTAGCGGCAACCCTCGGCGTTGGCGATGTGATCCTGTTGGAGGCCGGGCTCTCCTTTCTGGGCCTCGGTATTCAGCCTCCCACACCATCGTGGGGCGGAATGATCCTGGACTCGAGAGAGGTGATGGTCAGTGCCCCCTGGACCGGCATCTTTCCCGGGCTGGCCATCGTCATCACGGTCTTGTCGGCCAACCTGTTCGGCGACGCCCTGCGCGACGCTGTGGATCCCAGAAGCGCATGACCACAGTCCTCGACGTCAAAAATCTTCGCGTCAGCTTTCCGGGCGCAAACCATACCAGGTTCAGCCCGGTGGATGGGGTGAGCTTCGCGTTGGAGCGGGGCAAGACACTGGCGCTGGTTGGAGAGTCGGGATCCGGCAAGAGCCTCACGAGTCTCGCGCTTCTTCAGCTCATTCCCGAGCCGGGCCGAATTGAAGCTGGAAGCAGCATCCGTATGGGCGAGACCGATGTGCTGGCGCTCAAGGGAGAGGCGCTGCGTCGAATCCGCGGCCGGCGGATTGGAATGATTTTTCAGGATCCCATGACGAGCCTGAATCCGGTATTCACGGTCGAGGCTCAGATCACGGAAGGTATTCACGCGCATTTCAAGGTTTCCAGGGCAGAGGCTCGCGATCGTGCCTTACGCCTGCTTCAGGAGGTGGGCATTCCGGATCCGGCTGAACGATTGAAAGCATATCCCCATCAGCTGAGTGGAGGAATGCGACAGCGGGTCATGATCGCGATTGCGCTTATCGGCAGAGCCCGAGATCCTCGTGGCGGACGAGCCAACCACGGCACTCGACGTCACCGTACAGGCTCAGATCCTGGAGGTACTCGATGACCTGCGGAGCCGCCGCGGCATGGCCGTGCTGCTCATTACCCATGACCTCGGTATCGTAGCGGGGCGAGCCGACCGGGTAGCGGTCATGTATGCTGGACAGATCGTGGAGGAGTGTCCCACCTCAGCACTGTTCGCGAACCCGTCGCATCCCTACACCCAGGGCTTGTTTGCCTCGGTCCCCAGGATCAGAGGACCACTGCAACGGCTGACTCCGATCCGGGGCACCGTCCCAGCTCCCGCCGCGTGGCCCACAGGCTGTCGCTTCCGTACCCGGTGCCCTCAAGCATTCGATCGCAGTGAGGTCGAACCGCCTCTGCTCCCCGTCGGTCCCGACCACAGGATGAGGTGCTGGCTGGCGGAGGAACGTCGAGCGTGACGTCCACTCCACTGCTCAGCGTACACCACCTGGTGAAGCACTATAAAGCCGGCGGAATGTTCGGTCGCTCGGCACCAGTGGTACGCGCGGTGGATGGCGTGTCGTTTGAGGTGGCCAGAGGTGAAACGCTGGCTTTGGTGGGAGAATCCGGATGCGGCAAGTCATCCGTGGGACGCACGATTCTCCGGCTTCAGGAACCGACCAGCGGACAAGCGCTCTACGAAGGCACCGACATTTTCTCGCTGGACCGCACCGCCCTTCGCCAGCTGCGGCGGAAGATGCAGATCATCTTCCAGGATCCTTACAGCTCACTCAATCCCCGGATGAGCGTGGGTGCGGCGATCGCCGAAGGACTGGAGATCCATCGTCTCGCCACCAAGTCCGAGATGCCCGGACGAGTATCCGCGCTGCTGGAGGAAGTGGGTCTCGATCCCAGCTATGCGAAACGCTATCCTCACGAGTTTTCCGGGGGACAACGGCAGCGGATCGGCATCGCTCGCGCGCTTGCTGTGCAGCCGTCCTTCATCGTCTGCGACGAGCCGGTCTCCGCTCTCGATGTGTCAGTGCAGGCGCAGGTGCTCAATCTGCTCTCCGACCTTCAGAGCCACCGCGGTCTGTCGTACTTGTTCATTGCCCACGACCTCGCGGTGGTCCGCCAGATCGCTCATCGCATCGCCGTGATGTACCTCGGCCGAATCGTGGAGGAAGGGCGCACCGAGCAAATACTCAGCGATCCCCGGCATCCCTATACGGTTGCCTTGCTCTCCGCGGTGCCTGAACCGGATCCTACAGCCCGCCGGAGCCGCATCGTACTGAGTGGAGACCTGCCGAGCCCGTCCAACCCGCCCCCCGGGTGTCCCTTTCATACCCGGTGCTTCCATCCATCGAAGAGCGCCCGCTGCACTACTGAGGTTCCGCCCCTCAGGCCCGTGGGGGAAACCCTGGCAGCGTGTCACTACGCCGAAAGCACACCCCGGGTGTCTGAGATGAGCATGGCCTAGCGGCGGTGATCGTAGTCACGGTACTCCCCCTGCTACTTGCCCACTGTTAACCCCCTATACGCAGCATGTGCCCTTCTCTCTCGTGGGGTGGAAAATGACTGATAAAAAGGACATGGCCACCGAAGGTACGGCAGACCGGCTCAAAGGTTCAGCGAAGCAGGTGGAGGGCAGAGTGCGGAATGCGGTGGGTGGACTCAGCGGCGATAGCAGTGAGCAGGTCAAGGGCAAGGCACAGGAGCTGAAAGGGAAAGCACAGGATGCCCTGGGCAAGGCAAAGCAGCGAGCAGACCCGAATCCAGGTGTGGATGAAGCCTAAGGATTACAGAAACGATAGACGCCCGGACTCACCATCCGGGCGCCATTGTTTGGGGCTGGTTTCAGGACGCCAGCGATCCGGCTAGGATCTCGGTCTTGAGGCGGCGGAGAGCCTGACTCCGAATCTGAGAGACGCGCGATTCGCTGACCTTGAGCACTTCACCGACCTGCCGCAGGTTCAGCTCTTCGTAATAGTAGAGCGCCAACACTCTACGCTGCTGCTCCGGGAGACGGGTGATCAGCTTTCGAAGCTGCTCAACGTGCTCGGAGTCGACCATCTGCTGCGACGCCAACAGGACACCCGGATCGGCATGGTTCTCTGCGTCTCGGGACGCACGCTGACCCTTTGAGTTGGTCGGCACTTCGGCTTCGCAATGAATGCCCACCGCATCCTTCCATTTCCAGAATGTTGCCAAATCGATCTCGAGCCGTTCCGCAATCTCCCTCGGAGCCGGGCTCCGTCCGAGCTCCGCCTCCAGTGCCGCGGCCACCGTTTCGATCTTGCGACGCTTCATTCGCACGGATCGTGGAGTCGAATCCCGGCTTCGGAGATCGTCCAGGATAGCACCGCGGATCCGGAGCACGGCGTAGGTGCTGAACGCCAGGCCTCGGCTCAGATCGAAGCTGTCGAGCGCCTTCATCAGGCCGAGCGCACCCGCGCTCACCAATTCTCCGAGCTCGATCGAGGGGATACGGCGCGCGACTTCCCGCGCCACGTGGTGCACGAGACCCAGGTGTCTTGCCAGCAGCTGGTCTCTGGCCTCGGGATCGCCTGCAGAGCGGTACCTCGCCCACAGGACATCGATTCTGGCCTCGGACTCGGGGACGGGCACTGCGGTCACACCCCGCTCCCGAAACGCTTCGCGGAAGGCTGCATCTTGAATCCGTATTGGAGTGTCAGCGGATGGCGGAGGCACGGTTGCCGGCTCCGCCGTCTTCTGGCGGGTGGTAAAGGCAACCGCTGTACCAGCGGGGGTATTCGTGGGGCACAGCGGGGGTGCAGGTTCTTGCGCGCTACTGCAACTTCATACTCAATCTGGGTTTATACTCTCAAAGCGGGCAGAATTGCTGAGAGCCCTTGCCGCAACAAGCACCGGAAACAGGATCTTCTATCTAGCTGGGGTACCGAAACGGCCAAGGTTGTCGGCAAGATGCAGGATTCAACTCGCGGCCCGCAGAGGAGACCCGTCCAACCCAGGCTCCAGGCTCCGTTCTTCGTCCACGAACACCAGAGCCTTGCCCCGCTCGACCACCGCACTCAGAGCCCGATGGACCTCCGGAGCCAAGCCGGTGCCGATCAGTCCTCGCATTTTCTCGACCGCCATTTCCGGCACGAGCCGGTCGCGATATGGCCTGGCGGTAGTGAAGGCATCGTAGACTTCAGCCGCCCCGATCAGTCTTGCTCCCCACGGAATCGATTCGCCGCCAATTCCATCGGGATAGCCCTGACCATCCCATCGCTCGTGGTGGCTGCGCACAAAGGCGCCGACCGGGCCCAACTGCGGCAGTGGTGCCAGAATTTGAGAACCAACGATTACATGTCGCTTGATCTGCTCGAACTCGTCAGGACTGAGGGTGCCTTCCTTGCTCATCACTTCTTCGGGTACGCAGATCATACCAATGTCGTGGAGGAGACCCGCGCGGCGAACTGTTTCGACCTCTTCGTCGGTGCGTCCCAGCTCAGCCGCCAGCGACGCAGCGAGCTGCGCCACCCGAAGACCGTGGCCGGCAAACCAGGAATCCCGTGCCTCGACGACGCACACGAGGGATTCGAGCGTCGCGACTGTCAGATCCTCGACTTTGGAGCGCTCGCGCGCAAGCTCGGCCCCGAGGTTGACCAGCTCCTCCTTCAGCAGCTTACCGGCGGCACGCTCATTCATCATTTCGGCACGCCGTCGCAGCGAGCGCTGCACAGCCGCCTCCACATTGGGCAGATCGAGGGGCTTTGCGAGATAATCCAGCGCACCGTAATGGAGATAGTGAACTGCATCGCTCACGTCCGGACGTGAGCTCAGCACGATGACCGCCAGATTGAAATCCCGGTCGAGTGCCTTCGAGAGGAGCTCGCCTCCGCCGGCACCGAACACGCGGGTCTCGGCGATCATGCATGCGATCTTTTGGCGCGCCAGAACGGCCAGAGCATCGGTGCCTGATGCGGCGGTCAGCACCTCGTATCCGCGCCCCTTCAGATATGTTTCCAGCGCTGCTCGCGTCTCCGGAGCGTCGTCGACGATCAGAATCCGGTCCGGCACGGTCATCCTGAGCATGCTTTCCTCATGGGTCTGGGGCGAGCACTCCGAGAGGGGCAGGCGGAGAAACTCGCAGGAAGGATCGGCCGGCGGAGCGCCTAACTTGAGTCTGTACCGGGGACTGGCTGGTGTGCTGATCTTTGGTTAAGATGTTCGGACTGGCGCGAAGAAAACTGGTGTCGGCATGCGGCAAGTTGTGGTGACATCAAGATTCCAAGGCTGCAAACCGACAACTTCTGCGGTAGGAATGGCACCCGAACTCCGAAAGGTCGAGCTTGCCGCACTCTGAGGACCCCCGCACCGCGGTCACCATCGAGCCGAACCGGCTCGATGAGATTCTGTATCGTCTGCAGCAGAATTTCTATGACGAGCCATCCGCTTCCATTCGGATCGCTGCCGCGGTGTGGGCCGACCTGAAGACCCTCGACGAAAGCGCTTCCGCACTTCCCCACTGACGTCGGCGTTTCCATGGAACGGCAGCTCATTTCCAGCGGCGCTCCATGGGAGGCAATCGTCGGTTACTCCCGGGCCGTTCGCGTAGGAAACCTCGTTCACGTAGCAGGTACCACATCCGTCGGCCACGATGGCTCCCTCGTCGGAGTTGGTGACGCCTACGCGCAGACCGTTCAGGCCCTCCATAACATCGACACCGCTCTCCGTGCTGCGGGCGCTTCGCTCACACACGTAGTGCGCACCAGGATGTACGTCACGAACATCGACAAGTGGGAAGAGATCGGGAGAGCGCACGGCGAAGTCTTCCGCGACATCCGCCCCGCTGCCACCATGGTGGAAGTCAGCCGGCTGATCTCGCCGGACATGCTGGTCGAGATCGAGGTCGACGCGGTGATCGGCTGACCATGCCTCAGCACTTTACCCAGATCGACGCGTTCACCGACCGACCCTTCACCGGCAACCCGGCTGCCGTTTGTCTCCTGCCCTCCGCCCGCGACGCTCACTGGATGCAGCAGATCGCCCTCGAGATGAATCTGGCCGAGACCGCCTTTCTGGTCCGACGCCAGGACGGGTTCGATCTGAGATGGTTTACTCCCGGTGCCGAAGTCGATCTCTGCGGGCATGCCACCCTGGCAAGTGCGCATGCACTGTGGGAAGAAGGACACTTGAAGACCTCGGAGGTCGCCCGATTCCACACCCGGAGCGGAGTGCTCACAGCAACCCGCCGTGGCGATCATATCTGGCTGGACTTCCCGGCCACTCCCGTAACCCCCGCTGCGCCCCCACACGGACTCGAAGAAGGGCTGGGTCGACACGCGACGATGGTTGGCCGGACCGTATTCGACTATCTCGTAGAGCTCGACTCTGAATCCGCCGTGAGGTCTCTGGCACCAGATATGAATTTGATCGCAGGAATTCCATATCGCGGTGTGATCGTCACTGCCCCTTCAGATGACACGAGGTACGATTTCGTCTCACGCTTTTTCGCCCCGGCGTTGGGCATCCCCGAAGACCCGGTAACTGGGTCGGCGCATTGCGGACTCGCACCGTATTGGGGCACCCGATTCGGCAAAGACGAAATGGTGGGGTACCAGGCTTCATCGCGGGGAGGTACGGTGATGGTCAGGCTCGAGGGGGACCGGGTGCATCTCGGAGGTCAGGCAGTGACGGTACTGCGCGGCGAGATTCTCCATTGAGCGGAATGAACGCGGTCGAAGCCTTTGCAACCCTCGATCTCAGAGTGGGGAGAATACTTCGGGCCGAGAGCAATGCGAGAGCCCGGAAGCCGTCCTACAAGCTGTGGATCGATTTTGGCCCACTCGGTGAGAAGACCTCTAGCGCTCAGATCACAGCGCACTACCGCCCCGAGGAACTGCCAGGCAGGCTCGTGGTGGCGGCGGTGAACCTGGGCGAGCGAAACATTGCGGGATTTACCTCTCAAGTATTGGTGCTGGGAGTGCCGGATGCCCGGGGCGAGACGGTGTTGCTGGGTATCCAGCAGGACGTGCCGCTCGGCGGAAGAATCTATTGAGGCAGAAGCGCAACGGGAGGCATGGCGTAGACTCCCGTTTACTGTTGACTGTTCACTGTTTACGCTCTTCACCCGGAGACGGCCTCACCACCAGGCCGGTTACCGCACCATCCTTGGCCAGGCTCCACTCGATCAACATCCGCTGGCGCGACTTATCGAATGATGCGTCCCGCGTGTAAACCACCAGCGGATCGGCATTCTGCACACTCTCATCGACCAGCCTTCGCTCCGGACCCAGTTGGGTAAGCGCTCGGCTGGCGAAAGTGGCGAGATCGCCCACGCTTCCGAAGGTCTGTCGCATTTCGGGTGAGAAGCGATCCCACAGCTTGTTGTATTCATTGCCGTAGAGCCAGGCGGTGTACTGCCGACCGTGCTCCACGAACTCGCCGTTCGGCTGCGCCTTAGGTGGCGTGCAGGCCGCCAACACGAACGCGAGTGCCAGACCGCATCTGCGTGCATCCATGGCTTGTCCTCGGTATTCTTCGCGCCGGACTGTCGCCGGAGAGATCATGCGAGTGTACATCTCGGTTGATATGGAAGGGGTCGCGGGCGTCGCGCACGAAGATCAGACCGACCCGATCGAGCCCCGCCATGCTGGAGAGTATAACAGGTTTCGCCGACTGATGACTGACGAAGCCAACGCTGCAATCGCTGGCGCACTCGACGCTGGTGCAAAGGCCGTCCTCGTGAACGACAGTCACTGGCATATGCGCAATCTCCTTGCCGAAGAACTCAACCCCGCAGCGGAGCTCATGAGTGGCAGCCCGAAGCGTCTTTCGATGGTGGAAGGGATAGAGACGGGCTTCGATGCAGCAATGTTCATCGGGTATCATGCCCGAGCGGGAACGCGGAATGCGACGATCGATCACACCTACACGAGTCGTGTGTACGAGGTCCGACTCAACGGTGAGCCAGTTGGGGAGCTCGCGCTGAACGCTGCAATGGCGGGAGTGCACGGAGTGGCGGTTGCAATGGTCAGCGGCGATCAGGCGCTCGCAGCAGAGGCTCGGGCGCTCTTCGGCGACGCCATCGAGACCGTGATCGTCAAGCACGCAGTGGGAAGGTTCGCCGCACGAAGTCTCGCGCCCTCGGTTGCCTGCGAGAAGATACGAGCCGGCGCGGCGGCGGCGCTGCGCCGGACGCACACGCCATACAAGATTCCGATACCAATTAGACTCGACGTGGACTTCGCGCTCACGCAGATGGCCGACATGGCGGAGCTGGTTCCGCGATCCAGCCGGACTGACGCCCGAAGGGTCAGTTATACGGACGATGATTACCGGGAGGTGTTTCGCGCCTGGCGGGCGATGTACAACCTGGCAGGTGTAGAATAGCGCAAAGTTGTCCTTGAAGCCTCTGGTCAGCCCTGGGCTCCGGTACTAGTGTTTCTACGGCCTATCAAAACGACGGCTGCTATTCCGGAGGACCCCATGACTCATCTCGACGAAGTCCAGACCTTCCGCGCTGCCTGGAATGACGAGGCCCAGAACACGCTGCGACTTCTGGAAGCACTCCCGCCTGACCAGTACGACTTTCGCCCCGACCCCAAAGGGCGCTCGCTTGGAGAGATGGCCTGGCACCTGAGCGAGATCGATGCGTGCCTGAGCTACGGAATCGCTCTCCGGCGGTTTCGCTTCGAGGACGAGCCGCCCGATCTCAAGCGGCCCCGCGAGATCAGGCTGCTTGCCCCGGGGTACCGCCACATTCACGACCAGGCGGTGGCGCGCCTGGAAGGCCTCAGGAGCGATCAGCTTGACGAGACCGTAACCTTCTTCGATTCACGGCGCCTTACCATTCGTCACGTGCTATGGAACGAGCTGCTCCATCATCTGATCCATCATCGCGCCCAACTCGTGCTGTTGTGCCGGATGGCGGGCGGAACTCCGCCGGGGTTCTACGGTCCCAATCGAGAAGAGATGCAGGCCTTACAATCCAAGGCTGCAACTGTCGAGGCTTAGCCGCAAAGCTTCGGAGGCGACCTGAGTTGCGGGCACGTTAGCATGCAGCGGAGCGGGCTCCGCGCCACCCGAATAACGGAGAGCAGAAGCATCTGGATTCCTACCTGAGCCGTCCGTGATGCCCCAAGATCCCGCCTACGAAGCGCGGGTGCGCGAGAGCTTCAGTCGTCAAAACCATATGGCCACTCTCGGGGCCCAGATCGTCTTCATCGCCCCGGGTGAAGTCCATCTGGCCTTTCCGTTTGCCCCGCAGTTCTGTCAGCAAAATGGCTTCATGCACGCGGGTGCCGTTGCCAGCGTTGCCGACTCGGCGAACGGCTACGCCGCCCACACCCTGGCTCCACCCGATACGGATGTCCTGGCCGTGGAGTTCAAGATCAACCTGCTGACACCGGCCCAGGGTGCGGGGTTTCTGGCCTGCGGCCGGGTGCTGCGCCCGGGGCGTACGTTGACGATTTGCCAAGCCGACGTCTTCGCGACGGGGGACGTAGAGCGGATCCTCATCGCCACCATGCTCTCAACCATCATCGTGCGTCCAAGGAGGAGTGGTGGATCAACCCAAATCGCCGGCGCCTAACGTGTACCTTCGCTTCGCTATGCCTCTTTGCGTGATTGCTTCATGGGCCTGCTCGTCATCACATGACACGATTGACCCAGTCGCGGATTGGCGCCGGGTTCCGGTCTCGCTCGAATTACGTCTGGCCAAGGGCGCGCCCGCACCGGACTTCACCCTGACGAAAGTCTACGGTCAGCCCGATACCGTGTATCTGCAGCGGGAAGCGCAGCTGTCGAGTAACGACATTGCCAGGGTCGAGGCTGTGAAGGCGATGGGTGGAAAGGGGCTCGTCCTCGAAGTGTGGTTCACGAAAGCGGGAGCCCGCCGGTTGGCGGATTTTACCCGACAGCACATCGGCGACACCCTTGCAGTGCTGATCAACTCTGTAGTCGTATCCACTCCAGTGATTCAAGAAGCCCTCGGCGGCGATACCAAGCTGCCGAGTCACATAGGTGTTCCTCTCGACCCTGCCGACGCCAGGCAGCTGGCCCTCGCCGTTTCGAAGACGTGGCCTCCTTCCCCGGCAGCGTCGAAACGAGACGCGGGTAAGAACGGTCGGTGAGGAAGTGATCGAGTGAGCTTCCAAACACACCTCATGATCAGTGCGGTTGTTATCGGTGCTGGCGCAACTCTCTTCATGGATTTATGGAACCTGTTCCTCAAGCGCAGGTTCAACATTCCATCGCTCAGCTACTGTGTACTCGGACGCTGGATCCTGTACATGCCTGAGGGCACTCTCAGGCACGCGAATATCAACACTGCGCCGCAGAAACGGTTCGAGTGCGCCGTGGGATGGATTGCCCACTACAGCATCGGTGTCTTATTCGCCCTTGCATTCATCGTTCTTATATCAGGTGACTGGCTGGCGCGCCCGACCCTGATGCCCGCCCTGCTCTACGGGGTTGTTACCGTCGTATTTCCATTCTTCATCATGCAACCCTCGTTCGGTCTCGGCATCGCTGCTTCGAGAACGGCTCGGCCAGCGCAGGCCAGGCTGAAGAGCCTTGCGACACACACGGTGTTCGGGCTTGGGCTCTATTTGGGTGCGCTCGGCGTGAGCTACCTCCCCCGCTCTCTGGCGGCGGTCGCAGAGGCGCAAGACGCAGGGGAGAGACAGCCGGTTCGATTGCCCCTGGAGCTGCTTCCTGATACTCTGGCTATCTGCCGATTGCCGTCCGATGCCGCTGTGCCGGAATGGGCAGCCGACCGAAGCGGATTTCTGACAGTCAGCCGCACCGCCGATGAGCTCTCGATCATGACTGTGCAGCGTGCAGTGCCGCCCGGGGCACGCTGCGAGCGCAACTACCAGGCGATCCGGGTTCGCGGTCCACTCTCGCCGAACCTGGTCGGCATTCTCCTCTCGATCCTCAAGCCTTTGGCTGAAGCGGGGATCAGTATCCTTGCCATCTCTACGTATGACACCGACTACGTAATGGTGAAGACCGCCCAGCTGCAGGCGGCCTTGACTGCGTTGAGGCGTGCCGGTCATCAGATCACGCCTTAGGCGGACCGTCAGCCCCCGAGTGCCGCCGCTCCTCCGGATGTTTCGTGAACCAGGCCTGAACGTACGGACAGCTTGGGATGACTCGGAGCTCGGCCTCACGGGCGTACGCCAACGCCAATCGCACCAGCTTGTCGGCGATACCCTGGTTTCGATCCGACGGGGGAACCTCGGTGTGCTGCAGGTCGATTGCATCGCCGATCACCGCATACACCAGCTCCGCCTCCCCGTTCTTCAGGGGGATAACGAAGCGCGAATGCTGGATATCGTGCTGAACCTTCATGGCTCACCACTCCCGGTCGAAGAACGCGGCGGATGCCGCTGCTCACCTTTGCCAGGGGCTCGACCTCAAGGCCGAGGGGCTGCATCTTGCCGTCATCCGGATTGCCCGGTCGATCATACCGGTTGGCCACCCTCCTTCTCTGACTGCGAGTTCTGAATGGCGGACGAGCCGCTCTCCCAACAGCTGTCCACCCTGCGGAGTCTGCTCGACGACGTCGACGCGCGCCTCACACGTGCCCCTGCCCTTCCGGAGGGTCTCGAGGACCTCAAGCGCTCGGTGGATACACTGCGTACGAACATGTGGGCCGTCCTCTCTGCCGGCACCGGCGCCATGGCTCCTGTTCGGGTCGAGCGTCTCAAGCTCCGCCGTGCCGTCGAGGGCATCCGGGCCATCCGGGCCGGCCTCACTGACGGCGGCAAACTCCACCCGGAGCACATCGAGCTGCAGCTCATTGCCCGGGAGCTGATTGACCAGATTGGAAAACTTCGATGAATGTTCGACGGCCTGATTCCGGATGATCACCTCGATCGAGCCTGACCAGGTCACCGCGCAGCTGCAGTCTCTGGGTGTTGAGCCCGGCGGTGTCCTGGTCGTGCACACTGCCTTTTCGAAGCTGGCGCCACTGGAAGGAGGACCGCTGGGGCTGATCGCCGCGCTGCGGTCCGCACTTGGGCCGGGCGGTACACTCGTCATGCCCAGCATGAGTGATGACGACGATCTTCCCTTCGATCCTGGGACAACCCCGTGCCTGGGGATGGGTGTCGTTGCCGACACGTTCTGGCGCCTCCCCGGCGTGCTCCGGAGTGACAGCCCGCATGCATTCGCGGCAATCGGTCCGAAGGCGGCAGAAGTCACCCGGCCTCACCCTCTGGACATCCCGCACGGGTTGAATAGCCCGATCGGACGCGTGTACGAGCTGAACGGGCAGGTGCTATTGCTCGGCGTTGGTCACGATGCCAACACGACTATTCACCTCGCGGAAAACCTGGCACAGGTACGATACGGTCAGCCCAAGTACGTTATGGCGCTGAGTGCGGGCCGGCGGGTCCGGATGGACTACACAGAGATAGACCACTGCTGTGAGAATTTTCGGTTACTGGACGGGTGGCTCGACGCCCGCGGGGAGCAGCGTCACGGGATCGTTGGACAGGGCCAGGCGCGCCTGGCGCGTTCCGGAACAATCGTCAAGACCGTGCTTGCCCGCCTCGCTGAAGATGAGACGGTGTTCCTGCATTCGCCGGGGCTCTGCGCCGAGTGTGATACGGCGAGGAAAACCTTGTCCGCCACCGTTGGTCGCACCATGGCTTCGTCAGCGGCCTCACCGCATGAACGGTCATTTGATTGAACTCTGACGGCAGGGGGGAATGATGGTTCCAGCGGCTGAAGCGTTGGAGCGGCTGCGGGAAGGCAACGCCAGGTTTGCATCCAACATGAGCAGTTCGGGCCCGCTGCTCAGTCAGAACCAGCGGGCCGCGCTTGTCAGTGGACAACAACCGTTCGCGATCATTCTGGGATGCTCGGATTCCCGAGTTCCGGCAGAGATCGTCTTCGATCAGGGCCTGGGCGACTTGTTCGTCATTCGAGTGGCGGGCAACATCGTCGCGCCCTCCCAGATCGGCAGCGTTGAATTCGCCGCAGCGCGCTACGACACCCGACTGGTAGTCGTGCTGGGCCACTCCCAGTGCGGCGCCATCCTCGCCACTCTCGAGGAAATGCAGCGGCCAACGGAGAACCAATCGCGGAACCTGGCCGCTATTGTGGATCGTGTGCGGCCTTCGATCGAGGGGCTTCTCACTACTGACTTGAAGCACGATCTGCAGGCCCTCGTAACCCAGGGTGTAAGGGCAAACATCCGGGCTTCTGTGAATCATCTCCGCCACGGATCCCAGGTTCTCGAGCAGCTGATCCAGAATGAGGGACTGCTGGTAGTGGGTGCGGAGTACTCCCTCGAAACCGGCCGGGTTGAATTTCTCTGACGGGGTGATGTCGGCCTCAGACGCAAGACACTTCGGCAACAATGCTGAGCGGCGGGGTCAACTTCGCAAGCGCAAACGACCAACCGCATCCTCGGAGATACAAGATGAGCTTCCTCACCACCACGGCTGCTGCTCTGACCCGCGCAGGCGCTCCCGCCGCAGCGATGGCCTGCCTTCTCGGCTGTGCGCCTGCAAACCAGCAGGCCCGAATTCCCCCAGCACCGATCGCGTTACGATGGCCTGATCCAACGTTCTTGCCTGAACGGCAGTGTCATCGGCCCGTGTCCGCCGAGCAGCTGGAGGGTTACCTGACCCGAGCAAAGTTGGCTCTGACCATCCCGGGCACCCGGAGTGTAGCACTGGACCGGCAACGGGGCTGTCTGACAATCGTGGTGGACGGTGTGGGCTCAGGACGACTGGCCGAGCTGATCATTCGGGGAGTAGCGGTACCGCGGCGTGCCGTCCTGCTGATGCTTGCTTCGCCCCAGGCGTAAGCCCCCGCGTGCACCTCGGCAAGCTCGCCGACGGTATCCTGGACGAATCCGGCTTCAGGACGGAGAGAACACCAAATCGGCAGGTGAGTCCATGAGCCACCGAGCGGATGAGCTCAAGCAGGAGCTGGGCTTAGCACCCCATCCCGAAGGGGGGCTTTACCGAGAGGTGTATCGATCCGCGTCTGCGGTCTATCCCGGGGACAGTCGGGGATCAAGACCCGCGATCACGGGGATTTATTTTCTGCTACCCGCCGGAGCCATCAGCCGCTGGCATCGGGTGCGATCGGACGAGCTCTGGCACTTCTACGAAGGGGCTCCCCTCGAGCTGTGGATGGCGACCCCCTCTGGAGATCGGGTCGAGCGACACCTGCTCGGTCCATCCAGCGACACTGCGCAACCAATGCTGGCTGTTCAGGCGGAGTGGTGGCAGGCGGCCCGATCGACCGGGGCGTATACGTTGGTCGGCTGCTCGGTGGGGCCCGGTTTTGAGTTCAGCGACTTTGTGCTGGCAGCGGACGTACCTTCGGCGGCCGACGTGTTTCGCTCACATGACTCGACACTTGCCGAGCTGCTGTAAGTCATGAAAGACCGACCGCGCTGGTGGCTGCCTTTGCCGCGATCGATCTTTGTTATGGTTTAGATGGCCGTATCTCCGTCTACCTCGCCGACGCCGGCGTGCAAATCTGTCTGATCGTAGGATTATTGTTCGCGCGCACGACCTCCCGGGACATGACCTAGGTTAGGAGCCGTGGAATGAGACCCCAACTTGCCCGAGAGCCAATTCGCTCCAAAGTTGAGAATCCGAACACAAGGGATGCCAGATGTGCCGAAACATCAAACGACTGAGGAACCCCGGTCATCACCCAACCGACCAGGAACTGCATGACGCTGCCTTGCAGTTCGTCCGGAAGATCAGCGGGTTCAATGCGCCGTCACGAGTTAACCAGGTGGCGTTCGATACTGCCGTTCAGGACGTGGCCGGCGCCGCTCGAGTACTGTTCCAGTCACTCCATGTGGCGAACCATCATCACCCCCATACCACTTCAGCCGGAGCCCACCAGCACGCCTGAGGAATCGCTCTCGCGGCTGCTTACGGCATCCGGCTGTTCCAGAAAACGCGCCAGGTAGCCTGCAGTCCGGCTGTCCTTCGTGCGTGCAACCTCCTCGGGGGGGCCGGATACGACGACTCGGCCACCCTCCTCCCCAGCCCCCGGCCCGATGTCGATCACCCAGTCGCTCCCGGCCACGATCCTCATGTCGTGCTCCACTACGATGACCGTATTGCCTGACTCAACCAGGCCGTCGAGCTGCGTCATGAGCCTCTCAACGTCCGCGGGGTGCAGCCCGGTTGTGGGCTCATCCAGGATGAACAACGTGTCTCCTCTGTGAGTGCGCTGCAACTCGGTAGCGAGCTTGATCCGTTGCGCCTCCCCACCGGAGAGCTCGGTAGCAGCCTGGCCTAGTCTCAGATAGCCCAGTCCCACCTGGCGGACGACATCCAGAGATCTCCGCACGTGGTGCTCGTCGGCGAAAAAGTCGTACGCAGTGTCTACCGTCATGTCCAGCACCTCGGCGATGCTCCTGCCCCGGTATTTGACCTCGAGTGTCTTCGCGTTGTAGCGTGACCCGTGGCACGTCGGACAGGGGCTGTATACGCTCGGGAGAAACAGCAGCTCCACCATCACGAACCCTTCTCCCTGGCACGTCTCGCATCTGCCCTTGGCCACGTTGAAGGAGAATCTGCCGGCATCATAGCGTCTGGAGCGGGCCTGCTTGGTGCCGGCAAACAACCGGCGCACGTGATCGAAGAGCCCGGTGTAGGTAGCGAGATTCGAGCGCGGTGTCCGGCCGATCGGCTTCTGATCGACGACAACCAGGCGACGAATTGTCTCTAATCCTCCGCTGATCCGCCCCTCTGTAGGAATCAAAGGTGCCCGCTCCAGCTCTTCGCGGTCATCCTCTTCTGTCTCCAGGTCATGACCGAGCGCCTCGGATACGAGTTCCACGAGCGCCTGGCTGACCAGGCTCGATTTTCCCGATCCGGAGACGCCGGTGACACTGGTAAAGGTACCGATGGGAAACGCGACATCGAGGCCGTGCAGATTGTTTCGAGTGATGCCGGTGAGCGTCAGCCAGCGAGTGGCCCGGCGAGGCAATCGGCGTTGAAATGCTGCCTCTCGGAACAGAAACGTCCGGGTCTGGGACTGTTCGACATCGGCCAGGCCGTCGGGCGGACCGCTATACAGCACCCTGCCTCCGTGCACGCCGGCCGCCGGTCCAACGTCGACAATCCAATCGGCATGACGAATCACGTCCAGCTCGTGCTCCACCACGAAAAGTGAGTTGCCTGCGCTCTTGAGCTTGTCCAAGGCGTCGAGTAGCGCCTCGGTATCTCTGGGATGAAGCCCGGCCGAGGGTTCGTCGAGTACGTACACGACTCCGAACAGGTTCGAGTGCACCTGGGTGGCGAGTCGCAGGCGCTGAAGCTCTCCGGGCGACAACGTTGGCGTGCTGCGATCGAGGGATAGATAGCCGAGCCCGAGCCGCAGCAGGATGTCCAGCCGCATCATCAGATCATGAGCGATTCGCTGGACGACCATGGCACGTTCGGGGTGCCCTTCCCTCATTTTGGTAAGCTCAGGCGCGCCCTCGACAGCATAAGGTTCGAAAATTCGAGCCAGGCGCTTCAACGGGTTCTGAGACATGCTCGCTATGTCCAGCGCGGCGAACGTCACCGACAGAGACTCCTGTCGCAGCCGTTTCCCGCCGCAGAGGGAGCAAACGCTGCTCAGCATGTACTGCGCAACCCGCTTCTTCATCAGCGCACTTTGGGTATTTGCAAAGGTGTGCAGGACGTACCGCCGCGCACCCGTAAACGTGCCCATGTAACTGGGCTCCTCCCGGCTCTTCAGCGCGCGGCGTACCTCGGCCGGGGTGTAGCCGGGATAGACCGGAACCGTGGGCTGCTCGTCGGTAAACAGGATCCAGTCGCGGGTCTTCTTCGGAAGCTCCCGCCACGGGCGATCCACATCGTGCCCCAGCGTGACGAGAATGTCGCGCAGATTCTGACCCTGCCACGCGCTGGGCCATGCGGCTACTGCCCGCTCGCGGATGGTCAGCGAATCGTCCGGCACCATGGAGGCCTCGGTCACCTCGTAGATGCGGCCCAGCCCATGGCATTGAGGACACGCCCCCTCGGGTGTGTTTGGAGAGAAGGACTCTGCATAGAGCAACGGCTGACCTGAGGGATACTCCCCGGCACGGGAGTACAGCATGCGCAGCAGGTTGGAAAGCGTGGTGACGCTGCCTACAGACGAGCGCGTGGTCGCAGTGCCGCGTTGCTGTTGAAGCGCGACCGCGGGCGGGAGGCCCTCGATCTCGTCTACATCGGGAATGGCCATCTGGTGGAACAGGCGACGGGCATACGGCGACACTGACTCCAGGTAGCGGCGCTGGGCCTCGGCGTACAGGGTGCCGAACGCCAGCGAGGATTTACCGGAACCGGACACGCCCGTGAATACCACGAGTGCGTCCCGCGGGATATCCACGTCGATGTTCTTGAGGTTGTGCTCTCGCGCACCTCGTACGCGCACGAACCCTTTGGCATTTGTGGTCATAACCTTGCCAGAATGGCAAAGGGAGGACTGAATTGCTGTGTCGCATAACACGCAGGACGCTTGTTCTTCATGCTGGGAGACCTCCGATAAGCCGACCTCGAGTCGCGGTCATCGGCGCGGGCGCCGCTGGAATGATGGCGGCGATCTACGCGGCCAACGCAGGCGCCGACACGCTGCTGCTGGAACGCACCCGCGATGGTGGCCGCAAGATCCTCATCAGCGGAGGGGGCCGCTGCAATATTCTCCCGGCCCGTCTGGATGAACGCAGATTCGTCACGGACTCCTCTCCAAACACGCTGCGAAACATCGTGCGGTCCTGGCCTCTCGAGCAGCAAATCATGTTCTTCGAGCAGCAGCTCGGTCTGGTGCTGGTAGAGGAGGAGGAATCAGCCAAGCTGTTTCCTGCCTCGAATCGGGCGCGGGATGTGAGAGATGGGCTCCTGGCACTAGCGGCGCGACATGGAGTGCAATTCCGCCCCAACACATATATCACTGGACTCAGTCTGGGCGCCTCTTCCTGGAAGCTGGAACAGAATGGTGCCGAACCATTCCAGGCTGACCGTGTGATCGTCGCCACTGGTGGTCTCTCGGTACCTAATACAGGGAGCGACGGCCTTGGCCTTACCCTCATGTCCAGCCTGGGACACACTGTTCACACGACATATCCAGCGCTCACACCGATCATCGCCCATCCCGAAGCGTTCGGGCATCTGGCCGGCATCTCGATTCCTGTGACAGTTACCGGAGCTGACTCGGCGCGCACATCCACGGCCACCGGTGGGTTTCTCTTCACACACCGGGGCTACAGTGGGCCGTCCGTGCTCGATGTCTCCCACGTCATCAGCCGTTCACGGCTCGAAGGCGATGCGACCGCAGAGCTGACGGTGCAGTGGACGAGGCTTGACGCCAGGGGGTGGGAAGCTGCCCTCAGGCCCCAAGGTACCCGCACGGTAGCGGGTGTACTTCGACGACAGCTCCCGGACCGTTTGGCTGAGGCATTGGCACGTGTGGCCAATGTTTCCGGGTCTCGAGAGCTGGCACAACTGACCCGCGACGAGCGGCGGCGCCTGATAGATGTCCTGGTGCGCAGCCAGCTCCCCTGGACGGGAGACGAAGGCTACAAGAAGGCTGAAGTCACTGGCGGCGGGGTGAGCCTGACGGAGATAAATCCTCGAACGATGGAGAGCAAGATCCATCCTGGGCTGTTTCTGTGTGGAGAGGTGCTCGATGCGTTTGGTCCTATCGGCGGATACAATTTCTTGTGGGCCTGGGTGACCGGACGGGCAGCGGGCCGGGCTGCGGGCGGATCGACAACTCATCCCGAGAGCCGGCTCAGTGCCAGGCTGCTGGCGTAGCCGATGCGCCATGCACTGGAGCTCCTCGGCGTCGCGGTGTTTGCCGCCAGCGGGGTTCTCGCAGCAGGTCGCAAGGGACTCGATCTGCTCGGCGTGGCAGTGATCGCCATCGTGACGGCGATCGGGGGTGGCACCCTGAGGGACCTGCTGCTCGACCGTCACCCCACGTTCTGGATCGCGGACACGACATATCTGTGGGTGATCCTCGGGGCGACTGCCGTCACAATCGCCTATGTCCGATTCTGGATCGCAACGCGCCGAGCCCTGCTGGTGGCAGATGCCCTGGGTCTTGCCTTCTTTACCATTGCAGGGGTGCAGATCGCCGAGCAAGTCGGCGTATCTGATCTCATAGCGGTTCTCATGGGAATCATCACGGGGGTGGCAGGCGGTGTCCTCCGCGATGTGCTCACCGCGGAGATACCGCTGGTGATGCGGCCGGGCCGCCTCTATGCGACGGCGGCTATTGCGGGAGCTGCGACGTACGTCCTGCTGGTGCACTGGGGCATGTCACGGGATGCGTCTGCCCTCGTCGGAATGGCGATAATCGCCGGCCTCCGATTGGCGGCGATCCTGTGGCGCATCGAGCTGCCGGTGGTTCGGCTGCCCCAGGACGAGGCTTAGCCGGTCAGTGTTGCGCCGAGAGTGCCTCAGACAATAAGCTTGAAACCACATGTGAATTTCGTCTTGCGCACCTGCTTGAGGTGGTACGATGGCATTGAATCCAGAAGAGAGACAGCGGATCGAGCTCAGACTTCATGACGAGCGGGAGCGTGTCTTGAAGATCTTGCGGAGGTTCGAGGAAGATCACGACAGCAGCGCCGCTGAGGCGGCAGGAGACATCTCAGAGTACCCGTTTCACGTTGCCGACCGTGGCACCGACAGTTACGACCAGGAAATGGACGTAGTCCTCGCGCAGCGGGCCAGCCGGGAGCTCGAGGAGATCGACGAGGCGCTCCGCCGTTTCTACGAGGAGCCGGACCGGTTCGGGATCTGCGAGAACACCGGGGAGCCCATTCCGATGGAGCGTCTGGACATCGTGCCCTGGACGCGTACCTGCGTTACGCCCAACACTGTCTGACAGCAGCCAGCGACTGCAGGTAGAGGCAGCGCACATGCACCGGCGAGACCTGCTGAAGACGGTGGCGTGCTCCGCCCTGCCGTATGTCGCGCACCTGCCGCTCAGCCGCCCACTCACCCGAGTAGGGGTTCAGCTTTATACGCTCCGGGAGCTGATGCAACGCGATGCTCAGCGAACGCTGGAGCAGGTGGCGGCGCTGGGCTGCAAGGAAGTGGAATTCGCCGGTTACTTCAACCATCCCCCAAGGCTGCTGCGCCGCTGGCTGGATGATGCCGGGCTCACGTCACCGTCCGCCCATCTCCCGCTGGATGACCCACAGCTGAATCTCGGAGCCACACTCGACACTTCGGCGATCCTCGGGCATTCGTACGTCGTTCTAGCATCGCTGCCGCTGCAGGAACGCAGCATCGACGACTTCAAGCGTGTAGCCGGGAGGCTGAACCAGATCGGCAGCCTAGCGAAGGCTCGCGGGCTTCTCGCTGCCTACCACAACCACGATTTCGAGTTCCAACCGGGCTCTGAGCGTCTCCCGTACATAGTGCTTCTCGAAGAGACCGATCCGTCCCTTGTCGCCATGGAGATGGACATATACTGGCTGACCAAGGCGGGCGGGAACCCGCTCGCCTACTTTCAGAAGTATCCTGGACGGTTCCATCTGTGTCACCTCAAAGACATGGATCGGAAGCGCAGGATCACCGACGTGGGAAGCGGGCTGATCGACTTTCCGGGGATTCTCGGAGCGCGAGAGCGCGCCGGCTTCCGTCACTTCTTCATCGAGCATGATGATCCCCGTGACCCGCTGGCATCGGTCCGCTCGAGCTTGCAATATCTGAACGGTTTGCCCTGACGGAGGAGCGATATGAGCACGTTACGGGTTTCCCGCCCCGGCAGTGATGAGGCCGCGGCTTACTATCAGACCTACATCGCCGAGGTCGGCGGCGACAACATCGGAGAGCAGCTGGTGGAGCAGCTCTCTCAAGCCGAGCGACTCTTCTCGAGTCTCGATGATGCCGGCGCACTCGCGCGCTATGCGCCAGGCAAGTGGAGCATCAAGGAGCTCCTGGGACATCTCAATGACTCGGAGCGCATCTTCAGCTACCGACTCTTGCGGATCAGTCGGGGTGACGCGACTCCTCTTCCCGGCTTCGACCAGGACCCGTACGTGATGGCCGGACGGTTCGACGAGCGGCCGCTCACCGATTTGCTGGGGGAGTTCCGCGCCATTCGTCTGAGCACTGTGGCACTGGCCTCCGGCGTCCCCCCGCGGGCATGGGGGGAGCGAGGGACGGCCAGCGAGAACTCAGTCACGGCCCGGGCGCTGCTCTACATCATCGTCGGACACGTGGCGCATCATTTCCTGGTTTTGCGAGATCGCTATGGGCTGGGCTCGCCCAAGGCAACCAGTGCCGCGAACCGATGAGGCGCCTACTCGGTGAGGCCTTCGTGGTCCTGGTCCTGGCGAGCTCAGCCGCGCACGCGCAGAGTGCTGGCTCCGAGACCGATGCAATCAAGAAAGCAGCCCGGCAGTTTTCTTCGGCATACATGCGCGGAGACGCCGAGGCGATCATCGCGCTTTACACCCGCGACGCAGTGATCTTTCCCGAGCGATCCGACGCGATCTCAGGGCATGATGCCCTGAGGCGTTACTGGACGCGGAGGCCCGGCCAGAAAATGACTCGTCACGTGCTGATTCCCACCCGCATCGAGATCGACGGGCAGCATGCCTATGATCACGGCATCTATGAGATTGCCGGTGAGCGGGATGGCAAGGCGTGGGTACCGGTCCGAGGCAAGTACCTCGTAGTCTGGCGAAGGCAGTCAGACGGCTGGAAGATGGAATTGGATATGTGGAACAGCGGTCCGGAGCCGAAACCGTAAGGAGCGTCCATGCTTCTAGTCACGACACCCACCATCTCCGAGCATCGCATAGTTCAGCATCTCGGGATCGTCGGGGGTGATGCTATTCTCGGTGCCAACATTTTCCGCGACTTCTTCGCCGGTATACGCGATATCGTCGGTGGCCGATCAGCCGCATACGAGAAGGAGCTCCGGAATGCCAAGGCAATTGCGCTTCAGGAGATGTCCGATCAGGCCGAGGACCTGGGAGCGAACGCTGTAGTGGGTGTGGACCTGGATTACGAGACGATCCAGGTAGGGTCCGGAGGCGGAATGCTGATGGTAAGCGCCAGCGGAACCGCCGTCATCATCGAGCCAGGCGAGTAGGAGGTAGCACCTGCTTCTGCTTGGGCGCATGACGCCGCTTGTCGTGCTCCTTGCAGCGAAAGCGATGTTGCAGGGCGTCGGAGCCGACAAGCCTGTCGCCCTGATGCACGCCACTGTGATCGATGGCCGGGGCGGCCCGGCCCTGCCTGATGCAACCATCATTATCGATAGCGGTCGCATAGCGGCGGTCGGGCCTACGGCCACCGTCGTTCTCCCGCCGCATGTGAGAACCATCGACCTGGCGGGTCGCGTGGTCACGCCGGGTTTCATCGACATGCACTACCACGTGACAACCGCTGCCATGCGATACCACCGAACGGCCGCCGGTGCGCTCGACAGCACCTACGATCGAACATTGGCCGAGCGGCTCCTCAAAGTGGCACTCTCCCGCGGCATCACCACCATCAGAGATCCGGGGGCATCGCCGGTCACCGAGGCTGTGTCGTTGCGCAACGACGTCAGAAACGGCCGCATCCCTGGTCCGCGCATTTTCACCGCGGGTTCAATTCTGTCCAGTCCGCGCTTATCTGCCGACGAGATCCGAGGCTCGGTTCGCGACCAGTCGAAAGCCGGCGTCGACTATATCAAGCTCTACGCCGGCATTACCCTCCCCCAGCTCCGGGTAGCTGTAGAGGAGGCTCATCGACACGGCTTGAAAGTGATCGGTCACCTGCAACGCACATCCTGGACTGATGCGGCGCTCAGCGGCATCGACTTCATCACGCACGGCGGCAACTGGCATGACCGGTATCTTCCACCATTCCGGCGCGAGTCCTACGCTGCTCTCGGCGGCGGGATGCGTGCCCGAATCGCGTGGCTCGAGTGGCTGGAGGTGGACGGCCCGGCAGTGGACACAATGATTCGTGCTCTCAGCGAGCACGGCGTATCGATCGATCCCACGCTAGTCGCCTACCATACAAAATTCTGGTGGCGTGATTCCCTGTACCAGCATGATCCCGATAGCGCCCTCGTTCCTGAAGTCCTTGCGAACTGGCGAGTGCTCGGCATGCCGACAGCCGACTGGGCACCCGGGGAGTTCAGCCGGGCCCAGAGAGCTTGGCCCAAACAGCTTCGGCTCATCCGACGCCTCCACGATGGTGGCGTGCTACTCACGGCCGGATCCGACGTTGCGAGTCCCTGGGTCATACCTGGAGTGGCGTTCCATCAGGAGCTATCGCTATTGACCATGGCGGGACTCTCGACTCCTGAGGTGCTCCGCATTGCCACCCGGAATGGTGCGCAGGCACTCGGCATCCTAGGTGAGGCCGGGACGATCGATGCGGGAAAACGGGCCGATCTCGTCATACTGGATGGGAATCCGCTTGCGGACATTCGGAATTCTCGGCGGATCCATTCAGTCGTGCTGGGTGGGGTGATCTACCGCCCGGAAGATCTCGTGAGCTCTTCAGGCGGAGCGAAGCGTAAAAATCGGTAGCTCGGCGGGACACAGAAATCGCGCTCGGATACCAGTGGTGCCAACGCCACGCGACACGTAGAGCGGTGCAAAGGTGTCGTAATACCAACCGTCGACGAACCGTCCCGCACCAGGAGGCTTCACTGGCGGAAGCAGCGGAATCCGGATCTGCCCTCCGTGCGTGTGCCCTGCCAGAAGCAACACCGGCCGAGCCCGCGTGCCAGCAGGCGGTTGCTCCAGATAGCCCGGAGCGTGCACCAGCCAGATCTCCGTGGAACCGGGAACCACGTTTCTCCGCGCGGTCTGGACGTCCGGTGCACCCTCCACGGGGTCATCCAGACCCACCAGCGTCAACCGTGCCCCACCGACATCCACATCCAACGCTCGGTTCACGAGAAGATCCACACCGGCCGAGCGGTAGGTGCCCTGGGCCAAAGAGCCCACTGCACCGACCCGATGTTCCCAGTTTCCCAGCAGCGCCACAGAAGCAAGGCGGCCGCGGGCCTCTCCCGCGAAGTTGCGGACCTGCGCCATCGCCTCCTGCGACTCGGTCATATCCCCGGTCAGGAGGACGATGTCCGGACGCTCATGATGCAGATGCTCTAGCGCCGCTCCAGCAGCGGTTCGATTGCCTGGGAAATGGACGTCGGATACCTGGGCGAGGCGAACTCCATCGAGACCAGAGGGTAATCCCGGGATGGAAACTTCGTGGCGCGTCAGCAGCACCCGGTGAGCCTCGAAGCCGAAGGCATCGCCCGCAATCGCAAAGCCGGTGGCACCGACGCCGGTAAGAAAGCGCCTGCGGGTGACCTTCATACCAGGTTTCTCAGGCCTTTGCTGCGATGCCGGAGTCGGCGGCACCCTCCATAGAAAGCTCGGCCTCGAGACTCTGGACGTCACGGTAGATCGTTGCAATCGCCACAGGTCGGCCGCCGTGTATGAAGCGTACCGCGCAGTCACGGCCCTCGATGCTGCCGTCTACCTCCACGCTGTCCCATCGCTCGGCGTGGCCGACGTAATTGATCGGCACATCGTAGTGCTGGCTCCAGAAGAACGGTACCGCTTGGAAAGGCTCGGTGTCACCCAGCATGCCGCGTGCAGCTGCCTGGCCCTGGCGTTGAGCCACGACCCAGTGCTCCACCCGGATCCGCTCGCCGCTGTGTGCGTCAGGCCAGCGGGCGATGTCGCCGGCGGCGTAAACTCCAGGGGCGCTGGTCTGCAGCCGATCGTCCACCAGGACGCCTCGGTCGAGCTCCAGTCCCGCTTTCTCAGCCAGTTGGATGTTCGGGCGAACGCCGATTCCCGCCACGATCAGATCGGCGGCGAGCCGGGTTCCGTCCTCGAGAGTCACCACGCCATCCGCGATGTTGCGAGCCTTCTGTCGCAAGTGGAAGACGACGCCGTGCTCCTCGTGCAGCCGACGGATGAAATCGCCAAGCTCCGCGCCCATCACACGCTCCAGCGGGCGGGCGTCAGGTGAGACGACGTGAACCTCGACTTGGCGAGTCCGCAAGGATGCTGCGACCTCGAGTCCGATGAAACTGGCACCGAGGATGACCGCCCGCTTCGCCTGCGATGCGGCCGCAACAATTGCCTTGCTGTCGGCGAAAGTGCGCAGGTACCGTACCCGCGGTGACCCGCTCTCGTTGTCCGTCGGAAGCCGTACCGGTGACGCGCCTGTTGCCAGCAGCAAGGCCTCATAGGCCTGGCTGGCGCCGTCATCGAGAACGACGCGTTTCCCTGCCGGATCCAGTGAAACGACCGGGCGCCGCACGACTTCTATGCCTAGGTCGCGATAGAACTCAGGCGGATGCAAAGGAATCCAGTCTTCCGAGGCAGTGCCCGCGAGGTAGTCCTTGGAGAGGTTCGGACGGTCGTATGGGGCATCCTGATCAGCATCGTACAGGGTCAGCTTTCCACTGTACCCCTCGTGCCGCAGCGTCTCGGCCGCACATTCGCCTGCCGCACCTGCACCCACAATGACGATGGATGTGGGATGGAGTTGACGCCCAACGCGGGTTCCCGGCGCCAGGTGCGCTTTCTTTCCGGTAACGAACACCTTTCCGGAACGCTCCTCCACACGCCAGCACGACACCGGGTTCAGCGCTGGAGGGCGAACCGCGTCGCCTGTGCGGAGATTGAAACAGGCATGGTGCCAGGGGCAGCGGACCGTTTCGCCGACGATCAGCCCTTCGGCGAGTGGACCGCTGTAATGGGTGCAAACGGCCCCAATGGCAAACCACTCCGACTCACGGCGAACGAGGAGAACTGCCTCGCCTCCAGCATGTCCAGCCAGAACGCCGGAGGCGGGGACGTCGCTGAGAGGCACGCCGGCCTGCAGGTCAGGACCGGGCAGTGGCGAGTCTGATTGCATCACAACTCCTTCGACAATCTGCTCACAGCTCCGGCAGGGTTGCTTGTCGCCCGCGGTTTTGCTCCTGCAGCCAGAGGTATAAAGGCTCGAAGTAGGCCACCATGGCCTTGCCATCGAGCTCGCGGCCAGTCGTCTCACGGAGCACATCTCGCCACTGGCGGGTGGCGCCCGGCTGCATGAGCCGCTTGAGAAAGTCTCCCACCCCACGGTTTCCGTAGTAATCCGTGCTATGCGGATCCTGTTTCAGGATCTTGCGCGCGATATGGTCGTGCAGCTGGAAGAGGAGCGCATATGAGAGGGCATAGTCGTAATACTGTGCCGGATCATCATTGATGTGGGTCTTCGTCAGGCCATCCGACCACCTCTCGTCCCGCGGAGTGGGCGGAACAATTCCCTGATATTTCTGGGTGAGCTCCCACCATTTCTGATTGAAGCGCTCGCCGGGGAGGCGCTCGGCGTACAGAGCGTGCTCGAACTGAGTCATCGTGCCGGCGGCGAATGGGATGAAGACCACGTATGCGAGCGCCTCCTGGAGGAGCTGCGCCATGCTATCCGCTTTTGCATCGGCCGGCACCAGCTTGCGGCCTTCCAGGAAGGGGCGTTGGAGTGAGGCCAACCCCATCATGGATCCGATGCCTTCGTGATAGGCGCGGTTTGCTCCCTGTCTCAGCACCAGCGGTACATCCGGCCTGCTATAGCTCATGTAGTAGTAGACATGTCCCAGCTCGTGATGAACCGTCTCGTACCACTCGCGGTTGGGCTCCACACTCATCAGCGAGCGTACGTCGCGATCGAGATCGAGGTGCCAGGCCGATGCGTGGGTATTCTTCTTAAATGGTGAGTTGTCCGGCAGCGGATACAGCGAGGACTTCTCCCAGAAACCCGCCGGCAGCGAGTCGAAGCCTATACTCTGGTAAAACTCCTCCCCCTGCTTCATCACCCACTCAGCAGAGTGGCGCGCCAGAGCCCCATCCACATCGATCCCCTTCACCTCCACCAGCGCACTCCAGTCCTGACCCCAGCGGTTGGGCAGCCAGTGCGCCGGCAGCTGATCCGGAACGGGCACGTGGTACCGTCTCGCTAACTCGTGCCGAGCCCAGGTGTGCAGCTCCCGATACAAGGGCCTCAGGTCGCGGTTGAGACCATCGGTGATTCGGAGCATCTCCCCCGCCGAGATGCCATAGTCTGACACCTGATAGCTGAAGTAATCGGGATAGCCGAGCGCACGCACTACCTGATTACGCAGGTCTCGAAGGCGCAGGATGCCCGGCTTCAGCGTCGGACCGATTTCTTTCGAAGCCTGCCAGACGGCGAGCCGGGCCGGGAGCTTGCGCACGGTTCGCAAGGAGTCGTCGATTGCGTTGGCCGAAACCGGTTTTCGGTTCAGTCGAAACTGAAAGCCGTACAATTTTTCGGTCTGCGCCGCTTCCGCAGCGATGCGCTGGGCGACGATTTCTGCGGCAGATTCCGGCTTTTCAGCCGCGAAATACAGCATCATCTCGAGCTGTCGGACCTGAATGGGAGGCAGGTTTTTCCGGTCGTTCAGGTAGCCACGAATACGCGTGATATTTTCGTTGCTTCCCACGAACCGTGCCAGGGCCTCATTCGCACGGCGTGTCCGAACGGCATTGGTGGAATCTCCCTCTACGATATGCGTGTTGGACTGCCACTCGGCGATCTGGCTCTCATACGTCAGTCGCTGGTACTCCTTGGCGTATCCGGCGAGGTAACGCGCGAGCTCAGGATTGGCTGGCGTGCCCGCCGAACCCGCCTGACAGGCGAGCAGCGCCAGCATGCAGAGTTGGGGGCCTGCACTTCTTACTCTCATGCAGCTCTCAGCTCCGAGGTGCACTGAGGGCAGCGAGTGGCGGCCACCGGGATCGGCATGCGGCAGTAGGGACAGTCACGCGTGTTCGGTGCTGCCGACGCCTCCGGAGGACGCAGACGGTTGGCTGCTCGAACGACCAGGAACACGGCGAATGCGACGATGAGGAAGGTGACGACGTTGTTGATGAACTGTCCATAGTTGATCGTCACGGCTCCTGCCGCCTTGGCGTCGGCGAGGGAGGCGTATGGAGGAGCGGCTTTCGCGCCTTCTTTCAGCAGAACAAACAGGTTGGAGAAATCGACGTTGCCTAGCGCCAGACCGATGGGCGGCATGATCACGTCGTCCACCAATGATTTCACGATCGTCCCGAACGCGGCTCCGATGATGATGCCCACGGCGAGATCCAGGACATTGCCGCGCATGATGAATGCCTTGAATTCCTTCAGCATGGACGCTCCTTGGTGGTGAATCGCAGGATGACTAGTTGCCCACAGCCGAACCCTCGGTTACTCGCGGTTGACCCGCCGCCGTCCACTCCGCATAGCCACCGGCAAAGACTCCGACTTCGTCGAGTCCCCTCGCCTTCAACACACTGGCGGCGATCGCCGCACGCGCGCCGGTTTGACAGTGAACGATGACAGGCCGCGCGCTGGAAAGACGCCCCGCCTGCTGATCCAGCATCGCCACAGGGACGTTGATAGAGCCCGGCACATGCCCCGTTCGCCACTCATCTTCGCCCCGCACATCGACCAGGGTTACCTGCTGGGTGTGGAGGCCGTCTCTCACTTCGGACAGGGTGAAGTCGGGTATGACCTGCAGCGCACCTTTCGACCTGACCCAGATCTCCAGAGCCTCGGGCCCGAAATAACCTGCCAGACCGTCGAGCCCGATCCCCGAAAGATCTCGCGCCAGCTGATCGATCAGACCGCTGCCGGCTGCGTCGGTCAGCAGGAAAAAGGGTTGGTCGTATGGCAGGAGCGAGCCGGCCCACGTGGTAAAGGCCCGGTTCGCCGGGATATTGATGGTACCGGGCACACCACCGCGCTTGAACTCTGCCGCCTGGCGAGTATCCACCACAGTTGCACCGCGCGCTAGAGCGCCCGCGAGGTCGGCACCTGGCAGCCGCGCCGGCGATCTGTTGCCGTCCAGGAGCCGGGGACCGCTCTTGTTGATGTACTTCATCTTGGCGAAGTAGCGTGGCGGGTCCGGCTGGCCGCCGAGAACTGCCCGAACGAACTCGGCTTCGTCACTCACACCGAACGCCCAGTTGAACCGTTTCTCGTAGCCCAGCGTCGATTGGGGAACGGCACCGAGAGCCTTCCCGCAAGCAGAACCCGCTCCGTGCCCCGGCCAGATCTGAAGAAAGTCCGGAAAGCTGCGGAAGCGTTGAAGGGACTTGAATAGCTGTCGCGCGCTCTGTTCCATGGTCCCTTGAACATTCGCCGCTCGTTCGAGCAGATCAGGCCGCCCCACGTCTCCTACGAAAATGAAGTCTCCGGTAAAAGCCCCCATCGCTTCGGAAGCCGAGCTCGTGTCGGTGACCAGAAATGTCAGGTGCTCGGGGGTGTGCCCCGGCACATGTAGGACTTCGATCTCAACCTTGCCGACCCGAAAGCGTATTGCATCCCGAAGCGGCACGGCTCCCACCGATCCGGCATAGTCGTACTGCCAATCAGGGCCTCCGGCGGCCGACAGGTAGAGGCGCGCCTTTGTTCTATGCGCGAGCTCGCGGGCTCCGGAAACAAAATCGGCATGAATGTGGGTTTCCGTCACGTGGGCGATTCTGAGACCATCGGACCCTGCCGACTCCAGGTACGGCGTGATATCACGGCTGGGATCGACCACCAGCGCCTCACCGCTGATGGTGCAGCCGACGAGGTAGCTGGCCTGCGCGAGCTTGGGGTCGTAGAACCGCTTCAGAAGCATGGCCATCCGAGGCTACCTGGAGTGCGAGCCGCGGTTCACTACGCGGCGTACGAATTTGAGGCCCGACCAGACTTCGTCTACAGCACAGACTTTCACATCTACCAGTCCCTGCATCAGGCCAAGTTCTCGCACGACGTTCTCGGTGAGGTCGGTCTCGACTCCAGCCGCGCGCTTCGGCCAGGAGACCCAGAGTATTCCTTCGTCGGTGAGCGCACTCGCGAGGTGTGGGAATTTCTCCGCCAGATCTGCCCGCCTGCGCGCAAAATGATGAACAAAATCGGCGGCGGGCGGCAGTCGGGTCTGAACGGTCGCCCCGGACGGCAGCGGAGCGAGGAGGGCCCGATATGTGGGCGGCGCACCGAGCGCTATGACCCGGGTATCTGCTTTGATTCCAAGCTTCTGAGACAAGCTACGCTGAGAGTACCCGGAAGTCATATGCGAATCACCGGTATTCGGCGGCCACTCGGGGTTGCCTTCCTCGCGCAATGACCGGCCACCACGTCTCCACTGTGTCGCCACGAACTCCGTAGATCGCCTCGTGCAGGTGAACGGCAATACAAACATGATTGGGTACAATGCGGACGCGTTCACCAACCCGCGGACGCCATCCAGAGGTCCCCAGATCCAGAACACCATGCTCCTCGGAGAGCCTTGCGACCGTCACCTCGGGACGATCGAGCAGGGCGCCAAAGCCCTCCTCAACGGTGCCGGACGGCTCACGTCCCAGACTCTTGCTACCGGTGTCCACTACCGCTTGTCCGGAAACGGCCGTGCTCACGACAGTGGCCAGCACGCTAAGCGCACAGTTGTTCCACTCGCATGCTCCCGCCAGAGCTGTGATCCGGTCATTGTACACGTAGGTACCCGGCCGTATTTCGGTGAGCCCTCGAATGCGATGGCTTTGCCACACGGTTGGAGTAGAACCGCCGCTGACGACGCCTGGTGGCAGATTCGCCCGCTCGAGAATGCCAAGAGTCTCGTCCAAATCGCGCTGGAGCCGGTCCATCTGCTCCGGGATCGTATCACCACCGCGAATGTGCCCAGGATAGAATGCGATGCCGCGGTACTCGAGCGGAGAACGGTCGGCGACGAACCGAACGAGGTTCAGCAACTCTTCCGCGCTCGCCACACCGACCCGGTGCATGCCAATGTCCAGCTCGACGAACACCCCCACGGTTCTTCCCCGGTCTGCTGCGGCGCGCGCAAGTTGTCCGGCGGATTCCACGGAGTCGAGTGCGACGGTGAGATTGACATGTTCCGGCAAAGATAAAATTCGCCTCAACTTGGCATTCCCGACGGGAGGATACGCCAGCAGTAGGTTATCGCATACTTGTGCCATGACCTCCGCCTCGAGCGGCGTGGCACACGTGAGCCCCACCGCTCCTCGCCGGACCTGTTGCTCACCGATTCTGGGCGACTTGTGAGTTTTCGTGTGGGGCCGCAGCGCCAACCGATGAGCACCGGTGTATTCGGCCATGCGGTCCAGGTTTTTTTCGAGTCTGTCGAGGTCAACCACGGGGACCGGGGTTTCCAGCTCGTCAAGGCTGGTGGTCCACGAGCTTTTCGCCAGGGTAGTGGATGAGACTGCCATACTTGTGTTCCGCTCGGCGTAGGTAGTCCATGATCTCCTCG
Source organism: uncultured Gemmatimonadales bacterium (assembly GCA_963730915.1). Taxonomy (GTDB): domain Bacteria; phylum Gemmatimonadota; class Gemmatimonadetes; order Gemmatimonadales; family GWC2-71-9; genus CAVVWJ01. The sequence goes on along the minus strand of CAVSTR010000005.1, from coordinate 485,778 downwards.
CACTCTGCTGGATGCAAGCTGTCGGCGACAATTGCTTCAGAATGCGTTGCTGATACATAGTTTGCTTGCCTGCAAGGGTCGGCCTCGGCCGCCCTGTGCGAGTGCTCTACCAGATCGACGTCCCCAATCCGAACATCCAACCCTTCTGACACACCGATGACACATGGCGGTGCTGGCAGTGCAACAAGAGCCCGGTAGGCTGCGCGCATGGCTCCTCCTCCTCGCATCGGTCGGGTGCGGGCACACTGAGCCTTTCAGCACCACCCCACCCGGCACCAACGTCCCGTTCGATCTGGGACCCCCGGCACGGCTGACAGTCAACCAGGGACCAGACCGCAGCGCGGCATGGCTCCCGGACGGTTCCGGCATCCTGTACTCGTCCCAGCAGTTGGGACGGCGCGACAATGATGTCTGCCTTGCACTGATACCCGCCACTGGCGGCAGCCAACGACAGCTCACCTGCGATCTCAGTCCTACCGGGGCCGACTCCGCCGATGCCATCGAGTCGCCGGCACCTTCGGCCGATGGGCGAGTGGCGTTCGTGGCCCGCGCCTCGAGGATCCAGGCGATAACACCAGAGAACACCTCGATATCGATTGGCACGCTCCCGAACCCGGCTGACCGAACCCGAGTTCAGAGCATCCCATACACGATCCCGGGAGGCCCACTGCATTCAGGGGCATCGCAGCTTCGATGGCTGACTCCGGACCTTCTGCTTTACCTCGCCGAGCGAGTGGATTACCAGCACACGTGCGACACCTGCGTTGAGTGGGACACCACGATCAGCGGCGTGGACGTGGTCGTGCTCAACGTCGCGCAACCAGGCAGCATGCCGGAGCGGATTCCCGGAACCGAGTACGCGTCGGGGGTCTCCGCCGGTGCAACCCCAGATCAGATCTATTACACCGTCAACGGCGACTCTCGGGTTTACCGGCGCACGCTCTCGACCGGGGTCGTCGAACTGGCGCACGATTTCGGCGCGGCCGGCCTGGCACGCGACGTCCACGTCGTAGGCAACCGAATGGCCGCTGTGGTGGGTGGAAGAATCACATACGGTATCGATCCGGCATTCGGCCCGACCCAGTGGGATAGCGGCGGCGTGGTCCACGTGGTCGACCTTCAGTCGGGCGTCGACGTGGCACTGGATGGCCCTGGGCTGTTTCGGCGGCCTCAGCTTTCACCCTCAGGAAACGGTCTCGTCGTCGAGGGATATCCACTGATCATCAGCGGCGACAACCCACCGGACACAGTGGTAAGCCATCGAAGTGACCTCTACCTCTACCAGCTCCCGTGAAACCCACGCCTGGTGCGGTCATGACCGCGTTAGCAGTGATGTCGATAGCCCGAGCCGCTTGGGGGCAAGCGGAGGGGTCCATAGCCGGCCGCGTTGGGGACGCCCGGAGCGGCGAAGGCCTCTCGCAGGCGCAGGTGCTGGTGGACGACCGGCTGCGCGCCCTGACCGATACCAGCGGTGTCTATCGTGCTCGCGGGCTCCGCAGTGGCTGGCACCGAGTGTCAGCGCGGCTCATTGGTTATCGCAGCGTGGTCCAGGACAGTGTCTTTGTGCGCGGAGGCGCCACTGTCACGCTGGATTTCTCTCTGGAAACCAACCCACTCGAGCTGCAGCCGCTCGTGGTCACGGCGCCCGTCGATCCAGTCCTCGATCCACTGGCCACTGCGACCGAGCAAAAAATTACGGCAGAGGACCTGCGTGAGTTGCCGGTGAGTTCGCTGGAAGAGGCAATTGCCCTGTCCGCCGGGAGCGTAGGACAGAGCTACCGCGGTGGCCGCCTGGGTGAAGAGTCGTTCATCCTCGACGGGCTGGGTGTGAAGAACCAGCTGGATGCGTCCAACGGCGGACTGGGACTTCGAATTCCTCCGGACGTCCTCAGCGAGGCCTCTCTCGTCACCAACGGATTCTCGGCGCGCTATGGACAGGCCCTATCCGGTATGGTCAACGTGGTGACGAAGGAGCCCGGCAACAGCTGGCAGGGACGGCTCGGCTACGAGACGGACCGACCTTTAGGCGGACGCTCGGACATGGGCCTCGACCGCTTCGTAGCCCAGGCAGACGGACCGATCTCGGGGCGACTAGGCCTGGTCGCCGCGATCGATGTGGCGGGACGAGTGGACGCCGATCCAGTCAATGCGCCGGAGCCGACCGATCCTCGGGATCCCCGCACGTCCTCTCCCCCGCTTCTGCCGCACAACAGTGGCGAGCAGTGGAGCGGACTCGGCAAGGTCACCCTCCCTCTCACCGACCAGTTCACGCTGCGCCTGCTCGGCCTCCACACAGAGGACCAGAGTCTCCTGTTTGACCAGGCCTACAAGTACGATCTGGATCTGGCACCGGCGCAGCGACTCCGAGGCGATCTGATCAGCGGGCACGCGCAGTACGCCAGCGGACCGCGGCAAGGCAAGCCGTTGATCGTGGACCTCAGAGTGGGCCGGTTCTCGCGTGAATTCCTTCGTGGGACCTTGAGCAGTGACGTGGATTATGCGTTCGGTGGCTTCACCGGGAAGAAGTTCCACTTCCTGGGTGAGGACGTCGCGCGGGCACAGGATGCTTCCGCTTCCCCGATCCCCGGCCTGCGGACACCGGAAATGAGTGCCTCGTCGCCCTGGGGAGTACCGGCATTCTTCGTTGGAACCGGCTCCCGGGGCGATCTGGGATGGAGTCGCTTCGGGGAGACCCGCGGGCAAGTCGACGTGACGTTCGGCGCCACCGATCGGATCGATCTGTATGCCGGCGCCGAGGCTAACCGGCAGCAGGTTCGAACATTCCAGCGCGCTTTGGGCTACCTGCCGGTGGGTGACAGCGTACCGCCCGTCGCACTCTCCAACTTCTCACCCGCAAGCTCTGCCGGCTACTTCGAGGCGCAGCTCCGCCTGGCGGATTTAGCGTTCACCGGCGGCGTGCGCTACGACCAGTTCAGCGCCGGCAGCGAGCTGGCGCAGGAGTCACGCGGCTCTCATAGCAGGCTCAGCCCGAGAGTGGCGGTTTCGACCGTCCTGATCGGCGCCACATTCGTCGCGAGCTATGGCCGGTTTACCCAGGCACCGGATTACCAGTATCTGGTTGATGCTGCGTTCGACGACACCACCAGAACGGGAAGATTCCGCCGCGGAAATCCCAATATCGGTTTCGAAGATGCGACGCAGTACGAGCTGAGTCTCCGTGTTCGACCCACTCCGATAACGGCACTGCGCCTCGGCGTATACGTGAAGCGACTCGACGGCCTGGTGGCATCCGTTCCGATCGGCATCGATCCCGATTCAACGATTTTCGGCAACGCCGATGCAGGCAGTGTGAAGGGGGCCGAGCTTCTGTTCGAGCGGGAGCTGCAGGGTGGATTTGGCCTGCGGGTGGCGTACACGCTCCAGCAGGCACTCGCCACTGCGACCGACGCCTTTCTGCTCAACCGGCTGCTGACGATCGATCCAGTCACCGGCGATACCGTGCGGCCGGCGCGGGCCGAGTTCCCACTGGATTATGACCGGCGCCATACTGTCACCGCCGTGGTACGAGGCCAGGTGGCGGAGGGTGGGGGACCAAAGCTCGCCGGCATCCGACTCCTGGGTGGCCTGGAGAGCGCCGCCATTCTCCGCTACGGCTCAGGGTTGCCGTTCACGAGAACCAACGCGGCAGGTGATTCTTTGATCGGCCTGCCGAATGATGCCCGACTGCCCGCCAGCATGACGATCGACCTGCTCGTCCGCCGGCCGATTCGCCTGGGCGGCGTCCGTGGAGGTCTCTATGTGGATGTGAGGAATCTGCTGAACCGGAGGAACATCGTAACAGTACGACGAGACACTGGGGAGCCGGGCCTCACCGCGGCGGGAGTCGATTCTCTGGCGGAAGCGGCGTATCAGCTACACCCGGAGGAGATCCCGTATGATCGGCGCGCTACCGGGCATTCGCGGATGCTGATGGCAATGGCTATCTCACCGGCCGTGAGGAGCTGTTCCCTCTTTACCAGGCTGCCGCGCGGGACTTTACTCAACCGCTCTTCGCGTATGGCCCGCCTAGGCTGGTGCGACTCGGACTCGAGTTCTTGTTTTGAGCGAGGTCGTCCTTGAGGAGAGCCTTGTTGATTGCCATGGCCGCCTGGGTTCCCTCGGCGGCGGCAACGATCACGAACTGCGCCTCCTTGGACGAGTCCCCGGCGACATAGAGTCCCGGGACATTAGTGGACTCACACACCCCGGTATCGACGGCTCCCTTATCGTTGAACTCTGCGCCCAGCTTCTCGGCCAGCGGCGATCTCTGATGCTGGCCGGAGCCGAAGAAAAGCGCGCTGCGGGACAACGGGGGTCCGCTGGCGAACACCACACGCTCCAGGCGTCCATCGCTCCCTTCTAGCCGGACGATCGGCTCCTCGCGAACTTCGATGCCAGAACGAGCGAGAGCCTCCTCTTCTCTCTCCGACAGCTCGCTTGGGCCATCGGTGCAGAGCACCACGTCATCGCTCCACACTGTCAGTCCAATAGCTAACGCAGAGCCGTTCTCGCCCCGACCGTACACCGCGAGTGGATGGTCGCGCCATTCCCAGCCATCGCAGTACGGACAGTGGTGCACGCTCCGGCCGTAGAGCTCACGCAAGCCTTCGACCTGCGGCAGCTCGTCGACCACGCCGGTGGCAAGGAGGAGCTTCCGGGTGATGAACCGGAGGCCTCCCATGCACTCAACGACAAACCCGCCCGAGGTTCTCCGAGCGTCGACGATTTTGCCGCGGTGAAATTCGACCGAGGGGTAGCGCGCTACCTCGTCTCTGGCAATGCGAAGAAAATCGGCAGGCGGGATGCCATCGCGGGTGAGATAACCGTGGAGTCCGTCAGACTTGGCGTTGCGCGGCTCGCCCACATCGCAGACGAGCACGCTCCGCCGGCATCGGCCCAGCATCAAGGCCCCACTGAGCCCTGCCGGTCCGCCTCCTACAACCAGGCAATCGTACGTCACTTGGGCTACGCGCGTCCCGCGACGGGGCGAGCGCCCGCCATGACATCTCCGGAATCCATGACCTGCTTGAAGCGCCGGAGGTCGTCCGCTACCTGCTTCGAAGGCTCTTCTCCGAGCAGCTTCGCCACCGCCACACCAACGATGCCGGCGGGAGGTTCGTAGCTCAGCACCACACGCACGTCCGTACCAGTTCCGTCAGGAGTGGGGGTGAAGTGGACCGAGCCGGCGTTGTTCACTTCGGCTCCGGGAAGAGATCGCCACGCAATCAGTTCGTCTTCCACTTCATTGTGAATGATTGCATCCCACTCCACCTTCGTACCCGCAGGGCCTTTGGCAACCCAGTGCGAGCGGGCGTCATCGATGACGGTGACCGACTCCAGGTGATCCATGAAGCGCGGAAGATTTTCGAAGTTTCGCCAGAACCGATACACCTCGAGTACCGGCCGGTTGATGGTGACACTTTCCTCCACCTTGATTCCCTGTCCTCGTCCGATGCTCGCCACCGGACTGGTCGCGGTCGTCTCCTCGCGAACGTCGGGACGCTCCGCTCTTTCCGGCTCGTCCCTTCAAAGCCTTCGCGATCAAGCCGGTTGCCACCGGGAAGAGAAAGGGCCGCAACCGCCTGGTGCGAAAGCTGAAAAGCAGGAGGGCTGCGCCAGCCACGCCCGAGATCAGGCGCTCAGTCTTGCCGAGATCAGCCTGACCGGTTGCCTGGTGCCTCCGAAGATTCTCCCACCTGTCGTTCGATGTGCCGTTCTCGCGCGATGCCATTGGACCTTCCTTATGCTGTGGCCCCCTCATTCGGGGCTATTTGGTTGTATTTACGTGCGGCCCGGTCGCCCAGGCGGGTGATCCATGAAGGCGAAAGCCACGACTGGCTGTCTGCGCCTCGGCGGCGGGCCGTGTGCGTACCGTCTGCTTTCGGCAGCAGCCGATCCACGGTCGCGAGCACGCCGGCGGTGAAACCGGGAGCGACCGCGTTGACCACTGACGCCAGCTTGGCTGGGATAGGGAAGAGCACTTCAGCGTCTCCTCGGCGACACGCCGCCACGATCCGCCGCGCGGCCGATTCGGCGCTGATCGACAGCCCGGGCAACGCGTCGCTGATGCTGAACCAGGCGTACTCCGAGCGGTGTTGTCCCCTGAAGATCGCGTTGCGCGGACTGCCGGTCCGCATCAAGCCTGGGCACACGGTGACGACCTTGATCCCATCGCCCGCGAGCTCGGCTCGGAGGCCCTGGGAAAAACCCACCGCGGCGAACTTGCTCGCACTGTAGGGCAGCAGGTGGGGAATACCCAGCTTGCCGCCAATGGAGGTGATGTTGACGATGCGGCCTGATTTTCGGGCCCGCATGTCCGGAAGCAAGGCGAGGGTGGGATAGAGCATGCCCCAGAAGTTCGTCGCCATCGCCTCCTCGTAGTCACTGAGTGACATCGCCTTGGCAGGACCAACCTCGATTACGCCCGCGTTATTTACGAGAACGTCCACATGGCCGTAACGGTGGCGGACAGCTTCCACCATCTCGGCCACCGCGTCTGGATTCGTTACGTCGGTACTGATCGCGAGCACTTCCGCTCCGCCGTTCGCCAACGACGCCGCGGCTCGCTCCAACGACTGTGGGTCACGCCCGCAGATGATCAGACGAGCACCTTGAGCCGCCATTTCGCGGGCCAGCGCCAAGCCCAATCCGCGTGAGCCACCCGTGATGAGAACGGTTCGGCCCCGCAGGAGATAGCGGGTGCGTGCGCCCAGACGGCGCGCGGCCAGGAGCGATGCTCCGGCTGCCAGGAGCAGGGGCGCCGCTTTGACGCGGTGTAGACGCTTTCGCTTCATTCGCGGTCGGGCTCAGGCGCCGGCCGGTTTCGCGTTTGCTCTCGAACTGCCTGCTCGTGAGCCTCATCATCCAACAGCGCTGCCGCGCCATCGCGGTTCTCGGGGTTCGCAACCTCTTGCTTCAGGCTGGCGAAGCCCGGCCCCATGTGGTCGCCGTCCCGTGGCTCGTCGAAGTCGAGCTCACCGGGACGATCGTCGGTGCCCTCACTCTCTTCCTGCGCGAAACGGAGGCGCTCCTCTTCCGACATCGTCGCGAACTTTCGGCTCAGATTCTTTGCCATGCATCTCACTCCTTCGGGTTGCCTCGAGCAGATCCTTCATGCGCCCAAGGTCCTCGTTCAGTTTGGCCCGTGGGTCGGAGCCCAGCAGTTCGGCCACCGCCTCGCCGGCACCGCCGACAGGCGGGTAATAGCAGAACCTCAGGTTGACGCGTGTCCCGCTGCCGGCCGGTAGGAACCGGATGACACCCGCATTCTCCAGCATCGATCCGGACTCACTGCGCCATGCGATGACCTGGTCGGGCGCCTGCTGAGTCAGGACCGCGGTCCACACGATGGGAACACCGCCTGGACCGCTCACGCTCCAGCGAGATCTTCCGGTTCCGAGATCCTCCACTTCCCGCACATGAGACATGAACAGGGGAAAGTTCTCGTAGTTGCTCCAGAAGGCGTACACCTGATCAACGGGAGCATCGATGTAGAGCGACTTCTGAATATCCACCGCCCGCCGGCGATCCAGCGGGCGGCGGGCGGTCAGTCCCAGCTTCCCCTGGCCCGCGGTGCTTACCAGCAGCCCGGTGCCCACAGTCTTGAAAAGACCCGCCACTCCCCCTCGACGCGTGAGGACGTACAAGGCCAATAGCCCGCCCGCAATCTGCCACCAGGTCGCGCTACTACTCCCCGTCCCGCTGTCGCGCGGTCGCGAGCGAAGAGTCGCGTCGCTGAGTCCCTCGAGATCTCCGATGCGCGAGCCGTACCCGGGCGATGGCGGAACCACCGAGGCAGCACCCCGTTCAAGTGTGCGAGTCGCGCCTTCGATAAGTGGTCGCAACTGCTCGCTCAGGCGCTCGCGTCGCGCGCTCCCGCGCTCTGGATCAAGCAGATAGACCAGACCTGCGCCGGCGGCAAGGCCGCCGAGAAACATCTTCATCGCCATGATGCCTCCCGTAAGTAGAAACTCACCATTCTAGCGCACTCTTCTGTGATCGTACTCACACGGTTTAGGAGGTGCGCGACCCCGAAAAGACGGGCAAAAAATGCCAGATTGCCCGCGCTGAAAGGAATAGCTGTGGTTGCCATTTCTTGTGAGGCAGATACAGCGATTACCTGCTTCGGAAAGGAGTTCTGCCCGACGCAACTGGTAACGGTAGTACCGCTGAACCGTAGTTCTACTCGCAACCGCACGAGCGCTTCATGCAGCTTCCGTACACGATTGTCGCTTTCTCACACCTTCGCTGGAACTTCGTTTATCAACGTCCCCAGCACTTGCTCTCGCGTTTGGCCGCACTCCACCCTGTGATCTTCGTGGAGGAGCCGGAATTCGACGCCGATGGTCCGGCTCGCTGGGAGCGCAGCAATCCACATCCAAACGTGACAGTGTATCGCCCGAAAACACGGGTCCAGGCACCCGGATTCCATCGAGACCAGCTGTCAGTTCTCGAGCCTCTCATGGCTGAGCTGACCGCCGATCTCGGGGACACGAATGTTCTGGCGTGGCTGTACACCCCGATGGCGCTGCCCCTGGCACTGTCGTTGGATCCCGATGCAGCGGTATACGACTGCATGGACGAGCTGTCACTGTTTGCCGGAGCTCCACCCGAGCTGTTGGGGCTGGAGGAGCAGCTGCTGGAGTATGCCGACGTCATGTTCACCGGGGGCCCCAGCTTGTACCGGGCTAAACAATCCCGGCACCCGAACGTCCACTGCTTTTCGAGCAGCGTGGACGCAGATCACTTTCGGCTCCGCGACGATGTCGGCAACGAGGTCAGCGAAGCAGACGATCAGGCCGAGCTGCCGCACCCACGTCTCGGGTTCTATGGCGTCATCGACGAACGCCTCGACCTCGAGATCGTGCGGCGCCTGGCTGAAGCGCACCCCGAGTGGCAGATCGTTCTCGTCGGGCCGGTGGTGAAAATCGATCCCGCCCAGCTCCCGAGACTACCCAATATCCACTACTTCGGCCAGCGCTCGTACGAGGAGCTGCCGCGGTATTTGGCCGGCTGGGATGTGTGCCTGCTGCCGTTCGCACGGAATGACGCAACCAAGTTCATCAGCCCGACCAAAACATTGGAGTACATGGCGGCCGAGCTTCCGATCGTCAGCACCCCAATCACCGATGTGGCCGAGCCGTACGGCCACATCGTGTACCTCGGCGGCTCGGCGGAAGAGTTTATCGGTGCCTGTGAAGCCGCGATGGCTTCGTCTCCTGAGGAGCGGAGCAGCAGGGCGGCGCAGATGCGGCAGGTACTGGCCGGAACCTCGTGGGATGTGACGGTGTCCGCCATGGAGAGGCTGTTGACGGAAGCAATAGTCGGAAGGACGGCCCTTCGGGTGCCGGCGTGATCGGTTGACGAAAAAAATCATCCGAGCCTGCGGGCTCATAGCAATAGAAAGGATTCAGGCTTTCACATGCCACGTTCGCGTACGGATACATCCACTCCCGCTGCCCCCGTGGTCGTGGTAGGTGCCGGACCCACCGGACTGAGCGCAGCATACCACCTCGGCGAGGACGCTCTGCTACTGGAGCAGGCCGATCGTGTTGGGGGCTGGTGCCGGTCAGTCGAGGATAATGGCTTCACCTTCGACATGGCCGGGCACATCATGTTCTCCAACGACCCCTATGTCCACGAGATGTACCGTCTGCTTCTCGGAGATAACGTCCACTGGCAGGACCGAGAGGCCTGGATTTTCAGTAAGAACGTCTTTACTCGCTACCCGTTTCAGGGCGCGCTCTATGGACTTCCTCCCGAGGTCATCTCTGAGTGCATCGTCGGCGCCATCGAAGCACGCTTCGGCAGTCTGACTGCCAAGAAGCCGGCGGCGGACAACGGCTCGAACGCTGACTACACCGGTCCCGACCGCCGCGGCATGTTCGAACCCCTGATGAAAGCAAAGGCCAAGGGAAAGACACTCAGCTACTCGGGCAAGGAGCGGAGAACCACCCCGATCCACAAGGGCGAGCCCCGCAACTTCGAGGAGTTCATCTACAAGGTTTGGGGCGCCGGGATCGCGAAGCATTTTGCCATCCCCTATAACCAGAAACTCTGGGCGGTTCCTCTAGCCGAAATGGAAACCTCATGGCTCGGGGGCCGGGTGCCACTGCCGAACCTGGAGGAAATGATCCACGGAGCACTCTCGCCGGCGCGGAAGCCGATGGGCCCCAACGCCCGCTTCGGATATCCGCTGCATGGCGGATTCCAGGCCTTGATGGACGGTTTCCTTCCGCACCTCAAGGGCGAGCTGCGGCTCAACACGAAGGTGACCGCCGTGTCGCCTATGCGGCACAGTGTGACGTTGTCAGATGGGCGCGTGGTCCCCTACGAGTATCTGATCAGCACCATGCCTCTCCCGGCGCTGATTCGCCTCATGGGCCCGGAGGCGCCGGCTGAGGTTCGCCGGTCGGCCGGCGCACTGCGTCACGTGTCAGTACGATGCGTCAACATCGGAGTGGGGCGCGAGAACCTGACTGACAAACACTGGATCTACTACCCCGAGGACACCGTATTCCACCGGATCTTCGTTCAGGGTAATGCCAGCCCTCATTGCAATCCGCCCGGCGGATTCGGACTCACGTGTGAAATCACCTACTCGGAGGCCAAGCCACTGCCCGCCGAGGGAGATGCGTTGATCCAGCGTTGCATCGAGGATTGCTACAAAGTCGGATTCTTCACCCCCGATGATCCGATCTGGGCCGCGCACGAGGTGGATCTCCCGGTCGCGTACGTGGTGTACGACCACGATCGGGCCGCAAACGTCAAGCTGATCCGCGAGTGGCTGTCAACCCAGGATATCGTGCTGGCGGGACGTTACGCCGAATGGGAGTACTACAACTCTGATCATGCTTTCATCGCTGGGAAGAAAGCAGCCGAGGACGTGAACGAGCTGCGCCAGCGCCAGTTCATGGATCTCCCGGCGGTGATGTCGTTGTCGGGGAAGTAGGCGCGTAGGGCGGTAAGTGGGCGGTAGGAGAGGCACTAAACAAACGCCTTACCGCCTTACCACCTATGCCTCCATGCGCTCGCCCACCGGAGCCGGTTGTGGCTCCCCATACCCCGTTTCACTCATGTACCGCGACAACGCATGCTCGAGAGGGGGAAGCAGGTAGGCTCGCTCACTCGTAAGCGCACTGTAGCTCGGACGACGGGCGGCCAGCCCGAAGCTCTTCATCGACTTGGCGTCGATCAACGTCGGATCGAAGCCAGCCAGCTCGGCTGCGCGTCGACCGAGCTCTGCCCACGTGAGCGCTCCGGGATTCGCCAGATGCCAAGTCCCGTGCTCCCTGTCGATGAGCAGGTCCAGACACGCGTCGACGAGATCCGGAAGGTATGTGGGCGACACCACCGTATCGTCGGCGGCAGCGAATAACCGGCCCTCCGCCAGACTCCTGAGCGCCTGTGTGACGAAGTTATACTCGTCCCAGGGACCGAAGAACGCGCTGGTTCGCACCACTAAAGATTTTGGATTCAGCCCCAGCACCCGCCGTTCGGCTTCGGCTTTGCTCCTCCCGTAGGCATTGAGCGGCGCGACGGGATCTGATTCCCGGTACGGCTCGCGCTTGTCACCGCCGAATACGAGATCGCTGGAGAACGTCACCAACCCGATTCCCCGGGCCCGGCACACCTCGGCCAGCACCGCCGCACCCTCCGTGTTCTCCCGCAGGCAGCGCTCTGGGTCGAGCTCGGCGTCGTCTACCCTGACATAGCCCGCTGCATTCACAACGGCCCACGCACCGTGCAAGGCCAGCGCCGTGTCCACCGAGTAAGGATCCGCGATGTCCATCTCGGCCCGAGTAAGCAGACGGTAGCTCAGGCCCCGAAGCTCGCAGCGCTTCCCGAAAGCCCGGCCCAGGGTGCCGGTCGCACCGGTGATCAGCAGAGGTCGAGCGGCGGCTGGGGGGCGAGAAGGTCTCAGGCTGCGGCTCTCGAGGGTATGGGCATACACCAGCCGTTTGCTACGGCGCCACCAGCCCGGCATGTCCAGCACGGGATGGGAGCCGCGACCACGGGTCACCAGCTCCCGGATCAACGTGGCGACTGCGGTGGGACGCGGCTCGGAAGAGCGCAGGTCGAATGCGCCGGGCTCGTAGTGTCCCTCATCCCGGGTAACGAGACTGTTCCAGTCAAAGGCGCCGAGCAGCGCCCAGATGGTCACAGCCCGGAGATCGACTCCTTCGCGCTTCAATTGGACTGCGGCGTCCCACACCTCGTGCAACCAGCGCAGCTGCTCCTCGCGGGTGCAGCCGTTGTGCACTTCAGTGACGGCAAGCGGAAGCTGGTATCTCTCCCATACCTCCGCCAAGAGGGCATGCGGCCCGGCCAGACCCTCGGGACGGAGGCGCACCGCCTCCACATCGGCGTAGGCATGGCGGCCATTGCCACCGTGAGTTGAAGGCGGATAGAGCATAAGCCGCTCATCCAGTAACCGTTCGCTGGTCAGGTAGTAGTTGAGACCTATGATGTCGGGTGGACACGGATGATCGGCGAAGAAGCGGAGCTCCTCCTCGCTCACACCGGCTTCACGACGCAGATAATCCCACAGGGCGTGATCCGGACCAACCCGCCCGCACAACAGGTCGAATGTGAGCCAGCGACGCTCGTTTTCAAACTTTGCTTGGTAGGCGAGCAGTCGGGTACTGAAGACTTTGCCGAGATCGTCGGTCTGGATCAGCTTGGCGTCCGGATTGATCTCCCGGATCCGGTCCATGGCAAGCACCACGGCCCGGCACTGGTGCAGAAGTGCCCGGGCAAAAGAGCGGGCATCGTGCGCATGCGGGTACCAGTACCCGTACAAACCACTGAAGCGAGCCGTCGTGAGCGGCTCGTTGACGGGCGTGTAGTGGGTGATCCAGGGATATCGCCGGGCAACCGCTCCAGCATACTCGGCAAGCAGAAGTGGAAATGACGGATCCAGGAGGTTTGTGTGGCGAGGGCCGCTTCCATGATGAACCAGGCCTACGATGGCATTTATCCCCAAGCTCCTGAGCCGTCTGCAGTCGCTCGTCTGGCCAGGACCAGTCGGCGCTGGCCAGGCCATTGGGGGCGGTCCTCTCCCACAGCACGGGGTACCGCAAGGTCCGGATGCCCAGATCGGCAAAACGTTCCAGGTCCTCTGGACGGTCTGCGTGACGGGAACGCTGGATCTGGTCGAAGTACCGATCACCTACGCGATTGACTGTGCATTCAATGCCACCCCATACATCAGGCAGCACGAAGTTCTTGTCCCCAAACATCTTAGCGAGCCGTTCCGGCGCAGCGGCATACCGCCGCCGGGCCTCTGTTTCCAGGTGGCTTTTACATCTATCGCATCGAGACCATCGAGGCGATTTCTGGCGGATAGTATAGGGAGCGGAGAGGGCTACGGGAGGTGATTTCTGACCTGTGAGACCCTCTACCCGACGGTAGCTGGAGGGGTGCTCTGAACCGAGCGCTCGGTTTCTCCACTCCCGATCCCGGCCAGGCGGGTGATCATGTCCCGCATCATCAGGGTGGCAACCGGGTGACTGCCCAGGTGATCGCGAAGTCGGTAGGTGCAGATCATCACGCGTCCACGATCGATCGGACGCTCGGCGACGAGTGCCACGAGGTGGTGCACCCAGCCAACGAAGAGGCCGGAATGGACATTCGCCGCGAAGTCGCGCGGCGTAAGACCAACGATCACTGTCTCGGGTGTCAGGTCGGCGAACGCGAAATCAACGGTGCCGCCGGTCGGAATCCCGCGGAAGATTTTATCCTGCCGGATCCAGCTCATGCTGCTGGCCCAGTCGCCTTGCCAGCTCCTGCCTTGGCGTTGGGCAATGCTGATTGTGCCGAGATGGGTCTGCTCGGAATCCGGCTCCTCGGCCAGCCAGAGGACCTTCCCTCCGTTCTGGACGTACCAGCGGAGCTCGTCGGTCATCCGCTCCACAACCACCAAATCCGCATGTTCCTGATCGGTCAGCTCATACCCCATGGCGGCCAACCGGGCGGCAAGCCTTGGCAATCCGGGGACCGCCAACCTCACATGCCGATCGCCCGACTCAGCTCGGGGAAAGAAGTACAGCTCATGATGGTTCCGCGTCACCAGCTCACCGGCGGCGTTCAACAGCCGCATTTCCAGGCGGGCGCGCGTCGCCTGCTCCAGGTGCGGAACCTCGAATATCGCCGTGCCCAGCTGAGTGAGCTGCGCACGCTGCGGCATGAGGTTATCGAAGGAACCCCGGATGTCAGGCCAGAGATCCAGGTTCCACTCCAGACGCGAGTTGCGTAGGTCGGCCGAGGAGAAGTGTGACAGGGCCAGTCTGACCTCGCAGCGCTCCGCCTCCCAGAAAGCGATTCTCTCCCAGTCCGTCGGCACGATCGCATCCGGGCTGTTGACTTGCCCGATCACATCGAAGTACGCCTTGGGATTCCGGCACATGTCCAAGAGACCGTTGCTTTCCCAGTGTACATCGGTGAACTCCGTGATGACGTACCCCACGATGCTTGGGTGCCGCCGCATCTGCTCGATCTGGTACTTGAGCGCGGTGAACTGCATCCGTTGGCTGGCTGCCGCGAGGTCAGAGAGTGTGGGGAAAACCTTGTCGAGATGGAACGCCTTGTAGCGCTGCTCGATTCCATGCGGGTACACCACACCGTCACCCCACTCGATACCGGTCTCGAACCACCACGGCTCCCGCCCGTAATGCGCCTTCAGCTTGGCAACGTCGGGCAGCCCCCAGTTGCCGAACTCGGAAACCACCATCGGCTCACTGCCGCGCCTCCTCACCTCGGGAGCTGGCTGCCGCGCCACCGGATTCCACGGGTCCCGGATGTATTCTCGCCAGGACTCGATGTTCTCGTACACGTGGGCGAAGGTCCACGGCGGCCGGCTGGCAAACGTCTGAACCCAGTCCCGCCATTTCCGGTAGTGGTCCGGCATGGCGTAGTAGTTATGAAAGTCCTCGATATCGGTGACGACGTGGAAATTCGTGAAGCAGGGCGAGTTCCCCACTACCAGCCGGTGGGGGTCGAGGGCCTTCAGCTGGTTGTACATATCGGAGAGCCAGGAGCGGTGGCCGGCATTGACCGCCAGATCGACTCCCCAGTTCTCGTTCACGATGGTCCAGATGA
Organism: uncultured Gemmatimonadales bacterium; assembly: GCA_963730915.1. Lineage (GTDB taxonomy): Bacteria > Gemmatimonadota > Gemmatimonadetes > Gemmatimonadales > GWC2-71-9 > CAVVWJ01. The sequence continues at coordinate 470,679 of CAVSTR010000005.1, read as the reverse complement.
TGATGGACGGATGATTCCAGTCCCGCTCCACCATACCGAAGAGCGTGTCTTTTGCCCTCCGCTTGGCGGCTTCGGTGAGATCCTGCCAGTTGGGAAGCTCGGTCCAGATCAGAATGCCGGCCCGGTCGGCCGCGTCGTAATAGCGAGGATCGGTAATCTTGATGTGAGTGCGGAGGAGGTTGAGGCCCATGTGCTTCGCCTTGGCGAACTGCGCATCGAGCTCCTCATCGCTGAACGGGGTGTAGATGAGATCGGGGTAGTAATCCTGGTCCAGCGCACCGCGCAGGTACAGCACCTGGCCGTTCAGCAGCAGGTGCCCCGTGTGAGACGTCGCGATCGTCCTCATGCCGAAGTGCGTCTCGAGCGTGTCGACCGGCTGGGCCCGATCATCGTTGCCATCGAGCAGCACGGCCTGCAGCTGATAGAGATTTGGGTGAGTGGTGTCCCAGAGCATCGGCTCAGGAACTGGGATGGTCACCTCTTCGGTGTCGACTCCAGCGGGCAGGAGCAAACGATGCCGCCGAACCTGTCCGTTCGGATCGGTCACGTTGAGCCACAGTCCGAGCGCCCGGTCGGTCTTGCTGTTGAGAATCACGCGGACCTGGGCCTGCTCGCTCGGAACATCTGGTGTTACCCTCAGGCGATTCAGATGCAGCGCCGGCCGCTGCTCCAGGTACACGCTCTGCCAGATACCGCCTATCGGTCCGTACCAACTCTGCTTTCCGTGTGGTATTTCGGCAAAGGTGAATTGCGGAAGGAAGTCTGCGTCGTTGCCGGGATCGATCACCCGAACGATCAGCTCGTTGGTGCCGGACCGGAGGATTTCACCGACTTCGAGCTCGAACGGCAGATACCCACCTTCGTGCTCGCCCACCAACTGTCCATTGAGCCAGACGGTCGTCGAATAGTCGACCGCGCCGAAGTGAAGGTAGGCGGTGGGGGGAGGGGCGGAGGATCGGAGGGACTCCGGTCCTTTGGAGCTCCTGCAGCTCCGTCTCTCCGACACTCCGTCTCTCCGCCCACGTCGAAGGCGCGACGGTACCACGCCACACCGCTGTAGTCTCGAAGATCATCGAACTGGGCCTGCCAGGGCCCCGGCACCAGGATCGCGCGGGCGTCGTCTGACCTCAGATTTTCACGGGTAAGGAGCTGCTGCGGGTCCGGGTAAAACTCCCAGAGCCCGTCGAGGCTGACTCGGCTACGACTCACGAGGTACTCCAGATTGCTTGCGAAGCCAGAATCACCGGGGGACGACACGAGATCCGCGCAGAGTGCGCCGCCGTTCCAGCCAGGCGGCCGCGGCCGCACCTATGAGTCCGGAGACGGCGGCGGTGGCAGTCACGACCGCAACCCGGTAAGCAAAGATGCGCGGCTCGGTTATTTCCTGTTCCACCGGTCCCGACCCGATGAACCACGCCGCCAGCGGTCCGACTGTCCCTGCCAGCAAACCCACGACCGTGGCGGCGAGCAGTCCACCGCCGAAGCCAGTGCGCCACGAACAGAGAGCACCGACGCTGAAGTAGATGAGGAGCGATACGACACCCAGCGGGAGGTACGGGAAACCGAGCGGTTGTCCGGCGAGCTCGCCCACGGCATCGAGCGCCACGAGCAACGCCACAGCTGCGAGAATGACCGGCGTCATCCGTCTCACCTGTCTTCTCTCGATCATCGTCGTCTCCAGAGCACCGCAGCGGGTTGGCCAAGTGATATGCAGGATGAAAAGGTATATGGATCGGTGGACGGAACAAGTTGTTATGAGCTGGGAGCTGGCAGCGTGGAGTCGAGAGCCTGGACCTTCTCGCGGCTCGGGTGTCCGTGTTAGCGTTACCATTCGCTGAGGCTGGCCACACAACCGCTGGAAGCTATTAGCTAGCGGCATCGAGCTCCTAGCTCCCAGCTCCCTATCAGGAGCGTGCCGTCCATGCAGCCTCTTTTCCTCGCCATCGGCCTGGTTGCTGGTGTGCTGTCTGGTCTGTTCGGAATCGGGGGCGGGATTCTCATCATTCCCGCACTCATCTTCTTCGCAGCTTTCCATACCAAGCTGGCGATCGGCACTTCTCTGGGCGCCATGCTGCTTCCGGTCGGCCTGCTCGGCGCCTACGCCTACTATCAGGCCGGCAACCTGCACCTGAAAGCCTCGTTACTGATCGCCGTTGGTCTCTTCTTCGGCGCGTGGGCCGGCGCGAAGCTGGCCCACATAATCCCTGCCGCCGTACTGCAGCGCATGTTCGCGGTGTTCATCGTGCTGATGGCGGTGCGGCTCTGGGTAGAAGCAGGCAAGCGGTAGATGACGAGCCCCGAGGGCGGCACACCTCAGATCCAGCTCACGTCAGCCGCGTTTGCGTACGGTGAGAAAATTCCCGCACGCTTCACCTGTGAAGGAGACGACGTTTCACCACCGCTCGCCTGGAGCGGTGCACCCGTCGAAGCCCGCAGCTACGTCCTGATCTGCGAGGATCCCGACGCACCCCGTGGTACCTGGATCCACTGGGTGTTGTTTAACCTCCCGGGAGAGGCCGTGGAGCTGGCGCAGTCGGTGCCCACGCTTCCCGAGACGCCTTCCGGTGCGCGCCACGGTCGGAATACCGCGGGTGACATGGCCTACGCCGGTCCCTGCCCACCTCCGGGAAAGCCCCATCGCTACTTCTTCCGGCTGTACGCGCTGGACATCATGCTCGGCCTGCAGCCCGGCGCAACCCGCGCAGAGGTGGAAGAAGCCATGCAGCAGCACATCGTGGCGCAGGGAACGTTGATGGGAACGTATCAACATCGGCCGTGAGGGGCGGTAAGCGGGTAAGCGGGTAAGTACCCAAGCATCATGACATCCTGTTAGCGACCTCTCTGCAGCTCAGGGTGGAAAAGTTTCGAGCCTATCCACTTCCCCGCTTACCCGCTTACCCGCTTACCCTTCCTAAATGTCCCTCCTCACCCTCACAGATCACGGCCTCTACTGCGAGGCGGGCGATTTCTTCATCGACCCCTGGGAGCCGGTCGATCGCGCGGTCATCACCCACGCCCATGCCGACCACGCTACCTGGGGTTCCCGCGCCTATCTGACCTCGGCCGCGGGTCTCGGCGTACTCCGCGCCCGGCTGGAGCCGGGCGCTTCCATCCGGGGCGTCGAATACGGAGAGCAGCTCGAGCTCAACGGAACCACAGTTTCGCTTCATCCAGCCGGCCACATTCTCGGCTCGGCCCAGGTCCGCATCGAGCACGGAGGCGAAATCTGGGTCGTCTCGGGCGACTACAAGACGGATCCGGATCCCACCTGCACTCCGTTCGAGCCGGTCCGCTGCCACACGTTCATCACTGAATCGACCTTCGGCCTTCCGATCTACCGCTGGCCCAGAGAGATCGACGTACTGGAGGAGATCAACGCCTGGTGGCGGGCGAACGTCGCGGCCGGAAAGACCAGCCTCCTCCTTGGCTATGCACTGGGAAAGGCGCAGCGGCTCATTGCAGGATTGGACCCCGACATTGGTCCGATCCTGACGCACGGCGCGGTCGAGCGCATGACTAGGGTCTACCGCGACGCAGGTATCGAGCTGCCACCGACGCAGTACGCCGGCGCCGCCGGAAACCAGGCCGATTCCACCGGCGCTATCGTCATTGCTCCGCCCTATGCAGATGCCTCCATCTGGGCTCGGCGGTTCGGTGATCGCTCGACCGGCTTCGCTTCCGGCTGGATGATGGTTCGCGGGGCTCGGCGGCAGCGCTCCCTCGACCGCGGGTTTCCCCTTTCGGACCACGTGGACTGGCCCAGCCTGCTGGCGGCGATCGACGCCACCGGTGCCGGCGAAGTGTGGGTCACGCACGGGTACACCGGCACGGTGGTGCGCTGGCTCCAGGAGCGCGGGATCGAAGCCCGTGCCGTACAGACCAGATTCGAGGGAGAGCTTCTGGAAGCGGGACAACTGGCCAGTGGAACTGCGGGGCCCGAGGTCGAGTCGGCTGAATGAAGCGCTTCGCCCGCCTGTATGCCGCGCTCGATGAAACCACCGCGACCAACGAAAAGGTCGCTGCGCTGGTCGAGTATTTCGCAAACGCCCCGCCCGCGGATGCCGCCTGGGCGGTCCACTTTCTGATCGGGCGGAGGCCCAAACGGCTGGTGTCCGCGCCGCGGCTACGGGCCTGGGCGGCACAAGAAGCGGGTATTCCCGCATGGCTCTTCGAGGAGAGTTATCACGCTGTCGGTGACCTGGCAGAGACGATAACCCTGCTGCTTCCCGAGGGCGGGGAGTCGAGTGAGCTCCCGCTCGCGTATTGGGTCGAAGAGCGTCTGCTGCGTCTTCAGGGCGAAGATGAGGACGCCCAGCGCGAGATGATGATCGAGAGCTGGCGTGAGCTGGGCTCGAAGGAGCGGTTCGTCTGGAATAAGCTCATCACCGGAAGCTTTCGGGTCGGAGCCTCGCAGCAGTTGGTAGTTCGCGCACTCACCCAGATGAGTGGTGTACCCGAGGGTGTGCTCTCCCACCGTCTCATGGGAACCTGGGGCCCGACGCCCGAGTTCTTCGAGCGGCTCACGGCCAGCGACACCCGCGACGCGGACATCAGCCGGCCCTACCCCTTCTTCCTGGCATACCCGCTGGAGACGGATCCCATGACCCTGGGTGATCCAGCCGACTGGATCGCGGAATGGAAGTGGGACGGGATCCGAGCCCAATTGATCCGACGATCCGGCCTGACCTTCCTCTGGTCCCGCGGGGAAGAGCTCCTGGCGGGGCGGTTTCCTGAGGTGGAAGAGGCCGGCGCGCTGCTGCCGGACGGCACCGTCATCGATGGGGAGCTACTCCCCTGGGTCGATGGGGCGCCCCTGCCGTTCGCGCAGTTGCAGCGGCGGATCGGCCGCAAAAATGTCGGGCGCAAGATCCTGGATGACGTCCCGGTCGCACTGATCGCGTACGATCTGCTCGAAGACTCAGGAACCGACATCCGCTCTCTGGCGCTCGGGGAACGGCGCCAGCGTCTCGCCACGGTGCTCCGAGCCCTCCCCCCGGAGCGGGTAAGTCTATCGAGGGCCGTGCCCGTACCCGACTGGACAGCCGCGGCCGACGCACGTCTCGCAGCCCGCGAAATCGGCGCCGAGGGGCTGATGTTGAAGCGCCTGAGCTCGGCGTACGGAGTGGGCCGGAGGCGAGGCGACTGGTGGAAGTGGAAGGTGGATCCGCTGAGCGTGGATGCCGTGCTCATCTACGCCCAGCCCGGAAGTGGGAAACGGGCCGGACTCTACACCGATTACACTTTCGGCGTGTGGGAGGGAGATCACCTGGTGCCGTTCGCCAAGGCGTATACCGGGCTCACCGATGAAGAAATCCGGAAGGTGGACGCGTACGTCCGTCGTAACACTCTCGAGAAGTTCGGTCCGGTTCGAACCGTCAAGCCGCAGCTGGTCTTCGAGCTCGCCTTCGAAGGGATTCAGCGGTCATCCCGCCACAAGTCGGGCATCGCGGTCAGGTTCCCGCGGATGGCTCGGTGGCGCACCGACAAGAAGGCGGAAGAAGCGGATACGATCGAGACGGTCAGGGGACTCCTCAACAACGTGAACAGTGAAGAGTGAATAGTGAAGGGGCGGATGGTGAATAGTGTAGAGTAAACAGTGAACGGGGTGAGTCGGAGGGTTTCCCGTCCACTTTTCACTGTTCACTGTTCACTATTCACGCTTTATTTCTGAATGAAATACATCTGCACCACCTGCGGCGTGCAATACGCCGACTCGGCTTTGCCGCCCGATCGCTGCGCCATCTGCGAGGATGAACGCCAATACGTCGGGCACGCCGGACAGAAGTGGACCACCCTTAAAGAGATGCAGGCAACCCACCGGAATCAGCTCGACGTAGAAGGACCTGAGCTCATCAGCATCGCTACCGAGCCCAAATTCGCCATTGGACAACGAGCACTGCACGTCCGCGCCGCGGCCGGCATTCTGTGGGACTGCATCAGCTTCATCGACGATCGCAGCGTGGGCGCGGTGCAGGCGTTGGGAGGCGTTTCCGCGATCGCGATCTCCCACCCGCACTATTACTCGTCCATGATCGAGTGGAGCCGCGCGCTGGGCGACGTTCCAGTGTACCTCCACGCCGCAGATGGCGAATGGGTCCTGCGGCCGCACCCGGCAATTGTCTTCTGGCACGGCGAGACCCATGAGCTCGCGCCAGGCTTGACGCTCGTTCGCTGTGGCGGGCACTTTCCCGGCGGAACGGTGCTTCATTGGGCGGCGGGCGCGCAGGGCAAGGGCGCACTTCTGACCGGCGACGTGATCCAGGTGGGGCAGGACCGAAAGACCTTAAGCTTCATGTACAGCTACCCGAATTACATCCCACTCGGGCCGCGGGCTGTTCAGCAGATCGTGGATGCGGTCGAGCCCTTCGAGTTCGACACGATCTACGGAGCATGGTTCGGGCAGAACATCAGGACCAACGCGAAGGAAGCACTCCGTTATTCGGCCAAACGCTACATGGCGGCGATCGAAGACCGCGGACGACAACCCCATCGGCCGCAGATCAACGCTGAAGAACGCAGATAAGCCAGCAGGAGCCACGGGTGACACGGAAAACCACAATCGTTCCATTTCCTCAGGAGGCTCCATGGGTCATCTCAAACACAATTTTGGTGAAGGCACACCATTCAGCTCCTCATCGGTGTGCAGTTGACCCTCAACATCTGGGTCGTGACGGCACCAAACGGAGTTTCTCTACAGGCTGAATGATCCGTGTCCATCCGGGTTCATCCGTGGCTCGCTTAGTATCTATCTGCGTTCATCAGCGTTCATCTGCGGCTAAGTTTTTTCATGGTGATGCATGAGTGATCGGCCCCGGGGATCCGCGCTGGCGGTGGATCTCCGGAGAGCACGCGCAGCCAGAAAGCGAGCACAGCGTGCGGCGGAGCCACCCCTTCCGCCCACGCCCGAGCGAGCCGTTCGCAGCATCGATTGTGCGGGTCGAGAGCCCCTCGGGTGCGTGCACGAGTGGTTCGCCTCGGAGGGATGGAACCCCTTTTCATTTCAGGAACAGGTCTGGCGGGCGTACCTGGCTGGCCAGAGCGGACTGGTTCACGCCGCCACCGGCACCGGAAAGACCTATGCGGCCTTTATGGGTCCCGTGCTCGAGTGGCTTAAGGACTACCCAGCCGGTCAGCGGATCCGCGGGTCGGTGGGTAAGCGTCAGGTAGGTGCCCCACTGCGCGTACTGTGGATCACCCCACTTCGAGCGCTTGCCGCCGACACGGAGGACGCGCTCCGGGCGCCCGTGGAGGACCTCGGACTGCCCTGGACTGTCGAGTCCCGCACCGGCGATACGGCCCCACGAATTCGGGCCCGCCAGCGCGAGCGTCTCCCGACCGTCCTGGTGACGACGCCGGAGAGTCTCGCCCTGCTGCTCACCCGTTCCGATGCCGCCTCCCTCTTTGAGAATCTAGAACTAATCGTGGTAGACGAGTGGCACGAGCTCATGGCCTCGAAGCGCGGCGTACAAACCGAGCTGGCGCTGGCACGACTTCGCCGCTGGCGACCCCCACTTCGCACCTGGGGCCTCTCCGCGACGCTCGGCAATCTGGAGGTCGCGCGGGACACGCTGCTGGGCATCGCGGACGATGGGAGCGAACGCCCCGGTCGCATCATACGGGGCCTGGTACCGAAGGCCCTGGAAGTTGACTCGCTCATCCCCGAGACCATCGAGCGGTTCCCATGGTCGGGGCAGATCGGCCTCCGCATGCTGCCCGACGTAGTGCGTGCCATTGAAGAGGGCAAGACGACACTGGTCTTCACGAACACCCGGGCCACGGCTGAGATCTGGTTTCAGGGGTTGCTATCCGCCTGCCCCGACTGGGCGGGCGTGATCGCGCTCCATCATGGTTCCATGGACCGGGAGACCCGTGAGTGGGTCGAAGACGGAATTCGCGACGGACGCCTCCGCTGCGTCGTCTGCACGTCCACACTCGACCTGGGTGTGGATTTCACTCCCGTGGATCGCGTTCTCCAGGTGGGGAGCCCGAAGGCGGTCGGTCGTTTGATACAACGTGCTGGACGCAGCGGTCATCAGCCAGGCGCCCTCAGCCGTCTCACCTGTGTCCCCACCAACGCCTTGGAGCTTCTTGATGTCGCCGCCGCCCGGCATGCACTCGCGGAGGGAGCCATCGAGTCGCGTGCACCGGTCGAGCAGCCACTGGATCTCCTCGCCCAACATGCCGTGACGGTTGCGGTGGGCGGTGGCTTTCGACCCGACGAGCTGATGGCGGAAGTGCGAACGACGCGCGCGTTCCGAGATCTCAGCGACGGAGAATGGCGGTGGGTGCTCGACTTCATCACGCGTGGTGGGCAGGTACTCGGCGCCTATCCCGAGTACAACAAGGTAGTCGAGCGAGATGGCATCTACGGGATCCGCGATCGCGGCGCGGCCATGCGGCACCGCATGTCGATCGGCACCATCGTGAGCGAAGCGGCGATGAAGGTGAAGTTCGTTCGGGGAAAGACGGTTGGTACTGTCGAAGAAAATTTCATCGCACGTCTTCGACCCGGTGATGTGTTCACCTTCGGGGGCCGGGCTCTGAAATTCGTGCGGGTCCGCGACATGACGGCATGGGTGCGAAAGGCCACCGAGCCTGCCTCGGTGGTTCCTCACTGGACTGGGGCCCGCCTGGCGTTGTCACCGGAGCTTGCATCGGCTGTGCGCGTCAAGCTCGACGAAGCCCGACGAGGTCTCTTTCAAGGTGCGGAGATGGAAGCCGTCAGGCCCATCCTGGAGCTGCAGGCCAAGTGGTCGCGCTTGCCGGCCCCGGACGAGCTGCTGATCGAGCGCGTTCGCACCCGCGAAGGCCACCATCTGTTCTTCTATCCGGTCGAAGGGAGACTGGTTCACGAAGGCATGGCGGCGCTCTTCGCCTACCGCCTGGCGCAGATTGGACCGATTACCTTCACACTGGCCGCGAACGATTACGGCTTCGAGCTGCTGTCGCCCGATCCAGCACCTCTGGAAGAGGCGCTCGAGGCGGGGCTGGTCAGTCCGGACAACCTGCTGCATGACATTCCCGCGAGCTTGAATGCTGCGGAGCTGGCCCGTCGGCAGTTCCGGGAAATCGCCCGGGTGGCCGGGCTTATCTTTCAGGGCTATCCTGGAGCGAACAAGAGCGTCAAGCAGGTCCAGGCCTCCAGCGGACTGCTGTACGACGTGTTCGCGCGCTACGACCCCGACAACCTGCTGCTGTTTCAGGCGCACCGTGAGGTGCTGGAGCGGCAGCTCGAGCGGAGCCGGCTGGGACGCACTCTGGAGCGGATCGCGGACGGCACGGTCACGATCAGTGATGTGGAGCGTCCCACCCCATTGGCGTTCGGGTTGCTGGTCGACCGCGCTCGGGAGCAGGTGAGCTCGGAAAAATTCCTCGACCGGATACGGCGGCTGGCGGCACCGCTCGAGCGGGCAGCAGACGCCAACAATGGTCGCATCAGATTCGGCAGCGGACGTGGCAGAGGATTTCGATGACCGATGTTTGTCTGACGTTGGCGGGAGAGCAGGTCTATCTCCTGAGTGAGCGGGCACTGTATTGGCCGGGCACCAGCACGCTGGTCGTGGCCGATCTGCACTGGGGCAAGGCGTCCACTTTCCGAGCGGCGGGGATCCCGGTCCCAATCGGCACCACGAGCGATGACCTCGCGAGGCTCGACAGCGCGCTGCAGCGAACCGGCGCCCGAAGGATGGTGGTTCTGGGAGACCTCTTCCATGCGAAAGCCGGCCGGATCGCCTCGCACACGCTGGCTGAGCTGCGCCGGTGGCGGAGCCTGGCGGGGACGTTCGAAATCCTGCTGGTTCGCGGCAACCACGATCGCCACGCCGGCGATCCGCCCAAGGATCTTCAAATCAACTGCGTCAATGCCCCGGCGTTCGTGCCGCCGTTCATTTTTCGTCACGAACCGGTGGACGCTGAAGGTGCCTATGGATTGGCCGGGCACGTCCACCCGGGGCTGACCCTGGTTGGCCGTGGCCTTCAAAGGGAGACGCTTCCCTGCTTTCTGATCGGGACGCGCAGCGCAATCATCCCGGCGTTCGGCAGCTTCACCGGCTTTGGTGCGGTGCAACCGGGGCCGGAAGATCGGGCCTTCGTCGTGGCAGCGGACGAGGTGCTGGAGGTGGCCGCCCCGTGGATCCCGAGTCATACCGACTACTCGACAGCCGTGCATGAAATGTCATAGAGCCGCGTGGATCGCGCTTCTCGCGTGCACTCTCTCCAGCTGCGGCAACGAGCCCGATGACCGGATCTTCGGGACGTACGTGCTCGTAGGCGTCGAAGGCAACCCGCTGCCGTACCTGGCAACCTCCGATGCCGATTGTGATGTCTTTATCGATGAAGGAGAACTGACGCTCAACGAGGCGGGAACGTACGGGCTGGAGTTCGCCGGACCCTATGACTGCACCAGGAGCGGAGGACCATCCGGTGACTCCATCGGACGTGTTTACTCCGGAACCTTCACCCAGTCACAGGGCACTCTCCAGTTCGAGGCGCAGGTGCAAGGTGGCCCAACACTCGAATTCAGCGGAACGGCCAACCCGCTCGAGGCTCGCGTGACTGTCCCGGTACTGCCGCCACAAACCGGGCCGGACCTGGAGCTTCAGTTCGCGGTGTCGCAGTAGGCGCATGTAGCGTCGCTGCGCGGGGTCACGGCTGGAGGACGGTCGTCGACCAGAATGCGGCACCTTTTTCCGTGGCCTGGTCATCCCCATGCGTCTGCACTCAGCGGCACTCCTCACCTGCCTGGCGGCCACATCGCTACCCGCGCAGCAGATCGACACCACGTTCGGGTCGAGCAGAATCCTCCTTGATAGCGGCACCGTAGTGCGGTTTCATTGGCGGAACGGGCCGGAGAAGGCCCGGCTGCTCGCGCCGCTCGGTAGAGCCTCCCCCGAGGCGCGCTATTGCCGATATCCGGCGCCCTCGTGTGGCTCGGACATGAACCCGGCCAGGGTAAGATCCCTGAGCGATCTGGACCGACTGGACATCCGCCACGGTTCGCGGGCAGGACGTGGAGCCCTGGTGGGCGGAGCGGCCGGGCTGGCGGGAAGCCTCCTGCTCATTCTGGGGGAGAGCCTCAGCGACCGTCCCAGGGCCGACGACATCCCGCGTGTCGTGTTCGTCGCGACCCTCACTGGAGTGTGGACCGGCCTCGGCGCGCTGATCGGCCTGTCGCTGGACAACTGGAAGCCTGTGCCACCATGACCAATTCGACTCTGGAGTTTTCATGTTGATCAGCCGAGCGTTCGGCTTTGCCGCTGTCCTTTCTGCCATCCTCTCCACCGCGCTTGCCTCCCAGCAGACCGACTCGTCCCGGCTTTCGCTCGAGCGAATCTTCAACTCCGATGACTTCGCTCCGGAGCGGCTTGGTCCGGTACGGTGGCTCGGCAATGCCGCCGCGTACGCCAAGCTCGAGGCCGACAGCACCACACCCGGTGGACGCGCGCTGGTTCGCTATGACGCGGCGTCGGGCAAGCGCGACGTCTGGGTCGCCGCCTCCCGCCTGGTGCCGAAAGGGGACTCGATGCCGCTCGCCGTCGAGGACTACAGCGTCTCGCCCGACGGCAAGCAGCTGCTGGTGTTCACGAATTCGCAGAAGGTGTGGCGGGAAAACACGCGGGGTGACTTCTGGACTCTCGACATCACGAGCGGCCACCTCCGGAAACTCGGTGGCGCCGCTGCCAAGCCATCCACACTCATGTTTGCCAAGTTCTCGCCCGACGGCGGACGCGTCGCCTATGTGCGCGAGAATAACCTGTACGTCGAGAATCTCGCCGACGGCCGCATCACCCAGCTGACGCGAGACGGGTCGCGGACCATCATCAACGGCACGTTCGACTGGGTGTACGAGGAAGAGCTGGGGCTCCGGGATGGGTTTCGCTGGAGCCCGGACGGAAGGCGCATCGCCTACTGGCAGCTGGATGCATCCGGGGTCCGAGACTTCCTGCTGATCAACAACACCGACTCGCTCTACTCCTTCACCGTTCCCGTTCAGTACCCCATCACCGGCACCACCAACTCGGCGGGCCGGGTCGGAGTCGTGAGCGCCGCCGGCGGGAACACCACCTGGCTGCAGGTTCCCGGCGACCCGCGAAACCACTACATCGCGCGGATGGATTGGGCCGCCGGCTCGGATGAGGTCGTCCTCCAGCAGCTCAACCGGCTGCAGAACACCAACAACGTGATGCTGGGCGAGGCCACTACGGGGAAGGTACGGAGCGTGCTGGTAGAGCGCGACAGCGCCTGGACCGATGTGGTGAACGATTTACGCTGGCTCGATGGCGGCAAGAGCTTTACCTGGATCAGCGAGAGGGACGGCTGGCTGCATCTCTACGTGGTGTCGCGGAACGGCCAGAAAACCCGGCTCGTCACGAGGGAACCGTTCGATCTGCATAATCCGGCGAGCGCCTTCGGCGAGCCACTCGTGGCAGGAGTGGATTCCACCCGGGGGCTGATCTACTACACGGCGTCTCCCGAGAATGCCACACAGCTCTATCTCTATCGAAGCCGGCTCGACGGCAAAGGCAAGGCCGAACGCGTCACTCCGCGAAGTCAGCCCGGATATCACCTCTATCGGATCTCGCAGGACGGCCGGTGGGCGTTTCACACCTACTCATCCTTTGGCACGCCACCGATCGTCGAACTGGTCAGTCTTCCCGACCATCGCGTCGTGCGCACGCTGGTGAAGAACGAGCGATTGCGCTCGATGGTATCGCGTCTCAGCCGTGGCTCCGCCGGGTTCGTCAAGGTGGCCGCCGGCTCCGGCCTTCAGCTCGACGGCTGGGTGATGAAACCCGCCGATTTCGACTCGACCAAGCGGTACCCGGTCCTCTTCCATGTATACGGCGAGCCCGCATCGCAGACGGTATTGGATTCCTGGAGTGGCAACTATCTCTGGCATCTGATGCTCACCCAGCGCGGCTACGTCGTCGCCTCTTTGGATAACCGGGGCACGCCCGGCTCCCCGGGGACGGCAGTTTCGGAAAGTGGTGTATCAGAAAGTCGGCACTGTGTCCTCAGGTGACCAGGCGGCGGCGCTCGGTACGATGCGAAGCTGGCCCTGGGTGGACTCGACGCGCATCGGAGTCTGGGGCTGGAGCGGAGGCGGATCCACCACGCTGAACCTGATGTTCAGGCATGCCGGCCTGTACCAGACCGGCATGGCCGTCGCACCCATGGCCGATATCCGCCTCTACGACACGATCTACCAGGAGCGGTATTACGGCCTGCCATCGCAAAACCCCGAGGCCTATACCGAAGGCTCCTCGCTGACGTACGCCGATAAACTCCGCGGGAACCTGCTCGTGGTACACGGCTCGGGAGACGACAACGTGCACTATGCATCCACCGAGCGGCTGGTGAACGCACTCGTCGCGGCCAATCGTCCCTTCACGATGATGGCTTACCCCAATCGAACTCACTGCATCTGCGAGGGCGAGGGGACCAGCTTGCACCTGTTTTCGCTGCTCACGAGCTATCTGGAGAAGAACCTGGCGGCCGGCCCCAGATAGGACCAGAAAATTTTCATCCATCGCTCTGTGCCTCTGTGGTGAAACTTGCGTCTGGGCTTCTTCTGGCCCTGGGCGGCTGCGCTCCGGAAAAGACGTCCGCGGCAGCCGCCGATCTGGTCCTTCGGCGAGCCGACGTCTACACCATGGACGCGGCCCGAAGCTGGGCCAGGTCAGTGGCGGTTCGGAACGGCCGGATTGTCTATGTCGGGAGTGACAGCGTCCCGCCCGGTCTCATCGGAGAACAGACCGAAGTCATGGATCTGAGTGGGAGGATGCTGCTGCCCGGCTTCCAGGACGGGCACGTGCATCCGATCAGCTCCGGGATCGACCTCGGTGAATGCACCCTCGACGATCTAACCACCGCGCAGGCCCTGGCGGACAGTATTCGATCGTGCGCCCGGACCCAGCGCGGTCTGCCCTGGGTCCGCGGTGGCGGATGGCAGTTGCCGATCTTCAAGGACGCAAATCCCTCCAAGGCGCTGCTCGATCAGGCAGTTCCTGACCGGCCCGCCATTCTCTACGCCGCCGACGGTCACTCAGCGTGGGTAAACTCGAAGGCTCTGGCCCTCGCGGGGATTACAGCAACGACGGCGGATCCCCCTAATGGCCGAATCGAACGCAATCCCGGAACCCGCGAGCCGTCAGGAACCCTGCGTGAGGATGCCATCGCGCTGGTTGGCAGGATAGTCCCTCCCCGAACCGATCAGGAACGGGCTGCCGGTCTGGCGCGGGCGCAGCAGCTGGCCAATGAATACGGGATCACGACGATCTTCAGCGCCGCAACCGATGAGGCAGATCTGCGCGCCTACTCCGATGCGGCCAAGAAGGGAGCGTTGACCCTCCGCGTCATCGCCGCCATCCACCTCGGAGACCCGCTCCCGGACAGCATGCTCCCGAAGTTGAGGCAGCTGCGGACGAGATTCGCAAGCGCGCGAGTGCACCCCACCGCCGTGAAACTCTTTGCCGACGGCGTCATCGAGTCGCGCACCGCGGCACTCCTGGCACCGTATCTGGATCGCCACGCAGACTCGGGTACGCCGGTCTACGATCCTGCAGCACTCAAGGACCTGGCGGTCGCACTCGATCGCGAGGGACTCCAGATCCACGTGCACGCAATCGGTGACCGCGCGATCCGTATGACCCTGGATGCCTTCGCATACGCGCGGGCCCGAAACGGCGCCCATGATGCCCGCCACAGCATCACACACCTGCAGCTGATCGACCCGGATGACGTGCCACGTTTCCGGGAGCTCGGTGTCGTCGCGAATTTTCAGGCTCTGTGGGCCAATGGTGACGAGTACCTGACCAGGCTTACCGAGCCGGCACTCGGATCACGCCGTTCCCGCTGGCTGTACCCGATCGCGAGCGTCGTTCGGTCTGGAGCAGTGGTATCCGGCGGCAGTGACTGGTCGGTCTCATCGCTCAATCCCCTGGACGCAATCGAGACCGGCATGAGCCACAGGCCGCCTGGCGATACGACACAGGCGGTGTGGAATCCCGTCGAACGCGTCGATCTGCCGACCATGCTCGCCATGTATACCATCAATGCGGCCTACGCGAACCGCGGCGAGCGTGAGACCGGCTCGATCGAGGTGGGCAAGCTCGCCGATCTCATCGTGCTGGAGCGAAACCTGTTCGAGATTCCGACTGAGGAAATCCACACCGTGCGTGTTCTGCGGACCTTGCTCGAGGGGAAAACAGTCTTCGAGCGTGGCACCAGCAAATAGTCGAGCGCTCCACGTGCAGTCTGCAGGCTGATGCGGCGTCTCCTTGAGAAGTCTTCCATCGGAGGTCCTCATGGCCCGTCGCATCGCTCTGTTCGCCGCTCTGATCTCGCTATCCTGCTCGCCTTCCGTCACAGACTCGACACCGGGACCCGATCCCGATGTGGCCCTTGGAGCGATTCCTGGCTGCTACGACGTGATCCTGGGTGGCACTCCCGCACCGGATGTGTCGCTTCCGAAACTCATTGCGCTCACGCGCGAGCCCGCCCCCCTGTTCGTGGATCCCGGTCGGCTTGCGGTGAAGGAGCCGGGCGCCTCGGAGCCGCGGGCGCCGATCTCCTGGTGGGCTCCCGGTTCGGGCGGTACGCTCCAGTTGGTTCTGGGCGGTGGATATACCGGGTACAGCTTCTCTTTGCTCTCCGCAGGACGTGGGAGTTGGTCTGGTAAGGGCGCCTATTTCGCGGACATAGGGGTAGAACCCACGCCCGCACCGCTGCCGGTTCGTCTGACACCCAGAAGCTGTCCGTGAGGATGATGGTCTCACTCGAACAGCGGCACGGTAAGGCCGGCCTCGAAACAGCGGCGGCATGACTTCGTAGGACGAGGGAAGGCTGCGAGAGACCGGTTGTCGATTTACGCCCTCTCCGAACGACCAGTATCGACCACGATGTGCATCCCTTTCTGGAGGAATCCATGCGCTACCTGTGCCTGATCTACGAAAACGAGAAAGCCTGGGAATCGATGCCGCCCGCCGAGTCGGAAGCCGTCATGGGCGAATACTTCGCCTTCACCGAGGGGATCCGCAGCAAGGGGCAGCTCGTGGCCGGTGAGGCGCTGCACCCGACCCCGACCGCCACGACTGTTCGAGTCAGAAACGGGAAAATCTCCACCACGGACGGGCCCTACGTCGAGACGAAGGAGCAGCTCGGCGGATTCTACCTGGTCGAGGCCGGGGACCTGAACGAAGCCATTCAGATCGCGGCTCGGATCCCCTCGGCGCGATATGGCGGCATCGAAGTGCGGCCTGTGGTCGACTTCTCGAAGGAAATGGCCCAGCAGGGGCAGGAGGGCGCAGGAGCGAGTGCGTAGAGCGGTCGGGGGTCTAGCGTCGGGGCTAGACCCTCGACTCTAGACTAGTTGACTCATGTCTGAGACCATCGAAGAGCTCTACCGCAGCGAATCCCGCCGAGTTTTGGCCACCCTGATTCGTCTCCTCGGTGACTTCGACCTGGCCGAGGAGGCGCTTCAGGAGGCGTTCTCAGCGGCCCTGGAACGTTGGCCCGTGGAGGGAGTTCCCCGTAACCCGCGCAGTTGGCTCGTGTCGACTGGACGTTTCAAGGCTATCGACGGGCTACGGAGGCGCTCCCGCTTCGACGCATCGCTCAACCACATCGTCGAGAGCCTGGGCGATGGCGTCAGCCCGGCACACGACCTCGACGACGAAGTGGTGGAGGACGACCGGCTCCGGCTCATCTTCACCTGCTGCCATCCTGCCCTGCCCCCCGACGCGCAGATCGCGCTCACGCTGCGCGAGGTTTGCGGCCTCACTACGGAGGAGATCGCACGCGCTTTCCTCACTCCGCCCTCGACCCTGGCGCAGCGCATCGTGCGGGCCAAGGCGAAGATCAAGGCGGCGCGGATCCCCTATCAGGTGCCTTCCCGCACCGAGCTTCCGGAGCGGCTCGCCTCAGTACTGCATGTCGTCTACCTGGTGTTCAACGAAGGGTATTCAGCGCTGACTGGGTCACCCGAACGCGATGATCTGTCGGGCGAGGCGATCCGGCTGGGACGGCTGCTGGCGGACCTGCTCCCGGAATCGGAAGTGCGCGGGCTGCTCGCCCTGATGCTGCTGCATGAGGCACGGCGCCCGGCGCGAACTTCAGCGGATGGCGACTTGATCCTGCTCGACGACCAGGATCGAACGCTCTGGAACAGAGAGCTGATCGCTGAAGGTGAGGCACTGGTCGACCTGGCGCTCCGGTCGCGGAACTTCGGCCCTTATACGCTGCAGGCGGCGATCTCCGCGGTGCATGCGGGCGCCCCGAGTGCCGCAGAGACTGACTGGGCGGAGATCGTTGGCCTGTACGACGTGCTTCTGAAGGCCGACCCGTCACCAGTAGTAGAGCTCAACCGCGCCGCGGCGGTGGCGATGCGCGATGGACCCGAGGCGGGACTGATGCTGATCGAGTGTATCCTCGCTCGCGGCGATCTCACTGACTATGCCCTAGCCCACTCGGCGTGCGGCGAGCTCTACCGAAAGCTGGGGCGTTCCTTGGAGGCGCGAGAGGCATTTGAGCGTGCCTTGAGCCTCAGCCCGCACCAGTCTCAGCGCCGGTTTCTGGAGCGGCGTCTGGCGGAGTTGGCGGAACTCCCGCGAGGTGGTACAGGGTGACGGTATGTAGATAGTCGGCTGCAACATGTTAAGCCCTCCCTTTCCCTGGTTCGTAGCTCCAACCGTTCTACATAATCGTCGATTCTGGCAGTCGTAAATCGACATGCCCATTCGGCTCCTATTGTGCACTCTGGTTCCGCGGGTACCTTCGAGCGATCGCGCCACAGGTACGCAGCGGCAGCAGTAAGGGCACGACATTTCCGGATCTGCAGGCCACCGGGGTCGCCGATCTCCTCCCGACCCACAATGATATTCGGAACCGCCCGCGCCATATCGTCCAGCAGCCGCGCGAGCACGCAACTCCTTGGTCATGACTTCGAGGCCGCCCACGGATTTTCACGCCCTGCTGAGGGCAACGCCCGCCTCGTGAGCAGGACGGGTCTCCCACCATTCCATCGCATCCTCCCTGCGCCAGGCTATTTCGACTTCGCAGTGACTTAGGCGGTCGCAGAGCTCACGCGCCGTCCTCGGTCGATCAGCCGGTCTTTTGTTGAGACACGCGAGCACCAGCTCATCCAGCGCAGGTGAAACGTCGAACGCGCTGTGCTTCGACGGCGGCGTCGGCTGGGCGGAGGTGTGCCGAGCCACGATCTGCATCGCGTTCTCGCCGGTAAAGACGTAGCGGCCCGTAAGCATCCAGTACGCCACGCAGCCGAGCGCGTAGATGTCCGTCCGCTGGTCCACCGGCTCGCCTAAGGCGCTCTCAGGGGAGAGGTAGGCCGGGGTGCCGGTTACTGTGTGCGGCGCCGTCAGGCCCGCCTCCGGGAGATCGCCGCCGAGGGTCTTCACCAGGCCGAAGTCGAGCACCTTGACCCAGTCACAGTAATCTCCCATCTGGCATACCTGGATATTCGCCGGCTTGATGTCCCGGTGCACCAACCCGCGCCCGTGCGCCTCAGACAGGCTCTCGCACGCCTGTTGGAGCAGATAGATGGCGCGGCCCGGCGGCAGCGGACCGTGCTTCGAGACCAGGGTCTGGAGGTCCATGCCGTTGAGCAGCTCCATCACATAGTAAAAGGTGCCGTCGCTCGTGACCCCGAAGTCGTAGAGGTGAATGGTGTGCGGCGAACGGAGCATCGCCGCAGCCTGGGCCTCGCGGCGAAACCGCTCGACCAGCACCTCCCGCTGCTCCTCCGTCATGGCGCCCATCACTTCGGGCTTGATCAGCTTGATCGCGGCGGGCCGCGCCAGAAAGCGATGATTGGCGCGCCACACCTCGCCCATCCCGCCCGAGCCGATCAGGCTGTCCAGCATGTAGCTCCCCATCGCACGCGCCTTCTTCACCTCGCGTCCGAGACCGGTGATGATGTGGGAGATAATCGGCGCGATTACGGCCATGAGGTAGTTCGGGAAGGCGTGGAGGAACACATCGCCCACGCCAGGCACATGCTGCTGTCCGGCCGCCTTCCAGATGAGGGCGCCAAGAGGGTCCATGGAGGCCGCCAGCAGTGCCACCATCAGGGTCTTCGCCGGCGGGGCGGGAATGATCGCCGCGAAGATGAGGATGATGATGCCCATCCAGGAGAGGCCCATCGGCGTGTTGTACGCCCAGTCCAGCATCCCGATGGACAGAGCGATCAGTACCTCGTACACCAGTCCTAGATTGAGCAGGAATCGGGGGTCGCGGCGGGAGCGGCGGGCGTACCAGAATAGACCAAGGGAAAGAGAGAGCGAGATCGCTCCCATTACCTCGAATAGTCGGAAGATCTTGACGTCGGGATACTGGGTCGGGATAGGCGTGACGAGGTGACCCAGCAGCAGCTCGGCGATCCACAGACCCGCGATCACGGCGCAGATGAGGCCCAGCCGGTGCGCGGCCTGCTGGAGCAGGTCAGCCGGGAGACTGCCCGACGCGGAGGTCGAGTTGGCAGGGCTGCCGATCTCGGTCTCGACGAGTCGGGAGACGGGAGTCCGGAGCTGGGAGTCGGCTGACATGGGGTACTGGAAGGGTAGAGGGCGGGGGCGCGGGTCGCCAGTCGTGAGTTCGCAACCGGCTAATCGGCACCGCCCGATGGCTTGAAGCGGACGAACCCCCCAAGCGCCCACGTTTTACCGCCGTCGCGCGATCGTTCGATCAACTGTTCGTAACCCTGCCCTGCGGGCGCCCAGGTGAGACGAACCTGTATCGGTGTGGCTCCATCCATGCGAGTGCGCAGGAACCGCCAGCGTCCGCGCTCCAGTCTGCCTTCGTAGAACTGTGAATTGAGTTGGTTGTCGACGTAGTAGACCAGCCACCGCGCGCTGGCCGCATCATATGCCCGTAAAACCCGCGCGGTGAACAGTGTCTTTCCGGCCTGCACAGCACTCCACCGCTCCTCCAGGGCGCACCCGCCGTAGAGTCGTGCGCTCTGGACCAGCATCGTTGCGTCCTCGGTGGTGTCACGCCCGGTGACACTGTAGCTGGAACCTTTCCAGCTGCCGGCCAGGAACGCCATTCCGTCCGCAATCGAGTCGGCACATTGAGGATCCGGCGGAGCACCCGCCGCCCCAACGATGGTTGGAGCGGCGGTAATGAATCCAGCAAACAGCCACCTGCTGGTGAACCCCATATGAAGATTCGAAGCTAGCGCCGAGACGCTAGGCGCGACTCACCCGCAAGCTCGCGGACCGTGCTCGCCAGCGTATTCACTTTGGCGGCGTCGCCGGCTCGAGCCGCCTCAGCCTCCAGCTGGCTCACCACCTGGCGGAGCACGCTGCCACGCTCTGCTGCCGAAGACTTCTCGGCGGTCGCCAGCGCGGCTCTGACTTCCGCGATCTTCCCAGCCTCCAACCCCTTCGACCGCTCGAGCTGGTCCAGATACGCCCGGGCGAGCGAGACGCTGGCCGGCCACACGAACTTCTGTTGCCCCTGGGTATTCAGGTACTGGAACTTCACGGTCTTTGCCGCCGCAATCTCGTTCTCCGAGATGAACGCGCTTGGCGCCAGCTCGAAGATGTCCAGCCCACGAGCCATCTCTGACCCGACGATGTAGCCGTTGTACCAGTAGGTAGACCAGTAGCCGCCGCTCTCGATCCGGGTGGAGTCGACCGGACCCCGGTCGAAAAAGGCGATTTCCTTGGGCTTTTTCGGGTTGGTCCAGTCGAAGACCGAGATGCCACCCTGGTACCACGCCTGCGCCATGATATCGCGCCCGGGGATCGGAATCAGCGAGCCGTTGTGTGCGACGCAGTTCTCGGCTGTGGTCTGTGGGGCCGGCAGTTTATAGTAGCTCTGGAAATCCATCTTCCGGTCTTTGCTGATGGTGAAGATGGCGTCCGCGCCCCACTCCGGCTTGTCGGTCGCGCGGCACTTGGCCTGGCCGCCCCCACCCCACTCATCCGAGAACAGAATCTTGCTGCCGCTGTTGTTGAACGTCGCCGAATGCCAGTAGGAGAAATTGGAATCGGAAACCGCTCCAATGCGGGTGGGCCGCACCGGGTCCTTGATATCGAGCAGGAAGCCGTACCCCTCGCAGGCACCGCCGGCGAGGCCAATCGCAGGATACACGGTGATGTCGTGGCACTGGGTCGGTCCCGCAGTGGAGTCCGGCATTTCCGCCGCATGCGCCTTCATCATGGCTTCCACCATGGCAGGGAGCGCCTGCCGCAGGGTCGCGCTGTCGGCTGCGGTGGGTGCGCCGCTGCCACCACGGGCAGCAACCACACTGTCGAGCATGGCCGCGCTGGCCTGGGGTGGAACGATCTCCTCTTCACCCTCGATGGTGACAGTGTAGAGACCCTGCGCCTTTGCGTCCTCCAGCTGCTTCTTTCGCGCCGCGGCGTCTTCGGGGGCATCACCGTGCTTGGGTGGCGCCACCAGGTTCTGAAAGATCCGGGGAGAATTGACGACTCTTGCCTGTCCCGGATTGGCGAGTGGCACCTTGATGACCTCGATGCGGAAGAGCGCAGAGTTCGGATCCTTCGGGGCGCTTATGCAGCCGGGCAGCTCGCTCTCCGGCCGGACGTGAGAGGAGCCCGAGATATAGACGTACACATTCTCGGTGTCCTTGGGATCGACCAGCACCGTGTGAGTGTGCGAGCCCCGGCAAGTCTGAACGTTGCCGACGTTCCTGGGCTTGGTGATGTCCGTGATATCGAAAATCCGGATGCCGCGGAGCCGCTGGTTGCTGACAGTGTCCTCCACGCCCTGGGTGCCGCAGTCCAGCCGGGCCGACAGGTTCTCGCCCGACACGAACAGCAGGTTCCTGTACACCGAGACGTCACTCTGAGACGCCGGGCAGACGTACGCAGTCTTGAGGCTGGGCTGGCGCGGGTTCGAAATGTCCCACACCTGCCAGCCGTTGTAGCTCCCCTGGATGACGTGGTTGCCACTGAAAGCCAGGTCCGAGTTGGTCTGCCCGACGAACTGCGCCGACGGCGGGGTTTTGGAAACCAGACGCAGATTCCAGATCGCCTCGGCGGCATCCATCCGACCGGGCTTGAGGCCGATGCGCGGATCGGGCTTCGGCGCTTCGGCCGACATGTCGCCCCGCGGCGATGGGCCTCCATCCGAGCTGGAGGTCGAGCTGGCGCACGCCGCCGCCGACAACAACCCGGCTGCAAGCGAGAAAGACCGAAGCTGACTGGATACCATGGTGCGTTCCTTAGATGGGGGAGTGATCACTGACTGCCTGTCTTTGACGCCGACCCGCCGAGCATGCGCTGCATGCGGGCGACTTCCGTACGCTGATCGACACTGACATCATTTGCAAATTTGAATACCGTCTCGTCCCGCGCGGCGCCGGGAGTGGCGAACAGCTTCTCGACCATACTGACCGCGCCCTTGTGGTGCTGGATCATGAACGTCAGGAACAACCGGTCGAACTCGCTGCCGCGGGCTCCATCGAGCTGCCGAAGCTGCTCCGGGCTGAGCATTCCCGGCATACCCGCATGGTGGTGGTGACCGGTACCTGATCCTTCCTTACGACCGTATTCGGGCACCGGTTTCCGGCGGTCTCCGAGCCACCGCTGCATCGTCACTATTTCGTCTTGCTGGCCATTGATGATCCGCTCGGCCAGCGTCCGCACGGACGATCCGGCGCCATGCGTTGGCGCCCATTCTGCCATGAGAAGAGCCTGGGAGTGATGGCCGATCATGGCCGACATGAATTGGACATCGGCCTCAGTATAGGGGTAGCGGACGCTGTCTGCCCGAGCCTTGGCTATGGCGGCGCTATCGGGCTGTGGCACCGGGGCTGGCGCGGGGGTTGTCTGGGTTACCGTGGCAGGACGGCTGCAACCGAGAACCACGGCGGCCAGCAGTGTAGTCCCAGTGCCTGAATACCTGGCTAGTCTCATACAATCTCCTCCGGAGTTCACAATCCTGGGCCTGAAGAATAGACAGTCCCGGGCGATAAGGTGGTGCCGGAGGCCGACAGGGATGTGCCGCACTACGGAATGCAGTCGTCCGAGTTACAGGATCCCCAAGGAGTTTGCCATGCGTTTCTCCCTACCGCTACTTCTCGCGTGTGCCATCTCGAGCTGTGCGCGACCGGACTATGCTGAGCGGTGGCCCACATCATTCCATCTGTCGGCCGGCCCCCAGCCAGGCTATGCGATCAAACGGGTGATAGACAAGCAGGAACCTACTCTGCTCCTCGCCGATGATGGCTCGGTATGCCGCACTTCAGTGGAGCGGTTTAGCCGCACTCGCACTGGCAAATGGATCGCGTGCGACTGGGCACCCGTCTCCGGCTGAATCGCCCGTTATCTTGGCAGGATGACCCCTCGCGAGCTCGCCGGTGTTCTCGACTTCCTGCGCGCATCCGAACGGCTCAAGGCGACTCACCGGAGTGCCTACACCTCGGATGGGCAGCAGGAGAGCGTCGCCGAGCACACCTGGAGGCTCTGCCTCATGGCGATGGTGCTGGCGCCGGAATTCCCCGGCGTGGACTTCGCCAAGCTGCTGAAGATCTGCCTGGTCCACGACCTCGGCGAGGCCGTAGGTGGGGACGTCCCGGCACCGGAGCAGGCCCGACGGCGCGCGGCCGGAGTGGCCACCGGCAAGGGAAAGGACGAGCGCCGCGACCTCCTCACCCTGCTGCAGCCGCTGCCGTCGCGTCTCGGGGTGGAAATCGCCGAGCTCTGGGACGAATACGAGGCGGCGAAGACGCCTGAGGCCAAGCTTGCCAAGGCGCTGGACAAGCTGGAAACCATCCTGCAGCACACCCAAGGGAAGAACCCTTCCGCCTTTGATTACGGGTTCAATCTGGAGTATGGACGGGAGCACACAGAAGGACCGCCGCTGATTGCCGAAATCCGTGCCATTTTGGATGCCGAAACCGAGCGTCTTGCGAGGGAGGCCAGAACGAGCGCTGAGCTGTGACCGGGATGTGTCCGGCTCTGGTACAATCGCCGTCCTATTGAGTACAGCGGCGAAACGCCGCCTGTCTCCCCTGGAGGGCCCCCATGTCCACTCCCAGTTCCCGCGGTTTCCTTTCTGCTCTGTTCGTCGTCCTCGCCTTCGCCTGCAGCCACTCGCTTGCTCCGGGAGAGCTCGCCGAGGAGTACACCCTGGTCGCAGTCGCCAACGATCCGCTTCCAACCGCGCTGTACACGAACGAGTTGGCGACGGTGAGCTCGATCTCGCAGAGCATCCGGTTTGGTCCGAAAGGCTCCGGGTCGGTTACAGAGGTGATCGAACTAGTTCCTCACGACCCTGTAGGACCGGTTCAGGGCCCCACCGAGACCACTTCCGGGATGCACTGGGTCGAAAGGGAGAGACGGATCGAGATCGAGTTCGATTGCCCGCCGAATGCAAACTGTGTAGCTGGACCTCACCTTATCGCAAGCGTCGAGGGGCACATGTTGCGCGCCACATGGGGCCGTCACATGAGCGGCCGTTCGCCATTGCGCTATGAAGAGGTGAGAGCCTCCCGTTAAAGACACCACTCGACACCCTCTAAACTCGGCTTCATCTTCGTGGTACCGAAAGGCCCCTTATGCTGTCATATCCTGGTCGTCGATCACCGCTGCTAGCCTCATTCGTGCTGATAGCCGGTTGTGCCATCTGGCATCCGTATGACTCGGTACGAACGCTTCAGCCGGGACAGTCGTTGCCCTATCAAGTCCGGGCTACGCGAGCTGACAGCTCCCGGATAGCGCTCACAGCTCCATTCGTCCGGTCCGACAGTCTTTATGGCCGGGTACGGGGTGACACTGTCGGTTTGCCACTCGCCGACATCGCCAGCCTGGAGCGGTCCCGCTTCAGTGTTTCCCGCACTGCCGCCCTGGTTGTGGGTGCACCGGTAGTAGGGTTTGGGGTCGCATACGTGGTGGTGTGCGGGATCGGCGATTGCGAGGGGCAAACCGACATCCGGGCAACCCTCTCTCAATGAGAGCCATGGTCGTGTGCTGCGTCCTCCTGGCAAGCTGTGGGAGGGATGCACGGCACGATCCTGTCCCGGAATTCTTCCCAATGCCCGGCGCGCGACCCTTGCCGTTTTCCGAGGCAGTGCAGGTCGGTGACATGCTTTATCTCTCAGGCCAACTCGGCACTGACAGCACCGGCCGGCTGGTACCGGGAGGGATAGGGCCCGAGACCAAGCAGACGTTGACGAACATTGCCAATGCGCTCGAGCGCCACGGCGTCATCGCTGGATCAGGTGGTCAAGTGCACCGTCATGCTGGCGGACATCCGGGAGTGGGACGCGATGAATGAGGTCTACGTGACCTTCTTCCGCTCACACCGGCCCGCGAGAAGTGCCTTCGGTACCAACGGGCTGGCTCTCGGCGCCCGCATCGAGCTCGAGTGCATGGCAGTACGAAAGCCGGCATGACGCGCGCCGGATTGAAGCGCCTTTACGCCGTGCTGACGGTGGTGGGGTACATCTCTCGCCAATTGGTTCGTGCTGCAGGTATCGATCGATACCGGCAATGTGCTCCTGTGGACCCGCCCGCTCGAAACCATGGCGGGTATGTTCGCCAACCAGATCGCGACGGCGTTTGCGGTGGACCTGCTGTTCACCGCCGTGGTCGCCTGCATCTGGTTTTACGTCGAGGGAACCCGCGTCGGCATGCCTCGCGTGTGGAGCTACTGGCTCTTGGCACTTGCCTTCGGACTGGCGGGCACGCTGCCGCTGTTCCTGCTCCATCGGGAACGTCGGATGGAGCAGCTGGAGGCCACGCAGCCGGCATGACTGTGCAGGACGTCGCTCCGGCACATGTGCTCTTCGATCCCATCGCCGCAACCGGGCTGGCCCTGGCAGCTGCCTTCTGTCTCGTTGCGCCGGTGGTGGCAGCACTGTGGTGGCATCGCCGAAGTGGCGCGCCGCTCAGAGCACTCGGCATCGGCGCTCTGGTCTTCTTCGTCTCGCAGGTGATTCTCCGGCTTCCCTGGCAGATTCCGCTCGGTCGATGGGTTCACTCACACTCGGAGTGGGTGGTTCCCTTCCTGCTCTTCTCATCTCTCACCGCTGGACTCTTCGAGGAAACCGGCCGCTGGCTCGGCTACAGACATCTCCTGACCACGGAACGGAGCCGGCGAGTTGGGATCATGTTCGGCCTCGGACATGGGGCACTGGAGGCAATTCTGCTGGCCGGGCTACCACTGGCCGGCCTGCTGGTGAGCTGGGTGTTGGCCGCGCAGGGAAGACTACCACCAGCGGCGGCCGACGCCATTCGCGAGCAGACGGCTGTGCTCGACTTCTGGAAGATCCAGCTGGCGGCGCTGGAACGTGCCAGCGCGATCGCGGTGCACGTCGGTCTGGCACTCGTGGTGTTGCAGATCTGGATGCGGGGAGGGCTGCGGTGGTTGGCGCTCGCGATCCTATTGCACTTCGCGATCAATGCGACCGCTGCGCTTTTGGTGCTCAAGCTCCAGTTGAGCCCATGGGTCGGCGAGCTGGTGCTGGTGGCAATGGCGGCAGCGGTTCTAACGCTGGGACTGCGGCTTGCGAGCCCTCAGAGGCAAGCATGAGGCCCTTCGTGTGTGGTGTGCTCTGTATGGTTCTGGCATGCACCGGAGATCTCACCAACAGTGGCGTCTCGCCCGAGGAGCGGCTGGTAGGCTTCTGGGCCTTTTCCTCAGCCACGGTACCGCCGGAATCCGATGAATTGCGAGTGGACCGCACCGGTGAGATACGCATCCTGGATCGGTGTGCGGATTCCCTGCCGCTCGGCGATGGGCCATGCACCTCAGGACTCAAGGCGTGGTACCGGCTCGATGGGGTGCGGGTTATTGGTGCACCGCCCTGCGACCCGGCGATCGTGCGGGTTCCGGAAGGTACCGACTCGGTGATCGTCATTATTCAGCCAGACATTGCCGCGGCTCGAGGTGAGCTTCGCGGCGTTCTCCGAGGCCGACGTCTGCAGGGGGAGTGGGTCGGTCAAATTTACGGACGAATGGACGGCACCTTTCTGCTCTATCACCTGGAGCACAGCATGGGTGGAACAGAGGAATGCGACAGCTGAGGTCGGTCGTGTTCTGCCTCATCTGCTTTGCCGGCAGTCGAGCTGTGGCCCAACAGCAGACCGGCTTCCTGGACCGCACCATGGAGCTGGGCGGCAAGCCGGTCCGGTATCAGGTGTATGTGCCGTTCAATTACAGCAGCGCGAGTTCCAAGGCGACCGGAGCCGTACTTACGTCGTCGGCCTGTCCATGGGAGGCTACGGCGCCTGGACCCTGGCCCTCAGAGATCCGAGCAGGTTTGCCGCGATCGTGACGGTATGCGGTGGCATCTTGCCGCCGGGTCATTTCACGGAGCTGGAGGCGGGGCTCCGTGAGAAAGATCCGTATGCGGAGCTCGCACGCCGGCTCGGCGGCACCCCGGTGTGGTTGTTTCACGGCGCCAGGGATTCACTGGTACCACCGGAGGAGTCACGCAGGATCCACCAGGCGTTCAACCAGGCCGGCCACAAGATCAACTACACCGAATACCCGGACGTGGGTCATGAGTCCTGGGATCCGGCGTTCTCGGATCCGATGCTCTGGGATTGGCTGTTTCACCAACGGCGAGCCGGCAAGAAAGCGGGAGGGAGGCATGAACGATGACCGCATTCTCCGCGTTCTCGAGGAGATGCTCGAGCTGCAGCGTCAGAGTACGGTGAATTATCAAATGGCCTTACGCAATCAGGAGGAATCGATCAGGCTCCAACAGGCAGGGCTGCGGCGGGTGCGGGTAATCCTCGGCATCGCTACCGTGGCACTGGTGATTACGGTTGGAATGCTGATAATGCTGCTGCTCCGGGCGCTCGCTCGCCTGGGCTGAGGTGCTACGCAGCCGCCTCCGTTTTGGCGTCCAGCACCTCACGCACTCGGCGCAAGAGATCGGTAACGCTCCAGGGCTTGTGCAGGAACTTGGCTCCTGTCACCGGGTCTTCCAGTTGGTCCAGATCTTCCGCGGTGTGTCCACTCATCATCAGCACCGGCACGTCACTGCCCTCCCGTCTCAACTCATGGTACAGCGCCATTCCACCCATCCGCGGCATCACCACGTCGGTGAGCACGAGGTTGAATGGTGCCTTGGCCTCGCGAATCACCGCTATGGCTGCACATCCGTCCGGCGCCTCGTCGACGCTATAGCCGAACTTGGACAGCACCCGAACCGCGGAGCGGCGGATTCCGTCCTCGTCGTCCACCACGAGAATGCGCTCGGTGCCGCCTACCGGACTGATGTCATCCTGCGCCGCGACCCCGGCGCCCGCAGAGGCTGCCGCGGCCGGGAAATAAAGCCGGACGGTGGTTCCCCGCCCCTGTTCGCTATAGAGATCGGCGTAGCCGCGATGCTGGGTCACGAGACCATACACCATCGCCATACCAAGGCCGGTACCCTTCCCCACCTCTTTCGTGGTGAAGAACGGCTCGAATACCCGGGCCTTGACGCTGGCACTCATGCCGCAGCCGGTATCACTCACGGCAATCACGATGTATTCGCCCGGATTGCCCCACCCCCGGGCCCGCCGGTGCTCCTCGTCCAGCCAGGCTCGGTGCACGAAGAGCCGAAGCGCGCCGCCGTCGGGCATGGCGTCACGCGCGTTCGTTGCCAGGTTGAAGAGGATCTGCTCGATAGCGCCCACGTCCCCGGTGATCGTCAGCGATACCGCTTTCTCTACCTGCACCGCCACCTCCACCGAGGCCGGAAGCAACCGGCGCAAGTCATTCGAGGCATCGGTGACGACCTGCCCTAAATCGATCGGCTTGAGCTCCACCGCCCGGCGGCGGCTGAACGCCATCAGCTTCCGGACCAGCTCCACCCCGCGAAGCGCCGCGCGCTGGAGCTCCGACAACTCGGCACGCATATCGGCTCGATCCTGCGGAACCTCACCGGCAAGGAGCGCCGCGTTGGTAATCACAATCGTGAGCAGGTTGTTGAAGTCATGCGCGATGCCGCCGGTCAGCTGTCCGATCGCCTCCATCTTCTGCGCCTGCCGGAGCTGTTCACCCAGATTCTTGCGTTCGGTCACGTCCTCGACCAGGGCAATGCCGCCATCGATCGTGCCATCGGGGTTGCGTGTCGGTGCGGCGCACACGCGGACATCGATGCGGCTGCCGTCTTTGCGGCATCGAACCACCTGCAGGCCGGTTAAGGCTTCGCCCGAGAACACTCGCCTGAGCGACTCGCGAAATCCTTCAATGTCCTCGGGAGGCACGAACGGCACCGTTCTGCCAATGGCTTCGGTCGCCGGCCAGCCGAACATCTTTTCCGCGGCGTGGTTCCAGCTCCGTACCTTCCCAGCAGAGTCCAGCGTCATGATGGCAAGCGGCGACGCATCGATGAGCGTCTGAAGGGTCTGAGTGGTTCGCTTGAGCTTCTCCGCCGATTCCCGCCGCTCCGCCACATCGCGTTCGAGGGCTTCTTCCGCTGCCCGCTGTTCGGAGATGTCCTCGACCATGCCGACACCGGCTGAATCCAGTCCATCGATACCCTCGGGAACATGGGTGGCGGTGAGCCGGCCCCAGAAAATCGATCCGTCTTTGCAGAGATATCGCTTGACCATGCGATATGTCGTCCGTTCTCCCGCCAGGATCTGATCGAGCAGCTCCTGTTCCGCAGCCATGTCCTCGGGATGCGTGATATCAGCCACGTTGCGGACAGCCAGCTCTGCGCTGGTGTAGCCGATCATCTTCCGGAACGCAGGATTGACGTCGGTGAGACCACCGTCAGAATGGACGACCGCGATGCCGACAGCGGAATGCTCGAAAATCTGGCGAAAGCGGCGTTCGTGAACGAGAAGCGCCTCGGCGGCACGCAGCTGTGCGGCAGACACCGCACCCATCACCACGCTGTTGATCGTCAGTAGCGCCACGAAGACCTGTAGCTGCAGCAGGCCATGATGGCCCGATACGGTAAACGGGCCGAACTGACCCCCTGCATGCCAGACCGCGATGGCAGCGACAGCCAGGGTCGCCAGGCTGGCTCCACGTGGTCCACCACGTATCGCCGCCCAGCCGACTAGCGGGAGTACCGCGTACTCGAAGCCGTGCTGCGCCAGGCGCATCAACAGGACGGTCAGCGCGATCACACTGACTCCCAACACTACGGCCTCCGCGATCCGGCGAGCATCGAGCTCGGGTAGGCGCCGGGTCGACCAGACCAGGATCAGAGGGGCCATCAGCATGACGCCTAAAGCTTCGCCGCTCCACCATGTCAGCCATATCGTAGCCAGTTGTGAGGTCTGTGCCACGCCATCGGCATGGAGGATTACGGTTCCGATACTGGCTGCAATGACTGGAGACAACGCCGCGGCGGAGAGGAGCAGGAGGGCGTCGCGCACACGATGCAGCGGATTCTCGAACCCGAATTTCCTGAGGAAGCGCGCGCCGGCTATCGCGGCCAATGTATTGCCGACCGCGATGACCGATGTCGCCCCCCAGGGAAGACCCTGCACGGCATTGGCCAGTACAACACCGAGGAAAATCCCGGGACAGATCCGGGCCCCGAAGAGCGCCAGCAGCGCCAGCGCCAGGCCTGCAGGAGGCCATACCGCAGCAACGACTGGATGGACGCTCGCGCTTCGGAAGCTGAGCTGCGCGAGCACGAAATAGCATGCGGCCACCGCCACCAGGGTGACTGCACGCATCGACCAGTAGTGGGCCCGCTGGTTACCCACCATCGAGCAGCCTCAGCTGACGTGAACGGGGGAGAGGGTCGGGAGAGGATCCGGCGATCCTACCGACTCCTGTGGTGCTTACAGGGGGGCCTGGTAAGAGTATCGGGCGGCGGGAGGGAGCGCTTAACCGAATCGTCGCGGTGAGATCGTCAGAGTGTCGCCTCCCCTTTTTGTCGTTACACTGGGGTATGTTAGCTCGCCATTCCGAGATTTCCCCTTCTACCACGGGACTCCAATGTCGGACCACATCTACAAGACGATCGAGCTGGTCGGATCCTCAACGAAAGGCGTGGAGGATGCGGTGCAGAAGGCAGTGACGAAAGCCGCAGAGACGGTGCGGAATCTCCGATGGTTTCAGGTAGTGGACACCAGAGGACACATCGAAGGCGGACGAATCGCTCACTGGCAAGTAACGCTCAAGCTGGGCTTCACGCTCGAGGACTGAGCAGAACAACTCGGCACCTGCACCACGCGCGATCTTACGCGCGGGGACGCCTGCGGGACGAGCCGTACATCAAGGTCGAAGCGCCGGTAAACAGAAAACGGTGAACGAGATGTCCCGTTCACCGTTCGCCGTTCACGGCTACCGCTTTGTCCTGTTCTTCTTACAGGACTTTCCCGCGTCTCACTCTGAAGTCCACCACATTCTTCATCCAGGACCACAGGGAATCCTGCCGTTCCGGGGCTGCCGAGGCGACCACGTGTCGGCGCCACCCTTCCATGACGTCCGCGTCCTGGGTCCAGAGACGGACCCGTTTGCGCGGCACGTGCTTCTCCCACCGCTGAGCGACACGCGGGGAGGCGTACAGGAGCCGCACGGTCACGCTGCGGGACAGGTACTCCAGCGGCGTGAGATTCACCCGGCGGTACAGGTCATCCCCCTTCGCCCCGGGAATGTCAGGGACGCCGTCCGAGAACATCACGATACTCAGCGGAGCAAGCGTCAGATTTTGACGCTGGACGTGTACGGCAATCCGCTCGAAGAACGCGTTGTAATCGGTGATCGGGTCGGTCTCGGGAAACCATTCCCTCAGGCTGGCTGCAATCTGTGAGGGAGACTTCCCACTCAGGTCCTGGATCGGATGAAAGGTCTTGGCTTCCCCACTCCGCTTGCCACCCATGGTGCCCACGAAGACATCAGTGGGACGGCGCAGGTCATGGTAGCCCTTCATATGCGCATAGATGTAGAGAGCCGCGAATTCGAGCGCATCATCGAAGTGGCCGCTGCTCCGAAACGAGCCGGAGACGTCCAGTCCTACGACCAGAGTCGATCGTGGCGTCGGCGCGTTCTCGGGTGGGGTGCACCCGAGAACCAATCCGGCCAGAGCCGCCGTAAGAAGAGGGCGTCTCATGCGGCCACCTGGGGTACCGGCCCCCGTGCGGCAGGCTTCCGCTCGAGGCTGAGTGGAGTGGCGGCCAGGACCTCGTCGAGAGAGCGGAAAGGTAACGTGAATAGCGGCCGGCCCAGCAGTACAACCAGGCAGAAGTTGAATCCGGCCGCGACCAGCTGCAGCACCGGCAAGGTGAGCAGCTCGAACATTTCCCGACCCTCCTTCTTGAACCAGTCGACTTCGGCCTTGAGCGCGGTGATCGGCGCCTTCCAGAAGTCGGGCTGCCGCGGCGGCTCTACATCAGAGTGTCCGCCCTGGCGGCTGATGGTCTCGCGAGCCAGCACGGCGATAAGCGCCGGCGTGCCATAGCGGCCGAAGAGGAACCAGGTCATACCGCGTACGCCGAGCCAGCCCGCAAAGGCGATAGCCAGCGTCCCACCGATGCCGAGGTTGAAGCCCTGCTGAGCCATCCACGGAGTGATGGCGTCGACCAGCTCGCGATACAGGAAGAGCACCTCAAACATGGCCACAACCGATTCGATGAGAACCATCGAAATGATGGTGCCGTACTGCTTGCTCTTGATCGCGTCATTCAGCGCCTGCACGCAGGCGAAGCTTCCACCCACGAGGAAGAACAGGAAGATGTACAGCAGCGCCGACAGCATCACGGGGTTCGGCTCGAACCCGGTGAGGTCAGCCAAAAGCTCGTTCATGGTCGGACGAAGCGTGAAGGTAAAGATGGTGGCTTCGATGGCCGACCAGAGCAGTAGCAGCAGGAACGCCAGCCATGGTACACCGGGCTGGAAGTAACGTCGCGAGGTCCAGTCGAGCACCGCGAAGGGCGAGTTCAGCGCGCCCTTGATGGCGTTCCATGTCAATCGTGCTGCGGCCTTGATCAGGCTTCCGATCCAGCCGACGGATACAAAGAGGAAGCGGCCCATGCCGGCCCAAAAGAACCAGGCCATCCGCCCCACATCCCACCAGGACATGAGAAGAGCAGTGAGGAAATAGCCGCGGCCCGAACGGAACGGCAGGGTGTACAGCGATACCATCATCGCCCAGAGGCTGACGATGAGCACCGCAGCAGGCAGCAGGAGCAGCGCCGCCTTCAGGGTGATGAGAGCCGGAGACCCACCTCCTAGCACATAGCCGAATACCAGGTGCTGAAGGTCGAGGATCCAGGACATACCGGACCAGATCCAGCCCCAGAGCTGAGTGACCATCCAGCTCCACTGCTCCGTCTGGCCATTGCCATAGGTCGCTTGCATAAGCGTCGTCTCTCCTGAGGGTGCGGAGGCAGAGTTTTGTGACTGGGGGTTCGTACGGTTCGGGCAAGGACGCGGCAAGCGACGTGCCCGCCAGGCTATTCGGCAGAGATCGCAGGAGTTACTGGTTGCGGCCAGCAGAGTTGGAAGAACAGAAGCAAAGAACCGGCCACACGCACGATTTCGATTGGGCCATGCATCGCAACGTTGTTTCCGCGAACTGCGACGAAGCGCATCTGCACTCGCAAATTACGGGTGAGAGCTATTGCACTCCGTAACGCCTGGCTAGCCCAATTTCTGGTGAGTATAACTTCGATACATGACTGGATCTCTCGACGCAATCTGGATCAAGCGTGCTCATCGCGGCGAGATGGACCGGGTTCCCTCTGCCACTCTCGTCACTGGGCGGGGCATCGTGGGCAATGCCGATCAGGGGCGCCGCAGACAGGTCACCATCATCGAGCGGGAGGCCTGGGATGAGATGATGCGGGACCTGAATGCTGCAGTGTCACCGGAGGCACGCCGAGCCAACCTGCTGGTGAGCGGTCTGCCGCTCGGGCAAAGCCGCGATCGAATTCTCCGGGTAGGTCCATGCCGTCTTCGGATTGGCGGCGAGACTCGGCCATGCGAGCGCATAGACGAAGCGTTGCCCGGTCTCCGCGCGAGGATGGCAGTGGATTGGGGCGGCGGTGTGTTCGCGCAGGTATTAGAAGGCGGTGAAATCTCGGTGGGAGATGAGGTCAACTGGGAAGCCTGTCCTGAGCGCTGACTGTCATACTGAACGAAGTGAAGGCTCTCTTTGCTAGTACAGGGATCCTTCGCTGCGCTCAGGATGACGGGTTGCGTTCAGGATGACGTGCGCTACTGCGCCGTGGGCACCGAATCCGTCCTCGTTTCCACCGGCGCCGTACTACGACGAGTAAGCATGTACACGATCAGCGCCAGCACGACAATGGCAAGCACCCCGAGCCAGACACGAGTCAGGCTGCGGGGTGGAGGGGGGTTCGTCATGGCGAGCTCCTGCGGTGAGAGGTGCAGCTCGCCGGAATATTGCTACGCCTTCATCTTCTTTGCCTTGACTCGCACAAACGCATGGTTCAGCGTCGGCAGGGTGTTGTGGTTCATTGCCAGCCGGAACATCTCGGCGGCCTTCTCCTCGTTCCCGCTCGCCTTGTACGCCTTCCCCGTTCGATACAGCACGTAGGGGTCCTGCTGGTTGGCCTTGGCGAAGTGCGCTAGCGCCTGTTCGTACTGCTTTTCCTTGAGCGCGATGGTGCCGGCCAGGTCGTGCGCCTGCCGGATCTGTCCGCTGTTCTTCTTGGCCATGGCGCCCTGCATGTAGGCCTCGGCGTACTTTTTCGCGGCCGGGAGGTCCTTGCTGTGCACGGCGACGCGCCCGAGGTTGTACTGGTGCACCAGGCGGGCGTTCTCCTTGACCTCGGAGGAGAGCTCGGAGCGCTCCAGCCTGGTGAGGGCATCCTGGTACATCGCGCGCGCTTCCTCCGGCTTTCCTGCCTCCAGCAGCACGTCTCCCATCGCCACCGCATCCGCCGACATGTTGGCCGGATCATTGATCTTGGCGGCGATAGCCTGCTCCTTCTTCAGCTCGGCCACTGCCTCGTCGAACTTCCCTTCATCGGCGTAGGCCACCGCGGTTGCGAAGAGAGCGTTCCGGCGATCGGCATCGTTGCGGGCCGATTCGTGGAGCTTCCACGCTTCCTTCCGGGCAGCATCGTGCTTGCCTTGGTACATCAGGTTGCTGGCAATGCCGACGTGAGAGGGAGAGAACTTCGGATCGGTCGCCAGAGCCTTGCGATACATCTCGATCGACTCGTCGAAGCGTCCCATTTTCATGAGGAGCTCAGCGTACGAGTCGTACGGATTGGGATCGTTGGGGATCAGATCGATGTACTTCTTGAAGGCCTTCTCAGCGTCGTCATAGCGGCCCACCTGACGGTAGGCGTAGCCGAGCAGGTTGTACGCCGGCGCGAAGTCGGGCGCGATCTCGACCGAGCTCTGATACTCGCGCAACGTCTTGTCGTAGTTCTGCTGTCCGAAGTAGTTGTTGCCCAGAAGAAAGTGGGCCCGCTCGTCGCCGGGATACGCGGCCACCAGTTTTTCGTAGTATTCCCGCTGCTTCTCAGGGTTGGCATTGGACCCGGCCTCGAGACCCAGGATCATCAGCCGCTCGCCTTCTGAGGCCTTGTCGGACAGCCTCACGGCGTGTTTCAGGTGATCGAAAAATTCCTTTGCGGTAGGGGAATTGAGGGCGAGGCTGTAGTGTGCCAGGGCGAAGTTCGGGTCTTTGGCAACGGCCCGCTGAAGCACTTCACGGGAATCGTGAGCCCGGAGGTTCTCGCCCAATGTGCGGCCCTTGATATACTCCGCTCGCGCGTCAGCCGACGCCGTCGTGACCGGAACCTTGGCCAACGCGGCGGCCCCCCGATCCTGCCCTGCCCCCGTTGTGACATTCGTGACCATGGCCGCCAGCGCCAAGCATGTGAGTCGCGCGAGCGAAGCCGCCGATCGTTGCGACATGAAACCCTCCGGAGTATAGGAAGTGTGGTGGGACGAAGGCCCATTAGGCTCTACCCACTGCTCTTCTGAAAAGATTCAGGTCTCCCTACCTTCTTCTCATGTCCGACCTCCTGGCTGCCCGCTCGCAGATGGCGATGTCGCTCGCCTTCCATATCATCTTCGCGGTGGTAGGCATCGGGATGCCGGTGCTGATGGTCATGGCCGAGCGTCGCTGGCAGAAAACCGGTGACCCGATCTGCCTCGATCTCGCCAAGCGCTGGGCCAAGGGAACTGCGATCCTGTTTGCGGTGGGTGCCGTGTCGGGCACGGTGCTCTCGTTCGAGCTGGGGCTCCTGTGGCCCACCTTCATGGAGCGGGCCGGTCCGATCATCGGGATGCCTTTTTCCCTCGAGGGATTCGCTTTCTTTACCGAAGCGATTTTTCTGGGGATCTATCTGTACGGGTGGGACCGGATCTCACGCCGGGCGCATCTCTGGGCCGGAGTGGCGGTGGCAGTGAGTGGCGCGGCCAGCGGGGTGTTCGTGGTGATCGCCAACGCCTGGATGAACTCGCCCACGGGATTTGATCTGGTCGATGGACAGATCAGCAACATCGATCCCATCGCCGGGATGATGAACCCCATGGCGTTCCAGCAGACGCTGCACATGACGTTGGCCTCGTACACCGCCACCGGGTTTGCCGTGGCCGGTATTCACGCGCTCCTTCTGCTGATCGACCCCGGCAACGCATTTCACCGCAAGGCCTTCACCATCGCGCTGATGCTCGGCGCCCCGGCTGCGGTCCTCCAGCCTATCTCGGGGGACATCAGCGCGCGCTCAGTGGCGCGGAACCAGCCGGCCAAGCTGGCGGCGATGGAGGCGCACTTCGAGACCGCGAGCGGCGTGCCTCTGACGGTAGGCGGTTGGCCCAATATGGACACGCGAGAAACCCGATACGCAATCAAGATCCCTTATGGTTTGTCGTTGCTGGCCTTTCATGACCCTGACGCCGAAGTCAAAGGCCTGAGCGAGTTCCCCCGGGAAGACTGGCCCAACGTGCCGATCGTGCATACAGCCTTTCAGATCATGGTCGCGCTCGGATCATACCTCGCGCTGGTGTCTCTCTGGGCAGGCTGGATGGCGTTCCGGCGTAGGGATTCGGCGTCCAGCCGACCCCTGCTCTGGGCGGTTACCTTGGCCGCACCGATGGGCTTCGTCGCTATTGAGGCCGGCTGGACGGTAACGGAGGTCGGCCGCCAGCCCTGGATCATCTACGGTGTGCTCCGCACAGCTGAAGCAGTCACCCCGATGCCTGGCCTGGTCGTGCCCTTCATGCTGTTCACCCTGCTCTACTGCTTCCTTGGCGTGATCGTCGCCTGGCTCCTCTATCGGCAGATCATTCGGAGCCCGAAGGCAACCGAATGGACCCGCGTCTATTCGCCGCTGCAGGCACGCCGTGTTTGACATCGGGCTGGCAGACGCGCTGGCCGCAATACTCGCGCTGTCGCTGAATGCCTACGTCCTCTTCGGCGGGGCCGACTTTGGCGGAGGAGTGTGGGATCTCCTTGCGTCTGGTCCCCGCCGAGCCCGCCAGCGTGCAGTCATCGCGCACGCCCTCGGACCCATCTGGGAGGCCAATCACGTCTGGCTCATACTCGCCATTGTCATCACGTTCACCTGTTTTCCGCCGCTGTACGCCCGGCTGGGCACGCTGCTGCACATTCCACTCACGTTGATGCTGGTCGGCATTGTGCTGCGCGGCTCGGCGTTCACCTTTCGTACCTACGACAGCCAGCACGACGCGACGCAGCGCCGCTGGGGCCGGATCTTCGCGAGTGCCAGCGTCATAACGCCGGTTCTACTCGGGGTTTCGATCGGCGCAGTCGTATCGGGGCGTCTGGTACCCGAGCCCGCGGGCTCGTTCGCGCAGATCTACGTCGAGCCCTGGTGCACACCCTTCGCGTTCAGCGTGGGACTGCTCGCGCTGGTGCTGTTCGCATTTCTGGCTGCCGTGTTCCTGACGTTGGAGACTCACGATCCCGATCTGTGTGAAGATTTCCGTCGTCGCGCACTCGTGGCGGGCGTCGCTGCGTTCTTTGCGTCTGCGTTGGTCCTCCTGCTATCCCGGGATCACGCGCCTCTGGTACGGGAGGGACTGCTCGGTTCCGGTTGGGCCGTTCCGCTGCACCTGGCCACTGCGGCGGCGGCTATCGGCGTCCTGGCCGCCCTGTGGTTCCGCCGATTTCGCCTGGCCCGCATAGCGGTAGGTCTTCAGGTCTCGCTGATTTTCTGGGGCTGGCCTCTGGCGCAGTATCCACTGCTCTTGCCACCGGATCTCACGGTAGACCGCGCGGCCGCCCCCGAGGCAACCCTGCGGCTGGTGCTGTGGGTTCTGCTCATTGGGGGCGTGGTCCTTCTTCCCTCGCTCTGGTACCTGTTCCAGATTTTCAAGACGGTGCCCGCCGATCAGGGGGCAGGCGATGCCTAGCACAGCCCGCCTTGAGCTTGCGCCGATGAGCGCGGATGCAATCGACGCCCTTCTCTCGGGCGACAGCGAGCGCCTTCGCTCTCTCACCGGCGCGGTATTCCAGCCACCGATTAAGCCACCCCCATACATGGCGGATGCACTGCCGGCGGTGCGGAGCCGGCTGCGTGAAAGTCCGTCGGAGCTGCACTGGTGGAATTGGCTGGTAGTTCGGCGGGACAACCGTGAAGCAATCGGGTCCGTGGCGTTCGCGGGCAAACCGGACGAGGCCGGAGCAGTGCTGATCGGCTATGCCATGTACCCGGGCGGCGAAGGTAGCGGGTATGCCACCGAGGCAACCCAGGCGCTCGTCGAGTGGGCCTTCACCCAACCGGGTGTCCGTATCGTGCGGGCGATGGCTCCCGTCTGGAACACTCCGGCCGTGCATGTAGCCGAAAAGGTAGGCATGCGTCCCGTCGGCTCGTATGAGGATGACGAGGTTGGTGAGGTCCTGATTTACGAGATGGCGCGAGAGTAGAGCTCGATCCAACTCACGACCGCTGCAGCATGCGGTGGATCGGTTTGATCAGGAGAGCCATTACAATGGCAGCACCGACGGCTGTGGCAGTGACCACCGTGAATAGCGTGGGTAGCGGCATAGTTTCGTAGACGCTCGACGCCATCCCTGCCAGGTAGCTCCCCACCGACAGCGCCAGAAACCACACTCCCATCACGAGACCCGCGATCCGCGCCGGTGCGAGCCTGGTCATCGCGCTCAGCCCGACCGGACTCAGGCACAGCTCGCCCAGGGTCTGAAACAGGTATGAGACCACCAGCCACATCGGACTCACGCGAACACCGCTGGCCGCGAGCGAGGCCGCGCCGATCATGACCGCGAAACCGATGGAAAGCAGAATCAGGGCCATGGTAAACTTGGCCGCGCTGGACGGATTCCGGTGGCCCAGCCGGATCCAGAGCGCGGCGAAAACCGGCGCGAAGAGAATGACGAACAGCGGGGGGAGCGATTGGTACCAGGGAGCGGGAAAGCTCTGGCCGAACGCGACATTGTTCGTGTTCCGCTCGGCGAACAGGTTGAGGGTAGAGCCGGCCTGCTCATACGCCATCCAGAAGACCGTTGCCGCGGCAAACAGCACCGCGATCACCACCAGCTGCTTCCGTTCCTGGCGGGTCCAGTCGCCCAGAAGAAAGAGCCAGGCGAAAAACGCCACCGTAATTCCCAGCAAGACCCATTTGAAGCTCCGGGAGATCGCTTCTGGATCCGGTACGACCAACCCCGCCAGCACCAGCACCGCCAGCAGGACAACGACCCCCAAGACGATTTGTCCCACACGCCGGACTTGACGATCGGACTTTGCGGCGGCCGCAGGATCTGACGGTCTGACTGGGTACAGTCCGTCACGTGACAGGTGCTTCCCGCCTAGGGTGTACTGCACCAATCCCAGGAACATCCCGATGGCAGCCGCGCCGAATCCCCAGTGCCACGAGGCCTCAGGAGCTATGCCTGCGCCAGCGAGCATGCGCTTGAACGTCTCGCCTTGAGCCAGCCAGCCGGTGACGAGCGGCGCGATGAAGGCCCCGGTGTTGATTCCCATATAGAAAATCGAGAACCCAGCGTCTCGTCGAACATCGTCGGGGCCGTAGAGCTTCCCGACCAGAACGCTCACGTTCGGCTTCAGCAGCCCGGTGCCGGTCGCGATGAGAATTAGGCCGAGGTAGAACGTTGTCATGGTGGGCACGGCCAGGCAGATGTGCCCCGCCATGATGATCACGCCACCGACGAGGACGGCACGTCGCAAGCCGAGCACCCGGTCTGCGATCCAGCCTCCAGGCAGTGACAGCAAGTAGACCGAGCTTACGTAGAGCGCATAGATGGGTCCTGCCTTGGCGGTGTCGAAGCCAAGTCCTCCGGCGGCGACTGGCGCGGTCATGAACAAGATGAGCAACGCCCGCATGCCGTAGTAGCTGAACCGCTCCCACATTTCAGTGAAGAAGAGCGTGGCGAGCCCGCGCGGCTGTCCGAAGAAGCGAGTATCGCTGGCAGCCGGGGCTGGATCGGGTGAAGGCGCGGTTACGGTTGCCAAGCGGTTCTCCTAAGAACGTGAGCGGGACAAGAACAAACGTAAGCGGTCAGCGGGAACCGCCGGGCAACGCCGCGGCAATTCACGCTCGTCCTAGTCCCGCGTACGCTTTTTTAGTATGTCGTCCAGCACAACACGGTCGATCTTGCCATCCATACGAACTCGCACGTCGTAATTCTCCCAGTACATGAAGTTCTTCAGCGCTTCCAGGAACTCGGGAGTTGCTCGTCCCTGTTTCGCCTTGAGCCACTTGTCGGTCTGCCGCGCCGGCTCCTGCAAGAGAATCGGTTCGAGCTGCGCCACGATATCAGGACTGATGGTCACGAGATCGGTCTTCTCGCTGGGAAAGAAATGCAGCTTGTGAAGGGCAAGCAGGCGCTCCAGCTCCGCGATAGGATCGGGAGCGTCATACACGCGGATGTCGACAAACCGATCGTTGGCTCCGAGATAGCCACCGTTCTTCCGGACCACCAGCAGGGCAGCCGACTGCATCCCGCGCTTATCCCCGCCGCCGGCCTGACCCGCCTTGAGCGCCGCCATCAGTCGGTCGGCAAGATTGCCTTTGCTGCGCTCGAAGGTCTCAGCCAGGTTCTTCACGGTCTGATCCGACACCATGATGTTGGCTTGCGCCGTGTATCCGCGGCCGGTTATCACCTGGCCCTTACCACCCACCTGCCCGCCTGTCCGGCCATTGCCCCCGGTACGTCCTCCCGCCCAGTCGAAGGTCGATTTCCCGGTGAAGCTCGCCGCGTTTCCCCGAGTGTCCACGATACCCACCTGACGATCCTGGAGCATAGTGTCAGTGCGCATGATGATGCGGAGCGCCTCTTCCGCAGTGGCGCCCTGGGAAATCAGCTCCAGACCTCGCTCGCCATAGGCCGTATTGCCAAGGCTCTGGGTTGCCACAGCTCCCACACCGGCCTGGGCCCAGGGCACGATCCCGCCGACGTTCGGAAACTTGGATTGCACGGCGACTCCCAGGTCTCCGGACGCCGAATCGTAGGCCACGATGCTGTAGGTGTGGGCGAGTTTTTTTAGGTGAGACGGTGCGGCGAGAGGCGCTTGGGCCAACAGCGTAAGCGGTAAGCAGCAAGCGGCAAGGGGGAAGAGCTGGGAGACGGACCAGCGAAGCATTCTTGTGGCCGCGTCGTTGCTCGATCTATTGCCCATTGATCTCCAGCCATGTTGATGACCACGCCGCCGCTCACTGCTCACCGCTTACGGTTTACTGCCTCCCGAACTTCTTTTTCAAGAACGCCAGCTGCGCTTCCACGGCCATTTCCTTGAGCTTGGTATCTGATTCCGCTCTCAGGCGCTCCTCGTCGGGAGCGGTGTCCGGATGATCCCCTCCGGCGGCGTGAATATCCCGCCAGGCCGCCCGGAGTGAGTCCGCTTCGGCACCGGTGGAACCGCTGCGAACCTGCAGCAGCATCTCTTCGACTTCCCGTTCTGCCAGGACGAGCTCGTCGCGCTGGACTGAGATCTTCCGCTCGAGTACGGCGATGCGTTCGCGGTGCCGCCGGGCAAACTGCTCCGCCAGGGCCACCGTCTTCTGGTCCGGTACTTCGAGGGCGAGCCGGCCGCGGCGTTCGGCATCGGTGAGCTGCCGCTGTTCTCGACTGAGCTCCTCCTCGCTCTTTGCCAGCGCGCTACGCATCGCCGACACCCCGACTTTCGCCTCCAGGAGCGCCTCTCGGATGGCCGACATGTACGCGCGGGGATCCGACCTGGTGTGATCCCGAAGGAGTTTCTCCAGTCGAGCCTTTACGCTCTCGAACATGGGGGTGGGCACCGGGTCGGAAGGAGGAAGCGGATCGTCAAGGGAGGTCCAATGTTACTATTATTGAGCTTCACTTACAATCATTCTCACTCACCCAAGAGGCAGGCAGTGGCGCTCACGCTGCGCAGCTTTCTGGAGAGACTGGAGCGATTTCGTACTCGTCACCGGCGCAGGTTGGCCTTCCTCGCCCCGGCGCTCGAGCGGCGGCGTCCGCGGATCGCCGCCGAAGATTATGCCGCTAGGCATTCCATCCAGCATACGCTGGACCGCAAGGCAGAGCTCCGCCGGCTCGCCCCATCGCAGCCTGCCGCCGCTCAGCGCTACCATCAATTGCTCCAGTATGAGCTGGATGGTCTGCAGGAGCTCGTGACACACATGCATTCCGTCACCGAAGGCCGTGAGCTGGAGGAATGCCTTTCCGAGGCGGGCACGCAAATGGAGCGGCTCAGGATCGAGATCGCCTGGTGTGAGGAGCTGCTGAAGACATACAGGGAAGCACCGGTCGCTTCGGGCATGAACGGATAGCCTCACACGTTGGACCCGTCACGTTGGACCGGGCTTTGGCGCCGCCTGGGCGCTCAGGGCGAGGGTCTTGGAATCTTTACCCGCATTGCCGCAGCATACGACGAACCCGTCCGTGCCTACCACACCGCGGAACACATTCTGGATTGTCTCCGATTGCTCGATGCCAGCCGAGCCCTTGCTGAACGGGCCGACGAGGTCGAAGCAGCAATCTGGTTTCATGACCTAGTGTATGCAGCCGACCGCACCGACAACGAGGAACGGAGCGCCGATCTGGCCCGGGCTTCGCTCCGCGAAGCCGGTGTAGCATCTGAGGCAGTCGACCGCATTGGGGCTCTGGTCCTGGCGACCCGCCATGGAACAATTCCCCACGAGCCGGATGCGGCTCTCCTTTGTGATATCGACCTTTCTATTCTCGGCCGTTCGCCGGAGGCGTTCGATCGCTTCGAGCGTCAGATCCGACAGGAATACGCCATGGTGCCCGAGCCACTGTACCGCAGAGGCCGCTCGGCGATTCTCCAGGGGTTCCTCGACCGCGCTTCGATCTTCCAGACTGCCTGGTTTCGGCAACGCTATGAGGACTCGGCCAGGGCCAACCTGAAGCGTGTGCTGGCGACGCTGGCTGGCTGAGTCGGTACTGCCGTGCGGTTATCGACGTAACGAATGATGGATCCCGGCGTGTACCGGAGCGAGGATGTGATGATAACCCACCCTCTGGAGCACCTCCATGATCAGCTACGAAGTCACCCTTCAGGCGCAGCCCAAGCTCGCCGCCAGCCTGGAGCAGTACATGATCGGCTCGCACATTCCGCAGATCTTCCTTACCGGCTGCTTTCGGGAGATTCGTTTCAGTCGCGCGTCACCGGGTCGCTTCCGGACGGCGTATCAGGCGAACACACAAGCTGACCTCGACCGGTATCTGCAGGATCATGCACCACGGTTGCGGGTGGAATTCTCGGAGCGGTTCCCCGAGGGCGTCAACATTACGAGGGAAACCTGGACCCAGAGAGAGGTGTGGCGGTAGGACATATTATCTTAGGTATATGCCCCGCCTCCCGCTCGTGTTGTTACTGCTGATTCAGGCCTGCAGCACTCCGCGAGATCGGGGACCTTCGGCCGCGTGTGGACTCGCGGCTCTCGCCGGCCCGACCGCGCTGCTGGCACAGTTCGGGATTCAGAATCAGACCCTCGCATCCCCACCTCGGAATCTCCCTGAGCGTTTGGTCGTGCGGCAGGTGGCCGGCCAGGCTTACCCCGCCATCGTGGGTCGCGCCGACTCGCTGTGGATCATCGGCCTGCAAGGCCACCTTCCCGCAAACGTGAAACCGGGGTACGGCGTCCTGATTCAGGACCTGGCTGGCAAGGCTGAAGGCGTGATGCTGTACGAGGGAACCCCGGTGGAAGGCGCCCCTGAAATCGGATCGGTGTCGGTGGGCGAAGGGACGGTACCGCTGATAGGCATTCAGCTGGACCCTGCCAAGATCGAAGATCCGAACTGCCCGCTCTTTCCTGATTCGGTCATCCAGTGAGCCTCGCTCGGATTGCTGTCAGCGGGGTCGTGCGTACCTGGGACGGCAATCAGCGCACCGGCGTGAACGCCGCTTATGTGCGGGCGCTTCTGTTGGCAGGCGGGATTCCGCTGATTCTTTCTCCCTTGATGGGAGCATCCCTTGTCGCTGCGGCCCTGGAAGGCTGTGATGGGGTGCTCCTGACGGGAGGCGAGGACATCGATCCCTCCTGGTACGGCGCCGAACCATCGCCGCTTCTCGAGCAGCCGAGCCAGGAACGCGATCTGTTCGAGCTGGCACTGTTTGCCGTGGCACGGCAGCGGGGGCTGCCCATACTCGGCATTTGTCGAGGGATCCAGCTCATCAATGTGGCGCTCGGGGGCACCCTCTTTCAGGATCTCCCGTCGGAGCGGCCCGGCACAATCGAGCAT
Organism: uncultured Gemmatimonadales bacterium; assembly: GCA_963730915.1. Taxonomy (GTDB): domain Bacteria; phylum Gemmatimonadota; class Gemmatimonadetes; order Gemmatimonadales; family GWC2-71-9; genus CAVVWJ01. The sequence goes on along the minus strand of CAVSTR010000005.1, from coordinate 426,110 downwards.
AGTCCCAAGAACGCTCGAGATGCCCGGACTCACCGCGTGCGCCTCCAGCCTGGGAGCCGTGCGGCTGTGGCCCTGGACGCGCCGCAGATCACGGTGAATTCCGTGCACCACCAGGCCATCAAGGATTTGGGCAAGGGTCTGATCGCCACCGGCTGGAGCGACGATGGACTGATCGAAGCGGCGGAAAGCGAGACCGGTGCGAGCTGGATTCTAGCGGTTCAGTGGCACCCCGAGGAGATGCATGCCGACCGGAACGCTCCGGAGCACGGCCTGTTCTCCGCCCTCATCGGTGAGGCGGGTCGAGAAGAGAGGAGCTCAGTGGGGAGAAGAGGGAAAGAAGACGCGATCGCTCACGCCGTTGAGGGCACTGCGCAATGAGGGAAATCGTTCGGCCGCTGTTCTGAGGACCAGCTCGAGTCCGTATTCGGCGGCGAGGGCATGATCCGATGCAAGGCCGAAGCCTCTGCTGCCAAGCGCATCGTAATAGCTGACATCGGGACCCGCTTTGCGCAGGCGGCGGGCTGCGATATAATCGGGAAAGAGTCCCGTGAGCCACAGTGCGTAGTTCCCAAGGTGGACCATGACCTTGAAGCGCCGATCACCGCCGGTTGCCTCGAGATCGGCCAGTATGTCCACGAGATAACGGTGCCGCTGGTCGTCGTTCCAGTCGATCCGCCACGCCCGATCCCGCTGCCCGAACTCCAGCAGGAGCGCCGCTAGATAGTCCGCCAGGTCTCGATCGTCGAGCCCCGTGGTCCGTAGCGCATGCCTAACCAGGACGTAAAAGAACAGTGCCTCCGACGGTAACAGCATCGAACGCACAGTCAGGAGCCGCTCGACCAGCTCAGGCATGTCGAGCAACGAGTCTGGCCCTTCGGTCGTCAGGCGCCGCTCCAGATACGCCCGGCGGTGAGCAGAGCCGCGGCTCAATAAGAGAATCACCAACTGTAGGTCCGCCGCGGTCAGGCGACCCCGCGTATTCGCACGGATCATGACAAACCCTCCATCAACGAAGCTTCACTCGCAACCCGACAGACCCGAGGTCGATTTCGATCTGGTTCGCCGCCTGACCTCCTTCGGGCAGGAAGTGGCGGGTACTCTGCGGCGCGCTTCAGTGATCGATCTCCTGGTGCGGCACGTCCGTGAGTCGCTCACGCCCAGCGAGATTGCCATCGCCTTGTTTCAACGGGAAGCCGAGACGATCGACTTCGTGCTCGGCTGGCCTCCGGGCCGCACCAACCCCCGGCCCCTGCTCGAGCTCGCGAGCCGCCGGGGCCCGCTCCTCATTCAGGACAACCTCGATGCCGTGCTGAGAGATGCGGGTCTACCATCTCCCCCAGTGACGGTCGGCAGCTGGCTGGTCGCACCGTTTATAGCTAAAGGTAGAGTAACCGGGGCGATTGCCGCTCGCGGTGAGGCAGGTCGCTACTCCCCGGCCGATCTGGTGCTGCTCGAGGGGCTCGTCTCTCAGGCAAGCATCGCTCTCGAGAGCGCTCGCCTCGTGGACTTGCATGATGACGGCCGGAGGACGTGGCAGGAAGTGGTAGACGCCATTTCCCCGGCCCTGTGCATCGTGGATCGGAGTGGAGCGATCCGGCGCGCGAACCGCGCGTTCGCCGACCTGGTGAACGCTCCACCAGCCAGCCTTATCGGCCGCCCCTGGCAGGCATTCGTTCCGCCGGAGTGGGGCAGCGATCTCCAGAGAGCACTCGACCAGCAAGGAGCGGGCCGGGAGGTCGAGTTACGCACCTCAGAGCGGACCTATGCCGTTACCGCCGTTCCCATTAGCAGCAATGACCGCACCGCCGTGGTGTTGCTGTTCGACGATCAGACCGAGCGCCGGCGTCTGCAGGATCAACTGATCCAGTCGGAGAAGATGTCGGCCATCGGCCAGCTTATTGCGGGGATTGCCCATGACCTGAACAATCCGCTTGCATCCGTGCTCGGCTTTGCCGACTTCCTCACGGAAGTGCCGCATATCCCTCCAAGCATCCGGGAGCCGCTTACCGTCATCCGGGAGGAGGCCGAGCGCGCATCGAGCATCGTGAGAAACCTGCTGGGATTCGCTCGCAAGCAGGAACACCAGCGCCGGCCGACAGCCCTGAAGCCGCTCCTCGACGGCACCTTCGTCCTGCTGCGGAACCAGCTGATGGCCCATCGGGTCGAGGCCCAGATCGAAGTCGAGCCCGACCTTCCGATGCCCGACATCGATCCCAACCAGATTCAGCAGGTGTTCGTGAACCTGATCAACAACGCGGCGCAGGCGGTGGCGTCTACCGGGAGGCCCGGAACGATCGTGGTGCGAGCCCGGCGGTGGATGGATGGGGTGGCGATCGACATCATCGATGACGGGCCTGGCATGTCGGAGGTTCTGGCATCCCAGGTATTCGAGCCGTTCTTCACCACCAAGGCGGAGGGCGAAGGCACCGGATTGGGGCTCTCGATCAGCCAGGGTATCGTCAAAGAGCACGGCGGCCGAATCATGCTGTCGACCGAAGAGGGAAAGGGTTCGACCTTCACGGTCCAGCTCCCGGTTGGAGCCCGATCGCCCATCCCGTCGCACGACGCCACGGCCCGAACTCCCACGAGGCGCCTCCGCGTCCTCGTGGTCGACGATGAGCCGCATATCCTGCACTACATGCGAGCCACACTGGAGGCCTGGGGACACATACCAGTGGTCGCCGGTGACGGAGAAGAGGCGTTGTCCCGCGCAATACGGGAACCCTTCGATCTCATCATCTCCGACTTGCGGATGCCGCGTTTTGGCGGACGTGAATTCTACGAAGAGCTCTCTCGCCGTAATCCAGCGATGGCTGCTCGGCTCGTCTTCAGCACGGGTGACACGGTTCGTGGCGATACGCTCGCGTTCCTCGAAACGCTCGACCGGCCGTACCTCCACAAACCTTTTAGTCTCGCGGAGCTGCGGACGCTGCTGGCCGACGTGGTGAGAGAGAGCGGTCCCCAGGCGGCCGTCCGGGATAGTGGCCCCTCGCCAGCCGACGCACTTCCGAGGACGTGAGCCCGCCTGTTATCCACGTAGCCTCCGGGCGGGAATGGCGGGGCGGTCAACGACAGGTCTGGTTACTGGCCCAGCAGCTAGGCCAATTGGGCGTGGATCAGACTGTCGTCACGGGGCCGGACACCGAGCTGGCCAGCCGCCTGCAGTCGTCAGGGATACCAGTCCGCACCGCCACCTGGAACGCCGGCATCGATCCCAGGGTTGTCCCGGCGATTCTGTCTCAGCTCCACTGTCGTCCAGCAGTTCTCCACGCCCATGATGCACATGCAGTAGCCCTGGCAGGAATCTGTTCCTGGCTTCATGGCACCCCTTTGGTCGTAACTCGCCGGGTCGATTTTCCTCTGAGACATGCAGGCTTCTGGACTCCGGGCCGATCGCGTCATTGCGATCTCTCATGCGGTTGCGGGGGTGCTGGTCCGGAGCGGAGTGAGTCCCGAGCGGATCAGCGTGATTCACTCGGGCATTTCCCTGGAAGAAACTCGGAAGGCAACTCCCCTCGGCGTACGAGATCTGCTGGGCCTCCCGCGCGGGGCGCGTGTGGCCGCGAACGTAGCGGCGCTCGTCCCCCACAAAGACCATGCAAACCTGGTGAATGCGGCCAGTCACTTACGTCGGACTCATCCGGAACTGCACTGGGTCATCGCGGGAGAGGGCGAGCTCAGACCCGATCTGGAGACCCAGATCCGGCGGCTCGGACTGGAGGATCGTGTCCACCTCATGGGTCACGTCCTGAGTCCGGAACGCCTGATCGCCGACGCGGATGTGTTCGTCATGAGCTCACGGGAGGAGGGTTTGGGCACGGCGGTGTCTGGAGGCGATGGCCCTTGGCATCCCGGTTGCTTCCACTACTGCGGGCGGACTCCCGGAAATGCTGGGTGCAGATTGCGGCCTGCTGGTCCCACCATCCGATCCTGATGCTCTGGCCGAGGCGGTCCGTCGCATTCTCGAAAATGCGGAGGTAGGTGCAAAGCTTGCAGCTAATGCCCGCGCGAGCGTCCTTCGCTTCAGCGATGTTCGGATGGCAGAGGAGGTCCGATCTGTGTATCGTTCGTGCGCCCATTCTCTTGACGGCTCATGATTTACGTCTGTATTCCGAGTTACAACGAAGCACCCGACAATCGGTCTCCTTCTCTGGAAGATTCGCCAGGTCTTCGCGGGTTTTCAGCGCGAGTATCAGCTGCTGGTTCTGGACGACGGCTCAACCGATGCAACCGGAGATGTACTGGAGCGGTACACACGGGTGCTGCCGCTCAGCGTGACCCGACATGAGGAGCGGCAAGGCTATGCGAGAAGCATCGAGCAGCTGCTCCGGCAAGCGGTGGAGCGGACGGATCGACCCAAGCGGGACTGTGCCATTCTGATGCATGCCGACTTCGCCCACGGACCCAGCTTCATTCCCGATCTGGTGCGTCGGATCGAGAGTGGGGCGGACATCGTCGTAGCCCAGGCGAAATTGCAGGGGGAGCCCTCCCGGCTCCGCCGCTGGGCCAGACGCCTGGCGCCAGTGCTCCTGCGGGGAGCTGTTACGGTTCCGGGCGTCAGTGACCTGGTGTCCGGATTTGCCGTGTTCCGACTTGTCACGCTGCGAAACGCGTTTCGGAGTGCCCCAGAGCCCCTGCTCAGCACCGAGGGCTGGGCGGCCAACGCCGAGCTGTACGCGCGAACGTCCCGTCATGCCCGACGAGTAGAGACGATCAGCGCGGTCGAGCGGGGTGACCTTCGCCAGCGAGAGAGCAGGGGCAAGTACTGGGAGGAAGCCTTGGGCGTATGGACCTCCCGGCCCGTCCTGAGGCGCGTGCCGGCTCCCCGATCCACGGCCGATTCCACCGCAGGCCGCGAGTCCCCGCGACAGGCAGAGGCAGCATCTCCCTCGTGATCAGCCTACGCGTCGTCATTGCGCTGATGCAGGCACCGGCACCGGCCGCGGCCCCGCCCCAGGCGGACTATCCTTTCGCCGTCGGCGAAAAGCTCAGCTACAGCGCCAAACTCGGGATGCTGACGCTCGGTGCGGCCACCCTGGAGGTCGTCTCACTCGATACCGTCCGAAGCGTGGAGACCTTTCGGCTCCGGTTCCGGCTTCGAGGAAAGAACGCCTTCTACTCCCTGGATGATGTGCTGGAGTCGTGGGTCGGCACCTCGGACCTGATATCCCGGAGGTTCGTCCAGGACTTCGTCGAGAACGACAAGCCGAAGCACCGCCTGTACGAGATCTATCCCGACTCGGGATACTTCCGGCAGCAAGGCCGGGACACGACGCTCGCGACGCCTGCCGAGCCGCTCGATGATGCGGGGTTCTTCTACTTTGTGCGGGTAACTCCGCTGCAGGTGGGACGGAAATACAGCTACGATCGCTATTTCCGAAAAGAGAAGAACCCGGTCACCATCCATGTGCTCAAGCGTGAGAAGCTGGAGCTCCCAGATGGGTCACAGGTACAATGCCTGGTGCTGCACCCAGTCATCGACACCAAGGGACTCTTCTCCAAACGCTCTGAAACCAGGATCTGGCTGACCGATGACGCTCGGCGGCTGCCGGTTCAGGTCCGAACCAAATTCCCGTTCGGCACGATCACCCTCAGGCTCAAGGATATGGTTCTGCCCGGCACGACCACATCGGCGATGAGTCGCTGACGTGTCGTACAAGGAGGCCGACCTGACCCGCCTCAAGACAGTTCCGGTCGCGGGGCGGCGCAACAAGGTCGACCAATCCCTCCTCGCTTCGCCACCCGGCACCGATCGTTCGTTCGCCGCCTTCCTGACCAGTCTCCCCGATGTACTCGCAGCTCGGGACCTTCGCCAACTGATCCAGGCGGTTGCCCGTGCTCACCGGGATCGCCGGGCGGTGGTGCTTCTTCTCGGTGGACATGTGGTGAAGGTGGGACTCGGTCCACTCATCAATGCCTGGCTGGCGCATGGCATCCTCAGCCACATCGCCATGAATGGTGCCGCCGCCATTCACGACTTCGAGCTGGCGGCGTTCGGAGGCACGAGCGAGGACGTGGAAGAAGGGCTGGTGGACGGGAGCTTCGGCATGGCAGAGGAAACCGGTGCCGAGATGAATGCGGCCATCGAGGCCGCGGCGGGTCGTGACGTAGGGTATGGGCGAGGGGCTCTCCGCGGCGTTGAGAGGGCGTCGGACACTGCCTGGAGCGGAAGCGTCTGTGCTGCTGATGGCTCAACAGCATGATGTTCCCGTCACCGTACATGCCGCCATCGGCGCGGAGATCATTCACCAGCACCCTTCGGCGAATGGCGCCGCCCTGGGTGCAACCAGCCACCGGGACTTTCGCCGACTAGCCGGCTCGCTGCCTGATCTACATCAGGGAGGCGTGGTCTGAATTGGGGTAGCGCGGTCCTCATGCCGGAAGTGTTTGTCAAAGCCCTCACCATCGCCCGCAACCTGAACGAAGGCCGCCCCACTGGTTTCACCGCCGCGGATTTCGACATGCAGCGCCACTATCGTCCGCGGATGAACGTGGTACAGCGGCCCACGCGATCGGGTGGAACCGGCTTCCTGCTTACCGGCCACCACGAGATCCTGATCCCACTGTTGGTGTGGGGGGTGTTGGACGAGCTGGGAGCTGGGAGCTAGAAGACCGTCGCAGCTCTAATGCCCCGCGATCATCTCGCGAACTCTGGCCGCCGCACCCGGAGCCAGAATCCTGAGCACCAGGTAGATGATGAACCCCACGAATGCCAGCCAGGCGGCCGTTACGACCAGTCCTAGCGCCAGCCCAAAAAGCGCAAAGACCACCTTCAGCGCAAAGATCGCCACCACAGCGAAGACCGCGAAGCCAAACAGATTGCGGAGCATTTGAACTTCCTCGAAAGAGTGGTCAGGCCGCTGTACGCCTCGACGTTCCAAATAGTTTCACAGGTACACAGTGCCGCATGACACCCTGGTGATCGGCGGCGGGGCCGTGGGCGCCGCCTGCGCCTGGGAACTCGCTTCTACCGGCCGGAAGGTCTTGATCTTGGAGGGAGGAGATCACAAGGGGCAGGCCTGGCGCGCAGCAGCGGGAATGCTCGCGCCCCAGATCGAGACAGGTGCCGGCGATCCTCTGCTCCTTCTGGGGCTGGCCGGTCGCGATTATTACGCTGGCCTCGCCGCCGCACTTCAGGAAACCACGGGTATCGATCTGGGTCTCTGGCAGGAGGGGATCGCCCGGGTAGCCAGGACCGATGCCGAGCGGGAGCAGCTCCGAGCACAGGTGACTTGGCAGCAGCAGCAAGGCCTCGCCTGCGAGTGGCTGACGGGGGACGAGGTTCGGCGACGATGGCCATGGCTTGCCCCCACAGAGGGAGCGCTAGCGGCGCCGCAGGATGGGGCTCTCGATCCGGAACGCCTGGTGCAGGGCCTGCTCGCCGGTGCGAAGATGCCGCGGTGCGTCGGTCTGCACGGACAAGGCCCTGGCTGTGTTGCGAAGCGGGGAGCATGTCGAGGGCGTCAGAGGAGAGGTCGGCAACTACTCTGCGGCCGAGGTCGTGGTCGCGGGTGGCGCGTGGTCCGGCTTGCTCGAGGGGCTTCCTCGACCGCTTCCCGGTCCGTCCGGTCAAAGGCCAAATGGCGGCGCTCCCATGGCCCGACGACATCCCACGGGCCATCATCTACCATCAGGATTCCTATATTCTCGCCCGACGAGGCGAGGCTGTGATCGGTTCTACCATGGAGGAGGCCGGGTTTCAGTCCCGAGGTGACCTCCTCCGGTGTGGCGCAGATTTTCAGCGCCACGATGTCGCTCTGCCCCGGACTGCTGCGGGCTAAAGTTCGCCGGACCTGGGCCGGGCTCCGACCGATGACACCGGACGGCTTGCCGATCCTGGGCCGGGAGCCAAAGCTGGAGGGCCTCTGGTATGCGACAGGGCACGGCCGTAACGGAATTCTGCTGGCGGGAATAACGGGCATGTTGCTGCGGCAGTTGATGGATGGTGTGCCCTCGGCATACCGAGCTTCAGGCATTTTCCGCAACTCGATTTAACCCAGGTTAACTAAGGTCCCTTTCGTGCTCTCGACCGTTCGTACCCTCGTGATTGCTGCCGGATCTCTCATTCAGTCAACGACGCTCTCCGCCCAGCTGCCGCCGGACCTTGCGATGGAGCGATCCGGATACGTTATCTGGCTGAAGGAGGGGCCCGAACTCACCGCTCTCCGCCGTCGCGCAACAGAAAGTCGGTGAGGGTTTGCGGCTCGGACCAGCCGACGCGGACATTCCACTCGCCGGGCTCCCTGAGTACCGAGTTTACCCCAGCGGGTCCGGTCTGGTCCTCGAGGGTTCGGACGGCAAACGTCCCGTGGGGCGGGGGTCGCCCTCCCGGATCGGGAAATACGCGCTCTACTTCACCGGCCCACAGCCGGGTACGGTACTGACGGTGTTCAGCGACAGCTCACGCAAGGAGCCGCCGGGTTATTACGAGTACGACCGCTCGATGGTGTTCACCGGCCCACTCGCCCGATCCAAAACACCTACACCGATGCGCGTGCTCGCCTCGGATGGAATCGAGGTGGAAGCCACTGAAGTGGGCACTTTCGTCGCGCCGCTCGGGGGAGGAACCTCTCTCCGAGTGCTGCGTATTCCGGTCGCGAGTGGTGACGAGTCGGAGCTCGAGATCTTCTTTCGTGATGCGAGCAACGGACACGGCACCTACCCGGCAGGGCGATTTGTCAGCCTTCATCCGCTCCCGAACGGTCTGTTCCGACTGGATCTGAACCGCGCCCGGAATCCATTCTGCGCCTACAGCTCCGTCTACCCCTGCCCTGTTCCCTGGCGCGGCAACACCATCTCCGTGCCGGTCCGAGCGGGAGAGCGATACGAGGGTGGAGGTTTGGAGGCGGTACCTGAGCCGCAAGAGGCGAGATGATGGTTCTCGCGCTGCTCCTGTACGAGCTGCTGGCATGGCACAGCGTTCCCACTCCCGTGGGCCACTGGCGCGCGGTGCTCGACCTCGCGGGAGGTCCGCTCCACTTCGGCCTGGAAATCATCAGAGTGGGGAATCAGCTGCAGGGAAAACTCTGCAATGGCAGGGAGTGCCAGACCGCTGATGCGCGCGTTGTGGGCGACAGTGTCATCCTGGACATCGCCGACTATGCTGCCACGGTAACTGGAGCGCTCCGAGGAGACTCCCTGACGGGGAGCTACCGGAATGTCGGCAACCGAGGGCCGCGCACCATTCCGTTTCGAGCCGCGCGAGGCCGGTGGCCGAAGAGCGCGGCTCCTCCGAGCACTGTTGGGCCGCTGGGATGCGACCTTCTTGCAGGACTGGGGCACCAGTCCGCGTGTGTTCGAGCTGAGGAATGGTCCTGCCGGGCTCGAAGGTACGATCATCTCCAACACAGGGGACTACGGTCACTTCGCCGGTGGAGTGGTTGCAGACAGCTTCGTGCTCGGGCGCTTTGACGGGTCGTTCGTCTATCTGCTGACTGGAAAGCTCACCGGAGATACTCTGCGGGGAATTTTCCATGCCGGCCTACGCACGCAAACACCCTGGATAGCGGTGCGCAACACCGGCAAGCAGCACCTCAAATCACCATTGGAAGTGACCGGCGCCGACACCACTGCCCCGTTCCGGTTTGACTTCCAGGATTTGGACGGCCGGAGGGTTACGAATGACGATGCTCGCTTCAGGAGTAAGGTCGTTCTGGTGGACATCTTCGGCAGCTGGTGCCCAACCTGCCACTATGCGGCGCCCGAACTGGTGCAGCTCTACCGCCGGTATCGGGCACGTGGGCTGGAGGTCGTCGGACTGGCGTACGAGGTCACGGGAGACACGGCGGTGGACCGGCGGCAGCTGCGACGGTATCGCGACAAGTTCGGCATCACCTTTCCTCTGCTGCTCGCCGGCATTAACGACACGGAGGCCGCGGCCGCGACGCTGCCTCAGCTCACCGGCTTCACTTCCTTCCCGACAACACTCTTCCTCGGACGAGACGGGAGGATACGCAGAGTTCACGCGGGCTTCTACGGACCCGCAACCGGTACCCAGCATCAGCGACTACTGCAGGAGTACGAGACCGAGATCGAGAAGCTGCTGGATGAAAAAACGTGAACCGTGAAAGGTGAATAGTGAACGGGTAACGGCCCTGTTTACCGTTCACTGTTCATGGTTCACGCTTTCTTTTTAACCTCCGCTCTGGCCGTCTCTGGATTCTGGATCCACCCGCAACTCCAGCCACTCGCCGTTGAGTGCGTGGCTCGGCACGCCACACATCATCCAGTACCATCCTGCCTCCTCGGCGACGAACGTGCTCTGATCAGTTTGCCCGGGTCGGAGTCCCTCTGTGACCATGCGCGTCATCGCATTGGAGAAGGACGGCCGTCCGCCTTCGAGGGGTATCTTTTCTCTCTGTACCATCACAACGAGGCTGTGGGGCGCCGATGGGTCGGACGAGCGCCAATTCCACCTCACGGTCCATCCCACCGGAACGATAATTCTCATCTCGCCTGATCGATAGCCGTTGATGACGGCCGATCCAGCGCCTGCGCGCGCGGTGACCTCCAGATCCAGAGTCACGGTCCGCGCCGCGGTGTCGGCCACGAGCCAGGGAAAGGAATCGGCCGGGCTCTGGCTCGGGTCGGCCACGGTCGAAACGGTATCGGCCTCCGGCTGGGCGACCGGCGGCGCAGCGGCGGCGGGACGAGAGCCGGAGCAACCGCCCAGGAGTGCGAACACTGCCACTGCCGCGGCAGGACTGGAATAGAATTTTGCCATCATCGATGTTGCTCTGGTCTCTGAAGAGTGTCGTCTGTACCTTGGGTGGCTTGCCGCACGAGCAGCAGTCCCCTGCACGATTCCGTGCCCGACCTGGAACTTAACGCGAGGTGATGGTGATGGCTGGACTGCTGTCTAGGGAGCGGACCGTGGCCAGGCCGGGCTTCAACCGCTGGCTAGTTCCTCCCGCTGCTCTCGCGATCCATCTCTCGATCGGAATGGCCTACGGATTCAGCGTCTTCTGGCTTGCCGCTGAGCCGAGCGCTCGGCATCACGGAGCCGGCACCCGGCGACTGGAAGATCAGCACGCTCGGCTGGATGTTCACCCTCTTCTTTGTCTTTCTCGGATCGTCGGCGGCGCTCTTCGGCGCCTGGGTCGAGCGGGTGGGCCCCCGCAAGACGGCGGTGGTCGCCGCCATCTGCTGGGCGGGCGGGTTCTTCATCTCGGCGCTTGGCGTCTACCTCCACAGATCTGGCTGCTCTGGCTCGGATCGGGGGTCATCGGCGGCTGTGGGCTGGGGCTGGGCTACATCTCGCCGGTCAGCACACTGATCAAGTGGTTTCCCGATCGTCGCGGCATGGCGACGGGAATGGCCATCATGGGTTTCGGCGGGGGGGCCATGATCGGCGCTCCGCTGGCCGACATGCTGATGAAGCATTTCGTCGACGCCGACGTCGGTGGGAGTGTGGCAGACGTTCGTCGCCATGGGAATCATCTACTTCATCGCGATGATGGCCGGGGCCTTCGGCTATCGAGTCCCGCCCCCGGATTGGAAACCGGCCGGATGGACGCCGTCCACGCAGCAGCGCACCATGATCACCAGAGGTAACGTGCATGTGAGCCGGGCCTGGCGGACCCCGCAGTTCTGGCTGCTCTGGATGGTCCTCTGCATGAACGTGAGCGCCGGCATCGGCGTCATTGGGATCGCGTCGCCCATGATCCAGGAAATTTTCGGCGGGCGCCTGATCGGTGTGCCCGGAACCTTGCAGCAGCTCACCGTTGATCAGAAAGCACAGCTTGCGAGTATCGGGGCGGGGTTCGCGGCGCTGTTCAGCCTGTTCAACATCGGGGGGCGCATCGGCTGGGCCTCGTTCTCCGACTACATCGGCCGCAAGCGGACCTACTTCATTTTCTTTGCCTTGGGATTGGCGCTCTACTCGATGGCGCCGCTGGCCGGCGGCACTGGGAGCGTCGGCCTGTTCGTCCTCATCTTTTGCATCATACTGACCATGTACGGCGGAGGGTTCGCCACTGTTCCTGCGTATCTCGCCGACATCTTCGGCACCCAGTACGTCGGCGCCATCCACGGACGGCTGCTGACTGCCTGGTCCACCGCCGGCGTGCTGGGACCGGTGCTGGTCAACTACATCCGCGAATACCAGATCGAGCGCGGAGTCCCTAACGCACAGGCGTATAACGTCACGATGTACGTGCTGGCGGGACTGCTGGTGGTGGGGCTGATTTGCAATCTGATGGTGAAACCACTGGACGAGCGGTACTACATGACAGCCGACGAGCTCGCGAGCGCGCGCATGGCGCAGGCCGGGCGGTGATCATGCTCCGTTGCATAAAATGCCGGCCCACCGAATATTATTGCGGCGCGAGCGCCGGCCGCCCACGCTGTATCAAAGGAGGCCGCTGATGCCGCGATCGGAACCGGAGAACGAAGCAGGAGCTACGCAACTGGGTCGATGGTCGTTCTGGCCTGGTTACCCGTGACTTTGCCGCTCCTCTGGGGCATCTGGCAGACCGTCAAGAAGGCGGCGGTGCTGTTCCGTTGAGGTGCCCGGAAATCAGATAGCTTTGGATCAGACTGGGCCCGAACTAGAGCGCAACCGATTGCACTGCATAATGTTGCATCATTATTCCCTAGTTTTCGCCGTTTGCTGCCGGGAACAGGGACTTGACGCCAAGGGCGATCTAGTCAGATTGTAACCCGTCCAACACTTACAGCGCCAAGGCTACGCGGCGCCCGTCGGGGTTTTCCCTGCGGTCGCCCTGCCGCCCCCATGACCTGCGATTCGATCTTTCGTTCACCAACCGAGCCGGGCCCATCGGTCATCAATCGGGCCTTCGCCTGCCGCTTGCAGCGTCGGCGATACGTTCACCAGACCTTGCCCCTGAGGAGAGTGCCCATGAGGATCAGTTCTCGTTGGTGGGTGGCCCCTGTGCTCATGGCGTTGCCAGCCCCGCTGCCGCGCAAGGCACAGGCGACTGGACCACTTACGGCGGAAATGACTGCAAACCAGCGGTACTCGACTTTGAAGCGCATCACCCCCGCCAACGTGTCGCAGCTGACCGTCCGAAAGATCTTTCAGACGGGCATCTCCAAGCTCGGCTCCTTCGAGAACACCCCGATCGTCCAGAACGGCGTCATGTACGTGACCACGCCGTATAACACGGCCATGGCGTACGATCTCAACACGAACAAGGAGCTGTGGCGTTACGAGCACAAGCTCGGCACCACCATCACCTGCTGCGGCCCGAACAACCGCGGGTTTGCCATCCACGGCGGGGCGCACCTGTACATGGGCACCCTCGACGCCCACCTGGTGGCGCTCGACGCCAAGACCGGCAAGGTCCTGTGGGACAAGGAAGTGGCCGATCCCGCGTTCGGCTACAGCATCACCCACGCTCCTCTGATTATCGGCGACAACGTGATCGTCGGAGTTTCCGGTGGTGAGTACGGCATCCGCGGCCACGTCACCGCCTACAACGCCGGAAGCGGCGAGCAGGTCTGGCGCTGGTACTCGATTCCCGCGCCGAAGGGCGACCCGACCTTCGACGAGAAGGCCCCCAACGGCTGGTGGGGCACCTGGGCGCCGAAGGCTGAAGCAGCACGACCTGCACCGCGACATCGCCAAGGAAAAGGCTGACAGCGCCAAGTACGCCGACACCTGGAAGACCGGCGGCGGTGGGGTGTGGACGACACCTGCGTACGACAAGGAGCTGAACTCGATATTTGTCTCCGTCGGCAATCCTTCGCCCGATCTGGATGGCAGCATTCGCCCGGGCGACAATCTCTACACCGACGCGGTCGTGGCCATTGACGCCACCAGCGGGAAAGACCAAGTGGTACTACCAGACCGTACCGCACGACGTCTGGGACCTCGATGCAACTTCGCCCCCGGTGGTCGTCACCGTGGGTGGCAAGAAGGCCGTGGTCCACGCCGGCAAGACCGCCTGGGTCTACGTCCTCGACGCCGAGACCGGCAAGCTGATCCGCAAGACCGACAACTTCACGCCGCAGGAGAACATGTTCGCGCTGCCCACCGAGAAGGGCACCCGGATGCTTCCGGGCGCGAACGGCGGAGCGGAGTGGTCGCCGATCGCGGTCGATCCTACGCTGGGCTATGCCTTCGTGGCGGGCCTGCATCAGCCCATGAACTACATCACCCACACCGCACCATACGAGAAGGGCAAGCTCTGGCTCGGGTCCGCCTTCGTGGCGATTCCGGGCGAAGAGCAGTACGGGCTCTACTCCGCCGTGAACCTCAAGACCGGTAAAATCGCGTGGCAGAACAAGGTGCCGCAGCCGATGATGGGTGGCGCGCTCGCCACTTCCACCGGACTCACCTTCACCGGTGAAGGCAACGGCAACTTCAATGCGTACAGCTCGAGAACCGGGAAGCTGCTCTGGCAGTTCAATGCCGGCGCCGGCTGCAACTCCGCGCCAATGACGTTCATGCATGGAGGCGAGCAGTTCATTGCGGTCGCCTGCGGCGGAAACTTCCAGCTCAGCTATCCGCTCGGTGACGCAGTGCTGGTCTTCGGGCTTCCCAAGCGGGTAGCGACGCGATAGGTCGCTGCTCCAGGCGGTATGGCGGCAACACGCTGGTTCTGGATGGTTCTGGTGGCGGTGGGAGCAGTGGCGGGCGCGGCCTGGTCCCGGCAGGCTTCCCCCCGCCACTGGCTTGGCGTGAACGGCGCCGACTGGCGCCGTATGAAGCCGGATGTGCGGTTAGCGTATGTCGAAGGTTTCCTGGCAGGTGCGGCGCTGGGTCAGGCCGCCGCAGGGGCTCGAGACTCGGCCGACGTCCGGCGCGCCATGGAAAAGCTGAGCCAGGAGGGCAGGCTGAGATTTGCCTTTGGCGCCAACGTGTACTCGAGTCGTATCAGTGATTTCTACTGGTGGAAGAACCACGTCCCCCTGCCTACGTGGCACGCTTTCCTGGAGGTGAACACGGCTCTGGGCCGACCGATTGCCGACACACTGCCGTAACGTGGCAGGAGCTTCGCAGCAGCCTTGATCGAGTTGGAAACTGGACCTGTCGATGGCGGGTCATCCTTACTCTGAGGGAGACGCACCTATGAAGCGAGTCGCACTGTTGTGTATGGGTTTGGTGATGGGAGCGGCGAGCGCCGCCGAGGCACAGCTGACGATGCAGATGAGCAACGGCTGGAGCTTTACGTTTGGTGGTAACGTGAACGCGTTCCTGGTTTATGAAAAGGAGAATGATGGAACGACGCCAGCGCTTACCACCCCGGGCGGGATCGTCGGGAATAGCGACGAAAGCTTCACCCGCATCCGCACCGGCCTGCTTCCTGCTTTCGCCGTGTTCGATGCCAAGGGCAAGGAAGGCAATACGGACCTGGGCGTGCATTTCGGATTCGCTCCGCAAATTCAGTGCGGTATCGGCGCCGGCTCGACCAGCGTCAATGGCCAGGGTCACGACTGCTTCGGTGCCCAGATCGACATGCGCCAGGTATACCTCACGGTGGGCGGTTCCTGGGGTCAGATCCTAGCAGGCCGTGAGCTCGGGCTCTTCGGCCGGCAGAACATCCTGACCGACCAGACGCTCTTCGGTGTGGGCGCCACGGGCGGCTCCGCTCGGCGGCGGCACTACCCTTGGTCGCATCGGTTTCGGATATATCTATCCGCAGTTCAAGGCCCAGATGACGTTCAGCACTCCCGCTGGGCGGCCGTTCCAACTTTCCGTCGGCCTCTTCGATCCCGCAACGAACCCGCCCTACACCACCATCCAGATTCCGCGGCTCGAGGCGGAAGGCGTATGGAGCCAGGGCAACACCAAGGTGTGGGTTGGCGGTCTCCTCCAGAACAACGGGACCGGTGGCGCTGCGGATGAGAAGGCCACTGCCTGGGGCGGCTCAGGTGGCGTGCGGTTCGGCGGGGCCTCGTTCTCACTCACGGCCAGCGGCTATTACGGTAAGGGCATCGGAACCACTCTGATGTTCCTCGGCGGGACCGCCGGCGCCGGGACAGGTGGCGACGACCTCCGTAAGTCCTACGGCGGTATCGGACAGGTGACGTTTACACCTGCAGCCAGCAAGGTCACGGTCGCAGGCAGCTGGGGCATCAGCATGCTCCAGAACGCGGATGCCGAGCTCGATTTCAAGACGAAGAACTGGCTGGCGTCAGGCGGCATCTACTACCAGGCCACCAAGTCGCTCAAGGCCGTCGCCGAGTTTAACTATGCGGTCACCTCCGACGACCTCGACACCAACGAAGACAACAAGTCCATTGCGCCTGCTGTGGGATTGATGCTGTTCTTCTAGCATCTCAGTTGTTCGCAGAACCCGACGGCCTCCCGCAAAGGAGGCCGTCGCTTTTAGCAGCCTTCAGTGCACAGCGGCGCTGCTGGCAGCTGTGTAGATTCCCGCATTCTATCCACCCTCGGAGTAAGCCTGATGCACCATCGTGTATGGGTTGTCGCCGCAGTTGTGCTCTCGGCGTGCGGCCAAAAGCTGTATTCGGATCCTGTCAGCACCAGCACCTCTGCCGGACCGGAGGACACCTATGCCTGCGTGAAGAAGCAGCTGGGAGAGCTCGGCTACAAGCAAACCTCCAATGACGCCGCCGAGTTTCGCGTGACTGCGACAAAGTTCGACTACGAGTCCCGGCGCCCAGACGTTCAGTTTCGCCGCATGGTGAACAAACTGGACGTGGACATCGCGCCAGAGGCCAACGGCACCACGAGTATCAAAGCTCTAGGCCGCACATTTGCTGAGTACACCACCCAGCGCGGCCCCACCGAGCAGGAGGAGAAAGGCTCGGCGCAGGTCAAATCCGATACCAAGGCGTTGCTCGAGCGGTGTCGCAGCTAGCTCATCCCAGCCCGGCCCGACTAGCTTCCACGGCGAACCAATAGCGGCCTCAGATCGGCCGGTCAGGAGGAGCAGCAGTGGCAGTTCCGCTGGTCCAGTTGACGCGAGCGGGTTCGGCGCCGGGATTCAGCGCACCAGCAGCAGTCCCCGTGATTCCCGGCCGAAAACCCAGCTGGCTCAAGGTCAAGGCGCCGGGTGGTCCCAACTATGTCCGGCTGAAGGGCATGATGCGCGAGCTCGACTTGCACACGGTGTGCGAGGAGGCCCGCTGCCCCAACGTGGGCGAGTGCTGGGAGCATGAGGCCGCCACCTTCATGATCCTGGGTGACGTGTGCACGAGGAATTGCACGTACTGCGCGGTTGCCCACGGCACGCCGAAGGCATTCGATCCGCTGGAGCCCACCCGGCTGGCTGAGGCAGTGTCGCGCATGAGCCTTCAGCACGTTGTGATCACGTCGGTGGACCGGGACGACTTGCCGAACGGTGGCGCCGAGGCGTTCGCCGGGTGCATCACCGAGATCCGGCGGCGCCAGCCAGACACCACGGTCGAGGTTCTCATTCCCGATTTCAAGGGCTCCGAGCGTGCACTTCAGATCGTCATGGATGCGCATCCCGACATTCTGAACCACAACCTGGAAACCGCCGAGCGTTTGTACCGCATGGCCCGGCCAGGCGGGCGGTACGACCGGGCGCTCCGAGTTCTGGCCACTGCCCGACGCATGGTTCCTGAGGGACTGACCAAGTCAGGAGTAATCCTGGGAATGGGTGAGGAATGGGATGAAGTGCTGGTGTGCATGCGGGACTTGCGCCGGAGCGAGGTCAACATCCTCACGCTGGGCCAGTACCTGAGACCTTCGGGGAGCCACATGCCGGTGGCGCGGTACTACACACCGGAAGAATTCGCCGAGCTGCGCGAGATCGGTCTCTCGATGGGATTCTCGCATGTCGAGTCCAGCCCGCTCACCCGGTCATCATATCACGCATGGGAGCAAGTGACCTCCGCCAAGAGCGGAGATCATCCTGGGCGCCGCGAAGGATCTCTTCCGGCCACAGCGGAGCCACTCTAATGGCCAGCTCCGCCGCCCCGCGCACCAAAGCCAAACCCAAGGGTCTCGATCCAGCCCGGGCCGATGAGTACCGGGGCTGGCTCCGGCAGATGCTGCTGATCCGGCGCTTCGAGGAGAAGGCGGGAGAGGCATACAGCCTGGGGAAGATCGGAGGCTTCTGTCACCTGTACATAGGACAAGAGGCGGTGGCGGTCGGCAGCCTCGCGGCCCTCGGACCAGATGACTACATCACGTGCTCCTACCGCGAGCACGGACACGCCCTGGCCCGCGGCATCTCGGCCCAGGCAGTGATGGCTGAGCTCTTCGGAAAGGCGGCCGGGTGCACCGGAGGCAAGGGTGGCTCGATGCATCTGTTCGATGCCTCGCTCGGTTTCCTGGGAGGCCACGGCATCGTCGGCGGTCACATTCCATTGACGACGGGAATGGCGTTCGCGGTCAAGTACCGGAACACCAGCCAGGTCGCGGTGTGCTACTTCGGTGAAGCGGCGGTGAACAATGGGGCGTTTCACGAGGCGCTGAACATGGCGGCGCTCTGGAAGCTCCCTGCTATCTACCTGTGCGAGAACAACCGGTACGGCATGGGCACGGCTCTCGAGCGGGCCAGTGCGCTCTACGACATCTCAGAGCGCGCCTGCTCCTACGACATGGCCAACGAGGTGGTGGATGGCCAGGATGTGCTCACCATGAACTCCGCGATGGAGCGCGCGGTGCAGCGGGCTCGGAATGAGAAGCTCCCGACCCTGCTCGAAGTGCGCACCTACCGCTTCATGGGCCACTCCATGTCGGACCCGATCCATGGTCACTACCGCACCCGCGAAGAGGTCGAGGATCAACGGAAACGTGATCCCATCTCTGTGTGGTCGCAGCGGCTCATCGCCGACGGATTGATGGACGAAGAGGCGGTTCGGGCAATGGACAAGAGCGTGATGCAGGAAGTCGAAGAAGCGTATCAGTTCGCCGATGAGGCGCCGGATCCGGCTCCCGAGGAGCTGTACACGCATGTGTATGCCGATTCGTAGCGGGGCTGCGGGGCTGCGGGGCAGTAGTGCGGGATCGCTGCTCTTGCCGGCACGAAGACCATCCGTAGGGGCCAACATCCGCCCCGCTGCCCCGCTGCCCCGCTGATGTCTGTCCTCACGTATCGAGACGCCCTGAACCAGGCGCTGCGAGAAGAGATGCAGCGTGACCCGGATGTCTTCCTCATGGGCGAGGAAGTCGGCGTCTATCAAGGCGCCTACAAGGTGAGCCGCGGGCTGCTGGATGAATTCGGCCCCATGCGGGTTGTCGATACTCCCATTACTGAGCTTGGATTTGCCGGAGTGGGCGTCGGCGCCGCCATGGTGGGGCTGCGTCCGGTGGTCGAGTTCATGACCTGGAACTTTGCCCTGCTCGCCGTCGACCAGCTGGTCAACTCAGCCGCAAAGATGCGCTACATGTCGAACGGTCAGGTCGGCGTGCCCGCAGTATTCCGCGGCCCCGGCGGATCGGCGTTGCAGCTCGCCTCGCAGCACTCTCAAGCCTTCGAGAGCTGGTATGCCCATATCCCGGGGCTCAAGGTCGTGATGCCGGCCACGCCTGCCGATGCCAAGGGACTGCTCAAGAGCGCCAT
The DNA here is from genome assembly GCA_963730915.1 of uncultured Gemmatimonadales bacterium. Lineage (GTDB taxonomy): Bacteria > Gemmatimonadota > Gemmatimonadetes > Gemmatimonadales > GWC2-71-9 > CAVVWJ01. The sequence continues at coordinate 406,644 of CAVSTR010000005.1, read as the reverse complement.
ACGCGACGACAATCCGGTGGTCTTCATCGAAGGTGAAATGCTGTATAACACCAAAGGCGAGGTACCCGAAGGAGAGCACGTCGTTCCACTCGGCCAGGCCGACGTGAAACGAGAGGGCGCCGATGTGACGATCATTTGCCACTCGAAGACGGTGGCTGTCTCTCTCAAGGCAGCGGAACAGCTGGCCAAGGACGGTGTGAATGCCGAGGTGCTCGACCTCCGCACCATCCGGCCTCTCGATACGGAGACGGTGCTGAACTCGGTCGCTAAGACCCACCGCTGTGTGGTGGTCGAGGAGGGCTGGCCATTTGCCGGTGTCGGGGCCCAAGTGGTCGACACCATCCAGCGGGAAGTGTTCGACGAGCTCGATGCCCCCGTACTGCGCGTGACCGGTGCCGACGTACCGATGCCATACAACAAGCAGCTGGAGAAAGCGGCCAAGGCGGATCCCGCAAAGGTCGTGAACGCCGTGACCCAGGTTTTGTATCGGGATAAGTGAGGGAGCTGGGAGCTGGGAGCGAGGAGCTAGGAGCTGGGGTCAGAAGGCAGGACTTTCGTCAATCGGTCCGATTCTGACCCTGACTCCCGACTTGAACTGGAAACACGCATGCCAACGAATGTTGTAATGGAAGCCCTCTCTCCCACCATGGAGGAGGGTCGCCTGGTGGAGTGGAAAAAGCAGGAGGGCGACACGGTCGCCGTCGGTGATGTGCTCGCCGAAGTCGAGACTGACAAGGCGGTCATGGAACTGGTGGCGCGCGCGTCAGGAACATTACTGAAGCACATTGTCGAAGCCGGCTCTACGGTACCGGTCTCGGAGCCGGTGGCGGTCATCGGTCAGCCGGGCGAAGACAGCGGGAACGCGGGACGAGCCGGCCGCGCGGCAGCGGGTGAGACCGAGAGCGGCGGCGGCGGCGCAGCGGGGCAGCAAGGACGCGCAGGGCACCCAGCCTTCTCCCGGTCAGAACCGGCCGGTTTCCATGCCTCCTGCACCTCCTCAGGCTGCAGTAACCGAGGAGCGGCGTCCGGCAGAGCAAGCGACCGCGCGAGCAGGCAACGGCGCGAGAGTGCCGGCCGACCAGGTGCCCGCGCAGCAAGCGGCCGGCCGGGTGAAGGCCTCTCCCCTGGCGCGCAGGATCGCGGCCGAGCGGGGCGTTGACTTGGTGGGTGTCACCGGCTCCGGCCCTGAAGGTCGAGTCGTTGCGCGTGACCTCGAAGGCGCGGCGGCCAAGGCAGCGCCATCGGGGGCGGCTCCCTCAGTCGCTGCCCCGCTGCCCCGCCGGCCCGCTGCTTCGGTAAGCGACCAGCCTTACACCGACACGCCTCTCACTCAGATTCGGAAGACGATCGCCCGGAGGCTGGCAGAATCCATCGGTCCGGTCCCGACGTTCTATCTCACGAGCTGAAGTGGACATGGAGCGAGTGTGGGAGGCGCGCGAAGCGCTGCAGGCGGCGGGGCAGCGGGGCAGCGGGGCTGAAGAACCGGCCAAGGTCTCATTCAATGATATCGTCATCAAGGCCGTGGCCATGGCGCTGCGGCAGCACCCTGCGTGCAACGCCTGGTGGCAGAACGATCATATCCGATACTGGAACGAAGTGCACCTGAGCATGGCGGTGGCGATCGACGAGGGATTGATCACCCCGGTCATCCGGCACGCAGATCAGAAATCCCTGCGCGAGATCGGCGCGGAGGCACGCGACTTGGCACGGCGGGCGCGCGAGAGGAGACTCAAACCCGAGGAGTATACCGGGGGGACGTTTTCCATCTCGAATCTGGGCATGCTCGATATCGAGGAGTTCACGGCCATCATCAACCCTCCTGAAGCCGGCATTCTGGCCGTAGGACGGATCGTCCAGAAGGCTGTGGAACATGAGGGCGCGATGGCTCTTCGCCGGCGGATGCGGCTCACGATGTCGTGCGACCACCGCATCATCGACGGTGCAACCGGAGCCCAGTTCCTGAAGACACTCAAGGGCATGCTGGAAAATCCGCTGGCGCTCGTCTGGTAGCAAAGGCGCAAGCAGTAAACAGTGAACAGGAACTAACCATCCTCTCATACTGTTTACCGTTAACTGTTCACGGTTCACGCTTTTCACTAATTATGAGGATCTAGTGGCCACACAGTTCGACGTCATCGTCGTAGGCGGCGGGCCCGCCGGCTATGTCTGCGCTATCCGCGCTGCGCAGCTGGGACTCGCCACGGCCGTGATCGAGCGAGACAAGCTCGGCGGCGTGTGCGTCAACATCGGCTGCATCCCCACGAAAGCACTGCTGCATAGCGCCTATGTCGCCACGTTGGTATCACACGACGCCAAGGAGCTCGGTATCGACGTCGGCAACGTCAAGACCGACTACGGGGTCGCCATGCGTCGGTCGCGCAAAGTATCCGAGCAGAATTCCAAAGGTGTCGAGTTCCTGATGAAGAAGCACAAGATCACCGTCATCCGCGGCAGTGCGGTGCTGGGCCGCAACCGCAGCGTCCGTGTGGGTAAGGATGAATATCAGGCCCGAAAAGGGCTCGTGATTGCCACCGGATCGCGGGTCAAGGGTATTCCCCAGATCGGACTGGAGATCAACAAGACCACCGTGATCAGCTCGGACGAGGCGCTCTTTCTGGAATCGCTACCTAAAACACTCACCATCGTAGGGGCCGGCGCGGTCGGGTGTGAATTTGCCGACATCTTCACGGCATTCGGAACCAAGGTGACCCTGATCGAGGCACTTCCCCGGATCCTGCCAATGGAGGATCCCGAATCTTCCGACACGGTGACGAAGAGCTTCAAGAAAAGGGGAATGACCGTATACGCCGGCGCCAAGGTAAAGAAGGCAACCGTCTCAAAGGACAAGGTCACTCTCGAGCTAGAGGTCGGCGGTAAGACCGAAACGATCGAGTCCGAAAAGGTTCTCATGGCAGCCGGGCGGGCGGTCAACACCGAGGATCTCGGGCTACAGGACGCCGGGGTGCACCTGACCGACCGAGGCTTCATCAAAGTGAATCTCGCGACGTTGGAAACAAGCGCTGCCGGTGTCTACGCCATCGGTGATGTGGCGGGACCCCCGATGTTGGCCCACAAGGGAAGCCGTGAGGGCGTGGTGGTCTCGGAGATCATTGCCGGCCACCATCCGCAGCCCATCAAGTACGACAATGTCCCGAGTGTGACCTACTGTCACCCGGAAGTCGCCAGCATCGGCCTCACCGAAGAGCAGGCAAAGGAGAAGAAGCTGGATTACCAGGTAGGCCGCTTCCCCTTCAGCGCCAATGGCAGGGCCCGGACGTCGAGTGAAACGGAGGGATTTGTAAAGATCATCCGCGACAAGAAATACGGTGAGATTCTGGGGGCCCACATCGTTGGAGGACATGCGTCCGAGATCATCCACGAGCTGGCCGTCGCTCGGCAGAACGAGTACACCGTGGAGGAAGTGGATCTGGCCATACATGCGCATCCGACCCTTTCCGAAGCAGTCGCAGAGGCAGCTCTTGATTCAATGGGACGGGTGGTTCATATCTGAGGTGAGAGGTGAGAGGTGAGGAGTGAGACGAGTCCGGGCGGTGCTACGATCGGCTTTTTGGCGGCGGCGTTATCTGGTGCCATCGCTATCGGACTCGTGGTGGTGACGGCGACAGTCCTCCTGGCTGATCTGCTCAAGGAAGGGACTCCTCAGGACAATCTGACGCTCCGCCTCTATCTGCTCTTCGGTGGCACTGTCGGAGGAATTGCGGTAGCTGCAGGATCTGCCTGGCATCTGCTTCAACCGATCCCATCTCTATACCGGCGGGGCGGGCTGGCCATCGTTTCAGCGTTTGCCACCGTGATACTCATGCTGATCTGCATCCCCATACATCAAGTGTTCGGCCAGGCCGGGTTGCTGGTTACCATGGGTTTGAGTGGAATAGCGGCTGCACTACTCGCAGTTCGAAGCCGGCGACTGGCCCGGAACCCATGACGTCCCGCCTGCTCGTGCAGGACCTTGGCCGCGGGTCCTATGCTGAGGTGCTGGAGCTTCAGCGCCGCCTGTGCCGACAGCGTCTTTCAGGTGAGATCTCGGAGGACATTCTCCTCCTGGTCGAGCATGAGCCGGTCGTTACGCTGGGACGTGGGGTCCGTCCGGGGAGCTTGCCGCTGTCACCCCAGGAGCTGCAGGAGAGGGGGCTCCAGGTCTTCGATGTCGAACGTGGCGGCGACGTCACCTTCCACGGCCCGGGCCAGCTCGTCGGCTACCCGATCATCGATCTCCGAAAACATCGAGAGGATCTACACTGGTATTTGAGGAAACTCGAAGCGGGGCTGATCAATGGACTCGCCCGGCTGGGCGTGGAGGCCAATACGACCGCGGGGCTGACGGGTGTCTGGACTCGAGGTCGTAAGATTGCAAGCATCGGAATTCACGTGAAGCAGTGGGTGACCTTTCACGGCTTTGCCGTGAACGTAACCACGGATATGTCCTATTTTGACCTGATCGTACCCTGCGGAATCCCCGGCGTGATCATGACCAGCGTGTCCCGTGAGCTCGGCCGCAACGATTCGGCAGTGCTCTGGGAGGAGACCCGATCGGCGGTCGTAGACGGATTCGCCGGTGAACTGGACCTGGAGGTGGTCCACGAGGTGTCCCAGACTCAAGCCTAGTCACTCCCTCCGCAATACGGTTGCCTTTGGAGCGGCAATCGGTTTTTCTCCCTAGTATGGCCGATTCGACCCGACGCCCCTCGCCTGACGCGCAGGCGGATCAACGTATTCAGGAGATCCTGCGCGCGGCAGACAGCTGGTCCCGGGAGGCGCCTGGAGCCCTGATGCCGGCCATCCGGGCCGTCTGCATTCGGCTCGCTGAAATGGTGGCAGACCAGCGCAACTACCTGGCTCCGCTCCCGGAGCCGCAGGAAACGGAGCGCCGCAACGTACTATCCATGGTGGCTGATCGGCTCAGGTCCAAGCAGGTGACACACGGGGTGGACCAGCATCTTAAAGCATTGGAGGAGCTGGAGCTGCGGTCGACTGGTTCGTGGGCCATTGTGCCATCCGCCCAGACAGAATGGATTACGACGGCGATCAGGTACCTGGAGAGTTGCGCGGCCGAGCTTCCAGCCGGTGAGCGTCCGGATCCCTACTGGGCCGACGACGTGGTCGCTGGGGTGATTGCGTCAGTCCGCGCCCTGATCGGGGTAGATGAGCTCCACGCCCGAACCGAGGCACGGTACTCAGGGCCGGTCCGCCGTATCACGCCGGAAGAGGATTAGGCTCTGCCCGCTCAGCGCGCGGCGGTCTTTGCCGTCTTGGAACCAGCCGAAAGCACTCCCCCACCATCTGACGCCATCAATTCGAAGAAGCGCCCGAAGATCTCTATCCCATTCCAGAGTTGCTGGAGGTCGAGTTTCTCGTTGGGTGAGTGAAGCCCATCGTCCGGGAGGCCGATGCCGGTGAGAATGACCGGTGCTCCCGACGCTCCCAGCTCAGGCACGATCGGGATCGAGCCGCCGGCCCTCACCTGCACCGCACGGCGACCCTCGACCGCCTGGAATGCCTCGTTCAGGATCTCGAAGGCGGGGTGACTTACGTCCACCTGCACCGGGTCTCCCCCATGTAGCAGCGCTACCTTCACATCGGCCCAGGACGGCGCCGCAGCTGCCACTGCCTCCTGGAGTGCTCGCCCTACCGATTCGAATTTCTGCCCCGGAACCAGACGTAAGCTCACCTTCGCGGTAGCCTGTGCGGGGATGACCGTCTTCGCTCCTTCCCCAATAAATCCACCTCGTATGCCGTGGATCTCGAAGGTGGGCAAAGCCCAGACTCGTTCATACACCGACCGATTCGTGAGCCCTGTCAGGGCCTTGCCCGTGACCTCCTCAGTCAGAAATTGCTCACGATCGAATGGCAGCTTCTGCCAGGTCTCCAGCTCTTCCTTCGTCGGTGGCTGGACGGCCTCATACAGGCCGGGCACCCTGATCTCGCCACTCTCAGACTTGAGCTTGGTGAGAATGCGTCCCAGCGTTTCGATCGCATTGGGAGCAACGCCACCGTAGGTACCCGAATGGAGGTCGCGCTCGAGCGTCCGAACCGAGATTTCCGCATAACAGAGTCCGCGAAGCGCCGTGTAGACGGCCGGCCAGCCCGGAGCGTAGTAGGACATGTCGCACACCAGGGCGACGTCGGCCCGAGTCAGCTCCGGCTTCTCGTGAAGCACGTCGGAGATCACCTGTCCGCCACATTCCTCTTCACCCTCGAAGATGAAGTGGACATTCAGCGGTGGCCTCCGGCTCGAATCCAGTACTGCTTCGTACGCCTTCAGCAGACAGAAAACCTGTCCCTTGTCGTCAGCTGCTCCGCGCGCGTAGAGCTTGCCATCTCGCACAGTGGGGCTGAAGGGAGCACTGGTCCATTCACCCAAGGGGTCGGGAGGCTGCACGTCATAATGGCCATAGATCAGCAGCGTAGGCTTGCCAGCTACCTTGGGACTCTCTGCCCACACAACCGGGTGGCCCTGTCCCTCGACCAGCTTTACGACCGGACACCCCAAATTTTTCAGGTGAGCGACCAACCATTCCGCTGCCCTGCGACAGTCCGCTGTGTGCGCGGGAAGGGCGCTGACGCTCGGGATGGCAAGGAACTCATTGAGCTCGCTCAAAGAGGCGGGCCGTCTCGCGGTGAGCCAAAGCTTCGTTCATCGAGTTGCCTCCTCAAGCCTCGCGTATGCGCTGTCACCCTCAACACCTTGCATCAGGGTCTCGAGTGCCGTGACGCTTCGCCTGACGTCCCGGCCATGGCGCTCGAACCAACGGTCGAAAAGATCCAGGCGCGTACGGTAGATCCTCGAGCCAATGAGCCGGGCATTGTTGATTGGACGCTCCGCCAGCCGGTCGACGCGGAAAGTCCGGAACCGTTTGCCGACTGGGCCCAACAGCTGATCCCGGGCCCAGACGGCTGCTTCGCGCCGGCCTGCCTCCAGTGCAAGAGAATCCGGTTGCCGGCTGTACAGCGAATCGAGCCGTCGGACCAGCGCCGAGTAGTAGTCGCCGAGCACAATCTCGTCGTGCCACCGGTCGGCAGCGTGGCGCGCGTTCACGCTATCGCCGCGATCCCTGAAAAACGCTTCCGCCGACCGGTAGCCCACCAATTGGGCGAAGCTCTCGTTGAACGGCGTCGCACTCTTCACGTAGAGCGTGTTGTGGGCAATCTCGTGGAACACCGTGGCAGCCAGCTCTACCGAGTCGCTACTGATCGCGGTAGAAAGCAGCGGATCCTCGAACCACCCGAGGGTCGAGAACGCCCCCGACGGCCGTAAATAGACGTCATAGCCACGGGCGGTGAACCGGTTCGCCTCCCGATCGGCGGCGCGGACATCGAAAAATCCTTTGTACGGTATTCGGCCGACGATGGGATACTTCCAGGTATACGGACAGATGCAGTTCTTCGGGGCGGCCTGAAGGACGAGAAGCAGTGTGTCGCGGCCCACGTCCGAGTAGGTCGTGTACGTCTCCTTGGCCTCGAGGCCCAGACGTGCAGCATAGTCACGCGTGTGCAGCACGAGCCTCAGGTTCTGCCGTAACACCGGATCCGTGGCATTGTCGCGGACCAGCTTCACAATGGGTTCACGAGACTGAAGGATTCTGGTCTCTTCGAAGCCTGCCCGTGTGAGATACCGTACGTCTTCGCTCGCCAGGTAGGCCGTTCCGTACCCCGCGAACAAGGCGGCGACCAATGCGAAGAAAACCATTCGTTTCACCGAATCCTGACCAAGCCGATCCGCGGGCTGGCCGAGGAGGATACCGGTTCTTCCCCGGATGGCGCGGTAAGCCGGAGATCGACTGCGGCCGCTCCCCCCGCCTGCGTCACTAGAACATGGCGTCCAGAGCCGGCTCGCAGCACTGAGCTGTGAGAGTATCCGGGGCCGCTGGTGAGGTCGGGGGTTAAGGGATAAGACTGGCCCAGCGAGTCCGCAGCGCCGCGGAAGTTCCAGGTCTTATACCGGAGCCGCGATGAGACCTGCTGATATTCAGGAAGGTCATCCAAGTAGTTCGTCATTTGCCACTCCGGCACCAGCACGTCGAAACCAATACCCGTCTCGGTTTCGACATTTGCCGCCCCGACCAGACGGGTTGCTACCAACCGGCGCGTCAGGTCCGTCCCCAGAACAGTGTCGTTGGCGAAGTGATCCGCCAGCCATCGAACGAACAACCAGTTCGCGCCCCGTTCCGCCAGTTCGGCCGGTGAGCTGCCGGGCTCGATGAGAAAATGGTCCTCGGGAGAAGCGAGGTACTCGAAACCATTTTCCACGTCCCCCTGGATAAAATCGTGGACGCACGAACCACTGACGGGGCACTCGACAGCAGGAATCTGCCGGCCCCCGAGCTCCTCCGCAAAATGGGAAAGCCCCTCATTGAGCCAGGTGTCCTCCGACGTGCCGTTACGAACCAGCACATGCTGATTGAAGCTGATCATATGCTGGAATTCGTGAATGAATGTCGCCGGCAGCCGAGAGAGGGCAAACTCCGCAGAGATATCGCAGCTCGCGTTAAGGGGATCCGGTACCAGACCGTAGAAGATCTCCGCCTCGTTCGAGCCGGGGTTTGCCGCCGAGCGCGACAGGAGGTCGGCGCCGAAGAAATAGCCAAGAACGACGCTCCCGGTGCTGTCGCAACCAGGACTCAGTGCATTGACCCGGTGAGTCAGCAGCACGATGACGGCGCCATTGGCGTCCACGTCGGACTCCCTGCCGAACGCTACCGTATCTATGGGGTAGAGGAAATCGTCGAAGAGGTTGCCGACTTCAGTCAGCTCCTGGTCGGTGTACCCGCCGGCGGGTGCGTCGTTGTCGACAAAAATAGCTACACGCGTCCCGACTGCCTTGGCGGTGGCGGCGGCATCGATAAAGGCGTTGCATTGTCTGCTGCTGCAGACCTTGAAAATGCGCTGCTCGCCTGGCACTACCGGGGGCTGTGCATTCGCCGACGACCTCGGTCCGTTGTTGAAGACCACCTCGGCAGTACCTTCGGTGAGTTGGCGCTCGCGAGAGCGCAGCATCCGATGAAACTCATTCGCAGACGGCGGCGGGCGGAAGGCCGACACCAACCCAAAGCTCAGCGGTTGCAAAGCCGCCACCGCAGGACTCGACCCGGTTATGGAATAGGGAGTAGAAACGCCGTTCTCAGTCTCCTGCCCCTCCGTTGCGACAGGCACATACAGGTGCTCGGCACCCCCCGGCCCCGCGATGGGCAGGCGCACGCACGCGTCATCCTGAGTCGGATCGAGAATGCGGTGCTCACCCACCGCAAGGTTTTCGATGCTGGCGTCGGTACAGGTCAGTGCAGCACCAGATCCAGGACCGGTACCATCCCCGCACGCCAGCGCCAAGCCGCTTAACGCAAGGGGAAAAAGGGAGCGTGCACTTCGCACTTCAGGAGCACTCCGCGTTAGCTTAAAAGAGGAGGGACGAACACCGGTGGGACTGCGTGGACGTTAGCAAAATAAGACGCCGCAAGGGCTTTTGACAATCGTACAACCTGCCGGTAGCTTCTCACCGTGTCCGAAAACATGCGGCTGTCGGCGGTCAGGTTCGGTGCTGACGGACTGGTGCCGGTCGTGACCCAGGAGAGCCGTTCCGGCGATGTCCTGATGCTCGCCTACGCCAACCAGGACGCACTCGAGCGCACCCTCGTCACAGGCCTGGCTCATTACTTCAGCAGATCGCGGGGCACGCTCTGGCAGAAGGGCGAGTCATCGAGCCATGTGCAGCGAGTAGTGGAAGTGCGCCTCGATTGTGACGGCGACGCCGTGCTGTACCGCGTCGATCAGACTGGACCCGCCTGTCACACCGGCCTTCACACCTGTTTCTCCACAGTTGTCAGCGGGGTGGGCGGGCGTAAGGCCAGTGGGAGCGTTGCTGAGGAGGATCCGGGGGGGCACACACTCACGCGGCTCGCCCGTACAATCGCTCAGCGGGCGGCAGACCGGCCGGCTGGATCATATACCGCGCAACTGCTGGCCGAGGGTATAGGCAAGGCCTCACAGAAGGTCGGTGAGGAGGCGGTCGAGGTGGTCATCGCGGCAAATTCGGAGAACGAAGGACGTCTCACGTCGGAGACAGCAGACCTTCTGTATCATCTACTCGTGCTCCTGCACGCACGCGGTGTCCCGCTGGACGCCGTTTTGCAAGAACTGGAACGGAGAGAAAAGCGGTGAACAGTGAACGGTAAAAAGTAAACGGCCTCGCCTGCGCGATTTTCCGTTCACTGTTTACGGTTCACAGTCTACGCTGCTAAAAAATGGCTTTCGTCCATCTCCATACGCATAGCGAATACTCACTCCTCGATGGGGCCAATCAGATCCCCGAGCTGGTGGCGCATGTCAAGAAGCTTGGCATGGACAGCCTCGCGGTCACCGACCACGGCAACATGCACGCGGCGTGGGAGTTCTACGAAGAGGCCAAGAAGCATAAAATCCGGCCGATACTCGGCTTCGAAGCATACCTGGCGTTCGGGCCCCGAAGCGCGCGCGAAAAGCCATCCTGGGCACCGGCTGCGTACAGTCACCTGGTGCTTTTGGCCCGGAATCGCACCGGATACAAGAATCTGGTGCGACTCACCTCTATAGGCTTCACCGAGGGATTTTACCGCCGGCCCCGTATTGACAAGGACGTGCTTGCGGCGCACTCCGAAGGAGTACTGTGTCTGGCGGCCTGCCTCTCGGGCGAGGTGGCTCTTCACCTCCGCCAGGGCCGGTACGAGGAAGCCAGGAGCAGCGCCGAGTGGTTCAGCAAGACCTTCGGCACCGACGGCTTTTGGCTCGAGATTCAGCAACACGGCATCTCGGAGGAGCGCGGCGTCACCGAAGGGATGCTGCGGCTTGGCCAGGAGCTCGGAATACCGGTTGTCGCCACCAATGATGCCCACTACCTGCGGCGAGAAGACGCGGAAGCCCACGACGTGCTGCTTGCTATCGGCACTGGCAGCGACCTGGACGATCCCAAACGGTTTCGCTTCACCGGTCAGGAATCGTACGTCAAATCGGAAGCGGAAATGCAGGCCCTGTTTCCGGATCATCCTGAAACACTGGCGAACACAGCCAAAGTCGCCGAGCTCTGCGAGTTCGACTTCGAGAAGAGGTACTTCCTTCCCGAGTTCCCTCTTCCGCCGGAGTACCGCACCGACGAGGGGCTGCTCGATCATCTCACCCGAACCGGCGCGGAGCGGCGGTACGGGTCTCCTCTTCCGCCAGAGGTGGAGACGCGGCTGGAGTATGAGCTCGGGGTCATCAACCGAGCCGGGTATGCAGGCTACTTCCTGATCGTTCAGGATTTCATCGCCGCGGCTCGACAGCGCGGTATTCCGGTAGGCCCGGGACGCGGCTCGGCGGCCGGATCCTTGGTGGCCTACGCGCTGGGCATCACCGACGTGTGTCCCCTCAAATTCGACCTGCTGTTCGAGCGCTTTCTCAACCCTGAACGGGTTTCGATGCCGGATATCGATGTCGATTTCTGCTTCGAGCGCCGGGGCGAGGTCATCGAGTACGTGCGGGAGCGCTATGGACGAACCAGCGTGGGCCAGATCGTCACCTTCGGGACGATGAAGGCTCGCGCCGCGGTCAAGGACGTGGCGCGGGTGCTCCGAATTCCCCCGGGCGAGGCCGACCGAATAACAAAGCTCATCCCCTCGGGTCCGGCATACAGTCTCCCGATTCGGGATGCAGCCGCCAAGGTAGATGAGCTCCGAGAGCTGGTGCGCGACAATCCGTCATACCAGCGCCTGATCAAGCTGAGCTCGCGTATCGAGGGGATCTCGCGGCACATGTCGGTTCACGCCGCAGGTGTCGTCATCGCGCCGGGTCCGCTCTCGGAGTATGTGCCCGTGTGCACTGCACCCACCAAGGGCGCCAGTGCCGACGCCGAAGGCGACGCAATCATCACCCAGTACGAGATGGGCGCGCTGGAAAAAGTCGGCATGCTCAAGATGGATCTGCTGGGGCTGAAAACGCTGACCGTCATCCATGACGCCGTGAACATGATCGACGCCCGGCATGGTGTCCGACTCGACATGGCGGCTCTCACCTTCGACGATCCGAAGGTGTACGAGATGCTGCGTCACGGCCGCACCGCGGGAGTCTTCCAGTTCGAGTCTCCGCTGGCCACAGACACGCTGCGTGCGATGAGGTGTGACCGATTCGACGACCTGGTCGCGTCCAACGCCCTGCTTCGACCCGGCCCGCTCGATGCTGGAATGCACACCGTGTTCATCCGCCGGAAGCTGGGCCAGGAGAAGGTCACGTATCCCCATCCAGCCCTTCAGGAGGTGCTGGAGCCGACCTACGGCGTGATCACGTATCAAGAGCAGGTGATGCGGATCGCGAACGTGCTCGCCGGCTTCAGCCTGGCCGAAGCCGACGTTCTCCGCAAGGCAGTGGGCAAGAAAGACCAGGAGCTGGCGAACCAGGAGGTGGCCAAATTCGTGGAGCGCGCAGTGGCGCAAGGCCACCCGCGCGCGATGGTCGAGGAGCTGGGTCGCCAGATCGTGACGTTCGGCCGGTACGGCTTCAACAAGTCGCACTCGGTGGCGTACTCTGTTCTGTCGTATCACACCGCGTGGCTGAAGACCCACTATCCGGCCGAGTTCATGGCGGCGCTGCTCTCATCCGAGATCGGCAACACCGACAAGGTAGTGCAGTACATCAACGAGGCTCGCGAGCTCGAGCTCGAAATCTTGCCGCCCGATGTGAACGAGTCTGGCTTCAAGTTTACGGTGATTGGAGACCGCCGCATCAGGTTCGGCCTCGGAGCAGTGCGGAACGTGGGAGAGGGTGCCATCGAGTCCATCATCGCTGGACGGGAAGCCGGCCCCTACGTTTCACTTGCCGAGCTGGTGGAGCGGATCGACCTGCGGCTCTGCAACAAGCGAGTCCTCGAGTCTCTCGTTGCCGCTGGGGCGTGTGACTCGCTTGGTGGTCACCGGAAGCAGTTGATCGAGGTTCTGGAATCGGCGCTTGCCGAGGCGCAGCTGCTGCAACAGGAACGTGAGGCGGGCCAGGGATCCTTGTTCGGAAGCGGAGAGATCGTGAAGGACGGAAGCAACGGGAAAGATGGGAACGAGTATACCGAGACTTCGCTGCCCCTCCTCCCCGACCTACCCCCGTGGACGGAGGCCGAGCGACTTGCAAAGGAGAAGGAGGTTCTCGGCTTCTTCATATCCGGTCATCCCCTGGAGCGGTATCGAGAGGAGGTCGAGCTGTTCGGAACCAGAACGACGGCGACCCTGGGTGAGTGGGGTGAACATCAGGTGACCGTAGGAGCGGTGGTCACGGGTGTCAAACGGCAGATCTCGAAGAAGACGGGAAAAGAGTACGCCCGGCTCGTTCTGGAGGATTTCCATGGTACCGCCGAAGCGATCGTCTTCCCCGAGGCATGGGCCAAGCTCAATGCCATCATTCTGCCCGACTCCGCCTTGCTTCTCACCGGCGGCTACAGCGACCGCGATCGCGGAGAAGACCAGGCCCCCTTCATCGTGGAGGCGGCGCGCCAGCTGGGCGAGCTCAAGAGTTCGGGGGCCGTGGCGCTGAGCCTCAGGTGGCGCTCGCCGAGCGCTCCCGAGCCATCGGCGCTCCAGGCCGCCGCCGCCCTGTGCTCGGCTCATCCGGGACCGACGCCGCTCTACATCGAATGGAGCGATGGCAACGGCGAGGCCGTACGACTTCGCTCACGCCGGGTTCGCGTCGCCGCCGAGGACGATCTGGTCCGCGCGCTGCGCAACCTGCTCGGCACCGAATCGGTGCACTACGTCAAGGCAGGGTGACGCCGATGCCTTCGCCCTACACCCTGGATTTCGAGAAGCCGCTGCAGGAGCTGGAGCGCCAGATCGAGGATCTGAAACGCATCGGCACCGAGCGGCAGATCGACATCGACGGTGAGCTGGAGGGACTCGAGGGCAAGCTTGTGTCTCTTCGCGCAGACATCTATCGCAGTCTCACGCCGTTGCAGCGCGTCATGGTGGCGCGCCATCCCCGCCGTCCATACACCCTGGATTATCTCAGCACCATCTTCACCGACTTCATCGAGCTGCACGGCGATCGGCTCTACATGGATGATCCCGCGATCGTCGGCGGCTGGGCGCGACTGGCCGGGTTGTCGGTCATGGTGATTGGTCATCAAAAGGGTCGCGATACCAAGGACAACCTGAAGCGAAACTTTGGAATGCCGCACCCCGAGGGATACCGCAAGGCCCTTCGCCTCATGAAGCTCGCCGCCAAATTCGGCGCACCGGTCATCACGCTGATCGATACACCCGGAGCATATCCGGGTTTGGGTGCGGAAGAGCGCGGACAATCGGAGGCGCTTGCGCGCAACATCATGGAAATGTCCTCCCTTGCGACCCCCTCTGTCGCGGTGGTCATCGGAGAGGGAGGATCGGGTGGAGCGCTGGCGCTCGGGGTAGCGGATCGGGTGCTTATGCTGGAAAACTCGGTTTACTCCGTGATCTCACCCGAGGGTTGCGCCGCCATTCTGTGGAAGGACTCGAGTCAACGGGAGCGCGCGGCCGAGGCGCTCAAGATCACAGCCGAAGACCTGCTCCGGCTGAAGCTGATAGATGAGATCGTGAAGGAACCTGTGGGGGGCGCTCATGTGGATCCGGATGCAGCCGGTGAGGCGCTGCGCGAGGCGCTCATCCGCCACGTGACCGATCTCCGGAAGATCAAACCCGACAAGCTGGTGCGCCGGCGCGCCGAGAAGTACGCCGCCATGGGCGCATTCACCGAAACCTGATGCCGCAAACCGTCGAAGTCAGGTTCAAGGGCACTCGGAAGGCCTACTTCATCTGGGATGCTGATGCAGATCCTATCAAGGTGAAGGAGGCCGTCATCGTTGAAGTGGAACGCGGACGCGATCTCGGCCGGGTCACTGCCATCGGGGATGTGGCCGACAGGAAGTGTGGCAGCTGCTCGAGCTGCGCGGTGGGAGAAACAGTCGAGGAAGCAGCGCCACCGAAACAGGTCGTCCGCCGAGCGACATCCGAGGATGTGAGAATCCACCGGGAGATCCGCTCCTCGGAGGAAGATGTCCGACAGAAGGTGATCCAGCGGGTTCGGGCCCACGATCTGCTGATGAAAGTCAGTGATACCGAGTGGCAGTGGGACCGCAATAAGCTCACGATCTACTTTACCGCGGATAAGCGGGTCGATTTCCGCGCTCTCGTTCGAGATCTGGCATCGTTGTTCCGCACCAGGATTGAGCTGCGGCAGATCGGTGTCCGGGATGAAGCGGCGCGTTTATCGGGAGTAGGACGCTGCGGGCGGGAGTATTGCTGCTCCACATGGCTGAAGGAGCTCTCCCCAGTCAATCTCGGCCTGGCCAAGGACCAGCACCTTTCGCTCAACCCTTCGCAGATCTCAGGTGGGTGCGGCCGGCTCCTCTGCTGCCTCAAGTACGAGCATGATTTCTACGTCACGACCCGGAAGCGGTTTCCCAAGGAAGGAAAAACCTTGAAAACCGCCGTCGGGTCGGAAAAGGTCATCGCGGTGGACATCTTCCGCGAACGAGTCTTCTTGAAGCACGAGGAACGGGGCTCCCGCATTATTCCGCTGGACCAGCTGCGGCAGGAGGTCGAACAGCTGGGTGAATCCCTGCCCTCATCGGACGCCCGGCCTCGCCGGGCTACTTGACCTCGAAATCTTCGCTTTCGACCGGTTGTCCGTTCAGCAGAATCTCGACCTTGTATTTACCCTTGGGCCAGCCGCTCGGCTTCGAGATGTGAAACTCGGTGAAGTCTCCACCGGCGGCAGAAATATTCCGGCTCGACTCGTCGACTACCTGGCCATCTTCGTACGTCCAGCGCGCCTGAAGTGCCGCGTTGGACCCTGAACCCTGCGTCTCCACCACGGCGTAGATTACGTCTGTCGGACGGAAATCGTCCGTCTCATCGGTGAGCCGCTTGTCGGCCCCGACTGAACGGCCCAGCTTCACATCGGACACCCGGACCGCGGACGAGACTTCAGATCTGCTACCGGTGTCTGCCGTCGAGCCGCTGTCTTTCTTGCCACAACCAACTGCTACGAGCATCAACGCAAGGACGCCGGCTCGAGTCGCACCGGCTGAAGCGTTCCAGGACATGGCGACCCCTTAGGCCGGAGGAAGATTCAAAACCTGTCCGGGATGGATCAGGTCTGGATTCTGTATCTTGTCGCGGTTGGCCTCGAAGATCCGGGGCCACTTGGAAGCGTCGCCGTACTCCCGCTTCGCTATCTTGGACAGACTGTCACCCGCAACGACCGTGTACGTCCGGTACTGGCCTCCGGATGGTGGCGCCGACGGAGCGGTAGAAGAACTGCCGCTCCGCACATCGGAGAAATCGGCCTTCCCCTTGGTGCCTTTGTCGCCCTTGCCGAAAAGATTGTCGAAGACTCCCATCATGACCTCCCGAGTTGGATGGCAAGCACGCGAGATAACACGCACCGGCCGGTATTAGCGGTGACCCACGGCACACAGGCCAGTTCTCGACCCTTCCCCGGTTAAGTTCGATGAATCAAGACAGCTGACCTGGAGGAGGAGCAGTGCCCAAGTTTTACCTGACCACCGCCATCGATTACTCCAATGGAGACCCCCATCTCGGCCATGCGCTGGAGAAGGTCGGGGCTGATTGTATCGCTCGGTACCGACGGCTGCGCGGGGATCAGGTGCACTTCCTCATGGGCATGGATGAGCATAGCCAGTCCGTTCTGCAGGCGGCCGCTCGAGCAGGAGTGCCGCCCCAGGAGTGGGTCGACCGCATGGCCTCGCGCTTCGCCGAGTTCTGGGCCCGTCTCGAGTGCAGCCACGACGACTGGATCCGAACGACGGAGCCGCGGCACTTTCAGTCGGTCACCGAGCTGCTCCGAAGAATTCAGCAGCTGCACCCGGACGATTTATATGTCTCGGAGTACGAGGGTTTGTACTGCACCGGCTGTGAGGAGTTCAAGCAGGAAAGCCAGATCGTCAATGGCCGCTGCATCGAGCATCCAACGCTCGAGCTGATACCGACACGGGAGCGGAACCACTTCTTCCGGCTGAGCCGCTACGGCGAACGTATTCTGAATCTCATAACCAGCGGCACGCTGCGGGTCGAGCCGGCCATCCGCCGTAATGAAGTGATTCGGCTGCTCGAAGGCGGCTTGCAGGACATCTCGGTCTCCCGGATGCGTCAGCCATGGGGTATCCCCTTCCCTAGCGACCCGGAGCAGACGGTTTACGTGTGGTTCGATGCTCTAATCAATTATCTCTCGGCCACCGGATTTCCGGCTCCGGACTACGAACGGCTCTGGCCGGCCGATCTACACGTCATCGGAAAGGGCATCACCCGTTTCCACTGCGTAATCTGGCCTGCGATGCTCCTGGCTGCGGAGCTCGAGCTTCCGCGGCAAGTATGGGCCCACGGTTATGTGCAGTGGGAAGGCACCAAGATGTCGAAGACAGCAGGAACAGCAGTCACCCTGGACGAAGCCATCGATCGCCACGGCCCCGATGCACTGCGCTACTTCCTTCTGCGTGAGGTTGGATTCGAGGCCGACGGGAATTTCAGCTGGGAGCGGTTCGACGAGCGCTATACCTCCGACCTTGCCGACGGGTTCGGCAATCTTGCCTCCAGAACTCTGGCGATGCTGGCCAAGTACCGGAGTGGAATCGTTCCGAGCTCCTCTGCCGCTACCTCACTCGACAAAGTGGGAAAGGCAGCACTGGCCGAGTACCTCGAGGCGATGGACCGCCTCGACTTGCGCGGCGGGATCGAAGCGGCGTGGACTATTGTCTCAGCCGCCAACCTCTACGTGCAACAAAGTGCACCGTGGTCGCTCGCAAAAGCCGGCAAGGATTCCGAGTTGGAAGAAGTGTTGGCTGCCCTGGCCCGGGCGCTCTGCAGGCTGGCGGTCATTACGAGCCCTTTCATTCCAGGTAAGGCACGGGCGCTGTGGAACGATCTTGGGATGGACGCAGAGGTAAATGAGACGAGCTGGAAGGCGGCAGAGGCTCCAGGGGTGGAAGGACGGCAGACTCACCGTCCGTCCATTCTTTTTCCCAAGCCCGCCAGCGTGTGAGAGTTACCGGAAGCACTTGCCAAACTACTTGACAGTGAAAGAGTTAACATACGTTTTCGCTCTTGACAACGGCAATCCGAAAGAGGCACCTTGAGTTACGGAGGTGACTCTCATCACCCCTCGGAAGGCCTCACAATTGCAGATTAGGCGGTCGTTTGATTTGAGAATACACAGCACTTTTTCGAGGTACGGTCATGAGTAAACGCCGCTGGACTCTGGTGCTCGTCCCCCACGGGTCGGAGCCCTCGCGTATTGTCGAGGTCTCCTACAGCGTTTTGCGGGCAGCTGCCTCAGCCGCGGCCGGACTTCTGGTCCTGGTGCTCGTCGCAGGGTATGCCACCGTTTCCCATACCACCGACCTCTCGCGCACCGCACGGCTTCAACAGGAGAACGAAACGCTGGCTCGCGAGCTCGGTGAGCTCAACGGCAAGCTCGCCACCCTCGCGGACACCCTCAGCCTCATCTCACAGCGGGACGCCCGGATCCGGGTGCTCGCCAATCTGGACCCGATCGATCCCCAGGTGCAGGCGGCCGGCATCGGTGGCCCGGCTGCAGACCTCGGCCTCTTGGGCGTTACCGGGATGGCTCGCCGCTCGGCAGAGGTCCGTATCGACCTCGGTGCACTGATCCGGCGTGCGAACCTGTTGGCCTCGTCGTTCCGTGAAGCGGCGGATAGTCTGGCGTATCATTCCGCGCGGCTCGCCGCTACACCGTCGATCATGCCGACACAGGGGTGGTTGTCCAGCGCTTTCTCATCGATGCGCGCGCATCCGATCCTACACACGGCGCGGCCACACGAGGGTATCGACGTGTCGGCGCCCATGGGTAGCCCGATCGAGGCTCCGGCCGCGGGAGTGGTGACAGATGCCGGCTGGGAAGCGGGCTACGGAAACAAGATCGTGATCGATCATGGCTTCGGCATTGTCACCAAGTTCGCTCACGCATCCAAGCTCCTGGTCCATGACGGTCAGCGGGTGTCCCGGGGACAGCGGATCGCCCTCGTCGGGAACTCCGGACTCGCTACTGGTCCCCATCTGCATTACGAAGTGATCGTAAAGGGCCGCCCCGTCAATCCTCTCAAGTATGTGTTGCCCGATGGAGTGGTGACGGACTGACGGGATTGGCGGGGTAAAGACGGGAAGGACGCGACAGAAAAAAGCCCTCGGGTCTGAGCCTGAGGGCTTTTTACTTACATCTTTGGCGGTTTCAATCCTTCCCGACCTTCCCGCCTAGAACTTCACCTGCGGTGCCTCGCGTGCGCCCTCTGCCGCCTCGAAGTACTCCCGCGGAGTGCCGAGCCCGAAAACCTTGGCCGTAAGGTTGTAGGGGAACCGGCGAATGTAGCTGTTGTACTCGCCTACAGCGGCGTTGTAGTCCTGTCGTGCTACCGCCACCCTGTTCTCCGTTCCCTCGAGCTGCTCCTGCAGCTGCCGGAAGTTCTGGCTCGATTGGAGCTGAGGATAATTCTCGGCGATCGCCAGCAAGCGCCCCAGGCCCTGGCTGAGCTGCTGATTTGCCGCGGCCATCTCAGGCACGTTTCCCGACTGCACCGCGCCGCCGAGCCGAGCACGGGCGTTGGCAATGGAGATAAAGACAGTGTCTTCCTGTTTGGTGATCCCTTTTACCGTCTCGACCAAGTTCGGTATCAGGTCGGATCTGCGCTGAAGCTGAGTCTGGATTTGTCCCTGTGCCTGGTTGACGCGTTCATCCAGGGTCTGAATCGTGTTGTAGCCACACCCCGCCACGAGCATGAGCGTGAGGAGGGCCGGTGACTGCATCCGGGAGCTGCGGTTCATCGCTGATCTCCGATTTGAAGTTGGTCGAGGAACCGGGCAGTTTGCTCCACGGCTTCCATGTAGTTTTCGAACTCCGGCGCGTTACACCGCCACTCGCGGTCGACCCTGTGTCGCACTACGTGGAGTAGATGCTCTCCTTCGAAGCCGACCGCCGCAGCGGCGTGTGCGGAAAGCTCCAGCGCGTCATGCGGCACCTGCTTTTCAAGCAATGTCAGCACACCACGGAGCAGCACCAGAATGGTCGCGGCGCTTTGGAGGGCCAACCCGCCCAGGGCTGCTGGATCCGGAGCGTAGGCGGCATAACCCTGCCGCAATCGGAGCAGCTTGCCCCGGAACTCACGTTCCAGTGCCTTCCGCAAGTCCGAGAGATCGACCTGTGCGCCCTGGAGCGGATCAGAACCACGAAGAACCTTGTACGAGCTCTTCATGTCCGAGATCTCGATCGGAAAAGCGTCCGAGGCGCGATCCCACTCCGCCCGGCTCAATACCAGAGGTGCCTCACGCGCGGCCTTTCGCCAGGCGGCAAACCCGCGTCCCAGCGAGCGGAGGACCTTGGGTGAGAGCTGATCGACGACCAGCATGAGATTGATGTCCGACCGGCCCGGGATGTAGTCCCCCCGAGCTGCCGATCCGTAGAGAATGGCGCTGTAGCCCTGGCCTAGAGCGCCGTCGGCCTCCCCCAGGAATCCGTCCACCACACGAGCTACCGAGTCACGCATCAGAAACGTCCTCCGGCACCACCGCCGCCGAAACCTCCTCCACCGCCGAACCCACCGAAGCCACCGCCGCCCCCTCCAAAGCCGCCACCACCACCCCAGCCACCGCCGATCCAGGGGCCTCCACCCCAATATACGTGTCTGCGGCGCCTCCCCCGCGAGCCCCGGGCACTCAGCACGAGGAACAGGAGAAACAAGGCAATCGGCAGAAAGCTTCCTGGATTTACGGCGCGTGGGCCGGTCTGAGGAGCGGGGCGATAGGCTGTGAGTGCGGAATCGGTGACCCCGTAACCCTGAGCAATTATGCTCACCAGCGCCTGAACTCCTTTGCTGATCGCCGGCCCGTACGCTTCCTGCTCGAGGTCAGGCTGCATCACCTCGCGCCGGATACGGCCTGCTGTAGCATCGGGAACGATGCCTTCGAGGCCGTACCCGGTCTCGATCCGGACATGCCCGGTACCAGGCTGATGGTTCTGCCGTGGCACCACTAGCAACACGAGCCCGGCATTTCGCCGCGGATCCCCTGGGTCGCCCCGGGCTCCTATCTTCCAGCGGCGTCCTATGGCCAAGGCAACTTCTGCTTCGTCACGCTGGCCTATCGTGGACAGGGTTACGGTGACCACCTCAGCTCCGGTGGCCGCCCTGAGGCGTTGTACCAAAGCGTCCAGGCTGTCCTCGGTGGAGGGATCAAGCAGCCCGGCAAAGTCGTTGACGTAGCCGACAGGCTGAGCGGGAAACAGCGTGTCCACGCCCTGGGTCTGAGCCGAGATGGTCGAGGCCACGAGTTGAAGCACCACCATGAGGGCGGTAGCTTTGGCACGTGTTGGACTCAATGAGTCTCCTACCACTGAATCAGTCCTTACTCTCATCCGTCCCTTCCCGCAGAATCCCGGGAATGGCCTGCTGACGGTGCCGGCCAGAAAACCCATGTCACGATATACCAGCCGGCTTCTGCGTTTCCTTGGCGCTGTCGCTGCAGTCCTGATTGCCGGGTGCGAGTCGAACGAGCATGTTGCCGTTCGGGTATCCATTCCTGATCCCACAACGATCGAAACGCCGGCTGCGGGAGTCGGCGTGGTCGCCCTTCCGTACGACCGGGACAGCGTGCTGGCCAGCCTGGAGCAGCGGGCCGGAACACCTCGCCCTCATACTGCTGCTCTCGACAGCATGTTCGCACGATTTCGCGGTCCTTTTACAGCGTATACGGCCGTCTCGTATGCAGAGAGTGAGTTGCGTGATTCCCTCCAGAAGGTTCAGCAGCAGCTCGACGCGCTGCCATCGGCATCACCCGGTCGATCCGCGATGGTACTTCTTCAGGGACGGCTCACCGACTCCCTGAGCAGGACTACTCAGCGGGCTCAGCAGGCCAGACGAGCCCTGGACCGGGCCCGTACCGAGTTTCTCAGCCGGAGCGAGAGCCTGCGCTCGGCGGTTCGGCAGTGGGAAGATAGCACCTACCGAGGATGGGATAGCATCGTGGAAGGGCTGGCGCGTGCCCGGCGGCGTCAGCCGATTACGGATACAACCGATGCAACCGGTTGGGCTGAGTTCACTCTGGAACCGGGGCAATGGTGGATCTATGCGCAGGCGTGGGACACGGGCGATCCAAATTCCAAGTGGTATTGGAACGTCCCCGCCAACCGCGATACGGTACTGCTCAACAGCCGCAGCGGAAAGCGCCAACCTCGATACTGATGAGGAGTAGAGATAACGTGACGCATGCCGTTCAGAAGCTGCTGCGGTGCACCGGAGTAATCCCAGCCGTGGCAATCACACTGGTTCTCGGCACCGCGCCACTCGCCGGGCAGGTAGAAGAGAGCTCGCTCGCGGCACGCAGCAAGGGATCCCCGCGCGCACCGGTCACTGTCTACGAGATGTCGGACTTTCAGTGTCCATACTGCAAGCGATTTGCTCAGGAGACATTTCCCGAAATCGAGCGGCGGTACATCACCCCCGGCAAGGTCCGGTGGGTCTACATCAATTTTCCTCTCACGCACCTGCATCCCCATGCCGTGCCGGCCGGAGAGCTGGCATTGTGCGCGGCCAGGCAAAACGGGTTCTGGCGGATTCACGATCTGCTCTTTCAGTATCAGGAAACCTGGGCGCCCCTAAAGGAGGCTGGTCCGTTCTTCGTGTCGTTGGCCGACTCGGCAAAGCTCTCGAAGAAAGCGATGCTTGCGTGCCTTCAGGACCCGGGAACCCGGAAGAGCCTTGAAGCTGAGGCCGAAGGGGCGGAGCGGGCCGGCGCGAACAGCACTCCAGCCTTCTATATCGAGGGGGGGCTGATGGAGGGAGCACTGCCGCTGCCCGTTTTTCAGCGCATCCTGGATTCAGTGTATGCGGTGAAAACGACCGGGAAGTGACGCGGCGGTAGGTGAAGATGCGGTAGGAACTGAGGTTTATTTCCCGCCTCGGTATCTACCGCCTCTTGTCACACTGCCAGAAACACATCGTAGAGCGCGTGCGTCCAAGCCGTGATCCCGAACCCGCGGAACAGGTACAGCCCGCTGAAGAGCACCCCCGCAACGGCGCGAAAAGTGAAGGAGGCGAGCGAGAAGGGGTCGCCGTACGGCCCTATGTAGTGAAAGGCCGAGAAGATCACTGCTCCGACGAGCACTGCCAGGATCCCTGCCGCCGCGGGGCGCCAGTGGAAAATCCTAGCCATGAGCCATGCCAATCCCGACACAATAAGAACCCTGAAAACCAGCTCCTCGTAGATGCCCGCACCGAGTGAGATCATCAGCTGGGTCACCAGGCTTAACTGCGTATCAGAATTGAGTGCCAGAGACGACCGCGCTTGTATTGCGAGTCCGGGCAACAAGACGGTGGTAAGGGTACTCGCTACCATCCCGAAGACGAGCGCGTACACAATCGACTCGAAAGCCATCACCGCAAACACTCTTGGGTGCACCTGACGCTCTCTCCAGTCACGCCACACGAGCCACCCTCCAGCGCCCACGAGAAGCGCACCGAAGACAATTACACCATTGCGGCCACCAAGTGTCAGGAAGAGGCTCTTCAGGAGCACGTCGGCCCCGTTACGGACGCCCGCGAATTCGGAGCCCGAGAGAGCGAAAGCGAGCACTTCGTAGAGGAGCAGGAGCGGAAGCGCAAAGGTGAGGCTATAGCGCGGAGCCCGGGTGGTACGCAGGTAGTTTGCTACGGAGTTTGACATTGGTGCCGGTGGCAAGAAAAAGGGGCCGCCTTTGGCGGCCCCCCCAGGTTCTAAGTGTCGCCTGGGTTTCAGCTTGCAGCTCTTACTAGTGGCCGCAGGCGACCCTTGACGCTGTAGACAATGGATCACCTCCCTCGGTTACAGGTGGAACACGTACTGCCGGAATAATTTTACCCGGAGCCCCGCACCCGATGCAAGACCTTTCTCTGCCCCCTGTTGCGGCGGGGGTCGCCCCGGGCAACATTGCCGCGCATGCCATCCACGTCGCTGACGTACCGAACGGCGCTGAGATTGGGAGCGGCCCTCGCCCCCGCGATCGCATTATTATCGCCGCGGTGGAGAAAAGGGGAGAAGGCACGAAAGGGTGCGGGTGCGCGCCTGCTTGGCTGGACTCGATCACACCGCGATGAGACTCGGCCGCTGGTGTGGTTTCACGCGGCTTCCGCCGGTGAAGGTCTCCAGGCGGAGGCGGTACTGATGGAACTTCGTCGCCGCTGCCCCGAGTGTCAGGTCGTATACACCCACTTCAGCCCGTCGGCCGCGGGGCTGGCCGCCAGGATCGATGCCGACGTGGCTGATTATCTGCCCTATGACATATCACGGAACGTAGACCGGCTGCTCTCCGCGCTTGATCCCGATCTCCTGGTGTTCGCCAAGCTGGACCTGTGGCCGGAGCTATCCACTCGAGCCTCGAGGAGGGGCACCCATGTCGCGATCATCGCGGCCACGGTGAGCCCGGAGAGCAGCCGACTTCGGTGGCCGGCCCGTACGCTTCTCCAGCCTGGGTACCGTGCGGTCACAGCAGCGGCTGCGGTGTCCGTAGAGGATGCATCCCGTCTCGCCAGACTAGGCGTAGAACCCGACCGCATACGAATCCTGGGCGACCCTCGCTTCGACAGCGTCGTGGAGAAAGTCGCTGCCGCCAGCCCGCAGGACCCGCTGCTTCGCTTCGGGCGCGGTGCGCCGACTCTGGTTGCAGGCTCAACGTGGCCCCGGGATGAAGCGGTGCTTCTCAAGGCGTACGCCGGCATCAGAAGCATCTACCCCCAGGCCAGATTGGTCCTGGTGCCTCACGAGCCGGTTGACGACCACTTGGCGCGTATCGAGCAGGGTGCGTATGCCTCTGGACTGCCCCGACCCGTGAGACTCAGTGCAGCAACAGGGCCCGCTCCTCTCTTGCTGGTAGACCGGGTAGGGGTACTGGCTGCGCTCTATGGAACGGGAACGATGGCGTATGTCGGTGGAGGGTTCGGCCGTGCCGGCCTTCACTCCGTGTTGGAACCGGCCGCCTGGTCACTTCCTGTAGCATTCGGGCCCCGCTGGAGGAATAGTCGCGACGCGGGGTTCCTCATCGATGGAGGTGGAGGCACCGCCCTGCCGAGAGGACCGGTGGCAGCAGTGGCAGCGCTGGAGAAAGTGTGGAGCAGTTGGATACGGGATGACGCGAGCCGGATGGAACAGGGGAGGAAGGCGCGGCAGGTCGTAGAACGAGGACGCGGAGCATCCGAGAGCAGCGCTGAAATGCTGCTTCAGCTTATTTCGTCACGATTCCCTCGAACGTCACCGAACGCGGAACGATCAGCCCGGCGGTAAGTGCGGTGATGAGCACGTCGCTCCACCGACTTCTCGCCTTGATCTTGAGGCCCACGATCGACGATCCGCCGGCCAGCTGTGCGGAGAGGGCCTTTCGGAGGGAGGGAGACTTGAGGGTCGCCACACCCCAAAGGCCGTACACCGATCGCTGCGTCACTGAGAATCGGCTCCCCTCAGTCTGCTGCCCCGCGGGGACCGCCACGGAAGCCGGCACGCCGAGCGTCGTGGCGTCGAAGGTTTCGGCGCAACCCGAGGCCACCGTCAACAGCACGAAGCACCACAGCAGGAGCCGGCTGCTGCTCACAGGCCGGGCACCCGGAACGTGTAGTGCGCCCCCACGCCGAAGACACTGGGGTCCGAACCGTCGAGGAATACGCGATCGTAGGCGGCGTGAACGCCGAATCCACTCAGTGTGTTCAGCTCGATACCGCCCCCTAATCCGAAGTTACTTTCGGTGGCCGATCGTGCAGGGATTGGCCCGCCTGGCGTGTTCGTCTCGTCGCCGGACATTCGAACAATGTCGATCCGGGGGGCGATCCACGGCTTGATCGCCAGCGCAGGATTAGGAATCGTGAGCGCGACCCCGACCCCGACCGGAAACCGAAACTCGTTCACCTCCTGCCCCGGCACGAAGCCGTTATCCGGTTTGGCGTAACCGATCCCGCCTTGAAGGGTGACCGACAGCGGTATGAGCGGACCGCCGAAGATCTTGTAGTTGAGCGTGGCCCCGACCGACAGTTCACTGTCTCCCGGGCCCTCGGGGTTGAACGTCGAGAGAATTGCGCTGGCACCGAACGGTCCAAACCCCGCGCGACCACTCAGTGCCAGCGATCTTCCCTTCCCCGCATCGGTGTTGGGGAAACCAATGTCCCCATACACCCCGATGCCGGTGGGGATGCCGCTGTTGTACACCGGAATGCCATGCACCTGAGCCGTGCCGATGCGGGGTGTGATGATAACCGCAAGCGAGAGCCCCACCGCAGCAAAGACGGCGTGCGCACGTTCTGTCATGAACCTCCTCCGGATGTACAGGACCTCCCGCGGTGGAGCGGGCGCCAGAAGGTAGTAATGGCCTTCGAACGAAGTCAACCGAAGCACCATAACTGAAACGCTCGCCCGCACATGCATGCGGGCGAGCGTTCCAGGAAAAAGAGCGGCTTAACGAACGTAGGTGAGGCTGACGCCGACGCCTTCGATATCGCCGAGGCCACCGCTGGCACGAACCGACCAGGACTGGCTGAAGCGGATGTCTACACCTAAGCCGAGGGCGAAGTTCACATCGTCATCACCGCTGCCGAAGGTTGGAACGATGACCGGGTGGGCATACGGGGTGAACGTTGTCTTCGATCCCTCGAGCTCGAACCGCCGGCCCAGGGAAATACCTACGGGCAGGAAGAAAAGGTCAGGGCCGTCACCCAGATTGGTGCCGAATCCTACGGTGAGGGCGCCATCGAGCGGGAAGCTCTCGCTGTAGCTCACGACTCGCGTGCGGAAATCTCCACCGATCAGGAAACGGGTGTCGAGACCACCGGCTCCATCGGCGAATCCGGCCTGAATGCCGAAGTCGTTGGTTCCGCGCCCGTAGCTGTAGAAGCCCTCGAGGGCAAAGTCGGCGGCATCTCCGGGATCAGACAGCGAAGCTCCGAACTCATAGTTGGTGAAGGCGCGGTACGGTGCTTTGAAGATCGGTGTGCCGGTCTCCTGAGCAGTTGCCGTACTCGAGCCTAATCCAACCAGTGCCGCCACCAAGAGCCCACCGCATAAACTACGACGCATGAGATTCTCCTTGAACGTGTTCGGTGACCACGCGGACCCGATTGTCAACGACCTGTAGGAACCCGCCACGTACGGAGAAGCGGCTGACAGCTTCAGCTCGGCGCACCGTCAGCGTACCCTCACCTAGCAGCGTCATGAACGGTGCGTGGTTCGGCAAGATGCCGACCTGGCCGTCAAAGGCGGGTGCAACTACCGCATCCGCCTCACCGTCGAACATAGAGGCCTCAGGTGAGATTACCGTGACTTGCATCACCCGCTCGCGAGCTGCTTGGCGCGTGCGACAACGTCTTCTATTCCACCCTGCATGTAGAACGCTTGCTCGGGCAGGTGATCGAATTCACCTGCCACGACTCGTTCAAAGCTGGAAATGGTATCGTCGAGCTTCACGTACTTGCCCGGGAAGCCGGTGAACTGCTCTGCCACGAAAAAGGGCTGCGACAAGAACCGCGCGATACGCCGGGCGCGCGCGACGATGAGTTTGTCTTCCTCGCTGAGCTCATCCATGCCGAGAATCGCGATGATGTCCTGGAGTGCCTTGTACCGCTGCAGCGTGCGCTGGACACCGATCGCGACATCATAGTGCCGTTGACCGACGTACTGCGGATCGAGAATCCGGCTCGAGCTGTCGAGCGGATCCACCGCAGGATAGATCCCGAGCTCGGCGATTGCACGCGACAGCACGACAGTCGCGTCCAGGTGCGCAAACGCGGTGGCCGGCGCCGGATCGGTAAGATCGTCCGCCGGCACATAGATGGCCTGCACCGAAGTGATCGACCCTTTGTCGGTCGACGTGATTCGCTCCTGCAAGTCACCCATCTCAGTGGCCAGCGTGGGCTGGTAGCCGACCGCACTGGGCATCCGGCCCAAGAGCGCGGAGACCTCGGAGCCGGCCTGAGTGAAGCGGAAGATGTTGTCGATGAACAGGAGAACGTCCTGCCGCTGGATGTCGCGGAAGTACTCGGCGATCGTCAGCCCGGTGAGTCCCACGCGGAGGCGGGCACCAGGCGGCTCGTTCATCTGACCGTAGATGAGGGCCACGTTCTCCAGAATCTTCGCCTCTTTGAACTCCAGATAGAGGTCGTTACCCTCGCGAGTACGCTCACCCACGCCGCAGAAGACGGATCGTCCACCATGACCCTTAGCCACGTTATTGATCAGCTCCTGAATCACGACCGTCTTGCCGACGCCGGCGCCGCCAAACAGGCCGATCTTGCCGCCCTTCACGAACGGCGCGATCAGGTCAATGACCTTGATGCCGGTCTCGAAGATCTCGGTCTTCGGCTCGAGCTCCGTGAACTTCGGGGTAGCCCGGTGAATCGGCCATCGCTCCACATCGGCCGGTAGCGGCGGTCCACCATCGACCGGCTGGCCGAGCACATTCAGGATTCTTCCGAGTGGGGCCTCGCCGACCGGAGCGGTGATGGGACCGCCGGTGTCCCGGACTTCCATGCCACGGGTGACGCCGTCGGTGGTGCTCATCGCGACCGCGCGAACCTGGTTCTGGCCGATGTGCTGCTGCACCTCGGCCGTCAGCTTCACGGCTATCGGGCCGCTCGAATCCTCGATCTCTACCGCATTGTAGATCTCAGGCAGGTGCTCGGGCTCGAACTCTACGTCGAGAACCGGGCCGATGACCTGCACGACGCGTCCAAGGTTCCGCTTCGTCGCTGGTGCCGTGCCAACACGCTCAGTTGCGATTGCAGTCGCCATGTGTCCCTATACTCCGTGAGTGGTCCGTCCTATCCCTGAAGCGCGGCCGCGCCGCCCACGATCTCCGCGATTTCCTGGGTGATCTGCGCCTGCCGCTGCCGATTGTAGGTCCGCTTCAGCAGCTCGAGGATGTCACCGGCGTTGTCGGTGGCATTCTTCATGGCGGTGCGCCGAGCGCCGTGCTCCGCCGCCGCCGTCTCGACCATGCCCCGGTACACCGCATTCCTCACGTACAGCGGCAGAAGCCGTTCAAGAATCGCCTCTGCGTTCGGAGCCAGGATGTAGTTCGCCGTCATTCCCGACGGTCTTTCCGTCTCCTGCCCCGCTGCCGCGCTGTCCCGCGGGGTGCCCGGTGTTTCGACAGGAAGAATTCGGATCGCCGCCGGCGGCGTTTGAAGGGCGCTGATGAAGCGCGCCTGGATCAAGTCGACACTGCCCAGTTCCCCCGCCGCAAATGCGGCAATCAGCGGCTCGGCTACCTGTGCCGCGTGGTCCGAGGTGGGACGGTCTCCCACGTCGATGCGTTCCAGCGCCAGCTTGCGGCCGAGATACTTGAAGAAGCCGATACCCTTTTTTCCTATGCCGAACACGTCCACGCTATAGCCCTGCTGCTCGAGCGACTCGACGCGTCGACGTGCTTCCTTGATCAGGTTCGAGTTGAAGCCGCCGGCGAGTCCGCGATTCGAAGTCAGCAGAATGACGGCGGCGCGGGCAGGCCCACCTTTATTGGGGAGGGGCGGCTGGCGCAGCAGCGGAAAGCGGTCCGCTAGGTCTGGCGTGTACAGATCAGCGATGACCTGCCGAAGCGCTTCAGCGTAGGGACGTGCTGCCGTGACCCGGTCCTGGGCACGCTTGAGCTTCGACGTGGCCACCAACTCCATCGTCTTGGTGATCTTTCGCGTGTTCTGCACCGACCGAATGCGTCCCTTGAGCTGCCGGTTCTGAGCCATCTATTCGCCGGCCACAAACAGCTTCTGGAACGCTTCAAGTGCTGCGACCAGACGCCGGGTAATTCCATCATCCAGCGCCTTCTTGGTCCGGATGTCCTTCAGCACGTCGCCATGAGAGGCTTCCAGATAATCGAGGAAGTCGGTTTCCCACTTCCGGATGTGCTTGACATCGATACTGTCGAGGTACCCATTGGTCACCGCGTAGATGACCACCACCTGCTTCTCGACCGGAACTGGACGATACTGCGGCTGCTTCAGCACCTCGACCAGACGCGCACCACGCGAGAGCTGCTTCTGCGTCGCGGGATCGAGGTCCGAGCCGAACTGCGCGAACGCTTCCAGCTCGCGATACTGCGCCAGGCTGAGCCGCAGCGGTCCCGCCACCTGCTTCATGGCCTTGATCTGAGCATTGCCCCCCACTCGGCTCACGCTGATGCCTGCGTCGACGGCGGGCCGGACGTTGGCGAAGAAGAGGTCGGTGGTGAGGAAGATCTGGCCGTCCGTGATCGAGATGACGTTGGTCGGAATGTAGGCCGAAACGTCACCGGCCTGGGTCTCGATGATCGGAAGCGCGGTAAGTGAGCCACCCGGCTTCTTGATTCGGGGGTCGTACTTCACGGTCTCGGCGTCTTCATTGATCTTGGCGGCCCGCTCGAGCAGGCGGCTGTGGAGATAGAACACGTCACCGGGGTACGCCTCCCGGCCGGGAGGACGCCGCAGGATGAGCGAGAGCTGCCGATACGCCGCGGCTTGCTTCGACAGGTCATCGTAGACGCAGAGAGTGGGCTTGCCCTCCTCGTACATGAAGTATTCGGCGATGGCGCAGCCGGAATACGGAGCGATGTACTGGAGCGGAGCGGGATCGGACGCCGACGCAACCACGACGATCGAGTAGTCCATGGCGCCGGCGTCCTTGAGCCTCTCCACCACGGTGGCAACCGTCGAGCGTTTCTGCCCGATCGCCACGTAGACGCAGACGACCCCAGTGCCCTTCTGATTGATGATCGTGTCGACGGCAATGGCCGTCTTGCCGGTGCCCCGGTCGCCGATGATCAGCTCGCGCTGGCCTCGGCCGATTGGAATCATGGCGTCGATGGCCTTGATACCCGTCTGCAGCGGCTCCTTCACCGGTTGCCGAACGATGATTCCCGGCGCCACCATCTCGACCGGACGGCTGCCACTGGCCTGGATTGGTCCCCGGCCATCCACTGGCCGGCCCAGAGCATCCACCACCCGGCCCAACATCCCAGGACCCACCGGTACCTCGAGCAGCCGGCCGGTCCGACGCACCTCGTCGCCTTCCTTGAGCTTGAGGTAGTCGCCCATGATCGCAGCACCGACGTTGTCCTCTTCCAGGTTCAACGCCAGCCCGGCGACGGTCTCGCCGGTATCGTGGGCCGTAAACTCGAGCATTTCACTGGCGATGGCGGATTTGAGGCCGTAGATACGAGCGACGCCGTCACGGACTTCGAGGAGGGTGCCAACTTCACTGACGTCTTCGGTTCCGAGATCTGCCGACGCGATCTCGCGAAGCAGAATCTCTTTCAACTCGCCGGGACGCAGAATGGATTGGGTGGCCATGTAGTCGTGTGCCTGGCTGAAGGGACGTTCTAATCTAGCTTGTGAAAATAATCACAATTTAGGGGAGAACAAGAAGGCGGTCAGCAGGTAGGATGGTAAGTGGGTAAGGGGTACGTGGGAAACGCGGTAAGCACCAGGGAGCGCGATCGTCCGCGATGACGCTGGTGAGACATTCTGATCCACATATCAGCCTACCCGCTCACAGCCTACCCCTTACCCGTTTACCGACTTACCCGCCTACTCCTCGTATTCCCCCGCACAAAGGCGGCAAGCACTCCACCGGGTCCCAGGTGCCCCAGACCACTCGTCGGGACGTTGGCGATGCGACGAGCCGTTCGTGCCAGGTGATTCGAGGACGTGAAATGGAGGATCTTGACAACAGTCTGGACGGCAAAGCCGGGATTCCCCAGCAGCTGGGCGGCGCAGGCAACACGGGTGAGATCGATAACACGCTTCAGGTTCGGCGCCCCGCCCGCTCCGAATTGGCGTGACAGGTGTTCCCGGCTGATGCGGAGCCGGCTTGCCAGTGCCGAAGTGCGCATCGGCCGTTCGACCTCACCGATCAGCACATTCCAGGCTGCCTGCTGCAGCGGCTCGGTGAGCCGCAGCATGCGGGGAGCGTCCATCAGTGCTCGCCGACGCTCGGCAGTGATAGAAGATCGAAGCAGGAGATCACCGACTACAGGATCGTCTACCCCTTCCACCAGCACGGCTGCGATCGAGTGCACCCGGCACGCCAGGAGCAGATCGCCATCGTCGGGGCGGAAGGGCGCGTATGCTACGACGGGAACCGATGGAAGGTGGGATCGGAGTTCGGCCAGTTCCGACAGTAGATGCTGATTCGGCGCGAGCACGACCGCGTCCACCAGACGGGTCTGTAGCAGCCGTTGCAAGGCTCCGGGGCTCCGGCAGGACACGACCCGAGGACCACCCTTGGGTATGGTTCGCCGAAGTGCCACCAGTGCGCTGCGACTTACCGACAGGGCCGCGATCGCGGGCATGTCCGTCAGGCGGTGGATGGGCGGTGAGGCGGTAAGTTCGCTGCCTTCTACTTCCTCCCCAGTCGCATCTCCTCACTATCCGGCTCCTCGCGGTTCCGCCGATTACCGCTTCCGCCTATCGTCCCGCCCACCGTCGCCCTCCGTTCCTCCCCGGCCTACCGCCCCCTCCTCGCCCGGCTCCGACGGCCACCAACGTTCGCACCATCTCCCCGGCGCGCTTGAGCACCCCGCGCGCGTTGTCATAGCTGAGCAGTTGGA
The DNA here is from genome assembly GCA_963730915.1 of uncultured Gemmatimonadales bacterium. Classification (GTDB taxonomy): domain Bacteria; phylum Gemmatimonadota; class Gemmatimonadetes; order Gemmatimonadales; family GWC2-71-9; genus CAVVWJ01. The sequence goes on along the minus strand of CAVSTR010000005.1, from coordinate 374,049 downwards.
GTGCCTCGGTCAGAGGTCGCCACTGACACGCCGTAATACCTTCGTCCAGTTGGGGACAGGCCTCCCCATTGGGACTCTCGAACAGAAAGAAATGGCAATACTTGTGGATGTGGCGGCCGCGAAAGCGAAAATGCCAGTCGATCACGCGTATGGGGCCATGCAGGACCAGTTGATCGAGCCCGGTCTCCTCGGCGGTTTCGCGCAATGCTGCCTGCGCCGGCGATTCGTCTCCCTCCAGATGACCCTTGGGAAAGCCCCAGTTCTTGTACGAGTCCCTGATCAGCAGGTAACGCGCGACCTCACCGGGCGGCCGGCGAAATACAATCCCGCCGGCACTGACCTCCAGTTCCGCGCGACGCTTGTTCATGCTAGAACACTGAGATCTTGAGATACTTCTTGGGGTGGGCCTGTATGTCGGACAGCAGCTCGCGGAATTGGATCACAGTCTTGGTAGTCTCCTGGTATAGCGTTGAATCGGAGGCGAGCATTCCCAAGGTTCCGTTGCCGGCCTGGATTCTCGTCATGAGAGAGTCTGCGGCCTGAAGCACGCGCACCAGGCTGGCTTCGTTGGCGCGCGCGGCCGCGATTACCGAGCGGAGATCGGCCGCTGCAACCCGGAGATCGGCACTCGAACCACGCGAGTTCTCCAGAATGTCCTTTAACTGATTGTCGCTGGTAGCCGTGTCGAGCCTCGCTACGGCGCCCTGGAACGTCTGGGCCACGCCGGCAAAGGCGTCCGAGGTGGAAGCGACATTCTGGCTCACTCGATCGATTCGGTCGGTCTGATTGTTGGCAAAGGTAACCAGGCGGCCTGAGATCGCGGCCAGGTCCTTGACGCTCTGCTGCATGTTCTTGAGTGCGGTGCTGTCGAATGCCTGCCCGATGCGCTGGGTTATGTCTCCCACGTCGCCGGCAATGCGGCTTGCCTGAGCGGTAAGCTGCCCGATATCCGGGAGAGTGGCGCCGGGCCACGCCAACCCTCCGGCCCGATCCGACTCGATCAACGCATTCCGGATGATCGGATCCGAGGGCAATGGCTCCAAGGGCACGATGTTGGCGCTCCACTCGCCGAACAGGCTGGCCGAGGCGGAGATGGCGGCGGGCCGGTGGGGGAGCACGACCGAGCGGTCAATGCTGAACTCGGTTTCCACCCATTCGTTCTCCACCAGCCTGATCGCCTCCACCCGGCCAACTCGCACACCTCTCAACGTGACGGGTGCACCTACACCGAGGCCGCCGACCGTTCTGAAGCGTGCCTTGTAGGATGCCTGCTTTTGGTTGACGTCCGTCTCGCTCAGCCAGAGAGCGCCGCCGATCACCAGCGCCAGCGCCGCGAGTACGGCGAGTCCCACGGCAAATTCATTGCTGCGTTTCACCCTGCTGACCTCCGGACGGCCGGCTCCAGCATCACGCGTTCCGGCCGCCCCTCGATGAACTGCCGCACCACCGGATCCTGGGACCCCTGCATCTCACGAACAGTGCCGACCTGGCGGATGATGCCCTCGTGCAGCATTGCCAGACGGTCGCCCACGCTGAAGGCGCTGCGCATGTCGTGGGTAACGACAAGGCCGGTAACGCCGAGATCGCGAGTACGGACCATGAGCTGGTCCATGACAGCGGCGGTGATAGGGTCCAGGCCTGTGGTGGGCTCGTCGTAAAGAATGTAGCGCGGCTTGAGAGCAATCGCCCGGGCTATGCCGACCCGCTTGCGCATTCCCCCGGAAAGCTCGGCCGGCATCTTCTGCTCGCTCCCGCTCAGCTCCACCACGTCCAGGCTCTCCTCGATTCGCTCTCGTATCGACTGCTCATCGTATCCTCGCCGCACCAGCCCCATGCGGATGTTTTCCGCGACGTTCATCGAGTCGAACAGGGCGGCAAACTGGAAGACGTAGCCGATCCGGCCGCGAAGCGCCGCCAGCTCATCGCGATCCATGTCACCCACGTCCTCACCATCGACCATCACCCGGCCGCTATCCGGCTCGAGCAGACGCACGATCAGCTTCAAGGTCACAGATTTGCCTGAACCAGACGGCCCGATAATGACGGTATTCTGGCCATCGCGTACCTCGAGCGACAATCCCTTGAGAACGCAGGAGTGTCCGAACGACTTGGTCAACGACTCGAGGACGATCACAGTAGGACCAGCGCCCAGAACGCATCGAGAACCAGAATCGCTTCGCAGCCGAGGACAACGGCGCTGGTGGTGCTCTGACCCACACCCTGTGCGCCGCCCTGGGTGGTGAGTCCGCGCAAGCAGCCCATGAGCGCCACGGCAAATCCGAAACTGGCGCTTTTCACAAGTCCGAACCACACATCCTTGAACTGGTAGAACTGCCTCAGTCCTTTGAGGAACTCAGTGGTCGACAGATCGAGCAGGTTGATCGATGTAATCCAGCCTGAGGTGACGCCGACGGCAACGGCGAACGCGGTGATGACCGGAAACATCAGCGTGGCGGCGAGGACTCGCGGAACCACGAGATAGGAGTAGCGATCGTAGGCCAGGGTCTCGAGGGCGTCCACCTGCTCACTCACTTTCATCGTTCCCAGTTCTGCCGCAATACTGGCACCAACCCGCCCGGCGAGTGCCATCCCGGTGAGAACCGGACCCAGCTCCATCATGATCGTCTTGCCGACGAGGGCACCGACGAAGTACAAAGGGACTGCGCCGGTGAAGATGTAGGACGAGAGGAGAGAGAGAACGATGCCGGTGAATACCGCGATGAAGAGCGCGATCGGTACCGAATCCACGCCCAGCCGGCGCATCTGCACCGCCAACAGGGGCGTCCAGGTACGAACGTCACGAAGAGCTCGCCCAGCATCCAGACTGCGGCGGCCCACATGGGTGATGAAACCGTCCCGGGTGGCAGCGCCGGGACCAGCGAACGGGAGCACGAGTCGGAAGTTACGGAGGGTCACGGGGTTACGGTAGTGGCTGGTGCTGATTCGCCGTTCCGCTTCCCCGCTGATTCTTCATGCCGCGAAACTCGCTAGAGCCCGTCCCCACTCTCCGTCGCGCAGCCGTTTCAGGGCTCGATCCCGAAGCTGCCGCACTCGCTCCCGGGTAACTCCGAGCAGAGCTCCGATTTCCTCCAGCGTATGCTCGCGTCCATCGTTCAGTCCGAAATACAGGCGCAGGACTTTCGCGTCCCGCGGTGGCAGCGCGCGGAGGGCGCGGTCGATCTCCTCGATGAGCAACTGATCCATGACCTGGATGTCCGGATCGCTCTGCTCGTCCGCGACAAAGCGGTCGCTCAGAGACCGCTCGCCCTCGCCCTCGACGGGTGCATCCAACCTGACGTCGGACGAGTTGAGCGTCGCCAGTGACTGGACCACTTCGACCGTCAGACCGGTAGCTTCGGCGATTTCCTCGGGGCTGGGCTGCCGTTCCAGCTCTTTGCGGAGGGTTTCGGAGCTGCGAACGATTCTCGAGAGATCGGCGGTGCGGTTGAGAGGAACCCTTACGGTTCGTCCCTGGCGTGCGAGCGCGGCGAGAATCGCCTGCCGGATCCACCAGACGGCATAGGAGATGAATTTGACCCCCTGATCAGGGTCGAATTTGCGGGCAGCGGTCAGAAGCCCGACATTGCCCTCGCCGATCAGATCCGTGAGTGCCATGCCGCGGTTCTGATATTTCTTGGCTACCGACACGACGAAGCGCAGGTTGGCCCTGATCAGCTGGTGCATCGCCTCCGGGTCCCCTCCAGCGATCCGCCGGGCAATCGCAACTTCCTCCGGTGGCGAGAGAAGGGGAGTCTTGGCGACCTCGAAGAGGTACTGATCCAGGATGTCGCGCTCCGATTCGAACGTGGCGATCCTCTTGGCGCGTTTTCGGCCATTCCGCCTGGGCTCGGGCTGCTTACTCATGAGACGCGAATGCTGCTGGAAACGAACAGGTTAGGACACGTCAAAGCGGCAGATTCCTCGTTGACACTCGCAGACCCGCGGGCTACGTTACCGTGCTGCGGCGGCGCCGTGCGAAGACGGAAAAATCCAGCGGGGGCGTAGCTCAGTTGGGAGAGCGCGTGAATGGCATTCACGAGGTCAGGGGTTCGATCCCCCTCGCCTCCATGGCCCCTCTTCGGCCGGTCAGCGCCCCCATCTGGGGGTCGTTGCGCGGCGACGGGTGGCACGCTAAAATCATCCGCTTCGCGGGAATAGCTCAGTTGGTAGAGCACAACCTTGCCAAGGTTGGGGTCGCGGGTTCGAGTCCCGTTTCCCGCTCTCGGAGGCGGAAGGCCCGCGAAGTGAAGCTGGCCAAAACCTCAACTGTCGAACGGACCCGGGGTTAGCCAGAGTATCGGCTCGGGGATTGGGAGTCTGAAGGATACGTCGCGGGGTGGAGCAGTCTGGTAGCTCGCCGGGCTCATAACCCGGAGGTCGTGGGTTCAAATCCCACCCCCGCTACTTGGTTGGAGAGGCGGAGAGTTGGAGGGACGGAGAAGGGCTCGCACCAGGGGAGTCCTCCCGCACGCGGAGCACCTCTCCGCCCCTCCGTCGCTCCGCCTTCTCCGTCCTCGCAGATGGGCGGTTAGCTCAGTTGGTTAGAGCGCCACGTTGACATCGTGGAGGTCACAAGTTCGAGTCTTGTACCGCCCATGGGCGCCCTTAGCTCAATTGGATAGAGCATTTGACTACGGATCAAAAGGCTGGGGGTTCGAGTCCCTCAGGGCGCACTACCTTAATAAGTGAGTGGGGCAAGAACATGCGAGATGCTGCGGGGCGCGAAAGACTACAGCCGCCATACTCTGCCGCCCGGGAAGTTTGATCTTGATCTCACTCAAACAACGAACGACAGAACACGGGGCGTAGCGCAGCCCGGTTAGCGCGCCTGCTTCGGGAGCAGGAGGTCCCCGGTTCAAATCCGGGCGCCCCGATCGAGATAAAAGGAAAGCCCCGTCAACCGTTATGGCTGGCGGGGTTTCTCCTTGCGGTATACGGGTCGGGCGATTGTGCCAGAAGTGTGTCAGGTGAGTCTACTCCGCCTCGTGCGAGTCAATGCGACCGCTATCCCTGCCATCCCACCAACTCTTAGGGGCACGACCATATGGCATACGGGACCCTAGACACCAAACCGGAATCCCCTACCTGAGGGGCTGAACTGATGCGGTCGTGTTGTCGCGGAGCAGAAAATTCCTTGCCTTCCGAATAGTTAGAGCGGCGCCTAGCTTCCTGTACCTTGACGAACTTTACCGCCGCGCCGCGCCCGCTGAGCGTACCCAACCGCCCCGTGTGGATCCTGCCGGGGATCATGCTCGTGATCAGTCTTGCAGCGCTGATTCTTGCCGGTACCGAGCCTCATCGGTCCAGCCTGTGGTACTTCGTGCCATTCACTTTTCTGGGAAACTCTCTCGCGCCACTGCCCTACGATGGCGCGGTCGTGTATCTGGGAGCACGCCATTCACTGTGGCTGATCGTTGCCGTGGCAGTTGCAGCCACGCTGCTGATCGAGGCCTGGAACATGGAGCTGCTTTCCCGGCTCCTGGCACGCGAGGGAACCAAACCATTTCGAAACCATCGTTTCACCCAGTGGTCGCTGCATTGGTACCGAAAGGCACCGTTCTGGTCGCTGGTCCTTACCTGCGTACTGCCGCTCGTGCCCCACTACCCCATGCGCCTTCTGGCGGTGTTGGCAGGATACCCGCTCTGGAAGTATCAGGCTTCAGTGATCCTGGGTCGCGGTACACGGTACGCCGGCTTGGTGCTCGTTGGGGCCACGGTCCCTGTCCCTGGCACCTGGCTCCTGGTGGCGAGCCTCATCATTCTCGCTTTCGGCGTGCGAGGGGCACGGAAGCTGAATCGAGAGGAACCCGCGAGCAACCTCGTCGCACCCGCTGAAGGTCTTCCGGAGGAAGCGTGACCCGGTGTTTTCTCCTGCTGGTTGACGGTCTCCGACCCGATGTGGCCGAGCGTCGCCTCGCGGCCGGAGATCTGCCACACATTTCGGCCATGCTGAAGCAGGGAGGAAGAACCAGGGCGATTACGGGCTTTCCGTCCACCACCAGCGTCGCATACCTGCCGTTTCTGACCGGTTGCACGCCGGGCCACTGCGACATTCCATCCATCCGGTGGCTCGACCGGAGCACCTATGGGGGGCGATGGTGGCGGGACAGAAACACGATCCGGAGTTATTGCGGCTACCAGGCCCCCATGCTCGATGGGGACATTCGCAATGAGGTACGAACCATCTTCGAGCTGGTGCCTGATAGCATCGGCATCTTCACGCCGGTAGCGCGAGGACTCAGTCGCGACCGCGATCCGTCCCGTCGAGAGCGCCAGATGTGGGGGTCATTGGCCCACGTCTCCATGTGGCACCAGCCGTCCGACGATGCCGTTTCGCGTCACCTGCTCAAGGCCGCCGCTGGGAACTCAAGGTTTGTCTTTGCGCAGTTTCCGGCTGTGGATGGCTTCACTCATCAATCAGGCGCCGACTCCGCACCGGTGCACCGAGCACTCGCTCGCATCGATGCGACCCTCGGGATGCTGCGCGAGCAGCTCACGAGCAAGAACGAATTAGACGACAGCTTGATCCTGATCGTGAGCGATCACGGTGCCTCTGCTGTTCACACGCACCTCGATCTTGCGGACTGGTTCCGGGCCCAAGGAGTGCCCACTCTCGCCCATCCAATCGTGTGGGAGAAGAACCCTCGGGCCGCGGTGATGGTGGCCGGCAATGGTTCAGCAATGGTGTACGCACGTCCGGGCGAGCCGCGCCGCCATCGCTGGCCTATCGAGCAGCTGCGCAGGCCTGAGGCGTTCGGCTGGGGTGGAGACATAGTCGCTGCTTTGGTCCGCGAGCGTGCGGTCGCATTCGTAGCGGCGGAATCACAGGATGGAGGTATCTGGATCGAAGACGCCTCCGGTGCCGCCCGGGTGACGAGACGGGGGGAAGACATCCGCTACCAGACGCTCACCGGTGATCCACTCCTGCTGGGCGGACCTCAGAATGCTTCGGCTCGCGGGTGGCTCCAAGCAACCTGGGATGCAGAGTATCCCGACGCCCCCTTTCACCTGCTCGATCAGTTTCGAAGCCATCGCTCTGGTGACCTGCTCGTGATCGGGCGCGAGGGCTACGACTTCCGTGGCCGGTATGAGATACCGGAGCATCGTTGGGGACACGGCAGCCTAGTGCGTTCTCACATGCAGACACCCGTATGGTCCAGCCAACCAATCGCGAACACTCCGATTCGAACGGTGGATTTGTTTCCAACCATGCTTCGGTGGTTGGGCGTTTCTGTACCGGCCGGCATCGATGGCGGGAATGGCTGTGGGTTTGGTCAGCGGAAGCAAGTGACTCCACCTGACGCGAGTCGCGACATTTCCGAGATGGTTCCGTCGCGATAGCAGCTCAGAAGGCCAAATTTATCCCAAAGATTACGAACGGTACTGGATACGAACGGTACTGGAACGGTGGGTAGGGCGATGGTCAAGAGCCAGAGCGGCCTAACGCCGGTCTCAATTGTGTGATCACGAATGGACCCCGGCGGTAGTGGTGCACTATACCCAACAGCCGCCTTGTCACATTGTGGAGGACGAGTTCTGGGCTACCTCCGCTACCAGCAGGTAAGTCAAGCGAGTAAGTTGTTACTGAAGTGATTCGGGTCCGTAGCTCAGTTGGATAGAGCGCTTGCCTCCGGAGCAAGAGGTCGCGCGTTCGAGTCGCGCCGGGCCCACTCCGGAACTTCTTCCTCCGTTTGCAGATGCTTGCTGGCGGGGGCTTCTTTTTTCTCCTGACCCTCTCGGCGGGTAGCGTTCACGGTAACAAATCCGAGTGCGCCGAGCCGATCCTTCAGCACTTCGACGTGCTGGTCCAGCCGGTACTCCACGACCTCGGAACGATGCCGAACCGTGCCCAGATGCGCATACACCCGCCGCACCACTTCCTCCGATCCATGGCCTAGCTCCCGACTTACGCTGTAGAGGCTGGTGGGGCGCCACGATCTAACGTCTGCACTCGGGCGGCCGTCCAGGTGTGTCGGAATACCCGCGTGCCCAGCTCGCCAGCCTTCCAGCCGGCCCTCACCGCAATGCGATCGACGAGCCTCCGCACGTCTACTAGCATGGCCTCTGTGCCAGTCGCAAAGGATGGGAAAGGACATCGAATTGCAGAACGGCGTCCCCGGGTTTCAGTCTGACCGTGTCTGGGATGGGGCCACCACCCGGAGCAACAAAGGCGCGATCAGTGAGCAGATCAAACCGACCTTCAACGATTTCGTGTGCTATGCGGGTGGGCATCACGATCTGCACTGTGATCCAGTTCTCGACTGGCAGCGCGTTTAACCTTTCCCCTCCACTTTCGGTCGCTGCTTAGAAGCTCACCGGCTCCGTTTCAGCCCCGCCCCCTCGAAAACGCGCTCTGCAGCTTCCTGGCGTCCTCGTAGTAGTCGCCTTCGGCGGACCGGAATACGAACTGCTCCACCGCCTTATTTGCGCGTCCAGAGCGTAGCGTGCGTCTCACCCCCTGCGGTTCGGCTCGTGCCCACGATCTCGCCTGCGGAGTTGATGCCGAACGCCCTGCTATAGCTTCCGCCCAGCGTGCCCAGAACGGTCATGACGCCCTTGTGCCACACGAAGGCGCGTTGGCCCACGGGTGGCTCCTCTCCCTCGAGGACGTCCGGCCCGGTATAGCCCACCACTTGGCCGGCGGCGTTGATGCCGGTGGCTACGCTCAACGGACCACCTTGGGTGCCGAGGTCGGTCATGACGCCGTTGGACCAAAGAAAGGCGTGGATCTCCCCACTCGCCGTCAAGCTCGAGCCCACCACCTGGCCCGCGGGGCTGATGCCGGTGGCGTCGCTGCGGTCACCGCCGAGCGTACCCAGATCCGTTATGACGCCCTTCGACCAGAGTACGGCGTGGCGCTCCCCGCTCAACGTATTGCTGGAGCCTACCACTTGGCCGGCGGGGTTAATAGCCCTGGCCACGCTGTTGACCTGGTCCCCACCCAATGACCCCAGATCGGTCAGAAGGCCCTTGTCCCATAGAAAAGCGTGTTCCCTCAACCCACTCCGGAAAGAGCCGACTACTTGGCCCGAGGGGTTGATGGCATTTGCCACACTGGGGAACGCCGCTTCCGTGCTCAGCTCGGTCAAGACACCATTGTCCCAGACAACGGCGACGGGGCCACCATGGCTGTAGCCCACCACCCGGCCTGCGGGGTTGATGCCTCTGGCGCCGCTAAACTCCCCCAGCGGCAGTGTGCCCAGATCGGTCATGGCGCCCTTCTCCCAGAGAAAGGCGTGGAAGGACGAATTGCCCTCTATGTAGCTCTCGCCGACTACCTGGCCCGCTGGGTTGATGCCCGTGGCTATGGCCGATCCTCCGCCCAGCGTGCCCAGATCCACCGCGGTGTACGCTCCGGCCGCGGCCAGGGCCGAGGTCCCGTCGGAGGACGGCTCCGTCGGGGTCTCCTTGGACGTGCATGCCAACATCGTTAGCGCTAGACTGGTGAACAGCACCGTATTCGATCGCATACCTGCTTCTCCTCGGGCCTCCAGCGGCTCGGATCACAGAGTGAGGAAGTGCTCGCATCGACACGATGGCTGTACCCCACCGTGGGAGGGACAGGGTATCACTCTGTTATCAAGCGGCTTTCAAGCGGTTCGAAGGGAACCGCCTGGTAGCTAGAGACTAGAGCTTCTGGTCCCGGGGTAACGTTCCCGGTAACAAACACGGTAAACCCTGGTTAGCGTGCACCAGCGCCACAAGCCTTGAACCAGAGGTAATCCATCTCTAGTCAGCGCCCATCTGCGGGGGACGCCCCTCCCGGAACAAGAGGTCGCGCGTTGGAGTCGCGCCGGGCCCACTCCTTCAATCGTTGTCTCGTCTCTAGTTGCCGGCGACGAGACTTTTATTTGTCGGGGTTGTCAGAACGTGTGGTCACAGGTAGGCGAACCTCTAGCCCTCGCGCTTCATCCGCTCCTGGCGGGCGACCTCGCGATCGCTGGGTGTATCGAAGGCGGTATCGGCAGTCTTGATCTTACCCTCCCGCTCGTAATGGCCGACGATCACGCCATTGGGAGACACCCGGGAGCCCGTCAGCCTGAACGAATGCGGCGCCGAGCCGTCGGCGAACAGTCTTTTGCCGCCGCCCAACACGACCGGCATCGTGAAGACGCTGATAGCGTCGACCAAGTCATTAGCAAGCAGCGCGTGCACAAGCTCGGTACTGCCCTGGGTGACGAGATCCGGGCCGTCTCCCTGCCTCAACCGCTTCACGGCGGCGATGTCGCGCAGCAGCACCGAGCCTGCCCAGCTCGTATCGACCTCGCCCGAGCGCGAAACGACGTACTTCCTGATGTTCCTGAACAGCTTGGCGATGTCGCCAGCGGGGGCGGATTCGTCGTAATAGGGCCAGTACGCCGCGAAAATCTCATAGGTCTTGCGCCCGAGCAGGAGATCGCACTTTTCGCCGAAGAGTCGGTCGATCTCTTCGCCGGCTGCCTGATCGAAATAGGGCATGGCCCAGCCGCCGAACTTGAAGCCCTTGGTCGGATCCTCCGTCGGTCCGCCAGGCGCTTGCATGACGCCGTCCATGGAAACCTGGGCGCCGACAATGATTTTCCGGATGGGTCGCTCCTAACGTGTCGGGGCTATTGATCCCGACGGCTACGTTCTCGGCTCGTATCGCATGGCTACCGCTCCCGAACCGAGCTCTAGCCGGCTCACGAGCTTCAAGTCGACATGTTTGGATAGCCCCGCGAACAGCGTCGGCCCATGGCCCGCTAGCCTGGGGTGGACCACGAACTCGTACTCATCGATCAATCCCAGCTCCGCCAAGGTCTGCGGAAGCTTGACGCCTCCCACGAACAGCCCCTTACCCGATTCCTGCTTGAGCCGCTGAACGGCCTTCTCCAGATCCCCGGGCACGAGCTCCGCGTTCCAATCGACGCGATCCAGGGTGCTCGAAACGACATACTTCTTTGCCGCGTCGATCGCCCGGGCGAAAGGCTTGGTCCAGTCAGGCATCGCCCCCGGCGCCGGCGACCGCCACGCTGCCTCCATCATTTGGTAGGTCACCCGGCCGAAGAGGAGGGCATCGGCCTGAGCGATGTTCTCCATCGCATGACGATGCAAGTCTGCGTCTGCGATCATGACACGATGATCGCAGCACCCGTCCAGCGTGACGTTGATGGAATACCGGAGGGGTCGCATTAGGGAAGAGTACCGCCGATGATGGAGCGTAACAAACTATGCCCTTCATCCCCGCCATTCATTTTTTTAGGATGTCGTTCGTGGCGGGGGGAGTCAACCCAAGGAACTGCGTGTGACAAAGAGGATACGCCGGCGCGGTGACGCAAAACCCTCCGAGGGTCTCCAAAAGTACGGAGACACCCAGTTTGCCGATCCGACCAACAAGAAGTACCCGATCGATACGCCCGGTCGCATCAAGGCGGCATGGGCATACATCCATCAGCCGAGCAATGCATCGAAATACACGGCTGCCGACCGGCGGACCATTCAAGGCCGCATCAGAAAGGCCGCGAAGGCAAAAGATGTGATGCTGCCAGACCCCGATGAGTTCGTGGAGCTCATGCGGCAGGTGCGGCGCCGAAAACGACTGGAGGAGTGAGCTCAGCCCGGAGTGAGCCGAGCCAAGCGCTCAGGGTTTCGGAGCATCGCGCCGAGCTTGGCACAGGAGGGACACCGCATTCGACAGCGGTGACCGGGCTTTCGATATTTGATATCGATCTCTTTTCCTATCGGGCATTGATCGTCGTCGTGGAAGACGTTTCGGTCTCGTTGCCGGATGGAGTACCACGGTGGGATCTGTGCCATCAGAATGCCTGTCTAGCCGGCGCGGGGCTGATCAGCCACCGCCGGACGCCGCTGCTCTGCCCCGATAGGAGCTCTGGTCGGTCCACGTTTTCGGATGAGGTGAACTCGGGTAGTGGTTTCGTCCATCAGAGACGGACAACACGTCTCGAACCCGATATCCAGGTCCGATAGCGCGCTTCCACCGACCCTGAGAAGAGGAGAGCGTTTGTGGATGGGGCAGATGATGGTACCAAGCCCACGCTGAAGCCGCCGAACGATCTTATCGACGGCCTGCACAGTCCGGCCCTGATCGATGCCCTGGAATTCCCACTTCACTTCTAGCATGCACGACCACGTAATGCTGAAAATTCGACAACATCCGAGGTAACAACCTAAGCGCTGATGGCTGGTCCGGTTGTGACGGGAGCCACAAGTAGAGCCTCGAGATGGGTATGAAATATCGGGGGTTGCCTTGCCCGTCGGCTGCTTCTTACTTAATTCGGTCGCCCTACGCGTTGGAGCCGCCACTCACCGGTTGCGGCCTTGCCCCGCACCTTCGGCTTCGAGTGCGTTCTGACTAAGCAGCCCCGCCGATTCTACCCCTACATATTAGCGCTGACCGCCATTCTTCTCATGGTCGGGGCCCGGTCACTGTTGACGCCGGTTCTCGGATTCGAGCTTCCGTTCATCACCCTGTTCCCAGCGCTCTTTGTCGCGGCATGGGTGGGGGGCTTCGGACCATCACTGCTCGCGACAGTTATCGGTGCGACCTGCGCCTTGATCCTGTTTTTCCCACCACCGTTTTCCTTCTCGATAACCGGCCCCGTGGCCCAGCTCGGCTTGGTGCTGTTTGTCGTGATTGGTGTGATCGCCGGGGCGCTTGGCGAATCACGTCTCAGGGTCCTGACCCGGGCCCAGGAAGCCGCGGAGCATGCCAGGAAAAGCCACGATCGTTATCAAGCCCTGATCCAGCAGACTGCCGAGGGCATCTGGCGAATCGAGCTCCCCGAGCCCGTTCCCGTCAGCCTGCCTCCCAACGAGCAGATCGACCGCTTCTACGCTCAAGGCCAGCTCGCCGAGTGCAACGACGCCATGGCGCAAATGTACGGGCTCAGCCGCGCAGATGAGCTGACCGGCGCGCGGCTCACCGACCTCCTTCCACGATCTGATGCCCGAAATCTCCAATTCCTGGAAGCCTTCGTGCGCTCGGGCTATCGTCTCACAGACGCGGAGTCGCATGAGCTCGGTCGGGACGGCGAACCACGATTTTTCCTGAACAACCTGATTGGGATCGTCTCGGAGGGCCATCTCGTTCGTGCCTGGGGATCTCAGCGCGATATCACCGGGCTCAAACACGCCCAAGAGGCAGTTCTCGCGAGCGAGGCAAGGTTCCGAAGCGTGTTCGAATCCGGCATGATCGGCATCGCATTCTGGAACCGGCAGATGGTCACAGACGCCAATGACACCTTTCTCGCCCTCCTCGGATACGATCGATCCGACCTCGAGCAGGGCCTCCTCCGACGGGAGGTGCTGTGGAGCAAGGGGAACGAAGACGCAGACCGCCACGCTCAAGAGGAGGTCCGGAGGTCTGGGGTGTGCACTCCCTATGAGAAGGAGTTCCTGCGGAAGGATGGAAGCAAAGTACCCGTCCTGGTTGGGGCTGCGCGCATCGGCGGCGACGATGATCTGGTGTTCTTTCTGCTCGATCTGACAGACCGGCACCGGGTCGAGGAGCGCATGCGCCAGGTCGAACGCATGGAGGTCGTGGGTCAGCTTGCCGGGGGGATGGCACACGAGGCCAACAACCAGATGTCGGTGGTGCTCGGTGCCACCGACTTCATCCTGCGCCGGGCCGACGTTCCGCCGCAGGTCCGGCAGGACGCCGAGTACATCCGCGCGGCAGCCGAGCGCACGGCTGCCATTACCCGTCAGCTTCTTGCCTTCAGCAGACGGCAGATTCTCCAGCCCCAAGCTGTTGATCTCAACGAGGTCGTAAAGAAACTGGAGCCCATTCTCCGGCGTACTTTGCTGGAAAACCAAAAGCTCGAGCTCCGACTGGACTCGAATGTGACCGCCGTGCGTGCGGATCCGATTCAGCTCGACCAGGTACTTTTGAATTTGACGATCAATGCCCGTGATGCCATGCCACAGGGCGGCGTGTTGACCATCCAAACCAGAAGCGTGCAGCTCTCGGCTGAGTACGCGGCGACACGGCCAGGCACCTCCATCCGGCCCGGACCCTTTTCGATGCTTCTCGTGAGTGACACCGGCAGCGGTATGGACCGCGAAACCATGAAACACGTGTTTGAACCTTTTTTCACAACGAAGGGTGTGGGCAAAGGGAGTGGGCTTGGATTGGCCATGGTTTACGGTATCGTGAAGCAGAGCGGAGGGTATATCTGGCCCTACAGCGAGGCCGGGCTTGGCACGACCTTCAAGATCTATCTCCCGTCTACCGAAGACGCCCCCGTCAGCCCCGCAGAACCGCAACCAGAGAAGATCCGGGCATCCCAGAACGCGACCGTGCTCGTAGTCGAGGACGACCCACTGGTCCGGGCGATCGCCAGGCGTACGCTCATCGAGGCGGGCTTTTCCGTGCTGGATGCCGAAGATGGGCATCAGGCACTTGCCATAGCTGCACGGCAGCCCATCGATGTGGTGCTCACCGACGTTGCAATGCCGGAGTTAGGGGGCCGGGAACTGGCACAGCGACTCTCCCAGCTCCTCCCGGGCTTGCCCCTCATCTTCATGTCGGGCTATACGGACGACGATCTCACCCGTCGAGGCCTCCTGGAGGCGGGAATTCCCTTCCTCGAGAAGCCGTTCTCGCCTCAGGATTTGGCCCGCGTAGTGAAGGATGTGCTACAGGGGGCACCCTCCCAGCCGACAGCGACTTCCTGATAGCCTGATAGTTTCCCCAGCCGCCTACACGATCAGCTTTGTTGTTCCTCTCAGTGCTGCTGTTTACCTCGGAAATCTGAGTCCGGATCCAGCCCTTTCCGACCACGCAAAAGCGTGTTTTAGGACACAGAAACCTGTGAAGATGTGGGCCATACATCTCGCGGCGAAGTTCCAGTTTAACCGCTGTACGAAAGAGGATTCCATGGCAACACAGCTCGAGAAAAGGCCGGAGACTGCCGGTTATGAAGACTTCGAGTACCGTGAGCCTGAGCGCCGGCAGAATGGGGGAGGGCTGCGACCGACTCGGTCACAAGACGGGAACGCGGAGCCGCTCGCCCGCTTTCTCGGTTGGTTCAGCATCGGTCTAGGAATCGCTGAAATTCTGGCGCCTCGGCAGCTATCAGAGATGATCGGAGTGGAGTACAAGCCGGGATTGTTCCGATTGCTGGGCCTGCGGGAAATCGGGTCTGGGATAGGAATTCTAAGCCAGGAGCAGCCCGCCGGCGCTGTCTGGTCCCGCGTCGCCGGTGACGTGCTGGATCTGGCTCTGCTCGGAAGTCAGCTGGACTCTGGTAACCCGGAACGAGAGAAGACTCTTGCGGCCACGATGTCAGTCCTGGGTGTGACCGCAGTCGATCTATACACCGCCAAGAGTCTGAGCCAGAGGTCCAACGGCGCAACCAGCAGCCGTACGAATGGTGACCAGGGATCCCCTCGCGCCATAGTCGAGGCGGGCCGGGGTATCAAGGTAAAAAGCGCTATCACCATTGGCCGTCCCATCGGTGAGGTATATGGGTTCTGGCGGAATTTTGAGAACCTGCCGCGGTTCATGAGTCATCTCCAGAGCGTGCAGGAACTAGACGGACGTCGGTCCCACTGGACCGCCCTGGGCCCCGCGAATATGCGGTTGGAATGGGATGCAGAGACGGTCGAAGATCGTCCCGAAGAGCTCATCTCCTGGCGTTCCTTGCCCGGTGGCCAGGTCGACACAGCCGGCTACGTTCGATTCAGGCAAGCGCCGAAAAACCAGGGCACCGAGGTCGTAGTCGAGATGCGATACGACCCGCCCGGCGGGGTCGTTGGAGCGTCTATCGCCAAGCTGTTTGGAGAATCAGGGCAGGAAGTGGTCAATCGAGATCTCCAGGCATTCAAGAATGTGCTCGAAACGGGAGAGGTCGTGCATTCCGACTCCAGCATCTATACCCGCCCGCACCCGGCGCGTCCGCCTGACGAGAAGGAGCTCGAGAAATCGCGTCTCCTGAACACCGAAGGCGCGGCCCGGTAGCAGGCGAGAGGATATCCAAAGCAGGCAACCGATCAGAGCGGCGCGCCGACGATGGCGGCCTCGTTACATGCCAAGGAGTGCGGGAAGATGAGAGCGACTTGCTGGGAAGGCAAAAGGAAAGTCAAAGTCGAGCAGGTGCCGGACCCGAAGATTTTGAACTCGCGGGATGCGATCGTCCGAATAACGTCCACCGCTATTTGCGGCTCCGATCTGCATCTCTACAACGCGTTCGTCCCTACGATGCAGAAGGGCGACATCCTGGGACACGAGTTCATGGGAGAGGTCGTAGAGACGGGTTCCGGATTGAAGGGCAATTTGAAGGTGGGCGACAGAGTGGTGGTTCCGTTTCCGATCGCCTGTGGCTCATGTTTCTCCTGCCAGAAAGGACTGTTCTCGCTCTGCGAGAACACCAATCCGAATGCCTGGCTGGCCGAGAAGATGTTCGGTCATCCTACCGCCGGTATTTTCGGGTATTCGCATCTCACAGGCGGTTACGCCGGCGGACAGGCCGAGTTCGCCCGGGTTCCCTTCGCCGACGTCGGTCCGATCAAGGTGCCTGAAGGAATGACGGACGAGCAGGCGCTCTTCCTGTCGGACATCTTTCCGACCGGCTACATGGGCGCGGAGATGTGTGACATCCAGGGCGGCGACGTGATTGCCGTCTGGGGCG
This sequence comes from uncultured Gemmatimonadales bacterium, assembly GCA_963730915.1. Lineage (GTDB taxonomy): Bacteria > Gemmatimonadota > Gemmatimonadetes > Gemmatimonadales > GWC2-71-9 > CAVVWJ01. Next base: position 357,439 of record CAVSTR010000005.1, on the reverse strand, counting down.
CGGGACCGGTAGGACAGTTCGCCATCGCCAGTGCCAAGATGCTGGGGGCCGAGCGCATCATTGCCATCGACCGGTTCGACTACCGGCTTCGCATGGCGCGAGGGCAGGCTGGCGCGACCGACACCATCAACTATGCAGAAGTGAACGTGCTCGAAGCCCTGAAGGAAATGACCGGCGGACGGGGACCTGACGCGTGCATCGATGCGGTGGGTCTGGAAGCTCACGGCCATACCGCCATGTACGCTTACGACCGCGCGAAACAAGCGATGATGCTGGAGAGTGACCGTCCGCTCGCGCTCCGCGAAACCATCATGGCATGCAGGCCGGGCGGAATCGTTTCGGTTATAGGCGTCTACGGTGGCCTGGTCGACAAGTTCCCCATGGGTGCCGTCATGAACAAGGGGCTGACGATCAAGACCGGACAGTGCCATGTCCAGCGATATATGCAACCCTTGCTCGAGCGCATACAGCGCGGTGACATCGATCCAAGTTTCGTCATCACTCACCGGCTTCAGCTCGACGAGGCGCCGCATGGATACGACATCTTCAACAACAAGGAAGATGAGTGTGTGAAGATAGTTCTGAAGCCATAGTAGAGTCCGGCTCAGGGAATCGTCCCCGGACCGGCTATGCACCTCTCTCGAAGCCCATTGGCGCTGTGACGTAGACGGTATGTTATATCCCGCAGAAATGCATTATCATCGCGGTGCTGCTCGTGGCGCGACGAGCCGTAGTGGGAGCCTTTCTACACGTCGTTCGCCTGGGTGGCTGCTGGCGACGGATGCGGCACCTCGCCGCACCTGTCTGGGCAGGTACATCAGCTCACCAGTCCAAGGAGTGGGACCATGACACAGCAAGAGGAGTTCTCCGGCACGGGTGGAGTTGCGTCACCCACCGCGAGGAGGGACGATCCTGGCGGGGGTAAAGGTGGCCAAGGTGGCGGTGGCCAAGGTGGCGGTGGCCAAGGCGGCGGCGGTCAAGGTGGTGGCGGCGGCAGAGGTCCCGGAGGAGGTGGCGGTAATCCGGCGGCGGTGGGGGTGGCGGCGGCGGAAGAGGTCCAGGAGGAGGCGGAGGTAATCCTGGTGGGGGCGGGGGTGGCGGCGGTAGAGGTCCCGGTGGTGGTGGTGGCGGCAATCCTGGCGGTGGCGGCGGTGGGAGAGGCCCCGGCGGGGGCGGTGGTGGCAACCCGGGTGGCGGCGGAGGCGGTGGTGGGGGTAAGGGCGGCGGCGGCGGGGGCAGCAATCCTGGAGGCGGAGGAGGCGGCGGCAGAGGCCCGGGTGGGGGTGGCGGTGGACAGGGTGGTGGCGGCCAGGGTGGAAGGCAAGGCGGTAGCGGTAATCGGTAGTCCGGGAGCCGACGAGCGCAAAGACGCGCTCGTCGGCTTTCCCCCTCGTCTCAGCTCTCGACCATCCTCCTGCCCTTCAATCATTCCGACGTGTAAATTGACGGGATCGCGACCTGCATCTCGTCCGGATTCCAGCCAAGGAGGTGCCTGTGGGCACGTCGCGTGGTCGAGAAGCCCGGCTCAGAAAGCAGTTCGCCTCGCTCTACGGCGGTATCGATCCGGGTGTTTGGACGCCGGTCGAGATCTTACTCCGCCAGGTTACCGATATAGTTCACAAGGACCGATCCAAGTCCGGGGTGATCACCGGAGAACGTCTGCTGCGCGATGAGCATTTCGACTTTCGGGGAGCCTCACCGCGGCCGCAGGGCCTGCCTCCTGATTCGAGCCGGATGAGTGACGCCGGCGCCGACCCAAACACGGACGACTGACCCCGAGCAGCTCACATGAAGGGAACGCGGCCATGAGCGAGACACTCCCAGGAGGGACCGTACGCACCGGACGCCCCCGAGCCGACGTGAGGCAAGCATTACTCAGGTCCGGGTTCGGCCACCTTTATCCCGGCATTCCTGCCGGTGAGTGGCATCCCGCTGCAGTCATGGTCAACCTGGTCCTCTCGAACCGGCCGGGCACCTCGCACGTTTCCGCGGCGGATCGGGAACGCGTGCTCGATGAGCGGCACTTCCAGTTTCGAGGTCTGCCATCCGCTGGAAGCCAGGACGATCGACGTCGCACACGTTTGGAGGACCGCCAGGAGCGTCGCCGCGACTCCGTGTGACGTGGCTCACTATGAGTTCCTGTTGCCCGTGACTATGATGAGTGGTCTCCGAGACCGGGATCATCCAGCCTCTGCGCGGTGTCCCACCCTCCACCCAGGCACGCAGTGAGTCTTCCGGACATCCGAAGCGCTCCCAGCATTCTGGTCATCGACGATCAGCCGACGGTGCGGCGTATGGCGCACCGGCTGCTGAGCGAATGGGGGTTTCGCGTGTTCGAAGCAGAAAGCGGCGAGGAGGGAATGGAGGTTCTCGAGACAGCCCGAGCGGGTATTCAGCTCGTCATGGTAGACGTAGTCATGCCGTTTGCGGACGGTGTGCAGGTGACGTCGAGAATTCGGGAGCGCTGGCCGACGCAGAGGACGCTCTACATGTCCGCCCACCCGGCCGAGGTATTGGTCGAGTATGGTTTGACCCAGCTCGACGCGCCGTTCCTTGCCAAACCCTTCACTCGCGACGAGCTGCTCACGAAAGTAAGCGAGGCGCTTGCACAGCCAGCACCAAACCCGCAAAGGCCTTCTCGATAGAACCCCGCACCGATCTCGTCATCCATAAGGGCGCACGCGAGTGCCCCATCCTGGAGCTACATCCCCGAACAACGTGCGGGATCGTCAAAGCACGTCAAGCCAAACAGGACACCCAGACACCCGAGCCGGTGAAGGTCGATCAGGAACGAGCCCGCCCCAGGGTGAACTGAAACGTCGCACCCTGCCCCATCAGCCCCTCCGCCCACACCCGCCCGCCGTGCCGATGAATGATCCGCTGCACCGTCGCCAGCCCGATCCCCGAACCGGGAAACTCTCCCTGGGCATGTAGCCGCTGAAAGGGGCCGAACAGCCGGTCGGCGTACGTCATATCGAAACCGGCGCCGTTGTCCCGAACGAAGTACGTGGGCTCTCCCGAGGCCTGGGTCACCCCGAACTCGATCCGGGCGTCTGCCTGCTTGCTCGAAAACTTCCACGCGTTCTCCAGCAGGTTTTCCAGGGCTATCCGCAGCAGCTGCCCGTCTCCGGTGACGACCACTCCCGGACGTACCTTGACTTCCACCTTTCTGCCCGGCTCGCTCTCCTGCAGACGGGTGAGAACTCAGCTGAGCCAGGCCACTGAGATCTACGTCCTGCTCCCTGAGGTCGGCGCGAGTTACGCGAGACAGGTAGAGAACATCGTCGATCAGCTGGGACATCTGCTGGCTCGCTTCCCGCACCCGATCGAGATAACGCTTCCCCGCGTCATCCAGTCTGTCGCCCTGGCTCTCCAGTATTGCGCGGCTGAAACTATCGATCCGCCGTAGCGGAGCCCGCAGATCATGGGAGACCGCGTAGCTGAAGCTTTCGAGCTCCCGGTTCTTGTGCTCCAGATCTCGCACCAGTTCGGCCCGCGTCTCGGCCAGCTCCAGCGCGGCCTGCTCGCTCTCGGCCAGCAGCTGCGTCTGCCGACGCAGCAACTCGGATTTCTTCGCCAGCTCCACAAAGACGGCAACCTTCGACCGCACGAACTCCGGGACCACTGGCTTGACCAGATAGTCCACGGCGCCTACGGCGTACCCTCGGACCGCATGGTTCTGGCTGTTGTCGGCGGCGGTCAGAAACAAGATGGGAGTGTGACGCGATTTGTCGCGCTGCCGAATGAGGGCCGCAGTCTCGAAGCCGTCCATCTCCGGCATTTTGACGTCCAGGAGGATGACCGCGAAATCGTGAGTCAGCAGCCACTTCAACGCCTCGCGTCCGGATTCGGCGCGAATCAGGTTCTGGCCGAGCCCCTGCAGCATCGCCTCCAGCGCCACCAGGTTGGCGGGCTGATCGTCGACGAGGAGAATGTTGACGCGGTCGTCGGTCAGAGTCTCAGCGGGGCCGCGGGGCAGCGGGTCAGTCCCGTCGGATTCAACCACTCGGTCGCGCACATCGAGGGGATCTCCCGAGATCACAGCTTCGCCGCCCCGCTGCCCCGCCGCCCCGCCTACCGGTACAGCCATACCCGCAGCAGCGACAGAAGCTGATCCATATCAACCGGCTTGGCGATATAGTCCGACGCTCCGGCCTCGATGCACTTCTCGCGGTCGCCCTTCATGGCCTTGGCGGTAACGGCAATGATGGGCAGACTCCGGAATCCGGACATGTCCCGGATAGCGCGCATAGTTTCGTAGCCGTCCATCTCGGGCATCATCACGTCCATGAGCACAACGTCCACGTCCGGATTCTGCTGCAGCTGCTTGATGCCTTCACGGCCGCTTTCTGCGTAGATGACCTTCATCTCGCTGCGCTCGAGGAATGTGGTGAGCGCGAAGATGTTTCGCACGTCGTCGTCCACGACCAGAGCCGTGCGGCCGGTGAGAGTCGGATCGGTGCGGTGCAGATGCTCCAGCATGCGGCGCTTCGACTCAGGCAGCTTGGCGGTCACGCGGTGAAGAAACAGGGCTGTCTCATCCAGCAGGCGCTCCGGTGATTGCGCGTCCTTGATCACAACCGACTCGGCCATGCGCCGCAGCTCCGCTTCCTCCCGCTTGGTGAGCTGCTTCCCGGTGTACACGATCGTTGGAAGCTTCCTGAGCCCGATTTCTCCCTTGACCCGCGTGATCAGTTGGAAGCCGGTCATGTCGGGTAAGCCGAGGTCCAGAACCATGCAGTCGAACGACTCTCGTTGGAGCGCCTGCAGTGCGTCGGCTCCGCTCGTAACAGCCGTCGTTTGCACGTCCCCATCACCGATCAGCTCCGCGATGCTCCGCTGCTGGGTCTCGTCGTCCTCGACCACGAGCAGACGCTTCACCGGTCGATCCACAAATTCGTGCAGCGTCGTGAGCGCGTCGGATAATGATTCCTTCGTCGCCGGCTTGGTCAGGAAGTCGATGGCTCCAAGACGGAGACCCCGCTGCCAGTTCTCTTCGACGGAGATGATATGGACGGGGATGTGGCGGGTGGACGGATTGTGTTTGAGCCGGTCCAGAATGGTCCATCCGTCGGCATCGGGGAGCCGGAGATCGAGCGTGACAGCCATGGGCTGGTACTCGGACGCAAGCGCCAGCGCGCGATCGGCGGTATGGGCCACCAAACCCTTGAAGCCGCGCTCTCGCGCCAGGTCCAGGAGGATCTGAGCGAAGTTGGGATCGTCCTCCGCGATCAGGATGACCCGGTCACCCTCCTCGATTCCGCCGCGGTCGTCGCTGATCGCGCGCTCGACCACCGGTGCCAGCACGACGCGCGAGCTGGCAGTGACCGTCGTCCTGGAGGCTTCCCCGACCAGGGGGCCCACGCTGCCGTCGCCGTCATCGTTTACGGAGGGCACTTCTACCGGCTGTGCGGGGTAGATGAGCGGGAGGTACAGCGTGAAGGTGCTGCCCTGCCCCGGTGTGCTCTCGATCCGGATTTCCCCGCCCAGCAGCCGGGTGATCTGCCGGCTGATCGAGAGACCGAGCCCGGTGCCACCGTACTTGCGGCTGGTCGTGCCGTCGCCCTGCTGGAACGCCTCGAAGATGACGCCGTGCTTCTCCCGCGGTATGCCGATGCCGGTGTCCGTCACGGAGAATGCGATCACGGTGTTGGCAGCGTTGAGCATCTCTTGTTCCGGATTCCAGCCACCGGTAGCAACGCGCGCCTGCAACGACACGCCGCCGCGCTCGGTGAACTTGAACGCGTTCGACAGCAGATTCTTCAATACCTGTTGCAGCCGCTTGGTATCAGTCTGAATCGCCGGTGGCAGGCCCAGGTCCAGACCCACCTCGAACTGCAGGCCTTTGAGATCGGCCACCTGCCGGAAGGTGCTCTCGACGAACTTTCGAACTTCGTTGAACGGAACCGTGGTGATATCCACCGCCATGGTCCCGGACTCGATCTTCGAGAGGTCCAGAATGTCGTTGATCAGGTCCAGCAGATCCGAGCCCGAACTGTGGATTGTCTGGGCGAAGCCCACCTGCTTGGTGGTCAGATTCCCGTCGGAGTTTTCGCTCAGAATCTGGGAGAGGATCAGCAGGCTGTTGAGCGGAGTCCGAAGCTCGTGCGACATGTTGGCCAGGAACTCGGACTTGTACTTGGAGATCAGAGCCAGCTGCTCCGCCTTCTCTTCCAGCGCCACCTTGGCCTGTTCGACCTCCTTGTTCTTCTGTTCGACCTCGGCCTTCTGACTGGCCAGGAGCTGGGCCTTGTCCTCGAGCTCCAGGTTCGTCTTCTGCAGCTCGTCCTGCTGGCTCCGGAGCAGGTCCTCTGATTTCTGCAGCGAGCGGGTCTGCTGCTCCAGCCGCTTGTTGGTCTCGGTGAGCGCCTCCTGCTGCGACTGAAGTCCCTCGGTGAGCGCCTGCGACTGCTTGAGCAGTTCCTCGGTCCGCATGTTGGCGGCGATCGTGTTCAACACGATCCCGATGCTTTCGGCCAGCTGCTCCAGGAAGGTCAGCCGGATCTCGTCGAACTGGTCGAAGGTTGCCAGCTCCAGTACGGCCTTCACTTCCCCTTCGAAGAGCACCGGCAGCACCACGATGTTCCGCGGCGGCGCCTCGCCCAGGCCGGAGCTGATCTGGATGTAGTCGCCCGGAACCTGATTGATCAGCAGCATCCGGCGCTCGACTGCGCATTGACCCACGAGTCCCTCACCAATCCGGAACTCACTGGAGACGTGCTTTCGGTCCTTGTAGGCGTAGCTCGCCAGCATCTTGAGCGTGGACTCTTCGCCGGCGCTGTCGAGCACGTAGAAGACGCCGTGGTGGGCTGTCACCAGCGGGGCGAGGTCAGAGAGAATCAGCTGCGACACTGCGGCAAGGTCGCGCTGGCCCTGCAGCATGCGGCTGAACTTGGCGAGGTTGGTCTTGAGCCAGTCCTGCTCCATGTTCTTCCGGGTCGTGTCGCGGAGATTACGGATCATCTCATTGATGTTGTCCTTGAGCTCCGCCACCTCGCCCTGCGCTTCGACCGCGATGGACCGGGTCAGGTCTCCCTTGGTGACCGCCGTTGCCACCTCGGCGATGGCGCGCACCTGCGTGGTCAGGTTTGCAGCCAGCTGGTTCACGTTGCCAGTGAGATCGCGCCAGATACCGGCGGCGCCAGGGACGCGAGCCTGACCGCCGAGCTTCCCGTCGATACCGACCTCACGCGCCACGTTCGTTACCTGGTCGGCGAAGGTGGCGAGCGTCTCGGTCATCCAGTTGATGGTGTCGGCCAGGGTGGCGATCTCGCCTTTCACCTCGACCCGAAGTTGCTGCTTCAGGTCGCCGTTGGCGACCGCCGTGACCACTTTGGCGATGCCCCGAACCTGAGCCGTCAGGTTGGCGGCCATGGAGTTCACGTTGTCGGTCAGGTCCTTCCACACACCGGCCACACCGGTCACCTGTGCCTGGCCGCCCAGCGTTCCTTCGGTGCCGACCTCGCGGGCCACGCGGGTTACCTCGGACGCGAACGAGTTCAGCTGGTCCACCATGGTGTTCACGGTGTTCTTGAGCTCCAGAATCTCGCCCTGCACGTCCACCGTGATCTTCTTGTTCAGCTCACCACGTGCCACTGCAGTCGTCACGTCGGCGATGTTACGCACCTGCGCCGTCAGGTTGCCCGCCATGTAGTTCACGTTGTCGGTCAGGTCTTTCCAGGTACCTGCGACGCCCTTCACCTGCGCCTGACCACCCAGCTTGCCCTCGGTGCCGACTTCGCGCGCGACGCGGCTCACTTCCGAGGCGAAGGAGTTGAGCTGGTCCACCATCGTGTTGATGGTGTCCTTCAGCTCGAGAATCTCTCCCTTCACGTCCACGGTGATCTTCTTGGAGAGGTCGCCGTTCGCCACCGCCGTGGTCACCTGGGCGATGTTACGCACCTGCGCGGTCAGGTTGCCGGCCATGGAGTTCACGTTGTCGGTCAGGTCCTTCCAGGTACCACCCACGCCCTTCACCCGCGCCTGACCACCCAGCTTGCCCTCGGTCCCGACTTCGCGGGCCACGCGAGTCACTTCGGATGCGAACGAGTTCAGCTGGTCCACCATCGTATTGATGGTGTTCTTGAGCTCCAGGATCTCGCCCTTCACGTCCACGGTGATCTTCTTGTTCAGCTCACCGCGGGCCACGGCCGTCGTGACTTCGGCGATGTTTCGGACCTGGGCGGTGAGGTTACCAGCCATCGAGTTCACGTTGTCGGTCAGGTCTTTCCACGTGCCGCCGACGCCTTTCACCTGCGCCTGGCCACCGAGCTTGCCTTCGGTGCCGACTTCGCGGGCCACGCGCGTCACTTCGGAGGCGAACGAGTTCAGCTGGTCCACCATCGTGTTGATGGTGTTCTTGAGCTCCAGGATCTCGCCCTTCACGTCCACGGTGATCTTCTTGTTCAGCTCACCGCGAGCCACGGCCGTCGTGACTTCCGCGATGTTTCGCACCTGTGCCGTGAGGTTGCCGGCCATCGAGTTCACGTTGTCGGTCAGGTCTTTCCACGTTCCACCGACACCCTTCACCTGCGCCTGGCCGCCGAGCTTTCCTTCGGTGCCGACTTCGCGGGCAACGCGCGTCACTTCGGAGGCGAACGAGCTGAGCTGGTCCACCATGGTGTTGATGGTGTCCTTGAGCTCGAGGATTTCTCCTTTCACATCGACGGTGATCTTCTTCGAGAGGTCGCCGTTCGCCACGGCGGTCGTGACCTCGGCGATGTTGCGGACCTGTCCGGTGAGGTTACCGGCCATCGAGTTCACGTTGTCGGTCAGGTCCTTCCACGTGCCGCCTACCCCTCGTACCTGTGCCTGACCGCCGAGCTTTCCTTCAGTGCCGACTTCGCGGGCCACGCGAGTGACTTCCGAGGCGAATGAGCTGAGCTGGTCTACCATCGTATTGATGGTGTTCTTGAGCTCGAGAATTTCGCCCTGTACGTCTACCGTGATTTTCTTGGAGAGATCGCCGTTCGCCACCGCGGTCGTCACGTCTGCGATGTTGCGGACCTGCGCGGTCAGATTGCTGGCCATCCAGTTGACGTTGTCGGTCAGGTCCTTCCAGGTGCCGCCCACTCCGGTGACTCGTGCCTGTCCGCCCAGCTTGCCTTCGGTGCCCACTTCGCGGGCGACGCGGGTCACTTCGGAAGCAAAGGAGCTCAGCTGGTCGACCATCGTGTTGATGGTGTCTTTCAGCTCCAGAATCTCACCCTGCACATCCACCGTGATCTTCTTGTTGAGCTCCCCGCGTGCTACGGCAGTGGTCACCTCGGCGATGTTGCGGACCTGCGCTGTCAGGTTACCGGCCATCGAGTTCACGTTGTCGGTCAGGTCTTTCCAGGTACCACCGACACCCTTCACCTGCGCCTGACCACCCAGCTTCCCTTCGGTGCCGACTTCGCGGGCCACGCGCGTGACTTCCGAGGCGAAGGAGTTGAGCTGGTCCACCATGGTGTTGATGGTGTTCTTGAGCTCGAGGATCTCGCCTTTGACATCGACGGTGATCTTCTTGGAGAGGTCGCCGTTCGCTACTGCCGTGGTCACGTCGGCAATGTTTCGGACCTGGCCGGTGAGGTTACCAGCCATCGAGTTCACGCTGTCGGTCAGGTCCTTCCAGGTGCCGCCGACACCCTTCACCTGCGCCTGACCACCCAGTTTCCCTTCGGTACCCACTTCGCGGGCCACGCGCGTGACTTCCGAGGCGAAGGAGTTGAGCTGGTCCACCATCGTGTTGATGGTGTTTTTGAGCTCGAGAATCTCTCCCTTCACGTCCACGGTGATCTTCTTGGAGAGGTCGCCGTTCGCCACCGCCGTGGTCACCTGGGCGATGTTACGCACCTGCGCCGTCAGGTTGCCGGCCATCGAATTCACGTTGTCGGTCAGGTCCTTCCAGGTACCACCCACGCCCTTCACCCGCGCCTGACCGCCCAGCTTGCCCTCGGTCCCGACTTCGCGGGCCACGCGAGTCACTTCGGACGCGAACGAGCTGAGCTGGTCTACCATCGAGTTCACCGTTTTGCCGATCCGCAGGAACTCGCCCATCAGCGGACGGCCCTCGATGTCGAGGGCCATCGACTGCGACAGGTCACCTTTGGCGACGGCTCCGATCACGCGGGCCACTTCGCTGGTAGGCTGCACCAGGTCCGCTATGAGCGTGTTTACCGAGGTCACCGACGCGGCCCATGAACCCGCTGCACCATGCAGGTGCGCCCGCTGCATGATCTTGCCTTCCTTGCCCACCGCCTGACTGACTCGCTCGAGCTCTCGCGTCGTTTCGCGGTTCAGGTCGATGATGTCGTTCAGAGTGTCGGAGATTTTGCCGGCGACGCCAACCTGCGACATCGGCATTCGGACGGTGAAATCGCCTTTTCGTACCGCGGTTAACACCGCCAGCAGCTGCTCGGTGTCAAGCACATCTGTGGAAGCGACGGCGATCCGGGGGGTGGATAGACGCTTCGACTTTCGACCATTGCTGGTCGAGCGCTCAGTCGGCATGAAGACTCCCAAATGGGAGAGCTGGATATGGCAGGCAGAGACCTACCAAGATGAACGAGGACGAACGGGGGCGGCTGTGAGGTGGATCACGAATGTGCGCGAATCACCTACACGCTGAAGCGAACTTGACTTACAGAATTCATCGGCGACACTTCACGAGACGTACTACATATTAGTATAGGGCCTTCCCCTTCAGGACGGCACCCCGGCCGCCGACTGGAACCGTTTTCATGCCCGAAGATGCGCTTCGCATCCTCATACTCGAAGACGTGCCCATGGATGCGGAGCTCGTCGAGTACGAGCTTGAGCGCGCTCGGATCCCATTTTCTGCGCGACGGGTAGACAGCCGGGACGATTTTCTCCGGGAGCTGGAGGAGTTCCGGCCCGACCTCATCCTCTCCGACTACACGCTGCCCCGGTTCGATGGCATGACCGCGCTGTCGCTCGCGCGGGAACGCACGCCGAGCATTCCCTTCCTGATCGTGACCGGCTCCGTCAACGAAGAGACCGCGGTCGGCTGCATGAAAGCCGGAGCGACGGACTATCTCCTCAAGAGCAATCTGGCGCGCATCGGGCCCGCCGTGCAGGCGGCGCTGGAGCGGTCGCGCGCGAACCTCCAAAGAACGCAGGCTGAAGCAGCTCTGGCCGCCAGCGAGCAGCGATTTCGTTCCCTGGTCCAGAACTCCTCCGATCTCGTCACCATTCTGGCGCCCGACTGCACCATTCTCTACGCCAGCGACTCGGCCCAGAGGATTGTTGGCTACTCTCCCACCGATTTGGTAGGCAGCAGCCTCCTCTCCTACGTCGGTGAGGACGATGCGCGTACCCTGCAGAACTTGCTTCAGAACGGAAATGGAAAGACCAATGGTGCAGGCCCGATCGAGTTCAGCCTCCGGCGGGGTGACGGATCGCCGGTGTGGCTGGAGGCAGTAGGCACCAACCTGCTCAGCGATGCAACGATTCGCGGCATCGTCCTGAATGCCCGTGACGTGAGCGAGCGGAAGCGGGCCGATCGGGCGCTCAGGGAAAGCGAGGAGCGTTACCGCGACCTGTTTGACCACGCCAGCGACCTGGTGTGCATGGCCGCTCCTGATGGTTCGCTGCTCTATGTGAACCAGGCGTGGAAGGATGGTCTCGGTTACGGCGAGGAAGAAATTGGCCGGATGCAGCTGCTGGACATCGTTCATCCGGAATGCCGCGACCGGTACACTGATGTCCTGAATCGGGTGCTCGATGGCGACCGGCTCGATCATGTCGAGCTGATATTCGTCCCGAAGGCGGGTGCGCCGATCACTGTGGAAGGCAATCTCAGCTGCACCTTCAAGGACGGTCAGCCCGCGGTCGTTCGTGGCATCTACCGTGACGTCACAGAGCGAAAGCGGGTCGATGAGCACCTGCGCCGCGCCGAACGCATGCAGGCCGCTGGAAAGCTGGCCGGCGGGGTAGCCCACGAAGTGAACAACATGATGACGGGCGTGATCGGGTTCAGCGAGTTCCTGCTCCGAAGCCTGGAGGAGGGCGATGCTCGGCGGGCCGACGTCGAGGAGATCATCAAGGCCGGAACCCGTGCCGCCGACGTCACCCGTCAGCTTCTGGCCTTCACCCGCCAGCAGTTCCTGCAGCCGCAGATCCTCGATGTCAACAGTGTCGTGTCCGACATGGAGAAGCTGCTGCGCCGGTCACTCGGTGAAGGCCATGTATTGGAGCTGAGACTTTCCCCCGAGGCGGGCCGACTGCGGGCGGATCGGGGGCAGCTGGAGCAGGTGCTCATCAATCTCGTCATCAACGCTCGGGACGCCATGACGGCCCACGGCCGGGTCACCATCGAGACGGAGAGCGCCGTGTGGGATGAGGTGTACGCCGGGCGACACGGAGGGGTGGACCTTCCGCTCGGACGCTATGTGATGCTTGCAGTGAGCGACACGGGCTGCGGCATGGATGCCGAAATTCAGGAGCGCATCTTCGAGCCGTTCTTCACCACCAAGCCGGTGGGCCAGGGTACCGGCCTCGGACTCTCGACCGTGTACGGAATCGTCAAGCAGAGCGGTGGCTACGTGTGGGTGTACAGCGAAGTCGATCGGGGCAGTGTCTTCAAGATCTACCTTCCGGCTGCGGCCCAGAGCGCGGGAGAGCTACCCAGTCCCCCCCGATTCAGATGCCGGCCCATGGCTCAGAGACCATCCTGGTGATCGAAGATGAAGACATCGTTCGGAACCTGGCCTGCAGAGGCCTGAAGGATCACGGGTACACAGTGGTCGAGGCGCAGAATGGGGCGGAGGCACTGGAGTACATGAAGCAGCATCCGGGCAGCGTAGATCTGGTGATCACCGATGTGGTGATGCCCGAGATGGGGGGACGAGAGCTGGCGCAAAACCTGGCTCGATCGGAGCCTGACCTGCCGGTGCTCTTCATGTCGGGCTACACCGGCGACGACGTAGTGCACCGTGGGTTACTCGATCCCGGTGCCCCGTTTCAGCAGAAGCCGTTCACGCCGAACGGCCTGGCAACGAAGGTCCGCACGATGCTGGATCAACGGCAGGGTCGCCTGACTACCACGCAGTAAAACCCCATCAAAAATCAGGCTCTTTGCGGCTTGGCCTCGACCGGAGTGGATCGAAACTCCAGATGGTCAGCTCTGATGGTCGTGAACCCCTTGGGTGTGGAGAGCCTCGCCAGCCGCTCGCCAGCCATGTTGACCATCCGCTGGGTCACACCGGGAAATACCGGGACCACGTGATACCACACGGTCGGATCGAGGTCGAGATATCGTCGCTTGTGCTCCGATCGCAGACGGGCCTGCACACCGGACATCTCCCCTCCTGGCCGAGCTTCGGCTGGCGGTAGGTTCGCGCTTTGTCTCAGGGATGGTGAAGAGTAAGGCGGCAGGTATCGAGGCGGTAGATGCCTCTAATACGCCGGCGGGTCGCTCGCCGGGAATGATTCCTTCGCCGCCTCGTCCACCCTGGACGGTCTCGTTGGGACTGCGTGATCGGGAGTGGCAGGTATGCCGCTCAACGCCCGCGGCTTCTGTCGCCCTCCGAGGAGCTGTCGCAGCACGTACGGGAGAATTCCACCGTTCAGGTAGTAGAGCACCTCCTGCGGCGTGTCGATCCTGATGGTGACTTCGAAAGTACGGGCCCCATCGGCTCCCCGCGCGTGAGCCCGCAGCGTGCGGCCGTTGGCAAAGCCGCTCGCGATGGCATCGGTAAGACCTTCGAAATCGAAAAGCTCACTCCCGGTCAGTCCTAGAGTATCGACCGTCTCACCCGGGGCAAACTGCAGTGGCAGGATGCCCATCCCCACCAGGTTCGACCGGTGGATCCTCTCATAGCTCTCGGCTATCACGGCCCGGATGCCCTGAAGCGCGGGCCCCTTTGCGGCCCAGTCCCGGCTCGACCCCGAGCCATACTCCTTGCCCGCGAGTACCAGCAGGGGCGTGCCCGCTTCCAGATACCGCACCGCTGCGTCGTAGATGGACATCACCTCACCGGTAGGCAGGTAGGTGGTGACTCCGCCTTCGGTGTCAGGTGCCAGGCGATTGCGGATTCTGGTGTTCGCGAACGTTCCGCGAACCAGCACCTCGTGGTTCCCGCGGCGTGATCCGTAGGAGTTGAAGTCGGCCAGTGCGACGCCCTGCCCGATCAGGTACCGACCAGCTGGCGAATCCTTCTTGATGCTGCCGGCCGGCGAGATGTGGTCGGTGGTGACGCTGTCACCGAGGACCGCGATGACTCGGGCTCCACGTATCTCAGGAACTCGCTTCGGACTCTCCTTGCGCATCCCGTCGAAGTACGGGGGTCGGCGCACGTATGTGGAAGTAGCGGCCCACTCGAACCGGTCTCCTCCCGGCACCTCCAGCGCTGCCCACCGCTCATCGCCCTCGTACACCGCCCCGTAGCTGCGACGGTACATATCGGAGCGGATGGCGGACGAAAGCGTCTCTTCCACTTCAGCCGAGCTGGGCCAGATATCCCGCAGGTACACCGCCACACCCTCGCGATCGTGACCCAGCGGCTCGCGCATCAGATCGATGTCGATCCGTCCGGCCAGAGCGAACGCCACCACCAGCGGCGGAGACATCAGATAGTTGGCCCGCACATCGGAGTTGATGCGCCCTTCGAAGTTTCGGTTGCCCGACAGGACAGAGCAGGCGACCAGCTGACGGCGCTGGATGGCATCCGAGATCTCCATCGGGAGCGGTCCTGAATTGCCGATACAGGTGGTGCAGCCGTAGCCCACCACGTTGAATCCCAGCTGGTCCAGGTAGGCCGTGAGACCGGCTCGGTCGTAGTAGTCCGTTACCACCTTGGACCCGGGCGCCAGCGAGGTCTTCACCCACGGCTTCCGCTCCAATCCCCGCTCGACCGCTTTCTTGGCGAGGAGACCCGCCGCTAGCATCACCGAGGGGTTGGAGGTGTTGGTGCAGCTGGTGATCGCGGCGATGACCACTGATCCATGGTCGAGAACCTCGGCAGGATCTTCCTCCATCACGGCGTGCACTGCTGGGGACTGGGAGGACCCCTCTCCCCACACGCCGATCGCTGCGGGGCCCTGAGCCGGGCCCTTGGCAGCACCCTTTCCAGCGGGAGTGGTACCGGCGGGAAGCAGCCCGGGTAGAGCCTCCCGGAATGCCCGTCCGGCTTCCGAAAGCGGGATCCGATCCTGTGGCCTCCGGGGCCCGGCAATGCTCGGCTCGACGGTTGAAAGATCCAGTGACAGCGTGTCGGTGAAGACAGGTTCCGGCGAGGTGGCTGAGTGAAAGAGACCTTGCTCCTTCATGTACGCCTCGACCAGGGCGACCCGTTCCTCCGGCCGGCCGGTAAACCGCAAGTACTGGAGCGTCACCTGATCCACCGGAAAGATCGCGCAGGTGGCGCCATACTCGGGGGACATGTTTCCGATGGTGGCGCGATCCGCCAGCGCCAAGCCGCTCAAGCCAGGCCCGAAGAACTCGACGAACTTGCCCACCACCCCCTTACGCCGCAGCAGTTGGGTGACGGTAAGCACCAGATCCGTGGCCGTGGCGCCTTCCGGCAGCTGCCCCTCGAGTCGAAATCCGATCACGTCGGGTATCAGCATGGAGACGGGCTGGCCCAACATGGCGGCTTCGGCCTCGATCCCCCCCACGCCCCATCCGAGCACGCCCAGTCCATTCACCATCGGTGTATGGGAGTCGGTGCCTACCAGCGTATCGGGGTAGGCCTGAGGTAGCTCTCCGGGACGCACGCTGGGATTCTCGTCCGAGCTGAACACCACGCGGGCCAGGTATTCCAGATTGACCTGGTGGACAATGCCGGTGTTGGGTGGAACCACCCGGAAGTTCTCGAAGGCGCGCTGGCCCCAGCGAAGGAACTGATAGCGCTCGCGATTGCGCTGATAATCGAGATCCACGTTGGTCTGGAATGCCTGCGGCGACCCGAACGCGTCCACCTGGACTGAATGGTCGACGACCAGCTCCACCGGCTGCAACGGGTTGATTTGACCCGGATCCCCGCCGAGCTCGGCCATGGCGTCCCGCATTGCGGCGAGGTCTACCACTGCGGGTACGCCGGTAAAATCCTGAAGCAAGACCCGAGCAGGCGTGAAGGCGATCTCCCGGGCCGGACTCGCCGGTGTCCAGCCGGCCAATGCCTTTACATCATCGGCCGTGACGATGATGCCGTCTTCGGTGCGAAGCAGGTTCTCCAGGAGGATTCGCAACGAATATGGTAGCCGCTGCACATCGAAGCCGGCTTTGGCCAGGGCATCGAGGCGGAAAATTTCGAAGGCGCGGTTGCCGACCTTCAGAGTGGATTGGGCCCCGAATGTGTTCGTCATGTCGTAAAAGTAAGCGGACAAGGACGCGCCGTACATATGCACCGACAGTGGACATTCGCCCCTCACGCACTTACAGTGTGTTGCGATCGGATGTTCGTGGCATCCTATCCCCCACCACATCGGTAACAGCCGTAATGCCAGAAGCCCAGGACGCACAGCCGATCGAGGCCGGCTCCGCCAATTGTCTCATCGTCGATGACGAACCAAGTGTGCGCCGCTCACTCGCCCGCATGCTCCAGGCTCAGGGCTTCAACTGCTTCGAGGCGTGCAGCGGGAGAGAAGGACTTCAGGTCCTCGACCGGATCGGTGAGACCCCGCTGATCATCTCTGATATGCGGATGCCGGAGCTCGACGGTATGGGCTTCCTGGAGGCGGTGCGGCATCGGTTCCCTGACAGCTCCGTCATCATGCTCAGTGGCATGAGTGAGACCACCACCGCCGTCGATTGTCTCCACTTGGGCGCCGCGGATTTCCTGCTGAAGCCGATTTCGCTCGGCGAGCTCCAGGCCCGGGTCGTTCGCGCGCTCGAAAAGCGCGCACTGATCCTTCAGAATCGGTTCTATCAGGAGCACCTGGAGCGGCAGGTTCAGGAGCAGGCCCAGCGGATTCAGGAGCTTTTCCTCCAGGGTATCCAGATGCTTGCCCGGGCTCTGGAGGCCAAAGACGCCTATACTCGCGGCCATTCGATACGGGTGAGCCAATACGCCGTGGCGACAGCGGCGAGATTAGGCTTCGATGGACCAGGGCTCGACGGTATTCGGTTGGGAGGGGAGCTGCACGACATCGGGAAGATCGGGACCCGCGAGGCAGTGCTTCACAAGGCCGGGCACCCTCACCGCCGAGGAATTCCGCCAGATCACCGAGCATCCCGCACTGGGCGAGCGCATGCTGGCGCCCCTGGCACAGGAATCACCGGATGTCCTGCGAATCGTGCGGTCGCACCACGAGCGGCTGGATGGAGCGGGATTTCCGGACGGGCTCAGAGGCGACAACATTCCGATCGAGGCCCGCATTGTCGCGGTCGCGGACGCGTTCGATGCCATGACCACCCGGCGTCCCTATCGCGATCCGAAACCGGCCGATGCGGCAGTGTGTGAGCTCGGCGGGTGGCAGGCACCCAGCTCGACCCTCAGGCGGTGGAGGCGTTTGTCGCGGCATACCCGCACCCTGGGGATCTGCCGATTTCGGCCTGACCCTGCTGTTGCTAGAGCTCCCGTAACATTGTGCGCATCCGGATCGCCAGCGCCTCGATCTCCCTGAGCCCTGTCAGAGTCTCCGCATCCATGTTGGACTCGTTCAGCAGAAGCAGCTGCGCCTCCGCAAGGAGCGCAGAGAGGGGATTCGACAGATCGTGGCGCAGCCGGCTGAGCCTCTCGGCATCAGAATCGCTCATGAGGCACAGAGGTGGGACATCATGGCGGGAAATGCCGCCGAGCCAATCGTAAGCCTCCGGATGGTTGCCCGAACCGGGCGAAAGATTGTCCCCACCCGGGGCGTAAGCAATAGACGGACCGCGTATGCAGCCCGGCGCAAGTACCGTCCCTCTTGACGCCGACCTTGCCGGCATCTAACTTACGGCGCTTTCTTGTCTGACACGAAACTCCCCGACCCACAACGTCTTGCAGTCTCCGGCGTCTACGCGCCACCACATACAGGTCCAACCTCGCTCGGTCTTGCACTTCACAACCCATCCCACCAGCCCGACCCTTGGCCGGGCCTGTCCGCATGGAGCCCCACCCGTGGATATCGCTGAGTTAAAGCAGAAGTCGGTCGCTGAGCTGCACACGCTGGCAGAGCAGTTGAACATCACCAACTACTCCGGCCTGCGGAAACAGGACCTGATCTTCCGCATCGAGCAGTCGCTGCTCGACTCGGACACCGTCATCCGCGGCGAGGGCGTCCTGGAGATCCTGCCTGAAGGTTACGGGTTCCTGCGCAGCCAGGACTGGAACTACCTGTACGGCCCCGACGACATCTACGTCTCTCCGAGCCAGATCAAGCGATTCGATCTCCGCACCGGAGACACGGTCATGGGCCAGGTCCGCCCACCCAAAGAGGGAGAGCGCTACCTCGCCCTGCTCAAGGTGGAGCAGGTCAACTTCGAGGAACCGGAGAAGACCAAGCACCGGATCGCCTTCGACAACCTGCGCCCCCGCTACCCCGACGCGCGCATCAGGCTGGAGCGGAAGAACGGCGACTTGTCCATGCGGGTGGTGGACCTCCTGTCGCCGCTCGGCAAGGGCCAGCGCGCGCTGATCGTCGCGCCCCCCAAAGCCGGCAAGACGATCCTGATGCAGAAGCTGGCCAACGCCATCAGCGAGAACCATCCGGAGATCGTCCTCATCGTGCTGCTCATCGACGAGCGCCCTGAGGAGGTCACGGACATGGAGGAGAACGTCAAGGCGGAGGTCATCTCCTCGACCTTCGACGAGCCTGCCGACCGGCACGTCCAGGTGGCCGACATGGTCATCGAGAAGTCCAAGCGTCTGGTGGAGCACGGCCGTGACGTGGTGATCCTGCTCGACTCCATTACCCGGCTGGCGCGGGCCCACAACGTGGTGGTGCCACACTCGGGCAAGATTCTCTCCGGTGGTGTAGACGCCAACGCGCTTCAGAAGCCGAAACGGTTTTTCGGCGCGGCACGCAACATCGACAAGGGTGGCAGTCTGAGCATCATCGCCACCGCCCTGATCGACACCGGCAGCCGGATGGACGAGGTCATCTTCGAGGAGTTCAAGGGCACCGGCAACTCCGAGCTGGTTCTCGACCGGCGGCTGGCCGATCGCCGGATCTATCCCGCCATCGACATCCAGCGCACGTCGACCCGTAAGGAAGAGCTCCTGATGGACAAGGACGAGCTCAACCGGGTCTACCTGCTGCGGAACTTCCTGGCCGACATGCCGCCGGTCGAAGCCCTCGAGTTCCTGCTCGAGCGCATGAAGCGGACGAAGAACAACAAGGAGTTCTTCGCGACCATGGCGCAGTAGGTGAGAGGTGAGAGGTAAGAGGTGAGAGGGGGCTCCAGCACACGGACCCCCTTCTTGCTACCCTCTCACTTCTTACCTCTCACCTCTTACTTTAGCCAGAATGATTCCCGACAAATGGCCGCATTCTCGCCGTCGACTGGGGAGAGCTCCGGATCGGTCTCGCTCTCAGCGATGAGTCCCAGGTGCTCGCCACCCCGCTCGAAACCCTGCAGCGCCGCCAGGGAAAGCGATTCCCGATGCCGCGTTTTCTCGAGCTCTTCCGCCATCCATAACCCGGTTGGGATCGTGGTAGGTCTTCCTCTCTCACTGGAAGGCGAGCGAGGGCGAGAGCGCCGGTGCCGCGCGAGAGGTGGCCACGATGCTCGAGCGGCGCACCGGCCTTCCGCTCGAGCTCTGGGACGAGCGCATGAGCACCGCACGTGCCCTGGCGGCCATACGGGAACAGGGGGGCTCTACTCGCGGGCGCAAGGCTGATGTGGACGCACTCGCAGCCGCGGTGCTGCTGCAGCACTTCCTGGATGCGAGGAGGAACAGGTCGGAGAGGGAAAAGGCGGAAAGAACGGAGAACGTCGGAATGAAGAGGACGATAATTCGATGGGTGCCGGCCCGCGTACTCCTTTCCGTCTTCGCGATGTTGTCCGTCTCTCGCCTGCGGCGCCTCCCAGAAGCCGGCCCGCGTAATCCTCCCGGCCGGCGCCTCGTTCTCGGCTGTAACTGACAGCCTCAAGGCTCGCGGGGTGATCAGCGATTCCAGATCGTTCAAGCTCCTTGCCCGAGTTCGAGGCATCGATCGCTCGGTTCATGCAGGAGTGTACGAGTTCCCCGCCGGTACATCGCCGTGGAAAGTCCTGACGATGCTCAGCAACGGGTAAGAAGGCGGCTCTTCGCTTTACCGTGCCCGAGGGACTGACCATCCCGGAAGTCGCCGCCCTTGCCGCCGAGAAGCTCGGCGTCAGGGCTGATTCGTTCGCTGCCGCCGCCCGAGACAGCGTCAGCCGCATCCGCGCTGCTGGGGATGCGGGTCCCGTCATTCGAGGGCTTTCTCCGGCCGGAGACGTACCTCCTTCCGGCCGACATCAACGCCCGCGAGCTGGTTCGGGTGATGGCGGAGGGCTTCAAGTCCGAATGGAAGCCGGCCTGGAATGCCCGCCTGGACTCGCTCAGGATGAACCGGCTTGCAGCTGGTCACGCTGGCTTCGATTGTCGAAGGGGAGGCCCGGGCCGACGAAGAGCGGGAGACGATCGCCGGGGTCTATCACAACCGCCTGCGCATCGGGCATGGCGCTGCAGGCCGATCCGACGGTTCAGTACGCGATCATGCTGAAGCGGGGCCGCAAGAAGTCCCGCCTGTTCATCAAAGACTACCAGTTCGCGTCGCCCTACAATACGTACCTGAACCCCGGCCTGCCTCCGGGACCGGTCAACTCACCCAGCCGCCGAAGCATCGAGGCCGCGCTGTACCCCGCGCCACGTCAACTACCTCTATTTCGTGGCGGGACCCGACGGGCGTCACGTCTTCTCGAGGACGTACAACGAGCATCTGCGGGCGATTCGAAAGATCCGGCAGTGGCAGCGGAGCGGTAGCGCAGTAAACGACCTTCAACCTGCTCACCGTACCGCTCTGCTGTCCGCTTCCACGTACCGTCTGGCCGCCGCCTCACGTTTTGCCGCCCGAGTATCCCTGACACGACGGCCACTCCCTTTCCTCCGAGCCTGCAGCACCACGGGAACATCCTCCGGCGTGACCCCGCCGATGGCGAGGCGCGGCTTGTCCCGGCCAGCCGGATCAGCCGGCTGAACCCTTCCGGCGCCCAGTCGCGCTGCCGGCGTCCTCCTTGGTGGCGGTCGCCCGCCAGGGACCGATTCCCCAGTAGTCGGCTTCGCCGGCCAGGGCTGCCTCCGCTTCGCTGCCCACCGAGGCACCGATCAGAAATCCCGCTGGCGCGATCCGCCGTGCCAGGCCAGCGGCAGATCGTCGGGACCGAGATGGACGCCCGCGGCGCCGGTCGCCATGGCCACGTCCGGCCGGTCATTGACCATGACCGGAACTCTGCAGCGCCGGCACCAGAGCCGCGCACCGCCTCGAGCCAGCTCGCGCGCAGTCGCCCGCTTGAGCCGCAGCTGTACCGAGGTCACCCCCCCACGCTCGGCCGCCAGCGCCAGCGCGACGAGATCTCGGCCTCGCACCAAGCGGTCATCGGTGACGAGCATGAGGCGAACGAGTTGCGGCTACATTATCTCCCATGTCCTCCCTCAGTGCGACTGCACGGAATCCGCGGAGCCACCACCGTTGCCCGCAACGATTCCGCCGAGATCCTCGCCGCCACCGACGAGCTGCTGCGCACGCTGATCGAGGCGAACGAGCTGCAAGCCGGACGACATCGTCAGCGGACTCTTCACTGTGACCAACGATCTGGACGCCGCCTTTCCCGCCCGCGCCGCCGAGGAATTTGGTTGGAACATCGTAGCCCTGCTGCACGCGCACGGAGATTCCGGTTCCGGGATCGCTGCCCGATGTGCATCCGCCTGCTGGTTCACGCGTACACCGCCCGCAGCCGCGCGGAAATCAAGCACTGCTATCTGCGCGGAGCCACCGTGCTCCGCCCCGACCGGGCGTGAGCGGAGCCAAGTCACTCCTCGCGGCGCCGAGCGCTGGGTTCGGGGACATCCCTGGATCTTCCGCAGTGAGGTGCTGGAGGGACCGGACGCGGCCGGGCCTGGTCGCCGGTCCAGCGATTCCCGCGGGGCGCTTCATCGGCCAGGCGCTCTACTCTCCCAGATCCGAGATCCGGCTGCGGCTGCTGGAGCGCACCGACCGGCCCGTCGACCACGACTGGTGGGTGGAGCAGCTGCGCCGCCTGCGCCGCGCCGCCGAGCGGACATCGACGCCAGCGCCTACCGCGCTTGTCCATGGCGAGGGAGATGGCATTCCGTCGCTCATCGTGGATCGGTACGACCGCTGGCTCGTCGTCCAGATCCTGTCGGCAGGGCTCGAGACCATGCGCGACACGCATCGTCGCCGCACTGATCGAGGTGCTGGCCCCGGAAGGAATCCTGCTCCGGAACGATGCGCCCGCTCGACGGCGAGAGGGACTCAGCGCTGAGATCAGCCGAGGCGTACGGCGCGGTCCCCCGCGGAGATCGAGGTGCAGGAGGGCGGCGTCCGCTACCTGGCGGCACCGTGGGACGGCCAGAAGACCGGCGCCTTTCTCGATCAGCGTCCCAACCGCCTTCTCGCCGGGACCGGCTCATGCCGGAAGGCGGCCGCGCCCTCGATTGTTTCGCCTATCACGGATCGTTCGCCCTTCATCTGGCCCGCAGAGCGGCGAGTGTCACCGCCATCGATGCCAGCCCGGAAGCGCTGGAGCGTGGCGCCGCCAACGCGACGCTCAACGGGCTCTCCAACATCGAGTGGCGCGAAGCTGACGCGTTCGAGCGCCTGCGGGAGCTGGAGCGATCGCGCGAGCGTTTCGACTTTATCGTGCTCGATCCACCGGCCTTTGCCAAGTCGCGCGCGTCGGTTGCCGCGGCGCTCCGCGGGCTATCGAGAGATCAATCTGCGGGCCATGCGAATTCTCGCGCCCGGCGGCATGCTGCTCACTGCCTCCTGCTACTTTCATGTTCAGCTGCCCCAGTTCCTCGGCATGCTGAACGAGGCAGCCGGCGATAGTGGACGCCGGATCACCCTGGAGCAGGTGCTCAGCCAGGGCGAGGATCACCCCGTGGTGCTCACGATTCCGGAGACGGGGTACCTGAAGGGTGCGGTGCTGAGGGCTCGGGATTAGCTGCGAGTCGTCAAATCGTTGACTCCCTCGGCCGCGCACACCAACTTCCACGCCATGCCCAGCGATAGAGACTCTCGGAATAAATCGTCGGGGGTTCGCCGGGTCCTGGGCGGCATCCTCGCTCGCCAACATCGTCGTTGTCATCGTAAAGTTCGCAGTCGGGTTCGATACCAACTCGCTGGCGGTGTTCGGCGACGCGCTCCAGTCATCGGTGGACGCGGTCAACAACCTCTTCGCCCTATTCGTCGTGCGGGTGGCCTCCAAGGCACCCGACGAGGATCATCCCTATGGGCACGCCAAGTTCGAGACGCTCGGTGCGCTCCTCATCGCGCTCCTGCTGGCGCTCTCGATTTTCGAGCTGGTTCGCGGGGCCATCGCCCGGCTGGTCACGGGGGTGCCGCTGGTGAACGTATCGAACGTCGCCCTCGCCCTCCTGGTGTTCAGCCTGGCCGTGAACATCGCGGTGGTCTGGTTCGAGACCCGCGCGGGACGACGGCTCAACAGTGACCTTCTTCTCGCCGACGCACTGCACACCCGTACCGACGTCTTCATTACACTCGGCGTGCTCACCGGCCTGGCCCTGGCGCGAGCCGGCCTGGCCTGGGCCGATCCCGCGCTCGCCATTATCGTGGCGCTGCTGGTGGGCCGGGCTGGGTACCAGATCCTTCGCCGGTCCATCCCCAGCCTGGTTGATGAGCGCGCCTTCGATCAGGCCACCATCCGGCGCGAGGCCGAAGGGGTTGGCGGTGTGGTCTCAGCTTACTCGATCCGCTCGCGCCGGGCCGGCGATCACCAGTTCGCCGAGCTCACCATCTCGGTAGACGGCAAGGCCGACGTGGCCAGCGCGCACCGCATTGCCGACCAGGTCGAAGATCGGCTCCGCGATAATCTGCAGCTCGATGAGGTCACGGTGCACGTCGAGCCATGCTGAGCGCCGCCGAGGTCCGACCGGCACAGCGCCGACGCCGCTCGCCTTACTCCGACAAGCAGCACTACCAGGAGTACATCCTGCAGCGAATCGAGGGGTACAAGAACTCGATCGGCCGGGACGAGCTGCTACGGCTGGGCGATGAAGCAGCTTCCGAGTTACAGGCCACCGCGGAAGGCCAGTTCGTGCTCACCGAGGTTCTGATGCTCGAGTCGGTGGATCGGCTGATCATGAAACGGCTCTCGCTGCGGCCGTATCGACGGTGGCGGCAACAGTTCATCCGGCTGCGGGCTGCTCAGCGTACCCCGACGCACTGGGGCCTGGAGCCCCACTGCCCTCTCGTACCCCTGCTTCCCCGGATAGAACCGGAAGACACGGCTCTGGTCATCGGAACCGGCGCCGCGCCGATGACGTACCTGCTGGCGGCGCATGATGCGGCCGTAACGTTCATCGCGGCCGATCTCGGCTGCGTGGAGCGGGTGGAATCACGCATGGCAGCCGAAGCACTCGCCAGCCTGTTTGAGAGCTATGTCGCCCAGCTCGATCAGGTCCTGCCCGGATTTTCTCGGCTTTCTCGCCTCCCTCGACGTCGTCATCCTTGATCCCAGCGTGCTGCTGGATCTCTCCGCCGCCACCCGGTTAGAGCTGATGCAGGACCTTCAGAACCGAAGTCGGCCCGGTGGTATCCACGTGCTGCTCCCGACCTGCAAGGCCATAGGTCCCCACGCCCTGCGTTCCCTGTATCCGGGCTGGAGCCAGGAGGAAGACCCAAAGCGGAAACGCCGACAAGCGGAAAGCCGCAGACAGGAAGGGCTGATCCTGTGCAAGCCCTTGTGTCCACCCGACACACCATAACGGTTCCGCAACCGGGTCCAAGCGACACGGCCCACCCATTTATCCCTTGTAACTCCTATCCACATAACGCTTTAATCCTTCTCGTCAAACGGCACGAACGGTGCTCTTTGCCGGCTCGGCAGGTCTATTTCTCGAGCCTGAAGGAGTTACCCGTGAGCAGTGTTTCCTTCGCCCAGTCCGAGCCTCTGGGCATCGTCATTCGGAGTGGCGCTCCGAAGCCCAAGCCCGTTCGTTTTTGGGCGTATCTCTGGGCCGCCGACGATGAGGACACCGTGGAGCAGCACTGGCACGAGCGGGTTCCCGCCGAGCACGCCGCATAATAGGAGCGCACGCTCTGCGCCCGCAGTTTTATGCGGTGCGCCGAAACGCCCCCGGACTCCGGTTCGGGGGTGTTTGTATTTCTAGCTCCAAGCTCCTTGCAACGCATCACTTTCCAGTCTAAACTCGAAAGACTGACCTCCTCCCCCGATCGGTTGCTCATGCCCGCGCTGACCCTGAACGGCACTTCCGTACCTTTCCAACCCGGCGAGACGATCCTCGAGGCCGCACGCAGCGTGGGCATCGACATTCCGACACTCTGCTGGTACCCGAAGTTGCCGATCGTGGGCAACTGCCGGATCTGTCTGGTGTCGGTTCAGGGGCAGAACAAGCTCCTGCCCGCGTGTGCGACCCCGGCAACCGATGGCATGATCGTGGACGTTCAGTCACCCGCAGCGGTCGACAACCGGAAGAGTGTGTTGGACTTCCTGCTCGAGCGGTACCCGGGCGAGCATCTCGCCAATGGGGCTCATACGAATGGGGGCAACGGAACTCCAGCCACGAGCACCAACGGGAGTGGCACCGAGGCCTCTCCCCGCAACGAGTTCGAACGCTACGTCGTTCAGTACGAGGTTCCGGTGCGCACTCATCATGAGCTGCCGCTTCGCAGCGGCGATGAGCGCCCCGGCGACGTCATGATCCAGCACGATATGAGTACCTGCATCCTGTGCACCCGATGTGTGCGGGCGTGCGAGGATATCCAGGAAGTCGGAGTCCTCGAGGTCGGAATGCGGGGCGAGCACGCCCAGATCATCGTGGGCGGGGACGGAGATCCTGATCACGCTGGCTGCACCTGGTGTGGAGAGTGCGTCCGGGTATGCCCCACCGGAGCGATTTTTGAGTTCATCCCCAAGCAGCGGTTTGGCGCCGAGGCACTGCGGACGCCCGACAGGGTCGTTCGTTCGGTCTGCCCCTACTGCGCGGTTGGATGCCAACTGGATCTCCACGTAAAGGACGACACCCTGATGCGGGTGACGTCGCCATGGATCGAAGATGATACGCCGAACCAGGGCTCGACCTGTGTAAAGGGGCGGTTCGGCTACGACTTCACCCAGCATCGCGACCGCCTCACCTCGCCGCTGATTCGAAAAGGCTGGATGTGTCAGGATGGGAAGTGGGTCTGGAGCGGCGAGTGGCCCCGCCGCCGGGAAGGTCCCTGGCTTACCATCGAGGAAATGGGCGATCGGAAGAAGCCGCGCCCGCCTCTGCGCCAGGTAGGAAAGCGGCCGCTCACCGGCATGCCTCAGCTGGGCGACGATGACGTCCGCGACCGAGTCGCCACGCCCGCAGGATGGTATAGCGCCTTCCGCGAGGCGACCTGGGACGAAGCCCTGAGCCTGGCCGCGCAGCAGATCACAAGGATTCGGGATGAGCATGGGCCCAAGGCCCTCGGCGCGCTCTCCTCAGCCAAGTGCAGCAACGAGGACAACTACGCCTTCATGCGGATGGTGCGGGGGGCGTTTCGTACCAATAGCGTAGACCACTGCACCCGGCTCTGCCACTCGACGTCAGTCTCCGCCATGAATCGCGCATTGAACACGGCCGCGGCATCCGGGTCGATGCGCGAGATCGAGGAGGCCTGCGACGTCATCTTCATTGCGGGTGCGAACACGACCGAGTCCCATCCGGTCTTTGGCGCTCTGATCAAACGTGCTGTCGCGCGTGGGGCCAAGCTCATCGTGGCCGATGTCCGAAGGGTCGAGCTCGCCGAGCTGGCGGATATCCATCTCCAGATGGCGCCAGGCTCTGATGTGGCGTTGTTCAACAGCATGCTGCACCACATCATCGATGCCGGACTGACAGATCCCAAGTTCATCAGCGAACGGACCCGCGAGTTCGAGAAGGTCAAAGCAGCGGTCGAGCCGTACACGCTGGAGATGGGTCAGAAGATCACCGGCATCCCGGCGGATACTATCCGTCGAGCAGCAGAGATGTATGCTCGCGGACCCCGTACCTCTACGCTGTGGGCCATGGGTCTGACCCAGCACGCGACCGGTACCGACATCGTCGCCAGCCTGCTCAACCTGCTCCTCGCCTGCGGCATGATCGGCAAGTGGGGCGCTCAAATGATGCCGATTCGCGGGCAGAATAACGTCCAGGGCGCAAGCGATGTCGGCGCCATTCCATTCGCCTACACCGATTATCGGCCGGTTACAGAGCCGACCGTTCGGGCGGAGTATGCGCGCGCGTGGGGAGTACCGGAGGAGTCGCTGTCACTCGAGCATGGAATGATGGTGACAGAGATGACGCGCGACGACAGCCCCATACGCGGGCTGTACGTCATGGGAGAAAACCCGGTCATCTCGGATCCCAATATCGCCCATGCCGAGGATTGGGTTCGTGGACTGGAGTTTCTCGCGGTGCAGGACCTCTTCCTGACAGAGACCGCCCGATGGGCCGACGTAGTGTTTCCGGGATCGTCGTTCGCCGAGAAGACCGGGACCTACGCCAACACCGAGAGACGCATTCAACTCGCCGAGGCCGCGCTCGATCCCCCGGGCCAGGCTCGCCGCGACCTCGACATCTTGATCGACCTGAGTAATCGCCTGGGCCTCAAGACGACGTGGTCCAATCCTGCTGATGTAATGCGGGAGATTGCGGCGGTGACACCCTCCTGGAGGGGGGTCACTCATGAGGGTCTCAAGGGGGCGGGATTACAGTACCCGGTTCTGACGGCGGACTCGAAGGGCACCGCCTTCCTGTTCAGCGAATCGTTCCCGACTGCAGATGGCCGTGCCTTGTTCGTGCCGGTCGAGTATGTCGCACCCGAGGAGCTGCCCAACGCGGAGTACCCGTTCATCATGAACACCGGACGCCAGATGTATCACTGGCACACCGGAACGATGACGCGCCGCTCCACAGGACTGGATTCGCGGGAGCCCGTTCCCGTCGTCGACATCAATCCCCGGGATGCGCTGGAGCTGGGAGTCGCCGATGGAGACACCGTGCGCGTCACGTCGCGCAGAGGCTCGATGCTCATCGGTGCCCGATTGTCGGAGCGGCAGGCACGAGGGCAGATCTTCATTCCATTCCACTTCCGGGAAGCAGCGGCCAATCTGCTCACCAATCCACGGCTGGACCCCTACGCGAAGATCGCCGAGTTCAAGATCAGCGCTGTGCGGGTGGAGGCGGTCGAGCCGGCGTTTGCTGATTGAGTAGGTGCGGTAGGTATTACAGGCGGTAGTTCAAGACGCGGAACGACCGCCTCAGTTCCTTCCGCCTTAAAATCTACCGCCTCTTCCGCCACTGCTATATTCCCCCCGTCCTAACTCCGAGCACACATGCGCGCGCTGGTGAAAGAATCGCCGGGCCCAGGTATCGTCCTCCGCGACGTGCCGGTTCCAGCGTGTGGTCCAAGTGACGCTCTGATCAAGGTGCAACACGCGGGCGTGTGCGGTACTGATCTGCATATCTGGGAATGGGACAGCTGGGCCAGCGCCCGGCTCAAGCCACCGGTCACCATCGGCCACGAGTTCGCCGGTACCATCACCGAGTTAGGGCGCGAGGCTGAGCGGGCCGGACTGCTGAGTGTCGGTGATGCAGTGACCGCGGAAGGTCATGTGGTCTGCGGTCACTGCCTTCAGTGTCGGCTGGGCGATGCCCACCTCTGCCGCAGGACGCAGATCATCGGAGTGGATCGGAACGGAGCATTTGCCGACTTCATTGCCATGCCGGTGTCCAACGTGATGAAGCTGGACGGGATCCCGACCGAGATCGGCGCAATCATGGATCCGATGGGCAACGCCGTACACACCGTGCTGGAGGCGAGTGTGCCCGGAAGTACGGTGCTGGTTCTTGGTTGCGGTCCGATCGGGTGCTTTGCCGTGGGAGTCGCGCGTGCTGCCGGAGCCTCCCTGGTGATTGCGAGCGACTACAACGCCAAACGCCTGGACCTCGCGCGAGCCATGGGTGCACAGGTGACACTCAATCCCGGCATCGATGACGTCGTTGCACGGGTTCACGAGCTCACCTCGGGTGACGGCGTGGATCTGGTCTGTGAGATGAGTGGCCACCCCAGCGGACATGCTCAAGCCCTGGCGGCGGTTCGGATCGGAGGACGAGTCAACCTCCTCGGTACTCCGAACCGGACCACCGAGGTGGATTTCGCACGGGATATCATCTTCAAGGGCGTCACGCTCTACGGCGTAACCGGCCGCAAAATGTACGAGACCTGGCATCAAATGCAGCGATTTCTCAGGGCCGGCCAGCTGGATCCCCGCCCCGTCATCACCCACAGATTCCCACTGGAACGTATCGGGGACGCCATTCAGGTCATCAAGGACGGCCAGGCGGGCAAGGTGATCCTGGAGGTCTGCGCGTGAGCAATCCCCTGCAGCAGCGCATCGCTCCTCAGCTGGAAGAGTTCATCCGTGAGGGCACCTACAAACGCCTGAATTTCCTGGACGGCCCCCAAGGACCGCGGGTGCGGATGGAAGGACGGGGTGAGGTCATCATCCTATCCTCGAACAACTATC
The DNA here is from genome assembly GCA_963730915.1 of uncultured Gemmatimonadales bacterium. Classification (GTDB taxonomy): domain Bacteria; phylum Gemmatimonadota; class Gemmatimonadetes; order Gemmatimonadales; family GWC2-71-9; genus CAVVWJ01. Next base: position 327,783 of record CAVSTR010000005.1, on the reverse strand, counting down.
TCGGGCTTTCCAACGAGCCCGCGGTGGTGCACGCCGGGAAGGCTGCCCTGGATCGGTTCGGTGCGGGAACCGCGTCGGTTCGCTTCATTTGCGGAACGTTCACGATCCATCGCTCACTCGAAGCCGCCTGTGCCCGGCTGGTGGGCACCGCAGCAGCACTCAGCTTCGTGAGTGCATGGAACGCCAACGAGGCTGTGCCCGGCACTCTTCTTACCGAACATGATTTGATTATCAGCGATCAGCTGAATCACGCTTCCATCATCGATGGTATCCGGCTGGCCAAAGCCATCACCAAATGTCAGACCGCTGTCTACCAGCACGGCGACCTTACCGACCTGGATACGAAGCTCACTGCGGCGAAGGACCGGCGGGTCAAGATGGTAGTCACCGACGGCATCTTCTCCATGGAAGGGGCCATCGCAAAGTTGCCGGATCTGATCGAGCTGTGCCGCCGGCACCAGGCGGTGTTGATGGTGGATGATTCGCACGCAACCGGGGTGCTCGGAAAAACCGGACGGGGCACGGCCGAGCACTTTGGATTGGTTGGCCAAGTGGACATCATCACCTCAACGCTCGGCAAGGCACTCGGCGGCGCCGCGGGCGGCTTCGTCGCGGCTTCAGCCGAGGTCTGTGACTACCTGACCCAGCGGGCACGCCCGCAGCTCTTCAGTAACGCGCTGCCGCCAACAGTCGCGGCGAGCTCACTAGCAAGCATCGAATTCCTCGAGGCGCATCCGGAACGAGTCGGCACCCTCACGGCAAATGCCCGCTACTTTCGCGAACAGCTGCTGGGCCTTGGCTTCAAGCCACTCCCTGGGGAAACGCCGATCATTCCTGTAATCCTGGGGGAAACGGCGGCAGCCATTCGGATGAGCGGACTGCTCCTGAGCGAAGGGGTGTTCGTAACCGGCTTCGGCTATCCGGTCGTACCTCAGGGCCAGGCTCGAGTCCGGTGTCAGATCTCCGCCGCGCACACGCGGGCGGATCTCGACCAGGCGCTGGCGGCGTTCAAGAAGGTAGGGCGCCAGCTCAAACTCATCTAGACGCCAGACGCCGGACGCCACACCCGAAGGCAGCGACTGGGCCCGGAAAGGTTCCTGGCCTCAGAGTCACGAGTGCTTGGGGGTGTGGCGTCTGGCGTCTGGCGTCTGGCGTCTGGCGTCTAGCGTCTGGCGTCTGGCGTCTGGCGTCTGGCGTCTAGCGTCTGGCGTCTGGCGTCTGGCGTCTAGCCTCTCACACTGGGCCCGGTCTTTGCACTTCCACCCTCCGCAACGGTCGGGGAAGGCGTGGCCTGGATCGACTAACTCCTTGTCACCCATTGTTATACTCGAGCTTTTCCGGCTCGACGTCGCCTCCCTTCCCGCTTTTTCCGGCATGAGTTCCCGCATTTTGACGTACCGTGCGAAATAGGCCCGGTAAGCATCAGGATGATCCTGGTGCGGACACCTTTCGGAGGCAGTCTGATGCGCATGGTTACCCTGAGCATCCCGGTCGCGCTGGCTCTTTGCCTAGGTGCGGCGCAGCTCTCAGCCCAGGAGCCGGGCAACAGCACATTCCAGTGGTACGTCGGCGGTAGTGGGGGCATCATGAATTTCGAGACGCCCCTCGAAGGCCGGGAAACAAAGCCGATGGCCGGCGCACAGCTGCTGATCACGGCTCGTCGAACCGGGCTTCTCCTGTCGGTGGAGCAGTCGTTCGGCTCCTCGTCGTCGTCGTTCGCCAACGTTACCGTCCTCGACAGCCTCGACAACGTGCAGAGCAGCGAGGACATTTTTCAGACATTCAAGTACCTGCGTAAATATTCGGCCATGCTGATGGCCTTCCCCATCAAAGGACCCCTGACTCCGTTCTTCGGCATTGGAGTCGGCATCCTTCACGCGGGCGGGTACACACCTTCAGTAGATAACGCAGTGGGCAGTTCCGGATTTGGCTCATTGCTGGGCGGATTGAACTTCCGGGTCAGCCGGTTCAGTGCCTTCGGGCAGTATCAGATCACCACCGGGCCTTCCCTGTACGTCAATTCCCAGGCGGGGCCGGCAAAGTCCACCATCATCGTCGCCGGCAACAGCTTTACCGGAGCCACTCACACGTTCTCAGCCGGGCTTCGATTCGGTCTGGGCAACGCGCGCGAGCGGGCAAGCGGCGGCGGTTACTAAAAGACGAAGGAGCGGTTGCTCAAGGGGCGGAGGATCCTTCGGGACCTCCGCTCTTTTCTTTGCGAGATGTCCAGGGAGAGCCTGTCAGATGAAAGCGCAGCGGCCAGTCGACAGCCTTGGTGATGCCAATGCGTGGCGTGGCCGAAATGGCGCTCGCAGTGACACGATCGCCCCGCAAGACCACCACGGGACCTTCGGCCATCGGCAAGGCATCAAGATCTCGAGAGATGCCCAGCGCTTGACAGAGGCGGCCTGGCCCGGAGCACAGCTGCCTGTCGGGCAGCTCTCCCCTGCGCTCGCGCATGATGTCCAGTCCGTCGAGCGGCTCCAGAGCTCGGAGCAGTACCGCACTGGCCAGGCCGGCGCGTTGACACACCAGGTTGGCACACCAATGCATTCCGTAGGAGAGATAGACATACCAGATGCCAGGTGGGCCGAACAGTGCAGCGTTTCGGGCATTTCTGCGATGGCGATAGCCGTGTGACGCGGGGTCATCGTAGCCCAGATACGCCTCGGTCTCGACGATCCTGCCAGCGGTGAGGAGCCCACCGACGGTAGAGACGACCACCTTCCCGATCAGCTCAGCGGCTACGACCTCAGTGGGACGCCTGAAAAAAGCGACGGGCAGCGCGGCTGCCCGTCTCGTTTGCTTCATTCGGCCTTCTTCCGCGGCCGGGCCCGAGGTCGTTTCCGGGCGGGGGGCGGAGAGGCGGCGGCGTCTCCCTCAGGCTCAGGCTTACTCTCCGCGGCCGCGGGACGCTTCCGACGCGGGCGAGCGGGACGCTTGGGCTTGTCTGCCGCAGGAGCCTCACCCGACTCGACTGCCTCCCCCGCGAACTCCGCCGGCGTCATGGACTCGATCGCCGGTTCCATGCTGACTACTCCAATCAGCGGAATTTCTCCCGCCCGCATCGGACCACGGGAGCCTCTGCGGAAGCGAAGGCCGAGTCGCTGCCCATTCTCTCGAGTTCCAGAATTGACCGGCTCAGGGGTCGGCTCCGCCCCAGGAATGCTCTCCTGTGGCTCTTCCCGGGGTGCGGTCATACTCGGACGGGCAGCCTGCCGCTGTGGGGCAATCTCGTAGTCGTCGTCGCCCACCTTCCGGACATCCGCAACCTCGGCGTCGTTCGCCTGGCGCAATAGCCGAGGGAAGCGCACGGCATCGAGCAGTGGATCCTCGCGCCCATGCATGGCCACCATCCGGAGTCGTAATGCCTCCTGGCCAACGGGCGACCGGAATTCGGAGAGCGCCTGCGACATCAACTGGAACGCACGCGCGAGGGTCAGTACTCCCTCGGTTCGCTCGTCGCGCTGGGGCCGGGGTGCACCCTCCTCACGCGGGGTTTCCGGCGCACGACTCCGCCCATCGCGGGTGCCGCTGCGATCCCGTCCGCCGCGGCCACGTCGTCCTCGCCCACGCCGGGCGCCGTCGTCGCGTGACTCGACGGGGGGACGGGTGCGTTGGGCCGGAGCGACAGCGGGGGCGGCAGATGCGGTCGGCAAGACAGTGCCCGGCGCGACCTCGTACTGGCCGTTATCCAGCTTGGTGACCAGGACGATGCCCTTCTGACCGGCTTCGATCACGAATTTGCTGAAGCGATTGAATCCTGCATTTCGCTCGTCAAAATTCGAATCGATCTGCTGCATCACCTGCTTCAACCGATCCGAGCGCATGACGTCGCCGTTTCGCGCCATCTGAGCGACCGCCTCGGCGGCCAGCTCCCACGGATCTCTCTGAGTTGAAGGGGTGTCCACCTCCTTCGTAAGCCCGGCGAGATCGTTGTAGGAGTAATACTCGTCGCAGTTCTGAATCAGGAGGTCGCTGGCCGACTCCCGGATCCCGACGCCTATCACGTACTTGCCGTACTCCTTCAGCTTGATGACCATCGTCGAGAAGTCGCTGTCACCGGACAGAAGAATGAATGTACCGATCTCGGGCCGGGTGAAGACCAGCTCGATGGCATCGATCGCGAGCCGTATGTCGGTGGCGTTCTTCTTACTGGAGCCGAAGGCAGGCGCGAAGATCAGGTCGATGGAGGACTCGGACAACGGCACGATATACTGCGGATACCGGCGCCAGTCGGCATAAGCCCGCTGCACCGCGACTTTGCCTTTGATGATGTCACTGTTGAGGAGGGTGCGTAGCTCCTTGGTCAGGTCCTTCTGAATGCCCAGGGTGACGTTGTCAAAGTCGATGAGAAGGGCGGCATGGGGAGCATGGACTGGCGGCTGGCTGAGGTGCCGGCCTGGCCGAATCAGCGGTCGATTCACGTAGCGCTCAATTCCGGGTCTGCGGCCTGCGCGCGCCCCGTCGTCGCTCCTGGCCGGACCCGGTGATCGGCAGGGCATCGAGGGAGCCCACGAGGTCGAAGGACCATTGTGGGGGCTCGCTCAATACCGGGTGGACCATCCGACCTCGGGAAGAGCGAACCGGGTTGTGCCATCCACCACACGATGTCGACGGAACCGTCCGCGGGAGCGCGTCAGGCCGACCGGGTCGCCGGCGACGCCTTTGCTCACCACGAGCCGATCGTGCCGACTCAGCGGCGCGATAACGCTTCAGGGATGGCGCGTGCGTGGAAAATGTACTTGGAATGCAGGTGGCTGGGAAAGGGCTGCGCCAATCAGCCGAACTGGCCTTCGCCGGCGACAGGAAGGTCGAGCACGAAGTAGAACCGAGTTCCGTACCCCGGGGCCGTCTCCACCTGCAGGACCGATCCCATCGCCTCGACCAGCTTGCGGCAGATCGATAGACCGAGACCCGACCCTGAAAACGCGTACTCACCGGGTTTCTGGCGCCGGCGAAACGGTTCGAACAGGGTTGCCATGGACTGCGGGGGAATGCCGCGCCCCGTGTCCCTGACGGAAAACTCGACTGACCGCGGGGCACGCTGAATTGCGGTCAGCTCCACGAACCCCTCGCCGGTAAACTTCAGCGCGTTCGTCGTCAGGTTAAGCAGTACCCGGCTCAACGCCACCGGGTGGCCAATCCGAAAGTCGGACTCCGGCGCCGTCAGACGGACTGTCAGGTTCTTCTCCTCGGCGATAGGCTGAACGATGTCGCGGACCGACTCCAGAATATCAGTCACGGAAAACGGGATCGGATCCAGATCGACCAGCCTGTCGCCCCCACGAGCCAGTTCGATGACATCGCTGGCCACGGAGCTGAGCCCGAACGCAGCGCTGTAAATAAGACCCAGCTGCCGCTCCTGGACTGAGTTCACGGCGCCACTACGCCCCCGCTGCAGAGTCTCGGCCAGAAAGAGGATCGACGTCAACGGTGAACGCAGGTCGTGGGCGACTTCGACCACCAGCTCCAATCCGTCGGGCGCGGAAAGCCGATCGGCGAAATGCTGCGACCATTCCGCCTCGAGATGTTGACCGACACGCTCCATCGCATTGAGGATCTGCAACAGCTGGCCGGAGTCTACGACGGGGAGCCCCGCACTACGCTGGAGGAAAGCGGTCCGGATCATACTGAGCCAGCGGCGGGAGAGGGCATTGCGCGGGATCGTAGCAGTGTCCGCGCTTAGACCCGATGCTTCCTGCCTGATGGCGGTGCACAGCTGCAGCAGATGGGTATTGGCTTCTTCCTGCCCCGACGCGTGCTGCAGGACCCGCTCCCACTCCGACTCGGCCCAAAGCACCGAGTCCCGAAGGGCATCCCACAGCGCCGGAGCAATGGAGCTACCGGCAGGCCCATTCGGGTCCCACACTCGAGCAACGCCGGGCGCATCCTGAGCAGCCCGGCGGCGCTCTCCGGTCGTGCCGGTGAGGACGCTCTCAGGTATCACGCAGTGGATCCCGGCGTCTCATCTCTCTGGAATTCATGCTTGTCCATGAGCCGGTACAAGGTCGTCCGGTCGATGCTCGCAAGGCGTGCCGCCTTGGACATGTTCCCTCCGGCCCGGCTGATCAGGCGAGTCAGGTATTCCTTTTCGAACTGAACTACCACGCGGTCTTTGGCGGGATGATAAGCCTCGTCCATGACCCCGGGCGGGGCGACGTTTTCGACGGGCCATTCGGAGCTGTCATCGTAAACAGGAATGTCATTGGGCTGAATGGTTTGGTCCGGCTCCGCCAGCACCGCCACATGCTCGATGACGTTCTGCAGCTCACGTACGTTGCCGCGCCAGGGTCGGGAACGCAAGAAGGCGATACTGGCTTCGCTCAGCCGGGGCATACGATCGCCCATCTGGCGGTGGCGGTGCCAGTAATATGTCAGAAAATGATTGGCCAGCAGCGGAATGTCCTCCAGCCGCTTGCGAAGCGGCGGGAGCTTGATCGGTACTACCCTCAGCCGGTAGAAAAGATCGCCCCGAAGCATGCCCTGGTCCACGGCTTCCTGCGGCTCACGGTTCGTAGCGGATATGAATCGGACGTCGACCACCGCATCCTGGGTCTCGCTTCCCACCCGGCGTACCACTCCGTCCTGGATGACGCGCAGGAGCTTGGCCTGGAGCGGCATCGTCATCTCGGTCAGCTCATCGAGGAAGAGCGTTCCTCCATTGGCGGTCTCGAGCAGACCCGGCTTGTCGCGGTCCGCACCGGTGAACGCGCCCTTCTTGTGCCCGAACATCTCGGACTCGAGCAACGGCTCGGGCAAGGCGGCACAGTTGATGGGCACCAGAGGCCGGCTGGCTCGACGGCTGTTCTGATGGATGAACTGCGCAATGACCTCTTTGCCGGTTCCACTTTCTCCACTGATGAACACCGACGCATCGGTTCCGGCCACCTTCCGAGCAAGATCCACGGCCTTCCGGAACAACGGCGAGATACCGATCAGCGCGATCTTGTCGCTATGTCCGTTCTGCTTCATCAACTGGACCCGCAGGTCCTGCGCTTCGCGGGACATCATGACGGCGTGCGACGCACGGCCAATAAGAACCTGGAGATGTGTCGCCGAAAACGGCTTGGGGAGATAGTCCCATGCGCCGGCCCGTAGCGCCTCGATGCTGCTGGTTACGCTGGGGTTTCCAGTCATGACCACGACGATGGTGTCCTTATATGCCTCGAGTGTCGTCTGGAGAATTTCCAGCCCGGACACCTGTGACATATAGAGATCCACCAGGATGATATCGAACTTGCGGCGCCGAACGGTCTCCAGCGCCTCTTCGCCGCGGCCGATCAGAGTGACGTTGTATCCGTCCATCTGGAGCACGCTGGCACAGCTCTCACGGAGCGTGCGTTCGTCGTCCACGACCAGCACCCGGATGCTGGCCTTGACTTCGCTGGGAATGGAAAGCGGATCGCGAGAAGTGGTTTCGGAAACCGAAGGAACCTTACGCTCTTGCTGGACCAAGGGATTTGCCATGCTGCGGACTCCCGGGAGGACCGCCATTCGCGGTCGGTTTAACTCAGACTCGGCTCAGGTAGAGCTGGAAGACTGGGCAAGGCACCGTAGCGGGAGCCGACTCCGCTCCCGGGAGCAGCCTATCAGTAACTTTCTTACCACATAGTGACGCAAAAGTCAAGCAGGTTGGGGCTGCAATACCACACATGCGGCCAGTCGGAGGGCGTGTTTTGTTGTCTTAGTTCAACAGCTGTGACAACTTAGGTGCTATGTGGGGTACGAAAGAGGGGTCGGCTCGAAGCCCCTGACCTGCTCTGCATCGCCATCCCGCTTGAGGTCGCGCAGTGCGGTCGTTGCTCTCAACAGGAGCTCCACGGCATCAACCGGAGATTCGGCGAAATCCGGGACGGCACAATAGCCCGCCTGAACTCGCAGCGACCGTTCACCCCCACGCACCGGTATAGGGGAAGCCTCGATGCTGCTGCCGATCCGCCGGACCAGCCGGAGGACGCCATCGGTTCCGGTGGCGGGTGCGATGACCGCAAATTCCGACGGCCCGAGGCGCCCGATGGCATCGGAGGACCGGCCCACTCGCTTCAACAGCTGCCCGACCTGCTCCGCTATGCGTGCGGACTCCTCATCCTGGGGCTCGCTGCCTTCAGCCGACTCGCTTTCCGGGGCAAAGACGACGCATGCCAACGGATCACGCCGGCGGAAGGCGTCGGCGCCAATCTCGTGAGCTCGTCTTGCAAGCCCTCTCATGTTGTACAGACCGGTGGCGGGATCGAGCAGACTCTCCTCACGAAGAGCATCAACTTCACGTTTGGCCTGGAGAAAAGTGGCCAGCTTCAGGAGCAGGGCCTCGCCGTCCACCGGCTGGCCCAGGAACTCCCACGCACCGGCGCGATAAGCCTCGAGGCGCTGAGTGCGCCCAGACGGTCCAGAGGTCGTGATGATGAGCGGGGTATTGGCACTGAAACGGGGATCGCTGCGAAGCTGCCGACAGACTTCGAAGCCATGCAGATCGGGCATCTGCGCGTCGAGGATAATGATGTCGGGCTGGGCCGTGCGCACCCGCTCCAGGGCCTGCTGTCCTGTGTACGCGCGAACCACGGAGTAGCCGCTGGGCCCCAGGATGCTTTCGAGTGATCGCGCGGACCATTCCTGATCGTTCGCAATGAGAACGAGAGGCGCAGCTGGGACCTTTTCACGATTCGGCATTCGCATTGGCCAGTGATGATGAGGAGCAGGGACCGGGCGTTCTCTGCAGGATAGCAGAAGTCGTGCGCCTATGGCCCGAACTCTTAGTGCAATACGTCACAACAGCTTGACGGCATCGCAGGCGGGGCCGGAACCCGCCAGTCGGTGGAACATCGCCACAGTTTGGATGCTGGGATGCCACGGCACTTGACACCGTGCAGATTGTGGCAATCCAGCCGTGCCCGCTGTGGTTTCCCAGCAACGCCCCCGCCCATCCGGCTGGGCCAAACAAGGCCACGGTAAACTTGGCAAACCGATAATTCACAAGGACTTCAATGGACCGTTCGGAGCCATGAAGACGGCCTGTGAAGGCGGTCAAATTTACGGCGCTATCCTTGAAGCGGAAGGTGACATTCCTGCAGTACAAACGAACCCAGCCCAGGAACCCGACGCGGATGCCGAGCGAATCGCTGCACGATACACCTCCTCCCGGGGACCTCATCAGTACTGAGAAACCGGGCGCCGAGGATGCTTCCAACGGAGATGCCGCTGAGCTCCCCGTCGAGCTTTCACAATTCAGTCAACGGCTCGCCAGCTTTGGTTTGGGCGAGACACCCGATCCCCTGCTCACAGAATCGCGCCTCCCAGGCCAGCGCCGGCCGCGTCCCTGAGAATTTACCGCTGGCAGAGCGGGTGAGTCGGATCACAGGGGGATTTCGGGCCCCGCATTAAGGTATTCTGAATCCAACCCGTTATAATGCCGGACGCACAAACGGGTGCCTGTGGGGAAGCGTTGGGGCATTCATGGAAGGCAACCTGTTCGTGAGTTCGTTTCTTTTTGGCGAGTGTGATAATGGGAATTGCCATGTCCGGAGTGCGTAGTAGCCACCCCTCTCTACCTGCTATTCAGTTGGATCCGGCTCTCACTCGCCAGCACTATCGCGACTGGAGCAGGGCCGAAACATGGGATGGCGCAGCGGCCTCCTCGGAGTGGGTGCGTCGCGGGGTCAACATATCTCTGGCCCTGATCGCACTGATCGTCACCATGCCCATCATGATTCTGGTGGGAGTGCTGGTATGGTTGACCTCTCGCGGCCCGATTCTCTACACCCAAGTACGCGTTGGTCTCGACCGGCGAGCCCAATCCAACGGACCCCAGAATCTTCGCCGGCAACACGATCTGGGTGGTCAGCCATTCACGATCTATAAGTTCCGCACCATGCGGGTCGATGCCGAACAGGGAAGTGGCGCGGTGTGGGCCCAGAAACAGGATCCGAGAGTCACCGCCGTTGGTGGTCTCCTGCGCCAATATCGGCTGGACGAGCTGCCGCAGCTGCTCAACGTGCTCAAGGGTGAAATGAACATCGTGGGCCCCCGCCCGGAGCGGCCCACTATCTTCGCCGAGCTCCGCGAGCACATTGCCGAGTATCCGCTGCGCCAGCGTGCCAAGCCCGGGATCACAGGATTGGCCCAGATCAACCACCACTACGATCGCTCGCTGGAGGACGTGCGCACCAAGGTGCACTACGACCTCGAGTACATCCGCCGTCAATCGTTGGCCGAAGACCTGCGGATCATGCTGAAGACAGTCCCTGTCATTCTGCTGCGCAGGGGCGGCTGGTAAGCCGCGAGCCAACGAGAACACGTCCCGCCTTGTAATTCGTGGCAGGTCAGCCACACTGATGCCGCGGATGGGCTCGCGGCGGATCCAGCCAGTGTCTCCCTCCTCGTGCTAGTCATGCGGGCCAACGACTTAGAAAGAACGCTTCCGCTGACCATGGGCGGAATGACGATTGCTGGTAAGGGGGCGGCTTTCGCCCTATCCTTGTGGGTGTCCTGACCTGGTGACGAGAGAGATGGTCTCTGCTACGCGTGTAGTAGTAGACAGCGTGCCCGCCCTTTCGGTGGTCGCTCCGCTGTACAATGAATCCCAGAACGTGCGACCGCTCGTCGAATGGATCCTGCAGGCGCTTGAGACCTACCACGGATCGTTCGAGATCATCCTGGTAGATGATGGAAGCCGGGATGGAACTTGGGCCGAGGTTCGGGCGGCCGCGGCTGATTCCCGGGTTCGCGGTCTCCGCCTGGGAGCGAATGTGGGACAGACAGCCGCGATGATGGCTGGATTCGACCATGCCCGCGGTGAGGTCATTGTTTCGCTGGACGGAGACCTTCAGAACGACCCCCGCGATATCCCGGCGCTGGTGGCCAAACTGGACGAGGGGTACGATCTGGTATGTGGGTGGCGGCAGCGGCGGCAGGACAAACTGTTGCTGCGAAAAGTGCCCTCGTGGCTGGCCAACCGCCTCATCAGGCGGCTCACCGGTGTTCCGATCACCGATAACGGCTGCTCACTCAAGGCGTATCGCAGAGATCTCCTGCGGCGCATCTCTCTATACGCGGAGCAACATCGGTTCATTCCAGCGTTATCCGCCAGCGCTGGTGCCCGCATCACGGAGATGCCGGTGCGGCATCACGCTCGCCGATTCGGGGAAAGCAAGTATGGTATTTCCCGAACCCTCAAGGTTCTGGTGGACCTGATCACTTTGAAGATGATCACCACTTTTCGGTCTCGGCCCCTGCTCGGCTTTGGCATGGCAGCCATACCAGCGATCATTATCTCGCTGGTGTTCGCTGCCCTTTGGCTTGTGAGTCTGACCCAATTCGGGCCCGAGAAAGCCGCGGCTCTCGTATTCCCCGGAGCCGGGCTCCTTGCGGTGGGTGTGGCCTTCTATCTGTTCATGCTCGGTCTCGTCGCCGAGGTCGCGCTCAATAGTGAACGCGGGGATGCGAACGACATTCCCAACGCCTGGGAGGTTCGTTGACCATGAGCGCACAGGGGATTCTGATGGAGCCCACATCGGACACGAGTGCCGAAACCCTCGCTGGAGCCCGAATGATCTCAGTTGTGGTCCCGGTGGTCGAGCGAGCCGACGATTTGGTAGCGGTTTACCACGCCTTCGCACGAGAGCTGGAAGCGCGGCCTGAGGACTATGAGTTCGTCTTCGTGTTCGACGGCCGGTTCACGCCGCCGCCCGAGCTGGTCGAGGTCGCCAGAATGAAGGATTCGGTCCGGCTGCTGCGGTTCGCCCGGACCTTTGGGGAAACCGCGGCCCTGCGGCTTGGCATCGAGAAGAGCAGAGGAGATACCATCATCACCTTGCCGGCTTACTTCCAGGTTCAACCCGAAGGCATCCGGCTCCTGCTGGAGGCTGTAGGGAGAGGCGCTGATATGGTCGTGGCCAGCCGGTCGCCGCGCCTGGATAGCTGGCTGAACCGTTTGCAGTCGCGCGCGTTCCACAGCATCGTCGCCGGCGTCTCGGATCAGCGGTTTCACGATATGGCCTGCGGAGTTCGGGTGATGCGGCGACCGGTGGCTGAGGCGCTCCCGCTTTACGGAGATCTTCATCGCTTCATCCCGGCGCTGGCCCTCAGGGAGGGCTTTCGCGTAGAGGAGGTCTCGGTGCCGCAGCATCCCGGGGACGCCCGTACGCGCCTCTATGGGCCGGGCGTCTACCTGCGGCGTCTTCTGGACATCGCTGCGTTCTTCTTTCTCGCCAAGTTCACCGAGAAGCCGCTCCGCTTCTTCGGTCTGGTTGGCTCCGTCTTCCTCGGGATCGGAGCCCTCATGAGCGGGGTGCTGATGGTCCAGCGACTCCAAGGCCAGGGTATTGCCAACCGCCCTGCCCTGCTGCTCGCGGTACTTTTCCTCGCCCTTGGTGTGCAGCTCATGGGACTGGGACTTGTGGGCGAGATCATCGTTCACCTTCGTGCCCCTCATCGCCGAGCATATCGGGTGCGCGAGCGGGCCTAGGCGCCGCCGCCTTGCGTGAACGCGTCCGGTCGGGAGAACGTTCAGGAGCCGGAACCCTCGACCCCACCCTCATCCCCATGCGACGCGACATCCCACGCCTTAGTGACACCCAGTTCGATCTCCTTGTCGTAGGCGCCGGTATCTTCGGAGCCTGCGCCGCATGGGACGCGTCGCTTCGGGGTCTTTCGGTGGCCGTCGTCGATCAAGCCGACTTTGGGGCGGCCACCTCGGCCAACAGCCTGAGAATCGTTCACGGTGGGCTTCGCTACCTCGCCCGCGGTGACTTTCAGCGTATGCGGGAATCCACCCTGGAGCGTTCCACACTGCTCCGGATTGCCCCGGGGCTGGTGCAGCCGCTTGAGGTCATGGTTCCCACCTATGGGAACGGGGGCCAGGGGCGGGGAGCGTATGCGGCTGCCCTGGCGCTGAATGACATGATGTCGTTCGGTCGGAACCGAGGGTTGGACCCTTCGAGCCAAATCCCGGCAGGGCATCTCGTGTCGCGCGAGGAGTGTCTCTCCTCATTTCCATGGTTTCCCACCGGGCGATTGACCGGTGGAGCAGTCTGGTACGATGCGCAGCTGACACACCCGGAACGCCTTACCCTCAGCTTTCTTGAATCTGCTTCGAGGCTGGGTGCTCAGCCGGTGAACTACCTGCGAGTGGATCGACTGTTGACGGACTCTGGAGCCGTCTCTGGCGCGAGCGTCACAGACCGCCTTACCGGAACGCAGTTCGAGGTCCGGGCACGGGCCGTTCTGGTCGCCGCTGGACCGTGGACCGACCGCGTAGTCAGCACATTGGTGTCCACCGCGACACCGCAGGAATCATCCCTGCCGCTGTCGACCCATGCTCTGGCTTTGAACGTCGTCCTCAACCGCAGGCTGGCCGAGGTAGCGGTGGGCGTTCGGGCGCGAAGTGGTTGCCAGGAGGATCCGGTGTGCGGCGGTGGTCGGTTCCTCTTCTGTGCGCCCCAAGGCCACGGCACCGTGCTCGGGACCTGGTACGTCGCATCCTCCCTGGGAGACGAGGCGACCCGCGGCTCCGGTGCCAAGGCGCTGGTGAGGGAGTTCAATGATGCCTGCCCGGGTCTGGAACTGACCGACGGGGACATCGCTGATTGCCAGTGGGGATGGCTGCCGCTCAAGGCCGGGAGGGAGCGCGGCCGGCCCGATGCCCTCGCGGAACGGACCAGGATGACAGATCATGGAGCAGTCCGCGGCATCCGGCACCTTATCTCGATAGAGGGTGTGAAGTTCACGACCGCCCGACGGGTGGTAGAGCGGGCTATTGATCGGGTGTTTGTCTCATTGGGACGTTCGATCCCGCCCTGCCGTACCGCCGAACAGCGGCTGGAAGGGGGATCGGTGCCGCCGGAGGTCACTGAAAAACTCAGCGACGAGGAGATCTTTCGGGCTGTTCGTCAGGAAATGGCTGTCAAGCTGAGTGATTTGGTATTTCGGCGGACGAGACTGGGCGCTGCCCCGAAGCTTCAGCGACGAGCTGTTGAGGCCGCAGCTCGGACCTTCGGTGCCGAAAGCGGGTGGGATGAACGTCGGGTGGTCGAGGAGGTCGACGCAGTGATGAGAGAAGCCGGTGCTCCGCGCACCGCTTTGGAGACGGTGGCGTGAAGATATTGGTTCTTGCGCCACACCCCTTCTTTCAGGCTCGGGGTACACCCCTGGCGGTGAAGACCGTGCTCGAGTTTCTCAGCGCGCGTGGACATCACGTGGATGTACTGACGTTCCACGAAGGAGAGGACGTCAACATTCCCAACTGTCGCATTCACCGCATTGCCCGGCCTTTCGGGCTGAGGAACATTCGACCGGGCTTCTCGACCAAGAAGGTGATTTGTGATGTCTTCATGTTCGCAAAGTGCCTGCGAATGATGCGTGGCACGCAGTACGATTTGATTCATGCAGTCGAGGAAGGGGCCTTTATTGCTGCCGCGATGCGTCGGATAAGCGGAACGCCGTACGTCTACGATATGGATTCATCTCTGGCGGAGCAGCTCGTCGAAACGTATCCCATGCTCCAGTTTGCTTTTCCTACCCTGCGCCGCTTTGAGGCGCTGGCCGTAAGGCAGAGCCTCGGTGTTTTGACGGTGTGTGCAGCGCTCGAGGATGTAGCCCATGGCCATGCCCCGGGCAAAACAGTCGGCCGGGTAGAGGACACTACGCTGCTGCCACCCGCTGGAACGCCTTCAAGCAATGGTCAGCCTGCCGATCCGCTGCTCTCGCTTGGAGTCAAATCGGACAGTTTGGTCGCCATGTACGTCGGCAACCTGGAGCGCTACCAGGGCATCGATCTCCTGCTCGACGGATTCCAGCACACTCTTTCACGCCTGCCGAGTGCGCACCTGGTCATTGTGGGCGGCTTGAAGGATGACGTACAGCGCTATCGGCGGAGGGCCCACCACCTCGGCATGGGCGAGCACGTCCACTTTCTCGGGCCTCGCCCCATTTCGGCGCTGGATGCGCTGCTGAGGCGGGCGGACGTGCTGGTCTCCCCACGCTTGAAGGGTCTCAACACGCCGATGAAGATCTACTCCTACCTGGATTCCGGCACCGCGGTGCTCGCCACCCGGCTACGCACCCACACGCAGGTGCTTGACGATCGTACGGCGTACCTCGTTGCTCCCGAGCCTCAGGCGCTGGGCGATGGCCTGGCGCACCTCCTCAATGATCCTGGCTTGCGATCCCGCCTGGCCAGCGAAGCCAAGGCGTACGTGCAGCGCGAGTTCACACCAGAGGTGGCATACCGAAAGCTGACCTCGTTCTACACCACGATCGAATCGAAGGCTGCCGGGGCCCCAGCGTGAAGTCGCTGTGGCACTCGCCCACGCTCCGGAGCGTTGTCATCTACGGAGCGTCGGGAATCGGATTCGCAGGTGCCAATCTGATTCTCGCGCGGGAGCTTCCAACCCGGGAATACGCCCTGTTCACTCTCGTGATCGCTGTGGTGAACCTCAGCTTCGCCCTGGCGCCACTCGGAGTCGACGGTATCGTCCTGCGGCGCGATCTGGATCCCGGCCCCCTCTTGCTCAAGCGAACGCTCGCCGTGGGGCTACTCACCGGCATCGTCTCTGCCGTCATCGCGGGAGCTGCGTACGACCTCAGTCCTCTGATGCCGCTGCTGGTGCTCGCCTCGACGGTCGGCGGTGGCGCCATGGTAGTAGCCGCGGCACAGTTTCAGAGCGAGCAACGGTATGGCCTATCGCTGAGTCTGACCCAGAGTCCGAATCTGGTGCTGATCGTGGCAGCGGTGGTCGTGACGCTCACCGGCACCACAAAGGCCGGCCTGCCACTGGTCATTTCCGCTCTGGGGTTCGTCCTGTCCGGGATAATTGGCTGGTGGATATTGTTCCGCGAACGCGCATCTACGCCCCATCAAGGAACCTGGTTTCCCTGGGGAGAGGCCCTGTCACTCGCCGGTCTGAACGCAGCGGGCCTCCTGCTGGTTCAACTCGACCGCCTCGTCATCCCGCACGTCTTGACCCTTCATGACCTCGCCACTTTCGGTGTACTTGCAGCCATTGCAGGCTCGTTGTTCCGGGTGCTCTCCATGGGTGTGGGGTACACCCTGGTCCCACGCCTTCGTGCCGCCGCGGGTGTGGTCGAACGCCGCCGCCTTATTGCCCACGAGGCCAAACTGATCGGGGTCATTATTGTCGCTGGATCCCTCGCGATCTGGTTCCTCACCCCACGGATCGAGCAGGCATTTCTCGCGGGCAAGTACCACATCGGAGGATCACTGCTGACAGCAACAATTTTCAGCGGCGTCGCCAAGATCATGAACTCCTTCACCAAGGCCGCGGTCACTGCTCTCGCCACCGGCAACGAAGTGTCCTTGATCAATCTGTTGGGTTGGGCCTCAGTTGGTCTGGCGCTCGCCGCCGCCATCCTGGGTGCGCGGTGGGGACTCTCCGGCCTCATCTATGGAGTGGGCCTTGGTTGGCTGATGCGTGCGGTTACCCAGGCATTTCTCATTCTCCGCCATCTGAGGCTTCCAACCTCTGTTCCGGTTACCGCGAGATGACTTCGCAGGACGCCCCATCAACCGGGGCCGAGTGGGCGGTGGCACTGTTCAACCGCTCAGTGCTGAAGCAAGCAAAGTACAGACAGATCCTGGCTCGTCTTGGCGAGCTGTCCGGGAAGCGTGCACTGGATATCGGCGCAGACAACGGTGTCATCAGCTATCTCCTGAGACAGCGGGGAGGACAGTGGCACAGCGCTGATCTGGATGAGCGAGCGGTTGCTTCGATTCGCCAGCTGGTCACAAGCGACGTCCACCAGATCGATGGCGGCCCTACGTCGTTCGGAGATGGCTCCTTCGACCTGGTGGTGATCGTTGATTTTCTCGAGCATATACCGGACGACCGCGGATTCATTCAGGAGCTGGCTCGCATCATCAAGCCTGGCGGACAGCTGGTCATCAATGTGCCCCACCCCCGGCCGGGATCCTGGGTCACCCGGCTTCGCCACAGGATCGGACTCACGGACGAGTGGCACGGTCACCTGCGGCAGGGTTACACCCTCGATGATCTACGAGGGCTTCTGACACCGTCATTCGCTATCGAAGAGGCGGTCACCTACTCACGCGCCTTCTCCGAACTCATCGACACCGGGTTGAATGGTTTGTACTTGAGAATGCAACGTGCCCAGGGGGCAGCACCAACCTCCGCCAAGGGTCCGGTGATCACCGGCGGCGACCTGCGTAAGCACCGGAAGCAGTTCATCGTCCTGTCAACCCTCTACCCTCTGCTCTGGAGCCTTGCCAAGCTCGATGCCCTCCTCTGGTTCACTCCCGGCTACAAGCTCGTCCTATCTGCACGCCGGCATTGATCAACCCGGTTAAATTGCTCGACTGTGACCACCGGCACGGACGCCAGTGAATTTGCTGGCTACGTAGCAGACTGGCCGAGTTTTCATCGGTACGGCCTCCGATACCTGATCTCCTTAATTTTGCACGGACTTGTATGATCATGTCCGGTCTACAACTCGTGCTTGTTACCGGTGCAACTGGGTTCGCCGGACTCTCCCTGGCCCTCAACCTTGCGGGGTCGGGCTATCGGGTGCGGGCTCTCGTACGCAGCCGGGAGAAAGCGACTTTACTGCATCAGGCCGGCGTGGACATCATAGTGGGCGATATCCGGGATCCCCAGATTCTCCGCCAGGCCGTGCACGGGACCGACACCGTTTATCATCTGGCAGCTGTGTTCCGACAGGCAGGAGCGCCGGAGTCGGAATATCGCGAAGTTCACGTGGACGCCACCAAGCAGCTCGTCGAGCTCAGCGCCGCTGCGGACGTTCGCCGGGTCGTGCACTGCAGCACGGTTGGGGTCCACGGGAGCGTAGCCGAGGAAGACGCTCCGGCCACTGAGGACGCTCCGTTCCGGCCTGGGGACATCTACCAGGTCACCAAGCTACAGGGCGAGGAGGTTGCCCGGGAAACTGCCGACCGCCTGGGAGTTCCGCTCACCGTCGTCCGGCCAGGTGCCATCTATGGCCCCGGAGACAGACGGCTGCTGAAGATCATCGGCGGTGTAGCTAAACGTCGTTTCGCTCTGCTGGGCGACGGCTCGCCGCATTTCCATATGGTCTACGTGGATGATCTCACCGAAGGATTCAAGCTCGCGGCCGAAACGCCGTCCGCGGCGGGTCGGGTGTATATCGTGGCAGGCAACGAGGCGCCTACCTTGAACGAACTGGTCCAAGAAATTGCCGATATCGCTCATGTGAAGGGGCCACGGTTTCGACTGCCGGTTTGGCCCTTCCTGATAGCTGGTGCCCTGTGCGAGGCGGTGTGTATCCCACTCGGGATCGAGCCTCCCATCTACCGGCGCAGAGTAAAATTCTTCACCAGTAACCGCTGGTTCGACACGTCACGGGCGCGGGCTGAGCTTGGCTTCACGGCCAAGATGCCGCTCCGCCATGGCATACAGCGCACGCTAGAATCCTACCGGCAGCTCGGCTGGGTGTAGGACTGCTGCCGGGTGAGCTACACCTCCGCCTACACGAAGCACTATCAGCAGCAGGAGACGTCGGGCGAGTCGTACGACCGCTCGCTGGCCAACCGATTTGAGCTGGCCATCTTTCAACTGGAGGAGTCGATCCTCCGGAACCTGTTCCGCCGTCTGTACTCCGCCAACCGGGATACGGCTTACCTGGATTACGCCTGCGGCACCGGGCGTATCATTGCGGTCTTCAAGGACCTGATCCGAATCAAAGTCGGCGTCGATACGAGCCCAGGTCAGCTTGCGATAGCGCAGAAGAAAGTCTCTGACGCGGAGTTCATAGAAGGCAACGTGGTCACCGACCCCGAGTTGCTGGGCGGTCGGCGCTTTGACATGATCACCAGCTTCCGACTGCTCCTGAATCTCGAGCCCGAAAACCGGGGTCCTATCCTGCGGGCCCTGCGCGAGCTGCTGATGGACGATGGCTACCTGATCGTTGACAATCACATGAACCGATACTCGGTGCTCGGCGTCACGGCGTTGTTTGCACATCGGGTGCTCGGCGTACCCAAGAAGCCCCTCGTCCCTCCTGGTCGGAGAGGAATCATTTCGACCATGTCGGAGCTGGAGATGCGCCAAGAACTGGCAGAGGCAGGCCTGGAAGTCGTGGAGATCCATCGCCTTTTTGTCCTGCCGGGACACGGACGGTTGCAGCTGCTTCCCACGCGTTGGCTCGTTCCCCTCGAGGCGCTCCTGAGCCGAATCCCCGGCCTGCGCCTCATCTCCAAAAATCAGATCTACGTGTGTCGCCGGACCCAGCCGCTTCGCGCGTGAGCGCCCTTCGGGTCCTCTACTGGGTCTTCAACTATATGCCAAGATGGGAGGCGGTCTCGAAAGAGATCGCCTCCGTTCGGCATGGCTTGGAAGGAGAGATCGACAGCTCGCTGGTGAGCCTCAACAGCAAGGAAGTGGGTCTCACGCTGCGGGGCCGGGAGAAGCGCATTCCACTTCCGTACGGCTTGCCGCTGCTACCGCTCGTCCGCCCCCATGCCGCACGGTTCGACGTGAACCACCTGTTCGCTTCTGCTGGCGAGCGGCTCATCACGCCGATCATCTCCCGGCACAACGGGGTGCTCACAATCGCCAAGGACACGAGGACCGTTCGCGGATACGAGCGCAACGCTGAGTCGCTCAAGCGCATGGGAGCCATCGTAGTGGAGGCAGAACGAGACCGGGACATTCTGATGCAACTGGGGATCAACCAGCAGCGCATATGGCTGATTCGGCCCGGGGTGCCCGTGGCAAGTTATCGGGAGGCGAACGGACCGTTCACCATTCTCTTCGCCTCCAGCCCCCTCAACGCCGCAGACTTTCTGTCTCGCGGCATATACCTGATCATTGCCGTGGCAGCTCTGCTTCCCACAGTGCGTTTTCTACTCGTCTGGCGGAAGCACCATCTGGCCAAGCTGCAAAACATCGTGGCGCAAGCTGGAGTGACAAACGTCGTTATCCAAAGCGGAGTTATTGCCGACATGGCTGCAGTCTATGACAGGGTCCACGCGGCGGTAATGCCGGGCCTGGAGCACAGGAGCTTTATCCCTTGCCCTCGGAGCGGATTGGAGGCCCTGGCGCACGGCAAGCCGCTGTTGCTATCCAATCTCGTCTCGATTGCACCCTCCGTGGCCCAGTCTGATGCGGGTGTTGTCTTCGAGCCTACCATAACAGGCCTCAAGGCAGCCATCCTCCAGCTGCAGACGAGGTACGCAGAGTATCAGGGGAACACCCAGGCCTATATCGCCGAGCACTTCTCTCCTGAGACTCACCTCGAGCTGCATCGTCGATTGTACCAGAGCCTTAGCTAACCACACCGCTCGCGCGGCAGAGTGGCAGGTTGTCTCTCTTCAGCGTCAAGCTCCCGGAGCTCTCCATCGAATAGCCCTGGATTTTTGTCGAGTGTTCTCACACGGTGACCGTGTGACAGTAGCCTGCGCACCAGATGCGATCCGACCAAACCGGTTCCGCCGGTAACTAGTACCTCCATGCCACGCTTCTCACGGTTCATGGCAGGCGATGGCGCGGCCCCTCTGGTGACCGGCATGCAGCGGATTCAGGCTCGGGATACATTGTTCAGCTTGTTCTCCAACGGCCCAGGAATTCGTGAACAAGAGCCCTACCAAGAAGGCCATACTCCGGTCCACGTTCAGTGGCCTGGGCAACCAGTATGCGGGCACGCTGGTCACTGGATTGGGACAGGTTGTGGTCACCGCCGCCCTCGCCCGCATGCTCTCGCCCAGGGACTATGGCCTCGCAGGGCTCGCGACCGTCTATGTGGGCCTCGCAACAGTGTTCGCCCAGTTCGGCATCGGGGCGGCTCTGATTCAGCGGACGGAGCTCACGCCCCGGTACATCCGTGCGGGCTTCACGGCGAGCATTCTCCTGGGTTGGATCACCACTACCCTCGTCTGGCTCACGGCGCCCCTGGCTGCCGCAGCCCTGGGCACCGACCAGCTCGTTCCTATCATTCGCGGGCTCAGCCTCAGCTTTCTGCTGGGTAATCCCGGCTTTGTCGCCGAGGCATTGTCTCAGAGAAGCCTGGCCTGGCGGCGCCTGATGTGGGTCGAGGTCACAGCATTCCTTCTCGGATACGCGGCTCCAGCCTTGATCCTCGCCGCCTCGGGCTTTGGCGTGTGGGCGCTCGTACTCAGCGCGCTGGCGCAGCACCTGGTCCGAACCACCGCGCTCCTCACGTTGGAGCCTCACCCGAAATGGCCCCGCATCGGCAACGAGATCAAAGAACTCCTGCGCTTTGGCTCTCATTTCACCGTCGCCCGCCTCTTCAACTACACCGCGGGACAGGGCGATAACATGGTGGTCGGTCGAGTGCTCGGAGTAGTCCCGCTTGGCTACTATAGCCGAGCGTTCAAGCTCATGATGATCCTGGTTACCTATTTCGCTACCGTAGTTACCCGGGTGCTGTTTCCCATCATGTCGCGGCTTCAGGGCGAACCCGAGCGTCTGCGTGCCACCTATCTCACCGGTGCAGCGGTGCTCGGCCTCGTGAGTGCTCCCCTGGGGGCGTTGCTTGTCGTCCTTGCACCCGAATTCGTGGGAGTCATTCTGGGGCCGAGGTGGGTACCAGCCGTCCTGCCGTTTCAGATTCTCACGGCCGGCGTCATGCTGCGGAACGTGTACCTGATGGCGTACTGCCTCGATGGCGCCGTCGGCGCCATGCGACAGCGCACCAAGCGGGACGGCATTTATGCGATGGCGGTTTTGGCCGGCAGCCTCATCGGTACCCGCTTCGGTCTTGTGGGCGTAGCAACCGGCGTTGTCCTGGCCATCGCCGTCAACTACGTCGTAGGCGCAGCCATGAGTCTCCGCATGTTGGGCGCAAGCTGGCGCGACTATGCCCGGTCTCAGCTGCCCGCGTTCGGACTTGGTCTCCTGACCGCAGCTGTGGCGTATCCAATGCGCGTCACCCTTCTGACAGCCGGATTCAGCCAGTTGGTTGTTCTCGTGGTCACCTGTCTGGTGAGCCTTACAGCTCTCGGCTTTCTCTACCTGGCTCGCCCTACGGTCATCGGATATTACGGCAGCATGGCGGCCAGACACCTCGCGGCAGCGCTTTCCGCCAAGCTGAATCCTGGGCCGACCGGATAGCGGGAGGCCGCAGCCCGCAACGCATCCTGCTGAAGACCGGCCTTGTAGTCGAGGGCACCACGGCATGCCCTTCCCTGAGCAGTTGTGCAACCAGTGCGCTTCCGGTAAAGCCGTTCCCCCGGTAACCAGTATCCGCATCAGCCCCCTCGTGGAATCGCGCCATTCGAACCACCATGGACAGGATCGTATACTGACACCTGAAAACGACCATACCGGCCGCTCTTCCGCCAATGGACACTGGCTATTCCGCGACCTAGCTTCTTGCATGGACGAGACCCAGCCCTCCAAGACGGTCTCCGAAGCGATCCGCGAAGATGCCGACATCGGAACCTCCTCGGAAGATTACGCCCGCCGGTTTACCGGGGGGGTGGGCCGCTGGTTCGTGGCTACACAATCCCGAATTACTCTCGGGCTGCTGCGAGCCCTGCCTGCCGGAGCCTCGATTCTCGATGTGGGTGGCGGTCATGCCCAGATCGCCCCGCCCCTGATCGAGGCTGGCTATGAGGTGACTGTCGTGGGCAGCGATCCAGTTTGCTCTGCCCGGCTGGAGCCCTGGATTGCCCAAGGCAGGTGCCGCTTCGAGGTGGCGGATCTGCAGCGATTGCCGTACGCCGATGCGTCATTTGACGCAGTGGTCTGCCTCCGGCTCCTCCCTCACAGCATCGATTGGACGAACCTCGTGCGGGAGCTCTGCCGGGTAGCACGACGATCGGTGATCGTCGACTATCCCTCAACCCGAAGTGCGAACGCATTCTCGGCCCATTTTTTTACTATCAAACGCGGGATCGAGCTCAATACCAGGCGGTTTCTGGTGTTTAGACCCCATGAAATCAATGCAGCGTTTCAACACGCCGGGTTCTCGGTAAACGCGGAACGTCCGCAATTCCTTCTTCCCATGGTGCTGCACCGGCTTGCGAACCGTGCAGCCCTCAGTAAGGCTGCCGAAGCTCCCGGTCGACTCCTGGGTCTGACCCGCTGGTTTGGGTCACCCATCATACTCCGGGCGGACCGGCGCGGATCAAGCGCCTGACGCGCGTCGATGAAACTCTCCTTTCATCGAAGAATCCTCCTCATCCTGGTATGTCTCGGAGCGCTTCCCACCGCCCTGGCTGTGCTGGGGTGGGGATTGACGATCCGCTCAACGACCGGAGCGCCCGGCACGCGAGATGCGGTCCAGGAGCTCGCGCGCTCCGGACGAGGCCTACTTCATACGATAGACTCGACCCGATTGAGTCCCGACGAGCGGCGCGCCCTCGCTGACCACGCAAGTCAGCTGAACACCGCGATTGGACAGCTGCAGCGGGCCGATACGTTCAGCCGGTATTACTACGCAGGGCTTGGGCTTGTCATTCTCCTGGTGGGTGGGGCGGTGCTCTATGCGTCTGTCAGACTGGGCGGTCATCTATCGCGCCAGCTCAGCCGTCCTATTGAGGAGCTTATCGGTTGGACCAGTAATATCCGCCGGCTGGAACCCCTCCCTCCAGATCGACCACGAAGGGGAGCACCGGAGTTCGCCTCTCTGCGGACCGCACTACGCGACATGGCTTCCTCGCTCGAACGTGCCCGGGCCCAGGAGATCGAAGCTGAGCGGCTACGGGCCTTTCGAGAGACCGCCAGGCGGGTAGCACACGAGATCCGAAACCCACTCACCCCGATTCGCCTCGCGGTGTCGCAACTGGCGCGCTCGGAGGATGGTCAGCATCGAGAGGTGATCGACGTGCTGATGGCCGAGTCCAGCCGCCTGGAGCAGATTGCGCGTGAGTTCACTGAGTTTGGCCGCCTGCCTGAAGGGCCACCCGCTCCAGTGGACTTTACGGAGCTCCTGTCCGAGCTCGCGCGCACATCGGTGCCATCGACGATGAAAACGAGCATGAAGCTCGACACCGCAACTCCGGTACTACTCGGACACTATGACCCGCTGCGTCGAGCCTTCAGCAACGTGCTCCGGAACGCAGTGGAGGCCTGTGGAGAGGAAGGCGCGCTCGACATTACGGTCGCGCCAGACAGTGACGGCGGAGTTCACATAGAAATATCCGACCATGGGCCAGGAGTTCCTGCCGATGTCGCTGACCGCATCTTCGATCCGTACTTCACCGGCAAAGCCGGCGGCACAGGTTTGGGGCTCGCGCTCGTCAAGCAGACCATCGAGATGCACGATGGGACCATCAGCGTGGAGGAAACGCCGGGAGGCGGCGCAACCTTTGTAATTCGGATGCGATCCAGGTGAGTGGAGGCGAGCAGGTTCTGCTGGTGGATGACGAAGCCAACATCCGCCGAATGCTCGCGGCCCTGCTCCGCAGTGAGGGCTTCTCGGTGAGTGAGGCACCAAATGGAAATGCCGCCTTGCTGCTGCTGGATGAAGCCGACCCTGATGTGGTGCTCTTGGACCTGATGATGCCGCCGGGTCCCGATGGACTGGAGACCCTGACCCGCATCCGCGCGCGTGGCAGGTCCGCCCCGGTGATCATGATGAGCGGCAAGGCCCAGCTGACCGACGCCGTGCGGGCGGTGAAACTGGGGGCATTTCAGTTCCTGGAAAAGCCACTCAGCCCTGAGGGCGTTCTGGTCACCGTGCGGGCAGCGCTGGAGCTGAATCGGACGCAGGCGGAGAACCGGGCCCTGCGCGCGGAGCTGGGACGACGCGCCGAGCTGATCGGCAGTGGTCCCGCCATGCGGCAGGTGGCCACCCTCATCTCCCGGGTAGCCCCCACCGAGGCCCGAGTGCTGATCACCGGCGAGTCGGGGACCGGCAAGGAACTGGTTGCCGCCGCGATTCACGCCTCCAGCCAGCGCCATGCCCGCGCATTCGTGACCGTGAACTGTGCCGCAATTCCAAGGGACCTGGTGGAATCCGAGATGTTCGGGCACGAGCGTGGATCCTTCACTGGCGCCACGGAGCGGCGTCTTGGCCGGTTCGAGTTGGCGCATGGCGGGACGCTGTTTCTCGACGAGGTCGGCGACCTGAGCCAGGAGGCGCAGGCAAAGCTGCTTCGGACGCTCGAGACCGGTGAGCTTCAGCGAATCGGCGCCGAGACGACGATGCGGATAGACGCGCGAGTGGTGGCAGCCACCAATCGAGATCTGGGCGATGCCGTGAGCAGCGGCACTTTCAGGGAAGATCTGTTCTTTCGGCTCAACGTCTTTCCCATTCACCTCCCGCCTCTGCGCGAGCGCCTGGAGGATCTTCCGGCCCTGGTGACTCACCTCGCAGAGCGCGTCCGGCCTCGTCACGCGGCTCAGTTCACACCGGCTGCACTCGAGGCGCTGGCGTCGTATTCGTGGCCGGGAAATGTGCGGGAGCTGGCCAACCTGGTGGAGCGCCTGAGCATACTCAGCGGACCGGTGGTGGACGCACCCGCCGTACGACAGGTCCTCCGAGGCTCGACGACCGGGCCTCCATCCACCACCCTGATGAGTCTGCTGGGGCGCCCTCTGAGCGAGGCCCTGGACGATTTTGAACGTGGTCTCATTGCTGCCGCCCTGACCCAGGCGGAGCGGAACATGGCGGAAGCCGCCAGAATTCTTCAGACCGACCGCGCCAATCTCTACCGCCGGATGAGGCGGCTCGGGCTGGAGAAAAGCGCGGACCCCGAGCCGTAGCCTCACTTCTCGACCGAGAACCTCATGCGCCTGCTCTCAGCCGGCATGCTGCTGCTGCTGGTGTCCCCGCTCAGCGCCCAGGACAGCGTCATCGTCATTGATCCCAACGCGCCGGCCACAGATTCCGTGGTACGTGCCGGACCGCCGCCGGAAGTCATCTCTGAGCTCATAGCGCTGTTCAACGATTCCGGGTCCACGCGCATGCAGGGTGACGTTACCCTGCCGGCGGGAAGTCGATTCGAGGGCAGTCTCGCTTTGTATCGAGGAGCATTACGGATCGCGGGGCGAGTCAGCGGACCAGTCACAGTCGTCAACGGCACGCTCTACCTCATGCCGGGGGCCTCCATCCAGGGTGAGATCCTGGTCGTGGGTGGCCGGCTCATCCGCTCCGAGCAGGTGGAGCATTTCGGGCATGAGCGGGTGTATTGGGATGCAGCACCAGTCATTCGAACTCCTGAAGGTTGGCTCGCACTTCGGGAACGGCGACGGTCGCTCACGGAGTTGGCCACTGCCAGCACCTCGTTCCAGGTAGGCAGGGTCCGAACCACGTTGTCGCTCGGCACCGGCGGGACCTACAACCGGATTGAGGGCCTGCCGCTCTTGTTTGGTCCCCTCTTCGAGCTACGCCCTTCGCGCCGGACATACGCCCGGATCGATTTGCGGGGCATTCTTCGCACCGCCGGAAGCGGCGACGATCGCAGTGACTTCGGCTATGTCGCCCGCGTCGACTTCCGGGTTCAGGGCCGGCCAGAATACGGTATCAGCGGCAGGCTCTACAGTCAGATCGATCCGTTCGAGGACCAACCGCTGTCCAGCAGCGAGTCGGGATGGTCCGCCTTCCTTCTGCAGCGGGATTACAAGGACTTCTTCGAACGCGAGGGCATCGGCGGAACGGTGTATATCCAGCCTCGTCCAGCCTGGCGTTTTGAGCTGAGTATGAGCCGTGATGCCGAACGTTCGCTGCGGGCAAGCGATCCGTGGTCGCTGCTTCGGAACAGCGACCGCTGGCGGCGTAATCCGCTGATCGACGATGGGCATTATTTCACGACCGGCGTTCAGCTCGACTACGACACGCGGAACGACCGAGACCGCCCCAGCACCGGCTGGATGATACGCACCCGTTTCGAACATTCCACCAGCGATGACATTGCCCCGGTTGCCCTTCCCGCCTCAGTTCGGCCCACTCCAGTTACAGGTGGGGGATATGGCACCGGCCGTCTCTCCATAGATGCCCGCCGCTATGCCCGGCTGACACCCCGACTGCAGTTGAATGCCCGGATCCGGGCCGATGGTTGGGTAGAAGGTGACCGCCTGCCGATGCAGCGACGGGTCTCGCTGGGTGGGCCCGACCTCCTGCCAGGGTTCGACTTCCGCGCCTTCACCTGCGCCCCTCGAGGCTTCAACGACCCGGCCAAACCCGCGCTCTGCGACCGTATGGTGGCAGCGCAGCTCGAGGTCCGAACACGAGTAGGGCTCAACCTCGGCTATCGAATGCCCGGCCGTGACGGGAACCCGGGGCGCTTTATCGGCATCGAGGAAGCAGACCTGGTTGTCTTTGGAGACGCGGGCAAGGCATGGCTCGCCGGAAGCGGTCCCGGCCAGGTCCCGGTCAACCGCCTTCCGGTTCTGAAGGAATGGGAGTTCGATACCGGAGTCGGCCTCGATGCCGGCGGTATCGGCGCCTACATCGCCAAGAGCCTGTCGGAAGCCGAGCCGGTGAAGTTTGTAGTCAGACTGCAGCGCCGGTTCTAGTGCCGCTTCAGCATCTTTATTCGCGGCGGTGGTATGGCTGGCGGGAGTCGCTCATTGGGCTCTCGCTGGTGTTCGCGCTTGCAGGCGCACTCCAGGGTCAAACAAACCCTGTCCGCCTGATCGTGACTCTGACGCAGGACTCCACGGTGCGTGGCGCGCGTGCACCTGTCGTGCGCTCGGAAAATCTGATTGGTCCGGAGAGCCGGTGGCTCACCGCGCTGCGCTCCGGTCTGCCGGTTCGACTCCACTACCGGGTGGAGGTCTGGCGGTCTCAGGATGGCTGGTTCGACAACTTCGCCCAACAAGTGGAATGGGATGTGGTGGTGCGGCACGAGCCGCTTCTCGACCAGTATACGCTCCTCACGTTGGTGGGACTGAGACGGCAAGAGCGGCGCTATGCCACGCTGGACGCGCTTGGAGCGGCGCTCGCCTTCGCCTATCAGGTCAACATTCGTCCGCAGGGAGCGGGTGGATACTACTACGCGGCGTCACTGCAGGTATCGACCCTATCGGATTCCGATCTGGATGAGCTGAAGCGTTTCCTGGCCGGCGATATCGACAACGGAGAACAGGGAAGCGAGGGGATTGGTGATGCGGTGGGTCGCAGCACGACGCGGTTTCTGCTGCGGCTGGCTGGTCTGCCGAGCCTGAGGCTGGAGGCCCGGAGCCCCCGGTTCATGGTACGCTAGACAGTTCCTCCGAGTGCCCGCAGCGCCTCGTCACCATAGAACAGCTTGATGTATTTGGCCTGGGTCACAGACAGGCGCCGCACGGCCCAGGAGAGATGCACGAAGTGAGGCTCACGCGGGGCAACCATCGGATGCATGCCGCATTCCTCGGGCAGGTGATTCCCCTTGCGCGTGTTGCAGGAGCTGCAGGCCGTCACCACGTTGCTCCACTCGTTATCGCCACCACGAGACAATGGGATCAGGTGGTCCCGCGTGAGGCACTCGCGGTGCCTGAGATCGGGCTGACCGCGGTGGCAGTATTGGCAGCGGTAACTATCGCGAGCGAAGAGGAATGTGTTGGTGACTTGACGGCGGAAACGGCGGGGGACGTGAACGAACTTGACGAGTCGTATTATCGCGGGTTTGGGAAGCGTCAGCCGTTCACTTCGAACGACGTCGCCCCCATCCGATTCGACGATCTCGGCCTTGCCCTCGATGACCAATCGAAGGGCACGCCGGACCGGGACCATGGTCAGCGGCTCAAAGGAGGCGTTTAACGCCAGACACCGCAAGAGACTTCTCCGAAGACACGATGAGCGGGGATATATGAAACCCGAAGAATCGTAATGTGCGCCTCCGGCGGTGCGCAAGTGAAGCGTGGTTACCAGCTTGGAGCGTAGCGACTCCCACCATCAAGCTGAAGTTTCGGTCATTTTGCCCCGCATCTTTAAGGCCGACGGCCCACCCTGGCATTACTTCACCAGCTTCTGGATCCGCGTGGCGATTTCTTCCCGCAGGCGCTGGCTGCGGGTTATCACCAGAACCGTGTCATCGCCTGCGATCGTTCCGATGATTTCCGACCATCCCGCATGATCCAGGGCCTCGGTCACCGCACCGGCTGACCCACTCGCGGTCTTGAGCACCAGGAAAGGTCCAACGCCGTCGAGGCTGACAAGCAGTGCCGGGAGGATCTGCGCCAAGTCCGGGCGCACCGCCGACCGATGCGGATGAGTGTAGTAGGCTCCTCCCTGCGGATCTGCCAGCTTCGCCAACCCAAGCTCCCGG
The DNA here is from genome assembly GCA_963730915.1 of uncultured Gemmatimonadales bacterium. Lineage (GTDB taxonomy): Bacteria > Gemmatimonadota > Gemmatimonadetes > Gemmatimonadales > GWC2-71-9 > CAVVWJ01. The sequence continues at coordinate 298,619 of CAVSTR010000005.1, read as the reverse complement.
ATGTCCCGCGAGAGCGTCGCCTGGGTGACCACGAACCCATCGTCGGAGAGCGCCTCGCGCAGCTCGTCCTGGCTCTCGATCCGGCGTTCTCGCACCACCCGCAGGATGGCGGCATGCCGTTGGATTTTCATAGTGGCCGGTAGACGTCTCTCCCCCCAACACAGGTGAGCATCACATCCGCGGAAGAGCTGGCTAGGACGTGCTCCACAGGATCTGCACCGAATCCCGTGGCGGGTAGACGCAGAACCACGCAGTCGGCCCACTTGCCAGTCCGGAGACTGCCCGTTTCGGTCTCCAGTGCGAGGGCTCGAGCTCCACCCAGCGTGCAGAGATCGAGGGTTTGGGTGGCGGTGAGTCGACCGAGCTTTCGGGCCGCTCGGGCTTCCGCCAGCAGGTCCGGACGGCCGACACTGACCTCTGAGTCAGTACCGAGTCCAACCCGAACGCCTGCCTCGATCAGTGATGAGAGCGGCGCAACGCCGTGACCGTGCGCTCGATTGGACAGAGGGCAATGCGCCACCGCCACGCCGGCATCGGCAAGCAGCTGTATGTCGCTGGGCCCCGCCTGGACCGCGTGTATGCACAGTGTCAGCTCGCTCAGGGCGCCATTTTCTGCCAACCACTCGGCCGGCGTACGTCCCGCTGACGACGGTAACGGTATGCCTCGTTCGACCCACGCTGTGGCAAATGCGCCTGAGCCCGATCGTAGCAGCTCAGTCTCAGCCCGGGATTCCGCTATGTGGACGGCGAGCGGAAGTCCTTCGCCGCGGGACCATCGCGCCACAGCTGCGAGAAGCGGCGCGCTCACGGTGTAGGGTGCATGGGGCGACACGCCGACGCGAACTCGCTGGACCGCCCAACGCCCGGCGCGGATAACCCTGTCTCGCAACGATCCAAGGCTGGTCTGCGCCTGCCTGGGATCCGGTCCGAAGACCTCCAGATAGGCGATACCGGACCCATCAGCCTCGGCCAACACCTGGATCACCGAGTCGGAATCACCGGTGTCGGCCACGGTGGTTACTCCTGCAGCGTAACACTTCTGCAGGCCCTGCCGGGCTGCGTGCAGAAATTCGAGGGATGTGCGGGTGGTCTTCAGCTCGCGCAAGCGCCTGATCCAGGACGAAAACTCGCGCTCTTGTACCTGTTCCGCGAATCCGGTGAGTTCCAGATGGGTATGTGTATTGATCAGCCCGGGAATGATGACGGCTGGGCCAAACTCCTCGACCGCGGCGTCTGGCGGCCGCCCGACTACTGAATCAGAGCCTACATCGGCTATCCGCCCTTCCGCGTCGATCAGGAGCGCGCCGTTCTCGATAGGGGCTCCTTCGACTGGAATCAGCCATTGGGCGGCCAGCCGGCGCGCCCGCATCTCAGCGGGGAGTACTGGGCGCGGGCCCTGTGCCTCCCATAACTCCCGAGGTGCCGCCCGAAGTGGCTCCCCCTCCCTGCGGCGGGCTCGGCTGGGCTGGGGATCCGGCGGCCGGGGCCGTCGGCGGGCCGGCCGGGGTCTGCTGCGGCTCCGGTGATTCACCGCCCATGACACCGATCGACCCGAAGGGCGAGTGGACCGGACAGAACGCCGCGGGCTCAGTACCAGGAATAAATGATTCTATGTAGTGCACGTCTTTGGGGCAGAAAGGCGTCGCCTTATAACCGGTCGTCTTGTCGACGTCGAGAGCGCTCAAACCGGCCGGACGGGACCAGCTGGTCGGCACGCTTCTTCGCTCGTAGACCTCGCGCATCATCGCGCTCCACGCTGGTCCGACCAGAACGCCACCCTGCGCATTTGCCTTGATCTTGCGAGGCTGGTCGAAGCCGATCCACATCCCGGTGACCATGTCAGGCGTGAAGCCGATGAACCAGACATCGAAACCATCGTTCGTGGTGCCGGTTTTTCCGCCAGCCGGAAAGTTGATGCGAGCCCCAACCGAGCCCACCGCCGTGCCATGACGAACCACGTCCCTGAGTGCATCGGTCATGAGCCACGCGTGTAGAGTGTCCATGACCTCCACCGATCGGACGGGAGGCTGCCAGACGATCTTGCCGCTGCGGTCCTCCACCCGGAGCACCGCGTTGGGTGTGGTGCGAGTGCCAAGATTGGCGAAGGTGGTATAGGCGGCGATCATCTCGAGCGGGTACACGTCGGCCGACCCGATATGAATCGAGGGGAACGCGGGTACCCTCGTAGTTATCCCGAACTTGGCGGCCTCGCTGATTACCGCCTGCTCTCCCAGCTCCATGCCCAGCTTGATGGCAATGATGTTGCGCGACAGGTACAGGGCGCGCCGGAGCGTCATCGGCCCATCGAACTCGAGATCGTAGTTCTGGGGCGCCCACGGTGGCTCTGCCGGGTCGAGCTCCACGCTCAGCGGATCATCGACCATGACGTGCGAGAGCGGGTAGCCTGCCTCGACCGCGGCCGCATAGACGATCGGCTTGAAGGTCGAGCCGGGTTGCCGCAGCGCCTGGGTCGCCCGGTTGAATTTGCTGTCCTCGAAATCCCGGCCGCCGATCATGGCACGGATGTACCCGGTCTTCGCCTCGAGGGTCACCGCCAACCCCTGGAGATACGGCGTCGTGCTGCGATTGTTGTCCTCACCGTTGTCCGACCGGGAATCCATGAACTGCCGGTAGGTCTCGTGGGCGAACTTGCCGTCGGCGCCGCTCTCTATGGCTTCGAGGCGTGCCTCCAACGCCCTCTCTGCCGCCTGCTGAATATCGAGATCGAGGCTGGTGTAGATCCGGTAGCCCATTGTGTACAGCTCACGCCCGAATCGCGCCTCCAGCTGCTGCCGGACGTACTCGACGAAGTACTCGGCGACTCCGCTGTAATCGGAGTGCGACGACAGGAGGAGCGGATACGCTTTCCACCGCTCGGTGTCATCACCGTTCAGCAGGCCGTTGTCCCGCAGGAGATTCAGCACCGTATTGCGGCGCTGGATGTTCAGATTGGGATTGCGGCGAGGATTGTAGCGGGTGGGAGCCTTCGGAATGGCGGCGAGAGTGGCGGCCTCGGCCACGTTGAGGTCCCTGACCGATTTACCGAAGTACCGCTGGGAGGCTGCCTCGACGCCGTAGGCGCCGTTCCCCAGTGGGATCTGATTGAGATAGATCTCCAGAATCTTGTCTTTGGGATACTTCTTTTCGATTTCGCGAGCCACTTTGGCCTCGCGCAGTTTCCGGCGTAGCGACTTTTCTGTACCGCTGATGTCCTGATCCCAGATATTCCGCGCCAGCTGCATCGTGATGGTTGAAAAACCCTCGGCAAAGCGCAGCTGGAAGATGTTCGTCTTGACGGCGCCGAAGACCCGAACCCAGTCGATGCCGTGATGGCTGTAGAAGCGCTTGTCTTCGGTGGCGAGAAAAGCGGTCTTCACATAGGGCGACATCTCACCGAGCGGAATGACCGTCCGGCGCTCGAGGCCGAGATCGGTGATGAGCCGTCCGTCCGCAGCATACACCTTGGATGCCTGATCGGGATCGTAGCCGCCCAGCTCCTCGATCGAGGGACAGGTGTTGCCGGCACAAGCTCGGCTCCACGCGGCCGCGAGAACAGCCAGCACCAGGGCGACAAGTGCAAGAAAACCGACCAGCACATTACGCCGCGCGCGAGGCGAGAGTCGGAAGCGCTGGAGAGCCGTTTTTACCTGGAAGGGCATGCTGGCAAGCTAGCCAATTGCGAGGCTCTATTCCAGCGGGTACCATTGGCCGCTATGACTGAACTGATCAAAACTTTGACGGCTCGTGGCCTCCTTCAGGATGCCACCTTCGGGCTCGCGGAACGGCTAGACGCCGGACCGATCACGGCCTATGTGGGATTCGATCCCACAGCCGAATCACTCCACGTCGGCAACCTCATTCCGGTAATGGGTGCGGCGTGGCTTCAGCGGTTTGGTCATACACCGATCATCCTGATCGGTGGGGGTACCGGCATGGTGGGGGATCCGAGTGGAAAGCGGGCGGAGAGACCGGTTCTTCCGCTGGAACAGATCGACCGCAACGCGGTGGCGATTCGCGATCAGCTCACGCGCTTCCTGTCGTTTGATGAGGCGGGGAAGTCGAACGCCGCGCGGATGCGGAACAATGCAGACTGGCTGCGTGACCTGACCCTCATGGATTTCCTGCGTGACGCCGGCCGCTACCTCACGCTGGGATGGATGCTTCAGAAGGAAAGCGTAAGAAGCCGCATGGAGACCGGCATCAGCTACACGGAGTTCAGCTACATGGTGCTCCAGGCGTATGACTTCTGGCATCTGTTCCGCACCGAGCGATGCGAGCTACAGATCGGTGGCAGCGACCAGTGGGGAAACATCACGGCGGGCATAGAGCTGATCGGGAAACGTGAGGGACAGCAGACGTATGGCATGGTGTTTCCGCTGATCACCACCGCATCGGGTACCAAGTTCGGCAAGAGCGAGGCGGGGAACGTCTGGCTGGATCCCGCGAAAACCAGTCCCTATCAGTTCTACCAATTCTGGATCAACACCGACGACAGAGATGTGGAGCGGTACCTCAAGTTGTTCACCTTCCTGCCGCTGGATGAGATCCGGCGTGCCATGGAGGCGCACGCCCGCGATCCCGGTAAGCGAGCCGCGCAGCGGCTCCTGGCCCGTGACGTAACCGCCAGAGTCCACGGTGAAGCTGCCGCGCTGGAAGCGGTCCAAACAAGTGAGGCCATCTTTGGAGGCGGATCTGCGGCGGTGCTGAATATCCCTGAGCGAAGTATCTCGCGAGCCGAGCTCGGACCGCTCACGATCGTCGAGCTTCTGGTGGCCAGTGGACTCGCCACCTCGAAGGCTGATGCCCGGCGGGGAATCAAGGGGAAAGGCTTCTACCTCAACGAGGAGCCGATCGAAACGCCCGACCTGGAGCTCCGTGAGGAGGACCTTCAGGGCGAGCCGGCCAGGCGCTTTCTTATGCTGCGCAAGGGCAAGAAGAACTACGTGCGGCTGGTACTAGAACCGTAGTTCCTCTCCTTACCAACGGCTCCGCCGGGTTGTAGTTCGGCGTGGCGCTCTGACTCCCAACAGGCCGAACAGACCCCGGACCACCTCGCGTACCACAGTTTTTCCCAGCGGCGACTGAACCACGTCTCCCGCCATTTCCGTCACTGTTCTGTCCTGCTTCTCCCGCTGTGATGCCGGCACGGGTGGCTCTTCACGAGGTTCTCCGGTGGCAGCGGGCCAGTCGTGCCGCCAGCAGCTCCCGCGCGCTCTCCCGGTCGATCGGTTTCCCGTACTCCGGGAGCAAGTGCCGACTCCCGTATGTCGGCTTGGAGCTCCTCGGGTGTCAGCGGCGCCATGCGAGAGGCCGGAGGAATCATCCGCAATGCCACGACCGGGCTCGGCACGCCCCGCGTGTTCAGCACGGTCACGACGGCTTCGCCGACGCCGAGGGATGTCAGCGTTTCTGCGAGGTCGTAGAACGAGGTTTTAGGGAACGTGCGCACGGTTGCTCTCAGCGCCTTCTCGTCGTCCGGCGTGTGCGCGCGAAGCGCATGTTGTATTCGGTTGCCGAGCTGCGCCAGAACCCCCTCGGGTACATCCTTCGGGGTCTGAGTGACGAAGTACACACCCACGCCCTTGGACCGTACCAGGCGCACCACTTGCTCGATCTGCTCCAGGAAAGCCTTGGGTGCCTCATCGAAGAGCAGGTGCGCCTCATCGAAGAAGAAAACCAGCTTCGGCTTGGCGAGGTCTCCCACTTCGGGCAAGTTGTGATACAGCTCGGCCAGCATCCACATCATGAAGGTGGAGAACAGCCTCGGCTTGTCCGCCACGTCCGGCAGCTCCAGGCAGGTGACCACGCCCCTCCCGTCCGAGGTGAGCTGGAGCAGATCGTTCACGTTGAACTCCGGCTCGCCAAAGAACTGACCCGCCCCTTGCGACTCCAGCTCGATCATTTTCCGAAGCAGCACTCCAACCGTCGCCCCTGACATGCCGCCATACTGTGACAATGCGGCTTTGCCGTCGTCCGAGGTCAGATACTGCAGGACCGACCTCAGATCGTGAAAATCGAGCAGAGGAAGCCCATTGTCATCGGCGTACTTGAAGACCATCGACAGTACGCTGGTCTGCGTGTCGTTAAGCGAGAGCACCTTCCCCAACAGCAGTGGTCCAAACGAGCTGACGGTGGCACGCAGCTGCACTCCGCTGGCGCCCGTGAGACTGACGAACTCCACCGGCACACCTTTGGCCTTCCAGTCCCAGCCGATATCTGTTGCGCGTGCACTCACGCGAGGTGTGCTCTCGCCAGGCATTGCCAGGCCCGAGAGATCGCCCTTCATGTCAGCCACGAAGACCGGCACGCCTTGGGCCGAGAGCTGTTCGGTGAGGAGCTGCAGGGTCTTGGTCTTGCCCGTACCGGTTGCCCCGGCGACGAGGCCGTGCCGGTTTGCCATCGACGAGTGGCAGACGGATCTTGGGATCTTGATGGACCTGCTGTCCTTCGAGGGCAGCGCCAAGGACGAGCGAGGGCTCCTCGACTCCATACGATTCCTTGAGCATCTCAGTAAACGCAGTCATGCCTGCTCCAGTATGTCCACGACCCGCTCCATCTCGGCCACCGTGTTGTAGAGGTGAGGACTCAAGCGAATGGCGCCTTCCCGCATACCACACACTACGCGGGCCGCCTTGAGCGCGCGGAACGCTCTGCCGACATCAGCGGGCATCACGCACAGGATACCGGACCCATGCTGGTCCAGGGGCGACACCACCCGGATACCGGACCGGGCCGCCCAGTCTAGCAACGGAACGTGCAGCGCCTGAAGGTGCTCGGCGATACGAGTGATACCCGCATCGAGCAGCATCCGCACTGAGGCGTTCATGCCGGCAAAGTCCTGGTACGGAAGTGTGATCAGCTCGAAACGTCGGGCATCGCCCCGGAGCCGGTCGTCATACTGCGTCAGCCGGGTGAAATCATCGGTGCCCTCGAAAGCCATCCAACCGGTTACGGCGGGACGTAGCTCGCGTATCAACTCCCGACGCACGTACACGAAGCCCGAGCCCCAGGGAGAGAGTAGCCACTTTTGGCCACCGCATGCCAGCACGTCGACAGGAGTCTTCCGAAGGTCTATCGGTACCTGCCCTACCGCCTGTATGGCGTCCACGACGAGGTAGGATCCGGCCTCGCGGGTTGCCGCCGATAACCGCCCAAGATCAACGGTATAACCGTTGCTGAACTGCACCAGCGAGATCGCGAGCACCCGCACGCGAGGATCCCGGAGCCGCTCCAGTAGCCGACCCTCGTCCGGCCAACCATCCGGCGTCGTTGGGGTGAGCTCCAATGTGATCCCGCTGTCCTTGAGCATCATCCAGGGATACACGTTGGCGGGAAATTCCCGGTCGCTCGTGAGAACGATGTCTCCCGTCTGCGAGCGGCAGTGCCCGGGCAGCGAGGCTCAAGCCAAACCCGGTGTTGATCGTCAGCCCGATCTCCTCGGGCGACGCTCCGATCAGCTCGGCGGCCAGCCGCCGCGATTCCGCCATGCCGGCGAACAGCTCCCGGTCGGGCAGCCGGTGCGGGGCGGCGCGTTTGCGATTGAACTCCTCCAGCACGAGCCGAGTTCGCTCCGGGAGCGGCCCGATGCTGGCGTTGTTCAGGTATGTGGTGTCAGAGGTCCACGGGAATTCAATTCGCCGGATCTCTGCGAAGCCAAGAGGGTTTTCGTCAGGCGCCTGGGAGCTACGCTCGGGACTGGCTCCCCGAAGGACCTCGGCCCGGGCGTCATGGGTCACGACTCACCTCTCACTGTGTCGGCTCTCACCGGTCCGTCCTGAGCTTGGGATCGTACGCTTCTCGCAAGCCGTCACCTACCAGGTTGAAGCCGAGCACGGCGGCGCCGATGGCGAGTCCGGGAGCAAAGGATATCCAGGGAGCCACACGCAGCAGGTCCCGCCCGTCGGCCACCATGGCGCCCCAGCTTGGCGTCGGCGGTTGTGCACCCAGGCCCACGAAGGAGAGCGCCGCCTCAGCCATGATTGCCCCGGCGATGCCGAGCGTGGCCGCGATGATCACCTGGGTGCGTACGTTCGGAAGCAGGTGACGGAGAAGTACTCGGCGGTCGCGGGCACCGAGCGCGCGCGCCGCCAACACGAACTCGGAATGCCTCAAGACCAGTACCTGGCTTCGGACCAGGCGCGCCATGCCGGCCCAGCCCACCACACCGATTACCACGAATACCACCGGGAGGGATGGTTTCACGGCGGCAGCCACCGCGATGAGCAGCAGGAGTGTTGGAAACGCGAGTGTAATGTCGGCCAGTCGCATCACCAGGGCGTCGATCCAACGGCCATAATACCCGGCCAGGAGCCCCAGCAGAACACCGAGTGTCACTGACACGGATTGGGAGATAACGCCAACCGAAAGTGAAAGCCGGGCACCATATAGAACCCGGCTCAGCACGTCGCGGCCCTGCGTGTCCGTTCCTAGAAGGAACCGGGAGCCCGGCTCGACCAGGTATGCATTTCGGAGGTCGCCGGTTATCGGGTTGTGAGGAGCCAGCCACGGTGCGAAAATGGCCGCAATTACCACTGCTGACACGAAGAACACGCCCAGCTGAAAGAAGCGGTCCCGCCTCAGTCGGTCGCGCAGTAGACGCTCAGGCATTCCGATCCGGTGACGTGGGTTACGCGCCCTGTGGGTGAACTGGACACAGCCTCAACATACCTGCTCTCACCGCGTAGGAGCGCACGAATCTTGCATTTTGGTGGCGTGGTGCACCCGACTGCAACCTTTGGCAGGGTGAGCGCGTGATAGCAGAGACCCCCTTCACTCTTGTTCTCAGCGGCGGCGGCTTAAAAGGGCTCGCCCACATCGGTGTGCTCCGGGCTCTCGAGGAGCGGGGGTTGGTTCCCAGCCTGGTCGTCGGCTCGAGCATCGGGTCCCTCATAGGTGCCGCGTGGGCAGCTGGCGTACCGGTCCAGAAGATGGATGCCCGAGCCCGCCTGGTGCGCCGGCGGGATGTGTTCCAGGTGGCACGGGCAGACGTCGCATTCCGGCGGCTCCTGGCGCCTTCCCTGTATCGCCGCGAGCCGCTCGAGGCCCTGATCGCCAGTCTCGTAGGCAACGCCACCTTCGCTGATCTGTCCCGCCGGCTCCTCATCAACACCGTAGATCTTCACTCGGGCATGCAGGTGATGTGGGGCCTGCCTGGCCTCCGCAATGTGAAAGTAGCGGATGCCGTCGCCGCCTCATGTGCGCTCCCGGGGATCTTTCCGCCGCGGGAACTCGACGGCCGCGCCTACGTTGACGGCGCGATCATCGAGAATCTTCCCGTGCGGATGGCGGCCTCGCTAGGGCCAGGGACCGATCCTGGCAATCAATGTGGCGGCCATGAGTGTGCGCCGGTCCGCGCTGGAGACTCAGGGTTTTGCGGCCACCTACAGCCGCGGGCTCGAAATCGTCATGCAAACGCAGATCGAGGCTCAGTTGCGCGACTGGGGCGGCCCGCCGCTGGTACTGGTCCAGCCGAAGGTGGAACACATTTCCATGTTCGCCTTCGACAAGACCGACGAGCTGATCGATGCCGGCTATCGTGCTACCTCCAACACTCTCGACCAGTTGGGTACCCAGCTCGGCGGGCGTCGCCCAGGGTATGCATCCAACGCGCCGGCTGAGAGTCCTCATCGACGAGGATCGCTGTGTCGGGTGCGGCTCCTGCGTGGTTCAGGCACCCAAAGTCTTCCGGCTGGATGGCCGTGGGAAAGCCGAGGTGCTGACTCCGATCCAGACCTGGTCTCCCATAGATGGGGCCTACGTGCTCAATTGTCCCACTTACGCCATCAGTGTGCGTCCCGAAGACTCTGCCGCCTGACCTCTTTCGCGAACACTTCAAACCGGCGAGGTTCGCCGCAGGCCTAGTTCGGCGCCGATACGTTGAATATCTGACGTAACCCGGTCCCAATTGAAAAAGCCTTCCACTGCTTTCCTGCCTCCTTCACCCAGGCGTCGCGCCAGAACTCGGTCTTTCAGCAGCAGTCGGACGGCATCCACAACCGGCCCCGGCGTTCGACCATCGACTAGGAGTCCTGTCTCGTTCTCGATTACCGCATCGGGAATGCCGCCGCTCGAACCGCCCACCACCGGGATCCCACATGCGGACGCTTCGCTCATTGAGATCCCGAATCCCTCCATCATGAGCTCCGCCGGGCGAGAGACGCCCAGGTAGATCTCGGCGCTGTTATAGAGCGCCGGCAGATCCGTATCGGGGACATCGGTGAGAAAGCGGACTCGGCTCGAGACGCCGAGGGTTCGAGCCAGACCTTCGAGTTGAGCCTGCATCGGTCCGGATCCCACCACGGCGTACCGCAATGTCGGATGCTCGCCTGCCAGCGCGGCGACAGCATGCAGGACCGTATCGATACCCTTATGCGCCACGAGCCGAGCCACGGTGAGCAGCCACCTTCCGTCCTCCAGGCCATACCGCGCGCGGGCCTGTGAGGTGTCCACCCCAGGCCGGAAGTGCTCGGGATCGGTTCCCAACGGCACGATGCGCACATCGATCTCACCATCACGAAACCCCAGCTCACGGAGGACCGTGAGACATAGCTCCCGGGTCCAGCGGCTGATTGCGATTACCACCGTGGCGGAGCCGAGAAGCGCTCGTGCCGCCGAACGCTTCAGACCCAGGTGACGAAGGCGATCCTGCAGCAGAAGAAGATCGGTGCCATAGACGAAGATGCCATATGGAGTCTCGGTCCGTCGCCTGATCCACCAAGCCGGGTACCCGGCCGGCTTGAGGTTGCCGCACCAGACGAATTCTGGCTCGAGGTTTCGGGCGAGGCCGGTGGCGCGCCGAGTCCAGGTTAAAAGTCCCTGAACCGTTCGCAGCCTGCGGCTCGGCATCGGCACTCGATCCACCCGATTGGGGAGCGCACGATCGACGGCTGACGCGTCTGGTTTCGTGCCCGTTGACACTACCAGAGTGCCGGCCGGATATCGTTTCGCGAGCTCCCCCATCATGCGAGCGATGCCACCGCCGATGGGGGGAAAGTCATAGGTGAGGAGCAGCTGGGTCATGGAGTCGACGGCGTTGCCACCCCTGCACGATGCAGCAGCCATCCGCCCCTGCCTCCCTCCAGGTACGTCAGCTGCGCCCCGAGGTCCTGACTCCAAGTGCCCGCCACATCACGTTCAGAAGGCCGGTCCCCATCATCCAGGATGATCCAGCACTGCTCCGCGAGATGAGGCTTGAGGATGGGGACCGCTGGATAGCGCGATCTCTGACCGAGCGAGCCCGGCGGCCCATCAACCACCAACATCTCGATGGGCTGACCCAGCAGTGGTTCGTACGTTGGCGTATACCACAGGACTGTCTGACCGTCGACCTCACGCGACGTGAGAGGCGCCGTCACTACGGTTGCAAGATCGTCGAGACCGTGGAGGCGGAGCATGTCACGCGTGCGCTCGGCGTACTTCGCGTCATGCTCCAGCGAAACGAGGCGGCCGCCGCAGGCCCGCAGAGAACGGGCGATGGCGATGGTGGAACTGCCTGACCCGCACTCAACGACGAAACTCGGGCGAGTCTCGATCACCAGCCGGATGGCGTTGTGCACCAGTACCGGATCCGCAGCCCACCCGGTCAGATCGACGGGAAGTTCGCCCAGGAGAGGGCGGATTTGGGTAAGGGCGTACTGTTGGCGCTGGCCTTCGACGACGATCTGTCGCAGCTGAGACGACTCGAGAAGCCCAAGGCACAGGAGCATGCCACCCAGCAACGCTGCGCCCATAGAGATGTGGCCCAGGAGCAGGAGCACCACCCCCAGGATGGCCAATGCTACAACAGCGCGACGCGTGCGACGAAAGGCGCGCGGTGTCCGCAGTATTGGTCGGCGCATGCCCGAGAAAGTAGTTGAGTTACTATTTTTACGCCCGGACGATCGGACTGGTTACCAATCCTCCTGACGTTGAGGTGATTCTGCGCGTTGTCGTCATTGGGGCGGGACGCAAGCACAAGAACGAGGCTGCAATCGCGAGAGCGGTGCGGTCGCTCGGCCATCCCTGCCGGTTGGTCAACGCGGTGACATGGACTCAAAACCTGCGCCAGCTCGCGGCGCCTCTCTTAAGTCGGATGGTGGAGTCGTTCGAGCCCGATGCCATAATTCTCGGGCGGCACGCCACGCTGTTGGGCGATCAACGCCTCAGACAGCTCCTCCGGGGCCGGTACTCCGCGTTCTGGTATTTCGATCTTCGCGTGCCGCCAATCTCCGATGTGATCAAACTCGGGCGGATGGTCGATGCCATGTTCGTTACCTACCTACCCACAGTGGAGACATACAGCGCGCTGGGCATCGCAAACGTCATGCACCTTCCCCAGGGCATGGACCCGGAATTGGACCGGCCGCCTGGCTCGGTACCGGATCGCTACAGGTGCGAAGTCGCCTTCATTGGTGGGAATTCGCCGCACCGCAACACCGTCTTGCGTTCGATGGCTAAAGCTTACGATCTGCAGATCCGCGGTCCCGGCTGGCGCCAGGCACCGCCGGACCTGCCTATTGCGGGTGGCCCCATCTATGGGAAAGCCTATGCACAGGCAGTCGCCGGCGCGGCTGTCTCACTCGGCGCGCACTCGATTCCCGAGATGGCCACTCAGACGGCCTCCGCGTCCAACCGGATGTGGAAAGTGATGGGATGCGGCGGCTTTTATCTGGGTGAATGGGTACAGGGAATCGAAGCTTTGGGTGCGGAAGGAATCCACTGTGCCTGGTACCGGACCGTCGACGAAGGAATCGACCGGATTCGATACTACCTCGACCGCCCGGAGGAGCGCGGCAGAATTGCCGATTCCGGACGTCGCCACGCCCTGGAGCATCACACCTACGCCCACCGAGTGCGTCTGCTGCTAGAGGGGCGGGGCTATTCCCTTCCTCAGATGATCTCGTAGTTACGGAATTCGAACACCCTTGCTCCGGTGAGCCTCTCGATAGCGGTGGAGATATAGTAGCGGAGAAATCGCCAGCGGAATTTGCGAGGCCCGATCACGCGCTCCGGGTCTACCTGACGGCCTTCGATCCACCGTTGCGCCACCGCCGGATGGGTACCCTGAAATCGCTGGAGTCCAGGCATCCACGCGAGGAGGGGCAGATTCGCGTCGGCATTTCGCCAGGGGTACATGGTGCGGCCGAGGTCGCGCTTCTCGCGGAGAGCCTGCGCCGGCCTGGCCCAGCCATAGTGGAACATCGGAGCAGAGGTGAGCCGAGCCCGGATCTTTCGATGGTCAGGTCCAACCCGGAATCCTTGCGCCCCCTGATAGGGACGGATGTCGAGTTCCGGTGCGAGCCGCACCACCCGAACCTCGCGGCGATACCATCGCCGGTGGGTGGCGATCGTGTCGAACCCGCCGTAGAAGTGGATATATCGGACCAGCAAACCCTCGATCCGGGAGTCGTCATGCACTGCCTGGACCGCTGCCCTCAGCTCATCTACACCGCTCTCGTGCAGCACCTCGTCCGCCTGGATGTACACACCCCACGGATGCACACACGCCTGCATGGCCCGATGCGTTTCGAGGCCGAGCACGGTATTGCGCCGCGTCATGTCCCACTCGGTCTCCAGGATCCTGATCTTTGGATCTCCGATCGACCGTATCAGCTCCAGCGTCTCGTCTTCTGACCGGCCGACATTCACCACCACCTCGTCGCAGAGCGGGAGGATGGAGCGGATGCTTGCTTCGACCGGGAAGTCGAGCTTTATGGCGTTCCGGACAATGGTGAATCCCGACACCTTTACCACGCGGCCGCTCCGGGGAGACGGGTTCTTGGCTGGGGAAATTTTGTCAGTACGTCGTCGTACAGTCGAGCCGTACGACGAATGGTATGCTCCAAGGCGAACGTCACCCGGGCGGTCTCTCTCCCAGCGGCAGCCAGACGACCGGCGCGTTCGGGCACTCCCAACAGCTCCTCGATCGCCAGCGCCCACGCCTTGGCGTCGAGGGGCGCCACCAGTCGCCCGTTCACACCGTCGGTCACCACCTCGAGATTCCCCGTCGCCGCAGAAGCGATCACCGGTTTTCCCAGCGCCATCCCTTCGAGCAGCGCCTGCGAGAGCCCTTCGGAGCGAGAGGGTAGGAGGACCAGCTCCAGCAGGTCGTAGAGGGGGCGCACCTCGGAAGTGAACGGCAGGCAGACGACGGCGTGTGGTTCCGGCACATTCGAGGCTTGCTCCCCCAGGCTGCTTTCCGGCTCCACACCGGCCAGCACGAGTCGGACCGGGGTACGCACTTGGGCGAGGGACTGAAGCACTACGTGCTGATCCTTCGGACGCGCGACCACCCCAACCGTGCGCTGTCCGGTGTTCCAGCCAATCCGCTGCTTCCACTTCTGCAGCGCCTCGCTCGTAACCGGAACATCGATGCGCTCGGTAACCAGTCCGTTGGGGATTACCGTCAGCTTCTTGCGCGGAGTTCCCCTCCGAACCAACGCCTCCCCAACCGCCCGGCTCACGGCAACCACCTGTGCCGCGGCTCGGCCCACCAGCCAGTTCTCCACGACGAACGTGCGTGGCATCTGCCGGCGGGTTGCGATGAACGGAGCTCGCAAGCGCCCGGTTAAAGCGAGCCAGGTCAGGGCCTCACGGTCTCGGGCACTTTGGGAGTTGATCAGATCGACCGGATGACGGGCCAGAACATCCGCCAGAGCGGCCGCATTGGCACGGCGGCGATGCGGCAGCAGCGCAACGGCGTGCACCTCGAGACCGCCCGCCTTCGCCAGTGATTCGACCTCGGAATCCGGTGGACAGACGAACCGCACGTGCATTCCCAGCCGAGCCAGACCGAGGCTCAGGTGGAGGGTGGAAGTGACGGAGCCCGCGCCACCACCCTGATGGAGCACCTGAAGCACGGTTGGGGTCATGAAGGCTGAATGCCATAGGGTGTCCGAACCAGCCGCAGCGCCCGATTCTCCTCGTACAACTTTCTATTGCGGGCCAGCTGAAGCGGATCGGCGTAGGGACGCGCGTGCTCGACATGCATCACCGGGTTCGTATAGCGGATCGAGCGGCCGTGCACGCCCAGGGCCTGCAACCGGTGGCCGAAATCAGCATCCTCGAAGCCGTATGTAAACCGCTCATCAAAGCCGCCCACCTCCCGCATGTGGTGGGCCCACGCGGAGGAGTTCCCACCCCGCCAGCTCGGCTCACGCGGCACGCGACCGTTCATCAAATCACGAATCAGTGGCAGGTGTCGAACCAGCAGCCGGCGCTTCTTGTTGACGTTCATCCACCAGAGTCCAGGCCGGTCGAGCAGACCCTTGGAGATATGGCTTGGGGTGAGGCGATCCGAAAAATGCCGGCTCAGGTATACGGCACCACCGGCCAGATAGCTGTCAGGGCGAGCAGAGCGGACGTGGAGATCGAGGCAGTGGCGGCCCGGAATGCAGTCGCCATCGAAGAACACAAGGTAGTTGCCGGTGGCTTCCTGAATCGCCTTGTTGCAGATGGTACACTTTCGAAAGCCTTCGTCCTCATGCCAGACGTGGCGCACCGGAAACGCCACCCGCAGTACGAACCTTGAAATGAGCGCGGCAGTCTCGGGGCCGCTCCCATCGTCGGCGATGAGAAGCTCAAAGTCCTGCCGGCTTTGTCTCTCCAGCCCGGTAAGCACGAGCTCCAAGCCGCGAGGGTTGTTGTACGTCGTGACAACAACGGACAGGCGAATCGTTGAATCATCCGCGGGTCTCACCGACGGCGGCCGTCGGTCATCGTTCGGCTCCGAGCGGCGCGGTCTCCTCTCCCCGAAACTGCAGGTCATAGAGTCGGCGATAGAGCCCACCCGCGCGAAGCAGCTCCTCGTGGCTGCCGTGCTGCACCACCCGACCGGCATCGAGCACTATGATCTCATCCGCATCTCGCACAGTGGCCAGCCGGTGCGCAATCACTAATACGGTTCGGTCCTGCATGAGCCGCTCAATTGCCTGCTGGACCAGCCGTTCGGATTCGGTGTCGAGGGCGCTGGTTGCCTCATCCAGGATGAGGATGGGTGGATCCCGAAGCAGAGCGCGCGCTATGGCAATGCGCTGGCGCTGGCCCCCGGACAGGCGGGTGCCACGCTCACCGAGGACGGTGTCGAACCCCTGGGGCAGCGTTGCAATGAACCCGGCGGCGTTGGCCGCTTCGGCCGCGGCTTCGATCTGCGCCGCGGTGGCACGGGGAGAACCGTAGGCGATATTCGCTCGCACCGTGTCGTTGAGCAGCACCGTATCCTGGCTGACGACACCCATCAGTGCACGCAGCGACCGACGCCCCAGCCGCGTGAGCGGCACATCGTCCATCAGGATTCGGCCGCTCGTCGGATCATGAAAACGGGGTACCAGGTCCGCGAGCGTTGTCTTGCCGGCGCCGGATGGCCCGACCAGCGCCACCACCTTGCCCTTCTGCAACGTGAATGAGACGTCTCGCAGAACCAGGTCGCCGTCGCCGTAGCGAAACGACACCCGTTCGAAGACAATGTCGCGCGCGAAATGGGCGACCAGGTCATCGGGACGATCAACCTCGCTCGCCGGCTGGTCCAGGAGGTCGAATACCCGCTCAGCACTCGCGAGCGTCACCGCCATCACTGCCGGAAACGAGGCGATGGTCTTGAGCGGAGATGTCAGCTTCAGCGCGGCCATCAAGAAGACGATTATGGCCTCCGGCGCAAGCGGAGCAGACATCCCTACCAACCCCGGTCTGGTACCCGCCCAGATGATCAGGATCACGAGGAACCCCGAGAACACTTCGGTGACCGGACTGGTGAGAGAGGAGAAGCGCTGCGTCCTGATAACTCGCTTCCGATAGCGTTCCGCCTGGGACCTGAAGTGAGCCGTCTCGCGAGCCTCTTCCCCGTACGATCGGATCAGACGGATCGCGCCAAGACGCTCGCTCGCCGTAGCCGTGATCTCCCCTCGCTCATGGGCCCGGGCCCGGGCGTGAGCCCGAAGCCGTCGCAGCAGTCCCTGCAGCGCCACCACCAGGATAGGAACGAACGCGACCGTGAGCAGGGTGAGTCGGAGGGAGATCTGACTCAGGATGAACAGGGTGACTGCGACGACGACAAGATTCTGGAAGAACGAGAGCAGTGAGGCAGTAATGACGGTTTTCGTCTGATCCACTTCGGTAATGATCCCTGAGATCAGCTGCCCTCCCCGGGTGCGCTGAAAGAACCCCAGATCCAGACTGAGCAGATGATTGAATAGACGAGTCCGAAGGTCTCGCACCAAGCCCTCTTGGGCGCGCACTGATACCTGAGTCGAGGCGTAGCTGAACACGTTCTTCAAAATCAGCCCGGCCACCAGCAGCACGACCAATCGTCCGGCAGCCTGCCCCGGAGTGAGACCGGCCACGAGCGGCTCGACCAGGCGATCAACCAGCGCCTCGAGCTGGGTGGACCCAGCCCGTAGCTGCCCGGCGGTCCCGAACAGATGTTTGAGCAAGGGAACCAGGAGCACCAGGGTGAAACCGTCCAGCAGGGACGCGAGCAGCGTGGTGACGAGTCCCAGCACCAGCAACCCGCGGTACGGGATAATGAGCCGCAGGAGCCTGACTTCGGGTCGCACTTTAGCCGTGCCGGGCCGTCAGCAACGCTATCGGCAGAAGCACCTCTTCCGGCGAGACGCCGCCATGAAGGAACGCCCCGCGATAGCGGGCCTGGTACTCCCGGAGCTTGGTGGGATACACGAAGAAGCGATCACCGGTGGCGAGCAGAAGCCGAGTACCGGGAGACCGGGTAGGAAGACCGAAGCTGGCCAGATCGTCGATCACGAGGGCCGATTCCGGATCCTGAGCCCGGAGATCCTCTCCGAATTTGTAGCGGAGGTTCGATGTTGTGTCGCGCTTGGCAAAAACCGTGGCCGGTGTGTGGCAGTGGATGGAGCCGTGGTCCGTCGTAAGCAGCACCGGCACCCTGCGCCGCTCGGCCTCGCGCAACGCGTCCCACAGGGGCGAACGCTCGAACCAGGTGCGAGTCAGATTCCGCAGGGCCGGTGTGTCGCGAGCCACTTCGAAAAGGGTCGAGTTTTCGGTGCGGCCGTGGGTGAGCTGGTCGATGAAGTTGAAGACGAGTGCCGTGACTCCCTCACGTGCGAGGTGTGCCGGGAGACGCTTGAGCAAGCCCTCTCCATCGGCGGCGGTGAAGACCTTCTCGTAGTGAACCGGCACCTGACGCCCGGTAAGCTCCCGCATGTGCTCAGTCAGGAGCTCGGCCTCATGCGCGTTGAGGCTGGCCTCCTCATTGTCGTGCCACCACTTCGGGTATCGGGCCTTGATCTCCGCTGGAAAGAGCCCGCTGAAAATTGCGTTCCGTGCAAACGGAGTGGCGGTCGGCAGAATCGAGAAGTAGTGCGCCGTCTCGATGTCGAACCGCGCGCTGATGAGGGGGCGGATCATGGCCCACTGGTCCAGCCGCAGACAGTCCACCACGACGAGCATGGCGCGTCCATGCATGTCCAGCACGGGGCGGAGAAACTCCGCCCCGATATCGACGGATAGCGGCGGCCGGTCGGTGTCGCCGCCGTGCAGCCAGCTGGCATAGTTCCGTTGCAGGTAGCGCGCGAAGTCCTGCCGCATGCTGTCCTGCAGGGTTCGCAGCGCGTCCTGTAAACCCGGCTCGTCAGCCTGACCGAGCCGAACCTCCCACTCGGCCAGCTCGACCACGACCTCCACCCACTCGCGCCACGCGAGTGGACTTCCCCGCCGGGCCTCGAGCTCACGAAAACGGGTGGCGAAGTCTCTCGAGAGCCGCTGCTGCCGGATGCGGTCGCCCTCGAGAAGCCGGGTGACCACAGAGAGGATCTGACGCGGGTTTACCGGCTTGATCAGGTAATCCGAAATCTCTGCGCCGATCGCGTCCTTCAGCGTCTCAGGTTCCTCGCTCTTGGTAACCATCACGACCGGCATGCCGTGGTCGATGGCGCGGATCGCCTGGAAAATTTCGAGGCCGCGCCTGCCGGGCATTTGCTCGTCCAGCAGAACGACACCGTAAGGCTGCCGCTGTAGGAGTACCAGGGCATCGTCACCATGCGGGGTGGTCTCAACGGCAAAACCCTGCTCCTCGAGGAACAGGATATGGGACGTGAGACTCTCCACCTCGTCGTCTACCCACAGAATGCTTTTGGGTCGGGGCATGGTCTAAACATAGGTCGGTGCACGGTGAAGCGTGAACACCGTTTACCGTTCACCGCTCACCGTTTACCGTTAGACCGTGCCC
The DNA here is from genome assembly GCA_963730915.1 of uncultured Gemmatimonadales bacterium. Classification (GTDB taxonomy): domain Bacteria; phylum Gemmatimonadota; class Gemmatimonadetes; order Gemmatimonadales; family GWC2-71-9; genus CAVVWJ01. The sequence continues at coordinate 279,442 of CAVSTR010000005.1, read as the reverse complement.
CACACCTCCACAGTTCCGAACGTCCTCGCCGTCCGTTTCAGCTCCATCGGAGACATCCTCCTCACTACGCCGCTCTTGCGAGCGATCCGGCGCACCCATCCAGGTGCCCGGGTCACCGTGCTCACGAAGCGGGAATACGTGCCACTGCTCAGCCACAACCCCCACGTCAATCTGGTGCTGGGCCTGGCTCCCAACCGCTCACTGCTCAGCCTCGCATCGGAGCTCCGGGGAGACGGATATACTCACCTGCTCGACTTGCACGACAATCTGCGAAGCCAGGCCCTACGTCTACTCGTGCCGGGGAGGTGGCGAACCTACCCCAAGCATCGTCTCGCCCGCGCCTGGCTGATCCGTGCAAAGCGGAACCGCTACCGAGACCGGCGTCCTGTTGCCGAGCGCTACTTCTCCGCCGCTCGAGATCTGGGTGTCAAACCCGATGGCTGCCCGCCGGATTTTTTTCTGGGAGCAGAAGCTGGTGAACAGGTAATCGATTGGCTGAGAACAATGGATCTGGAAGATGAAACGAACATCGTGGCTCTCGCCCCGGGCGCGGCTCACGCCACAAAGCGCTGGCCGCTGGAGCATTGGCGCGCGCTGGTTGCCCGGAATCTCGAGAGTGGGGCAGCGGTGGTGATAGTGGGTGGACCAGGGGACGCGGACCTCGGAGTCGCACTAGCAGATCAAGGACGGAGACGAGTTGCCAATGCAGCGGGGGTATTCGGGCTGCAGGGTACGGGTGCACTGCTCCAACGTGCGCAGGTCGTGGTCTCGGGGGATACCGGTGTGATGCACATGGCTACGGCGGTGGGAACCCCGGTTGTGAGCTTGTTCGGTCCCACTGTCGAGGCATTTGGATTTTTTCCGTATACCCGCCGCGCCTCGGTCTTGGAGCTGCCGCTGCCGTGCCGACCCTGCACCGCACAGGGAAGCTCAAGGTGCCCTCTAGGCCACCACCGCTGCTTGATCGATATCGGGCCCGGGTTGGTGTACGACACGCTTCGGAGAACCGCGCGGTGAACGGCTGGGACCCCGCTGCAAGTGCCCTGCTCGCGCTGCTGCCCTCGGTGGGGCGAGGCCCCAAAAGAGGCGGGATCTTTGCACTGTGGCTCACCGTGCGGGTCGCGCAGGATCTGCTGCTCGATCCGCCGCCCGCCGATCGGGCTCACCGCCGCCGGGTCCAGGCGTTGGAGCGGCGTCTTTCCAGTCTCACCATGCCGCCACCACTCAGAAGGGCGCTCGGCGCCGCAGTGAGCCAGCTGCGCGATGCCCGTGCGGACGCAGCCGCTCAGGTTCTGAGCCAGCTGGTCGCGCCGGCGCGAGAGACCGGTGGGATCGAGGCCGGCGAGGCTGTGGCTCTAGCCGCCAGGCAGGCGAGGACAGCGGGGCAGCGGCACAGAGGGGCAGCGGGGGCAGGTCATTCAGCCAAGTCTGGTTAAGTAGATCCGGCTCGAGTCTTCGGAGTCGTAGCTAGATACTTCCGCCCCGCTGCCCCGCTGCCCCGCTGCCGGGTATACTCCGCCATGCCCCGACTGACAAAGAAATCGCATCACGCTTCAGCTTCAGTGCTGGAGAAACTTGTCGCGGAGTTGGATGACCGCCTGGCCGGAGCACCGGCGACGGACACGGTCGCGACGGGGTTCGCCTCGCTCGATCGGTTGTTGGCTGGCGGACCGCGGAGACGTGACCTGGTTGTCCTGGCCGGCGACGTCGGCAGCGGGAAGTCCGCCCTTGGCCTCGGCATCGCGATCCGCGCAGCCGCTGCCGGGACACCCACGATGTACTTCTCGGGCGAGATGGGGCCGGAGCGCGTGATGGAGCGGGCGCTCGCTCTCGAAGCGAAGGTGTCGGTAGACGAGCTGCGGCAAGGACGTCTCGACGACGCGAGCCGGGCAGCGGTAGGGGGAGCAGCGATTCACCTGCGGGACGCGCCACTCCTGGTGAAGCCGCTTCTCGGTACGGATTTCACTGAGGTAAGCGAGGCACTCGACATCGTTCCGCGCCGGCAGCTCCTGGTGGTAGACTCGCTGCAGCTGACCACGCCGCCGCGCCCCGCCGCCCGCTTGGAGGAGCGCACGGCTCAGGCAGTTCGGGCTCTCAAGGCGCTGGCCGTCGAGCGCGACCTGGTCGTGCTCGTAACAGCGCAGCTCCCTCATCTGAAAGGCACGCGGCCTGATCCACGGCCTACTCTGGATGACCTGGGGGCATTCGGTGCGATCAAGCAGAATGCAGACGTAATCCTGATGATCTATCGTGAGGAGATGTATCGGCCGGGACAGGGTGTGGAGGGAGCCACTGAGCTCATTCTCGCCAAGAACCGCAACGGACCCAGCGGCTTCGTGGATCTCTATTTTTATCCGCGGTGGCTGCGCTTCGTCGATATGCTCGACGCTGACTAGCTCTTACTCTTGGGAGCAGGTCTCGGCTCCGCCGCAGCTTTCGTGGAATCCTTCGACAGAACGGCTCCGGCCAGCTGTACCATGGTCCCCGCAGAATCCGTGGTGGGCCAAACGCTCACCCAGATCGGTGGCCCATCCTGCTCCGCATACAGCATGACTTTGCCGTCGGGTCTCTTCTGATCGCTCACCAGCCGCCACCGTCCCTTGCTCAGCACATCCCGATAGTACTTCACCACCTCCGCGGTTTCCGAAGGGCTGAACATGGTCAGCTGAAGTGCATCCGAGCTACCCGACCGGGACACGAACTTCGCGCCGGGAGGAAGCGGAAGATTGGGGAACACCGTGAAGGTGCTGGGCGATTTCGAAGGAGGAGGCGTGTCCGATCCGCATGCGAGAAGAAGCACGCAAAACAGGCTCAGCAGATGTCGGAAAGAAGGCATAGACCGTGAGCTTAGCCGTGCAGGTGCGTTGCCGCAAGCGGGTGCGGCCCTTATGTTTCCGCATCCGCAGGGCCTTTCCGCAGACACCGACCGTCTACGCTCCAGGAGGACTTCGGCCATGGCCGGCCATAGCAAATGGAAGCAAATCAAGCGCAAGAAGGCGATCACTGACGCCAAGCGCGCTTCGTCCTGGACGAAGGTCATTCGGGAGATCACTGTAGCGGCCAGAGCCGGGGGCGGCGATCCGGGAGGGAACCCGCGGCTCCGCACCGCGATCGACGCGGCCAAAGCGGTGAATATGCCGGGTGAAAACATCGACCGGGCTATCAAGAAGGGAACCGGCGAGCTGGAAGGCAGTGTGTACGAGGAGCTCACATACGAAGGCTACGGTCCCGGCGGCGCGGCCATCTTCATTGAGGCCACTACCGATAACCCCAATCGAACCGTCGCCGAGATCCGTCACGCTTTCAGCCGAAACGGAGGGAATCTCGGCGCAAGTAACTCGGTCGCCTGGATGTTCGACCGGAAGGGACAGATCTATCTCGGCGGCTCCCGCCATGACGAGGACACTGCACTGGAGGCTGCGCTCGAGAGTGGTGCCGAGGACTTCTCCCGGGAGAGCGATCAGTATCTAGTCACGACCTCGCCTACCAGTTTTCATGCGGTCCAGGATGCTCTCCGAAGCAAGGGTTTCGAGATCGAAACCGCCGAGCTCGCAATGGTGCCGCGCAATACGGTGCGGGTCGAAGGCGCCGATGCTGAGCGGATCGTCCGGCTGATGGACGTGCTGGAGGAGCTCGACGATGTCTCCAAGGTTTTCTCCAACTTCGATATAGACGCAGCTCAGCTGGCCGAGGCGGAAGCCTGAGGCTGATCCCATTGAGGGTGCTCGGTATCGACCCCGGCACTGCGGTCATGGGCTATGGCGTGGTTGAGAGCGCACCCGGGCGACCTTACCGGCTGCTGGAGTGCGGGACCCTGACCACCGGTGCTCGCGACCCCCTGCCCTCCCGGTTGCGGGTTCTGCACGACGGCGTCACCGCCCTTATCACCCGGCACACGCCTGACGCGGTAGCCGTCGAAAGCGCCTTCTATGGAAAAAATGTCCGCACCACTGTCGTGCTGAGCCATGCTCGAGGAGTCATTCTGCTCGCCGCCGAGATGGCTGCTGTGGAGATCGCGGAGTACTCTCCCGCGGTGATCAAGAAGACGGTGGTGGGCCGTGGAGCGGCGATGAAAGCCCAGGTGGGATACATGGTGACCGCAGCTGCTCCGACTCAAGGCGCCGCCCTCACCCAGCGACGCGGCCGACGGGGTGGCGGTTGCGCTCACGCATTTGATGATGATGCCCCAGCGGCTCGCCATGCAGCGCCAGATCGCCACCTCCCGGTGATCGCCACCATTACAGGAGTCATCGCCGAGCGGCATGGTGAAACGCTCGTGGTGCAGACGGATGGAGGCGTGGGCTACGAGATCACCGTGCCGGTGGGAGTCGCTGTTCGGCTTCCGGCCCGCGGGGCCCGTGTCACCCTCTTCACTGAGCTGGTAGTCAAGGAGGATGGCTGGGCGCTCTATGGATTCGACAGCAGCGCGGAGCGCCAGGTCTTCCAACGCCTCCTCGGTGCCAGCGGGTTCGGGCCCAAGCTGGCTTTGTCTCTGCTTTCGGCGCTTGGTCCCGAGCGTACCGTCAGAAGCATTCTTGCTCGTGACCTGACCGCGCTGAGCTCGGTCAGTGGTATCGGCAGGAAAAAAGCTGAACGTCTGGTCCTCGAGCTTCAGGACCGTTTCGCCGATGTCGTCGTTGAGCCTGCGGGTACCCGCCCGCTGGGCTCAGAGGACGCTGTTCAGGCATTGATGGGGCTGGGCTACGGGGTTGCGGCCGCGGATGATGCCGTTCGTGCCGCGCTTGCAGCCGGCGCTCCGGCGGAGACGCCTCAGCTCATCCGTCGGGCGTTGCAGCAGCTGGCCGCCACTCGAGGAGCGACATAGCAGATGAGCAATCCTGCGACGACCGCTGAATGGATCTGCACGCGATGCGGCGCCACGAACCGAAAGCTGGTTGCGGCCCGCACTACAGAGACCAACGATCGCTGTGTGACGTGCCATGCAAGACACATCGTCGAACCGGATACTCGGCCAGTGAGGTGGAAGGCGCGTCTCGATAAGTGAGAGAGTGAGAGGTGAGTTTCCTCTGCCCTCTCACTTGTTACCTCTCACCTCTTACCTTTACTCATGACCCGACTCGAAGTCACTACCCCCGAAGCTCTGCCGGAAGAGACCAGCGCCGATGCGGCACTGCGGCCCTCCCGGCTGGATGAATTTGTCGGGCAGACCCAGGTAAAGACCTCGCTACAGATAGCCATCGACGCCGCACGCCAGCGTCGTGATACGCTGGATCACACGCTGTTCTTTGGCCCGCCCGGTTTGGGAAAGACGACGCTTGCCATGCTTGATGGCGCGTGAGATGGGCGTTCAGCTCCGCACCACGTCGGGGCCAGTGCTCGAGAAACCGGGTGACCTCGTCGGGCTGCTCACCTCCATGACACCCGGCGACATGTTGTTCATCGATGAGATTCACCGAATGAAGCCGGCGCTGGAGGAGTTTCTCTATCCGGCAATGGAGGATTTCCGGATCGACGTGCGGATAGCCGAGGGTCCGAATGCCCAGACCATCCCGATGACATTGGAGAAGTTCACACTGATCGGTGCCACAACCAGGTTCGGGCTTCTCACACCACCGATGCGCGCGCGTTTCGGGATCGTCGAGCGGCTGGGCTTTTACCCACCAGAGGATCTTCAGCGCATCGTCACCCGCTCCGCTGACATCCTCGGCATTCCCATAGAGCCCGCGGGCGCTACCGAGATCGCGCGGCGGAGCCGTGGCACACCCCGAGTGGCCAACCGGCTCCTGCGGCGAGTCAGAGATTACGCCCAGGTGAAAGCCGATGGGCGCATCACTGCCGAAGTCGCCGACGCCGCGTTGGGACGGCTCAACGTGGACGAGTTCGGGCTGGACGACATGGATGCGCGAATTCTCAGCACCATCATCGAGAAGTTTGGCGGAGGACCGGTCGGACTCGGCACGGTGGCCGTTGCGGTCGGGGAAGATGCCGGAACCCTCCAGGATGTATACGAGCCTTATCTGATTCAGCAGGGGTTTCTCGAGCGCACCCAGCGAGGCCGCTGCGCGACGCCGCTCGCGTATCGGCGCTTTGGCCTCACGCCTCCCGGCCGGCAGGCCTCGATCTTTGACGCCTGAGCCCCTCCGCACCGCAGACTTCGACTACGAACTCCCGCCCGAGCTCATCGCCCAAGAGCCGCTGAAGGACCGCGCCGCCAGCAAACTCCTCGTGCTCCTCCGAAATGATCGCCGGCAAGGACCTGCCGACCGGCGGCACGTCCCCAGAACCGGTGTGCTACCGCGTCGGATCAGCCTGCTCGGTGCGCGCACGCCGATCGGAACATCGGCGGTCGTGGATTCGACGTTCGCGGAGTTGCCGTCGCTGATCGCTCCTGGCGACCTCGTCGTTCTGAATACCACGAAAGTTCGGCACGCTCGACTCCTGGGTCAGCGGAAATCCGGTGCTCCCGCCGAAATTCTGCTCATCCATCCGAGCTCGGATGGTTCCTGGGTGGCCCTCGGCAAGCCTGGTTCGGCCCTGCAGCCCGGTAAACAAGTAGAGCTGGGCGCGGGCGCCTTCGTCGAGACTCTCGAGATACTGTCGGACGGAAATCGGCGTGTGCGGTTCATCGGTCTGACGGCTGACGAGGCCGTGAAACGCTTCGGGCAGCTGCCGCTGCCACCGTATATCAACCGAGCTCCGACTGAGCTCGACGAGTCGCGCTATCAAACCGTCTATGCGAAGACCGAGGGGAGTGTTGCCGCCCCCACCGCTGGGCTCCATTTCACCACCTCGATGCTGGACGCCCTGTCTGCCAGCGGGGTTGTGGTCGCCGGGCTGGATCTGGAGATCGGTCCAGGAACATTCCGGCCGGTCGAGACCGAGGATCCAGCCGAGCACACCATGCACCCCGAGGCATACGAGATCTCGCCGCGGCTGGCAGCGCTGGTGGAGCGGGTGCGGGAAGACGGCGGACGCATCTGGGCCGTGGGCACCACTGTCGTGCGTGCCCTCGAGAGCGCCGCTCGCGACGACGGCACCATCAACGTGGGCCGGAGCGAGACCCGCCTCATGATCCTGCCGGGCTACACCTTTCGGGTGGTCGATCGCCTGCTCACCAATTTCCATCTCCCGCGATCGACCCTGTTGATGCTGGTGAGCGCGTTCGCGGGCCGTGAGCTTACTGCGGGAGCCTATCGCCATGCGGTGGCCCACCGGTATCGCTTCTATTCCTATGGCGACGCAATGGTGATCCTGTGAGCCCGACCACATGATGTTCTCTAACCCCGCTGGTGCAGCCGCGGCAGCCACCGCCCCCGCCTACACCCGCGCCCTGCTCGATGTGCTCGGCAGCCGCGATCCGGTCGACGTACTGGCCGAGCTGATGCCCTGGATTGCTGAACGAACCCGCACGGTCGATCAGCGAATACTTCGAGTGCCGGAGGCCCCTGGTAAGTGGTCGGTGATCGAGGTGCTGCAGCACCTCGCCGACTCGGATCTCGTATTTGCCTTCCGCCTGCGAATGATCCTGACCGAGGACAAGCCACCACTCCAAGCCTACGACCAGGATGCCTGGGCTCGCACGCTCAAATACCGCGAAGTGCCGCTCGAGCTGGCAATCAATCAGCTGGAAGGTCTCCGGGCAGCAAACGTTCATGTTCTCCGCCAACTATCCCCTGGTCAGCTCGATAAGGGCCGGTCTGCACAGCGAACGAGGTCCCGAGAGCGCCGGCTTTCTGCTTCGCCTCATGGCGGGCCACGACCTGGTGCATCGGCGCCAGGTAGATCGAATCCTGGCAGCTGTCAGTTCCGCAGCATGACCCTTCCAGTTTGATGTTCACATTCGAGCTGCAACGCACACAGGGACAGGCGCGCGCCGGTGTCTTGACGTTGCCCCATGGCAAAGTCGAAACGCCGGCCTTCATGCCGGTGGGCACTCACGCCGTCGTTCGGGGTCTGAGCGCCAACGACGTGCGCGCCACGGCAGCGCAGATCATTCTGGGAAACACCTACCACCTGCACCTGCGGCCCGGCGAAGATGTGATTCACGAGATGGGCGGATTACATCGTTTCACCACCTGGGACCGGCCGATGCTGACTGACTCAGGCGGATTTCAGGTATTCTCCCTCCACGGACTTCGGCGCATCTCCGAAAACGGTGTCGAGTTCCAGAGCCATATCGACGGGACCAGCAGGATTCTGACGCCTGAACTCGCCATGGAGATACAATGGAAACTGGGCGCCGATGTCGCCATGGCGTTCGATCACGTGGTGCCCGGGCAATCGTCGCCTGAAGCGGCGTGCGAGGGCATGGAGCGGACACTGCGCTGGCTCGATCGTTGTAAGGCGAGACATGCGGAACTGCAGCGGGACGATTCTCAGACGCTCTGGCCCATCATCCAGGGCGGCATTCACGACGAGCTTCGCACCCGATCTCTCGAAGGCACGCTGGAACGCGGACCATGGACCGGCATCGCCATCGGAGGTCTGTCCGTGGGCGAGCCCAAGCCTGTCATGCACCGCATTATGGAGCACCTGGAGCCGGACTTACCGCGGGAGATCCCTCGTTATCTTATGGGAGTCGGGTTTCCTGCTGATTTGCTGGAGGGAATCGCGCGGGGCGTGGACTTGTTCGACTGCGTGGCGGCAACACGCAACGGCCGACACGGCACCGCCTGGCTCCCGACGGGCAGGGTCAACGTGAAGAGCGCGGCGCTCAAAGGATCGGTGGAACCACTCGACCCAAGTTGTGACTGCGAAACATGCACCACCTACCCGCGCGGCTACCTACGCCATCTCTTTGTGGTTGAGGACATGTTGGGTTTGAGGCTCGTCTCTATCCACAACATTCGGTTTCTGGTCCGCCTTGGCGAGCAGGCTCGCAGCCACATACTCCACGGCACATTCGACGAGTGGAGCCGGGGATGGCTGAGCCGCCACTACGCTGGAGGGAGTACAGACACGTGACGTCATCCTTTCTGGGCATGCTTGCGCAGGGCACCGGCAGGACTGGTGGAATCTCCATCCTTGTGCTCCAGATGGCCGCGATCGGACTTGTATTCTATTTCCTGATCCTGCGCCCCTCTGGCCAGGCGCGGAAGCGGCACGCCGAGCTGTTGAGCAAGCTCAAGAAGGGTGATGAGGTGATGACCAGCGGAGGCATCATAGGCCGGGTCAAGGATATTAAGGAGACGGAGGGGGAGGGCATGAAGGAGGTGCGGGTCACCGTCGAAAGCGGCACCGCGACGGTGGTTATCGAGCGCTCGCGCATCATCCGCGTCGGCAACTCCGCACCCGCGAGTCCGCCGGCGGCATGAGCCTGCTGCCCCTTCATCTTCTGGGTTCTCCGGTGCTGCGGCAGCACAGCGCCGAAGTGCGAGCGGTCGACGACGAGGTCAGGCGGCTGGTAGCAGATCTGTTCGAGACCATGGACGCGGCGAAGGGAGTAGGCCTGGCAGCGAATCAGGTGGGAGTTGCACGCCGTGTTGCCGTAGTCGACGCGGATGGCGACCGCTTCGCCATGATCGACCCTGTGATCGTAGAGGCTGAAGGTCGCTCGACCGCCGAAGAGGGTTGCTTATCGATTCCGGAGATCTATGGTGATGTGAGCCGGCCCGAACGAGTGGTGCTCGAAGCCATGGACGAGCAGGGTACCGCCTACCGCAAAGAGGCCACGGGTCTCAAGGCTCGTGCCATTCAGCACGAGATCGATCATCTCGACGGCATCCTCTTTCTCGACCACCTGAGCCTGCTCAAGCGGCAGATGTTGCTCGCGCGCTGGCGCCGCGAACATAAGGATGACACGCGGTACACCAAGGAGGTCCAGGCTGCGTCCGCCCGGTCCGAGTGATGAGAATCGTATTCTTCGGCACTCCCGCTTTTGCCGTGCCATCGTTGCAGGCACTGCTGCATGGCCGGTTCACGGTTGCAGGTGTCGTCACCCAGCCTGACAAACCCCAGGGAAGATCCCGCTCCGAGCTGATCGCCCCGCCAGTCAAGACCGCTGCCGTCGCGGCAGGAGTACCCGTACTTCAGCCTGTACGTCCAGTAGGGGATGTCTTCACCGCGAGTCTGAGGCGCCTTGAGCCCGATCTCGGTGTCGTTGTGGCCTATGGTCACATCCTCCGTCCGGAAGTGCTCGAGCTTCCTGCTCTAGGCATGATCAACGTGCATGCGTCCTTGCTCCCGCGTCACCGCGGCGCGGCCCCAATCCAGCAGGCGATTCTCTCCGGTGACGGAGAGACCGGCGTGACGATAATGCAAATGGAGGAAGGTCTCGACAGCGGACCGGTACTCCACCGGGTGATGACACCGATCGGTCCCGATGAAACAGCGGGATCACTGGCGGGTCGCCTTGCAAATCTGGGCGCCGCTGCGCTCGTCGAGGCGTTATCGCTCCTCTCGGGCGGTCTGGCCCGTCCCCAACCACAGGACCACTCCGCCGCCACCTATGCTCCAAAGCTCGACCGGGAGATTGCCCGTCTCGTCTGGGGTCGTGATGCGTCGGCGCTGGTCCGGCAAATTCGTGCGTTCGATCCTGCACCTGGAGCATGGGCCCAACACAACGGGACCACGCTCAAGCTCTTCGGTGCCAGGCAAGCGACCGGCTCAGGCGAGCCGGGCACCGTGCTCGAAGCGGGGAGTGAGCTCGTCGTCGCCGCCGGAGACGGAGCCGTCGCCATATCCGAGGTTCAGCCCGCGGGAAAGACGCGTTTGCCGGTAGAGGCGTGGGTGCGAGGCCGCGGCATCACCGCGGGCAAACGACTGGCGTGAGGCCCTTGCCCCGCGTCCATGCATTCACCGACGGAGTAATTTTGGCTGCTGGTGATTTCGGCATTCGCGCTGCGGCAATAGCTGCGGGAGGTCCCGCCGTCGCCTTGCATGCCCGGCACCGGGGCGGAACCGGCGCCGCACTCACGGCCAGCGCGCGACGGCTGGTGTCGCTTGCGCGTCCACCAGAGGCGGCTGTGTTCATCAGTGGCCGCCCGGATATCGCGGCAGCCCTGGGCGCACAGGGCGTGCAGCTCGGCGCAGGCGATCTCATGCCGGCCGACGCGCGTCACGTGCTCCCGCGAGGCTGGATCGGAAGATCGGTGCACACAGTGGAGGAAGCGCAAGCCGCAATCGACGAGGGGGCCGATTTCCTGGTAGTGGGATCCATTTACCGGACTGCCAGCCACCCGGAGCGAGAACCAGCCGGGCCAGAGCTGGTCGTCAGGACCGCCAAACTTGGGCTGCCGGTGATCGCGATCGGGGGTGTGACGCCCGAGCGTGGAGCCGAGTTGAAGGAAGCAGGTGCCTACGGCGTCGCAGCCATTCGATCGCTTTGGCACGCCGCGGATCCCGCAGGAGCGACCATGGCCATGTTGTCTCCATGGCTGGAGGACAGATGACAGAGCTCGAGATCATGGTGAACGGAGAGCCGCGCCGCCTCCCCTCCCCTGCCACGGCTTCGGATCTGTTGCATCATCTGGGACTGGATCCACGCACCGTTGTCGTGGAGATTAACCGGAAGATCGTTCGGCGTCCTCAGCTGGGCGATACTTCCGCTCTTCGACGGCGATGCAGTCGAGCTGGTGCACTTCGTGGGAGGGGGATGATATTTCAGCCATGACTACCGTCCAGACAGAACCCACGACCGGCTCCGCGCTCACCATAGGCGGCCGCAGCTTTCGTTCCCGTCTCATGGTGGGTACCGGCAAGTACCGCAACAACGATGAGATGGTACGCGCAATCGAAGCTTCCGGCGCCGAGATCGTTACCGTCGCCGTTCGCCGCATCGACCTCGACCGAAGCAGCGAAGCCGGCATCCTCCATCACCTGAGTCCCGATCAATACTTTCTGCTGGCCAACACGGCCGGCTGCTACAGCGCCGACGAAGCAATTCGGTACGCCCGACTCGCCCGTGAGGCGGGCTTCAATGAGTTCGTCAAGCTCGAGGTCATCGGCGACCGTGAGACCCTCTTGCCGGACACCGAAGGATTGATCACGGCGGCTCGCGAGCTCGTGGCCGAGGGGTTCAAGGTTCTCGCGTATACCAACGACGACCTGATCACCGCGCTGCGTCTCGAGGATGCCGGTTGCGCTGCCGTCATGCCCCTGGCCTCACCGATCGGTAGCGGCCTCGGTTTGCTCAACCCCTATGGCATTCGCACGATCAAGCGCCGATTGTCGGTGCCGGTCATCGTCGATGCCGGCGTGGGTACCGCGTCCGATGCCTGTCTTACCATGGAACAAGGTGTTGACGGCATCCTGATGAATACCGCGCTGGCCGAAGCTCGCGACGCGGTGGCGATGGCATCGGCAATGCGCCTCGCCGTAGAGGCTGGACGGCTCGCTTTTCTGGCGGGACGCATGTCGCGCCGTGAGGTCGCCATGCCGTCCACACCAGACGCAGGAATGGTGGAGTAGTCGTGCCCCTCTGGTGAAACCGCATGCTCCGCTTCCGACCTCCGGCCTGGGTTCCCGAAGGGCTGCCCTCCAGATTCTGGCGCAGGTTCGCAGCGGCAAGCCTTTCGAGGCGGCACTCGACCGTTCGATCGGGAGCCTCACCGAACCGGACCGCCGTCTCGCTCACGAGATGGCTGCGGGCGTTTTGAGGCAGCGAAGCACGCTGGACTCACGCCTCTCTCCGCTGCTCCACGGAGGCTGGGCGAGTGTCAACCCTGAGCTGCAGGACATTCTCAGGCTAGGTGCGTACCAACTTTCCGATCTCGATCGCGTGCCGGACCATGCCGCAGTGAATACCAGCGTGGATCTGGCGCGAGAAGTTGGTGGCGCTCGCGCAGCAGCTTTCGTGAACGCAGTTTTGCGGCGGGTGGCCAGGATGGAGCCTGCATCAGGCACCATCCCGGCTGATCCCATCGAGCGGTTAGCTGTCGAGTATTCGCATCCAGTGTGGCTGATCCGCCGTTGGATACAAACCTTCGGCCCGGCGGGTGCCGAGAGCCTGCTTCGGTGGAACAACTCACGTCCGGCCTTAGTCCTTCAGGCAGCGCGTAAAGACCTCGAGTGGCTGGCAGAGCGGTGGCGCAGCAGCGGAATCGACGTGGAACAGGCTCCTTACGGCGCAGGTCTCCGTACATCAGTGAGCCGGCCGGCCGATCTGCCTGGGTTCCATGAGGGCGCCTTCATGGTTCAGGACCCGGCCCAGGCGCTGCTCGCACGGTTTGCCGATGTGCCCGCCGAGGCCTTGGTCTACGATGCTTGTGCCGCGCCGGGCGGAAAGACGATTGCACTCGGCCGAAAAGCCCGCACCGTGATCGCCGGAGACGCGAGCCGCGCCCGGGCGAAACGACTGGCCGAGAATCTCAGGCGCGCGGGCAGCGGACGGGAGAAGGTGGTGGTTGCAGACGCAAGGCGTCCTCCACTCCGACAGGCGGATGTCGTCCTGATAGATGCACCCTGTCTGGGTACTGGAACATTCGCCCGACACCCTGATGCTCGGTGGCGTGTGACGCTCGAGGCGCTGACGTCATTGCAAACGCTTCAGCGCGAAATCCTCGATCGGGCGGCCGACCTGGTACAGCCAGGAGGCCTGCTGGTGTATTCCACCTGCTCGCTCGAGCCGGAGGAAAATCAGAGGCAGGTCGAAGGATTCCTTGTCCGGCACCCGGAGTATTCCCGCGAACGTGCGGGGGAGCTGCCTCAGGAGCTGCTCTCACCCGACGGAGACCTGATGATTCTCCCCCAGATCCATTTGATGGATGGGGCGTTCGCGGCCCGGTTGCGGCGGCGGCAGCCGTGAGATTTCGGCGCCATAGTTCGACAGGGCCTTTGCTGGAGTCCGCCGCGTGGCGCGGCTTCCTCCGGGATATCGGGTTAATACTTCTGACGTTCGTGGTGGGCTACGGTATTTCGGTCTTCTGGCTGTCTCCCGGAACGGTGTTCTCGAAGGACCACCCCATTCCGCGAGTGCTCGAACTGCCGGTGGAGGAGGCACGGCGCACACTGAGCGATTTGGGGTTTCGCCCCCGACTCGACGGAGAGCGGCACAACGACGCCTTTCCCCGCGGGACCGTGATCTGGCAAGATCCTCCGGTGGGGACCGTACTGCCTCCGAACAGTGTGGTGCAGCTGGTGCTGAGCGCGGGGCCGTCACTGGTGGCTGTGCCTGACGTAATCGGGATGGGACTACCGCAGGCGTTGAAGATCATCTCAGCGGCAGGAGTGCGGGCGGGTAGCGTTGACACGGTGGCCAGGGGGCCAGGAGGCGGGTGTCGTGATGGCGACGCGGCCGGCAGCCGGTGTGGGACGCCCACGGGGGTCCATCATTGCGCTCGTCGTAACCCGGGGACCGGAGATATCGGAATGACAGTTCGCATTGCACCGAGCGTGCTCAGCGCCGATCTGGGACGACTTTCCGAACAGATCGAGAGCGCGATCGCCGGCGGTGCCGAGTGGTTGCACATCGACGTGATGGACGGGCACTTCGTGCCGAACCTCACGTTCGGGGCTCCGCTGGTACGGGCGCTCCGACGGCTGACCACTCTGCCACTGGATGTACACCTCATGGTCGAGCGGCCGGAACGCTACCTCGCCGAGTTTGCCGATGCCGGCGCGACCGTATTCACCTTGCATCCGGAAGCCACCGTACACGTGCAGCGTCATCTCTCCACCGCTCGCGAGTTGGGCATGCGTGCAGGGATTGCCCTGAATCCCTCGACACCGGTAAACCTGCTGGAAGAAGTCGTGGGTGACATCGACCTCGTCCTGGTGATGACCGTCAATCCGGGATACGGCGGTCAGTTCTATATCCCGCGCTCTACCGACAAGATCCGGCGAACACGGGCGCTTCTGGATCGGCTGGGTTCGCCGGCGGTGTTGGAGGTGGATGGGGGAATCACGAACGAAACCATCGCGGAGGCATGGAGTGCCGGAGCCGATACGTTCGTGGCGGGCACCGCGGTCTTCGGCGCATCTGATCCCGCCCACGCGGTGCGCGAGCTCAAGCGTCGCTGCGCCATCAAGGTGTGAGACGGTCTATGTCGAAGCAGTGGGTATTTGTGGCTGTGGTGGTTGCCGGACTGGCAACCGGAGCCTTTGCCCTGAGTCGATTCGGACCCGACATCCAACGGGTGGAGGTGGGAGCGAAAGCGCCGGACTTCAAGGCTATCAACCTGGCCACGGGTGACTCGGTGTCGTTGCGGGAGCAGTATGAAGGCTCAGTGACGCTCGTGAACATCTGGGCCACCTGGTGCGTCCCGTGCCGCGTCGAAATGCCTGCCATGGAGCGGGTCTACCAAGACCTTGCGCCGCGCGGCTTCAAGATCGCCGCCATCAGCATCGACGAGGGCAGCCCCGAAGATGTGAGCGCCTTCGCTCAGGATCTGAAGCTGACCTTCGATGTGCTTCAGGATCGAAGCACGAAGATTCAACAGACCTATCAGACCACGGGTGTGCCGGAGAGCTTCCTCATCAATCGCCAGGGAATCATCGTCAAGCGCATCATCGGGGCGCATGATTGGGGCTCGCCGGTGAACCGCGCCCTGGTCGAGCGCCTGTTGAACGAAGCGAAGAGCTGACCGCCTCGAATGGCTGAGTGGATCCTGGGCATTGAGACCTCCTGCGACGAGACCTCAGCTGCCGTAGTGCGTTGGGAAGAAGGGCGCAGCACCCTCGCTTCCTTGTCCATACTCTCCCAGGACGTGCACCGCATTTTCGGCGGGGTCGTTCCTGAGCTTGCCAGCCGGGCCCATGTCCAGGCAATAGTCCCAGTCGTGGACCGCGCTCTAGCCGATGCGGGCATCGGACTTCATCAGGTCGATGGTATCGCTGTTACCGCAGGACCCGGTCTTGTCGGCGCCCTGCTGGTCGGGGTGATGTATGGCAAGACACTCGCATTCAGCAGCGATCGGCCACTGTTGGGGGTCAATCATCTTGAAGGGCACCTGTTCGCTCCGACCCTCGAAGATCCGGAGCTCGAGCCTCCGTTCATTGGACTGCTGGTGAGCGGGGGTCATACGATGCTTCTCGACGTTCCTGCCTGGGGGGAATATCGTCTCCTGGGTCAAACCCTCGATGATGCAGCCGGCGAGGCCTTCGACAAGGTCGCAAACCTCCTCGGACTGGGGTATCCCGGCGGCGCGCCCTTGGAACGCCTTGCGCGCCAGGGCCGTCCCGGGCAGATCCGTCTCCCGCGGCCGATGCTCGGCGAACTGGATCGCGCCGGGCCCAATCAATACGCCTTTTCTTTCAGCGGGCTCAAGACCGCAGTACTGCGCGCCACGCGAAAAGATGCAGTATCGGAGCATGACGGGGCGGGGTCCGCGATCCATAACGCGGACCTGGCTCGCGCCTTTCAGGATGCTGCCATCGAGGTGTTGGTGGCCAAGACGGCACATGCGGTGGACGCAGCCGGTTATCGGCAGGCAATGATTGGCGGTGGCGTGGCGTGCAATCGCGCACTCGTGACCGCCCTTCAGAAGCGGCTGGCGGGAACGGCGCGGGTCAGCGTAGCTTCCCCTCGGCTCAACACCGACAATGCGGCCATGATCGCCGCCGCTGGTGCATGGCGGCTCGCCCGTGGCGAACGCAGCGGCTGGGATCTCGAGCCGCGTGACGATTTGCCGATTCCCGGGCTGGTGCCCGGTCTTCACCCATCCAGGATGAGCACATGAACGTCTTTCCGCTTAAGTGGGATCTCGGACCAATCGAGATTACCGGTTACGGTTTGATGATGATGGTCGCCTTCCTGATGGGTGGATGGCTGATCGCGCGGCAGTTACGTGAGGCGAAGCTGAAGGAGGATTATGCCGCTGACATGGTTGCCGCGGCGGTCATCGGCGGCATCATAGGCGCCAAGCTCTGGTACGTAGCGCTGACCGGTGATCCGGACGCCCTCTTCTCCCGGGGCGGGCTGGTCTGGTATGGGGGATTCATCGGTGGAGCTCTCGCCGTGGTTCTGAACGGTTGGCGGTTGCGGGTTCCGCTCCGTTGGACCATGCAGCTCGCTGCTCCGGCGCTTGCGGCGGCATACGCCCTCGGCCGGGTTGGATGCTTCCTGGTGAATGACGACTATGGCCGCCCATCCAGCCTTCCGTGGGCTGTAAAGTTCCCCGAGGGTCTACCTCCCTCGACCGCGGAAAACCTGAAGAACCTTTTTGGGATCCCGATACCAGCTGGTATTGACCCAGCCACGGTGCTGGCGGTCCATCCCACACAGATCTACGAAGCGCTCGCGATGCTCCTTGCCTTCGCCGTGCTCTGGTCGCTCCGTAAATCCGGACAGCCTGTAGGCTGGCTCTTCGGTCTATACCTGGTGTTTGCTGGCGTCGAGCGGTTTCTGGTCGAGATCCTGCGTGCAAAGGACGACCGATTTCTGGGACCGTTCACGCTGGCTCAGCTGACGAGTGCGATCATTGTGGTAATTGGAATCGTGATCCTTGCTCTTTGGCGCAAAGGCTACGAGCCGTCGGCCGGGGCCTATCTGGAGACTGGGAAGAAGCTGGCACCGGCTAAAATTTCGACAGCGCGCTAAGTCTTTGCTTTGCTTGAGCTTGCAGTAAGGTGCATGGGAATGTACAATTTTTGCACCCGTGGACGACATTAGGTCCCTCCCATCGGTCGTTGCGCCACAACGACTTACGAGTTTTCACCACGTGGCACCGACCTTGCCTTTTACAGGGGCAGGAAGTCAGTGCGACTTCAACCGAAAAGTGGTAGGTCGAAGAAGGGTGGAGCGGGCACTTCGGTCCGTCTCCGTAAACTCAGGGGGCGATCTACCACTTCCCAATGCAAACGGCCCGTCTTTGACGGGCCGTTTTGCGTTGCTGACACCAGACTCAGTCCGTCAGGCTATGGCTGGCGACCAACAGTCCATCCTCGTCCGAATACAGATAATGCCCCGGGGTAAAGACCAGTCCCGCAAATGCCACTGCATTCCCCCGGGTGCCGGCTCCTTCCCTGGAGCTTCGCATCGGTGAGGTCGTCACCGCGCGTATGCCTATCGGTATCTCCGCGATCTCAGCCGAGTCTCGGATGCACCCGTTCACGACAACTCCGGCCCAGCCATTGGCGTGGGCGAGCGCCGCGAGCCGCCCGCCTACGAGGGCCGTTCTAAGGGATCCGCCTCCGTCCACCACCAGCACTCGAGCTTCTCCTGGAGTTTCGAGTGTCTCTCGAACCAAGCCGTTATCCTCGAATACCCGGAGCGTTTCCATAGGTCCGCCAAAACGGCTGATGCCGCCGTAGCGGAGCAGCAAAGGATCGGCCACCTTCACCGATTCGGGAAATGCGTCACAGAGATCGGCGGTGGTAAAGTTCACGAGTTCAGCGCGCGGACAGAATTCACCCGTTGGGGCGCTACCAAGAACGTCCAGATCAGCGCTAATGCCAGAAGAGCCAGCAGAACGGCCTGCGCCAGGCTGGATTCGAGAGTGGGATAGATGCCGAGCGCCGGCAGTCGGGGAACCCAGGACACGAGCGTTGTGGGCAGGAGTCCTCCGGCCTGAAGCTCAGCGATACCTTTGCCGGCAAACACGAAGGCCATGTAATAGAGAAAGGCACTCGTCACCGCAAAGAACGGCTTCAGCGGCAGCCTGACTCCGAACCGGCTGATTGCGACATACACAGCCACGAGAACCACCCCACCGGCCAGAATACCGAGGACGACCGGCAGGCCGCTATGATCTCCTCCGGTCAGGAACAACGCCTTGTAGAACAGCACCGTCTCAAAGCCCTCACGATACACGGCCAGAAATGCCGCTGAGGCCAGTGCCAGCGAGGAGCCGCTGGTGAGCGCGTCGTTCACCTTGCTTTTGACGAAGTGGTTCCACTTCACCACTTCCATTTTCGACAACAGCCAGTAGCTCACATAGAAAAGCACGAGGGTGGCAAGAACCATCGTCAGGCCTTCGAGCATCTCCTGCCGGGCGGGTGAGAGATGAAACACCGTCTCGATGGCCACAGCCGTGACCACACTCGCGCCGAGCGCGGCGCCGACACCGAGGTTGATATCCCGCTTTCGGTGCGACGCACCCATCTTCACCAGAAACGTCATCAGTGCTCCCACGATAAGAATGGCCTCGAGGCCTTCGCGAAGCATGATAATGAACGATTGCAGAGCAAGATTACCCGGCGAGAGACTATCCCGCACCGTTACTTCGGCCCGCTCCAGCCCGGTGTCCAGCTGATGTCGTATCCCGTCCAGCCTCGTTGCGTCAGTCGTGCTCCCGACTGCCGCTCGTAAGGAGGCGAAGTCACGCTCCAGCTCCGCCGCAAGCGTTGGGTTCTTTGCCCGCACTCCCCGTTCCACCTGTTCGAAGGTCATGTAGGCATCGAGCGCCGCCGTACTCGCCGACGAGTCACCTCGACGCGCGAGCATGTAGGCGGAGTCGAGCTGCGACCTGACCCGATCGAAGACCTGCGCAGTCGCAACCACCGTAACATCCGGCTGTGCGCTGCGGATGGCGGCAACTCGAGCGAGATTCGCCTGCGATTTGTCCGTCGCCCGGAGCGCCGCGAGCAGATCAGCATCGGACATACGGCCCGTTGCCGGAAACGAAGCAAGATTGGGCGGGACGTCACCCGAGGGTGGTGGCAGCCGAAGCAATGACGCGTAGAGCGCGGCGGCCCATCGGTCCTGAGCCGGTAGGCGGCCCTCGAACGAGGGCATTGCGGTACCCACCACGCCGATAGTTATGCGGCGGTAGTAGTCCAGAGGTGACTGGTCTTCCAGTGCAGCGGTCTCGGTGAGGTTGGTGGGAGCTGGATCCAGACCAGCCGAGGCGGGACCGTCCCCCCTACCGAGTGCACCATGGCAGCTGGAGCAGTTTGCCGCATAGACATCGGCGCCTCGAGCGAGTGACGGGGTATCGGTCGGGAGCTCATCGAGAGTAACCCCCAGTCTGGCTGCTACCGATGACGCAAGCTGGCTGACCTCCAGGTCAACAGAGTCCGGAGATCCTATACGCTGCACCAAAGCAATGATCGAGTCGAGTTTTGCGACAGCGGCCGCCGCAACACCTTTGGGCAAGGCCGCCGCGGATCGGCGGGACTCCTGCAGGAAGAGCCCGGCTTCATCAACTTCGGGCTGAAGAACGATCCGGCCATCAACGACTCCTAGCCGGTATTCCTGGGCGGCGAGCTGGGCGGTTGCCGCAACCCTCCGTACCAGGGGTGCTGGGTCGGTCGGCGCGGGTGTTTGTTGGGGAAGTGCAAGGAGGGTTGCTCCAACCAACAGAGCTCCGCCAATGAGAACCATTTTCATCCAGTTTGAGGAACGTTCCGTCAAACTAGAGTAGTTCGGTCGCAATTGAAAGTGGGCTTTACGGCGCCTCCACTACGGCGATCGCACCGGCCGATGTGGCGGAATGGGTGAGGGATATCTGGATCCGCAGCCCGCCATTCTGCTGCGAGAGCCGCGCGGCAAGACCATGGAGATGGATTGCTGGTCTGCCTTCGCTGTCACGCGACACCTCGATCTCTCGCCAGCCCACTCCCCTCGCTCCTGACAGAGACTGCATCGCCTTGTAGACCGCCTCCTTCGCGGCAATCCGGGCAGCGGCATGCCCGGTGGCATCCGGTCTGGTCGAGAGATACTCGCGCTCCTTCTCGGAAAAGAAGCGAGTCATCGCTTGCTCACCTTTGCTGGCGAGCAGCGATCGCACGCGCTCGAGATCGACCAAGTCGATCCCTACACCGATGACCGTCACAAATGAGACCACCACCACTCAGCGAGCGGGCGGAGTAGCACCGGAACCCGCAGGTAGCCGCCCAGCACCATGCCGATATAGGTGGCAATCATGAGAGCAGCGGCGGTAATCAGCCAGAGCACTTTGGTGGGGCGACGCCACGCCCTGACCTGATCGATCTCCGCCTTCCAGCGGTCCTGCTCGGTCCGGGCGTTCGACAGCAGAGCCAACCATGCGGCTTCCAGGCGCCGCGCGGCCCCCGCCAGCGCGCGCTCCCACTCCTCCTGCCCTGCCCGGCCCCTACTGCCGGAAGCCGCAGCTACGGGCACCGTCTGCTCCAGGGCATCAAGCGCACCCACGAATCCCGCACCCCCACTGCCGATGCGTGATGCGATGGCCCGCACGTCTTCCACTTTGAGGAGATAGGCTTCCAGCTGATCGGCCGGAAGCCGGGATTCAACCGCAGCCTCAGCCAGCCGTGCGTTGACAAGCTTCGCCAATCTTTCAGCCGACGCAGCTACCGCCCGCTCCCACAGTCCAAGCCAGGCGAGTCGGGACAGAGACGAGATGGCTCCCTGGCGATCTCCCGCGGCGGCGAAGGAGCGGGCGGCGCCGGCCAGCTCGAAGATTCCAGTGACGAGATCCAGTCGAATATCGTCGAGCACCAAGTCGAGCACTCCCCTGTCCCCGCGCATAAGCGGTGGATCTACGAGGCGCCCAAGCGAAGGCCCGAGCTCAGGAATCTGCCAGGATTCAGTTGATGCGGGTGCCAAGGATGGCCTCGACCACCCGGTCGGTATCGCTGAGGTTGTCGAACGCTGCATGGGGAGTGCAGGACATGAGGTCGGCAACGGAGTAGGCGCCGGTTGCCACGCCGATGGCACGGGCTTCTATGCAGGCTCCGCATGCGATGTCCGCGGGAGTGTCGCCGATGATGACGACTTCCGAGCCGGTGGGTGTGCGACCGAAGTAAGGCTCTGCGCGGCGGGCCGCGATGGGTGGAAGCTCCGGACGATGAGCGGAGTCTGAGCCGTACGCCCCGACCACGAATCGCGCCGGATCGATGCCGCCGGCTCGCAGCTTCAGAGCGGCGCCTTCCGCCATGTTTCCGGTGAGCAGCCCGAGAAGAACATTCTCATTTTCGAGCCGGTCGAGCAGCGGGACCACACCCGGCATGATCGTGGTGCGGCTCGATGGCTGCTTGAGCTCGTGCTGAAGCAGTCTGACGTAACGGGAGCAGATCGCCTCGACCCGATCCTGCTCGTGAGGGCCGGGATGACCTGCCGCCTCGAGCAGCTCGGTAACGATCTGAGGGTCTGTCTTGCCATCGAACCGTACCTGATTCAGCGCGGAACTGGGCCCCACCTCCTCGCTGATCGCGGCGACAATGGCCCGGCGTCCCGCCCCAGCGGTCAGCAAGATCGTTCCGTCTATGTCGAACAGGACGAGTTTGCGCCTCACCGATCTTCCAAACGCCGCACCGCCACCAGCCGCTGACGCAGCGTTCCTGCCCGTGTTCCGGGAAGCCATGGCTCCACCAGAGTCCCGCCGCACGCCAGTGTGGAGTGGATCAGCGTGTCTGCCTCACCGGCAAACGCCACGTGGGTGATGTTGCTGGTGGACTCACCGCAGAAGAAAAGGAGATCGCCCGGCCGCATGGCTTCGAATGAGATGGCGGATCCGTGAAAGACCTGTTGTGCTGAATCCCGGGGGAGACCCACTCCGCGCACCGCAAAGGTGGTTTGAACCAGCCCGGAACAGTCGACCCCCCACGGGGTCACGCCACCCCACTCATAGGGGCTGCCGGCGAAGTACTCGAGGGCCCACCGCTCCGGAGCCTTCGCCCTTGCCGACTGCGTGAGTTCCTCGAACCTGCGTACACCGCCATTGATGATTCGACCACGCCTGTCATCAGGGAGTAGGACGGTATCAGCCTGCAGCTCGACCCGCGCCCGCAATGGCAGAGGCTGGCGGACCTGTCCGATGCCGATGGTGGCGCCTTCACTCCAGGCGGTTGCCCGCTCACGCCACTCGTCGGCCTGCTGTTCACTGACCTCGCTGATGTAGCCAGAATGGGTCCAGCCATCGTAACCATCAGTGTGAGTGCAGACCCGACGCCATTCACCATTCTGGGCCGTGATCGCAGCGGTCTCACCCAGGACGAGTTGGGTTACCTGCTCCGCCCGAATGCGCGGCTCCGAGAGGACCGGCGCGATGGCCGCACGGGCTATCACTGCGGGCAAAATGACCTCGTCGTCACTGGCTCTTTTCCGGTGCTGTTTTCGACGCACATTCCCGACAGAGCGTGACTCCCCGGAACGTACAGATCAGACAGATGAAGGTTCCGCAGTTGGCGCACGGATACCCTTCGGATGCGCGCTCCTCCTGTCCGCAAGCGCGGCACCCCATCCCATCATGTTCCTGGACCTTGGTCATACAGACTCACGCCATGATGTTGTAGCGTTTGATCTTGTTGATCAGCGTTGCACGAGAAATGCCAAGCTCGATCGCAGCCCGAGTTCGATTGCCGGTATGATGCTTCAGGGTGCGCTCGATGTGCTGCCGCTCCAGATCTTCCAGGCTGAGCGGAGTGTGCCGCCGATCTCCTACTCCGGCGCGCGCGCGGAATTCTCCCGGCAGGTGCTCGACACTCACTGCGGGCTGGCCCCGCCCGAGAATGAGCGCGCGCTCCAGTACGTTGCGCATCTCACGGACGTTCCCGGGCCACGGATAGGAAAGAAGCCGCTCGAGGACCTCACTCGACAGCGCCGGAGGGCCGTCTGGAAGCTCGGCGCGAAGATCGCCCATCAGGCGGGTAATCAACGCCAGCCTGTCTTCACGAGACCGGTCCCGAAGCGCAGGCATGGTCAGGGGCATGACGCTCAGACGGTAATAGAGGTCCTCTCGAAACCGGCCTGACTCGACCTCGGCCTGCAGGTTCTTGTTCGTTGCGGCGACGAGCCGGACGTCTACTGTGATCTCACGGGTCCCGCCCAGCCGGCGGAACGTCTTTGTCTCGAGAACCTTGAGGAGCTTGGGCTGCAGCTCGGGTGCGAGATCACCGATCTCATCGAGGAAAATGGTCCCGTGATCGGCGATCTCGAACAGCCCCTGCTTACGGTCCTTCGCGTCGGTGAAGGCGCCTTTTTCGTGACCGAACAACTCCGAATCGAGGAAGGTGGCGTTCAAGCCACCGCAGTTCACCTCGACGAAGGGGGCCTTCGTGCGGGGGCTGAGATCGTGGATCATTCGGGCCACCCAGCCCTTGCCGGTTCCACTCTCCCCATTCAGCAGCACCGTGGTCCGCTCGCTCTGGGCCAGCAGCCCCACCTGGTGAGCGAAGTCCTGCATTCCCGAAGAGGTACCCAGCGAATCGAGGCCGTGGCCGGGGGCGCTCTGTACCAGCAAGGCCTCGTTGATCCGGCGAAGTCTGGCCTTGTCGGCGACTCTCGCCGTAGCCGCCGCGAGGTGCTCCATGTCGACCGGCTTGGTGAGGAAATTCTCGGCTCCAAGCTGCATAGCCCGTACCGCTGTGGGCACGTCCGCCTGACCCGTCAGCAGGACCACCGACGCATCCCTTTGGCGCAGATGCTCCAGCACCTCCATGCCATCCATACCTGGGAGGCCCAAGTCCAGGATCACCACCTCCGGCCGAAGCCGGTCGAAAGTTGCCAGACCGGCTTCACCACTTAATTCACGGGTTACTTCGTAGCCGAATCGCTCGAAATAGTTGCCGATACTGCGCAAAACGTCGACATCGTCATCGATCAGCAGGACGGAGCCGGCCATGCAGATACCTTGGATCGAGGTGACAGTACCCCCAGAAATTAGTCACTGATCACGATTGCACCATGCCTTATCGGCCTACCGGCACCATGACCTTAATTGCTCCCGGAATGACACTCGCTTTGAATGGGGTTTCTCCACCTGGCTCGCCGTCAAGCTGTACCGGCTGCACCGGATCCGACTCCACCTGAACCTCACGTCCGCGAGCGTACCCCACGTACGCGCCCTCGCCGAGCGCGCCGGGGGCGATCCGAAGCAGATCCCACACTGCACGTACGCTCTGCGAAAAGTTGTTGGCCCGCATCACCACCACGTCGAGAAACCCGTCATCAGGAGTGATACCTGGTCCCAGTCTGACCAACGGCGGGATAACCTCGCCGCAGTTGGCCACCAGAACCATCGCGGCGTTCGCTTCGTACTCGACCCCATCTATGGTGATGGCGTGCAATGTGCTTCTGATGTCGGCAATCAGTCGCAGAGTGGTCGCTACGTAAGCGGCCATACCCCAGCGTCTTTTGTGTTCCGAGAGAGTTCCTGCCATGACGCGTGCGTCGTACCCTGCCCCACAGGCCACCGCGAAATACTGGGGCCCACCGGGTCGCTCCATGCGTCCCAGGTCAAAGGGTTTCGGACGAGCCGACACCAGCACCTTCGCGGCGCGGGCAGGAGAGGCTGGTATACGGAGATTCCCGGCCAGGAGATTTCCGGTTCCTCCCGGAATGACGCCCAAAGCCACCTCGGTGCCCACCAGGCCGGCGGCAGCCTGCATGGTGGTGCCATCACCACCGAAGACCGCCACTACATCCACCCCCTCTGCGACACCGTACTCGGCCAGCTTGCGAGCGTCCCCCGGGCCCCCCGTCGCTAGAACTTCGGCTTCCCACCCGGCGGCCCGCAGCGTGCTCATCACGGCGTTCACCGCCACCGGCGCCGTCCTGGCCGCTGCCGGGTTCGTAATGACCAAGGCCCGCGTCACGCTTAGAACTCCCGTTCCCAGCGGATATCGGAGCCGATCTGATAAGGATTGGTCGAGGTGATGCCGAAGTCCTGGTGACAGGATTGGAGACTGGGCTCGACGCTGGTCTGGAGTCTCCATTCCTTGCTGAACCTGAACTCCAGACTCGCGCCCAGGTTGCTATAGCTGAATTGCCCGAGGTTCTCGGGGCAGAACCCCGCGTTGAATCGCAGGAATGTCTTGCTTCCCAACTGCCACCCTGCTGCTACCTGAGTGAGTGTACTGCCGCTCCCGCGCGAGACACCCGGCCGTATCTCGAGCAAATCGATGGGAATGCCGATGTCCTGAATCAGCGCGCGCTCCAGCTCGCTCGAGAGCGCACTGGAGAAATACGAGAGGCTCGTCTCCACCACGTTCCCGAGACCGAGCCGGGATGCTTCGTTGGCGGGATATCCGGTGACGACGTAGGAAACCAGGTCCGTTTGCGAGATCGGCGGATTGAAGGTGCTCTCGAGGGTCACTTTGGGAGCGTACAGCGTACCGGTGATGGCAGCGATGACCGGAACCTCTTCGCCCCTGACCGCCCGGACGACGTGACTACCGCGAATGTCGAGCGCCGCGTTGAGGTCGCCGAAGTAGCGCACCGTTCCGCGTTCCACCGTGAAGTCGCGCGTCACCGGTCCGATCTTCAGCGTGTAGTTACCCCGCACCGCCTCCAGGGTTCCCGATGGTGTGTAGGCCTGCCGGGTCTTGCTCAGCTGCACCTGGCCGGTCAGCTGAATATTGGCCTCCGCCGAGCGAAGCCACACGTCGGTTCCCATCTCCACGCCGAGATTGGTGATCGTCAGGGAATCGAGAAACCGGTTCTGAAACTTGGCCCCCAGCTCTTCCCGGCGGAGTAGCGTCGTGTCGACCAGGTCGGCAATGGTCGGATCTTCGAGATCGATGATCCGCTTGCTCACCAGGTCGGCAAAGTAGAGCACACCGCTGTTGGCAGTCAGATTCCCGGTCAACCTGGACCGGAAGAATGGGCCTTGCAGCTGCAGTCCACCCGTCGCATCGAGGGTCAGGAAGTTCCGGACATCGATCGCTCGAAAGTTGTTGGCCCTGAAGCCAAGGTCGAGGACAGGGCGAGCCAGATCCTCCAGCCGGACTGAGCCAGTGACACCGAGCGTCCCGCCGTTGCTCGTCAGGGCCACGTCGTGCAGCACGAGAGAATCGCCCTGGAAGCTTGCCCCCCCACGTACCTGGGCGAACCGAACGCCAAGACCCGGAACCGTCATCGCCCCATCTCGAATCTGTACGGCGCCGGTGAGCCGAGGGGCCTCCCAGGTACCGCTGACGTTCACGTTACTGGAGAGAACGCCGCTCACCCGCTGTACGCCGGGGGTGACCGCCTCGAGAATACCGAGATCGACGCTATCGCCCCGCGCGTGGACCGACAGCGGCCCTTCGACCTGTCGCTCCTTAGCACCCTTGAGCGCCAGATCGAGCGGTAACGTCGCGCCAATGTCCAGGACGTTTTCTCCCGTGCGCCAGAGGAGGAGGTCGGTCTCGAGGCGCCGGTTGGCATAGTCTACAACGCCCTGAAGGAATGGTGCCTGGAAGTTGCCGAACCGTCCTCCCTCGACTGTGGCGGAGCCTCGCAGGGTAGGAGATTCTGCGGTCCCCCCCACCCGAACATCCAGGCCGAGCTCTCCACCGATGCCGGCAGTGTCCCGCTGCAGCAGCGCGTAAGCGTCATGAAGGTCGAGACCAAGGCTGCGGATAAGGAGAGAGCCGGGGGAAGAGCCGGGCACCTTGCCGGCAACCTGAATGAGGCCGGAGCCGTCGGTTGCCCTGATGGTCAGCGGGCTTACCAGCGGCGCGGAGTCGCTCAGTGTCACCGCGAACGACTCGTCCAAACGATAGTGATGCGCGGGGAGCGCGAACGTCATGCTGTCGAACATGGCCACCTGCAGGCCCTCGCGCCTCCACCAATGGCCCCCGGCATCGGCTCGGATATCCGATCCTACGCCGGTGCCGGCACTCCACTCCAGTGAGTCCGCCCAGCCGCGCGCCTGAGCACCGAGCCGGTTGAACACCCAGTTCCCCGCGGCCACGGAATCAGACCCGACCGAAGCAGTCAGCTGCGGTCGGGTTCCGCCGATCCAGCTGAATGCACCGGTGACCCGGGGCGAGCGGATATTTTGCCACTCGAGGTTCTCCACCAGCAGGTCGCCGCTGGCCTCCAGCGTATCGAGGTTCCCGGAGAGCTGAACGGTGGCCTGGCCGGTTCCCCCGAGCGGCCGGTTTTCGGGCCCGATATCTCGCGTCTGTCCCGTCGTCGCCAGCAGCAACGAGTCGAAGGCGATCAGGCTGTCAGCGGCTAATTCGAACGCCATGCGGCCCATGTGCTCGCCACCCCAGCCCAGCGTGCCGGAGCCACCGACCCGGGCGCCTTTCCATACCGCGTACGTGGTATCGAGCCGAATCAGGCTGTCGTGCAGACCAGCCACGGCAAAGACGCTATCGAGCGTCCACTCCCGAATCCGGCTTCGGGACAGCGCGAGCCGAATTTCACCCTCGGGTGCGGCGAGTGAGTCAACGATGCCGGTCGCCAGCACTTCGCCTTCGAGGCTGGTGGGCAGATCTCGTCCAGTCAGGGCGGCGAGGTCGAGGCGCGAGAAGCGCAACAGAAGATTTTCAGCGCCCCATCTCGGCGGCCTCAGCGTGGCGATGCCATGCGCCTCCAAGGATCCGATCTGTCCGCTCAATGACGCGTCGACCGAGAGGCGCTCCAGGGTACCGCTACTCTGGAACCTGCCACGCAGCTCGCCTCGTGACTCGAGTGAGGGGAAAGCGCGGCGAATGCCCTCGAACGAAAGCGGATCCAGCACCACGTCGGTGTTCAGTCCCAGAACACCGAAACGGGTGTCGAGGTGCACCGTTCCTTCGAGCAGGCTGGGTGGCCGGTCCCTGTCCTGGTGCTGCGCGGTGCCATTGAAGCGAATGTTGCGGAGCGGCCCATTCAGGGTGCCGACAGCCGTCAGACGACCTTCCAGAATCGCGGCCGGTGCAATCCGCCGGACAGTGCCGAGATCGATGTCGGACTGGCGCACCCCGAATTCCGTAAACGTGAGCCCACTGTCGCGAGAGGCACTGATGCCGCCATCCGCGGCAATCGTGCTCAGCGGGTTGCCGGGAACGGCCGCATCCCGGAACGCCCACTCAATGCCTACATCCAGAGCATTGAGAAAGCCCGAGCCCGTCAGCCGACCGGTGACGGTGCCGTAGAACGGAATCGTGTCCAGGTAAGGTCGAACTGCGTCCACATCCAGTTCAGCCAGCCGTACGTTCATGTCGCGTACGCCCAGGCCCCTTCGCTTGTCGGTAATCGTTACCAGCTCGCCGTCGACTCCACCGAGCTCGCCACGGAGATGGAGATCACGAATGTCGTAGGCGGTTCTCGCTCCAGTCTCCGAGCGGGCCGTCAACACCCCTTGCCCTGTCATGGAGGGGAAATCGGGGGAGACCCAACGAAGGTCTGCAAGGTTGACCTTTGGTGCGATCACCTGAAAGTCGAACAGCACCGTGTCATGGGGCCAAGTGACCGCTCCGCCTCCGGAAAAGCGCGTGTCGGGGAGAGCGCCGCGCGATAGGCTGAACACTGCACTGTCACCACGAATGCGCACCCGCCCGACGGCGTTACGCAGCGTGACACCCGGATCATTTACGCGGGTGGCGAGCGAATCGAGATCAATGGTGAACGGTTGACGGTCCGGTGTGGCAATCCGCAGCCGGGACATTCTGGTGGCCAGATCCGCGAGCACGATCACCTTTCGCAGCCCTTCGGCACTCTCCTGGATCATTCTGCCGGGCTTGCCGCGCTCGGCCCGCAGGGCGGAGTCGACGCTCTCTTCGGTCAGGGCGGATTTGGGAGGATTCCACGGCAGGGCGATGCGAAGCATCCCTTCGTTCATCCGGACGTTGTGAAATTCCACCAGCGGGGATTTGCCGCCCTTGGAACCTTTGCCGATCCCCAGCACCTCTTCGTAGTTCATCCGCCCATTGCGGTGCTTGATCAGCTGAATGGTTGGGCGTTCCAGCTGCATGGCACTGAGTACCACTTGCCCGGCGATGAGATTGGGAAGTCGGTACGCCACCCGAACGCGTGGAAGATCCACCAGCAATTCGCCGCTGGTGTCACGAACTACCAGATTTTCGAGGGTGAGATCGTAAAGGAAGGACCCGGAGATTGCCCCGACTTTAACCTGGCCGGTGACGATACGATCGAGTCCTCTGGATACGGTGCGCGCCAGAAGATCCCGGCCCGGCGGCGTGAGCGTCATCGAGGTAATGACACCGAGTATCATGGCCACGGTGCCAATGACGAATACGAAGACGAATCGGGCCAGGTAGCGGCGCATCAGAACGGCTGGCCGATGGCAACGTGTAAGGTCAACTTGCTGCCTCGCGGCAGCACGTACGAGCTCTGGCCATCTACCGGAAGCAGGTTTCCCGCCTCATCGAACTGAAACAGCGTGCCCGGCTGCAGCTTGTACGGGTTGTAGGCAACATCGAGACGGGCCGGTCCAAGGGGCGTAGCCACTCGCAGTCCAACGCCCGGCGTTACGCGAATCACTGCCGTCCGCTCATCTCCTCCCCGGTTCCACACGCCACCCGCGTCCACGAAGGCGGCGAGCCGCAGCCGGGAGCTCAGAATCGGCGAAGGTACGCGGAGTTCCACATTGGCCACAGCCAGAGTGTTTCCGCCGGTAGCAGCAACACGCACGGAATCGGGCTCGATTGCGCGACCACGTGCAAGGGCGCTGTCCACTTCACTCTTGGGTACCACATAGACCACCGGGCCAAGCTCGTTCCGGTCGAAGCCACGTACGTCATTGGGTCCACCGGCATAGAATCGCTGCTCCGGTGGAATGAAGGCTCCGCTCAATCCGGCAACGTCAAGGGTAGGTGAGAAAATGATCCCCCCTCGTACCCGCCAGCTCAACACGACGTCACGCGACAGCGGCCGATACCAGGCGATGCCGCCCGCGAACCGGGTGAATTGCTGGAGGTAGGACGAACCGATGTACTTCGAGCTATGAGTGAGCTCGAGTGTGCCCAATCTTCCGCGGGTTGGGTCGATCTGACTGTTCACCCTGGGAAAGGTCCCCAATGCCGTAATGGTCGCCAGGACGCGGTTTTCCCTCAGAGGTTGGATCACGTCCGCGGTACACGCATTGAAGAATGAGCAGAAGCTCTGCGCGGTCGCTTCGGTGCGTCCGTACGACACCGTGTACGTGAGCGAGAGCGGGTTTCGGCGGCGGGGCGTCGTCCGCGTCAAGGCGATGCTGGCGCCGGTTTCCTGTCGCAGGTAGACCTTGTACTCGGAGCGGCGTTCGCCGAACACCGAAACGGTGACGGCATTATTGGGCGAGAGAAAAGCAGGCCGCCGCACCGAGGCACCCAGATAGAAATTGGCTTTCGCCGAACCCACAGTATCGTCCCGGGAAGCCCCGCAGATATTGTCTGCCAGCCCCCAGTCCAGCGGAGCGCCCACGCCGACTTTCGAGATCCTGCTCGTAAGATCGAGGATGCGTCCACCGCCCAGGAAATCCCGCGAGGTCCAGCCGAGGGAGCCACGGAAGCAGTCGTTGGTGGCATAGCCGAGCCCGCCCCGGATGCGACGTCGCTTCCCCTCGTTGACCTGCACGAGCAGAGGCACTGAATCGGAACCCGCCTGAAACTTGGAGGAGTCGATGTTCACGGAAGCAAACCGGAAGAGATCCGATTCATACAAGTTGCGCTGGCTCTGAAACAGCTCCTCCTGCGAGTACCGGCGTCCGGGACGAGCCACCAGCAGCTTCCGCACCAGAGAGGTATCGATCCGCTCGGCCCCTACCACCGTGACGCCATCGAAGAGCGCACGAGTGCCGGGGGCCACGTCGAACGACACGGATGCGCTGCGCGCCGATGTGTTTACCTCGAAACCGGTAAATACGGTCGCCGATGGGTAGCCGTGATCGCGGAGCCGACGGGTCATGGTGTCGGCACTTGCCTGCATCGCGAAGCGGTTGAAAGGATCGCCACGCTGCAGCGGCACGTCCTGTATCGCCAGAACCCGTCCGCGCCCGCGAAGGGAGTCCAACCCAGTGATAGTCAGCGTCGTAACGACGATCGGCTCACCTTCCTTGATATTGAACGTAATGTAGATGTCTTCCGGAGTGCGGCGGACGACAGTATCGATCACCGCCTCGTAGTAGCCACTGCGCTTGTAGAGAACCCCCAGCCTCACGACGTCCCGGCGGAACTCCTGAGGATCGAAATACCGCTTGGCCCCCAGCCCCAGCCATCGAACCAGACCGTTTCGTGCGAACCAGCTCGAGTTGGTTGTTGCAATGCCGCTGGCGAGCATTTCATCCGGGATGGCGTCGTTCCCGCTGAACTGAAGTTGGCGTACGACCAGCTCCTCGTTCTCCTGCGCAGCGAGTCGCGGCGGTGTGGTCAGAAGCGCAAGGCAGCCGACGAGGCCGAGAAGGCGCCTCATCAGGTAACTACAAGGAAGGGGGTTGCCGCTCGCTGCTGGCACCCGCGGGTCTGCGGCAGGCGATATAAAATGCGACACTCCGGGAGGAGGATCTTGCGCCCAGCGGGGATGGCAAGCCGATTGACGGCGTGATCTAAGCCCGGTAGTTTGACCACCTTACGTCGTGCTGTCAACGTCAGGAGGAGCGGGGCCGCGAGGCGGCGGGCAGTTGATTCGTCTCACGGCGGTCTTGGTTTTCTCCTACCTCCCCGCCTCTGAATGTAAGATCGATGCGCCGACTTCTTCTGACCACGGCTTTGCTGCTGCCCGCTTGCGGTGATGGCGGCGCCGACAGAACCCTGAACTACTACTTCACCTACGACCCGAGGTCGCTCGACCCCGCGCTGTCCACCGACGTGCCCACCGGTGAGGTCGTTTCGCTGCTCTTCGACAACCTGACGCAGTTCGATGCAGACGCGCAGCTCAAGCCGGGCCTTGCGCGGTCGTGGGAAACGGATGCCGCCGGCAGTACCTACACCTTCCACCTCAGGCCGAACGCCACATTCCACGATGGTCGTCCCATCAAGGCGGCGGATGTGCGCGCCTCGATGCTGCGGGCGTTGTCGCCGGGCACCTCCGGAGGAAGAAGCTGGCCGCTGTTCCCGATCCGGGGGGCACGGGCCTACGCGGCGGGAGAAAGCAAACAGGTGGAGGGCATCAGCACACCGGATGATTCCACGGTGGTCCTCCGCCTGGAAGAGCCCCTGAACGTCTTTCCGAAGCTGCTGGCGATGCCGGTAGCTGCAGTGGTGCCGGCGCCAACCCCTCGAGACTTCGATCAGCGACCCATCGGCAGCGGCCCGTGGAAGTTCGTCTCCTGGTCGCACGACGATGCGATTCTGCTCGCCAAGAATTCCGCGTACTGGGGAGGGGAGCCGAAGTCTGACAGCCTCAGAATCCGGATTATCCCCGAGCCTCTCACCCAGGCCGCGGAATACGAGGCAGGTCAGCTGAGCGTGGTAGAGGTTCCCCTGGGCGAGACTCGGCGCTGGGAGGAAGGTCACGGCTCGGAGCTGCAGCACCGACCCGGACTCAAGGACTTGTACGTCGCGATCAACACCACGCGCGGGCCTCTGAAGGACGTGCGGGTCAGGCAGGCGCTCAACCATGCGGTAGACGTTCGAACGCTGCTGACCACGGTGATGGCAAATCGCGGCGTACCCGCCGCGGGTGCCCTTCCGCCTGGTATCCTGGGCTACGACTCGACTCGGACTCCGTACGACTTCGATCCGGCAAAGGCAAAACGGCTGCTTGCCGAGGCGGGCCATGCGAACGGGTTCTCGATCCGACTGTGGCGCACACAACGCGCCGAGCTGGCTCGGCTGGCTCAATCCATTCAGCAGAACCTGGCCGACGTCGGCATCAGAGCCGAGATCGTAGAGCGCGATGCATCGAGCGCACGCGCCGCCGTCCGCAACGGAGAGGCCGACCTGTTTCTCACCGACTGGTGGGCGGACTATCCTGACCCGGAAAATTTCAACTATCCTCTGTTTCATTCTCGAAACAAGGGACACGGTGGCAATTACGCCTTCCTCGCCGACCAGGCCCTCGATACCATGATTCTCCGCGCCCGCGCCACCACAGACGAAGCCGAGAAGGCCCGCCTCTCCCGAGCGATCGACGCGCGCGTGTTCGACCTGGCACCGTGGATCTTCCTGTGGTTTCCGGTCGACGTGTGGGCGATGCGCCCCGATGTCTCCGGGTGGCGTTTTCCTCTCGTGTTTACCGGTCAGCGCTGGATGGAGGCAGAGCGAACCCGGTGAGCCGATTCATACTGTATCGGCTGGCATTGCTCGTCCCCACCCTTCTCGGCGTTCTGGCTGTCACCTTTCTTCTCCTCTACGTGGCGCCCGGCGACCCGGTACAGTCCATGGTGGGGGAGCGCGCGGACCCCGAGACGCTGGCTCGCCTTCGAGCAGAGCTGAGGCTCGACGATCCGCTGTATGAACAATTCGGGCACTATGTGGGCGGGGTGCTGCGGGGGGATCTGGGCACCAGCTACATCACCCGGCGCCCCATTGTAAACGATCTGCTCGAGCGATTTCCCGCTACACTCCGTCTCGCCGGCGCCGCCATGTTGTTCGCCGCACTGATCGGCATCTCGGTCGGTATCTATGGCGCATGGCGTCCGGGCTCATGGACGGATCGATTAGCCACTTTCGTGGCGTACCTCGGCGTTTCCTTTCCCGTGTACTGGGTGGGACTCATCCTGATTCTGATCTTTGCCGTGCACCTGCGCTGGCTTCCGCCGTCGGGCTCCGCCAATCCCATCTACCTCATTCTGCCGGCCGTCACTCTGGGCATGCGCTCGGTGGCGTTTCTCTCACGAATGACCCGCGCGGCTATGCAGGAGGTCCTGCAGAGTGACTTCATCCGCACCGCTCGAGCGAAGGGATTGAGCCAGGGACGCGTAGTGCTTTCTCACGGCTTCAGGAACGCGCTCCTGCCGGTCGTGACTGTCCTGGGGCTGGATTTCGGTAGCTATCTCACCGGCTCGATCCTGACCGAGACCATCTTCTCGTGGCCCGGCGTCGGTCGCTACGTCCTTACCGCCATCGACAAGCGTGACCTTCCCGCCATTCAGGGAAGCATCCTGTTCCTCAGCCTGGTATTCGTCATGGTGAACCTGCTGACCGATCTGCTGTACGCGAGAGTAGACCCGAGAGTGGCGTATGACTAAGGAGGGGCAGCGGGGCGGCGGGGCAGCACGATGGAGCAGACGGGTCATCCTGAGCGCGGCGAAGGATCTCTCCATCCTCTTGGTGGTCGCCTCTGTCCTCTCCGATAACGCGGCCGCTCAATCCTTGGGCAAACGACTTGACGCTCGCCTCGACCGATCACCCTTCAACCGGCAGCTGTGGGGCGTCGCCCTGGCGGATGACAGCGGCCGTCTTCTTTATAGTCGGAACGCAGATCGACTTTTTATTCCCGCCAGCAACACCAAGCTCGTCGTTGCGGCGGCGGCCTCAGCCCTGCTCCCACCCGATTGGCGAGTTAAAACGAGCGTCTACGGGGGACCGGTCGTCGGCGGGGTTCTTCTGGGAGACCTCGTGCTCTACGGCCGCGGTGATCCGACAATGGACCGCCGCTGCTACGCCACGGACTCGACCCTGCCCGGTGTGTGTGATACCGATCCGTTCTTCCGAATGCGTCAGCTGGCCGACTCGCTCCGGGCCCGCGGGGTCCAGCTGGTTCAAGGTGACGTGGTCGGTGATGGCAGCTATTTCGAGTCTACGCTGCTGCACCCGAACTGGGAGCAATTCGACTTGAACTGGTGGTACGCCGCCCCCGTCTCAGGGCTGGGCTTCAACGACAACAGCGTCGACTTCACCTGGCAGGCGGGGCCCGCCGCCGGGGCGCCGGCCGCTATCACCATGAGCCCCGATCTGGGCGACGTGGCCTTCGAGAACCGCACCGTCACCGTTCCAGCCGGAGGGGAATCGGACATCGGCGACCGCTTCTTCCGTCACCCGGGAACCCTGCAGATCTGGGCTGAAGGCACGGTTGCTTTGGACAACCCCCCTCGGAAGGAATCGTTCGCGCTTCCCGACCCGAACCTCTACGCGGCCAGGGCACTGCGCCAGGCGATGGCCGATGCGGGCATCGCCGTTACCGGCACAACGCGGTCCACCACAGATTCGAGCCTCTATGCGAACCTGAGAACGCGGACCCCGCTGGGCGAGGTCTACTCCCGGCCGGTTCGGGACTGGATCTTTCCGATCCTGAACACCAGTCAGAACTGGTTTGCCGAAATGCTTCTGAAGCAGCTGGGAAAGCAATTCGGACGAGGCGGGTCCTGGGCGGACGGCTTGGAGGTGGAGCGACGATTCTTGATTGACTCGGTGCGGATCGACTCGACTCAAATCTCGTTGAGCGATGCCTCCGGGCTTTCCAGCTCCAACCTGATCAGCCCTCTCGCGTTCACTCAGATGCTGCGCTACATGCGGCGACATCCACGCTACGCCACCTTCGCCGCCGGGCTTCCGCTGGCGGGCGCCACCGGATCGCTCAAGACGCGCTTCGTCGGCACCCCCCTGGGAGGCCGGGTGCGCGCGAAAACAGGCAGCATCTCGAGTGTGAACAGCCTTTCCGGATTTATCGAGCTGGACCGAGGGAGGGCACTGATGTTCTCGGTTCAGGCCAACCACCACGCCCAGCCCGGTCGTGCCATCCTCGCGGCAATCGACAGCGTGGTGGTGGAGATGGGACGGCGGTAGTTAGTCGTCCTTCTGTCCGAACAGGGCCATGTTGGACGAATGTCCCGGATTCACTTTGGCTTTCGGGTTGATCCAGTGCACCGCGTTGTTCACCGCAATACAGGCTTCACCGGCACCGGTCGCGATGAGCTTGAGCTTGCCGGGATAGCTGGTGATGTCACCCGCCGCGTAGATGCCGGGAACGTTCGTAGCCATGACCTGATCGACCTTGATGTCGGCCTTCTCGGTGTCGAGCCCCCATTCCTTGATCGCCCCAAGGTCCGAGTGGAATCCGAGCAGCGGAATGACCGCATCGATTTCCAGAGTCTCTTCCTCCTTGGTCTTGGTGTTGTGGATCGTTACCCGCTCGACCCGTCCGTTTCCGTGCAGCGCCTTCACTTCCCAGAACGTCCGCAGATCACACTTGCCGCAGCGCTGGAATTCCTGCACCTGCGTAATCGTGGCCTGATGAGCCCGGAACCCGTCCCGCCGGTGAATCAGCATGATGGATTTGGCAATGCCCTGAAGATTCACGGCCCAATCGAAGGCTGAATCGCCGCCACCCACGAGCAACACGCGCTTACCCTCGAACTGTCTGGGGTCGAGGACCTTGAAGTACAAACCCTTTTCCTCGAATCGGTCCTCTCCCTCGATGCCGAGCCTGCGCGCCTCGAATGCCCCAATACCAGCCGCGATGATGATGGTCTTCGTGGGGTACTCGGCCTCGCTGGTTTCGAGAACGAAGTGACTGGAACCGTCCTGCTCTACCTTCCGCAGGCCCGTGACCACCTGACCCAGGTGGGTAGTGGCGCCGAACTGAAGCGCCTGGGTAGCCATGTCGCGAACGAGGTCCTTCGCCAGAACTTTGGGAAAGCCCGCAACGTCGAAGATGTATTTCTCCGGATACAGCGCCATGAGCTGGCCACCGAGGGCAGGAAGGGCATCGATGATGCGCGCGGAAGCGCCGCGCATGCCGGCGTAAAAGGCGGCAAACAACCCAGTGGGGCCGCCACCGATGATGGAAATATCTCTGAGCTCCTGCTCGGCCACTGCTGCTCCTTGTTGGTATGAGCTAC
Organism: uncultured Gemmatimonadales bacterium; assembly: GCA_963730915.1. Lineage (GTDB taxonomy): Bacteria > Gemmatimonadota > Gemmatimonadetes > Gemmatimonadales > GWC2-71-9 > CAVVWJ01. Next base: position 242,267 of record CAVSTR010000005.1, on the reverse strand, counting down.
GCGCCAAAAACTAACAGCTAGTAGCTCATAGCTCATAGCTCGTGCTCATGGCTCGCCACTTCTCTCGAAACCCCTTTCGCTTCTCACCTCGACCCGGCACATTGACCGCCATGACCGGCCCCAACACTCGCAGACTCGCGATCGCCACGGTGCTGCTCGCTGCGCCGCCCGCAATCAGCGCCTGTGCGAGTACCGGCCGCTTTCTCGGCGACCTGCTGCGTGAGCGCCCCGCAGCTCCTCTCGACTCCATGAGCTTGGCCAGCGATGTGAGGATCGACTCGCTGGGATATCTGGTCGGCAGCTTTGTCGGTGAGGGAACCAGCCGGTCGGTGCACCTGCTCTCGAGCGATACCGCACTCATAGCCGGCCTGCTGCGCCGCTACCAGCCCCATCTCGTACAGCCTGGTGATATGTGGGCATCGCTGGCCCGTGAGAAAGTTGTGACCCTGGCACCCGGTGGCAGACGCCGCACGGTTGCCGGTCACCCCGGAGTGGACCGAGCCCTCGTTGGCTCTCCGGTTGGACACACGCGAGTAACGCCGGGCGCGATCTTGATCCGGGGAAGCTCCTGCGGCTGGCGTGGGGCGCAGGTCGAGGTAATCGCTGATGGAAACCGGCAGCCGATGCGAGGCCCGGTGCTTGGCTCCCTCACTCGGCGAGCAGCGGCGGACGATGACGATGCAGACGAGGAGTTCCGGCGACGTGAGCCGGTGCCGTCGCCTGGAAGCGGCTTGCTCGATGAGCTGATCGACCGAACGGCGGTGGCTATGGACTCGGTGCTTGCTGCGAATTTCCGGTCGCTCGCGCTCCAGCGGCCCTCCATTCCAACTCTCGAAATCAACACCCTTTCCGACATCGATGCCGCGGACGTGACCGCCTATCGCGCGAACCCGGGATCGGTTCGGTACGCGGTCTCACTTCGGACCCGCAGGATCACGGGAGGCGGAGACACCTTAGTGGCAGCCACGGTGATGGTCTGGGACAGCGCCGGTGCATGGCAGCAGACCATCTTCCGCCCCACGCTGATCTCCCTCAGGCGGGGTCGGCTGAGCCCGTATGGTGCGCTTCGAAGGAGCATCTTCTGGCGCCGCCTTCAACCGATCAGCGACTTTGCCTTCCAACGGGACAACCTCTGGATGGAGCAGGTCGATGTCCGACGGGGGAGCGTGCTCTGGGGCATCATTCAACCGCGGGGTAATGTCGTGGTGGCCGCTGCCGAAGTGGATGCGTCCTGCCGATGAAGATTTACACCAAGACCGGGGACAAGGGCGAAACGGGATTGTTCGGCGGTGGCCGGGTGCCGAAGGACCATCCTCGAGTTGCTGCTTATGGCGATATCGACGAGCTGAACTCTGTGCTGGGAGTCGTCCGGGCCACCGCCAATCAGCAGTTTTTTGATCCACTCCTGGAATCGATTCAACGTGATCTTTTTGCGATCGGTGGTCATCTCGCCACCCCCGATCCGGGGCGTGTGGCAAAGTCGCTCGAGAAGGGAGCCCTCTCGCCGGACCGAATTGCAGAATTCGAGCAGCACATGGATGAGGCCGAGAGGAGCCTGCCGCCCCTGCGGGCCTTTGTGCTGCCGGCAGGTAGCGCGGTCGCCGCGTCACTCCACCTGGCGCGAACCGTGTGCCGGCGTGCCGAGCGCAGCGTGGTGCATCTCGCGCATGATCACGAGGTCGCCGAGCTCTTTATCGTGTACCTGAATCGGCTCTCCGACCTCCTGTTTACCCTCGCGCGGCTGGCGAACCTCCGGGACGGCATCAGTGATGTGACATGGTAGGTGAGACTGACCCTGTCGTCGTCACCCACGCTTTGGGGAGCTACCCCGTGTATGTCGAACCGGGCGCCCTGGATCGGTTGCCACTGCTCATCCAGAAGCAGCTGCCTGGTCGTCGAGTAGCGTTGATCGCCGATTCCCGGGTGCACAGCATCTACCGCTCGGGTAACTGGGGTCCGGCTGCATGGGCTGGCGACTGTCTCACCTTCGAGCCGGGCGAGAAATCCAAGACCCGCGAGACGTGGGCCGAGCTAACCGACCAGCTCATGGAACGCCGTTTCGGCCGAGATGCGGGCCTGATCGCGCTCGGAGGCGGAGTCACGGGTGATCTGGCGGGCTTCGTCGCGGCAACCTACATGCGCGGCGTCCCCTACCTGCAGGTGCCAACCACGCTTCTGGCCATGCTCGACGCATCCGTAGGCGGCAAGACGGGGGTCGACACCCCGGGCGGAAAGAATCTCGTTGGCGCGTTTCACCCTCCCGTCGCGGTTGTAGCGGACCCCCGCACACTCAAGACACTGCCGGAGCGGGAATACCGGGCCGGACTGGCTGAGGCCGTCAAGCACGGAATGATCGCTGACGACTCGTATCTGAGGTGGATCGAGTCGAACACGGAGGCGCTTGGACGGCGTGACTCGGACGCTCTGGTCCATCTGGTCCGCCGCAGCGTCGAGATCAAGGCTGGGATCGTTTCGGACGACGAGCGCGAGTCGGGCCGGCGTGCCATTCTGAATGCGGGGCACACCATAGCCCATGCCGTGGAGCAGTCCTCCGGCTACCAGATACCTCACGGGGAGGCGGTGGCTTTAGGACTGGTGGCCGAGTCGTACCTCGCCGAGGCAGTGGGGGTGGGGGCACCAGGGCTGAGCCGGCGCGTGGCAGAACTCCTCACTCAGCTGGGACTTCCCATCCGCCTGGCGGCTAGAATTCCCCGCCAAGCCCTGCTCGAAAGCATGGCTCGGGACAAGAAGAACAAGAAGGGTGAGATACACTTCGCCCTGGTCGCCCGCGCAGGTGAGATGCACCGGTCAGAGACCTGGACCACCCCGGTTCCGGTTGAATCCATCGAGGCTGGACTCGCCTCCATAGAGGCGATAACAGTCGACTAGTCGCCAGAGAAACGCTCATCTAATGTCGTTTATCTGCAATGCCTTGCATGTTGGCCTGGCAACTTCGGACGTGACGCCCGACCCGCCAAAGTGGATAAACTCACGAAGCGGGTCTGCAGCAACATTTTGTGATGTGGAAAGAAAAAATTGCTTGACCGCGCCGCTGACTGTTCATATATTGGCTACTCATTCCTCTCCGAATAGCTCTGGTCACCGCACGCCACATTTGCAGCGTTCAACTCTGCCGGGGTTGTATTATGACCGTAGTTCGTACCGGGAAAGCTCGGCCGTTTGCCCGCTCCACTCCTTCCGGCGCATTCGATCAATACCTGCTCGACATTCAAAAGCTCCCCATGATCTCCGATCCGGACGAGGAGAAGCGACTGGCGCGATCCGCCCTCGCGGGAGACGAACGAGCCGCTGAGCGGCTGGTCACCGCGAATCTCCGCTTCGTGATCTCGTACGTGAAGAAGTATCAGGGGCATGGGTTGGACCTCTCCGAGCTGGTTGCCATCGGCAACGAAGGGCTGCTCAAGGCGGTCAAGAAGTTCGACCCCGACCACGGGGTGAAGTTCATCTCCTACGCCGTGTGGTGGGTCAGGCAGGCGGTGCTGAAGGCCTTGGCCGAGCAGACTCGCAGCGTCCGGATCCCGCTCAACCAGAACTCCGCTCTTGTCCGAATGTCCCGCGCCAAGAGCTTTCTCGCGCAGGAGCTTGGCCGGGAGCCGACCGATTCCGAGATCGCCATAGCGCTTAACGACACAGTGGACAACATCCGCTCGGCTCATCGGATGACGTCGACCGAGGTCTCACTGGATGCACCGGTGGAGCGGCAGGATCGGGGCGCCAGCACGTTTGGCGAGCGGGTCGCCGGTACCGGCGGAAGTGAAATCGAGGAGATGACAGACGTTCGGCTGCAGCGCGAGTTCATCGACCGCATTTTCGAGCGCCATCTCACTCCGCGCGAGCGAAAGATTCTTTCGTTGTACTACGGTCTGGATGAAGGGTCAGAGGCTCTCACCCTGGAAAAGATCGGCGCGTTACTTGGCGTCACCCGCGAGCGCATCCGCCAGATCAGAGAGCGCGCCTTCGAGAAGCTGCGTGATTCCCCGGACGTGCGTTCGCTGAGAGGCTTTTGGGGAGCGGCCTAAGGCGTCTACCTGCGTCGGTCATTGGCTGATCGTAGAGATGACCCTCCTTGGTTACGGCTGAGGAGGGTCGCTGATTTTAAGGCTAGCCACTCGCCAACAGCCAATAGCTATCTTTCCCGCATGCCTTCCCGGCTTCCGATTTTTCCATTACAGGTAGTGCTGTTCCCAGGAACCCCGCTACCGCTACACATCTTCGAGCCTCGATACCGGCGGATGCTGGCCGATTGCCTCGCCTCGGATCGCCGGTTCGGTGTCACCCCTCTGAGCGACGAGCGGAGCGGGCCAGAGCCGGGAACCGTGGGGTGCGTGGCCGAAGTGCGGGTGAACCAGGAGCTGCCGGATGGACGATCGAACATCGTCGTGCTCGGCGGATCTCGGTTCGTGTTGTCGCGGCTGCTGGAGGAATCGTTGCCGTATCTCGTGGCCCTGGTGCAGACCTTCGACGATGATCCGTCGACCGAGCCATCCGTGGAAGACATTTCGACTCTGCGCCAGCTGTTCATCCAGTACTTCGCCGGATTGCGGCAGCTCAATGACGCCGAGCCTGAGGAGCCCACCTTGGCGGAAGAGGCCACGCTATTGTCTTTTCAAGTCGCCGGGACACTCGAGTGTGATCCTGGCGTGAAACAGCGCTTACTGGCCGAACGCTCGACCGAGCGGCGGGTTCAGGCGCTCATCCAGCTATTACCGATTCTCACAAGTACCCTCGAACGCGCCATCAAGGTGCACCAACGAGCCCACACGAACGGCAAGGGCGGCTCCGCACCGGAGATAATTACCGAGCCATGAACGCTTCTCTCCTCGAGGCTCTGGCGCGGATCGTAGGACCCGCATGGGTGAGACACCGCAAGGGAGAGCTCACGACCTATGCCATGGATGGGCTTCCTACTCACGAGTCGTTGCCCGGCGTTGTGGTCATGCCGGGCACTCCGTACGAAGTGCGTGAGCTGATTCGGTTGCTGCACCTGATTCAAGTCCCCTTCGTCGCGCGCGGCGCGGGCACCGGTCTCTCCGGTGGCGCGCTTGCCGCCACTGATGCGGTCCTGATCACACTCACTCGCCTGAATCGCATTCTCAGAGTAGACCCGGTTCAGCGGCGCGCAGTGGTCCAACCCGGTGTCGTCAACGCGCGGCTTTCCGAAGCAGTTGCACCTCTGGGCCTGCAGTATGTGCCGGATCCATCCAGTCAGACCGCATGCACCGTAGGTGGAAACGTGGCGGAAAATGCCGGCGGCCCGCATTGCCTGAAATACGGGGTGACCACCAACCACATCGTGTCACTCCAGGTCGTGCTGCCGGATGGGTCCGTGACGAGGCTCGGCTCGGAGCAAGGGGAACCGTGGGGGCCCGACCTGGTCGGCCTGTTTGTCGGCAGTGAGGGGATGTTCGGCATCGCCACCGAGATAACCGTCCGACTCGAGCAGGTGCCCGAGAGCGTGCGGACGATGTTGGCGGACTTCCCTACCGTCCGAGCCGCCAGTGAGGCCGTTTCCTCGATCATCGCCACCGGCATCGTCCCGGCGGCACTCGAAATGATGGATCGTGCCTGTGTTGCGGCGGTGGAAGCATCCATTTATGCGGCGGGGTATCCTACCGATGCGGCGGCGGTCCTCCTCGTAGAGCTCGACGGTCAGAGCGAGGCAGTCACGGCGGAGGCTGAGACGGTCAGGGAAATTCTCGTCCAGTGTGGCGCGCGAGAGGTCAGGAGCGCATCCACGCCGGGCGACCGCGCCAGGTTGTGGCAAGGTCGCAAGAAGGCGTTCGGCGCCATGGGGAGAATCGCTCCGGACCTTGCCGTTCAGGATGCAGTGGTCCCCCGCTCCGCGCTGCCGGACATCATGGACGAGATCGAGAAAATACGCAGCCACCACGGTCTCACGATCAGCAATGTCTTTCACGCGGGCGACGGAAACCTCCACCCGAACATCAGCTTCGATCGGCGCGACCCGGCAGTGGTGGCCCGGGTACAGCTTGCCTGCCGGGAGATCATGGCCGCCTGTGTGGCGGTCGGAGGAAGTATTACCGGCGAGCACGGGGTCGGATCCGACAAGCTCGACTACATGCCCTGGATTTTCGATGCAGAAACCCTGGGAGCCATGCGGGCAGTTCGGCGCGTGTTCGATCCTTCCGAGCGCGCCAATCCAGGTAAGGTGGTGCCGGTGCATGCCTGCCGCGAATGGCACGCCGTGAAGAGCACTCGTCCCTCCCCGCTCCGCGCAGTCGGATCGTGACCAGCCCGATCTTCGCCCGGCTTCGGGCATTGCTTGGCACATCCGGGGTCGATCGCGATGCCCGCGGCCTGGCGCGAGCCAGTCCGGACTCGAGCGACGCGTTGTCCCTGGTATGCCGCCTGGCTCATGAGGAGGGCTGGAAGATTCGGGTCGAGGGGCGCGGTACATGGCTCGCACCTGATGCCCCAGCCGATTTCGTGGTCAGCACGAGGGCTCTGGAGCAGATCGTCTCCGTGAGTCCGGCTGATCTGGTGGCCACGGTGCAGGCCGGCGCCTCGCTCGAGGCCCTGCGGCGCCGCCTGGCCGATTACGGCATGTGGCTGGCCGTGGACCCGCCGGGCCGGCCGGAGCGCAGCATCGGCTCCGTGATTGCAACGGCGACCGCAGGCCCGCTGCGACATGGATTCGGACCCGTCCGCGACCACGTGCTGGGCTGCACCGTTGCAACTGGCGATGGCCGTCTCGTCAATGCGGGAGGACGGGTGGTCAAGAACGTCGCCGGCTACGATCTGACGAAGCTTCAGGTGGGTGGCTTTGGTGGATTCGGAATAATCGCCGATGTGCACCTGCGCCTGCGTGCGCTGCCGCGCGCAGACGTGACCCTGGTCGCTCGAGGCCAGCGCGATGCGCTCACCTCGGCCGCACGGGAGCTGGTGTCGGTTCACCTTTTGCCCAGCGCACTCGAGCTGCTGTCACCAGCCCTCGCGGCCGAATCCGAATGGGTCCTGGCCGCCCGGTTTCTTGGAACCGATGCCGCGGTTCAGGCGGATGTTCGCCGGCTCGGCTCGGTCGGCGATCAGAAGTGGGAGCCGCTGCCTGCCGACCGCACTGCAGCGTTCTGGAGTGTGGCCGCCCGCGGCAGCCTCGGGGGACCGATCACCCTCCGCTTGGGTGTCCTCGGAGATGGAGTGGACGAGGCGATCGACCTGCTGGCGCACGACCTCGACGAGGGCCTGGTCTCAGCCGGCGCCGGCCTCGGCATGATCCGCTGGACGGGAGACGCGCCGATCGAACAGCTCCGTTCCTTGAGACGGTCGGCGGCGGCTCGAGAGATCCCGATGACTCTGGAGCGTGCACCGTGGCCGGTGCGGCGCGCACTGGGTCACTTCGGAGCCTACCGGGAGGGTGTGGGTCAGATTGTGGGCCGGCTACGCGATACGTTCGACCCGGGTCAGTGCCTCAATGTGGCGCTCGAGGGCGTGGACAATGTCTAGCTATTCCGCTCTCGATCCATGCGTGCATTGCGGATTTTGTCTGCCGGCATGCCCGACCTATCTCGCCACCGGAGACGAGGGACACAGTCCGAGAGGCCGGATCGTCCTGATGCGAGCGCTCGAGCGGGAAGAGATCAGCCCGCACGACCCCGCACTGCTGGAGCATCTGGACGGCTGCCTCGGCTGCCGGGGCTGTGAACCCGTCTGCCCCTCCGGGGTGGGCTACGGCCAGGGCCTGGAAGCAGCGCGAGAACAAATCTTCAAGGCGCGGGGCCTGCCGCCCACCGCACGGGCGGTGCTGGGGGTATTCAGGTACCGACTTCTCTGGCGCCCGCTCTTTGCCCTGGCCAAACTCCTCCGCGCTACCCATCTCCCTCATCTTTTGTCCGGTAAAAATCGTCTTGGTTTCGGGATGGGAATGCTTGCGGCCTCGGGTGAGCAAACAGAGAAGATGGAGAGGGCCGCCTCTGCATCCTCTCCGCCGTCATCGCACGATCCATCTTCTCCATCTTACCCTACCGTCGCCCTCTTTCGCGGCTGCGTCATGGACGCGCTCTTCAGCCATGTGCATGCGGCCACGCGGCGCACTCTCGAGGTGAACGGCTATCGCGTCATTGACGTGCCGGGCCAGGTCTGCTGCGGTGCGCTGCACGAACATGCCGGACATGCCGGGCCGGCGCGGGCGCTCGCCACGGCGAACGTCGAGGCCATGGCCGAATCGGCGGATTTCATCGTGGTGAACAGTGCCGGTTGTGGCGCCTTGCTGAAGGATTACGGCCGGCTGTTGAACTCCTCGGCGGCAAGAAGCATGGCCGCGAAGGTCAGGGATGTCTCTGAGCTGCTGGCGGAACGGGGACCCCGCCCGGGAGCCGCGCTCGACCTCGCCGTTGCCTACGACGCGCCCTGTCACTTACAGCACGCACAGCGCGTACTTGAGGCTCCGCTGGCGCTACTGGGCGCCGTCCCATCGTTGCGGCTTCACCTTTTACCCGGCTCAGACCGGTGCTGCGGTAGCGCGGGGATCTACTCCCTCCTTCAGCCGCGTATGGCTCGGGCCGTGCTCGACAACAAGATCGGGAGCTTTGCGGCAGCCCAGCCACGGCCGGATTTCGTCGTCACGGGGAATCCAGGCTGCCTGATGCAGATTGGCGCGGGCCTACGTGCGGCAGGACTCTCGATTGGGGTAGCACATCCAGTCGAGCTGCTCGATCTCTCGTATGAGAAGGCCGGCTTTTACGATCGAGTATAGGAATAGTCAAGAGTAAAGAGCCTGTTTCCTGTCTGCTGTTCACTGTTCACCCCTCATCGTTTACCCTTCAGTCCATGACCTCCGGGATCCTCTTCGATTTCAATGGTGTGATCGTAGACGATGAGTCGCAGCACTGCGACTCGTTGATCGCCACGCTATCCGGTTACGGATACACGCTCGATCGGGATACTTACTACCGCGAGTATCTCGGGTTCGACGATCGCGAGTGCTTCCGTTTCACCTTCGAGCGGATGGGACGGCCGACTGACGAAGCCACCCTCCAGGAAGCGGTGGCTCGCAAACACGCCGAGTACGACCGCTCGATTCGGGCCGAGATGCGTCTCGTCCCCGGGGTAGCGGATTTCATCGAGAATGCCGCCCTCGAGGGCTTCCAGTTGGCGATCGTGTCTGGAGCACTGAGAAGCGAGATCGATCTGGTGCTGAAGCTGGCGGGGCTTCAGCCTCACTTCGCCGAGATAATCGCCGCCGAAGACGTCGCCGCCTGCAAGCCAGACCCTCAAGGCTATGTACGCGCGCGGGAACGGCTGGACTTGCCCTCCAAACGCTGCGTGGTGATCGAGGACTCCATACCAGGCTTGAACGCCGCACGCGCGGCCGGGTTGCGGTGCGCGATGCTGTCGACCTCGTATTCCGGCGATGCCATACGTGACGCCGACCTCGTGTGGCAGGATTTTCTGGGCCACGAGGCCGCCGAGCTCCCGTGGGCGCATGTCTGAGTTCGACCTGACCCTGAATCGCGATCGCCTGTCGGAAGTCAGACACGGCGCGGTACTGGTAACAACCGAACCGGCGGTCTTCCGAATCCAGGGTCCGGGAGCGCTGACCTGCCTACAGGGCCTGCTCACCAACGACCTGGTCAAGCCCGGTGATAACAGCCTCGTCTATGGGGCGCTGCTGACACCGAAGGGCGCGCTGGTGGTGGATTACTGGGTGATCCGCCAGGCAGATGCCCTGACCTTGATCGCTCCCCGGTCCGGCCATGAAGCGTCCCTCGATCTGTTTCGACGCCAGCTTCCCCCGCGCCTGGCCAAGGTCGTAGACCTCACCGGCGATGCGTGTGTAGCGTGGCTGATCGGAGCGCGCGGGTTCCAGACTCTCGCGGAGTCTGGTGTGGGCATGCCCGACTCATCGGGGCGAGTAGCCGCTGTGGGTGGCGAGGTGAGTCCAGTGGCGCTGGGGCTCGCGCCCGAAGCAGCCCCATTCGTGGCACTGGCCGTTGGCGCGGGGCCCGCGCTGGCCGCATTGAGCTCGAAGCTGGTCTCGGCCGGAGCGCTGCCAGGCAATGAGAGCGATCTGCATGCTGCGCGGATCCTCTCCGGCTGGCCCGCGCTCGGGGCGGAGATCGACGACCGAACACTGCCCCAGGAAGTCCGGTACGATCAGATCGGCGGCGTGTCGTACACCAAAGGTTGCTATACCGGACAGGAGACCGTGGCCCGCCTGCACTTCCGGGGGCATACGAACCGCGAGATGCGAGGTCTTCGCTGGCGCCGGCCAGAGCCCCTCCATGGCCGCGCGATCAACAAGGGCGAGCGCGAAGTCGGCAGCGTTCGGTCCACTCTCAGCCTCGAGGACCGGGCTATCGGCCTGGGGTTGATCCGGCGCGAGGTGGCGGTGGGAGAGGAGTTGCTGGCAGGCGGCCAGCCCGCCACCGTGGTGGCGCTGCCGTTCGGTCCCGAGGACCTGGACGGCTGACCGAAACAACAAGCCCCGAGTATCTCGGGGCTCGTGGACAGGTGAGACGGAGGCTGTGCTAGTGGGCCGTGTCTCTCGTCATGGCCGTGTCTGAGTGGGTCATGGCGGCAGTGTCGGTCGTGGCCGGTCCCATAGCAGACGTGTCGGCTCCCGACGTTGTACCCTTTCGGTCACCACAGCTGGCAAGCACGAGAACCGCGGCCATCAACAGGATCGTCTTCATCGTCTCTCCATCAGGGGCAGTTGGCGGTGGACTACAATGTCCGGGAGCCGGGAGAGCCCGGCAAGTGTGGGCGAAGGTACGTACCGATTTAGCTTTGTGCAAGGTGATGGTATCTGCAGACCCGAATACGAAACGAACTAGGCCATGATTGAACCACGTACGTTTGGTGAACTCAAGAACAGCAGATGGGCCGAAGCGCCGTTCCGCGGCCGCTCCGTCAGGGAGGAAATCCGAAGCAATCTCCTGGTCCGGCTAAGCTCCGGTAACCCCTTATTCCCGGGGATCGTAGGCTACGAAGACACGATCCTTCCGCAGATCGTCAACGCGCTGCTCGCGCGGCATCACTTCATCCTGCTGGGGCTTCGAGGCCAGGCGAAGAGCCGCATTCTGCGGGAGCTCACGGGCCTCCTTGACGAACGGATTCCGATTGTGGCGGGCAGCGAAGTCAACGACGATCCCTTCGCCCCGATATCCAAGTACGCAAGAGAGCTGCTGGCGGAATGTGGTGATGCCACGCCCCTGGCGTGGCTCCGGCGCGACCAGCGCTTTGTCGAGAAGCTGGCGACGCCGGACGTGACCATCGCCGACCTGATCGGCGATGTCGATCCGATCAAGGCGGCACGCGGCGGTCACCTCCTGTCCGACGAGCTGACGATGCACTTTGGACTGCTGCCCCGCGCTAATCGCGGAATTTTCGCGATCAACGAGCTGCCCGATCTCTCAGGGAAGGTGCAGGTCGGCCTCTTCAACATCATGCAGGAGGGCGACGTCCAGATCAAAGGCTATCCGGTGCGGCTGCCCCTGGACGTACTGCTGGCGTTCACCGCTAACCCCGAGGACTACACGGCCCGCGGCAAGATCATCACTCCGCTCAAGGACCGGATCGGATCCGAAGTCATCACCCACTACCCGCGAACCGTTCAGCTCGGCATGGAAATCACCACCCAGGAGGCGTGGACCGAGCGGGGAGGTCCAACCATCGACATTCCCGATTTCGTCCTGGAGGTGATCGAACGCGTCGCCTTCGAGGCACGCGAAGACAAGCGGGTCGACAAACGATCGGGAGTGAGCCAGCGTCTGCCGATCAGCGTCCTGGAGAATGCCGTTTCGAATGCCGAGCGGCGAACCGCCGCCCTGGGTGAGCAGCGCGTCGTGCCCCGTATCAGCGATGTCTACGCTGCGGTGCCCTCGATAACCGGCAAGCTGGAGCTGGAGTATGAGGGCGAGCTTCAGGGCGGAGATATCATCGCTCGCGATCTTATCCGGCGCGCCGCCGGCCGTGTAATGGAGGAGCGCATGGGCGGAGCGGACCTGGCCAAGATCGTCGCCTGGTTCGATCAGGGCGGCGCGCTCAAGGTGTCGGGCGACGAACGTTCGGATCTCTGTCTCAAGGGATTCGGCATGGTCCCTGGACTTCTCGATGTGACCACCGAGTTCGGCCTGGCAACGGGCCAGGACGGCCCCCGGCAGGTGGCTGCATGTGAGCTGGTGTTGGAGGGTCTTGCAGCCCAGAAGCGGATCAGCCGCAGTGAGGAGCTTGGCTATAGCAGGGCCAAGCCGGAGCGGCGGGAGCCGGGATACGGTAAGGGCGGGATCAGCTTTGGATGAAAGTGAAAAGTGAAAAGTGAATAGCTTCACTTTGCTCTTTATGTTTCACTTTTCACACTTTCACTTTTGCGTTTCACGCCCAGCCCCTCCTTCGCGCCTCGCCGACAATCACCTCCGTAACTCCGTCGATTCCCAGCAGACCCGTGTTCAGCACGAGATGGTAATTGACCGGGTCGTACCAATCCCTCCGGTAATACTGACGAAGGTAGCGAGCCCGCATGCTGTCTGTTTCGTCTACGATCCCCGCCACCTTCGAAGGATCCTGACCCAGCCGCTCCGCAGCGGCCTGGATGCGATAAGGACGAGGCGCGACCAGCTGAACGTGTAGACTGTCGCGCTCGCGGGCCAGGACCGCAGGCGCGGCGCGTCCTACCAGCACCACCCTTCCCTTCGCGGCTACCTCGGCTACGACCGTTTCGGTAATCCGCACCAGATCGGCCTCCTGGAGCTTTGGCACCGTCCCGCCGGGCACGGGTGAGGCGAACAGCTCCGGTGTGGAGGCCGCCAGCGTGCGGGCCAGGCGCTCGGCGAAGGTGGCCACGCGTTCTTCACGCTCCGCCACGTCGGCGGCGGGAAGACCGGCCCGGGCAGCCACCTCCTCGACCAGCTCGTTGTCCACGACTTTCCAGTTGAGTGCTGAAGCCACTCGCTGGGCTACTTCCGAGCCGCCGGCGCCGTACTGCCGAGAGATGGTAATGATCATTGACCCTCCCCTCTGTCGAGTACGACCACCCGCTCCCCCGATCCCCGTCGATCCCGGTTTGCCCGCCGCAGACGCACGGCTCGACCCATCCACCAGGCAACGCCGGCCGCAACCAGCAGGCAGATCACACCCCCAACGGCAAAGGCGACACGCACGCCGAAATGCTCGGCAACCCATCCCGCTTGCAGGGAACCGAAAGGAGCCAGACCCAGCACCATGAACGAATAGAATCCCATGACTCTTCCCCTCAGCGCATCGGGAGCTTCGGTCTGAAGCATGGTGTTGGCCGCGATTCCGTTCAGCGCCATGGTGCCGCCACAGATGGTGTAGAGGATAATCGCTGACCAGAAGTTGGGAGCGATCGAGCCGATGGAAAGGATGGCTCCAAAGGAGATAGAGGAGCCCAACACCAACCGAGACTGGCGGATGCGACCACCAAATGCAGCCATGAAAAAGGCAGCGGCGAGCGCGCCGGCTCCAATGGACGCGACGATCACCCCATACCCGCTTGCGTCGAGCCCCAACGCATCCCTCGCGAAGACCGGCATGAGCGGCATGAAGGAGAATCCAAACACGCTGAAGGTGGTCACGATGACGACGAGCGCTCGAGGCCACCGGCTGCCGAAAACGTAGAGGAAGCCTTCGCCGAGGGCAGTCCACACGGAAACGGCCGCGGGAGCTCTCCTCGCGTGGGCATCCATCCGGACCAGACTGGCGATCACGGCCAGGTAACTGGCCGCATTGGCGAAAAAGCAGGCCTCCAGCCCCAACGTGGCAATCAGCAGCCCGGCCACTGCTGGTCCGATCACCCGAGCGAGATTGAACGCACTCGAGCCTAGCGCGATCGCGTTCATGAGATCTTCGCGCTCGACGATCTCCGCCACGAAGGCCTGGCGTGTCGGAACCTCGAAGGCGGTCAGCAAGCCGAAGAAGACCGCCAATCCCATCACCCACTCGACGGTGATCAGATCGAGCGCGGTCAAGACGCCCAACGTCAGCGCCTCCAACAACATCAGGCTCTGAAGCACCAGGATGAATTGCCGCTTGTTGACGCGGTCGGCAATGACACCGCCATAAAGGGAAAACAGGAGCACCGGCAGCGAGCCCAGCGCTGTTACCAGGCCCACCGCGAACGCCGAGTTGGTCAGGTGAAGGACCAGCCATCCCTGGGCGATGGTCTGCATCCAGGTTCCGCAGAGCGATATGAATTGTCCCGTCAGGAACAGCCGGAAGTTTCGGTGTCTCAGTGCGGCGAATACGATCTGGCGGGAAGAAGCGGGCACGGGTCAAAGGTCTAGGGTCAAGGGTCAAGAGTCTAGTGCGTGCGCTGGGTGGTGCGGTGATCGTCGAACCGTTATCAATACAATTAGGCACTTAGGCACTGATGCCTGAGAACCAGGCCCTAGACCCTAGACCTCTGGACGCTGCACTCAACTACATGCGCTTCACGACCTACTCCAAGTATCACCCCGAGATGGCCGATGCGGTCAATCTCCAGGGCCTCCTCGATCAGCTGAGCGACTTTCTGCTGCAGTCCGGCTTTGCCGGCAACTCACCCTCGTTCTGGCATGACGAGATGGGCGACAGTGAGCGCTCGGTGGACGGCCTGCGACAGGCCATTCTCCAGGCCCTGATGGATTCAGGTCAGCTCAATCCTGAGATGCTGAAGGTGTTGCGGGGAGAGTCGACGGGCGACCAGGAGCGGGACAAGCAGATCGAGGCTGAGCTGAGCGAGCTCCTCGACAAGATCGTTCAGCGACTGATGGATGAGGGCTACTTGAACGTCGGCCAGGCGCCCCAGGTGCCCCAGGGATACCAGTCGGTGTTTGGGCCAGGCGGGCAAGCCCACTCCGCGGCACAACAGGTCCAGTTTAACCTGACCGAAAAGGGAATCGACTTTCTCGGGTACAAGACGCTGAAAAACCTGCTCGGCAGTGTGGGGAAATCGAGCTTCGGAGCTCACGACACGCCCTACCTCGCGACGGGGGTAGAAGCTGAAGGCGTCAGCAAGCAGTACGAATTCGGCGACGTGCTGAATCTGGACGTGCCGGCGACGTTGACCAACGCGATAGCGAGGGAGGGCCTGGGTGTTCCACTGAACATCGAGTACAGCGACCTGATGGTGAGCCAGTCGGAGTACCGCTCCTCGGCAGCCACCGTCCTGATGCTCGACTGCTCCCATTCCATGATCCTGTACGGCGAGGATCGGTTCACGCCCGCCAAGAAGGTGGCCCTGGCGCTGACGCACTTGATCCGGACCCAGTTCCCCGGCGACAGCCTTCGGGTGGTGCTCTTTCACGATTCTGCCGAAGAGATCCCGCTCAGTGCCCTGGCCACTGCGCAGGTGGGTCCATATCACACCAACACCGCCGAAGGACTGAAGCTCGCTCGCCGGTTGTTGCAGGGACAAAAGAAGGACATGCGGCAGATCATCATGATCACCGATGGAAAACCATCTGCCCTGACCATGCCCGATGGCCGGATCTACGTGAATTCGATGGGACTGGATCCCCAGATTCTTCAGGCGACCTATCGCGAAGTCTCGAACTGCCGGCGCAGCGGGATCATGATCAACACCTTCATGCTCGCGAGAGACCGAAGCCTCGTCGATTTCGTCAAGCAGGTTGCGTCCATCTGCAAAGGCAAAGCCTACTTCACGAACACCATGACGCTGGGCCAGTTCATCCTCATGGATTTCATGAAGCGTAAAACCCGCCGAGTATCGTAGCGCCCGGCCATCACGCCATGGAATACCGCCTCGCGCTGGCCAACGTGCTGATCATTCTGACCGCGTGTAGCTCGGCATCCGGTGCTCCTCGCGATCCAGGTAGCCCCACCCCAGTGGCGGACCCGCGGTCCGGTCCCGCCGCCGTCGATCGCGGGACCCCTCCACCGCGCGTGAAGGGGGCTGGAGAAGAGTCGGAGGTCCCGGTCCGGGCACAGCAGGCCCCACTCGTGGCTGTGCGTGACGCACTGGAGAATGACCACCTGCTGGGACGGCGGGTCAGGGTCTCGGGCCGGTGTGTGGCCCGGGGCGAAGGGAGGCGAGCGGGGTCGTGGACACTGGATCAGGAGGGGACGAGCATCGAAGTGCGTGGTCTCGTGCCGTCCTCATGTGCGCCGGAGAAAGGCGACGAGCTGACGATTTTTGCTCAGATAGAACCGGCCGGGCCCGGCGGCGGCAGCCGCCTCCTGCTCCGGCTGCCGGACTGAAGCACTACTTCGGGACCTGCCTGATCAGGGTGACCCTGCCGGACGCCCGCCTACGACTCGCTTGATCGTGCGCCCGGCTGGAATCACCGCACCGGGGCCCTCCAACTCATTGATGATCGCGAGCTCCTCCACTGGCACAGTCGAAGGGAATTGTGAGTTGAACTGCTCCAAGGTCATCTGGCGGGAGACCTTCACCAGCTCGACGCGTGCGGGCTGCACGTTGATCTTGGACTGGTCTCGAAGCTGGCCAAAGCTGCCGATAGTCTGCTGAAACGCCCGATCGTACGAGCTGAGCTTTCCGGTTGGGGTGTAGCCCATCAAGCCGAACGTCTGCCCTCCATACGACACGAACGACACGATTCCTTCGATCACTCCCTGTTCGGTCTGGGCCTGGAAGTAGCTTGACGCGGCTGGTAGACCGTTGATGCTGGCGGTCGAGGCATTGCCGGCCTGTACCCCTTGCTGCGACAGGAACTGACGCGCGGCCTGCTCCGGCGGAGTCTGCCCCGCGAGTCCGAGCTGAATAATGGCATCCTGATTTGGACTTACTCCGACCACCGCCTGCGGCATGTTCTGCGTTTTCCAATCGCTGGGGAACTGCATTTGAAAGCGCATCTGAGGGTGATAGAAGGTGTTGCCCTCGAAGTAGCCCTGACGCGGGTCCTCCCCGAAAGTCATCCCCTGAATGCGCCGCAAGTAGTCTTCCCGATCGACGATCAGCTTCCTTTGATCGAGATTCGTGGTGTCCAGCATCTTCTCGATATGCTCGATCCGGTTGCCGGGCTCAGGATGGGTAGAGAGCCACTCAGGAAGCTTCCCCCCGCCGGAGGATTCGCTGAGACGGCCGAGCGTCACGAATACATTCGGCATCTCACGCACATCGTAGTTCTGGGCCAGGGCGTAGCGGAAACCGCCTTGGTCGGCCTGATTCTCCGCGTCGCGACCGTACTTCAGGAAAAGAAGCCCGAGCCCGGCTCCTGCCAGCTGACCGAACTTGGCGATATCCGACGAGAGAATACTGCCGATTCCGAGTCCCAGTTGAGCCAGCTGGGCTTTGCTGATCTGTTGAACCGAGTGCCGGTTGGTCACGTGCGCGATCTCATGACCGATGACGGTCGCAAGCTCTGCTTCGGTATTAATCGAGCTCATCAACCCCCGAGTCACGTAGATGAATCCACCAGGAATGGCAAAGGCGTTGACCGCCGCGTCGTCTACGACGTGAAACTCCCATGGCAGGTTGGGTCGCTCCGAGGCGGCCGCCATGCGCTTGCCGATGTCCGCCACGTAGGCGTTCACCGCAGGGTCCTTATAGAAACCGATCGATTGCTCGACCTCCTTCGCTCCCTGCTGCCCCATTTGGATCTCTTGGGACTCAGATACCAGCGACAGCTCGCTCTTGCCCGTGACCGGGTTGCGAGCGCAGCCGAGTGGCCCGGCTACCAGCCCGGCTCCCAGCCCCAGCATTGCAAGGGAGGAAAGCGAGGACGACGGGACGCGCAGGGAACCAAGGACTGAGCGAGTCATGGCAGCTTCCTTTGCTCTCGTGCCGGTTGCCGAAGTATCGATAGGTTGCTGGGTTAGCCCCAGCAGACACATTGAACGATAACTCCACTACAGAATACCGGCTGTGATCTCCATCCCTTACCGAGATTCTCACGGCTGGTCATCCGCCCTCCCGGAACCCTCATGAACATGCCTGCTACCGAGCCGATGATTATCCAGAGGACGATGGCGGCGAGAATTACCACGGCGGTATAGCCCAGTGCCTTTTCTCTCGGCGCCTTCATCAGGACTGGCAGTCCGAGATACAGAAGGTAAAGGCTGTACAACCCCAGCACCCCAAGGATCGCGAGCGGCGGAACCAGCGCGAAAATGCCAGCGAGCCAGCTTGCGGTGAGCGAATACGCCGCAAGCTTGAGTGCCTGTATCTGGCTTCGCTGGCCGTTGAAGGTTGGCGCCAGCGCATCGATGATCAGAGCCAGCACGTAGGTACCTGCAAGCGTGAGAATATAGGCCACGATTGCCTGCGTGATCGCCGAGCCGATTGGGACGCGGTATGTGCCAACGAACGGCAGCGTGATGCCGAAGACCGAAAATCCAATCAGCTGTGCGATGGGACCAATGGCGGCCAACGGCATGATGTAGCGGGTGTAAAGCTCGGACGGAGTGGCTGGCTCCGTATCGATGACTTCCCATTCCGTCTTGGGTGACAGCAGTATCCGCTTGACACGGTCAACGAGGTTCATCGCCATCTCCTTGGAAGATCACTGGGGAAGGGGAGCGAAACGCCAGATAAGGTGCGGCGTCAAAGGCTGGGCGTAAAGGGACGATGTGTGAGGCACATCACCCCAGTTCGGGGATGGACCCTGATGCGGACCCGCGTTTCTAGAGGTACCTTGTCTGATCCGATAGCTGCCATTCTACAATTGAAGACGGAGCACCAATGACCTCCCGACTGTCTGCACTTTTGGTTCTTGCGGCACTCGTTGGCTGTGCCTCGGGAAGCACGATTCGGGCGACCGATGGAGACGACACGGGGGCAAACGGGCCAGTGTCATTGGCGCCGGCGCCGTCCGACGAGCCTCCGGCGGAACCTGCAGCAGCCCCCGAGCCCAATTCGGAACCTAACGTGCAATCTCAACCTGCCACGCCGCCACAGACTGAAGCACAGCCGGCCCAAGGGTATGCCCCATACTCGAGCACCCGTACCGTCGATATTCGTCGATTGGGGCAATGGACCCGAACCGGCATCGGAGAATCGCGCCGGCTCGTGATTCGGGACGTTAATGCCTGGAGCCAGTTCTGGTCCGAGCTCGGTGTGGGGGAGCGGCCCAATATCGACTTCAACCGGGATGCTGTCGTAGCGGTAGCCGCTGGACAACGCTCCACCGGCGGGTTCGAAATCGCTGTGGATCGCATCACCCAGACCGACGGGGAGCTGAGCGTGGAAGTGGTGGAGCGGTCACCCGGTCCCAACTGCATGACAACGGCCTCCCTGACGCAGCCAGTTGATGTGGTGGTGGTGTCGGCGGCTGACGCTCGCAGCTGGAGCTTCATGGAGCGTAAGGAGATACGCGCCTGCCCCTAGCTACCCGCGGGGACGAATGCTGTTGATTTTTGCCTATATCCAAGTGGGGCCCAGACTTGCTGGGCCCCGCTTTTTTTGGCATGGCCCTGTCTCTGTTCTAATTCTGCCATAGGCCAGCTAACCCCTTGATCATCATTACTTTACATACCACTTGACTTGCCGCTCGGCCCGGTCGTAATTCAGCCGCAGGACCCACCTTGGGGTCCAGGGTAACCCGTCCGGTGGACCTCGAGTCGCCGAGAAATCGAGATAGACCCGAGATGTCCTCCAACCCTGCGCGTATCGTGTCCTCAGTCTTGCCTGTTACCGGCCCATCGCTGGAAATCTCCGAAGTCGAAACGCCGATCGTCACGGTTGAATCGGCCCTGAAACCACCGATGGCGCACGTGGATCCTCGAGTCTCTACTATCCACGGTCAAAATCGAATCGACGATTATTTCTGGCTCCGAGACCGGAGCGACCCTGCGGTCATCGCCTATCTGGAGGCCGAGAACAGCTATACCACCACCGTCATGCGGCATACGGAGGACCTCCAGGAACGGCTGTATCAGGAGATGCGCGCCCGAATCAAGGAGGCTGATCTGTCGGTCCCCGAGCAGCTCGATGAGTATTACTACTACTCGCGAACAGAAGCCGGTGGCCAGTATCCGATCCTCTGCCGCAAGCAGGGAAGCCGGGACGCAGAGGAGGAGATCCTGCTCGATCAGAATTCCCTCGCGGCGGCGCATGCCTACTTCAGGGTCGGCGTCAGCGCCGTCAGTCCCGATCATAAGCTGCTCGCCTACTCCGTTGACACGTCCGGCGCAGAGGAGTTCACGCTTCACATCAAGGACCTGACCACAGGAGAGCTGCTCGCCGATACCATCTCGAGCACCTCGCTGGGCGTGGCCTGGGCCAACGATAGCCGCACCCTGTTCTATACGGTTCTGGATCGAGCTCGCCGTCCCTGCCGGCTGTACCGGCATATCGTGGGCACCAGCCCGAGCACCGATGCGCTGGTCTACTTCGAGGCCGACGAATCGTTCTTTCTGGACGTGCATCGGACCCGGAGCCGCCGCTACCTGCTCCTGGACATCGCCAGCCACTCCACCTCCGAAGTCAGGTTCTTGGACGCGGACGATCCCGAGGGTGAGTTCCGGGTGATTCAGCCGCGCGAGCCCGGGATCGAGTACAGCGTAGCACATCATGACAATCGCTTCTTCATCACGACCAATGACGGCGCCTCGAATTTTCGCCTGGTGCAGGCTCCGGTAGTCAGCCCGGGCAAAGACTACTGGTCGGCCGTTCTGCCCTACCGCGATGAGGTCAAGCTGGATGGGGCCGACGCCTTCTCCAATCATCTCGCGCTGTATGAGCGTGAGGCCGGACTGCGCCAGATCCGCATCCTGAACCTGATATCGGGCGAGAACCACCTGGTCACCTTCCCTGAGCCCGCATACACCATACGTCCGCATCGGAATCCCGAGTTCAACACCACACTCCTGAGGTTCACGTATACCTCTCTGGTGACGCCCAGCTCGGTAGTGGATTACGACATGGACACCAGGAGCTGGACTGTCCGAAAGCAGACCGAGGTCCTCGGCGGCTACGATCCGTCGCGGTATCGGAGTGAACGCATCTTCGCGACGGCCCCCGACGGGGAACGCGTGCCTATTTCCCTGGTCTACCGGGCGCCGCTCGACCTCGATGCCGCGAGGCCGCTGCTGCTCAACGGCTACGGGGCATACGGATTGAGCTATGACCCGGCCTTCTCATCCAACACACTGAGCCTGCTGGACCGTGGCTTTGTGGTTGGCATTGCCCATGTACGAGGGGGCGAGGAGATGGGCCGGAAGTGGTACGAGGATGGGAAGCTGCTGAGAAAGCGGAACACCTTCACCGATTTTATCGCCTGCGCAGAGCACCTGGTGGACCAGGGGTATACCGCAGCAGACAGGCTGGCGATCAACGGCGGAAGCGCCGGCGGACTTCTCATGGGAGCCGTCACCAACATGCGCCCGGACCTGTTTCGGGTCGTGATGGCTGAAGTACCCTTCGTGGATGTGGTGAACACCATGCTCGACGCGTCGCTTCCGCTGACGGTCATCGAGTATGACGAGTGGGGTAACCCCAGACGATCCTGCTGCCTATTCGTACATCCGGTCCTACTCGCCTTACGATAACGTCGAGCGAAAGGACTACCCGAGCATCCTGGTGACAGCGGGGCTCAACGACCCCCGAGTCGCGTACTGGGAGCCGGCGAAGTGGACCGCGAGGCTCCGCGTGATGAAAACCGATGACAACCGTCTGCTGCTCAAGACCAACATGGGCGCTGGGCACGGCGGCGCCTCGGGACGTTTCGACTTCCTGCGGGAAATAGCGTTCAAGTACGCCTTCATGCTTGATGTTCTAGGGGCCTGAGCTCCCTTACCACAGCGGTGATCGCGGCCAACGCCGCGCCAGCACCGCGTCGATCCCCAGAGTTCTGCCGGCCGCCCCGATCAGCAATGCAAGCGCGATGACGAAGTAGGCCGCGTCGTAGCTCCAGGGCGACCAGAACCACGCTCCTTTCGCGAACATGTAGTTCAGTGCCAGAACCATGACGAGCCCAGCCGAAAAGCGGGTCAGGAGACCCGCGATCAGCGTGACTCCCACGAACGCTTCTACCCAGCCCAGCAGTGCTGCGATCATCATGGAGTTCGGCAGCAACACGGTTTCGACAAAGGGGCGATAGAAGGTGTGCCCCGTCTCCAGGGCACGCTGCTGAAGAAAGCCGGCAAGCTCCGAACGAGAACCGGGGTGAAGTTTGGGTAGCGCAGACAGCAAGAACACCACGCCGAGATACAGCCGAAGCACTACCAGGGCGCCGCGGGCGAGAATGCCCTGGATGATTTCTCCTGGAAGCCCCATGCGAACGCTCCGGACCGGGAAGCTCGACCTGCTCTGGGGGAAGGACCGCACGAAAGTTACGCAGGTCACCGCGCGGGTGGATCCATGGAACTAATTAGAAGGGTCCAACAACCATGGAGGAGACGTGAGAGTTAAACAGATCATGACGCCAGATCCCGCCCGCTGTACCCCTGAGACTACTGTAGGTGAGGCGGCCGCTCTGATGCGGGACAACGACTGTGGCTCGATTCCGGTGGTGGAGAACACGGGCTCCAATCGTCTGGTAGGCACGGTGACGGACCGCGACCTCGCCATTCGTGTTCTTGCCACGGGCAAGGGGCCGGACGTGCCGGTTCGCGAGGCGATGACGCCGAATCCTATTACCTGCGTGCCTGAAGATGAGGTAGAGGATCTCCGTGAGGTCATGATCCAACAGCAGGTCAGACGCGTCCCCGTGGTAGACACGGACGGCAAGCTGGTGGGGATAGTGGCGCAGGCGGATGTTGCCCGCGAAGATGGTGCGGCGAGCGACCGAGAGGTCGGCCGGATCGTCGAGGCCATCTCTGAGCCGAGGAGCGATCTGCGAGAGTAGCTCCTCCAACTCATCCACGGCGGGGGAGAATCGCGAAGCCAAGCCCGACGCTCCAGATAGGCTCGATTTCTCCCTCGCTGGTCCAGTAGTGATGCCGGATGATGTCGATCCGTACGCCTGACGTGTGCCCCACCTTGAGCAGGGCTGTTCCCCCGGCGTGAACCCCCGGGACGAACACGGCCCCGGCTATCCCCATTGCCGCCATGGCACTTCCGCCCTCACCGCGCAGACGCGATCCCGGAGATCTCGGAAGAGCTGCAGCACGCCCGGGCTCTTACGGTCGGGATCGCGTTCTCCGATACTGCCCTCTACTCCGGGGACTTGGCCGGGGCGGAGAAACTGTGTTCGCCATGCACAACGATCTGCACGTCGCCCTAAAGGCCTATCTGCTCGGCCTCCTGAGCGTGCGCCTGGGAGACGTATCCTCGGCCGCCAGTCACGCTCTGACACTGGCCGAGCTGGAGATTCGCAAACCGGCCTGGTCCGGAGTCTGGGTGTCGAGCTGCGAGCAGCGATCGCGCGGGAGGAGGGAAGAACGGCTGACGCGCTGGCGATGCTGGAGCGTCCCCAGCCACAGCATTGGTTTCAGCTCACCGTGGCTTCGCCCTTCTTTGCCCAGACCTCGCAGCGCTACCTTCGGGCCGAGCTGCTGCGCGAGGCTGGAAGAACGCGGGAGGCGGCGGGATGGTACGCCTCGAGTGCAGAGCGATCGCCCTACGAGGTGATCTTACGCCGAACCTGCGCGCCGTCGTCTGGAAGAAATGGGTCTCAGCCGTTGATGGTCCGCATTCCTGCCTCGTGATACCGGTCGCCCGCCGCGGCGCCTTTGGGTGCAACCTCCTCGATCTCTTCGAGATCCGAGGAAGAAAGCTCGATCTGCAGTGAATCGATGTTCTCATCCAGATACCGCCGCTGCTTCGTCCCCGGAATCGGCACAATGTCGTCGCCCTGCGCCAGCAACCAGGCCAGAGCCAGCTGGGCGGGTGTGCACCTTTTTCGGCGGGCGATCTCTTCCACCCGCTGCACCAGATCCAGGTTCTTCTGGAAATTGTCGCCCTGAAACCTCGGCGAGTTTCGCCGGTAGTCGTCCTCCGGCAGATCCTCGAAGCTGCGAAAACGGCCGGTGAGAAACCCTCTTCCCAGGGGGCTATAGGCTACGAATCCGATGCCCAGCTCGCGGCAGAGCGGCAGTACCTCGTCCTCCGGATCGCGGGTCCACAGTGAGTACTCCGTTTGCAGGGCCGCGATGGGGTACTCGGTGTGAGCTCGCCGGATCGTGGACGTTGAAGCCTCGGAGAGCCCGAGGTAGCGCACCTTCCCTTCCTCGACCAGTTGCGCCATTGCGCCCACGGTCTCCTCGATCGGCACGCTCCGATCCACACGGTGCTGGTAATAAAGGTCTATGTGATCAACACCCAGCCGCTGCAAGGAGCTGTCACATGACTTCCGTACGTAGTCGGGCCGTCCATTCACACCCAGGAAGCCGCCATCCTCGCCTCGCTGGTTGCCGAACTTGGTGGCCAGAACGACGCCGTCCCGTCGGCCCCGAATGGCTTTGCCGACCAAACGCTCATTGGTGAACGGGCCATACATGTCTGCGGTGTCGAGGAAATCGATGCCTCGGTCCAGAGCCCGGTGGATTGTTGCGATGGACTCCGCATCATCCCGGCCGGCGTAGAACTCCGACATCCCCATGCATCCCAGCCCGAGTGCTGAGACCGCCACGCCTTTCCGGCCCAGAGTACGCCTTTGCATTTGTCGTCTCCATATACTTATGTGGTGTGGTCGCGACTCCTGAATCGCGACTCCCCTTAAGCTACCCCGCCCGCGAGGCGACTGCCGATGCCGACTGCCGGTCAGATGAAGCGCATATGTGTGTTCTGTGGCACGAACCCGGGAGCCCGGCCTGAGTATGGTGCGGCCGCACGCGACCTCGGACGGATTTTGGCAGAGCAAGGCATCGAGCTGGTGTACGGCGGCGCGAGCGTGGGCATCATGGGAGAACTGGCTGATTCAGTCCACGAGCACCGAGGTCATGTCACGGGGATTATTCCGCAGCAGCTGGTGGAGAAGGAGGAGGCACACACCGGGATCGCAAACCTGATCGTGGTTGCCTCCATGCACCAGCGAAAGTCACAGATGGCGGACATGTCCGATGGATTCATTGCCATGCCTGGGGGCATCGGTACACTCGAAGGCTTGTTCGAGATCCTCACGTGGGCGCAGTTGGGCATCCATGCGAAGCCATCGGGAATACTCAACGTTGCCGGATACTTCGACGGGCTGACCGGATTTCTCGACCACGCCGTGCGCGAAGGATTTCTCACCGCGGCGCACCGGGATGCGGTCATTGTGGAGAATGATGCCGTGGCATTGCTCCAGCGCATGCACGCTTACACTCCGCCCGAGGGAGAGAAGCTGATGGGACGGACCAACCGGTAGGATCAGCCGGTCACTCGGTTGCCCGTGTCTCCCTTCGGAGCTGTCTTGGCGAAGTCGGAGGGCTTTGGACGCCGGCCAAATTCCTTCACGTATTCACGGGTGAACTCGGCGCCAAGTAAAATAATCTGCGAGGAGTAGTAGACCCACACGAGCAGAACGACGACTGATCCTGCTGCCCCATAGGAGGAGGAGAAGCCGCTGGTGCCGAGATAAAGCCCGATGACGGACTTTCCAATGGTGAAGAGCCCCGCGGTTACCAACCCCCCGACCCAGACATCACTCCACGCCAGCTCCACATCGGGAAGCACTTTGTAGATCATCGCGAACAGAAGCGTGACCACACCGAGAGAGACGATCACGTTGAGCGCCTCCCACACCACCGCCATTGCCGGATACGCATGCCCCATGTAGCGGTCCAAGGCAGCCAATGCCGCACTCACGAGCAAAGACGTAAGAAGCAGGAATCCGACACCGACCACCAAACCGAAGGAAATAAGCCGCTGCATCAGAAGCACCCGAAACCAGCTGCCGCTGCTCTTGGGCTTGACCCGCCAGATGGTGTTCAACGCGGCCTGAAGCTCGAGAAACGCACCGGTTGCGCCGATGAAAAAGGTGATCACCCCAAGAATGGTGGCGGGGACACTGGACGACGGGCGTGCCGCTCCCTGGAGCATGGCCTGGACCGCCAGGCCACCTTCGCGACCGACGAGGCCGTCTATCTGATGTACGATCTCGCCCCGAACAGCTTCGGGACCGAACGCCAGACCCGCGATGGCAATGGCCACGATGAGGATGGGAGCCAGGGAAAAAAGCGTGTAGTACGAGAGGGCCGCGCCAAGATGCGGAACGTTGTCGTCCCACCAACCTGCCAGCGCGCGCCGAAGTACGGTCCACAGCCCGGTTAGCGTCATGATCTGTGTTCCTGTGACAATGCTCACCTCGATCCGGGGTGATTATAGGCACATTGGATCATCATACATCCCTACGGAGACCGCATGGCTCGCAAGCAGCAGCAGAAGGGTTTGGTGCAGACCGCCGCTGTCCTGGCCGCAACCGCGCTGATCGAAAAGGCGGTTCAGAAGGCTGCCGAAGACCCCCGTGTTCGCCGCAAAGCAAAAGCCGCCGGAAAAAAGGTCGCCAAGACCATCAAGGCGACGACGAAGAAGATTGGTAAAGGTATCAAGCGTCGCCGATCCACACGGTCTTGATGTTCACAAATTCACGCAGACCGTATTCGCTCAGCTCGCGACCGTAGCCTGACTGCTTGACGCCTCCGAATGGGAGGCGAGGATCAGAGGCGACCATCGCGTTGATGAAGACCATGCCCGCCTCGAGCTCGGCGATGAACCGCCGCCGCTCGGACTCATCGTTGGTCCAGGCACTGGCGCCCAGACCAAACGGTGAGTCGTTGGCAATGGCTATCGCCTGGTCGATGTCTCGAGCGCGGAAGAGCAGCGCGACGGGCCCGAAGACTTCTTCCCGGTAGGCCGGAGCATCGGGTGAGATGTCGGTAAGTACTCCGGGCGCAAAGTAGTAGCCGGACCGATCCAGGCGATGCCCTCCCGTCAGCAAACGAGCACCATCCCTGACACAGCGCTCCACCTGGTCGGACAAGGTCTTGATCTGCGCCTCATTGGCCAGTGGCCCGAGATCCGTCCTGGAGTCGAGCGGGTCACCCACTACCAGCGACTGCATTCCTTCGACCAGCCGCCGCTCGAACTCGTCGGCGATGCTTCCAACCACGATGAACCGCTTCGCGGCGATACAGGATTGACCGTTGTTGATGACGCGCGCCTTCACAGCGGTTTGGGCCGCGGCGTCGAGGTTGGCACTCGGCATGACGATGAACGGGTCGCTACCCCCCAGCTCCAACACCGATTTCTTGATCTGCTTTCCCGCGGCCGACGCCACCGCACTCCCCGCAGCATTGCTGCCGGTGAGTGTCACCCCGGCTACCCGGGGGTCGTCGATAATTCGCTGAACCCGATCGGTGTCGATGAGCAGTGTCTGGAAGCAGCCTTCTGGAAATCCAGCCCGCCGGAAAATGTCTTCGATGGCAAGTGCGCACTGAGGCACGTTCGACGCGTGTTTCAGCAGGCCGACATTACCGGCCGCGAGCGCGGGCGCTGCGAAACGAAAGACTTGCCAGAACGGAAAATTCCACGGCATGACGGCCAGGATGGGGCCGATCGGCTCGTACCTGATGAGGCTGCGGGTGGCGTTGGTCGCTACCTCCTCCTCAGCCAGGAAACGCCCGGCCTGCTCTGCATAATACCGACAGCCCCAGGCGCACTTGACCGCTTCGTCCACCGCGGCCTTCAGCGTCTTTCCCATCTCCAGAGTCATCAACCGGCCGAAGCGTTCTTTCTCGGCTTCAAGGATCTCGGCGGCCTTGAGGAGCATCCGGGTGCGCTCCGGCAAGGCGAGCCGCCGATACCGCCGATAGGTGTCGGCCGCACACTGAATGCGGGCGTCGAGCTCCGCGTCCGATAGTGGCTGGAAGCTGCGCTCGGTACGCCCGGTGGCCGGATTGATGCTGGCGATGGTCATGAGAAAGCCTCAATAGGTGCTATAATCCCGGAACATGAGCGCGATCCGAACCCTGCTCCAGGGAAGTATCGATTACGCGGGGCTCTTTCCCCCCGCTGAGTTGGACATGCCCACGGCCCTCCAAAATTATGCTCACTACGCCAGTGGACCGTCATCGTGGGCACTGGGGCGCTTTATTCTGCCCGTCAGCAGACTGGATGAGCTCGAGGTTCACCTGATCCGGCTTCCTCTGCGGCCAATCGACTCTCCCTGGCACCTAGCTGCGCTGATCGGCACGAACGTAGAAGCCGACGTGCACGCGATCAATGCATTCAATCGCCGCCACGACCATGGGGCTGCCGCCATCGACAGCGTGGAGGTGAAAGCTACCTCGGAAGCCACGGTCGGCGAGATCATCGAGACGGTGCCTTCGACACTCGAGACCTACATCGAGGTGCCGGTTGATCCTGACCCGTCGAATCTCATCCGGAGCATCGGCCAGGGCGGCCGGCGGGCCAAGGTCAGAACCGGTGGCGTGACCGAAGAGGCGTTTCCTCGGGCACCTGACCTGCTTCGCTTTCTCCGAGCCACGTTCGACAACGCGGTTCCCTTCAAGGCGACCGCGGGACTGCACCATCCACTGCGCGCTACATACCGTTTGACCTATGCCGAGAACAGCTCCATGGGCCGCATGTTCGGATTCCTCAACCTGATGCTCGCCGTAGCATTTCTTCGGTCAGGCATGAATGACTCGGATGTGCTGCGAGTACTGGAGGAGGATCATTCAGCTGCGTTTCAGGCAGACGATTCCGGGATCAGCTGGCGAAGCCACCGGCTGGGCATCGAGGCCCTGCGTGATGCTCGGCGACTGGGCATGGTCTCGTTCGGCTCTTGCTCGTTCCTCGAGCCAATCGAGGATCTGCAGTCGCTGCACCTGCTCTCGGCACCCGTGTCCTCGACGTGAACGACACCCACGATCCAGCCCGCCGTTCCTGGGTGGATTCGGCCCAGGGACATCCTGACTTCCCGATCCAGAATCTGCCATTCGGCGTGTTTCGGCGGAACAAGGGCGGACCGCCAACTGTCGGCATAGCCATCGGCAACCAGATCCTCGACCCGACTAAGGTCACCCATTTCACCCGGGTGGGAGCGAAAGCGGCACAGGCGTGCGGCACCGGTTCCTTGAACGCCCTCATGAATCTGGGGCCGGACTACTGGTCGGCGTTGAGGCGGGAAGCCAGCGCGCTGCTCAGCGCGGACTCACCGGCGTATCAGTCAGACCCGCGGATGGGCGAGCGTATCCTGGCGCCGATGATAGAATGTGAGCTCCTGCTTCCAGCGCAGATCGGAGATTACACCGACTTCTACGCATCGGTGCACCACGCCACAAACGTCGGCAGCATGTTCCGGCCCGATAACCCGCTCCTTCCGAACTACAAGTGGGTGCCCATCGGCTATCACGGGCGCTCGTCATCCATTGTGCCGAGCAACACCCCGATCCGCCGCCCACGGGGCCAGTTGAAGCAGGCGGCAGATGCACCTGAGTATGCGCCGAGTCGTGCCCTGGATTATGAGATGGAAATGGGATGCTTCATCGGGAGTGGCAACCCGCTCGGCGACGCGGTGCCGTTGGAGCGAGCCGAACAGCATCTGTTCGGGTTGTGTCTGGTCAACGACTGGTCGGCGCGCGACATCCAGACGTGGGAGTACCAGCCGCTGGGGCCATTCCTGGCCAAGAACTTCGCCACCACCATCTCTCCCTGGGTGGTCACGATGGAGGCACTCGAGCCGTTCAGGACTCGCGCCTACGACCGGCCACCGGGGGATCCGGCGCCCCTCCCCTACCTGGACTCAGTATCAAACCGGGAGCGAGGAGGAATCGATGCGACGGTCGAGGTCTTCATCCGTACTGCTCGCATGCGCGAAACCGGCCTGCCGGAGCAGCGGGTGAGTCGAAGCCGCTTGGCGGACCTCTACTGGACGGTGGCGCAGATGTTCGCGCATCACGCGAGCAACGGCTGCAATCTCCGGCCAGGCGACCTCTTCGCGACGGGAACTATTTCCGGACCCGGCAAGGACGCTCGCGGGTGCCTGCTCGAGCTTACCTGGAGGGGCGCGGAGCCACTGACACTTCCTGGAGGCGAGACACGGAAGTTCCTGGAGGACGGAGATGAGGTAATCATGCGAGGCTATTGCGAGCGCCCCGGCACAGCTCGAATCGGGTTCGGGGAGTGCCGGGGCATGATCCTTCCAGCCTAGGGCCTGCTTCCGCTCACGTCCGCTTCAGCCTCAGCCTCGTCCTCTGGTGTTTCCTCGGAACCACCCGACTGATCGGTCATGGCTTTCAGCTCGGTGGTAGCTTCGGCACTTGCCAGGTAACCTACCGCAAACTTTGCCACGGCAGCCGCAGACACAGCCGTGGGCTCCGCCTGCTTCTTCAGGGCCCAGACGTTCAGCAGGAAATCCGCGTCGTCCGCCTCCTTCTTCTTCCACTTCATTCCCTTGGGCAAGACACTGAGGGCTGGAGGAATTGGACCGTTGATGGTGACCTTCTTAGCTACGAGGTTCACCTTGTCATCGTTGTTCGTCCAGCGGAGCATGACGCCCGGAGCCTGTGGCAGCACGCACGCCGTGGCC
This sequence comes from uncultured Gemmatimonadales bacterium, assembly GCA_963730915.1. GTDB lineage: Bacteria > Gemmatimonadota > Gemmatimonadetes > Gemmatimonadales > GWC2-71-9 > CAVVWJ01. Next base: position 211,914 of record CAVSTR010000005.1, on the reverse strand, counting down.
TTCTTCGTCTTGTAGACATCGCATTTGTGGCCTGCTACAGTCTCTGTGCCGGCCTTGTCACCGAGCAAGGTGATGTACTGCTCCACATCGCTGGATCCTCCGGTCTCAACCGCCAGCTTGAGATTTTCGCGGAACCGGCCTTTTGCAGCAGGACTCAACGCGGCGTATTCGCGCGCCAGGTAGGGTCTCATGAGCGGACCTGCTTCTCCCTCACGCTGTCCTCCCATTGCCGTCAGCGTGTACTGGGAGTCCCGGGTAGTGACCGCCAGCACCCGCATGGTGTCTTTCTTTCCGGCGTATTCGAAGGGTGATACCGTGCGCATGATCCAGCGGTCAGGGGCGACGCCGAGCTCGAAGGTGGAGCCCTGCGTCTGTTTTTCCTTGCTGATCACGTCATACACTATGTAGGCGGTTTTTACCGAGCCGCCGGTGAATGCAAAAGGGTTCTCCTGCGCGGTGAGAGGGCTCGCCGCCAGGAGCAGCCCGAGAGGCAGAACTCGATTACATAACATGAACGGAACTCTCCAGAACGGGGTGGGGGCCTAAAATGGGCATGTCTCCGTAACGGACGCAATACCCTCCCCTTGGCCGACCTATCGTGTTCCGATAATTTCGACCTCCGAAGTCTCCGCCTCCTCTAAAAACCCGGAGTTCCACAGATGCGCCATAGTATGAAGCTCATCCTGCCGACCCTGGCCCTTGCCCTGGCAGCGTGCGGGAAGAACGACACCGCGGCCAAATCTGACGAAGGCACGACCTTGCGTACCCCCGCCGGCGATGGCAGCACTGCCACCACGATCCACCTTGTGGTCAAAGGCGGTCCGCACCCCGGAACCTACGATGCCAAGTCCAACGATATCACCTGTACCTACGGCTTTGCTGGCCCGGGGTCCTGGGGCAATCAGTACAGCGTGATGGGCAAGAAGGCGACCGAATTCAGCTCCCTCCAGCTCATCGTACCGGACACCAAGGATGCGGCCGACGGGACCGACAAATTCCTGATGACGGTCGGGTTTGGTGAGCTGATGCAGCCGAGCTGGAGCGAGCATACCATCAACACTGGTGCTTCACTGAGCGGCGTGTCGGATGATGTGAAGAAGGAAGGAACCGGTACCATCCAGGTCGAGGACCGGGGGAAGAGCGGAAAGGTCACCTTTCAGGGAAAGACCAAGGACAATGTGTCGCTCGAGGGGACGATCGATTGTCATCAGCTGATGCGCAGCGAGGGGTAGCTGAGAGCTAGGAGCTAGGAGCTAGGAGCTGGGAGCTGGGGAGGTAGGAGCTGTCGGCGAGTTTCTCCCAGCTCCCAGCTCCTAGCTCCTCAGCTCTTCTCGATGATCCGCGACAGCAGCTGCTGGGCGTACTCCTTGTCCCATTCAGCCAGGTTCTTCCGGGCAGTGACCTCGACCCGCGTGGTCGAGCCACTCTCCCGCTCGAGCTGGATCGTGACATCGAGGTCTCCCTTCTTGCCCTTGAACTCGCGCTTGTTACCACCGCTCTCGGAGCTGGACGCGTCCGGGACGATGCCTTCCGAGCTCATCACTGCCTGGGCCCGGGTCGCAACCTGGTCCACCGACCTCTCGACCAGGGACTCTGCGCCCCGGGATGTAAGGTAAATTCCCGCCCCGGCCCCGGCCGCCGCGGCCGCCGCTACGCACCCAGTGACCGGCAACATAAGAGCCAGAACCAGCGCCCACATCGAGCGTGGCATCGACTTGTTCGCCATAAGTTCCTCCGTCAGTAGTGGAAGAGGCGCAGGATCGATAGAGACTCATGTTAGGGTCGTTCCAGCGGGGGCGTCCACCCCCTGGATCACCCGCGGCATGTAAGCCGCGTCAACGTCACCTTTCGCCATGGCCGGCTGAACACCATACTTAAGTCATTCCGGGTATTCGAGGACGACCGTGACGCAATTTCTGAAGACGACTCAAATCGCGATCGATGGCGCGCGTACGCTGCCCCGACGCTATTACGTAGCGCCGGAGATCTTCGCGGAAGAAGGGGAAAAGATATTCGCCAGCCGTTGGCTTTGCGTCGGTCGCGAGGACCGGATTTCCAATCCCGGCGATTACATCCTGCAGCAGGTCGGCAACGAGAGCATCATCGTCCTACGGGATCAGGCCGGTGCGATCCGGGCCTACTACAACGTATGCCGCCACCGCGGCACCCGCCTCTGCGAGGAGCACACAGGTCGTTTCTCCGGGACGATTCAATGCCCCTACCATGCATGGACCTACGGGCTCGATGGTCGTTTGATCGGAGCCCCGTCTGCCGCCGAGATCGAGGGATTCACGAAGGCTGATTACCCACTGTACAGCGTTGCGGTCCAGCGCTGGGAAGGGTTCGTGTTCATCAATCTGGCACCACGGCCGGAGCCGTTCGATCTGGCCTATGAAGCGCTGATCGGCCGTTTCGACCGGTTCAATTTGGCGAATCTATCGGTGGGCAGGACCATCGAGTATGAGGTGAAGGCAAACTGGAAGCTGCTCTTTCAGAACTATTCCGAATGCTACCACTGCGGCCCAGTGCATCCGACTCTCGCGAAATTGACGCCGCCGACCAGCGGGGAGAACGATCTGGTGGCCGGTCCGGTTACCGGCGGTTTCATGGTGATAAACCAGGGGCATCAAAGCCTGACGATGAGTGGCCGGTCCTGCGGAGTCATGGTGGGCGATCTCCCCGACGAGGACCTGAACCGGGTGTACTACTACGCCATCTTCCCGAACATGCTCCTGAGTCTGCACCCTGACTACGTGATGTTCCATACACTCTGGCCTGAAGCGCCCGACCGCACCAGAATCTTCTGTTCCTGGCTCTTCCATCCTGATACGCTCAGCAACCCGGAGCATGATCCGGAAGATGGAATCGCCTTCTGGGACATGACCAACCGGCAAGACTGGCATATCTGCGAGCAGAGCCAGCTGGGAGTGCAATCGAGGGCATATCAGCCAGGACCCTACTCAAAACGCGAAAGCCTCTCGGTTCAGTTCGATCGTGAGGTGCTCCGAGCGCTCGGACACTAGCCTCACTTCTGCATCTCCTCGATCACCCCACTATACAGCCGCAGTCCAAACCCGAGGTTTTCGACCGAGACCCGCTCGTCATTGCCGTGGACCCCACGCTGTGCGTCTTCCCGCTCGACCAGGAACGGGTCCACACCATAGCAGATCAGCCCCGCACCGGCGTAGTACGGACGGTCGGTGGCACCGGTACTGACCGTGGTGGCGAAGGGCGCCCCCGGCACCAACCGAGCGGCCGTGCGCTCGATAGCGCCCGCCATCTCGGTGTCGAGCGGGGCGGAGAAGGATGGCGCCATGTGGCCCACCGGGGACAGGGTCACGCCAGTATCCGCTATGACCCGAAGCAGCTCCCGCCGGAATGCGACGGTGTCCTCGCCTGGCAGCAGGCGGATGTCCAGCTCCGCCGAAGCCTCATCCGGAATGGTGTTGGTCTTGTTTGAACCGACCAGTACCGTGGGCGAGATCGTGTTTCGAAGAAGCGCGTTCCGCTCCGGATCGCTCAGCAGCCAGGCCCGACCTCGCTTGGAGCGGAGCGCTTGCTCCGGATCCTCCATCCAGCGGCGCTGAATGCCGGTTTCCGCCCGCGCCTGCGCCTTGAAGTACCGCGCGATCGCCGGGGTTACTCGGGTCGGTGTGTCCCAGGCACCGATGCGGGTCAGGATCTTTGCAAGGCGGGGCACGGGATTATAGGGCGTGGGGCGGGATCCGTGTGATGCTCTCCCCTTCACGGTCACCTTCTGCCAATAGACCTGCTTCTCACCGACGTTCATGCCGTACCAGCGCACCTTGCCGTTCTCCACCCGGCTGCCCCCGCTCTCCGTCAGCACATACTCGATGTCCCGAATCAGGTCAGGATGATTCGCGATGAAGGTCTGGCTGCCGCTTCCACCCGATTCCTCGTCGGCGTTCGCGATGTACACCAGGTCACGGTTCAGGCTGATACCCGCCCGTTTGATGGCGATGAGCGTCATCAGCTGGACGATGCCGTGCCCCTTCATGTCAAGCGCGCCGCGGCCCCAGATATATCCGCCTTTGACCTGTCCGGCGAACGGATCCACCGACCACGACTCCCGAGTGACCGGGACCACGTCCATGTGGTGCACCAGTGCGATCGCCTTACCGGCGCCCCTCCCCTTGAGTCGCGCGTAAAAGTTCGCGCGACCCCGACCCAGCTCGGCTGTGTCCAGGATCTGGCCTTCGATCCCCTCGCGCTCCAGCACCTGTTTCAGCCAGCGTGCGGTCGCCAGCTCGTTGCCCGGTGGATTGCTGGTGTTGATGCGCAGATACTCGGAGAGCCGCTGAGCGGTCTCAGCCTGGAGCTTGTCGTAATCGAGCGAAGTAGCCTGGGCTGCGACTGGGGCCGCCGAAACAATCAGCAGCGCGGCGACGCTGTTGAGTCGGGCAACGAGGCTAGTCATGTCTTCTCCACGAGCATGCGGGCCGCCAGCTCCTTCACCAGCTTCGCACTGACAGAGGCGGTGAGACCGGTGGGATCGGCAACAGGATTGAATTCGACGAAATCGGCGCCGATGAGCGCGCCGCGGAGCGCATGTATGATATCGATGGCCTGCCGGATGGTGAGACCGCCGGGTTCCCGGTGCGACACGCCCGGAGCCAGTCCCGGTTCGATCACGTCGAGATCGAACGACAGATAGACCGGCTGCTCGAACTCCAGCACCTGGCTACCATTCCAGTCCTTCATTTCGATCATCTCGACGCCAAACCGGCTGGCCTGATCACGCTGGTGACGGTTGATGGTTCGTACCCCCACTTGCACCAGACGGTCCGCCAAACCTTCCTCCATGATCCGGGCAAAGGGACACGCGTGGGAGAAGCGATCGCCTTGGAATACGTCATACAAATCGCCGTGCGCGTCCAGATGAAGAATGGCGAGCTTGGGATGTCGGGACCGCATTGCACGCAGCACCGGATAGCTGATTGAGTGATCTCCTCCGAGCACCAGTGGACGGCGCTTCGACTCCAGAATCCGGCGAACCGCCGCCTCGATCGCATCTCTGACCTTCGGGGCGCCCGTGGCAGCATCGGGCATGAGGTCTCCCTCATCATCCAGCGCGGCGGCACTGAGATCGATGCCGAGCTCGCTCCAGGGGTTACCGACATCAGACCACAACGCCTGCCGGATCGCGGGAGGCGCATCTGCAGTACCCCGCAGGTACGAGGAGCTGCCATCGTACCGAACCCCGAGCACGGCAACCCTCTCGGACAACGCGGCCTCCCTATTCACTCGCTCTGCAGGCCCAGGTGTGTCTGCCGCTCGAGACGTGTAAACCCGGAGTCGGCTTCCGGCTCGGGAGCGAGCCACGACACCAGCATGCCTCCAGCGAACGAGAGCGGCAGGGTCACGAGCGCCGGGTTCTTGAGAGGAAACCAGGCGCCCTCCTGGCCCAGTAGGTCGACTTGAATCGTGGGCGACAGGTAGATCAGCAGCAGAGTGGAGACGGTACCCAGGGCCATGCTTGTCACCGCGCCGGCGGTCGTGTAACGCCGCCAGAATATGGCCAGCAGCAGCGCGGGAAAGTTGGCGCTGGCCGCGATCGCAAAAGCCAGCGAGACCATGAACGCCACGTTCTGCCCCTTGAAGGTGATACCCAGGCCAACGGCCACGACGCCCAGCACCAGAGTAGCTATCCGTGCGACTCGTAGCTGCTCGCCCGGCTCGGCCCTGCCCTTCCGGAATACGCTCACCCAAAGGTCATGCGACAGCGCTGCCGCTCCCGAAAGCGTCAGTCCGGCTACCACCGCCAGGATCGTCGCAAACGCTACCGCGGCGATGAAGCCCAGAAACGGAGTGCCGCCCAGGAGCTCGGCCAGCAGCGGCGCCGCCATATTTCCGCCGGGGTCCACCGATTTGATCGCTTCGGGTCCAACGAGCACCATCGCTCCGAACCCGAGAATGAATGTCAGCAGGTAAAACAATCCGATCAGGCCGGTGGCGATGAAAACCGACCGCCGAGCTGTCTGAGCATCAGGAACGGTATAGAAGCGCATCAGAATGTGGGGCAGCCCGGCGGTGCCGAACATGAGCGCCATGCCCAGCGAGATCGCATCGAGGGGGTTGGAGACCAGCCGACCCGGGGCCAGAACTCCGCTCCCGTACTGCCCGGCCGCGGCGGCGAACAACTTCGCCGGACTCATGTTGAAGCGCAGGAGCACCAGCAGAGCCAGGACGAGAGCGCCCGTCATCAGGAGCACTGCCTTGACGATCTGTACCCAGGTGGTGGCTATCATCCCGCCGAAGAGCACGTAGCCGATCATGACGATGCCGACGAGGACGATTGCGTGCTCATAGCTGAAGCCAAACATCAGCCGGATCAGCCCACCGGCTCCGACCATCTGCGCAATCAGGTAGAGGGTCACAGTGGCCAACGTGCCCACCGCGGCGGCGATTCGCACGGGTGTCTGCTTGAGCCGCATCGCCACGACATCCGCGAAGGTGTAGCGACCCAGATTTCGCAGTGGCTCCGCGACGAGAAACAGCACGACCGGCCATCCCACCAGCCAACCGGTGGAATAGATCAGTCCGTCGAAGCCCGTGGTAGAAACCAGCCCGGCGATACCGAGGAAGGACGCGGCACTCATGTAATCGCCGGCCAAAGCGAAACCGTTCTGCCCCGCACTGACGGTACGGCCCGCGGCGTAGAAGTGCTCCGTGGTACGGGTTCGTTTCGCTGCCCACCACGTTATGCCGAGCGTGATGCTGATGAACAGGAAGAAGAACGCCATGGCGATGGCGTTCGGCTGTCCGATGGCGGTGCCAGCTGCCGGGGTTTGTATCACCGGCCTGACTCCAAGAGCGCGCGCACCGCCGGGTCATATACACTGTTCGCCCATCTGACATACACCCAGGTGAGCAGCCACGAAGCGACGATTACGAGGGCGCCGAGCAGAATTCCCAGGCTCAATCCCGGTGTTACCTGAATCGCGAGAACCGTCCGGCCGAACGCCACCAGGGCAAGGAACCCGAAGTACATGAGAACCATGGCCGAGGTGAGTGCGATCGCGATTCTCCAGCGAGCCTGATCGAGCTGCCGTAGCTTCGAGTCCACTTCACGCATTACGCTTCCTCGCTCCGTGGATGTAGACCAGCGTACCGATGCCTACCAGCATGAGGGTCAAGCCTCCTACCTTGGCGACCGCCAACGCCTTGTTGGGCTCATCCTCAGCCGGAATCAGCGCCAGGACGATAGCCACGCCGGTTACCGCAAGCCCGAGCGACGCGAGCGAAGTCGCGGCTGGACGTCCACCCGGCACCCTGATGACCTCGGGACCCGCAGGCTCACGCTGCAGGCGGATCATCGAGGCGAACATGAACATGTAAGGAATGAAGTACGAGATGATCGCCATGCTGACGAGAACATCATAAGCACCCTTCACGCTGGTTCCCGCCTGTCCCAATAGGATGAACACCGCGGCCACGATCGCCTGGATCGACAGGCTGATGTACGGTGATCCAAAACGCGGATGGATCCGACCGAAGAATGCCGGCAGGAAGCGGTCGATTCCGGCCACGAACGGCAAACGACCTGCAGCCGCGAACCAGGCCCCAGCCTGCCCCAGACCGCCGAGCACCACCAGCAGGGCGATAATGGGAACCAGTCCTCCGAGGGACAGCCGCCCGCACACCGTTTCGATGGCCGTCATGAACCCCTGGAGATGCACTATATCCGAGTGGGGCACAGCAACGAGCATGGCCGCGGTGCCCAAGATGTAGAGGGCGGTGATCAGTACACCGGCCACCAGAAGGGCCCTCGGGATATTCCGGCGTGCATCGCGGATTTCCTCACCCATCATGGAGGCGCTTTCCAGCCCGGTCAGTGAGAAGGCGATGGTAGACCAGAACAGGATGTCCTTGACTCTGGTGCTCGGGACCAGACTCTCGCCGGTGAATTCCGTAGCCGACCCGTATCGGCTCCAGGCGAGCACACCCAACACGATGAGAAGAAGGCCGGGTAACCAGAGGCCGATGGCTCCGATGTTGTGCAGCCATTTGCCTACCGCCAGGCCCCGGATATTCAGACCAGCGGCCAGCAGCAGAGCCAACAACGAGAAGCCGATGAAGTACGCCGGGCTCTCGCCGAGCTCCCGCCAGTCTGGTCCACCTATGAAAAGGGCTGTGGCGGCGGTGAAGTAGAAGAGACCCGGAAAATACGGCAGGTTACACGCCCAGTAGGTCCAGCCTGTGATGAATCCGGCAAAATCACCGAAGGCCCGTTGACTCCAGATGTAGCAGCCCCCCTCGTTCGGGTAGCGGGACGACAGCTCCAGCACCGTGAACATCAACGGCACATAGAAGGCGAGGCAGGCGAACAGCCAAATGACGATTGCGCTGGGCCCTGCTGCAGCCGCCGTGGCGATCCATCGTACCGTGAAGCCGGTGACGAGATAGAACAGCAGCAGGTCACCGAACCCCATCGCACGATGGAGCCGGGTCGGCTCCTGCTGAGCAGCACCCGCCGGAGCGCCGGCGGTCACACCATGTATTTCTTGGGAGGATTCTTCTGTCGGAGAATGGGGCGATCGATGTGAAAGGGCTTCACATTCCGCTCGGTGCGGTTATCGATCGCGAGCTCCGACAGGGTGCGTCCAATCAAAGAGGCGAACTTGAACCCGTGCCCGCCTCCAATGGCTATGACGGCATTCGGGTGGTCGGGGATCGTGTCGAGCACAAAATCACGATCCGGCGTTAGAGTGTACAAGCAGCTCTTGGTGTAAATGATGGGGCCAAGAGCGGTCGGAATGTATTGTGCCAGGAAGGCCTGAACTCTTCCCAGGGCTGCCCGGTCTGGCTCGAATGTGCGCGTGTCGGCGGTGACTTCTTGCCCCCCCGCATCTTGACCCACCTTGGGGCCCTTCTCACCGAAGATCGGAAACCCATAGAAGCAGGGATCGTCCATCCAGATCCAGATGGGAAATCGCCCGGGCTGGAAATCGTCCGGCCGGGAGGTAGCGAAGTAGGTGACCTGCTCCTGGGTGACCCTGAGCGGCAGCTGGATCCCGAAGGGCGCCAGCGCGCGGTTCGACCACGACCCTGCCGCAATGATCAGCTTACGACACGAATAGTCGGTGCCGCCGGCGGTAACGTGGATTTCGCTGCTGGACGGGCGGATGCTCTCGATGGCAGTGTGATCGAGCAACGTCGCACCGTGCTCCCGGGCCATCCGCTGATGGGCCGCATTGGCACGAGCGGCCATCGCAATACCGCTCTCCGGCTGAAACAGGCCGTGGATATCATCGCTCAGGCGGAACTGCGGCCATCGGCGCATGATCTCATCGGCATCGAGCGCTTCATAGGGCACACCGGCGGCATCCATGCTCCCCGAGTAGCCGCTCAGCGGTATGGCGCTGACCCGGGGCGCGAAATCCAGGCCACCCGTCTTCAGGACTATCTGCTCCCCGGAGTCGTTTTCCAGCTCAGCCCACGCGTGGTAGGCGTATTTGGCGAGCTCGACGTACTCTGGCGTGTGGTAGGAAAGCCTGATGATTCGTGAATGATCCTGTGACTCACCGCGCACGTGTCCCAACTCGAACTGCTCGAGACCCAGCACGTCAGCGCCGGCTCGACGTGAGAGCCAGTACGCGGCGGCGCTCCCGAAACCGCCCAATCCGAGGACGATGTACTCGTAATCTCTCTTCACGACAGTTGTTGCCACGGATAAACACAGATACACGCGGATTCCTCGGGCGCACTGAAACATTCATCAAGCTTGACAGCATCCATACTTTGTAACGGAACCGCTGGGCGGGAAGAGTTATCCGTGTTCATCTATGGTCATCCGTGGCCAGCTTTTCACTTATGTACCGCCGAATGTCGAGGCTGGCGTTCTCCATGGGCGCGTAGTACCCATGCTCGAAGACCCGGGATCGCATACCCAGCTGCACATTCTCGCAGATGGCCCAGTCCTGCCGGTTGACCAGGTCCCAGAAATTCACAGCGTCCGATGGATCGAAGCCGGGTCGCTCCATCTCCGATGGTGCAAAGAGGAAGTCACACAGCACGCCGGTACGGGTCGCGCTCCGAGGCCACAACGTGTAGGCCGTCACATGGTCGGCCGAGAGGCTGATCATGAAATTGGGATACACCAGCTCGCCCTTGTGCCTGGTCCGCTCGTCCTCATCCAGCCCATCAAACGGATTACGACTGCTCGTTCCTGTTTCCGTGAAAGTCCACGCTCCCTCCCGGTGCGGTATCCCCCGGTCCCAGTCGAGCTGGGAGCCGCCGCGCTGCTTGAACGCAGGAACCAGCCGGCACAATTCCGGATGGACCGGGCCGCAGTGGTAGCACTCGTTGTAGTTCTCGAGCAGGACCTTCCAGTTGGCCGCCACCTCATACGTGAGCGTGCGCGCCGACCGCAGCTCAGCGAGAGGATAGCGTCGCACCCGTTCGGCTGCGGATCCGAGTTGGGAGTTGAGATCGTGCCCGCGGGATGACGCTTCTGAAGGACTGAGATTGAGGAAGAAAAATCCGCCCCAGCTCTGGAGCGCGACGGGGTGAAGATCCAGCTCGCCGCGGGTGAAGTCAGCCTGATCGTCGAGATAGGGGGCGGTCCTGAGCGAGCCGTCCAGATTGTATGTCCAGGCGTGGTAGGGACAGCGTATCGACCCGGCCAGAGACCCTTTCGGCTCGCTGAGGAGACGGGAACCGCGGTGGCGGCACACGTTGTAGTACGCCGTCAGGGTGCCCTCACGGGTGCGCACCACCAGGATGCTTTCTCCGGCTACATCCAGGCAGACGTAATCACCCGGCTTCGCAATCTCCTCCTCTCTCCCGGCGCAGAACCACTCCCGCCAGAAGATACGCTCCCGTTCCTCCTGAAAAATCTGGTCGGAAAAGTAGAAGTCACGGTGGAGGGTAGGCTCCATCACCTGACCGCCTCGCCACCCTCCGGGCCATAGAAGATGACCCAGACCGCGAGGTCGTCGGAGAACTCCTCGAACCGATGCTCCACACCGGCCGGCACGAACAGCAGGTCACCTGGCGCGAAGCGATGCCGTTCCGGCCCGTTTCGGAAGCGTCCGCTGCCCTCGACGACAACGTAGACCTCGTCCCGAGTGTGGGGTTCCTGCGGATCGTGGCCTCGGGGAGCGTAGAGCTCCACGCTCAGCGTGCCGTGACTGAACAGCTCGACGTAGCGCTCGCCCTTCGGGCCGGGCAGTCTGCTTAGCGCGTCGCCGACGGTGAGCTGATGCTTCACGCCGTCGCTGCCGGGCGGGCGGGCCGGCGCCCGATATCGCGGAGTATCTCGCGGGCGGCGTTGTATCCGCACGCGCCCATCACGCCACCACCCGGATGGGTCGCCGCACCGCACATATAGAGCCCGCGAATCGGTGTCCGGTAATCGGCATAGCCGGGCACCGGCCGCATGAACGACAAGCTGCTCAGCGACATTGTCCCCTGCATGATGTTGCCACCGGTGAGCCCGAACCTCTTCTCCAGATCTGTCGGCGCCAATACCTGGCGGCCGATGACCGAGCGGCGGAAGTTGGGTGCGTACTCGTTCATCAGATCGAAGCAGCGTTCCGCATACTTCTCTTTCTCGTCCTGCAGCGACAGCCCGGGTGCCAGCTTGTAGGGGAAGTACTGGGTGAACATCGACATCACGTGCTTGCCCGGAGGAGCCAGCGTGTCATCGAGCACCGAGGGAATCGTGGCTTCGATGATGGGATACTCGGACGGGCAGCCGTACTTGGCGTTGTCGTAGGCCCGCTCGATGTACTCCATGGTAGGAGAGATGTGGATGGTACCGCGATGTTGGAGGCCAGGCTCGGACCCGGGCAGCGCCTTGAAGTCAGGCAGCTCGCTGAGTGAGATGTTGATTTTGAGGCTGGCGCTGCTGTAATCGATGTTGCGCACTGCCTGCAGGAAATCGGGAGGCAGATCCGTTCCCTGAAGCAGCTTCAGAAAAGTCACGTTTGCGTCGGCGCCCGAGGCCACCCGCCGCGCTGAGATCTCGGCGCCGTCCTTGAGCACCACACCCGCCGCCTGACCACCCTTGACCAGTATTCGGGTCACTTCGGAGCTGGTGCGAATCTCAGCGCCGGCCTCGAGGGCCGCGGCGGCAATCGCGTTGCTGATCCCGCCCATTCCACCCCGCACATATCCCCACACACCACGGACTCCATCGCACTCGCCCATGACGTGATGGAACAGCACGTAAGCAGTGCCCGGCATGGAAGGTGAGGCCATGGCGCCGATGATGGCATCGGTAGCCAGCGTGACTTTGAGCTGCTCCGACTCGAACCAGCGATCCAGAATCGGCGTGGCCGCACCAGTCAGAATCTCGATCGCTTTCTGACCATCCGTGCCCAGCTTGGCGAATCCCAGACCGAGCTTGGCCAGCTGCATGAGATTGCCGGGCCGGAAGGACCACGGATTTGGCGGTGTCTGAGTCAGCGTCGGTTCGATGAACGCGGCCACCCGCTCCAGCATCTGCTCGTACTTCGGCAGTGCGTCGGCGTCGCGAGCGGAGAACTTGGAGACCTCCCGGTGGGTCATGGCTTTGTTCGGCCCCAGCATGAGCGACCGGCCATCCGGGAAGGGCGTAAACGATGAGGGGTTCCGAGGAAGCATCTTGAAGCCGTGCCGCTTCAAGTCGAGGTCGCGGATGATCTCAGGACGGAGCAGGCTGTTGACGTAGGCAGCGGTAGAAACCTTGAAGCCCGGCCACAGTTCCTCGGTAACACAGGCACCGCCCAACACCTCGCGGCGCTCGAGCACTAGAACTTTGATGCCGGCACGGGCCAGATACGCGGCGGTCACGAGACCGTTGTGACCGCCGCCAATTACGATGAGGTCGTAAGACGCGGACATGCTCGCCTGGGGGAAAGAAGGCGTATCATAGCGCCGCCGGGAGCGACGGCGCTAGGCGGGACGTTCGTTAAAGACCGAGTTGCATCTCCGATCTCACATACATGTACCGCCCGTTGTAACCAAACGGCGAGGTGATCGCCCACGGGAAGGTCCAACTGTTGTTGTTGTCGAGGTCAAGCAGTCTGGATGGGTACGTGTCGAAAATGTTCTTTGCCCCGATCGAGATATTCACCTGGTTGAAGCGGTAGCCTACCTCGGCATCGAACAGGGTTTTGGCATCGAAGGTTTCCCCAACCGCCCCACCGAATTCTGCGGAACGTCCCGAGCCATAGTATGACCCGCGGCCCAAGGCATGGAATCGACCGATAGACCAGTTCGCCGTGAGCGTACCCCGCCAGTCCGGCCGTTCCTCGGTGATAGCCAGCGTGGTGAGCAAATCGAGAGCCCCGGTGAACTCCGTTGCGGTGCCCTGCAGGATCGGTGGAAGGCCCCCCACGCGAACAATCGTATTCTTGGTGTAGTTGGCCGAGGCGGTAAGGTTCAGGTTGCCGTTGCCGGCGGGCACGCGGAGGTCGCCCGTAATGTCGATACCGTCGGTTTTGGTGTCCAGGTTATTAGTGGGGAACTGGACGGCTCCGATCGTGGTGAATCCGTTTTCGAGCAGGATTCGCGCGACGACGCTGTCGCTGTTGTCGTAGGTTGCGCCGAGCAGAATGCGATCGTCGATCGTAATGTGGAAGGCATCCACCGCAAGGGTGAAATTGTCCCTCGGAGAAAACACCACGCCGCCGCTGAAGTTCACCGACGTTTCTTCCTTCAATGGCTGGGCACCAAAGAGCACCGATGCCGGGTGACTGACCGGGAAATTGCCGACCTCGACCAGGTTTCCTTCGATGAAGTTGGTGGTGACGTGACTGAACCAGCTCTGCGCCAGCCCCGGAGCGCGGAACCCCGTGCTCGCGGCTGCGCGGAGAACCAGCTGTTTGCTCGGCTGGAAGCGAAGCGCCGCCTTGCCGGTGACCCGTGAACCGAAGTCGCTGTAGTGCTCGTACCGGCCCGCGATGTTGAGCAGCAGCTGCTTGGTCAGGTCCGATTCCAGTTCGAGGTACGCACCGACGTTGTTCCGCGAGTTGTCGCTGGCGTCGGACGGGGAGAAGCCGGAGAACACGGATGAGCCGGCCGGCGCCAGCAGGGGTGGGTCTCCGGGTAAAGCGGTGGCGCTGTCCTGTGACAGATGCCCGCCATTGATCCACGAAGCGAGCTCGCCCTCGACGATCTCGTAGTTCTCGCGTCGGTATGCCCCGCCGAAGGCCACGGTGACCGGATTGGGGAGCCCGATCTCGAGCGGCTTGGAAAAGCCTATCCCCAGCGTGAACTCACCGCGCTTCACGCTACCGGCGTCGAAGCTGGTCTGATTGACGATGCCCGGGTCGTCAGCGGTGCCAAGGAGCCCGTCTGCCCCCGGCGCACAGGGAGTCACCAAGCAGGGGCCCAGCGATGGGTTGAGAGTGTTGCGCAGCCGGTAGTCGAAGGTGCTCCGCCCATACGAGCCACCAGCATCGATGGCCCAGCCGGCCAAGCTGCTGCGAATGCCGCCTCCTGCGGAGTAGTCGTTCACATTTGGACGGAACTCCGGCAGGAATCCGTTCGGGTAGATTGTGGGCCAGTTCCGATTGTTGAGCGGCTTGCGGTAGTAGCCGTTACCGGTACCGACCCGGTTGCTGAATCCACCGAAGGCATAGAACTCGGTTGAACCGCTCTCGTTCAAAGGCATGCGGAGGTTGGCAAAGGAGAGCAGGTCACGTTCGAGTCCGTCGCCGAGGTGGTTGACCGGCTGGGGGACGCCGTTGCGCTTCTGGATGATTTCGCCGGTGACGGTATCGACGACGTCGGTGATACCGTTCAGGTCCTCTAGCGTTCCGTCCGGAAAGGCCCGATTTGTAGGCTGGCGGTCCAGGAACTGCCCAAAGAGTCCGAGGGAGCCCCGGCCCAGCTTGAACCCCACCCCAGCCCCCACGTCCACCGTGGTCCCATCGTCCGGGTAGCCGCCCGTGAAGTACCGGCCGGCGCTCGTGTTGACGAATGGTGAGAACTCCCCCTCCTTCGTCACGATGTTGACCACACCCGCGATGGCGTCCGAGCCATACTGGGATGACGCGCCGTCGCGCAGCACTTCGATCCGTTCGATGGCGACGCCCGGAATAGCGTTCAGGTCTACGCCACTCGACCCCGCCGGCGAGCCGAGCGGGAAGGTGTTGAGCAGTGCCGTCTGGTGACGGCGCCAGCCGTTCACCAGCACCAGCGTGTGGTCGGGCGAGAGGCCACGTAGCGTAAAGGGACGCACGATGTCGGTACCATCCGTCACTGTCTGCACCGGAAAGTTCACGGAAGGTGCGAGCGTCGCGAGAATCCGGCTGGTCTCGGTGCTGCCCTGCTCCTGGATGTCCTCAGCAGTGTAGACATCAACCGGCACAGCCAGTTCCTCGGACGCAGTGTGCCGGCCACGCGATCCGATCACGACATCGATCGGCGCCAGCTGTACGGTGCTGCGGACCAGGGTGAAGTCCTGCCGAGTCTCAGTCTCTCCGACTGTGACCGGTGCGCTCGCCGCCTGGAATCCGATCAGACGGGCGCGAATCACGCGACTGCCAGCCGGCACACCCCGAATCGTGTACTCGCCTTGATTGTCCGAGGTGGTCCTGAGACCAGTGCCATCGACGCTGATCGAGGCGCTGGCAAGTGGGGCTCCGCTGCTGTCGGCTACAGTGCCTCGCACGGTACCCGCCTGCGCCAGCAGGGGTGATGTCGCAGCGCAGATCGTCAATAGGTAGACCGACATGCGAACCAGGTGTCGTATCACAGGTCCTCCACCGAGGTGGGTTGCAAACGAGATGATCTCCAGCGCGTGCTGAGTCTCAAAGCGGAACACGGGCAGTGCAGGAATGTGTAGGGCAACTACTTAAATAGGGCCAGTGGAGAAGAGCGTCAAGCACCCGCACGCTGAATCCTTTGACAATCGAACTCTGAGTCTGCACATTGGCGAGGTCGTCCGCCCCGTGTACTGCCGGGCGCCCACGTCGTCCCCTTACTAACTGCACCAACATTCCGATCAGCAGAAGAACCACCGTCGGGTAGCCCCGCTCGTAGGAGAAGCCGCCATGAGAGCTGAGATTCGTTTGAGCAGTATCGTCACTTTCGCGTTCGCCGCAGTTTTGGCAGGATCATCCCAAACAGCGCAGGCACAGCAGGGTTCGATCGCCGGCAGGGTGACGGACGCGGCGACGGGTGACCCGCTGGAAAACGCCCGCGTCATCCTGGTGGGACCTAACCGGATCGAAGGCACCGGTCGCGACGGCCGTTATGCCTTCCGCGGGGTTCCACCCGCGACCTATCAGGTTCGAGTGCTGCGCCTCGGCTACCGTCCTGCAACGGACAGCATTGCCGTGCCCGCCGGAGAAACCGTGGCCCTCGACTTCGCTCTCTCTCCCTCGCCGGTTCAGCTCGACGAGATCGTCACCACTGCCACCGGCCAACAGAGCCGGCTCGAGATCGGCAATTCCGTGGCGACTATCGATGCCTCGAAGATCGCCGAAGAGGCCCCGATCACGGAGTTCGGAAATCTGCTGACCGGGCGGGCGTCGGGCGTCCAGGTGCTCAAGAGCAGCGGGGCAACGGGAACGGGCACCAAGATACGGATCCGCGGTGCTAACAGTGTCTCGCTGTCGAACGAGCCACTCTACTATGTCGATGGCGTACGGATCGACGCGACTTCCGATGGATACGCGTACGACATCGGCGGCCAGTCCACGTCTCGGATCAACGACCTCAACCCCGACGATATCGAGAACATCGAGATCGTGAAGGGCCCCTCAGCTGCGACGCTCTATGGAATTCAGGCGGCCAACGGGGTGGTGCTCATTACGACAAAGCGTGGGGTCTCGGGCAAGGCCCGGTGGAACGCATTCGTCGAGCAGGGAGTGGTTGAGGATAACAACACATATCGGACGAACTATTTCGGCCGCTCCGACGATCCCGATTGGGACACGTACTGCACCCTTCTGGACCAGGTCAACGGCAACTGCGTGCAAACCCGGGTGGACGCCTACAACCCGCTCAATGATCCCGCCGAGCGTCCCCTGCAAGCGGGTCACCGGCAGCAGTACGGCCTGAATGTCGCCGGCGGCAGCGATGCGGCCACATACTACGTCTCCGCCGACTACGAAGGAGAGGTCGGCGTCTATAAGCTGCGCGGCACCGACTACGATTCCGTTTTCAATGCCACGTCCGGGAACATCCCGAAGGAACAGCTTCGGCCCAACGATCTGAACAAGCTTTCGCTTCGCGCAAACGCTAGCGCGAAACTGTCTTCGAAGGCCGATCTTCAGCTCTCGCTTGGCTATGTCACCAGCCGGCTCAGGTTACCGGAGAACGACAACACCCTGAATTCCGTCATCGGCAGCGGGGACGGAGCGGGGGTGCCCCAGGACTTCAACCGAGGCTGGTACCTGATCCCCGCCGAGATTTACGCCGAGCGTAACCGGCAGGGAATCGGCAGGTTTACCGGCGGCCTTACGGCAAACTGGCTGCCGCTCGGATGGCTCAGCACCAGAGCAACATTCGGATACGACGTGACCAACCGGCAGGACACCCAGTTCTGGCCCACGGGCGAGATCAACCCATCCGCCTATCCGACCCAGAACCTTGGCGAGCTCAACGTTACGCGCGCGCAAACCTCGCAGCTCTCGGTCGACCTCTTCACCGCTGCGACGTACAAGGTCTCCTCGGCCTGGAGCGGCCGGACTGCGGTTGGTGGCCAGTTCTTCCGCAACCTCACGACCAATAGCTTCGCCCAGGGTCGTGGACTCGCTCGCGGATCAGAGTCGATTTTCGGCGCGGCGACCACCGATGCGTCGGACGATTACATCGAGAGCCGATCCGCTGGCGGTTTCATTGACCAGCAGATGAGCTTCCAGAACCGGCTATTCCTCACCGCGGGCCTGCGGCTCGATGATAACAGCTCATTCGGGAAGAACTTCAACACCAAGCCGCTACCGAAGTTGAGTGCGTCCTGGCTGGCCAAGGACCAGGGCTCGGGGACACTCAACACATTTCGGCTGCGTGCCGCCTACGGCCAGTCTACACAGCAGCCGGGCAGCATCGACGCTCAGCGCTTCTACGCCCAGTCGGCCGTCCGAAGAAACGCGGAATCGTCCAGCGGTGTGAGCCTGGCCAACCTCGGCAACGCCGATCTCAAGCCCGAACTGTCTCAGGAGATCGAGACCGGCTTTGACGCCGGCCTGTTTGGTGGCCGAGTGACGGTTGAGGCTACGTTCTTCTATAAGGAGACCAAGGACGCGCTCATCGAGCGGGAGATCGTGCCATCGCTGGGCACGACGACCACTCAGTTCTTCAACCTCGGCAAGGTTTCCAATCGGGGCATAGAGCTGCGGCTGGACAGCCGCATCATAGACAATCCGAACTTCGCGTGGGATCTCACGGTAAGCGGCTCATTCACCAGGAACCGGCTGCACGAGCTGGGCGAGGGGGTGGAACCGATCACCCTCGGATTCATCCAGAGGCATGTCGAAGGCTATCCGCTTGGAGGAATCTGGGATCGCCCACTGCTCGGCTTCGCCGACGCCAACGGCAACAATGTCATCGAGCCGGGCGAATACACGATCGGCGACACGGCGGTCTTTCGCGGCTCCGCCCTTCCCACCCGCGAGCTGGGTGTACGGACCGGGCTGTCGTTCTTCGGGAATCTGTTCAACCTGGCGGCGCTGGTGGATTACCGCGGTGGCCACTGGATCGAGAACGGCACCGACTCATTCCGCTGTAGCGTGCTGATCTACTGCCGGAACCTGGTGGACCCGACAGCGCCACTCGAGATGCAGGCAAAGGGCGCGGCGTACGGCTATGGTGACGACAACGGTATCACCGAGTGGGGCTTCTTCGAGCCGGCCTGGTTCATCAAGCTTCGCGAATTGTCATTGACCTTCAATGCGCCGGATAGGATCGCACGGGCACTCGGCGCCAGCAGGGCTAGTCTCACCCTGAGCGGCAGGAACCTGCTCACGATAGATGACTACAGCGGCATCGATCCTGAGGTCAACGGCTTCGGGCAGGGACGCGAAGGAGGCAGCAACTTTGCGGCAACCGACTTCTTCTCGCAACCTCAGGTACGGCACTGGGTGGCGCGAGTTAACCTTGGCTTTTGATCAGGAGACGACACCAATGCGTCGCTCGCATCACACCCGCGCCGCTCTGGCCTGCTCGCTCCTGTTCGCCGGAGCGACCGCCTGCGGGCTGCTCGATACGGAGCAGCCCAACATCGTGGGTTCGGAGGAACTCGACACCCCAGCTGGCGCAGAGACCAAGCGTCTGGGCGCCATCAGCACCTTCGGCCTCGCCAAGGATGGCGACTTCAACCCGGTCGCCATTCCAGGCAGCGAGGATACGTTCAACGACAACTCCGATGGCCACATTCTGACCAGCGGGATTCTGGCCGACGAGTTCGTCAATCCTGGCTTCATCCCCAGCCGCACCGAAATCGATGCGCGCATAGCTCAGCCGACCACGGCCGGACTGGGCGCGTTGCTTCAGTCGCTGCACCGTGCCCGATCCGCCGCTGAGGATGCCGCAGTCGCACTCCAGACATTCGGCGCGACTCCCGACGCCGATACCGGCATTCCGGAGATGCTGTCCCTCGCCGGACTCACCTACATCTTCCTGGCCGAGGACTTCTGCTCTGGGATTCCGATAAGCCGGGCCGTGGGCGATGAGATCGTGTTCGGTCAGCCGCTTACGACGATAGAGGTATTCGACACCGCGATAGCCCGGTTCAACACCGCACTGGCTCATCCCAGCATCGTGCCGGGCGATCCGATCCACTCTCTTGCGTCCGTGGGCCTGGCCCGGGCGCTGGTCAACAGGGGGTTGGAGAACCTGCCGGCTGCAGCAGCGGCGGTAGCGGCAGTGCCGGAGGACTTCGTGTACGAAACCGAGCACGCGACGACCCCGGCGGCGCTACACAACGGCGTCTTCGAGGCGTTCAACAATGGAGAGTTCGGGGTCTTCGATCAGGAGGGCACGAACGGGCTGGACTACGTGTCGGCGGAAGATCTCCGGGTACAGGGCGACTCGGGACTCGGCTCCGACCTCAATACCGAGTCGTGGTTCCCCAGCAAGTATGCCAACTTCGATGCCTCGATCCCGACGGCGGATTACACCGAGGCCCAGCTGATCATCGCCGAAAGTGAGCTGCAGGCCGGTGCGTTCAGCGCCATGATTGACCGACTCCATGCGCTCCGGGCGGCAGCTGGCCTTCCCGAGGACTTGTCGGTGCCGGGTGATATCGACACCGGAGCCGATATTCTTTTCCGCGAGCGGGCATTCTGGTTGTACGCTACGGGGCACCGCTTGGGCGATATGCGCCGGCTCATACGACAGTACGGCCGGGATCCGGAGACCGTCTTTCCCACCGGCGAGTACTTCAAGGGTGGCCTGACGTATGGCACTGATGTGAACCTTCCACTGCCGCGGCGCGAGCAGAACAATCCGAATCTTCCGGACACCCCGGACGGGTGCCTGGATCGGAACGCCTGAGAGCTAGCAGCTAGGAGGTGGGAGCTGGGAGAGCTGGGAGCTGGGTGGTTTCAGCTCCTACCTCTCAGCTCCTAGCTCCTGGCTCCCAGCTAATACACCGTCAGAGTAGATCTCTTTAAGTCGCTCTCCAGCATCCATTTGATTCCCTGCCCACTCTGAATTACCACATCCTCACTGGTGAAGGATCCCTGACCACCCACAGGGTGAGCGCGGAGTCGCACCCGCCCGCCGGTGGCGATCTGCCGGTACGGGAATACGAAATTCTTGGTACTTACCCCGCTTACCATGCCCAGGCGCTGAGACTGGTTGCCGTTCATGAGGTAGATGACGATGTCGCTCCAATGATGGTTCTCGACATCGAGACTGATCTCAGCGTCGCTCGGCGAGGGGCTCTCTTTTGAATGGCGCGCCGACCCGCACGCTGTCGTGGCGGCAAGGTAGAGGAAAAAAGCTGTCAAGACCCGGATGAGGAGCACCCTCCCTTCCGAGAGTCACGTAATGTCAGTACACAGACCAGCTGGATGTATCCAGATCGCTCTGTAGCGTCCACGTGATCGTCTGACCCGGCTGTACGAGAATCGGCTCACTGGTATGAGCAATCCCCGCTACGGGGAGCGCCCGGAGCCGGACGCTGGCTGCCGTGTTCAATCGCTGCGCCCGGAAGGCGAATGTAGCCCTGCTCAGCGCCGTCACCATGCCGAGCCTTTGAGGCAGGCCGCTGGTAACGAGATACACCGTCATATCACTCGAATTGTGATTCTCGACTTCCACTGACACGTCGGCGTGGATTTGCGAAGTGTTCGCCGGAGTGCTTCGAGCCTCGGGCGCGCCCTGCTTCACGAGATGGCGTTTATACCACGCGAGGTAACGCTCCTGCCGGTCTCTCCGGTAACTCGGCGTCTTGATTTCGTGAGACTGGCCCGGATAGATGACCAGCTCAGTTTCCCGGCCGAGACTCTTGAGCGCCTGGAACATCTGCTCTGAGTTGATGAGAGGAACGTTCAGGTCCTTGTCACCACACAGGAATAGCGTAGGTGTGACTATCCGGTGGGCGTTGAAAAACGGGTAAGACACCCGGCGGTACACGTCGGCGTTTTCCCACGGCGTACCCAGTTCCGCTTCGTACTCACGAATGTACTGGTCCGTCCCGTACCCGGTGAACGCGTTGGACAGCCCTGCTCCGCTGATGGCTGCCTTGAAACGGCGGTCCCTCGCGATCACCTGGTTCGTCAGTATCCCGCCATAGCTCCAGCCACCCACCCCCAGCCGATCGGGATCGGCGACTCCTGCACTCACTGCATGATCCACCGCCGCCAGCACATCTTCTGTATCCTTGTTGCCCCAGTCGGCGTAGATGGCGGTGGAAAACTTCTCTCCTCTACCTGAGCTCCCCCGCGGGTTCGCCGCCACTACCGCAAAACCCTCGGCGGCAAGCAGCTGCCACTCTAAATCGAATTCATTGGAGAATTGGTATACCGGCCCGCCGTGAATCTTGAGTACCGTAGGGACCCTGGTGCCCGACCGGTAGTCGACCGGCCGCATCATGAAGCCGTTGATGGGCGTACCGTCTCGGCTCTTGAACGAGATCTCCTCGACGGACGCGAGCTCGAACACCTCGGAGCCAGGAGTCGTTCTGGTGTGAAAGCCTTCGAAGTCCAGCCGCTTCGATGGCAAAGACTTCCGCTGGAAGCTGCGGAGTACTCGACAGGACCACCATCTTGCCGTCCGGACCCGCGGCAAGATCGCTCACCATACTGCGGCCCTGGGTCAGGCGCTGCACCGGCCCACCGGTTGCCGGCACTGAGGCCACGTGAGTGACGCGGTCCTCCTCGAGGAGAAATCGTATAGAGGAGCCGTCTGCGGTCCACACGGGGGAAAGTGCGTTCCGGTCGAGCGTGGGAGTGAGCACACGCGCCGGCCCGCCTGCCGCCGGAACTACTGCCAGTTTCTGTCCGGCGTAATAGATCAACTTCAGCGGCCCACCCTGCACGTACGCCAGATGCCGACCATCCGGGCTCCACACGGGTGCCCTGCCTCCCCATTGCGGATCCATGTCGGGACCTTCGAAGTTCGTCAGCTGCCTCGGCGTTGCCCTCACGTTTGCGTCGACTACATACAGATCCCAGTTGTTGGTTCGGTCGAAATCAGGCCGGCGCTTGCTGACGAAGGCGATAGACCGTCCGTCGGGAGACCATGCCGGCCACACCTCGTTGAATTCCCCAGGAGTGAGCATCGTGGACTTGCGGCCGGCCAGCTCGAAGAGGTACAGGTGACTTCGGCGTCGATCGAGGTAGCCGGTCTCGTCTTCCTTGAATTGATATCGGGTGATAACGATCGGCTTGGGAGTGGCCTGCTGACTCGAATCCGGACTGTTGGCTGTTGAATCGGGGTCGGGATCGCTGACGATCAGAGCCAGCCGTTTGCCGTCCGGTGCCCACGCGTAGTCCGACACCCCGCCGGGAAGATCGGTGATTCGATCCGCTTCGCCTCCGGTCCGATCCAGAAGCCACAGCTGCGCGACCTCGCGTGCATCATCACGCTCGGAAAGAAATCCGAGATAGCGGCCGTCGGGGCTCCAGCGAGGTGCGTGCTCATTCGCCTTACTCGAGGTCAGGCGGACTTGTTTGCTGCCATCCCAGCTCACCATCCAGATATCGCTGTTCGCCTTGTCCTCGGTCGTATCGGCCGCCGAAACCGTATAAGCCACCCACGCGCCGTCAGGGGAGATCTGCGGGTCGCTGACCGTACGGAGGCGGAATACGTCATTCAGCTCCACCTTGCGCTGCGACTGGGTCGCGCCGTCTCGCGGTGCCACTAAGGCCGTAATCACGGCGGCTGCGCGGATGATGCTTCGTATGGAAATCAAATCGTGATCCTCCAGAACCTCTTATGGAGACTTGTAAATCGTTCCGCCCTTCATGACGAATGAAATCTTGCCGAACCTCGCCAGGTCGGCTAACGCGTCGCCTTCGACTGCGATGATGTCGGCATACTTGCCCGGGGCGATCGAGCCGACCCGATCTTTCCAGCCCATCAGTTCGGCAGCAACGACGGTTGCCGACTGAAGTGCCGCCATTGGCGTCATTCCGTAGCGCACCATGTACGGCAGCTGCCTGGCCACCAAGGCATGCGGATACACGCCGCTGTCGGTGCCGTAGGCGATCTTGACCCCGGCGGCCACCGCTTTGCGAAAGCCCGCGCGTTGCGCCTCGGTCGTCTCGGCGTTCTTCCGTAAATATTCCTCCGGCCATTTCTGCTCTCGCCCGACAGAAGCGATGTAATCGCCGTTATAGATGTCGGCCACCAGGTAGGTGCCTCGCTCCTTCATCAGCGCGATGGCTTCGTCATCCATCAGAGAACCGTGCTCGATCGATCGCACACCGGCACGAACGGCGTTCTTGATGCCCTCCGCACCGTGCGCGTGGGCCGCCACGAAGGTTCCGTACTGCGCGGCCTGGTCGACAGCAGCCTTGATCTCTTCCTCGGTGTACTCGGACACCCCCGGCTTCGTACCGCGCGTGAGCACGGCCCCGGTAGCCAGGATCTTGATGAAATCGGCGCCGCCATTCAGCAACGCACGAACCTTTTCACGTATCTCTGCCACTGAGTTTGCGACGCCGAAACGGTAATCAGGCGGGAGAACGACATCGGGAGCCATTCCGGTTATCTCTCCGGCACCGCTCGATACCGTCACATACGCGCCGGCCACGGCCATCCGCGGGCCGATCACCGTGCCATCCGCGATTGCGTCGCGCAGTGCGGCATCAACAAACGCCCGGTAGGTGCCGACATCTCGTACCGTGGTGAACCCGGCGAGGAGAGTCGCCCTTGCGTTCCGTACCCCGCTGAAGGCTTCCTGGGCCCCGGTTCGCTCCAGTGGTACGAGCGGAGCACCGGTAAGGTCGCCAATCATGTGGGCATGCGCATCGATCAATCCGGGAACGACGGTGTGGCGCGAGAGATCGATGACATGGGCACCGGATGGCACCTTCGCGGACCCGGGGTGGATCCCTTCGATGCGCTCGGCGCGAATGAATATCAGCTGATCCCGGCGGACCTCGCCCTTGTCGGTATCAACCAACCGGCCGGCGCGAATCACGGTGATGCCCTGAAGGGCCTCGGCCGAGCGCGGAATGGCCGCCGCGAAGGCCGCCAGCGCGAGTATCGCCGCCAGCCGCTTCATCGAAGCTCCGGATTGTAAAAGAAGAGCCCCGCGGGAGGGAAACTTCACCCGCGGGTCTGGGGGAAATATATCGCAGATTTTGGGGCGGGCGACCTACTCCTTCACTTCGACCTTCGGCAGGTTCACTTCCTTCTTCTTCGTCCCAACCGTAGGCACAGTGATGGTGTCCTTCACGGTGCCGGTCTCGATCGACGGCGTGTTTACCGTGTCACTCTCGGTTCCGATGACCGGCTTCTGCACTTCGTACTGACCTTCCCCCGTCTTCTTGCATGCGCCAACCGCAGTCAACGCAGCCAGAGCGACAGCCAGCGTAAGCTTGTTCACGAGCCACCTCCAGAGGAGTGACGAGCACCGACATATGAAATCGCGTGCTGTCAATCTCTATAACGGGCCGCCAGGAGGCAGTGTTGCGCATCACGAGGCCGAAGCCGAAGATGGGGGGTCAAGGCGGGGGGAACGGTTGAGAAACTCTCGATCGTCAACATTTGGTGACGTGCATCACATTGCAGCTCAACCACTTGCAAACATTTTTGTCAACATCTTCTACATCACTTTTGAGGAAAACCGGGGGCTAACCCCCCGGCTCTCCCCGCTAGATGATGTAACTGTCTATTTCTGTACCAATATCAGATACCGGGATGGCGACCAGAATTCCTCGGGAGAAACGATCTCCACTACTCCCTTGACCTCCCCGGCTTCGGTGACATCCCCAGCCAGGAAAGTGGGGCTCTGGCGTGAGACGATCCGGTACTTGCGGTCCGAGCGCGGCAAGGCAATCGAAAGGGTTTGTGTCTTGTCGATTGCTGTAAATGCCGAGGCGTTGAGATTTCGGGCAGGCTCCAGCCTGGTTCCACCGAAGAACAGGAATTTGGATCCCTCCTTCTTGACCACGCCCTTCTCGATCAATTCGTCCTTGGTCCCGACCGCATAGAAGACTGTGTTCTTATAGGTAATCAGATTTGCCACTGAGCCGCGCAGTGTGGTGCGCTCCCGGTCCAGCGTGTCCACCTGGCCGGCGAGGAGAGCAATCTGTGATCGCTGATCCGCTATGATGGCTTCATTCTCGGCGCGCTGCTGTTCCGCTGCCGCCTTCAAGTCTTCGATGGTCCGCTTGTAGGTGGAGATTTGGGCTAGAAGGCGGGCGTTCTGAATACGCGCATTCTTGGCGCGCTTTTCAGTAGCGGTGAGTTTGGCCTCGCTCTCGTTTAGCCGCGCAATGACTTGCTGAATGCGTGCGAGCGTCGCTTTCCGTTCTTCCCGATCACGGGCGGCGCCCGGGGCACCGGCATCCTCACCGCCATTGAGGATCGCTACGCTACGAGCTTTGGCCAGCTCGCTGTTCACGTCGCTGACGAACTGGGTGGTTTCCAGAACTTCCGTCAGCAGACTGTCCTTCTGAGCTTCTGCGGCCCGCGACTCAGACAGGGCCTTCTGCAGCTCAGCATGTCGCCGGTCGCAGCCCAGGGCTGCAAAAACCAGCATCCCGATCAGGGAGATTTGCCTCATCCGAATTCTCCGGCCGAGGTACAGGAAGGATGCGCCTGATGGAGCGCGCAATTGGTCCACCCTAGTATCGGCAACCGGAGATGTGAGCTTTACTAGTCCTCTTCTTCCTCTTCGTCTTCACCCCGATCGCGGCCACCCTTCCCCTTCTTTCCCTTTCCCTCCAGGGCCGTAAGTCCGAAGCTCGCGCGTAACTCACTGGAGGAAGCCTGGGAAACCTGGGCCAGCACCGTGATCGGCCCCGCTTCCGTGCCCAGCTGAACTTCTGCCGCAGCCTCACCCCTGCTGTCAGTGAGCGTTTGCGGAGTTACCACGGCATCAGGAACATCGCCGTCGAAGCGAAACTCCACGGCCACACCTTCGATTGGTTGAGAACTGGCATCAGTCACTCGGACAACCAGCGGATCAGGAAGACGGCTGCCAACCGTGCCCTCCTGATCATTGCCGGACACCCGGTTCAGCGCTGCGGGAGAGTCGTCACTGGGAAGTATGAGATCGCCACTGCACCCTGAAGACGAGGTCGCAAGCAATGCCAGAATCATCCAGTAGCGCAAAGAAGTGCACATGGCCGGATCCATCCTGCTCTGAGATCTGTTGGGCGTATCGTGATGCGAGCTCCCAGCTTATGTCGGCGGGCCAGAAATTGAAATGATCTATCTCACATAGCCTCAGCACGTCGACGGGTGACGCGGGCGATGATCCAGTGAGGCACTACTCTGAGGAGCATGACGAGCAGCTTGTAGCGAAGACCGGGAACACATACCACTGTCCGGCCGCGATCGAGACTCGCGAGTGAAGCATCCACGACCGATTCCGCTGACATCCACATCCATCCGGGTATGTCGCTCGTGTCGGCCTCCATGCGCTGGTGAAACTCCGATCGGAAGAATCCGGGGCAGAGTGCCTGCACCCGCACCCCGGTGCCCGCCAGTTCTGCGGCGAGTCCTTCACTGAAGGTGGTGAGGTAGGCTTTGGTCGCGCAATAATTCACGTTGTATGCCGAGAAGAGAAACGAGGCCACGGAAGACACGTTGATGATCGCTCCACGGCGATGGTTGAGTAACACAGGCACGGCCGCCTGGCTCAGCCGCATGGGGGCCATGGTGTGAAGCCGTAGCATTGCCTCCTGGCGTGCAGGGCTCGTGTTGATCAAGGGACCGCGGGTTCCAAATCCGGCGTTATTGACCAGAAGGGCGAGCTGGGGAGACTGCGTGATGCGGGCGACGAGGAGGCTGACATCAGTGTCGATCGTGAGGTCCGCCGGAAATACCTCCACCTGAATTCGAAAGCGCTCCTCCAGGTCGCCTTTGAGTGCCTCGAGGCGATTCCCGTCACGGGCCACAACCAGCAGGTCGTACGCTCGTGACGCGAGCCGCTCGCAGAAGACTCGGCCGATGCCGGCAGACGCACCGGTTACGATCGCGAGTGGCCGAGTGTCCGGGGTGCTCATGACAAGACCTCTATCGTGGGTGGCTACCGCTGGAGACCGCTCCGGGTCGCGGTCTCGAGCCGTCGCTCGCCGCTCGCACTGGAAGACGCTGAGGAAAGCGTGCGCAGACGACGGGCCGCCTCCAGGAGTATGTCATCCGTCTTGCAGAACACGAAACGAATCAGACGGGCACCGTTGCCGCCGGTTCGAAAGAAGCTGGAGCCCGGCACTGGCGTTACGCCCACCTCACGTGACAGCCAGATGGAAAATTCCGTGTCAGACAGAGGCGCGTCTGATCCGAGAGGCTGCGCGAGCGCCGAAAAGTCGGCCAGGATGTAGTACGCGCCCTCGGGTGGAGTGCAGATGAATCCTGAATCACTCAGAGCCTGATGCAGCAGGTCACGCCTGGTGCGATACGCGGCTGCAAGCTGCTCATAGAAGGAGCGGTCGAGCACATCCAGGGCGGTCGCCACTCCTTCCTGCAGCGGGGCCGGCGCTCCCACTGTCAGAAAGTCGTGGACCTTCCGGATGGCATCGGTCAGCACGGCCGGCGCCAGAATCCAGCCGATACGCCAACCGGTGACGCTGAACGTCTTGGAGGCTCCACTGATCGTGACGGTGCGTTCGCGCATGCCTGGAAGTGTCGCGAGCGGTATGTGCTCATCCTGAAATCGTATGTGCTCGTAGATCTCATCGGTAACCGCGAGCGTGTCGTGGCGCACGCACAGATCCCGGATCGCCTCCAGCTCGGTGCGATTCAAGACCCTTCCTGCAGGGTTGCTCGGTGTATTGACGATGATGGCGCGCGTCCTCGGTGAGAAGGCTCGCGACAACTGGTCGAGATCCAGTGGTCGGCCCGGCTCGAGGGGGACATAGACCGGCTTCGCATCCGCCAAGATCGTGTCAGGGCCATAGTTTTCGTAGAAAGGCTCGAACACGATGACTTCCTCCCCGGCATTTACCACGGCGAGCAAGGTAGCGATCATGGCTTCGGTGGCCCCGCAGGTCACCGTGATCTCGCGGTCAGGGTCGGCCATCAATCCGTACCAGGTCTCGTACCTGCGAGCGAGAGCCTCTCGAAGATGCTGGGCTCCCCAGGTAATCGCGTACTGGTTGATGTCGTCGTGAATCGCCCGGGCTGCTGCCTCTTTGAGGACGTCGGGCGCCGCGAAATTGGGAAAGCCCTGGGCCAGGTTGATGGAGTTGTACTCGCGGGCCAGCCGGGTCATCCCCCGGATGACGGACTCACGAAATCCATGAGTTCGACGGGCAGTGTGCACGGAAGCTCCGCAGGTGAAATGGCGGGCCATCAGGAACGCCATAAGAGTATATCCCCGACGGCCCCAGGTGGCGGCAGGTCCGCTGGCCCGATGGTTGCCTAGACTGAATACATGACCGTTCCTTCCGAACCACCTTTAGCCATCGTCGATCTCCATAGCCACCTCGTCCCCGGCGTGGACGACGGCACCGCGAGCGTGGCGGAGTCGATCGACGCCCTGGTCGCACTTTACCAGGAAGATGTGCGTGCACTGGTGACTACGCCGCACCTACTGGTTCCCCACTTGGCAAGCGAAGAGGCTATCGACCGCGAGCTGGAACGTCACCGTCGCGCATTCGACAACCTTGCGGCTTCCTGCGAGGGCCGGTCGGATCTTCCAGCCATTGCCCTGGGTCAGGAGATCTGGGCTCCGGATGCTACCGCGATACGCCGGGTAGTCCTGCGCCCCGACATTGGATTGGCCGGCGGTCAGTACCTGCTGGTGGAGTTCGGTTTCGAGTTACTCGGCACCCACAATGACGTGGTTCGTCAGGTTCAGGCGGCTGGACGCCAGATGATCATTGCTCACCCGGAACGCTACCACTACCTGCAGGGTCACAATCCGATCGAGGTGATGCGGACCTGGCGGGATATGGGAGCCATGCTGCAAGTCAATGTCGGTAGTCTCACGGGACATTATCAACGGTCGAGTCCCGGCTCCGAAAGCCTGGCATGGCAGATGGTAGAGATGGATTTGGTGGACGTTCTTTCCACCGACCACCATGGACCTCGCCGTGAAGGCGTGTCTCCCCGCGAGGCCCTGAACGCGCTCATCGCCCGAGGGCAGCGGATGCTGGCCGAGCGGGCGATGATGGAAATCCCGGGGATGGTAGCGCGAGACGAGCCTGCTGGATCACGTCTCCCGCGGTAAGGTGCTCGTCCCGATCGCCTGAAGCAGTAGACCGGTTGGTCCCAGCGAAGTGGCGCCACCAGCCGCAACTGCAGCGTCGATCTGTTCCTTGACACGCTTCCGCAATGCACCGTAGGCCTGCGTGGCCGCGGGATCCTCGAACGCGATCGCGCTTCCCCTGATCTTGTATGCCCCAGCATGGGAATCGAGCACGCCCAGAATGCTGTCGATGCCGGCAAGGAGCGAATTACTGAGCAGTACCAGGCTCGGATTCTCCTTGCGGAGTGTCCGGGTATACCAGGGGCGGACGTCCTTCTGCTTCCAGCGGTAACGCTTCGTCATCATCGACACGCTGTCCTGGTACACTTTTTCGATTCCGCCCTGTTCCTGCCGATAGACACGGATGAAGTTTGCAGCGCCTGCCAGGCTGAGTCTGGTCTGCGGTACTCCGCCGCCGGGGTTCAGTCTGCCCGAGCCAAACAGCCGATCGAGCCGTGCGACTCGCATGCCGGCCTGAAGCCGGACATACGCCTCGTCACTTGCAGCCTCATAGCGGGCGAGTAGGCCTTCCACACTGCGATCCTTGGAGCGCTCCGCCGGCTCGGCGACCGTCAACGCCGCGCGCAAAGCCTTGGTCCGCAGTCGCGGCGCCTTGGGCAGTTGATCTGTAGAATCGTCAAGGCCCGTGGTACCGGCCGGCCAGGCACGACTGGTAGTGCTGGCGAGCGAAACGATGTCCAGGTCGTAGTCCTCCGGTTGGCCCATCTCGGGCTCATCGCGGACTACGCTCTGCGACATCTGCACCCGCGGTGAGCTCTGGGTACGAGCCGTCTCGATCGCTACTGGTTTCCGCTGATCCGCCCATGGTGGACGAGGTCCGCGAGAGGAGAGCTGAATCCCCAGCAGCAGCAGGATGCCGGCGAGACCAAATCCGATCGGTCGCTTCCAGCGCTGCCGGATGGCTGCCGTCATTGTCGACCCCTCTGACGAGAGCTCGACTGGAATGCCGCTCGGAAGGAAGCCCCAGGCTTTTCTGCGGGCGGGCGCTTCCTCGTCTTGACCCGCGACAATTGCCTTGTACTGCGGATGCAGGGTGATCGAGATCCACTTCGCCGTGACCCGATGGTAAATACGCGAGCGGGCATCCACTTCGCCCTGGCGGATGGCGATGGCGAGGTCATCGCTGCTGCGGTATAGCTCTTCCTTGCCTGGCTTCAGTTCAACGAGGTACATAGGTCCGCTCGAATGTTCTTGGGCTGGGAGCCGGTTTTCCGAAGCCGAGCCCGGTAGCGAGGAGGTGTCGGATTTCCTGAAGAGCCAGATCCGTGCTGGTACTCGGCCGAGTGTCAACTCGGTGCCGACAGATCCGGAGTGCCGCTTTCCAAGCATAGGAACACCAGGGGTTTAGGGTCAGAACCGATCCCTTGCCCGGCGCGGGGAGCTCGCCCGACAGCCGGCAGTGCGAAGGCTGGTAGGGCCAGGAACGCCGGTGCGTTTTTCGGCGTCGGTGGTGGAATGCAAGATTTTTCCTTGCGCGGGACGCTAGATTAGGAAGCGGGCACATTTGCTGGTTACGAACGCAGCTGGATTGGAGGAATCGCATGGGCACACAGCACGGCGGGATCAACGACCCGACGAGCGCCGGGTTCGAGCGCCGGGGCGGGCGCGGGACGGGGGCTCTCCTGATGGCGGCGTTGCTGGGGGTCGGCGTCGGCCTGCTGGCGGCGCCTCAGCCGGGATCCAAGACCCGTAAGCTGCTCGCCAAGCGACTGGCGGCATTGGGCGAAGACATGGGGGAGGGGCTGGACGAGGTGCAGGATGTGGGCAGCAAGGCCCGGAAGAGAGTGAAGCGTCGGCTCGCGCAACTGCGCGAAGAGGCCGGGGAAGAATGGCAGCGGATGCCCGAACGGTTATCTCGCACCCGGAACCGGTTCCGAGACGCCGAAGAAGAGGAGGAGGAAGAGGAATCCGGCTCGTTCGGCAAAGTGCTCGCTCTGGCTGCTGGCCTGGCAGCGACCTACTTCATGACCAGTGAACGGACTGCCACCGCGAGAACCCGGGTACAGGAAACGGCCGCGGATGTCGGGCGGCGTGCGACTGACCAATGGGATCGCTTCCAGCGCGGCGGGATCAGGGGCATGCGCGAAGGCGAAGGCAGATCGGAAACCCGTACGGCGTCGAACTCGTCTGATGAGGCCCCTCAGGCGAGCTGACCTGGCTGGTGTGCGGCCAGCGCTAGACGGCCCCTCGTGTGGGGCCGTTTTCGTTAACCCATGGAGACAATGATCAACTGGCGGCGACCAATCGAGTGGCTGGTGCAGCCGGAACACCGCTGGCGAAAGATTGGCCTTCTGTCCGCGAGTTTCGGCTTAGCCTTCCTGCTGACAGTGATCACCTGGGTGGCGACCTGCGGCTTCGATGGCTGTCCATCGACATCTGAGATCCTGGCGTTCCGTCCCAGCGAAGGAAGCCGCGTCCTCGATCGCAACGGAACACTCCTCGGCAGGCTCACCTATGTTCGCCGCATCAATGTCGCCGTGGATCGCGTGCCGAAATCAGTGCGCGCGGCATTCATCGCGACCGAGGATCGGCGCTTCTACTATCACGATGGAGTAGACTGGCGCAGCGCCGGTCGCGCGTTTCTACGTAACCTCTCCGCGGTCAGCATTCGGGAGGGGTTCAGCACCATCACCATGCAGGTGGTACGCAACGCCTTTCTCCCTCACCTCTCCAATGAACGAAGCTTCCGGCGAAAGCTGATCGAGATCGAGCTGGCGCGAAGGCTGGAGCGGACGCTCACCAAACAACAGATCCTCGAGATGTATCTGAATGTGATTTATCTCGGGAATGGAACCTACGGGGTCGAAGCCGCAAGCAGAGATCTGTTTGGAAAGAGCGTTGGCCGGCTTTCACTGGCGGAGGCGGCTACACTGGCCGGCCTGGCCAAGGGTCCCTCACTCTACGCACCAAGGCGTCATCCAGAACGGGCACAGGCACGGCGGGATCTGGTGCTCTCGCTCATGGCCCGTGAGGGCTACATCTCACCCGACGGCGGCCGAGCGAGCTCGGAAGGAGCCATTACGGCTGGCTCGTGCGGAATGGCGTCCGCCCCGGGATCGCTCCTATGCGCTCGATCCGGTCCGTCGCAGCGGTCGATTCCATTCTCGGCGATGACGCCGCAACCGCCGGAGATCTCATCGTGTATTCGACCCTCGACGCCGAGGCTCAGCGGGCGGCAGAGCGGGCCCTGAGGATTCAGGGAGCCGCGATTCAGCGACAAGCTCCACGTTCAAGAACCGGCGCTGAGTTGGAGGGCGCTGTCGTAGCTCTGGACCCCCGCACCGGCGAGATCCGCGCCCTCGTAGGAGGCCGGCGGTCGGTCCAGCGCGGCTTCAATCGCGCACTCGGCGCCCGGCGGCAGCCGGGCTCCGCCTTCAAGCCGTTCGTCTACGCGGCCGCACTCTCCGCTGGCTACAGCCCGGCCACCATCCTCGACGATTCTCCGGTCGAGATCGAAGATGTAGGCCGCATCTGGCGGCCGGAGAATTTCGGCGGAGAGTACGGGGGCCCGCTGACGCTCCGGCGCGCGCTCATGCGGTCGGCCAATGCGGCGACAGTTAGACTCAGCCAGGCGCTGGGCGAGAAGCGTGTGGCCGCACTTGCTCGCCGGTCCGGCATCAACAGCCCCATGGACGCGGTACCGGCGCTTGCGCTTGGAGCCCTGGAAGTCACGCCGCTGGAGCTGGTGACCGCCTACGCCCCATTTGCCAATGGCGGTCTCAGGGTTCAGCCCTCTATCCTGACCCGGATCGAATCCGCCGATGGATCGGTTCTCTGGCGGGAGCCGCGGCATCGGGCCGAGCAAGTTCTCGATCGCGCCGAGGCGTTTCAGATCACGTCCATGCTTCAGTCGGTGGTGGACGGCGGCACTGGTCGTGTGGTGCGCACCATGGGAGTGAAGGGAGATGTGGCGGGGAAAACCGGAACCACCAACAACGGGGCAGATGTCTGGTTCATCGGCTACACACCGACCGTGGTGGCGGGCTTCTGGTTTGGCTATGACGCGCCACGGCCCATCGCCTCGAATGCGTCGGGTGGGCGCCTCGCCGCTCCGGCGTGGGCGATGTTTTATCTGGAAGGGTGGCGCGAGCGCTCCCCGGCCGGAGCATGGAGGCCGCCGGCCGATCTGGTTCATTTGACCATCGACGCATCAAACGGCGCCATCGCAAACGAGTGGTGCCCCGATACGCAGCGTGAGTGGTTCAAGCCGGGCACCGAACCGAGCGAGACCTGTCACACGCACCATGCGCCGCTCATCGACCAGCTCGAGGAGCTCGGCCGGAAGATCGGCAAGGCTGTTGGGTCGAATTCTGAAGGGACTCTAGCTGGTCGGCGCGTGCGGTCGAGAGAGTCTTGAGTTGGTACGCAGGGAGGTAATGAAGAAGCTGCTGCCTGACCGTTTCTGCTTCGCGCAGCACCTTTCCGGGATAGCGCCGGCAGCTCGCCGTTGCCCTGCTTCTCACGCACCCGTTATAGCGGAGTAGTGCAGATCTGACGTCCTTCGTCCGCTTGAGATACCCCGCGAATACGCGCGAGCCGTGGCAGATGTTGGCTTCCACCTGCAGCAGATCGTCAGAGTCACAGTCGAACACCCCCGCATGAAAGCGCATCACCTGCATGAGCCCGACCGCGCCGCGATGGCTGACCGTCTCCGGCTCGAGCCGCGAGTTCTCCGTAATGAGTACGCCTGCGAGCAGACTCGGTGAGATCTGCAGTTCCCGAGCTTCCTTGACGATGGCCCGCGCGACCCGGTTAGCTGTCTCAGGGTCAGCCCTGCGGCGGAAGATCTGAGCCAGCGGAAGGTGATCGTATCGGTTGACGACCTCTGTCTCGAGCGTGGCGCTGTCTGCCGGCAGCACAGAAGCCGTCTTCGGCGTTCGCCGTGATGGGCCCGAGCTTGGCGGTGTCACCCCCCCGATCGGTAATCCAGCTGTGCAGTGGGCGTCAACAACAGCGCCATGGCAAACCCGGCGGCAGCCAGGAAAGTCACGAAGGCTCGGCTCGGAGTGCGGAGCGGCCGGAGGAACGCTGAGCTCTGTCTTGGTGGCATCGTGGCGGGCGATAATGCAAAATCCGGGCACACATGCCGCCGGCGATCGAGCACGGCGGCCAGCAACCTCTGACTTCGTCAGTAGTTATCCTGGTGCACCTGTTGACATCTCGACCTTCGATTGGACGCTGAGACCCCTCGCGGCTTGGCCCGACGGTAACCGGATCTGCGAGAGTCGGGCGGTACGCGGGTAGCTGCCGGAACGGCTCAGACCCCGACGAAAGCGCCGAGAAGCTCGATCATGGCCGTGGTCGTAGGGATCGGCCGAAGCATCGTCATCGGCAACGTCGTAGTTCTGCTCCGGAGTCTCCAGGATCAGCGGAATGCCGGCAGTGCGGGTGTCTCTCAGCAGCCACTCGAAAGGTTGGCGCCCGATCTTGCCCTCACCAATGAGAACGTGCCGGTCCTTGTTCGAGCCGAGCGCGCCCTCGCTGTCGTTGAGATGAAAGAAGGAGGGCGGTTCCCCCGTGGCTGCTTGAAACTCGTCCAGCACGCGGGTCAGTTCTCCTTCCGACCGGGTGATGTCGTGACCCGAGGCGAGCAGGTGGCAGGTGTCGAGGCCGTAGCCGGTTCGTCGCCGCAGCTCGAGACGGGAACCGCGTGCAGAATGGCGCCGACCTCAGCCGCAGTCCGGCCCAACGTCATCCCCGCACCGGCTGTGTTTTCGACCAGCAAGCGGGTCCCTCCCACGACCGCACTGGAGCGCCTCGGTGATTGCCTGTGCCACCCGCACGGCCGCATCCTCGCGGCTGCCGGAAGTAGCCGCTCCCGGGATGAAAGCAGACGCTTCCAACGCCGAGTGCCGTTGATCGCTCCAGCTCCTTCCGGAGACCAGCCCGGGCTCGGTCAAGCTTGATCTGGATCTTCCGTGGCGGTATTCAGCACGTAGGCCGCGTGCACGACGACGTGCTCCAGGGAAATACTCGTCTGTGTTTTGAGGGTAGAGTGAAATCGCTCGATACGTTCCGGCCGCATGCTGGACTTGTCGCCGTAGTACTGCGGCGGCGCAGTGAAGATCTGGAGGGCTCTCGCGCCCGCGGCCGCCGCGCGAAGCGCCGCCATGTGGATGCCACCGTTTGGCACCGGGTGAACACCGATGAAGTGGGCCAAGATCTCGCTCTCCTGCTACCGTGATGCCCCGCACAGCCATTCGCGGGTCCCACGGTGATCCTTCAGGCTAGCTGAATTTGCGGCTGAGTCGCGAAACTATCATCAATTCCGGAGGTTAATGTGGCCAGGGATAAGAACGAAGCGATCAACAGCTACATCACCGATATGCTGGCGCTCGAAGATCATATCGAGAAGGCCGTTCGGGGGCAGTTGGAAGACCTGAAGGATTATCCCGATGTCATTCGCTGAGTTGAGGCAGGTCCACCGCCGGGTGGAGCACCACATCTCGGATCTCAAGCAGCTGAGTGAGCGGCGCTCCGCCGGTGGAGCCGGCGGACGTCATCAAGCGGGCGGGTTCCGCGGTGCTCGGACTCGGTGCAGCAGCGGTTGACCTGGTCCGGAAGGAAGGTCTGCCCAAGAATCTGCGGGATGACTACACCGCATTCAGCCTGGCAACGATCGGGTATGTGATGCTGTACACCACGGGTCTGTCACTCGGTGAGCGGGAAGTAGCGGAACTGGCTCGCCAGCATTTTTCGGACTATGCCGAGGCAGTGACTCGGCTCCACAACATCGTCCCGGCAGCGGTGGTCCGGTTCCTGAAGGAAGACGGCCTGCCGGTCCAGGAAAGCGCTCTATCCGAAGATCAGCCGTGCGATCGAGGAGGTATGGCACTCTCAGTCGGCTCAAGCACCGCGGGCTGACGAGGCATCGATCGGCCGGACCCTTTAGTACGCGCCGTTTCGCCGAGCTGGTCGGTCATTGTGATGCCGGCAGAAGAACAGCCGGGCCGGCATCACATTGAGCGGCTCAAAGTCCTGGTCGATCGGATCCGAACACCTGCTCCAGGTATGGCAACACCGTGCGGGTGAACTGGTAGACCAGGAACGCGCCACTCGGATGCAACAGTGAGTGGGTTTTGCGAAGAATGACCTCGCGCACGTCGGCCGGTATCGTGGTGTAGGGAATCCCTGAGAGGATGTAATCGGCGTGGCTCAGATTCAGCTTGGCCAATGCCGCGTCCGCGTCCGCCGCGGAACCGTGCACCACATGCAGCCGGTCATCATGGATCTTGCCCCGAAGGAAACGTACGAAATCCGCATTGGTCTCCAAGGCGATTACCACCGCATCCGGGCGCATCCGCCGGAGAATTTCCGTGGTGAAAGTCCCCACGCCCGGACCGTACTCGAGAAACACTCGGGCACGAGCCCAGTCCACCTCGTTCAGAACCTTGTTGACCAGGAAACGGGAGCTCGGAATCAAGCTGCCGAGCATTTTCGGGTGCTTGATGAAATTGCGTCCGAAGAGCAGAATCTGCTCCGAACGCGAGGTGGTCTGTGCCGACACGGTGGGGGATCTGCCTTTCACGATAGATCTTACCCCCCAACCTGCCGGGCGCCGGGCAATGGCCGGCGCCGGCTGGTGGAGAGTGGAGAAACTGCCGAAGCTACTAGTGGGATGCGGCGGTGTCCCGGCCAGCTGCCCCTGCGGGCCGCTTCACGTCGCCTTCCTTGACGGTCGTGTCCACATCAACGGACGTGTCAGCCGTCACGATCGTTGTATCCTGGGTGGTGCGCGTGGTCACCGTCGTGTCTGCCGCATCGACCCGCCCAGTGTCACGGGCATTGCGGTTCTCGCAAGCAGTCAAACTCACCAACAGCGCCAATCCTGCAAGTAGTGTCTTCATCTGATCCCCCAAAATGAATGTGCCAGTGCCTAGGCTTCGGTCGTTTGCCCGAAACTCTTCCACCAAGTCGAGCCCCCACACTGGCACTCCGCGGTGCCTTGTCGCGGTGACTTGTCTCACCGCTGACCGGCGGGACGGTGACATAGAGGCCCGCAAGTTTACCCCGGAAATGGCAACCCTGCAACAGCATAGAGGAAT
Source organism: uncultured Gemmatimonadales bacterium (assembly GCA_963730915.1). Lineage (GTDB taxonomy): Bacteria > Gemmatimonadota > Gemmatimonadetes > Gemmatimonadales > GWC2-71-9 > CAVVWJ01. Next base: position 174,072 of record CAVSTR010000005.1, on the reverse strand, counting down.
TGTCCGGACCGGCTGAGGTGTGGCTGGGGACGTCCGGCTACGTCTACCGGCACTGGCGAAAGGGGGTATTCTACCCTCCCCGTCTGGCGGCTCGAGAGGAACTTGGCTATTTCGCGGAGCGGTTCAAGACCGTCGAGTTGAACAATCCGTTCTACCGACTCCCCACCGCCGAGATGTTCCAGCGGTGGCGTCAGGCAACCCCCGACCGATTCCACTTTGCGGTCAAGGCCAGCCGGTATATCACTCATATCAAACGGCTTCGGGACGTGTCCGCGGAGCTTTCGCTGTTCCTCGAACGGGCCGATCACCTGGGCCCAAAGCTTGGGCCGATCCTGTTTCAGCTACCACCGAACCAGCAGATCGACCTAGGCCGGCTGCAAGGCTTTCTCAGCCTGCTGTCCCGGGAACGTCGGTGGGTGTTGGAGTTCAGGCATCCGAGCTGGCATACGCCCGATGTATACCAGCTACTTTCGAACCATTCCGTGGCGCTGTGCATCCCCGTCGGCGGCGGGTTATACCCCGATCGCGTCACGACAGCGCCGTTCACCTACTTCAGAATGCATCGGGGTCAGGAGCCGGCCGGAGGGTTTACCACGGAGGAGCTGGTCTCATGGGCGGGACAGATTCGTGGGCTGCGTAGTGCCGGCACCGCAGTATACGTCTACTTCAACAATGATTGGGGCGGGTTCGCCATACGCGATGCAATCAAGCTCAGAGAATTACTCGGCCTCGAACGGTGACCGCAGAGCCCCGCCCAAGTACTGCTTCAGTCTTCGATCCAACGGGTCAGCTCCGCTGCCGGTTTACGATGCCGAGGAAGCTCCTGTTGGGCAGGATATCCGAGCGAAATCAGGCCGACTACCCGGAAATTGGGGGGCATCCCCACCAGCTCGGCTAAATCAGGATCCTGCATGACCCCTCCGGTCTTGAGATAAGTGCCCAAGCCGAGCGATTCTGCCGCAATCATGAGATTAGCGACCGCCATCATTGTGGCGGCATAATCCTCTTCCCGGGTTATCTCATCGGAGCTCACGGCCGCTAGCGCGACGATGTGGAGCGGCGTATCCAGTGCTTCGCGTCGCACCTTCTCCGCGGCAGATGCAGCCTCGGGCGAGGCAGGGTCGGCGAACCGCTTGCGTCGGTGCCGGGCTCGGATCTCCGCATACCGCGCCTTGGCAGCGCCGGCGATCACGGCGAAGCGCCACGGTTGTGTGAGCTTGTGGTTGGGAGCTCTGACAGCACACTCCAGCAGGTGCTCGACGACCTCACGAGCGACCGGCTGGGAGCCGTAGCGGCGAACCGAAACCCGCTGCTTGATGGCGGCGATAGCATCCATTCCACGAATCTAGTCGGGAACTGTCCTTGCCCGGTACATTCGAGCCAGCTGCGCCAGAGCCACCAGGTCGTAGAGTGCGTGTGCAACGATAGGAATTAGCAGATTTCCCTGAGCCCAGTACACGGCCCCCAGGTACAACCCGGCCAATCCAGCCAGCAGTGCATAGCTGGCGGTGAGAAAATGAGTGAGACCGAACGCGGTGCTGGTGAGTACGAGCGCAACGAAACCGGGCAACCTCCGGGCAAGCTCGCCCTGCATGACTCCACGGAACAACACCTCTTCAGACAACCCGGCGAGAGCGGCGACCAGCGCCAGCTCCGGGAGAGACCGTGAGGCCACCAGAGGTCCGAGCTGATCCTGAACCACCCGGATCAGCTGCTGGATCGGCTTGCTGCGCGTACGCAGCGTCCAGCGCAGACCCGCTAGGAGAGGAAGTGAAGCGAGGACACCGAGCAGTACGGCGCTGAAGCTCAGATGCAGCTGATCTGCTATGCGGATGTGGAGCCAACGACTCAACCCCCAGCCCAGAAGCAACAGGCCTCCCTCCCCCGCTACCGCGACTCGGAGGAAGCGGCCTGCTTCCAACTCTCTTTGATCCTTGCCCGTCGTACTTACTTCGCCCGCTCCAGATACGCGCCGTCGCGCGGATTGACCCGCACCCGTTCACCCTCGCTGATGAACTCCGGTACCTGAATGGTGACTCCATTGCTCAGCTTGGCCGGCTTGGTGCTGGCAGTCTTCGTGGCCGTCTTCATCACCGGAGCTGTCTCGACCACCTCCAGCTCGGCCACGGAGGGGAGCTCGATGGAGATCGGACGTCCGTTCAGCCAGTCGGCCTGAAAGGTCACGCCGGACTCGAGCCACTGAGCCTGATCTCCGGCGGTTTCGGCATCGAGCGTGTATTGCTCGTAGGTCTCGCTGTCCATCACATGGACGCCGTTGCCATCCCGATACATCACCTGCAGCTGTTTGGTGTCGAGGCGTGCTTCCTCGACGAACTCCGTGGCGCTGAATCGGTGCTCGAAAGTCGAGCCGGTGTTCAGATTCCTCATGCGGGCTTGAACAAAGGCCCGTAGATTCCCCGGCGTCCGGTGCGTGAATTCCATGACACGGCACGGTTGTCCTTGGAAGAAGATCACGTGACCGCGCCGAATATCGCTTGCCTTCATCGGTTCCGGCTCCCTGAGCTGTCTGGTTAGTGCGGAATAGGGCTGGAAAATACCACACCTTTGCGATCTTGGGTTTGGAGACCAGGCATAACAATCAAAAACCCACTGTCTGACCCCTCAGAATTCCGTCTGACGCGGCATGAGGAAGACGAGCGCAACCGTATGGAGGAGTGGCGCTGCAACGTCGGCGCACCGGTCGCGCTGGATCTCACGTCCGCTCCGTCACAGGGGAGCGTACCTCGCAGCCTCGTTGTCCTGAGCTGGAATCTCTGGATCGGACGCGGCCGGCTCGCCAGCGTCGTGCGACGAATCCGGAACGGCGACTGCATCGATCTGGGGGCCGACCCCGACCTGCCTCTCGTCATCATGGCGCAGGAGGCATACCGAAGCGATGCCACCGTGCCGGTGCTTCAGGAGGGACGTGTCGGGAGAGTGCTGGTCGCCGGACTCCGCGAGCAGGAGGATATCGTGGAGACGGCTCGAGCTCTGGGGTTGAATCTGCGGTACGCGCCCTCCATGCGGAATGGCCCCACTTCGAGCGACCGGGGAAATGCGGTGCTATCCACACTTCCTCTGCATGGTGCTCACGCCATAGAGCTCCCGCTCGTGTTGCAGCGCCGCGTAGCCGTCACGGCCTCGGTGGTCCTGGGCGGGACCGGGATCCGCCTGATAAGCGCCCATCTGGATCCCCGTGGAGTGCCCGGACACAAGTGGCTCGGCGCCGCCGGCCGGGCCCACCAGGCACGGCATCTGCTCGAGCAGGTACAGGACGACATAGCAGTGTTGGGTGCGGACCTCAATCTGGGTCGTGGCCGGTACGAACCCGCGTGGCGGCTGTTCAAGGGAGCAGGATTTACCTTCGGAGTTCCACCGACGATCCCCGCCTGGCGTCACACGTTCCATGCGTTACCACGGCTCGTGCTCGACTACATCCTTGTGCGCGATCGTAGCGGCGCCATTGTTGCAGCGCGCGTGTACCGCCTCGACGAACACCCAGAAGATCGCGGAGCCCGTGTCTTCGGGTCGGACCATCACCCGCTGTTGGCACGGATCGATTTCGAGCCCCAACCGGAGCACTCTCTGTGAGCGAGCTACTGACATTTGGACTGGATCTCCCGTGGTGGGCTGCGACCCTGATCTGGGTTGGGATCGTCGCGATCATCGGTGTCCTTGGCGCGCTCTTCCTTCCCGATTGGCCCAGCCGCGACTTCACGATCGGCTTCCGCGCCGATCCCGGGTCGGAAACATTCGTGCAGTGGACGGCAGGCTACCTGAACAGCCCCATCCTTCAGGGCGGCGAAGTCACCATCCTTCAGAACGGCAACGCGTTTTATCCCGCCATGCTGGAGGCCATCAACAACGCCAGCGATTCGATCAATTTCGAGGTGTACATCTTCGAGCCGGACGAGGTCGGACGCCAGTTCATGGATGCTTTCAAGGAGCGTGCTCGCGCCGGGGTTGAGGTCCGCCTGCTGCTTGATGGTTTCGGCGGCCTCAAGATGAAGAAGCGCTACCGGGAGGAGCTTGCCGAAGCGGGAGTCAAAGTTGCCCGCTTTCGTCCGTTCGGGCTGCGCAGCCTGGTTCGGTTCTATAAACGGACCCACCGCCGTGCGATCGTCATCGACGGACGGATTGCGTTCACCGGCGGGGCCGCGGTGTCGAAGAAGTGGAAGGGCAACGTCAACAATCCGCACGAATGGCGCGACAGTATGACCCGGGTAACTGGACCCATGGTTGCGGGCATCCAGACTGCCTTCGCGAGCAACTGGGTCTACTGCTGTGGCGAGGTCATCGCGGGCCCCCGATTCTTTCCCACGCTGGAGCGTGGTCCCGGACCTTGCGGTCTCTCGGTGGTGAGCTCGCCCTCTGACGCCATGCAGCCTATTCGCCTCCTGTTCTGGGTGAGCTTCATCAACGCCCAGAAACGGCTCTGGATCTGCAACTCCTATTTCATTCCGGACGATCGCCTGCGCGGCGCCGCCATCGATCGCGCCAAGAGCGGTGTGGACGTTCGAATACTCGTGCCCGGCAACCACACCGATGCATTACCGGTGCAGGCCGCCGGACGCAGCTACTACGAGGAGCTTCTATCGGCCGGCGTGCGCATCTTCGAGTTCCAACCCGCGATGATGCATGCCAAGACCGCGGTCGTAGATAGCGCCTGGTCCATTGTAGGCTCGGCCAATCTGGATGAGCGAAGCATGGAGCTGAATGAGGAAAACGTGCTCGGCGTGGCGGACAGGGATTTTGCTCTGGCGATCGAACGTGGGGTGACCGAAGACTTCGCACGCTCTCGCGAGATCATGCTGGAGGAATGGCGGAAACGTTCTATGTTCCGCCGCGGCATGGAGTGGGCTTGTAAGGTGCTGATCGAGCAGTACTGAGGGTCAAATAGGACCGTTGAACGCCGGGTCGCACACACGGGTTCGAAGGTCCGTCTCAGTTCCCCTGAACCAACCTCCCCTGAACTCGAAATGCTGCTCGTCCAGAAGACGCATCCCCAGTGCTGCGGTGCCCTGCTGCTGCACCTGCCAGAGCAGAACACGGGCACCCATTTCCGCCGCAGGCTCCCAGACGTCAGGGGTTAAGGGGGGATACAGGCCGGCAAATTCGGGCTTCAACCTGGCCTGCCGAGCCGTCGAATCCATGCGTACTCCGAAGTAATCAGTGGCCGCGTATGACGCGATTTTGAGAGGCAGAGATAATGCGTACATGAGCTCAACTACACCAGGGGTTCCTGCCCGCGGAATTTTCACCGCAACCCCCGGGCCGCGGCCAATTTGAGCGAGCAGAACGGAACGTTTTCGCCGTCAAGAGAGAGAGCGTGCAGCAGTAAGATTAGGCGGGGATTTTCATGGGAAGCGTAAAGACGTGAGAGCTTAACGGGAATCTGTAGCTCGAGGCCGGCAGCCGGATCGAGTGGGGGAAGCGAGGCTCATAGTTATCCGCCTCAATGTCTTACGACTGAGCCAGTCGGTATGAGGCAGGGGTCGGTGCCGGATACTCGGTGGTAGGAAACTGGAAGAAGCTGAGCTCCCCAGGCCGGCTTTGCATCGAGTCGGCCAAGAGGAAACCTGCGGTTTCTGATCCGGGATCAGCCTCACGTGCTTGGTGCTCGCCAGCACCGGAGTGTTGTTGTGATGGTGCCGGAAAATGAGACAATCAGTCGGAAACTTCGGTAGTCTGGCCACTGCCGCCGCCGCCCATGTGGGTGTCCAGTGCTCCGCTCAGGTCCACTCCTTCCGCGCCTAGCAGTCGGAACAGCTCCCACTCGGCGGCCCGTGCCGGATGGATTCGCTTCCCGTTGTAGATCATGGAGATCACGAGAATACCGTCGCGTCGGCCCAGGTACCCGGCGAGCGCGGCTACCCGATCCAGCGTGCCCGTCTTGGCGTGCACGACGCCTCTTGCCATTCCGTACTTGAGGCGGCGCAAGGTGCCGACACCGTTGGCCGGGAGTAGAAGCGGGAACCGCTCGGCCCCTCGCAGCTGTGGGTAGTGAGCCAGATAAAGCATGGTGGTAAGGGGGCTTACCCGATCCAGCTCGCTCAGACCGCTTCCATCCACCAGATGTACTCGCGCCTGAGGACCCACCACATCTCGAACGTGCTGAGTGAGCAGCTGAGGTCCCGCCGTCTGGCTTGCGGAGGCCCATTGAAGCACCAGCTCAGCGCCAATGTTCAGGCTGCGCCGGTTGATCTCTACCGCGACGCTATCGAACGGTGGCGACTCCACCTTGGCCAGCACGGAGGGCAGCCCTGGCCATGCGGCAGGAGGTGCAGTGCGGTTCTCCCAGCGGATGCCGGCTCGCTCCAGTGCGGCACCCCAGGCATATGCGAGGACGCTCACCGGGTCGTGTGCGACGGCTGAGATGCCGGCCACACGAGAGTCGATCCCGATTGTGCCTGCGAGCGTCCATCCGCCTTCGTTGTTCGCGATGAGAGCCAGGCGCCGGCGCGCGCCGCCTACGGTCGTGGCACTCATCCGCACCAGGCGGTCCACGCCTGCAGGATACGCCCATACAAAGCTGGGCGGAGAGCCGACGTCCCGGCCCGGCCGCAGGTTCAGCGAGATGGTGTTCTCGTGGAGCGTCACAGGGCCGACCGGCGGAGCGTATAGCTGCCCCGCATAGTCGGTCGACCACACCGGCGGATAGCTGGAGGATGCCGGGCCGGTTCGGCTGGTAAGCATCAGCGGACCATCGAGAACGTTGATCCCCCGGTCGCGAAGCTGTTTGGCCAACGCGCGCAGCGTCGGTCCAGCACGTCCCGAGCGCTCCAGCGTCGGATCCCCGCCCAGTTCGAGCTGCCAGCCGCCCCGCCAGCGACCCGTCAAGGAGTCCAGCGAGCCCCGCCCGATGATTCGGGTGGCGATCCGGGCTCCACCGCCTGCACGGGCGCGGGTGAAGCCTACCGTAAACACCTTGACCGTCGAAGCTGGGACTAGCTCCCGGTGCGGATCAACACTCCACAGCACGCGGCCGTCCATGGTGCCGATGGCTATTCCCCACTGCCCGTCCCCCGTGCGGGAGCTCGTGGCCCGAAACCACTCCTCCACCCGGGAGAGCTCCAGGGGAGAGAGGTTTTGGGCCATGAGGGTGTCGGCGGATACGACGGCGGTCTGGACCACTATCATGACCAGCGTCGCAAACAGACGTTGGGTCATCACGCTCGATTCTGTGGCGGTGGACTGCACGGGTGGCGCTGGACACTGGTTTAGAAGCAATCGGTGAGCCATCACCGAAGCTCAATGACCACAGCGTTTTAAAGCGAGTGTTAGTGGGGAAAGACGGGCATTTCGCGGGCGCCGCTCAACTCACGCAAGAGCAGCGCCGGGCTGGCGTTAGGTCCCGAATCCGTGGATCTTGCTGCCCTATGCGCGTTGCAGTCGTTTTTGACACCCCCTACTCCGGCTGGGATCACCTGGAGCATGAAGCCCAGATGGAGCGGGAAATAGCCGGGTGGAAAATCGATGAGCCCGAGATGGAGTACCAGATTGCACACGCTCTCCGGCAGCGTGGGCACGAGGTCCGCCTCCTCGGCGTTCGCGACGATCTCCAGTACCTGGTCCGATGTCTCGACGAGTGGAAACCCGATCTGGTTTTCAACGGAGCGGAAGCCTTCAGGGGTAACGAGGCGTTGGAGTATATGCTCCCGGGTCTTCTCGAAGCGGAAGGCTATCGCTACACCGGCGCCCCGCCCCTCGCGCTCCAGATGACTCGCAACAAGGCCATCAGCAAGAAGGTCCTGGCCTACTTCGGAATTCAGGTACCCGGTTTCGTCAGCTATCGTCTCCATGAGAAGGTTGACGGAGAGCCCAATCTTCGATTCCCGCTATTCGTAAAGCCCCTCCAGGCCGACGGCTCCGCCGGCATCGCGCAAGCCTCCCTGGTCCAGGACATGGCGGCACTCACGGACCGGGTTGCCTTCATCCAGGACCGCTTCGGGCAGGGAGCGATCGCCGAGGAATTCGTAGAGGGCCGCGAGCTCTACGTCAGCGTCATCGGGAACGACGACTCTCTGGAGATCCTGCCGATAATCGAGATGGTCTTCGACAAGGCGAAGACCCGCCCTGAAGAGCGAATCGCGACCCAGTTCGCCAAGTGGGACGAGGGCTATCGAGACCGGAAGGGAATTCGGAACGTGATCGCACGGCCGCTCTCGAAGTCAGTGCGGGAGCGCATCTGTCAGACATGCCGAACCGCCTATCGAGCCCTCTGGCTTCGCGATTACGCCAGACTCGACCTGAGGCTCAGCCCCGATGGTGAAATCTGGTTTCTCGAGGCCAACGCCAACCCGTTCATCAGTTACGGTCACGACATGGCCAATGCAGCCGCAAAGGCGGGTATGGAGTACTACGATTTCATTCAGCGGATTGTGGACGCAGCGGTAGCACGGTATGACCGCGCGTAGGCGCAGGAGTGCCACGTTCGCGCGGAAGCAGCGTTGCGTCTGCGGCAACGTGGTCGCGCGCTATCGTGACTTCTGTTCGTCATGCGGTCGGGCGCAGCGGTGGGGTGACACCGGAGGTGTGACCGGGGCGGAGTGTTACAAGTGTGGATGGGCGGTGTCCGAGAAGTTTACCTGCTGTCCCTGGTGCGGCTCCAACATCCACGAGGAAGGATACTCCAGCGTAGGAGCCCCTGAAGGCTCCCCGCGGTTTCCGCATGGATGCGCGCTGCGACTGGGGCTGCGGTGGCGGGGTTCAGTATCCGATGAGGTATTGCCCCTGGTGCAGTCGCCCTCAGAGCTGGAATGAGGATCGGTTCTTCGAAGGCGAGTGCCCCCGCTGCGGCCGGGGGGTGGATGACTGGATGAACACCTGTCCCTGGTGCGGCTGCGACCCCACCGGGCGCGACCTGATTCCGCGGGCGCTCACCCGCGTCAGGCGCCTTCTTCTGGTCTCTCGCATCAAGGACTGGGGCTACCGGGTGCTGCTACGCCCGGGGGTCTCCGGCGTGGATCCCCAGTATCCCAGTATCGTGGAAATCGAGCAGCGCTACGTCGTAGGGCGGCGGCGGCGGGACGAGATATCGTGGACGATGTTGGTTGGCCTGCTCACCCACGAGCTCGGTCACAGTTTTCTCTACCATCATTGGGATTGGACCCGGACTCGCCAGTTCCGTCGCGCCTTCGGAGAAGTGGACAAGGCGTATCGGGGCATGGACAACACCTGGGTGTACTTCCAACGGCGCCGAATTGCGATTGCACCCACCAACTTCGTAAGCGCCTACGCCGCAAAACATCCCCAGGAGGACTTCGCCGAGACGTTTCGCTTCTACGTGACCCGCAGGGGGCGGCTGCGCGACCTGTTCGGAGAGTTCGGACGTAAACGCAAGGGCGTCATCCTCTACGAGAAGTTCCTGGTACTGCACGATTTTGTCAGAGCGCTCCGCGGCTGGGGCACGGGTTCAGCCTAGCGCAACAACTCGCGTATCGGGTGTCACAGACGGGCTCTAACGAACTTCCCAAATTGGAAGCACATTAGAGCTAAACGCCACCGATCTCATCGGTGCCGTAACCGTCTTCGGCGAGGTCCGTGTGCTGCGCATCATGGTGCTGGTGGGGGTGACGCTTCTGTCTCTCAACCTCGCGATGCCCGGCGGGACAACCATTTCGCTGAGACCCGATAACAGCCAGGCCGCCCTCGAGAGCCTGGGAGATGAATACTGGCAGCTCCAGCAGTGGGCCAACGCCGTAGCGCAGACTACTGATACACTGGATAGCGCGGAGCGGGCCCGGGTCCTGGCGGATCAGCTGGCGCGCGTGATGCAGCCGCTGGAAGGCGACTTCGAGAAGACCACGGCGGCTCTCTCTACCTCCCAGCTGGAGCAAGTGCTCCCGCTGTGGGAACGCCTCGTCTTCGCCCACGCTGGGGTCGTTCTCCTGCAGGAGCAGGCATCGAGTCTTGGTCTCGATCCCTCGCTCGATCCCTCCGAGCTCCAGGATCTCGCCTACCAGCTGTCCGTGGTGCTGGATTTTGCATCTGAGATTCAACGCATGCTCCTGGACGAGCTCACCACTCCAGTGATGACCCCGCTCCGCTTGAGCTGACCCTTACCGGGAGCCGGACTCGAACAGCGACAGGTACTTGCCATAGCCCTCCTGCTCCATCCGATCGACCGGAATGAATCGAAGCGCCGCGGAGTTCATGCAGTACCGCAGTCCCGCCGGTGCTGGACCATCTTCGAAGACATGTCCCAGATGTGAATCGCCCTCCTTGGAACGCACCTCTGTGCGCGGCATCAGGAGTGACCTGTCGGATCGGGTGACGATGTTCGACTCCTCCAGGGGTCGAGTAAAGCTGGGCCAGCCGGTTCCGGAATCGTATTTGTCGCGTGAGCTGAAGAGCACCTCACCCGAGACCACGTCCACGTAGATCCCGGGTTCCTTGTTATCCCAATACTCATTCTGGAAGGGGGGCTCAGTGCCTTCCTTCTGGGTTACCCGGTACTGCAGCGGTGTCAGCTTCTGCGCGAGCTCGGCGGAATCCTTCTTCTGGCTAGTCACTGATTCTCCTCCTGCGGGTCGTGATACTGCCGTAGATTACGCTCATCTAACCTTACTTCATGGGGCCGGGTTCCCGATGACCGACCGACTCTATTATACCGATTCATACGTCCGGAATTTCGAGGCCACCGTCACAGATCGAGCCGAGGAGTCACGGCGTATTTACCTCGATCGGACCGCGTTCTACCCAACCTCGGGTGGCCAGCCGTTCGACACCGGCGAGCTTGGAGGCGTGCGCGTCGTGGATGTCGTGGATGAGGGCGACAGGATCGCTCACCTGCTCGAGGCCCCGCTCCTGGCTGATCATGTGACCGGGCAAGTGGATTGGCCGCGTCGCTTCGATCACATGCAACAACATACCGGACAGCATCTCCTATCAGCCGTGGTCGCCGACCTGCTGGGATACCGAACCACTGCCGTTCATTTTGGGAGCGAAAGCTCGACCCTGGACCTGGATGGCGGCTCCCTGACGCCTGAGGAGACGCAACAGCTAGAGGAGAAGACAAATGGGATCATCGTGCAGAACCGGCCGGTCGAAATCAGCTTCGAAGACGCGCAGTTGGCGCACGGGCTGAGAAAAGCCTCTGAGCGGACCGGAACTATCCGCATCATCACCATCCGAGACCTGGACCGAAGCGCCTGTGGTGGCACTCACGTCCGGGCAACCGGAGAAATTGGGTCGCTCCTGATTCGAAAGGTCGAGCGTGTCCGAAGGGGCCTTCGACTGGAGTTTCTCTGCGGCGCACGAGCTCATCGCCGAGCTCGAGCCGATCACACCCTGATTACTCGCCTCGCCAATGACTCCTCAGCCGCCCCTGAAGAGCTGCCGCAGCTTATCTCAGCGCAGAGAGAGGATCTCAAGCACGCGACCGGGCTGATTCGAGAGTTGGAGGCGAAGCTGGACCTCTCCCGGGCGCGGGAGCTCTATGCTGCGGCCCAGCCGGAGACCACGGGATTACGCAGAGTGACCGTCCGCGAGGAGCAAGCCGCTCTCGAGTCTCTGCGCGGGCTGGGGCAGGCCGTGACATCCCTCCCGCTGTCGGTTTTTGTGGGCGCAGTGTCGAACCCACCTGCGGTAATGCTGGCGACCTCGCCTGATACCGGCATCGATGCCGGGGCGGTGCTGAGAAGCCTGCTTGCGAGCGTTGGTGGTCGGGGAGGTGGTTCCGCGCGGCTGGCTCAGGGCATGGTTCCAGGCCGGGCGCAGCTGGAGACGTTGATGGTGAGTTTGGAGTCTAGGGTCTAGCGTCTAGCGTCTAGCGTCTAGCGGCGTCAACGAAAGATCAAAAAAAGACGCCAAAGAGTCGCCCGACTCCTTGACGTCTCTCTTAGACTCTTCGACCTGCAGTTACGCCGCCAGCTCGCGCAGCTTGTCGCCGTGCTCCTCCTTGAGCTGCCGGAGCGCACGATCGCGGAGCTGACGAATCCGCTCCCGTGTTACCCCCATCATACGTCCGATCTCCTCCAGTGTCCGGCTGTTACCGTCATCCAGACCGAAGTAGAGTCGGAGCACCTTGGCGTCCCTTGGCGGCAGCGCTGCAAGGGCAGCCTCAAGATCCTCGGTACGGCTGGCCGCCAGGGTGGAAGCGTCGGTTCCCTCCTGGGTCAGGGGGACGAACCGATCCAGCCTGCCCCGGTCTTCCCCTTCCCTGGCGGGCTGATCCAGACGGAGAGCCTCCACGTGGAGGGCGCCCAGGGACCGGACCGCCTCAGGGGTCAGGCCAGTCGCCTTTACCAGCTCCTCGGTCGTCGGAACCCGGCCCAGCTGCTCTGTCAGGAGCGTGGTGACCCGTCCCAGCCGGCTCAGATCCGCCGTTCGGTTGAGCGGGAGACGTACCGGCCGCCCATGCCGGGCGATTGCTGCCTGGATAGCCTGACGGATCCACCAGACCGCGTAGGAAATGAACTTCACCCCGCGATCAGGGTCGAACTTACGGGCAGCCGTCATGAGGCCAACATTCCCCTCACCGATCAGATCCATCAGCGGGACACCCCGGTTCTGGAACTTCTTGGCGACGGAGACGACGAAGCGCACGTTGTGCCGGGCAAGCTTTTCCTGAGCCTCGATATCGCCCTTGATCGCACGCCGGGCTAGAGCCGTCTCCTGCTCGACAGTAAGCAGAGGAATCCGGCTGATATCCTTTAGGTAGAAATCCAGGCTCTCGCGCCCCTCGTCGGACGGCCTTGGCCATGGTCGCCGGCTTGCCTGCGCCGGCGCTTACTCTGCGTGCCTGCCACTTTACTACTCCCTCGGTTAGGTCCGCCGTGGCGGACCGGAAGGCTACTCTTAGGTGACGAATTAACAGTCTGGCCACCCCACGAGTTCCCTAGTCATTGACCTGAAAGTACATACTGCCTGAGGACGCCCCTGGGGTCGCAGGGTACCAAAAAAAAGAGGCAGAACCTGGGTTCCGCCTCCTATCCTTTAAAGCCGGGCGAACTTACCAGCTTATCGTGTACTGCCCCCCCACCATGTAGTAGACCTCGCTGGCCCTGAGATCGCTCCTACGGTCCTCGTGTTGGCCAGGCACTTCGATGAGTGGTCATCCCCAAGCGTAGAGCGAAGTTACGGACCACGTCGAAGCCCGAGGGTCAGCCGTTCCAGCTGAGTCCCGCCGCCGGGGAATAAGCGGCTCCCCGCCGAAGGCGAAGGTCTTCTCCAGCGTTACGGTCACGGGGGTCCGAACCTCGGTCAACCCACCGTTCAGGGAGACGAAGGTGCTCACCTCCTGAAGGGTCTCCTGCCCATCGGTGTAGATGCCGAGCTGTGAGCTTGCGGTCAGCCCCTTGATCATGATGCTGGGTCCGAAGCTGGCCCGGTACGCCGTGCCGCTGGGTCAGGGCGGCGTTCCCCGGTCGGCAACCACTCGGCGTGGGTGGCGGCGACGCGCATCGCCAACCCGTAGCTCATGCCATCCCCCAGCCGCTTGATCTCGTGTGAGAGATCCAGCGAGCCGCCCCGCTCGTCGGCGCCGTAGAACCCTTGCAGCCGGCCGCTGAGTTTCCCGGTCGCGATCTCGGCCTGAACGTTCCAGACCGTGTGGTTCAGCGCTTCCTTCAGGAGAACCGATTTGTCCCGCGCCGGTCACCGCGCGCTTGGTGAAGGCGGTGTTCCATCCGCCGGTCACCGCAACCGAGCGTTCGTTGCGCTCCGGCAGCCGCACCGCAAGCTCGTGGTAGTACTCCCGGCATGCACCCTTCCGACAGACCACCACTTTCATCGGCTTCTTCAGCACGTCGAACAGCTTGCCCTTCTCACGCAGACGCGTAGCGCGTCGATGGTACCGCAGTCACCGAAGTCACTGCCAATTCTGGCATCGAGAGTCGAACCCGTTTCCCAATAGCGGTCGAGTCCGTTGAGCGACTCAACCGAGATGCTGTCCGATGACGGGCTCGTCACCTTCAGCTGCACCGAGCCACCGGGCACCGCCATGGCTGGCGTCATCGTGATCTCCACCGGCTCCGGTCCCGTAGTGAGGTTGACCGTCGATGTAGAAACGCCACATGCCTGGAGGCTCAGCGCCACGCACACCGGCGACGACAAGAGTGGAGAGAGCTCTGCGAGAGGGAAAGTTCATTGATACCGCCGGTATGCTGATCGTACGGGAGCCCTCTCGCCGAAGACACGAGGCCCAGCTCGGCGGAAAACTCAACGGGGGATGCGCATGTTGTTGCGCTGTCGCCCTATGAGGTTTGGCAAGGAGCGTACCTCGACGAAGCGACTCGATGTGTACTGGAAAAGCGGGCAGGACAGTTCGTCCGCTGTATTCTGATGATATATCCGCCAACTCTGCGACCCCGCTAGGTGATCGGCGCCACTTCATCGACGCGCTCGCCATGATACGATGAGCGTCATGGCGCAAGCTTCGCGAATCATCCTCCCCGGTAGCGACTGGGTCCGCAGCCGACTTCATCCCGCCGCGACCGACGCTCTCCGAAGCTGCGCGACGCCGCGCGAGGATGCCGTGGCTGCCACCTCTGGGTGAACGCGACTCAGACCGTCTTCGGGGAAGGCTCCACCTCAGCAGAAGTGATGTTGGTTGGCGAGCAACCGGGCGATCAGGAGGACCAGGCAAGGCCATCCGTTCGTTGGTCCGTCCGGGAAGCTGCTCGACACTGCCCTGGAGGAGGCGGGCATCGATCGCAACCGCGTCTACGTCACGAATTCAGTCAAGCACTTCAAGTTCGTGGTGATCGAGCGTGGACGGCGACTGCACAAGAAGCCCAATGCCGGAGAGATACGGGCCTGCAATCCCTGGCTTCAGGAGGAGATCCGGCTGCTGAAGCCGAGAGTGATCGTCGCCCTCGGGGCAACGGCCGCCCAGGCGCTGCTCGGCAAGCAGTTTCGGGTAACCCAGGACCGGGGAAAGCCGGTGGCCTCCGAGTTGGCTGAAGCCGTGATCGCCACGGTTCATCCTTCGGCGGTCCTGCAGGGCCCGAGAGCCCGAACGGGAGCGAGGCCCGCGAGGATTTCTTGCCGGGATATGCAGAGCGTGGCGGCCTACCTGCGCTCCTATAAAGCGAAAGTGGCCGGCTCGCCGTGAAGCGAGCCGGCCACCATCGGACGGTTTACCCGGTAGCTGGTTACTTACCCAGCTTCCGGACGTTCTCCGCGGCGGGGCCCTTCTGGCCCTGAACCACGTCGAACTCCACGCGCTCACCCTCGGCCAGGCTCTTGAATCCTTCGGCCTGGATCGCGGAATGATGGACAAAGCAGTCCTTCTGACCGTCCTCGGGGGTGATAAAACCAAACCCCTTGGCGTCGTTGAACCACTTGACCGTGCCAGTGGTGCGCATTGTTCCTACTCCTTGATGTAAATGAGTAATCGGAGTCCGGACATGCCACACCGGCCGACTACGGTTGCGCGCGAATTTCACCCTCCGCGCAGGGTACCGCTGCCATGGCATAGTGGTAAGGCGGCAGCAATAAAAAAAGGACCAGCGACTAGCCGGCCCTTCTGGTGACAGTCGAGTATCGGCAGCCCGGGTAGGCCCCGACGCTGGAACAAGGTAGCTTGGTAGGCCGTATGGAGGCAAGCCGTGACGGCACGATCAAAGGCGAGGCGGCGTGATCGGTAAGCTGCTGGCCCGGCGGGGCATTCTGTCCAAGCGGGAGCAGGAGATCCGTGTCCGGGAGCAGGAGCTGCTGCAGCGCCTGGCCACCGCGTTGGAGCGGTTCGGCTCCGATGTCGCCGAGGACGATCTCCGCCGCTTCCAGGAGGCGCGCGAGCAGCTGAACGGCTTCTTCCTGCTGGTGATCGCCGGCGAGTTCAATTCGGGAAAGTCGAGCTTCATCAACGCACTGCTGGGTGAGCGAGTGCTGCCCGAAGGAGTCACACCGACGACCGACCGGATCAACGTCCTTCGCCACGGTCCCGTCGTCTCGGAGAATTTGCTGGAAGCCTACCTCCTCGAGCGCACCCATCCCGCTGAGGTGCTTCGCGAGATCAATATCGTGGACACTCCGGGCACCAACGCGATCATACGGAGGCACGAGGAGCTGACTCGCGACTTCGTTCCCCGCTCCGACCTGGTGCTGTTTGTGACCTCGGCCGACCGGCCCTTCACCGAGAGCGAGCGCGCCTTTCTGGAGCAGATCCGGGAGTGGGGAAAGAAGATCGTCTTCATCGTGAACAAGATCGACATCCTGGCGCGGCCGGAGGAGCGGGAGCAGGTGCTTCGCTATGTGGAGGAGAACGCGCCGGTCTTCTGGGCGAAACCCCGGAGCTGTTCGCAGTCTCGGCCCGCCAGGCCCTGGAGGCACGGGGCGCAGGCGGACAGCGAACGCGTGGCCAAAGAGACAGACGGAGCAGGCGAAGAGCTGTGGGAGCAGAGCGGTTTCGGAGGGGTGGAAGACTACCTGCTCAACACGCTCGATCAGCAGGAGCGGGTCCGGCTCAAGCTGCTCAACCCGCTGAACGTCGGTCTGCGGCTCGCATCCAAGTACAAGGACGCGACGTTCGAGCGCCTGAAGCTCCTGGCGCAGGACGTCGAAGCGATTCAGAACATCGACCAGCAGCTTGCGTCTCTTTCATCAGGAGATGCTGCGCGACTTCGAGCCGCGTCTGTCCCGGCTGGATGTCCTGCTGGGCGACATGGAACGCCGTGGCATGCGCTTCTTCGAGGAGACCATCCGCATCGGCCGGATCAAGAGCCTGATGGACAGCGAGGGAGTCAAGCGCACCTTCGAGCGCGAGGTCATCGGCGAGACGCCGAGGGAGATCGAGGATGAGGTCGGGCGGGTCATCGACTGGATCGTCGAGCGGAATCTGAAGCTATGGCAGGACATCAGCGCCTACATCGAGCGGCGTCAGATCACCCGCCATCGCGAGGGCATGATCGGCGATGTCGGCTCGAGCTTCAACTACAACCGCCAGGCGCTGCTGGACTCCATCGGCCGGGTATCGCGGGACGTGGTCGGCAGCTACAATCGGGAGGTGGAATCGCGCACGATCGCCAATGAGATTCAGGGAACGTTTGCGACCACCGCTTTGGCACAGGCGGGTGCCATCGGCCTGGGGACCTTGGTGGTCACCTTGGTGAGCAGTGCCGCCGCGGATGTAACCGGTATTCTGCTCGCCACCGCGTTGGCCGTGGGTGGCTTTTACGTCATACCCAGGAAGCGACGCCAGGCAAAGCTGGATTTCGAGCCAGCGAATCCAACAGCTCGCCACCCACCTGAAAGAGGTGCTGACCCGACAGGTGCATCTCGAGCTCGAGCAGTCCACGGCGCGCATCAACGAGGCGATCGCTCCCTACCGGAGGTTTGTCCAGAGCCAGCAGCAGCAGCTGAATGAAGCCCGGGGCGAGCTGGTCACCACCGAGGATGCGCTGCTCCGGCTCCGAGCGGACATCGAAAGGGCATAAGCCACGAAGCTCTTGACGGCGCCGCACCTAAGTAGTAGCCTAGCAGCGCGATAGTCTCCTCTCAATCCTGTGACGAACCTCCTCAGTCCTCCGCGCGGCTCCCGGGCCACGGGTGGACGTATGCAGTCCCCTTCCGCCGGAGGTGGCACATGGACGTGCTCGTCGCGCTCGCAATCAGTATTGGTGTCCTGATCGCAGGTTGGACTTATGTGGCTTCCCCGGAGGTAGCCGGGTTTGCCAGTGTGGGCGGGGATCGTGGCGTGGGGATGCTTCTTTGCAGCGGGAGGGAAAACGACGGGGCTCAGCAAGACCATTGCGGCGAATCTTTCCGGCGTATTCTGGGCGTTTCTTGTCCTGCAGGCCCTCACCCGCTTTGGCGGAAGCACCGCGGCACTCTCATTGCTCGTCGGGTTGGCTGCCTTCTTCATGGTGCTTCAGGCCAAGGTGTCGATCCTGTCATTCATTCCGGGTGCCTTCCTGGGTGCTGCTACGGCCGTCAGCGTAGTCTCACGCACAGGAGCGGATGCATTCGCGAATCCGTGGATCAAGACCGTCATCGCGCTGGTGATTGGAGCAGTGCTCGGATACCTCTCGGAGATGCTCGCGGCGGCGATAGGCGGGAGTAAGCGGGCGACAGCCTGATATCGCTATTGAACGACAAAAACCGGAGCCCGAGGGGGCTCCGGTCTTTTTCTACGATTGGCGGTCACTCGCTGGCTTGATCCAGATTCCCAAGCGCCTCGATGACAATCCCGGGCTGTTCCTCGTGCACGTACTGCCCGGAGCCGGGCACCGTGTCGAGTGCGAAATCGGAAATCTTTTCCGATAGCAACTCTCGTTCATCGGTTTTGACACCACTGGGATGGTCGATACCGCCGACCAGCAATCGAACCGGCACGTGGATGTCGTCCAGATGATTCCGCAGCGACTCGGTTTCCTTCGATTTCGACATACTCCGAAAGGCATCGATCGAGCCATCCACGTCAGCAGCTCTGTCCCGCCGTGTATTCCCGGATCAATCGGGCAGTCACCCATGAGGTGTCGCCGGAGTTCTTCACGATCTCCCGCGCACATCGTGGCGGAGCTTCCCCTCGTTCACCGCGAGCTTGGTGATGAAGCCCCCGAGCCGGAAGGCCTTCTTCATGCCAGGGGTGGCAGCGCTCTCGGCCGGCCCACCGCTGATCGACAGGATGCCGCGGACCATCTTGGGATTGGCGATGGCCAAGCGCATCGCGATGGACGCGCCGGTCGAATTGGCGATGACGAGAGCATCGCTGATGCCCAGCTTCTGCAGTGCCTGTTCGACCCGCTTCGTCTGGGCCGTAAACGAGTAGTCGGCCTTGGCTGGATGGGAGGACCTGCCATATCCAAGCGGCTCGACCACGATACACTGGTAGCCGCGCTGCACCAAGGGAGCCGTGATTTTCCGGTATCCGTAAGCGCCACCGAATATTCCGGGTATCAGGACTACCGGTTCGCCCGACCCAATGACTGTGGTGTGGAGGAATTCGCCTGGAGCGACTTCGATGTGGCGCACCACCCCGCTATCCAGCGAGGCGACAAGCGCCACGGTCAGCAGAAACATCTAGACGGCGTTTCCCGAACTACCAGGCGTCGCCGGTTACCTTCTTCTTGCGCTTGCGGCGGAGCGCCGCGGCAGTCTTGATAGCGCGTGCTTCGCTTGGTTTTACGTAGTGCCTGCGACGGCGAAGCTCTCCGAAGAGTCCTGACTTCTGCAGCTTTCGCTTGAAGAGCTTGAGCGCCCGCTCCAAGCTGTCTTCGTCGCTCAGCCTGACTTCGGTCATCCGGCTGTCCTTGTTGGAGATGAAAGAGGGGGCCGGCGCCAGTGCCAGCCCCCTTTTTGCCCGGTCGGTCGGGAAAGTTTTACCGCTCCGATGCAGCCAGAAGCATACTTCGAGATTCCTGGAACCACAAGGCGAGCGCTGCCTCGGCAGCGCCGGTGCCGTTGGTCGGCCTTGTTGCTGCCTCCGGATTGGTTTGAAATGACGTGAGGACCTCTCCCTCGACCACTTCCGGTCGACCCAGTTCGTACACCAGCGGGTTCCGGAGAGTGTATTCCGCGGAGCACCGGCTGGATTCGACCG
This sequence comes from uncultured Gemmatimonadales bacterium, assembly GCA_963730915.1. Lineage (GTDB taxonomy): Bacteria > Gemmatimonadota > Gemmatimonadetes > Gemmatimonadales > GWC2-71-9 > CAVVWJ01. Next base: position 154,586 of record CAVSTR010000005.1, on the reverse strand, counting down.
AACCCTCCTTGGACTCGCATAAGCTGAGAGTGATCAGCTCGCGGTCTCCCACGTTCAGGACGTAGTAGCCGGCAAAGCCGGAGATCTTTCGAAGGGACGGGAGGAACTCATCGCGAAGCTGACGGCGGAGAAGTTCCAGGGAGGCCTTATTGATTGCGCCGTTCTTGGGGCTGTAGCGCCGAATTGTGACGAACATGACTTCCTCGAGCTCTGCAGTTGCACCAGCAACGGAACCTACAGCGAGTCAACTTAACACAATCACCGGCTCAACAAACCCGCGTCTATGACCAACGGGGCTCCGGTAACATACCGTGCCCGGTCGGACGCCAGGTATAGTACCGCGTGGGCCACGTCCTCGGGCTCGATCCAGGGAACCGGCAGCAGATTGCCGGCCGACCGCTCCGCGATCTCCTGGGGGGTGAGCCCCTCGAGTGCAGCGAGTCCATCGTTCATCGGCGTGTTCACCCCTGTTGGATGGATCGAGTTGACCCGGATGCCGTACGGCGCAAGCTCGATGGCCCAGGACTTCGTCAATCCGGTCAGGCCCCATTTGGAGGCGGCATAGTGACTCAGACGCCCCATGCCCCGGAGGCCGGCGACGGATGAGTTGTTGATGATTACTCCCGACCGCTGCTGCATCATCACCGGGATCACCTGCCGGGCCACCAGCCAGGCGCCCTTCAGGTTGATGTCGAGCATGGCATCCCACGCTTCTTCGGTCAGCTCGTGGGCCAGACCGTAGGCACAGATACCGGCATTATTGAAGAGGATGTCGATCCGACCGAACTGTCTCACCGTCTGCTCGACCGCGGCAGTCACGGCGGCGTTGTCCCGAACGTCCCCTGCAGCGGTCACACACTCCGTTCCCAGCTCCCGACAGGCCTCAGCTAGTGAGTCGAGCTCCGACGCTCGACCCCATCGTGTACCCGGGATAGCTCGAGCGGCCGCGCGATATCGAAACCGGCAATTCTGGCGCCTTCCCGAGCGAAGGCCAGGGCTGTAGCCCGGCCCTGGCCGTGTGCGGCTCCCGTGATGAAGGCGACTTTCCCGGTGAACTCTCCGGTCATGCCGGCTTGATGGCTGTGGCGGCCTCGCGGACTCCCTTTCGGTAGGGCTGGAGATACTCGTCCAGATCTACATCGAGGGCGTTGTTGAAGACGTTGGTGGCGACCATGAGTGCGCCGAAGGCGGTGAGCGCCACGATCTGAGCTCGCTGGAAGTGACGGGCCAAGCGTTGGTACACCTCCTCCGGCACCTTGAAGGGTGACACGGCCAGCGCCCTGCCGAACTCCACGACCGCTGTTTCCCGCTCGTCGAGCTTCAGCCGTTCCGGATTGTCACCCGTCTGAATCAGCATACGCCGAAAGAAGGTCGAGCAGATGAGACAATCGGTTTCCGCCGAGATCGCGTGTGCGAAGAGGGTCGTGAGCCGCTCACCGAGAAAGGGCTGCACCGTGTCGCGAAGCGGATACCACTCCATGAGCGCGTGAAAGGCAGGCAGGGAGTGAAGCAGGGTTCGCTTCATGTTGGTCATGCGAGCGTGACCGCGGACGTGAGCATCCGCGGCCGCGCGTGCATCCGGCGGCGCGTTCTCGGTTTCGAGAGGCTCGATACGGGGCATGCTGGAAGGCTCCGAGCTAGGGGCGTTCCGGCAATCTAGATCGGGAAAGCCCCGTGTGTCAGAGGACCCGGCGAGAGGCGACGTGGCGGGCCAGGTACCACTTGCCGCGTGGCGTGGCAAGGTCGTCGTATACCACACCGCCGGCGCCGGCGCTGGAATGGAGGATTCGATTGTTTCCCGCGTAGATCGCGACGTGATCCACGCGACCGCCCTTGCTGGAGAACAACATCAGATCTCCCGGCTTCAGCGTAGTCACCTTCGCGTGACAACGCACGCCCGGCCCCGGCCTGCTGACGCGAGGTCCGGGGGAGGTCGACGCCATGGCGCCCGAACACGTACTGGACGAACCCCGAGCAATCGAAGCCTGCCGCCGGGGTCTCGCCTCCGTACACATACTTCTTTCCGAGGTAGCTCTCAGCGGTGGCGAGGACGCGGGCGGCGCTTGCACTTGCGGTCTCAGCCCGGCGCGGAGCTCGCGCGACGGGAGCTCGACGGGCTGACCTCGTGCCGGCCCGAATGGAGACGCCGTGTCCACCAAGGGTGGCAACCAGAGAAACGGGTCCCAGCGTGGCACGGACGGCGGGCCGCTGGATCCTGGGAAGAGACAAACTGACTTGCGCAGACATCACGCTCGGGAGCCCCGCCAGGAGCGGCAGAGTACAAGCGAAGAGCTTCATTGTGACCTCACTCACGAATGGCGGCGACCGGGGATGCAGGAGGTATGCCAGCACGCTCCAGCACCAGACCGGCCTCGGTCAGGAAGAGCTTTCCCTGTGCCGCGTAACCCGCTCGCCGCTCGGCGTGTGTGAGTACCAGGCGATGCTTGGCCCGAGTCATTCCCGACGTAGAGTAGCCGACGGCCTTCCTGGATCTCCTCGGTGCGGTCCTCCTCGATCGCCCTCCAGCCCGGGAGCACCTGGTTCTCCACTCCGACGATGTAGACCCGGGAAAACTCCAACCCCTTGGTCGAGTGGAGGGTCAGCAGATTGATGCGGTTCGGATCGGTCTCTGCCCCGTCGCTGCTGGAGAGAGCCACCCGGCAGAGCATGTCATCGATGTGCTGCCGCGAGGGTGTCACCTGCGCTTGCATCTACCAGCATCCGCAGGCGCTCGACTGAGCCAGGATAGCGTTCGTTCACAGGCCGTTCGGCCCGGAGACGCTCCATCAGAGCCTGTCCACCCAGACGGTCGATCACCTCATCCAGACTGGGCGCGTCCGACGCGGCTTCGACCAGCTCCGCCGCATACCGATCGAGGCAGTCGCTATACCGGCCCAGCGTGTAGGGCCGGGTGATGTCACGGAAGAGCGCGTCCTCCTTTGACGTGGAGCCGTCCTGGTCAAGCGCCAGAGCCAGTCCGAGCTGATCCAGCAGGTGAACCAGAGCGATCTTCCGCGCCCGGCGCACGCGCAGCTCGTTCAGCGCCGGAACCACGCCGGCCAGCATCAGCGCATCGTCGAAAGCATGGTGCGCCCTTCCTACCTCGACGTTGAACTTCTGCGCCAGGTAGGTGAGCTTGACGCTCCCGTCGACCACCGATCGCGCGAGCGGCAGCGTGTCGTAGAAGACCAGCTCCTCGAAGCCGTCGAAGGCGCCGCATGCCCGCCGCAACACCGGCACGTCGAACTCCTGTCCATTGTGGGCGACGACCAGATCCGACCCGACGAAGTCGCGAAAGCGCGGCCATACTTCTGAAATCGGAGGGGGCACCGACGAGATCACTGATCGGTATAGCCATGTACGTCGGTCGCTTCGGCAGAGATCGGACGACTGCATGCGACCAGGCTATGAAACCGCTCTACCACGACGACCCGCCCGAACCCGCACCGCGGCGATTTCGATGATCTGGCATGCATTGAAGTCGAAGTCGCTGGTCTCGACATCGAACGCGACGAAGTCGTCGAACTCCGCCTTGAGGTTGCGGGTATGGAGTAGCTGGAGTGCCTTGAACAGCCGGAGAGGTGAACCCTGGCCTCCGTCGTATGACAAAGTCTCCCGGCGCCACCACACTCATCCGGGCCGAGCCGATGGGCATTGGCAATACCGGCTCCGCGGAGCATGGCCATGAGCGGGATCTCCAGGCCGCCGCGGGCTCGACCCAGACGCGGGCACCGGAGACGGCACATTGCTCCAGCCGCTTCGCCAGTATCGAGGACCCCGGATAGAGAGACGGCTCGCTCAGATCATGATGATACTCCTCGAGGGGATTGCGTCCTGCCCCGATGGGCCGCGCCAGCAGCTCGTCCACCAGGCCGGACAGCGAATGTGAGAGCGGCCCAGCCCCCGCAGGTTTTCGATGTGGTAGATCAGTCGCCATGCGCGCCGCCGGTCGGCAGTCTCCCTTGGGACGCTGCGTCGCGAAGGCGCGAAGGTTGCCCAGAAAATCCCTGTCTCTGGACGCAACCTTCCGTACTCTCCTGCCGCAGCGCCGGTGTGAGCGCGAGCTCAGCGAGGGCTCCCAGCAACACCGGGTCGTCGGGACAACGGATGACCCGCAGTGACGCGATGACCCACCCTACGACCTTGTCGTCCGCGAGCGCCTGGCCTCGTGCCATCCGGCAGGGTATGCCGGCACAGATCAGCCGCTTCTCGAGATCTCGACCCATCCACCGATATCGGTACAGCACTGCGTAGTCACCCCAACCGATTCCGGACGAGCGCACGGTCGCGCAGGATGTCTCCGATCAGCCAGCTCGGCCTCAACCTCCTCGTTGTCGAAACCGTGGGCCGCCACCTCGAAAGCCGACTCGCAGTCGTGCTGTCGATCTGTTTTTCGAAGAGCACGGGATTACAGGCGATCAATCTTCGCGCCGACTCGAGGATCTGGATGGAGCAGCGGCGGTTCTGATCCAGCACGAATGGTCTCCGCCAGCCCGAAGTCCTCCCGGAACCGCCCCATGATCTCGCGGATCCGCCCCGGTCCATGAGAAAATCGACTGCTCGTCGTCGCCAACGCCGAACAGGCATCGGTGGCTGTCGGCCAGCCGGCGGACGATGCCGTACTGCATTGGCGTTCAGGTCCTGGAACTCATCCACCAGCACATAGTCCCAACGCGAGCGCAGCTCGGCGGCCGCGCTCTCGTCGGTGCGGAGCAGCCGCTCCGTCAGTGTGATGAGATCATCGAAGTCGGCCAGATTCCGAGCCCGGAGCGCCTCCTGGTACCGCCCGAAGAAGGCCAGCCCCGTTCACCCAAGTGGCTTGCCTTGAAGGCGATAAAGACTGAAAAGCGCCAATGCCTGGGCACATCGCTTTGCTGGGAATCCGAAGACGCCGCAGCACCTGCTCCTGGTACTCCCGATCCGCGACCCCAAAGCCGGGTCGGAGCCCACAGCGTTCGGCGAAGTCCCGCAGGATCATCAGGCAGATGGCGTGCAGTGTTCCCCGAGTGATATCGGCCGCGGCTACGCCTCGGGTGTCATGCAGGCGGGTGGCAATCTCTTCGGCGGCTTTGTTGGTGAAGGTGACTGCAAGAATCCGGCGGGGTGGTATGTGCAGTTCCTGGATCAGGTGCTGGATGCGATAGATCAGACAAAATGTCTTCCCCGCGCCGGGACCGGCGATGACGAGCACCGGGCCGAGGGGCGCTTCGATGGCTCTTCGTTGCTGAGGAGTCGGCTCGAACATCAACGCGGGAGTCCACCGATCGACGAGCCGCCCCATTGCACCATCGTTTCCGCCAACTCGTCGATCACCGCCGAGGCACTACGACCCGACCGTTTGGGCACGTTGAAGGAGTGATCACCGTCTTCGATGAGATGCAGGGTGGCCCGTGAGCCCAGGCGCCGGCAGACAGAACCGCATCAGGTCCAGCTGGGCAAACTGATCACGGGTCCCCTGGAGAAAGAGCATAGGGACGTCCACGCTGTCGAGGTGGTCGGCGCGTTCGGTCGCCGGGCTTGCCTGGTGGATGCAGCGGAAACCCAAGGAACACGAGCCCGCTGACCCCGGGCAGAGATTTGGCTGCCGCCCCTGACGTCATGCGCCCGCCGAATGACTTTCCGCCGGCGATTACCGGTATACCGCTGGCCAATTCCACACCCAGCTCTGCCGCCGCTCGCACGGTCCGTTCCGCCACAGCAGGCGAGTCGGGCCGCCGGGCGCCCGCTTCCATGTAGGGAAACTGATAGCGCAACGTCGCCACGCCCCGGACAAACAGCGCGCGCACCATGGACTCCAGAAACCGATGCCGCATGCCGGCACCAGCACCGTGCGCCAGCACATAGAGCAGCCACGCATCGGCTGGCCGGTCGAACAGAGCGGAAACTTGACCGTTGTTTGCGAGATCTATTTTCAGATCTGTGGCCTGACTGATCACCACAAGCGCTACCTTCGCTCCTGCAGTCGCCCGATCGCTCCGGCGAGATCGGGTGACAGTGTGAGTACCTCGGAGAGTGGATCTTTCTTCAGCTTCTTCATGCGTGCGAGTGCGTTCTCGATGGTGAAGCTCCTGATATCCAAGGTCGCCTCGATCTCACTCCATTTCAGCGGCATGGACACCGGGCCCACCAGGCAGCGGCCGAGCGCTGAACGGAGCAACGAGCAGCCTGCCGGCTCCGTTCTGCAGATAGTCGATGTAGACCTTGCCGGCTCGTCGAGAGACCTGCCGGGTGACTGTAGCAATCTCCGGCAGCTCCGCCACCACCAGTCTGGCGAGCAGCTCACCCAGGCTTCGCGTCTCATCGTACCGACACTGGCACCCGAGAGGGATCATGACGTGAAGCCCCGAGGAGCCGCTGGTCTTCACGAAGTGGGGCAACCCGATTTCTTCGCAGAGCGCGTGTGTGGCCTGTGCTACCTCGATGACGTGGCTGAACGGCGCGTCCTTCGGGTCCAGGTCCAGAATGCACCAATCGGGTCGTTCGATTTTCGAAGTGCGGCTCCCCCAGATGTGAAGTGGGATGGTGCCAAGATTCACGAGATAGAGAAGTGCGGCTTCGTCGTTGCAGATGAAGTAGTCGATCTCGCGCTCTGCCTGCTCGCTCCACATGCGCTCGGTGCGGATCCACTCCGGCGCGAAGCCGGGCGCATCCTTCTGAAAAAAGGACTTGCCGCTGATCCCATCAGGATAGCGAGTCAGTACGACAGGCCGGTCCTTTAGATACGGCAGAAGCCACGGACTGATGGCACGATAATACTCGATGAGATCTCCTTTGGTGTAGCCCTCTTCGGGCCAGAAAACCTTATCGAGATTGCTGAACTCGAAGCGGGGCGGAGCTCGCAGGGGATTCAGCAGCCTTCCTCTCCAACAACCCTGTCTCCGAATCAATTTCTTTCTCTGCCCCGCTGCCGCGCTGCCCCGCGCGCCGGCTGCCGAGACACTCCTCCGGCCTCTTGTCGTCCCGAAAATGCAAAAAGACCGGCTGACGCAGCAGCCGCTCCTCGGTCCATTCGGTAAACTCCACTTCGCAGACCAGCCGCGGTTCGGTCCAGGTAATCCCTTTCTCCTGCGGGATAGGACCGGCGCAGGCCGGGCGATCACGTCGGCTGACCGCTAACCGCTCCCGGACTTCGCTGAGCTGCTTGTCGCTAAAACCCGTGCCGGCTCTTCCGGAATAGACGAGGGCGCCTTCCACGTATTGCGCCAGAAGCAGGGCGCCGAATCCAGTCCGCAAACCCTTGGAGGCTGTGAAGCCCACGACCACGAAGTCGTCTGACTGTCGAGTTCGGATCTTGAGCCAGCAAGGCGAGCGTCCGGTGCGGTAGGGCGAGTCTGCCTTCTTCGCTACTATCCCCTCGAGGCCCAGCTTCTGCACCTGCTGGTAGAGCAGCTCCCCATCGCCTTCGAAGTGGTCCAAGAACCGGATGGCACCGGCCGGAGGAAGCAGCTTCCGAAGCAGCCGTTTGCGGGTCACGAGTGGCTGCGACCTTAGATCGTAGCCTTCGGCCGCGAGAATATCGAAAGCGTAGTAGGTGACGGGATTTTCGATAGCTGCCTGGCGGATATCCAGACCGCGCGTAAGCTTGCCACGCTGCTGAAGCCGTTGAAAGCTGGGCCGTCCCGCCTCGATCCAGAGCTACCACCTCTCCATCCAGGACCAGACCGTTCACCGTCAATGAGGCCACGGCCCGGCTGACTTCGGGGAAGCAGCTGCGAAAGATCATTACCATTGCGGGAGAAGAGCCGCGGCCCGGCTGAAGCCAGGAGCCGGTAGCCATCGAGCTTCAGCTCGAAGACCCACGCTGGATCTGTGAAGGGGGCATCTCTGGACTCGGCGAGCATCAGAGGAGCGGTCTCCGCCGGAACGTTCCGTTGCGGTGCGCCGAGTCGCTCCAGTTCCGCACGGATCCCATCGCCCGGCGTACGGCCCGCCTTGAGATCCTCGACCGTGAGCCCGGACAGAACGGACTCTTCCGGCGGCTGGGGAACGCTGCTGCCGGCGTAACTGTCCCGCTCCTTGATGAAAAGCCACTCGTTGTCCCCCTTCTTGAGCTTTACCAGGGTCCAGAGACCGTGGAGCTTATGACCCCGAAGCTCGAACAGCAGTTTCCCTTTCTCGAGACCGGCCACCGGATCCTCGACCGGCAGCCACCGCCCACGATCCCAGACGATCACGGCCCCGGCTCCATAATTACCGTCAGGTATGCGGCCTTCGAAGTCGCCGTACTCCAGCGGGTGGTCTTCCACCATAACGGCCAGCCGTTTGTCGGCAGTGTCGTAGGATGGACCTTTAGGGACCGCCCAGGAACGCAGCACGCCATCCATCTCGAGCCGAAGATCGAAGTGGAGTCGCCGAGCCGCATGCTTGTGGACCACGAAGAGCCCGCCGGCTCCCCCTGCGACGGAGCCGAAATGAGAGCCGGCCGGCTCGGGTGTGCGGTCAAGCGAGCGCTTGGCTCTGTAGGGGGCAAGTGGATCGGACTTGGAGCGGGGCATGCGGCAAATTTAGCTTAGAGACGCTATCCGGCTAACAGACCCTTCCCTCTCCTTGCGGCCCCCCGCTTTGCGGGATATATGGGGAACTATGCCTCCCAGACCAATCAGCTCCGCCAGCATTTCGTTCGGACTTGTCTCGGTGCCCGTAAGCCTCTACTCGGCGAGCGAGTCCTCAGCCAACGTCAGCTTCAACATGCTGCACAAGACGTGCGGCACTCGCCTGAAGCAGCAGTACATCTGCCCCACCGACGGCGGGGTGGTCGAGAAGGACGAGATCGCAAAGGGATACGAGTTCTCCAAAGGCCAGTACGTGACGTTTACGGCCGAGGAGATCAAGGCGCTGGACGAAAAGGCGACCAATTCGATCGATATCGCCGAGTTCGTTCCGCTCGATGCCGTGGACCGGATGTACCTGGACAAGGTGTACTACCTCGCGCCGGACAAGGGTGGAGATCGGGCATACCGGCTATTGGGAGAGGCCCTCAAGGCTACTGGGCGGGCGGCGCTGGGGCAGTACTCTGCCAGGGGCAAGCAACACCTGGTGCTGGTGAGGCCCTTGGATGGGGTCCTGGTGATGGAGCAGCTGCACTATGCCGCGGAGCTCCGGTCGGCCTCCGAGGTGCCTCATCCAGATACGCCGGTGAAGGAAGCCGAGCTAGCGCTGGCGAAGCAGCTGATCGAGCAGTCAGCCACAGACGAGTTCCGGCCCGAGAACTATCACGATACCGTCCGTGAGCGCGTTCTCGAGGCGATCCAGCAAAAAGTTCAGGGCCAGGAGATCACCGAGGAAGCCCCACCACCAGAGACGAAGATCATCGATCTGATGGATGCCCTGAAGGCTAGTCTTGCCAAGCAGGGCGCAGCACTCGGAGACAAGAAATCTGCCAAGCGCGTCGTGGAGAAGGTGGGAGCAGAGGAAGAGCCTCCCAGAAAGCGGAAGGTAGCCGGGAGCTAGGAGCTCCATGAACGTCCTCGTCGGCACCAGCGGGTGGTCCTACAAGGAGTGGAAAGGAAGCTTCTACCCGCCCAAGATGCCGGCCGAGGAAATGCTCCGGTTTTACTCCGGACACTTCCCCGCCGTCGAGGTGAACAACTCCTTCTATCGCATTCCCTCAGAACAGGTGCTGGCCGGCTGGGCCGCGCAGGTCCCCGGATCGTTCCGATTCGTCATGAAGGCGTCCCGCCGAGTGACTCACAACAATCGCCTCAGGGATGAAGATGGCTCATTAGGATACTTCCTCAGGGCCGTCAATCCACTGGGAGAGCGATTGGGACCCACCCTCTTTCAGCTGCCTCCCAACTTCAAGAAGGATATGGAGCGGCTCCAGGGGTTTCTGGCGGCCCTGCCGAGACATTGGCCCGCGGCCATGGAGTTCCGCCATCCGTCCTGGTTCGACGAAGAGGTGTACGACGTGCTGACGATGCGCGGTGTGGCACTAGTGGCCGTGGACGAGGATGAGGAGGAGGGTCCCGGATCGCCCCTCGTTCCAACCGCTCCGTGGGGATATTTGAGACTCCGGCGAGGATCCTACGATGAAGCCCGGCTCACGGGCTGGGCCGAGCGGATCCTGGATCAGCCGTGGTCAGAAGCCTATGTGTTTCTGAAGCACGAGGATGGGAGCCCAGCCGGCCCTGCCGCCGCCGCAGAGATCTCCCGGATATCTAGAGGAAATGCGCAAAACGTGATTCTGATCACGACCTGAATCGGTCGCCCTCGCTAAAGTGTCCGCTCCATCGAAGTGGTAACACCGTGCTTAGCCCACGGAGGACACAATGGCGACGAACAGCAGCTGGAACGACGAAGACAAGTGGTGGCGCAACAACTTCAGCTCGCGGCCCTACTCCACCGGCCGCAACTACGATGACTTCCGTCCTGGTTACCAATACGGATTCGAGTCAGGCCAGCACCACATGGGTCGGAGCTGGAATGAAGTCGAATCAGATTTGAAGACGGGCTGGGATCGTTACGAAAGTCGCGGTAACAGCACGTGGGAAAATGTAAAAGACGCGGTTCGCGATGCCTGGCACCGCGTGACCGGACAGAAGGACGTTGACACCAGCCGGATGAGCCAGTCGAACACTTCCGACTCGTTCAGCTAGTCGAAATCGCTAAACGGTTTTAGGGAAAACGGCCCGGAACATCACGTCCCGGGCCGTTTTCTTGTGCCGGCACAGCATCTTGATCGTGATGTGCGACACCGCAGTTGAGCGCCATGGATAGTCTTTTAAGAGGCGCATGGGCGAGTGGGTAGCGCCGGAAATGGTTGGTTCCTTCCGCTGTTCTCTCTGCCCCTGCACTGCACCGATACCAGGTCTGCCGGAGACGGCGGCTCAAAAGGCCATAGTGGCGAACGGTCAGCAAAAGGAGCAACACGATGACGATGCCAAACACGGAGTCCCGCGGCTCCGGAACCGAGAGTACCGGTCAGCAAGGCGGCGGTAGCGCCCGGGAACAGATCCGTGAGGTGAAGGATCAGGTGGTGGGCCAGGCCCGCAACACCCTGGAGCAAGCCCGGAACCGGGCCAGCTCGAGTCTGGGCGAGAGCAAGGGTCAGTTCGCCGACCAATTCGGCACGATCGCGGAGGCGCTCCGGCGCACCACTGAGCACCTACGGTCGGAAGATCAGCAGCGGATTGCCGGCATCACCGATACGGTGGCGCGCCAGGTGGATCAAGTAGCCAACTACCTCAGGAACAAGGATGCGACGGCAATGAAAACGGATCTCGAGAATCTGGCCCGCCGGCAGCCGGCATTGGTGCTCGGAGGCGCACTCATCCTCGGGCTCATGGGCGCTCGCTTTCTGAAGAGCTCTCAGCGCGACCGCCGGTTCCGTGGCGAGAGTCAGGGCTACGGCCGCACTCAGCGATTCGGGGATGGCGGCTACGACCAGTTCTCCGGTGGCAACCCTCAGTTCTCCGGTGGGTTCGATCAGTTCTCGGAGGATGCCGCGGAATTCGAGCGGGAGAGCCCTGCCAGCGGCCGGGGCGGATACCAGGGAGGCGGCTATGCCGGCGCTTAGGGCGGAAGATCGCAGCATCGGTGAGCTGTTCGGTCAGCTCACCCAGGACATGACGCTGCTGGTCAGGCAGGAGGTCCAGCTCGCTCGCGTCGAAATGAGCGACAAGATCTCCCGTGTCACCACCAATGTCATTTCGGTCGCGGCCGGTGGCTTCGTTGCCTACCTCGGCGGCCTGGCCCTGGTAGCCGCCCTGATCCTGGCCATCCGGGATCTGGCGAATATTTCCCTGGCAGTTTCGGCGCTCATCGTGGGTGCCGTCCTCGCGATCATCGGCTATGTCATGCTGCAGCGAGGAATGAAGGAATTGAAGCGGGTGGACCTCTCCCCCCGCCGAACGGTTGAAACCCTGAAAGACGACGTCCAGTGGGCGAAGGAGCAACGGTCATGAGTGAGTACCAGAGACAAAATCCCGGGCTCGCTTACGAGCCGACAGGTCAGGACTTCGATTCCAGCGCGGAGTCCCGGAGCGATAAGAGCCCCGAAGAGATCGAGCGCGAGATCGAGGAGACCCGGAATCGGATGAGTCAGAACATCGACGAGCTCGGTGACCGGCTCAGCCCTCAGAATCTCAAGCAGGAAGCCAAGAGCGCCATTAAAAACGCGGCTTCCGGAGCCGTATCGAACGTCGGCGATCAGGCCCGCCGCACCGGGTATCGTCTCGTGGATGTAATCCGCGAGAACCCGCTGCCCGTCATCGCGGTCGGAGCTGGTGTGACCTGGCTGCTGACACAGCGCAACAAGAGCGACATCTCGGGCGACCGGATGGCGCGCTACTCCTACACCGGCGCCGAGCGGCGGCAGGGTGCGGGTGGCAGCTCGGGACTGCGGGTCCGGGTTGGTGACCTGATGAGTGAAGTCAAAGAGAAGGTCAGTGGAGCCGCCAGTGACATCGCAGAACGAGCCGGCGACCTCAAGACCGGTACTGGCGAGAAGGTCGGACAGATGGGCGAGAAGGTCGGACAGATGGGTTGGCAGGCTCGCCGCCAGACCGAGCGGGTCAGGACCAACCTGGAGCACGTGGCAGAGGAGAACCCGCTTTCGATCGCCATCGGTGCGACGATTCTCGGGATGGCAATCGGCTTGCTCCTTCCCGGCACTGAGCGCGAGAACGAGATGATGGGATCTGCTCGCGACGAGCTGGTAGATCGCGCCGGCCGGACAGCGGAGCGGGTCAAGGACGCGGCGGCAGAGGCCGGCCGTGAGGTCAAGGACGCAGTTCAGACCGAGATTTCTGAGCGCAAAGATGACGTGAAGCAGGTGGTTCAGGAAGCCGGCATGATAGTCAAAGAGCAGGTCAAGGAGTCGGCCAAGAAGGTCAAGAGAGAAGCGAAGGATGCAGCATCGCAGTCAGGCAACAACCCGAGGAACGCCTCATGAGTCTCGACTCGCTGGAGAAACTCTTCATTGAAGAGCTGAAGGACATCTACAACGCGGAAAAGCAGCTGACCCGGGCGCTCCCGCGCATGGCCAAGGCTGCGGAATCACCGGAGCTGGAACAGGCCTTTACCAACCACCTGAGGGAAACCGAGGGCCAGATTCAGCGGCTCGACCGGGTCTTCAAAGAGGTGGGGCAGGCTGTTCGTGGCAAGAAGTGCAAGGGAATGGAAGGCCTGATCGAAGAAGGCAAGGAAATGATGCAGGAGGACGGCGAGCCGCAGGTGAAGGACGCCGCCTTGATCGCCTCCGCCCAGAAAGTCGAGCACTACGAGATCGCCGCCTATGGCTGTCTCCGGGCGTATGCCGAGCTCCTCGGTTACAGCGAGGCAGCCCAGCTGCTGCAGCAGAATCTCGAGGAAGAGGAAGCGGCCGATAAGAAGTTGAACCAGCTGGCGGAGGGCGGCATCAACGAACAAGCAGCCACTGTCGGAGCGGAAGCGGGAGAAGAGGAGTAGCACGAGCGAAGCAGCTAAGAAAAAGAAGCCCGGGAGCGTTCCCGGGCTTCTTTTCTTGTCCCATTGTCCTGAACTAGCGCTGCTTGGCCGCGGGTTCCGGAGTAGCCTCCTCGTCCTCCTCGGAGAGTGCTGCCACAGCCGTCTTGAGGTCGCAGGCAAGATCCCGTTCACGGCGCAATGCCCCGATCAGTGCCTCGGCCTGCTTCATCTGGAAGCTGAGCGCGCCGGCAGACTCCATGGCGTGGTCGACGACCGTCTTCTGCGCCGTGAGCGACTCGACCGTCGCACGAATTCCAAGTGCCAGCGCCTCGGCGCGAGCCAGTCGCTGCTCTGCCCGCTCCAGCTGCCGCTTCCGTGACTCGAAGCCCTTGAGCGTCTCCTCGGTTGTCTTGAACTGATCCTGAGTGGCCTGGAGCATGGCCCGGGTCTCCTCGATTTCGCTGGCGGGCGGACCCGATGCTCTGCACATCCTCGACGGTACGCTCGGCCAGATCGAAGACGTGCTTCACCTGAGCCTCGATTGCTTCGACACCTGCCTGCCGGGCAAGGGTCTGCTCCAGTGCCTTCGCGGCCTGCGTCTGCGCCGACTCCCACTTCTCGAGCAGCTCCTCGAAGTGCGTCAGCTGCCGGTCGATCGGCTTGAGGGCCGCAGCACGGGTCTCCAGCTCCGACGAAACCTGCTGCAGCGTGCCGGCCCGCTCCTCGGCATCCACCAGCGTGGTGCTGACGACGCGGGTGACTTCCTCCATCCGCTGCGCGGCTTCCGCGGCTTCCTTCCGAAGGGCCGATGCACGGGTCAGATGCTCGGTTGCCTTGTCGAGCGCACCCTGCCGCTGGTCGAGCTCCTGGCCCAGGAGGCGGATCTTCTCCTCCACCTGGTTGATCTGCTGGGTGCGGCTCTCCATGGCACGGACCGAGTCGTCCACCAGACCCATCCGACGCTCTGCCTCGCCGACCGATGAAGTGACCACCGAGATCGTATCGGAAAGCCGCTGCGCTCCCTCAGCCTGACGGCCGAGTTGGGCGAATCGCGTTTCGGCCGCCTCCATCCGCGTCTTCAACCCTTCGGTCCGGTCCTCGAGCTCGGCGCTGAACGATCCGACCTCCGCTAAGGTGCGTTGGACGTTCTCGACCAGCTCTCTCTGAGAATGGATCTGCACCATCGAATCCTTCACCTGCTCGATTTCGACGCGGATCCGTTCCACCACCGGCTCCAAGCCGCTGAGCTCCTTGACCTGCGTTTGAACCTTACGGGTCCAGACGTCGGCGTTGGCCAGCCATGCCTGGGTCTCGCCGTGGGTCTCACGAAGGCGGCTCATCTCCTCCGAGGCGGAGCGCATCTGCTCCAACCCGTCGGCCAGGAGCTCGCGAGTGCCCTTGAGGGTCGACAACTGCTCTACTGCCTGCTCCACACCCGGTCTGATCTCATCCAGGCGGCGCATCCGAGCGGCCAGATCGGTAGCCATGCTGTCGAGCCGTGAGACGTCCTGCTTGAGAGAGCTGGAGCGTGCGGCCTCCTGGACCAGTGCGGTCACTTCCTTGGAGAGGTCCGTGATCTGCTCGCCGACATTTCGGACCTGCGTCTGAACCGCCGCAGTACCCTGGCTGGCGGCATCCAGCACCGCGAGCCGCGCCTCGCACTCCTTGACCGCATTGCGCAGATCGGCGATGCGCTCGCTGACGGCGTGCAGTCCGCGGTGCTCCAGCTCGAATCCCTCGCTGCTCTTCCGCATCTGCTCGCGCAGATCGGTAAGCGCCTGCCGGGCCGACTGCTGAGCATCCTCGATCTTCTGTGACGTCCCCTGAAGCTCCTCGGTCCGGGACAGCACCTTGTCCTGAATGGTCTTCACCTCGCTGAGCTTCGCCTCGATCGGCCCGAAGCGGCGGATCTGCTCTTCCTGCCGGCGGAGCCATGCATCGAGCTCGCGGTCCATGCGGGTGAGCTGGGCGATTTGGCTGGCCGCGCGATCGATGGCCTCGCGCTCCTGCTCGAGCATCGTGGTCTTCTGGGCGACCTGGTCGGCCAGGGCCTTGAGCACGGCGAGCTGGTGCTGAACGTCGGGGATCGAGGTCGAGGCCTGATTGATCGGCTCCAGCGCGCGTTCGACCGACTGCACTCGGCGAACCATGTCCTCCAGCTTGCCAGTGGCTGCCTGGAAATCCTGATCGAAGTTTTCCAGTCGGGAAGTCGTGTGCCGGTGAGCAGTCAGGGCGTCGTCGTGCTGGGTCCGCATGCGGGCGACGTTCTCGGCCTGCTCGGAGAGCTGGGTCCGAAGCATTTCGGAGTCGGAGCGAAGAGAGTTCAGCGGGCCCTGAAGGCTCAGGAAGGAATCGACCTGCTCGCGCAGCAGCAGCGCGGTCTCGACCTTGTCGCTCAGCCCCGACATCTGGGATTGGAGCCGCTCGACCCCCTCGCCCGCGTGGCCCAACCGGACTTCGGTAGCAGTCTGCGTCTTGATCAGCCGCTCGACCTGCTCCTCCGCCATGTTCAGCTGGCTGCCGAGCCGCTCGAGCCCCGCAACCTTCTGCTCGACTTCCTCGCAGCGTTCCCGAAGCTCGGCAAACTCAGCCGCACGCTCCAAAATCGGTGCGAGCGACCGCAGGTCGTTCGCGGCGGCTTCGGCGCGGGCGACAAGCGCCTCGAGCGCTGCGGCAACATTTCTTCCGCTCGAATCGACGGCGACCACCGAGTCGTCATCGCGGCGACGACCTTTCAGGAAGCTGACCATTGGCTACTCCGGAATTGCGCGCTGGATCGGTCGGACCATCGGGCCGGAACTCTGGCGATCTCGGATCCCGCGCGTAGTGAAGTTGGGGCTGAAGGCGGACGGCGCCCTAACTGCAACGCGTGTGCCCCGATGCAAAAGTTGGCTCGAGCCTGATCGTCCAGGCGAAAGCAGCGAGCGCAAACCACTACAGCAAAGAGAGATTGGTGAACCAGCGTCCACGCGTTTCTGGATTCGATCCGGCAATCATGAAACAGCTGGCTGGCGAGGTGCGAGGCGACCGGGCAGGTCGCGGTTCTGCTACTCGAAGTGAAGAATCACTGGGGACCCGCAGGCTCCAGATTGTACTTCCGCTTGATCGGCCCCGAGCCGGTGACCATGAACGTCTCCACCTTTGTCAGATAGCCCTCCTGCTCCAGGCGGATACGGTGCTTGCCTGGCAGTACCTGGATGTCGGTGATCGGAGTGGCGCCGAGCTCCACATTATCCAGATACAGCATCGCCCAGGGCTCGGACTCGACTGTGAGTGGAACGGGGTCCTTCCTGACCGGCTTCTTGACCGGCTCGACAGCGATGGGCTCGGCCACGAGCGGGGTTGAGGTCACGATCAGGGGTATCTGCCTTACAGCCGGCTCTCTGGACCATTTTGGGGTGTCCCCGAGGCGGGCCCAGGCAGCGCCTCCAATCAACAAGCAAAGCACGAGAGCAACCGCGACTCCGATGGCCGCACGGGGCCTCGATTCCCTCATCGGTGCCACCTTCTCCAGCGGCTTCACCGGCGCACTCACCAGAGTTGCTGGACCCCGCCTGTCGCCTCCCACTGCTTTGGCGAAATCTTCCATCGTCGCGAATCGCTGCTCCGGGTCTTTCGACAGAGCGCGCTCGAGAGCCGCAGTCAGGTCCTTCGGCACGTCGGCCCGCAAGTCCCCGACTGGTGGAGGCGGCTCAAACACATGTTTGTACAGGATGCTGTGTGCCGAGCCATCAAACGGTTGCTTGCCGGTAAGGATCTGGTGACCGACCACCCCCAGCGAATACTGGTCGGCTCGCCCGTCCACCTCGAGTCCCTTGGCCTGTTCCGGAGCCATGTAGTGTGGGGTCCCGATGATGGCGCCGGTACCAGTCAGCTGGGAAGCTCCCTGTGATGCCTTGGAGATCCCGAAATCAGTCAGGACGACGCGCCCATCCTCCTCGAGCATGATGTTGGCCGGCTTTACATCTCGATGGACGACCTTTCGCTTATGCGCGTGCCCCAGCGCCAGGGCTGCTTCGCGCAGCACCCGCCGTGCGACATCTATAGCTATGGGCCCCTGATCCAGTAGCTGCTCCAGCGAGTGGCCGGTGACGTACTTCATGACGAAGTAGTCGAGCCCTCCCTCGCTCTCCACTCTATAGATCGGGATGATATTGGGGTGATCCAGCTTGGCGGCGGTCTTTGCTTCCTGCTGAAAGCGCGGGATCAACTTCGGATCGAGCGACATCTCCGGCGGCAGAACCTTGATGGCCACCTGGCGTTCGAGTGCGAGATCTTGGGCCAGGAACACGACGGCCATGCCACCCCGTCCGAGCAGCCTGGTTATCTCGTAGCGGCCCGCGAGCGTGCGAGCGAGCCTCTCCCTCAACTCGTCGATCGGGTCAGGTGGGCACACGTGTGCGAACTCGCCGGATGGAGTGCCGCAGTTCGAGCAGAAGCGGCCATCGACCGGAAGCGGTGTGCGGCACCTGTGGCATTCGCTCACTGGGAAACCGTCTGGCTATACGGACGCACGGGGCCTTTCTAGCTGAGGCTCTGGTAAAACCCGGCATCATCGGGCGGTCTCCGCGAGCAGAGCAGCCGGCGAGGTCCGGGTAATCATCGAATGTTGTGCTACGAAGCGGAGTTACAGGAACCCAAGAGAGGCGGGCAGCAAGGGCTGTGCCCTCCAGGGGGCCACTACCGGGAAAGCGGCCGAAGCTTGTACCTGCGGGAGATCGGGGTGGTGCCCTTTACATCCAGCTTTTCAGCCTGCGGACGATAGCCGGTCTGCTCTACCCGCAGCTGATGAACACCGGTGCGAAGCTGATGATTGAGGATCGGAGTACGTCCGATTGCGACGCCATCCACATACACCATCGCCCGCGGCTCAGAGCTGACGGTGAGGCGTACTGAACGCACCGCTCTGAGGGTCGCTGAACCCGCTTTCTTTTCCAGCGCCGGTCTCGGCACCGTGCGCGGCCCGGGTGGCCGGGTCGACTACAGGAGCCCTCGGGCGTGGTGGCTCGACAGTGGCGGCAGAAGCCTTGGCGACCGTTTTCCTTTCTGTGATCGCCAAGAGAGTGGGAAGAGCAAACCACAGAATCAGCGCCAAGACGGCGGCGGTTCCGAGGGCCACGAAAATCCCTGCCCCGTGGTCGTGCACAGGAGCACTGGCGGGACGGTTCTGCGTAGCGCACAGGTTCGCTGACAACGGTCGTGGGACCCGACCGGTCCCCGCTGATAGCCGCGGCAAACTCCTCCATTGTAGCGAAACGTGATTTCGCATCCTTCGCCAGGGCTCTATCAAGCGCCCTCCTGATATCCGCCGGCGTGTCGGGCCGGCGGTCAAGCAGCGAGGGTGCAGATTCGAAGACCTGCTGATAGAGAATGGCCTGAGCATCACCATCGAACGGAGCCTTCCCCGTGAGCACTCGATGTCCCACGATCGCCAGGGCGTACTGGTCGGTACGCCCGTCGACTTCGCGGCCCCGGGCCTGCTCGGGCGCCATGTAGTGGGGTGTCCCCAGGATGGCTCCCGCGCCCGTGAGCTCAGCCGAAGTTCGGACCGCCTTGGAGATACCGAAGTCGGTGAGGACCACGCGACCATCCTCATCGACCATGATGTTGGCCGGTTTGACGTCCCGATGGACCACTCGGCGCCGGTGAGCGTGGCCGAGGGCGAGGGCAGCCTCGCGCAGGATGTGCCGCACTTGAGGTATCGGGAGTGGGCCTCGGCTCGCCAGCTCCTCGAGCGAGTGGCCGGAGACGTACTTCATCACGATGTAGACGAGTCCCGCCTCGCTTTCGACTCGGTAGATCGGAATGATGTTCGGGTGATCCAGCTTGGCGGCCGTCTTTGCTTCCTGCTGAAAACGGCGGATCAGCTGTGGGTCGCGGCTCATGTCGGGGGGAAGCACCTTGATGGCCACTTCCCGTTCGAGCACCAGGTCCCTCGCGAGATACACCGCCGCCATGCCGCCTCGGCCCAGAAGCCGAATGATCTCATAGCGCCCCTCGAGAGCGTCGGCCAGCCGTTGTCCCAGTTCCTCCAGCTCCGGCCCCGCGGTGTCACAATGGGAGCAGCTGCCGCTTCCTGGTAGTGGAGTATGGCACTTGAGGCACGTGCTCAAAGCAATCACCCGATGCGAGAGACATACTGGTAAATCCCCGCAGCTCTCGCGGACTCCCTCGACGGAGTTGCCGAGCGAAATACAGGGATCGTCCGAATGTCGTGGTGTGAAACGGGTTTACACCAAACCAGCACGCCGGATCGGGCAAGGGCTGTGCCCAGGGTGCCTCACCGCATGAACCTTCGTTCCGTGAGCCAACCCACAGCAGTGAGGCACCATATGGGGTAATCCATTTCTCGATTAATTCCCGCGGCTTTGGAGGCAGGATGAAACTAGATATGCTCGCCCTGACGGCTCTCGCCTTTGCCATCGGCTGTTCCTCTCCGGGAGGGGAGCAGCGCGTGCCCGCTGAGGACGACCTCACACCACCGCTCGAGATCGCACGGGTGGATACCACCCATCCGATCGCAGCGGTCGAGCACCAGGAGAAGGCGCCAGCGGCCCTGGAGGAGAAAGTACCGGCCCCGGCGAAGGCCAAGCCTGCTCCCAAGAAGGCACGCCGCCCTGCAAGGAAAGCACCGGTGGATACTGCCGTAACGCTCGCCGCGGAACCGAAAGAAGACACGAGCACGGTTCGGGGATATGCGCCGAACGCCGAGGTTGATTCGGCCCGTACTGACACGATTGCGGCTGACACGGCTCTAGCCGTGGTGTCGGACACCGAGGCTACCGCTCCGATAGTCGATACCGTCCCATCACCAGTGATTGACAGCGCGGTGGCGAGCAAAGACACGGCTCAGCCTTCGGCGGATGCAGTCGCCACTGCTCCGCGTGACACTGCTTCCGGAGTCGCAACAGACACGGCCACAGCAGTAGCGGACACCGGCCGAGCTCGGGACACCGCATTGGCCAACCCTGCGCCGATGCCGGCGGCCACCCCTAGCGTGGGAACATCCCGCGCGGCGGTGCGTACGCTCCCGATCGGTACCGAGATCCACGCTGCTCTCGATGATTCCATCAACTCCCGCAAGGATACCGTCGGTCGGACGGTCACGGCGGTCGTGATGGAGAACATCATGGGGTCCGATGGAAAGACGCTGATCGCTGCCGGATCACCAGTGCGGCTGACCGTTACCCGCCTGAGTCCTGCGCGCAGCAAGAGCTCCCAGGGTCGGCTTCGCCTGAAAGTCGATGGCATCGGAGTCGGGCAAGAGCTCCGGACCGTGAGCGCCGAGGTTCAGGCTGTTCCCCACGAGTTACGTGGACGGGGAGTAACCGCGGGAGATGCCGCCAAAGTTGGCGTCGGTGCTGCGGCTGGTGCGGTAGCCGGGAAGGTGATCGGCAAGAACACGAAGGGTGCCGTAATCGGGGGTGTGATTGGAGCAGCAGGAGGCGCAGTGGTTGCCTCGCAGACAGCCACGCGCGATGTGTTCGTGAAGGCGAGAACCCCGGTGACCCTGAAGCTGACGCAGCCGCTGGTTGTGCAATAACTGAAGACGAAGGCGTACGAACCGGCAGGACAGCTTTGCGAAAGCCCTCTGGCATCCCAGAGGGCTTCTGCTCTTAGGGCACCGATCGCCCGGCTACGCCAGCCGTTCCCGTCCCTTCCCGTCCCTCTACCACCCGCTTCTCATGCTTCACCCGGATCGCTCCCGGCTCCGGCTCGATCCCCTCACCACGACGCTCGGCCCAGGTCTCGGTGAACTCCGCGCCGAACAGCACGATGAGCCCCGAGTAGTAAATCCAGAGCAGCATGACGATCAGCGATCCGGCGGCACCGTACGCTTCACCCGGGTTGCTCTTTCCGATGTAGAGACCAATCAGGTATTTGCCGATTACAAAAAGAACTCCGGTGACCACGCCTCCAATCAGCGCGCTGCGCCAGGCCACCTTCGCATCGGGGAGCACTTTGAACATTGCACCGAACAGCAGGCTGATCACGGCAAACGACACCACGATATTCATGACCTGCAGCACGCCCTCGGACATCCCGCCAGGCAGAAAGCCGGAAAGGCGGTCGCCGACCCCTGAGATCATTGTGCTGATAACCAGTGACACCAACAGTAGGAACGCGATCGAGAGCAGCATGCCGAGCGAAAAAAGTCGCTTGGTCAGAAAGGCCTTGATGCCGCCCTGCTTGGGGTCGGGCGCCACATCCCATGCCCGGTTGAGTGCGGCCTGCAGTTGGCCCATGGCTCCGGTGGCGCCGAAGATGAGGGCAAGGATCCCCACGATGGTTGGGATCAGGCCGCCGCCGGGCCGCTCGGTTTCCTGCAGTATGGTGCGGACCTCGCCTCCGGCGCTCGGCCCCATGAGGCCTCGCAGCTGGGACTCGAGTCCCCCCTGGACATCGCTCGGGTCCATGATCGAGCTCACGACCAGCATGAGCAGCATCAGAATCGCGGGTAGAGAGAAAACAGTATAGTAGGAAAGCGCGGCTGCGGATGTCATGCAGTCGTCTTCCATGAAATCCTTGAAGGCCTGCTTGAAGATCCCGAACAGACCGGGTTTGGCATCAGCCATCTTTGTTCCTGCCGTTGATGTGGACTTTCTGAGTCACACTGTACGACGGAGCAAGATGGGCTGGCTCGGTTGCGGGGTAAGTGACCACTATCACGACTGCCATTTCTGAACCCCAAGAGAGGGGACGAACCTCCGGGCCGACGTCGGAGGCACCCCTGCCGCAGGTGGGGAGTCCACGATTCCTGGCTGTGAAGGTGAGCGCAGTCACGCGCTGACATGATCGCAGGCCATAGCTTGTGGCTTGCTCTTCCATGAAATCCTCAAATTGGACGGCTTTGATACTCCTTACTGGAGCAACCGGGTATGTCGGAGGGAGGCTGCTCAAGCAGCTCGAGGCCCACGATCATCGTGTGCGTTGCCTCGCGCGGCGCCCTGAATTCGCTCGAACACGGGTGGGCGGCAGCACGGAAGTCATGCAGGGTGATGTACTCGAACCTGATTCCCTGCGCCGCGCCCTCAACGGAGTTCATACCGCGTACTACCTGGTGCACTCGATGGGCGCGAGTCACAACTACGCCGAGAGTGACCGGCGCGGTGCGACAGCCTTTGCGGCTGCAGCTCGAGAGACCGGTGTCAAGCGGATCGTTTATCTGGGTGGTCTCGGCGACGGCGAACGGCTCTCGCCTCACCTGCATAGCCGGCAGGAAGTAGGGACTATTCTGCGCGGCTCGGGCGTGGCGACGGTCGAGTTTCGCGCTTCGATCGTGCTGGGCTCGGGCAGCCTGTCATTCGAGGTGATCCGGGCATTGGTCGAGAAGCTGCCGGTGATGCTTACGCCTCGATGGGTGCATACAAGGACTCAGCCGATCGGCATCGAGGATCTCATTAAGTATCTGATAGAGGTACTGGATCACCCGCTCGAAAGCTCCATGTACGAGATTGGTGGTCCTGACCAGGTCTCCTATGGCGATCTAATGCGGGAGTACGCGCGCCTCCGCGGGCTCCGACGGCTGATGATCCCGGTCCCCGTGCTTACACCCCGACTCTCGAGCCTCTGGTTGGCCCTCGTCTCTCCTGTGTATGCCCCAGTTGGGCGTGAGCTGATCGGTGGACTTCGGAACGAGACGGTGGTGCGGAACGATCAGGCCCTGACTGCCTTCACGGTGCGGCCGCGGGGAGTGCGGCAGGCCCTCCACCGGGCTCTGACCAACGAAGACCTCGCGTTTGCCGCAACTCGATGGTCTGATGCCATGTCAGCGCACCGCCAGGCTCCGTCATGGGGTGGGCTCAAGTTCGGCTCGCGGCTGGTGGATTCCCGCGCCGCCTGGGTCGGGATTTCGCCGGATCGGGCGTTTCGGCCGATCGCCAGGATCGGCGGTCAGACGGGATGGTATTACGGTAACCGGCTCTGGAAAGCTCGGGGAATACTTGACCGGATTGTGGGCGGGCCGGGCATTCGGCGAGGCCGGCGTCACCCGGATGCTCTGGTTACCGGGGATACCCTGGACTTCTGGCGCGTCGAGGCAGTAGAGCCGGGAAGACTGCTTCGGCTGGCGGCAGAGATGCGCCTTCCAGGACGCGCCTGGCTCCAGTTCGAGGTCACTCCCGAGGGGACGGGGAGTCTCATCCGGCAAACCGCACTGTTCGACCCGGTAGGTCTCGCGGGACTGCTCTACTGGTACGGGCTCTGGGGCATCCACCAATTGGTGTTCGGTGGAATGCTGCGAGGTCTGGTCCAGGCAGCGGAGATCGAGCAGAGCGCTGAATCTGTTCCTGCCGTATGACCCGCATCCACGATCTTCGGATCCACGCAGATGGAGTACCAGGCCCTCGGAGTGGGGATCTGGTGCTCTACTGGATGCAGACTACGCACCGGGCATACGACAACTTTGCGCTCGAGTTCGCCGTCGACCAGGCCAACAACCTCCGGCTGCCCCTCCTCGTCTATCACGGCCTGCGCCAGGACTACCCTTGGGCAAGTGACCGTGTCCATTCGTTCATCCTGGAAAGTGTGGTCGACCTGGACCGCGACTTTGAAGCGCGTGGTATTCAGTATGCCTTCTATCTTGAACATAGAGGTGACGACGCCGTCTCTCGACGCCAAGCTGGAAGGCCTTCGCCGCTGGTAGCGCTGGCGCAGCGCGCCGCCGTAGTGGTAACGGACTTTTTTCCGACCTTCATCGTTCCCCGACAGATCAAGGCTCTGCGCCACAGGGTGCAGACGCCCATCGTTGCGGTCGACTCGGCCACTGTGGTTCCCATCAAGCACCATCAGCGCGAGTTCGGTACGGCAGTATCATTTCGGCCGAAGGTGCTGGCCGCACTGCCGCAGTATCTGCAGCCACTCGAAGCGGGTGAACCGAAAGTGCGGCGGACGATCGATCTCGATTTCGACCCGACGGTTCCGACCCAGGCGACTATCGCCGAGTTGGTTTCCTCCTGCGCAATCGACCACTCAGTACCGCCGGCCCGGGCCATTCGTGGCGGGACGACGACAGCACGCGCAAGACTCGAGCGGTTCCTCAAGGATGGCCTGCCCCGCTACGACGACGATCGAGGCGATCCGAACGTGGACGCCACCAGCATGCTCTCGCCCTACTTGCATTTTGGAAATATCTCGCCCCAGGAGGTGCTCTTGCGGGCTCGGGAGGCAGGGCCGGCAGATCAGTTCGCCAAAGTATCAGGATGAGCTGCTGACATGGCGTGAGATCTCGTACAACTTCGCCTACCACAATCCGCAGCACCGAACCGTCGATGCGATACCGGAGTGGGCCCGCGAGGAACTGCGGCAGGGTGAGGCCGATGCTCGGCCAGTGCTCTACTCAGATGATGATCTGGAGCAGGCTCGCACCGGCAGTGAACTCTGGAATGCTGCCCAGCGGGCCTACTTGCAAGACGGGTGGATGCACAACAGCGTGCGAATGCTGTGGGGGAAGGCCGTGCTGCAGTGGACCCGAGATGCTGGCGAGGCATTCCGGATACTCGAACACCTCAACAACAAGTACTCCCTGGACGGGCGGGACCCCAACAGCTACGGCGGGATCCTGTGGATCTTCGGCAAGTTCGACCGTCCATTCTATCGCCGCCCTATTTACGGAACGGTGCGCTATCAGTCACTGAAGGCTGCCGAAAAAAAGTTCGATGTAGGGCGCTATGTCCGGAGATTTGGAGGAAAGTCCGAAGAGCTGCCGCTGGCATACGGGTAACAGGAGGACCGCTATATTTAGCGGATGTCCCTGCCCGCCTTTCACCCTGTCATAGCCCGTTGGTTCGAACAGAAGTTCGGCCAACCGACCCCTCCGCAACAACTTGGCTGGCAAGCGATCCGGAACGGCCAGCACACTCTGATCGCCGCCCCGACTGGATCCGGCAAGACCCTCGCGGCGTTCCTTGAAGAGCTCGACCGGCTGTTCCGTGAAGGGCTCGAGTCACCGCTGGCCGATGAAACCAGGGTCGTCTACGTCTCGCCGCTGAAGGCGCTGAGCGCCGACATCCATCTGAACCTCGCCGAGCCTCGGCGTGAGATCCGCCGGCTTGCCGAGGAGATGGGGTACCAGGCGCCCCGCATCACTGCAGCCATACGTTCGGGTGACACGCCGACCGCCGAACGGGCAGCAATGCTGCGTAAGCCGCCCCACATCCTGGTCACCACCCCCGAATCGCTCTACCTGATGCTCACGGCGCAGCGTAGTCGTGAGATGCTGCGAACGGTGAGGACCGTGATCGTGGATGAGATCCACGCGGTCCTCGAGTCGCGCCGGGGTGCGCACCTCGCGCTGACACTCGAACGGCTTGCCCATGTCGCCGAGCAGCCGCTTCAACGAATCGGGCTCTCAGCCACGATGGAACCGATCGAGGAGGTGGGTCGCTGGCTGGTAGGAAGCGCGGGAAAGATGCCCGCCATCATCAATCAAGGCCATCGCCGAGAGCTCGACCTGGCGCTCGAAGTGCCCGGTTCTCCTCTCGAAGCGGTGATGTCGGGTGAAGTGTGGGGCGAGATCTACGATCGCCTCGCCCAGCTGATCGAGCGGCATAAGACGACCCTGGTCTTCGTGAATACGCGCCGCCTGGCTGAACGCGTCTCCCGGCACCTGGCCGAACGGCTCGGCGAGGTGTCCGTCACTGCTCACCACGGCAGCCTCTCAAAGGAGACGCGTCTCAGCGCGGAAGAGCGGTTGAAGAATGGGAAGCTCAAGGCGCTGGTCGCGACCGCCTCGCTGGAGCTCGGCATCGACATCGGCCACGTGGATCTCGTTGCCCAGCTGGGATCGCCCCGCCGCATTTCCACGTTCCTGCAGCGGGTGGGACGCTCGGGACACACGGTTCACGGCACACCGAAGGGTCGCCTCTTCCCGCTGAGCCGGGACGAGCTGGTCGAGTGTACCGCCCTCCTCCACTCGGTCAGGCGAGGACAGCTCGACCGGCTGGTCATCCGCGACAAGCCAATCGATGTGCTGGCCCAGCAGATCGTTGCCGAGACCGCGGGAGAGGAGTGGAGCCTGGACGAGCTGTTCGCTCTCGTTCGCCGAGCCTACCCCTACCGCGACCTCTCCCGCTCCGAGTTCGACGAGGTCATCGGCATGCTGGCGCAGGGCTTCTCCACCAGCCGGGGACGCCGCGGCGCGCTGATCCACCTCGACTCGGTTAACGGGAGGCTCAAGGGACGCCGAGGCTCACGGATGCTGGCGATTACCTCTGGCGGCGCGATTCCGGATAATGCGGACTTCCGGGTCATCCTCGAGCCCGAAAACACGTTCATCGGTACCGTGAACGAAGACTTCGCGGTCGAGAGTCTACAGGGCGACATTTTCCAGCTCGGCAACACGTCGTGGAGAATACTCGGCGTTCAGCAGGGAACCGTGCGGGTAGAAGATGCGCACGGGCAGCCGCCCAGCATTCCGTTCTGGCTCGGCGAGGCGCCGGCCCGAAGCAACGAGCTGTCGGCAGCGGTGGCGGAACTGCGAGAAGAGGTGCAGAAGAGGCTGGAGGATCGGGAGCAGGCAACCGCGTGGGTCGCGTCTACCCTCTCTCCTCATCCTGTGCCCTTCGCTGAGGCTCAAGACAGGCTCAGCGAAGGATCTGCGCAGCACGGTGAGGTGCCACAGAACTCCACTCAGGCTGCCGCACACCAGCTCGTCGAGTACCTCGGAGAATCCAAGCGATTGCTCGGCACCCTCCCGACCCAGGACACCCTCGTCGCGGAGCGGTTCTTCGACGAAGCCGGTGGCATGCAGCTCGTGATCCATTCGCCGTTTGGGAGCCGAGTGAATCGGGCCTGGGGACTCGCACTTCGGAAACGCTTCTGCCGCCAGTTCAACTTCGAGCTGCAGGCTGCTGCAACCGAAGATGCGCTATTGCTCTCGCTCGGGCCCCAGCACTCGTTCCCGCTGGACACCGTCTTCAAGTTCCTCCATCCAGATAGCGTTCAGGACATTCTGGTCCAGGCACTGCTCGATGCGCCGATGTTTGGCACGCACTGGCGGTGGAACGCGACGATCGCTCTGGCCATCGCTCGGAGTCGGAACGGCCGGAAAACTCCGCCCCAGATTCAGCGGATGCAGTCCGAAGACCTCCTGGCTGCCGCATTCCCGCATGCGGTCGCGTGTCTGGAGAACATCCCCGGCGACCGTGAGGTCCCCGACCACCCGCTGGTGCGCCAGACGATCGACGACTGTATGCACGAGGTCATGGACCTGGAGCTTCTCACGACCGTCCTGAACAAGATTCAGTCGGGAGAGATCAAGTACGTCGCGCGCGATCTGCCGGAGCCATCCCCACTCACCCACGAGATCCTGAACGCTCGACCCTACGCCTTCCTCGACGACGCGCCGGCTGAAGAGCGGCGGACCCTGGCGGTCTACACCCGCCGCGCATTCGAGCCATCCTCCGCCGACGACCTCGGAACGCTGGATCCGGCGGCCATCGATCGCGTCCGCGATGAGGCGTGGCCCGACGTACGCGACCCGGACGAGCTGCACGACGCGCTGATGACTTCCGGGTTCCTGACGGAAATCGAGGGGATCTCCGGCAGAGACGGCGTATCGTGGAATGGCTGGTTCCAGGAGCTGAAGAGCGCCGGCCGAGCAGAGCGTGTGACATTAGCCGATGGCCAGGCGCTGTGGGTGGCGACAGAGCGGCTGGAGGAGGTGAAGACCGCAGCTGGGCAGCAGAGCCTGCCCCGAGCAAGCGAGCGAGGGGGCAGCGGGGCAGCAGAACTCACGAGAGAAGACGCGCTGCGTGAGCTCTTCAGGGGAAGACTTGGCATTGCCGGGCCAGTGACCGCGGCATCGCTGGCCGGATCACTCAACGTGGATGAGTCCGACGCCGATATCGCGCTGGCCGCGCTGGAGAGCGAAGGCGTGGTCCTGCGGGGGCAGTTCAGTCCCCGGAACGGTGGGCCTGCCACTCTCGAATGGTGCGACCGTCGCCTGCTCGCACGGATTCACCGATACACCCTGAACAAACTGCGCGCCGAGATCGAGCCGGCGAGCCCGGCCGACTTCATGAGGTTTCTGTTCGCATGGCAGCGGGTCGATGCAAACGACCATGCAGCCGGCCTCGAGGGTCTTGCTTCCGTCATAGCACAGCTGGATGGCTTCGAGGTTCCTGCCGCTGCATGGGAGACCGAAGTGCTGCCCACCCGGGTCTCGGAGTACGACCCTGCCCTGCTCGATACTCTTTGCATGATGGGACGGGTGGCGTGGGGGCGGGCGGCGGGGCAGCGAAGCGGCGGGGCAGCGGGCCCGATCAAATCCACGCCTGTCGCCCTGTTCCTCCGGGAGAACGTGAGCGAGTGGTTGCAGGAGAGTCATGATTCGGAGGCTCCGCTGTCCAGCTATGCCGGCATCCTGAAGCAGGTTCTGGAGCAGCGGGGTGCCTCCTTTTTCCACGAGCTGACCGCCATGTCCGGCTTGCTGCCGACTCAGGTCGAGCAGGGTCTGGCAGAGCTGGCCGGCCTGGGCCTGGTGACCTCCGATAGCTTCGCAGGCCTTCGCGCGCTCATCACGCCGTCGAGCAAGCGCAAGCCCCTGAGCGGCGCCACTCGGCGGTACCGCACGGCGCCGGTAGGAATCGAAACCGCGGGTCGCTGGTCGCTGTTGGCCAGTACGGCGGTACGGCGGTACGGCGGTAACGCTGAGGCCTCGGACGACACTATACCGCCTTACCGCCCTACCGCCGTACCGCCTGAGCGCTTCGCGAAGACCCTGCTCCGCCGCTATGGCGTCGTCTTC
Organism: uncultured Gemmatimonadales bacterium; assembly: GCA_963730915.1. Taxonomy (GTDB): domain Bacteria; phylum Gemmatimonadota; class Gemmatimonadetes; order Gemmatimonadales; family GWC2-71-9; genus CAVVWJ01. Next base: position 125,452 of record CAVSTR010000005.1, on the reverse strand, counting down.
AAGCGTCTCCTCGCGCGCGAGACCGGTACTCCACCATGGCGCGAGCTGCTCATGGTGTACCGCCGCCTCGAGGCACGGGGTGAAATCCGCGGCGGCCGGTTCGTCACCGGAATGTCGGGCGAGCAGTTCGCCCTGCCGGAGGCGGTGGGCCAGCTGCGGGCGACTCGTCGGATCGAGCCCGCGGGCCAGCTCATCGCCCTCAGTGCCGCCGACCCGTTGAATCTGACCGGCATCATCACACCCGGTGAGCGCGTCCCCGGCATCACGCGCAACCGAATTCTCTACCGCGACGGCGTGCCGGTGGCCGCACTCGAAGCAGGGGAGGCAAAAGCGATTGGGTCTGAGGAATCTCCTTCGCCCGAGATGATGCAGGCACTGGTACGGAAATCCTTGAGCCCGGCCCTCCGGGCACGCCTGGCCATGACCGGTCACCCGGTCACACCAGCGTCACTGAACCGAAGGCCGGGAAAGCGGCGCGACAAATCCGGGAAGGTGGCAACGTGACGATCCAATGGCTGTACGGCTATAGCGACGTCGCTCTCCTTCTGATGCGGCTGCTCGTAGGGCTGATCTTTGTGACCAGTGGCTGGAGCCATGCCAAGGATCCAGTGGGCCGCGGCGCAAGCATCGGATTCAGTCCGGCATTCACCCGCTTTCTCGGGATCGCCGAGCTTGCCGGCGGGCTCGGCGTCGCCTTCGGGGTCCTGACACAGCTCGCCGCCATCGGATTGATCCTGGTGATGCTGGGTGCCATCCAGAAGAAGATCTTCGTCTGGAAGACAGGCTTCTGGGGCAAGCACAGCGACGGCTGGCACTACGATCTGATGCTGGTCGTAATGTGTCTTGTCATCGCGACCACGGGCGGAGGGCGGTATGTGGTGGAGGCATTACAGCTCTGAGCGATGAGTCGTAAGCCGGTTGACACCTGGCTCTCAGCTCCCGAGACAAGCTCATAGCCCATAGGTCATGGCTCACGGAGACCAACAATGACACATAGCGTGACAACTACGGAACTCCCCCAGCTGCTTCTCGCCGAGCTGGAGCAGGAGGCGCAGGTTACACGACGCATTCTCCAGCGGGTGCCCGAGTCCAGCTTCGGCTGGAGACCCCACCAGCGTTCTTTCTCCCTGGGCCAGCTCGCCCTCCATATCGCCATCATTCCCAGTCTGGGTGAGCGTCTCCTGACACCCGACGTCGGATCGCCACCGGAGTTCGTCCAGCAGGAAGCCCGTACCTCAGCCGAGCTCATGAGTGCCTTCGATGAAAGCCTCGCTTCCGCTCGGAGGTTCCTGTCCGAGCTGACCCCAGAGAGGGCTGAAGCCACCTGGCGGCTGGTTCGAGGAGGCCGGGAGCTCATGGCGGCGCCTAGGATCGTCATGGTGCGATCACTCATGTTCAATCACTGGTACCACCATCGCGGCTCGCTGGTGGTATATCTCAGACTGCTCGATGTCCCGGTGCCCTCGGTGTACGGGCCCACGGCGGACGAGAAGCTGTTCGGATAACGCAGCTCGAATCTGCCCCCACTCACAAACTGGGAGACTCACATGCGCCACCTCGCCTTGACCGTTGCCGGCGTGATCCTCACGACCCTACTCGGCTGTGGTGACCGGAAGAGCAGCGAAACTGGAGGCGTGAGCGATACGTCGGTTACGGTAAGCACCCCGGATGTGGCCGAGCCGCCGGTCGAAGCTCGCGACTTCTCCTTCGATGACCGCCAGGGATTCGCGGCCTCGATACGGCAGCAGCTCAGTGAGCTAGATACCCAGATCGATCAGCTGGCGGCCGAGGTGAAGTCGAAGGGTGGTGCCGTGAGCGACCGTGCGGTGGCGCGGATCCGTCAGTCACGTCAGGCCGTCGAGAAGAGCCTGAGCCGGATCGACAAGGCCACGGCGGACACCTGGGAGGACGTCAAGACAGGGGTGAACCGTTCCGTCGAGGATCTGGCGGAGGCCGTGGAAGGGGCCATGCCGAAGTGACATGTCGCGCCATGGAGCGCGACGTGTCATCCCGAGCAAAGCGAGGGATCTCTCAGGGAGTAACAATGCGATTCATCATAACAGCAGCCATTCTCGCTTCCATAGTCGCACCCGCGGCGGAGCTCACGGCCCAGGTGCCCATCAAGGAGTGGCCCGTCCCCTACGCCGACTCGCGTCCTCGTGACCCGTTCGTCGACGGGCAGAAGCGGGTCTGGTTCGTGGGTCAGGTGGGCAACTACATCGCCTATCTCGATCCCGCCAGTGGAAAGTTCAAGCGCTACGAGATCGAGGATGGCGCCCTGCCCCACAACCTGATCGTCGACAAGAAGGACATGGTCTGGTATGCCGGCAACGGCAATGGCCACATCGGAAAGCTGGATCCAGCATCGGGCAAGATCACCCGCTACCCGATGCCGAGCCCGGTCCGCGATCCTCACACACTGGTCGCCGACAGCAAGGAAAACATCTGGTTCACCGCGCAGCAGTCGAACTACGTCGGGCGGCTGAACACGATGACCGGAAAAGTGGACGTTGTCCAGGTTCCTTCGCCGAACGCTCGGCCGTACGGAATCAAAGTCGATTCGAAGGGCCGGCCGTGGTTCAACGAGTTCGGCAACGAGAAGATCGGAACGATCGATCCGGCGACGCTCAAGATTACCGAGTACTCGATGCCAAATGAGCGTTCCCGCGGGCGCCGCATCGCCATCACGTCCGACGACAAGATCTGGTACGTGGATTACACGCGCGGGTACCTCGGCCGGTTCGATCCGGGAAGCAAGCAGTTCAAGGAGTGGGCGCTGCCGGGCGGCGCCGGCGCGCTGCCGTACGCCATGTCGATGGATGACAAGGATCGCCTGTGGTTGGTCGAGACCGGCTCACAGCCGAACAAATTCGTGGGGTTCGATCCCAAGACCGAGAAGTTCTTCGGGATCACACCGGTTCCGAGCGGCGGCGGCACCGTCCGCCACATGATGTTCGATGAGCGTACCGGGCAGATCTGGTTCGGGACGGACAACAACACCATTGGGCGCGCAGAGGTGAGCGGAGCTAAGACGGCGCCCACTTCCTAGTCTGTCATCCTGAACGAAGTGAAGGATCGGCCTGCTTGCACTCTGGTCGATCCTTCGCTGCGCTCAGGATGACAGTTCATGTTCAGGACGACAGTGCTGCAACTTCCGGGCACCGACAAGGATCGACTCCACCTCCGGTAGCTCCTCATCCGTAATGCCCAGCTCCCGGAATCGCCTCGCCGATACCAGCACCCTTCCTTCGAGCGATCCAACCGCGTCGTTGTAGCTCTCGACCGTTTTCACCAACGACTTCCGCATGTCCTCGAAGTGCCCCGCCATGTTTCCCAGCCGCTCGTACAGCTCCCGGCCCAGCTTGCTGATATCCTGCGCGTTCCGCGCGATGCTTTCCTGCCGCCAGCCATAGGCGATCGCGCGAAGCAGGGCGATGAGCGTCGTGGGGCTGGCCGGGAATGACCTGTTCTCCGACACCATACTCGATCAACGAGGCGTCGTACCGGCAAGCCACACTGAAGAAGGTCTCGCCCGGCAGGAACATGACGACGAAGTCGGGCGCCGGCTGAAACTGGGTCCAGTACGCCTTGGCACCGAGCTTCGTCATGTGATCGCGGACTTGCTTCGCATGCTTTTTCAGGAGCAGCTCGCGGGCACCCTCATCCCCGTTGGCATCCACCGAATCGAGATAGGCGGCGAGCGGCGCCTTGGCATCGACAACGATCGTCTTCCCCCCCGGGAGCCGGATAATCAGGTCGGGTTGTAGTCGTCCATCCTCGGAATCGACTCGCGCCTGCTCGACGAAGTCGCAGTAGTCGAGCATGCCCGCCAGCTCGACCACTCGCCTGAGCTGGATCTCACCCCATCGACCTCGCACCTGCGGCGCACGCAGCGCCTTCACCAGATTCCCCGTCTCGGCCTGGAGCGTCTGCTGGGTCCGGGCCATGGCCTTCACCTGCTCCAGCAGACCGGAGTAGTGGGAAACCCGCTCCTTCTCGACCTCGTGGAGCTTGCCGTCTACCCGCGCCAGGGCCTCGTGGATGGGCCGTACGATGTCGCTCATGGCGCTCTGTCGCCGCTCGAGATCGAATGAGGCCGACTGGTGGAACGCACCGAGCTTGACCTGGGCGAGATCGAGGAACGACTGCGTGTTCTGCCGCAGCGCTTCCGAGGAGAGTGATGCAAATGCGTCACGCAGCCGGCGTTCGCCGAGCCATGCGATCAGGGCTGTGACTGCCGCTCCTATAGCGATGCCAAGGAGGAGGATTGCGATGTTCATCGGTTGTCCGTGAAGCGGGAGGGGGTGCCAAACAAGATAAGGCAACGTAGGTTATCCGGCGTCCAATCCCCCCTTCATCCCGGAGGCTCCATGGTCAGCCTGGGCGAACTTTGGCTCCCCATCCTGGTGTCCGCCGTCCTGGTCTTCATTGTGAGCTCCATCATTCACATGGTTCTCAAGTACCACAACCGGGACTATACCGCCTTACCAAATGAGGACGCGGTGCGCGCCGCGATTCGGGCCGGCAAGCCGGCGCCGGCGCAGTACATCATTCCCTACTGCTCCGACATGAAGGAGATGGAGAAGCCGGAAAACAAGCAGAAGTACATCGACGGCCCGGTCGGCGTGCTGAATCTGATGCCGCCCGGCGTCCCGAACATGGGCAAGACGCTGACCCAGTGGTTCTTCCTTCTTCTGTTCGTGTCGTTCTTCATCGCCTACATCGCTTCGCATGTAATCCCGCGGGGGGCTCCATATCTGAGTGTATTCCGGATCGCGGGCGCGATCGGATTTCTGGCCTACGCCGCGGGTCACATGCAGGAGTCCATCTGGTGGGGCAAGCCTTGGCGCGTCACGTGGAAGAACATGTTCGATGGACTGGTGTACGGGCTGGTGACGGCGGGGGTGTTCGGATGGTTGTGGCCGAGGTAAGCGGGGCAGCGGGGCAGCGGGGCAGCGGGGAAAAACGAGGGACCTGCTCGGCACCGCTGAAGCAGATCCCTCGTCGGACTGGAACTATCGCGTGCGATCAGCCCTGCCCCGCTGCCCCGCCGCCCCGCTGATTCCCCGCTAGCAGCCGCTCCGTGAAGTCCAGGCGCTCCTCGAGCTCACTAACTCGGCTTTCGAGTGATTCGATGTACTGCGTCTGGTCGCCCAATGCCTTGCGCGCGTGCTTCCGTGCCTTGCGTGGACTGTAGAACTCCCCCGAGTCGTACCAGCCGCTGGTTGCACCAACCATTCGCCTGCCCTCCCGTCTCTGCATATGGCGGATGATCATCCAAATCACGACCATCCAGAACACAAATCCGAAGAAGCCCATCGCCGTGCCTCCGAATTGTTCGTGCTAGCTCGTTTCAGCCGCCCCACCACCGCCCTGGCCCGCCGCTCCGAGCGCGCTCTCGATTTCCTCGCCCGCTTTACGAAGGATTTCCGCGACACGTTTCAATGCGGGATCATCCGGACCGCGGCGCCACGCCTTCTTGAAGGTGACCGCGGCGAGGTGTGCGAAGGCGCTCTGAACCTCGCCGACGTTTCCACCAGTGAAGTCGCGTACCGTCTCGCGCACCCTGGTGAAGATCTCGTCGAGCAGGTCTCGGTGCTCCTCGAGGTAGCGCTCACCTTCTGGCGTTACCTGGTACACCTTCTTCCCGTCCGTGTCCACCGCCTTGATGTAGCCCTCATCCTCGAGGAGCTGAAGTGTGGGGTACACGGTGCCCGCGGACGGCGTATAACAGCCGGCCATCTTCTCTTCCAGCGCCTTGATGATCTCGTAGCCGTGGCGAGGTTTCTCCTTGAGCAGGCGGAGAATGACGAACTTCACCTCGCCCGATTCGAACATCTGGGAGCGCCTGCGTGAGCCTCGGCTCCCCGCGTTGAAGACCCCGGACCACACCTTTCCGAATGGGGATCCCGGGCCGAAGCCCCAGTCGTCTCGTGGGTTACACATCCTAGTACCTCCGATACTGCGTGAGAGCTAACGTACGATATATCGTACGCACTAACGACGACTTCGTCAAGAGGAAGTTTCAGACATCCGCCGCCCTGCGGGATCTTCCGCCCTACCGCGCTCCCACTTCCCCGCTCTTATTTCCGTACTCGACTTCCCTGGACTCCATGCCGGACGCCTCACTCCTCCAGACGGCACTCGCCGACCGCTTCCGCATCGAGCGCGATCTGGGTCGCGGCGGGATGGCCACGGTCTACCTCGCGTACGATCTGCGCCAGGAGCGGCAGGTTGCGCTGAAGGTGATCAGACCGGAGCTGGGAGCAGCGCTCGGCGCTGACCGCTTCCTCCGCGAGATCAAGGTCACGGCCAAGCTCCGCCATCCGCATATCCTCCCACTGTTCGATTCCGGCGACACCAATGGGCAGCTCTGGTACACCATGCCGTATGTTCAGGGCGGTACGCTCCGACAACGGCTGATCCGCGAGACGCGAATTCCCCTCGAGGACGCGTCCCGCATCACCCTGGACGTGCTCGCGGCGCTTACCGCCGCCCACGATCAGGGCATCGTTCATCGTGACATCAAGCCGGAGAACATCCTGCTCGAAGGTGGGGAGGCGGTGGTCGCCGACTTCGGGATCGCCCAGGCGGTAACCGCGGCCCGGGCCGACCGGATGACGGCCATGGGCGTGGCGCTCGGTACGCCGGGTTACATGAGTCCGGAGCAGGCGGTCGGCGAGCAGATCGATCAGCGCAGCGACGTGTACTCGGTCGGCTGCGTGCTCTACGAGATGCTGACAGGAACTCCGCCTCGGCGCGCCGCCACTGAACAGGTTCGCACCCAGGTTTCGCTACCGGGCTCGATCCGCGCGACGGTAGAAAAGGCATTGGCGAAGGATCCGGCTGACCGGTTCAGCACTGCGGCTCAGTTTGCTGCTGCGCTCTCCCCCGGCCATGGCACTCGCGCCGAACCGCACGGCCGGCGCCGGATGGCGATCATCGCCGCGGCGATCCTTACCCTGCTGGGACTCACGTTCTACGCCGGCCGCCGGATCCCTGCCAAGGCACCTGCGACTGGATCGGTGGCATCCGGCCTCAACCAGAAGCTGCGACAGCTCACCTTTACCGATGGAATAGAGGAGTGGCCCGCCTGGTCGCCTGACGGGACCCGGCTGGCCTACGTCGCCGAGGTCGGTGGTATCCGGCAGCTGTTTCTTCGCACGCTGGCGAACGGCACCGAGCGCCGGCTGACCAATGAGCGCCGCGACGACATCCAGCCCGCCTGGTCGCCCGACGGGCATCGGATTGCTTTCGTCCGAGCGAACAACGCTGGGGGAAAGCTGGAGCCCAACGACATCAACGGCTGGTATCAGGAGGGTGGCGACATCTGGTCGCTCGAGATCGCCACCGGCCGGGAGACTCGTCTCGTCGAGGACGCCTGGAGTCCGACATACTCTCCATCTGGAGGACGCCTTGCGTTCGAGGCCAGCTGGGGCGGGGCTCGGCGGATCTGGGTCGCGGACAGCACCGGCCGAAACCCGCGCCAGATCACGACTGACTCCAGCGAGGCCGTGGTACACACCGCGCCGCGCTGGTCGCCCGATGGATCGAAGCTGGCGTTCCGGCGCATCGAGAGCATCAAGTCGGACATCATGGCCGTCGAGGTCGGCTCGCAGACATTGAGCCGAGTGACCGACGACAACGCGATCAATATGGATCCGGTGTGGGCGCCCGACGGCCGACACCTCTATTTCACCTCGTCCCGGGGCGGCGGCCTGAATCTTTGGCAGATATTGCTGGATCGCGGCGGCGCGGCAGGTCCGCCGGTACAGCTCACCACCGGCGCGGGCGACGATATCCAGCCATCGGTGACGGCAGACGGTAGCCGGGTGGCGTTCGCCGTACGGGGACTCAACTCCGACCTCTGGCGCCTGCCCGTCTCGCCCATCACCGGCCGGCCCACCGGCGAGCCCGCGCCTGTGGTCAAGACCACACGAGTCGAGAGTCGGGGGGCGTGGTCACCGGACGGACGGAACATCGCATTCAACTCGGACCGCCTGGGAGAGATGAACATCTGGATCCGCGGCGTGGCGGACAGCGTGGAGCGACAGCTCACGCGTGGTCCGGGCGGAGACTATCAGCCCACCTGGAGTCCCGATGGCAAGCGGCTCGTCTTCTTCTCAGCGCGCTCGGGCAATGCCGACATCTGGTCGGTCGACACTGGCGACGGACGACTGACTCGGCTCACCAGCGACCCCGCCAACGACACCAATCCGTTCTATTCGCCCGACGGACGGCTGATCGCGTTCCTCTCTGACCGGGGCGGTCGGTCCGAGCTATGGGTCATGGCGGCAGACGGGTCCAGTCCCCGTCGAGTCGCGTCAGTCGTCGCCGGCGGCCACTTCTTGCGGTGGACCGCGGATAGTCGCGCCATCGTATTCCGGGCGGAGAGCGGGACCCGGGTCCAGATCTACCGCGTGTCAGCCGAGGATGGGGCGCTGACCCAGTTGCCGGCTGTCGCCAGCGGCGCGCACATGTCGTTCTCGCCCGACCACTCGCGGGTGCTCGACGTCCGCGGCCACAAGACGCTGTGGGTGTATCCACTGGATGGGTCGGCACCGCAGCAGGTGTTCGCCTTCACCGATCCTGACGTACGGATCGACTATCCCTCCTGGTCGCCCGATGGCCGCTGGATTCTGTTCGACCGAGCGGCCCCGAGAGGCGGCGATCTGTGGGTCATCGAAGGGACGAAATAACCAACACGCAGGAGTACTGATGATCGCGCGTACCTGGCGAGGAACGACCAAGGCGAAGGATTCCGCCGCCTACCTGGGATATCTCCATCGCACCGGCTTCGCCGAATATCGCAATACCGAGGGAAACCGTGGTGTGCTGGCGCTCCGGCGGATCGTGGACGACCGAGCGGAGTTCCTGCTGGTTTCGCTCTGGGAATCCATCGAATCGATCCGCGGCTTCGCCGGCAAGGACATCGACAAAGCTGTCTTCTATCCCGAAGACGACCGTTTTCTCGTCGATCGTGACGAACATGTCACCCACTTCGAGGTGGTCTTCAACACCTTCGCATGAAGCTCGCCGAGCTGGTGGACACCTCACGCCGAGTCGCGGAGGTGAGTGGCCGGTTGGAGAAGATCGGCCTCATCGCGTCGTTGCTCGCACGAGTACCTCCGGACGAGATCGAGATCGCCGTTGCGTACTTATCCGGTGCGATCCGACAGCAGCGGACCGGGATCGGGTGGGCCTCGCTGCAGGCTGCAATGCCCGCGTCTCCGGGGGACTCACCCACGCTGGAGCTCTCCGAGATCGATGCCACCTTCGACCTCATCGCCAGAGTGGCAGCCGGAAAGGGTTCGTCCGGCGAACGGCAGCGGCTCCTCCGCGAGCTGCTCGCCCGCGCCACCCACGCGGAGCAGGATTTTCTCTTCCGCCTGGTCACCGGTGAGCTCCGGCAGGGTGCAGTCGAGGGGATCATGCTCGAGGCGGTCGCCAAGGCCGCGGGCATGCCGGCCGATGGGGTCCGGCGGGCCAGGATGATGGCCGGCGATCTGCCGACCGTGGCGAAGGCCGCGCTGACCGGCAGAGGCGCCGAGCTGGCGACGTTTGCCACCCAGCTCTTCCGGCCGGTTCAGCCGATGCTCGCGGGTTCGGCGGAAGACGCGTCCGAGGCGATCACGGAGCTGGGCGAGGCTGCCCTGGAGTACAAGCTCGACGGCGCGCGAGTTCAGATCCACAAGAGTGGCGACCAGGTTGCCGTGTACTCCCGCCGGCTCAACGACGTGACCGCGGCGGTGCCGGAGGTGGTCGAGCTGGTGCGAGCGCTGCCGGCCCGCGAGCTGATCCTCGACGGCGAGGTCATCGCGCTGCGGGAGAATGGCACTCCGCACGCGTTCCAGACCACCATGAGCCGTTTCGGAAAGCGGCTCGACGTGGACCGTGCGCGGGGTGAGGTGCCGCTCACCCCCTTCTTCTTCGACCTCCTCCATCTCGATGGCGGGTCGCTCATGGACGAGCCTGCTCGCCAGCGGCTCAAGGCGCTCCACGATCTCGCACCTGCACCCACCGTCATACCACGTCTGGTGACCGCATCGAGTGTGGAGGCGGATCGTTTTCTCCGGACCGCCATCGAGCGCGGTCACGAGGGAATCATGGCGAAGGCGCTGGATGCGCCGTACCAGGCGGGGCATCGTGGACGCCGCTGGCTCAAGGTCAAGCCGGCGAACACGCTGGACCTGATCGTCCTTGCCGCCGAGTGGGGGCACGGCCGGAGGCACGGCTGGTTGAGCAACCTGCATCTGGGCGCGCGAAATCCGGAGGGCGGGTTCGTGATGCTGGGCAAGACGTTCAAAGGAATGACCGATGAGATGCTCGACTGGCAGACGAAGAAGCTGCTGGAGCTCGAAGTCGCCCGCGACGGCATCACCGTCTACGTGCGGCCGGAGCTGGTAGTCGAAGTGGCGTTCAATGAGGTCCAGGCGAGCACTCAGTACCCGGGTGGCGTGGCCCTCCGCTTCGCTCGAATCAAGCGATATCGCACCGACAAGACGGCGGCGGAGACCGACACGATCGGGACGGTGCAGGAGATCTATAGGAGGCTCACAGGGGAAACGTCATCCTGACACGGAGACCGATCGGCACCCCGCTCTGTTGACGATGCCTGTACCGGGCTGCATGTTGGCGTCTTCCAACGTCAAATCCCTGGCTCGCTCCTGCCCGGAGGTGAGAATGTGGTTTCTCGCTCTGCCGATCTGCGCCATGCTGTTCATGGCGGCCCTTCCCGTACACGCTCAAACGTCGGGCACCACGCGCACCTATTACATCGCAGCAGATGAGGTGACGTGGGACTACGCTCCCGCCGGCAAGAACATCATCGCGGGTCGGCCATTCGTGGGACTGGAGGAGATCTGGACCAGGCGGGGACCGACGCAGATCGGGACCAAGTACAAGAAGGCGGTGTACCGCGAGTATACCGACAGCACGTTCAAGACCTTGAAGCCGCGTTCCCCGGAGTGGGAGCACCTGGGAGTCATTGGTCCGGTGATCCGGGGGGAGGTGGGAGACAGCATCGTCGTCGTCTTCCGGAACAATGGCAGCCACCCATTCAGCATGCATCCGCACGGAGTGTTCTACGACAAGGACTCCGAGGGCGCCATTTACGAGGATGGAACAGCGGGCGCACAGAAGGCGGATGACGGGGTGAAGCCGGGCGCCACCTACAGGTACATCTGGCTGGCGAAGGAGCGAGCCGGACCGAGCCCGGGCGAGCCGAGCTCGTCGCTCTGGATGTATCACTCCCACGTAGACGAAGCGAAGGACGTGAACTCCGGCCTCATCGGACCGCTGCTGATTACCGCGCGAGGCAAGGCGCGACCCGACGGTTCTCCCCTGGACGTCGACCGGGAAGTGGTGATGACCTTCGCGGAGCTGGACGAGAATCTGAGCTGGTACATCGACGCCAACATCAAGTCGTATGCAACGACGCCGGCCAAGGTGCGGAAGGCCCGGGGTCCGACCTTCGTCGATCCGTTCGGAATCACCAACCTCAAGGAGACGATGAACGGATTCATCTACGGCAACGGACCGATGCCCACCATGAACGTCGGCGACCGGGTCCGCTGGTACATCATGTCTACCACCAACTTCGAGCTGCATGCCCCACACTGGCACGGCAACGTCGTCACCGCCCAGCACATGCGCACCGACGTCCTCACCCTCGGCACCATGGGCATGATCGTCGCCGACATGACGGCCGACAACCCGGGTACCTGGCTCTTTCACTGCCACATCGAGCCCCACCTGCAGGCTGGGATGGCGTCCCGGTTCGTTGTGGGACCGGCGGTGGCGTCAGCGGCGGGAGGAGAGTAAGAGCGCCAATTGTCATCTTGAGCGAAGCGAAAGATCTCTCTGGTGGCACAGAGATCCTTCGCTGCGCTCAGGATGACAGTGGGCGCTCAGGATGAGAGTGGGCGCTCAGGATGACCGCGTTATGGCAGCAGCCAGGACTCCGCCTCGTCTCGTGGTCGTGGGACGATCCGGGTCGCCGAGTCGACCTTGAGCTGCAGCTTGCCGTTGGAGTGGATCAGCGCGTTGAAGATGTCGTAGGTACCCGAGTAGGGCACCACCAGGCCCTCGACCACGGCCTCCGTGGGCAGGGGAGCTTCGTCTCCCGGTGCAATCACTTCGCGAATCTTGATCGCTCCCATGGTACAGAAGAACACGATGCCTCGCTGCTGCGCCGCCGGGGTGCGCCACCCGTCCGCATCGGCGGTAATACGAATTCCCGGCAGATCCGCTCTGACCTCCTGGCCATGACGAATGGCGGCTTCCACCATCCGCTCTCTGAGGCGGTGACTCTGAGAGTGGGCCATCACGCGCGGTTCCATATCGTCCCCCTTCGCTTGCCCGGCAGTGCCGAGCGTATGTATTGGGCTGCGATTCGATGTTAGGGGATTGCCGCCGGGTTGTCGGTGGGGAGCGTGCTCAGGTCTCGGTGCTGCGGATCACCCGATCATTCAACACGTGCGAGAAATTGCGCGGTCAGTCAGCCTGTGTCATCCTGAGCGACGGCGCCGCGCCGCCTCCGTCCGCATGCGCTGCATCGCATCGGTCTCCTGGGCTGAATAGCGCTCCTCCTTCCAGGGATCGGCGCGCAGATGGTAGCCGTTCACCTCCCAGAAGCCGGGCGCGTTCCCCTCGATGAACTCGAACCCGGTCACCCACTTCGCGCTCTTCCAGAAGTAGAGCTTCGGCACCACCAGGCGGCAGGGCCCGCCGTGATCGGGGGGCAGTTCGACTCCGTCGTGCTTGATCGCCAGCAGGGCGTCATCGCTCTGGATGTCCGACAGCAGGACGTTCGTGGTGTAATCCTCCTCGGCGTGCACCATCACCGCCATTGCCTCCGGCTTCACCCGCACTCGCCGCAGGATCTCGGAGACCGCGACACCCTCCCACCGATTATCGAACCGGCTCCAGCGGGTGACGCAGTGGATGTCGGACGTGACCCGCACCCGCGGCAGCTCGAGGAACTCCTTCCAGCTCCAGCGGAGCGGTTCCTCGACCAGGCCGAAGCAGCGAAAGGTCCACCGCTCGAGATCGACGCGCGGAGTCTCTCCATACGTCAGCACCGGCCACTTCTGGGTGAGGACCTGACCCCCGGGAAGGCGACGGAACTCCTGTTGCGCTGTCACCTCGCGGCCGGCTGTGCTGCCGGAGGCTTGATGACCCCCGGCTTCCCCGCAACCCGGCGCAGCACTCCGGTTTGCCCCACGTGATACGTCTCGTGAAAGACGAACGTGGCGAGATTGCTGCCGACCGTTTCGTTCGGATCGCCCGTCATGTTTTGCGGAGGCTTCCCGGCCAGCAGCTCGGCCGACATGCTTCCGATCGTTCGGACCAGTGGCTCCTGCATGGCCTTGTATCGCCGGCGGAGCTCGTCGATCGGTAGGGCGGTTTCCCGGCTGAACCGGGCGCCACCGCGATCATCGTACGCCGCGAAATCCTGCATCGGATATGGCGACTGCTGACCCATGCTCGCGAGTGCCATGTTGCGAGTCCGAGTCACGTGACCCACGACCCAATTGAGACAATTTCCACCCTGCTCGGGTGCGGCCAGGCTCTCCTCGTGCGACACATCGCCGAGATTCTTGTCGAAGACCCTGGCGCACAGCTCCAGCTGCAATTTGATTGTCGCGGCGTGCATGTTCACGGCTCCGGTGTGATTCCAGCTCCAAGATAACGAATGGGAATGTCGTGACCTTTCCGGTTCGCCTCGTGGCCCTGGCGCTGGTGCCGCTCTCGTTGGCGCTGGAGTACTTCGAGGCTCCGTCCACCCTCGTCTTCCTCGGCGCCGCCGCCGCCATCATACCGTTGGCCGACTGGATCCGCCGTGGTACCGAGCAGCTGGCGAGGATCGCCGGGCCGGCGATCGGCGGACTGCTCAACATCACCTTCGGTAATGTCGCCGAGCTGATCCTCGCGCTGTTCGTGCTCCGGACCGGGAACGTGACGGTGGTGAAGGCGACGATCACCGGCTCCATCGTCAGCAACAGCCTGCTCGGCCTCGGTCTGGCCATTCTGGTGGGAAGCTGGGGTCGCGAGAAGCAGGTGTTCAACCGCGGGCGTGCGGGGTTGCTCGCCAGCCTGTTGATTCTGTCACTCATTGCGCTGCTGCTGCCGGCCCTGTTCGACTACACCGAACGCTCACTCCGGGGTGTCTCAGGAGCCGGCGCACTCGACGAAAAGCTCAGCCTCGGTGTCGCCGCGGTGCTCATCGTCGTCTACGCTTCCAATCTGCTCTACACCCTGGTGACCCACCGGAACGTCTTCGGCCCCGAGGAGCAGACGGAACACGGGAAGGACTCTCCGGGTACCTGGTCGCTCTGGCAGGGACTCGCTGTGCTCGCGGCGGCGACGGTCGCGGTCGCGTTCGAGGCGGAGCTCATCTCCGGAGCACTCGAGGCGACGTCCCACACGTTGGGGCTGACGGAGTTCTTCCTCGGCATCATGGTGCTGCCGTTGATCGGAAATGCCGCCGAATACTTTGCCGCCGTCTACTTCGCGCGGCAGGACCGGATGGATCTCGTGATAACGATCGCGGTGGGGTCCACGATTCAGATCGCACTCTTCACCGCACCGGTCCTGGTCCTGGTCTCCTGGCTCATGGGGACACCGATGGACCTTGTGTTCAGCAACCCGCTCGAGCTGGTGGCGGTGGCGGGAGTCACGTTCGCGGTGAACGCGATCGCGCAGGACGGGGAAACGAACTGGCTGGAGGGAGTGCTGCTGCTGGCCGTGTATGTGTTGCTGGGGCTGACATTCTTCTTTCTGCGCTGACGAGAGACGGAGGAAAGATGGCTGAGCGCCTGCGCGAGTCATTGCTCCCTCACAGTGAATAAGCAGGCCAAGGGAGTCCAGCGGGTCTACCTGGCGCTCACGCTGCTGTCCACCCTGGCCGCCTCCTTCATCTGGGGCATCAATACCCTCTTCCTGCTCGACGCCGGCCTCAACAACGTCGAGGCATTCGCCGCCAACGCGTTCTTTACCCTCGGCATGGTCATCTTCGAGGTACCCACCGGGGTAATCGCCGATACCTGGGGCCGGCGCATCTCCTACCTGCTCGGCGCCGCCACCCTCCTGCTGTCTACCCTGCTCTACCTCATGATGTGGCAGGCGCACGCATCGTTCCTCGGCTGGGCCATCGCCTCCATCCTGCTCGGCTTCGGCTTCACCTTCTTCTCCGGCGCAACGCAGGCGTGGCTGGTAGACGCTCTGGCATTCACCGGATCCAAGGAGAGCCTGGAGCCGGTGCTGGCCAGAGGGCAGGTGGTAAGTGGCGCAGCGATGCTCGCCGGGTCCCTCGCGGGAGGCTTCATCGCGCAGGTCACCAGCCTCGGCGTTCCCTACATCATCCGCTCGGGGATACTGGGTCTCACGCTCGTCACCGCGTTCATCTGGATGAAGGACCTCGGCTTTACACCGGATCGCAGCAAGGGTGCGATGCTCGAGATCCGGAGAGTGCTGCGTGAGTCGATTGACAACGGATGGCGGAACCCGCCGGTCCGCTGGCTCATGCTGGCGGGATTGTGCGCCGGCGGCGTGGACATCTTTGCCTTCTATGCGCTGCAACCATATCTGCTCGAGCTGTATGGCGACCCGAGCGCATTCGGCGTGGCGGGATTGGCCGCGGCCATCGTGGCGGGTACCCAGATGATTGCAGGTCTGGTCGTCCCGCGGCTGCATCGCTTCTTCCGGCGAAGGACGCACACCCTCATGGCGACGGCACTCATCGCGGGCGCATGTCTCGCCGGGCTGGGCCTGACGTCGAGCTTCGCGGTCGCCATCGGACTGCTCATCATCTGGGGACTCACCTTCTCGATCCGCATGCCGATTCGTCAGACGTACCTCAACGGCATCATTCCGACCCAGCAGCGCGCGACGGTGCTCTCGTTCGACAATCTGATGAGCTCGGCTGGAGGCGCGATCGCCCAACCCGGGCTGGGCCGAGTGGCCGACGTGGCGGGCTATCCGTCGGCCTATCTGGTGAGCGCCGGACTCCAGTTAGCAGCACTGCCGTTTCTGATGCTGGCCATGCGCGAGAATGCGATCTCGGATAGAATTCAACAGTAGCCAGGTGGCGGGAACCCGGCGGCGGATTCCCCTGTTAACACCCTCTTGGCCCCCAGCGATCGGCCCAGGCCGCGTCGCCCCGCCCTCCCAGTGAGCCCGAAGGAGTGTAAGCCAATGCATAGGAACGTAGTGGCCATGGCGATATCGACCCTGGTCCTGGCCGCCTGTAGTGACTCTCCCACCACGCCGAACTCCGAGATCGAGCCGGATCTCGCCGTCGCCGCCTCAAGTGCCCCGGCTGTAGCCGGGCGCTTCATCGTTACGCTCCGCGATAGAACCAACCCGGCCGGGGTTGCGCGGGACCATGGGGTTCGCCCCGATTTTGTGTACACCCATGCCCTGAACGGCTTCGCCGGATCGATCTCGGACGCGGCCCGCCAAGGCCTCCTTCGAGACAACCGGGTTGTCCGGGTAGAACCCGATGGAATCGCCACAATCGTGGCTACGGAGACCAATGCCACCTGGGGTCTCGACCGGCTGGACCAGCGTTCCCTTCCCCTCAGCACTACGTACACATACACCAGCACCGGTGCCGGCGTCACCGCCTATATCATCGACACCGGAATCCGCCTGGCGCACAGTGAGTTCGGCGGGCGAGCCAGTTCCGGTTTCGATGCGGTGGACGGCGGCGCGGCCGACGACTGCAACGGGCACGGTACCCATGTGGCCGGCACCGTGGGTGGTACCATCTATGGCGTCGCTAAAGGCGTGAGCCTGGTGGCCGTCCGAGTACTCGACTGCGGCGGCTCAGGGACCTGGAGCGGCGTTATAGCGGGGATCGACTGGGTCACTCGAAATCATGCCACGGGCACGCCGGCCGTGTCGAACCTGTCGCTCGGGGGAGGCGCGAACAGCTCGGTCGACGCGGCGGTGAAGAACATGATCGCTGACGGTGTGGCAACGGCTATCGCCGCGGGCAACGGCAATCAGGGCGGCAGGGCTCAGGACGCGTGCAAGTACACGCCGGCTCGGGTGGCTGAGGCCATGACCATCGGCGCTACCGACAAGACGGACCAGAAGGCCAGGTGGTCCAACTACGGTACGTGTGTCGACTGGTTCGCGCCGGGAGTGGGGATCACGTCATCCTGGTACACCAGCAATTCGGCGACCAATACGATCAGTGGAACGTCGATGGCCACACCGCACACCGCGGGAGTTGCGGCACTGTATCTCGCGGGCAATCCCTCGGCATCACCCGAGACGGTGCGCAACGCCCTGTACACCGCTACCACCAAGGGCAAAGTGACCAACTCGTCTACTGCCAACAATCACCTGCTGTTCAGCGCCTATTGAAGTTCCGTTCCTTACATATAGAGACGGAAGCGCCACACCCCCGAACCGGGTGTGGCGCTTTCCTTTTCGAAGCCCAACCCCCCGGTCTTATCCGACGCAGGACGCCATCTGCCATGTGAGCAGCGCCACGGACCACCTTCTTCTAAGTACCTAAGTTCAAGTTGATACTGGACCGATTCTTACCTCATGAGCGGCGGGAGCCATGACTCGAGCCACCCTGCTTGTCCTTGCTTGTGTCGTCGGGCTGGGTTCCGGGGCCTGTCACCGGGAGGACACGACCACGGAGGCGGTTCGGGCGTTGGTCGCGAAGAAAGATCCACCTGCGTCGCTCGCAGGCATGCGATGGAAGCTGGTCCGTCAAGTCTACGCCGACCGGGACTACCGGCCACTCTGGTTCGACGGCCAAAACCTGCGAGGCGAGAGTCGCGACTTGATCGAGACGCTGTGTCACGCCGAACGCGAAGGGCTCCGCGCCGCAGACTACGATCTCGACGGCCTGCGCACGGAGCTTCGGACCCTTCAGGGAACGAACCGTCCCGATCCAACAGTCCTCGCCACGCTGGATCTGCGTCTGACTCGCCGCTTCCTGGACTACGGCGCCGACCTCCTTGCCGGGCGACTGGATCCGCAGGCAGTCGATGACGGGTGGTATATCAAGGCCCGGCGAGCACGCATCGACAGCATCCTGAGATCGAGCCTGCGCTCCGAAAACTTCGATGAAATGATCGCCCCCCTCAGACCCGGCCAGCGCGAGTACACCGAGATGGTAGAAGCACTGGAGCGCTATCGGGAGATACGGGCGAAGGGCGGATGGCCGACGGTGCCGGCCGCCAAAAAGCTGGCGCTGGGAATGGGGGGGCCTTCGGTCGAAGCGCTTCGACGTCGACTCCATGCCACGGGAGAACTGCGCGATGGTGGAGGGAAGCCGCGATACGATGACAAGGTCGCGCTCGCGGTCGCGAAGTTCCAGGAGCGCCACGGCCTTCCGCCCGACGGCGCAGCCGGTCCCGCAACCCTGGCCGCTCTGAACGTGCCGGTCGAGACACGCATTCGCCAGATCGAGCTGAACCTCGAACGATTCCGCTGGCTGCCGAGTGACTTTGGGCCACGATACATTCTCGTCAACATTCCGGACTATCGGCTCTATGCCTATGAGGACCGAAAAGAATCGCTGACGATGCGGGTGATCGTGGGTGATGAGTATGGCAGCGCAACGCCGGTCTTCGCCGACTCGATGACCTACCTCGTGTTCCGGCCTCAGATGGGACATGCCGCGCCAGATTCTGGTGGACGAGGTGATTCCCAAGGTGCGGGAGAACATCTACTACCTCGCTCAGCACGGGTACGAGGTCATCGACACCGCACGTAACGAAGTCGTAGCCGATCCGTCGTCAATCGACTGGTCCGGCCTGGACAGCACGAACATCACGTTTCGCGTCCGGCAGAAGGGCGGGGCCGACAACGCGCTCGGCAATGTGAAGTTCATGTTCCCCAACCGGTTCTCCATCTATTTGCACGACACCCCCGCTCGGCGCCTGTTCCAGAAGCGGGAACGGACCATGAGCCACGGGTGTGTGCGGGTAGAGGATCCGGTCAAGCTGGCCGGCTATGTGTTGCGGGGGCAAGGCGACTGGAGCGAGGGGAAGATTCGGGATGCTATGCAGCCCGCGGACTCCGGCGATGTCCAGCCCCTGCCGGTGGATCTGCAGCAGCCGGTTCCGGTGTACATCGTATATCTCACCGCGTTCATGCGCGACGACGTGCTGCACTTTCGCGACGATCCGTACGGCAAGGACGCTCGCGTCATGAGCCGCATGGGAAAGGCGGCACCCGTCGATCGTTCCGGGTGTGAGGAGCTCGAGGAGTTGGCCGGAGGGTAATGTGAAAGGCGGCACTCGAAACTCTCTCGGGGGGTGCCGGGTCGCTCCGGCTTGCTGCCCGCGTTTGTTTTCCTGTCTGATCTTTCTTAGCTTTGTTGTGACCGCACCCATTGGCGAAGTTTACCGGCCTCCCCGAGCTCAAAGCCGGGACGAGCTCGCATGATAGAACGTAGGTTGGCGGACCCCCCGCCCACTGCTGCACTCGCCCGCGCCAAGAGATTTCTGCTCTACGGCATGGCCATCGTGTGCGTGGCCGCGGCCATCGCCTTGCCGGCGGCGATCGAGCCCATTGTCGGTTCGCAGTCTTCCCTCATCACCCTGCTCATCTTCAGTCTGGCCGTGGGATTCGCGTCCGCGGCCGGAGGCATGGCGGCCGGCAGCGCGGCCCTCCTGCTGGGCGCGATCTGGTTCTTCTTTGTCGCCCGGAACTTTTCCCCGGCTGTCACCGACGCCGGTGCCTTTCTGCTGCTCGCCATCTATGCGCTCAGCTCGGTCGGCATCGCCGTGCTCGCGACCTCCCGGCCACCGGCCGACGAGATCCATGACGACAGCACCGAGTACCATTTCGAGCGAAGAAATGTCGCCGAGCTTCCCCGTGGGCGGGGCGAGCGCTACCGCACACCGCCCGATGAGGCGAACGACTCGGCCATCTACATGCTGAGTCCCGAAGGCCGACTGGCGACATGGAACAAGAGTATCGGACGCATGCTGGGCTACGAGAAGATCGAATTTCTTCAGGCTCAGGCGTCGGACCTTTACACTCCCGATGATCGAGCGCGGGGCGTACCCGAGCGGGAGCTCGCCGAGGCGGCCGATAAGGGCCGGGTGAGCGCCGAACGCTGGATAGTCCGGAAGGACGGGAGCTGGCTGCCGGTGCATGTGACCATCACCAGCGTGCGGGATGCCGAGGGACAGCTCCTCGGCTTTGCCAACCGGCTGCGCGACCTGTCCGAGGTCAAGCGAATCGAGGAGGAGCTGCTGCAACACCAGGAGGCACTCGAGCTCGGCTACGAGGCGGCCGGCCTCGGCACCTGGGACCACGATCTCGTCACCGGCGAGCTGCGGCTGGACCAGCGGGCCACATCGATGTTGGGCTTTCACCCGGGCGATCCCGTCACTCACGCGAACTGGGTCGACGCCATCCACTCCGAGGATCAGGGCCCCACCGAGGATCTGAGGCAGACCGCGATCGTCGATCGGCAGCCGTTCTCGGCTCAGTTCCGGATCCTCTGGCCCGACGGCAGTACGCACTGGATCGCTGCCATCGGCCGCGGCACGTACCAGAAGGAGACCGGCAAGCCGCTGCGAATGCGCGGCATTCTGCTCGATGTGACGGAGCGCAAACAGACCGAGGAGAGGTTCCAGGAGGTGGTGCGTCTGGAAGCCATCGGCCGGCTGGCCGGCGGCATCGCACACGATCTGAACAACATGCTGGTAGCGATCATGGGATTCAGCGACCTCCTCGCCCGGACCTTCGACCCGGACGATCCCAGACTGGAGGACGTCGATCAGATCAATCGGGCAGCCACGCAGTCGGCCAACCTTACACAGCAGCTGCTTGCCTTTGCGCGGCGGGAGCTGATTCGTCCCCGGGAAATGGACCTCAACCGGCTGGTGCGGTATGCGGCGGGGATGATACGGCCGGTGGTCGGCGAGAACATCGAGCTGGTCGTCCAGCTATCGCCCACGCTCGGCGGGATCCACGCCGATCCTCCGAGGGTCGAGCAAATCGTGATGAACCTGGTTCTGAACGCTCGCGACGCCATGCCCAAGGGCGGCCGGGTCGAGGTCGGGACTTCCACGGTGGAGCTGCATGCGAGCCCGACCGTGTGGCAGCCGGAGGGAGAGGCACCGCCCCCGGGCCGCTACGCCGTGCTGTCCGTGCGCGACACCGGACATGGCATGGAACCCGAGACGCTTCAACACATCTGGGAGCCGTTCTTCACCACCAAACCGGCAGGTCAGGGCACGGGGCTCGGCCTCTCGGTGGTCTACGGCTCGGTCAAGCAGAGTGGCGGATTCGTGTGGGCCGAATCCGAGGTGGGCCGGGGCACCACCATCAGAGTCTACTGGCCCGAGATACCAGTGGTTGTGGAGCACACCGGCGAGATTCCGTTACCGACGCCGGTCCAGCACGGTACCGAGAAGGTGCTGGTGGTGGAGGACGAGCCGGTCGTGCGTGCACTCATCGTGCGGACGGTGATGGGGTTCGGTTACAGCTGCCTGGAGGCTTCCGACGCCACCGAAGCGCTCCGGCTCCTGGAGCAGGAACAGGGCAACTTCGACCTTGTGGTAACCGACGTGGTCATGCCTGGAATGAGCGGGGGACAACTGGGCGAGCTGCTGGCCCACCAGTATCCCACCCTTCCGGTGCTCTATACGTCGGGGTTCGCCAACAATGACGTGATTCGCCGGGGATTACTGGACGCCAGCCGTCCGTTCCTGCAGAAGCCATTCACGCCCGACGATCTCGCGAGGAAGATCCGCGAGGTGCTCGAGTCGAGCGCCGCCGGCGACTACGAGACACGCCAGACAGCCTGAAGTCGGGCGGTAGGTACTGCGGCGGTAGGTACCAGTCACAGCAGCATGGTTGTCACTCCGGTCACCACCAGCGCCAGTGCCCAGACCAGATCCAGGTTCACCCACGCGGTCCGCAGGAAGCGCACTCCCACCCGTTCATAGACGATCACGGCCATTGAACCGGTGACCAGCAGGTACCCAGCCGTGTGTACCGCCGCAGCCATCGCTCCGCCCCACTGCAGGTTGCCGGCCGTGAAGACCGATGCCTGCAGCATTTGATGAGCGTGCATGGTGGCGGGCACGTCGCCCAAGACGAGAGGGAGGACCATCAGGCCGGCACCGTGTGACGAGGCCATGAGAAATGACCAGATCGCGAGATCTCGCGCGTCCACCTGCATCCCCCCGAACCGGACATGGCGGGAGCGTACCAGCCGGTAGACTCCGAGCCCGACCAGCAGCAGCGCGGTTCCCCACCGGAGAAGGTCGAGCGGCACGACCAGACCCACGACTCCGGCAATGAAAATCGCGGCCGCGATCGCCAACCCATGCCCGATCGCGAGCGGCCCCAACGCTCCCCACACGGCGCCTCGGCTCTCACGCTGAAGTCCCAGCGCGACGGCGAAGAGCCATCCCATGGCTGGGTTGATGCCGTGGCCGGCGCCGAGCGCCAGGAGGGCGACGAGGTCAGTCATTGCGAGGCACACAGTGCCGAAGCAATCCGGTCGGTATCACGGTCGACTCGGCGGGATTGCTTCGTCGCTCCGCTCCTCGCAATGACTCCGAGGGCGTGACACACCGCCCCGCTGCCCCACTGCCCCACTGCCCCGCCATCACGAGAAACAGAACGAGTCCGACGACGCGTCGCCGCCCTGGAGCCGGACCTGGTGACAGCGCACGCCGCGGTCCATCTCCAGGAAGAACTTCGAGTCGAGCGCCATCCCCCCGTCGGGACGGGTATCGAGCTTCACCATCCAGCTCTCCAGCCCGGCCGGATAGAACTGCTCGTCCCACGGCGAGTAGAGCCCGTTGGTCAGATACACTCTCCGGCCGTCCCGGCTGAGCTCCACCATCTGAGGACCACCGTTCAGCCGCTTGCTCGGCTGCGCCGGATGCGCCGCACGCCGCACGATGCCACCGATCTGTGTGGTCGCCGTCAGCCGGGGATTGAAGGGATCCGAGACGTCGTACTGCCGAAGCTCGCCCGTGCCCCAGCATGACACGTAGAGCTGCCGGTCGTCGAGCGACAGATTGATGTCGGTAATGAGCGGCGCCACCGCCTTGAATCCCTGCAGCAGCGGCGGCAGGTCGGCCGGGTCAGCCGGCTCGGCGGGAATCTCGATCACCTTCTTCACCTGCCAGTCCGCCTTTCCGTCTTTCCCGTCCTTATACCAGAGCCATACAGACGCGGACAGGTCCTTCAACGAGATCACCACACCCACGAACCCATATGCCTTCCGCGGGTCGCGCGCGGGACGCAGCTCGAGGGTCATCTGGTACTCGTCGCCGAGATGGATCTTCTGCAGGTGCCGGCCCTTTCTGAGGTCCCACACGTGCAGTGAGTTGCCGTATTTCCCGCCCAGCAACAGCTCGGGCACCACCCCCGAGGTCACCATGTTCGGAGTGCCCCACTCGCTCGTGATGGTGGTGTCGTGCCCCAGGTGCCAGGCGAAGTCGTAACCCAGGCGCTGGGGTCCGCGATCCTTCTCCCAGATTCCCTTCGGCTCGAAGCTGTCGTGGTCCAGGATGAAGACGCCGCCGGGCCCGTCGCCGTCGGGCGCGCCGAGCGCGGAGATGTAGATCCCGTCGGGACCGCAGTGGACCGTATGAGGCGAGGCGTAGTTGGTCTTCTTCGCCAGCGTCTCCGGCTCGATCACCTTCACCAGCTCGGGCTTCCGCGGATTGGCCTTGGTGTCGAGGATGTGAATCCGGGACGAGTTGATCCCGGGTACGATAAGGTAGCGCCGCTCCACATGAGGGTGCGGTGCCCAGGGGCAGAGGCTCGCGCTGCAGGCGTTCCAGCCGAAGTGGTGCAGCTCGTCGCCGCGGTTGGGCATCTCGAATTGACCCACCAGTCGGCCGTAGGACTTGGAGCCGGGCTTCACGTCGACCACGCCGATGGCATCCGAGCGGGAGCCGTTCGGGCTCAGCATGGCGAGGTAGGCCAGCTCTTCCGGCGGTGCTTCGGCCGCCTGTTTGGCTGAGGGGTAAAAGGTGGGATCGGGGCGTAGGGTGGCCATGACTCCTCCGTATCGGGTGCGAATGAGAAGCGATACGGGTTAATCGAAAAACACGCAAGACCTGTCCTGAGCGTAGCGAAGGATTGCGACAAATTCATCCTGTCTTCATGCCCGCCTCATGCGCTTCACAGCAACATTGTAGGCACGCGCTCTGGAGGAGCTCATGCCGTTGCTCAAGAGGAAAGTCTGGGAGGTCTCGGAAAAGGACTATCCCGAGAGTGGGTCGATCGAGGCGCAGCTTCGGTTCCTGCTGCGGTACGCCATACTGGCGCCCTCGGTCAAGAACAGCCAGCCCTGGGCATTCTCGGTGCAGGACAACAGGATACACCTGATCGTCGACCTGGATCGAGGCCAGCCAGTGGCGGACCCAACCCGCCGCGAGCTCTTCATCAGCATGGGCTGCGCACTGGAGAACCTGCTGGTGGCGGCCGAGCACTTCGGATTCCGGCACGGCGTCAGTTACTTCCCGGAGCCGGAGCAAGTGGAACTGGTGGCCACGGTGTTATTCGCACCAGGTGGCGTGCCGTCCCACGCCCGGGCGGGTGCCACCCTGACGTCAATCGTTCGGCGACATAATGACAACGGTCTGTTTCGGCCGGTGCCGGTTCCAGACCAACTGCGGCTGCGGTTGATGGCGTGCTGTGTGGAGCCGGATCTTCGAGTTCACCTGACAGATGACCGCCACTTCCGCAGCTGGATAGACGCGCTCACCTCCCAGGCGGACCGCGTCGAGTTCGCCAACCCCGCGTTCCGGCGTGAGCTGGGCTATTGGATAGGCCAGGGTGTGTTTGGCGCGCCGCCGCTGATGGCTCGGCTGGGCAAGATGGCGATATCACGGCTTGACCTGGGCGAACCGATAGCCGAACAGGACCACGCGATCATCGAGAGTGCACCGCTGCTCGGCCTCCTCTGCGCCGAGGGGGATGGTCATCTGGTTCATGTCAGAATCGGTCAGCTGTTCGAACGGCTCTGGCTCACCGCCACGGCGATGGGCGTGGCCATCCATCCAATGAGCCAGACCATGCGGCGTCCGGAGCTGAGATCGGCTGTGGGTGAGCTTCTGCCGTCAGCAGGGTGGACACCACAACACCTCTTCCGGGTCGGCTACTCGACGCGGGACGAGGAACAGCACACGCCGAGGCGGCCGGTGGAGGATGTACTTCTCTAATAGCCGCCTCTCGCGCATCTACGTCCGAGGCTTATACTGCAACCCAAGCTTTCCGTATCCCGGTTTCACCCTGCCGCTCCAGGCTGATACCATGCTTGGCGACACAGCCTCAATTCTTCAGGAGCACCCCATGGGTACTGCAATCAGGCAACCTGAAAACGCCACCCTTCCCAAGGCGGCCGCCGGCTTCAAGCCGTCCATCCCAATCCGCGCCCGCTACGACAACTGGATCGCCGGCGAGTACACGCCGCCCGCCCGGGGCCAGTACTTCGTCAACCCGACGCCGATCACGGGGCAGCCGCTGTGTGAGGTCGCGCGCTCGACCCACGAAGACGTGGACCGGGCACTCGACGCGGCGCACGCCGCGGCGATCAGCTGGAACAGCACGTCGCCCGCGTATCGCGCCAACATCCTGAACCGGATCGCCGACCGGGTCGAGGCCAACCTCGAGACGCTCGCGTTCATCGAGACGATGGACAACGGCAAACCGATTCGCGAGACCACCCACGCGGACCTCCCGCTGATGGTGGACCACTTCCGCTACTTCGCAGGCTGCATCCGTGCCCAGGAGGGTGGTCTCTCGCAATTGGATGACGATACCGTCGCCTATCACTTCCACGAGCCACTGGGCGTGGTGGCGCAGATCATTCCCTGGAACTTTCCGCTGCTGATGGCCACCTGGAAGCTTGCGCCCGCGCTAGCTGCCGGAAATTGTGTGGTGCTGAAGCCTGCCGAGCAGACGCCGGTCGGGATCATGGCATTCATGGAGCTGATTGCCGATATCCTGCCGAGTGGCGTGGTCAACGTAGTACAGGGCTTCGGGGTCGAGGCGGGTAAGCCGCTGGCATCGAGCCCCCGGGTGGCCAAGGTCGCCTTTACGGGGGAGACCACCACCGGCCGGCTGATCATGCAGTACGCCTCCGAGAACCTGGTCCCCGTGACGCTGGAGCTGGGTGGGAAATCTCCCAACATCTTCTTCGCCGACGTGATGGATGCCGACGACGACTTCTTCGACAAGGCGCTCGAGGGGTTCGCCATGTTCGCGCTCAATCAGGGCGAGGTCTGCACCTGTCCGTCCCGGGCGCTGGTGCAGGAGTCGATCTACGACAGGTTCATGGAGCGTGCCGTGGCGCGCGTACAAAAGATCGTCGAGGGCAATCCGCTCGATCCTAACACGATGATCGGCGCCCAGGCTTCTAACGATCAGTTGGAGAAGATCCTGAGCTACATCGAGATCGGGAAGAAGGAAGGGGCCAAGGTGCTCACCGGCGGCGCTCGCCGGGTGCATCAAGGCGAGCTGGAGCAGGGCTACTACGTCCAGCCCACGATCTTCGAGGGCAATAACCGGATGCGGATTTTCCAGGAAGAGATCTTCGGTCCGGTGCTCGCCGTTACCCGGTTCAAGGACATGTCGGACGCGCTCTCCATCGCGAACGACACGCTGTACGGACTCGGCGCCGGCGTCTGGAGCCGTGACGTCAACACCTGCTACCGGATGGGCCGCGGCATCAAGGCGGGCCGGGTGTGGACCAACTGCTATCACGCCTATCCGGCACACGCGGCGTTCGGCGGCTACAAGCAGTCGGGGATCGGGCGGGAGAACCACCGCATGATGCTGGAGCACTACCAGCAGACCAAGAACCTGCTGGTCAGCTACAGCCCGAAGAAGCTGGGCTTCTTCTAATGGAGAAGGTGGACCGCGTCGGGATCACCGACGCGGCGGCGGTTGTGCTGCGCGAGCTGATCGCGCAGCATGGTCCGCTGCTCTTCCATCAGTCGGGCGGCTGCTGTGACGGCAGCTCACCGATGTGCTTTCCCCGGGGCGAGTTTCGGGTGGGTGAGCGGGACGTGCTGTTGGGCGAGCTCGAGGGCACCCCATTCTACATCGGCGGACAGCAGTATCAGCTGTGGCAGCACACCCAGCTATTGATAGATGTAGTGGCGGGGTGTGGCTCCGGGTTTTCGCTCGAGGCTCCGCTCGGCGTCAGGTTTCTCACCCGGTCGCGAGTGTTCGACCCGGAGGAGCAGGCATGGCTGGAGGCGTGCGGGGGCATAGGTCAGAGAGAGGCATCCGCCTGAGGCGGTCCATGCGAGCGGGCGAATGACATAGAGGGCCATCCATGAGGATGGCCCTTTATGTCCCTGCAGATCCTACGCTTCGATTAGAGTGCCAGCTTACCGTCCTTGACGATCACCTTACCGTCAGCCTCGACCGTCGCCTTGAGGAGCGGCACACTCCAGCCACCCGGCGCCGGTGGGTTGGCACCGCCGAGCGCCTGGTTTGATGCGAAGCCGATCTGCACGATGCCTGCCCCGTTCTCGAACTGCGGTCCATAGCTCGGTACGTGATCGAACTTGACCGCCGGGTTGAGGCCTATGGTGATGTTACCGAAGCGGCCGGCCACTTTGAGAGAACGCTGGAGACAGTCCTGATCGGTCTTAGAGCTCACGTTCACCGGCATTCCATTTTTCACATCCACGGACTCGTCACGCACCGGCTTGTCGCACTGGTCCTCCGCCGCACGGATCTTTCCGTTCGCCGTAGTCTCGAGTGGGGCAAACCTCACGCTTCCGCCGGGCAGGCTAGCGGATCGTTCAGCCTGGGTACCCTTGGTGCCTGGGGGAACGCTACCGGCTCTCACGACGATGGGGCGCCCACCCAACTCTACAGTGAAGTCGGTCCCTTCGGGTGACGTGATGCGCAGCCGTTTGGCTCCTTCGAGCACCTTCTTGATCTGCTGACCCATGGCGGAAATTGCTTTATAGTCGGCTTCCATAGCAGACCACGTCATGGCCTCGTACTGGTCGTAATTCATCTGAATCGAGGCGGTGTCGGAGGCGGTCGGCAGGCCAATGAAGAGCGAGCGCGTCTTCCCCTTGTCCCGCTTCGACGCAGTTGCGGCATCGGCTCGGCTCAACGCCTGATCCACCCGAGTCCTGCGGGCGGGGTCGACTCGTCGGATCGTTGCAAAGTCCTCGCCGGAAGGGAGGTTGAACTCGACATCCACCTGCTCGGCGTAGAAGGCGTCCAAGGCGGTAGGAATCTGATCGAGATGCTTCTCCGCGACATCAGCGTAAAGCGACCGCGTCACGCGCGGGCTGTTCAGAACCAGGATGGGATTGCCACCAGCCTTCTGGACCTCGACGCCCAGCGCCTCCATCTCCTCTACCACGGCGGGGCCGCCCGAGATGGAGACGATATCGCCATGCTTGATGCCGGCAGATTCGACCAGCCGTGGGGCAAGCGCCTTAAACCGTCGTGCGGTCTCGGCGGTCTTCGCTCTCGCTGCATCTACGGCCGAGTCACGAACGGTGGGATAGCCCTGCGCGGCGAGTTGACCAGGTAGCAGGGTAAGGGCGAGCGAGAGAGTGATGAACGATCCTAGCGGTGCGGTACAGCGCATGCGCGCCTGCTTTCGGAACAGAGAGGAGACGCTGGAACCAGTGACTTCACAGGTCGGCAGATCAACACGCCGTGTCACCTGGTCAGCGGCTCGGCGGTTCGAGGGTCCTACGTGGCGGCGTTTGGAGAGGCGTCGCGGAGGAGACGAAAACCGTGCTTTGGAGCCCCGGCTATGCCGGGTGTGCTTCGATGTGGAGGTCAGGCTACCCCTGAGGACAGTCAGTGTCAAGGCAAAACCCCGATCTCACTGGCGAAAAGACCCGTGAACCTGTGTGGTTGGGGTGGAGCTCGGGGTAACCGGGCGGGATAAGGCGTCTTATATTCTACCGACCCGCCAAACGGACCGCGTATGCGTTACCTCTCCCTCGCCCTCTCTCTCGCCGGTGCGCCAGCCATACTGGCTGCCCAGCAAGCTCCACGTTCTGCTCCTCCCCTCGAAATCGGCGCAGTGGCACCGGGTTTCACGATGAGCGGCGCCACCCGCTACGGCGTCCTGGCGCGTCCAATCCGTCTGTCCGATTTCAAGGGGAAGACCGTCGTGCTGGCCTTCTTCTATAAGGCGCGAACCAGCGGCTGAACGGTGCAAATGAACGCGTACCGTGATCAGTACGCGAAGCTCTTCAAGAACGGCCGCAACGTAGTGCTCATCGCGATCAGCGCCGACCCCGACACCGCGCTTGCCTCGTGGGCTCGCGACTCGGAGTTCCCGTTCCTGTTCGCGAGCGATACCGGCACGGCAGTCGCCCGACGTTATGGCGCCTTGGCCAGCCAGGCAGGCATGACCAACCGCAACCTGTTCGTGGTGGGACCCGACGGACGGATCGCCTACAGGGCAACTCCGTTCCGGGAAGTGGACCCCACGGCCTATAGGGAACTGGGAGCAGCGATCGACAAGCTGATCCCGGGTGACGAGCGGATGTGAGAGAGGGCCATCCATGAGGATGGCCCTCTACGTTCCTGAGAAAATCTGGTTCGATTAGAGTGCAAGCTGCAGCACGGGGTGGTTCCGCTATTGAGCCGTCGCCTTTCGAGGATCGTCGGCCGAGTTCACGTAGGTGATCTGGAACGGTCCGGTGCTCTCTACCTCTATGACCGTCCGGCCCTGGGCGCGAACGAAGTGGGGCTCCCCTGCGCCGAGGCTCATCTCTGCGCCCTTCACATGCGCCTTCAGCTTGCCGTTGTCCCACTTCTTCCCGAGCCCCATCATGACTGTTCCCTCGATCGTCCTGAGCCGCTCGCTGGTGGGATGGGTGTGCGGCTTGATCTCGTAGCCATCGGGCATGTCGAGACGTACCGTAAACGCTCCGGCCTTGCTGGGATCTCCGCTGACGATGGCACCTTTCGCCCCGGCCGGAAGTCCCGGAGGCGCCGGCCCCCACTCGAGTTTGGCATCCGCAGACGTGTCCGCTACCGCGCCGGTGACGACGGCGGTATCGGCAGACGATTGGTCGCGCTCTGCTGCCGCATTTTGGTCACCTCGGGGCCCGCACCCCATCACGAGGCCTAGCACGCAGAGGCTGGCAACGGTGGTTCGCATACGCTTTCCTCCGTCTAGACGTGGCACACAAGAGACTCCTGCTGCTGCCGAGATCCTAATGTTTGTGATCTGGACCCGCCAGCGCCAGACCGGTAACGTTGTTTGTCGTTTCTCCAGGGCCTGCTCGGGGGTTAAAGCATGAGACTTCGCACAATTCATTGGCTATCGCTGCAGTTCGTGGCCATGGCGACTGTGGCATTCCCCTCGGTGCTCCAGTCGCAGGAGCACGGGCATGGGCACGGAGTTGGCCGGCTGGGCCGGGTGGTCTTTCCCGTCAGCTGCAGCCCCGAGGCGCGGAAACGATTCGAGCATGCCATGGCGGTGCTCCATTCCTTCTGGTGGGAGGAGGGCGACCGCGCCTTCGGCGACGTGCTCGCCGCCGACTCCACCTGTGCCATGGCGCACTGGGGGATAGCCGTGAACGCCTGGGGCAACCCTTTCGCCGGCGGGCCGGCGCAGCCTGCCGCCATGACCAAAGGTGCGGAGGCAGCTGCACGGGCAGCGGCTCTTCCGGCCCGAACCGCGCGGGAGCAGGGGTTCATCGCCGCGGCGGCGGCGCTGTATCGCGACGCCGAGTCCACTTCCAACGCCGCCCGGCTGAAGGCGTATGCCGATACTCTGGCGCGGCTCTACCGCGCGTATCCCAAGGACGTCGAGGTCGCGATCTACTATTCGCTGGGGCAGATCGCCACCGCCCCTAAGACCGATACCACCTTTGCCCAGCAGCGGCGCGCGATCGCCATCCTCGAGCCGCTCTATGCCCGGCACCCGGATCATCCGGGTCTCGCCCATTACGTCATTCACGCCACCGACAGCCCGGTGCTGGCCCGCCTCGGATTGAAGGCGGCCCGGCGCTACGCCCAGATCGCGCCCGCCGCGCCGCACGCGCAGCACATGCCGTCGCACATCTTCGTCCGGCTCGGCCTCTGGAACGAGACCATCACCTCGAACTGGAAGTCGTATCGGGCCGGCGCGGACTACGCCAAGGCCATGAACCAGCCCGGTGCGCCGGAGGAGCTGCACGCGCTGGACTATGCGGTCTACGGCTATCTCCAGCGGGGCCAGGACTCGGCGGCGCGGGCCGCGGTCGCCGAAGGACGAAAGGTGCAGACCAACACCAAGAGTTTGGTGGCGGGGTACAACCGGACCGCCATGGCGGCGCGAGTGCCGCTGGAGCGGGGCGATTGGACGGCGGCGGCACAGTTTCCGGCGCCAGAGGATTCCGTGCCACCGATTGCGACGGCACTGGCAAAGTTCACCCGGGCCATCGGCAGCGCGCGCAGCGGCCGGCCTGAAGCAGCGGTGTCCGAGATCAAGGCGCTCGACTCGCTCACTACCTCGCTCGAACAAAAGGGGGAGCCCTACTGGGCCCGGGTCGTCGGCATCAAGCGCGACGTGGCGGAGTCGTGGGTTCGCCTGGCGGCAGGCGATACGCTTGGAGCCCTCGAGTTGGCGAAGGCCGCGGCGGACTCGGAGGAGGTCACCGACAAACACCCGGTGACTCCGGCGGAGCTGCTCCCGGCGCGCGAGCTCGAGGGTGACATGCTGCTGCTCACCGGCCGCTACGACGAAGCTCGCGCTGCGTACCGCGGGACGCTGGCTCGCGAGCGGAACCGGGCTCGGAGCCTCTTCGGCTTGGCGCGAGCGGCGGAGCTAGCCGGCAACCGATCCGCGGCGGTCGCGAGTTATCGAGAATTCTTGCGTTTGATGGCGAAATCTGATGGAGACCGGCAGGAGGTGAAGATGGCGAAGGCGTTCCTATGAGCGGCCTCTCGCCGGGACTCCGATGCGCGATGTCCTGACCCATCTTCAAGCGGCTCTGGCTGACTGCTACCGCATCGAGCGCGAGCTCGGACGCGGCGGGATGGCCGTGGTGTACCTGGCACACGATCTCCGTCACGACCGTCCCGTGGCACTCAAGGTGCTCCATCCGGAATTAGCCGAGACCCTCGGCACCGATCGTTTTCTGCGTGAGATCAAGCTCGCCGCCCGCCTGCAACATCCCCATATCGTTTCGGTCCATGACTCGGGCGAAGTGCGCACCGGAGAGGGGCCTGCCTTTCTCTGGTTCACCATGCCGTACATCGAGGGCGAGAGTCTGCGTGACCATTTGCGGCGTGAGCGCCAGCTTCCGGTCGAGGAGGCGGTTCGGATTACGCGCGAGGTGGCGCTCGCACTCGACTTTGCTCACCGGCACGGGATCATCCACCGCGACGTGAAGCCGGAGAACATCCTTCTCGTCGATGACCAGGCTCTCGTGGCCGACTTCGGCATCGGACGAGCCATCGATTCGGCGTCGGCCGATGATGGAATCACCAACACCGGTTTCGCGGTCGGCACCCCGGCCTACATGAGCCCGGAACAGGCTGTGGGTCAGCGGGATATTGATGGACGAACCGATGTGTACAGCCTTGGCGTCGTGCTCTACGAGATGCTGGCCGGCGAGGCCCCGTTCGGCGGTCCCACCGCGCAGGCCATCATCGCGAAGCGGATGACCGGAGAGATCCCCAGTCTCCGTCGCTTAAGGCCGTCCGTCCCTGAGCCGCTGGAGGGCGTGGTGCTCACAGCTCTGGCGCCGATTCGCAGCTGACCGGTTCACGACCCCGGCTCAGTTCGCGCAGGCGTTATCCGCCAGCGGTGCCTCCGTGGCCTCATCCTCTGCGACAACTGCTTCGCCAGCGTCGGTCGAGACGAGAGTCGCTCCCGCTCCTCGGCGCAAGCCGGTCCCCTCCTGGCTCACCTTCGTGTTGGGACTGCTCGTCACCGCGACCATGGGAATGTTCATCTGGCAGCGGAGCCGCCATCCGTCGGAACCGCCGGGGACGAAGATGCTGGCGGTGCTTCCCTTCAAGAACATGGGTGCTCCCGGTGATCAGTACTTCGCCGACGGGCTCACCGAGGAGATCACCAGCCGCCTCGCCGGAGTCTCCGACCTCGGCGTCGTCTCCCGTACCAGCACCGATCCTTATAAGGGCACCAGCAAGGGGATCCGGCAGATCGGGCAGGAACTCGGAGTTGGCTACATCCTCGAGGGCAGCGTCCGCTGGGAGAAGTCGCCCGGCGAAGGCAGCCGAGTGCGGGTAACTCCTCAGCTCATCCGGGTAGCGGACGACCGGCACCTGTGGACCAACCGCTATGATGCGGAGTTGGCGGACGTATTCCAGGTGCAGTCCAGCATCGCGGAGCGGGTGACCAGCGCGATGAACCTGGCCCTGGATCCCTCAGAAAAGCGGACCATCAACGAGCGTCCGACGGCGAACACCGCGGCCTACGACTTTTACTTGCGCGGCATCGAGTACCGGAGTCGTGGGCCCGGCCAGGAGGACATACACAATTCGATCGAGATGTTCCGCCGAGCCATCGCGCTGGACTCAAATTTCGCGCAAGCCTGGGCCAGGTTGTCAGAGGGACGCTCCAGCGAGTACTGGTTTTTCTACGATCGCACCGAGGCTGCTCTGTCGGAGGCCAAGGCCGCTGCCGAACGGGCGCTCCGCCTTCGTCCCGATCTGGCGGAGCCACATGTCGCGCTCGGCTACTACTACTACTGGGGCGAGCTGAACTACGATCGCGCGCTCCAGGAGCTCGCCCTTGCTCGGGAGCGACAGCCCAACAACGCCGACCTCGTCTTCGCCACTGCGGCGGTTCAGCGTCGGCAGGGACGCTGGCCTGAGTCAGTCGCAAATTTCGAGAGGGCGGTGCAGCTTGATCCGCGATCGAGCGAATCGATCCGCAATCTGGCCGAGACCTACTATCTGGTCCGCAAGTATGACCTGGCATGCGCGACCGCTGATCGAGGGATCAGCATTGGTCCCGATATAGCGCCCCTTCGCTGGATGAAAGTCCAGTGCCTCGTAGGAAAGGACGACTTACCACAGGCGAAGCAGGCCCTTCGTGACGGAGTGAAGGCGGTCGACTTCGTACAGATGAGCCGTCCCGCGGCGGGGAGCTGGCGCGGTGGCCAGCTTTGCGGTGTCGCCGAGCTTTCTGCTCATCGGCGACTCGATGTATTACTCCAAGCTCGAACAGCTGACGCTCACGGAGTTCACCGACACTATCGGCCTCTACGAGCTCAAGGCGGCCATGTATCGCATCCAGGGTCGAGCCAGGATGGAACGGGCGTACCTCGACTCGGCGCGCACCAGGCTGGAATCCATGGTGAGGGCTCACCCCGCCGAAGCCAACTTCCATGCACAACTCGGCTTGATGTACGCGCGTTTGGGACGAAAAGACGGAGGCGGTACGGGAAGGTCAGACCGCTGCGAAGCTGCTGCCGGTGAGCCGGGAGGCATTCCGGGGTGCCAACCTGCAGGCGGCGCTGGCGATGATCTATGCGACCGTCGGTATGCCATCCCAGGCAATCGATGAGTTGGAGCGGCTGCTGTCGATCCCTTCTCAGGTCAGTCCCGCTCTCCTCCGACATGACCCGCGCTGGGCGGTGTTGCGGGGAGATCCGAGATTCGAGAAGCTGATCGCAGGGCGGTAGGGCGGGACTGTTTCAGTGCGCACCAGCATCTCGCGCTCTCGCGTACGCGGGATATACTCGAGACATGCGGTTCATTCCTCTGCTGTCCGTCTTCAGCGTATTCGGGCTCGCCTGCGGCACTGATGGTACCGGCCCGAGACCACCTGACGGTGATGGCGCGCGGCTGGCTACCGAATTCGAGCGCCTGGCCGACTCGGTGGAGTCGGGTGGCTATTCACCGGCGGCGGAGGCGCTCAGGCACGCGGCCGTGATCGTGCGGCTTACCGGACATGCGACACCGGTAACGGTTTCGATCGACGGTCGCGATCGAAGCTTTGTGGCCGTCGCCGAGCAGATCGATTTTCCGAACCTTGTGTGCAGCTGGCCGTCGGACAGCGGCGTGGCGCCGCCTCCTGACACCGTCAGCGTACCGCCTCCTGACTCCGGCGGCGGCATCCCACCGCAACCGCCGGACACGGTGGGCCCACCGCCGTTACCTCCCGAGAGCACGATTACACCGGCCACCGACAGCAGCGGCGGGGTGCATCCGCCGGAGTGTCACCCGGAGGGCACCTACTCCATGCGCACGCTGATCGCGTGGGAGCCGGAGCACATGAACGAGGTAGTGCGACTGGTGGCACATATCGGAAGCGGTGAGGTCCAGCCGAACGTGCCCGACGTCATGACCGAGTTGCCGGGAGGCGCCGCTGATCCTGGTCCGTCTACGACTCCGCCGGATTCGGGCAGCGGCAGCGGAGGTCAGCCCGGTGGATACCCCGGCTTCATGGGCGAGTATCTGCTGCGCGACGTGGGAAGCTGGTATGCCTCGGCGGGAAATCAGACCAACGATTTAGAAGGCGGCGCAGGCCCCTGTACGTCGGACGAGGCGAACTTCGACTGGGCGCAGTTTCGCTGTGAAGCCGCCCGGTTCCGATTCCAGTTTTCGATGCAGGTGGATCCAGCGCATTACGAGCGCTTGACGGCCTCGGGGCCAGAGGGAAGCCACGATCTTGGAATGCGCTCGACGTCTGTTGATGGAGTGAGGCTCGCCTGGGTGGACTGGACTCCGCCGCCTGAGCCGGCGGGACCGGATCCAGTACCACTGGATTAGACAAGCAGGGCAATCCCTGAAGTAACAGCTTCTGTTTATAGGTCCCCGTCGGCCGCTCCATGGCTGCGGGCAGATCCGTTCTGGGATCCGCTGCCGTGATCCACGATTCCAGCGCTTGTTGGCCACCCACTCTTCACTCAGCCTCTTTACCTTCCGCCGCTTCATCTACTGCCTATCTTCCCATCCATGGGCGAGCCCTTCGATCACCTCAAGGCGGCCCTCTCCGACCGCTACATCCTTGAACGCGAGCTGGGCGCCGGCGGCATGGCCACGGTGTTCCTGGCTCACGACCCGCGCCACAACCGCAAGGTTGCGGTGAAGATCATGCACGCCGAGCTGGCGACGATCATCGGCTCCGAGCGCTTCCTGAAGGAGATCGAGACCACCGCCAACCTGCAGCACCCCCACATCCTTCCGCTCTTCGATTCCGGCCGGGTCGACGGCACCGTCTTCTATGTCATGCCGTACCTGGCGGGCGAGTCGCTCCGGGCCCGGCTCAAGCGCGAGACTCAGCTCCCCGTCAACGACGCGATACGGATCGCAACCGAGATCGCCGCCGCGCTCGACTACGCGCACCGCCAGGGGGTGATTCATCGGGACGTCAAGCCGGACAACGTGCTGTTTCACGACGGGCGCGCGCTGGTGGCCGACTTCGGCATCGCGCTGGCCTCGCGTCACGCCGAGGGCAATGCCCGGCTGACGCGGTCGGGCGTGAGTCTCGGCACGCCTCAATACATGAGTCCGGAACAGGCCTCGGGCGAGCAGAATCTCACCGCATGCACCGACATCTATGCGCTCGGCGTGGTGGTCTACGAGATGCTCGCGGGCCGGCCGCCGTTCACCGGCCCGACGGCGCAGGCGATCTTTCAGCAGGTCATGTCGGACGAGGTCCCGCCGCTGGTCCCCAAACGCAAGACGGTCCCGCGTCACGTCGACGCCGCCATCGCGAAGGCATTGGAGAAGGTCCCGGCCGACCGCTGGGAGTCCGCCGCCCAGTTTGCCCAGGCGCTCACCGATCCTCGCATGGCGGGGAGAGGCCGCAGCCGCGGATTCGCTGCGGCCCTTCGCTCTCCGCTCGCCTTGATCTTCGCGACTCTCCTCCTCCTCGGACTCGGCTGGGCCGGTCTCCGGAAGAACCGGAGCGAGGCGTCATCCGCCGGCCCGGTCCGGTTCAGTACCGAGTACGATCCCGGGGTGGAGCCCACCTTCACCCCGATTGTGCGGCTGAGCCCCGACGGCCGGCAGCTGTTCGTCACCGGGATGGTGAACCGCAAGGAGGAGGTGCTGCGCCGCCGCTTCGACCAGCAGGAGATGACCGTGATACCCGGCGCGGGTCAGGGCGACCAGGGCACCGGGAACAGCCGGCCGTTCGTGTCGCCCGACGGTCGCTGGATCGCCTACTTCAAGCAGGGAAAGCTGAGGAAGGTGCCGGTGGAGGGCGGGCCGGCCATCGATCTCGCCACGTCGGACTGGGGAGGCGGGAGCTGGGGCAAGAACGGCAAGCTGGTGTATGGCCGGTCGTATAACACCGGCATCTGGATGGTGAGTGAGGGTGGAGGCGATGAGCGGATGGTGACGGCGCCCGACACCGCGAAGGGCGAGCTGGGCCACTGGTGGCCGCAGATTCTGCCCGATGGCGACCACGTCCTCTTCACCGCCTATCGCACGCCGATGGAACGGGCGACGATCGAAGTGGTATCGATCAAGACCGGCCAGCGAAAGGTGCTGTTCACCGGAGGCGTCTGCGGGCTGTATCTGCCCACGGGCCACCTGATCTACGCCGCGGGCGAGGCGATCCACGCCGTGCCGTTCGACCTCAAGCGTCTGGCCGTCACCGGGACCGCACGGCCGGTGGTGGACAGTGTCGCCATGAACTACAGCGACGGCGCGGCCGCGTTCGACGTGTCGGAGAACGGGACCCTGGCCTACATGCCGGTCCGCTCCTACATGACCGAGTCCGACCTGGTGCTGGTGGACCGGCAGGGAAAGGAGTCGCCCGCGCTTCCCGCGAGTGACCGCTACGACCACCCCCGCCTGTCCCCCGACGGCAGCCGGGTGGCGGTGGACATCCGGTCGGCCAATTCGGTGGGCGACATCTGGGTCTTTCAGGTCGGTCGGGCCGGCGGCACCAGGGTGACCTCGGAGGGTGCCCGCGATTTCGGGCCGGAGTGGACCCCTGACGGGCGAGAGCTGATCTACAGCAGCGAGCACCCGACCTACGATCTGTATCGCCGGGCCGCGGATGCGAGCCGTCCGGCCGAGCCGCTGCTGACCGGTACGCTACGACCGCTACACCGGCACCGTCTCCCGCGACGGCCGGCTGCTCACCTTCGTCCTCAGCGTCACCAACAGCGGCTCCGAGATCTGGACCGTCCCGCTCCGGGGCAAGGCCGCTGCGACACGGTATCTGAGTAACGGCTTCAACCTGGCGCATCCCACCCTGTCGCCCGATGGCCGCTGGATGGCGTACGACTCGGACGAGTCGGGCCGGATCGAGGTGTTCGCCCAGTCGTTCCCCGATCCGAGCGGCAAGCGCTGGAAGATCTCGCCGACGTCGGGCTCGGAGCCGCTCTGGACCAAGGGTGGGCGGGAGCTGGTCTACCGAAAGGGCGACAGCGTGATGGCGGTGAGTGTGGACCTGGAGCGGGGCTCGATCGGGCAGCCGGTTGGTCTGTTCGGCGGACGTTATCCCGACAGTCCGGGCTGGACTCGGCCCCGAAGCTACGACGCGTCGCGGGATGGGGAGCGGTTCCTCATGATGCGGCTGCCGGCCCAGCGGCCGAGACCGAGGATCGCCGTGGTGCTGAACTGGTTCGACGAGTTGAGGGCGGTAGGGCGGTAGGTGGACGGGGTACCGTTGTCATCCCGAGCGGAGCGAGGGATCGGTTAATGAGACGTCCGATCAAAGATCTGCTTAATCACGTCTCATGGAGCGATCCCTCGCTCCGCTCGGGATGACGGTCATGCCCCTCGCCGACGTCGCTCCTCAGCTCGCTGAGATCGCGCGCCACTGTTATGCTCGCGGCTGGGTGCCGGGCACCAGCGGCAACTTCAGCGCGACGGTGAGTCGCGATCCACTGCGCCTGGCAATCACGACGAGCGGCATCGACAAGGGCACTCTCACCGCGGACGACATCGTCGAGATCGACGGCCGAGGCGCAGTGGTGGCCGGCTCCGGGCGCCCGTCGGCCGAGTCGAGCCTCCATCTGGCGATAGCCGGGGCGCGGGGCGCCGGGGCGGTGTTGCATACCCATTCGATCTGGAGCACAATTATTTCAGAGGCCGCCGAGGGCGGAGTGGCCATCGAGGGGTACGAGCTGCTGAAGGGCCTGGATGGCGTCGAGAGCCACGAGCACCGGGAGTGGGTGCCGGTTCTCGAGAATACCCAGGACTGGGTTGCCGCCGCGCCGCAGGTAGGAGCGTTGCTGGCCGAGCACCCGGACGTACACGGGTTTCTCATCCGAGGGCACGGTCTCTACACCTGGGGACGAGATCTCGCCGAGGCAAAGCGGCACGTGGAGACATTGGAGTTTCTGTTCGAAGTGATTGGGCGAAAGCGAGGCGTGACATGGCAACAGTGAAAATTCCCGACGAAGAGCGGACCATCACCGATCAGGACGAGGTGACCGGTTACCTGGCGACCCTGGGCATCGAGTACGAGCGCTGGGCCGACTGCGAGCGGGTGCCGCAGGGAGCGGCACCGGAGGAGGTGCTGACGGCGTACGCGAAGGAGATCGAGCAGCTCAAGGCCAAGGGCGGCTACGTCACCGCCGACGTGATCGACGTGACGGCCGCGACGCCCAACCTCGAGGCGATGCTCGACAAGTTCCGGACCGAGCACTGGCACGACGAGGACGAGGTCCGCTTCATCGTCCGCGGACGGGGCCTGTTTCACGTCAACCCGAAGGAAGGCGGTCCCGTCATCGCGATCGAGGTCGAGGCCGGCGATCTGATCCGGGTACCGAAGGGCACCTGGCACTGGTTCGACCTCTGCGGCGACCGTGACATCCGGGCCATTCGGCTGTTCCAGGACAAGTCGGGCTGGACGCCGCAGTACACCAACAGCGGCGTCGACCAGGGATACCAGCCGCTCTGCATGGGTCCCACGTACATCCCGCTCCGGACCGCGGCGCGCTGACCGAGGTCGGCGCGGTCCTCCTGGACATCGAGGGCACCACCACACCGGTCGACTTCGTCCACACAACGCTGTTCGGCTACGCGCGGGCCCGGATCGGGGACTTTCTCCAGCAGCACTGGGAAGATCCCGAGGTCCGGGCCGATGTCGCTCAGCTCCAAGCTGAGCACGCAGCCGAATCGTCCGAGTCCTCCGCCTCTCCGACCCCTCCGTCCCTCCGCCTCTCTCCGTCCGCCGTCGCCGAATACGTACACCGGCTCATGGATCAGGACCGGAAGTGCACCGGGCTCAAGTCACTGCAAGGCAAAATCTGGGAAGAGGGATATCGCTCGGGCGAGCTCAGGGGCGAGGTGTATCCCGACGTCCTTCCGGCGCTG
Source organism: uncultured Gemmatimonadales bacterium (assembly GCA_963730915.1). Lineage (GTDB taxonomy): Bacteria > Gemmatimonadota > Gemmatimonadetes > Gemmatimonadales > GWC2-71-9 > CAVVWJ01. The sequence goes on along the minus strand of CAVSTR010000005.1, from coordinate 85,246 downwards.
GAGCGGTGGCGCGGGCAGGGCGTCGACATCGCCATCTTTTCCTCGGGCAGCGTCCAGGCGCAGCGATCGCTTTTCAGGAACTCGGTCGCCGGCGACCTGACCCGGTTCATCAAAGCGTACTTCGACACGACGACGGGGCCGAAGCGGGAGCCGGAGAGCTACGCGCGCATCTCGGCGGCGCTGGAGCGCGCTCCCTCCGACGTGCTCTTTGTCTCCGACATCGGCGCGGAGCTGGATGCCGCACGAATGGCCGGAATGCGAACGGCGCTGTGCGTGCGGGAGCCGGGCCAGGTGCCTGGTGTGCACCCCGTGATTCATAGTTTCGAGGAGATCAGGCGGTAGGGCGGTAGAGCGGGTAGGCGGGTAGGCGGTAGAAAATTCAGCAGTCATTGCGAGGCGGTGTAACCGCCGAAGCAATCCCGCGGCCTGGCACAACCACTGGATTGCTTCGGTCGCTCTGCTCCCTCGCAATGACTCATCTCCACGCGTTTTACTGCCCGCTCGCTGGCATTACCTCGCTCCTCGGGCCACATTCCAGCATTCCCCACCCGGCAACTCCGTGACCGCAGTCGACTCCAGGCTGGCCGCAGCACTCAGTGACCGCTACCGCATCGAGCGGGAGCTCGGTCGCGGCGGCATGGCTACGGTCTACCTCGCGCGCGACCTGCGCCACGACCGCCCGGTGGCGCTCAAGCTGCTCCACCCCGAGTTGGCGGCGACGCTGGGACCCGAACGCTTCCAGCGTGAGATCCGCCTGACCGCGCGACTGGATCACCCGCACATCCTCCCTGTTCTCGACTCCGGTTCAGCCGCGGGGCAGCTGTGGTACACCATGCCCTACGTGCGGGGCGAGTCCCTGCGCGACCGGTTGCGGCGCGAGGGCCAGCTGCCAGTCGAGCCCGCGCTGGAGATCACCCGCCAGGTTGCCTCGGCGCTCGACTACGCCCACCGGGAAGGAGTCGTCCATCGAGACCTCAAGCCCGAGAACATCCTCCTCAGTGAGGCGCAGGCACGGGTGGCCGACTTCGGCGTGGCCAAGGCACTCGCGCTCGATGGAGAAGAGCTGACCGTGACCGGGCTGGCCGTGGGTACGCCCGCGTACATGAGTCCCGAGCAAGCCACCGGGAGCGCAGTGGATGCGCGGACCGACGTGTACGCCCTCGGGTGCGTGTTGTACGAGATGCTGGCCGGCAACCCGCCCTTCACGGAACGGGCGCCGCATGCGCTGCTCGCTGCCCACGCCACCGAGGCGCCCGAGCCGATCACGAAGCGGCGCCCCTCGATCTCGTCCCGGCTTGCCGCGCTGGTGATGCGCTGCCTGGAGAAGAATCCCGCCGATCGTCCGCAGACAGCCGCGGCGCTCCTTGCCGAACTGAGCACCATCACGACGCCCGAATCCGTGCCCACTGTGGGCACCCAGGTCCGAAAGAAATCGCCAGTCGTGAGTCGCGGAAGGTGGAGAATCGGGATCGGTTTGGCGACGCTGCTGCTCGCGGGACTCGTTGCGGTGTTCTGGCCCCGTGCAACCGGTGCCAAATCTCTGGACCCGAATCTGGTCGCCGTGGTGCCCTTCCGAATCGCGGGAGCCGATCCGTCGCTCGCGTACTTGCGCGAAGGCATGCTCGACCTTCTGGCGGCCAAGCTCACCGGAGATGGCGGCCCCCGGGCGGCCGATCCCCGCTCTGTGATGAGCGTCTGGCGCCGGCAGGTGGGTGACGAGCAGCGTGATCTACCCCAGGACTCGGCCATGCTCCTTGCCCGCCAGCTTGGCGCCGGCCGGCTCCTGCTCGGCGGGATCGTCGGCACCGGACACCGTCTTGTGATCAACGCGTCGCTGCTGGAGGTGCCGGGCGGAAGCGCCCGCGCGGAGGCGAATGTCGCGGGAAGTTCTGACAGCCTGGGAGTCATGATCGACCGGCTCACCGGCGAGCTCCTGGCGCGCGAAGCGGGCGAAGCGACGCAGCGAGTGGCCGAGCTTACCACCACCTCGCTTCCGGCGCTGCGTGCCTACCTCCAGGGGCAGGCAGCCTACCGACGAGGTCGCTATGAGGAAGCAGTCGGTCGGTTCGAGCAGGCGCTGAACCAGGATTCGACCTTCGCGCTCGGGGCACTGGGGTTGGTGTATGCCGGAATCTGGGAGGCTCCTGCCACCGCCCAACGCGCCATCAGCATAGCCACGAGACTGCGAGAGCGGCTCAGCGCGCGCGATCGGGTGATCCTTGCCGCCATTGCCGGCTCCCGCTACCCCGCTCCCTACCCTTTTGTGCAGCACATCGCCGGCTGGGAACGAGCCACCGAGGTCGTCTGGGATTCACCGGAGACCTGGTATCAGCTGGGAGACGTACTCTTTCATCGTGCACCGGTCACCGACATCGGGTGGCGCCTGCAGCGTTCAGCAGCCGCGTTCCGCCGAGCGCTCGAGCTCGACTCCACCTTCTCCGCCCCGCTCGACCATCTGGTCGAGATCGCCGTGCTCACCGGCGACACCGCGGCCGTCCGTCGTCTGGGAAATCTCTATCTCGAGCGTTTCACCGAGTCGGAGCTCGCCGACTTCGTGCGCTGGCGGATGACTGTGGTTCTCGGTGGCGATTCGGCGCGAGCGGGGCTCCGGAAGGACTTCGACCGGATGAATGTCAGGAGTCTCACCCGCATGGTGGCATTCGCGCAGCTGAGCGGGATCGGGTTGGAGGACATGGAGCCGGCCGCGGCCGCACTTCGCCGGGAAGCGCCCCTCAGGACGGCTGATCCGGAAGGCGCCCATTGGACCCTGGCCGGTCTCGCAATCAACCAGGGGCGGCCGAGCGAGGCGCGTGAGGCGGTCGACGCCACCGGCGAATTTGCCACCCCGCACCAGGTGCTCTGGAACCACGTGTTGAACGCGCTTCTGGGCCAGGGCGACAGCGCCGCTGCAGGGAACGCCGTGCGGGACTTGCTTCGCGGCCTCCGCACAAGGACGGCACCGAGGCCGGGTGGTCGCGCCGAGCTGAACGTGGACCTCTGTGTGCTTGGGCTTTGGGAGGTGCAGCGGACGGACTGGGAGAGCGCAGGGCGCATGATGGCGAGGATGCTGGAGCCTGGCGCGGAGGAAGAAGTCGTCCCGGCGTGGGCTCCAAGCCAGGTGTGCGCTGCCGTGATCGACGCGTCCTTAGCGGTCGGACGGAAGCGAACGAACGCCAAGCCGGCACTCGCGCGAGCGGACTCGCTGGTGAGCGCGGGCTGGTTTGCCTCAGCACCGTTGAACCTGGTAGTCGCGCGACTCTGGGAGGCTGAGGGCGATCTCCCGCGCGCACTTCGCGCAGTGAGGCGCTGTGAGTATGACGACCCGGTGGGCCCGGGTTATCTGGGAACCCGTTTGCGCACGGAGGGCCGGCTGGCCACGCTCGCCGGGGACCGGGACGCCGCGGTGCGAGCCTACACCCACTACTTGAAGCTGGTGAATCGGCCTGAGCCGCGGATCCAGCCGCTGGTCGCGGAGGTACGGCAGGAGTTGGCGAGGTTGGTGGGCGAGGTATCGAATAGGCAGTAGGGCGGGAAGCCTCCCCCGAGCCATCGACGCGAGGGGGCGGGACGGCGGTAAGGAAAGCTTGTTATCCTGAGCCCTTCGCTCTGCTCAGGGTAAACTCCGCGAGGGATCGGCCAGCCTACGATCTGATATCTGTGCCTGGCGATGGCACTCGACTTGCCCCTCGAGGATGGATCGGACGGTTTCCATTTCTCGACGGATGAATAGTCAAGCACTTACGACGGCGACAGCCTCGACTACGCGACAGCAGCCGGAGCAGTTGTGATGGGGGGATCCTACAGGCAGTGCGACGCGTGCGGCAAGCGAGCCCTGAGCATCGCCGTTCGGTGTCCCGGCTGCGGCCGCGATTTACCGGCCACCAAAGTGCCAAAGGGCGGCGGCGGCCTGGACCTGAGGCGTTTCCTCACGCCGAAAGTGGTGGCCGCGGTCGCCCTCGTGGCAGTTCTCGTTTCCGCCAATGTCGCCCTGACCGGCCAGCCCACGGAAGAGAAGGCGGAGATAGAGTCCTCTATGGCGACAACAGGCCCGTTGGATACGGTGAGAGTCGTCGCGCTACCGGCCGAGAGTCGCAGTGAGCTCCGCGTCGCCGGAAGCCAGACTGAGGTGCGGAGGTGGCGGAGCGTGAAGGCCCCGCTCGAGGCGATGCTCATGCCGGGCGACACGGTGCTGGCCGACTCGCTGGCGGAGGGGTGGTACCGCGTGGCGCTGGAGGGCGAGGTACTCGGCTACGCCGATCGCTCGACCCTGGCGGCCCTCCGCTAAGATCCTTCCACATCGGTAAGTCGGTATGAGTCATTGCGAGGTGGTGTAACCGCCGAAGCAATCCCGCAGCTAGCATTCGGAGCCATACCGAATAGACTGAGCTTCGTGTCCGACATCCTGAATCCCCTTCAATCTGCTCTGGCCGACCGCTACCGCATCGAGCGGGAGCTCGGGCGCGGCGGAATGGCCACGGTCTACCTCGCGCGCGACCTGCGCCACGATCGGCCGGTGGCGCTCAAGGTCCTTCACCCCGAGCTGGCTCAGGCCCTGGGCCCCGAGCGCTTCCTCCGGGAGATCAAGCTCGCGGCGCGGCTCCAGCACCCTCATATCGTTTCGGTGCACGACTCCGGCCAGACCGAGGCCGGCGCACAGCACCGCGCGCCCCTGCTCTGGTTCACGATGCCATACATCGAGGGGGAATCGCTGCGGCAACGTCTCACGAGGGAGCGGCAGCTCCCGGTCGAGGACGCCCTGCGAATCACCCGCGAGGTAGGGCTCGCGCTCGATTATGCCCATCGCCACGGTGTGATTCACCGGGACATCAAGCCCGAGAACATCCTGCTCTGCGATGGCCAGGCGATGGTAGCCGACTTCGGCATCGGGCGAGCCCTGGGGCAGCCGTCGCCCGGCGAACGGCTCACCGAAACCGGGATCGTGGTCGGCACACCGGCCTACATGAGTCCCGAGCAAGCCGCCGGCGAGCGCGAGGTAGATGCGCGAACCGACATCTACTCGCTCGGTGTGGTGCTGTACGAGACGCTCACCGGCGAGCCACCATACAGCGGCCCCACCGCCCAGTCGATCATGGCGAAGCGTTTCACCGGCGAGATACCGAGCATCCACCGGGTCCGCCCGGCGGTGCCTGATGCGGTGGAGAGGGCGGTGCTTCAGGCGCTCGCCCCGGTTCCCGCTGACCGGTTCCGGACCGCCGCAGAGTTCTCTCAAGCACTGACGGTGGCGGGTGCAGTGCCGGCGGATCGCCCGGTACCGAGCCCATCCCCTGCGTTCCTAACCAGGTGGCGGTCGCCAGTGGCGCTCGCTTCTCTGCTCGGGCTCCTCTTACTGGTTGCCGGTCTGGCCACGTTCTTCCTGCGAAGCCAACGCGTTGCCGGGGATTCCGGCACCGGACACAAGCGGCTTGCGGTGCTCCCATTCGAGAGCCTGGGGTCGCCGGAGAACGAGTACTTCGCGGATGGGATCACCGATGCGGTGCGGGGCAAGCTCACGACAGTGCCCGGCCTTCAGGTGATCGCCCGCAGCAGCTCCAGCCAGTACAAGCAGAGCGGCAAGACCCCGCAGCAGATCGGGAGGGAGCTCGACGTAGCGTACCTGCTGACCGGAACGGTGCGCTGGGACAAGGGGGAGGGTGGCCAGAGCCGGGTACAGGTGAGCCCGGAGCTGATCGACGTCGCCAATGCCAGCGCCCAATGGCAACAGCCGTTCGACGCATCGCTCACGGATGTATTTCTGGTGCAGGCCGACATCGCCGGCCGCGTGGCGGAAGCCCTGGGCGTCGCCCTGGGTGCAGGCGAGCGGAAGGCGTTGGCCGAACGGCCCACCGCAAACCTCGCTGCCTACGACGCCTATCTCCGGGGCGAGGAGATTTCCGGCGGGCTCTCGACCGCCGGTCAAGTCGCCCTGCAGCGAGCGGAGGCCTTATACGATCGGGCGGTAGCCCTCGATTCCACCTTTGCCCTCGCGTGGGCCCAGCTCTCTCGAGCGAACTCGCTGATCTTCTTTCGCGGCACCGGCGCGAGCGCCCCGGGGAACAAGGCGCGCCTGGCGGCTGAGCGGGCGTTGGCATTGGCGCCTGAGCGTCCCGAGGGGCACCTCGCGATGGGTGATTACCACGCCAACGTTTCGAGAAACTACGCCGAAGCATTGCGCCAATATGCGGAGGGCGGGCGACTCACTCCGCCCCGGGCGGACCTGCTCACGGCGGCGGCGTTGGTGGAACAGCGGCTAGGCCGCTGGGACGCCGCGCTGGACCATCTGGATCAGGCGCGGAGGCTCGATCCCCGCTCACTCTTCGCGAACCGGCGGTACGCCTTCACCCTTCTCTGGATGCGCCGTTACCCGGAGGCGCGCGTGGCATACGATCGGGCGCTCACGCTGGATCCGGGAAACGTCGCCGGGCTGCAGCAGAAGGCCATGCTTTCGGTGGTGCAGGACGATCTGCCGGGAGCCCGGGCTGTGCTTCGGGCCGCGCCGCGAGAGGTGCAGCCCGAGGCGCTCGTCGCGTACGTAGCTACCTACTGGGACATGGTGTGGTTGCTCGATGACGAACACACGTCGCGTCTGCTGCAGCTCACGCCCGTCCCCTTTGGTGACGATCGCGGGGCCTGGGGGTTGGCGCTGGCGCAGGCCCATCTGCTCCGGGGAGACCGGCGCTCGTCCCGAGCGTACGCCGACTCGGCGCGGATCGCCTTCGAAGCGCAGATCAGGGAAGGGGCTGGTGACGACCAGCGGATCTATCACGCGATCGCCCTGGCATATCTCGGCCGGCCGGCCGAGGCGGTGCGGGAGGGGGAGCAAAGTGTGGCGGCGCGCCCGATCTCCCAGGATGCCTACACCGGGGCGTATCACCAGCACATTCTCGTGCGGATCTATCTGCTCGCCGGGCAACATGAGAAAGCGATCGATCGTCTCGAGCAATTACTCGAGATCCCGTACCTTCTGTCGCCGGGCTGGCTCCGGATCGACCCGACCTTCGAGCCGCTGCGGAAACACCCGCGGTTCCAGAAGCTGGCAGGGCGGTAGATACTGCGGCGGTACGGCGGTCATCTTGAACGAGGGTTGGGCAAGCGCGTCATCCCGAGCAGAGCGAGGGATCGTTCCAGGTGACGTTTCAGCATCGGAGCAGAACTTCCAGGCCGTCCGATTCCTCGCGGAGTTTACCCTGAGCAGAGCGACGGGCTCGGAATGACGCCGGTGTCTACGCTTCCGCCTTACCGCCGTACCGCCGCACCGCCTAGATTCCAGCCATTCCCCACTCGGCAACTCCTGTGACCGCAGTCGACTCCACGCTGGCCGCAGCACTCAGTGACCGCTACGTCATCGAGCGCGAGCTCGGGCGCGGAGGCATGGCTACCGTCTATCTAGCCCACGACCTCAAGCATGATCGATCGGTCGCGCTCAAAGTTCTCCGCCCCGAGCTGGCCCACGCGATGGGGGCAGATCGTTTCCTGCGCGAGATCCGCCTCTGCGCCCGTCTGCAACACCCGCACATCCTCGGCGTCCACGATTCCGGAGAGGCCAACGGGCAGCTCTGGTTCACCATGCCGTACGTGGACGGCGAGACGCTCCGGAGCCGCCTGGCGCGAGAAAACCGATTACCTGTCGGCGATGCCCTCCGCATCACAGCTGAAGTGGCCGACGCGCTGACCTACGCCCACGGGCACGGAGTCATTCACCGTGACATCAAGCCGGAGAATATCCTGCTGGGCGGGAACCACGCCCTGGTAGCCGACTTCGGAATTGCGCGGGCGCTGGCAGGCGGGGAAGCGGGTAAGCGGGTAAGCGGGAAAGAGGAGGCAGACGGAAGGCTCACAGAGACCGGGATGAGCCTGGGCACTCCGCACTACATGAGTCCGGAGCAGTCGGTCGGCGAGCGGGAGCTGGATGCCCGCACCGATGTGTACTCGCTGGGTTGCGTGCTCTACGAGATGCTCACCGGCGAGCCACCCTTCACGGGCCCGAATCCGCAGTCGGTCCTGGCGAAGCGGCTGAAGGAGCCGGTGCCGCACGTCAGCAGCACCCGCGAGATACCACTCGCGATAGATCATGCCGTCACTCGTGCGCTGGCGCGCGAACCCACCGATCGTTTTGCCAGTGCAGCCGAGTTTGCGGATGCGCTCAGGGTGGCACCGAGTGAGACGCCAGACGCCAGTCGGCAGTCGACAGTCGCCAGACGCCAGACGCCAGTGAAGAGCCGGTGGATTGCTGCGGTCGCCGGCGTAATGCTGCTCGTTGTTCTCGGCGGGTACATCGCCCTGGGCCGGAGTGGACGCGGAACATCTGCACTGCCCGCTTCGGCAGCGGTACTTCCCTTCACCGACCTGAGCCCGGGCAAGGATCAGGAGTACTTCAGCGACGGGCTCACCGAGGAGCTGATCACCTCGCTCAGCCGAGTCGAGGGTATTCGGGTCGCCGCCCGGACCTCATCGTTTCAGTTCAAGGGACAGCAGGCCGACGTGCGCGAGGTCGGCCGCCGGTTGGAGGTGGGAGCGGTGCTGGAGGGAAGCGTGCGCAAGAGCGGTAACCGGCTCCGGGTGACGGCGCAGCTGAGCAGCGCGAAGGACGGCTACCAGATGTGGTCGGACTCGTACGATCGGGACCTGGCGGACGTCTTTGCGGTCCAGGAGGAGCTCGCGCGTGCCATCGTCTCCGCTCTTCGGGTCCGGCTCGGGGCGAAGCCCGATTCCGTGTTGGCGGCACAGCCCACCCGCAACCTCGAGGCGTACGACCTCTACCTGAAGGGAAGATTCGCCTGGAATCAGCGGACCGGTGGCGCGCTGAAGGAGGCGATGCGCCACCTGGAGCAGGCCGTGGCCCGGGACTCGGGCTTTGCCCGCGCGTGGGCGGCGCTGGCCGATGCTTACATCCTGGTGGTCTCGTACGCCGGTTTGTCACCGAAGGACTATTGGCCCAAGGCGAAGGCGGCCGCGACTACGGCGCTCCGGCTCGACAGCACCTCGGCCGAGGCGCACACCTCGCTGGCCTATGGCACCACGCTGTATGAATGGAACTGGACGGAGGCGGAGGCGAGCTTTCGGCGTGCCATCGCGGCGAACCCGAACTACGCCACTGCGCATCACTGGTATGCCGACTTTCTGGCGGGACGCGGCCGACTGGACGAGAGCCTGCGCGAGATGCGCCGGGCGCACGAGCTGGATCCGCTCTCGCGCATCATCGGTCTGGAGCTCGGCTGGGTCTACTATCTCATGCGTCGCAACCGGGAAGCCGAGGAGCAGATTCGGCGTACGCTGGCGCTGGATCGGAACTATGCTCACGGCTACATGATGCTCGGGCTGGTCCAGCTTCAGGCGGGCGACCCTGCGGCCGCGATCGCCTCGATGCAGCGGGCGACGGAGCTGGGGGACTTCTATCCTCATGTTTCGGGCATTCTGGGCAGCGCTTACGCCGCTTCGGGCGATCGCGCCGCAGCCCTCGACGTGCTGGCCGATCTTACGAAGCGCTCGAAGACGGAGTACATCCCGCAGTTCGCTTTTGCGGTGATCTATGCCAGCCTGGGCGAGACGAAGCAAGGATTGAAGTCGCTGCAGCGGGGGATCGCCGAGCGGGATGTCTTTCTGGCGGAGAACTTCTTCGATCCGCTGCTGGATCCGCTGCGGAAGGAGCCCGAGTTCGCGAAAATCGAAATAGCGATGGGGCTGAAACTGTGACGCACGCGTGAACAGGCAGAGGGCGACCTCGTGACAGCAGTCGATTCCACGCTGGCCGCAGCACTCAGTGACCGCTACCGCATCGAGCGCGAGCTCGGTCGCGGCGGCATGGCTACCGTCTACCTGGCCCACGATCTCAGGCACGACCGCTCGGTCGCGATGAAGGTGCTGCAGCCGGAGCTGTCCGCGAGCCTGGGGCCTGAGCGATTCGTTCGGGAAGTCGGTACCACCGCGCGGCTCGATCACCCTCACATCCTCCCTCTCCTGGACTCGGGGGAAACCCAGGGGTTCTTGTGGTACACCATGCCCTACGTCGACGGCGAGAGTCTCCGGGACCGGCTCCGGCGCGATGGCCAGCTCCCGATCGAGCATGCGCTTCGGATCACGAGTGAAGTAGCCGACGCGCTCGACTATGCCCACGAGCGCAGAGTGGTGCATCGCGACATAAAGCCCGAGAACATCCTTCTCTCCCGGGGTCATGCTCGCGTGGCCGACTTCGGCATCGCGCGGGCCCTGGAGGCGGCGAGCGAAGGGGAGCTGACCGTGACCGGCATGGCAGTGGGCACGCCGGCCTACATGAGCCCGGAGCAGGCGAGCGGCGCCAGGGTGGATGCCCGGAGCGACATCTACGCTCTTGGCTGCGTGCTCTACGAAATGCTGTCCGGGGAGCCGCCGTTTACCGGGCCGACGCCGCAGGCAGTCATCGCGAAGCGATTCCACACCGACGCTGTGCCGCTCCGGACCGTGCGGCCAGCCGTGCCCGAGCATGTGGACCTCGCCGTAACTCGCGCCCTCGCCCGGGTGCCGGCCGACCGGTTTGCCTCCGCCGCCGAGCTGGCGCACACGCTCGGGGTAGGCGCGGCGGCCATCGCGCCGCAGCGCAGAACAGCGAATCAACCCCGGCCCGGCCGCACCCGTCTGCTGCTGCTGGCGCTGGGCGTGGTGCTCGGCGCGGGCATCCTCTTCGGCTGGATCTGGAACCGGCGAGCGCTGGTCCCCTCCGATGGCCTTCGACGCGTTGCGGTGCTCCCGTTCGATAACCTCGCGGGTGCGGACAAGATCTACTTCGCGGAGGGCATCACCGACGAAATCCGGGGCAAGCTCGCCACCGTGTCCGGTCTCCAGGTGACCGCTCGCACCAGCTCGGCGCAGTACGCCCGGAGCACCAAGCGGCCGGAGGAGATCGGCCGAGAGCTCGGAGTCGCGTACCTGCTGAGCGGGACCGTGCGCTGGGACCAGGAGGGCGGGCAGAGCCGGGTGCGGGTAAGCCCGGAGCTGATCGACGCGGCGACCGGCGCTACCCGCTGGCAGCAGTCGTTCGACGCGCCGATGACCGACGTGTTCCGCGTGCAGGCCGACGTCGCGGAGCGGGTGGCGCGCGAGCTGGGCGTGGCGCTCGCGTCCGGCGAACGGCGGCACCTCGAGTCGCGTCCGACCGGCGACCTCGACGCCTATGACCTCTACCTCCGCGGTCGGTACGCCTGGCACCAGCGGACCGCGGCCGGGCTCGACCAGGCCCGCCGCCTGCTCGAGCAGGCCGTTGCCACCGACCCTGCGCTTCGCGCCGGCGCACGCGGCGCTGGCGGACGTGTTCGAGGTTCTGCCGCTCTGGAGTGACCTCCCGCCCGACCAGACGTATCCCCGCGCCCGCGCGGCCGCGCTCGAGGCGCTGCGGCTCGACAGCACGCTGGCCTCGCCCTGGGCGGTGCTGGGCGACTACAACGCGATGTACGCCTGGAACTGGGACGAGGCGGAGCGATACTTCCGCCGGTCGCTGGCGCTCGATCCCAACAACGCCAACACGCTTCACTGGTACAACGGAGATTATCTGCTGGCCGTCGGCCGGTGGGACGAGGCGGTCCGCCAGGCGCGGCGCGCCCGCGAGCTCGACCCGCTCAGTCTCACGATCAACGGCGCTCCTGGGCCGGACGCTCTACAGTGCGGGACGCGCCGAGGAAGCGCTGCCGCATCTCCGGAACGTGGTGGCGATGGACACCACCTTTCCGCTCACGAACGAGTACCTGGGCACGGCGTACGTCGCGCTCGGGCGCTACGCGGAGGCGGTGCCGGTCCTCCGCCGGGCCTCGATCCGGCGGTGCCGCCGTCCATGCCGCTCGCGATCCTTGGCTACGCGCTGGCGAAGAGCGGGCAGACGGGCGGAGGCAGAGGCGATCCGGCACGAACTGCTCGAACGCCAGCGGCGAGGCTATGTGGCACCGACGAGTCTGGCGGTGCTGTCATGCCGGCCTCGGCGACACGGCTGAGACGTTCGCGTGGCTTCGGCGCGCGGTCGAGGGCCACGATCCGTTCCTGATCTACAACTACGTGAACGATCCGATGATGGCGCCGTTCCGGCGGGATCCGCGCGGGCAGGAGATCCTGCGGGCGATGGGACTCGGCGGTCGCGGTCGGTAAGTGGCCCACAGCGACCGGCTATCGCTCGACCCTTGCCGCGCTCCGGTAGGATCCTCCCACATAAGTGCCTCGCACGACCCCGTTGTCCGCCCCGGTGACCATCGCTTCCGCCAGCGTCTCGACCTCACATCCCGCGAGCGAGGGGTGCTCGAGATCGATCACGACCAGATCGCCCCAGTGACCGACGTCGATCCGACCGGCGGTGACTCCCAGCGCCCTGGCTCCGCCGGCCGTCGCTGCATCGAGCACGACTGAGGCCACCTCCCCTTCCCGGTTCCGCAACAGCCCACGTCTCTCCTTGCGCAGGCGCTGCCCGTACTCCAGCCAGCGCATCTCCTCGATCGGTGAGATGCGCGCATTGGAGTCCGACCCCAGGCTCAGCCGTTCCAACAGGTCGGGTACCGGCTCCAGCACCGGCAGCCCGTCGCCCAGGTTCCCCTCGGTGAGCGGATTGACGCACACGGTCCCACCGGCCTGAAGGAACTGCCGCAGATCATCGGGTGCGGTGTGGGTGCAGTGCACCGCGGTCAAGTTGCCGGCGATGTCGAGCGTGTCGAGCAGTACCCGCATCGGCGCTCGCCCGTACGCCGCCACGCACTCGTCGATCTCCCGTCGCTGTTCCTCCACGTGCATGTGGAACGGCAGCCCCCGCCGCCGCGACTCGGCGTGCAGCGCCGCGATGTCTTCGACCGTCGCGGCGCGAATGCTGTGCGCCACCGCGCCGAGGCTCTGGGTCCGGCGATCGAGGAGCGCCTCGAGCCGGTCCATCTGCTTCCAGTACGCGCTCACATCGGTGGACCGGAAGCGCCGCTGCGCCGGGCCGAGCGGCTGGCCGATGCCGCCGGTGGCGTAGTAGGTCTGGAGCAGCACGATGCGGATGCCGGCCGCGGCCGCGGCCTCGAGCACGACGCGGTCGAACTCGTAGTCGGTGCCGCCGCCCGCGTGGTGGAGATAATGGAACTCGCCGACGGTGGTGGTGCCGGCGTCCCGCATCTCCTCGAACGCCTGGACCGAGAGCCGGAACAGCTCGCGCTCGTCGAGCCGCTCGACCAGCGCGTACATCGCCTCCCGCCAGGTCCAGAAGTCGCCCGAGCCGGCCGGGAACCGCTCGCCCTGGCCGCGGAGGCCGCGCTGGAAGGCGTGCGAGTGGGCGTTGACGAAGCCCGGCAGAAGCGCGCAGCGCCGGTGTCGGTCGGTCGGCGTCCGGCCCTGGTCACGGCCTCGATCCGGCCGTCGTCGCCGACTATCACCTGGAGGCCGGGCTCGAAGCGGCGGCCGGTCCAGGTCAGCTCGGCTTCGATGACTTTGGCGCTGCTGGAGGTTGTCATCCTCGTCGCTTCGGCTCCTTCTTCGTCTTCGGGATTATCCTTAGCGAGGAAACTCAGGATGACAACGCCAAATGCCTCGGCGCTTCAAGGTGTGGACTGACGCGGCTCCCATCCTTCGAGGGACCATAGGGCGACAGCCAATCGATATCCTCCACGGGCGCCTTCGGATCATCGCCCGGCTCGCGGACCGCGGGCAGGATGGACGTGGCAATGAAGTTATTCAGGTACCTTCCCCCGCGTCGATTCGAGTAGTTGCCCCCCATGGCTGTCACAACCAGGTCCAGCTCCGGCACGACGAAGACCATTTGACCGCCCGCTCCGCGAGCCGAATAGCCTAATACCTGGCGGCCCTTGTACGGATAGTGCTCCATCCACCAGAAGTAGCCGTAATAGATGTTGCGCAGATGATATTGGGGCGAGACTGCAGCCTTCGCGTACCTCGCGCCGAGAATCCGCTTTCCGGCCCAGGTGCCGCCGTTCAGCATCAGCTGTCCGAACTTCATGTAATCACGCGCCCTGATCGCCACGCTTCCTCCGCCGTAGGGGCGGCCGTTCGTGTCGAGAGGCCAGGAATAGCGCATGATCCTCATGGGGCGGGCGACCAGGCGATCGAAGACCCGAACCGGCGACTCGTGCATCGCTTCGCCGAGCATCGAGAGCGCCAGATGCGGCTGCATGCTGCAATAGACGCTGACCGTGCCGGGGTCGGTCGCCATCGGCACCGACATGAAATAGGCGATCACGTCAGGCGGCTGCAGCTCGTCACCGATGTAGTCCTCGTTGCCCGGCGCCTTCGGATCGGTGTCGTCGCAATAGTGACCCGACGACATGGTCAGCAGATTCTCCAGCGTCATCGCCCGCTTGCGCGGCTCCAGGCCAGCCGGGAAGCTGCCTCCATTCATGACCTGGTACACGCGGCTGTCGAGCCGAAGCGGCGCCCCGGCGTACATCGCGGCGCCGATCGTCGTACCCGTCAGGCTCTTGGCGCCGGAACGCAGCGTGTGGAGCTTGTCGCGCGAGAAGCCGTGGAAATATTCCTCGAGCAGGAGCCGGCCGTGGCGGGCGATCAGGAGGGCGTGGATCTCCGGCGCGTCGGCCTCGTCCATCTTCATCTCGATGATCGACTGGACCAGGCGTTCCATCGCCGGCTGATCGATCCGTCCGGCGGCGAGGGTCGAGACCGGCCACCCGTCAGCGAGAGAAGGCGGTGGAGAATAACGGTACCGATCGCCGGGGCGGGGCCGCGGATAGACCAGGCTCGTACTGTCGTCGCGCGAGAAATCGTAGGTCCCGCCCCGGTTGGGGAAGAGGAGCGAGAAACCGTCCATTTCCTGCTGTACGAAGCCGCTGGCGAGTACCCGCTCGGAAGCGTCGTCGGAGCCCGCCATGAGCCGCAGGCTATCGCCGCTCCGGATAAGCCTGCGCACTCCGCGCTGGTTGCCGAGGTCGAACTCAGGGTTTCTGAGCACGGCATCGTACGAGCCGTCGGCTCGCCGCCGGGCGAAGAGGTAGAAGGAGAATTCGTCCTCGCCCGGATCGACCGTACCGAGCCATTTACCGGATCGCCGTCGGCCTTCAGCATGACCGGCGAAGCGCTCGGCCGATCCTGCCGAAGCCAGTGGCCGCGGATCAGGCCGGGTCCTTCGAGGCGGCCGCTGAAGCTGCCTTCCTTTCCCGGGAGCTCGAAGGTGAGCTCCTGGCCTTTCTGCGTCACCCGCGCCTCGCGCCCGGCGATGTCGGCAAGAAGCCCATAGCCCGTACGCTCGATGATGAGCCGGCCCCGTACGTCGGGGCCGAACCACTTCTTCGCGCTCCATAGCCCGGACAGATCGGCGGTGCTCGCACCGGCCGTTGGCGCGCTGCTGTCCTGCGCCAGGACCGGAGCCGAGCCGGCAAGGTGAACGACGCAAAGCAGCGAAAGCGCGCACATTGGAGAAGTGTACGGCCTCATGGGCGGGCCTCCTCTGACAGGGTGGGGTTCGCGGTCGTTTGACCCACTCCGCCGTCGAAAGGTTGCGCGTTCGATGATTTGAGGCTCAGGCCGACTCCGCCACGCAGGCTCGGTGGACGATGCGAGTCAGCAGCTCCCCGGCGCGGACGAACTCCGCGATCGGCAGCGACTCGTTCGGCTTGTGTGCGACCTCGATCGAGCCCGGCCCCCAGATGACGCAGTCGAGTCCGAGCCGGCTGAGCCAGCCGCCGTCGGTGCCGAACGACGCGCTGCCGGTATCCGGTCTGGCCCAGCTCCCCGGCGAGCAGGCGAACGATCGGTGCGTTATCCGCGGTGATCATCGGCGGCGTCTCGCCCAGCAGCGCCAGCTCGAATGGCACCCGCGACACCGCCTGCACCACCGATCGCACCCGCGTCGGTCATCTCGTCCGCCGACATCCCGGGCAGGAGCCGCACGCCGAGATCGAGCACGCAGTCGGCCGGAACCACGTTGGTGGCACCGCCGCCGGCGACTCGGGCGACGTTGAGGGTGACATAGGGGACCTCGGGGAAGTGCTCCGCGTTCGGTGGCCGCTCCCGCTCGAGCGCCTGCCGCAGCTCGGTGAGGGCGACGATCGCCCGGCCGGCCGCCTCGACCGCGTTCACGCCGAGATGGGGAAGGCCGCTGTGGGCGGGGACGCCGGTGAACGAGAGCCGGAGCCGCAGGTGACCCTTGTGCATGCGGAGGACCCGGAGCGAGGTCGGCTCGCCGATGATGGTGGCCGCGGGGAGCGGCGGAACCGCACTCGCGTCGTCCACCAGGCGCCGAGCGCCGAGGGTGCCGGTCTCCTCGTCGTGGGTGAAGAGCAGCACGAGCTGGTGCCGGAGTCGCGGGATGTCGGCGGCGGCGAGCCGGTTGATGGCCAGGGCCAGAAAGCCCTTCATGTCGGCCGCGCCGCGGGCGACGTAGGATCCATCGCGCTGGGTCAGGGTGAACGGGTCGGACTCCCAGCCCTCCGATTCGGCCGGCACGGTGTCCATGTGGCCGGAGAGGACCAGACCGCGGTCGCCGTCTTCCGGGCCGGCCGCCACGATCAGGTTGAGCTTGGCGCCGTCGGCCGTCGGGTGCCGAGTGATGCGCACGCCGGGTCGGTCGAGGTAGTCGCAGATGAAGTCGGCGATCTCGCGGTTGCTCTTGTGGCTGGTGGTGTCGAAGGCGACCAGGCGGGCGAGCAGGGCCTCGTCGGAGAGCGGCTCGGCGGTCATGGGGCGAAGGCGGTAGCGGTACAGCAGGCAAGGCCGGTCAGCGGAAGCTCTGCAGCCTACTTCGTGCCTATCAGGCTGTCGAAACGGGGTACTCCTTTGAGACGGGCCCAGAAGGGATCGACCCGCACTGCGGCAAGGGTCAGGTACGGGTAAGTGCTGTCGGCCATTGCCTCGGCCAGTGAGTCCGCCGCTGCAGCCCGCTGCCCCAACAGTGCGAGATTCACCCCCCACTCCATCTGAATGAGCGGCCGAAGCCATGCTGTGTCGCCCTGTTCCCGATACAACCCCTCCGCCCGTTCCATCGACTGCTTGACGTTCGCCGCTTGTCCCAGGGCGGCATAGATCAAGGCCAGCAGCTCCTGACTGTATGCACTCTTCGGCTCCGCTCCCGCCATACGCTCGGTGACCACCCGCGCAGAGTCCCAGTAAATCCGCTGGAGCCTGATCTCATCGTGCATGTTCGCGCGCCAGGCCCGAGCCATATAGTAGTTCGCGGAATCGCGGGGCGAGAACCCCGTCAGCCTGAGCTGGTCGAGCACCCGCTCGTAGTCCGCGGCCAGCGGGCCGGCCCAGTCGAAGCAGGCCAAGCACATCTTACGCACGAACTCCTCCCGGCCGATCCGCGCCTCCGCCTGTTGCATGACCTGCTTCGCACCCTCCACGTCTCCGCGCCACGCAATGAGATTGCGCCCCTTCTCGAAGTAAGCGTGGTACTGGTCCGGTGCGAGCTCTATTGCACGGTCATAGCTACTGTCCGCCTCGGCAAACCGGCGGAGCCCCCCGTAGGCCCTGGCGAGTCCCAGCACCCTCTCGGCAGAACGAGGATCCAGCGCGCTGGCTCGACGCATATTGGCAAGCGCCGAATCTTTGGCTCCCCGTCCCCACTGGCTATAGGCGATCGAATGGAGCACCTCGGCATTGCTGGGTTGAAGCCGCAGTGCCGTCTCGTATTCGGCTGTGGCCCGCGCATTGTCGTGCTCGATCTCGGAGGCGTAGTCGCCTCGAGCGATGTGGGCCTCCGCTGACTGAGGCGCGAGCGAGATTGCCCGAGTCACCGTGAAGTGTGCCCCGACTCGGCTGACGCTGTCGGCCGGATCACGGGAGAGATTGTAAAGATTCACTTGGGCCAGTCGAGCCCAGGCAATACCGAAACCGGAATCAGCGGCGATGGCTTTGTCGTAGAGTTGCCGCGCGATGACCATCATCTGAGGCTCGACATTCAGCCGGGCTCTCTGTTCGTAGGATCGGGCCTTGAGATAGTGGTCGTACGCCTCGACACTGCCCGTGGGCTTTTCATTCAGCTGGGCTCGGGCCGGCTGGCTCAGCGCAACGTTGAGCGCCTCGGCCACTCGGCCGGCAATGTTGCCCTGGACCTGGAAGACGTCCGCCAGGGGAGCATCGAACGACTGCTGCCACTTGGCCGAGCCGGACGAAACCACGATCAGCTCCGGACTGACCTTCACCCGTCCTGCCCTTCCGCTATCGCCTCTGTCCCAGCGGACCGTTCCGGTCAGGAGATAGTCCACCCCCAACTCGCGGCCGAGCTGCTGGGGAGACTTGGTGGTGTGCTTGTAGCCGCTGGAGCTGCTGCGTGCAGTGACCCGGAGAGCCGGCAGCGCCGTGAGCCGCCCCCGGATCTCGTCGGTGACTCCGTCGACAAAGTAGTCCTGGTCCGCCGGACCCACGTTGTCGAAGGGAAGGACAGCGAGGAGCTTGCCACCGCCGCCGTCGACTGACCGATGCCTATCCCCCCAGGCGAAGAGCGCGCCGCTGCCGATGACGATCCCCAGCAGTAACACAGCGAAGAGTGGGTGACCCAGAATTAGGCCGCGGAGGCCGGTCCGGCCAGCTGCCTTCGAGCCACCTTGCTGCTGAGTCGCGGCGAATGGAGCAGTTGCTGACGGTAGCGCGGGTGGAGTCAATACCTCGGGCGCAAGCGCCTGCGCAAACTGGGCCGCAGTGGAATATCGATCGGCGGGTGCTTTGGCCAGCGCAGTCGCCAGTACTCGATCGACGGCCGGGGGGATAGTCTCTCGGATCTGATGCAGCGGGCGAGGAGATTCGGAGATGCTCCGCGCGATGATCGCCATCGGACTCGGCCCGGTGAAGGGGGGCTCGCCCGCCAGCATCTCATAGAGAACACAGCCCAGGGCGTAGATGTCGCTCCGGGCGTCTATGTCGGGGGACCCCGCCGCCTGCTCCGGGCTCATGTAGGCGGGGGTACCGATGGCGAGCCCGGTACCGGTCAGCCGGTCCGCAGTACCGCCGAGCGCCCGCGCGATCCCGAAGTCGGCCACCAGGGCGTGCTCGCCGGTGAGAAGAATGTTCTCCGGCTTGAGATCTCGATGAACCACCCCGTGAGTGTGGGCATATCCGAGGGCGTCAGCGGCCTGGCGAACAATGCGGACCGCGTCCGGAACTGGCAGTTGTCCCTCGCGAACCCAGCCGGCTCCGCAGCGTCTCACCTTCCACGAAGGGCATGGTGAACCAGAGAATGTCGGGTGCGCCGTTGGGCCGGGGACTCCCCTGAATCATGGACTGTCAGGATGTGGGGATGCTGGAGCCGGGCGGCGAGCTTGATCTCGCGCTGGAACCGCTCGGCACCCAAGCTGGCCGCGAGCTCCGCGTGGAGCACTTTGAGAGCGACCGGCCGGTCGTGCCGGAGATCATGCGCCAGGTAGACCGTCGCCATACCTCCGTGGCCGAGCTCGCGCTCGAGGCGGTACCGGTCGGCGAGATATGCCTGCAGAGCTTGCTGCTGATTGAGCACCGGAGCGCCTGGATGGAAGTGAAACAAAGATAGTGCTAAGCCAGTGAGGCAGTAAGCACGGCAGCCTCGCTAGTTACTGGGCGCCAGTCGAGCGCCAGCTTCGGACGGCTTGCCGCTATCATCGGTGTCTTGCTCCTGGTGGTTCTCGGCGGCCACATCGCGCTCCGAAGGGGCAGAGCTGATCACATCGCTCAGCCAGGTCAAGGGCATCCGGGTGGCGGCGCGCACATCCTCGTTTCAGTTCAAGGGACAGAACGCCGACATCTGCGAGACTCGTGGAAACAGAGCGACGAATGGGGCTGAAACGCACCGATTCAATCACGAAATAACGGGCTCTATCATGTTGTCCGGTTCGTAGGATACGAGTCGCTATCCCGCCTTGACGACTGCTGTACCCGCTTCTAAGGTATGCGTGCCTTTCCAACGATCCGGCCTGTCGCGGTCGCCCAGTACTCTTATACAGCCCGAAGGAGTGTAGGCATGCATAGATATGTCGCGGCGGCGGCCGGCGCCCTGGCCCTGGCGGCGTGTAGTGACTCTCCCACCGAGGTCCCCTCCGAGGGCAAGCCTGATCTCGTCTCCGCCTCCTCGGCCGCCCCCGCGGTGGCCGGACGCTTCATCGTGACGCTGGCACCGCGCACCAACCCGGCGGCTGTGGCGCGAGAGCATGGACTCCGTCCCGATTTCCTGTACACTCATGCGCTCACCGGCTTTGCCGGATCGATCTCGGACGCGGCGCGGCAAGGGCTCCTGCGTGACAACCGGGTCGTCCGGGTGGAGCCCGACGGCATCGCGACCATTGTCAGCACCCAGAACGGTGCCACCTGGGGTCTCGACCGGGTGGACCAGCGCAACCTGCCGCTCAGCACCACTTTCAGCTACAGCAGCACCGGCGCCGGTGTCACCGCGTACATCATCGACACCGGGATCCGCTTCGGACACAGTGACTTCGGCGGCCGGGCCGTGAGCGGCTTCGACGCCGTCGATGGCGGCAGTGCGGACGACTGCAACGGGCACGGTACCCACGTGGCCGGAACGGTGGGTGGTAAGACCTACGGTGTCGCCAAGGGGGTGAGGCTGGTCGCGGTGCGGGTCCTCGGCTGCAGCGGATCGGGCACCTGGAGCGGCGTCATCGCGGGCATCGACTGGGTCACCCGGAACCATGCCGCCGGCGCTCCGGCGGTCTCCAACCTTTCGTTCGGTGGAGGCGCGAGCAGCTCGGTGGATGCGGCGGTCCGGAACATGATCGCCGATGGGGTGGCGACGGCGGTCGCCGCGGGGAACGGGAATCAGGGCGGCAAGGCTCAGGACGCCTGCAAGTACAGCCCGGCCCGGGTGACGGGCGCGATGACGATCGGCGCGACCGACAAGACGGACCGGAAGGCGTCCTGGTCCAACTACGGCGCCTGCGTCGACTGGTTCGCGCCGGGCGTGGGTATTAAATCCGCGTGGTTCACCGGCAACAACGCGACGAACACGATCAGCGGGACGTCGATGGCGACGCCGCATACGGCCGGGGTGGCGGCGCTCTATCTCGCGGGTCATCGAACGGCTTCACCCGCGACGGTGCGGAGCGCCCTGTACAACGCGACGACCAAGGGGAAGGTGACGAGCTCGCTCACCGGCAACAATCACCTGCTGTTCACGGCCTTCTGAGCTCGATCATAGATCAGCCGCTTACTATGGGGGGCCGTCGATGAGGGCGGCCCTCTCTTTTACATAACGGACATATACTCGCATTATCGTACCCTTCGATTGGTCCGCATCACGAACATGTCCGTACGCGAAGGATGCAAGGTTCGCGATCGCGACGGGCTGCGCCGGGACCTGCTCGCCTACTGCGAACGGGATACCTGGGTGATGGTGCGGCTGCTGGAGCGGTTGAGAGAAGTTGCGGACGATTTGCCCGTGTAGCAGCACTCAGGCGGCCCGTGTGGGTGGCCTGGTGCGCTTCATCTTCCACGTTGCCTCGGCGTCTCGCACGGCGCCCACTCCAAAAACCCGGCGGAAGGCGCTGCAAATGGTACTCTGGGAGACTCCGAAGAACGCGGCGGTTTCGCGCTGAGTGTGGCTCTGGTAATAGACGAAGGCCTGCCCGATCTCCGTCGCGGACATGGGACGCGGGCGGGACCTTCCATGATTCGGATGACGCCGAGGCAGGACGGTTGGATCGTCTTCGTGGTATTCACCGGCTTCACTCGCCCGGTCCGCGCCGAGCCACCGATAGCCCATGATCAGCCCGCGGCAACCCAAATCTTGTAGGCCGCATCACACCCGGGTGAGTTCCAGGCATTTCTGAGCTTTACCTTTCTGCCATCACTCAGCACAGCGAACGGGCAGAGCTGGAGCTGATTCCCGGGTAACGCCGGTTTACCCGTCTCCCGCGCCTCCACCTCTCCATTCGGCGGGAGCAAGACCAGCTGCACGATTCGGATGACCGAGTCGAGGACCGGCGGAAGCGCGGGCCGGGTATAGGCCCAGACCCAGCACATGCTGGCCGACTTCACTCCGCTGGTCCGGCCACCGCGCTCGATCACGGCGCATCCTTTATATGTCGAGGTCCCTCCGTATGCAGGTGCCGGAGTCCCGGTGGTATCGGCCAGCTGCACCCGCCGCCGGGAAACCAGGGCGGTGTCGTTGCGGAAATACCGGTAGAGCACCGTGTCGCCTGCGGAGAAGTTGCGGCTGACGATCCGGGTGCCCAAGCGAACCGTGCTGTCCGGCGCGGCCGTCTCCAGGTGGGTGCCGATCACGTCGAGCGTGGCCGGGATCAGCGTCGCCGGTCCAACCGGCTCTGTTTGTGAGTTGTCTACTTGAATCGGAGCCGGCGGCGAGCGCCGCCAGAAAAACGGGGAGAGGAAAGCGGGTCGGGCTCATGGGGGTACCCTCGCTAGGATTGGCCGGGCCACCGCCGAGCTGAGAGCGCTCGACGGCAGCTCAACGGATTCTGACTGCACGGGCGGCCGGCCATCATGCCGCCGGCCTCACGTCACCGGCATCAGGTTGAACCGGTGTATCCGGCTTCTCGGCTGAGTGCACCGGACCGAACACGTTGCTGGCACTCTCCCACTCGGCGATGACCTCCGGGCTGGCGTCGAAGCGCGAGCGATTCAGCGTGTCCATCACCTTCACGAGGTGCACGATCTCGTCCCCGATGGCGTCGAGCTCCGCGCTCGCGCTCACATGGGTCCGGCGCGCCTCGGTGCTCTGCTCCACCGTGCGATCGAACTCCGCCATGTTCTTGACCAGAGCGTCGAACAGCGTCTCGGCCAGGCCGTACTTCACCAGGAGCTCCTTCTGGTTCTGGGCTTCGGCGAGCACGGCGCGCGCCTGCGCCTGGAATTCCAGGTTGGGGCTGTGGTGCCGCGGCAGCACGAACTTCTGCGCCAGGCCGGGGGCCTCCACCGCCGCTCCTTGTGCTACCCGCGCGATGTGCGGCAGCTGGCTCCGCCGCACCAGCCGGCGGAGATCCCGCTTGTGCGACGTGGCGGCCCGAACCTGCGCGAGGCCATCGCGCTGCAGGCCGATGAGCGCGGCCGCACGAGCGAGCCGCTCCTCGAGACGGGCCAGGGTCGTCGCGTACCCCGGGCTCGAATCCGGGTGAGCCCGGCTGAAGGCCAGCACGCGAGCGCCTGTCTCGATCTTCCTACGGGTCTTCGCATTCATATGACGATTCCTCTTTCGAGGATGACGAAGGACGACGGGACGTCCTTCGAGGGTTCATGATGATGTTTTCGGATGTGGTCCGACTAACGGTCCCGTCCATCGGTCGGCCGAGACCGCGACATGCGTAAAGTGTGCCGCAATGTTTTGCACATAAGAATGTTTCTGAGCGTGGTCCATTCTCATCGGTGAACATGAACCGTGCGATTGTGAGAGCGACGTCGGAGCGCGACGACATTCGTGCTTCACCGCGGACAACGATGCTGCCGCACGAGTGTGAGCCGAGTGTGTCAGTGCGGAGAACGAGGTCGGCGCGCGTGTGAGCCGCGCGTTCCGGTGTTGACAGGATCGCGCGTCGGTGTGACTGCAGTGCGGCCGCGGCGGTGAAGGAGCCTGGCGCATGTGACTGAGAGGGCTGCTCAGCCATGACAGCGAGGCTGGCGAGCTTGGATCCTGAGCCTGGCGGGCGTGTCAGCGGGTCGTGCGACTCGGAGCTTCGCCGCCGGCGCCGTGGTGAAGGTCCCTGCTCGCGATGAGAGAGAGGCCGGCAAACTGGTGAGGGTCCCCGTCAGACCGGACAAGGTCACAGCTCGACGCGTGATTTTGTTGCTGAAGTTGTTGACGCGAGTGTCCTCCGCTCGGGACAGTGTCCCTTTCCCGAGCTGACTCTGTCGTATGCGCGATGGAGACGCGCGTCTGCGTTGCGGTTCGTAGACCGTTCGTGGCGGTGCGTCGTTCGGACGCCGTGGTGAAGCGTCCTGCCGCCGTTGTGAGTGACCGTAGCGAAGATGTGAATGTCGCCGGCGGAGTGGATCGAGAGCCAGACGGGACGGATCAGCGCGAATCTTGTCGCGTGAAGGAGGAGATGCGGACCTTTCGCGTCAGAGCGCGTTGAGCTCGGATGAGCCAACGGCCGTGCGGGACTGTGTAATGGATGGAGATGACGATGGAGGAGCGTGGGTGTTGTTCGGGTCGCGCGTCCCGCGCACATCATGGTGGCACGGCCGATGCATTCGGCATCGACGCAATCGGAGATCGTGCTGAGTTCGCCGAAACCGGCCACGGCGACACGAAGAAGAAGTAGGAAGTTCGCCCCGCTGACGCTGTGCCGTCTCGAGTCGCACGCCACGTACTCCTTCCGTCGCGTAGGCGGTGCAGCGCCAGTTGCCGGGTTCAGGGTGACGGAGCCGCTTGATTCGTGAGAGGAACTACGATCCGGACCCACTCAATCAGGTCGCCAGGCGGCCCTGGAAGTACTCGCAGAGACGATTTAGGGTGTCAACCTTGAGCGACCATCGGCCACTGTTAGTAGAAAATGCCAGCGAGGAGGTCACGAAACTGCGCGAGGAGCTGCTCTCTCGAATCAAAGGCTCCTATCCGGTGGTGTACGCGGTTCGAATAGAGGGCGAGTGGCTCCAGAGCGGCTCAGTGCTTGAGCGTGAGGTACGGGGAAGTCTTGTGGATGCACCCATTAACCTGCCTGCGAACGATCAGTACCGGCGGCCTGCCTCCTAGCCAAAGCGGAGTACATCAATGGCGCAGATCCCGGCTACTGCGGACCCCAACCGGTGTCGTGGGAGGAGGCACGGTGCTTCGGGCGATGAGGCGAATATGTCTCTTTGCCCGTTAGCTCCGCCCTACAACTCCAGGGTTTAATCCGACCTTGGCATGCGTAAGGTTGTAGGTTTCTCGGTTTCGTGGCCCACAGCAATGCCCAGTTCGTTCTCTGCGGCATCAAGGTCTGCGCCCTCGGCGGCAATATTCACCTTCCCTTTTGAAGAAAAGCCTTCTAGGTAGAAGTATCCGTCCCTATAACCTACCACTGGGCCAATTCCATACACTCGGTATTGGCAACCTGCTCTGGTGTCCGTGGCCTGTTTAAGCACACCTACGGGGCTGCTGAGTGCCATACTCGCGACGAGGGCTCGGTTTGTGTACAGTGACCTCATGCCTGCGTGAGGCTGATCTTCAGCCTCCTCGTGGTACTTATAAACCCAGGTCCCACTAGGTCTGTAGACCGGACCTACGTCGGTATAGGGGCTACGGATAAGTACTCGAACACTAAGGGCGTAATCTGCTCCTTTGGGTTTATATATCCCCTTGGGAGTCGATCTAAGGCGCACCCCCGGCAGACTGATGCTTGCCCACTCAACCATCCTGCCACGCATAGCGGCGAACCACTCGAGTGCCGCACGGTGCTGCGGGTCAGGTACCCTGCCGATGAACGCGCTGAGGTCCGGCACACCACTGATAGCCGTCGCACGGTTCACCCTTCCTGAACTGTCGCTCACGATCTTTTGACGAGAGCGGGCTGCGATTGTGGCGGCAGCACCTTGGGTATCCTTTTTCACATCACTCTCCCACATCCTGAGTACAAGCCAGCCCCTTGCAGTCAGTGCAGCCGCGGCGTCCCGATCACGTTGCACGTTCCTCTGCAGTTTAGCCAACCAGTATTCTTGACTCGACGTGCGAAGTCTTGCCTGGAGAGCATCGAGCCCGTGCTCGACTAGAACGCGCCCATGCCAGAAATCGCCGTCTACAAACACAGCAACCTTCTGCCGCACAAACACAATGTCTGGGTTCCCAGGCAAGTCTTTGCGGTATTTGCGAAAGCGTAAGCCCCGAGAATGTAGCTGCCGTCGTAACTGGACCTCGGTTAGGTTCTCCCTGATGGTCTCGCTGACATGTTGCGATAAATCTCTGCCTTCGATTTTGGGCGATAGGTGGTCACCTGATCTTCCCAGCAATTGTCATTCTAGTCGTGCACTAGCTGCTGCCTCAGTGCTCTACCAAGTGCATGGGCAACAGCGGGGGGGACCGCCTCGGACACGAGTCGCGCCTGATCACTAAGGGTGCCGTACAGCACGCGGTTAGTTCCGCGGGAAACCTTGCAGGAGCATTGCTTCATGAATGCTTAGCCTGCGGTGCTTGCCGGGGTGCACGTGCACTTCTCTATGGCCGTAAGCGACTGTGTAGCTAGGGTCTTCCCATCTCAGGACTTTGAAGCTTCGACGTTGACGCCATATGGCCGTCAGCGAACGCTCCAGAAGTTTGGCAGAGCGTGGTTGCATGCACCAGTGATTAGGATGGTACGGAATGTCCTCGGGCGTGAGGCCCCGCCTGAAGTAGACAGGCTCAGGAAGTTGGCCGATCGCATCCCTCACTACCCTCTTTCGGGCTTTGGTCCGCTCCGGCAATCGAAACGTTACGTGTGGATACCTTGTCTTGTTGACCCCCACCACGAACAACCGTGGTCTGATTTGTGGTACACCAAAATACTGTGCATCGATTATACCCTGCGAGATTGTGAAACCTGCGCGGGAGAGCCTAGCGGTGAGCCTCGCCAACTTTGCCCGGTGCTTTCTCCCTGCTAACCCAGGGACGTTCTCAAACACGAAGAAGTCCAGATCGCAATGACCGTGCAATTCCTCGATCAGTCTCCATAGTGGTACGGAAGCGCATGTCTGCAATCAGTTTTCTTCTGGTTTACGTTGGCCAGTGAAAAGGACTGGCAGGGCGCACCTCCAATCACACCCACGGGTGGCATCGACGACACCTCTTTCCACTTCTTGAGGATGTCAAAAACATTCAGTTTAGCGATATCCGCATCAACTACACGGCTGCCCGGGTGATTGCGGGTATATGTTAGCAACGCCGCCGGATCGTGATCGTAGGCGAGACTCGTCACAAAGCCGGCCCGCAAAACCGGCATCGAGGCCACTCAGGGCCGCAGAACAGGCTGATAAGTCCGCTGGATCGGCTCATCTGATCTTTCGAGATAGTGGCACTCGACTGACGTCTCGAGGAGTACACCCTCACTGCATCGGCAACAAGTCGTCCCCACCTGACGGTGCCATTCGCACGGTTGGGATCTCATCAATACGGTGAACAGTGTTCTCGACCGCCGAACAATTGCCCCGTCTCTGCGTCTTCGCAGTCCAGTCACCCTGAACCTCTTGCCCCGGGGTTACAAGGCCCACAGCGGGGTAGCAGTCAATCGAGAGGGGCGAGACCTCTGAGCTCTGGCTCTGACACGGTGCCTCTCTTCCACCCTAATGCGGAGGCTTCCCATCTTGCCCAGCTGAGTGATTGCGGGTGGTGCCCTAAAGACGCCTTCGACCGCCTCCCCGTCGAGTAGCTCAGACCAGTCAACTGATACAGCTTCCCAAAACGCCGGGCAGATCGCCTTAACGGACACCAGCGGCAAATTTCAGGCGATGGCCGTGCTATGTCTGAAGCCGCGGCCCCAAGCCGACCAACAGCCCGGTTGTAGGCCTCCAGAAGATCCAATGCTTCCATTGCGGCCTGTGTGCAGTTCCCCTCGGTAAGCGGTACTGCCAACCGGCCGCCACTATCGGAAGCAAAACGCCTTCCCGTGGCCAATATCCGGCATTTGCGTGAATCAGGAAGCCATAGATTCGCAACGGTGCCATCAGTCGCCTCTTTTACTCTTCGCTCTCCCGGTTCACGCTCCTCCTCGTACACTTCGCCAGTCTTGTAGTCAAAGATGCTATCGCCGACGACGTAGTCTGGATATCCACCAGTCTTCCCTCGCATGCTGTCAGCCTTCGTTCGATTAATGGGGCCCGGGCTGCGGCACATTGTGAGGAAGTCACGTCGGTGGTCGGCACCTTTGGCAGCTTCTGGTCAGCATCAAGCTCCCGCGCGCGCAGTCGCAAGGTGGCAATGTTTATGTACCCTGGCCAAGACTCAGGATTTGCAAACCTCCTATCCAAGGGATGCGACGCCGCTCGCGTCCTCTGGGTTTCGATAGCTTCCGCCCAAAGTGTCGCAACACACGCATCAAGCTCATTAGACGAGCAACGCCCCTCAAGTAGGGATGCAAGCACCCAGAAAGTGATAGGCTGATCCCAGCCACGCCTTAGGATGTCCAAGTGCGTAGGCTGCAGCAGGAACCGACTTAGTAAGGCCAGCCTTCAAGAAACATTCACCGATGATACGAGCTAGGCTTGGGCTGGTTGCCAGAATCGGACCTACCCCGATTTCAGCACGGCACTCACCCGAGCGGCCGCCGCAAAGCCTGAAACACAGACCTACCTCGGACCGTGCAGTTGGTAGCTTGGGCTTCGGCGTATGCAGTCGCGAGCTCCTGGCCTACATAATCTTCGGTGATGTGTTCCACAAGGGATGAGTAGAATTTCGATGACGTTTCCCACGATCCGGCCGGTGACCTCCAAATGTGCAGCGTTCCCACAACTGGTATCAGCGAAGTACGGTTCGCCACCCGCTCCGCGTAGCCCCGCCAATAGCTTACTTCGAAACCGATAGGTGCTGTAGCATCAAGTGCGAGTCTCGCCACATCGAGGCCTAAACGCCAATCGAGAATATTGTGATATGACAAATTGTAGTAGTCACGTAAGCAATCAGGGCAGGAGGTCAGGCAGTCGTCCGCATGCTTAGGCCCATCAGTTAGCTGGCCGTAGTAGTCGCCAATTCGTCGCAAAGCGCCTCTAGCAGCTGCCTGGTCTCATCAATATTCCCCAGCTTGGTTGGCTTACCCTGCGCCGTTCTCCAGCCAATCCGATAGGAACACCTGCGCTCGTTAGGCGTCCATCAGCAGTACGGGCCACTCTCAACCCTACACGAAGCTCGTTTTCTTGGATGTCCAGATAAGTTGTCGGCTCTTCGCAGCATAAAGCCGAATGAGAACTGCGCCGCTTTCCCTTCTACTTGAATAGGATCACCGACCAGGCCGGTACGCCATTCCTTAATGCCCGCCAACATGACATCCGTATTCTTAACTGAGCCTATACTCGAAAATCGGGTGGAACCCACCTGTCTAGCGCCAATCGGATCGACCTCAATGCCCAGTAGGGCCTGAGCCGTTGCCCAGCTCTCTGAATTTTTGATCTTTTCGAAGTGGAACTTTCCCACCGTTGTCATTGATCGTGTAAACCCGCTCCGATCCACTCCACACTTCGAAATTTAGACACTGCGGTGAGCTGCCCGACCGAATGCTTACTTTAGGACGTCCGGCTCGGGGGCTCCACTCAAAGGTGCCATCAAAGTCCTTGGTTGCCCGTACCAGGTACGGACCCACGTGGTTCTGAAGCTCGACAACCTTATACGGAGGCGAGGATGTATCTGTTGCAAGGCATGTGGGACAGGAGATTCCTGGTACGAGAGAGTTGTCCACGGTGTGGCAAGACCTACAAACGCCGATGTCTGCGGCCGGGCCTAATGGATCAGGCCGCTCCACAACGTTGGGCCCTGCTGGCATGTAGTCTACCACGCCTATTGCTGTGTGAATGAGACGATCTTTTACGCTTTGTGAGGCCGGAGCGAATTGATTGATGGCGATATCGAGATCTCTGTCAATAGTCCTGGCGGGAGGCCATCCTGATCCCGTTCGCGGCCAATCGTGGTAGAGATACCTAACCTTCGAAGGAAAGCCAAACATCGGCAAAACCCCAGCGCTGGCGAGGCGCTTACTCAGTGAGCTCTCCGAATAGCGGACATCTGCGACCTTCGAGGACACGTCATCGACAAGAGCTTCCTGGATATAGGTTAATATTTCGCTGCGGTGGGTGGAAGTTCAGGTTGTGCGAACCAGGAGCACATCACAAGGCGTTCTATGACGGAGCATTACGTTCGATCCACAGCTGCACCAGTTCACTTACTGGCGTGTTTCCTGGGTAGCCTTCCGGCTGCACAATAGGCACCGACACCCATTGTGTGACACTCCCAAATTCCCCATGCACACTGTCTGCTTCTGACTCCTCGCTCAAACCGAGCTTCCGAATGCGTGGCGAAGTACCTCCTTTACCAAGATTCGCCGCAGTATGGCATCGCTCTTCATTCTACGTACGGCGACGGAGGGGGATCGGCAGTGATCCGCTCCGGGCGCGCAAATATAATCATCGTGACTACGGCCGCGGCAAATCGTAAGGGCATAGGCAAGATATCATTCCGGCGTCCAGCGCGTCCGACACGCTGCTGATAGTTAAAGCGCATAGGTGGCATATTGGCCATAACGACCGCGCGGAGTGCCCCGATATCGACGCCGGCCTCCATTGTTGTCGTAACGCTCAAGAGGTCAATCGTATCGGGCAAATCGCCTCCGTCGGCGGCCCCAACACAACATCTTGAAAGAGCCGCTGACGGGTACGTGCTTCGCGTTTATCGGTTTGCCCTGTGAGCTCTTCGCGACTATGAAGCCTGAACAGATCTCCGGCATATCGTGAAAGGAAGCCGTAGTAGTCAATGTCCGTGCGACTTGCTCTCCTTTTGGCCGGCCGGGGAGGAGGTCGCCTGACATTCGGTGCACACACCTCCTGCCCGGTGTAGGTGCGCTCGTCGACAGTCCGGAGCACTCAAATACCTCATCAGGTGCCTTCATGTCGCGAGCCCACCGACCTCTAGCACAAAATCATTGGCCATGGCACCACTGCGGACAAGGTATTCCCTAATCGCGTCGATGAACTCATCTGGGTCACGGCCCTGATTGGCAGCTACGCTGCGCAGATACCTGCGCACGTATCCAGGGAACTCCCGGTAAACATCTCCTCTGTGGGTAGAGAGCCGCCGACGCGACCCTAGCAGCCGGATCGTCCCGTCACTGGCTTCGTGAATAAGGCGTTCAGCTGAGAATGTCAGGCGATCAGTAGTTACATATGCAATTTCCAGCGACTCTAAGCTTCGTCGGCCGGAAGCGAAGATGATTTCTATCAGCTCCTTTATCGCACCCTGTCGGATTCTCTGCAGATGGTCACGTTGCTGCGTTAGGAGTTCACTCGTCAATCTCTCGCGTGGCGGCTGATCGTCCGGCCAGAGGTATAATGAGCTCCAGGGACCGACAAAGTTTTCGGGTCCGTCCACATAACTTCTTTCGTGTTTTACCTGGAGGATTGAGACCCACATTGAGCAATACTTGCTGGGCATCAGCCGTGATCTGGCTAAGCAGATAGGGACCCGTGCGACACGGTTAAGGATCATGGCTGCGCATTGCTCATTGGACATTGAAGGCCGGTGCGCTGACGGTCGACTCGCTGTTCCGGGCAGTGCGGCCATGGCGATTGCGTTCGCCTCCTGCGGGCTGACATTGGCAAACGACATAGCGAGAAGATTGTTCAGGTCGTCCATCACTTCGCCATGAACAAGGCGACTGTAGGCCTGCGCCCCGAGGCCTTGAACATCTAGTCCTTGGATCACCGCCTGGCGTAGAGCATCAGGTAGTGAGAGATTGGATACCGGCCGCCAGCTTCGCAGCATCCTGCCTGCTATCGGAGAAGACTACGAGCTTACAGCGAAGTTGGCACCATTCCCCGAGAAACCTCGTAACACTGTATCAGACAACACCTGGACAACTTTTTGAAGCCTGTGCGTTGGGTTCGGATCGGAGATCGGACGGTCGGATAATTCGCCCAGTCAGCATCACCCTTCGCAGCGCGCAGAGTACGGCTGGTTAGCCGACTGAGCCACTGGGGGCGCGGAACGCCACATTGCAGGGACGTGGTAGGCGTAGCCAGGTCCTCCCAGGCTTAGTGTTCCAAGACGGTTGTTCAGGCTCGCAGCTCTCCACTCTCTCGCACGCGCTCCTGGCTCCAACTAGCAGAGGCTGGTGAGTCACCAGGTGGGCATGGCCAGTAGAGGGCATAGCTAGTGTGAGTACGCTCAGCGACGCCGCATTAGGCGACGCCTCGAGGTCGGGGTGGTCGGGCTAAGCGCCCACTCATGGCCATTTTCTGTCTGCTTTCCGGTACCTCTCCAGGTAGACCTCTCCACAGGCCTCGCAGTAGAGAAGCTCCAGCACCCTCGCGCCACATCCACAACTTGGGGTCGGTAAGTGGTACAGCTTCCCGACAGGCGCGAATGCCGCCCGTGTCACCTCTGAACACTGGGGATTTGAGCATGCCCAGAGACCCTGAACGTTCCGGAAAAAGAGGTGAACGCGAAGGCGTTGAGCGCAGTACCCACCGAGTCAGACGCTTGAGCAAGATAGGGCCAACAGTGCGCGAGCACTCTCTAGGTGTTCCTTTGGAGCGTCAGAATCACCGAAGAGTACGTCTCCGAGCTCCTCCACGGGTTTGCGGTACGACCTTTGGTTTCTGGGGGTTTCACGATTGGCATGCATGCCGAAGTGCCTCAACGACCCTCAACTGAGATAAGGCACTTCCAAGGGCCTCCTCGGGCGTGCCACTCTCGAGATGCGCTGAGTCCCACATCACGTTCAAACTCATGCACATGTTCTCCGGTGAGCTGGCTAGCCTGCAGAGGTGCTCTCCGAGCCTACGAAATGCACGCCAGCAAGCGGCGCCGACCGGCGGCAGCGGCAACCCGGCCATCACCAATCGCCGCCAGCGGCTGGACGGCTCACCACGCACCGGATCTGGTCCTGCACGGCGTACGTCGCGTGCGAACGCTCGGTGCGCTTGTGGCCGTCGCGGGTCAGCAGGCGGGTGACGTCCACGTCGAACCCGGCGACGCCGGGGCGCGCCTGGCAGTTCTTGTCAGGGTTCTTGATCACCTGTGGCCTCACCGTGTTGTAGCGGCTCGACGAGCGCTCCTTGACCTTCCAGTACGACGTGCTCCACATCTCCACGTGGGCGACCCGGGTCGGCGACGAGCGTCCGCCTGGCGCCTCGACATACGCCCGGACGTAGACGCCGAACGGGCTCGAGTTGACCATCACCAGGTCGGTGGACGGCGCCTCGATGTGGGCGTCGAAACCGGGCGGCAGGATCTGCGAGTAGACGCGCGCGGGGGTGTGCTGCGGGATGTCGAGGCCCGTGAAGAAGCCCGTGCGATAGGCCATCCCGGCCACGAGTGATCCGGCGGGCGACCCGGGCTCGCTCATCTGTTGCAGGTAGCTGAACGTCTGCCCGGGCTTGATCAGCGTGCCGTCGAGCTGGCTCAGCTGCCGGGCGGGATCGGTCTCGCCGCTACCGACGCGGTAGCGGACGGTCACCGTGGCGACGCGCTCGCGGATGCGCATCATCCGCATGTCCTCGGTCGTGACCTTCGGGTTGTCCGGTGTCGCCTCCGCCCGGGCCACCCGGTCCGCGCCGCGTTTGCCGACTGCCGCGAGGACGGCCTTGGCGAGCTGGTCGGGGGCCACGGTCACGCCGCTCGTGCCAGGCACGATCCGCGGCCGGTCACCCGCGAACGTGATGCGGGCGTTCACCGGATGGTGCGGCAGCCGAGCCAGCGACCCGCGCGAGCGCTCCATCAGGCGTTGCTCGTCGACGTCGAGGCGCAGCCCGTCGTCGGACGGCACGGCCACCAGCGCGGGTCCGAACTGCTCGGGCTGGAGAATCACCGACGAGTCGGCAACCTTGATCTTGATCGGACCGTTGAGCGCGGGATGCGCCACCTTGTCGACGAACTTCGCGGCCTTGATCGCCGACACGCGTGGCTGCACGTCCTGGACTGCGAGGTCGACCTTGTGCACGTCGTTGACCAGCGCGGCGACCAGCCGATCACCACTGCGCTGGTAGTCGAGGCGGCGCCCGACCTGGCCGACAGTGACCTTGGGCACCCCTTTGCGGAACGACACCGTCGTGTCGACCGGCTCCTGCTCGACGTGCTTGTCGATCTTCTTCAGGCTGTTGGCCAGCGCCGCGTCGTCGACCGCCACCACCGGCTCCAGGTCGTCGCCGCCCATCAACACGTGCAGCATGTGCCGCGGGTCCCAGGGGCTTCCGCCTGTCGCCTCGGCCAGGGTGGCGTCGAGGTCGAAGCTGAGTCCTGCCTCGCGCGGGTCGATCTCGTAGGTCTTGCCGCTGACCGTGGCCTTGATGGTCGTGTCGAGGCGCGGGTCGAGCTCCCGCTCGAGGCTCTGCTCGGCCTCATCGGGAGTCATCCCGCCGACGTCGATCTCCGCAACGCGGGTGCCGTTCGGGAGCTTGTCGCCGGCGACGGCGTAGCCGACGGCGTACAACGATCCGAAGATGACCGCCAGCCCGACCACGAAGACCAGCATGAACCGGAGGTCGTGGGTCTTCGGCAGGTTGTCGACGTAGACCTTGCGGCGCGGCCAGAGCCTCATCGGGGCGGCCCTCCGGCAGCGGCCGCGCTGATGACGCAGATGGCGGAGATGAGCAGGTAGCCGAGGCCGTAGCCGTCCTGCGCGAAGACGTAGTCGCCTTCGGGCCGACCGGCCAGCACCAGGCCCGTCGCGACGATCCAGACGCCGGCGGTGGCCAGGCCGAATCCGCGTCCGAACACCCGGGCGAGCAACACCACCGAGACCGATGCGGCCACGGCCAGCGCAAGACCCCAAGGCACCGCCTGCGAGCCTGGGCGCCACACCATCCGGGACACCAGGGCGGAGAGCACCGCAACAGCGGCCGCGACGATCCCGAAGAAGACGCCGACGGCGATGGTCACCACCCGGCTGTCGGACCGGTCATCGACCATCAGAGTCCTCGTCATGGATCACGCGACGCCGGCGAACAGGTCGGTTTCCTGCCCGTTCGGGCTGTCGGGCGACGGGACGGCCTCTCCCCGGACCAGGCGGTAGGACTCGATCCCCCAGACCTCGTTGCCGATGTTGTTCGAGAGGGCGAAGAACGGCCCGTCGACGGTGATCTGGGTGGCGTGCGCGCGCATCCCGTCGAGCTTCTGGTCGATGTGGTCGAGGCCGAGGATGGAGG
This sequence comes from uncultured Gemmatimonadales bacterium, assembly GCA_963730915.1. Lineage (GTDB taxonomy): Bacteria > Gemmatimonadota > Gemmatimonadetes > Gemmatimonadales > GWC2-71-9 > CAVVWJ01. The sequence goes on along the minus strand of CAVSTR010000005.1, from coordinate 50,569 downwards.
AGGTGATCAGCTTGTCGGGCGTGACGAACGGCGGCAGCTCGCCTTCCGGGTCCATCCCCTCGAAGGTCGTCGTGTCACCCATCTCGCGGAGCTTGCGGAGACCGTCACGCATGCGCTCCTCGGACATCGCGTTCCAGTAGATCTTCGGCACGTCCCAGGGCTCGCCCAGGTCGCGGCGGTAGCTGGGTGCCGCCGCGAGCACGGCGCCGTACATCGCCACCCGGTGCGCCTGGATGTGGTCGGGATGGCCGTAGCCACCTCTTTCGTCGTACGTCACGAGCACCTGCGGGCGGATCTCGCGGATGACGGCGACGACGTGGTCGGTCGCCTCGGTGAGGTCGGCCGCCCAGAACGCGTCGTCGCGGATGTCGGCGGGCGGTATGGCGTGGCCCTTGTCGTCGACGTCCATGCCGGTGTCGCGGTAGCGGCCCGGGCCTCCCAGGAAGCGGTGGTCGGTGACGCCGAGGATGCGCATCGCCTCCGCCAGCTCGCCGATCCGGTGCTCGCCGAGCCCGTCGTCGTGCTGGGCGGCGAGGTGCTCGAGCTCGGGGACGAGGACCTCGCCCTCCTCCCCCAGGGTGCAGGTGAGCAGCGTGACGTGGGCGCCCTCGGCGACGTACTTCGCCATCGTCACCCCGTTGCCGATGGTCTCGTCGTCGGGGTGTGCGTGTACGAGGAGCATGCGTCGATCTGGCAGCGGGCCGGCCGTCATGGGGCCCAGCCTAGAGGCCACGACCCTCCGACATCAGCCGCGGCACCTCCGCCATACGGCTGAATGTTGCGATGGCCCATCGGCGCCACTTTCAGCCACGCGAGCGGGTACGCCGCCATCCCCGGCGCGACCAGGCGAGCCTCGACCTGAGCGATGAACGCATCTGGGTCGGTACGGAGCCCGATGACCGGGATGCGCAGGAACTCGTCACCCTGCGACGTGAGGGTGTTTTGCCGCAACGCGTCGTCGACGGCGTTGAGAGCGCTGTCGTGATGTGCGCCCTCGATCTCGACAACGAGGCCGTAGTCGTCGAAGTAGACGTCGAGATACACCCGGCCGTGCGGGCCACGCCTGACAAGCTGCCGACTCGGTTCGGGCAACCCGCGACGCCGGCACTCGCGGGCGAAGTCCAGCTCTCCCAGGGCCTGTACGCCGTCGACCACGTCAGCGAGCACACCGAGGATCAGCTGTCGGCGACGCAACCGAGGAATCCGTGCAACCTGCACCTGCATGTCGCCACCTCGGGCGATGCGCTGCTGCGCGGTCATCACCAGGATCAGCGCTGCCTGTCTCGCCGACCGCGCCCAAGCGGCTGCCCGCACGGCAGCGAGCGGCGACCTGATCCGGCGGAGTCCCGCATCGATGACGTCGTCGTCCTGCCATCCGCCGCTCTGGACGACGACACCGGGGATCCGCACCGGCCGCCCACCGTGACGCACGCTCACCGCGATCGCGTCCTGGAAGCCGGTCAGCCCGGCTGCTCGCAGCGCGGTCACCCCGTCGAGTGCTCCGCACGAGCCGACCTCGTGCAACGCGTGCCGCCAGAGCGCTCGCTCGGTCAGCGGCCCGCGATGGACGGCGACCGTGTGGCGGCCCAGGGCTACCCAGCGGCCGTGACCGACCTCGCGCGCGACGTCATGGCTGTCCAACCCGCCTTGCGAGCTCGCGCCGCGAGAGCACGCCGTCACAGGACAGGGCCAGCTCCTCGACGGCGAGGACGCGTTGCCGGCTCAGGCGACCCGTGATGGGGCTCGTCGGCGCTGGGGAGACGAGGACCATGCCTGGCAGCATCACGGCTGATCCGAGCCGACGAGACGGCGGATGGGCCTGCCTGTGGACGATCTCCCCCGCGCACTCCGGCTGTGGCTGAGCGAGGCGGCGAACGGCGTAGGCAACCTTCAGCCGCAAGCGTCAGGTCTTGCGGCGGATGGGGGCGTCGGGCAGCTCGCCGCCCGGCTGGACGAGGGGCGAGGACTCCTCGATGTGGCCGTCGCGGTCGTCCGACTCACCGATCAGCTCCTCGACCTCGGCAACGGGAGCGTCGGTATGGACCACGTGGACGATCGCCTCCCCGTCGTCCTCCCCGGCGAAGCGCTCCCGGGAGACGCCGGCGTCGTACCCGGCCACGGTCAGGGTCTCCACGAGCGACTCGGCCGGGTCTGCTTCGTGAAAGGTCACACGGACTGCCATCCGCCGAGCCTACGGCCCTCGGAAGCGCCGAACCGCCCGCCGCCGCTGTCCTACGCTCGGACCATGACTCTGCGGAAGGACCGGCTCCGGGCCGCGGTCCCCGGCGACGCGCCGGTCACGCGGCTCGAGCTGTTCTTCGACCTGGTCTTCGTCTATCTGGTCACCCAGCTCACCGACCTGGTCGTCGAGTCCGACGGCGCGACCGGTTACCTGCACGCCGCCGCGGTGCTCATCGTGACCTGGTGGATGTACGACGGGTACGCCTACCTGTCCAACAACGTGCTCCCGACGACCACGTCGACGCGGTTGCCGATGCTCCTCGCGATGACCTGCTTCCTGGTGATGGCGATCGCTGTGCCCGACGTGTTCGGCGACAGCGCGTGGCAGTTCGCGATCGCCTTCTTCCTGGTCACGACGATCCACTTCCTGTCGTTCGCCCGGTCGTCGTTGGGTGGCTCAGCCGCAGCGATCCGCGGGATCGCGCCGACGAACTTCGGCACCGCGCTGCTCATCGTGGCGGCCGCGGTCGTGGGCGAGGAATGGGGATGGGTCTGCTGGGCGCTCGCCGTCGCGGTTCTGCTGGCTGCGATCCTGCGCAACGTCGCGCGGGGCTTCAGCATCCGCTCCGAACACTTCGCCGAACGTCACGCCCTGATCGTGATCATCGCGCTCGGCGAGACGATCATCGCGACCGGCAAGGGCGCCGAGCACCACCTGGACGAGGCCAAGATCCTGATCGCCGTGATCGCGTCGATGGTGCTGATCTCCGCGCTGTGGTGGGCATACTTCGGCGGCGACGAAGAGGAGGCAGCCGGCGTTCTCGACGCGACACCGGCCGACCAACAGGCCTACCGCGCCTTGATCAGCTATTCGCTGACGCACCTGCTGCACGTGTTCGGCCTGGTGCTCATCGCGGCCGGGCTGCACGACGTGATGCACGACCCGAGCCACCACCTCAGCACCCGGATCGCAGTGACGATGGCTGCCGGCGTCGCCACCTACCTCGTCGGCGAGGCGGCGTTCCGGGGCAGCCTCGGCCTCGGCGGGATGGTCCCGCTGCTCGGCGGTGCGGTGCTCGCCCTGGCCGTGTCGCCTCTCGGGGTCCACGTGTCGGGGCTCGCCGAGCTGCTCGCCCTGGGTGTGGTCTGCATCCTGACCGTGATCGTGGCGCGGCCAGCCCGCCCCGCCGATCCTGGCTGACCCGGCGGTCACGGCGACCGACGGGTCGACAGCGCCTGCCTGATCGCGGGGAGGCGTTCGACCAGTCCGGCCAGAGCCAGTGCCGAGCGTTCGGGCTCACCGACCTTGCCGAGGTTGAGCATCCCCGGGTCACCGGCTTGCTGGCCGGCGAGGATCGTGTCGAGCGCTCGCTGCAACCGCACCGGGAGACGCTCGAGGATCTGCTCGGCCGTGACGCCTTCGCCGTAGGCCGCAGCCATCACCTGGACACGTTCCGCAGCCACGGCCGCACCCAGATCGCGCCACAGCGGCACCCAGTTCCAGGCGGCGAACGCCAGGTCGTCGATCGGCCAGCCCGGCCCGGCCATGTCCCAGTCGAAGACCCCGACGATCCGCTCGCCCGTCGCCGACGGCTCAGCGCGACGTTGTACGGCGCGAAGTCGTGGTGGCAGATGATCTCGTCGTCACCGAGCGGCCGGTCGAGCCGTTGCGCCAGGGCCCCGGATGGCCGAAGTCCGGCCACCGCGGCGTGGAAGCGCTCGCAGCCACCGCATCGCGTCGCTGCAGCGTCGCCTCGGGCAGCAGCTCGTGGTCGACGTCCGGCACCCGGCCGGGCAGGAAGGCCAGCACCTCGCGCCCGCGCTCGTCGGTAGCCGAGCACCTCGGGCACCTCGTCGAGCCCGACCGCGGCCAGGTGGTCGAGCAGGGCGTGCACGGCAGCGTCCATCGCCCGGTCGGCCGGCGTACGGTGCGCCGATCCGCACCGCTCCCCCGACGTTGCCGCCCGGCAGCGGCTCGCCGTCGAGCAGCAGCGCCCGCAGCTCGGCTGAGGAACGGCCGGTCCGACGGCAGCCAGTCGACGTCGTCGAGGTCCTCCGGCCCGAGCCAGCGGACGGCGTCGTGCTCGTGCGGCACCGGCTCCCCCGCACGAGCCGCACCAGCTCGACGACGAGCTCGTAGCCGGGCTTGATCGGCGAGCGGCCACCGAGCGGTCCCGCGGCCTCGACGTCGCAGCCGAGCTCCTCGGCCACCTCCCGGACCACGGCCTCGGCCGCGGTCTCGCCGGGGTCGACCTTGCCGCCAGGCAGCTCCCAGCCGCCGGCGACGTCCGCCGGTCGCACCCGACGCGCGGCCAGCACGCGGCCGTGCTCGATCAGCGCGGCAGCCACGACGGTCGTCACGGCGGCGTCGGACTCGGTCACGCGACGCAGCGTGACACACCGTGCAGGCCGCCGCGCTCGCGGGGTTTGCCTCGGTACCGATGCGGATGGCTCGGTACCGAGGCAAACCTCGCTAGGGATCGGCGCAGCTGCCTTGGTCGCGGTCTCGTCGACGCGTCGATGTGGGAGACCTCACGCAGCCCATCGCGGCCCGCAGGGGTAATGTCCCGATCAGTCAGGACGGGCTGTCGACGGGAGGACCGGTGGCATCGACAGGGTGCGGTCGGGGCGACCAGGGCAGTGGCTGCTCCTGACGAGTTGGAGGAGATCTCCGACGAGCCGTACGACGAGTCCATGTGGTCCGACGCCGAGCACGAGGGCTTCGCGTCGGCGCCCCGCGAGTCGCCGCGCACCCTGACGAGAAGGAAACCTGCACGTATGTCGACAGGAGTCATGGGTCCGGGCCGCGCCCGGGTCCAGACCAAGACGCTGCGCCAGGACCGCTGGTGGCTCCCGCCGCTCGCCACGTTCGTCGTCTTCACCGCCTTCGTCGTCTACGCGACCTGGCGGGCGTTCGCCGGCGCGACTACTACTCGGCGCCGTACCTCTCGCCGTTCTACTCGCCGTGCCTCACCGACGACTGCGTCGAGCGGCTCGTCCGACTTCGGCCAGCCGTTCTCGTGGTGGCAGCTGTCGCCGGCGCTGCTCATCTTGATCTTCCCGCTCGGCTTCCGGATGACCTGCTACTACTACCGCAAGGCCTACTACCGGGCGTTCTGGCTGTCGCCGCCGGCCTGCGCCGTCGCCGAGCCGCACGGCAAGTACACCGGCGAGACCCGGCTCCCGCTGATCCTGCAGAACATCCACCGCTACTTCTGGTACGCCGCCGTCGTGGTCGCCGGCATCCTGTCAGCTACGACGTGGTGCATCGCCTTCCGCAACGAGGACGACGAGTGGGGCCACATGGGCCTCGGCACCGCTGATCATGCTCGTCAACATCGTGCTGATCTGGCTCTACACGCTGTCGTGCCACTCCTGCCGGCACATCGGTCGGCGGCCGGCTGCGGCACTTCTCCAAGCACCCGATCCGCTACCGGCTCTGGACGCTCGTCTCGAAGCTCAACCTCAACCACGCCCAGTACGCCTGGGTGTCGCTGTTCTCGGTGGCGCTCACCGACCTGTACATCTACCTGCTCGCCACCGGCGCAGTTCGACGACCCGAGGTTCTTCTGATGCAGACGGAGCTGCACTGGACCGAACGACGACCGGCACCCGATGACCGGCAACATGATGACCGACGAGCCGGTCGCCCGAGGGCCACGGCTTCGAGGAGCACGAGTACGACGTCGTCGTGATCGGCGCCGGCGGCGCCGGCCTGCGCGCCGCGATCGCCGCGCACGACGCCGGCGCCAAGGTCGCCATCGTCTGCAAGTCGCTGCTCGGCAAGGCGCACACGGTGATGGCCGAGGGCGGCATCGCGGCCGCGATGGGCAACCTCTGGCCCGACGACAACTGGCAGGTCCACTTCCGCGACACCATGCGCGGCGGCAAGATGCTCAACCACTGGCGGATGGCGCAGCTGCACGCGCAGGAGGCGCCCGAGCGGGTGATCGAGCTCGAGGAGTGGGGCGCCCTGTTCGACCGGCTCGACAACGGCCTGATCTCGCAGCGCGACTTCGGCGGGCACCGCTACGCCCGGCTCGCCCACGTCGGCGACCGCACCGGCCTCGAGATGATCCGCACCCTCCAGCAGCGCGCGGTCGCCCTCGGCATCGACGTGTTCATGGAGTGCACGGTCACCGAGATCTTCAAGGACGGCGAGCGCGGGTCGCCGGCGCCTTCGGCTACTGGCGCGAGTCCGGCCGGTTCATCGTCTTCCAGGCGCCGAGCGTCGTGCTCGCGACCGGCGGCATCGGCAAGTCCTACCAGGTGACCAGCAACTCGTGGGAGTACACCGGCGACGGCCACGCGCTCGCGCTGCGCACCGGCGCGTCGCTGATCAACATGGAGTTCGTCCAGTTCCACCCGACCGGCATGGTCTGGCCGCCGTCGGTGCAAGGGCCTCCTCGTCACCGAGTCGGTGCGCGGCGACGGCGGCGTGCTGCGCAACTCCGAGGGCAAGCGGTTCATGTTCGACTACATCCCGGAGTTCTTCAAAGCCGAGACGGCCGACACCGAGGAGGAGGCCGACCGCTGGTACGACGACAAGAAGAACAACCGCCGCCCGCCCGAGCTGCTGCCCCGCGACGAGGTCGCCCGCGCGATCAACTCCGAGATCAAGGCCGGCCGCGGATCCCCGCACGGCGGCGTCTTCCTCGACATCGCGTCGCGGCGCACGCCGGAGTTCATCCAGCGGCGGCTGCCGTCGATGTACCACCAGTTCAAGGAGCTGGCCGACGTCGACATCACCGCCGAGCCGATGGAGATCGGCCCGACCTGCCACTACGTGATGGGCGGCGTCGAGGTCGACCCCGACACCGGCGTGAGCATGGTCGAGGGCCTGTACGCCGCCGGCGAGGTCGCGGGCGGCATGCACGGCTCCAACCGGCTCGGCGGCAACTCGCTGTCCGACCTGCTCGTGTTCGGCCGCCGGGCCGGGCTCAACGCGGCGTACTACGCCGAGCGGGCCGCGAGCCGGCGTGCCGCAGGTCACCGACGACGCAGGTCAAGGCGGCGGCCGACGACGCGCTCGCGCCGTTCGAGGTCGAGGGCGGCGAGAACCCGTACACGATCCAGCACGACCTGCAGGACGTCATGCAGCGGCTGGTCGGCATCATCCGCACCGCAGACGAGCTCGCCGAGTCGCTCGACGAGCTCGAGGCGCTCAAGGAGCGGGCGCGCGAGCATGTCCGTCGAGGGCCACCGGCAGTACAACCCCGGCTGGCACCTCGCGCTCGACATCGCCAACATGCTGCTGGTCTCGGAGTGCATCGCGAAGGCCGCGCTCGAGCGCACAGGAGTCGCGCGGCGGGCACACCCGCGACGACTTCCCCGGCCCCGACCCGACGTGGGGCACGCAAGAACCTCGTCCTGACCCTCGACGACGACGGCAGCGTCGATCTCAAGCACCAGCCGCTGCCCCAGATGCCCGACGAGCTCGAAGACGTTCTTCGATGCCTGACGACGGCATGCGACCGATGACCGCATCCGACAAGGAGGAGCCGACTGATGGGCTACGACCTGAAGATGCGGGTCTGGCGCGGCGACGCGCACCGGCGGCGAGCTCGGCGACTACACCGTGGCGGTCGAGGAGGGCGAGGTCGTCCTCGACGCCATCCACCGGCTGCAGGCGACCCAGGCCGGCGACCTGGCCGTGCGCTGGAACTGCAAGGCCGGCAAGTGCGGCTCGTGCAGCGCCGAGATCAACGGCAGGCCGCGGCTGATGTGCATGACGCGGCTGTCCGACTTCGAGCCGACCGAGACGATCACGGTCACGCCGATGCGGGCGTTCCCGGTCATCCGCGACCTGGTCACCGACGTCTCGTTCAACTACGAGAAGGCCAAGCAGGTCCCGGCGTTCGCGCCGACGCCGCGCGACGCCGACGGCAAGCGCCGGATGCAGCAGGTCGACGTCGAGCGCGGCCAGGAGTTCCGCAAGTGCATCGAGTGCTTCCTGTGCCAGGACACCTGCCACGTCGTGCGCGACCACGAGGACAACAAGCCGGCGTTCGCCGGGCCGCGGTTCTTCCTGCGGTACGCCGAGCTCGACATGCACCCGCTCGACACCAACGACCGGCGCAAGCTCGCGCAGGACGCGGCCGGCCTCGGCATGTGCAACATCACCAAGTGCTGCACCGAGGTCTGCCCCGAGGGCATCAAGATCACCGACAACGCGATCATCCCGATGAAGGAGCGCGTCGTCGACCGCAAGTACGACCCGGTCGTCTGGCTCGGCTCGAAGATCTTCAACCGCGGCGACCGCGCCCAGCGCGAAGAGGTTTAGCGCCGGATCGCCAGCTCCGGCACGAGCCTGCCGACGAACTACGGTGCTGGCATGGCAGGTCGCAAGGCTCTGGTGGCGACCGGCTCGTCCGACTCGACTGGCGGGTACGTCGTTGGACGCGCCGCGGCGTGACCGGCGACGGGATCCGGCTCCACGAGGGCCGTGACCTGGCTGGCCGGGTCGAGCGGCTCGCGAGCCGCACGGAGGGCGGGCCGGGATCGACGCGGTGCTGGCCGACCTCGACCGCGACGGCCGTCGTCGTCGACGTACCCGGCAACGGCGGCCGACTACGGCTTCCGCTGGGACGACGCCGACCCAACGACCGGAGTGGTGGCCGCAGGGCATCACGACGTCGGCAGACGCGAGCGACACCGACGACATCCGTGGCCGCAGGTCGTGGTCGTGGTCGTGGTACGCCAAGCGGGTCAAGGGCACGACGCAGGGGGCGCGCCTGAGCTTCGTCGACGTCACCGACGACGAGCGACGCCGCGCTACCGCCATGTGCTGCTCGTCGAGCCGCGCCGACATTGGCTGACCCGCAGGTGTCGATGCGCCCGGTGCCGGTCCACGCCGGCGGCATCGTCTGGTACGGCCCGGCGATCCTGGTCGCCGACACCCGCGGCGGCATCCGGACGTTCGAGGTCGACGACATCCTGCAGGGTCGACGGCGACGGCGGTTGGCGCGGCTACCGACTACGTGCTGCCGCAGCGCACGTCGTACCGGGCGTCCAACGACCGCGGGTTTCTCGCCGTTCAAGTTCTCGTTCGTCTCCCTCGACCGCAGTGGGCCCGAGCACCAGCTGATCGCGGGCGAGTACGGCGCGACAGGGCACCAAGAACCGGCTGATCGCGGTTCGCGTTCGATGCCGCCGAGACCGCGCTCGGCGATGGAGGGCGGGGTGGCGCGGCCGCTCGAGATCCTGCTCGACGGGCTGACCCACATGCAGGGAGCGACCGTCGTCGGCGGCACCTACTACATCTCGACGAGCCGTGGGTCGAAGACGCCCGGCACGCTGTGGGTGCGCCGCGCCGGGCGAGGGAGTCCGCGAGCATCGCGGCGTGCTCGCCATCGGACCCGAGGACCTGACCTACTGGCCCCAGACGCGACCAGCTGTGGAACTGCTCGGAGCACGTCGGCCACCGCTACGTCTACGCCATCGACCGCGCTCGCCGTTCGATGATTGACTCCCCGGAGTCGACGCTCGATCGGTGGTGCTCGTCAGCGGATGTCTTGAGGTCCGCGACGGTGACGGCGGCCGGCGGCGCACGGACGCGTCGTCGGTGGCTTGCTTCGGCAGCGGGAGTACGGACGGGCTCTCCTGGTCGCCGATCTTCGTGGACGCCAGTGACGTCAGGACCGACAGCAGCGCGACCATGCCGGCGGTCGAGAGTGCCTTGATCCAGCGGCGCGTCGAACAGTCCCAGGCCCGCTGCGCTCAGCAGCGCCGCCAAGGACTGGGCGAACGACTTGACGGCGCGCTCCGTCGTACGTCTCCAGAACATCGCAGTGAACATGACGGTCGACCCCCTCGGCCTCGCTGTGACCAATGTGTTCAGGAGGGCCGACGCCGGCTCGGCAGTGATACCCGGCGTACGGTGAAGCAATGGCTGACCGACTCACTCAGGACCAGATCGACGACGCTCTCGGCTCCTCGCTGAGTGCCTGGACGCTCGAGGGCGGCGACACCATCCGGCGCGACGTGACCGCCGAGACCTTCAAGGGCGGCATCGCGCTGGTCGACCAGGTTGCCGAGGTCGCTGACGCGATGGACCACCACCCGGACATCGACATCCGCTGGACCACGATCACGTTCCGGCTGTCGACCCACTCCGAGGGCGGGCTGACCGACAACGACCTGCGACTCGCCGCCGAGATCGACCGGCTCGCGCCCTGATCAAGGGTTTACCGCGACGCGCTGCGGGGTGATACTGACGGCATACCCGCGGAGGAGGCTCCGATGACGTCCACCCGGCTCGCCGTCACCCTGACCACCCTGATCGCCGCGATGTTCGCGCTTCTCCTGGTCGCCGCTCTCGTCAGCTCCGGCGGACGTGCTGAAGGCACCACCGGCGGCTTCAGCGACGGCTCGAGCGCCCTGGTCCCGTGGCACAAGGCAGCGCCCGCCCACCCGGAGTACTCCCGGACGGTCTACCGCGACCACCACATGTGCGACGAGGTCCACCACAAGGCGATCAAGGCACCCGCCGTCAACCCCTGACCCCCCTCCCGCGTTGTCAGGGTGAGGTGACCCCTCCCACGCCGACGCCACCCTGACAACTCGGGCAGGATGAACTGCATGGATGCGGACGTCATCGTCGTCGGGGCGGGGCTGGCCGGACTGGTCGCCACCGCCGAGCTCGCGGACGCCGGCCGCACGGTGATCCTGGTCGACCAGGAGCCGGAGACGAACCTCGGCGGCCAGGCGTTCTGGTCGTTCGGCGGCCTGTTCCTCGTCGACTCCCCCGAGCAGCGCCGGATGGGCATCAAGGACTCCCGCGACCTCGCCTGGCAGGACTGGCTCGGGCACCGCCGGCTTCGACCGCGCGCGAGGACCACTGGCCGCGCGCGCTGGGCCGAGGCCTACGTCGACTTCGCCGCCGGGGAGAAGCGGGCCTGGCTGCACGAGCAGGGCATGCGCTGCTTCCCGGTCGTCGGCTGGGCCGAGCGCGGCGGCTACCTCGCGACCGGCCACGGCAACTCCGTGCCGCGCTTCCACGTCACCTGGGGCACCGGCCCCGGCGTGGTCGACGCCGTTCGAGCGCCGCGTGCGCGAGGCGGTCAGCGCGGCCTGGTGACGTTGCGCTTCCGCCACCGCGTCGACGAGCTGATCGCTCACGGCGGCGTGCGTCGACGGCGTGCGCGGCGCGGTCCTGGAGCCCAGCGCGGCCGCGCGCGGTGCCGCCGTCCTCGCGCACGGTGGTCGGCGACTTCGAGCTCACCGCGCAGGCGGTCGTCGTCACCTCCGGCGGCATCGGCGGCAACCACGACCTGGTCCGGCAGAACTGGCCGGCACGGCTCGGCACCCCGCCGGCGCGACATGGTCACCGGCGTGCCCGGCGCACGTGGACGGCCGGATGCTCGGCGATCACCGAGGCCGCCGGCGGCAACGTCATCAACCCGGACCGGATGTGGCACTACGTCGAGGGCATCCGCAACTGGGACCCGATCTGGCCGGGTCACGGCATCCGGATCCTGCCCGGGCCGTCGTCGCTGTGGTTCGACGCGACCGGGCCGACGGCTGCCCGTGCCGCTCTTCCCCGGCTTCGACACCCTCGGCACGCTCGAGCACCTGCGCACGACCGGCCACGACCACAGCTGGTTCGTGCTGACCCAGAAGATCATCGAGAAGGAGTTCGCGCTCTCCGGCTCGGAGCAGAACCCCGACCTCACCGGCAAGAGCGTCCGGCAGGTGCTCGGCCGGGTCCGGCCGGGGGCGCCCGGCCCGGTCGAGGCGTTCAAGCAGCACGGCGAGGACTTCGTCGTGCGCCGACTACCTTGCGCGAGCTGGTCGCCGGCATGAACGACGCTGACCGACGAGCCGCTGCTCGACCTACGACGACGTGCGACGCGCAGGTCGTGGCGCGCGACCGCGAGATCGACAACGCCTTCACGCAAGGACCTCCAGGTCACCGCCATCCGCGGCGCGCGGAGCTACCGCGGCGACAAGCTGGTCCGGGTCGCGTCGCCGCACCGGATCCTCGACCCGAAGGCCGGGCCGCTGATCGCCGTCCGGCTGCACGTCCTCACCCGCAAGACGCTCGGCGGCCTGGAGACCGACCTCGCCGGCCGGGTGCTCGCGGCCCGGCGGCAACCCGCTGCCCGGCGTGTACGCCGCCGGCGAGGTCGGCCGGCTTCGGCGGCGGCGGCATGCACGGCTACCGCTCGCTGGAGGGCACCTTCCTCGGCGGCTGCATCTTCTCCGGCCGCCAGGCCGGCCGCGCCGCCGCGGCCGCCACCGCCTGACGACCGGGGTCACAGGCGCGTTGCGGTCGCGTCAAGACTTGCCTGCACGGCCCGGTCGGACGTCGTACCGCCCCTAGCATCACGCCATGACCAGCCTCGACGACGCGGCCTCTGACCAGCACCACGCCTTCGACTTCTGGATCGGGTCCTGGGACGTCTTCGGCCCGAAGGGCAAGGCAGGTGGGCTCCAACGAGATCACGGCCGTGCTCGGCACCGGCGCGATCGCCGAGCACTGGCACGGGGCCGGCGACATCGAGGGGCGCAGTCTCAACGCGTACGACGCGGCGCGGGACCGGTGGCACCAGACGTGGATCGACTCGACGGGCTCGGTCCTGCTCCTGGACGGCGGGCCCAGCGACGGAGGCATGGTGCTGGAAGGCATCGCGCCCGCCGAGGACGACCCCAGCCGGCTCGACCGTCAGCGGATCACCTGGACACCGAGCCGGGACGGGTCGGAGGTACGTCAGCACTGGGAGGTGTCCTCCGACGACGGCGCGACCTGGCAGACGGCCTTCGACGGCCACTACCGGCGCCGTCAGAGCACGGCCTGACCCGAGGCTAGGGTCGGACGTGTGGACATCCGCGTGGCGACCGACGACGACTGGCCGGCGATCTTTCCCTTCTTCGATCAGATCGTCCGCGAGCGGCGCACGTACGCCTTCCCCGCCGGGCTGACCGAGCAGTCGGCGACCGGCTGGTGGATGGAGGAGCCGCCGGGTCAGACGGTCGTCGCTGTCGACGGTGACACGATCCTCGGCTCGGCCAAGATGGGCCCGAACCGACCGGGGCCGGGGGCCCACGTCGCGACCGCGAGCTTCATGGTCGATCCGGCGTACCAGGGGCGGGGCGTGGGCCGGGCACTCGGCGAGTACGTCGTGAGCTGGGCGCGGTCTCAGGGGTACCACGCGATGCAGTTCAACGCGGTCGTGGAGACCAACACCGCAGCGGTCGCGCTGTGGAAAAACCTGGGGTTCGAGGTGCTCACGACCATCCCCGAAGCCTTCGATCATGCCGAGCTTGGGTACGTCGGACTCCACGTGATGTACCAAAGATTGTGATTCGGAATGCACTCCCCACAAGTCACTTCCGCCACGCCGGTGACAGAGCGTGCGCACCCCTTGACAGATGGTTCAGACTCTTCCCATGGAACTGGTTCGCACCCGCATTCTCACCGGCACATGCCCGGAGTGTGGCACGCGTCTGACGGGCCAGGAACGGGGCGAGCGGGTCGACGATCCACGCGCCGTGGACTGGGTTCTCGTCAAGCAATGGTGCTACAACGGCTGCCTGTCGATGACAGACGGGAAGGTCATCCCGGTGCAGTCCCGTGAGTCGTCCGACCGCGAACCCAGTGGGCCGGCCACGACCCACGTGATCGTCCGCTACTGAGCCCGTCGGCGGCTCTCGCCGCACCTGTGAGACAGCCCGACGCGTACCTCAGTTCAACGCGTTGAAGAGATCCATCGAGCTGCCGGCGTCCGCGGTCATGTTCATCACGAAGCGGGTCAGGACGAGGGCGACGCAGAGCACTACGAGCAGGCTGAGGACGAACAGCATCAGCCGCTCCGGGTCACGGGGCGGCCGCTGGTCCTCCTGCGACTGGCTCACGAGACAAGTCGACCACGCCACGCGGTGGTCGCCGACCCGAACCGACGGCGTTTCCGCAGTTCGCGGCGATTCTCGACCGTTCGGATGAGCGCGTGCAGCGACACGCACGAGGGCGACTCGTCGGCCGCATGACGCTGTGCGAGCGGATCGAAACGACGTGCGATCACACCTGTTACCTGGGTACATTGGTCCCATGCCAGAGAGAATCACGGTCGAGCGCGTGCAGCTCGGCGTCCGGATGGAGAAGAGCCTCGTCAAGGTGCTCAAGGGCCTGGCCGAGTTCAACGACGAGACGCTCGGTGGCTGCTCGAGCGCATCGTGCTGCACTCGTTCGAGCCCGTTCCCGGCGACGAGGGCGAGTCGTCGGCGAGCCCGCACGGCAAGCGACAGTTGGCGGCGGTCACCGAGCTGAAGAAGGTCTACGGCCTGACCGACGACGTGCACGCGACACGTTCCTACGCCCGCGACTCCTGAGCTTCCTCACGCAGCGGCCGGCCAGCCTCCTCCGGTGCGCGGACGCACCTCCCGAGCCGTCGCCGGTTCGGGCAGCATGACGCCATGGATGCGGAACTCCTGATCCCCGGGCTGCTGCTCGCCATCGTCGCGCTGGCTTCGCTGGCCCAGGTGCTGAACATCCCCTATCCCGTCGTCCTCGTCGTCGGCGGCGCGCTCTCGGCTTCATCCCCGGACTGCCGCAGGTGGAGCTGGACCCCGAGGTCGTGCTGGTCGTCTTCCTCCCGCCGCTGTTGTACAGCGTCGTCGATCTTCGCCAACTTCGGAGACTTCCGCGCCAACCTCCGAGGTCTCACGATGAGCACCATCGGCCTGGTGGTGGCGACGATGTGTGGGGTCGCCTGGGTCGTGCACGAGATCGTCCCTGGCATGCCGTGGGAGGTGGCGTTCGTGCTCGGCGCGATCGTCTCTCCCACCGACCCGCTTGCGGCGGCCACGATCATGCGCCGCCTCGACGTCCCGCGCCGCCTCGTGAGCGGGGTCGAGGGCGAGGGGCTGTTCAACGACGCCACCGCCCTGGTTGCCTACCGCGTGGCCATCACGGCCGTCGTCGCCGGCAGCTCTCCCTGGCCGAGGCCAGCATGGAGTTCGTGCTCAGCGCGATCGGCGGCGTCGCCATCGGCCTCGCGGTGGGCTGGGTGGTGTCCGAGCTCCGACGCCGTACGACGGACACCCAGGTCAGCGTCACGCTCTCCCTCCTCACGGGGTACGCCGCATTCGTCCCGGCCGACGCGGTCGGTGCCTCGGGAGTGCTGGCCACCGTGGCGGCCGGCATCTTCATGGGGATCCGGGTGGCCAAGATCCTGCCGGCCCGGACCCGGCTCCAGGGCGTCTTCGTCTGGGGGATCCTCGACTTCATCGTCAACGCCGCCCTCTTCGTGCTCATCGGCATGCAGCTGCGCACCGTGCTCGACGGGCTCTCGGGCTACTCGGCCGGCGCGCTGGCGGGATACGCGCTGGCGACCGCTGGTGTCGTCGTCGGCGTCCGGCTGGTCTGGTTCTTCACCATGCCGTACCTCGTCCGGCTCCTCGATCGACGACCGGAGCAGCGCCTGCGCCGGGTGGGGGCACCGGGCGGCTGATCATGGCGTGGAGCGGCATGCGCGGCGCGGTGTCGCTGGCCGTGGCGCTCGCGATCCCGCTGACGACCGACGCGGGTGACGCGTTCCCGCAGCGCGACCTGATCATCTTCCTGACGTTCGCGGTGATCTTGTTGACGCTCGTCCTGCAAGGCCTCTCGCTTCCGTACCTGATCCGCGCGCTGGACGTGGATGACGGCGGCGCGGGGGCCGACGAGGAGTCCGGGCCCGACTCGTGGCGACCAAGGCGGCGCTTCAGCAGCTCGACGCTGCTCGAGCGGGAGGAGTGGACGCGCGACGACACGGTCGAGCGGATGCGGGGCTGTACACCTATCGCAAGCGGCGGTTCGCCGCCCGCGCCGGCAAGATCGAGGACGAGGGCTACGAGGAACGCTCGCTCGCCTACCAGCAGATGGTGCAGATGGTCGTCGCCGCACAACGCGACGCCTTGATCCGGATGCGCACCAGGGTGACCTCTCCAACGAGGTGATGAACCGCATCCTGCAGGAGCTCGACCTCGAGGAGTCGCGACTCGAGATCTAGCGCAGGACCCGCCCAACCCACGGCTTTCGGGGAATACCGTGTGTCCAGAGCAGACAAGCGTGGGGGGCGGACTGATGGATGTCGGGGTCATCGGCGCCGGGCCGGCCGGGCTCGCCCTGGCCGCGGAGACCTCACGCGCGGGTCTCCGGACGACCGTCTACGAGCGAAGCAGCCGCGTCGGCGGCCTCGCACGGTCGTTCGACCTGTTCGGTCATCGAGTCGACCTGGGGTCACACATCCTGGCCACCAGTCCGGTCGTCCACGAGTACCTCGGCGAGCTGCTCCACGGCAGCACGCACGAGGTCCCGCTGCGCCGCGGGGTCGTGATCGACGGAACCTGCTACGCGTACCCGTTCCAGCCGGTCAACGTCTTGACCAAGAGCGGCGTGCGAACCCTGGCCCGGCTCGGCGCCGGGTACGCATGGGGGTCGCGGCGCCGTGGCGGTGCCCGCCGGGTCGGCCGAGGCCTGGATCGTGGACCGCTACGGCTGGGCGTTCCACGACCGGTTCTTCCGTCCGTACACCGAGAAGCTCTGGGGCGTCCCGGCGTCGCAGGTCGACGAGCGGCTCGCCCGCGTCATCACCGGCAGCGCCAACGACACCTCGTCCGACGGGTCGTGGGCGCGACTCGCGAAGCGTCTTCGCCCCGCGCCCTCCGACCGCGGCCGGAAGGGGACTTTCACCTACCCCGACCGGGGCATCGGCGAGATCTGCGATCGGCTCGCCGATCGTGTGGTGGCTGCGGGCGGCACGATCCGCACCGACGTGCCGGTCTCCGCGGTCGTCCTCGAGGACGACCGGGTCGCCGGTGTCGCCACCCACGAGGACGGCAACGTGCACCCCCACGACCACGTGGTCGCAGCCGTCCCCGTCCCGGTGCTGCTGGGGCTCACGGGCGGTGCGTTGGGCTCGAATCCGCCTCGCACCCGAGCGACCATCGTGGTGTACGTCGAGGTCGCGGCTGAGCCCGCCTTCGACGAGCTCTGGCGGTTCCTCTGCGACCCGGACCTCGTCGTCGGCCGGGTCGCCAACCTCTCGCGCTGGACCTCCGAGGCGAAGACCGGTGGCCACCTGCTGGCCTGCGAGGTCTGGTGCGACCCCGATGACGGGGTGTGGAGCATGGACGAGGACGGGCTCACCGACCGCGTGCTTGCCGACCTGGCTCGCGCCGGGATCGTGCCCACCGGGTCGTCCCGACGCACACACGTCGAGCGTGTGGCCGCCACCCACGTCGTGCCCGCCATCGGTGCGGCGCAGGAGGCGCAGAAGCTGGAGGAGCGGTTGGCCGGGATCGAAGGACTGTCGGTCGCCGGACGCGGCGCGGGACTGCAATCGGTCGGGGCGGCGCTCGCCTCAGGACTTCAGGTCGCCTCCGAGCTCGTCGATCGCGCCCGGCAGGCGCAGGGCGACGGAGTCGCCCGACGAGCCTGACGGCCGGACGACGTACGCCGGTCGGGTGTGCCGAGACCCCCGCGCTCGGCACACCGACCGGCCAGCCCGCTACTTGACCTCGGACCTCATCACCAACGTCAGCCCGACGATCATCGGAAGCACGAGCCAGATGCCGGCGGCGACCCCGAGGTTCGCCCAGTGCTCCGGGGTCATGTCGTTGTCGTAGAGGTAGCCCTGGGCGAAGTTGAAGTCGACCCACGGCTGCAGGTTGCTGAACCACTCCTGGCTCTGGGCCAGCAGACCGAAGACGGTCGGCAGCAGCAACGAGTAGACGAAGTACGCCACGATCGCCCCGGCCGAGTTGCGGATCAACACGCCGAGCATGAACCCGACGAGCAGGCCCAGGACGTTGGCCAGGATGATGTACGCCGCGTCGGTGAACGAGAGGTCCCACACCAGGTCGGTGCCGGCGATGGACGTGCCGATCACGTTGCCGAGGGCGCCGATCGCGAAGGCCAACGGGATCGCGGCCGACCCCGACCGCAACGGCCGCGATGGCCTTCGCCCGGATGACCCGGCCGCGGTGCGGGACCAGCGTGAACGTCGTCAGACCGGTGCGTTGGCTCCACTCGCTGGTGACGGACGAGGATCGCGATCATCGGCAGGATCACCGTCATCGGGAACCCGATCGCCGCCGCGAACGAGTTGTAGGTCAGCTCGTCGTCCGGCGCGAACAGGATGACGGCTGTCGTCGCACCGACGGCAGCGATGACGATGCTCGCCATCAGCCAGAAGCCCGACGCGGGTGTCGAACATCTTGCGGAGCTCGACCGAGATGACCCGGGACGTGGGGATCCTGCGGGCCGGGACGTACGTCTGCTCGACGTCGTGCTCGCGTTCGACTGCGATGGCGGTCATGCCGCGACTCCTTCTCGTTGCGTGTCGGCGGTCAGCTCGAGGAACATCTCCTCGAGGCCGGCGCCGTCTGCGGACTTCAGCTCGGTCAGGGCGAGGCCGGAGCGGAGGGCGATCTGGCCCACCAGCTCGGGGTCGGCGTCGGTGCGGAGGGCGCCGTCGCCGGACGGCGTCGTGCTGAGGCCGGCTGCGCGCAGCGCCATCTCCAGGTCGGTGAGGTCGCGCGTCGCGGACGACGGTGCCGGCGGCCTGCGAGCAGCTCGGCCTTGGTGCCCTGCGCGACGATGCGGCCGTTGCCGATCACCACGATGTCGTCGGCGATGACCTCGATCTCGTGCAGCAGGTGCGAGGAGAGCAGCACGGTGCCACCCCGGTCGGCGTACCCGCGCAGCAGGTCGCGCATCCAGCGGATGCCGGCCGGGTCGAGGCCGTTGGCCGGCTCGTCCAGGATCAGCACGCGCGGGTTCGCCGATCAGTGCGGTCGCGATACCCAGCCGCTGGCGCATGCCGAGCGAGTAGTTGCGGACGCGCCGGTTGGCCTCGCGCTCGGTCAGGCTGACCAGCTCGAGCATCTCGTCGACGCGGCCGACGGGAGACCCATCATGCGCTGCGGCGAGGGTGAGGATCTCCCGGCCGGTGCGTCCGGCGTGCTGGGCGGATGCGTCCAGCAGGACGCCGACCTCGAGTCCGGGGTTGGGCAGGTCGGAGAACCGACGGCCCAGGATCGTGGCGCTGCCGCTGCGTCGGCGGCGTCAGGCCGACCATGATGCGCATGCTGGTCGACTTGCCGGCGCCGTTGGGCCCCAGGAAGCCGGTCACCCGACCCGGCTGCGCCGTGAACGTGATGTCGTCGACGGCGGTGAATCCGCCGTACTTCTTCGTGAGTCCCTCGACTGTGATCATGCATCTGAGCCTGGCCGTCCGGGTGGTGGCCCGGCATCAGGGAAGCCGCCGTACCGACCCTGATCCCGCCCCCGGAGCCGTCTCAGGGTGTCCCTCAGGGTGCAGCGGTCGGCGAGGCCGACGAGCCGCCCGGCGGTGGCTCAGGCTTGCTTGGCGACGATCTCCAGGAGGTTGCCGTCGGGGTCTCGCAGCAGCGCGTTGCGGTTGCCGTTGCCGACGTCGTGCGGCTCGATGAGGCCGGGTGCGCCCGCGGCAGTCAGCCGCTCGTATGCCGCATCGACGTCGTCGCACCAGACGACGACCACCATCGCCGGCGCCCCGGGCGTGGCGTCGACGCCGTGCACGCTCTTGGCTGCCTCGACGTCTCCCAGACCGAGCGTGAAACCGTCCAGGACGAGCTCGACGTGGGCCGGGACACCCTCCTTCGGCGTACGGAAGGTCTCGGTGAACCCGAGCTGGTCGCGGTAGAAGGCGACCGCTGCCTCGATGTCGCGGGTGTAGAGGTTGACCAGGGCGGACTCGAACATGCTCGCGAACCTTTCTGCTGGTGGTGCGCTCAGACGGCGAACAGCTGGGAGATGTCGCGGAATGCCTTGAACTCCAGGGCATTGCCCGAGGGGTCGAGGAAGAACATCGTCCACTGCTCGCCCGGCTCGCCCTCGAAGCGGACGTACGGCTCGATCACGAAGTCCGTGCCGACCCGCCTGAGCCGGTCGGCGAGCTCCTGGAAGCGCTCGACCGGGAGCACGAGCCCGAAGTGCGGCACCGGCACCTCGTGACCGTCCACCGGGTTGGTGCCGGCGACCGGCGGCGCGCTCCCCCGCGACCTCGTGGGTGACGACCTGGTGGCCCTCGACGTTCCAGTCGGTCCATCGGGCGTCGGAGCGGCCACGCGGGAACCCGAGGACGTCGCCGTAGAACTGCCGCGCGGCGTCGATGTCGTGCACGGGGATCGCGAGGTGGAAGGGCGGTCGGGTGCTGTCGTCGCTCATGCCCATCACGGTAGACAACCGTGCGACGCTCCGACACTCGTCGCGATGATCCCGATCGTCGTCTTGACACCCGTCTTTGGCCGTAGCGTGACGCCATGACCAGCCGAGCAGCGCCTGCTGCGCCGTCGCAGGCAGGCAGCGCGGGGCTCGTCCTCATGACGCTGGCCTCGGCGCAGTTCCTCATGACCTTGGACAGCTCGGTGATGAACGTGTCCATCGCTCAGGTGGCCAAGGACGTCGACACGACGATCACCGGTGTCCAGACAGCCATCACCCTGTACACCCTCGTGATGGCGACCCTGATGATCACCGGCGGCAAGATCGGGACGATGATCGGGCGGCGTCGCGCGTTCTCGATCGGCTGTGTCATCTACGGCTGCCGGCTCCCTCACCACCGCGTTCGCGCCAACCTGACGGTGCTCATCATCGGCTGGTCCGTTGCTCGAGGGCGTCGGCGCCGCGCTGATCATGCCTGCCATCGTTGCCCTGGTCGCGTCCAACTTCCCGGCGGCGGAGCGGCCGCGCGCCTACGGCCTGGTCGCGTCTGCCGGCGCCATTGCGGTCGCGGCGGGTCCCCTCATCGGCGGTGCGTGCACGACCTATCTGACCTGGCGGGTGGTCTTCGCCGGCGAGGTGGTCATCGTGCTCGCATCCTCGTGCTCAGCCGCAAGATCCAGGACACCACGGCGCCGGTCCGCGTCCGGCTCGACGTCGTCGGAGCGGTGCTGTCAGCCGCCGGTCTCGGCCTCGCCGTCTTCGGCGTGCTCCGTTCCGGCGAGTGGGGCTGGGTCCTGCCGAAACCGGACGCCCCGCTCGCTCTGGCATCTCGGTCACGGTCTGGCTGGTCCTCGGCGGCATGGTCGTCATCATGGTCTTCTTCTGGTGGGAGCGGCCGCATCGTCCGCGCGGGCCGTGAGCCCCTCGTCGACACGAGCCTGCTGCGCAACCCGAGGCTCGCGGGCGGCCTCACCATGTTCTTCTTCCAGTTCCTGCTCCAGGCCGGGCTCTTCTTCACCGTCCCTCTGTTCCTGTCCGTGGCGCTCGGCCTGCAGCGCGATCGAGACAGGAGCACGCCTGCTGCCGCTCTCGGTCACCCTGCTCGTCGCGGCGGTCGGTGTTCCCAAGGTCTGGCCCACGGCGTCGCCGCGGCGGGTGGTCACCTGGGGCCTGGCTGCGCTGCTCGCCGGCATCGTGTCGTTGATGGCCGCACTCGAGTCGGCGCGGGTCCCGAGATCGTCACGGTGCCCCTGCTCCTGGCCGGACTTGGTGTCGGCGCGCTCGCCTCCCAGCTCGGCGCGGTGACCGTCTCATCCGTGTCGGACCGAGCTCAGCGGCGAAGTGGGCGGCCTGCAGAACACGCCACCAACCTGGGCGCGTCGCTCGGGACCGCGCTCGCGGGCTCGATCCTGATCGGCGGCCTGACCGCGTCCTTCATCCACGGGATCGAGGACAACCCCGCCGTGCCCGACTCGGTTTCCCTCCAGCGCAGGTGGAGCTCGCCGGTGGTATCCCGTTCGTCTCCGACCCGGACCTCGAGACCGCCCTGGACGATGCCGGCGTCCCAACGGCGCAAGCGGAGTGATCGACGACGAACGAGTCCGCACGCATCGACGGGCTCCAGGTCAGCCTGTTCGTGCTGGCGCTGATCGCGGCTATCGCGCTCTTCCTCACGCGACTGCTTCCGACGTCGGCCGTCGGCAGTCCCGAGCAGCGCGACCCTCAGCGGGAGTGACCTCCTACTTGCGGCGAGACCTCTGGACGAGCACGGCCACGATCAGCAGGATCGCCAGCCCGGCAAAGACGATGGTGTAGAACACGTTCGATTTCTCCCTCACGTCGGTTCTTTCGGCCGATTCTCCGGCACGAGCGGCGGTTGCGGGCTCACCCCGGACGGGCGATTCCCCCTGGGTTGCGGGTCAGCCGAAGTCCATCCCCTCGAGTGAGGACGAGGGCTTCTGGTCGGGCAGGCGCATCATCCGGAAGGAGTTGCCGAGTCCGAGCAGACCGGCGAGGAGCGGCACCAGCAGGGCGATCTGCAGCGAGAGGTTGCGAGCGTCGTTGTTGATGGCCACCACCTCGGCCTCGACCGCGGGGGGCTCGCCGGTGATCTGCTCCGCCAGCTGGGTGTTGCTCATCACCTCGGCGTCGTCCTCGAGGGCGGCGGCGATCTGCTGCTGCTGGGCGGCCGGGATGACGTCACTGTCCTCGGTCATCTGGGTGAAGCTGACCGACAGGGCCGCCAGCATGAGCCCTCCGGCCATGGCCAGACCGAAGGAGAGGCCGAACGATCCGGCGGCCGAGTTCACCCCGGCGGCCTCGCTGACCCGCTCCTCCTCGACCGGTGCGAGCGTGTAGTTGTTCAGCTGCGACACCAGCAGGCCCAGGCCGCAGCCCGTGATGGCGAGCGGGATCACGAGGTACCAACCGCTGTCCACCCGCGGGACGAACGGGATGATGATCGCCGATCCCGAGGCTGGTCAGGATGAAGCCGGTGCGGATGATCGCGGCGGGACGCCGACCACCCGCCCTCCTGCCGGCCACCAGCGCCGCCGCGAACATGGTCAGCGACAGCGGGGCCAGGGACAGGCCCGCCTCCAGGGCGTCGTACTCGAGCGTCATCTGGAAGAACAGCGGGAGGGCGATCATGGCGCCGCCCAGCGTGATCTGCTGCAGCATCTGGCCCGAGACCCCGGCGGTGAAGTTCGGATGCCGGAACAGGTCCGGGTCGAGCAGGGTCACCTGGCCCGCGCGCTTGCGCCGGATGAGCCACCGCGCGAGCAGCCACCAGCGCCACGGCGCCGACCACCATGAGCAGGCCGACGTACTCGCCACCCTCCTGCCAGACCAGGATCCCGAGCACGACGCCACCCATGCCGACGACGGACAGGACGGCGCCGACCACGTCGACCTGGCGCGAGCCGGTGTAGGGGACGTCGCGCACCAGCCCGATCTGGCTCAGGACGACGGCGATGATGACGACCTCCAAGCCCGAACCCGACCCGCCACGACAGGTAGGTCGTGACGAACCCGCCGAGCAGTGGGCCGATCGCCGCCGCGATGGCGGCCGCGGCGCCGACCAGCGCGTACGCCTGCTTCTGGGCGGCACCCGCGAAGTTGCCGTGGATCAGCGACTGCATGGCCGGCAGCAGCAGCGAGGCGCCGAGCCCGCCGATGATCGCCCAGAAGATGATGATCGACGTCAGCCCCTGCGCCAGCGTCATCGCCAACGCCCCGACGGCATACGCGAGCAGGCCCAGCACGTAGGCGCGCTTGCGGCCGATCAGGTCGCCGACCTTGCTGTTGATCAGGATGAACGCCGCCGAGACCAGCGCCTCGAGAGCGATGGCGGACTGCACGCCGCTGGCCGTCGTGTCCAGGTCCTTGATGACGGCGGAGATCGACACGTTCATCAACGACGTGTCGACCACCAGGACGAACATCGCCGCGGCCAGCAGGAACATCAGCCGACGGCTCCCGGAGGCCTCTGAGGTCTGGGAGCTCTCCGCCTCGATGCCGTCGTTCGGGTCGGTGTTCACATCGCCCTCACGGCTCATCGTGCTCCCTCCGACCGTGTCCAGCCGGAGTCTATCCAGGCTTCCTTCAACAACTCGGCATTCCGTGAGATCCCTCGAGCCTCAGGCCGTGGCGCGCACCACCTGCTGCAGCCTTTCGAAGCTGTCGGCCCACCCGTCGCGATGCAGCGCGAGTCGCTCCTCGGTCGCGAACCCTCGGTGCGTCAGAGACACCTCCGTGGCGTCGCCGACGGCTTCGAAGGACAACACGACAACAGTCTCCCGGTCATCAGGATCGGGTTCGTCCCATCGAAACGTGAAGGCCAACCCGTGCGGCGGATCGACGTCCAGGAACTCGCCGGAGAGGTGGAACGCATCGCCTTCCGGTGGCTGCATCGTGTAGCGGTAGGCGCCGCCCATACGGAGGTCTTGCTCGATCTCGGGTGTCGTGAACCCGCGCGGTCCCCACCACTCGGCCAGCGCATCCGGCACGGTCACCAGGGTGAAGACGCGAGCGGGCCCCGCGTCGAGCTGCCACCGTCCCGTCAGGACGAGCTCACCCGGCTCCGGCTGCTCGATCATGATCCGACCTCCTGTCGCCCCGCCCGACGTGACGCGACATGTCAGGCCACCTATGTACCTTTCGCGTACCCCGGGCTCGTTCTACGCTACGTTTTTCTCGAGTGTCGGCTGTGGGGTCGGCCATGTCACGAAATCGGGAACGCATGAACTTCGTCGAAGCGATCCAGGTCTGCCTTTCGAAGTACGCCACCTTCCATGGCCGGGCCCGCCGCTCGGAGTACTGGTGGTTCGCGCTCTTCAACCTCATCGTCAGCGTGGTTGCCGCGATCATCGACCAGGCGCTGGGTGGAGGCCAGATCTTCCAGGTGCTGGTGTCGCTGGCCCTGCTCCTTCCGAGCATCGCGGTCGGCGTTCGACGCCTGCACGACATCAACCGGTCCGGCTGGTGGATCTTGATCGGGCTCATCCCGCTCGTCGGGTTCATCATCCTGATCGTCTGGTTCTGCACGGACAGCGCACCGGGAGACAACAACTACGGCCCGTACCCCAAGGCGCCTTCCTACATCTGAGTCCTCCCTGGGCGGTCGAGCTGTGCTCTCATCAACCTCGCGACGAGCGGGCCTGGTCGTCGCCCTGATCCTCGTCGTCGGCCCGTTGGCTGTCGCGTGCGCCACTGCGCCCGCGGCCGATCGGCTGGACCGTGCGACGCCGGGATCCGAGGAGAGAAGCGGTTCGGTCGCACGTCGTCGCTGCGGCCGGCGACATCTCGCCACGCAGCCTCGGTCATCAACGCGGCACCGCACGGCTCGTCGAACGCATCGATCCGGCCAAGGTCCTGGCGTTGGGAGACCTGCAGTACCCCCGCGGCGCGTACGCGGACTTTCGCACCTACTACGACCCGACGTGGGGCCGGTTCAAGGCTCGCACCCTGCCCAGTGCCGGCAATCATGAGTACCTCACCGAGGACGCAGCCGGATACTTCCGCTACTTCGGCGACGCTGCCCGTTCACACGGACACTCCTACTACAGCACCAAGCTCGGTGGTTGGCGGCTGATCTCCCTGGACTCGAACATCGCGCGGGGCAACTCCTCAGCTCAGGTGCGATGGCTCAAACGTGTCCTGGCGGCCAGTGACCAGAAGTGCACCCTGGCGTTCTGGCACCATCCCCGGTTCAACTCCGGTCTCGAGCACGGCAACAACGCCAGCGTCACTCCGTTCTGGACGGCGCTCTACGAGGCGCGCGCGGATCTCGTGCTCAATGGCCACGAGCACGTGTACGAGCGCTTCGCGCGTCAGACCCCGGCGGCGGTGCAGAGCGGGGAGGGCATCCGTGAGTTCGTCGTCGGCACCGGTGGGGCCGAGACCTACGAGTTCGGCTCACCGGAGCCGAACAGCCAGGTACGTGTCTCCGGTCGGGACGGCGTTCTTCGCCTCGTGCTGCGCCCTGCCTCTTACTCGTGGCGCTTCGTCGCTGCGAACGACGAGGTCCTCGACCGGGGCGGCCCCGTCGCCTGCCACTAGCGCGACCTAGGACGATGAGCCCACCCGAAACCTCCGGAGTGGGCTCATCGAGTGGTGCGGGTTCACCGCGCTTCTAGCAGGTAGGAACAGCGCCGACGTCGCCCGGCCACCGGTCCGGAGTCGGGACATTGAAGCAGGGCGAGAGCGAGGGCGAGGTCACGTTGCCCACGAACGTCGTCGTCGCGGCACCGGGGCCCTCGACCGGATGTGATGCCTGGGCCGGGGTTCCGGGGTTCGCCGCGATGGCGACGACGGCCAACGCCGTGACGAAAGTTGACTGAACGATGCGGGTCCGACGGGTCTTGCTGCTCTGGTTCGCGTTCATGTTCTTTCCTTTGTTTGGTGGCTTGTTTGTTGTGCTGGTGATCGGTCACATCAGGACCACGGCAAGCGCCGGTGGCCGTCTCCGCCGAGGGCGTTCAGACGCCTTCCCGAACGCGGTAGATCTCGTCCGCGACCAGGCCATGGGCATCGCGATGGACGGTGATCGCAGCCTCCGCGTCCGGAGCGTCGACCAGGCAGAAGATCGCGCCCTCGTCCTCGTCGACCCAGTAGCGCAGGTAGTGCACGTCGTGGTCGCCTTGCTTCGCCAGGTCGGCCTGGTGCGCCTTGGCGACGTCGTCGATGCTGACCGGACCCTGCAGGTGGTGGAGGTCCATGAAGAGAGGCATGTCGTGCTCCTTGTCGAGGTGTGAACCGTTTCCTCGACGCTAGGGAGCGGCCGCCCGGCACGAATCGGTAGCGGCTGCCTAGATTGGCGGAGCGAGTGCCTAAGTTGCGAGTGCGGCCGCGCGACGGGCGGCTTCGGCCCGACTGTTGACTCCGAGCTTGGTGAGGACCGCTGACACGTGGTGGTCGACGGTACGTCGCGACAGCACCAGCCGCTCGGCCATCTCGGCGTTCGTCAGACCGTCGGCGATCAGCTCGAGCACCTCGGCCTCGCGCGAGGTCAGCCCGGCAGGGTGGGCGGCCGTCGTCGAACGCGGACCACGCGGCAGCGCTGCTTGGACGCCGTCGCGAGCGCAGCAGCGTTCGGACTCTTGCAGCAGCAGGCTTCGAGCCGAGGTCGAGGAAGATTGCGAGGGCTCGCTCGAGGGAGTTGGTGTCGCCGGCCCAGGTGAGCGAGATGGCGCTCTCGAACGGGCAGCCGAGGTCCTGCCAGGCCTGCGCCGCGGCGAGGTGGTCGCCCGCGAGGTCCAGGGAGTACGGCGGGGGCACCTCATGTCCGGCTCGACTGGCTCGCCGAGCAGGGCAAGCCAGACACTCAGCTCGCCGTGCACCCACGGGTCGTCCTCCAACCCGCGACGGTAGACATCGCGAACCTCGTCGGTGACCAGGGCACGGGTCATCGGTCAGAGCCAGGCGCCCTGCGGCGGCCGCTGCCGCGCGACCTGGATGAGCCAGTACGTCTCGCCGTTGCTGTTCGCGAGCTGCCAGGTCTCGGCGAGCCAGTCCCGGGCCTCCGGGCGGCCCGATCGGAAGCCTGCCGCCGTGACAGACCGATGAGCAGGTGCATCCGGTTCACCGGCGAGATGGTTTCCTGCATGGTGGCGAGGGCCAGCTCGATCGCATCGGTCGTTCGAGGCCCCGGCGTACGCAGCTCGGTGATCCGGGCGCCGCGCATACACACGCTGAAGGTGTGCTGCTCGTGGTCGAGAGCAGTAGGCCGAGCCCGTGCTCGTACCGATGCCGGCGATAGGCGTCGAACCAGGAGCATGGTCGACCGACGCCGCGTAGAGGTTGGTGTAGATGCAGGCGACGATCGTTCGCGTCCTTCGGCTCGGAGTCCTGCCTCGAGTCGCCTGCTCGAGCAGCCGGGAAGTCGACGACGCCCGACGGCGCTGTCGGCGAACGCAAGCGCCGTGCAGGGCCCGACTCGACGATCGCGTCGTCGGCCAGCTCTTCACCGATCCGCAGACACTCCTCGAGGAGGCCGCGGGCTTGGTCAGCTGGTCGACAGCGTCGCACGTCGTTCGCACTGGGCCTACGAACACCAGCGCCTTCTCGGCGCAGTCGGCCAGCATCGCCGACATGAGCTCGTAAGCCTGCGTCGCTCGCGTCGACGGTACTCGCTCGGCGCGGCACAACCGCCACAGACCGACGGAGTAGCGCCGCAGAGCAGCGGCTGAGGGAAACCGGGTCGCCCAGGCCGCGCCTCAGGTCGATCGTGCGGTCCCAGTGCTCCTCGGCCTCGGCCCAGCAGGTCCCGGGTCGACCAGAGACTCGGCCAGCGCCTCCTCGAGGTCGGCGTCGATCCTCGGTCGAGAGCAGGTCCGCGTACACCAGGACCCGGTTCGAACTGGACCACTGCTTCGCGATGCGAGCTCTGCGGCTGCGGCGCTGCTCCCCGCGCTCCGGCGCATGACCGGATCGACGGCGTCGGCCTCGGCGCTCGCGACCGCGTGGTGGGCCAGCTCGGCGGCGTCGGCTCCCTGCGCGCTCGAGGGCGAGCAGGGCGATCCGATGGAGCTCGGCCGCCTGGACGTCGGGAACCGCCTCCTCGACGGCCCGCCGGGTCAGCTCGTGGCGGAACGCCGAAAGTTCGGCCCGGTGCACGACCAGAGTCCCCGACGTCACGCACTCGTCGAGCGCAGCTCGACGGCGACTCCGGTCACGGCCGCGAGCAGCTGCGGCCGGCGCGGGCCGGCCGATGACCGCGGCTCCCGCCAACATCCGCCGAGCCTGGCGGCGAGTGGCCGATGCACCCGGCGCGGACCACGTCGGCGACCGACGGAGGCACCTGGCCCGGCTCCAGGTCGCCAGCACCTCGCGTCACCTAGAACGGGTTCCCGCCCGGTCGATGCGAGTGCAGCTCGTCCGCGTCCTCGCGCACGGACTGAGGTCGTCGCAGCGCGCGCTCGAGGCCGAGGGGTGGCAAGGCCATCCGCCTGGTCGAGGCGGTGGGCGGCGATCCGGCCCAGGACGCTCGCCAGGACCCGGTCGTCGGTACGGCCTCGTCGTCCCGGATAGGTGACCAGCACCAGCGCCGGGCGTTCGGCCCACGCCGTCGGGCCAGGTAGGCCAAGCCAGTCCAGACTGGCCTCGTCGGCCCAGTGCAGGTCCTCGATCACGACGCCGACGGCCCGGCGCACGTCGCCGAGCATGATCGAGGAAGGCGGCGAACAGCTCGTTCCGGTCGGTCTCGGTGCCGCAGACGTCCTGCAGTCGCCCGCCGCACCGGTCCGGCGATCTCGTGGAGCGGTCCGAGCGGACGAGGTGTGAAGCCGCCGTCGCACGCACCCCACAGCCAGCGGATGTCGGAGCGGGACGCGCGGAAGGCGTCGACCAGGGCCGTCTTGCCGATCCCTGCCTCGCCGGTGACGAGCACCAGGCGACCGTTCCCGGAGGCGGCCTCGGTCGCGTAGGCGCCGAGCGCGTCGCAGAAAGCCCTCACGCTCGAGCAGCTCCATCCGTTGAGTGTAGGACTGCCGCGCCACCTTGCGGCGACACTTCCCGCGAGGTCTACACCGATGCTCGCGCGCTTCGCGGAGTCAGAGCTGGTCGACCGGCGTCTGCTCGAGGCTGCGGATCCGCGCACACAGGGCCTTCAGCAGTGCCTTGGCCAGGGAAGGATGCTTGTCGATGAGCTCGGAGAAGTTCAGCGGTGAGATCGCGAACGTCTTCAGTCCCTCGTCGCCTGCCTTGATCGTCGCCGAGCGTCCCTGCCCGTCGATGACCGAGATCTCGCCGAAATAGCTGCCAGGCCCCATCGACGGCCGCGAGCTACCGCTGACCTCGACCAGGGCGGTGCCCTCGAGCACGACCTGAAGTCCCGCGCTGGAGCTGCCCTGGGTCACGGCTTCTCCACCCGGCGGCGTCGTGAACGTCGAACCGACCGCGATGAGGTCGGCGATCACTTTCGGAGGAACGTCAGACAGCAGACTGACCTTCGAGAGCATCTGCGGGAGAGTTTCATGGGCCATGGCGTTTGTCCCTTACCTGAACCGGGTGGCGATCATCTTGTCACATGTGCGCAGGAGCCCAGGAGACATCGTGCGAGTCGGCTCCACCTGCGCCGGACTGGGGCCACTGACCGACCCGTGACAATGCGCGGCCCAGCGGGGAGACTGGAACGCGGCTAGACGAAAGGGCGTGCAGTGACGACCAAGAGCGACTTCCCCGAGGAGGACTGGAGTCGGATCGTGCGGGCGCCGTTCGTAGCCGGTCTGGCCATCATGCTGGCCGATCCCAGCGGTCCGGTCGAGGGCGCGGCCGAGTCGATGGCGACGGTCGAGGCTGCCACCCACCCGTCCAGTCGGGAACAGCTGGTGACCGAGGTGGCACTCGACATTCAGGCGGAGGTTCAGCAGAAGCGGAACCCGCTCGAGGGCTACCGCCCCTCTCTGCAGGGAACCGCACCGACCGGTGAGCAAGTGCTGGTCGAGCTCAGCGCCGTTCAGGAGATTGTCGCGGCACGGGCGACCCCTGAAGAGACGGCGGCATTCGGCAACTGGCTGGTCACCACGGCACAGGCCGCCGCCAACGCCGCCAAAGAGGGCGGCTTCCTGGGCTTCCATGCGGAGCGGGTGAGCAAGGGCGAGCAGGAGATGCTTGACCACGTGCGCGCGGCGGTCTCTCCGTCCTGACGCAGCCCTGCGAATCATCCGCTCGGCCAGGAGTGCTCGGTTCACTGTGGGGTCGCTGGTCGCGCCGGCCCGGATTGCCGGCTCCCTTCCCAGCCGACTAGGTGGCCGCATAGCGTTGGCGGCATGGCAACTTCGACCCCGCACATGAGCATGAACAAGGTGATCCACAGTGCGGTCCGCCGAGACCTCGATCGTTTCCGCCGCGCACTCGGCGTCTTCACCGGTGGTGACCTGGCGCGGGCGGCGGCGCTGCACCGGGCCTGGGTCAACTTCGACGCACAGCTGACCGAGCACCACGAAGGTGAACACGAGATCGCTTGGCCGGCGCTGAAGGCGATCGGCATCGATGGGCCGACCATCGCCTCTTTCGATGACGAGCACGAGAAGATGGCCGCCGACCTGGCGGCCACCGGCGAGGCGATGGAGACGTTCCGGCGTACAGCGACCCGCGCAGATGCTGACGCTGCTGCCGAGGCCATGGACAAACTCCAGACCACCACACTGACCCACCTCGACCATGAAGAGCATGAGACCGAGACTGCGCTGGCGCAGCACACAGATGACCCGGTCATGAAGGAGATGGGCCGGAAGTTCAGCCGTCGCACCGGACTGCCCAAGGCCGGAGTCTTCTTCGCCTGGCTCCAAGACGGCGCCACCGCGGAACAGAAGACTGCGCTCGCCGCCAACGTGCCCCGCCCCGTCCTGGTGGTGATCGGGGGCATCTTCGGTCGGAGCTACCGCAAAGATGTGGCTCCTGTTTGGTCGGGGTGAACCGGTCTTGACGTTCAGCCTGCGCGCAGGCTGAACTCGTTGCCGTCTGGGTCGGCCAGCTCGACGCCGGCATCCAGTTCGGCAAGAAGGGTCGCACCCAGCGAGGTCAGCCGTTCGGCCTCGCTGCCGGGGTCAGCGGTGAGCAGGTCGAAGCGCTGTCGGTTCCGTCCGTGCTTGGGTTCGACCGGTGGTCCGCCCCACGAGACCTTGGTGCCGCCGAGCCGCGACTGAACCGCGGTCTCCTCGTTCTCGTCCCACACCAACGGCCAGCTCAGCGCGTCACGCCAGAACAAGCCGACGTCTCGGGTTCCATCACAGGTGACCTCGCCGAGGTAGCCCGTCCCGGCAAGGAAGTTGTTGCCCGGCTCGATCACGCAGAGCTCGTTCCCCCCGGGGTCGGCCAGCACGACGAAGCCCGCGTCGGGCTCTTGCCCTACGTCGATGTGGCGGCCACCGAGATGCAGCGCCGTCTCGACAGTCCGCTGCTGGTCCTCGAGGCTGCTGCTGGTGAGGTGCAGGTGCAACCGCCGCGCGCCCACCTGCTCGATGTCGGAGGTGACGAACCGGAGCCCGACCTGTGTCTCGTCACCCGGCACGAGCGCGCCGCCGGACTCAGCGCGGACCTCCCGTCCGAGCAGCCGTGCCCAGAACGCCGCCACCGCAGGCGCGTCGGCCACGTCGAAGGTCACCGCTTCCAGTCGCAAGGCCACCTCCGCACCGTAGAACCGGCTCAGCGCCACGGCGACCGGTTTTCGGATCCGCGCACAGGGCTTGCTCGCCGAAGCCGGCGACCCCCGGCTGGGCCGGAAGTACCCTACGCTCCGAACATGCGCCGAACCCTTGCCGGATTGACCGCCGCCAGCGTCGTCGCCCTCTGCCTCACCAACGTGGCGACGGCGAGTTCTCCGAGCCAGTCGCTCAACTCCGATCGCCGATGCGATCCGGTCAGCACCACGCCGCAGTTCCGCGGCACCGTGCCGACCCCTCACCATGTGCTCGGCTATCGACTGGGCTCGCGTGAGGCCACCAACCAGGAGATCGGCCGCTACTGGCGGGCTGCCGATCGAGCCAGCGACCGGGTGGTGACCGGGGTGTACGCGCGCTCCTGGCAGGACCGCCCCCTGCGATACGCGCTCGTCGGCACCCCGGACAGCCTGCACAGGCTGCCGGCGATCCGCCGGGATCTCGACCGGCTGCGCGCGCCTGCTACGCCGGACTCGCAGGCACGAGAGATCATCCGTCGTACCCCCACGATCCTGTGGATCGCAGCGAACGTCCACGGCAACGAGCCCTCCGGCGCGGACGCCGTCGTGAAGCTGTTGTACGAGCTTGCTGACCGCTCGGACTGCGTGGCGCGCGCGATCCGCGACCACGCGATCGTCGGCCTGATCCCGGTGCAGAACCCGGATGGACGCGCGCATGACACGCGCTACAACTCCTACGCGTTCGACATGAACCGCGACGTAC
Organism: uncultured Gemmatimonadales bacterium; assembly: GCA_963730915.1. GTDB lineage: Bacteria > Gemmatimonadota > Gemmatimonadetes > Gemmatimonadales > GWC2-71-9 > CAVVWJ01. The sequence continues at coordinate 17,815 of CAVSTR010000005.1, read as the reverse complement.
TGGCAGGCACGCAGCCGGAGGTTTCAGGGAGGCTTCGACTGCTGTGGAAGTACCCGCCGCAGCTGTTCGTCGACGAGCACGAGAACAGCGGCAACGGCTACTTCTTCCCACCGGACGCGGACCCGATCTACCACGAGACTCCGAACCTGCTCTACCGACAGGTCGAGGAGGTGTACGGCCCAGCGAACGCCAGGGCGTTCAAGGCTCACGGCTGGCGCTACGAGACCTGGAAGTCCGGGTACGACTTCTTCGCCCAGGTGTACGGCGACACCGTCCCGACCACCCAGATGGGCGCCGTGGGGATGACCTTCGAGCAGGGGGACGGCACGCCGTACCCGACGCGCGTGCGACACCACTACACGTCCGCTCTCTCCACCCTGTACGCCGGCGCGACCCATCGCGCGAGCGTCCTGCGCCAATGGCGCGCCACCTTCGTCCAGGCGAAGGCGGAAGGACAGGACTGTCGCCTGGAGCCGAACAGGATCTTCAACCCGGGACATGACCTGCTGCGACACGTGCCGAAGCGGCCGGTCTGCGGCTACTTCCTGCTGGGGAACTCGCGAGAGACCAGGCTTGTGGTCAGCCGCCTCCAGGACGCGCACGTCATCGTGGATCGGCTGGCCCGGCCGACGGTGGTCCGGGACTTCCGCGCGTACGGTGAGGCGCCGCGACGGGAGACTCTTCCCGCCGGCACGTACTGGGTCAGCCTTGCCCAGGCGCAGAAGCACTGGGTGCAGGCGGCCCTCAACGAGGACACCTACGTGCCGTTCCCCTACTTCTACGACGTGAGCGGATGGAGCCTGCCCTTGCTCGCCGGCATTCGAGGGCGGATCCACCGGCCTGCCGGTGCGCGCGCCGGTGGTCCGGGTGCCGAAGCTGCGCAAGCCCACGACGCCGAGACCACCCGGCCCGCTGCCGCGGATCGCTGTGCTGGACCAGTTCAAGAAGACCTGGAACGGCTACCAGTACTCCGGATGGCTCCAGTGGCGGCTGGGCGAGGACTGGCGACTGCCCTACGAGGTGCTGCAACCGGAGCAGGTCACTGCCGCATCGCTGCGCAAGGTCGACGTCCTGGTCGTGGGGAACGTCGACTCCAAGCCGGTGTTTCGACGGCTCGGACCCGACGGCCGGGCTGCTTTGGCGGGCTGGGTCGCTGACGGCGGTCGGTACGTCGGTTGGCAGGAGGGTGCCTTGCTGGCGTCGGCCGTCGGGATCTCCCAGGTGGGCATGAGCACGCCGAAGTCCGAGTCGCCAGGGGCGCTGATGCGCATCCTCACTCCGCGCGGTCCGAACGAGATCGAGTGGGACAGCGACTACAACCTCGTCCTGGCGCCCGGAACCGCCAGGGTGGTCGGCGCCTTCCCGCAGCGCATGTTCCTCTCCGGCTTTGCCACGAAGCCCAAGACGCTCGCCGGCACGGCCCTCGAGACCGTTGAGAGGGTCGGCGCCGGAAGCGTGACCGTGTTCGGCTACGAGCCGAACTTCCGCGCCGTCGCCGACGGTTCCGCGGGCCTGCTCAAGCTGGCGATCCTGCGAACGCCGACCGGCTCGGTGCCTTCAACGACGCCCCGAACGACGCCTCAGAACGCGCGGCCATCGGTCGTCCTCGGCCTGGGCCACACGCGCGCCTGGCGTCTGGCCCATGACAACCGGGAGGGTCCGCCAGACTGACCTGGCACTCGTGGCACTGTGGAATGATCGCGCGGACGACGACAAGCCAAGGGGGTTCGACTCCGATGCAGATGAAGCTGGAACTGATCCCGCTCCCGGTCTCGGATGTGGACCGAGCCATCGTCTTCTACGAAGACAAGCTCGGCTTCAAGAAAGACTTTGACGTGAAGCCCAGCGAGGGCGTCCGGATCGTCCAGCTGACACCAGAGGGCTCGGGTTGTTCGGTCGGTTTCGGGACAGGGCTGGATGTCTACGCGGGAAAACCCGGCAGTGTCCGAGGCTTGCACTTGGCTGTGGAGGACATCGTCGAGGCGCGTGCCGACCTTGTCCGCCGAGGTGTAGAGATCGGCGAGATCCAGGACTTCGGAGGCGGCGTCAAGGGAGCGGACTTCTCCGATCCTGACGGCAACACGTTCGAGCTGCAGGAGATGGCCTGGCGTCAAGGGCGCCGACTACTAGGAGCCTGGGCTGTCGAACGAGGCCTGCAGCGCGTCGACAGTGGTGGAGCGTTCTCGCACCGCTACCCGGCGCCACAGCGGCATGCCGAGGCGATAGATGCCATAGGCATGCATTTTCGCGTGATGGCGTACTCGTGTGGCCTCGTCGCTGACGGCTTCCAGCGAGTACTCCGGCCAACCTTCGGTCCTGACCTTGCCGTTCCTACCCTTGTCCCACCAGTGATAGACCACGCGGCGAGGCGGGTCGTACTCAACAATCTCGCCCGGCGTCCGCCCGTACTTGGTGTCATCGACGAAGGTCGTGCCGACGGCCGGCTCGCCGGGTGACGTCTGTTCGGTGTGCTTGAGGATGCTGCCCTTCCTGGGCATCCACTCGTTGTGCCCGTTGATGTCGGTCAAACGTGCAAAGACTTGCTCGATCGGCGCATTGATGGTGCGTTCGAGCTCGAACTCGATGGCGGCCACGTCACAAACTCTGCACTCGGCGCGACGGCCTGTCCATCCACGGCCTTCCTCGGGGCGGGTCGGCGGCCACCGCAACCAGCTGAGCCGCCACAGCGTCGGCATCGGTCTCTTGCTCCGCCGATACGAAGGCGATGCTGGCCGAGAGGTCCGGGAGGTGGCCGGTGAATGCGCAGAAACCGGGGTTGTCCCCGGCATGGAACCAGGCCCGGTGCCCTTCGAGCGAGCCGACAACCAATCCATAGCCGTACGCCGCTGCGAGGGTCTGCGGGTCGTCCACCGGGATAGCGACATGTGGCGTGACCAGCAGCTCGTGAAGCTCGTCTGGGAGAAGACCGCCGTGGAGCCGGTCGGTCCATCTCGCGAGGTCGTCCGCTGTGGACCACACGTACCCGGTGCCGAGCGTCGAAGCGAGATCCTCGGGGGGACGGGCAACCCGCCCCGAGCCCCCGTCGCCGCCGGCGCGTCAGACGCGGGCGGACCGACGGTGGTGCTGCTCAGACCGGCGGCGCCAGCCAGCCGGTTGAACAGGTCGGCGTAGGCGGTGTCGGTGGCGCGCTCAACCACGGTCACGAGCAACGCGTAGCCGACGCTGCTGTAGAGCCACTCGCTTCCCGGCTGGAAAAGCGGAGGGGTCTGAGCCAGCACCGCTATGCGGTCCGCTGCAGTTCCAGGGTCGGAGATCCAGAGCCCTGGGACCTCGGTCGTCCAATGTCGGACGCCTGAGGTGTGGGTGAGGAGGTGATGGACGGTGACGTCATCGTAAGCGGGGCCGAGCTCCGGGACCTGCCTCCGAACCCCATCGCCCAGGTCGAGGGACCCCTCGGCGTGAGCCAGCAGAACGGTCACCGCGATGAACTGCTTGCTGACCGAGGCCACCATGTAACGGGTGTCGTCTCCCACCGCGAGAGCGGCCTCACCCTCCACGAGCACGGTCGCCGACCCGTGCAGAGTCGGCAGACCAGGAGCCTGAGGCTCCGAGTCAGGTGACAACGGTGGCATGGCCCCATGGTGCCCGATGATCGACTGCTGCTGGCTGGCCCATTGACACGGGTCAGCGCTCCTTCAGGCGATGGTGAGGATGATGTCTTCCAATTCACTCAGAGTCTTGATCCGATACCTGGCCTGTGAAAAGTCCTGCGCTTGAGTGAAGTCGTTGTCCACAACGACACAGTCGATCCCGGCCGCCACGGCTGAGTTCAGCCCTCTGGACGAGTCCTCGACGACCAGTGCCTCTTCCTTGGCGGCTCCGAAGCGCTCCAGTCCGGTCAGGTAGGGCTCCGGGTGCGGCTTGGCCAGCTCGTAGTCCTCGCGAACGAGGATGAAATCCATGAACTGTCGTGATCTGGCGCTTCTCATGGATGATCTCGAAGTCCACACGTTTCGCGGTCGTCACGATGGCCATGCGGACGTACTTCGACAGCTCAGCAAGAGTGTCGACGACGCCTTCGATCTCGATGGCTTCAGTTCTCAGATACTCCTGGTAGTAGGCATCACGAACCTCGCGCTGCCTGCTGATGGTCTGTTCATCAATGCCTGCCGCCCTGGCTTGGGCCCACGTGCCCAATCCCTGGCTCATGTCCCGGAGGTATTGCTCCTGGTCCAACGTCACACCCACGTCCGCCAGGGCGCGTTGTCCAGCCCTGAAGTACCAGAACTCGGTATCAACAAGGACACCGTCATGATCGAAGAGGATGTACTTCTTCACTCTCTCGATCCTTTCCGGCCGCGGCGACCTGCCAACGGGGCACTCTGTCAGCAGATGCGTTGTCATCGCACGGCGGACCTGGCACCGCTTCGACGTCCGCACATCGGCAGGGGCGGGACCGCATCTTCACCCTGCCCTGGCAACGACCAGTCGTCCGCGTCCAAAGGCAGTGACGGTCGAGCTCCACGTGATCGGTGGGCAGCCGGCGCCGTTCACTTGGTGCCTACGCGGCCTCACAGTCGTCGTGCCGTCGAACACGACAAGACCGTCCGCATCCCTGATCGTCAACGTGACGCTGCGAGCCCGTTCGCTGTCGATCGACTTCCGGCCCATGTCGGTGCAGGCGTGCGGGTCGCTGTTGGGGTCCTGCTGCCCGCAGGCGCTGACCAACAAAGCACACAAGGCGGCAGTGATGAGTTGGAGCCGCGCACGCACGAGCTGGTCGGGTCAGGACGCCTGCACGGGCTCGACGACCACGTGCTCGATGTCGATGTCGTCGTAGCGCTTGCGGGCCTCGTCGACGACTCCGTGGCGCAGCCAGGTCGAGCGCTCCTCGGGGTGCGTGGAGATCACCACGTGGTCGGGCCCGAACTCGCGCACCGCCTTGTCGAGCGCGAGCAGGGGACGGTAGTCGCCGAGCTCGCCGCGCACGGTGAGGCCACGCGCCTGCAAGGTCGAGAGCGTCTCGTCGAGCCGCTCCTGGGCGGCCTGCGTGGTCGCCTCCCACACGAACGCCGCGCCTTCGCGGTCCGCCTGTCCCGTGTCGACCGGGTTGGCCGGGACGACGACGAGGTACTCCGCACGGTCGCTGCCGTCGATGCCCAGCAACGTGTCGTGCAGCTGCTCGCCGACGCAGGGTCTGGTTCGCGAGGACGAGGATGCGCTCCGCCGCACGATCGGAGGGTCCGGCCTTCTTCGCCTCGACCTCCTCGGCGCTCATCGAGCCGCCACGCCAGCGGGTCACGGCGTACAGCGCGAGCACGACACCCCACGACAGCAGGCTCAGCAGCAGCTGCGAGCGGGTCGCGTCGGTGAAGAACATCTGCAGCAGCACGCCGACGATGCCCAGCGCGGCGACGATGGTGAGGTACGGGAAGAACCACATCTTCACGGTCAGCTTGTCCTCCGGGCGTCTGCCGTCGCAGCACGTACTGCGAGATCGCGATCAGCAGGTAGACGAAGAGGATCACCGCACCGGACGAGTTGAGCAGGAAGAGGAAGACGGTGTCGGGCGAGACGTACGCCGCGATGACGCACAGGAAGCCGACCACCGTCGAGGCGAGGATCGCCCACACCGGCACCCCGCGGCTGTTGACCGTGATCAGCGCCATCGGCGCCTCACGGCGACCAGCGAGCACGAACAGCATCCGCGAGGCCGTGTAGAGCCCGGAGTTGAGGCAGGACAGCACCGCGGTGAGCACGACCGCGTTCATCAGGTCGTCGGCACCCGGGATGCCCATCTCGGTGAACGCCGCGACGTACGGCGACGCGCCGAGCTCGGTGTCGTCCCACGGCAGGATGCAGACGAGCAGGAACACCGACCCGACGTAGAAGGTCAGCACCCGCACGATCACCGACTGGGTGGCCTTGGCGATCGCCTTCTTCGGGTCGTGCGACTCGGCTGCTGCGACGGTGGCGATCTCGGCGCCCACCATCGAGAACACGACGACCACGATGCTGGAGAAGATCGCGCTCGGGCCGTTGGGGAGGAAGCCGCCCTGGTCGGTCAGGTTGCTGAAGTCCAGGCTCTGGTCGGGCCACAGGCCGAGCACGAACAGCGCGCCGAGACCGAGGAAGGCGATGATCGCCGCGACCTTGATGCCGGCGAACCAGTACTCGAACTCGCCGTACGACTTCACCGAGACCAGGTTGGTCGCGGTCATCAGGACCATCAGTCCGAGCGCCAGCACCCAGAGCTCCGGACCCTTCCACCAGTACTGGATGATCTTCGCGCCGGCGGTCGCCTCGAAGCCGACGACGATCACCCAGAAGTACCAGTACAGCCAGCCGACCGAGAAGCCCGCCCAGCCGCCGAGCGCTCGGCGGGCATAGTCGGCGAACGAACCGGTGGACGGGTTCGCCGTCGCCATCTCGCCGAGCATCCGCATCACCAGGATGATGAGGACGCCGGTGATCAGATAGCTGAGGAACGCAGCAGGCCCGGTCTCGTTGATGACCACGCCGGAGCCGACGAACAGGCCGGCACCGATGACGCCGCCGATGGCGATCATCGTGAGGTGGCGCTGCTTCAGTCCACGCTTGAGGTCGGTGGGCTCCAGCTCGTGGTCGCGCTCTAGGGTGTCGGTCATCTCTGCACCTGCCTCCTCACGGTTCTGTGGGGCCGTACCCGCTGGACGGACGTTCCACACCTTGCTCACGGCCTGGTCCCGTCGAACACGCACCATGCGGCAGCGTCGCGCGCGGGAAACGGGACGGGGCGTCACCATGGATGAGTGTCGATCAGTCCTTCCCTTCGTCGCGGAGTTCCTCCCGCCCGATTCTGGGGACTGGGAGCCCGTCGCTGGGGGCGAGTCGGGTGCTGCCGTCTTTTGTGACCACGGCCAGCATCGCTACGCGAAGATCGTCTCGTCTGAACTGGTGGCGGACCTGTCAGCCGAACGCGACCGCAGCGTCTGGCTCAACGAGATGGCCATCCCCAGTGCTGCTGTACTCGACTGGCGCGAGACAGACTCCGGTGCCTGTCTGGTCACGCAAGCGGTGCCGGGCGTGCCGGCGAGTGAGCTCGACGCTCCAGCCCTTCAACGGGCATGGCGCTCGGTAGTCCTCGCGGTCCGAGCCCTGCACGGTCTAGCCGTTGATCGATGCCCCTTCGACCGGACCCTCGTGCAGATGATGCGCCTTGCCCACGCCACCGTGGCAGAGGACCGCGTCGTCGTCGAGTTCCTCCCCGTGGCACTGCAGCGCACCCCGCCGGCACAGATCATGGAACAGATCGAGACAGAACTGCCGGTTCGTCTCGCCCAAGAGCGCGCCCAGCTGGTGGTCTGCCATGGCGACCTCTGCCTGCCCAACATTCTCGTCGACCCCGCCACCGGTCAGGTCACGGGGCTCATCGACCTGGGCCGTTTGGGAACAGCTGACCCGTATGGCGACATCGCACTGCTCCTCGCCACCGCGCGTGAGACGTGGTCGGATGAGGCGATGGCTCGCCGAGCCGACCAGGAGTTCGCCGAGATCTACGGAACGGAGCTCGACCCGGAACGCCAAGACTTCTATCTTCGGTTGGATCCGCTGACCTGGTAGCGGTGTGCACAGCGCCCTGACCGGACAAGCGTCCTGCAACCGGATCGCTATAGGCATCCCGCTGCAGGACGTCAAGGTCTTTGGCCGTCGCGTGGTCGAGAGCGCGTTGCCTGATCTCGCCGCAGGCTAGTGCTCGCGCAGGCGCTGCCGGAGGAGGTCGACGCCGGACCCGTGGAGATCGTTGAGCGCTACCGTTCGCCCGGTCACGGCCATCGCCAGCGCCTCACTCGGTCCTGTGACCTCACGCCCGGTGCCGTTGGACCACTCTTGGTCGGTCGCCACCAACCTGATCCCGTCGAGACGGCGCCTCGGAACCAGTCCGGGCACGCCTGAAGGCAGCCAGTCCAGCACCATCCGCCAGTCATCAAGGCTCACGTCGTCGCGCAGACCCAGCGGTCGCGCGCAGTCGCGCAGGTGAACACACCCGTCGGCCATCTGGCCCATCGGACCCACACCTGGGGCTTTGCCGTGCAGGTCGGCGTTGTCGCGGAGCAACGAAGTGAGCTCCCGCACCGGACGACGTGACAGCTCGCCCGCGACCGCCTCACTGGCCCGGTTGAGCGACCCGCGCGCCCGGACAACCTGCAGCAAGAAGCCCCTGACAGTGCCGGTCAGCGGCATCACCAGGTGGCCGAGGACCTCACGCACGGTCCAGGCGTCGCACAAGCTGCGTGTCTGGAGCTGGTCTTCGTCGAGGCCATCGAAGAAGTCCGCCAACATACGACGGTTGGCCGCGGTCCTTGCCTGGGTCTCCACGACGAGATCATAGGAACCACGTTCGCGTCGGGTGGCAGGTGGATGCGGATGTCGTGCGCGGGCAGTCGCGCACGGCCGTGTTGCGGGCTCGCCGAGCAGGCAGTCGCGTAGCCCTACTCCGTTGGCGCGTACTTCGGCGATACTCGCTGCATGAGCGTCATGGACTTCGAGTTCGAAGGTCCGGTGCTGGAGTGGCGTGGACCTGCCCCGTTCTACTTCCTAGCCATCCCGGAGGAGGACAGCGAGGACATCAAGTTCGCTGCCAAGGGGTTGGAGTATTGGGGCCAGGTGCCGGTGGTCGTGCGGATAGGTGATGCGGAGTTCAGGACCGCGCTGTTTCCCAAGGACGGCTGCTACTTGATCCCCTTGAAGGATGCGGTGCGCAGGCCCGCAGGGATCGAGGTCGACCAGGTACTGGCGGTGGGCCTGCGCGTCGGTCGCGAGTAGCGCGCGAGGGCGTTTCTGCCTCGTACTGTTCGGGCGATGGAGGCGCTCCGACTGGAACGGCGAGAACTCCGTAGCGACGCAGTCATCCATCACGGGGCCGAGATCTGCCTGCTCCGTGACCTCTACCTGCGGAACAGTCGGGAAGTCTAGGTAAACGTGAGCGAGGCAGCTGGCAACGGTCCGATCGTGACCCTCTCCGACGGCCGGGTCACCTTGCGTCCTTGGTCGAGAGACGATGCGCGGTTCATGGCGGAAGCAAGTGCCGACCCAGCGATCCAACGCTATAACGGGGTTCACGACCGGCAAGGACGCCCGGCTCCGCCGCTCTCACATCGTGAGGCCGAGGCCGCCATCGATCGGTTCGTGCTGAGCTGGCGGGCGTTCGCTACGACTGGGGCACCGGGCGGCGTTGCGTTCGTGATCACAGACGCGAGATCTGGCGAGTTGGTGGGCTGCTGTGGCGTGGACGATTGGACTGAGGAGGACGTGGCGCAGTTCGGCTACTGGATCGCAGCAGATGCGAGGGGGCGCGGTTACGCGACTCGGGCGGTGATCCTGCTCACGCGCTGGCTGTTCGACCTTGGGGCCGCTCGGGCCTTCTTGACAATCGTCGCGGGCAATGAGGGTTCGGTCGCGGTGGCCCGCCGAGCGGGGTTCGTCTATGAGGGAACGATGCGTGCCCACAGCGTTTGGCAGGGCGAGCGCTGTGACGTGATGTGGTTCGCTGCGCTACCGCTTGAGTGGACAAGAGCACTCGGCGAGGTCGTTTCCGAAGCCAGGTCATAGGGCTCCCGACGGTGGACCGCCCGGCCCACACCAGCTGACGCATCGCGTCTCGAGTCGCGACCGCGTGAAGGGTGACTTGTTCCAGACCGGGTAGTTCGACCAGACTCGACCTACTGGCAGATCGGGGAGGTCGAGCGAACCGTGGAACCATCCGACGCTGTCCCGAACCTACAGGGCCGCGCGGCCCGGCTCGGGTGGGCGACCACCGGACTGCTTCTCGTGGCTGTGGGTCTGCTCGCGTTCGCTGTCTGGCTCCTGGCGACCGGTGACCGAACGGGCCGGCTTGCTGTATCGCTGCCTGTCGACGTTGAGTTCCGGCGGCCGGCTCTCGTTGTGCTCGTGGGGGCGTTGGTCGGCGCGGCTGCCACGTTCCTTTGCGTCGCTGCGCTTAACACCGCGACCGCGATGAGGGTCCTGTCGCCCGACAGGCAGATGCCGGCACCGCTGTCGCCGAAGCTAAAGGTGCTGCGGCGCGGGTCCTCGGCCCGCTCGGCGACCGCGTCCTTGACGTGGACCGGCTGCCTGACTGGCCGCTACCCGCGCTCGTGGGCACAGATCGGTTACCACCGGGGACCCGGCTGCGCTGCACCGTGCTGATCCCCGCCCACGACGAGGAAGCCGTCCTCGGCACCACCCTGGACTCGCTGGCCGCACAGACCCGTCGACCGGACCGGATCTCGTCATCGCCGACAACTGCACCGACGCGACCGTCGAGGTCGCCCGCAGCGCACGGCGTCGAGGTGGTCGAGACCGTCGGCAACACCGAGAAGAAGGCCGGCGCGCTCAACCAGCAGCTGGCCCGGCTGCTGCCGACGCCGACGCCGCGCGACGTCGTCCTGGTGATGGACGCCGACTCGACCATCTCCCCGGACTTCCTCGAGGTCGCCCTCGGACTCCTCGAGGACGACCCGGACCTGATGGCCGTCGGCGGCCTGTTCTACGGCGAGGACGGCGGCGGGCTGATCGGCCAGTTCCAGCGCAACGAGTACACCCGCTACCAGCGGGTCGTGGCACGCAAGCTCGAACCGGGTCTTCGTCCTCACCGGCACCGCGTCGGTGATCCGCGGCTACGCCTTGCGCGCCGTCGCCGAGGCCCGCGGACCGCTGATCCCCGGGACCGCCGGGCAGGTCTACGACACGCTCGCGCTGACCGAGGACAACGAGCTCACCCTGGCGCTGAAGACGCTCGGCGCCCGGATGACCTCGCCGCCGCAGTGCCGGGTGACCACCGAGCTGATGACCGACGTGGCGTGACCTGTGGCGGCAGCGGCTGCGCTGGCATCGCGGCGCGCTGGAGAACATCGGCGTCTACGGGCCCACCCGGGCGACCGCGATGTACTGGGGCCAGCAGCTCGCCTGGCCTACGGGGTGGTCGCGCTCTGGTCCTACCTGCTGCTGATGGCGATCACCCTGCTGGCCGCCGACAGCATCCGCTGGTCCCGGTTCTGGGTCACGATCGGCGTCATCTTCCTGGTCGAGCGCGTTGTCACGGTGTGGGCGGTCGGATGGCGCGCCCGGCTGCTGGCCGCGCCCGCTCTTCCTCGAGCTGGCTACGCGCTCTTCCTGCAGATCTGCTTCGTCACCTCGATCGTCCAGATCGCAACCGGCGCAAGGCGGGCTGGAACTACGTGCCCCGCCCGGCGGGCAACGGGGTGGCCTGCTGGTCGTTCCCGCCTCGACAGCGTCAGGCATCCTGCTTCCGACGTCGATCCTGGCCACCGACTGGTACCAGGCGCTCGCGTTGTGGGTCGGGTTCAACACGCTGGTCTTCGCGCTTCCTGAGCCTGATGCAGCTGCTCCCGCCGGTCCGAACCTGGCGGGACCGATGGCGCCGGCCAACAGCCGCATGACAAAGGCCGTCAGTTGCGGTCCCCGATTGGCAGCGCCCGGCACGCGTCTTCGGCGACCGTTTCCACAGGCGTGCGCCCTCGCTATGGGGAGCGATGTCACTGGGCCGACGTCGCGGACAACGCGAGGGACAACGGCCGCAGGTCAGGACCGAGCCTGACCTGCGGCCATCACGCGCGGATCTCGCTGCGTTGTGCCCGAGCGCAATTGTGGTCGAGTAGTCGTCTACCTCATGACTGCGCAGACAACCCACGGACGCACGGACAGATCGGTCGTGCCGTTGTTGAAGCCCTCGACTACCCAGCCGTTCGGCTTGATGGACTGGTCGGGGTCACCGGGGATAGGTGTGTCGACGATCTCGCCGTTCTTGATTGTCGCGGGAACCGACGTCACGATCTGCAGACCCTTGATGGCCTCGACCGCACCGTCCGACAGGCCGAAGCCCCCGCCGGTGGCGTTCTTGCCGGCGGCGCACTTCACCCACGACTGCTGCAGGGTGGCACCGGAGTCACCCACCCACTTCTCGGTTGAGTTGGCACCTTGCTGGAGCTGGGTCTCAGCCCGGGTAGGGACCGTCTGCCTCGAGGTGGTGCTTGAACATGTCGTGTACGCCGAAAGAGAGCTTCGCGCTCGTGACGGCGCGGTCGTGGATGTCGGCTGTGTGTACGGCACCGTCGCGGATGTCGGCCGAACCGACCGTATTCGCTGCCACTGCGCCACCCACCCCACCCACTGTGACGAGAACCGCCGCGCCGGCGACGACTGCGCCGGTGCGGCTATGTACGAGATCTCTGAATGCCATGAAGTTTCTCCCTTGAATGTGAGACTCGCTACCCGGTCCTCGGAGGTCCCCGAGATCTCCTTCACTGAACGCCCGAGGTGCCCAGAACAAAGCAACCGAAACCTGAGCCACCGCGAGTTTCAACGGTCTTCGCGCGAGCGATGAGGCATGCGGACTCGCGTTTTGGTGCGTGAGGCCCCGCACAGGGGCACGGGGCCTCAACTGTTCGTGCGGAGTGTCAGTCCACGAGGATGAACGTCAGCCGGGCGTCCCCGTTCGGGAGGTCTCTGACGAAGAGCTGGCCGGCCGCGTCGCGGTAAGCGCCAGTGCCGCCGGTGATCGGCAGCACGCCGTCGTTCTCACTGAAGAAGGCGCCGGCGACGACGATCTTCCCCTTGCCGTTGATCCTTGCTGTCGCATCGCACACGAACGTGCGGATCGCGATCATGCACTTGCCGGAGTCCACACCGACCAGGTCGCCGGTGTGCGGGTGCAGCAGGCGGCTCTCGAAGAGGAAGAAGTCGCCGAGAGCTCTCGCCCGGGTCTCCGGTGTCGACGTCGGCGGTCCGCACTTCGTGCTCGATCACGGTGAAGACGTGCGTTCCATTCTTGGCGCTGGCCTGCTTGGCGATCTGGGCCGACGACACCTTGGTCGACGACGGCCAGCCGTGATGCTTGGCCGAGCTTGCATCCGCCGAGCCGTTCATGGCGACGGCGAGGCCAGCGGGTACGACAGTGCACAGACGATCGCGGCGATCCTGGTACGGCTGTTCATGGTTGGCTCCTGTCCCAGCACCCGAGTGGGTGCCCTCATTGCGGACCATAGGAGCGACTATGCGTGCCGCTATGACACGTCATGCCCATGCCAAGCCCCCGACCAGAACCTGCCATGACATGTTCTGTCGGTTCTTTATGGACTAGTAGTTGACGACAACGCAAAAACTGCCCACCACCACCTCAATCTCAATGGTTGTCACGAGGTAGTCACACGAGCACATTCAGTAAGAGGCTGATGCGGATGGCTCCCGAACAGTGGTCCCCTACTCGTCCAGCGACAGTTGCCCTACATCGCTCACACCACGCTCGCTTAACGGCGTGTCCGGTAGGCGGCATGCTCGGCGAGCGTGCTGCCCTCAACGCGGCATGGTCGGGCGTTCTGCGCGGCGCGACAGATCGGAACGTGGCTGTGCCCCGTGCTGGTGTCGTCGCCACAGGACCTGTCGATGCGCTTGCATGATCCGGCACAAACGGTTGTTAGAGAGCCCCCAAGCAATCACGTACAGCCAGGGCGTACATGAGCACCTCCAAGGAGTCGCGGACGTAGACGTTCGTCGTCGTGATGGATGTGGTGTTCAGATTCGGATGTTTGATCTGGACACCGATGAAGATCGAGCCCGCCGCGATCGCAGCAACGCCGGCGGCCCGGGTGAGGACGGTGGGAGTGATGTCATCTCCGGCGTGTCCGCGCGGCAGCCGCAGGCGGAGATCTGACTCATCCACCTCGTCCTTCGGCCCACGCTCCAACATGACTAGAACGAAGCAGAAACATGACTAGAACTAGCCATGAAGCGTCGCTTGGGGCTCAAGAGCGCTCCTCGCGCTCTATTCGGCTTGCATAAGGGATTGACACGCGCATCTGGCGACAATCTTGGGGGCATTCAACTGCTGCACACGGCTGATGTGGAGGTCCGTATGACGGCTCCGTGTACAGATGGGCTATGGACAGAAGAGACGGATGGCGCGCATGCTGCCGAAACAAGGTTGACGGACCCATTCAGAAGTAGACCTTCGGGATCTACGCAGGACTCTCTCGTCGCTCGGAGGAGCTGGCCCCCGACATCTGACTTCGTCAGGCCCCGGTCCCCGGCTGTACACGCCTTTGGCTTTCGCACCAATCGGCATCGCCGCCGATTTGCACACCGCTAGCGACCCCGTGGCCGGGCGGACCATCGATCAGCCCTAACCTCCGCCCTGATCCCGGCGTCGTGGGCGGTGGCCGTCCGATGCATCGCTCAGTGTTTTCCGATCTTGATCCAGGAGTTCCCGTGGAACGTCTCGCCCGCCTTGTCATGCATCACCGTCGGATCGTCAGCGCGCGTCTGGTTGCTGCTGTTCGTCGGCGGCCTGTTCTCCGTCAGCCCAGCTCAGCGACCGGTGGTCGCTCGACTTCTCGCTGCCCGGTCAGCCGGGCGACCACGCAGAGCAGCAGCTGATCGACACGTACGGCGTCAGCACCTTCGACACCTACGTCGCGGTCGTCACCGTGCCGGAGGGCCAGACGGTCGAGCAGAACCAGGCCGCCGTCGCCGAGGTCTTCGCCGACGGCGGTGGCGGCGGTGCCGGACGTGACGCTGCGTGTCGTCGACTTCGCGAGCACCGGAGACCCGGGCTTCGTCACCGATGACGGCCGCACGACGTACGCCCTGATCCAGGCGCCGGTCCCGGTGACGTTCGGCCCGTACGTCGAGACCCAGCTCGACCCCGCGCTCGACGAAGGCGGCCGCAGGCCGCGGGCTTCGACGAGCGGCCTGACGTCGTACGGCCTGCTCGCCGCGGGCGGCGACCAGGAGGCACCGAGCGTCCTGGTCGAGACGCTGCTCGGCGCGGCCGGCGCGCTGCTCGTGCTGCTCTTCGTGTTCGCGTCGTTCCTCGCGCTGCTGCCCGCTGCTCATCGCCGCGGTGTCGATCCTGACGACGTTCATGCTGGTGCTCGGGCTGACGACGTTCACCGACGTCAGCATCATCGTCCAGTTCCTCATCGCCCTGATCGGGCTCGGCGTGGCCATCGACTACTCGCTGCTCCTGGTGTCGCGTTGGCGCGAGGAACGCGCGCACGGACGCAGCAACGAGGAAGCCGTCGTCGTCGCCATGAAGACGGCCGGACACGCCGTCTTCGCCTCCGGCGTCACCGTCGCGATCAGCCTGCTCGCGCTGCTCGTCGTCCCCGTGCCGGCGCTGCGCAGCATGGGCCTCGCGGGCATGCTGATCCCGCTGGTCAGCGTGGCCGTGGTCCTGACCCTGCTGCCCGCGCTGCTGTCGAGCATCGGCCCGCGCATCGACTACCCCCGCATCCGCAACGAAGGCACGGCGTCGCGCGGCTGGTCGGCGTGGGCGCGGCTCATCGTCAGGCACCGCTTCGTCGCCACCGCGGCGGCCGTGGTCATGCTCGCGCCTGCTCATCATCCCGGTGTTCAGCCTCAAGATCGGGCCAGGGTCGAGCCTCGAGTCGCTGGCGCGCAGCGGCCCGCGGTACGACGCCCTGCAGACCCTGACCGACGGCGGGGTCGGAACCGGAGTCCTCACCCCCATCGAGGTCCTCGTGCCGGCCGGCGACGCGCAGGCAGCGGCCGAGGCCGCCCGCGGCGTCGACGGCGTCCAGCTGGCCGTCGTCGGCACCACCGTCGGCGACAGCGCCGTCGTCGACGTCCTGCCCGACCGACGCCACCCTCGACAGCGACGCCTCGGCCGTCGTCGACGACGTCAGGGCCGCGGTCGAGCCTGCCGTCGGCGGCGACGTCGGCATCACCGGTCTCGGGGCCGACCGTCGAGGACTACTTCAGCGCGGTCTACGACAAGTTCCCCTACGTGCTGGCGCTGATCTCGCTGATCACCTACGTCCTGCTGGTCCGCACCTTCCGGTCCGTGCTGCTGCCGCTCAAGGCCGTCCTGCTCAACCTGATCTCGCATGGCGGCCGTCTTCGGCGTCGATCGTGTTCTTCTGGCAGCTGGGCCACGGGTCCGACGCGATCTTCGACGTGTCTCCGACCGGCGCCATCAACTTCTGGCTGCCCGTGGTGATCTTCGCGTTCCTGTTCGGCCTGTCCATGGACTACGAGGTCTTCATCCTGGCCCGGATGCGGGAGGAGTACGACCGCACCGGCGACACCTCCATGGCCGTCATCACCGGCATCGGCCGGACCGGCCGGCTCGTCACCTCCGCGGCGCTGATCCTGTTCTTCGCCTTCTCCGCGCTCGCCACCTCACCCGGCACCGACGTCAAGGTCCTCGGCACCGCGCTGGGGGTCGGCATCCTCATCGACGCCACCATCGTCCGCGCCCTGCTGGTGCCGGCGCTGGTCAGCATGTTCGGCCGGTGGAACTGGTGGCTGCCCGGCTGGCTCGCCCGCGTCCTGTTCGTCGAGCCGTCACCGCTGTCCGGACGCCCGAGCTCCCGGAACCTGAGCCGGACAAGGTCCCGGCCGGCGTCAGCTAAGGCGGACGACGTGACTGACCAGTTGGCCTCGAGCGGCAAGGGACCCAATACCAACGGTCACCTGATCCGGCTGACCTCGTGGTGGTCGGGGCAGGGCGAGCCGGCCTCGCGATCGGCTACTTCCTCGCGCAGGCTCCTGGCAGCACACACGAGGGTCAGTTCTGATCGGCTGGGTCCAGGACGACGCTTGGTACCTCGCCGAGCAGATCAGCAAATTCGACCCGACCTCACCGCACGAAGCCTCGGCGCCGTCACGCGTCGGACCAGACCCGACGCCGCCGGCCTTGCTTACCCCTGAAACCGTGCCGAGTGGGTAGCCATCTCGTCACCCAGGCGACACGATGACGAACAACGAGGCAGCCATGAACACAATGCGGGCAATCGTCCAAGACACGTACGGGTCTGTCGACGTGCTTCGTCTGGCGCAGGTCGCTCGGCCCCAGATCGCTGATGACGAAGTGCTCGTTGCGGTCCACGCGGCCGGCCTCGACCGGGGCACCTGGCACATGATGACCGGCCAGCCGTACCTGATGCGCATCATCGGCTTCGGATTCCGCGGGCCGAAGAACCGAGTGCCCGGCCTCGACGTCGCCGGCACCGTCGTCGCGGTCGGATCCTCGGTGACCAGGTTCTCGCCCGGCGACGAGGTGTTCGGGATCTCCCGCGGCTCCTTCGCCGAGTACGCCGCCGCGCACGAGGACAAGCTGGCCCACAAGCCGGCCAACCTCACGTTCGAGCAGGCCGCCGTCGTACCGATCTCAGCGGGCACCGCGCTGCAGGCTCTGCCGACGCCGGCCGGGTCGAGCAGGACAGCGGGTGCTGATCATCGGCGCGTCCGGCGGCGTCGGCACCTACGCCGTGCAGCTCGCCAAGGCCTTCGGCGCCGAGGTCACCGGCGTCTGCAGCACGGCGAAGCTCGATCTGGTGCGATCGCTCGGCGCCGACCACGTCATCGACTACACCCGTCGAGGACTTCGCCGACGGCACCAGCAGCTACGACCTGATCCTCGACATCGGCGGCAACACGCGCTCTCGCGCCTGCGGCAGCGCTCTCACCCCGACCGGAACGCTCGTCATCGTCGGCGGCGAGGAAGGCGGCAAGTGGACCGGCGGCTTCGGCCGATCGCTGCGGGCCCCGCTCGCTGTCGCCGTTCGTGCGGCAGCGGCTGACCATGCTGGCCAGCAAGGAACGCGCCAGCGACCTGGAACGGCTCACCCCGCTCATCGAGGCGGCACGGTGACACCCAGCATCGACCGCACCTACCCGCTGGAACGCGTCACGGAGGCGATGCGGCACCTCGAAGCCGGAGAAGTCCGGGGCAAGGTCGTCATCACTATCTGAGACTTGGCTGGGCGGTGGGCAGCACGTGGCTTTCCGGCCATGCAGATCCTCCAGCTTTTCCGGGTGCTGGTCGGCGAGC
>CAVSTR010000004.1:0-954183 GCA_963730915.1 uncultured Gemmatimonadales bacterium | reverse complement strand
AACCAGAGGTCCCGACAGGTCGTCGACCTGACGTGGGCGCCTGGGTCCGATGCATCCATGCCGTCCGCCCTGCCCTCGGGCGACCCCGCCCCCGCCGACGGCGCCCTGCCGGACGCGGCGTTCGCCGAGCTGGGCCACCGGCCGTTCGGGCTCTACGTCCACGTGCCGTTCTGCACGGTGCGCTGCGGCTACTGCGACTTCAACACCTACACCGCCGAGGACTCGGCTGCCGGCGACGAGCCGGGCGCCTCTCGGGCGACGTACGCCGAGGCCGCCATCGCCGAGATCCGGCAGGCCCGCCGGGTCCTCGGCGACCCCGACGTCCAGTGTCGACGGTGTTCTTCGGTGGCGGTACGCCGACCCTGCTGCCGCCGGGCGACCTGGGCGCGATCGCTGGCGGCCATCGCCACGGAGTTCGGGCTGGAGCCCGGCGCGGAGGTCACCACCGAGGCCAACCCGGACAGCGTGGCCGCGTGGGACCTCGACGGAGCTGCGCGAGGGCGGCTTCAACCGGATCTCCTTCGGCATGCAGTCCGCCGTCGCCGCACGTGCTGCGCACGCTCGACCGCACCCACGACCCGCTGCGGGTGCCCGCGGTCGTCGAGTGGGCGCGCGAGGCCGGCTTCGAGCAGGTCAGCCTCGACCTGATCTACGGCACCCCGGGGGAGTCGATCGCCGACTGGGAGACCTCGCTCGACGCGGCGCTCGCCTGCGGCCCGACCACCTGTCGGCGTACGCGCTGATCGTCGAGGAGGGCACCGCCCTGGCCCGGCGGGTCCGCAGCGGCGAGCTGCCGATGACCGACGACGACGATCTCGCCGACAAGTACGAGCTGGCCGACGAGCGGCTCGCGGCGCGCCGGGTTGTCCTGGTACGAGGTGTCCAACTGGGCCCGGACGAGGCCCGCCGGTGCCGCCACAACCTCCTCTACTGGACCGGCGGCGACTGGTGGGGGATCGGCCCGGGCGCGCACTCGCACGTCGGCGGCGTCCGGTGGTGGAACGTCAAGCACCCGGCGGCGTACGCCGACCGGCTCGCGCGGGCTGAGCCCGGCGCAGGCGCGGGAGGTGCTCGACGACGAGACCCGGCGCGTCGAGCGGGTGCTGCTCGAGCTCCGACTGCGCGACGGCCTGCCCCTCGACGTCTCGACGACGTCGGCGGGCGGCGTGCCGGACCTGGTCGGCGCGGACTGCTCGAACGCCACCGGACGGCGGCTGGTGCTCGACCGACCGGCCGGCTGCTCGCCGACGCCGTGCTCCGCGACCTGCTGCCCTGACGGCCGGTCAGGACACCATCCGGATCGTCAGCGGGTAGCGGTAGTCCTCGCCGTTGCCGGCCTTGACCGAGCCCGATGATCGTGAAGATCACGCCAGAAGACCGACCAGCCGAGCAGCAAGAGGAGACCAGCCGAGCCGATGATGACGACAGCGAGACGCCGACCGCGCCGTAGATCAGGATCGAGATCTGGAAGTTGAGGGACTCGACGGCCTGCCGGCGGATCCACTGCGAGTCGTTGCCCGACTTCAGCAGGACGAGCAGCGGCCCGAGGAAGGCCATCACGAACGAGCGCGGCGATCAGCGCGCTCCAGTGCGCGGCACCTCCCCGGTCGCTGCGTCGGGCGCTCAGGTCCCGCCGTGCGCGGCCGGCGCGCGGGCGGCGGCTGCTGGCGAGGGGTAGCTGGTCTCCGCTGGGCTCGGCGGCGCCGGGTCGGCTCGGGCGTCGGGTGCTGGCCCTGGCCGTGGACCTGCGGGTGGCCGGGCGGCTGTGCCCGGGTCGAGGCCCTCGGGCGCCGTTGTTGGTCGGAAGGAGGCGCCGTTGGGGTCCGCTCATGTCGTCGAGCGTACTCGCGTCGGCCGCTCCGGCTCAGGTCGGGCGGTGACGAAGTCGATCAGCTCCTCGACCCGGCCCAGCAGGGCCGGCTCGAGGTCGTGGTAGGAGCCGACCCGGACGAGGATGTGCTGCCACGCGCGGGCGATGTCGGCCTGGTGGCGGTGCGGCCAGCCGAGCTCCCGGCAGACGCCGTGCTTCCACTCGATCTCGCGCGGCACGTCGGGCCACGCGTCGAGGCCGAGCCGGGCGGGCTTCACCGCCGGCCCAGACGTCGACGAACGGGTGCCCGATGATCAGCACGTGCTGGCCGATCGGGGACCGGCGATGCCCTCGGCGATCCGGCTCTCCTTCGACCCCGGCGACGAGGTGGTCGACCAGCACCCCGACCCGTCGGCCCGGGCCGGGCCCGAACTCGCGCAGGTGGGCGGCGAGGTCGTCGACGCCGCCGAGGTACTCCACGACCACGCCCTCGATCCGCAGGTCGTCGCCCCACACCTTCTCGACCAGCTCGGCGTCGTGCCGGCCCTCGACGTAGATCCGGCTCTCCCGGGCCACCCGGGCCTGGCGCCGGCGACGGCGACCGACCGGACGCCGTACGCGTGGCGGCCGGCGGAGCCGCTGCGGACCGGGCGCGGTCAGGATCACCGGCCGCCCCTCGAGCAGGAAGCCCGGGCCGAGCGGGAAGGTACGGCGCCGGTTGCGGCGGTCCTCCAGGGTGACCGTGTGCAGGTCCCGGTCGACGGCCACGATCTCGCCGCAGAAGTCGGTCATGACCTCCTCGACGACCTCGCCGAGCTCCGCGGTGGCCGGTCGACGGCGCGGCCGCGCTTCGGCGCGCGCCAGTCGGTGGAGAGGACGTCGGAGCCGTAGCGGGCGGCGGGGAGGTCACCCGCCAACGCTAGGCAGTCTCGCGCGTCGTCCGCGCGGACTCGCCGAGGGCAGTCCTCGTCGGCGCCGCTGGCGTCGGAGTCCTCGCCGGCGGAGCATCGTCGCGTCGTCGGTGTCCTCGGGCACCGGCTGTCGCCGCGTCATGTGAGGTCTCCATGGTCGTCGGGTCCTGCCGTCGCGTCGGTGAGCGGCTCGGCGAGCGGGTTGTCCTCGCTGAGGGCTGGAGGTCCTCGCGGGCATGCTCGTCGCTCGATGCGCTCGACGCGTGACCGAGGTCCTTCGTCGGTCTCGGTCCTCGCTCGTTCGCTCGACTCGTTCAGCTGGTCGCGGGCTCGCTCGACGCACCTCAGCGACCGCTGACGGCCGCGCTCAGACGAGAGGCAGGCGCTTCTGGCTGCGGGGGAGCTGCTCGTAGCCCCGGGGGACGGCCGCGGCCAGCCGCTCGCTCGGGTAGGGCCACTCGCCCGCGTCGAGCGCCTGGTCGACGGGGACGCCCCGGCCCGCCAGGTCGCGGATCGTCTCGGCGACGATGCCGATCTCGTTGCGCTGGGTCTCGACGAACTCGCGGTCGACCGGCGCGCCGTGACCGGGTACGACGACGCTGGCCGGCGTGGTCAGCCCGAGCACGATGTCGAGGCTGAGCGGCCAGTCCATCGGCCAGGAGTCGTCGCCGAAGGGACGCCGGCGCGCGCCGACTCCTCGACCAGGTCCCCGGCGAGCAGGGACGTCGGCGTCCGGGACCCGCACCACCAGGTCGCCGGAGGTGTGGCCGCGCCCGGGATGCACCAGCTCGACCGCGCGGTCGCCGAGGTCGAGGACGAGGGCGGACGAGAACGTGTGGTCCGGCACGACCAGCTCGGTCGTCGATCACGCCGCGGCGTGGGGTCGTCCTCGGCGTCGGCCGCGCTCTTGACGCTCGGCCGCCCTCAGCCGGCAGCTCCGACGCGGCGTTCTCGTGGGCGTGGATCGGGACGCCGTCCGTAGGCGACGGAAGGTGCCGTTGCCGAAGGTGTGGTCGAAGTGCCAGTGGGTGTTGACGACCGCAGCGACCTCGCCGGCGCCGAGGCGGCGTACGTCGTCGACGCACCTCCCGCGCCAGCGGCGGCCGAGCCGTGCGTGTCGACCACCAGCAGCCCGCGTCCCGCCGACCACGGTCACGTTGACGTCGAACCACGGTAGCGCGCGACCCAGATCCGGTCGGCTACCTCGGTGAAGTCGGCCATGGCCGCGACCCTAGTAGCCTTGGCACTCAGATGCGCGAGTGCCAGCACCCGGCTGACGGCCCGAGTGCGGGCGGTGACCGAGGCGAGGAGGTGGCGGGCATGCACGACGACCGCAAGCTCGCCGTGCTCCGGGCGATCGTCGAGGACTACGTCGCCACCGAGGAGCCCGTCGGGTCGAAGGCCCTCGTCGAGCGGCACGGGCTCGGCGTCTCGCCGGCGACGGTGCGCAACGACATGGCCGCGCTGGAGGAGGAGGGCTTCATCACCCAGCCCCACACCAGCGCCGGCCGGGTCCCCACCGACAAGGGCTACCGGCTGTTCGTCGACCGGCTGACCAGCCTCAAGCCGATGAGCGCCGCCGAGAAGCGCGCCATCGCCACCTTCCTCGACGGCGCCGTCGACCTCGACGACGTCGTGCACCGCTCGGTCCGGCTGCTGGCCCAGCTGACCCGCCAGGTCGCCGTCGTGCAGTACCCCACGCTGTCCCGCTCCACGGTGCGCCACATCGAGCTCGTCGCCTCGCGCCGACCCGCCTGCTGCTCGTCCTGATCCTGAGCACGGGCCGCGTCGAGCAGCGCCTGGTCGAGCTCGACACGACCGCTCGACGACGCCGAGCTCGGCGAGCTGCGGCCCCGTCTGAACGTGCCGCCGCCGGCAAGGTGATCGCCGACGCGGCTGACCGCGCTGCGCGGCCTCCGACGCCACGGAAGCGACGGCCATGGCCGCGGTCGTCGACACGCTGGTCGAGGCGTGTCCGACCACCGCTCCGACGAGCGGATCGCCGTGGGCGGCACGGCCAACCTGGCCCGGTTCGGCGACAGCTTCGACACCGCCGTCCGGCCCGCTGCTGGAGGCGCTGGAGGAGCACGTCGTGCTGCTCAAGCTGCTCGGCGAGGCCCACGCCGGCGGCGCGGTCACCGTGCGGATCGGCGACGAGGGGCCCTACCAGGAGCTCGCGTCGACGAGCGTGGTCGCCACCGGCTACGGCCCGGGCGACGACGCCCTCGCCACCCTCGGCATCGTGGGCCCGACCCGGATGGACTACCCCGGTCGATGGCCGCCGTGCGCGCCGTCGCCCGCTACGTGTCCCGGATCCTCGACCAGGCATGAGACCCGCGACCGAGCCACCCGACCCACGACCGATGAAGGACCGAACTTGAGTCAGGACCTCTACGACCTCCTGGGTGTCCCCGCGACGCGGACGCCGACACCATCAAGAAGGCCTACCGGCGGATGGCCCGGCAGCTGCACCCCGACGTGAACCCCGACCCGGCGACGCAGGAGCAGTTCAAGGAGATCTCCCGCGCCTACGAGGTGCTGTCGGACCCGCAGAAGCGCGCGGCGTACGACCGCGGCGGCGACCCGTTCGGCGGGGCGGGCGGCTTCGGGCAGGGCGCCGGGCTTCTCCTTCACCGACATCATGGACGCGTTCTTCGGCGGCCAGCCCGGCCTTCGCCGGCCGCGGACCGCGGCCGCGGGTCCGCCGCGGCCAGGACGCGCTGATCCGGGTCGAGGTCGATCTCGCCGAGGCGGCGTTCGGCGTCGGCCCGCGAGCTCAAGGTCGACACCGCCGTCGTCTGCACGACCTGCCACGGCGAGGGCGCCGCCCCGGGCAGCCAGCCGATCCCGTGCGAGACCTGCCGGGCGCCGGCGAGGTCGCCCACGTCCAGCGGTCGTTCCTCGGCGAGGTCCGCACCCTGCGCCCCTGCGCGGCCTGCCGCGGCTTCGGCTCGATCATCCCCGACCCGTGCCGGGAGTGCTCCGGCGACGGCCGGGTCCGCTCGCGGCGCACCCTGACCGTCAAGATCCCCGCCGGTGTCGACACCGGCACCCGGGTCCAGCTCACCGAGCAGGGCGAGGTCGGCCCGGGCGGCGGACCGGCCGGCGACCTCTACGTCGAGGTCAACGTCGCCCCGCACCCCACCTTCACCCGGAACGGCAACGACCTGCACTGCACCGTCACGCGTGCCGATGACCGCCGCCGCGCTCGGCACCACGCTGACCCTGCCGACGCTCGAGGCCGACCGTCGAGCCGGGGTGCGACCTCGGGCGTCGAGACCACCTTCGAGCTCGAGATCCGCCCCGGCACCCAGTCCGGCTCCGAGCAGGTGCTGCGCGGCCGGGGCGTGCCCGGCCTGCGCGGCGGCCGCGGCGACCTGTCGTCAACATCGTCGTGGAGACCCCGACCCGGCTCGACCCGCGGCAGGAGGAGCTGCTGCGCGAGCTCGCCGCGATCCGCGGCGAGGAGAAGCCGACCGGTCAGGTCCGAGCCGCGCCAAGTCGGTCTTCGGCCGGCTGCGCGACGCCTTCAACCAGCACTGATGCCGTGTCGATGACCTGCCGTCCACTGCGTCGACGTCGCGGCCGGCGCCGGGTCGGGCGACCGTCGAGGTCACCGGCGACGAGGCCCACCACGCGGTCGCCGTACGCCGGCTGCGGGTGGGGGAGCAGGTCGTCCTCACCGACGGCGCCGGGACCGTCGGCACCGGCGTGGTCGCCTCCACCGGCAAGCGGGTGTTCTCGGTGACGTCGTGACCGTCGCGTCGTCGCCGGGCCCGACCCCGTCGTGGTCGTCCAGGCGCTGCCCAAGGGCGACCGCGGCGAGCTCGCGGTCGAGGTGCTGACCGAGGGGCGGCATCACTCCCCAACGGTACCGACGATGCGGTGAGGGTTCCCCACCACGATGCTGCGCGGCGGGACCGATGAGCGGACGACCGCTCCCGCGCCAATGACGGAGCCCGCGCCGATTGTCGTACGTCGCCTCGTCCATCCCGAGAGTGTCGCTTCGGCCGGCTTGCGAACGACGACCCGCCGCCGACGTCTCACCAAGGCGGAGCGTGCGCGCCACAGTCTCAGACCGCGAGTTGACCGGCGAGCCGTCCCGCGAACAGCGCGGTGCCCGTTCCGTTGAGATGGATCGGATCGAAGAATGAGTCGGTGCCTGGCACCACTCTCGTCTTGATCACGGGAACAGCGTTCGACCTGTTCCGGATGGCGGTCTTGAAAGCGGCGTAGTCAGTGGCCTTCCGCGGGTGGAGTTTGACTGCGTCGTCCGTGATCGGCATCTCGAGGATGATCACGCGAATTTCCCGGCGGTGAGGCGACGTGTGATGTGATCAAGCGCACCAAGCGATTTCTGGCCCACGTGGAAGTTGTGAAGGCCCTTCGCTGCGTACTGCGCCGTGAACGCTGGTACGACCTGGTACTGCAACTCGGCGAAGTGGTCGACCGCCGCGAGCGTGCCATCTCGAGTGACGGTGTCGAGAGGCTCACCGCTTTGGATAGCGGTGATCGATCTCGAGGTCTGCCCGGTGGGCGACGAGAGCAACGTGCTCCACAACCATCGATCGGCGACATCCAGAACGTCTTCGTTTCCGACCGCCTCCCGACCGTCAGGCGACTCGTTGAACAGTGAGAAGAGCTCGTTGGCCTGCGTGTTGCCGTCGTTCACATCGCGAGACGTTAGACCCAGCACGACCGTGTCGGGCTTCAGGCGTGGCACCACGACGTCGAGAGCCCACTGCTCCATGAAGGGCAACGAAGCCCCGTTGATAGCTGCGTTGAACACACCGCGGCGCATTCATCGTGGATGCCAGCTTCGACGCGTCGACTGCCGCCTCCATCTGTGACGAACCGATCAAGACAACCGAAGCGCCGCTGTCGCCTCGCCGGACGATTGCGTCGACCTTCGCTTGCACCTCAGCCGAACCCCATGTGAGTGGCTCTGGCAGACGGTCTTCGATCAGGCGAACGCCAAGCTCTGCAACGAGCAGGACGAGGAGCGCGACGACGAGGATCCATCGTCGCGGCCGCGACGACAGTGCCTCTGATCGCGCTGGATTCCGGCGGCTGTAGCCGGGGTCCTCAGAACTGGAAGTAGATGAACGGGACCGGTGTGCCGCCGCTGGCAGACGACGATCGTGACGACGCCGACCACGCCGCGACGCGCACTGCAGCTGACCGGCGGATCGGGCGGGTGGCGTCGGTTGCGCTCTGCGGTTCGATGAGGTCAGGTCGACGAGGATCACCGCCGCGGTCGCCAGCCGATCACTGCGCTTCCACACGATGTCGCCGCCCTGGAGCGGTCGAAGATCCGCCCGACGATGTCGGTCGCGCCGTCGAGCTTGCGTCGCCCGGAAGAAGATCCAGGCGCACGCAGACCACGCGAACGTGACGAGCGATCCGGGGAAGTCCGACCGTCGTGTGGTACGGTCGGCCGTTGTCGGCGGCCGCTGAGCCGAGCCGTTCGACTCATCAGGATCGTGCCGTGCATCCCGCCCCAGATGACGAACGTCCACGCGCGCCGTGCCACAGCCCGCCGAGCAGCATCGTGAGCATCAGGTTGCGGTACGTCGCGGCTTGCCGTCGCGGTTCCCGCCGAGCGGGATGTACAGGTAGTCGTGCAGCCATGTCGACAGCGAGATGTGCCACGTCCGCCAGAACTCGTGATGTTCCTCGACAAGTACGGCTGCTCGAAGTTTCGTGGGAAGAACGATGCCGAAGAGCTGCGGCGCTTCGACGGCTGAACCGGGTGGGCTCTCCCGTTGCTTCTGATAATGCGGAGGCCAGGGAGCATCGCCCATTCCCTCACGCTCATGCCGGGTTGAAAGCTCCACAGTGCCTCTACGGAACCCGGGCCTTCATCGATGCCCTTGTGCCGGTCGCCGATCTCCCGAAAGCGTGCGGGCATCGTCGCCAGGGTGAAGTCGTTCGGCTCGCAGCTGTCTACCTCATCCCAACTCAACGGAGCGGAAACCGTAGCATTCGGTTTGGGTCGAACCGAATAGGCCGCGGCGACGGTTCGATCCTTGGCGTTCTGGTTGTAGTCCACGAAAACTCCGTGGCGCTCCTCCTTCCACCATTTGCTGGTCCCGATCGCCGGCGCCCGGCGTTCCACCTCGCGCGCAGGGCGAGGGCGGCCCGCCTTACCTCGTCGAAACTCCATCGGCGATGAATGCGGACGTTGACGTGAATGCCTCGCGAGCCCGAGGTCTTGGGCCAGCCGACGAGCCCGAAGTCGGCCAGCGCCGCCTGTGCGACATGCGCGACCTCGCGCACCTGGGCCCAGGTTACACCAGGTACAGGATCCAGGTCTACGCGCAACTCGTCTGGATGCTCCAGATCGTCGGCGCGCACCGGATGCGGATGGAGCTCCAGACAGGCAAGATTTGCGAGCCAGACGAGTGTGGCGGCGTCACGGAAGACCACCTTGTCTGCGCTCCTGCCCGAAGGAAAGCGAAGGGACACCACCTGACCGATTCGGACGTGATGTGGGTGCCCGTTTTTGGTAAAAAAACTCTTCGGTTATTCCGTTGGGATAGCGGACCAGCATGTTGGGACGGCCGCCGGCTCCGCGCAGCGCTCCCTCGGCCACCGCGATGTAGTAGCGGGCGAGATCCAGCTTGGTGTAACCGGGCTCGGGAATGAGTACTTTGCCCGGGCTCGAGATCGAGATCTCGCGTCCGGCCACAGCCAAAATCTCGTGCGCCTCTTTCGGCTTTGGAGTCTTGCCACCTTGCTTAGGCATAGACTGAAAGGATACCACCGGAATCGTCAGGCAGAAAAGTCAGAGGCGCGGTGCAGCTGGGCGGGGCTGAGCCACCAGGTAGTAGGAGAGCCAGAAGTAGAACGCCGGATACAGCAGCGACAGCCAGACCACCCACGCTTCCCCGGTGGGATAATCCCGCAGCAGCCACAACATCAGGCCGAGCCACACCAGGGCGCCCAGGATCAGGGGTGCCCTCCAAGGTCTCGGCGCCAGATTGGGATAGAGAAACCGAACCGGCAGCAGAGTCAGCAGAGCCAGCAGCAGCAGCGCAACTGCATTCACCCATGGGCCATAGAGGACGTAGACGAAACCGGCGTAGAACGCGACCACGTTCCAGTAGGAGGGAAAGCCAAGAAGAATCCAGCGGTCTCATCCTTCGCTGCCGTGTTGGCGAAACCGAACAGCGATGCCACCAGCGCCGGTGCGATCCAGAGCACCGCGGGCTGAGGTAGCCATCCCATCCGCCACATCAGCAGCAGCGGCACGAACGTGTAGGTGAGATAATCGACGATGTCGTCGATGGTGCGGCCGTCGATCGAGGCATCCATCGCTTGACCTCAGCGCGTCGTGCGAGAGGCCCGTCGGTCGCGTCCACCATCACCGCGGCAGCCAGGGCCGCGAAAACGTAGCGGGGGTCTGGCGCGGAGGAACAGATCTCGATCATGGCGGCGAAGGCGAGCAGCACTCCGGAGGCGGTATAGACATGGACACATGCGGCTCCAATGCGTGGCCTCGTCATGGAATGCCTGGGCGGTCCTCGCCGGTTGCCGCCGCGTCCGCCTGAGCCTTCAGTCGCTCACCGGCCTCCTTCTGGTCGCCGGAAGCAGCCTGACTCTCGGGCTGCTCCGCCGACGCTTCCGGCTCGTAGCTCAGCTCGACGAGTACGGGAAAATGGTCGGACCCAATGTCTTTGCAGCGTCGGAGCTCGACCAGGCGGAAATGATTCGAGTGGAACAGGTGATCGAGCGGCCAGCGCACCAGCGGATTCCGTGCGTTGTAGCTGCTGTAGAAGCCACGGCCCATACGTGGGTCCAAGAGGCCGCTCAGCCTCAGGAACAACTGGGTCGTGGCCGACCATGCCACATCGTTGAGGTCGCCTGCGACAATCGTCGGCCTTTCCTTCTGCTTCTGGACCCACCGCCCCACGATCACCAGCTCGGCGTCACGAGGTGTCGAGTCCTGATCGCGCAGCGGCTCCGGCGGCCGCGGGTGGAGCCCGCGCAGCACGACCCGCTCACCCGCCAGATCGAGCACGGCGAACACTGAGGGTACGTCATCCTGTACCAGGAACTCCACCCTGGATTCAAGTATCGGCAGTCGCGAGAAGAGAACCATGCCGAACCAGTTGCTCTGCGGCTGACGAACGGCGTACGGATATTCGGCGCTGAGCGGCTCGAGGGCTCGAACCCAGCGATCGTCCGTCTCCACCGCGAGCAGAATATCGGGATTGGTTTCACGTACGAGTTGGAGCACACGGTCGTGTGCAGTGTTCTCCATCAGAACATTGGAGATCAGCAGACGAACCCGGCGGCCCTCATTGGAGGAAGTTCGGCGGCTGGGCTGAACCCGTACGGGCGCAATCGGCGTGTAGGGAAATATTCTGGCGACTTGCCAGACGACACAGGCGAGCACCGCGGCGAGGAACAGCTTGTCCTGCACCGAGCCTTCTGAACAGCACCAGCTATAAACAACTCCGGCCCCGCTCGCCAGGAATACAATCTGGACTCTCGGGAAGTCCCAGCCCCGAACGAACCAGTGCGGGCTCCGGCTCAGGCTGAGCAGCGTGCCCGCGACCATCGAGAGGCCGACCACGATCGAGATCCACCGGAGGACGGTCTGCATTAGGGTCGGTAACCATGTCCCCGGCCGGGCCTCGCCGCAAGAGTGTTGTCAGCTCAGTCCGTCAGGGCCTCGCCCCCGACCGCCTTCCTGAGATAGTCCATGGCTGCATGGACGCCGCCTTCGGGTCTTGCCGCGAGATGTAAGGCTCGAGTGAGATGTCGCGCGATCTCTTCGATTCGGGTCCCATCCAACTTCCCAGAGCCGAGCAACGCAGGCAGCAACTGCACCAATTCGTGAATAAAATGCTGCTCTTTTGTTGCACTCCACATTGCCACCAGCTCCTGGGTATTGGCCGGCGGACAGCGCCGCTCTGAAGTACCCATATCACCTCCTGGGATCCGACGGGGCTCGCAAATGGCTTTCACCACGTAGCACGATAGTGGAGGCGAGTTTGCGGTCGCGCCAGAGGCAGCGGCGACGAAGAATTCCGTCCCAGCGTTACCAGACATGAGTCTTCTCAGTCGAATCCGAATAACGGGGGGAAGGCCACAGACGACGATGGCGGCCCAGGCGGAGTAAACAGGCAGGTACGCCGTCTGCCAGCGCTCGAGGCGCGCGAACGAGACGCGGCCGCGGAGAAAGCGCACGTAGAGGACCGCCGACCGGCCAGATTGACCAGCAGCACCACGTTCTCGCCCAGCGCCGCGACCCGGTTGGGCGTGAAGCCGAACTCCGAGATGCGGGCTCCCGATGGCCCAGAGCGCCAGAGCATCCACCACCAGAGCGCGTCCCGACCAGCGTGCAGCTCGAGCATCCAGTCGAGGAGCGCCGGGCGGCGCCAGGGCGTCGCGGGCCGAGATCGAGTAGAGCAGCAGGCCGAACACCACCACCAGCAGCAGGTCGAAGGCGATCAGGATCTCCCGCTCCACGTCGATCCCCCGCCCGGTCCAGACCATCGTCGCGATGAAGGCGAGGAGCAGCAGGGCGAACAGCGGCGCGAAGATCCGGGTCAGGACCGGCGCCATGTTCTCGATGACGCTCTGCTTCGCCTCCACCAGCCACGTGGCGATGACGACGGCGCCCGCGACGCCGCAGGGCACGATCCAGCTCTCGACCTGAGGCTCGACGTCGATGCCGATGGCCTGGAAGAGGCCTAAGGTCAGCCCGATGAGCACGCCCCCGCCCAGCGCGATCAGGACGTAGTAGATGAAGCAGCTCGCCGGTGAAGCGGACGAAGTCCATCCGCCTGTCGCTCCTCCGCCACCGTCCGCCCACGTAGGCCACGCCGACTGCCAGCCACAGCGCGATCGGCAGGTGGATGATGCGTCAGGACCTCGGTGTCGGCGCCGGGCGACGGGGAGAACGGGAAGACATTCACGACGATGGCCGCCACGGCGAAGACCGCGGCCAGCCACAGCCGGCTCGTGCGCGGGAGCGGCCGCTCCCACGCGAAGTAGGCGGCGATGAACGGGAGAGTGAAGAACGCGATGTTGAGCGGGTAGAACATCTCGCCGCCCGTCGGCGCCCCACGCCGATGCCGAAGAGCTCCGGGATCTTGATCGCCACGCCCGGCCGCCACCGCCAGGGCGAGAGCGACCCACATCTCTTCGAGACCCGCACGTCGCCGGCGACTCGGCGCCGTCCGGTCCGCCGGAGAGGACCAGCTGCTTCCAGAGCCGCTCCGAGTGCTCCCGGGCGAACTCCCGCGTCAGCGCGTCGATGGCCCCCATCCGCTTGACCGCCACCAGGAACGCCTCGTCGTCGGAGAGGCCGCCGCCGCCGAGGGAAGCGATCTGCTCCCGCAGGTGATCCTCCAGCTCCTCCGCGTCCGCGGCCGTGATCGCGCGGCGCCCGCGCAGATGAGCCCGCCACGCTCGATCTGCTCCTCGAGCGAGTCCGCTGCGAGCCGTCTTTCGCTCGGCCATGGTCTCAGCCCGTGGGAGAGCAGGAGCGAGACTTCCGATCGCGCGTGCGGCAGCGACGAGCGCCGACCAGATCTTGCGCAGCGCCTCGTCCACCGTCCGCCACTGGCGACGCTCCTCGGCCAGCTGCTCCCGGCCCGCGTGCCGTGACCCGATAGTACTTCCGCCGCCTGCCCGACTCGTCTGCTCCCACTGGCCCTTGATGAGCCCGGAGCGCTCCAGACGGTGGAGCACCGGATAGAGCATTCCGTCGGTCCATTCCAGCTCCCCGCCGGACAGCTCGCGCACCCGCTTCAGGATGGCGTAGCCGTAGGTGTCCCCTTCGGCCAGGATGGCGAGCACCAGGGGCGTGGACGTCGCGGCGACGAGGTCCTTGTTGATGTCCATGGTGTCTCCAGGAGCGCGTACCTAGCTGCACTATACATTGCACATCTATGTATATCAAGGTACGCGCCGGCCCGCTCCTGGCACAGCGACTCACCGGGAGCAACGTCGATCTACAATAAGCCTGCAAGATTGCCGCGCACCAAAGGTCGTCAGAATCTCCAACGACGACCGAAAGGAGTCAGTCAACAATGAAGAAGAACACGATCTGTCTGGGGTATGAACACGATCGCCGAAGAAGCGGCTCCCTTCTACGCGAAGACTTTTCCGAGGCTTTCTACCATGATGATCTTGGTCCGCCCCACATTCATGGCTCGCCGGAGCTGCCGGTCTCGTCAGGAACTGCCAAATGTCGAATACCACACCCGCCGTTCGACATTTAAGAGAGGCCTGCTTCGTATAGGGAGCACCACCCACCCCCTTTCATCGGAGTGTCACAATGCTGCTGATCCGCGAGGTGTTCCACTGCCGGCCCGGAAAGGTCCGCCCCCTGCTCGATAAGTTTCAGGCGATGAACCGCATCATGGCCAATGTCGGCCAGGGCAACATGCGTCTGATGACCGACTTCAGTGGCGAGCGCTACTGGACCCTGGTTGCCGAGTTCGAGACACCCGGCATGGCCGAGTTCGAGAAGATGATGCAGGGCGGGGGGATGAGCGAGGTGGACACGAAGGAGATGGAGCGCCTCATGGAGGGGTACCATGACCTGATCGAGAGCGGGCATCGGGAGATCTACCGGCTGGAGACCGCCACGAAGGGGTGATCGGCCGAAGTGTTAACCCGGGCGCGACCTCGAGATCCGCCCAATGTGGGAATCGGAGGAACTTCGGCCGCGAGGTCGCGGCGGGGGTGAACGAGCTTCGCGCCAAGCTCGCGAAGAACACCAGCGAGGACAGAGCCCTGGGCCCGATGGTTAACACCCGGCAATGTGATTCTTCGTATGTTCTCAAGTAGACTCAACACCCCCCAACACGCCAGCCACCCGCCGGGGACACCGCGCGCCATGGACACGGCCACAATCCTTCATGCGGACCTGGACGCGTTCTACGCCTCCGTCGAGCAGATGCTCGACCCGTCGCTCAAGGGGAGGCCCATCGCAGTCGGAGGTGGCGTGGTGCTCGCGGCGTCCTACGAAGCGAAGGCCTTCGGTGTCCACGGGGGCATGCCGGGTCGGCGGGCGCGTGAGCTTTGCCCCGGCCTGGTCTTCGTCGGCGGGCACTTCAAGGAGTACCAGCGGCTCGGCGACGCCGCGGTCAGGGTACTGGGCGACTTCACACCGCTGGTCGAGCGGATCTCGATCGACGAGGCTTTCGCCGACGTCGCTGGCTGCACGCACCTCTTCGGCACGCCGGCCGAGATCGCCGCAGCGATCCGCCGCCGCGTGCGCGACGAATTGGCCCTTCCCATCTCCGTCGGCGTCGCCAGCACAAAACACCTGGCCAAGATCGCCTCCCAGGTCGCCAAGCCCGACGGGCTCGTTGTCGTCGATCCGGGGACCGAACTCGACTTCCTTCATGATTTGCCGGTGGAGATGATGTGGGGCGTCGGCCCGGCGACCAGCGCGCGACTCGCCCAACGCGGCATCGCTACCATCGGCGACCTGGCGAAGAGCTCACCAGGCGCGATTGCCCGGCTGCTCGGCGATGCCGCGGGCGAGAGGCTGTCCGCACTCGCCTGGAACCGCGATCCTCGCGCCATTCGGACCCAAGTCCGCGCTCGCTCCGCTGGAGCGCAATCGGCGCTCGGCCGAAGCCCCGTCGAGGACCAGGTCATTCGCCAGGCGCTCCGCCACCTTGCCGATCGGGTCGGCTCGCGCCTGCGAGCGAAGGGCAAGTCCGGGCGGACCGTGACTGTGCGGGTGCGCTTCAGCGACCTCCGCTCGGTGACACACGCCGTGACGCTGCCGCAACCCGTCGCCGCGACTGCAATCCTCGCCGAGATTGCTGAGGATCTGGTGCGAGCCGTCCTCAGGAGCCATCCCGAAGAACGCGTGATCTCTCTGCTAGCCATCTCGGTATCGCATATCGAGGACCAGCCGGTGGTGCAACTCGATCTGCCGCTCGACCTCGCCGACGAGGCGTGGCGCCCCGGCACCAGGAGAGGGATGGCGCGCCTCCTCACCGACCGCGCCATCGACGCGATCCGTGACCGTTTCGGCTGGGAATCCGTCGGCTACGCCTCGGTCGCCCTCGACGCCCGCCGCTCCGTTCCCGACGCTTTCCGCGAGCTGGCGGAGCGGCAGTTGTAAGACGCACCAGCGGCCTTCGTGAGGGAATTCGGACCCTCCATACCAAGGCCGGATACAGGGCCGTCGCCAGACACATCGTGGCTGGCGGGGCCCGAGCTCGCCCGACACATTGCAGTATCTCCTCAGGCAGTGGTGCTACGTCTTAGCCGACCCGGAGTTCACCAAGGCTCTCCGTGACCGCTACGTGTTCGAGCGCGAGCTCGGCCGCGGCGGGATGGCCACAGTATATCTCGTCCGCGATCTCCGCCACGACCGTCGGGTCGCCCTGAAAGTGCTCCATCCCGAGCTGGCGCAGGTGCTCGGGCCCGAGCGGTTCATCCGGGAGATCCGGCTGGCCGCCCGCCTCGACCACCCGAACATCCTCCCGGTGTACGACTCCGGCGAGACGGCCGGCCAGCTCTGGTTCACCATGCCATTCGTGGATGGAGAGTCGCTGCGGCAGCGTCTGGCCCGGGAGCCGCAGCTCCCGCTGGCGGAGACCGTGCGGATCACGAGTGAAGTGGCGGAGGCGTTGGGGTACGCCCACGCCCAAAAAATCATCCACCGCGACGTGAAGCCGGAGAACATCCTGCTCCGGAGCGGGCGGTCTGTGCTCGCCGACTTCGGCGTAGCTCGGGCCGTGGATGCCGCTGGCGAGCATCTCACGGAGACCGGTTTCGCGCTCGGCACGCCCGCCTACATGAGCCCTGAGCAGGCAGCGGCCGACCGTCATCTCGACCACCGAAGCGACATCTACGCCCTGGGGTGTGTGGTGTACGAGATGCTCGCCGGTGAGCCTCCGTTCACCGGACGGACGGCGCAGGCGCTCATCGCCCGTCGCCTCGTGGATCCTGTTCCGGACCTCTGCACTGTGCGTGACGTCCCCAGGGAGGTCGAGCAAGCTGTCAGGCAGGCGCTGGCCCGCTCACCGGCGGACCGGTTCGCGGATGCACCGACCTTCGCGCGTGCGCTAGAGGCTGCGGCAGGCGCGCAAGGCACGACTCCGAGGCGTGCCGTCCGGCGAGATCTTGTGGCGGTGGTGATGGTTCTCCTGGTCGCTCTTGCTGGAGCCGGTGTCTGGCTGCACTCTCGGCCCGCCGCCGAGGACACTCTCGACGCTGACCTGCTCGCGGTTGCCCCGTTCGACGTGTTGGAGCCGTCACTCCAGCTCTGGCGGGAGGGGATGGGTGACGTGCTCTCCCGCACCCTCGACGGGGCCGGCCCGATCCGCACGGTGTCCC
The DNA here is from genome assembly GCA_963730915.1 of uncultured Gemmatimonadales bacterium. GTDB lineage: Bacteria > Gemmatimonadota > Gemmatimonadetes > Gemmatimonadales > GWC2-71-9 > CAVVWJ01. Next base: position 937,137 of record CAVSTR010000004.1, on the reverse strand, counting down.
CCAGCGTGGTCCTGCGACGGTGGAGCGGCCGGGCCGATCGGACATCCGCCGAGGAGCTGGGGCGCCGCACCGGGGCAGGGCTGGTGGTCTACGGTGCCGTCGCGCCGCGGGGACGGGACTCGGTGACGCTTCGCGCCGCCCTGCTCGATCGCGTCGGCGGCATGGGAAAGACGGATATCGAGGTATCGGGCGAGGCGGCTCGGATTGGCGAGCTCGCCGACTCGCTCGGCATCCGGGCGCTGCGGGTGCTCTCGTCCGCCCGGGCGATCGGCTCGGTCCGCCGAACCTCGATCGGCTCGAAGTCGCTGCCGGCGCTGAAGGCGTTCCTCCAGGGAGAACAATTCTACCGGCGGGGGCTCTGGGACTCGGCGCTCACGCGCTACGACCAGGCGATCGCGGCCGACAGCACGTTCGCGCTGGCGCTGGTACAGATGGCTTTGGTGCTTGGCTGGACCCCGCCGACGGCGGGCGCGTACCGCCCGCGCGACGAGTACATGCAACGTGCGACCCTCCACAACCACGGGCTTTCCCCGCGGGACAGTCTCCTCATCGTCGCCGACTCCTTCAGACTTGCCGCGGAGGAGGTGACCGAGCCGGAAGCGTATGTCCGCTTGAAGTTCCGATCGGTACCCGCGGTGGAGGAGGCGGTCCGACGCTACCCGGAGGATCCCCTGGCATGGTACGAGCTCGGTGAATGGCGGATGAGCGGACACGAGCCGTGGCCCATTGCGGCGCCGCCGGCCGTGTCGCTCGAGGCCTTCGCCCGGGCGATCGCGCTGGATCCGGGGTTCGGGCCGGCCTACGAGCATATGCTCGAACTGCTTTTGGCTCTCGGGCGCCCGGAGGAGGCCCGAAGGTACGCGAGCACCTACCTGGCTCTCTACCCAACCTCTCCACACCGATCCCACACCCGCCTGACGGCGCTGTTGCTCCACCCGAGTGATTCCGGCCGAGCCGAGGCCGAGCGGATGCTCGACACGGCGTCGGTCCACACCGTCTGGCAAGCCGGCCTCAACCTTAGCGCCTGGTCCGACACGGCCGAGACTGCGGTCCGGCTGCTGCGGCGCCTCGGCGAGCCGGGCCGGGACGCCGGCGGAATCCTCCCGTGGGTCCTCGACTCGGTCATGTGGCCGCAGTACCTGGCCCAAGCGCTCGCGTTCCGTGGCCGGCTGCGCGAGGCCCTCGCGGCGGATGAGCGCCTGCTGCGCCAGCCTTCCGCCTCGAAATGGAGCTGGTTCCTCGATCCTCTCCTGAATCTCAGCCTGCTCGGGATGGTTCCGGACTCGCTGGCGCGCGCCACTTTCGATCGTGCCCTCGAGAAAGACGCTGCCTGGGGAGGCTTCTTCACTCCCCCCCACTTAAGGGGGTTGCCATGGTGGCTGTCGCGAGGCGACACGGCCGCCCTGGCACGCTTCCGTGCCCAGGCGGCGCGCATGGGCCGGGCACCAGGCACCCCGGTCGTGGCCCTGCGGGCTCGGCTGCTCGGCGAGACCAGTGCCGGGTTCCTCGATCTGGCGCGGGGCGATTCCACCGAGGCGATACGGAAGCTGAGCGCGATCCCCGACACGCTCTGCCTGGCGGACACCTTCGCCGACAACTGCTTCCACCTGAACCTGACGCTGGCGCGACTCCTGGCGGCTCGCGGTGACGATCGGCGGGCCGGCGCGTTGCTGGAGCGCTGGCGGTGGAGCGGCGGCTACACGCCGTCGTTCGTACTCGCCACGCTCGAGCTCGGCCGTATCGCCGAACGGCTCGGCGACACGCGGAAGGCGGCCGAGTGCTATGGCTTCGTGGTGGCGACCTGGCGCCGGGCAGATCCGGAGCTGCTGCCCTTCGTGGAAGAAGCGCGCGAAGGGCTGGCGCGACTAGGTGTTGAGTAGCAGCAGGAGAAATGAAAGACACAGTTTGCCGCCCTCCCCGGGTTCGCCCGACTGTGCTCCTTTGGCCAGAAGGCTGTCGTGCTCCTATCGGTCCCACATAATTGAGGCTTCCGGTTAGCCAATGGCAAATGACCGCCTTGTCGCTGCACTGAGCGACCGCTACGTCCTTGAGCGAGAGCTGGGGCAAGGTGGCATGGCCATCGTCTATCTCGCACGGGATGTTCGACACGAACGCTTGATCGCGCTCAAAGTGCTTCGGCCGGAAGTGGCTGCTAGCGTTGGAGCTGAGCGGTTCCTGACCGAAATCAAGACTACTGCCAATCTCCAGCACCCGCATATCCTGCCGCTGTTCGATTCGGGCGAGGCAAACGGCTTCCTGTTCTATGTCATGCCAGTGGTCGAGGGTGAGTCACTGCGCGACCGACTCCGGCGAGAACGACAGCTCCCGATTGCCGATGCGATCGGCATTACGAGCGAGGTCGCGGGCGCCCTCGACTACGCTCATCGCCATGGGGTCATCCATCGCGACATCAAGCCCGAGAATATCCTGTTCCACGAGAACAGCGCACTCTTGACTGACTTCGGGATCGCCCGCGTGATATCGCAAGCAAGCGGCACTCGGCTGACCCAAACAGGTTTTTCGCTGGGCACGCCTCATTACATGAGCCCCGAGCAGGCGATGGGTGAGCGAGAGATTACCGCACGTTCTGATGTGTATGCGCTTGGCGCAGTGATGTACGAGATGCTAACGGGCGAGCCGCCGTTTAGTGGGGCCTCCGCTCAAGCCATCATCGCCCGGGTGCTGACGGAGAACCCTCGCGCGATCATTTCTCAGCGGCATACAGTCCCGGTACATGTTGAGGAGGCAGTGCTGACGGCACTCGAGAAATCGCCAGCAGATCGGTTCGCGACGCCGGATGAATTCGTTACGGCTCTCAAGGCCGAAGGAGGCAGGAGCTCGAAGCGACGTGAGACGAAGCCATTGGACGAGCGACACCGAGGTCGTCCAAGAGTCTTTGCCCTACTCTTCGCCGGCTTGACTGTCGGAGCCTATTTTGTCGGCACCCAGAAGACGGGCCGGTCGGCGCCCCCAGGAGTACCCGGTCGTGCCGTGCAGTTAACCACGGATCCGGCACTAGAGGTTCAACCCGCGATTTCGCCGGATGGGCGAGCAGTGGCGTATGCTGCCGGCACGTCTTCAGGGACTCGGATTTACGTTCGGCAGATGGGCGAAGGTCGGGCCCGTCCACTTACAGATGATACGGTCACCTCACAGTCGCACCCCCGCTGGTCACCGGATGGCGGTCGCATCCTCTTCCTTGCACAGCAGGCAGCGTTCAGCGCACCGGCATCCGGGGGACCCGTAAGACAGGAAATACCCACGGTGCAGGGCAGAATCAGATCAGCAGCATGGTCGAGCGATGGCCAGGCAATTGCCTACACCGTGGGAGACTCGCTCTTTGTCCGAGACACGACCGGGACTACTCGGCTGCTCGCACGGATTTTCGAGCCGTCGCTCTGCAGCTGGTCCCCGGACGACGTGCTCATCGCCTGTGCCTCAGGAAACGCCAATTATCTGAACGTCGGTAGTGATTTAGGCAACCTTTCTCCCAATAGGATTGTGATGTGTCGGGTGACGGATGGCTCAGTCACCGCGATAACGGATAGTACTTCGCTGAATGTGAGTCCGGCCTGGTCTGCAGATGGTCGTTGGCTCTACTACGTGTCAAATCGAAAGGGGACTCGGGACGTGTACGCGCTCCGCATTTCGGGGGGCCGTGCCTCGGGCGAACCGGTTCGACTCAGTACCGGTCTCGGATCGCAGTCAATCTCGATTTCGGCGAACGGAACCCGCATCGCTTATGCGGTGTACTCGGACAAATCAAACATCTGGTCATTGCCACTGCCCTCACGCCCACCGGGTTCCGCCGCGGATGCACGTCCGGTTACCACGGGCGCCCAGATCATCGAAAGCCCACGACTCTCGTTGGATAATCGCTGGCTCTACTACGATTCGGATCGCGCGGGCAACGCCGACATCTACCGGATATCCCTACCTGCTGGTGAGCCGGAACGCCTCACCTCCGATCCGGCCGACGACTTCGTGCCGGATCCTTCACCGGATGGCGGGGAAGTCGTGTTTCACTCGTGGCGTTCTGGTTCCAGGGACATCTACGTTCAGCCGTTGGATGGACGACCGCTCCAGCGAGTCACCTCATCTCCCCGGCACGAAATGGTGGCCGTGTGGTCACCTGACGGCTCGGCCTTGGCGTATCAGGGCGGGTACGAGGATGGCTCCATTTGGGTGGTGCGTCGCCGCCGGGATGGCACCTGGAGGGAACCGGTCCAACATCTTGCAACCGGCTACTCACCCCGGTGGTCGCCAGACGGAAGGCACTTGGCGTTTGTCAGTGGCCGGACGGGAGGTTCACTTGGAGTGCTCCCCGTCGACTCCGGACCGGGCCGGATCCTACTCGATGCCAGTAAGCCGGGGGTTCCGCGGGCGGCATGGCCCTATTGGAGCACTGATGGGCGGAAGATCTATTTCAAGAGCCACGACGTTTTGGGTAGAGCATCCATCTGGTCCATCTCTACTAAAGGTGGGACGCCGCAGCTACTGATTCGTTTCGATGATCCGACACGGCCCTCCTACCGAAACCAATGGGCACTTGGTGGAGACCGAATCTACTTTCCGGTTCAAGATCGTCAAAGCGACATCTGGGTCATGGACATGGAACCGCGTTGACGTGGGACGTAGCATTGCCCATCGCCCACGGTTGTTCGCCGTGGGCATTTACCCTCCTGGGCCCGAGCCGAAGGCCGTGCCCCAAACAAAATGCCTCCCGCTGTTCGCGGGAGCCATTGCCCCTCCTGGGCTCGAAACAGGACTCTCCTGATCCAGAGAGGCCATCCTAACTAGTCGAATTCCAGCAACTTGCTACCCTTTACGCGAGTTCGTGTCACCCGATGCTGGAGTTTGCTGAGTTTCATGCTCGACTTTGCCGTACTTTACTCACTCAAATGTCGAGCTTTCTGCACGAATCATGGTAGCCAGTCGCCCTGGATGACCATACTGGGGTTGGTCCCAGTCAAGCCGAGGCTCTCGTAAGTCACTGGTTTCGCTCTTTCGAGATCTTCGCGAGTTCCGCGCGGACCATCTCGACTTCCGGTTTCACTTCTGGCTCCGGATTCGGCCGGAGCGCGAGAAAGTGCCGGTACGCTCGAATCGCGCTGGCCGTGTCGCCAGTCAAGGCGGACAAGCGCCCCTCCTCCCGCAGGAAGGTCGAGAGATACCACGTCCCACGCAGTCTGGGGCTCAAGCCGTAGCCGCCGGCTCGCCGGCGCACAGCCCGGAGGGACAGGGGCAAGTTGCCCTGGGCTTCCGCGACACGAGCGACGACCAGGTTTGCCGCCAGAGTCGCCAGCGATGGTAGATAGATGAACGTCCGAGCCGCAGCGTCGGCTTGCTCGAGCTTGCTCCGAGCCTCGGGCAGGCGGAGGGCGGTTGCCCGGGTGGCCTCGAGCAGCGCAGCACAGAGCTCCGTGTACTGCGTAACGGCAATGGGGGAGTCGTGCGGAAGCGGTCCGGTCACCCAAGTCCGCCGCAGGCGTCGAACCGCCCCCTCGACGTGCTCGAAGTCACCGTGTGCAGCACGCCACGTGGTCAGCACACAGAGACTCTCGAGTTGTCGCCGCGCGGCTTCGCCATGGACAGCGGTTCGGGTGGCGTACGGCAGGAGCTGCCGCGCCGCCTCGACCGTCCCGCTGGTGTCCGCGCCCCAGTAGAGTGCTTCGAGAAGTCGCGATCGAAGGGCGGGCCTCGATGTATCGTCCAGTTCGCCAAGCTTGCGGAACGCCTCTCGGGGACGGCCACCATTCAGGTCAACCACGCCACGCAGCAAGGTTGCGAGTTCGGGATAGCTGGCCTGGGCGTAGAGGTGCGCGGAACGAACATAGTCCTGAGTTGCTACGCCGGCCGACGAGATGAACTGATAAATCAAACCGTATGCCCGCGAGTCTATCCGTTGCGTATCGGCCCAGAAGGCTCGATGCGCCGAGTCGCCCAGCGCGACCGCCCGATGCCAGCGCAGGTACCATCCCTCCCTGCTCGTCGAGTCCACGGCCAACGCCACTGCCACCAGCCGTCGTACCAACGCGGCATCGTCCGTAGCCTGGGCGATCTCCACCATGTGAACCAGCGGCTCCGCCCAGATAGGCGAACGCTCGGAAGTCAGAGAACCGGCGCCGCTTGCCGAGTCAATCGCCCAGCCACGTTTGAAGGCCTCTGCCGCTAGACCGCAGGTAATCATCCAGACCGGATGGCATCCCCGTAGTGAAAGTAGGCGTCGCCAAGCCCGTACCAGGTCTCGGCTCGGTCGGGGTACGCGCCTGGCAGCCGCTTGCCATCTCCGGAACAATTCGGGGCCGGTAGGGAGTCGGCCGGCCCAGGCGTCCAGCAACGCCCGGTCAGCCGGGCCCAGCCGTTCCCGGCCGGCGAGCGCCAGACGCGCTGCCCCGTTCAGATCTTCCCCGCGCCGCCGGTGAACCAGACCGACACATGCACCAGCTCCAGGGCCGCCAGCGCGAAGGTGGAGTCCAAGAAGGTCGCCTCTCGAAATTGGCGGAGCGCCTCGTCGAGTGCCCCTTTCGAAAAGCCGCGCGGCCGGCGAGATAGGCGCGGAGCGCTGGCAGCGACGGGCTGGTGAGCGAGGAGAGCCGGGCAGTATCCACCCCCGCGTCGAGGCTCAACAGGCGCCCGGCAAGCTTATCCACGAGCGTGGAGAGATTGTCGACAGGTCCCTCTACGTCGCGCCGGGCCGTGCTCCGCCCGCCAGGGAGAGTGAGAAGCGAGGCCGTGATCGTCAGGTGTTCGGGTGTGCCCACCACGCTACCGTCGATCAGGCGGCCGGCGCCCAGGCTTCGCGCGATCTCGAGAGCAACCTCCGAGCGAGTCAATGTACTATCCGACGCCGCCACCCGGCGCCATGCGCTCAGAACCGACGTCGGTTCCGCGGTACGCAGTACCGCCTTCGCTGCCGAGCTTAACTGGAAAGGAGGTCCACAAGCCCCTCGTGCAGCCAAGCAAGCTCTGGGCTTGGCCACCGCGGTGCGGAACGGGAGGATCGCCACGACCTGCGAGCTTGACGGAGCCACCCTCGCGGACCGGCGCAACACGTAACCAATGACCAGCATCACGGCTAAGGCGGCCGCCCCGAGTAGCAGCCGTCGCGGCCGCAGTCGGGCGTGCCGAAGTGGTGTCAGTGCTGCACTCGCCGCTCCGTTGAGCGCACCGGCGAACTCGCCCGCCGTCGCGAACCGGTCTTCTGGCACCTTCGCCAGCGCCTTCGCGATCGCCTGCTCCACGGGGGCCGGTACCGTCGATCGCACGGTGCGAAGACTGGGCACCGGATCCACCGCGTGCCGCGCCAGGATGACCTGTGCGGTGGGACCAATAAACGGTGGCGCGCCGCTCAGCATCTCGTAGAGCACGCAGCCGAGCGCGTACACGTCAGTGCGGCCATCGATGGCAGCGGTGCGCGTGGCCTGCTCAGGACTCATGTAGGCCGGCGTGCCGAGCGCCGGGATAGTCTCCCGCGCCCCCACGTCCAGTACTCCCGCTGCGATGGCGCGGGCGATGCCAAAGTCGGCGACGATCGCTTGGCCGTCTTGAAGTAGGATGTTCTCGGGCTTGATGTCGCGGTGCACCACGTGCTGCCGGTGGGCGTAGTCGAGCGCGCCCGCCACTTCCTGCACGATGCGGCGTGCGCTGGCCAGGGGCATCTGTCCTTCGCGAGCTAGCCGCTGGCGCAGCGACTCGCCGTCGACATGTGGCATCACATAGTAAAGCCGGCCGTCGACTTCGCCCGAATCGTGCAGCGGAAGGATGTGCGGGTGGTGCAGCCCTGCCGCAATGTCGATCTCGCGGAGAAACCATTCCCGGCCGATGGCGGCCCCGACTGCGGCGTCGAAGACTTTGACTGCCACCGTTCGGTGGTGCTTGTGGTCCTGGGCCAAGTAGACCGTGGCCATCCCGCCCCGACCAAGCACGCCCTTGACCTCGTACGCGCCGAAGCGGGTCCCCGCCGCCAGCGCCTGAGATTCCTGACGGTCGACCCACGACACCAGCGGCCCGGCGTCGGCCGCGACGGGCTGATCGAGGAAGTCGGCAGCGTGTTCGGTTGCGGCGAGCAGGCGCTCCACCTCACCGCGCAATGCGGGGTCACCGGAGCAGGTCCGCTCGAGGAGCTCCGGCCGATCGGCCGCCGCGAGGTCGAGCGCCAGGTCCAGGACGCGCGTTACGTCTTGCCAGCGCGCCAGCATCGCAGAGTTCACTCGTCGATTTCCATCCGGCACACCGAGCCTCATCGGTTCATCTCGAGGTAGAGCCAGCCCCGCGCCTTGACCCAGTCGCGCTGGACCGTCCGGCGGGTCACGCCCATAACCTCGGCGGTCTCCTGCTCGGTGAGCCCGCCGAAGTAGCGGTACTCCACCACTTGGCTGAGCCGCGGGTCCAGCACGGCCAGGCGTTCCAGCGCTTCGTCGAGTGCGAGTAGCATCTCGCCACGCTGGGCGGCCGGCACATCCGCGTCCAGCGTGAATCGTACGCTCCCGCCTCCGCGACGCGCGGCCCGGTTCCGGCGCGCATAGTCCACCAGGATGCGCCGCATTGCCCAGGCGGCGACGAGGAGGAAATGACCCCGATCGCGCCATTCGGCGCGAGTCTGGTCGACCAGCCGGACATAGGTCTCGTGGACCAGGCCAGTGGTGCCCAGGGTGTGTCCCGGCCGCTCCCGCCGGAGCTGGGCGTGCGCCAGACGCCGAAGCTCCTCGTAGACCAAGGGAAAAAGCCGATCCATGGCCTGAGTGTCGCCGCCGCGCATTTCAAGGAGGAGGTCGGTGACCTGCTGGGTGTCCCCGGCCATGGGCGTCGCGGGCTGATCCATCGGAGGGGATCCTGACGAGTTGCGGCCCTGCTAAAGACTCCAATCCGCCAGAGAAAGATGCAGGCACGGCAGACGGGTGGCAACGTCGGCCCCGGGGTTGTGCGCCAGCGAATCCCAGAGTGCTCCACGGGGAAATGTCGCTTTTCACCGGGAAAGGCCGCGTGCACGAGTACGAGCGGGTGCACGACCTCTCTCACCTGGAGAACTTGACGATGCGATCCCTGATACTGACTGGCGCGGCGATGGTGGCAGCCGCCCTCCTGACCGGCTGCGGCACCGAGACCGGCCCGACCGCCGAGACCGCCCCCGGCCTCACGACCGACAGCCGCTCGGCGACCCATATCTCCGACACCGTCCCTATTACCGAAACCGACATTAACCCCTGCAACGGGGAGACCATCCAACTCACCGGTATCATCGTGTTTCAGGAGAATCACGTGTTCGTCGATGACGTTGAGATCCACCGTGAAGGCACCGCGCGCGTGTTGGAGACCGGGGTCGGGCAGACGACGGGGGCCTCTTACAGCTTTCGCTTGATCCTTCACGAAGGGTTCAACACGCCAAACCTCCCGGCGCCGAACTTCGTCTACAATTTCCGGCAAGCGTACCGCGTGACGAGTTCGACACCGGGGCTGGACTACACGGCGCTCGCTGTCTTCCACGTTGTCGGGCTTCCCAGCGGCGAGTTCAAGGTCACGAGAGCGGTCGAATCGGTGGAATGTCGGGTGTGAACGTCATGCTCACATCTTGAGCGGCCGGGTCACGGGACCCTGCGGTACGCGAAGGGCCGGGGAGGCGACCCCGGCCTTCTTCTTTGGGGCGACTGTTACAATCAAAACCGGACACTACCGGGCAAGTGACCAGCATGGACACGCATTACGAGCTCCACATAGTCATTCGGGCGACGGGCACGGGCCTGACAACGGGTGCAGCGTACACATTCTACGTGAACCAACACGAGTCGTTTAACTCGCCGACCCCGGAAGCGCTCAACTTCACCTACCGCTTTTTGGAGCGCGACAAAGCGACCAGCACGACGCCCGGGCTCTCGTTCGCGGGGCACTCTTACTTCAACTTCGTCGCGCTCCCGGACGGCACCTTCAAGATCACGCGGGAATCCGACCAGCCGGATGAGTGCACGGGTTGAGTATGAAGCGGTGCGGCAAATAGGGAAAGCGCCGCGACCGGGAAATCCGATGCGGCGCTTTCAGTGCCCCTCCTGGGCTCGAACCAGGACTCTCCTGATCCAGAGTCAGGCGTGTTGCCAGTTACACCAAGGGGCAGAACTGCAGCTGTGAAATCAGGAGTCGGGAGCTACTCCTTGAAACAACCGGCCTCCCTGGACGAGGCCGACGGTTCGACGGCTAGCAGCTCTGTCTCCAAGCTCCTAGCTCCTAGCTACATGGAGCTGAGGGGGATCGAACCCCTGACCTCTGCAGTGCGATTGCAGCGCTCTCCCAGCTGAGCTACAGCCCCAACTTGGCCTCTGGATCGGCCGAGAAGGACGGGAAAAGTACCGGCAAGCGGCAGTCCGGTCAACCGAAGTTTGCAGCTCCCACCGATCTCCAGCGTAGCCTAACGGACCCTCTCGCCGTACCTTAGAGGTTCCTCCACACTCAGAGACTCGTACGCCGACCGCTCTCGATTCTTCCCCCGCCGATCGCCTGAAGGCCGGCCACGACGCCCTGGTCCGGGGAGGCTGGGAGGAAGCCCGTGTGTGCTTCGAGAGCTCCCTTCGAGATGCCGAGCTCCCCGAGGCGCTCGAGGGACTCGGCATGGCGTGTTGGTGGCTCGAGGACTATGCCACCGGAATCGATGCCCGCGAGCGAGCCTACCGTCTCTTTCGGCAGTCCGGCGATGCGCGCGCGGCCGCGCGCGTCGCCATCTGGCTCTCCAACGACTACGCAGATTTTCGCGGCGAGACGGCCGTCGCCAACGGCTGGATTCAGCGTGCCGAGCGCCTGCTCGACGGTCTGCCCCCTTCTCCCGAGCACGCGCTCCTCTGCTACCAGAAGGCGCACGTTGCCCTGATGAGTCAGCGCGATCCGGTCGCTGCCCGCCGCCTGAGCCAGGAAGCCGCGGCGATAGCGCGCTCGGTCGGTCCGACCGACATGGAGATGCTCGGTGTGGCACTCGAGGGGCTGGCCATGGTGACGGAGGGCGAGATCGCCGAAGGCATGAGCCGTCTCGACGAGGCCACCGCCGCCGCCACGGCCGGCGAGCTCACCGATCCGGTGATGATCGGGACCGCCTGCTGTTACCTGATTCGCGCCTGCGAGCAGGTTCACGACTACGATCGCGCAGCCCAGTGGTGCGAGCGGGTGCGTGAGTTCTGTCGCCGCTGGAAGTTCACCCACCTCTTCTCCGCTTGTCGGATTCAGTACGCATCCCTGCTTACGCTTCGGGGTGAGTGGGACGAGGCTGAACGTGAGATCGAAGCCCTTCGCCGGCACGTGGAGCGAGTCCAGCCGCGCGTGGTACCGATCGCCTTGATCCGGCTCGGCGATCTGCGCCGCCGGCAGGGTCGCTGGGAGGAGGCGGATGCCCTGTTCTCCGACAGCGGCTCGCACTACCTCGGGCTGCTGGGTTGTGCTGCGCTGGCGCTCGATCGGGGAGAGTCAGCGAAGGCAGCCGAGCTGGCGGAGCAGTACCTCGGGCGAGTGCCGCCGGAGGACCGCACCGAGCGGGTCTCGGGTCTGGACATTCTGACCCGCGCCCATATAGCCGAGGGCCAGGTCGACCAGGCTCAGGCTCCGCTCGACGAGCTCCGCACCATCGCCGAGACGGTCGGCACCGAGCCACTGGCAGCGACGGTCGCGCATGCCGAAGGATGTCTGCTCTCGGCCAAGGGCGACCACAAGGCGGCGTGCAGCCGCTTCGAGGAGAGCGCCACGCTGTTCGAGCGGAACCGTACTCCGTTTGAGGCTGCGCGGTCGCAGCTGCAGCTGGCGCACACCTTATTGGCACTCGGCCGGCGAGATCCCGCGGCAATCGCACTCAGGAGTGCCGGAACCACCTTCGAACGGCTGGGTGCGGCGCGCCACGCCGCCGCAGCACGGATCCTCCTTCAGGAGATCGACCTCAAGCCCCACGGACCAATCGGTCCAGTCGCAAAACTCGGCCGGCTCACCGCCCGCGAGATCGAGGTCCTTCGTCTCGTAGCGCAGGGATTGAACGACAAGGAAGCAGCAGCGCAACTCAAGCTCAGCGAGCATACCATTCACCGCCACGTCGGCAACATCTTGACCAAGACCGGCCTCCCGTCGCGCGCGGCAGCGGTGGCCCAGGCGGCCAGAAGCGGGCTACTTTAGCTGTATCCTCGTGCCGATTCTTCGCCTGTCGACCGACCGCATGGCCTCTTTCGGCCATGACATCAGCATGCCCTTCCATGGGTCTTTCCGGCGACGCGGAACTGGCTGCAGTGGCGTAAGCTGTCTCCTCACGCACACACCCTAAGGAGATCAGGAATGCGGGCTACGGTCTATCGAGCCACCCTCGCGGTCGGACTGACGTCCACACTTGCCGTGGCGACCGCGGCCGGTCAGGAGCATCAGCACCCACCCAGCCAGCCAACAACGCAGGCAGGGGCAGCCACACCTCTCTATGACAATCTCGGCACCCTGCACTATGCCATCACGACCAAATCGCCGGTGGCCCAGCAGTACTTCGACCAGGGTCTTCGGCTGACCTATGGCTTCAATCACGATGAAGCAGTGAAGTCGTTCAAGGAAGGCGTCCGGCAGGACTCTACCTGCGCCATGTGTTACTGGGGTATCGCGTACGCGCTCGGACCAAATATCAACCTTCCAATGGATACGTCGCTAATGAGGCCGGCGTACGAGGCATCCAGGCAAGCGTTGAAGTATGCCTCGAGTGTCACGCCGAAAGAGCGGGCGTACATCGAAGCTCTGGCGAAGCGCTACTCGCCCGAACCAACTGCGAACAGAGCTCCGTTGGACAGCGCGTGGGCCACCGCCATCGGCAAGGTGTCGAAGCGGTACCCCGCTGATGACGATGCAGCCTCTCTGTACGGCGAGGCGCTCATGGATCTTCGGCCGTGGAATTACTGGACTAACGGGGGCACACCCAAGGCTCCTTCGACACTGGAGGCAGTGCGGGTGCTGGAGCCAGTGGTGAAACGAAATCCGTCCCACCCTGGCGCCTGCCACTACTACATCCACGCGATCGAGGCCAGCAACGATGCCGCCAAGGCGCTCGCGTGCGCGGAGCGGCTGGGGACGGCGATGCCGGGTGCGGGGCACCTGGTTCACATGCCCACCCATATCTACATCAGGCTGGGCAAGTGGGACGTCGCCGCCGATCGCAACGTGCACGCGGTGCATGCCGATGAGCAGTACATCAGCGAGCGCCAGCCCACTGGCGTGTACCCCATGGCGTACTACCCGCACAACTACCACATGATGTGGTATGCGCTGAACATGCTGGGCCGGGGTGGCGATGCGCTGAAGGCAGCACGAGGAGTGGTGAAGAACGTTCCGGTGGACGTGGTCCGACAGGCTCCTCCTTTGGAATACTTCTCTCCCACGGTGCTTTACACCCTGGCGAGGTTCTCTCGCTGGGACGACATCCTGAAAGAGCCGGCACCTCCGAAGGATCTGCGGTACACCACGGGAGTGTGGCATTACACACGGGGACTCGCGTACACTGGAAAGGGCCAGCTGGATTCTGCTGCCGTGGAGCATGACAAGCTCGTAGCCACAGCAAAGGCGATTCCCGCAGACGCCGCGGCCAACCTGAACTCGGTGCAATCGCTCTTGGCCATCGCTCGCAGTCACCTCGAAGGTGAAATGGCGGCCAAGCAGGGACGTACCGACGAAGCGGTCAAGCATCTGCGGAAAGCGATCGCGGGAGAAGACGAGCTCACCTACGACGAGCCTCCACCCTGGTACCTGCCCCTCCGTCAGCGGCTCGGCATGGTGCTGCTCCAGGCCAGGAAACCGGCAGAAGCAGAGAAGGCATTCCGAGAGGACCTCGTGCGGCGGCCCGAGAACGGCTGGTCACTTCGTGGACTGAGCCAGAGTCTCACGGCCCAGAAGAAGACTGAGGAGGCGAGTGCGGTCGAAGCCAGGTTCAAGAAAGCGTGGGAGAAGGCGGATGTGATGTAGGCGGGGCAGCGGGGCAGCGGGGCAGCGGGGCAGCGGGGCAGCGCAGGGGCAGCGGGGCAGCGAAATAGTCGCCTTAGCGCGGGGCCGAAACTCGTCATAGTTCCGGCCCTTTTTTCTTCTGGTCAGCTTTCCTGCCCCGCTGCCCCGCTGCCCCGCTGCCTACTGATATTGTATGTATATCGGCTTCGGATACAGCTCCAGCACCTGCTGCGGCGTCATCAGCGGACGATCATTCTTATAGAAGAGTTTCCAGCCGGTGTACTGCACGGGTTGTCGAAGCACGTATTTCAGGTACGCGGCCTTCTTCCCTCCAGGCGTACCGTAACCATCCATGTCGATGACGACTTGAACCCGCGGATCGAGCTTTATCTGGGACGCGTTGGTCAACATGTTCCGGGTGAATCGGTGTACCACGAGCACCTTCGGCGGCAGCTGGTATTTCTCCACGATTTTCGCCAGCTCCCCGATCGCGTGATTCACCTCGGTTGCGTCCATGCGGCCCATCCAATCCGTTCCCGGCTTCTTGCCGTCCTTCATGGCGAACTCAGGATCGAGCGCCAGATGCACATACGGACGGGTCAGGTACTTCACGAGGTATGGTATCTCGGCCTCGACCGTGCTCAGACCGGTTTGAATGTCGAGAAACAGGATCCAGCCGCGCTCCTCAGCCCAACCCGCCACCCGCTCGATTACACTGTCGGGCATCTGCAGTCGGTACTTCCGTGCCGGACCAGGGTAACCCTGGGCAACCACCGCGATCAGATGCAGAGCGGGAAGAACCTTGCGGTCCGGATCGGCCTCGGCCCACTCCATCGCCGTCGCCTCGAGCTTCTGCAGCATTGAATCGGGATCGATCTGGCCTAAGATGCCCATCCGCTTGGACAAGGGATTGCCATAGAAGGCGACGATACGATGCTCGGGGATGATCGCCCCGGGGAGCGGCTCCGGAGCACCCGGCACGGGCCAGCGCGCCGAATCAGCGGCGCTGATCGGAAATGGATTCCTCTTTTTCGGCTTCGCCGTCACAGACTTCCCGCCAGTCTCGCTGCTGTCGGTGGCAGAAGAATCGTTGATCGCCGAATCAGCGGTAAGGGAGTCAACCATGCTGTCGATCACAGGACGCGGAGCCTGAATTCCTCGCGGTGTCCATCGGGGCTGAGTGTCGGTCTTCTCTGGCGATTGCTTCGCGCCCGCAGGCGCGTTGTTACAGCCAAGGAGGGCCAGAGGCAGACCGGCGGCTACCAACCATGATCGGGCAGTCCGGAGGAACGCGGAAAACCAGGGCATTAGGCCACGTATGAGGGGGAAAGGGAGGCAAATGGTCGATGCATCGTAATGATCTGCAAGGCAAGGGCCAAGGCTTGCTTAAGACTGCAGTCCAGCACGCTGGAGCTGCCGGTCGTGCCACCGGGAGAGGAGGCCCAAGGACACGATCGCGCCGATCAGCGCCAGCATCATGTCCCATTGCGTATCCCAGGTATCGCCTTGGGTGCCAAGAAATGCCTCCGCTGCTTCGCCGGTCGCGAGAGCGGTCCAGAACTCGATCAGCTCATACAGCGCACTGATTGCCAGGCAGATGCAGATCACGAGAAAAGGGAGCCACCGTGTTCTCGAAAGCGGCGAGCGACGTATCAGGACTTCTCGCGCTACCATCGCAGGAACAAAGCCTTGAGCGAAGTGTCCCAGTCGATCGTAATGGTTCCTCGCCAGCCCAAGCCACTCCTGCAAGCGAAATCCCAGTGGTACCTCTGCATAGGTGTACTTGCCGCCGACCATCAAGATCACTGCATGCACGGCCATGAGGGTATAGACCAGCGGTGTGAAGCGAAATCGAGGATATGTATAAATCAGAATCGGAAAGCCGATGATGACTGGGAAGACTTCGAGCATCCAGGTGAACCGGTCGTGCGGCCTGATACCTGACCAGACGAAGACTATCACTACAATGGCAAGGAGAATCAGCTCGTACGCGGATGGCCTTGATCTGCCCTCATGGGGGTTAATCCTCATCGGCGTACGGAACGTCAACCGTCATTCCATCCCGCGCGATCACCGTCTCGGGAAACACCGAGCGAGCCTCGGCCAGCAGCTCGGCAGCGTCACGGCTATATCGAGAGCTGATGTGCGTGAGCACCAGCCGGCGCGCTCCCGCCTCCAACGCCACGCGAGCCGCTTCAGCGGCGGTTGAGTGACCGGTCTCTTGTGCGCGCGCCATCTCGTCCCCGCCAAACGTGGCCTCATGCACGAGCAAGTCGGCGCCCCGTGACGCTTCGATGACCGAGAGATGAGGTCTCGTGTCACCGGTATAAACCAGCTTCCGACCTGCCCGCGGCGATCCGACCAGCTCCGCTGGACCCACCATCCGCCCATCCGGCAGTGTTATGGTTTTGCCCTTGTGCAGCTGCCCCCAGAATGGCCCCTCGGGGATACCGAGCTCCCGAGCCCTGTCAGGATTGAAGCGGCCGAGACGGGTATGCTCGACCAGCGCGTAGCCCACGGTGTCGGCTCGGTGCTCGGTTTCGAAGACCACGATCTCGTAGTCGTCTCGAGCTAAACGGTCGCCCGGCTTGATCTCCACGATATCCACCGGGAACTTGTTCCGCTCGATGCCAAGGTTGATGGCAGCGCCGAGTACGCGCTGGGCGCCCTTAGGCCCGTAGAGCGTCACCGGAGCGGAGCGGTCCTGGAGACCCATGGTGCGGAGGAGGCCAGTGACGCCGAGCAGATGATCGGCGTGATAGTGGCTGAAGAAGATCTCTCGAAAGCTGAACCCCACGCCAAACCGCATCATCTGGCGCTGGTTTCCCTCGCCGCAATCGAACAGCAGCGTTTCACCCTCGCGCTGAACCGCCAGTCCGGCGACGTTCCGGTCGAGTGTGGGTACCGCTGCGCCGGTGCCGAGGAAGGTGACGCTTAGCATGGGGGGAAGGTAAAGGACAGCGGGGCAGCGGGGCAGCGGGGCAGCGGGGCAGCGCGCGAACGGAGTGCAATGTGACGTGCCCCGATTACGAAGACGCTGTTACCGCCCCGCTGCCCCGCTGCCCCGCGTCTAAAACAGCTTCACCGTCACCGGAATCTTCCCGGGATTCTTCGCCAGCTCATCCAGAAGTTTCTTCATTCCCTGCGAGAGCTCCCGGATGTCATAGTAGAGACCGCTGTCCGTCACAAACTTCCCCAGCGTGCCCTGGCCCCGGTTCATTCCGGCCAACAGAGTGTCGAGTCGCCCGCTGGTCGATGTCAGCGCCGCCGTCATTGCCGTGAGGTGAGCGCTGAGGGTATCGGTACGGAAAGCAATGAGAGTGCTATCCAACCGAGTGCTGAGTTGGCGGAATGTCGCCATTGTCTTGGTCAGCTCGGCGGTGGGACCCTGATTCGGATTGCCATAAATCTGCATCGTGCGTTGCGCTGCCTTGAGCGTTCCTTCGAGTGCCGTCAGCGTAGAACGCAGCTGCTCTCCGGTACGCTGGTTGACGATGCTCTGTGCACCCAGAAGGACGCTGTCGGCCCGCTCTCCCAAGCTGGTGGCTAACCCTGTCAGTCCCAGATCCTGCGAGCCAAGAATGATCCGCCCCTCAGGCAGAAGCTGACCCGACTTTCCCGGATCGAAGTCGACCGCGTAGTCCCCCACCAGGGTTACGGATACGATCTTTGCGCCCGCATCGAGCTTGGGACGGATATTCGGCGGGAGGCTGGCGAGCACGAGCACCTTCCCGAATTCGATGAACTCGATGCGCTCGACCTTGCCCACGTTCACACCGGAGACTCGCACCGGGGAGGCACGCTTCAGCCCGCTGACGTTCGCGAACTGCAGCCGCACCACGTTGTCAGAACCCACCGACCGGCCGCTGAGCCACATCGTCCCGAACACAAAAACCAAAATCGCGACCAGGACGATCGCTCCTACTGTGGCTTCCCGGGAGTAACGCAGATCCATAGTCGACTCAGGCCGCGAACGAGGGGTTGTCGAAATCGCGCTCGAGGAACTCCCGGACTTTGGGGTTCGAGGAAGCGAGAAATTCCTGCGGAGTACCTTGCATGACGATGACACCCTCGCTCAGAAGGGCCAGTCTGTCCGCCACGCGAAACGCGCCCCGGACATCGTGGGTGACCATGACGCTGGTCACACCCAGCTCGTCGTCCAGACGCTGAACCAGGCTATCGATGATGTCGGCATTGACCGGATCCAGACCAGAGGTCGGCTCGTCGTACAGGAGATATTTCGGCGCCCCGGCGATCGCCCGTGCAATGCCCACACGCTTGCGCATGCCGCCGGAAAGTTGGGCGGGATATTTCTCGATCGTCTCCGGCACGAGGTTCACCAGACGGATGCACTCCCCGATCCTTTCACGACAGTACTCGAGGTCGGCGTACTTGGCCTCATCCGTGATTCCCAGGCGGACGTTCTCGAACACGTTCATGGAGTCGAACAGCGCGCCGTTCTGAAATACGTACCCGATCCGGGACCGGAGCTCCGAGAGATCCTTCCGGTTCAGCCTGCTGACATCCTTCCCGTCGACCAGCACGGTGCCGTGGTCGGGCTTGATGAGACCGATGATATGCTTCAGCAGCACGCTTTTACCGGTGCCCGAGGGTCCGAGCAGGGCCACGGTCTCTCCCTCTCGCACCTCGAAGTCGACCCGGTCAAGCACCACCTGCTTGCCGAACTGTTTGTGGAGCCCCTGTAGCTCGATCATTGGTTCAGAAGAAGGCGGGTGAGAACCGTATCGAGAACGAGAATGAGGACCGAGCTGGTGACCACCGCCGTGGTGGTGCTCCTGCCCACGCCTTCAGCCCCCTGTTGAGTGTTGAATCCCATGTAACATGCGATCACCGTGATGGATCCCGCAAAGAAGAACGCCTTGATGATCGAATAGTATGCATCCCATGGCCGCCAGTAGTACTGGGCTCCATAGATGAAGTCAGCGTCCGTCACCGGAAGCACCGCTTTCACGGAAAGCCAGCCTGAAACGACGCCGGACAGGTTGGCAAGCACCGTAAGTGCCGGAATCATGATGAGCCCGGCCAGAACGCGCGGCACGACCAGGTGAGAAGCGGGTGACCGTCCGAGACTCTCCAGTGCATCGATCTGCTCGGTGACCCGCATTGTTCCCAGCTCCGCGGCGTACCGCGCTCCTATGCGGCCGGCAAGAATGAGCGCGGTCAATACCGGCCCCAGCTCCAGGATAATCGAAGATGTGACCAGGGTACCGACCACGTAATACGGAATGCTGCCGGTAAACTGGTAACCGGTCTGTAGCGCCGTCACGGCGCCGGCAAATGCCGAGATGAGCATGACGATGAAGAGGGAGCCCGCGCCGATGTTCCAGGCCTCCACCATCATTCTAGGCCACCAGATTCGTACTTCAGCGAGCCCGCGCAGCCCTTCGACGACGAAATAGCTCAGACGGCCGATGTGCGAGAACCCGTCGAGGACCCAGCGGCCGAGCGCCGCAAGCGCATTCATGTGCGGAAGGTAACCAACCATGGCACTTCCCGTTAGCGATGTAATCCCCGACTTTCGGCGCCGCCTCATCCGCTGGTTCCGGCGCAGGGGCCGCGACCTCCCGTGGCGCCGAACTCGCGATCCGTACCACGTGATCGTCTCCGAGTTCATGCTGCAACAGACTCAGGTGTGCCGGGTCGAGCCCTACTATCGGCGGTTTCTGGAGAGTTATCCATCGATCCAGGCGCTCGCTGACGCCAGTGGCTCGATGGTGAGGGAGAGCTGGGCGGGCTTGGGCTACTACCGCCGGGCAGAAAATCTGCACCAGCTCGCCCGGCAGGTGGTGGAGGAGCACGGCGGAGCTATTCCCTCGGATCCCGATGATCTACGAAAACTGCCGGGCGTTGGCCGCTACACCGCCGGGGCTGTAGCGAGTTTCGCGTTCGAGCGCTCGACTCCAGCCGTTGATACCAATGTGGCTCGAGTAATCCGGCGAGCCTTTCACCCTCGCTGCTCCAGCAAGGCACTGAGCGCGCGAGTCTGGCAGACCGCCGAGGTCATCGTCCCCAAGCGGGGAAAGAGCGCGTGGGCGTTCAACCAGGGAATCATGGAATTAGGGGCACTGCTGTGTACTGCGCGAGTGGCAAAGTGTGGAGAGTGCCCGGTTCGAACTGCGTGCGCGACGGGAAAGAAGACGGTGAAGGTGTGAACCGCATGGTATACCGGGTACTGCTCTTCAGCCGAGCATCGCTCCCGCGAACAGCGCCACCAACCCGAGCGTCCCTGCTATGGAACCCACGATCCGCTGACGCTGACGCAGCTCGTCGAAGTATCGTGCGGTTTCGCCGACCGGTTCGAGCCGGCTCAGCTTTGATGCGGTGGGGAGCGCGATCAGCAACGTCAGCAGTGCGGCCACCAGACCGGCTCCCTGCATGATCACCAACCAGATGTTGAACCCCACCATCTCTCCCCCGGCACCAGTGAGCCGGAAGGTGAGAATCAGACCGGAGAGCACCGCCAGCAGAGCACCGGGTGCGATCGCCACTTTCATCAGCGAGCCCTGGGCCCGCACGACGGCGCCTATGCCGGGCCGATCTTCACGACGCGCAGCGATGCCCATGATCATGGTGGCGATGGCGCCGCCCAGCCACAGGGTGAAACCGAGCAGGTGGAGGAACAGCCAGGCGCGGGTCACGACGACATGGCGGACAGGATCGCTCCATCGATCGGTTGTCTACCCGTAAAGCCGGTATCGATATCGTGCCAGTGCTCGATTCGTTCCTCTCCCAAGCGCCAGCACAGAAAAATGGGACGGTCATCCCTCAGCGAGTAGAAGTCGACCAACCCTGCCTCGAAACCCTTGAAAACGCAGCCGATCGCTTCCAGCTCCTGCAAGTACTGGTTGATCCGGTCCGCATGGCGGGTGACTTCTTCGCGCGAGGCGACCAGCTCCTGGGTTTCGCCCCAGTCAGCGCGGGCTCCGCCGGTAAGCAGCTCGAATCGCGCGACCGCCGCCCGCCAGGCCGGGTATTCGACCGTGAGGTCTGTCACCACGCGTCGAACCAACGGCAGCGTGCGCTCGGCTTCCTCTAGAGTGAACAGTTTGAATTCAGGCATGGGAATCTTTCGGTGCGCTCAGGGGTTACCGCTACTCACGGGTATCAGCCGCAGCATTGGTCATGCCACCCTTTTCCGCGGCGTGACCGGGGTCACCCCCATACGATTTTTACGTCGGGGAGTTCCTCCGGGTGGCTGATGAAACCTACCACCCGTCCCTGACTATCCACGACGGTGATCGTAGGGCGAAGATGCGACTCGTTCGGATCGTTGTCCATCTGCACCTCGTACCCGCTGAGCTCCATGTCCGGGTGCACAACTGGCGAGTTGGGGCGCATGAGCGTGTCGGCCCGGGTGTGCCAGGGGTGCTTTCCTTCCGCCAGGCACCTCGTGACGAGATCACGGTCGCTGAGTGTTCCCAGGAAGCGACGGGTGCGGTGGTCGTCCACCACTGGAACAACTGAGATGTTGCGAGTTTTCAGCATGATGGCGACTTCGCTGGCCATGGCACCCGCCACGGCGACATGCGGGTCGGGCACCATCACTTCGGAGGCTTTCATGGGCTCAATTTGCCCTGAAAGGCAGGTGGGTCAAGAGTCGCGACCCCAACACTCCAGCGCCTCACGCGTCGCTCGACGCCCTTCGGCCGCATACTCGCGAATGCGATCGACTCGGAAGGTCGCATGACGCTCGATGCGGGGGCGGACGTAGACGAGTGGCCGTCGGCCGGGATCGGCCCGCCATAGCGCGAGCTGGCTCTCGGAGTTGGCCGCCATGAGAATGCCGACCGCCTCATCGTGCGCTCGCACCATCGACGGCACGCGCGGCAGCTCAGCCGCGGCTGGTTGATCGAAGCCAGGCCCCACATCAATGGCCAACACCAGCTCGACGTCCAGCTCGGCCGCGGGCTCGAGTGGAACGACACCCCGAAGCCCACCATCTCCATATCGGCGTCCGCCCAGGACCACGGGCGGGTAGTACATCGGAAGGGCGCAGCTGGCACACAGCACATCGATCAACGGAGCAACCTGCGCACCAGCACCGAACAACACCAGTTCCCCGGTGTCCAAGTCAACTGCCGTAACGGTGAGCGGTGTCGTAAGGTCGGTGAAGCGGCGGGCGGGTACGACTTCCTCGATGAGGCGGCGAAGTGGAGCCGGCTTGAGGAGGGAGCGAAGGAAGAGTCCTGCTACGGGCGCGAGAGGGTCCCGCACGATGCTGCGGCCACCGACCCCGGCAATCTTTTCGAGGAGCTCGTCGTGTCCCACCCCGCTGGCGAGCCCCGCGGCGACCACTGCCCCCATCGATGCAGCAACGAACCAGGCCGGCTCGAATCCCGCTTCACGCACCGCGCGGTAGGCGCCAAGGTGCGCTGCCGCCTTTGCACCGCCGCCACTCAACACCATGGCGACCGGGCGAGCCGTCATGGGCGGCGTTTCGTCTGGCGGTGAGCTTCCGCTCGTGCGTACCGCTCCCGCTGCTCCTCAGTCTCCGGTATGAGCCGCGGGACTCTACGCGGTTTGCCGTGTTCATCTACAGCGACGAACACCACGTGGGCGGTATGCGTCTGCCTCTTCTCTCCGGTGCTCACCTGCTCGGAATAGACCTCCACCGAGATATGCATGGACGAGTTCCCGACGAAATCCACGCTGGCCTCGCACGTGACCAGCGCACCGACCGGAATCCGCTCCCGAAAATCCACCCGTTCGATCGTTGCGGTCACTGCCGGGCCCCCAGCATGACGGATCGCGGCCACTGCGGCGGCCTGATCGACGAGGGCCATGAGCTCGCCACCAAAGAGGTCGCCCCGCACGTTCTGCATGTGCGGCATCACGAACGTCGTGATCGACCCCACCGAGTACGACATGGGACGCGAGTCCGGGAGTGACCTCTCAGTCTTGTCCGTCTTCTCCGTCCTTTTAGTAGTCAACCGGCCTCAGATAGTACTCGCCGATGGCCGTCCCGCTCAGCATGGCCACCGTGGGGAGCCGGCGCTTCCAGTGGGTAGAATCCAATCGCTTGCGGACCAGATGGATCTCTGCTTCGGAGAAGCCCAGGCCCAGTATCTCATCGGCACGATAGCCGAGCAGGATCCAATGCAGGATAGCGTCGGCGCGAGGATAGGAGATGCCGAAGTCTCCTTCGTCGGTCTGACCCTTGATGAGATCAGCCGTGGCTGGCTTTGAGACGATGACGTCGGGAACCCCGAGATGCCTGGCAAGGGCCCAGACCTGCGTCTTGAACAGGTCGCCGATCGGGTTTACGGGAGGGGAGTCGTCGGCATGCCAGGTGAAGTAGCCGAGCAGCCTTTCGGTCTTGTTGCCGGTCCCGAGGGGTAGAGCCTGGTGTGCCGCAGACAGATCGAAGAGCGTAATCATCCGGCTGCGAGCCATGATATTCCCCAACCGACCTGCCTGGATGTCCCTGCCACCTTGACCCGACCCCTCGATGGAGGCGGCCAACCCGTCCACCGCGGGACTGATGTCGACGGTTGTGCTCGGAATGCCAAGGTGGTCGATGACGAGTTGAGCATGCGCCAGGCTCTCCGGACTCGAAGTGCGGTACGGCATTCGCACGCCAAGGACGTTGGATGGTCCTAGTGCCTCGGCGGCCAGGTAGGCGACCAGCGAGCTGTCGACACCTCCTGAAAGGCCGATAACGACCTTTTCGAACTTTCGTCGGCGCACCACTTCGTCACGCAGAAACTGCACCAGCCATAGCCTGGTCAGACCCACGTCAATGCCGAGCGGGTCGGATCGCACAGCGGGGCGGGAGGGCAGCGGGCGAGACCGCCCCTTCACCGCCTTGGTCGACAGTGTGTCGTCAGCGGTGTTTCCGTCTGGCTTGCTGCCCCGCTGCCCCGCTGTCCCGCTGCCCCGCCTTGCCGCATGCAGGGAGCCGAGCAGATGGGGAAGGCGCATCTCCAGATCCGCCAGCAGCGGAAGGTCGGCCCGCGCACGCGTGATCTCCTCGAAGTCGAGCACCGCAGGAATCACAGTCTCCTGAAACACCGGCCCCTGCACCAGCAGGTCTCCTCGCGGCCCTGCCAGTATCGATCCTCCCGGAAAAGCCTTGCCTCCCTCGAAGCCCACCAGCTGGGGCAAGGCGAGATACACTCCGTGTTCCCCCGCGATGTCCTGGGCCAACCGGCTCCAGCGAGCGAGGCTCACGGGCCTTCCCGCAGTGTCGTCGCTGGTCACCACGCCGCGTGCGGGGCTGGCGCTGGGAACGATGATCAGTTGCGCGCCGTCGAGCGCAGCCAGCATCGGTGTAAAGGAATGCCATGCGTCTTCGCAGATGAGGAGCGCTGCCCTGCCCCACCCCGTGTCGAATGCCTGAACACTGCGGCCGGCCTCCACAAACCGTTCCTCGTCGAACACACCGTAGGTCGGCAGGAAGATTTTACGATGAATGTGACGGATGCCGGCTTTCGACCCACCGAGCGTGGCATACATTCCCGAGTTGTAGAAACGGTTTGCGTGTACCTCGTAGAACCCCAGAGCAACGTCCAGGGGGGGAATGCCGGCCTCATCATGCTGTTGACTGAGATCGTCGAAGAGCTGGCTGGCGGTGATGGCCAGATCACGAACCCCGCCCTCGAGGAAGTACCCGGTGAGGGCAGTTTCGGGCCCGACCACCAGATCAGGCGGTTCGGACCAGGCACCGACTTCCCGGAAAAGGGAGCCAAGCCGGCAGAGGTTCTGCTGATAGGCTCCCTTGTGGGGACGTATCTGGGCGATTGCGAGGCGGAGCACGGCTTAAAGGTAAGAGGTGAGAGGTGAAGGGAGCTAGGAGCAGCGCTCGAAGTGAGGAGCTATGTGTTGGGAGCTGAAAATCCCAAGCTCCGTTCGTCTTGGCTCCAACCCCAGGCGCCCAGCTTATTTTCCAGCCATGTCCGATGCGTTCCAGGCTGTAAGCGGCGTGGCTAACGCCTGCCAGATACTTCCGAACGTGATCAGCGGGGGTCAGCCCACCGCCGACCAGCTCAAGGCCTTAAAGGCTGCCGGCGGCGACATCGTGCTGGACCTGCGTGACCCGATGGAACCCCGACCGATGGACGAGGCCGCCGTTGTGCGGGAGCTCGGCATGGAGTACGTCAACGTCCCGGTAAAGGCCGGCGCCCTGAACGATGCGGTGCTGGAGCGCATTCTCGCGGTGCTCAGGTCGGCCGGTACGCGGACTGTCTTCTTCCATTGCGGCAGCGGCGGCAGAGTGGGCGCGGCGCTGATCCCGCACTTCATCCTGGATCATGGAATGGAAGAAGAGGACGCCATAGATCAGGCCATGCGAGTAGGACTCCGCAATGCCGAATACCTGGAATGGGGGCTCGATTACGCCCGGCGAAACCAGCCAGGTTCTGGGCCGTAGTCTTCCACAGCATCAGTCACCTCAAGCTGAATCCCCACCCTGGAGCACGGATGTACCCACAGCGACTTCTTCTAGCCGTACTGCTGTCGACCGCTGCCGTCTCATCTGCTGGCCGGTCAGGCCCAGAGCAAGCCGATCGATCCCGCCAACATCGACAGCACGTGTCATCCATGTCAGGACTTTTTTCAATACGCAAACGGCGGCTGGCTGAAGCGCAGTCAGATTCCCGGAGACCTGCCGCGGTGGGGCAGCTTTAATGAGCTTCAGGAACAGAACTTTGCCGCCCTGGAAGATGTGCTGACGGATGCCGCGGGGTCGGCAACTTCGACAGCTGACCCCAACATCCGAAAGCTTGGCACCTTCTACGGTACCTGCATGGACTCGACCGCTGCGGAGTCAGCCGGGCTGACTCCGCTTACCCCCGAGCTCAAGCAAATCGAGGCGATCCGGGATAGAGCCGGAGTAGAGGAGGCGATCGGCAGGCTGCATCGGATCGGAATTCCGGCGGCATTCGCCTTCCAGTCCAAGCCTGATGCGAAAAGAAGCAGCCGCACCATAGCCGAGCTGTATCAGGCAGGGCTCGGTCTTCCGGACCGCGACTACTATACCAAGACGGATTCCGCCTCGGAGAAAATCAAGGGTGAGTACGTGCAGCACGTGGCAAACATGCTGCGGCTCGCCGGCCATGACAGCAGTACCGCCGCGGCATCGGCGCAAAAGATCCTGAAGCTTGAAACGGCCCTGGCCGAAGCATCGATGACGCGAGAAGCTCAGCGCGATCCTGAGAGCGTATACCATCTGACCCGATCCTCGGATCTTCCGAAGATCACCCCACGTTTCTCATGGCAGCGGTATCTCCGCGGCTTTGGCCTGAAGGATGTCAACGAGATCAATGTCGCCCAGCCCGCATTCATGAGTCGAGTGGATTCCTTGCTTACATCGACTCCGGTGGAAGACTGGCGGGAATATCTGAGATGGATGCTCATCACGAACACCGCGCCGGCGCTGAGCTCGCCGTTCGTGCAGGAGAGCTTCCGCTTCAACTCCACCGTTCTACGCGGCGTGTCCGAGATGCGCCCTCGCTGGAAACGCTGTCTCGCCTTCACCGATCAGGCCTTGGGTGAGGTGCTGGGTCAAGCCTACGTCCGGAAGAACTTCACTCCTCAGGCCAAAGCCCGGGCGCTGGAGATGGTGCGCAACATTCGGGCAGAGCTTCGAACCAGGCTCGGCGAGCTCGCATGGATGAGCCCCGAGACCAAGAAGAAGGCGTACGCCAAGCTGGAATCGATCATCAACAAGATCGGCTATCCTGATACCTGGCGCGATTACGCGAGGCTGGAGACCAAAGCCGGACCCTTTGTAGCCAACCTCATTCGGGCGAACGAATTCGAGACAGCGCGGATCCTGAGGAAGATCGGACGGCCGACCGACCGCAAGGAATGGGGCATGACCCCGCCGACCGTGAACGCTTACTACAACCCGAACACCAACGAAATCACCTTCCCGGCCGGAATCATGCAGCCGCCGTTTTTCAACCCGAAGGCGGATGACGCCGTCAACTACGGCGGCATGGGCGGCGCAATTGGACACGAGATAACCCATGGCTTCGATGACGAGGGACGGCAGTTCGATGCTGAAGGGAATCTGAGCGGATGGTGGACCGAGTCAGATACGGAGGAGTTCAACCGCCGAGCCGACGTCGTCAAGCAGCAGTTCGACGGCTACGTCGCGATGGACTCCCTGCACGTAAACGGGAAGTTGACCCTGGGGGAGAACATCGCCGACTTGGGAGGCTTACTTATCTCCCATGGCGCATACCGCCGCTCGCTGAAGGGGAAACCGGAGCCTGCTCCGATCGATGGACTTGACCGGCGATCAACGGTTCTTTCTGGCATGGGCTCAGATCTGGCGAGCGAAGGCGCGTCCGGAGTTCGAGCGACTCATGGTCAACACGGATCCGCACGCGCCTCCGAAATTCCGAACCAACGGCCCTCTATCGAATATTCAGGCGTTTGCTAAAGCGTTCCGGTGCAAGCCTGGAGATCCAATGGTCCGCCCGGAAACGTCCCGAGCCCAGATCTGGTGAGCTGCTAGCGCCGGCGCGTTCCACCCGAGTTCGATGGGCGGCTACCACCCTCGCGGCCACCGCCACCCCCACCGCCCCTGCTCTCGGCTCGACCAGAGCTCCGAGCCTGTGGTGGCGGCGAGCTGCGTTGTACCTCGCGTCGCTCTGGCCGCGCCTGGGGAGCAGGCGACCGCTCCACACGCCGTGGCTCTTCCCGAGATCGCTCGACGGGCCGAGCGGCATCGCGGGTACGCTCAACCCGCGGCTCTTCCCGTCTGATCACAGGGCGATTGTCCGTCGCCCTGCCGCCCGACATCGCCTCGCGACGCGGTTCAGGCTGACGCGCACGCCGGCCTTCGATCGGCCTCGACTGGACCCGAGTTTCGTGCCCGACTGCCCGCCTGGGCGCCAGCCCGTTTGGCAGATCCGCGCCATCGTCTGTTACTCTGCGCACGCACGGGTTGCGCGGCGGGCTCCCGTATGCGTGACAAAGGCGGGGTATACACCGTGTTCACCGCACGGCGCAGATCGTAGCGGCGGTCGCGATACCCGGCCGAGAATCCGTCTGAGCCCCGGAAGCGGTAGGGGGTGTACGGCCGGTTGTACGTGCGGTACCGGTCGTGGTAGTACGGGCTGCCGTAACCATAGTACCGCCGAGGATAGACATATCGGGGGTAGTAGGCGGGCGCGTAATAATAGGGATCGTAGAAGAACGGATTGTAGTACGGATCGTACGCGTAGTAATACGGGTCGTAGTAGTAGTTCCGGTACGGACGCCCGTAGAAGAACCCTATCGACAGCCGGAAAGGTGAGTACCCGAAGTACGGCCTTCCGCAGGAATAGCTGCACCAATCATCGTCGTACAATGAGCCATAGTAGCGGGAGGACGAAACGTAGGCCGACCTGCTGATGACCTCGTAGCTGAGCACGTCATAGTCGTAGCTGCCCTGCGCCATGCGCTGAAGCAGCTCGTTGAGCTCCGGCTCGGGATCTTCCCGCAGCCGGGCCGGGGCCATTGCCCGGTAGTCCCAGTGATCAGATATCGTAAGGCCATCGAAGCGGAAAGGATCCCGCGAGACCGCCGCGTAAACGGATGCCCCGGCCGGTAGCGTCCACCTCGAACGCTTCACGATCCCCACGGTCCCGGACTTCGTACTTCTTACCACTGCGCACGAAGTTGTCTTTATCTGGATCCACCGGGAACAGCACCCGGAGACGCCCTTCCGGATCTACGTGGAGCACTATGAGGTAGCCGTCGTAGTCGGTCCGCACCTGGACCTTGGCGCGGTCACCCGGAAGAAAACGGCGGTCGTTGCTGATCCACACCTGGATCGGCGGATCGCCCTGTGGGGTACTCGCGGCATAGGCGGGTACGTCGGAGAACAGCAGCGGAAGGAGCAGCGCCGATATCATAGCTACCTCCCTAACAACCTCGGTTACAACGTGGAAAGTACGACGGGACACTGGCATGGATGAGCGACCAAGCTTCCGGCTGGTTCCGCGAACGGCGTGCCACGTCTTAGAAGATTGGAACATAATCACTTAGAAAATGATGCAGGGTCAGCTTTGTCCCCTTTTCACCCGGTTTGACTCGGTCTCAGGGACATTGTTAAATCCTTGCCCTACACAGTGCTTGCTCAGGCGGTCGCGGTTCACGGCTTTCCAGTCTCTCGACCGCCATTCCAGCGGTGCCAGTACATGCGCATTTCGCTGATTCGGTTCCCCGCCGTTTCACAGAAAATGGCTCCTCTGGCCTCGACCCATTCACCGGTGCGCCTGCGCCGAAAGCGGCACTTGAATTCGGTCGAGAACCAGGGACCTGCCGAATAGATCTCCCCCGAGGTGAAGGTCACTTCGGACTGGTGGTATGGGGTGTCCGCCCAATAACCGGCGAACCTCTTCGAGACCCTTCAAGGAACTGGAAAAAGGAGTCTCGACGAACACCACGTCTTCAGCGTACACCGACATCAGGAGGTCCAGGTTTCCCCGCTCCCAGCCCTGACCGAAAGCATCGATGAGAGATCGACCAAGGAGTCGCGTGGCACCTTGCTCAGCTATCCCTCCCCCGAAAGATTCCTCACTCTCCATGAAACTCAACTTACATGCCTCGGCGCTGGTCCGCGCAGCCGCCTGGCTACCTATTCTCTCGGCGGCGACGGCGGGCGCCCAGACCCCGTGCCCGCCATCCGCGGCTACGGCTCTGGAACACGCCTGGCGGGCTTACCGCTCCGACTCTTTGCCTGTGGCAGTAGCCCAGTTTCAGATGGCGCACCGTCTTTGTCCCGACAACCTGGATGCGGACATCGGACTCGGCTTTGCCATGTTGCGATCCAACAAGCCTTCCGTGGCAGATTCAATCTTTCGGCGAGCGCTGGGCCGCACCCATGGTAACTCGGACGCCTGGGAGGGACGTGCGCGAGCTGCCCTCCGGCTCGGGGACACGGCGGCATCACTCGATGCCGGCCGAAAGGCGCTGTCTCTCGCTCCCAAGAATGTGGATCTCCGACGGCTGCTCGACCGACGTAGACCCAGATTGGGAGCGTGAACCAACAGTATCTCGCCCCAGGCCGAGCTCGCTCCAACTCGTATCGCGGACCCGCAATCAACAGTTCCAGGTTTCCCGGTCGTCCGGGTGGGAACCGTTCTACGTGAGAGGAGTGAATCTGGGAGTGGCTCTGCCGGGCAGGTATCCGTCCGAGTTTCCGACCGACTCGACTCAGTACGCAGGCTGGCTCGCCAGTCTGGCTTCGATGCAAGCCAACACCGTACGCCTTTATACCATCCTGCCTCCCGCTTTTTACCGAGCGCTGCGCGGCTGGAACACGACGCATCCGGATCGCGCCCTGTGGCTGGTTCACGGAGTCTGGACGGAGCTCCCGCCGAGGCACGACTTCGAGGGCAGCAACTGGAAGGATGGCTTCCAGTCAGAGATGCGCAGGGTGGTCGATGTCATCCATGGAGCAGCCACCGTTGCGCCCCGGCGGGGCCATGCGGCCGGACGTTACGATGCGGATGTTTCTCAGTGGACGCTCGCGTATATCATCGGCCGGGAATGGGAGCCGTTCGCAGTCAAGGCGTTCGATTCCCGTCGGCCACCCGGAAGGTTCCGAGGACGATTCCTGGAAATCCGTTCCGGTCCGGCAATGGATCTGTGGATGGCTGCGCAGTGCGACTACATGCTGGCATATGAAGCCGACAAATACAACGCGCTCAGGCCGATTGCTTACACCAACTGGCCCACCCTCGATCCTCTGACACATCCCACCGAGGCTACCACCAAAGAAGAGGCCCAATGGCGCCGGCGATCCGGCCGACGTGCCGATTCCCAGAGACTGGAATACGAGAACGATGCCATCGGCTTGGATGCGAACCTGATCGCACCCACCGCGGAAAATCCGGCCGGCTGGTTCGCGGCGTATCATGTCTATCCCTATTACCCAGACTTCATCATGCTCGATCCGGGTTATCGATCGGCTCGAGCAGCCGAAGGGATCTCGAGTTACTTCGGCTACTTGCGGGAACTGATTCAGCATCATGAGGGCCTACCGACGCTGATTGCTGAGTACGGAGTCCCATCGAGCCGAGGCATTGCGCATCTGCAGCCTCAGGGCTGGCACCATGGCGGGCATGACGAGCGGGAAATGGCGGCGGTCGATGCGCGGCTCACCCGAGAGATTCGGGCGGCCGGGGCTGCGGGTGGAATTGTTTTCGCCTGGCTCGACGAATGGTTCAAGAAGAACTGGATCGTCATCGAGTACGAAATCCCAGCGGATAACACTCGTCGCTGGCACAATGTCATGGATGCGGAACAGAACTACGGCATCATTGCGATGCACGCTGGCAATCCGTCCTCAAGACCGCGCCTCGGGGGCGATCTCAAACTTTGGCGTGCGCTTCAGTCGGTCCAGGTAAGCACCGATTCGCTTCAGGATGGGCCCCGGCGGATGCGAATGGGCTCGGACGAATCCTATTACTACATAGCCATAGATCTACCCGGCGGCGGCTTCGACTGGAACTTAAAGGGCATCCAGATTGCCCTGGATACGTACCGGCTGGGTGTGGGCCAACATCGATTGCGGGAGCTCGGCATCGACAGCGAAATCGGGTTCGAATTTCTCGTGGATCTCCAGAGTCCCGAGAGCGCCTATGTCACTGTCATCCCCGAGTACAATCGGCACGCAAGAATTGATTCAGTCACCGGAGATGACCGAGGGCGCTTTTCCCGCCGTCCGGTGATCACTAGAGATAGAAAGGACGGGCGATTCGAGCACCTTCATGTCGTCACCAATCGGGCCCGGTTCGGCAGAGACGGGACCTTCTTTCCGGCACAGGGCTACGACCGAGGCAGGATGCGCTTCGGCACGGAAGCGCAATCCACCGGTTCGGACTGGTATCTCGATAGCCAGGCAGGTCTGCTCCAGATCAGAATCCCGTGGGACCTGCTGAATGTCACCGATCCCTCCACTCGAACCCTGCTGCTCGATAACCGAAGCACTGGCGCTTTCGGGACTGTGGCTGCGGAGGATTGGCACGCCGGGGCGGTGGTGTACACCAAGGGAGCAGAGCCGAAGGTGCGCGGAGCGCTTCCGGAGATCGCCGAGGGGGTTTGGCGGCGGCAATCATTTACACCGTGGCGCTGGAACGGGTGGACCGAGCCACGATATCACAGCCGTCTCAAGCCGGTGTTCGACAGCCTCAAGGCGGTGTGGGCGGCGCCTCCTTCGACAGCGCCAGCTCGACCCGCGCCGCGAGCTCCTTGAGGCTGAATGGCTTGATCACGTAGTCCACGGCCCCGCCACGCAGGCCGCTCAGTACGTCACGCTCATGACCCTTTGCAGTCACCATGATCACGGGAATTCCGCGCACCACCTCGTCTGCTTTGAGCCGACGCAGTACCTCGAACCCGCTCAGCACGGGCATCATGGCATCGAGCATGATCAGGTCGGGGGGATCACTCAGCGCCAACTGAAGCGCCTGCTCCCCGTCGGCGGCCCGGATGACCTGATGGCCGCTGTTCGTGAGCTTGAACGCGATCATGTCGGCGATCTGCTTCTCGTCCTCCGCCAGCAATATTCTCGCCATCTCTATGCCCTGCTTTCTGCCGGGGATGCGGGCAGAGTCACGAGGAAACGAGTGCCCTTCCCCTCCTGACTCTCGACCTTGATCGTTCCCTCGTGTCGCTCGATGATGGCCTTGGCGATCACAAGCCCCAGCCCGGTGCCACCTGCCTCTGTTACTACGGGGCTGCGGCCTCGGAAGAAGCGGGTAAACAGCTGAGACTGTTCCTCGGCGGTCAGACCGATGCCGCTATCGTAAACGATCACCTCAACTCCGCCGTGGCACTGCGCTGCTCTCATACCCACCTCGCCCCGCGGCGTGTACTTGATGGCGTTCGAGACCAGATTGCTGAATACCTGCACCAGCCGTCTGCCATCTCCAGAGATCCGGGGAAGGGACTGGAAATCCTCCCGGAAGGTCAGACCCTTTGACTGCGCCATGGTTCTGAACGTCGAGGCTACATCAGAGAGCACCTCTGTCAGATCGAGGGGGCCGCGCCTGATATCCAAACGGCGCGACTCGATAAGGTTCATATCGATGAGATCGTTGATCAGCACTCCGAGCTTGTCGGAGTTCCGGCCGGCGATCTCCAAGAATTCTCTTTGGGTGTCGGTGACGGGCCCTGCCTCTCCATCCGCCACCAGCTCGATGAACCCTCTAATGGCGGTAAGCGGCGTCCGAAGCTCGTGGGAGACGGTTCCGACGAAGTCGTCCTTCATCCGGTCCAATAGTTTTCGATCGGTAATGTCCCGGGCAATGGTCGACGCACTTATGACTGAGCCGGTCTGATCCTTGATCGGCGATACTGTCAGAGAAACGTCTATCCGCCGGCCATCCTTGGTGAGATTGACGGTCTCGAGCCGGGTCACCCGTTCATTGTTGGCGATTCGACGAAAGAGGTCTGCGCCGTCGTGCGTGTGACCGTGCAGCATCGAGATGGGCTTCCCTACTGCTTCCCGGCGTTTGTAGCCGTACAGTCGCTCGGCACCTGGATTCCAGGTTGCGATAGTACCATCCAGTGTGGTTGTCAGAATGGCATCATCCGTGGACTCGACGATAGCCGCCAACTGCTGGATGCCCTCCTCCATTTCGATGCGCGTCCGGATTTCATCGTTCAGGGCCCGGTTGGCCGTTTCCAGCGACAGGGCTCGGCGGCGGGAGATCTGGCCTTCCCGAATCGACCACGCAAGTAAGATCGCGGTAAGTATTCCCGTAGCCAGCGTTACTTTGGGGAGGGTCGTCGCTCCGTGCGCCGCTCCTTGCCGTGCAAACTCCCCGCCCCCGGTTCTCAACGCGTACCACATGCAGAGGGTAACAGTCAGAACTACCGCGGCTGCAAGTACAGGCAGCCAGGCCGGTGCTTCGCCGGTCTCATGGTAGGCGGTATTCCATGCCAGGCCAGCAATCCCGCCTCCCAGCAGGGTGAAGCCAATGGCGGTGTGAACCGCCATGGGATTATGTCCGCCCCAACCGTACGCCCCTGGCATCCCGGCAGCGTAGCCTACCAGGGCTGCTGTTCCCAGGGCGATGACAATTGCGCCCAGCAACGCAGAGTAGACATGATGGCGCGAGCCTCCACGTCGAGAGGCGAGAGCAATCAGCCCTGCTCCAATCAACGTCAGACATAGAGCGCTGTTGGGGCCCATCCTTCCGGGATCAGGAACCCCGGTCCAGATATAGGTCTCTACCAGCAGCTGATCGATGCCGAGGTCGGTTTGTAATAGATGTTGAGCCAGGGTGGCAAGGCCGATTGTGCCGGACAGACCTCCCAGCAACGCAGTGGGACGCCGAAGATCGAGCGCAGCAGACAGCAGCGCGGCTCCGCAGATCATGAAGCCGAGTGCGGTGTTGTACTGCATCGGCGGAAACCCGGGCAGCACCTGGATCAGGGCGACCGCCACCGTCAGCCATCCGGCCACCACCAGCCCACCAAGTGCGGCCACGCTGGCTCCCGACGCCGCGGCGACCAGCGCCGCTCCACTCCGAGGGCTCAGCGGCTCAGGCGCGAACTCTCTCATGCGGTCCCCACTCCTCGCCGCTCCATCACTCCCCAGGAGAGGTCACCACGCCAGAACTCGCTGACCGCCCGTACTCTCCACCACACAGTCAGCTGCCGATAGCCAAAGTTCTCCAGTATTGTGGCGCCAAGTAGTACAGCGACATCCCCGAGCCGTGGAAATCGTCGAAACGCTATATCGTCGAGCAGAACAGCCAGCACGGATACCAGCACCGCATAGAGCAGCGAAAGCGTGAGCAGGGTGACGGCGTACGAAACGTCGAACAGTCCCGACCAGTAGAGGAACGGCAGGAGCAGGTAGCCCGAGAACTCGATCAGTGGGCTCAACATTTCGAACAGCACAAAGCCAGGCAGAGAAACCAATCCAACAGTGCCATACGTCGGACGACCTATCATTCCACGGTGCCGCCACAGAGTATCGATGAGGCCGCGCTGCCAGCGGGTTCGCTGCCGGCGTAGCACCCGCAGGCTCTCCGGAACCTCGGTCCAGCAGATCGCGTCAGGGACGAACCCAACACGGTACGGCTGGTTCCGATCGTGAAGGTGGCGGTGCATGCGTACCACCAGCTCCATGTCCTCACCCACGGTGTCCGTGGCATAGCCGCCGACGACGACCGCGGCTTTTTTCTCAAACAGTCCGAAGGCGCCTGATATGATCAGCAAACTGTTGCTGCCGCTCCAGCCCATGCGTCCAAAGAGAAAGGCGCGCAGATATTCCACGATCTGAACGACCGGAAGGAATCGGCGGGCCAACTTTACTTCGCGCACCCTCCCGGCCCGTACATCACAGCCATTGGCGACCCGAACGACTCCTCCCGCAGCGATGGTAACTCCCGGCGCCTCGATGAACGGACGCACCAAACGGAGGAGCGCGTCGCTGTCCAGGATCGAATCGGTGTCGATGGCGCAGAAAAGAGGATAGAGACTGAGATTCAGACCGGCATTCAGGGCGTCCGCCTTGCCCCCATTCGCCTTGTCGATCACGACGAGATTGGGATGCGTCGGCGACTCATACACCTCGCGGATGGTTTTGCACTTGACCGAGTATTCGAAGCTTCGGGCACTCCGCTTCAGGCCGAAGGCGGCGATGAGCACTTCCAGTGTTGCGTCGCTCGAGCCGTCATTGATCAGGATCACCTCGAACAGCGGGTAATCCAGCATGAGGAGAGAACGAACATTCTCGACGACGTTGGCCTCCTCATTGAACGCCGGTGCGAGCACCGAGACCGGCGGAGTCAACGGCGATCGAAGGAGACGACGGTGGTCGGCCCGCTGGACATCCAGGACGGTGCGGAGCGTGCGCCAGAAGCCCGCGACGGTCAGGACCAAGTAGTACGAGTTGATCGAGAAGAAAAACACCAGCATGAACGCGGCATACCACGCCAGTACCACGTCCCAGTGAAGCCACGTCATGGCAGTGCGGGGACCGCCTCGCCCCGTTCCAGGAGGTACCGCGCCATTGCCCGCACGTCGGGCCGGGGATCCAGCATGGCGGTCAGCAGAGCGTCCGCACCAGTGGGGCCGGCCTCGGCCAGAGCGGTGGCGGCATAGAAACGAACCCACCAGTGTTCGTCTCTCATGGCCGCTTCTAATCGCGAGACAGAGTCTGGACTCCCGAAGAGGCTGAGCCCCTTGGCGGCCTGGCAGCGCACTTCCCACCTGGTATCAGTGAGACGCTGGTTGAGCGCAGAGATGAACCGGGGATCACCGATAGCCGCGGCGGCCTTGACGCTTTTCACCCGGACTTCGAAATCCAGATCATCCATGAACTCCAGCAGGAGGTCCGCACCTTCTACGATTCGAAGCCAGCCGATGAGCTCGATTGCTGCTACCCGCCCGAGACGGATGGAGGTTTTCCTGGCATAGTTCAGGATCGCGTCCTTCGCCTCGCGGCCTCGCTCGGCCAGAACTTCCTCGGCCCGGCGAGCCACGATGCGGTCATCGTCTCCGAGAAAACGCACCAACACACTCAGCGTTTCCTGTCCGGCAACCTGACCCACCGCCCAGACGGCGGTTTGTCGGACCCGATCGTCGGAATCGTCCAGCCGCTCGAGCAACACCGGCAATGCTGCCTGGGCGCGCACTAGACCAAGATCCGCCACTGCGTTCGCGCGGGCGGAAGCCCACCGGGAGCGCAGGCGCTTCACATCGGCCTTCAAGAAGCCCAGTCGACCGTAGAGACCGGCAATGGCATCACCACTTTCGCCGCGGAGATCCAGAGCGAGACGCAATAGAATCCCCCTGACTCTCCGTCGATTCAGCCGCGATAACATGTCCGTGTCGGGTGAGTTCTCGTCTCCCCCCTGCATGCTGCGATATATCAACCTCGTGATCAGGGCATCACGCCGCTGATCCGTTGCCGCACTGAAAGCGGCTACAGTGCGCTGCACGACCAGGACCAGGGTAAGCACGACGATTGCGCCCGCGAGCGCGAACACTGCGTTCCTGAGTGGCTCCAGTTCGAGAACAGGCGCCATTGGGGAGTGCCTCAGCTGCAAAGCGGATTTGCCAGGAGCGCCAGGGGGAGGCGGGTAGGCTCCAAAATTGCAAGGCAACTTCCGTTCCCTACCTTATGGCGTGATAACGGCAGGCAAACCTTTGCTACGTAAACCATTGCTGATCGTCGATTCCTCCAGCTCAGAGTGCCTCAGCACAATACGACGCAAAACGCACCTCAGGGGGTGGGCGTCCACGATTCTCCCCGCTCTACTCGTGCTTGCTGGCTTTGTACCTGCGGCCGCGCAGCAACGTGAGGCGGACGAGGCTTGGAGTCAGGGTCGGTACGAGGCCGCCAGACGTGGCTATGAGCAGGTTCTCAAGCAAAATCCCAACTCAGCGCGGGCTAATCTTCGTCTCGGGATTCTGGTTTCATGGGATGGAAAGCTGGACTCGTCGCTCGTCCTCCTCTCGCGCGCCCGGACAGCTGATCCCACTGACCTCGAGGCGGCGCTCATCCACGCCCGGGTACGCTCGTGGAACAAGCAGTACACTGCGGCACTGGCCACGTACGACACCGTTTTATCCCGTCGGCCTGACCTTCGAGATGCTGAGCTGGGTCGCGCGCAGACCTTGGCGTGGGTCGGAAGGCTCGAGGAAGCAGATTCGATGTACCGGGGATTGATCCGGAAGAATTCATCGGATCGTGAGGCCCGCTTGGGTCAAGCGCAAGTGAGTGCGTGGGGTGGCAAGCTGGAGGCAGCCGAAAGAAGTTATCGCGCACTTCTCGCTCAACACCCCGGAGACATCGAGGCCACTACCGGGCTCGCCTACGTCGAGTACTGGCACGGCAGAGTCGCCGAGTCACGACGTCTGGTGGCGGCAGCGTTGGCAGTGGATTCCACGCATCGCTCGGCTCGCGAGCTCCAACGGACAATCGCCGAGGCGACACGTCCGGCGGCCGAGCTCACGGCAGCATGGAGCAACGACTCTGACCGGAACACCAGCTTCTGGCAGACGCTCGGCACTACGATTTCGGCCGGTGATCACGTGACGCTCACCGGCTCGGTCAACGCGCTGGAAACGAGCGACCCGGTGCGAGATGGCCAACGATTCGGCACCGAGGGTGGACTCGCGGTAGCGCTCGGCAAGGTCACCCTGTCTGGTGCCGGCGGAGCCCGCCGCATCATTCCAGAAATGGCGCCTTCGAGAACGTCAGCCACCTACAGGGCCCGTTTTGGATTCCGGCCATCAGCCGCCATCCGGTTTCACGCCGGGTACTCTCGGATGCCCTTCGACGAAATTGCCGCTCTCATGGAGAACGCCCTGGACATGGAAATTTTTGACGCCGGCTTCGATGCCCGGCCGTTTCGAGGCTTCAGCATGTATGCCTCAGGTAGTCAGCTCTGGCTGAGCGATGGAAACAGCCGAACCGGTGCGGTGGCCGGAATTACCCAGAAGATCGGCCCCCGGCTGTCTCTGGGAGCATTTGGTAGGAGATTGAGCTTTGAGCGGCGTGGTATCGGATATTTCTCGCCGGATCGCTTTTCGGTGCTGGAGGGGACGGCCGCATACGCCATCGAGACACGGACGTGGGACGGAAGCCTGGGAGCAGGTCTAGGAGCTCAGCAGGTGGGAGAGACTGGAGCGGCCCAGACAGAGTGGCATGTCGAAGGGCGAGTCGGCCGGCGTTGGGGTGTCGGTAACCGTATAGAGTTGTTCGGTTTGATTACAAACAGCGCTGTCAGCTCGACCACCGGCGCATTTCGCTACCGGTCTGCCGGAGTCAATATGAGGCTCGGACTATAGGTTGAGTGTGCTGGGTGATGGTTACGGTTGTGCCGCCGCAGAGGAGTCGGTCAGGTAGGTCTCGAAGAAGCCCATGCCCGAATCGGCCACAGCTTGACCTGCAACGCGGCCGGCCAGCTCGAACCTGCCCCGCATCTGAAGGAAAACGCGCCGGAAATTGCCCGCCGTCATATCTGTGCCCAATGCATCCACGACTCTGACCCTCAACCGGACGGAGTCCTCCTCATGAGTGGCGATGAGGCTGAAGCGCTCGGGGGCATGGGAAGCTTTGGCGTTTGCGACGCGCCGCCGCCCCTCATACCGGATGTCAGTGAAGCGGAGAACCTGCTTCACGCCCAGGGAGTCCACCATCGCCAGGAAAAATGGTGTGGTACTCGAG
Organism: uncultured Gemmatimonadales bacterium; assembly: GCA_963730915.1. Taxonomy (GTDB): domain Bacteria; phylum Gemmatimonadota; class Gemmatimonadetes; order Gemmatimonadales; family GWC2-71-9; genus CAVVWJ01. The sequence continues at coordinate 898,055 of CAVSTR010000004.1, read as the reverse complement.
GAGCCGTATACCCCGCCATACAGCAGACTGTAGTGGGCGCCCGATCCGGTCCCCCATTCCCATGTGACTCCGCGCCATACTCCCCAATTGTGATCGTGGTATGCCGGCGCCGCTGAGAATGTCCGGCACCTCTCACCCACACAAATCCTCCCGGAAGCCTCCGCGCGAAGGGCGGGAACGACATACCCGGAGATCAACGATTCCTCCCTCGTTTCGACGGGAGGAAAGTAGCGATGCCGGTCGGGGACCAGAGTCATGTCGATCTTTAATACTCCTCCCGGTCCGTCGGCGTGAGCCCGCAGGTAATAGGCGCCGTCGCGCTGGCGAACAATACTCCTGGATAATGTCAGATCGGCCCTGGCGGTATCGAGCTGCACCTCGGAGGACGGAATGCCGGCAGTAAACCTTTCGTAGCGGCCACCTGGCACGCGGTGAGTTACCAGGACCTGCCCTCCCCATTTACCGAACGGCACTTCCCCTCCGACCAGATACGTGATGTACCACCATTCGTCCGGACTGGTGACCACATTGAAGTAGTGCCACTCTCCCCACGTTGAATCCCTGGTGTTCGGGTAATGGAAGTGGTCCAGCTCATCGTAGAATTGCTGCGTCGTGGGCATCGCATACGCCGAATCGGCAGGGGAATCCATCCAGGTTCCCGCACGTATCGCCAGACCTGCGCCGACTGCGCTTGCACGGCTGGGGATTTCACCACCCGATCTCACCGCTACGGTCTGCTGCCCGTGTTGAAGGTACAGAACCTTCCCCTCGATCATGGGAGAAACAACCTGGACCTGGTCCCCGTGCCGTGGCCCCCCGAAGACTTGTCGCCCGAGGAACTTGGCCCGCTCGATGCCGAAGAACATGCCGCTCAGTCCACCCGTTCTCATCGCTTCGACATCGATGCCCTGCGGCAATACGGTTAGCGCTCCGCCCCCAACAAGCGAGACGTCCCTCGATTGATCGACCATAGCCTGGCCGACGGAGAGCAGCACGATCATCACGCCAACACCGAGTGAGAATCCCAGCAGGAGGAACATCGACCGAAGCTTCCGGACGACGAGATGGCGAAGCGCGAGCGTGGTGATCATGGCTATCGGTCCCGGATTCGACCGTCGAGCATATGGATGACGCGACCCGCTTCAGCCGCCAATTGTTCGTCGTGAGTCACGACCACCAAGGTGGTTCCGTCCTGGTTCAGGCGACGAAAGAGGGTCAGGATCTCCGTGCCGGTTGCGGCATCGAGCTCACCAGTGGGCTCGTCAGCCAGCAGGAGCGCGGGCCGGTTTGCAAGAGCCCGCGCAATGGCAACGCGCTGCATTTCTCCACCCGATAGTTGGGTTGCGCGGTGCCCCGTGCGATGCTCCAGACCCACATAGGCCAGAAGCTCCGATGCTCGCTCGCGTCGCTCTCGCCTCCCCAATCCGGCTTCCGCCATTGGTAGCTCCACGTTCTCGCGAGCGGTAAGGACGGGGAGAAGGTGAAAGCGCTGAAAAACAAAGCCGAGGCGCATGAGTCGCAGGCGGGTAAGCTCGCGATCGGACAGTGAATCGAGGCGGGTACCCAGCAGCTCGACACTCCCCGACGATGGCAGGTCGATGCCGCCGATCAGCTGGAGCAGGGTGGACTTTCCACTTCCAGAGGGCCCGACTATAGCCACGTACTCCCCAGCATGTACTTCCAGCGATGCACCCCGAAGTGCGTGCACAGCCGCCCCGTTCATGGGATAGTCCTTTTGGAGGTTCCGGGCAATCAGGATCGAACCGCTCACGTTGCCTCGGAACGCAGTGTCGCGGCGATGGGCGCACGGGCCGCAAGCCAGGCCGGATACAGGCCCGCGAGACATCCGGCAGACAGCACCACCACCACGGCGGTTCCGACGCTTTCCCGCCGCGGGACGAAGAAGGAAAAGGCTGCTGGAAGTCCTGGAAAGCTGGTCAGAATGCTATCGAGGTACCGGGCGGTACCGAGACCTAGAACGAGACCGATGAGACTGCCCACCAGCGTGAGCACTGCGCCCTCGATCAGCACCTGCCGCACGATCGTGGACCGAGCCACTCCGATGGCTCGAAGGGTGGCGATTTCTCCGAGGCGTTCGTTGACAGTTATCGTCAGCAGGGTACTGATGAGGAGAACCGAGACGATCAGACTCATGGTTCCGAGGATGTATGACAGCTGGCGAAAGTAGACCAAGCGTCGCTTGAAGACATCCACGAGATCGGCCACGCTGTACACCTCGAGGTCCGGAAACTCCGTCCGTAGTCGGGCAGCCAGCGCAGGGGCCTCCTTCTCCAGCTTGGCCTTCACGAGAATCAGTGATGCCCGATCCTCACGAACACCGTAGGCGAGGGTCTGCATGACCGGCAGCATGGTACCTACCGAAGGCTGCCCACGGTAATCGTACGCCCATCGCACGAGGCCCCGGACTGTGAGCCTTCGCCCGACACTGCTGGTCATCGCCTGAGGATCGAGTCGGCCAACCATCGTCACCGTATCACCCACCCGGGCGCCCAGCAGCTCAGCCGCCGCGCTGCTCAGAAGGACGCCATTTGTGTCCGTGGGAGCGACGTCAGCACCTGCCTGCAGCCAGTACAGCCCCTGCCCCTCAGGCTGTATGCCGTAACCGAACAAGGTCACTAACGAATCCCGACCCCGACCGTACAAGGAAGCGCCGAGCACCGCACCCGCAGCCGCGACCGCCGGATGTCGGCGTAACCGGAGAACGATCGAGCCTGCGTCGGACAGTGTTGCCTCAGTATCGAACGGCAGCGTTCCTTTCGGCGTGAGGCGAATCTGGTAACCTTTTGCAGTAAGCAGGTCGCCGAAGGACTTCTCGATGCCACCGCTCAGCATCACCATGTCCAGTAGCATTGCAGAGGATATGGCGATCCCGAGAACCGCGAGGAATGTCCGCAGCCGCCTGCGTGCCAGAGTTCTGATGCTCCACAGCCAGTCGCTCATGCCCGACCCCAGAGTACCAGGGGCGGAGTACGGACGAGCCGCCAGGCAGCAAGCACGCCCGCGAAGAGGCCGAGCAACAGTGACAGGGCGATGCTGAAGAGCACGATATTGCGGGTGATTGCGGAGAAAGTCAGACTGGTGTCGAAGAATGCTTGGTAGTAAGCGTTGGTGACGGCACTGGCAAGGAACGACAATCCGGTTCCCACGATGGACCCCAGCACGGCGACGAGTGCCGCTTCCAGCAGGAGTGCACCAAAGATCGTTCTCCGGCGCACACCGATGAAACGCATGACGGCTGCGTCCAGCCGCCGCTCCTCGACCTTCAACAGCATGATGCACAGCAGAAACACAGCGCTGGCCACTATCGTGATTACTGCAATGGCGCGATGGAAACGGCTGACTACGAGGAAAGTCTGGGACGATTCCGCGGCAAGTGCGGCGGACACGTGTACCCGATAGCCAAAGGCGGTACGATTGAGGAGTATCGCGGCACTATCGGGAGAAACGCCGGGCTTGAGTCCCAGGCCAAACCTGTCCACCCGGTCAGGATCTCCCAGCAGGGCAGCCAAGTCCGGCAGGTGCAAACGGATGTGGCGCTCACGTTTGGCGATTTCGGCCGGGTCCGGCCTCGGCTCATAGATTGCTGCCACGACGCCCGGGCTGGCCATAGAGTCCAGCCTTGTGCCCAGCCGTACGGTATCCCCGATTGATAATCCCAGCTCCTGGGCCAACTGGCGCTCCACCGCGACGGGGACGGCCTGAGCTTCAGCCGGGTATGCGCCGATAATCAGTAGAATTGCGGGTTGAAGAACCAGCGAGCGCCAGCGTGCCGTCATGGCCTTTCTTTCATGGGGCGAGCTCCAACGCGGTACAGTGTTAAACTAGCCTCCACCAAGAGCTGAACGGGCTTCACCTGAGGTTTAGTATGGAATCGCAGAATCACCCTAAGGTTGCCGTGGTGGGTATGAGCGAGGCTGGCCGTGGCTGGGCCACCCTGGTTTCCACCGCCGGCTGGCCCCTGACGATTTACGACCCCGATGCCGCGATCCTGCAGAGCAGCAACGAGGAGATCGCCTCGCGGAAGCGTCACTCCCTGGGCACGGGAATTCCGGCCATTACCGAGGACGAGGAGATTCACTCCGGAGATCCGCGCGCGGGGCGAAGCCTGCTGAATGCAGTGACGGACGCCGACTGGATCATCGACGCGACCCACAGCGATCTGCTTCACCGCCAGCGCCTCCTGGAGCAGATAGAAAGCGTGGCGAGGATGGCCGCGGTGGTGACGTGCAGCGCTCCCGGGCTTTCCCCCACGGAGCTGTGCGCCCGCCTCCGCAGACCAGCCAGGCTCCTGATAGCACGAGGATTCGACCCGGTCGAGCATATCCCCGCTGTTGAAGTTGTTCCCGGACCGCTGACAGACCGGGCGAGTCTCGACCTGGTACGTCACTGGCTTCGGCAGCTCGGCAGAATCCCTGTGGTTCTTCGAAAGGAGATACCAGGGAACGCGAGCGGCCGGTTGACCGCCGCACTCTGGCGTGAATGCATTCGGCTGGTGCTCGATGGTGTGCTGGAGGTGCGCGATGTGGATGCACTCATGGCGTCGGGGTTGGCGGCACGCTGGGCAGCAGCCGGACCTTTTCAAACCGCATATCTCGAGTCGGGAGAGCGACAGACGGCACAGCTGAGTGCCGCCTTGCGGGAACTCGAAAGCCGGTGGGAGGGCGACACCGGTTTTCAGCTCCCGTCGGCGGAGCACCAGCAGTTGATCAGGCTGATCGAGCGGGCTTACGATGGCGAAGGAGATGTCCTGCGCGGTGCGCGAGACGAGCGCCTCTCGGAGCTTCGCCGGATTGTAGGCTACTGACTCAGAAACGGATGCTCGAAGCTCAAGTACACGAACAGGGCATCGTCTTCGGAGCCAGAGCTCACGTCGAAGGTATAGGCGATGCCCGGCACGATCTGCAGATTCGCCAGATTGAGCGCCCCGCGAACTCCCGGATTCAACAGCAGCGTCGCAGCCCTCTCCGTACCACCCCCACTCACCGACTCCGTGCTGAGCCACACTCCTTCGAGCATCACATTCAACGAAGGGTGAAGCAGCCAGATTGCGCTTCCGCCAAGGTTGAAGCTGGCGGTGGTTGCTTCCCGTCCGGTGGGCTCCTTCGCGGATGGTGTGATGGTCGCACCGGCGTTCCAGTGAGTGACCAGCCCGGGACTCACCACCAGGCTGAGCGGCAGATTGGCCTGGAAGCCTACTGCGCCGGCGCCTCGACCCTGCTCGTGACTTCCGGTAGGCAGCAGGAGCGATAACCGCGGCGCGAAAACCACCGGTGCCTCAGGACTGCCGAGCAGCTGATAGCGATAATTAAGGCCGATGTCGCCAAGGCCTGTTCCATCTGGATCGTTGTGCACCGGAAGGGTATAGCTGAATTGGTGCTGAATGCCGCCGAGAGGCCACTCCTGAGTAAAGCTGTAGCTCCAGGCGTTTCCCTCCGTGGGCCGAGCGAAGGCGCTGATGTGCTGAACGACACCACGTTCCTGGTTGTAGGCTTCTTCGACGAGGAAGCTGTTGTCCTGGATCTGCGCCTCGAGGGGCCCAGAAATGGCTAACGCACAGGCGTGAACGCTGAGCAGTAAGCGGTTAACAGGCCGGCCTCCAACCAAAGCATTGGCCGTTAACCGTTCACTGTTCACCGGGTATACCTCACGCTGGAACCATGAGCCCGGTTCCATACATGATCAGCATGCCTACCAGGAACCCTGCGGTATTGAGCGGGGCCGTAAGACCGGCGCCAGCGCGACGGCTGAACAGCTTATACAGCTCATAGACTACCGCGATGATTGCTCCGACCCCAACGGAAAAGAAGATCGTCGTGAGCGCGGGGGAGTACGTGAAGCCACCGATCCACGCTCCTACGACTGTGGGAAGCCCCGCCAGGGCACCCAGCAGGAGCAGCGACCGGGCTTCCGGGCGCTGATCAGCCAGAGGAGTTACGATCCCGAGCCCTTCGGTGGTGTTATGCAGGAGGAATCCAATCACCAGGAAGGTGCCCAGCGCGATCTCCCCGGTTGCGTAGGACGCGCCGATCGCCAGACCTTCCCCCAAGTTATGAAGGCCGATCCCCAGTGCGATAAGCGTTGCCACCTGCAGAGCCGAGCGCTCGGACCGGATCCCACCGCGCCAACGGCCGAGCGCCGCCAGCATGAGAGGTGTCGCAACCACACCGAGGAGCACCAGTGCTGGTCCCTGAAACGCCCCCGCCACCAATCCCGATGTCTCCATGGCTTCGCCGAACGCATCGGCAGCGAGGAAGACGAGCAGGCCCATCGTCAGACTCAAGAAGAAATCGATCCACCGGCGATCGATCGCGCGCACGAACGGTAGCCACAGCAGCCCGATGAAGACCGGTATGACACCGGCATAGATGCCCAGCAACGCGAAGGTCGTGAGGTAGCGGCTATCCACTGCTGGGGACAGAGTGGCCACCGCGACCTCGCCGGTGAAGGTGAGCCCAGTGCTCGTCACCAGGGAAACAGTGTGGGGTTCTCCCTGGACCCACGGATATGGGATCGTGATGGTACGCCGCTCCAGACGCTTGATCGTACGACTGCCATCCACACGGTGAACCCAGTTGGCGTCGTCCACCATTACCTGCGCCACCGTAACCGGCTCGGGCCCTCCGTTGACCAGCCGAACTTCCATCACGCCGGGTTCCGGCAGCCGAATGCGTTCGATCGTGAGCTCCTCAACCGGAGGAAAGCTCTGCCGAAAGACCCCGACCGGGCCGACTCTGAGGAATACCGCAACCAAGCCGGCGAGCAGCACCAGTGGAGCCAACCCCTTGAACCAGAGCGGCCAGCCAGAACGCGGCACCGGTGCCGGCGCCTGAGCTCTACGGGGTGCAGTGGTCTCGGGCTCAACGGGCAGATCGAGCTTAGACATGCGGAGCCTCCACCAGAAACACACCACTCCAGCCCAGTTCGGCAAATTCGCTCTGATGTGCGTGAAACATGAACGGACCGGGGTGGTTGTACGTGAACTCCAGAACAGCCCGCTCCCCCTGACACATCGCTACCACGTCCGTCCACTCATAGCGCGTCAGATCCGTGCCGGTCCGGTACAGCCGAAACAGATTGCCGTGGATGTGGAATGAGTTGAGCAGGTCGAACTCGGTCACATTCACGACGTAGGCGCGCACCAGCTCGCCCTGGCGGATCCGAATCGGATTCTTCTGATAGTGAAACGCGACGGTATTGACCGCGTAGACTTCGTTCTCATGGTCAAAATTCGTGTCGAACCCGTTCATCACCATGACCAGCTCTTTGGCCGGAGGACGGCCGGCCTTGGGGTCTACGATGAACGCGCCATACAGCCCCTTATGGATGTGCCGTTTGATAGGAACGGTATGACAATGGTAGAGGTGGAGACCGAACGGCTCAGCATTGAACTCGTAGACGTAGCTGCTGCCCGGGTGCACCGGCTCGAACGCCCCATCCATGTTCGACGGGTGCATGCCATGGAAGTGAATGCTGTGAGAGTGGCTACCCTTATTCACGAACCGCACGCGAATGCGGTCGCCTTCGGTACAGCGGATCGTTGGACCAGGCACCTGTCCGTTGTACGTCCATGCCGGATAAAACACGCCAGGCGCGACTTCGATCTCCCGGTCTTCGGCAACCAGCTCGTATTCGCGCAATGTTTGACCTGAGGCAAGCCGGGAGACTCGGCCGGTATCGAAGTGCGTCAGGAAAGCCGACGGATCAAAGGACCCCGGTGCCAGGTTTCCGACGGTCATCATGTCGTGATGAGACGCCTGGCCCTCACCTCCACTCGCCTGCGTCTGACCGAGCCCGGGAAGCGCCAAAACGCTGCCGCCGGCAGCGAGGCCGACGGTGCCCAGTGCCCCTGCTTTCAGCAGGTCGCGCCGAGTGATCGCTTGATCCACCAGATCCTTCTTCCGCGCCATCCTTCTACTCCCCGTTGAAGCCGTCCAGCCGTTTACGCAAGGTCAAACCAGTGCTTCTCCGGCCCCAGCACCGCGAGAGCACAGAAGCGCGTGGCCGAGCTCTCGTCCGACGACCTGCTGGGAGCCTCCTACCGTGATCGTCACCAGATCATCTATGGGTTGCCGGTCGACGACGGTCACCTGAACACCGGGCTTCAACCCCAAAGAGGCGATATAGCGAAGCCGTTCAGGCTGACTCTCGTGTACCCGGCTGATTTCGACCGTTTCTCCCACCGGAACGTCGGACAGGGGCACCCAGGCCGGCTCGTGGATGGAACCATCCGCAGCTGGAATCGGATCTCCGTGCGGGTCGACGCTGGGGTTTCCCAATGCTCCCGCCATTCGCTCGATCATAGTATCGGACACCGCATGCTCCAGCCGCTCGGCCTCTTCGTGGACTGTATCCCAGGAGTAGCCGAGGAACTCCACCAGATAGGCCTCGATCAGGCGGTGTCGCCGCACCATGCGAAGGGCAGCCCGGCGACCCTCCTCCGTGAGCTGAACCCCCCTGTATGGCACGTGCTCCAACAGCCCATGCTCCGATAGCCGCTTCACCATGCCGGTGACCGACGGAGCAGAGAGCGCCAGAAGATTGGCTATTTCACTGGTGGAAGCGGCCCGGCCTTCGGGGGAAAGCTGGTAAATGGCCTTGAGATAGTCTTCTACCGAACGAGTCAGGGATTCGCTGGCTACGGCGGCGCTCATGTAAGACGGCCAAAGTTTAGGTTGGCCTAATTATCGGCTAAGACCCTCCTAATGTCAAGATTCTTCCCGGCAAACCTGCCTGAGAAGCTCGACCAGGCTGCTGAGAATACGCTCCGTCATGCCCCAGACGACCCCCGCCTCGAGCAGATAGGCCCATACCTGGCGGGTTTGTCCTTGAATTTCGACATTTACCTGCCCGTGGGCTCCCGGCCGAACGAGTTCTTCCAGATCAACCCAAGTCGCTGCCGCAACTTCGGGATTCAACCTCAGGGTGGGATGGCTCGGAACCGCCAGTAGAAAGGGGCGCACCGCTATGGGTGGCAGTGTAGGGGTTCGGGGTATTACGTCCGGCAGGGCACCGATCAGCCTATCGCGTGAGATGGAGATCCCGACTTCCTCACCCGTCTCCCGAATGGCGGTGGCAAGCAGGTCGTCGTCCTCAGGATCCCGGCGACCACCGGGCAGCGCCATGTGCCCCGACCAGGGATCTCCCGTCCGCTCGGCCCTCTGGATTAGAAGCACGGAATCGGGTGAAGGAGCGACGATCAGAGCCACGGCTGCCCAGCGTAGATCCGGATCGTCGTCAGCAGCAATGGACCGGGAGGCGAGACGCTCTCGGAGCCGAAGCAAGCGTCCGGTCAGTGCGAGTGAGATCCGCAGCTGCCTCCGCAGCACCCGCCCCCTGAGGGAGGGATCGGTGAGCTGGAACGGGTCTGCATTGTACTGCTGACCGGCCGGGCTGTCAGGGACATCAGACGCTCGAGCACCGCCCCGTGACAACTGGGACAGACCACTTTCTCATCACCGCGGACCAGCTGCTCGAACTGGTGGCGGCACCCACTGCAGCGGTAGTCGTATATCGGCATGGATTCAGCTTGGCCAAGCCGCACGTTGGGGTCAAGAGGCGGGAGAGCCGTCGCGCGGCTGCATCATCGTGGGACCGCCGCGACGCGCGGCCGGCAGCGAGATTCAGGTTCGCTCGAGCATTCTCCTCTGTGAAGTCAGCATCGGGACCGAGAGGTGGGAGGTGCGAGGCCGGCCGCCCGGCTGGCATCGAAGGTGCTGACAGGTGCACTACGTGAGATTGGTGGCAAACCAGTTCACTGTGGCATCGAACACCGCTTCGAGCTCGGGCGTGCTGCCGCGCCAGGGATGTGCCGCCCCGAACGTATGGCCGCCTCTCTCCACCTCGAGCAGCCGTGCTGTTCCATTGGAGCTGGCGACAAGGGTCTCGGCCTCGGCAAAGCGCACCGACTCATCGGCGCGGCCATGAACGACCAGCCAGGGAATTCCAATTTTTGCAGCGGCTGACCGGATATCGAGCGCCGACGCCCTTTGGTCGATGTCATCGAGAACATCGGTATAGAGTGGCAGCTTCTGACCGGTGCGGGCATTGAGAACCGAGGTGTGACCGGCTCTTCGCCACGCAGCCTGCTCCTCGGCTCCCCAGCGTTCCACAGTGGAGATGGCTGCCCAGGTCACTAGAGCCTCGACCCGAACATCCTGCGCTGCGTGCAGCACGGCAATTCCGCCGCCACGTGAATGTCCGATGAGGCCGGTGGAAGCTGGAGGCGGAACGCCGAGCTCTCCACGGTAGAGAGCGTCGAGCACCAGACGCGCATCGCTCAGCTCGGCCGAAAAGGTGTTGTGCCCAAAACGCTCAGGAAGCGTGAAGTCGCCTGCGGCGTCGACCCCGCTTCCGCTGAAGTTGAAGCTCACGGCGGTGAAGCCGGCTTGCGCCAGCCGCTCGGACAGCGGGGGAAACATCCCCCAGTCCTTGAACCCTTTGAAGCCGTGCAGAATGACGACCGCGGGACGGGCCTGTGAGCGGGCCGCACTGCGGACGTCGATCGATACCGGTCCGAGGGTTCCCGCTATGGAGTGCCTGGTGAGAGTCGGCGTAGCCACTAACGCTCGCTGCCGGACAGTCGGTCAAACAACTGCGGATTCCAGCACGTCGAGCTCACCGGCGTCCGCATCCATGCGCGCGAGCACGCCTAGCGGCAACGTCCATTGGTCGTCGATATGTCCCACGGGGAAGCCGTAGGCGACTGGAATGCGAAGAGGACCAAGATAGTTCGCCAGCACCTCGTCGAAACCAAGAGGCTCCATCCTTTCCGGAGCGCTCCAGGTCGGTGAATCGGCCGATGAGTACGCCGGCAAGGTGGCGCAATGCTCCACACAGTCGCAGATGAGCGAAGCATGCGGTCGACCCGGTATAGATCCTCGCCCACGTCCTCCAGAAACAGGATGGCGCCGGTAAGATCGGGGAAATACGGCGTTCCAACGAGACATTGCAGCAGGGAGAGATTACCGCCCACCAGTCTTCCCTGGGCGACGCCGCCGGTCAGGGTGACGATCCGATTCTCCTGAGGGACGAGGACGCCGGATGCGGCCGGAATACGCTCGAGCCGCCCCGCGCCCTGGGAACGAGAAAGTATCCGCTCGAAGTGCTGCCGAGTGAATGCGGACATGCTCGAGCGCGCTACGGGGCCATGAAAGGTGACAAGGCCGGTGAGTTGAGTGATCGCATTCAGCACGGCGGTAATGTCAGAGAACCCAATGACGACTCTGGGCTGAGCAACCAGTGCGTCATAGTCGATCCGATCGAGCAGTCTGATGGAGCCGTAGCCGCCGCGTATGCACCAGATGGCGTCGATGGAAGAATCGGACAGGGCCGAGTTGATGTCGGAAAGTCGTTCGTCGTCGGTGCCGGCAAGGTAGCCGTGGCGTGCGTGGGCATTTTTGCCTAGAACCGGCTCGTAATCCAGAGCACGGCAGATTGCTTGAGCCCGTGTTAAATCGTCCCGCTCCAGCAGTGGACCTGCCGGGGCAACGAGAGCAACGCGGCTGCCTTTGCCGAGTTTCGGAGGCCGAACGATTTGTTTTGACCTCATAATTTCTCGTGGTAGATTCACGGACTCTTTCCCGGACGAATGCGCGTGCGTGCTTCAGAACCAGTTCTGATCGATGCAGGGCGCGTCATTGCAGAGATGCGCGAGTCGATGGTCACACAGTGGGCCGACTGGCTCGGCGATCGGGTCAGCGCCGCCTCCACGATACCGCGGTCAACGGTCGAGCGGGAGTTCAGGCTCCTCTTCGACGTGCTGGCCGAGATGGTCGGTCCGCTCAGGCGAGAGGCCAATCCAGTCTGGTTCCACGTCTGTGAGCACTACGGAAGGATCGCCTCGGCGCGAGGCCTGGCCGCGGGTGAAGTGGTCGAGGAGCTGGCCTACCTTCGCGAGCTGCTGACCCGCAATTTGGCTCCCGTGCTGGTGGCGATGCGCGCGCGCCAGGGTATGGCGATCATGCTCCGGCTCAATCGGGCGATCGACAAGGGTATGGCTGTGGCCGTGGTCGGTTATACCGACGCCCTGGTTGCTACGCTGTTCTCGCAGAACGGCGTACCCTTAATGAGCATCTCCAATGACTTCGGAGAGGTCGGCCGTCAGCTCACGGCACTGGAGCGGGAGCTGCAAGCCATCGCCAATTCGGTCAAGTAGTCAGGAGGCGACCACCTATTGCTCCCATGGATCTGCTGCCGGTCGTTCCCTGGCTGCTTCCTTTTTTCACCCTCCCCCGTCTGATCAGCCGTAAACCAAACCTGCTGGATGCGCCGCTTGCCCAGGGCGAGCTCGTGTCGGCGATCGTTCCGGCCCGCAATGAGGCGGCCACCATCAGAACTGTGCTCAGCTCCCTCCTCGCCACACGCTACCAGCCATTGGAAATACTCGTCGTCGATGACCGCTCTACGGACCATACCGCCGAGTTGGTCAACACCATCGCCGACCCGCGACTCCGACTCCTCCGCGGGGACGAGGTGCCGGACGGCTGGTATGGGAAACCCTGGGCCTGCTACCAGGGCTTTCGCGCGGCGCAGGGAAACATCCTTTTGTTTACTGACGCCGACACTCACCACCATCCCGATCTGCTCGGCCGAGCCGTCGGTGCGTTGTTGCAGGAGCACGCGGGACTTGTCACCGTCTCTCCGCTCCAGCGATGCGTCACGTTCTGGGAGCGCGTCGTTATGCCTCAGATCTGGTTTCTCCTCGCGCTTCGCTATCACCCGCCCGCAGTGAACCGGGCTCGGAAAGAACGCGACGTGATAGCCAACGGGCAATTCATCCTGACTACCCGCGAGGCATACGAGTTGGTGGGAACACACAAGGCGGTGAGTCACGAAGTCGCCGAGGACCTGGCGCTCGCTCAGGCATATTTGCGTCACGGCCTCAAGCTGCATTTTGCCTTTGCCGAGCAGTTGATGGAAACCCGGATGTATCAGAACCTGGCGCAGCTGATAGAAGGTTGGTCCAAGAATATCTATCTGGGAGGCCGCCGGTCTTTTCCCGGCCAACCCTTTCTGCAGGCGTTGGTTCCACTCATGCTGATCGGAGCGATGTTGTTCTGGCTCGCTCCGACCATCCTGCTCGTATGTGCGATCGTAGCTGTGGGCGCACGGGAGGTCGCGGGAGCAGCCATTATGGCCAGCGTAGCGTCGACTCTATTCTGGGCGGTAATGTGCCGGCAGATGCAAATCCCGGCGATCTACGGAGCTGGATATCCGCTGGGAGCGCTGATGGCCCTATACATCATTGGCCGGTCCACGTGGCGAGGAGGCAGAAGGGTTGAATGGCGAGGCCGAGTCTACGAAGAAACGTGAGATCAATCAGGCCGAAGGCTTACCGCCGGTTTACTTCCACATTTTGCGCCGGTATGCGTCCTCCCATCAGACGACCATTCGGGTCAACCAACAGGTGATACCGTACACTCCCGATCTCCAGCAACAGGGAATCGCTCCCGAGCGGTGAAAGCTTGGCGCTGACAGTCTGTCCGCCCCCGAGGTTGAAGAAAGGGATTTGAGTGTGATCAGGCGCGACCCGGGCCCGTCGCACCGCCTGCTCCAACAGGGCAAAGGAAAGATTGAGATACGGAAGGGCGCCGGGCTGCGTCCCGAACAGCCGAGTCTCGACGCCGCGACCTCCGACGGCATCCACAGCAGCGCTGTCGTCTTTGAAAATCACCCGGGCTCGTTCCTTGACTCTCGCCTTCCTGCCGCCACTGTCGGTTCCTTCTCGGATAGTGACGTCTATGAGCGGCAGCGTGGCGTCAGGTCCGATCACGGCAACCCATCGTTCAGAGGTCCGTGTGGAATTTCTAATCGCCAGGGTTCCCTCCAGCTTGGTGGAGGTGCGAAGAAATTGTTCGGTGGCCACGGTGTCGGAGCCATGCCGGACGAAGTAGGTGCCACTATCCGCTACGGTTTGAGCGGCAGTTGTGGACGTCAGCAGTGCTACCGGCGCTAACAGAACGAGTGGTAGGCGCATGATGCAGTAATAAAATCAGCTCGCGTGCGGGACTCTAGAGCAAACAACAATTCGCCACAGCCTGCGGCCTTCTGATGCCTTAGGCCCTCCCTCCCGCATGTACCGTGGGGCTCCGCAACACCTGGAGCGCCCCGCGGATGGATCTCGAGACACTCCTCCTCGCAATCCGGTCGCTTTGCGACCTCCCCCGGCTGGTGGCCGCTCTTGGTCATCAGCCACTCTGGGAGGAGCTTCCCGACCGTCAGTGCGGTAGAGCACCACATGAATCTCCCATCACTGTGGTCGGCAGGACCGCGGAGCTTCCGTGGCTCGCCATCGAGACTCCTCAGGTTGATGCTGCGGCGAAGAAGCTCGCCTGTCGGATGAGCCGAGTCGGGCGTCCGTGCATCGTGCTGGCGCTCGCGCCTTGTGGGCACAGCCTGGGTGTTGCCGTTGGTCTCCACAGCTGCCCAACCATTCGAGTGGATCTCGCAAGGCCGAGCCCAGAAGGCTTGGAATGCCTGGCACGTCTCGCTGCGACATCGGAAGGAGGCGCCCTCGCCTTCGCTGCTCGAGCTGCGGACGCGCTGGGTACCGAAACCGTTGGGCCCCGATTTTTTCGGCAATTCCGTGCAACCCTTGAGAGCCTCGCTTCCGGCCTACCGGGTTCTTTACGCTCCGAAGATCGTCACAACCTCGCCCTTCTTCAGCTCACACGGGTTCTCTTCCTGTATTTCGTGCAGACCAAAGGATGGCTTGCCGGCCGCGATCGGTTCATGGCCCAAGAGGTCGACCGTTGCCTCCGGCATCGCAAGAGAATTCATAGGGATCTGCTACGACCGCTCTTCTTTGGCACCCTTAACCAGCCCGCAGCCAGTCGTGGTCGACCTGCCTCGACGTTTGGTCCAATTCCTTTCCTGAATGGAGGCCTCTTCGAGCCGCACCCGCTGGAGCGCCGTTTCAAGTCTGACATTGCTGATGATCTCTGGCGTAACGCATTCGACGAGCTGTTCGAACGCTTCCATTTCACTGTGGCTGAAAATGGGACCGCTGGTAGTGTGGCCCCGGACATGCTCGGACGGGTATTCGAAGGCGTGATGTCACCTGACCTCCGCCACTCATCCGGCACCTTCTACACCCCTGCAGCGGTGGTTGCCCGGCTCTTGAACGCCGGGATGAGCGCCTTCTTGGCCATGCGTCTCGGGTGTGGTGACGCTGAGGCGGAGCGCAGGTTTCTCGAGCCCGATCGGGAGGCTGCGCGAGCGCTATCCGCAATTACTCTGCTGGATCCTGCAGTCGGATCAGGCGCGTTCCTGGTTGCGGCCTTGGAGAGCCTCCACCGAGTGCAGCTCGAACCGTCGTCGTCAGGCCGGAAGCGAGCCGTGCTTCAGCGGAATCTCTTCGGCGTCGATCTCTCGGCCGCAGCGGTACGCCTCACGGAGCTGCGCCTGTGGCTGGCCGTGATCGCTGATGATCCGGCCGAGCATCCGGGGCAGGTACGCCCGCTTCCCAACCTGGACTGCCTCATTCGGCAGGGCGACAGTCTGTTCGATCCGATCGATTACGAGCTCGGTGGAACAGTGCTCCGCTCGAAAACTGTGGGTGAGCTCTCGGTAATCAGGCGAGCGCTGATTACTGCAAGCGGAACCGACAAGAGATCATTGGTGCGGCGCCTGCGCGCGATGGAAAGACGAGCACTCGAGCAGTCTCTGGAAGCCGCGTTGGAGCGGAACCGAGCGGAGCTGATCGGATGTCTTGAGGAGGCTCGGCGTCCGGATCTGTTCGGCCACCGCCGGGGATTGGATACGGAGCTCAGGTGTCGGCTGGCAGAGTTTCGCCGGCGGGAACGCCTGTTCCGGGGGGCCTGCAGGCGGCTCGCGCGCGAGGGCGAGCTGCCCTGGTTTCACTATCAGAGCCACTTTGCCGATGTGTTTGCCCGGGGGGGCTTCGATCTCGTCGTCGGCAACCCGCCTTGGCTGCGCTCTGAAGATGTTGCTCCCAGCGTTCGAAGCCGGCTGTCACGGCGCTACCGCTGGTGGCGCTCCTCGGGCACAGGGTACGGAAATAAGCCTGACGTCGCAGTCGCGTTTCTGGAGCGCTCGTTCGAGCTGGCCGCTCCAGGTGGCGTCGTGGCAATGCTCGTCCCTGCCAAGATCGCCAGCGCCAGATATGCCGCACTGGCGCGGCATTCGCTGGCCAGCACCACCACCCTACGCGCGGTCGTCGATCTCACGACACGAGGCCGGAGCTGCATTCGACGCCACGGTCTATCCCATGGCGATTGTTGCGAGCAAGACGGCGCCTTCGGCGGTTCACGAGGTGCGTACTACTCTGACGGCGGCCGATGCGCCGACAGTGCGACAGACGGAGCTAGCCGGAGGGGGTCCGTGGATTCTGGTCAGGAGTGATCTGCGCGAAGTTCTGGCAGCCTTGCGAGCTCGACACCCAAGACTCGGGGAGATGTTCGTGTGTCACCTGGGTCTGAAAACTGGTGCCAACGACATCTTCCTGAATCCACCCGAACACCTCGAGGCCGAGGTGCTCCGTTGGGCGGTGCGCGGACGAGACGTGGTAGGGTTCGGCTGTAAGCCGCAGGTACGGCTGCTATGGACGCATGACCAAGCGGGGCGGGCTCGAGCAACGCTCCCTCCTGCTGCTTCGGAGTACCTCCAAGCGCGCAGCACACAGCTTCGGGCTCGCAAGGACTTCACTCGGGGCCCCGTCTGGACCGTATTCCGGGTTCAGGCCGCTATCGCCCGATACCGGGTGGTTTGGGCAGATGTTGCGCGAAAGCTGGCAGCTGCTGCGCTGACCACATCGGAAGACCTCATGCAGGTACCACTCAACAGCTGCTACGTGGTTGCTGTTCGATCTACCGCGACGGCCGAATGTCTGGCCTCGTGTCTCAACTCTACCTGGCTGCGCGCAACCGCTCGTCTGGGGGCTGTGCCCGCGGCCGGAGGCTACTCACGCTTCAACGCACGCAACATCGCCGATCTTCCGCTCCCGACTTCTGCCACTCACGACCCTGTGCTGTCTCGCCTTGCTGGTGAAGGCCGCAAGGGCGCCGACGTGCAGGAGGCAATCGATTCACGGCTGGCGAACCACCTCGGTATCTCCAGAGCCGCACAGCATGCACTTCGTTCAGCCGAGGACGGCGCCGACAATCGTCGCTGAGGCGCTCACCTCCGTTCCGGATCCTCTCCTGACAGCATTGCGCCTGGGACCGCCATCCCCCAGCCGTGCCGTTGCTGCCTCCATCGCCAGAAGCCTGCTCCCAGCCCAGGATAGTTGCCCTGCTCCACCGTGGCTGCTTCCGGAGCAGTGGCTCAGCTTTCATACGGCACTGGCGGCGGTGCGGAGATACCAGGGTGCCCTGCTGGCGGATCCGGTCGGAAGCGGCAAGACGTATATCGCCCTGGCTATTGCTGCAGCACTCAACGTACGGAGATCCACTGCCTGTCTTGTCCCAGCCACCCTGGTGGAGCAGTGGGCCGAAGCTGCCGAGCGACTAGAGCTGCCAGTTGAGCTATGCTCGCACCAGCAAGCGAGTCTCGGACGCCTGCCCGCACACTCCGCCGACATGGTGATCATTGACGAGAGCCACCATTTCAGAAACCGGCTCACCAAACGATACCACAATGTGGCAGCCTGGCTGGTGGGCCGGCCTGCGTTGCTCGTCACTGCGACACCGATCGTCAATCGCCTCTCGGACCTGGCGCACCAGCTTCTTCTCGCGGTTCGTGACAATGCCCTCGCTCTCGACGGGATCGCATCGCTTCGCGATCTGCTCGAAAACGGTCCGGCTCATCCTGCACTCGGACATCTTGTAGTGGAAAACGACGGGGCCGCCGACCTCCGGCCCCGGAAGACTATGCACGTCAGAGTACCCGTCCGCGGTGAGAGCCGCACCGCCACAGAATCGCTGGCTCTCGTCAGGCGGCTCCGTCTTTCCCGGTCGGAGACGGTGGCCTCGCTTATCCGCGGAGTGCTGCTGCGGGCTGCGAGCTCCAGTCCCGGGGCTTTGGTAGGATTTTTGGAACGCTATCGCACACTACTGCTGCACGCTCGAGACGCATTTCAGGCAGGGCAGACGGTCGAGCGTTCACGGCTGCATCGCTTTACCGCGGAGCTGGGAGATCAGCTGGTATGGTGGGAACTTCTCCCGGTCGAGTCCGGATCCAGCGAGCTGGAGCTGAGTGACCTCGACCCACTGGCGGACATCATTCCGGCCGCAAAGGCGCGACTGCAACACAGAGATCCGAAACTGAACCGACTCCATCGCTTATTAGCCGACCGGCTACCCACCCTGGTTTTCACAGTAAGCCGGGACACCGTGCATTACATCCGTCAGCGGTTGCCGGGACTCGGTATTGCCTGGTGCACGGGTGAGCGAGCGGGTATTGGAGCCACACGACTTCCACGGGAGGTCGTCCTTCGCGCGTTCAGAGACGGCGCGCAGACGTCAGGCCCACGGCACCTCATCGCGACGGACGTAGCAGCCGAAGGACTCGACCTGCAACGTGCCGCCCGCGTTGTCCACTACGATCTTCCGTGGACACCAATGAAGCTGGAGCAGCGGGAAGGACGCTCGGTACGCCTCGGCTCATCCCACCGCAACGTCGAGGTTCTGCGCTTTGCTCCGCACCCGGAGCTTGACCGATTCATGCGAGTCGAGGCTGCGTTGAAACGGAAAGCAAAGCTTCCCGGAGCGGCGGGGCTCGGTGCGGGAGGCCGGCAAATCTGGAGGTGGCGCTCTGTGGTGGCGCGTGAGTTTGGGGCCTGGGACGTGGCGGCGGGGGTGGCGCGTGTCCGCTCGTCCCACCGAGGTGTTCTCGTTGGTGTCAGCCTGCACCAGGGATCAGATCCGGCGACGCGCCTTTCGGCATTTGCCGGCTGGCTCCGGCCGGACGGCACGTGGACTGAGCATGCCGACTTGATCACAGAGCGACTACGGCTGGCAGCGGCGTGCCCTGTTGAGGAAGCCTCACCCGAAGAGTCGCGAATGTATCTGGAGCTACTCACGCCTCTGCTTCGAAGGAGGCTCGCGCTCGCTCGCGAGGGACGCTGGATCTCGCTTCACCCGTCGGTTGCGACACGGGCAGTGGCAAGGCGACTCAGCGATCTCATCCGTCAGGCCGCCCGGCTTCGTGATGACAATGCTTTATCACGGCTGGAAAGCGCAATGGCGTTCGTGGCTGGAGGTCACACCGCGGGTGAGGAAATGATGCTGGAAGGACTGAGCGCGATGAGCGATGACGAGATAATTCCGCTGCTGAGCCGCACTCGACCGCAACCGAACTGGGACGGGATTGAGGTGCGGTTGACAGGGTTCATTGTATTCGGGACTGACCCCTGAGAGCTATGCGGACGAGCGGGTTGCCGCTCCTTCCCCGCCCCGAAACTCGAAGTGGGCTGGATCCAGGACGCGTTGGGGAAGCTCTTCCCCGGAGATCCCCTCGCGGAGCAAGCGCGTGATCAGCAGCTCCGCAAGTCCAGCGGCGCCGACCCACGTATCGGGCTCGATCTCGGAATACATGCTGCCAAATTCCGGGCGCAGCCGGGCTTCACGTACCAGAGGGTTGCCTGGCAGCGCGCTGCCCACCACTTCTCGCTCAGCTGGTTTCATGCTCCTCGTTCTACTTATGGGATCGAGCTGCTTCGTTCAAACTGACATTACGGGTCGGTAGACGGGAGCGCAAGCGGGAACGGATGGCGCTAATTTCTCTCGATGCGCATCCGGACCGTCCTTTTCGATCTCGACGGCACTCTGATCGACTCCGTTCGACTGATCCTGGACAGCTATCATCACACCCTCGAACAGCACGGCCTTCCGGCTCGAACAGATTCCGAGTGGCTCAAGGGGGTGGGCACGCCGCTGACGGTACAACTCGCCGAATGGCGCGATGAGCTCGGCACGATCGAGGCGATGATCGCTACCTACCGCGACTACAATCTCAAGCACCATGACCGTATGGTGACTGTGTATCCCGGCGTTCTGGATGCCGTGCGGGAGATCAAGGCTGCGTCGATCCAGACCGGGCTCGTCACCAGCAAGAACAGGCAGGGCGCCGTCCGCGGGCTCAAGCTGGTGGGACTCGAAGCACTGATGGATGTCCTGGTCTGCGCCGACGAGGTCACCAACCCGAAGCCCCATCCAGAGCCGGTCGAGAAAGCCGTGTCCCTGCTAGGGTCGGACCCCGCCGCCACCCTTTACGTGGGCGACAGTGTTCACGATATGCACTCGGGGAGAGCAGCAGGAGTACTGACAGCCGCGGCGCTGTGGGGGCCTTTTAAGCGGAGCCATCTGGAGCAATCCCAACCGGACTACTGGCTCGAAACACCATATGATCTGGTGCGCCTTATCAACGATGGGCGCCAACCTGAGACCAGTTAGCTAACCAACAACGCTCACCCCTCCAGCACTTCCCGAAGCCGCTCCACAAGAAGGTCCACGTGGAACGGCTTCTGTATGTACCCCACTTTGCCCTCGCCAATCGAAGCGCTGCCCGGGGGGGATTCGGCATAGCCGGACATGAACACCACGGGGAGATCAGGTGCCCGGGCCCGAAGGTGCTCAGCGAGATCGTATCCACTCATCCCCGGCATCGTCACGTCCGTCAGCACCAGATCTATTTCCGCCGGCGCCGCATCATAGATGCGTAAAGCATCATTGGCATGACCGGCCTCGACTACGGTGAAGCCCTGCCCCAGCAGCAAGCGCTTGACGGATTCACGTACCTGAGGCTCGTCATCCACCAACAAGATTCTTTCTCTTGTGCCCTGCGCCGCAGGACGGGGTCGTCCGGGAACCGACTGCTCCGCCGGACCGTGCCAGGGAAAGTGGATGCCGAAGGTCGATCCCTCACCAGGTGTGCTGTCGACGGTGATTTTCCCGCCGCTTTGTTCGACGATTCCATACACGGTCGAGAGACCCAGCCCGGTCCCGCTCCCACCGCGCTTGGTGCTGAAGAAGGGCTCGAAGATGTGGCTCACCACAGTGGGATCCATCCCTGCTCCGGTGTCGCTCACCCACAGGGACACAAACTCCGGAGCTCTCCCCGGTCCGGGCGCCGAGCTGGCGGTGATGATCCGAAGCTGTCCGCCTTGCGGCATGGCCTCTCTGGCATTCGTCACCAGATTCACCAGTACCTGCTCCAGCGCTCCGGGATCGACCAGCACCGTACCCAGGCCCGGGTCGAGCTGGGTTTCCAGACTGATGCCGGGACCTGCGAGCCGGTCCAACATCGGCTCCAGCTGCCGCATCGTGGCGTTGAGAGATACCACCTTCGGCTGGAGCAACTGCCGGCGGCTAAATGCAAGCAGCTGCCGCGTCAGACCCGCGGCACGTTGCCCCGCATCCCGAATCTGTTCCACGTCCGTACGGAGTGGGTCGGCCGGGCGGAGATCCTGCAGGATGAGATCGCTATAGCTCAGGATCCCGGTGAGCAGATTGTTGAAGTCGTGCGCGATGCCGCCCGCCAGCCGACCGATGGCTTCCATCTTTTCAGTGCGCCGGTGCTCCTCCTCCTCACGAACGCGCGCTGCTTCCGCTGCTCTGGCCGCCGTTACGTCTTCGCTGACGTTCACAGCGCCGACGATATCCCCCCGCTCATCCACGATGGGCGCAGCCGAGCTTCGGATCAGCTTTTGATCGCCCTCGGGCGTCTCCACCAGAACCTCTTCCTCGACGGAGAACTCGCCCTGGATCGCGCGGGCCGCACCCCACTCCTCCGGTCGGACTGGTTCCCCGGTATCGGCCCACCAGGCCTTGTGCTCAGCGAGCTCGTGGGCGCCTGCGCCCTCACCACCCCAAAGTTGCTTGTCGGACGTGTTGGCAACCACGATCCGACCCTCCTTATCGATGACCGACACGCCGACATGCAGGGCATCGAGTACCTGCTGCAGATGACGCTCGGCGCCCTGGGCGTTGGTCAATCCTGACATCGCGCTGATGACGCGGATCGGTGTGCCGGAGTCATCGTGCTCGAGGTGCGCTCGATCGTGGACGACGGCGTAGGTACCGTCCGCCCGGCGAAACCGATACTCCTCGGTCCATGCAGAGCGTGCTTCACTGATCGCGGCATCGATGCTTCCCATGACGCGCTCACGATCGGCCGGGTGGATGCGCTCATACCACCAGCCAACCGTGTCCCCCAGTTGTGAGAATTCGTAGTCCAGCACCGGACCGGTGCCAGGATCCCAGGTAATCCGGTCGGTGAGCAGATCCCAATCCCACACCGATTCGTTGGCGGACCGGGCCAGCAGGCGGTAGCGCTCCTCGCTCGCCTGCAACGCAATCTCTGCCTGCTTGCGCTCGGTTATGTCCTGTATTCCAGCGATGAAATGCCCGGGTTCGCCTTCGGGGCTCGGCACCAGCGAGACATTCACGAGGGCCCACACGACCGCGCCGGACGGCCGCACGTAGCGGAGCTCCATGGTATAGGTCCGGCATTCGCCGGCCTGCAGCAGACGCATGGCTTCCCGACTCGCACCCGCGTCGTCTGGATGAATAACTCCCTCGACGGGGAGGCCAATGAGATCCTCGGGCAGCCGGCCGAGGAGGTCGGATACCGCTCGATTCACGCGGAGCCAGCGGCCATCCGTCGAGAGAAGCGCCATGCCGATGCCCGACTCCTCGAAACTGCTGTGGAACTGCTCCACAGTTTCTCTGCGGCTGTGCTCCGCGTTTCGGCGTTCGGAGATTTCGGTGCGCAACTCGATTTCGGTGACCACCGAGGCTGCAAGATCCTGCAGCAGTGCGATGTCGCGCTCCGACCAGAGACGGGGCGTCTTGTCGGCCACGCAGAGAGCGCCAATGGTATGGCCATCGCGGGTAACGAGGGGAACACCGGCGTACGCCACCCACCCCAGCTCACGTATGACTGGATTGTGGCGCAGCAGGGGGTGTCGGCGGGCATCCTCCAGAACGAGAGGTTCGCCCGTCGCTACGACCTGTCCGCAGAAGGAGAAGGAAATCGGGGTGACCCGGCGGGATGCCCAGGGCTCAGGGAGACCGACGGCGCTTTTAAAGAACTGACGGTCATCGGCAACCAAAGCGATCAAAGACACTGGTGTGCCGAGCAGGCGGGCAGCCATTCGGGTAAGACGATCGAAGCTCTCCTCGGGTGGGGTATCGAGGAGTGCCGTACGGCGGAGTGCGGTCAGCCGGTCGGGGCGAGTAAGCAGACTCTGAGCCATTAAGGGTATGCCTTATGTCGCGCCGTCGCCGCAACTGCTACATGCTGGTTCGGTTTGGTCGTGCTATGGGGCCGCTTATCGACCCGAAACGGGGGAATTGGGCTGCTCAGATGCAGGAACGAGGCCGTGCGAGTGAGAACTTACGTCTGGTTCGGGCGACCGCAATCTGAACCAAATTGCACCCGGAGAAGCTCCGGAGGCCGCCGACGCCGATCTTGCCAAGTCACTGGGTGGGGCTATCTTCCCG
This sequence comes from uncultured Gemmatimonadales bacterium, assembly GCA_963730915.1. GTDB lineage: Bacteria > Gemmatimonadota > Gemmatimonadetes > Gemmatimonadales > GWC2-71-9 > CAVVWJ01. Next base: position 874,632 of record CAVSTR010000004.1, on the reverse strand, counting down.
CCGCTCAAACTGCGAAGGGTGCCATGCGTCTCCTGCCGCGCGACGAGAAGTTCTTCGACCTGTTCACCTCCGTAGCTGCCTTCAGTGTAGAGGCGGCCAAGCTGCAGCTGGATCTGCTCCGGGCCGAAGCGGGCCGCCGGGGTCCGATCGTGGATGCCATCAAGCGCCTGGAGCACCAGGCCGACCAGGTCACCCACGAAGTGGTTACCCGGCTTGATCGGGTGTTCATCACGCCCCTCGACCGGGAGGACATCCACCTGCTGGCGTCACGGCTGGATGATGTGGTGGACCTGATCGATGGGACCGCCCACCGGGTCCAGATGTACCATGCCGGCGTTGCGCCGGAGGGTGCGGTTCTCCTGGGCGATGTGGTCCTGCGCGGCACTCAGGAGCTGCTGGTCGCGGTCCAGAGCCTGGAGAAGAACAAGGATCACGCCGTCCTGGAGGCATGCGCCCGGGTCAAGCGGCTGGAGGAAGAGGGCGACTCCTTATACCACGAGTGGGTGGGCCGGCTCTTCGACGGAGCTCCCGATCCGCTGCTGGTCATCAAGTGGAAGGAGATTTACGACACCCTGGAAAAGACGCTCGACCATATGGAGGATGCCGGGAACGTGCTGGAGTCGATCTCCATCAAGCACGCCTGAGCATGGACAACGTCGTACTGTATGTCGTCTGCATCGTGGCGGTCGCGCTGGTCTTCGACTTCATCAACGGATTCCACGACAGCGCCAACTCCATCGCCACCGTCGTCTCGACCCGGGTTCTGAGTCCCGGCAAGGCGGTCTTCTGGGCTGCGTTTTTCAACTTCGTGGCCGCGTTTGCCGTCGGCACCGCTGTTGCGAAGGCGATAGGCAAGGGGCTGATCGACATCAGCGTCGTCGATCCAAACGTGATTCTCGCCGGGCTGCTGGGCGCTATCATCTGGGATTTGATCACCTGGTATCTCGGGCTTCCCAGCTCCTCCTCCCACGCACTCCTCGGAGGGTACGCGGGCGCCGCCATTGCCAAGGCAGGGTTTGGGGCCCTGATCTTGAGCGGCTGGGTGCTCCCGGTTGCGTTTATCGTCATCTCTCCGGTGCTGGGGATGATGATCGCCCTGCTGCTCACGGTGGGGCTTTCCTGGCTGCTGCACCGAGCTCCGCCCGGTCCGGTGGACCGGATCTTCCGGCGTCTGCAGCTCCTCTCCGCTGCTCTATACTCGCTGAGCCATGGCGCCAACGACGCCCAGAAGACGATGGGCATCATTGTGAGCCTGCTGGTGTCTACCCAGGCAAGCTTCGTCAATCAGACTGGCTGGCTCAGCAATCTCTACCTTCCATCCGCCGACCATGTCCCGCTCTGGATCATTCTCTCGGCGCACACCGCGATCGCACTGGGCACGGCTGCGGGAGGTTGGAGAATCGTCAAGACAATGGGGACACGGATCACTCGCCTTCGGCCCTTCGGGGGGTTCTGTGCCGAAACAGCGGGAGGCATCACCGTGCTCCTGGCGTCGCATCTGGGCGTTCCGGTGAGCACGACACACACCATCACTGGAGCGATTGTCGGGGTTGGCGCGGCCCAGCGCCTGTCGGCGGTGCGGTGGGGAGTTGCTCAGCGGATCGTATGGGCCTGGATCCTCACCATGCCCATGAGTGCGGCTATTGCTGCCCTGGCCTATCTGCTCCTGACGGTCTAAGAATCCCCGGTCAGGCGGCCCACGAGCGGCTATTCACCTGTCGCCCAGCCTCGATGGTATCCTGATAATCGGCCAGCAAACGATCGTACACTTCATCCCATTGCCGCTCCTGCGGCGGTCCGCAGCGCGCCTTCGGATAGCCTTCGGCGCAGTCCCGCATCCTGCAGCAGGCGGCGCAGTCCCTGCGCGATCGCGTCGACACTGTTGGGCTCGACCAGCCAGGCGTTTCCCCCATGCTGAGCGAATTCGAGTACGCCGCCGGCAGCCGCGACGAGCGGCGGCAAACCTGATCCCATGGCCTCCAGCAGTGAGTTGCCGAATGTTTCGGTGGCCGACGGGAACGCGAAGATATCCGCCGAGGCGTAGGCCGTGGAGAGCGCGCGCCCGTCCAGGAGACCAGCGACATGCACGCCAGGAATCCGGCGGCGCCGGATGTCTGCCTCGAGAGGCCCCCGACCCACCAGCGCCAGCCGGGCTGAGCCGCGCTCCGGAGCGAGCAGGTCCCAGGCCTCCAACAGGAGACCAAGGTTCTTCTCCCGTGCAATGCGGCCGATGTACGTGACCAGCAGATCGCCGGGCTCGACGCCGATGGAGCTTCGGTACGCGTCACTGCGAAATCGCGGATGAAAACAGTTCGGATCGACACCTCTGCTCCAGACACCGGTGTGGGATACACCGCGGCTGTGGAGGTGCTCCTGGTAGATACGAGAGGGGCAGAGCACTCGATGGCTCTGTCCGTAGAACCACCGCAGGTAGCGCCAGCCGGCACGGAGGACCCAGTCCACGCCATACCGGGCCGCGTACTTGTCGTAGTCGGTGTGGGCCGAGGCTATGACGGGCACGTTAAGCTGTCGCGCCACCTTCAGTCCGGTGATTCCCAGCGCGAACTCGGTAGCGACGTGGATGACATCGGGTCGAAAGCGGGCGGCGTCCTCCAGCACGTCGCGCAAGCGAGGGAATGCCCATTGAACGTCGGGATACAAAAACAGCGGCACGCTGGGAGAGCGATGCACCTCCGGACGATCGGGCTGACCCTTGGGGAGTGAGTACGTGGCGGTGTACACGCGAACCTGGTGGCCACGCTCTTCCAATGCCCGGGTGAGCCGCAGCAGCGTGACCCCCACGCCGCTCACCATGGGCCAGTAGACCTCGGAAAACAGGGCGATCCTCACCTAGGAACGCTAGGCGGAAGGTGGGAAAGAGGGAAGGCGTGGTAGATTCCGGCATGCGGATCCGCGAGCCATTCAACGGCGCCTCCCATCTCGTTGGTCTGTTGCTCGCAGCTGCGGGCACGGTTCTGCTGCTCCGTCTGGCTCGCGGCCCATCGCAGCTGACGGCCTTTGCCGTCTATGGCGCCACCCTGGTCCTTCTCTACGGCGCCAGCACTCTCTACCACAGCCTTCCAGTCTCTGAGCGACCGCTCCGGGCTCTTCGGACGCTGGACCATATCGCCATCTACTTCCTGATCGCCGGCACCTACACCCCTCTCGCGATGATCACCCTGGGTGGAACCTTGGGATGGTCGCTGCTGGGAACGGTCTGGCTGATCGCTCTCGCCGGTATTCCGTTCAAAGCTCTGGTATCTGGACGCGCCGGTCTGGCTGTCGACCGCCACATACCTCGGTATGGGTTACCTCGCGCTTGTGGCGGTCGTTCCCATTGCGAGAGCGGTGTCCGTGGGTGGCATGGGATGGCTGGTGGCAGGCGGGCTCGCTTACACAGTGGGAGCGGTGATCTATGCCCGCGAGCGTCCCGATCCATTTCCCGGCCGCTTCGGTCACCACGAGATCTGGCATCTGCTGGTACTGGCCGGCAGCGGCTGTCACTACGCATTCATGGTCTACCACGTAGCGTGACATGAAGGACATCGAAATCAGGGCCGCCGCGGTTCCGGATGCTGATCGCATCATCACGCCGGAAGCCCTGTCCTTCCTGGAGCAGCTCGGGCGTCAATTCGGCCCGGCTCGAAGAGCCCTGCTCCAACGCCGTCGCGAGGTTCAGCGCGGCATCCACGACGGGGCTCGGCCCGACTTTCCTGACCGAAACCAGCGACGTACGAGCGGGTGACTGGAGCGTTGCGGCCGCCCCCACCGACCTGAACGATCGCCGGGTGGAGATCACCGGCCCGGTTGAGCGCAAGATGATGATCAATGCGCTCAACTCCGGGGCCCGGGTGTTCATGGCGGACTTCGAGGATGCCCTGTCCCCACCCTGGTCGAACGTCATCGCCGGACAGGCGAACTGTCTGGACGCTGTCCGGAGAACGCTCGAGTTCGCCAGCCCTGAGGGAAAGCGCTACCGGCTCGGAGAGAAGCTCGCAACCCTGGTGGTGCGGCCGCGCGGATGGCACCTGGATGAGAAGCATGTCCGGCTCGATGGCGAGCCGATGTCAGCCAGCCTGGTGGACTTCGGCCTCTACTTCTTTCATAACGCCCGCGAGCTCCTGGCGCGCGGCAGTGGCCCTTACTTCTACCTGCCGAAGCTGGAAAGCTATCTCGAGGCAAGGCTGTGGAACGACGTGTTTCGCTTTGCTCAGGACGAGCTCGGCATCCCACGAGGAACAATCAGGGCAACGGTTCTCATCGAGACCATTCTCGCCGCATTTCAGATGGACGAGATTCTCTACGAGCTGCGAGAGCATGCCGCCGGGCTCAACGCGGGACGCTGGGACTATCTGTTCAGCATCATCAAGAACTTCAGGGACGATCCCGCCTTTCTCCTGCCTGACCGATCGCAGCTGACCATGAGCGTGCCGTTCATGAGGGCCTACACCGAACTACTGGTGAAGACCTGTCACCGCCGAGGTGCCCACGCGATCGGCGGTATGGCGGCGTTCATCCCCAGCCGGCGAGACCCGGAGGTGAACGAGGTGGCACTGACTCGGGTGCGCGAGGACAAGGCACGCGAGGCGAGAGCTGGATACGATGGCGCGTGGGTGGCTCACCCCGACCTGGTTCCCGTGGTGGACGAAGTATTCCGAGCGGTGCTGGGCACGAGGCCCCACCAGAAGGACCGCCAGCGGAGCGATGTGGAGATCAAGCCGCAGGAGCTCCTGAATGTTCAGGTCTCGGGGGGCCGAGTGACCGAAGCTGGAGTGCGAAGCAACATCAGCGTCGCGCTTCAGTACCTGGCGGCCTGGCTGGGTGGATCGGGCGCCGTGGCCATCAACAACCTGATGGAAGACGCTGCAACGGCAGAGATCGCCCGGTCGCAGCTCTGGCAGTGGATCCGCCATGGCGCCGTGACCGAGGACGGAAAACCAATCACCCTGGAGCGCTGCCGACGAATCCTGACCGAAGAAACCGACACGCTGGTTGCTGCTGGCGCCGACCCGCCACGGCTCGCCACCGCAGGCGAGCTGCTGGAAGGCCTCTTCTCGGCGGAGCAGTTCCCCGAGTTCCTGACGCTGACTGCGTATGAGAAGCTGGAGAGTTGAAAGCTGGGAGCTGGGGCGGCTGGGGTCGAACCAGCAACCTCCCGGTTAACAGCCGGGCGCTCTGCCAATTGAGCTACACCCCAAGGTGGAATCGAAAGGACAGTGACTTTACACGAGCCTCACCAGGCTGGCAAGCCCAATGCGCACGCTAAGCATCTGTCGCTTCACGCATTGGTCCTCGCCGCCGGCCGAAGCAACCGCTTCGGAGGGAGCAAGCTCCATGCACGCCTCCGGGATCGCCCGTTGCTCGCCTATCCACTGGCCGTGGTGACTGCCGCCCGTGAGCGCCGACTGATAGATGCAGGGCACGTGGTCGTGGCCGCAGACGACGAGGCTTCGCGCGAGCTGGTGCGGAGCATGAAGTTGAACCCGGTTCCGAACAGTACTCCTGAGCGAGGGCTTTCATATTCTCTCCAGCTTGGACTCGCCGCACTGGAATACGCGGGCACACCGGCGGCGGCACTCATTCTCCTGGGTGACCAGCCACTCGTCCGTCTAGAGGTTGTCGAAACAATCGTCGAGGCGTGGTATGCTGGGGGAGGAACGATCATCCGCCCCCGCTATGAAGCGAGCCCCGAGGTTCCCGGCCATCCGGTGCTCGTCGAACGGAGTGTGTGGCCGGAGATGCGGGAATTGAAAGGAGACGCCGGGTTGGCGTCGAGCGGCCGGCTGGCAGAGACGTTTGTCGATGTGAGGGGGATCAATCCTGACATCGATACACCAATGGATCTTCGAGCCCTTGAGGTTGCTCAGCAGTGAAGCTGCAGTTCTCCGGTTCTCCCGAGGTGAGCGCGCCCAGGCACATCGTCTGGCAACGTCTGATTGACCCCCGATTCGTGGCAGGTTCGGCGCCAGGTGTCGAGTCGGTCGATGTGATCGATGCGAACCATTTCCGGGTGACCTCCGGCTTTGGGCCACGCGCAATGAAGGCGCGGATCACCCTGGACGGTGAGCTGTTCGATCTCGTTCCCGGTTTGAGTGCGAAGATGCGTCTCCGGGGACACGGGCCCGGCTCGCTCATCGAGGTGCTTTCCACGATCGCCGTGCATGATGCCGGCCGGGGAATGATCCGTCTCCACTGGACTGCCACGAGTGAACTGAGCGGGACGGTCGCGAACCTGGGAGCGAAACTGCTTGAAGGCGTCGCCCGCAGGATGACGGAACAGTTCTGGGACGATTTTGCGCGTCGCGTAGGAGAGGAGGAAACCAGGATTCGCGCTTAGTGGTCCACCACCAGCAGCTCCAGCCATGGCCTCAGGCCGACCCCGGGGTCGATCCGCCCCAGGTGGATCGACGCGAGCGACGGCGCAAAGGCATCCGCGCCAAGCATGCTCGCGGGGTGAGTGGTGGTGAGCGCCAGGACCCGCATCCCAGCCGATCGAGCCGCCCTAATCCCTGCGGGTGCATCCTCAATCACCACACACTCCGAAGGAATCACCCCCAGCCGTGCCGCAGCAGCCAGGTAAGCGTCCGGGTCCGGTTTGCCGCGCACGACATCCTCGGCGCAGATCAAGACAGCAGGTTCTGGGAGCCGGGCCCCCTGCAAGCGCGCGGCGGCGGTGGCCCTGGTACCAGAAGTAGCGACTGCCCAGCTGCCGGAGGGCAGCAACTGCAGCAAGCGAGCGGCACCCTCCACCGGTGGCAATTCCTGCAATTCGGACTCTGGGTCAGGCTTGAACGCGGCTATCTCGGCTGCCGCATCCAGCTCGGGTGCTGCCAGCTGAATTGTCTCCAGTGCGCGCCGCCCATGGCACACCCGAAGAAATGGATCGGGTGACAGACCCTTGGCCAGCGCCCAGGTGCGCCATTGCTGCTCGATGTGACGGGTCGAGTCAACCAGCACACCGTCCAGATCGAACAGAACCGCTCTGCACTCGAATCGCTTCATGGCTGCTCTGCGGAGGCAGTCCTCGGTCGACAGCACGGTTCTTCAGAAACGAATGGCGAACACCCGGCCACGGCTGTATTTCTCACTCCATGCGTGACCTTCTCGATGATTACGCTCGTTTTGTCGAGGCCGGAACGCCGTTTGGGCGAGCGGTGGTAACCAGTGTCTGGGGCTCGGCGCCACGGCCTGAGGGATCCAGCATGCTTGCCACGGCCGACGGACGGATCGCCGGATCGGTATCGGGCGGCTGCGTGGAGGCAGCCACAGCGCTCGAGATTCAAGCAGCGCTCCAGCAAGGAACCCCAAGGCTCGTGACATTTGGTGTCAGCAACGAGCGCGCCTGGGAGGTCGGGCTCGCATGTGGGGGGACGATCAAGGTCTTCGTAGAACCCACGGTCAGACCCGAAATTCTCAAGGCGGCTCAGGGCCCCGGTGGAGAAGTGGTTGCGACTGTGGTCGCGGGTCCCGCTCTGGGTGAATCGGTTCGGGTGCTGGAGGACGGCGCAGTCCACGGCAGTCTTTCGGTGAAGCTGCCGACCGAGCAACTGCGCGACGCCGCTCTGGCCGGCCTGCGCCGTGAGGCGAGTGTCTCGGAGACCCTGCAAACCGGGTCCGGTGATGTAACCCTCTTCCTGGAGGTTTTTCACCGCCGACCCCGCATCGTCATCTTCGGCGCTGGTCAGATTGCAGCTGAGATTGTGCCCCTGGCTAAGGCACTCGGTTACCACACGATCGTGGCGGACGGGCGAGAGGCTTTTCTCGACCCCGAGAGGTTCGCCGCCGCAGACCAGCTCATTCTGGCGTGGCCCAAGGAAACCTTCGAGCGGATCGGCCTGGACGCGTCATGTTATGTCTGTCTTCTCTCCCACGATCCCAAGTTCGATGAGCCTGCCCTCCAGGTTGCACTCCGCTCCGAGGCCAGGTACGTCGGGGCAATAGGCTCGAAGAAGACGCAGGCCGGCCGACGGGAGCGGCTCCGCGAGTTGGGGCTCGAGGACTTCGAAGTGGCACGGCTGCATGGCCCGATTGGTCTCAATCTTGGTGGCCGGCAGCCGGCCGAGATTGCGTTGGCTATACTGGCGGAGATTACGGCCGTGAGATATGGCGCCAGGACAATGGTCAGTGCTTCATCGTCAGATCGAAGTCGGACTGCTCCAGCTCTCGGGTGATCGGGCTGCCCAACTTTGCGAGGGGCGGAGCCTCGCTCCATCCCGCAGCTTCGAGCACATCCGCAGTGCGCCGGTTCACGGCATGAGTCTGCTCTTCTCCTCTCGCGTTGGACGCCGCTAGGTCGAGCCAGGACAGGGCCTCGGCGAAGGCGTACCGCTCGATGGCGGCTTCGCTGGCGACTAGAGCGAAGCGGTGCGCCAGGGCCGGCTCCCCTCCGCGGTCCGCGTGGCGCGCGAGCTCACGAGCCGAATCGGTGGTCTGCTGCTGCAGCAGCATGACCTGCTCCAAAGCCAGGGCGAGTGTGCGATGGATTTCTCGCCGGCGAGACGGCGTCAGCCCGTCACGGACGACGTGGGCGATCACGGGGTGTGCACAACGATAGAGCCCACCTTCCTCCACGAGCAGCCGTCGGTCGACCAGAGCGTCCGCGACCGCCGCTGCATGCAAACGAGAGATGCCGTGGACGTGCGAGAGCACCTCCGTAGGACAGCCGGCTCCGGCGATCGCGATTGTGATCAGCATCTCGTTCAGCTGCTCGGGCAACCGGTCGATACGAGCGGCGATCACCTCATGTACCGTCTGCGACACTGGCAAATCCCGCCCCTGCGTCAGCGCCCCAGAGGCTACGGTCCACTCGCCGGAACTCTCGTCCACTTCCAGCAGTCCTTGCGCGAACATGGTCTTGAGCAGCTCGACGGTATAGAAGGGATTCCCACCGGTGACCGCGAAGACCCGGTTGGCAAACCGTCGCGCTCCGGTGGGCGTGCTGACGTGCCCCATCTCGCGGATCATCTGCCACAAATGATCTTCGCTCAGTGGTCCCACGGTTACCACGCTCGAGTGAGCTTTCGCGCGTAACACCCGGCAGAGCCGGGCCGCAGGCGCCGCTCGCTCCAACTCACCCATGCTCAGTGTACCCAGCCAGAGAATCGGCGCCTGCTCGGTGCGTCGGGCCAGGAAGCGAAGCAGATTGCAGCTGTCTCCATCACACCAATGAAGATCGTCCAGCCAAACCACCAATGGCCGCTCGGCCGCAAGCGCCAGCATCAGCTGGGCAACTCCCTCGAACAGACGCCAGCCTTCCGCGGAGTCCGAGGGTGTCAATTCGGGAATAGCCGGAAACCGTTGCCGCAACTCCGGAAGGAGGCGGGTTACCTCGGTGAGCCACTCCGGCGCCGTCCCGCCCAGACCAGGTGACGGGAGCGCCTCCCGGAGGACCTCCACCACAGGTTCGTACGGAATCCCCACGCGTCCATCGTATCCATGCCCCCGCAGCACTCCTCCGCCTTGCGCCACGACCCAGCGGAGAAATTCCTCGGCCAACCGGGACTTCCCTACGCCAGCCTCACCTTCAATCAGAACAACCTGGCCGGAGCCGCGCGCGACGCGCTTCCACCCCTTCACGAGGATGCCCCACTCTCCCTCCCGGCCGATCAAGCTGCTCTCGAACGACGGAGCCCGCGCGTACCACTCGTCGGTAACCGGCCGCGGGCTCGGCGGCGCAGCGTCCGACTCGACGCGGTGGATGAGGTTCATGAGAGTCCGGCTGGGCTGGCAACCGGTTTCGCTCGCGAGCACGGCACGGTAATCAGCGAATCGCGCCAACGCAGCACCGCGGTCTCCCGCCAGATAGCGGGCCTCGATGGCGAGGCGAGCGGCTTCGTCGGACAAGGGATCACACCTGAGCCAGCGATCGGCAACGTCGACCGCCGCGCGCCAGCGCCATTGTCCCATGGCCTCGCGCGCGAGGGTACCCAACGCGTTTTGATACATCTGGAGGAGCTGCCGGCGTGTAGCGGCCACCCACTCGTCGAACTGGGGAGCGTGCCGCACAGAGAATCCCGCCAGGAACCGTGGGATGTCGGCGGAGAGTGCGCAGTTCGGCTCCTGGACTACGCGGCGTTTGAAATCGCACACGTCGCATTGGATCGGAGCTCCGAAAGCTACGACAGAGCGCTCAGTTTGAATTATTTCGCCGAGGGTAGTGCGGAGGTGCTTCAGTGCCTGCCGGAGTGAGGCGCGGGCTTCCGTTTCCGATGACTCCCCCCAGAGAAGCCCGGCCAGCTCTTCTCTGGTGTGGGCACCCGGCTCGAGCGCCAGGTAGGCCAGGAGCGCTAGCTCCTTGGCCCCGGGTTGGGGCATGTGCTGTTCGCCGTCCGTGACCCGCACGGACGGAGGGCCCAGCAGTGTCAGGGAAACACTGGCCACCACCCCACCTTTGTAGGCTGATCGACAGAACCTACGCGCTATTCACAAACCGGCAAGAGCATTTTCACGGTCTCTTCACGGATGGGGTACATATTGCCGACCAGATCTTCCGTCACTACCAACCCACGAAGGAGCGTTATATGGCCGCCCAAGGTACCTTCACGATGAAGCTGACGCCGGAGCAGAAGGAAGAGATCCGCAAGGTCACTGGCAAGGACGCGGAAGTGATCGAGCTGTCCGTTGAAGAGTTGGAAGAGCGGATCGCCCCGGCCATGAGAAGGCCAATACGCTAGAATTCACGGATTTTTCACGGTCACGTCACATTTTCTACGCACTCAAGACACATCCCGCTTCACTTACAGGAGACGCACACATGTCGAGCCCCAAGGAGCCGTTCCGAATCCAGCTTACCCCCGATCAGAAGTCCCAGGTCAAGAACGCCACCGGTAAGGAAGCCGAAGCGGTTGAGTTGTCGGTCGAGGAGCTTGAAGAGCGGATCGCACCGGGAGTTACCAAGCCAAAGGTCTGGTAGAACCGTCTAAAAGTATCGACTAAAGAAGCCCGGCAGCCGGACCCGCAATGGGTCCGGCCTCGGCGTGTGACCGTATGCCGCTCCGGGCGAGTGGGGCATCTTCCTTCTGCATCACAGTTATGACCGACATCCTTAGTGCACCCGCCGCATCGGATCAGGAGTTGCGGGAAGAGATCGAGCGCCTCCGGCTGCTGCATTCCATCAGCCTGGAGTTCAGCGCGTCGCTCGATTTCGACGAGCTCCTGCCCCAGGTGTTCCAGCGGGTGCTGACGGCGCTTGGGAGCCGAGGGCGGGTCGCTCTGGATTGCCGAGGGCGACATGCTGCGGTGCCGGCTGGCCGAAGGTGGCGCCGGCAGGAAGCTGGTGGGCGCGCAGGTGCCGGTCGGAACCGGCTTCATCGGAGATGTGGCCCAGCGGCCCAGAACCACGATCGTTACCCGCGCAGTCGACGATCCCCGCTACCAGCCCGGTGTCGATTCGGCCGAGATGCTGACGACGACGGTCATGGCCACTGCCATGGTTGCCTCCGGGGTTACCGTGGGGGCCATCCAGGTCTCCAACAAGCTGACCGGCGCCGGAGTCTTCGACGAGCGCGACCGCGAGCTGCTGGAGGGGTTGGCATCGAGTGCCGCCGCTGCCCTGCGCAACGCCCAGCTTCATACCGTCGAGAAGCGGGCACGCGACCTCGCGCTGCTGCTGGAGATCAGCCGGGAAATCACCGCAACGCTCGACCTGGACCGGGTGCTCCACTCCGTGGTCAATCTCGCCTCCCGGGCGTTCACGTTCGACCGCGGCGCCGTGGGGATATTCGACAAGGGTCGCTGTGAGATCCGGGCGGTCGCGGGTGAGGAGAAGGTCGATCCCAAAGACTCCAAGCTCAAGGATCTGATCGCCCGGGCGGAGTGGGCAGCCGGCCACGGCGAGCCGCTCTATCTGTCGGATCGGAGCGACCCGGGATCGGACGCCGAACGGATGTTCGTGTCGGTGTTCGGCGCGGATCTCCAGGCGGACGATGTTCAGAGCGGCCTGTACTTGCCCCTCAAGGACGAGGCGGGTGTGCTGGGGGTCCTGTTGTTCGAGGCCTCGCAAACCGAGTTCATCACGCCGGTGCAGCGGGAAGTCGCCGCCATCCTTGCCAACCAGACCGCGGTCGCTCTCCGCAATGCCCAGCTCTACCACCAGGTTCCGATGGTAGATGCGCTCGGCGCCTTCGCAGCCAAAAAGCGGGCAGCTCCTGGCCGTTCCCCGCCGCAAAGTACAGATCTACGGAGCGGTGGCGCTTGCACTGGTTGCCGCGGCTCTGCTGATCCGCTGGCCGTTCCGCATCGCCGGGAGCGAGCCGGTCTTCCGGCCGATGGCGCTCTCCCCGGTCCGGGCGTGGGTACCTGGCATCGTCGAACGGGTGTTCGTGAACGAAGGATCAACGGTGTCCCAGGGCTCCGCGCTGGCTACGTTGCGCTCCACTGCGCTTTCCAGCGACCGGGCCGCGACGGCTGCCGCGGTGGCTACGGCAGAGCGCCAGGCCAGCCTCGCGGCCAGCCAGGGGGACGCCGCCAACGAGCGACTTCATCGCATCAGGGGAGACGCACTCCGTCAGGAGCTCAGCCTGCTCGACGAACAGGTTGCATTCACAACCGTTCGAGCGCCGACCTCGGGTGTCGTCCTGACACCCCACCTTCGCGAACGCCTCGGCGCCTCCATCGAGGAGGGCGATCTCCTGTTGACGCTCGGACGCATCGACACGCTCGAGCTGGAGTTCGGGGTCGACCAACGGGAGGTGAGTCGCGTGGTCGCCGGGTCAGGAAGTCCGGGTCCGGGTGGACGCCATGCCCCAGCACACCTTCTCGGGCGTTGTGACTTCGGTCGGGCAGCTGCCCCTCGATAGCAGCGCGACGGTGAGGTATCCAGTGCGCGCCTGGATCGCCAATCCAGACGGCGTCCTCAAGCCGGACATGGCAGCATACGCGCGAGTGCTTACCGCTCCGATGAGCGCGGCTGAGCGGAGTGTCCGCGCACCGCAGCGGTGGGCCCGTCTGATATGGTGGAGGCTATGGTCATGAAGCGAGTACTCCTGATCGCCCTCGCACTCGCACTCGGCTGCGGCGAGAGAGCGGGCAAGTCCCAGCCGTGCCCTGCCGGTCGAAACCGGGTCGCTCGGAACGGTGAACCCCTCCTTCGTCACTGCCGACACCGCCACGATCCAGGTGCCGCTGGCCTTGCCGTCTCAGCTCTACGTGGAGCACGATGCGACCGTCTACGCCCGGTCGGGCGGAATTGTCGAGTCAATTCTGGTGGATCTCGGAAGCCAAGGTCGCCGCAGGGCAGCCGTTGGCGCGGCTCGAAAGCGCCGATCAACGGATCGCGCTGGCGCAAGCGGAAGAGCGGTTGAGGAACAGCACGCAAACGGTGGAGCGATATCGCGAGCTGAAAGGGGCCGGTGTGGTGACGGCGGAGGATTCGGAGCGGGTTGAGTTCGAGTATCGACAGGCAATGCTCATGCTTCGGCAGGCGCAGCGAGATCTCGCGTTGACCCGGATCGTCGCCCCATTTGCGGGGATAGTCACCGCGCGAAAGACCCGCCTGCACCATCTGGTCAGCTCCGGCGACACCCTCTTTCGCGTCACAGCGTTGAGTCCCATCCTCGCAGCCGTTCACGTTCCCGAAGCGGCTGCCGAAGCGCTGCGAATCGGCACCGAGGCCCAGGTCGAAGGGCTCGGCGGGCACACCGCCCGCGCGCGGGTCATACGCGCGTCCCCTACAATCGACCCGGCGAGCGGTGCCCGGGAGATCGTTCTTCAGGTCTCCAGTGACAGCCGGCTCACCCCCGGAAGCAGCGTTACCGTGAGGCTGGGAGGAGAGCGGCGCCAGGTGGTCACCGTCCCCAGATCAGCGGTTGGCAAAGACGGCTACGTCCAGGTCTGGTCGGACGAGCGGCCAACCCTCCGCGCGCTCACGTTGGGTACCGAGCTGGGGGCGACCGGGTCGAGGTGGTGAGGGGCCTGGCGCCCGGTGAAAGGCTCGTCAGGACCGCACCGTGACCGGAAAGCCGAAGCTCAGACAGGACCTCGTACTGGTCGAGCAGACCTACCGGGGAGAGCAGAGCTACATCATCAAGGACCCGGAGTCGCGCAAATACTTCCGGTTCCGCCCTGTCGAAGTCATGGTGATGCAGACGTTCGACGGCGAGCACGACGCGACCGAAACGTCTGCGATTCTGGACGCGGAAGGCCTGCGAGTCTCGCCGGCTGGGGTGGAGGCCTTCGCCCGAAAGCTCAGCTCGATGGGGCTCTGTGAACGCACTCTCGGAGAGCGCTCGGTGCTGCAGATGGAACGGCTCAGGGCCCAGCGCCGGCAGACGGCTCAGCCGTGGAATCGGACCATTCAAAGGCGAGCTGCTGCGGCTACGCTGGTCGGTAGGTGATCCGGACAAGCTGCTCGACTGGATGTTGCCCCGGTTGAAGTTCTTCTTTACGCCCGCTTTCCTCCAATTATCACTTGCGCTGTTCGGTATCTACTTCCTGATACTTGCCATCAAGTGGCAGGATTTCGTGAGGACCCTGTCCGACTTCTATCACCTCGAAGTCGGCGTCACTGCCTTTGCCGTGTTTTGGCTGAGCGGCACGGCGATCATCGTCATCCACGAGCTGGGACACGGCCTGACCTGTAAGTATTTCGGCGGGAAGGTACACGAGATCGGCGCCATGCTCTTCTACTTTCAGCTGGCGTTCTTCTGCAACGTCAACGACGCATGGACTTTCCCCGAACGGCGCGCGCGCCTGTGGGTGACCGCGGCCGGTGCCTGGATCCAGCTCGTCGTCGCCAGTATTGCCGCGATGGTTTGGTGGGCAGCGACTCCGGGCTCCATGCTGGCGTACGCCGCGTTCGCAGGCGTGTTCACCGGCGGCATTGCGACCGTTCTCATGAATGCCAATCCGCTGATTCCGCTGGACGGGTACTACGCGCTGAGCGACTACCTCGAAGTTCCCAACCTCCGCCAGCGGGCATTTGCCCACATCGGATGGCTGCTGAAAACCCGGATATTCAAACTCGAGGTTCCGCCACCCCCAGCCGACGAGCGGGAACGACGGATCTTCCTCATCTATGGCGGCATCGCCGCTGTCTACATCCCGCTGGCGCTCGCCCTCTTCGCTGCGGCCTCCTTCGGATGGCTCAGCCGATGGCTTGGAGTATTGGGAATTGCGATTTTCCTTGCCAGTGCGTTCTTCACGCTGCGTGCTCCGGGCAAAATGCTCCTCCAGACCATTCGGGCTTCGCTTCAGCGGCGCCGTGGCGGAGCAACCCGGCAGCGTTGGACCCGCCGCTTGCTGCTGGGCGCTCCTGCGGTGGTTCTCCTGGGAGCGCTGGTTCCCTGGGACATAAGCCTTGTCGCTCCGTTCCGGGTTGCCCCCATCTTTTCGGTCATGCAGTCCGCACCCGACAGCGGCGTGATTCAGCGGGTGCTGGTCCGGGAAGGAAGCCCGGTGAGCAGCGGGTCGACCCTGCTGGAGATTCGGAACCTCAGCCTGGAGCGTGAGCTGGCAGCGGCCCGCCGGACCAGCGATTCGATCGCTGCGCTCTCCGCACAAGCACGTGGTCTCGACCGCCAACCAGAGCTGACTGTGCTCGTGGCCCAGCAAAGAGCCGAGGAGGCGCGTGTCGCCGGTCTGCAGGAGCGGGTCGAAGCGCTGCGAATCCGCGCACTCGGCGATGGGAGAGTGCTGACACCTCGCCCGGAGGAGCTGGTGGGCCGATGGGTATCGAACGGTGAGGTGGTCATGCGGCTGGGGCGCATGGACTCGCTAGAGGTTCGGATCGACGTGTCCGGAGCGGGTAGCAATCAGGTAGGGGCGGGTTCCCGGGTCCGCCTCCTTCCCGAGGCCCGGTTGAACGGTGCGGCAGCAGGGTTGCTGGCGGCCGTCTCCGTCGCTGCAGGGCCGGCAAAGGCTACGGAGGCGCGGCTGCGGCTACCAGCCACCGGTGGGTGGCGGCCCGGCATGACCGGCCAGGCGAGCATCTCCGTCCGGCGCTCCAACGTCTGGGGTGCCCTGTGGTGGAGGCTCCGCCAAGCGGTCCGAACCGACATTCTGCTCTAGGAGCTGGGTACGGCTTGCCAGCGGGAGCACTATTGGTAACCATTGACTTGAACCTCAGCGGGAGGGCCCTATCCGGCGCGACATGCTGGCACTGGTACGCCAGGCCTTCACCGGGCGGTACGAGGTCGAGCGCGAGATCGGGAAGGGTGGCAATGCCCGCATCTTCCTGGCGCGGGAGCCGGGCGGCCGCGTCGTAGCCCTGAAAATCCTGCACCCGGAGCTGTTGGTCAGCGTGGCCGCTGACCGATTTCTGCGAGAGATCAAGATCGCCACCCGGCTCGACAATCCCCACATATCGAAGATCCTCGATTCGGGCGAGCGGGAGTGGCTGGTGTACTACGTGATGAGCTACGTCGAGGGAGCGACTCTCCGGGAGCGGCTCGACACCACTCGGCAGCTTCCCCTGGGCGAAACGCTGAGGCTTGCCTCCGACGTGCTCGACGCCCTGGATCATGCCCACGGACATGGCATCATCCACCGCGATGTGAAGCCCGCGAATATTGTGCTCTCCAGCGAGGGAGCGGTGCTGCTCGACTTCGGGATTGCCCGTGCCGTCGTTGCCTCGGGAAGTGATCGGCTGACGAGGTCAGGAATCGCGGTCGGCACATCCACCTATATGAGTCCCGAGCAGATCACCGCCCTGACGGATATCGACCATCGAAGTGATCTCTACTCGGTCGGCTGCGTACTCTTCGAATGCCTGGCGGGACAGCCGCCATACGCGCATCGCAATGAGGCGTTGGTGCTTCAGTTCCACCTGAATCAGCCAGTTCCCGACGTGCGAGCGCTCCGCAACGACACCCCGCCTGAGCTGGCCAACGCCATCACGAAGGCACTGGCAAAGAACCGGGACGAACGCTGGATTTCCGCAGCCGCCATGCGGGAGGCACTTGCGGGTGTGACCGTCTAGAGGCCCGCTAGACGGACCTGTTGCGCTTCCCTATCTTCCGGAAGTCTTACCTGCCTGGGGTACCCCGTGACTGACGAGCTCGACCAGCTCCGCGCCGCCCTTGAAGGGCGGTATGCGGTGGAGCGCCAGATTGGCCAGGGTGGAATGGCCACGGTGTACCTGGCTCGGGACACCCGGCACGACCGGCAAGTCGCCATCAAGGTCCTCCGTCCGGAGCTGGCCGTATCTCTCGGGAGCGATCGATTTCTTCGCGAAATCAAGGTCGCCGCTCACCTCCAGCACCCCAATATTCTCGGACTCTACGACTCCGGCGAAGTGGGTCGCTACCTGTACTACGTCATGCCCTTCATCGAGGGTGAGTCGCTACGGGCGCGGCTCGACCGCGAAGAACAACTTCCATTGTCCGAGGCCGTGCAGCTGACCTGCGAAGTTGCGGACGCGCTGCAGTACGCTCACGCCCGCAAAATCATCCATCGAGACATCAAGCCCGAGAACATTCTGATTCAGGAAGGCCACGCGCTGGTGGCGGATTTCGGTATTGCCCGAGCGCTCAGCGCTGCCGGTGGCGACAAGCTTACGGAAACCGGTATGGCCGTGGGTACCCCGCACTACATGAGTCCGGAGCAGGGGCTCGGAGGGGAGCACCTCGACGGGCGGGCGGACCAGTATAGCCTGGCGTGTGTCTTCTACGAGATGTTGGTTGGTCAGCCACCCTTCCAGGGCCCCAATGCCATGGCGATCCTGGCCCGGCACTCGATGGAGTCGGTCCCCAGCCTTCAGGTGGTGCGCAACTCGATTCCCGACGAGTTGGAAGAGGCGGTGATGCGGGCGCTGGAAAAAACTCCAGCCGACCGGTTTCCGACGATCCGGGAATTCGCCGACTCCCTCTGCCAGGTAGATCTGGGGCCGACGGCACGGCGGACCTCGCGCTCGTCGCTGCAGGCGCTGCGCAGGAGTACCCCGCGCAGCGCCACGCCCACCGTGGAAACCGCCCGGCCCGGGCGCCGCCGGACGACTCGGTTCTGGATAACGTCGGCGGCCGCAGTCGCGCTGATCACCGCCACCGGGTTAGCCGCATGGAGAGTCTGGCACCCCGGCAGAGTCGGCTCCACGGCTTCAGCAGGCGGGCTCGACCCCCATCGAATCGCCGTCCTCTATTTTCAGGACGAGAGCGTCCAGAATTCGCTTGGCTATCTGGCGGACGGGCTGACCGAAGGGCTGATCCGAGAGCTGGAGCAGGTACAGGGGCTGGATGTGATCTCGAAGGGAGGTGTGGCACCCTACCGAGACGATACCATCCCGCGCGACAGCGTGTCTCGGGCACTGCAGGCCGGAACGCTGGTGACCGGAGACGTCGAGGAAAACAGGGGCCGCTTCAGGGTGACAGTCCGGTTGGTGGATGGCGAGAGCGGCGCTGATTTCGAACGGGCCAGCTTCGAGCTGCCGGCCGGGAACGTCCTCGCAGTACAGGATACCCTGGCCCAAAAGGTCGCCAGTCTCATCCGGTCCCGGCTCGGTGAGGAGATCAGGCTCCGCGAACAGCGCCACCGAACCCGGAATGTCGCAGCGTGGGCTCTCGTGCAGCGGGCCGAACAGTCTCGAAAGCGGGCGGAAACGCTGGTACAGGAGAAGGATACCAGCGGTGCTACGGAGCGCAGCTTCGATGGAGCCGATTCCCTCTATGCTCTGGCCCACGAGGCCGATCCGGCTTGGACCGAGCCGCTCGTCGGCCGCGCCTCGGTTGCGTATCGGCGTTCTCGCCTGGTTGGGTTAGATGGCGACGCGGCCAAGCCATGGATCGAGAAGGGCAAGACGTTCGCTGCGCAGGCCCTGGAGATATCTCCGCAGGATCCGGATGCGCTGGAGATCAGGGGCAGTCTTCGCTACTGGGGTTGGCTACTGAACCTTGAGCCCGACCCCGGCGCCGCCAAGCGACTCCTGGCTGACGCAGAGGCAGATTTGGAAGCCGCGGTGCGGGTGCGCCCGGCGCAGGCTGGAGCCTGGGCCATGCTGAGCCACCTTTACAACAACACGAAGGGTACCACCGACGCCAAGCTGGCCGGACAACGAGCGTACGAAGCGGACGCATACCTCAGCAATGCGGACCAGGTCATCAACCGGCTGTTCCTCGCCTCCTACGATCTGAGTCAGTTTTCGGACGCCACTCACTGGTGTCAGGAAGGCTCCCGCCGCTTCCCGGCTGACTTCAAATTCACCAAATGCCAGCTCTGGCTTCTGACCACCAAGGCGAAGGAGCCGGATGCCGCACTGGCCTGGAAGTTGGCCGACAGCCTCCCTACGATCGTGCCGGCCGGGCGCCAAGAGATCGAGGGCCGGGAGGCGCGCATGCTGGTCGCCATGGTGTTGGCGCGTGCCGGACTGATGGACAGCGCCCGGCGTGTGGCGGAACGGGCACGGGCTGGGGCGGATATCGATCCCACACAGACACTTGCCTGGGACGAGATCTATGTTCGCATTCTGGTGGGAGACAGGGATGCGGCGCTCAAGGCGCTGAAGACATACCTCGCGGCCAATCCCAAGGTGCGAGCGAACCTGGCAGAACAGCCCAATTGGTGGTTCCGCAGCATCGAGGACGATCCCCGCTACAAGGCCTTAGTTGGCACCAGCTGAAAATTGGGGCTGGACAAGCTCGGGACATGTTGCAAATTGGTGTCGGAAAATCGCCCCCCGCAGCTTTTTTTGGACATCCCATCTGCCTCCGCCCTCACTGCCAACACTTGCAGCGGGGTGGCCCCGTCCGGGCGCTGGCCCAAGCAGGAGATGTAGGAATGCGCCGCCTCACCGTTCTTGCCGTGGCCGGAATGCTCGGCCTGTACGCCTGTAGCGACCAGAACACCCAGTCACCCACCGAACCATCCATAGCACCCCCATCTGAAGACTTCGGCAGCACCTGTTCGCATGGGCGGTACCCGTTCACAACAGTCGCCCCGCTGACCCAGGACTCGGACATTTTCAAGTCCAAGCCGGCCAAGGCCGAGGCCCTGCTGAGGCTCGGAGTAGTTGCGCTGCTCTGGGACACGTGCCACGATCTTGAGGCGCGCCAGGCGGCGCTGAGGCTGCTGGTATGGATAGACCAGAACAAGGCCAAGAACGCTAATCAAACCAAGGTGGATGCACTCAAAGCCGCGATACTCGCCGGTTTCGGAGGAGCAAGCACATCGGCGCTCGACTATGTCAGCGATGTCTACTTCCCCGGCACGACCAAAATCATTACCACGCCAAGTGGGCGGGCCACTATTAAGCTCACCGATGGTGCATTCAACGAGCCGACGCTTATTACCGTTCGGCGTCTCCCGGACAACTCGCTCACAGAAGTGCCAAGTGGCTTTGTGCAAGATGCTCCCACCTGGGACTACGACGCCACCAACAGCTCCACTGATAACACCCTGGCCACCCACACGCTCGCAACGGCAGGAACGGTGACGATCGCTTTCTGTTTCAAGAACGATGCTACCGGAGATATCTACCCAGAACCCGGAGCACGCATCGGGCACAACCCGGTCGGTGGCGGGTTCGAGCTGGTGGATGATGTGACTCCGGTGCCAGCCGACCTTGTGGACGAGCTGTCTGCTTGCGCACCGCCCGTGATCGGCAGCGCGCACGACTTGCGCGGACTCAGCCGTTACCTGGCCGCGATGGCGGAAAATGTGTTGCTGCCCAAGCCACTCCATGCAGCTGCAGCTACAGTTGGGACTCGGGGACCAATAGCTGGAACTCCGATCAGTCTCAGTCCATTTGGTATAGTGGTGCCTTCGAATGATCTGAGCTTTACCGCCGGCAGTGATCCGTCTGGCCAGAGTTCCGTCAGTGACCAAATCGGCTGGGCTTGCGACGGTGGCAGCTGCACGTATCCTCGAGTAAGACTGAGCGACGGCGAGAGCCCAGTGAGCGGCGTGCCCATTACAGTGACCCTTATTCCGGTTGAGCCTCCAGCCGGTTCATTTACTGGCGGAAGTACGGTCACAGTCAACACTGATGTAAACGGCGAAGCGTTGTTCAATAACCTGATTGTCACGGCACCCTTCCCGGAATCATACAAGCTCAACTTTGCGGGAGGAGGAACATCCCTCACGACATCAGGGTCCTTTCTCGTAGACCCAGCGATAATTAATTGATATGATGTTTTTCTAACCAGATCAGGGCGGCTCACAGAGCCGCCCTTTGTCTTACCGAGTCGGTCCGGCCGTTCTGGCCCGCAGCATTCCGGGCATCTATGTTTCATCTTTCCTAGCGATACCTGCCGCTGAGGCCCCTTAGTGACCGATCCGCTCGACAAGTTGCGCGCTGCGCTCGAAGGGCGCTATGCCGTCGAGCGCCTGATCGGCGAGGGCGGCATGGCCACGGTGTACCTGGCCGAGGACTCCAGACACGACAGGCCGGTCGCCATCAAGGTGCTCCGAGCCGAGCTCGCCGCTTCGATCGGTGCCGACAGGTTCCTCCGCGAGATCAGAGTCGCCGCCCGCCTGCAACACCCCAACATCCTCGCCCTGTACGACTCCGGAGAAGCAGCGGGCTTCCTGTACTACGTGATGCCCTTCGTGAAGGGGGAATCCCTCCGCGTGCGCCTCGACCGGGAGGAGCAGCTCTCGCTGCCGGATGCAATCCAGCTTACCTGCCAGATCGCGGAAGCGCTCCACTGCGCCCACTCTCAGCAGATCATCCACCGCGACATCAAGCCCGAGAACATCCTCCTGCAGGATGGTCATGCCCTGGTCGCCGACTTCGGCATCGCCCGGGCGGTGACCGCTGCCGGAGGCGACAAGCTCACCGAGACCGGCATGGCAGTCGGGACCCCGCACTACATGAGTCCGGAGCAGGGGCTCGGCGGGGAACGGGTCGACGGCCGAGCCGACCAGTACAGTCTCGGCTGCATGCTGTACGAGATGCTGGTAGGTGAGCCTCCCTTCAAGGGCCCCAACGCAATGGCGATCCTGGCTCGGCACTCCATGGAGGTGGTGCCGAGTCTCCAGGTGGTCCGCAATTCCATCCCTGACGAAGTCGAAGACGCCGTAATGCGGTCGCTGGAGAAGACCCCGGCGGACCGGTTTCCCTCCATTCGCGATTTCGCCGATGCGCTGGCCGAAGTGGATCTCGGTCCACTGGCGAGCCGCAACTCACGGTCCGTCCGCGCACGGCGGAGCATTCCGACTGCGACGGGCGCGGTCAGGCGACGCACCAGCGGAGTGGCGGCGGTCGAGCGTCCCTCGATTCCAGCGAGAATCATCGCGTCTACACGGGAACGGGGAGCCTGGTTTTGGGCGGCTGCTGCGGGCATCCTGGTGCTGCTGTCAGCGGGACTGGCCTGGGGTATCTGGCTCCGGCCCGGCAACGCGTCCGCCGGCGCTTCCGACCTGAGTCCCAATCGGATAGCGGTGATGTATTTCCAGAAGGCCAGCGGCAGCTCGGATTCGCTGGGGTATCTGGCGGATGGAATCACCGAGGCCCTGATCCATGAATTGAGCGAAGTTCCCCAGCTGCAGGTCGTTTCTAAAAGCGGTGTCAACCCGTATCGCAATGCAGCGGTGGCGCCGGACAGCGTTGGCCGGGCGCTCAGAGTCGGCACTCTGGTTCAGGGGAGTGTCGCCGGGTCGGGCGACAGGCTGCGGGTGAGCGTGTCCCTCATCAACGCCGCGGACGCTCAGGAAATCGGGAGCAAAACCCTGGAACGGCCCCGGAAAGAGATCTTCGCTCTGCAGGACGATGTGGCTCGGGAGGTCTCGCTGTTTCTCCGGGAGCGCTTGGGACAGGAGATCAAGGTTCAGGAGATCCGGGTCGGCACCCGCAATCCGAAGGCCTGGGAGCTGCTTCAGCAAGCAGGCAAGCTCAGCAAAGACGCCGACCCGCTATTGGCGGCCGGCGACACTGCAGGGGCAGCACGGCGATTGAACCAGGCGGATTCGATGATGGCGGACGTCGAGCGGCTCGATCCCACCTGGGTTACCCCGCCGGTCGAACGCGGGTGGCTGGCCTATCGTCAGACCGATCTGGTCGACGGCTTCGACAAGCCGCTCTACTCCAAGTGGACGGCGATTGGGATTCAGCACGCCAACCGGGCGCTCCAACTCAAGCCGGGAGATCCGGATGCCCTCGAGTTGCGAGGCATTCTCGCGTATCTGCGGTGGATTCTGAACCTCGAGCCCGCCCCGGCCGCGGCCAAGCTACTGATCGTCACAGCCGAGCAGGACCTGCGCGCCGCGGTGAACGCCAAACCAACCGCAGCCCGGGCCTGGACCTATCTCAGCCATCTGCTCCTGGGCCAGGGACAGACAGCGGAATCCAAGCTGGCTGCGGTGCGGTCCTACGAGGCCGATCCCTATCTTTCGTCCGCCAAACAGACGTTGTACAGCTTGTACAACGCATCGTTCGAGCTCGAGGACGAGGTAGAGGCGACTCACTGGTGCGACGAGGGCAAACGCCGGTTTCCCGAGTACTATCGCTTCGCCGAGTGCCAGTTGTGGCTGATGGGGATGAAGGGAAAGAGCCCGAACATCGACTCGGCTTGGCAGGTGCACCAGGAGTTCGTAAGGCTCACCCCTCCGAATCTACGGGCGTACTATTCCCTTTACGGGAATATGATCATGGGATTGATTCTGGCGCGGGCGGGACAGCCGGATAGCGCCCGATCACTCATGTCCCGTAGCCGCGGGGACGCCACGATCGACGCGACCCACGACTTGGCGTACTACGAGGCGCTGGTACGAGTTCAGCTGGGAGATAAGGATGAAGCATTCCGGCTGCTTAGCACCTACGTCGCGGCGAACCCGCAAAGGCGAGCTGGCATTGCCAACGATCAGGGCTGGATGATACGCGAACTCCGCAGTGATCCCCGGTTTGTCACCGTGTTTGGGAAAGCAGGAGAAAAATAGAAATCCGTCCTTTCACGGAAAATTTACGTCAATCGACCATTCTGTTGCTGCAAACCGACCGGTCTGGCTTCACAGTGTCCAGCCAGCCCCGGTACATCAGGCAACAATAAGGCACTAACGCGTCACCGAACGAAGAGGCGCCATGTTTCCGATCTCTTTGGCGCAAATTCACTTACACACCATCTGGCAGGACAGCCGGTGTCGCAGAGTTTGCGTTTTGCAGCTTAGTCGGCATATTAGCTGCTTCATTGATCCATTAACGATAATTCTCGCTCAATCCCGGTAGGGGGTAGTATGGCTCCACGTTCGTTGTATGCAGTCGCCGCCGCGGCGACGCTCGTTTTTAGCGCATGTAGTGATCGGGAGCCTGGCAGCACCACTGGTCCGCAGTTCGCGCCGGGGGGGTCAACGGATGCCTGCGGGTTCAGTAACTCGTTGATCACTGATTACTTCCCGTCGGCGCGGCAGGCCAAGATTCTAACGCTGAAGCAGAGTATGGCCAACGCCGGGCACGGCACACCGAGCGCCAGGACCTTCGGCTTCGAGATCATGGACTCGATTGGATCGGTCTCGCGGACCTTTTCGGTTAGTCCCACCGCCGGGGCGAAGCTGACCGTAGCCCTGATCGGGTGCATGTTCGACCAGGCCTCGGATTTCACTTATCCGGAAAACGACGCCGTCGGTGCTTTTACTAAGGCACTTAACAAAGCGGCTGGGGGAGCCTACTCCGTTCGCGGAGGGGGTAGCGGCGGAACCGACGCCGCCGGACGCAGCGTGACAGTACTTGGCACCAGCTACCCGCTGGTTGGTTCGGCTGTCAATCTGTCGGGTATCAAGCCGACCTCGGGCAGCTGGACAACCATGCTTGAGGGGAACACTGCGAGTGAGGGCCGAGTCCTGATCTATGGGTTTCGGGTGCCGAACACTTCAACCCTGGTATACGACTGGGCCGGTGTGCCATCAGCCCCGACCTTCTCGCCCGCGGCTGTAGTCTCGGTCTGCGACAACGATAATGGTGGAACGGCGATGGTACACGAGGAGGATATCGGGGTGCTCGCCTATATGGAAACCACCATCTGCGACGAGACCCAATCATTGACCAGTATCGATGCCGGCTGGGGCCCAAGGGCCTTGGCGTCGCGACTGGGCCGAATGCTGGTCGGCGCTGTGGCACCCGAGCCGCTCCAGGCGACGGTCCTCGCTACGAGGGGCGGCGGAACCACTACCACCGTTCCTAAGAGCAAATTCGGCAAGCGAAATGTCTCTACTCTGACGCTGGGCTGGAAGGACCAGCCGCCCGCAGTCATCAAGGGCACTGATCCCAGCAAAGTGGCAATCTCGTTCACGGTGAGTGCAGAGGGGAGTCCGATAGCGGGAACCTGCGCCTACCTGGCGGGAAGCAACAACAACGGCACTCCGACGATGCTCGTCGGGCCGCGTAATTCGGCTTGCACTAATCCTCCGAACGGAGACGCCACAGCGCTGTCTGTCGTGGTCCAGCCTTATAGCGCGACCGCTTCCCTCGCAGACTTTGGCCAGGTGGGGGTCACGAAGACCGGCGGCATCCTGTTCAACGGTACTGCGGACGTGCTGAATCGGGATGGATTCGGGTCGATCTCCTTCAAGTCCAACGTGAAGCCGCTGGGCAAATAGCCAGTTTCTGCCGATGTGAAAGGGGCGGCTCTTCGGAGCCGCCCCTTTTCTTTTGGACTCGTCTCACGTTTTCACGATGGCCGCCTCCCGTTTTTACGGGAGCTTCACACCGGCACCGCAGATTATCTCCGCAGTCCAAAATCTTCTCCATCCCATCTCGATGAAGGCGGACCGCGTGGCTCTCGTGGGAGCTAGGCAACGGCTCTCAGGGCTGGAGGGGTGTGTTTTCACGCGACGGCAAGAGCATTGATCGTTGCCTGGCTGCCGCACGGGCCAGCATCGTGATACTGCGGGCTGCTGCCGTCTAACCCTCTGAGGAAAAGTCCTATGCGATTCAAGCACGTGATTCTCATCGCCGCCTTGGCGTTTGCCGCGGCGTGTAACGATGGCACGACGGACCCCAGTGGTCCTTCCTTCAAGGCTGGAAATCCAGGATCCGGGGCTTCGACCTGGGATTTCGCCAATGTCTCCGTCAACAGCTCCGGCAGCCTGGTCATATCGTTCAAGGTTCACGGCGTGGGCAACAACGACGTGACCTTCAACCTGTCCGGCACCGCCAGAACCGTTTACGGCTGCGTCAACGGCGGAAGCAACCACCCTAAGGCCGCCAACAAAGAAGGCACGACTACCGAGTTCAGCACGCAATTCACCTTCGACCCCACGAATGGGGGGATCGAAACCTCGGCCACTTTCCCCGTGCCCGGGACAACCTTGCAGTGCCCCTCTGGGCAGAGTCTCTTCCTGATCAGCGTACGCTACTTCGGTTTGTCGTTCACGAACACGACTGCCGGCGAAGTTGCCACCCTCAGCACGAACGACACGGGTGTTGTCACGCTCTGGCCGTGAGCTCAAAGCCCGAAGCCCCGCCGGTCATAGCGACCGGCGGGGCTTCGTGTTGTAGTACCAGCAGCTCCGTTATTTGCAGCTTCCGGACTTACCCACAGGCCTGCAGGGGGCAGGTTGCACCGTCGCGGCGTCACCGCTGAAGAGCAGCAGGTTGGGCGAGCCCGTGCCAATGCTCTTGATCTGGCCCTGGGTGGCTGCGGCGGCGAGCGCCCGGCCCACCATGGCGGGAATGTCGAGCGGGTGTGTCTCCAGGTAAAGTGCTGCCATGCCGGCTACGTGAGGCGCTGCCATCGAGGTCCCGGAGAGTATGCGACTGTCAGTATCGCTTCCGATCCAACTGGAGGTGATGGAGTCGCCTGGGGCGTACAGATCCACGCATGTGCCCCAGTTGGAGAACCAGGCCTGGCTGTCGTCTCTGGCTGTCGCGGCGGTAGTAAGCGCGTTGGGGGCGCTCGCGGGCGAGAAGGTACAGGCATCCCAAGCATTGTTGCCCGCCGCGACCGCGTAGCTTACGCCTGAGCGGATCGATCCCTCGATCGCGTCATTCACCGCCTGATTGTAGAGCCCACCCAAGCTCATGTTGGCGACAGCAGGGAGCCGGCGGTTCTGGGTCACCCAATCGATGCCCGCGATTACTCCGCTCCAAGAGCCGCTCCCGCTGCAGTCCAGCACCTTGACTGCATGGAGCTGGACCCCCTTGGCGACCCCGTAGCTGCTGCCGCCCAAAATCCCCGCCACATGGGTGCCATGACCGTTGCAGTCGGTCGAGGCACTCTGCCCTTTGAGGGCGCTGTAGGACGAGACTGCCCGTCCGCCGAAGTCCGCATGAGTCGTACGTATGCCGGTATCGATGATGTAGGCGTGGACCCCGGCGCCGGTAGCCGCGTAACTGTAGCTGTTGGAAAGGGGGAGCTTGCGTTGATCCAGCCGGTCCAGACCCCAGGACGGCGGGTTGGCATCCGTGTCGGTGACCTGCACCAACTGGTCGGCCTCGATGTAGGCCACGTTGGGATTTCGCCACAGCGCCTGCAGCGTCCGCTCAGTTAAAAGCGCCGCAAAGCCCTTGATGGCAGAGCTATAAGCGAACCGGAGAGTTCCTCCGTGTTGGGCGACCAGCGCCCGGGCCTCGGCGGCTGGATCCGGCAAAGTGGACTTGAAGACGACGATGTACTGGTCTGGAATCGTCTGGCTGGAGCTGACCTGAAGCGACGGCGTCGCTGGCGTTTCTGAGGGCCCGGACGGACCATCTTCGGGGCGGCAGCCGGGTACGAGCATCGCGCCCAGGACGGCGGCGAGCACGAAGCCGAGACTCCGTGGAGTGGACAGCATAAACCCCTCCTTGGTTCGTTCGGCAACCCGACTGGCGTGGCCCAGCGCATTGGTGCGCAGCGGGCGGTAGCCTCGTGGCTTTGCGTCCCCGCCTTTCGGCGGGTTTGCCTTTGTCGCGACCCTCACGCGGAGGGGGCGATCTGCCGTTCAGTTGTACTGATAAGTTGTAGTTTCGGCACCAGCCATGTCAAGCTTCACTTCACCGGACTAGCAGTGCACCTATAGTCATCACAGTCACATGGGAAGCAGATTGCATTCTAGCTGTATAACTCTAGGACAGTGTTCGACACCTGGGAATTGTCTTCACTTGGCGGAGCGGCGAACGTGAGGCAGCCCAAGGGTGGGGATGGGATCGGCGACGGTTGGGCACTCACCGAAGTGATTTCGCACACCAGGAGGCACAATGTTCAATCCTTCCCGATGGGTTGCCCGAGCTCACCACGGTAGGCGCGGCGCTGAGTCTGGCAAGTTGCAGCAGCGACCCGACCAGCCCCCTCTCCAGTTCGACACCCGCCCCATCCGCTCTGAACGCCACCACCGGCAACGGCGCGCCGAGCGGCGCGCATTACACGCTGAACATCATCGGGGTGCCCAAAGACAAGTCGCCGAACTTAACCGGCGGCAATGGCCACAGGATCTTCGTGGATCTCGGAAGGAACGGCGAGCCGGCCAACACCCGCATTAACCTGATCGAGGGCGATTTCGGCGTCACTGACGCCAACGGCACGGATGGGACGGCTGGATTCCAGCTGCCGAACCCGGATCCTGACGTCGACGGTACCACTTCATACTCGGTGTATGTCCGGACCCTCGGCAAGTGGGGCGGCAAGGCAACTATGCAGTCGTGCTACGAGGACGCAACCGGGACTTGGTGCGCCGCCAACTTCGTCGATGGAGTTGAGCCCATCACTCTCGAGCGGACCAAGGGCGGTGTAGGAAAGTTCGTGAACGTCTCGAAGGATCTTCTGTTCGTTGACTTCTGCGTGGCCTGGGACGCGGGGCTCGACGGCGTGCTGGGGACGGACGACGACGTCTGCACCGACGTGAATCAGATCTCGCTATTCAGCAATGCGGACCTGTCATACTACTGGTCGTACGACAACGAGGGTCTGAAACACGCGCAGCTGCGATTCTACGAGGTACCAACCGAAGTGACTTTCTAAAAGCCAGCAGAACCAGTCAGAGGGGCGGCTCGGACCAAGGGCCGCCCCTTCTTTTTCATCGAGGCGAGCCCAGCCTCCGTAGCTCTCCCAGGACGCGGCGCTGCGCGTTCGAGTCTTTGACCGCCAGGAAGATCGTATCATCACCCGCGATGGATCCCAGCACCTCGGGCCAGGCCAGCCGATCGAGCGCGACCGCAACGTGGTTGGCTTCTCCAGGCGGGGTGTGGAGCACGACCAAAGCATCACCCGCGGTTTCCATCGTCAGCACGCCGTCGCCGACCCGCTGCTCATCTGGATCACTCCGCGGTGCGCGCGGAGGTGGACGTCGATAGGCTCCATCCACCTTTATCAGCCGGAGCGCGGATATATCACGGCTGACCGACGACTGAGTGACCTCCCAACCCAGGGCGGTCAGCGCATCGGCCAGCTCCTCCTGGGTCCTGACCGGTCGTGTGCTGATGAGCTCGAGGATCTTGAGATGGCGCTTGCGGCGATCAGCGGTCATCGATGGATGGGCGCACAGGCGGCCGGATCGCGCTGCCAGCCAGTTTGCTCATGGCCCGAGCGAACCGCGTTCGCTCGCGCCGGTTCCAGGATCCTGCCGAACGGATCCGCTTTTTTACTTCCGGGAGCCCGGGATTGCCGAGCCCACCGGTTGAGCTCCGCCGGGCGATGATCTCCTTTGAAGACGGGGGAGCGAAGCTCTTGCCGGCGCCCACGGCGGCAGCCACCTCGCGGTAGGCGGTTCGAAACGGGCGACCTGCCTCGACCCTCCGCATGACCTCATCCGTGGCCAAGGCACCTCCCGATAGAGCGGCCTCACACTTTTTCTCGTCGACACTGAGCTTGGGAAGGGAGTGCGTGAGCGCCTCGAGCATGCCCTTGGTGCGATCCAGGCCCCGAATCAACGGCTCCTTCAGCAACTGGAAATCACGGTGATAGCCGCCGGAAAGCTTGGCCTTGATCTGCAGTACGGAAAGGAGATCGCCCTCGACGGCTGCTGCCCGGCCACGTGTGAGCTCGAACAGATCCGGATTCCGCTTGTGGGGCATGATGCTCGACCCCGTTGCGAGGTCGGCCGGAAGCGTCAGGTAGCCAAACTCTTCCCCGCTGAACACGATGATGTCCTGACACAGCCGGGCGACGTCATGTCCGAGCTGGGTGCACCAGAACAGCACCGCAGCCTCCAGCTTGCCTCGACCTCCCTGGACCGACGCCACATTGAGGTCGAGCCCGGCGAAACCGAGGGCACGGGCCACGACATTTCGCTGCAGTGGAAGCGGCACACCGTAGCCGGCTGCGCTTCCCAATGGCGACCGATCCACTCGCGCCCACAGCGCCGGTAGTGATTCCAGGGTATCGAGCAGGCCCTCCGCGAAGGCACCGGCCCAGAGACCGACGGACGACGGCATCGCTTTACGGCCGTGGGTGTATCCGGGCCAGAGTACGGTTCGATGCAGCCCGGCGAAGTTCAGCAGCGCCAGGGCGAGGCCGGTGGTCGCGGCATGGAGATCGAGCAGCTCGTGCTTGAGGTACAGCCGTAGGTCGCAGGCGACCTGATCGTTGCGTGACCGGCCAGTATGCAGCCGCTCGCCCGAGCCGGGAGCGCGGGTGGTCAGCCAGTACTCGACTGCTGTGTGCACGTCCTCGTGACGGTGATCCAGCGTCAGCGCGCCTCGTGACGTGGCAGCGAAAATCTCCCGGAGCCCTCGCCGCATTTCCGAGTACTCGGCCGGCGTAATGAGCCGCGCCGCACGGAGGCCCTCTATATGGCCGAGGCTGCCGAGCACATCCCAGGTAAGGAGACGAGCATCCCAGGCGCGATCGTCTCCGGTGGTGTACTCGAAGAGACGTTGGTCGGGCGCAGTCGAGCTCCAAAGCGTGGTCGTCCGGTCCATGAGTTCTACCGTCCGGAGAGATAGGCGCGCACCAGCTCGCCATAGAATGACCGCGCAGCGGTTACCTCAGGTATGTCGACATACTCGTCCGCCGTGTGCGACCGGCGGCTGGTGCCGGGCCCGCACTTGATCGCGTCGCGATCACCGAAGAACACCCAGTCGGAGCAGGTGGGGCTTCCGAAGTGTCTGGCATCGGGCCGCAACCTGCTGGCCGTCGCAAGCAACCGGGAGCCCACCGGGGTCTCACACGGTGTCAGGCGACGCGATGTCACGATTACATCGCTGGACAGCACGGCCCGCAGCTCCGACGCAAGCTCCTCGTGGGTCCAATCGGGAGTGCTGCGGATGTCCAGAACAGCTCGTGCCACTGGCGGCGTGATGTTGCGGCTCACTCCGGCTTCAACCATGGTGGCCGTGGCCATCGCTTTCCCAAGTATGGGATGAGTCCGGGCCTGGAATACGGAATCCAGCTTGATCAGATCCCGGGCGAGTAGCTGCACGGCATTCGTGAAGCCATCATCGCTGTCGGCATACGCGGCGTGCCGTTGATCTCCCTGCGCCAGCAGATCCACCATGAGTAGCCCACGCTGAGCGATCGCGAAGTCGAGACCGGTCGGCTCGCCGATAACTGCGGCGTCGACCTCCCCTGCCTCTTCGACTGCACCCCCCATGGTGGTGTTCTTGGTCTCCTCGCCGTAGCCTAACAGGACAACCAACCGGCCCACATCCATGCCGCCGCTGTCCACGATGTCACGGGCAGCGTAGAGCATTGCTGCAACAGATGCCTTCGCATCCCCAGAACCTCGTCCATAGAGGCGGGTCCCTTCGATGCCTGGAGTGAATGGATCTCGAGTCCAGCCAGCGCCCGGTGGCACCACGTCGAGGTGCGAAGCGAGCGCGATCGTAGGTCCGGCACCCCAGCCACGCACCTCCACGTGGACCCCATGGCTGTTGCGGACGACATCGAGGCCCCAGCGGCGAGCGGTCTCCTCGATGAAGACGGCGAGGTCGGTCTCCTGTCCGCTGATCGATGGGATCGCGATGAGCTCCCGCAGCAGGTTGATCTCACCCGGCAAGGTCCACTCCCAGATACGTCGCCTTCTCTTTACGTCCGACGATCATTGTTCCGCATCCCGCTCCGGTAAAAACCTCGAGCAGCAGGGCATCAGGCGCACGCCCATCGATGATGTGCGTGCGTTCTACTCCTCCCGTGGCGGCGCGGATGCATGCCTCGACCTTGGGACGCATTCCGCCTCCCAGCGCTCCGTTGGCCATGAGGCCTGCGAGATCGTCCGGATCAGCAAAGGTGATCAAAGTGGAAGGGTCGTGACGGTCGCGCAGGACGCCGGGAGCGCCGGTCAGGTAGATCAGCTTCTGGGCCCGGAGCGCCACCGCCAGCGACTCCGCCACCGTATCGGCGTTGACGTTGTAGACCTGGCCGTCCTCTCCGCCGGCCAGACTCGCGACAACGGGCATCATTCGCGCCTCGAGCAGAGTGACGAGAACCCGTGGATCCACCCGGTCCACATCGCCTACATGGCCGTAGTCCACTCGCATGGTTGTTCCCGAGTCATCTACTACGGAGACCGGAGGCCGCCGATGTGCCGTGATCAGCTCTGCATCCACTCCGCTCAGCCCCACGGCTTGCACCCGATGTTCCCTGAGCGCCGACAGGAGATCCACGTTGATCTGACCAGCATAGACCAGCTTGGCGACTTCGAGGGCCCCATCGTCGGTGATGCGCCGCCCAGCGACCATCTGCGGCTCGAAGCCCAGCCGCCGGCTGAGCGCGGTGGCCTGCGGACCGCCACCATGCACCACAACGATCCGGATGCCGAGGGATGAAAGCAGCGCCAGCTGCCCGGCCACGCTGTCGAGAACTTCGCCGGGAATGAGTACGTCTCCGCCGAGCTTCACCACGAAGACCTGGTCGCGGTATTCGCGGACGTAGCGGAGCGCGCCCTTCAGGCCGGCGATTCCTTTTGTTGTATCGATGCTCACGTCGTTTTGGTCCCTTCGCTCTGCTCAGGGTGACAGACCCGCCTACTGCTCACGTCTTTCCTAGTCCCGCTCACGCTTGTTCCCGAGCAACTCCAGCAACAACGCCCGTTGCGCGTGCAGTCGGTTTTCTGCCTGATCCACCACCACCGAGTTCGGCCCATCCAGCACCTTGTCGTCGATCTCGACATTGCGCCGGACCGGCAGACAATGCATCACAATCCCCTTCCCTCCGCGGGTGGAGCGCAACCGCGAGGCTGTGAGCCGCCAGTCTCTGAGCGTAGACCGCCGCTCGGCTTCCTCCTCGGGCTGGCCATACAGCTTCACCGACCCCCAGGACTTCACGTATACGGCGTCAGCCCCCACCAGCGCGTCGTCGGGATCATCGCTGATGTGCACGAATTCACCGCCGCACTGCTGAGCTACCTTGCGGATAAGCGCGGTATCCTCGGGATCCAACTCGTATCCCTCAGGCCGGGCAATGACGATTTCCATACCGAGCCGTGCGGCTGCCAACGCCGCACTGGCGGGGACTGCTGTCGGCAGGGCCTTCGGGTGCCATGCCCAGGTGAGCACGAACCGCTTGCCCTCGACCTGACCCAGTCTCTCCTTCAACGTCATGGCATCGGCCAGAGCCTGACACGGATGCCGCCGGGCGGACTCGAGGTTGATTACCGGCTTCTCACAGTGCCGCGCGAAGCTCTTCACGATGGCGTCCTGCCGAGCCGTAGCCCAATCGCTGCCGCGGGGGAATGAGCGGACACCGAGAGCATCGGCGTAGCGGCCCAGAACACGAGCGGCGTCCACGATGTGCTCGACCGATGTTCCGTCCATCACCGCGCCCGGCTCCGTCTCCAGCGGCCAGCTCCCCTTGCCGGGTTCGAGCACCACGGCGTGTCCGCCGTGGAGGAACATGGCGGTCTCGAAGCTGGTCCTCGTCCGGAGGCTCGGATCCATGAAGACCATGGCCAGAACCTTCTTCTCCAGTCCTCCGCTGATCTCACCTCGTTTGACGCGCGACGCCAACGCGAGCAGCGCGTCGATGTCCTCGCTGCTCCAATCCTCCAGCGCCAGGAAGTCGCGTTTGCTCACTGAAGCACGTCCTCGAGTCCACGCAGAAGAATGTCCGCCTCGTCTCGGGAGAACGAGAGCGGCGGAATCAGACGCAGGACTCCGGGATCGGTGGACGTGCCTGTGAGGATCCGATGCTCGAACAGCGCCCGCTGCACCTCGGCCGCCGGGCGCGACAGGTGCAGACCCAGGAGCAGACCTTTGCCACTCACGCGTCGTACCTTGACCCGCAGGGCCCCCTCCGTCAGATAGTGACCCACATCGACAGCGTTCTGAACGAGATGTTCGTCCTCTATGATACCAATGTTGGCGAGCGCCGCGGCACACGGCAGCGGTCCTCCACCGAACGTACTGCCGAGATCGCCCAGAGAGACCGATGTAGCGATATCCTCAGTTGCGATGACGGCTCCAATGGGGAGGCCGGCCGCGAGACCCTTGGCCAGCGTGAGCAGGTCCGGTGTTACCCCAAATGATTCCGCGGCAGTGAAGGCCCCGCATCGCCCGACGCCACACTGAACCTCGTCGAAAATCAGCAGGGCTCCATGCTCGGAACAGAGCCGGCGAGCTGCCTCCAGGAATTCCGGCGAACACTCGCGGGCACCCGCAAATCCTTGTACCGGCTCTACGATCATGGCAGCCACGGAAACATCCATCGCGGATTGCAACGCACCCATATCGTCGAACGGAACCTTCCGCGATAGAGGAACGCCACTCCGGCGTGCCGCATCCTCATACCGGATGCCGTCAGTGCACGCCAGTGTAGCGGCAGTGCGCCCGTGCCAACCTCCTGAAACTGAGACGATGCCTTGCCGGCCGGTGTGACGCCGTGCCAGGTGCAAGGCGTTCTCATTGGCCTCAGCGCCTGAATTACAAAGGAACACTCGCGTGAGAGGATCGGGGCAAAGCTCTACCAGCTTCTCGGCCAGCGCATCGCGAACCGGGAGTCGAACCGCCGTCGAGTAGAACAGGAGCTCGGCAGCCTGTTCCGTGATCGCACGAACTACCTCTGGGTGACAATGTCCGGTGGCAGCAACGGCATGCCCTCCGTATGCGTCGAGCCACTCGGCACCGTTTTCATCGATCAGCCAGGAACCCCGGCCCCGCACCGGCAGGACAGGAAACTGGGCGTAGACCGGAAGGAGGGCGGTCTGGCCGCCGGACAGTCCCTTCAGCATGGAAAGATCCCCGTCGACATCAGCCCGGCGCACTCATCCATGCCCAATGCCAGGTTCATGGCCTGGATCGCCTGGCCGCCCGCTCCCTTTACCAGGTTATCGATGGCGACACTCACCTGAAGCTCTCTGCCCCCGGGTGTCGCGGCAACGTGGATCAACGCGTAGTTGGTCCCCACCGCGTGAGTGAGCTCGGGAGATGTATCGAGGATTCGCACGAAGGGACGCCGGGCGTACGCTTCCCGATACCACGTAGCCACCCCGACCTTCACGAACATCAGCGGCTCCGTGCGGCAGAAAGGCGTGCAAGGTGAGATAGATCCCTCGTACGAATGGCCCGGAATGCGTCATGAGTCGCGCGGTTGCATCCGAGCGGCCGGTCCAGCTGCGCCAGCTCTGAAGCACCTCGGCGTCATGCCGATGTCCCAGCACCGAATAGGCGAACAGATTATTCGCGCGGGTGGGGTGATGTGTCGTCTGCTTCGGCCGGCCCCCTGACCCGCTCGACCCCGTCACGGCGAAGAGGGACGGCTGAATGTTCAAGCCCGGCTGAGCTAACGGATAAAGAGCAAGCTGGGCTGCGGTGGCGAAGCAACCCGGCGATGCGATGGCTTGGGCCCCCCTGAGCTTCGATCCCACGACATCCGCCAGGCCATAGCGAAAGCGCCGGACGAGGTCGGGCGCGGGATGGTTGCCGTAATGCTCCGCGTAGGAATGAAGGTCCTGCACCCTGAAATCGGCCGCGAGATCGACGACAAGCCCGGGAGCGGCACTGAAAACCTCTGCCGCAATCCGGGACGACTCACCGTGCTCCAGGCAGAGAAAGACAACGTCCTGGCCACGGGCTACTTCAGAGGGTGTGCTGCCTGTGAATCGGGCGCGGGTCAGTGAAGCGAGCGCCGGGTGAACGGTGGCAATCGGCTCTCCCGCCTGACTCCGACTGGTCACCACGCACTCCGTAACATCCGGATGCTGCAGCACCAGACGCAAAAGCTCCCCGGCGACGTAGCCGGAGCCTCCTATGACGGCGACTTTCATTGGTGTTCAGGAACGAGAGGTCCCGGGTCTAGAGTCAAGGGTCTCGGGTCTCCAAAACCGAGAGAATCCAACTGATCACTCATGGCCCTAGATCCTTGACGCTCGACCCACTTGTTCAACGATCCCCGCACCACGGCGAGCAACCCCGCAGCATCCCTTCGGGCATTGTGGGCCGGCAGACCGAGACCGCTCTGGATGTAGTGCTGCCCGACCTCGTTATCAGTGGCTGGTCCCGTGATCACAGTGATCGGCAGCTTGAAACGGTTGCGCATCAACTCCGCTGCGCCCCAGCAGGCGACTGGGTCGGGGGCCGCCATGACACATGCAGCACTCACCTCCATGAGCTCGCGATCCTGCAGTATGTCTTGCACCCCGTACTCACCCAGAATCCCGTCGCCCAGCTCGGCCACGATGACGTCGGGCTTGGCGGTGGCGAGTCGATTGAAGATTCCCTTGGCAGTGGCGACGGTGACACCGGGATGAGTAGTGGCAATACCCACGTCGTTGAAGGTGAGCGCAGCAACCGCACCGGCATCGAGCATGGAGAGTGCGTCGCGCATCAGCGATACACCGGTGAGCTTTGCGGCGGCTACTTTGAGTCCACCGCGCGTAAGTCCCCGGACCAGTTCGGTCGCGGCGATGGTCTTGCCCGCGTTCATGCAAGTGCCCGCCACATAGACTACGGGCACATTCCGCTCGAGCCCCTCAGCGGTGGGCACAGCGTGGTCCCTGATATGGGCAGGGCGCCCCACTCGATCGCCGAGCGCCGGAAACGCCAGAATTGCGCCGAGCACCTCGGCGCGGAAGGGCGGGCCGATATCCGGGTTCATCGACGTGCACAGACCCAAAATGCCGCCGAGGTTCAGAACATCGATCGTATCTCCAACGCCGATGTGGGCGGGGACCACCCCAGCGTAGCCTCGAAGTGCGCGCCTGGTGCCCAGGACTCCCGCCAGAACATCCCCGGCCCGGAGCTCTAGCATCCGTCCCGTGACATCCTCCACCGTGTTGTAGGCGGACTTGTCGGCCAGAATGCGCACGGCGAGCACATACCCTTCCCCGGCGATGATGTCGTCTCCCACGATTACTTCGGGGGAAAGGCCGGCATTCCGGGTCGCCGATGCGATCCGATCGAGCCGGACGCGCGTGGTAACTACCATTTGGCCTGTCCTCCAGATGCTCCATTGGCTGCTCGAGCGGCGAGGAGTGACGGTACTGCAGCCACGCGGGCAAATGCGCGAGCCTCGTCCCCGGTCCAGAGCCGGTTCTCTTCTCCGTAGGTCGCCACTGTTCTGTCCATCATCGAGTATGGGCTCCGCGTACCGACCACCTGGAACCGGCCTGTGGCGAGCCGGACCCGGGTCTCGCCGGTGACTCTTGTTTGTGAGCTCGTGATCAGGGCTTCGATGTCGCGCAAAGCGGGATCGAAGTACTGGCCTTCGTGCAGCCGGTCGCCGTAAAAGCGGGCGAGCTGATCCTTCCAGTACGCCTGCCACTTCGTGAGCACGAGCTTCTCCAGCTCCCGGTGGGCGCCGATCAACAGGAGTGCGGCTCCGGCCTCGAATCCGATCCGGCCCTTGATGCCGAGGGCTGTCTCTCCCACATGAAGACCCCGGCCGATTCCGTAGCTCCCGGCAAGGTCACCCAGCTGCTGAACCAGGGCCGCCCCGGCCAGTTCCTCCCCATCCAACTCAACCGGCACTCCGTGCTCCCATCCCAACACGATCTCCCGGCACGGTGGAGTGTCAGCCGGTGGCTCGATCAGCTCTTCGGGGGGCCCAGCCCAGGTATCGTGGGTCCATCCGCCGCCCCAGGTCGTGCCCCAGAGCCCGCGGTTGACCGAGTACGCGCTCGACTTCTCGGGGATGGGCAGGCCTCGAGCGGCGAGAAACGCGATCGCCTGTTCGCGCTGAATGCCGTCGTCGCGGATGGGGGTCACGATCTGAAGGTCCGGCGCGAGAACCCGTAAGGCGACATCGAACCGCACCTGATCGTTCCCTGCTCCAGTGGATCCATGCGCCACGGCGCGAGCCCCTATGTCCCGCGCCGCGTCCACCACAGCCAGCGCCTGCTGGGTGCGCTCTGCGGCGACGCTGAGTGGATAGACCTCGCCGCGCAGCACATTGCCCTGGATCAGAAATCTGACGAAGCGGTGGTAGACCTCCTCCCGGGCATCGATCTCGTGGTGCGCGATCGCCCCGACGTCACCGGCCTGTTTGGCAATAACCGCACGTTCCTCGAGGGAAGATCCACCGGTGTTCACATACACGGTGTGCACGGCCCAGCCGTCGTCTCGGAGAGCCGGGGAACGCAGTAGGAAGTGTCGAGCCCGCCCGAGAAGGCCAGGACGATGGGTGTGGATGAGGTCTGCATAATGCATAAATATGCAGATAGTGCCGCCGAGCACAATGGGGGTGGCAGCGGCAGGATTATTCGTTGCAGGATTGGCGAACCACCCGACACCTCGAGCATCGCTCGAGGTGCCGGGCGCGGGAGGCTCAGCTCGAAAGGCCGGTGTCCAGATCGTGCACGTACAAGGCGGCCCCGTATCCGCGGGGGATTCGGTCACTACCTCGCGCATGAGATCCAGGGCCTCACTCAGGCTGGGAGAGAAGGCGTACTCGAGTGCGAGTGGCGCCGGCTCACCGTCCCGGGTCTCGGGAGGTAGGCGGTCAGGAATCGGTCGATGATGACGGAAGGTATTTCTCGCGAGCGAGGATGGGGCAAGCCGTGGCGACGTTCGATCTCGGAGAGGAGGCGCTCAGCCACGAAGAGGCGCTCCTGTTCAAGGGCGGCAGGAAGCATCACATATATCCTCAACTCGTATTGCCGAGTCGTCTGGCGCACGATCGGCCGGTGGGAAAGAGCAGGCGACGCCAGACGCCTCGAATGTTCTACCAATGCGAAAATCCGGGTGAGCGCGTAAGAGAAGAAATACCGAACCTCACTTACCTCGCGCGGGCAACTCCGCTTCCAAAATCCATTTCGCGCTTCACTTTTTGACTCTGGCCAGGAGATTCTCGCTTCTTTCCAGCACCTCCGCTGCCCGCCTTCGTGCTATCACCGCCCGGCTTCGGGACAGCTTGGCGCAGCGCCGAGTGTCGGCGGCGTTTTTCAGACCGTCCGACGCCAACCGCGACATCTTTGCGCGGTCGTCGTCGTCAGGTGTGACTGTCGGGAGTAACGCTCTCTTCTTCATCACCTAAGATACAACACAGGCGGCACCGTATTGCCATCACTTCGGAAGCGCGGGCCCGCCCCCGGCTCCGGCGTGCGCCACCGCCCGAGCGATCTCATCGAGATCATCAAGCGTGAGCTCCAGGGTCGCCGCGCCGATCCATCCATCCACCTGCTCGGGAGAACGCGCCCCCACGATCGCTCCGGTGACACCGCGCCATGCCAGGGTCCAGGCGATGGCCACCGCGCTCACCGTGGTACCGTAGCGGCTGGCTACCGGCCGCAGCGCATCTCGCAGCGCGAGATTGCGCGCCAGCTTCGGGGGCCTTGAACTCGG
Organism: uncultured Gemmatimonadales bacterium; assembly: GCA_963730915.1. GTDB lineage: Bacteria > Gemmatimonadota > Gemmatimonadetes > Gemmatimonadales > GWC2-71-9 > CAVVWJ01. The sequence goes on along the minus strand of CAVSTR010000004.1, from coordinate 835,148 downwards.
GCGAGCGGCGGCGCCAGTCGTCAGGCGCCAGTGCTTCGACCCGCTCGGCTGAGAATCGTTCGGTCAGAAGCCCCGATTGAAGCGGGCTGTAGACGATCACGCCGGTTCCGTGGGCCGCGCACCACGGGATCTCCGCCTCGGCAGCCTGTCTTCGGATCAGAGACAGCGGCGGCTGAAGTGAGTCGACGTGCCGGACGGCTTCGCACCGCCGCAGGAGGTCAACATCGAAGTTCGACACTCCGACGCCCAGCGAACCTTTCCCTCTTCGACGAGCTTCGCCATCACCGCCCACGAATCCTCGACCGCGGTGCCGGTCTGATCGGGCCAGTGAAACTGATACAGGTCGATTCGTTTCGACCCCGAGCCGGCGAAGCGAGGCCTCACACTCCCGCCGAATCGATTCGGGCTGGAGCACCTGGCGCGGGGGTGCCGTCCGGACTGGCCTCATCCCACACCAGCCCGCACTTGGTGAAGATGTAGGGCCGGTTGGCTGCAGGAATGGCCTCAATCGCTCGCCGCACGACCTCCTCGGAGTGACCCAGGCCGTACACCGCTGCGGTGTCGATCCAGTTGATGCCCGTGCTCGATCGCATAACGGATGCTGTCGATCGACGCGGTATCGTCCTGAGGACCCCACCCGAAGGCCCAGCCCCCACCGCCGGCGGCCCACGCTCCGAAGCCAACGGTACTCAACTGCAGGTCGGTATTGCCGAGACGCCGAGTTGGAAGAGTCGCTATCATCCCAGGCCAGCCGTGGTCAGAGCTTTTCGCATACGACAGAATGAGAGCTGCCGAGTGCAAAATCGGTGAGCGCAAACACCAGCGACCGCCTCCTACCGCGTTCAGGGACCTACGCCCGCCGCATCGGCCTCTTTCTCCGGCACGATGATGGTCGTCGGCGGCATCATCGGCTCCGGGCATCTTCCTGAATCCCGCCCTGGTGGCGGAGCGAGTCCGAACCGCCGAGCTCACTCTGGCGGTCTGGGTTCTCGGCGGTGTCATCGCCCTGATCGGGGCACTGGTCTTTGCAGAGCTGGGCGCTCGACGGCCGGTTGCCGGAGGTGGCTACGTCTATCTGCGTGATGCGTATGGCAAGCTGCCGGCATTTCTCTACGCCTGGACACTGCTGCTGGTCATTGCCACCGGCGCAATCGCCGCCGTGGCGGTGACCTTCGCCAGATATACCGCCACCCTGCTGGGCTATCGGTCCCGGGGCCCGGCTGCCTCTCGCTGTAGGAGCGATTCTCTGCTCTCGGCCATCAACTACGTAGGAGTGAGGCCCGGCACCGTCACACAGAACATATTCACTGTACTGAAACTCACCGCGCTGGCGCTCCTGATCGGAGCAGGCCTGGCCTTCATTCCGGGGTCTCCACCCACGGTGGCCCCGGCTCCTCCCGGGGACAATCAGCTGCTCCTCGCCTTGGGCGCTGCCCTGGTGCCCGTGCTGTTCGCGTTCGGAGGATGGCAACAGACCAACTTTGTGGCTGAAGAGCTCATCGATCCCGAGCGCAACCTGCCCCGCGCACTCGTGGCTGGGGTGATAATCGTAGTTGCGGTGTATCTGCTTGCGAACGTCGCATACCTGCGGACCTTGGGCATCTCAGGCCTGGCTCACAGCAGTGCCCCGGCTGCCGACGCCGTCAGCGCGTTGCTCGGCCCTCGTGGCCGGGCCCTCATTGCAGGTGGAATCGCGGTCTCCACTTTCGGTTTTCTCAATCTGGTAATCCTGGTGTCGCCCCGCGTGTACCAGGCCATGGCCCGGGACGGCCTTTTCTTTCCCAGCCTCGCCCGTTTACACCCCCGGTACCGTACCCCGGCCGCAGCAATCGTGTTTCAGGCAGTCTGGGCGACGGTGCTGACAATGACAGGGCGTTACGGTGACTTGCTCGACTATGTGGTCTTCGGTGATTGGATTTTCTTTGCCGCGGTCGCGTCTACGGTTTTTGTCTTTCGAGCCCGCGAACGAACCGGACAGGAGACCTCGAGCCTGCGCTTCCGCATGCCCGGATTTCCGATCCTGCCTCTGGCATTCATTCTGGCGGCCATGTACGTCGTGCTGGGTTCAGTCGCGTCGAATCCGGGCAACGCCGTTAAGGGCTCTTTCCTCATGCTCATGGGAGTGCCGGTGTTCCGGTACTGGCAGCGGCGAGAAAACCCGACGACTACCGTCTTTCGGTCCTCGGATCACCTGGGTGACTGACGACCTGGGGACCGGGTTCCTCCTCTAGATATTCCTCCCGGTACATCCGGATCAGCTCGAAGAAGTAGGAGATAGCCAGCGGCCCAATGAGAAGGCCCAGCAGACCGAAATACTGGATGCCGGCGAAGGCCCCGATGATGGTGATGAAGGGGTGGATCTGGGCCCAGCGCCGGAAGACCATCGGCCGGATGACGTTATCCATGTTGCCGACGACCACGACCCCCCAGATTGCCAGCGCGATGGCCATGCCGTAGCGGCCCTCCAGCGCCAAGTGCAGGACCCCCGGTCCCCAGACCAGTCGCGCTTCCCACCACGGGAAGAATTGCGACGATGACGGTGACGACTCCCCAGAACAGTGCGTTGGGTATACCGGTGACCCAGAACGCCACGCCCACCAGCAGACCCTGGATGGAGGCGGTCAGCCCGGTTCCGATCAGAGTCGAGATGGTGACGTCACGAAACCGCTCGCGCAGGATCTCCGCGTTCCGGACCGAGAATGGGATGAAGGGCCGGACCTGTTGCCAGGCGGTATCGGGAGACTGAAGCAGATAGTACAGACCCAAAGAAGGCGATGGTCAGCTGGATCCCGAGCCGGGTGGCCGTGCCGATCAGCCCCACCGCGCTGGTCCCTATCCAGTTAACCAGACTGGAGCCCAACGACTTCGATTTGGGCCCCTACGTCGTAGGGGCCGATCCTGAGCTCGCGGAGCCGGGTGAGTAAGGGGCTCCGTATCACGCCACCGTGCCATCTCCTGAGCCTCGTTGGCCACGACCCCCAGGAAGGAGAGCCCGGGTCCCAGAATCAGCAGGATTCCCAACAGACACCACCAATCCTGCAGCCAGACCAGGCTTTAATCCCCGGCCGACGAGCCACCGGTAGATGGGGACGAACATGATGTAAAGCACCGGGCGCGCCGATGAGGCCGGTACTGAACGGCCACAGGGCGTAGACCAGGCCCAACCCAAGCACGAAGATCAGGAAGGCGGCGCGGTCCCGCTTGGTGTCCAGGAATGCCATCGCGGAACAGTAGGGGAGCCCGCTACCAGCCGCCAGCACGCCGGGCAAGCTCCTCGCAGGGTGCCGGACTAACGTGTATCTTCGGATTCGTGGTCCCCTTGCTACAGCTCCCCGGCGCCTACCTCATCGGCAGGTGGCGCGTTGCTGGCTTTGCTCGTCCTGCTGCTGGCCCTGCTCTGGCGGGAGGGCAAGCGCCGGCGGCGGGCCGAGCGCTCCGCGGCCGAAACCCAGAGTCAGCTTCAGACGGTCACCGCGACCATGCGCGAGGGGGTTATCGCCTACGACATGGAGCGGCAGCTCACCTTCGTCAATCCGGCCTTTGAACGGCTTACCGGGTACCCCGACGAGGACCTCCGGGAGCAGGAATTCCTCGCAGTACATCCACCACGATGACCGCCCGGCGATCCTGGCCGAATGGGACCGGCTGGCGCAGGGTGGCGCCCTCCGGGACCAGGAGTACCGGGTGATCACCCGTACGGGCCAGATCCGCTGGTGCTCCAGCTCCTGGGAACCGATGCGGGACGAAGCGGGACGGCAGATCGGTTACCTGGGGACCGAGTTCGATATTACCGAGCGCAAGCTGGCCGAAGAGGCGATGCGGCTGGACACCGAGTTGTTCCAGGCGGTGCTCGAGGTCGAGCAGGCGGTCTCCGCGGCAGGCCTCGACTCGGAAACCGTCATGCGAGTAATCGCGGAGCGCAGCAAGGGACTCACGGGCGCCAGTGGCGCAGTGATCGAGGCCATCGAGGGCGAGGATGTCGTTCCGCTGGTCCACGTTGGCACCGCAGGCACCCCGACTGAAGCTCAACGCCAGCCTCTCGGGGGTCTGCGTCCGTACCGGCGAGCTTCAACGATGTGACGACACCCTCTCCGATCCCCGGGTTCCTCAGCAGCCCTACAAGGAGCTGGGTATTCGCTCGATTCTCGTGGTTCCACTGAGAGACGAGCACCAGACGCTGGGCGTACTGAAGGTCGTGTCCCCTGAAGCCCACGCCTTCACCGACCGTGATGCCAAGGCGCTCCGCCTGCTGGGCGGCCTGATGGGGGCCGCGTTGTCCCACGCGGCGGCGTTCGAGGCGCGGCAGGCACGGCTGGAAGAGCGAACCCGCGCGCTGCAGGAGAGCGAGCAACGCTTCAAACAGCTGGTCGATGTGGCGCAGGAAGGCATTTGGGTAGCCGATGACCGTGGCGTCATCACGTACGCCAACCAGCGACTGGCCGACCTGCTGGGATACGGAAACGGTACCCTGCTCGGCCGACCGGTCTACGACTTCATCGAGGCGGACTCACAGACCGGGCGCGCAGCGCACATTGAGCCGGAAGGGCGCTCCGGCCGGGCCAGAGCCAGGATCTCCGGTTCCGGCGGCGCGACGGCTCCAAGCTCTGGGGCCTCGTCTCGTCCAGCCCGATACTGGGCAAGGACGGCGCGCTGGTTGGAACGGTTGGAATGGTCACCGATATCACCGAGCGGAAGCAGACTGAGGAGCAGCTCCGCCGCTCAGCCGACCGGCTTACCATGCTGCACGACATGGATCAGGCGATTCTGGCGGCTCAGTCGCCGGCAGAGGTTGGGCGAGCCGCGATGGGACGCATCCGCCGCATGGTGCCCTGTCAGCGTTGCACGGTGGTGCTGTTCGACTTCGAGGCCGGCCAGGCCGAACTGATCGCCGGGTATTCCGGCGGAACCCAGATGAATCCTGTGCCGATGCCATTGGCGGAATTTCCTGCAGCCGAGGTACTGCAGCGGGGATCCATTCGCTACGTGGAGGACCTCAACACCGCGGACGATCTTCCTCCGATAATGCGCCAGCTTCAGGCCGAGGGGCTCCGGTCATTTCTCTCCGCTCCGCTGATGGTAGAGGGCGAGGTGATCGGCGAGATCAACCTGGTCTCCTCCACACCCTCAGCCTTCGAGCCGGAACACCGGGATATCGCGCTGGAAGTAACTACCCCGCTCGCTATTGCCATTCAGCACGCCAGGCTGCGGCAGGAGCTGGCGCGCCAGACAGGTGAGCTGGAACGGAAGCTGGGCGAAAGAAATGCCGCTCTCCGCGCCGCTACGGCCGAGGTGGAGACGCTGCTGTACTCGGTCAACCACGATCTGCGCGCGCCTTTGAGGCATCTCATCGGTTTTTCACGGATGCTGCTGGATGATCACGGACGGGAGCTGGATCCCGGCGCCTTGCATTACGCTGAGCGAATCCACCAGGCCGCCGACCAGATGGCCACACTGATCGACGACCTGGTGGGACTCTCCCGGATCGGTCGCCAGGACTTGCTGCGGCGAGAGGTGAGCCTCACCACGCTGGTCGAGGATGTGGTGGACCAGCTCCGTTCGTCCACTGATGGGCGCGTGCTCGACTGGCAGATCGAGGAGCTTCCGACCGTGGAGTGTGACCCCGCTCTTGCCCGAGTCGCCGTTACCCACCTGCTCACGAACGCCGTCAAGTTCACCCGTCCTCGCGAGCAAGCCACGATTCGAATACGTCCCGTTGAGGTGGATGGGCAGGTTGGGCTGCGGGTGGAGGACAACGGAGTCGGATTCAAGATGTCCTATGCCGGCAAGCTCTTCGGCATGTTTCAGCGTCTTCATCGCCCTGACGAATTCGAGGGGAATGGGGCCGGCCTGGCGATCGTGCAACGCATCGCACACAAGCACGGGGGGCGAGTGTGGGCCGAGTCGGAGCCGGATCAGGGAGCGACATTCTACTTGACGCTGGGGCAGCAAGGCGGTGGGGCATCGGGGCAGCTGGATCCAGATCCATCTGAGAATTCTGATGAAGGGACTCTGCCTCCCGAGAGCGGCAACGGAGCCGGTCCCGCTTGAACCCGACCATCGGGAGGGAGCCAGCGCCAGGTAACACCGCGGCTCCGCTCGTGACGGACATTCTCCTGGTCGAGGACAGCCCACTCGAGATAGAGCTTACACTTCGTCCCCTGCGCGAGCTCAACCCGGGAAATCACATCGAAGTTGCCCGGGACGGCGAGGAAGCACTCGATTTCCTGCTCGGGCGGGGCGAGTTCCGGCATCGCCTGGGCGCTCCGCTCCCGCGCTTGGTTCTCCTCGGGCTGAAGCTGCCCCGACTCGACGGCGCCGAGGTACTACGCGGGGTCCGAGGGAACTCCCGCACTGCCCTGGTGCCGATCGTCGTGCTCACTTCCTCCAGCGATGCGCGACAGCTGACACAGTGTTATCAGCTTGGCGCCAACAGCTGTGTGCAGAAGCCGGTCCGGCACGAAGAGTTCCGAGCCGCCGTTCAGAGTATTGCCCGCTACTGGCTCAGCCTGAATCAGCCACCCCCTTCTTCAGCCGGGCCGGTCACCTGACTGGTTGGCTGCAACTATACGTCAGCTCTCTGCGTCTGTAGTCCTTTCCGGTCGATTGAGAACTCCAACTCGCTGAGGTTGTTGTGCAGTCAAGACGTGTTCTTGCCATGGCTCTCCATGCGACGGTCTCTACCGCAGCCCTTACTGCCCAATCCCCTACCCCGCCCCGCCAGACCACGATCGACATCCCGTTCGAGCGCTTCGTACTTCCCAACGGGCTGACCCTCATCGTGCACGAGGACCACAAGGCGCCGATCGTCGCGGTCAATGTCTGGTACCATGTCGGATCGAAGAACGAGAAGCCCGGGCGAACCGGGTTTGCTCACCTCTTCGAGCATCTGATGTTCAACGGCACCGAAAACTACGACAAGGATTTCTTCGGGCCGCTGGAGCAAGCCGGCGCTACCGACATGAATGGGACCACCAACGAGGATCGGACCAACTACTTCCAGAATGTTCCGACCAACGCGCTCGACCTCGTGCTCTGGATGGAGTCCGACCGCATGGGACACCTGACCGGCGCCATCAGCCAGCCGAAGCTGGATGAGCAGCGGGGCGTGGTGCAGAACGAAAAGCGGCAGGGAGAAAATGAGCCATATGGGAAGGTCTGGGATTTCCTGACTCCGAAGGTCTATCCGGCGAACCACCCGTACTCCTGGAGCGTGATCGGCTCGATGGAGGACCTGGATGCCGCCAAGCTCGGTGACGTGAAGGACTGGTTTCAGAATTACTACGGCGCCGCCAACGCGGTAGTTGTCGTTGCCGGAGACATCGACGCGAAAACAGCGCGACAGAAGGTCGAGCAGTACTTCGGCGACATTCCTGCCGGACCTCCAGTCGCGCGGCAGCAAGCCTGGGTGGCGAAGCGCACTGGAAGCCAGCGCGGGATCATGCAGGATCGGGTGCCCCAGGCGCGCATCTACAAGGTCTGGAATATTCCTGGCTGGGGCACGCGCGATGGTGACTACCTGGACCTCGTCAGCGACATTCTCAGCACCGGCAAGACATCCCGCCTGTACAAGCGGCTGGTCTATGACGAACAGATCGCGACCGACGTTTCCGCATCGCTCGATCTGCACGAAATCGGAGGTCTCTTCGTGATCCAGGCGAGTGCCCGGCCCGGCACGGATCTCGGCCGAGTCGAGAAGGCAATCGATGAGGAGATGAACCGTTTCCTGACCGCCGGACCGACTGCGTCGGAGATGCGGCGGGTCAAAACCCAGTATCGCGCCGGCTTCATTCGTGGAGTGGAGCGGATCGGTGGATTCGGCGGGAAGTCAGACGTGCTTGCACAAGGCGAGGTGTACGGAAGACGGCCTGATTACTACAAGGTGCAGCTCGGGCGAGTCGCGGCAGCGACACCGGCCCAGATCCTCGGCTCAGCCAGGCAATGGCTGACTGATGGCGTGTACAACCTGGAGGTGCACCCCTTTCCTGAGTATCAGGCATCGAAGTCCGGAGCGGACCGCTCCAAGCTGCCGAATACAGGAGCGCCGCCGGATACGAAGTTCCCCAGCCTGGAGCGTGCGACTCTTTCGAATGGCTTGAAGGTCGTTCTCGCCGGACGTTCGGCCATCCCGCAGGTGCGCTTCGATCTGATTCTCGATGCCGGCTTTGCGGCCGATCAGTCAACCATCCCCGGTACGGCCAGCCTTGCCATGGCGATGCTGGACGAAGGCACGGCTCGCCGCACGTCTCTTCAGATCAGCGATGAGCTGGCCCAGCTGGGAGCCAATCTGGGCACCGGCTCCAAGCTGGATGTCTCCAGCGTCTCGCTCGAAGCACTGAAAGAGAACCTCGATCCGTCGTTGGCAGTGTTCGCGGATGTCATCCTCAACCCGAGCTTCCCCCGAACCGACTTCGAGCGGCTGAAGAAGCAGCGTATCGCTCAGATCCAGCAGGAAAAAGCCGATCCGGTCGGGCTGGCGCTGAGGGTTTTTCCTGGATTGGTATACGGTCCGGGCCACGCCTATTCCAATCCATGGACTGGGTCGGGCACCGAGGAGTCCACAGGCAAGAATCAAACGAGAGGATCTCGTTCGCTTCCACCAGACCTGGTTCAAGCCCAATCATGCAACGCTGGTGATCGTGGGTGCGACCACCATGGCCGAGATCAAACCCAAGCTCGAACGATTGCTGGGCAACTGGAAGCCCGGTGAGGTTCCGGCCAAGAACATCGCCACCGTCAGTCGGGCGCAGCGGCCGCAGGTTTATATCATCGACCGGCCCGGATCGCTGCAGTCGGTGATCATCGCGGGCCACATCGCACCGCCGAAGGCAAATCCGCAGGAAGTAACCATCGAGACGATGAACAGCGTTCTCGGCGGAGACTTCAGCTCTCGTGTGAACATGAACCTGCGGGAGGACAAGCACTGGAGCTATGGTGCATATACCTTCTTCCGCGATGCGCGAGGTCAGCGCCCGTTCCTGGCGTATGCGCCAGTGCAGACCGACAAGACCAAGGAAGCATTGATCGAGCTGGACAAGGAGCTGCGCGGCATCGTCAAGGGACGGGCGATCGAACCGGCTGAGCTCGCCCGGGCTCAAGCTTCATTGACGTTGACTCTTCCGGGCTCATGGGAAACGATGTCTGCTCTGGCCGGCTCGATCGGCAACATCGTTACCTACGGCCTGGACGATCGATACTACGATACATTTGCGGAGAAAGTCCGGGCCCAGACGGTCGAAGGTGTAACCGGTGTAGCCGGCGAGGTGTTGCACCCGGATCAGCTCGTCTGGGTGGTCGTTGGCGACCGTTCCAAGATCGAGCCCGGGCTGCGCGAGCTGAAGCTGGGAGAGATCAAGTTGATCGACACCGAGGGAAAGCCAGTGAGCTGACCCTCGTTCCTGACAGAGGAGATTTCAATGCCGACGAGTAATGCAACCGCAGTGTGGGAGGGCGGCCTCAAAGGCGGTCGCGGGAAATTCAAGGCTAGTTCAGGGGCTTTCGAAGGAGACTACTCCTTTCCCACCCGCTTCGAGGGTGCCAAGGGTACCAATCCCGAGGAGCTGATGGCGGCCGCACACGCCGCCTGCATGAGCATGGCCCTCTCCCTCGGCCTCGAGAAGGCAGGCACCCCAGCCACGCGGGTGTCCACCAAAGCCTCCTGCACCATCGACAAGGTTGGAGAGGGATTCAAGATCACCCGGATGCGCCTGGAGGTTGTCGGCAAGGTGCCTGGTCTCGATCAGTCGGCATTCGCCAAGGCGGCCGACGCGGCGAAGAAGGGATGTCCCGTATCCGGAGCACTGGAGGGCAATGTGAAGATCGAGATGGACGCGAGGCTCGAATAGACCCTCTCTGTCACACCCTGGTTGGGGCCGCGCTGGCGCGGAGCGGCCTCGCCAGGCGGACGGCACTTGGCGCCACCGCGCTCGTGGTTGGCGCCAATCTTCCTGACATCGATGCGCTTGCATACTTCGCCGGCCCCGCCGCCGACCTGGAATGGCGGCGCGGCTGGACCCACGGGGTGCTTGCGCTGGTGGTGCTTCCTGTCATCCTCACCGTCGTACTCCTGTTCGTTCACTTGCTTGCCTACTTGGCCCGCCGATTGCGGCGACGCTGGTCGAGCTCCGCGTCCATGTCGGTGGGGCAGCTGCTGCTCCTGTCCTGCATCGCAGTCCTTTCGCACCCGATTTTGGATACACTGAATACCTACGGTGTACGCTGGCTGATGCCGTTTTCAGGGGAGTGGTTCTACGGGGACACGCTCTTCATCATCGATCCATGGGTGTGGCTCGTGCTCAGTGTCGGCGTGCTCTCGAGCGTCAGACGCCACAAGAAAAAGCGCCCTTCGCCGGAGGCGCCGGCCTGGCAGGCACTCGGCCTCGTGGCGATGTACATAGCGGCCATGGCGCTCTCGGCATGGGTAGCACGTACGACGGTTCTGCAGGAAATCGTGACTGGTTTCGGCGAGCCCGCTGAGAGCGCGATGGTGGGGCCGGTTCCCTTTAATCCGTTCGTCAGGGAGTTCGTGGTAGAGCAAGGAGAGCACTACCGAGTCGGAACCTTTCGCTGGTTTCCGACACCAACCGTCGATCTGAATGCGATAATCTCCTATCCCCGAACACGACCTTCCCACCCTGCAGTCTCAATTGCATCGGATACCCCGCTCGGGCGGCGTTTTCTCGGCTGGGCTCGATTCCCAACCTTCGAAATCGAGCAGCTCGCCGGGGGCCGGGTGCTGGTGCATGTCGTGGATTTGCGGTATGCGCGCGAGCCGGGGGCCCGCTTCGGTACGGTCTCGATCCCGGTCACACTGCCGATCCCTCCTATTCAGAAGTGATCGTATAGCGCACCAGTACGCCCTCAACAAAATCTGCGGTGATTCTCCCGTCAGCGGTGGAATACTGGAGGGTCTGGACGTTGAGGGTTCCCTCTTTGCGCTGCGTCTTGTTGACCGGATTACCCACCATCGCATTCACGTCCTGCAGCATCATTCCCTTCCGTAGCAAGCCCGATCGAGCGCTCGACACCGCTTGCCCTCCAGCCTCGGCGTCACTGCGGAGCTCGCCGAAGTCAACGTAATCAGCGAGGGCGGCCATGACTGACGCCGGGCTCAGCGCATCCCCGGTGAACTGCTCCTGATACCGAATGTTGAACCGTGAGCCCCCCTCGAGCCTGCGTTGCCTGATGTTCTGCTTTCGGTGCTCTTCCGCTTCGGCAACGGCCGAGCGGTTGCGCGCGTCCTCTCGCTCTCGCTCGCGCCTGAGATCGTCGATCTCCTCTCGCATGGCACGCTTCCGGACCGGGTCGGTCTCGCGCTTGATCTCCGCTTCCAGATTCTTCTCTCGCCGCGTCTTGGGGGCTGCCTCGGTGCTGACATTGGAGGAGGTCTCATCGCCCATGGTGCCGTATCCACCCCCATCGAGCTGAAATTCGATGTGCTTCGATTTGACTTTGACCTTCGTGACAATGGCGGACTCTCCGGAGCGGATCGCCGTTCCATACTCCTTGAGGCGTTTCGCATATTTGGGATAGTCGAGGGGCCGGGCTGTGCCGGGAAAGATGTCGACTCCCTCCTCAGTCCCGGGCATAGGCTGCTTCAGGGTGACGCTTCGGCCTTCGAAGTAGTCTCGCAGGACGGCTTCAGACTGGGCGACGGCAGGGTAACCACACAAAGGCAGGAGCAGCCCTAGGATGAAGGCAGATCGCATCAAACCCTCCAAAAGAACTGTGCTTGACGAACCTGAATGAATACTGTATACAGTATACGATCTAGCCCTAGGAGTTCCACATCATAGCCCGTACGCCGCTGAGAGACGAGGTACATCGCCAGGTACTGGAGCGGGTGGCCTCTGGCAGCATCACCCCAGGCACCCGGATCAAGGATTCCGCGCTCGCGGGTGAGCTGGGTGTCAGCCGCACTCCGGTCCGAGAAGCCTTGCTCCGGCTCGTTCGCGAAGGCGTCCTGGCGGCCGACATGGGCCGCGGCTTCAGTGTACGGCCGCTCGATGCCGCCGAGATGCAGGAGACCGGTGTCGTTCTCGCACGCCTCGAGGGGCTCGCGCTGGAGCTATCGGGCGACGTCCCCTCCGAGCGGCTGGCGGAGCTGAGTGACATCGATCGCCAGCTCGCAAGTGTCCGGGGAAACCCGGAACGCTGCATCGATCTGGACGAGCAGTGGCATCGGACTCTCCTGCAGGGCTGTTCCAACGGGCGCCTTCTTTCCATGATTCAGTCGCTGTGGCAGGTGCCCCGGCGATACATGCGTGCATACCTGCGGCATGAAGGCCATCTGAGCTTGTCCACGCAGCACCATGCGCGCATCATCGAGGCGTTGCGAAGGAATGACCGCGAGACCGCCGCGGCTCGCTTCAGCCACCACTGGCAACGCGGCATCGAGGAGCTGAGTGCATGGATCGGACGCTGACCGCTTCACTTCCCGCCGAGCTCGAGCACTGGCGTGCCGATACACCGGCCTGCACTCGCCTGATCCACCTCAATAATGCCGGCGCGGCGCTCGTGCCGCGACCCGTCCAGTCCGCGATCCTCGACCACCTGGCACTCGAGCAGGAGATCGGTGCGCTACGAGGCGGCGGATGCGCGGCGGCAAGAAATCGATAACGCGTATGCAGCCATGGGGCGGCTGCTGGGTACTCGACGCTCGCAACATCGCTCTGGTTCAGAACTCTACCGTTGCCTTTGCTCAGGCGATCAGCGCGTTCGAGTTCAAGCCCGGCGACGTCATCCTCACCAGCCGCTCCGACTACGCATCCAATCAGATCATGTATCTCTCGCTCGCCCAACGGCGGGGAATCGAGGTCGTCCGGGCCCCCGATGCTCCCGAGGGGGGCATCGATCCCGATGCGGTTCAAAGATTGATTCGAAAGCGGCGGCCGGCACTCGTGGCCCTGACCTGGATCCCCACGAATTCCGGCCTGGTCCAGCCGGTCGAAGCAGTGGGCAGGATTTGCCGGAACGCCGGCGTGCCATATCTGGTGGACGCCTGCCAGGCTGTGGGCCAGCTGCCGGTAGATGTCGCGGCCCTCCAGTGCGACTACCTGTCGGGTACCGCCCGGAAGTTCCTCCGCGGCCCCCGGGGGCTGGGATTTCTTTACGTCTCCGATCGGGTTCTGGAGGCGGGAGCGCACCCGATGCTGGTCGACATGCACGGAGCCGACTGGACCAATGCCGACGAGTTCACCTTGAACCCTGGCGCACGCCGCTTCGAGACCTGGGAGTTTGCCTTTGCGCTGGTTCTCGGGCTCGGCGCCGCAGCCGAATACGCGGTCCATGCTGGTGTAGAGGCTACCGGCAGGCGTGCTCGGGAGCTGGCAGAGTACGCTCGAGCGCAGCTGGCCGGCATCGCGGGCGTTCGCGTCCTGGACCGCGGGCCGGAGCTGTGCGCCATCGTTACCATCGCAGTCGATGGATGGGACACCAGAGACATCAAGCTTGCCCTTCGGGAGCGCGGCATTAACACAAGCTCGCCGCACCGAGAAGACGCGGTGATCGACATGGATGAAAAAGGGACGGCATCAGCGCTGCGGATCTCACCCCACTACTACAACACCGGCGAAGAAATCGATACGGCGGTAGATGCGATCCGGCAGATTCTGTCAGCCTGACGACGACGTCCTTGCTTTGCGGGCCTCCCGAAGGAGCGGCTCCAGGACCCGCCACACCGTCTCTGCCATGCGTTGCTGTCCCTGCGCAGTGGGGTGAACGCCGTCCGGTTGATTCAACGCGGCCACACCTCCCACTCCTTGCAGCAGGAACGGCACCAGCTCGGCGCCATTCGCCTCGGCCAGCTGGGGGTAGATCGATTCGAATTGCCTACTGTAAGCCTGTCCATAGTTGGGCGGAATCCGCATGCCGACCAGCAGCAACCGTGGCGCCGGCCGCAGCTCTTTGGCGCGATCGAGTATCGCCTGGATATTCGCGCGCAGCGAGTCGGGCGGCAGGCCACGAAGTCCGTCGTTCGCTCCAGTCTCGACAACCAGCACGCTCATCGGCTCACGAAGCAGCCAATCGATCCGGCGTCTGGCGCCGGCTGACGTCTCGCCGCTGACGCCCGCATTCACCACGCGATAGTTGAGTCCCGCTGAGTCGATCTTTTGCTGCAGTAAGGCAGGATAGGCCTCCTCCGGCTGCAGACCGTACCCGGCGGTGAGGCTGGTACCGAGAAACACGACCGTCGGACGATCCGCACCGGTGGTACTGGCGACCGGAGTGGCACGAGGTTCTTCACCCCCGCGGTCGCAGCCGGACAGGCCAGAGAGTACGCCGAGCATCATCACACACCTTGGTATCATTCGGAATGCCTGCTGCCATGCTTCGATGCCAATCATTGAGCCGTACCTATCAGTCCGCGGGTCGGGCGCTTCCAGTGTTGAAGGATATAACCTTCAGCCTCGAGCCGGGCGGATTTCTGGCGATCCTCGGGCCGTCCGGAAGCGGCAAAACGACATTGCTCGGACTGCTCGCGGGTCTCGATCGGCCTACGTCCGGTCAGGTTTTTCTGGACGGGCAGGAGCTGGGAATCTTGAGTGAGGACGAACGAGCACGCGTCAGGGGGGAGAAGGTCGGCTTCGTCTTTCAGGCATTTCAACTGATCCCCACGCTCACGGCACAGGAAAACGTTCAGGTCCCGATGGAGCTTCGGGGGGATGGCGGGTCCGCAGAGCGCGCGCGGGAGCTGCTCGCCCGCGTGGGATTGTCGGGTCGCGAGCACCATTATCCATCACAGCTTTCAGGAGGAGAGCAGCAGCGGGTGGCGCTGGCCCGCGGGTTCAGCATCCGTCCAAAAGTGTTGTTCGCCGATGAGCCCACCGGGAATCTCGACGCCCGCACCGGAGCGACAATCATCGACTTGATGGTCGAGCTGAACCATGACCTGGGCACGACGCTCGTGCTCGTTACCCACGATCTCGACCTCGCCGAACGCGCCAGCCGCACTCTTCGTCTGGCCGACGGGAGCCTCGTGGCCGATTCCGCCGCGTGAACAGCCCGGGCTTCATAGTCAGGATGGCGGCGCGTGAGCTGCGTGCTGCACCCCGACGCCTGCTGCTGTTGATGGGCACGGTAGCCGTGGGCGTGGCCGCGCTCGTCGCCATCAACTCATTTACAGACAACCTTCAGGATTCGGTCCGGCGACAAGCCCGCGCATTGCTCGGCGCCGATCTCGCGCTGGTCAGCCGGCAGGCCTTCTCGCCTCGAGTCGAAGCGCTGCTCGATACCCTTTCCTCGAGGTCCCGCCTGGCTCGGGTGACGAGCTTTGCCGGAATGGCCTACGTGCCTCGGACGGATGGCACACGGCTGGTGCAGGTGGCGGCGGTAGAAGGCTCCTATCCCTTCTACGGCGAGATACGGACGGAGCCCGGTGCCGCCTGGACCGAGCTCCAATCGGGACGCCACGTGGTGGTCGATCCGTCCCTGCTCACCGCGCTCAATGCACGCCTGGGAGACACCGTTGCCCTTGGCGAGGGGCGCTTCGTAATGACCGGGGTGATCAGAAGCGCTCCCAGCGACGCGGGAGTCCGTTTTGCGTTTGGTCCCCGGATCTACATTCCGGCGCGCTACCTGCCTGAAACAAAGCTCCTGGGATTTGGCGCACGGGTGGAGCACGAGGCGTTTCTTCAGACTCCGGCCGCCGTGTCGCCTCAGGCGCTGGTCGAGAAGTATCGCGTTCCACTCAGAGCTGAACGAGTGAGGCTCCGAACCGTCGCCGACGATCAACGCAACCTGACGAATGTTCTGACCCGCCTGACAGGCTACCTCGGACTCGTGGCACTCATAGCTCTGCTCCTGGGCGGAATCGGCGTGGCCAGCGCGGTGATTGTGTTCGTGCGCCAACGGTCCGACTCTGTCGCGGTGCTGCGATGCCTCGGCGCCTCCAGTGGCGCACTCTTCGCCATCTATTTGCTGGAAGCAGGGGTCATGGGGCTGGCCGGTAGTGCGGCCGGTGCAGCTCTGGGCCTCCTGGTACAGCGATTCCTCCCGGGGCTGCTCTCCGGACTTCTCCCGGTCGAGGTCGTCCCGTTCGTCTCATGGAATGCGGTAGCGCTGGGAGTCGGAATGGGGCTCTGGGTGTCGCTCGTATTCGCGCTCCTGCCACTGCTGACCGTCCGGCGCATTACGCCATTATCGGCGCTCCGCCGGCCCTACGAACCCGCGCACCTGTCGTGGGATCGATGGTCAATACTCGCTGGTCTGCTCCTCGGCGCGAGCGCCGTGACTCTTGCGGCCCACCAGGTAGGAAGCTGGCGCAGAGGGGCAATCTTCTCTGCCGGGATCGTAACTGCGCTCGTGATACTCTGGGCTGCCGCGTGGGCACTCACTCGCGTCATGCGCCGCTGGCTGCCGTCCCAGTGGCCGTATGTGTGGCGACAGGGCCTGGCGAACCTGCATCGGCCGGCAAATCAAACGGTGACACTGATCCTGGCGATTGGATTCGGCGCCTTCCTGCTGGGCACTCTTTATCTGGTCCAGTTCAATCTTCTCCGCCAGCTCAGTGTGACAGGTGGTACCGAACGCCCCAATCTGGTGTTGTTCGACATTCAGCCCGATCAGCTCTCGGGGGTGCAGCGCGCCCTGGATGAATCGGGGCTGCCGAGGGGGCCGGCGACCCCGATCGTCCCGATGCGGATCCTTTCGGTCAAAGGACGCCCCGTCACCCAACTGCTTGCGTCCACGCCGGGCGAAGGCGGCGATGGACCGTCGAACGCCTGGGTATTCCGGAGGGAGTACCGGTCTACCTACCGTGATTCGGTAGTCGGATCGGAAAGGGTCGTCGCGGGTGAGTGGTCTCGAACCAGCGGGTCGCCACCACGCATTTCGGTGGAGCGTGATCTGGCCGGCGAGCTTGGCGTCTCTCCAGGCGACGAGATCGTCTGGGACGTGCAGGGCGTTGCGATACCCACGCGGGTGGGCAGCTTGCGGGAGGTCGAGTGGGCTCGCTTCGAGCCCAACTTCTTCGTGGTTTTTCCCGCCGGAGCGTTGGAGGCTGCTCCGCAAACCTACGTCACCCTTACTCGCGTCACGGACGCGGCCGAGCGGGGAAGATTCCAGCGCCGGCTGGCCGAACGCTTCGGCAACGTGTCCACACTGGATCTCACGCTGCTGCAACAGGCTCTGGAGCAGCTGGTCGCGCGAGTGGTGCTCGCCATCCGCTTCATGGCACTCTTCAGTCTGGCGGTTGGAGCGCTGGTGCTGGTGGGAGCGCTGGCAACCAGCCGATTTCAGCGGGTCCGAGAAGGGGCACTTCTCAGAACGCTCGGGGCTACTCGCTCGCAGGTGTTTCGTGTAGTTCTGGCCGAGTATTTCACGCTCGGCTTGCTGGCATCCATCGTGGCACTGCTTCTCGCGAGCGCGGCGGGCTGGGCCGTATCGCGCTTCGTCTTTGACGGATCCTTTCGACTTCCCGGATTGCCGTTGAGTGCGCTCATGCTGCTCGTGGTCGGGCTGACTGTGATCGTTGGTTTGGTAAACAGCCGTGACGTGGTTCGTCGCCCGCCGCTGGAGGTGTTGCGGCAGGAATGACGAGCGGAGCAGTTACTTTGTTGTTTGATTTCAGGCCTACTCCTGGAGGCAGGACCAACGAATGCTGCCGATCGACCTGAGCGGAAAGCGAGCCCTCGTAGCCGGCGTCTCCGACGATGGCGGCTTCGGATTCGCCATCGCCAAGTCCCTGGCGTCGGCCGGGGCCTCCATCTGCCTGGGGAGCTGGCCACCAGCTCTCGGGATATTCACAAAGCTTTTGGAGCGGGGGAAAATGGAGGAATCGATGCGGCTGGAGGACGGGAAGAGGCTCGAGTTCGAGCGCATCTACCCGCTGGACGCCGCGTTCGACTCTCTCGACGAAGCGCCGACCGAGATCCGCGAGAACAAGCGGTACAAGGATGTGGGGGACTTCAGCATTCAGGGAATGACCACCCGGGTACGGGAGGACTTCGGAGAGTCGAGCCTCGACGTGGTGGTACACAGTCTCGCCAACGCTCCCGAAGTGAAATCGCCGCTGGTCGACACATCGCGGCAGGGGTACCTCTCTGCCATCAGCGTCAGCGCCTACAGCAACGTCTCCCTGGTCCGACACCTTGGCCCGCTGATGAGAGAGGGAGGATCGTTCCTCTCCCTGACCTATATGGCAGGCGAGCGGGTTATTCCGGGTTATGGCGGGGGGATGTCCTCCGCGAAAGCCGCACTCGAGGCTGACACCCGCACCCTCGCCTTCGAGGCCGGGCGCCGCTGGGGAGTCCGGGTGAACGCAATTTCCGCGGGGCCCTGGGCGTCACGGGCTGCGACCGCCATCGGGTTCATCGACATGATGATCAAGTACACGGCTACCAACTCCCCACTCCCGCGCCCGATCGATGCCAGCGACGTGGGTGGTACGGCTGCGTTTCTGAGCAGCCCGCTGGGAAGAGCCATCACCGGGAGTGTCGTCTACGTGGACAACGGTTACCACACGATGGGAATGGCCGTGAATCCTGAGAGCTAGGTCATCTCCCACTGACAACGGCTTCCACCATCTCGGCCAGTTGGGTGAGATCAAATGGCTTGGCGATCACAGGCCTCGGTGTCCGAGCGATGAAGTCACCCAGGAGGGGAGAAGTCAGGTCTCCGGTGATCAGAATGAGCCGGACAAACAGATCCGGCCGGTGATGGGCCAGCCAGTCGTGTAATTCGTCCCCGGAACACCGCGGCATGAGGATATCAGAGATGACGACCTGGTACCCGCCCGGTGATACCTGCTTCACTTTCAGCAGAGCCGCCTGTCCATCCTCCGCTTCGTCAGCATCCCACCCACGTTTCCGAAGATAGCGAGCGACAGCGCTCCGGATGGTCGGCTCATCATCCACGACCAGTGCTCGAGGCACACTGGTGCCACTGGGGTACAGCCTGGGCGTGATGGGTCACTGATGGATGGAGCCAGGCTGGAGACCGGCTGGGGGAGCCGTAGGTACGACGTCTGGCTTCTTCGTATAATACTATCCTGTTCCCGCAGACTCGTAAGATGCTTGTGTACCCTCCACTACTTCGAGCGATCCCATGGGGGAGCTGGTCTCCGAATCCGATGGACCGATCCACCGCATCACGCTGAACATTCCAGCACGCAGGAATGCGCATAACCCCGGCTCACGCCCGCGGCCTCGCACAGGCTATCGAGGAGGTGGAGGAGGTTGGGGAAGCACGCGTCATCCTGCTCTCCGGTGCCGGCGGTCATTTCTGTGCCGGACTGGACCTTCACTGGCTGCGGTCCCTGGGACCAAACCCACGGTGTCGGAGCTCCAGCACGGCTTGAGCGATTTCAGTCGGCTGTGATCGCTATTGTCCGCTGCCCGGTTCCGGTCCTAGCGGTGGTTCAAGGCACCGCCGCCGGCTTTGGGTTCGATCTCCGCTCGGCGTGCGACATGCGCCTGGCCGGTTCCAGCGCAACCTTCACCTCCGCCTTTTCGCGCATCGGGCTGGTTCCAGATGGAGGGTCCACCTTCACGCTGCCACGGCTGGTGGGCGTGGGACGATCGCCTGCGCATGCTCATGACCAACGAGACGGTCGATGCCAGGGAAGCGCTCACCGATCGGGATGGTGGAGGAAGTCATCGACGATGCCAATCTGGAATCCGCTCGTGGCCGCACCGTCAACGCGCTCCTCGAATCGGCCGGCTCGAGCATCCGGACGCATCAAACGGCTGGCGCGGGCACCCGAGATCGGCGCGCTGGAGCAGGCGCTCTCGAGCGAGGGAGCGGCCCAGCTTCAGGCCCTACAGAGACCAGAGTTTCCGCATGCGGCTGGAGGCCTTTGCAGCGCGGATGGCTGCACGCGGGCAAGGGGCGTGACCGAGACAGCCGGGATTCTTCCGGCGCGACGTGCTGGCCGGCCGGGTGGCGCTGGTCACCGGAGGCGGAACCGGGATCGGCTTCGGGATCGCCTCGTGTCTGGCAGCCGCAGGCGCCGACGTGGCGATCGCGAGCCGCAAGCCCGACCACCTCGAGCCGGCAGCCGAGACAGCTCCGGGCGGGTGGATCGAAGGTGAGCGCCGTCGCCGTCAACGTGCGGGAGCCCGACTCAGTGGCTCAGATGGTTCAGCAAGTAGCTGACAAACCATGGCCGCCTGGACATCCTGGTCAACAACGCCGCCGGCAACTTCTACGCACCCAGCTCGACCCTGTCGCCCAATGCATGGCGGGCCGTGGTCGAGACCGACCTGTATGGGACCTTCTACTGCTGTCAGGCAGCGTACCCCTTGATGAAGGCGCAGGGGGGCGGCAGGATCATTTCCATTTCGATGACCCTGCACTATCGCGGATGGCCCCTGATGGCCCACGCCACGGCAGCCAAGGCAGGAGTCGATGCGCTTACCCGCACCCTCGCCCTCGAATGGGCCAGTGACAGAGATTACCGTCAACGCCGTGGCTCCGGGCCCATCCCTACCGAGGGCGTCAAGAAGGCATTCACTCCTCCAGGGGCAGAGGCACCCGATCTGTTCGGCATGGAGAAGTATGCGGCCGAAAAGATTCCCGCTCGGGCGCTGGGGCACTCCGGACGACATAGGTCAGATGGTGACTTTTCTGGCGAGTCCAGCCGGGGAATGGATCACCGGCGCGATCATGGTGGTGGATGGAGGAGCGTGGTTGAAGTAAGTGGGGCAGCGGGGCAGCGGGGCAGCGGGGCAGCGGTAAGCAGTTACAAGATGCACCGATCTGGACGGCAGCTCTCACAGTGAGCGTTCATGACTGTAGTCACGATCTCGTGAGTGTCTTATCGCTGTCCCTGCTGCCCCGCTTCCCCGCTGCCCCGCCATGTTTCTAGGCCACTACGGTGTCGCGCTTCGCGCTGAAGCGAGCCGAGCCGAAGCTCTCGCTCGGAACGCTCTTTGTCGCCGTCCAGCTGGCCGATCTGCTCTGGGGCATCTTCCTCCTGCTCGGCTGGGAGACAAGCCAGAATCGTTCCGGGACACACGGCGATCACGCCATTCGAATTTCTGAGCTACCCGATCTCACACAGCCTCGTCGGAGCGCTGGCGTGGAGCTTCGTTGCGGCAGCACTCTACTACACCTGGCCCACTCGGGATACCAGTCGCCACTGGCAGGCCGCAGCAATGGTGGGACTCGCCGTGTTTTCGCACTATCCGCTCGATGTCCTGGTGCACATCCCGGATCTACCCCTCAGCGGCAGCAGCTCGGTCAAGCTCGGCCTCGGTCTGTGGAACAATCCGGTGGCAACGCTGGCTGCCGAGGCGCTGGTGTTCGGAATTGGCCTCGCCATCTACATCACGCGACGCTCAAACCGGCATCCGGTCAGGCTCCCCAGGCTGATGATCGTTGTGCTCCTGCTCGTGGGCACGTATGTCGCCAGCCTTCTGGGCCGGTGCCTCCGAGCATGACCGTAGTGGCGGTGAGTGACATCGTGTTCCTGCTCGTGATTGCCGCTCTGGCCGCCTGGGCCGACCGTCGCGCCAGTCGCCAGGAGCTGGACGCCCGCGGACTATCCCACAGGTGACTTGAGCATGGACCGTATCTTCTTTGGGCTGGGTGCAGCGTCCGCAATGCTCGCTGTTGCGGCCGGGGCGTTCGGCGCTCATGCCCTTCGAGCGCGGATCAGTGCGGACTACCTCGTCATCTTCGAGACGGCAGCCAGATACCAGATCTATCACGCGCTGGCGCTGCTGGCTGTGGCCTGGGCGGTCTCCAGGTGGCCAGGGCCACTCCCGGTCTACGCCGGCTGGCTGTTCGTTCTCGGGAGTGTTGCTCTTCTCCGGCAGTCTGTATATCCTCGCGCTGACCGGAGCTCGTTGGTGGGGTGCTGTGACACCGATCGGAGGGGTGGCCTTCCTGGCCGGCTGGCTATGCCTGGTGCTCGCGGCCGTACGACGTTGACTCTTCCTCCCGCGCCCACCTGAAGAACAGCACTCCAATCGCAGCGAACAACCAGAGATTGCCCGGTACCCACATCAACAAACCGCCGAGCTGCTGATCGTCCAGGGGCGACAGCCCCCAGGTACGCGGGGCTGTGACGTACCAGGGGTACAGCACTTCGTCGGCAAAGGTGATGAGGGCCGCCACGATCTGCATCGGGATACCGACCAGAAACACATAGAGCATGGCCGGTCCAGTCGGCAATCGGGGCAGCTCCGGGGCCGGTCCCATGACCGGCCACCACATCAGTGTGGCTGTCACCATGAACAGCAGATGAGTGGCGATGTGCACCTCGTGACTGCGCATCATGAGGTCGTAAAAGAACGCCAGGTGCCAGAGGGCAAGGGAAACGCTGAATAGAACTGCGGCAACGGGAGGTCGAGTGAGGAACCTCCCCACTTCGAGCACCCCTCGACGTGCAAGCAGTGGACGGAGCAGCCAGGACGGTATTCCCGCAAGAAGCAGCGGCGGAAAAATCAACGTGAGCGCCAGGTGCTGGGCCATGTGCATCGAGAACAGGTAGTAGTCACTGAGATCGTGCACCGGTCCGTTCAGCACCAGCAGCAGGACCGCGAGACTGCCCGAGAACGAGAGCACCTGCCATGCGGACGGAGGAGGATGGCCGTGTCGCCGGCGGTAGGGTCCGATTCCATAAAAGTACAAGGCACCGAGAAGTCCGGTGCCTATGATGACGCTGGGATGCAGGGACCAGCTCCACTCGTATGGAGTGGTAGGTCGCAAGCGCTCGTCGAGCATTACCCCGCTCTCGCGAAGCCGAAGTGGTACGCCTGCAGGATGATCAGCGCCACGATAATGAATGCCGCAATGATCAGCGGAAACACGAACACGCCCGAAAACAATTTATGGTCCTGCTTCAGGTGCATGTAGAACATGGCCACGAGCGCAAACTTGGCGGCCGAGAGCAGCAGGAGCAGAGGCACGAACAATGGCTTGATCGTGGGGGCCAAGGAGCTGGCGTGCTCGCCGTACGTGATCTCGTACAACCCGACTTCCAGTGCGGTGAGTACGAACAGCACCAGGCCCACCTTGAAGTAGAGCCCTGCACTGGGGTGGTTGTGCTCGGTAGGTGCGCTGTGGGTCACGTGGGCATCCATGCGACTGCTCACTTGATGAGGTAGACGACCGGAAAGATGATGATCCAGACCACGTCGACGAAGTGCCAGTACAAGGCCGACATCTCGAGGTTCAGCGCCCGGTGCGGCTGCAACCGTCCCCTGAAGCCATCCACCCAGAGCGTAGCCAGCCAGATGACCCCGATGGTTACGTGGGTACCATGGAACCCGGTCAGAGTATAGAAGCTCGATCCGAACAGGTTGGTGGTGAAACCCAGGCCCCGATGAACGAAGTGGGTGAACTCGTAGACCTGCATACCCACGAAGAAGACCCCGCACGCGATGGTAGCGCCCAGCCAGCCGAGCAGAGCCTTGCGGTTGCCACGCTGAGCGCCGCTGAGTGCGAGCACCACGAAGAGAGAGCTGAACAGCAGAAGCGCAGTGCCAAGCGTGACGAGAGGAATCTCGAAGATAGGCTCGAAATGCTGTCCGGCCGGCGAAGTCCAGGGCTCGTGCGGAAACGGCCCGACCAGACTCCTGCCCTTGTTGACCAGGTAATTCGAGATGAGGGTAGCGAAAAACATGCATTCCGAACCGATGAAGGTCCAGATTGCGAGCTTTCTGCTATCGAGTCCGGTCGAGGTCTCGGGATGCGCTGCGTGCGCGTGTGCTGTCAACGTCATTTTCTCCAAGAATTACATCGGTCAAGAGTGAAGCGTGAAGAGTGAAAGATGCACCACTCAGTGTTCACTGTTCACTTTTTACTTTTCACTGTTTACGCAGTTTCAACCTGCCGGCTCATACGCCCATTTGTAGATACCGAGAAACACCAGGGCAATGGACGCGGCCACTCCCAACACACCGGTATGTGCCATCGCCATCAGCGATACAAAGACCAGCAGGATGCCGACCGCGGTGACCAGCGGCCAGTACGAGGGGTTGGGCATGTGAATACCGGCTCCGCTGACCCGGGGCGGCTCGGGCAATTGTCCGCCCCGCTGCCGCTTCATCTCCCACAGAGCGTCCCGGCCGTGCACTGTGGGGATCTCCGCGAAGTTGAACTCAGGAGGGGGCGACGGGATGCTCCACTCGAGCGTCGCGCCATTCCACGGGTCGGCCGGGGCGTTCCGCGGCTGGCGCGAGGTCTTGTAGATGTTATACAGAAAGACCGCGAATGCGACGAAGAGCACGAATGATCCTGCCGTCTCGATCTGGTTCATGAGCTCGAAACCAAGCCCATCAGGATAGGTATAGACCCGGCGCGGCATTCCGTGGAGTCCCACGAAGTGCATCGGGAAGAAGGTCAGATTGAACCCGATGAGCATCAGCCAGAAATGCAGCTTGCCGAGACGCTCGTCCAGCAGCCGGCCGAACATTTTCGGCCACCAGTAGTAGGCGCCGGCGGTGAGTCCGAAGATGCTGCCACCGAAGAGCACGTAGTGAAAGTGCGCCACCACAAAGTAGGTATCGGTTTGCTGAAGGTCGGCGGGAGGCGAGGAGTGCATGACCCCGGAAAGCCCACCCATGATGAACATGGCGATGAAGCCGATGGCAAACAGCATCGGAGTACGGTACTGCAGCGAGCCGCCCCACATGGTTCCAATCCAGTTGAAGATCTTCACCCCGGTCGGGATCGCGATCAGCATGGTCGTCAAGGCGAAGAACGTGTCGGCAAGCGGGCCCATCCCGGTGGAGAACATGTGGTGGCTCCACACGCCGAACCCGAGGAAGGCGATGAAGACACCGGAGAAGACCATGGCGGCGTAGCCGAAGAGCGGCTTTCGGGAGAACACGGGCAGCACTTCCGACACGATGCCGAATGCAGGCAGGATGAGGATGTAGACCTCGGGGTGGCCGAAGATCCAGAACAGGTGTTGCCACAGCAGCGGGTCGCCCCCACCGGAGGGAACGAAGAAGTGGCTCCCGAAGAACCGGTCGTACATCAAAAGGATCAGGGCCACCGTGATCACCGGGAAGGCGAGCAGCAGGAGTACCTGGGTGATGAAGCTCATCCAGACGAACATCGGCATCCGCATGAGCGTCATGCCTGGAGCCCGCATGTTGATGATGGTCACGAAGAAGTTCACGGCGGCTGCGAGCGACGCGATGCCGAGGATCTGGAGGCCGAGCATCCAGAAGTCGACGTTGAGGCCGGGAGAGTATTGCCTCGACGTCAGATTGGCATAGCCAAACCAGCCCTGATCGGGGGCGGCACCCAACAGAAAGCTCGAATTCAGAAACAGGCCGCCGAGCAGAAATACCCAATAGCTGAATGCATTCAGGCGCGGAAACGCCACATCGCGGGCACCGATCTGGAGCGGAATCAGATAATTGAAGAACATGGCCGACAGCGGCATGATCGCCAGAAAGATCATGGTCGTGCCATGCATCGTGAACAGCTGGTTGTACGTCTCCGGCGACAAGAATGTGTTTTCAGCGCTGCCGAGCTGGATTCGAAGCAGCAGCGCCTCGATACCGCCCATCAGAAAGAAGAAGAAGGCGGTGGCGCCGTAGAGGATCCCGATCCGCTTGTGGTCGACGGTCGTGATCCAGCTCCACAGGCCGGTCTTCTCGCCGTGTGCCGCTGCGGCAGGATGCTGGTCTAAAACCCTGGTAGCCATTGGAACCCTGTAGTTATGGTCGTGCTACTTATGCGCCCGGAGATAGGCCACCAAGGCCTTCGCTTCGGCTTCCGTCACCCCGAGGTTGGGCATGAGAACACCCTTCTTGATTCCCTGAGGGTCCCGGATCCAGCGAGCGAGATTCTCGTCGGTATTCTTGAGCGTGCCGGCCGCGATGTACGAGCGTGAGCCGATGTTCGCCAGGTTGGGGCCTACCATTCCCTTTGGCGCGTTAACTGCCGTGAAGGAATGGCAGGCGATACAGCCTTTCGCGGTGAACACCTTCTCGCCTTCGGCGTACTGCTGGACGCCGGCTGGCGCCGCGTCGCCGGGCTTGCCGCTCAAGGTCTGCATGTGGGCTACCCATGCCTGAAACTCCTCCGGCTTCTGGGCCACGATCCGGTGTGCCATCCGGCCATGCTGAATGCCACAGAACTCGGCACACTGTCCCGGATAATTTCCTTCGGCCTGCGCCGTAAACCACATGCGGGTCTCCCGATTAGGAAAGACATCGCGCTTGGCGGCGAACTGCGGAACCCAGAAACTGTGTATGACGTCGTTACTGCCCATTCGCAAGGAGACGGTCCGCCCTGTCGGGACATGCATCTCGTTCGCAGTGGTCAGGTTGAACTCGGGATATCTGAATTCCCACCACCATTGATGCCCCACCACCTCGATGGTAAGCGCGTCCTTGCCGGGCACTGCGTTGGTCTGAAAGATTGCCCTGACGGTGGGAACAGCGATCGCCGCGAGGATGAGGGCAGGTATGACGGTCCAGATCACCTCGACCGTGGTGTTGCCGTGTGTCTGGTGTGGCTCAGGGTCGCCCGGTTTGCCGCGGAATCGAAATATGGCGTAGAGCAGGACACCTTCAACAAGAACGAACACGAGGAAAGCCCACCGGACAGTGGTGTCCAGCAGGTCATCGGCGATCTTGGCGAAATCCCCGCGGGGAAGGAGCGTGCTCTGCGGATACTGGTCCGGGCTGCAAGCAGCCAGAAGTACTACCAGCAGGCCGAGCGCGGTGATCCAACGGGGCGAGCGCCGGGCAACGGTCCTGAGGAGCATTTTACGCGTTCATCCTGTTGGCAGAATCCACCGAACAAAAGGGAAGCTAAAAGCAAGCCGCACTTTACTCTCCAGCCAGATGGGTGTCAAGGAACTGGCGAGTCAGCGGATAATCCGGTCGAAAGGATGGGCGCCGGGCACGTCGAGACTGAAATGCCACCATTCCTTCTCGTAGTTCCTGAAGCCCTCAGCCTCCATGGCCCGCACCAGCATACGCCGGTTGGCCAGCACCTGACCCCGGGCGTTGGCTGTGTGGGCGGATTCCGAGAAGGTATCAAATGGGGTCCCCATGTCTATGGAGGATCCACTCCCAGCATCCACCAGCGTGAGATCGACGGCGAGGCCGAGATTATGGCGGCTTCTCCGGGCGATGTAGCCGTCCGTCAGCAGGTCACGCTGACGGGAACGTTCGGCCCAGCGCACCATCGCCAGAGTCGCCCGCACTGGTCGATACCCATCGAACACCAGCAGGCTCAATCCCTGCTTCCGGAGCCGGGCCTGAACCCGAACCAGCGCCGTCGCGGCTTCAGGTCGGAGCAGGGCTCGCGGGGCCTCGTAGCCCGGCAGTGGAGCCCCGGTGAAGTTGTTGGAGCCGGCATACCGGACATCCACTCGAATGGTCGAATCCAGTGACTGAACATCCACCAGCAGCGAGTCGGCTGCGTTATCCCCGGCGATCGGCAGCTCGGGCGTATTGACCGAGGTCGCGGGCGCCGGGGGTGGCTCCTGCTGCCGCCCGTGGCACGCCGGCGCCGCGAGCAGGAGGCAATAAAATAAGGCGTTTATTGTCATGGCCTTACGGCTATGGGTCCGGAAGGAGTATCTTTAGCCATCCGATTTACCAAGCCTGGAGAGGTACCTTCTCCGGGCCGTCCTTTTTTGCACGGTTGTGACATGATTCGTGAGATGCGTGAGAAGCTCGGTCGCGAGATCGATCAGCTGAGCCATGAGTTGAATATCCTTCTGCCGCAGGCAATCGCACAGGCCGTCGAGCTGGGCGACCTTCGGGAAAACTCCGAGTACAAGGCGGCACTCGAGCGGCAGCAGTTCGTGCAGGCGCGGCTCGGGCAGCTGCACCAGCGGCTGAACCAGCTCAGTCAGCTCGCAAACACCGAGGCTCCCACTGACAGGGTGGGGCTAGGTTCGCGGGTGACGGTCTTGGATCTGGATACCCAGGATACCGATGAGTACACGGTCGTTCTGGCCGAGATGATGGATATAGATGCCGGCCACATTTCCCTGGCATCCCCACTGGGACGGGCGTTGAGCGACAAGAAGGTGGGCGAAGAGGTGAGTCTCCGGCTTCCCACAGCGACACGGCGGCTCCGGGTGACGAAGCTGGTGACCGTTCACCAGACCGATGGCGCCGAAGAGGCCGCCGGCAATCACCGCAGGTCGTCGACCGGTAACGGCAAACGGTAAGATGGAGTTTCCCAAGAAACAGCTGATGGTAGTAGGCGATCGGGTGCTCATCACTCCGGAGGACGGCGATGAGCGCACCCGGGTAGGTCTCTACCTGCCCGCTACTGCCATCGATTCGCAGCAGGTGCAGACCGGTTTGATCGTCGCGACGGGCCCAGGAACACCGGTGGCCGACCTGAGCAGCCTGGATGACGAACCATGGAAAGTGGATGCCCGTGAAACGCGGTCGCGAGGCATGCAGGCCAAGGTCGGCGACCACGCGATCTTCTTCCGGAAGGCAGCAGTCGAGATCACCTTCGAGGACAAGAAGTACCTGGTTGTTCCTCAGGCGGCGATTCTGGTGCTGGTGCGGGACGATCTGCCGATTTGAGCTGGGAGCTCTCCACACTCCCAGCTCCCAGCTCCACACGATGTGCTACTTCCTCTATATAGCGAGCCCGCTGACTCTCACCGAAATCCGATCGATGCTGCCGACCGGCACGACGGCAGAGCTTGCATCCTATACCGCCCAACAAAGCCTCAAATCGCTTCACCCCGCTGCCCAGACCGTAGCCAGAATGCTGGTGGGACGCTGCTCCTGTGATCTCGTGCGGGATCGACTGCCCGACCCCCGCGAGGATGAGCGGCATCTCCGCCAGCGCTATCGTGCCTTGCACCTTTCTCGGGCGCATGTCATCGAATCACTGGATCAGCATCGGCTCCGAGCGGGGTCAGGAACAGCTGCCTCGTCGGATTGGCCGGGAAGGCTGGCCGGCTTTGTAGTAGAGCATGCGAGGAACGCAGGACCGACCCTCTACTTCCTGCATTTCGGCTCCCCGGACGCGCTGGTCATAAATCGCGAAGAGCCTGGCGCGACGCTCGGGGTGAGCGACGTCCGTGTGGATCATCGAGGCTGGTTAGAGGAAGGGCGGCCAACTCTGGTGCGTTGATGCTGGCCGGCCGGGTGAGGTTTTAGTCGAGAAACCTCGAAGTCTGGTGCGGAGCGGGAACAAAGCACTGGGGGGCGGAGGCCGACAGTGAATGACGATGTTGCGCTATCCAGTCATAGATGCCGTCCCGAAGTTTGGGAGGGAGCAGCCTGCCAACCGCGAGAAGTCGCCACGGCCCACCCATGTATCGCGCCGCCCGGAGCGCCGCCGCGGATTTGACGGAGACGGTTTCCGCATGACCTCCAGAGGGTGGCTCCACCCACACCATGGAATCCACCCCGTGCAGCTGTGAATGCCTGCGCCGGATGTCGGATCCCACTGCACCCTCGAGCGTCGCGAATCGCAGGGTATGCTGCCGTTCGTGCCGCAGTATGAACTGCACGCTCGCACTACACAGACCGCAGGTACCGTCGTACAACAGCAGCGGCGCCAGTCCATGATGCTCAGACTCTCGCTGGACGGGCGCCGGCTGCATCAGTAAAGCCTCAGGACTTCACCAGCTCTACTCGCCGGTTGTTCGCCCGTCCTTCCGCAGTCTTGTTGTCCCCCGAGGGCTTGGTGTCTCCGTAGCCCTTCGCGGTGAGCTGATCGGCCTTCACCCCATACTCCGCGGCCAGCACTTTCTTGACGGCTTCGGCGCGCGCCTGGCTCAGCTTCAGGTTGGCGTCTGCCTTGCCCACGTTGTCGGTGTGACCCTGAATTTCCACTTTCAACTCGGGGTGCTCCTTGAGCGCCGCAGCAATCTGCTTCAGCGTCGGCGTGGACTCGGGCTTGATGTCGGACTTGCCGGTATCAAACAGGATCCCCTGAGTGGTCCAACGCCCGGCGGATGACAGGGCGTCGTAGATGGTCTTCTCGCTTTCGGCCACCCGGATCCGAGTGATGTACGCCGCGTCCTGCTCATCGTCGCGGCCCTCCAGCTTCACCAGCACCTTCTTGCCACGAGTGAACGTCGCATTGGGAATGTTGGCCAGCCGCTTTTCATCGGCATAGATCTTCAGGTACTTCCCATCACCTAGCAGCTTGAAACCGGCAGGGCGACCGAGATAGCGTGCTACGTCGGCATCCTTCGCCGCGACCCAGTTACTCTGTAGACCGCCACCGTCCGTTTCGAGGCCGCCGTGTCCCCAGCCGACCCGAATGGTGTTGTGATCGGAGAAGCTCTCGGCGCCGCTTACCTCCACTGTGTTGGCTCCCACCCGTTTGGTTCCCCGATTGATGACGTCCAGCTCGATCGTGTACTTGTCCGGCAGGACCGCCGGGAGCGGGATGTAGAACTCACTCGGGCTCGATGCCTTCAGCGCTCGCTGGCCCCCCTCGAACTCCACGATCTCCATGGTCCCGGTCTTGTACTCCAGCCGCTGGGGAAAGTTCCCCACCTGGTCGTCGGTGAAATCGCTGAAGTACAGGGTTTTTTGGCCGGGAACGAAGTCATAGTTGGCCCAGATCTTCTTGTCGGTCGGCGAGGCCGAGGCAGTTGCACCCGCGGTCGGTTCCGGGGCGGAGGTCGAACCGGCCGCAGAGCTCGCAGGTGCAGCGGCGTCGGCTGGTGCGGTCGAGCCCGGCTCCGTAGGGGCCGCCGTGGCCCGGGCAGTGTCTCCTTCGGCCTTGCCTGTTGTCGCGGCATCGATGGCGTCGTTTTCCTTGTCTACCGCTTTATCGATCGCCTTGTCTTCCGCGTTCCTCTTGAGCCTTTCCTTCAGCCGCTTGCCAAACTGAGCCTCGGCCGGTGTCACGGAGACGGTGGCGGTTGTAAGTGAAGCGAGCACCGCGATCGCGGTGAGCTTCGCGAACCAGGTTGCATGTGACATACAGATAGACCTCAAACGAATGAACGGAGTGTGCCGGGCGCCACCGGCGGATGGTCACCGGGTCGATCGGGGATCGGGGAACTGGATAGACACTTCGTAGCAGTCACGGGGCGCTTCGATGTATGCGGATGCCGCGCGGACTAGATTGGGCCCCCACTATGTTTGACGGAGACTTACCCTTTGTCAAGCAGCGCCCGCCGATTAGCGTAAGCCATGAGCCAAACTGCCCCCCCACCCGCAGAGCACCGCTCGGGCACATTTACCGGCCGAGATGGGCTGGCTCTCTTCTACCAGGCATGGCTTCCATCCGGCCAACCCCGGGCGGCTCTGATCAATCTCCACGGCCTGGGAGACCACAGCGGTCTCTACCCCAGCATTGCTGCCCACTTCCCGCCGCGCGGGTTCGCTGTATACGCCTATGACATGCGCGGGAACGGCCGCTCGCCGGGACAACGGGCCTACCTTCGCAGATGGGACGAGTACCGCAGTGACCTGCAGGCGTTCGTAGGGCAGGTGCAGATCTGGCAGGCCGGGTCTCCGGTTTTCCTGCTCGGCCACAGTCTCGGCGGCCTCGTCGTGCTCGATTACGCCCTCCACTTCCCGGCCGGGCTCGGCGGTATCATTGCCGCAGCCCCACCATTGGGCAGGGTCGGGGTGCCGCCGGTCTTGATGGCGCTCGGCAGGGTGATGTCTCGGATCTGGCCTCGCTTCTCCCTGCAGGTCGGTATGGACCTCAGCGGGCTGGCGCGGGACCCGGCCGTGGTACAGACTGTGTTATCGGACCCGCTGTTCCACCGCCGCGGTACGGCCCGGCTTTCAACCGAAGTCACCGCCGCCATCGCACGCGTCCAGGCCCGGGCATCGGATCTGGCGGTCCCACTTCTCATCCTTCATGGATCAGCCGATCGCATGGTTCCGCCGGACGGCAGCCGGGAGTTTTTCCAGAAGGTACGTCATCCCGTACGGGAATTCCGGGAGTATCCCGGCGCCTACCACGGGCTCTTTGCGGATTGGGATCAGGCAATGGTTTTGGCCGACCTGGAGCGCTGGCTCTGCGTCCGACTCACTGAAGCCCGCTGAGGTCTCACGAATGTGAACTCAGTTCACCCGCCCCCCGGTGCGCGCCTTATTCTCCCGCGCGCTCCGCCGTCGTTGTCCCAACTGTGGAGGCGGACCGATTTTTGTGACCTGGTCCCGCCTGGTGCCGAACTGTCCCGTGTGTGGACTCGGTCTCGAGCGGGGAGAGCAGGGCTACTGGCTGGGAGCCTACTTTTTCAACCTGATGGCTGTGGAGACGGTTTTCAGTATCTGGGTGGTAGGATTCCTACTCTGGACGTGGCCGACACCCCCGTGGGGCTTTTTTCAGGGCAGCACAATTGTCCTCATGCTGATCGTTCCGTTTGCCTTTTTCCCCTACTCCAAGACGCTGTTCCTTGCTTTCGATCTGTGGTGCGCCCGCCGACCGAAGAAGACTTTATTCTGCCGCACGAGGAGGCGAGACGGATCCGACCCAGGCAGAGCTGAGGGCTCACATTGCGGTACCCCGGGCCGTGGGCTTGCGCACCGGCAGGATGTAGTACCCCAGAAGGAAAAGGTGAACGGCCAGGCTTGCCCATACGTTGAGGAACGCAAGCCCAAAAGAGACCGCGTAGGCAAGGGGACCAATAAAGTACCGCCGGCTGATCGTCCGCACCGCTTCACGATCGGCGTTCTCCTCCAGCAGCTGACCCCCTCGAGCCGCATACCACCAGAGCGCGTTGTAGGCCGTTGCTATCAACACGAAGGACGCGCTATAGGCGGCAACCGCGGTTGTCCGGCCTTTCGGCTCCTGCAGATACTCAGCCAGGACCGCAGTGGGAAACGGCAGGAATGCGATACACATGAGGAAGAGGACGCTGAGCAGGAGAAAATACCGGTCGGTGCGGCGGATCAGTACGAACATGCTGTGGTGATTGACCCACATGATGCCGATCGTAACGAAGCTGATTAGGTAGCCTACATAGGAGGGCCAGAGCCGGAGCAGTCCCAGGAGCAGGGTGCTTCCGTGACCGGTGACGTCGGCGTGGGGCACCTCGATTTCGAGCACCAGCAGCGTAATCGCGATAGCGAAGACGCCGTCGCTGAACGCCTCCACTCGCGCGGTCTCGGATGGTTCACTGGGAGCAGACTGGGTCGAGCGAGGTGCCTGGTTGGTCACGGCCCGCCCAACATGGGCAGGTAGGCGCGCCAGGGTCCCACAGCCTCGGTGTACTGGCTTGCCCATGACCCGGGCAACCTGCGCTATGTGACTCAGGTCGTGCGCCACCC
Organism: uncultured Gemmatimonadales bacterium; assembly: GCA_963730915.1. Classification (GTDB taxonomy): domain Bacteria; phylum Gemmatimonadota; class Gemmatimonadetes; order Gemmatimonadales; family GWC2-71-9; genus CAVVWJ01. Next base: position 802,008 of record CAVSTR010000004.1, on the reverse strand, counting down.
AGGTCGCCAGCAACTCACCGAGGGTAACTGGACCGAGCTCGGGGTGACGGCCGCGCCGGTCCAGATCATCCCGCGAAAGTCCCAATGACGCAAGACGGCGGAGGCTCGCCGCCCGGGCTTCGGCGAATGTGTCCAGCAACTCGCTGAGAGTCTTGCCTCGTGATGCTTCGAACTGGGCGAAACGATCGAATGGAGTGAACGCGCGGCTCTCGCCGTAGGACAGAAGGATTTCGGTGCGGGTTATCCAGTCAGTACGCTCACCATGGATCAGATGGCCTACAATATCGAAAGGGCTCCAGGTATCCGGCCCTTCGGTTCCCCTGATCCAGGGCTCCGGAAGGTCCGCCAGCAGATGACGGAGGACCACCGGAGTCCGGGTCAGGAGCGGGACCGCATCCTCAAAGGTGAATTTCACCCCTGGAAGTTGTCCCTCTAGTCGGTACGTCTCAACTCCACCCGCCGGTTCTGGGCCCGGCCTGACGCGGTCTTGTTGCTCGCCACTGGCTGCGTCGAGGCATAGCCCTGAACCGTCATTCGGTCTCCCGCAACACCATTCTCTACCAGGAATGCCTTGACCGACTCCGCGCGCGCCAGGGAGAGGCGCTCGTTCACGGCTCGTGAGCCTGTGATGTCAGTGTGCCCCGCCACCTCCACGCGCACGGTTGGGTTTGCCACCAGCGATCTGGCGACCTCCTCCAGAATGTCGCGCGAGATCGGCAGCAGAACCGCCTTGCCGAGCTCGAAGTTCACTCCGCGCAGGGTCAGACGCGTCCGCCGAGTTTCCATCATCAGGCGCAGGCTGTCCCGCAACGCCATCCGCTCCAGACTGTCCCGGATCTCGGCCATGCGGGCGCGGTTCCGCGTCAGCCTCAGACTGTCGCGGAGCGCCGCAGCATGGATGCTATCCTGCTGAGCCACCTGGCGTAGACTGTCGCGGAGTGCGCGTTGCTGCGCCTGTGCCTTTTCAGCGGCAAGGCGGACGCTGTCACGCACACGGTTTTGTTCGGCCTGTGCTGCCTGCGCTACACGGATTGAATCCTGACGCCGGGCCTGTGCCATTGAATCGCGCCGCGCCTGCAGCTGCAGACTGTCAGGTCTGGGGGCGACCGCGGCTGGGCGTGGCGCGTTGCTGTAACCGGCCCCGCCGAGAAGGAAGCCGAGACCAACCTGGATGTTCCAGTTCACGTTGTGATCGGGCTCGAGCGCGCCAGCAGGATAGAGGTCGATGCTCGGTGAAGGTATGTAGTCGAGCGAAGTAGAGATGCGTATGGACGTGTTGCTCGGAAGACCCAGGCGCACTCCCAGCAGACCGGTCACTCCGTCTTCATGGGTGTCGATGTCACGGCGGAACTCATTGCGGGCGTAGCCACCACCGAGCAGGAGAGCACCGTGCTCTCCGACCGGCAGGTTGAACAGGAGTCGGGCTCTGAGCGGGATATAGGAGACCCGGAACTCCTCCCGTGCTTCAGTCGATACGAATCCTCCTTCGCCCTCGAGCAGCAGGTTGCGAACCGGAAAGAATCCGATCCGAACCCCTCCACCACCGGATCCCTGATCAAAGCCAATGCTCTCCTCCCAGTAGCTGGCTTGAGCGAAGGCCCCGAGCTCGATTCCGGTCTGCGCTGCCGCCGGCGGTACGAACAAGGTGAGAAGCAATGGGACCGCACGGAGAGGTGGGGCTTTCATGGTTCCTCCTGGTAGGGCAACACGTGGGACGACGTGTCGAGGTCAGTAACGAGTGTAACGCCGTGGTAACCTGTCGTACATCACACCACGTCTCAGTGACGGGAGCCACTTGCTTGACGGCTCTTTTCTTCGGCATATATTCGGTTCAGGTATCCGAACAAATCCCGAAGATGTGGGGTCTCACATGTACTTCCCTGGTTTTTCCTCCCCTCTTCCCTTCAGCAGCCCGGCTCCAAAAATCTCAGATCCAGGACCGGCCATTCGCTCGGGTCTCGGCCAGCCGACAACATATCGGCCGAGCACCTTCCGGTTTACTCGGATCTGCCCTGACTGTGCCGGGCCCGTGGTACGCTCTTCCGGCTGCATGAGCTGCACTCAGTGTGGATGGGGACAGTGCGGATGAGAAGGGAACGGCGGGGCGGCGGGGCAGCGGGGCAGATGCCAGGTCGAAGAGAGCATGATTGCCCAACCCAAACCGAACTGAGTGATTTGATCTCGCAGGTGCCTGTGCGGCCCCGCCGCCCCGCCGCCCCGCTGCCCCTTCTCGACGAACGCAGCAGCCGGGGCGCCAGGTTCATGGGCTTATCGGTGAGCTCGGTCCTCAATACCCCGGCTTCGACTGGCATGGATTTCTGGTCGATCAATCCATACGTCGGCTGCGAGTTCGGGTGCACCTACTGTTATGCCAGAGATACGCACCGGTGGACGATGGAACGGCGGGGCAGCGGGGCCGCTGGGCAGATGGGCAGCAACAGCACACCAGGAGAGCTGGGTGAATCGGAGCAAACTGCCGTGCCGCCCCGCCGCCCCGCTGCCCCGCTGCCTCCTGAAGAAGCCTTCGAGAAGGAGATCCTGGTCAAGACCGACGTTGCCCAGGTGCTCGCACGGACGCTGAACCCGGCCAAGCTTGCCGGGCACTCCTTGGTCATCGGCACCGCCACCGATCCCTACCAGCCGGCTGAGCGACAGTTCCGTCTTACCCGCCAGATCCTCGAGGTATTGCGCTCCTATCACGGGCTCTCGATCGAGATCATCACCAAGTCTTCACTGGTCACCCGCGATCTCGATCTGCTCCAGGCTTTGTCGGCCCGGAACGAGGTCACCGTCAACATCTCTCTGGCAACCGCCGATGCCCGTCTGGCACGTCTCCTGGAGCTGCGCTCGCCGGTTCCAGCGGCGCGGCTGCGTGCGCTTCGTCGGTTGATCGAGGGCGGAGTCTATGCCGGGCTCCTGGTGGCGCCGATCATCCCGGGAGTCACAGACGATTGGCCCGGTCTGGCGCGGCTGATGGAGGCGGCGAAGGAGGCGGGCGCCCGCTATGTGGTCGGGTCGGCGCTCCGGCTCGGTCCCGCAGCGCGGCACCGCTTCCTTCCATTCCTCACCCAGGAGTTTCCGACACTGGCCGAGCGCTATCGCCGCCACTATGCCGATAAGGACTATGTGAGTCAGGAATACCAGGACGCACTCACCCGCAGGCTGCGCCTGTTGAAGCAGACGTATGGTTTTCCCATAGATGAGAACGTGCGCCGGCGGCGGCAGCTCGAAGGCCGCCAGCCAAGACATTCAGCCACTGCCTCGGTGCAGCAGCCGGCTCTGCTATGACAAAAGAAGGAGAATCTACGGCGAATCCTCGCGAGATCTTCAGTTTTCCGGGGGGCCGCCGGTTCCACTTCACCGATCCGGGCGACCACGAGCTTGCGGTGTGGTCCGATAAATAAAGCGTGAACAGTGAGTTCTATGCGCTCAGTCCTTTTCGTCGACCCGCCAGCGTTTTGTACTTCGCTTGAAGGACTGGTTGCTCCCGCCCTTCGAACCCGTCCCCTTGCGGTAGCACCGCCCGGCGCCGACCAAGCCACGATCCTGGCGCTTTCAGCTGAGGCTCGGCTGGCCGGGCTGAAGCGCGGGATGCCGGTCCGCATAGCCCAGCGGTCGGTGCCCCGATCTCATCGTGCTTCCTCCCGAACCCGCGGCTCTATGCGCAGGCTTCGCGGGCGCTGCACAAAATTCTCCGGATCTACGCGCCAACCATCGAGCCTCGTGGCTATGGTCACGCGTTCCTCGACCTCACCGGCACCCGCCGTCTGTTCGGTCCACCCCAGGACGTCGCCGCACGAATCCGGCGTGAGGTAAGCAAGCAGCTGCAGCTCGCCGTATCCGTCGGGGTCGCCACCAACAAGCTTGTCAGTCAGGCGGCTATTCGAGTGGACCGTTTGGCAACGGAGCAGCAGGGCAGCGGGGCAGTAAGCAGGGGTGGCAGTGAATCTCTGCTGTACGTCCCATCGGGAAATGAACGGCGGTTTCTGGCACCACACCCACTCGAGGTGATGCCTGAGCTCACTGCACGCATTCGCACGCAGCTGGACGATTATCAACTGAATCTGATCGGCGAAGTCGCTGCAATCCCAGAGAGCGCGCTCTGTGCCGTCTTTGGCGCACATGGCCGAATCCTGCGAGCGCGGGCGCAGGGAATCGATCCTCGGCCGGTACTACCCCCTGAACGGCAGTCGGAATTTCGCGTGAGCCATACGCTCACCACCGATACCAATGATCTCGGGATCCTCTTTCCCCTGCTCCGTCTGCTGACGGAACGGCTCGGCCGACGGCTGCGGAAACGCCGGCTCACCGCATACCGACTTCTGGTCGAAACCACGTATGCCGACTACTCCACCAGTTCCCGCGCCGTACCCCTCTCAGCTGCAGCGCTCGATGCCGAGCTCACGCGATGCCGCTCGCCGCGCATTTATCCTGGCGAATACCAAGCGTCTCGCAGTACGCACTGTCGCGCTTACGCTCGATCGGGTAGTGGAAGAGGAAGCACAGCTGGAGTTGTGGGACGGGCAGCGGGGCAGCGGGGCAGATGGACAGCAAAGGCACACCAATGCCGAGTCTTTCGTTCTCGTCGACTGTCCCGCTGCCCCGCTGCCCTGCCCCGCCGCCCTGCAACATGCCGTCGACCACATTCGGAGCCGCTACGGCGCGGCGGCGGTGCGCACCGTCCCGGCCGGCGCTCACCGCTCAGCGCGTACAGCTCCTCACCAGACAACCACGATCTTTCCGAACGTGGCATTGCCTTCCATGACGCGATGCGCATCCGCCAGCTGAGTCATCGGGTAGGTTCGCTCCAGTACCGGCCGCAGTGGTGCTGCCTGATCCTGCCTCGGCTCGAACAGCGGCAACATTCGGGCGGCAAACTCCTTCACCAGCGGAATCCGTTCCTCCAGCCCCCGGGTCCGCATCACCGTTCCGATCACTTCCAGCCGCTTCCGCAGAATCGGCCCGAGATCGGCATCGGTACTGCTGCCGGCCAGAAAGCCGAGCATGATCAGCCGCCCTCGGGGTGCAAGCACCGCCAGATTGTCGCTGAACGATGGGCCGCCCAGAACATCGAGCACGATGTTGATCGGGTCCCCGACAGCATCGCGGAACGAAGAGCTGCTGGTATCGATGCCGATATCGAGCCCATACACCAGCGCGCGGGCCAGCTTATCACCGCTGCGGGATGTGCCGAGCACCGTGGCGCCGAGATGCTTGGCAATTTGTGCCGCCGCGGTGCCGACACCACTTCCCACAGCGTGGATCAGCACCCGCTCACCGGTCGTGAGCCGCCCGCGCGTTACCAGCGCATCGTACGCCGTCAGAAATGCCTCGGGGATCGTCGCCGCCTCTTCAAACGACAGTCTCTCAGGTATCGCCAGGGCTTCATCCTGGTGCACCACCACATACTCGGCCTGGCCACCGCCCCCGACGAGTCCCATCACCCGGTCACCGACTTTCCATCGGGTGACGCCCGGGCGTACCGCCTCCACTTCGCCGGCGTACTCGAGACCGGGAATATCCGCGGGCCAACCCGCGGGCGCCGCGTACTGCCCCCGCCGCTGGATCAGATCGGCGCGATTGAGCCCCGCGGCGTGGACGCGTACCCGGATGTGGTCGGGTCGAACTTCGGGCTTGGGGACTTCGCCGATGGAGATAACCTCCGGGCCACCGGCGCCTTCGTAGATCACTGCGCGCATGGAGTATTCAAGCTGGGAGCTGGGAGTCAGGAGCTGGGAGTACATATCCAGGCCCACGAGAATGAATATCTAATGTTCCTGGCTCTAAGCTCCTAGCTCATGGCTACCTACTGTGACGCTGCACCAGGGCATGAATGGCATGGACCCTATCATGACAGCGAGTACGGCTTCCCGCTGGAGAGTGACGCCGAGCTGTTCGAGCGGCTGATGCTGGAGATCAACCAGGCCGGACTCTCCTGGCTCACGATTCTCAAGAAGCGAGAGGCATTCCGGCGGGCATATAGCGGTTTCGATCCCGATGTAGTGGCCGACTATGGCGATGCCGACCGTAAACGCCTGCTCGCGGATGCTGGCATCATCCGCAACCGGCTGAAGGTGGATGCCGCCATCGCCAATGCCCAACGCATTCTGGAGTTGCGAACATCCCATGGCTCATTTGCGGGCTGGTTGCGCGGCGCACCATCCGAGGAGCAAGGAGGAATGGGTGAAGCTCTTCAAGAAGACGTTTCGCTTCACCGGAGGTGAGATCGTGGGCGAGTTCCTCATGAGCATCGGCTACCTGCCGGGTGCTCACGTGCCCAACTGTCCCGTGTACCAGCGTGATTCTCGAGCCGCCCCCCTTCCCTGGGTCCAGAGAACTATGAGGTGGATGACGCTCTGGTGGCTACCGAGCCTGGCTTGCAGCCTGTGGACGACTTTGTGACGCCAATGAGATCGTGTGGAGTCACCGGGCCGGCGGGAGCGCTGGCGGTAGATGACGGCGGCAAGGATGGACCCGCCGTCGTGCTGGTCGCACTCGCTGGCCGGCACTGCTCAGCCAATGGTCGGAGCAGCTCGAGCATCTGCGGCAGACCCGCCGGGCCGTCGCATTCGATCTTCAGAGGACATGGCCGGTCCGAGCCACCGAACAATGGTGACTACACGATTGCCGGTATGGCGGCGATATCGCCGCCGTAGTCGATTCGCTGGGGCTCGACCGCTTCGTGCTGGTGGGACACAGCATGGGCGGCGGCGCCGCGTTGGTGTACGCCGGCGCTTCATCCCGATCGTGTTCTGGGATTGTGCTGGTCGATCCCATCGGAGATGGCAAGCAGATCCCAGCGGCCGAGGCTGACGGCTTTCTCACGAGCCTGGAGTCGGACTATGACAATGCCAGTCAGGCATACTGGACCAGCATTGCCGGACCGGACAGCGCCATCAGAGAACGGCTTCTGCCGATCTGAAGAGCACACCGCAGGGAAACGGTCGTCCGGGTGTTACGCGAGGTGATGCAGTTCGATCCCGATCCAGCATTGGCCCGGTATCACGGGCCCAAGCTGTCGATCGTCACGCCGCACAATGACATGGCTTTCAGCCTGCACCGGCTGGGACAGCGGATTTCCCCACCAGGTTGTGGACGGGCACCGGCCACTGGATCCAGCTCGATAAGCCGGAGGTCGATCAATCGGATGGTCGATGAGTTTCTGGACAACAAAAGCGTGAGCGGGAAATGACGAGCGTGAGCGGTGAGCGGGCGAGGAAGCTCAGGGTGAGCACCGTCGCTTACCGCTTACGCCTTTTTATCTTCCCGCTCACGCTGTTGAATAAAATGTTCACCCACCTCCACTCCACACCCACTTCTCCTTCGGCCTCGGCGTCTCGAGTCCGGAGGTACTCGCTCAGGCAGCGGCCGAGCGCGGGTTCAGCGCGCTCGCCTGTACCGACACCAATGGCGTCTACGGAGCGGTCGAGTTCCAGCGCGCCTGTGACGCCGCGGGTATCCGTCCGATACTCGGCGCCCATCTGGTGGCGATGGATCAGGAGGTCGTCGCGCTTGCCATGGATGAGCGCGGGTGGGGAGCACTGTGCCGGGCGATCACTGCAATACACTGGCGGGGCAGCGGAGCACGGCGGGAGCAGCCGCGGCAGCGCCCCGCTGTCACTCCCTCCTCTCACGCAGATCGCGACGGCCTCATCCTCCTCTCCCGCGATGTCGGCTTCCTGGAGCACGACCCTCCGGCTCAGCGGCCCCGACGAACCTCTACGCCGAGCTTCGGCCCGGCAGGACGGCGCCACGAGACACTCGCCGCGGCTCGCCGTCTCGGACTGCCCGCTCGTCGCCACCAATGGTGTCGTAGCGGCGCAACGCGGAAGATTGGAGCCGGCACCGGCTGCTCCGGGCCATCGCGCTGAACACCACGCTTTCCGCCTTGCCGTCCGAGGAAGTCTGGCCCAGCAGCGCCTGGCTCTGCACCAGCACCGATCTGGCGCGGCACTTTCCCGACTGTCCCGACGCAATTCGCGCGTCGATGGAAATCGCGGAGCGGTGCAGCTATCGGATTCCAATCGGTGAGCGCACCGTACCGCCCCGAGCCGCCGATACCGGCTCGCGCCTTTGCTCAGCTGCGGGAGCTCACGCTCAGGGCGCACGGTGGCGCTATCCGGAGATCACGCCGGAGCTGCAGTCGACGGCTGGATCTCGAGCTCGGCATCATCGGTCAGAAAGGGTTTCGCCGACTACTTCCTGGTGGTGCGGGACATCGTTCGACACGCGCCGACCCACTGCGGCCGGGGCTCGGTGGCAAACTCGGTGGTGAGCTACTGCCTCGGCATCACCCATGTCGACCCGATTCGCTGCAGCCTCATCTTCGAGCGTTTTCTCAACCTGCGAGCGGCGGGATCCACCCGATATCGATCTCGATTTTCCCTGGGACGAGCGCGACAAGGTGCTGGCCTATGTCTTCCGCCAATACCCCCAGCTGCACTCCGCCATGGTGGCCAATCACAACACCTTTCAGGCGCGCGGTGCGCTGCGAGAGGTGGCCAAGGTGCACGGCCGGCCGGCCGGGGAGATCCGGGAGGTAACCCGGCGCATTCCGTTCTTCTATGAGACCGGTGAGCGGCTGGCAGAGGTGCTGGCCAGCCCATCCGAATTTCCGGGGGCTCCATCTGGCCTCCAACTGGCACGGACTTCGCCCGCAGTCGCCGAGGGTCTGTAGGGATTCCTCGTCATCTGTCGGTGCATGCCGGGCGGCGTCGTGATCACGCCGAGCCCGCTCACCGATTACGTGCCGGTGGAGCCGCGCCGCCAAGACGCTCGATGGCTTTCCCGACCTTCCAGTCCCGGTCATTCAGTTCGAGAAGGACGGCACCGAGGATGCCGGGCTGGTCAAGATCGATCTGCTGGGCAATCGGTCGCTCGCCGTGATCCGTGATGCCATCGACGCCGTTCATGGCCACACCACCCATCGGATCGACTACACCTCGTCGGCCGCCGGCGACGATGAGCGCGCCAAGGAACTGTTCCGCACCGGCCAGACCATGGGCGTCTTCTACACCGAGTCTCCCGCCTCCCGGCTCCTGTGCGCCAAGAGCCAGGCGGACACCTTCGAGCTGCTGGTGCTCAACACCAGCATGATCCGGCCGGCATCGAACAAGTACATCCGGCTCTATCTCGAGCGGCTGCGCAACGGGACGCCGTACGAGCCGCTCGATCCGTCGCTCGCAGGACACCCTGACGCGAATCGTTCGGCATCATGGTGTATCAGGAGGATGTGGTGAACGTCTGTGCCACCTTTGCCGGAATGCCGCCCGCCACCGGCGACGGACTTCGCAAGGCGCTGTCGAAAAAGCGTCCGGCCAAGCACCTCGCCGCCTATGCCGAGGAATTCTTTACCGGCGCGATGCGTCTGGGCCGTAACCCCGACTGCGGCCAAGCAGGTCTGGGAGATGATCATGTCCTTTGCGGGCTACAGCTTCTGCAAGGGACACTCGTGCTCCTATATCCAGGTGGCCCAGCACTCCTGCGCGCTCAGGGCAAACCATCCTGCTGAATTCATGGCGGCGGTGCTGTCCAACGGCGGCGGATTCTATCATGCGTTCGCCTATGTGGCAGAGGCGATGCGGATGGGGCTCACTGTCCTTCCTCCCGATGTCAATGCCAGTGACTTCCGCTGTATCGGCAAGGGACGGGAGATCCGGATCGGATTGCAGTTCGTGAAGGGACTGTCGGCGGATGCGGTACAGCGGATTTTTGCGGCGAGAGGCGGCGGGGCAGCGGGGCAGCGGGGCAGCAACAGCACACCACCTGATCTCGGCGTATCAGACCTACTGCCCCGCCGCCCCGCTGCCCCGCTGCCCTTCCGCTCCCTCTTCGACTTTCGCGCCCGGACCGGTATAGCTCCATCGGACCTGCGCCTCCTGATCAAGGTCGGCGCGCTCGACTCCATCGCCGGCGGCTGGACTCGGCCGATGATGTTGTGGCTGGTGGATTCGGCTGGGCCGCGGGGCGGCGGGGAAGCGGGGCAGTCTGGTTCGACCGGGAAGCAGGCATCGGTGTGCCTTTACCGTACCGCTGCCCCGCCGCCCCGCCGCCCCGCCGACTGGTTCGACCATCTGCCCCCCGCGGTTCCCACCCTGCGGGAGTACTCCCCTGAACGGCGCCGGAAAGAGGAGCACGAGATTCTGGGGTTTATGACTGATGCTCATCCGATGCACCTCTACGCCGACCGGCTACGCCGCTTCCGGCTCTGTCCCAGCACCGAGTTGCATCGGAACGTAGACCGGCATGTTCTGGCCGCCGGAATGCTGACAACGGCAAAACCGGTCCATACCGGCAAAGACGAGCCGATGGAGTTTGCGACCTTCGATGATGGTCATGGACTGATCGAGGCAGTGCTGTTTCCAGACGTGTATCGTGAGCGCGGTCACGTCCTTTTCGATCAGGGGCCTTTCATTTTTCGGGGGAAGGTGGAGGAAGAGTTCGGGGCAGTGACGCTCACCATCACTCATCTGGATCGGCTGGAGCGCGTTCGCAGCAAGCGCGCGTAAAGTGGTTGGCTCTACTCGCCCGGCCGGAGGCCGAAAATCATCTGGCCCTCTTCGGCAAAGCGCACCTTGCGGGGACCGATGGGAGTGTCAAAAGTGGCGCGACCGCTCACCAGGAAAACGTGGCTGCCGGAGTCGAGCGTCCGCAAATGCGAGGGTGTCGCCTGCTTTTCCAGCTTCAACGGCAGAGCTACGGTCGATACCCCGTCGGTTGCTACCGCAACTCTGTTATCCTGCTTAAGCCGGCCGATCGGAATCCCGTCCAGCCGGAGTGAGAGCTCCATACGCCTGGTGGAGAGTGGGAAGTCGTTTCGGTTGTGGACGTCCAAGGCGACCACGACTGGGGATAACGTCGAGGAACGCGGCTCCCGGAGCTCCAAAGTCACGCGCGACACGGTGACCACGGGATCTTCATAGATCCAGAGGCCCAGAGGAGTACATGCTCCTAGCAACGCTCCCAGGACCGCCCGAGCTAACGTCTTCCGCATCATCGTGCTTTGCAACTTCATGAGGATCCGCCAATGCTGTTTCCCAGGCTGCTGACCTGCCTCGGACTCTCGCTGGGTTCCGCCTTTTGTGCCAGTGGCTGCTCGGGAGACGACCCATCCGGGCCCCCGGTCGGAAGCGGCGCCAGACTCCAGGAAATTGTGTCAGGGCTGAGTGCTCCGCTCTATCTTACCGCGCCTCCAGGGGATGCCCGGTTGTTTATCGTGGAGAAGACCGGCGCCATTCGCATCATAAAGGATGGAGTCCTCCTCACAGATCCGTTCATCGATCTCAGCTCCCGCATATCCAATGGTGGCGAACAAGGCCTGCTCGGCCTCGCGTTCGATCCGGACTATGCGACGACCGGGCGATTCATCGTGCACTTCACCGATCCCGCCGGGAATACCACCCTCTCCCGTTTTCAGGTTTCGGCCAACCCTGACGTGGCTGATCCCGCAAGCGAGCTGGTGATCCTGACCGCGGTGCAGCCGTTCGCCAATCACAACGGCGGGCAGATAGCGTTCGGTCCGGACGGCTTTCTCTACCTGGGTCTTGGTGACGGCGGCGGTTCAGGCGACCCCGATAGCCGAGGCCAAGATCTATCCGATCTCCTCGGCTCAATTCTCCGGATAGATGTACGAAGCACCGAGCCGTACGCAGTGCCTGCCGATAATCCGTTCGTCGGATCCGCTGCTCCTGAGGTGTGGAGCTATGGTCTCCGAAATCCCTGGCGGTTCAGTTTCGACCGGGCCACGGGAGATCTGTACATCGCTGATGTCGGAGAGCGGTCCTGGGAGGAGGTCGACATCTCGACCCCTGCACAAGGTGCCGGAAAAGGCGTCGAACTACGGATGGAACATCATGGAAGGCGCGCACTGCTTTCTGGGGAGCAGTTGTGATCAGAACGGACTCACGTTGCCGATCCTCGAGTACAGCCATCAGGAGGGGTGCTCGATAACCGGCGGCTACGTGTACCGAGGCAGCGCCATTCCGGCACTGCAGGGCCACTACTTCTACGCTGATCTCTGCCAGCGATGGGTACGAAGCTTCCGTTTTGTCGATGGCGCGGTGAGCGAGGAAACCGAGTGGCCCAGTCTGCATGCCGGTGGGTCCAGTACTGAGCTTCGGGGAAGATGCGGCGGGCGAGCTGTACATCCTCGATGAAAGCGGCAGAGTGTCGAAGATCGTCGCTGACCCCTGATGTTGTATGAGTGATCCCGGCACCGCGACCTCGCCAAACCTCCACCGGTTCGAGCAGCTCAGCACGCGCATCCCAGGCTTCGTGAAGTTCGGTACATCCACCTGGAACTACCCTGGCTGGCAGGGGCTGGTGTATCACCGCGACTACGGCTCCAAGGGTGCCGCCACGAAGATGCTCGAGGAGTATGCCGCTTTCCCCTTGTTCGGCACTGTAGGCATCGACTCCAGCTACTACGCACCGCCCACCGAGGATGTCCTGCGCGGGTACGCCGAGCACCTGCCGAGCGGCTTCCCCTGTATCAGCAAGGTCTGGAGCCAGATCACGATCCACACTTTCACCAAGGCTCAGGACCCGTCAAAAGCGGGCAAGGTGAATCCCGATTTTCTGAACCCGGACCTATTTGTCGACGAGATCTATCAGGCCTATCAGCGCCACTTCGCCCGGAATACCGGTCCCTTCGTTTTCGAGTTCCAGACAATGGCGAAGTCGAGTGGCATCGATGCCGACGTGTTCGCCACTCGGCTCGACGAATTCTTCTCTGAGTTGCCGCGCGAGGGTCAGTATGCTGTGGAGCTTCGGAACGAGGAGTTTCTCACGCCGATGTACTTCGCGGTGCTGAGAGAACATGGTGTAGGGCACGTGTTCAACTCGTGGACTCGCATGCCGCCGATCGGACATCAGCTCGACTTGCCGAACTCGATTACCGGCCCTTTCATCGTGGCGCGCGCGCTGCTGCGGCCCGGGCGGACCTACGATGAAGCAGTGGATGCGTTCGCGCCATACGACCGGATCCGTGAGCCGAATCCGAAGCTGCGGCGGGACCTGGTTCGACTGGTGGAGATTGCGAAGCAGACGAGGATTCCCGCCTACCTGCTGGTGAATAATCGCGCGGAGGGAAGCGCCCCGCTCACGATTGCCGCCATCGCGGAAATGATCGATCCGGACGCTAGCCCGAGAGCCTGACCTCCAGAGACCAGCTTCGCTCCTCGCCGGCACGGAGTGTTTGTGCCATCTCCCAATCTTCGACGGCGACATCCAGTCGATCCGGTGCGCCGATACATGGCTCCAGCGCGAGGTTGTAGTAGGGTGTCCGACCCGGGGGGGCCCACCCTCTGCAGTTGATCCAGACTCCGACGTGCGGCACCTCTGCCGGCGGAACGACGAACTCCAGGCGCTCTCCCTTGCGGGGATCCGTCAACGACATGCGCCCTTCCGCGCCGACGTTGCCGAAGAACTTTGCCGCCCATCCGCCAGTCGCTGGGAACGTGAAATGCTCGGCCTCTCCACCGAACGCGGACGGCCAGCTGACAGTGGCACCGACCTCGAGATCATCGCGTCCATGCACGGCATCGATTCGGACCTGCTCGACGCCGTCGAGCTTCAGCTCCGAGCCCGGCTGAACATTGAGGAGTGGGTGGGACGACCAGATCCATGGAAACGGCTTGTCGCCCGGGTTCCGAACTCGATAGCGAAACCGGGCCATGGATTCGTTCTGGTCGAGGGTCACATCTCGTTCGAATTCGTAGGGGAATATCGTCCCGCCGGCCCGACCCGCGAGAGTGGTTCCCGCGGCATGGTCGTAGACCGAGCTCGACCAGAGTGCGCTCCAGAGCTCGCCATGGTCGGGCAGCCAGGGACCCGATGGCGCGCCAGGAAGAGGACACGGTCCCACTGTGGGGAAGCACTCATCCCAACCGCCACTATCAGCGGTGTCGACATAGGAAGCGCCCGGCCGTGGAGGGCTGAGCGGAATCTGATCACTCCGCCAGAGCCACTCGCGTCCGTTTGGTCGCCGAAGATTGGTGAGCTTCATGCCGAGGCTGGGTACCGCAACAACTTCCAGCTCAGCGGTTCGGAGAGCGACGGCGGGAAACCCGGAGACGGTTGTTTGACGAAAGGACATGTCCGAACGCTCTCACTGGCCAACTGCCGAAGCCGACGACTTTGGCCGGGACGGCATAGAAATGGAAGTTCTGCTCAGGGAGCCGGGCGAGATTGCACAGATGCTCCACGATCGGGATGCCGGCGGCCAGCAGAGTCGAGTGTACGGGACGAGATCGATCTCCGGTATCATCGATGTTCAAGGAATCGATACCGGCCAGCACAACGCCCTCGCTCACGAGGTACTCCGCCGCGTCCCCGGTGAGAAAGGGGTGACCGGACAGATACCGTTCCGTCCTCCAATGAGCGTCCCACCCGGTGCGAACCAGCACCGCTTTTCCTGCCAGTTCAGCGCCTTCGAACACTGAGCGCGTGATGGCTCGCCCCGAGCCCGCAACGTTGATCACGATAGCATCCAGCGCCGCGAGGCTTTCGAGCGGGAGTGCCGCCAGATCCTTCCCATCGGTCCATCGATGGAAGGGTGCATCGATATACGTACCGGTATTAGCCACCATCTCGATCTTGCCGATCTGGAATTCAACACCGGGAGCGTATTGCGCCCGGGAGGCCTCTCGACTCAGATAGTCACAGATGATGGGTGCAGGCAGGCCGGGATAGGTCGTCATCCCGTGTTCGATGCTATGGCTTACGTCGATCAGCGACATGCTCAAGCGTAAAAAGTGAAAAGTAAAAAGTGAACGGGAGAAGCTTTACTCTTCACTTTTCACTCTTCCGGGCGATTCGATCTCGACTCCGGCCACGGCGCTGATCCGCGCGATGGTTTCACCGACCTTGTTGTTGGGCGTAGAGGCACCCGCTGTTATCCCAATGACTCTCGCTGCGCCCAGCCAATGGGAGGTTACCGTCTCTGTTTTCGTCCCTATAAGCTGGTGTCGGATCACTCCGGTGGCTACATCCACCGCGTCGGCGTCTTCGATATGGTACGCCGGAACTCCGTGCTGGTGAACCAAGGCGGCAAGGTGGCAGGTATTGCTCGAGTTGTATCCTCCGACCACCACCATCACATCCAGAGGCTCCTGCAGCAGCGACAGCACCGCATCCTGACGCTCCTGTGTAGCCGAGCAGATGGTGTCGAATGAGCGGAAGTGCTGCGGTAGAGCCTCAGCTCCGTGTCGATGCACCATGCTCTTCCGAATCTCCTCGGCGATTGCCAGCGATTCTCCGGACAACATTGTTGTCTGATTGGCAATTCCGACGCGTACCAGATCCCGCTCGAAAGCGAAATCAGGTGAGACGGCATGCCGGAACGTGGACTCCAGTTCGGCCGCACTTCCCCTGCCCTCGATGAAGTCGCAGACCAGCCGAGCTTCATTCATGTCGAACACGACCAGGTAGCGTCCATTCGGATACTTCATCACCTGGCTGGCGGTAGCCTTGGTTTCCTCGTGGTAGTGCTTTCCGTGGATGATGGCAGTGAACCCGTCCCTGGCATAGCTCTCGACACGCTTCCAGACGTTCAGCACCGATCCACAGGTCGTATCCACCAGGACGCAGCCGATGGCACGGAGGCGTTCGAAGTCTCGAATCGTCACACCGAAGGCCGGCATGATTACGACATCGTCGGGAGTAACGGTGGAGAAGTCGAAATCTCCATCGTCGCGGTGCCCCAGGAGCGTAATGCCCATGTCGCGTAACTTCTGGTTCACATGCGGGTTGTGGATGATCTCACCGACCAGGAACAGCCGACGTCCCGGAAACTTGGTTCGGGCCTCGTAGGCATACTCAACCGCCCGGTCGACCCCGTAGCAGAAGCCAAACTCGCGGGCCAGTCGAAAGGTCAGCCCCCCCACCCTGAGGCGGTAGTCGTTCGAGCGCAGTGCCTCGACGATGCTGCTGTGGTAGTCCGCGGTAAGGCGGCCGGCGATCTCGTTCTTGAGCCCGAAACCTTTGCGGAAGTAGGTGTTCTCCATGCACTCAATCTACATCCACGCCGGAGGGCCCAGCATTGGTGTCGGCAGTATCGGCGGGGGTCTCAGGCCCGCATCCCCGCTTCTGGGGAACGACCGTAAGGTCGCGGACTTTGCCGGTGACATTCAGTAACTGACCGTTGACCACCGACCGTGCTCTTGCCGCAATAACCCCCGAGAGCTCCCCGTTCTTTCCGCGATCGAGAACGACAGTGCCGCTGTCTCCCTGATACCCCTGGATTGTGTTAGTCGAAAACACACGAAGAGCTACGGCGGCAGCTGGTGGGGCCGTGTCCGCTCCCCTAGGGAGGACTATACGGTAGGAATCGGCATCGATAGTGTCGACCGGGTACAGCACCAACCCAAGTCCGGTGTCCCCGGCCAGACCACGGATCTCGAGGGCTCGCCTCTCGTCGCACCATTCTGCAGTCATGGGAGCGGCCATTCTTCCCGTGTCTGCCCCGGTCCAGCGAGCCTCGATCCACCCGCTCCCGCCATGCCGCTCTGGTGGAGCGCTGCATGCAGCCAGGCAGCAGAACGTCAACCAGGAAGCTGCTCTGACACTTCTCATCTGGCGCTCTGTACCAGCAGATCGAACCGGACCTTTCCTCCCTGATCCGGCGAGATCGGCCGGCTCAGATCAAACCTCAGCAGTCCGCGAAAGAGGGAGAGTCCGACCCCGCCGCCAACGATTGCCGTAGTCGAAAACAATTGTGAGAGTTTCGAGGCCTGACCGGCGTCGATAAAGAGGACGGGACGCACCCTGCCGTCGACAGGTGTCACGTCGATTTGGCCGGCCCAAAACGCCGGCGCGCGAAGGCTTCCGTATTCGAATCCGCGTACAGTGTTGATCCCTCCCTGGCGGAACAGCGTTTGCGGAGTGGTGGGTTCGGTTGCGGCCCCCGCTTTCAGCCGTAGCGTCAGCCCCCACCCTCTGCCGACCCGCCGCAGCAGATCTCCGTATAGTCGTCCTGTAGTCAGGCCACCTCCACCCAGCACATCAGCCGTGACACTCCAGCGGGTGCGGCCCCGGTGGCGCGCCTGTGCCGAAATGCCTCCAAATGTGCCCTCGTGCACCGGCGGATTCGCCGGAAAGAGTCCGGTTCCACCCAGAAAGTTGTTGATCGCCGATCGCGCAACTCTGCTGACGCTCCTCAGATCTTCCACTCTGCCAGCCAGGACGAGCTCGAGTCCGGCTTTCAATCGTTGTTCCAGCCGGACGTTCGCGCCTCCGGACATCGCATAATCACCATTGTCGTGTCCAGCGAACAACGCGTTCAGGGTGTTCGCCACCGTCCTACCAGGGGAGAAGGGGTCGAGATCGGAAATATCGCGGTAGCCGGTGAAGGCAATCACACCGGAACCGGTATTGAAGAAAAGGCTAAGCCGACCTGTGACTCTTTCGTCACTCAGACCGTAGCGCAGCGTGGCGTGCAGCCGCGCAGCAGAGCCGGAAATCGGCACCTGGTAGCCGAGCCCGAATGAAAGACCTTGCACACGATTGTATTGCAGAAGATCGGAGGCGCGTTCGAAGGCTATTCCGTGCGAGGAGCTTGTGTCTAGCGAAGTGTCGGGTTGGGGTGATTGGAGCGCAAGGGTGACGAGAATGTTTAGGAGGTTTGCGCCCATTTACTCCGGCCATCTCGATGAAGCCCATAGGCCTTGAGGCGCCGCCAGAGCGTGGTGCGGCTGATGCCAAGGGACCGGGCTGTTTCGGCGAGCTTCCAGCTGTGCGCGTCAAGTGTCTTGACGATAGCCTCTTTTTCCCGGGCCGCCAGCGTGGTGGCTCCGGCAACGCCCGGGATGAACATCGCTTCACCCAATTCCATGCCGCCCACCCGGAGTGGCCGCAGCCGACCGCCGAGGGCAGCCAGCCGCGGCTGAAGGTCTGGCGCGCCTTCGAACAGGTCCATACCCGCCAGAGCTTCGCGAGCCGGCTGATTGGTGTAGAGCAACCGACCATCAGCATCGAAGACAACGACCCCCTCGCTGAAGCCGTCCAGCAGGGCCTTGGCCAGGGGGGAAAAGACTGAAGGCATCGAATTGATCGGAAGGGTGTCTGGCATAGTCACGGTACGCACTCTCAGGCCCGGTGGTTTCGGATGGGGTCTCCATTCATCAAGACGACCAGCGGGCTTTCGGGTGCACAGTCCCCGCCTCCCACTACTCGCCCACCGCTCCTACGGGATTTCCCCGTTGCCGCAGCTCTGCCAGAATGACCAGCCCCAACCCGGTAAATATCGCGAGACCCGCCAAGGCGCTTCGAAGGGTCACGTGCTCTCCGGTCAGCATCAACGGGGCGATGGCAGCGGCAAAGATCGGCTGCAGGTAGATGTAGACCGCCACCATGTTGGACGACGCGCGCTTCAGCGCCCACAGATTCAACAGGTAGGTGACAATCGTCGGGAATAGGACAATGTAGACGACCCACGCCCACACGGTGCCGCTGATATCGCCGAAGCTCATATGCCGAACGGCGCCGATACCGAACGGCAGGACACCGAAACTCGCGAAGAACATGACGTAAAAGCTCACTGTGACGGAATCGTAACGCCGCAGAATCGATTTGGAGTACAGAAAATAGGCCGCGTAACAGAGCATGCCCACGACGATCAGAGCATTGCCCAGTGCGACGTCTGGCGCCAGCGAGATACGGTCTGGCCCGATGAGATAGACTGCACCAAGCCCGGCGAGCCCGATTCCCGCGAACTTGAGGAGGGAAGCGGGCTCACGCCGGGTCAACACCGACCCGAGCACCGTGAAGACTGGGACGGTGGTCACGAGAATCGTGGCATTGATGGCGGTGGTGTGCCGCAGCCCGTAGAGGAACAGCGTCTGATTGGCGGCAATTCCGAGCATGCCGAGCACCGCGAGATGCAGCAGATCCCGGCGGTCGCGAATTCTTCCGCCGCCGGTAGCAGTATGCAGCGCCAGAAGCACCAGTGTTGCACCCAGCACCCGTACCGTCACCAAGGCGCCGGCCGGGAAGTGCGGCAGCACAAAGCGGCCGGCGATGGCAAGGCTGGCGAACAGCAGTTGTACTACCACCAGTGCCAGGTGGACGAGCGGCTGCACCGCCGGAGCCGAACGAGTGGAGGACGTTAGCGGCGCGGCCGCACGACGGGGCTTTACACCACCACGTCGAGCGTGGCCACGCCGGCCGCGGCCACGCCGTCCGTCCGAGTCGGCAAAACGAGGCGCATCGTCGTCGTCAGTATTGGAGGCTCGCCGAAGCGCCGACTGAAGTTCGGAAATTGTGTCAGCCTGAATTGGCGGATGACCGCCACGCTGCACGGCGAACCGGAGAGGCCGGTCGAGCGGCGGCAGCTCGTCCTGACGAAGACGCCGGGCCTGTCCCTCGCGGAGGCGCACCCGTGCCACACCGACTCCACCCTCGACTTCGTAGTCGAGGGGCACCGCATCCCCCCGAAGATGCAAGCGCGCCGGAAGCGCCTCCAGCCGTTCTCGCGTCTCATCGTCGATCAGCTCGTGCGGCTCCAGCACTGATCCTGGTCTCAAGAAAGCTCTCCCAGCTCGTCACTCCTTCGAGCTGGCGCCGGATTCGTAATCGGACCTGCTCGGGAGAGAGGCCCGATAGCGTACCCCCTGACCTGCGCCACAGTTCGTCGAGCTCCTCCATGGCCCGCCGGAGCCGGTGCTGGTCGGGATGAACCGTCTCGTCCTTGATCGAGAGCATCAGTCAGCACGTCCCTGGCGTCCGCCTGAAGCTCCGGTGGAATCCGCGCCGGAGATTGGTTCCGCCTCGGTCTCGAGGTCGAAGCCGAAGTAGCTCCGCCTCCGCTCGATCATGACCCGCTGATGCTTGCGGGTTCCGCCGAGCACGACCCTCGGGGGACCCACGCGTCGCATACCGGCGCACCAGATCGTAGGAAATCGTGGTTCCTTCGATGCCCGCCCGTGGAGTACCGAACCGGTCGGCGAAGAAACGCAGGCTGCCCGCAACCGCTCCCCAGCTGCCGGCCACGGACGTCTTCGAGACCCTCGCCTCCTGGCCATCCACCGTTCGTTCGTCGATCACCAGATCGAATGGCATGATGCGGGCGAGGAGATCGGCCCACAGCCGCCGGATCTCCTTCGATGCGTAGGGGAACTGCTTGGCGAGCGGAAGCTCGAGGGAGCGGTACACCGATGCGACCCCGAGGGCGGTGTCCTCGATCGCCTTCACCAGCACTCCGCGGCGGTCGGCCCATTCCGCCAGTCCCGCTTCGTCGAAGACGTGGCGCGGCAAGCCGTACACCTGTCCCAGATGACCGTGCTGATTGACCGCCTCAGCGAAGAGGTTGTAGGCAGTCAGATGGTCGCTGCCGTTCACCAGAACTCCGTGGAGGTCCCGCTCTTCCCGCGTCATCCGATGCAGAGAGTCGATATTGGAGCATACCGCCACAATGGGAACGAGCTGATCATCGGCGTGGACGAGAAGCTCTCCCCAGGACCGTTCGACCGGCAGCGCCTCGACTTCCCTGCCATAGCCAGTGAGCCTGCCGTTCTCGACCAGACCGCGGCTGGTCAAGAGATCGATTGCCCGCCGATAGGCCGTGCGGTCGAGAGCTACTGGAAGTTCCAAGTCCCGCGCATCCACACCGATGGCCGCGCAGGTGATCGCCACGCGCTCGGCATCTCCGGCAAGCTGGAACTCTGGAGGTGTGGGCCGGAGGGATGCGAAGTTGAGATCGCGGTCGCTCAGAATCGCGACTTCTCCCTTGGGCACCCGCCCATGCACCCGGCCCGCCATCTGGAGAATCTCGTTGGCTCCTAGATGAAGCCGGTGCAGAACATTCCGGCCACGGTCTACCACATTGCCGTACCGGGCATCGTAGATGACCACTGTATCCAGCCCGGGCACATTGAGCGCGGATTGTCCCGCCGCGGTCATGGCTAGCAGGAATGGACGGTCGATCTCTCCTTCGAGGAAGGGGCGGATGACCCGGATTGGCTCTCCGCCGTGATAGAACGCGGTGTTCAACCGCGGCCACTGTGCTCCCAGCCCTACGGCAAGCTTCTCCACCTCGGCTCGCGTGGGGACGAACACCGCCACCCCGCGCTTCTCCTTCATAATCCGGCGAACATATCGCTCGTTCAGAAACTCTTCCGGCTGCTGCGGGAGGACCTCGACTTTAGCCTTGAGTGCGGGATCGAACGCCTGCGTCGCCAGTACTTCCGAGCTGTTCAGGTAGTCGGCGTAGAACGTCGGATCCACCGTGGCACTCAGCCATATGAAACGACTGCGCGCACGTTTACCGAGAGCCAGACACAACTCCAGTTCGGCAGAGGTCTGGTGGATCTCGTCTACGATGATTGTGTCGCGGGCCGTGATGAGGTCGTCCTGAAACCACCGTCGGGCAATTCCAGTTGTGACGATCACGACATTCCAGCTCGGGGTTTCCGGCGTCGCCTCCCGCTCCCGGTTCACTACCCCGACCTTCAGCGGCTCGCGGAGGATCTCCTCCGCGATTGGTCGAATCCCCAGTGTTTTGCCGGTGCCCGTTCCGGCAACAATGCCAAACCCCTTGCCCTCGGCCGCCCACTGCCTCAGCTCCGCTCCGTGCTCCCGCTCGAGGAGGGTATCGACTTGAATACCGAGCGCCAGCTCGATCGTCTCACATGCGGCGCGCGTGGGAGCGATGATGATGATTCTTCCCTTGGGATGCGGGGCGTGCCGGTAGGCCTCGGGATCAGGCGGAAGGTGGTGGTCCCGGGAGGGGTGCATCTGTAAAAACAAGGCGGAAAGGGGCGGAAGGAGAAGAGGCGGTAGAAAAGCGGCGGAATGGGCGAAAGCAGACTCGTCCGCCTCTTTATCTTCCGCCTTGGTTATACCGCCTCTTCACTTACCGCTTCTAGAATCCCGGCTGCAGCTCGAACTGCCAGACCCACCCTTTGCCAGGCCGGTCGAACGGCCGGGCCAGACTCACCTCAGCGACAGCAAAGCCGAGCAGGTTGATCCTGAGCCCGGCACCAGCGCTGAACACCGGATCGCGGGTGCCCGACCCGAATATCGAGGGCTCGTTCAGAGTGTCCCATGCCAGGCCGGCATCTCCGAAGGCAAGGAACTCTATAGGAAAGGCCCCGTAATACCCGCTTCCGATCCCGAGGACTCCAAACAGAGGGAACCGAAGCTCGACGTTCGCTACCGCCATCCTGCTGCCGAGCAGCTGATCGAAGACGGGACAGGAGTTCGGGTCCGCTGGGGTGGGATTGCACTCCGAGCCATCGAACGATCCGTAGCTATAGCCCCGAACAAGTCCGGGATATCCGAGGAAAAGCGGCTGAAGACGGGTATCCTCTCCATCGGTCGAGTACCGCCCGTAGTGGAGCAGGCGGGTAGCCAGAGTGAAGGGCCGGACCGGCATGAAGTACCGGCGAAAATCGGCCAGCACCCCGATGTAGCTGAGCGACCCGATTGTCGGCGACACCTCCAGCCGATAGCGCTGGCCCAGAATCGGGCTGGCTGCGCCAAAGAACGAGTTGTCGTATACCAGAGCCGCACTGCCGACGCCGAGATCCAAAGAGCTGGGCGCGGTAAGGTCTTCGTCCTCGTTGAGGATCTCCTCGCCCGTGGTCAATGAGAATCCGCGGGTTCGAAGCTCCCGATCGAAGGAGATGTTGCTGTAGCCCGCCTGCAGGTCCAACCTCTGAACCGGGCTGAATGGATAAGACACCAGGCCGGCAATGTCGCGATTGGTCTGACGCACCAGAAGCTGCTGTTCGATGAAGGCCGGCTCGCCATTCACGTCCGCGACGCCTTGTGCATAGCCCCCGGTAACGTAGGGCACCTGTTGAACCACACCGCCCCAGTTCAGCCGGCCACTCAGGTTCTGGTACCCCACCTGCGCCGTGACGTCCTTCAGGCTGCCATTCACCTGAAGAGCGGTTACCAAGTTGTGATTACCGAGCATATCACTGAAGTAGAGTGCCGCTCCACCGCCGACGAAGGTTCCAAACTGATTGCTGCCGGCGATCAGTGATGGCCTGCCCACATACGTGAGGGAAATGCCGCCGCTATAGGGCTGAATTGCGAACGCCCCATCGGCCGGGAGTCCCAGCTCATGGTTCCGGAGCAGGTCTGCCAGGAGTGGATTGCGCCGCTGGGCTGGCGGCAACGAGCCTGCTCCGCGCATGGCTGTATTAGACGCGCCACCGGCCAGCACCTGGGGCGAGTCGATTCCGTAGAGCTCGTACCCATTCGACCGGAAGACGCTGTACACCATCCGGCCCGACCGCTGTGCCACCGACAGGGCCGGACTGGTCTCGGTAATCCCGCTGACACCGGTATAGAGGTTGGTGACCTGAGAGATTCCCCCATCAGCCAGCTGAAGCCGGTATACGTTCGATACCCCGTTCGGATCGGCCACGAAGAACAGGCTGGCGCCGTCCGGAGCCCACTGAGGACTCGTGTGCCGCGCTCCTTCCAGCCCGGGTAGCCGTCTTAGCTGGCGGCTCGTGACGTCGATCTGTCCAATCGCATACGGACCGATTCTGAGCTGCGACAGGTCCGAGGTGAACCGATCCGTCGCAAAGGCGAGACTGCGGCCATCGGGCGACCAGACTGGCTGGAGGTCCGCGTACGCATCATCGGTAAGGGGGGAAACCTTGTTCGTTTCCAGGTTGTAAAGGAACAGATCGGAGAATCCGCCGTGCAGGCCGGCAAAGGCGATCTGGTTGCCATCCGGGGACCAGCTCGGGTTGAACGCTTCGTCCAAATCCGACAACTTGATGTCGCGCTCCATCTTCTCGCGCTTCACATCGTAGATACTCAGTATCGGTTTCCCACCTGTAATGCCGGCAAACACGAAGCGGCTTCCATCAGGGCTCCAGCTTCCTGCAGACTGGATGAATTGCAGGCTTTGATAATGAGGATCCTGAGCAGTCTTCGTGATTTGCTTCTTCACCTTACCTGTTTTCGCGTCCGCCAGGAACAGATCTATCGAGAACAAGCCCCGATCAGACAGGAACATGATGAGGTTTCCGTCTGGGCTGAGAGAAGGAGCGACGTTGTAGCGCCCCTCATCTCCCCTGGCAGAGATCAGCTTGGGGCCGTAGGCATCGGGTTCCTGGGTCCCTGCCCTCATCGGATCGAACGTGGCGTGCGTCTCGGCGTGCCACCGGGCGACCAGTGTGTCGGGATTGGCGCTGAGCAACCGGGCTAGAGCCGAGCCGACATCTCGCCTCCGACCGGCCCCTCTGAGCAGCTGGCCAATGACATGGTCGCCCCAGTGGCCGGCAATCCACGCCAGGAATGCTTGCCCGTAGCGATAGGGGAAGTACCGGGGATCTTCGAGCTGCCTGAATGATGGGAGCGTGTCCCGTCCGCTGTCCGCCAGCGCACCACGCATCCACATGGCGGTTTGGGGTGACTCGGGTCCGATGGACAGATACTCGGCCATGCCTTCGATGAACCACAACGGGAGCGCACTCGCAGCCGGCAATGCTCCCAGGCTGGTTGACCGGCCGTTCCCGGTGATGTCGTACTGAAACGCATGGACCAGCTCGTGTCCGATTACGTGGTCCAGATCGGCGAGTGTCCCGCCAGTGGGCAGGACAATGCGCCGCTTCAGAGCTTCGGTCACCCCGCCTGTCCCCTCGCCGACCGAGCTCCCTACCGCATTCGTTTGCTGAAACTCTGGGGCGCTGGCATACAGAATCAGCGGCTGTCGTCCCGAGAGCTCATGGTCAAGCACGCTCGAAAGCCGTGCGTACCAGCGCTCGGCCATACGGCCGGCATGTCGCGCAGCTGCCTCTTCAGGCGGATAGAAGTGAATGTCGAAGTGCTCGGTCTTCAGCGTTCTGAAGTCGAAGCTCTCATATTGAACTCTGTTGCGGCCGAAATACTGCGCCTGCAGCGAGGTCGGCAGGACTGCGAAAGCGAGGGCGAGAAGCTGAAGAGCTGGAGCATAGCCGCGGCGGGGTAATGGCATAGTTCCTCCTGTGCGAGAATGCTCCGGAACGCCGCTCAGTTGCAGTGACCCACAACACCCATTGTAAAGGAATGTAGGTGCTACGAAGTGTGACGCATCTGCCCGCGGCACTCACACTCCTGCGCAGACGCTCGCAGGTCACCCGAACCCTTGTCGCAACTCGAACTTGACACCTGTTCATACGGGTTTCATACTAGGGTCCTCTACGTACGGCTAAGTACTCAGCAGGCCGAGCTACCCGCCTTGCGGGACCGCGTGAACCGGGTTGTCCGTTCCCTCACGCCGCTTCTGGTTCCGAGATTACCCTACGCCAACGTCGAGCAAACCATGTGGCGCGAGATTTTCTCCTTCTTCAACAAAACGGATACGGAGGCAGTTATGGCCGGGGAATTCATGATTGGTGAGTCGCTGGTCGGCGACGGCAACGAAATTGCCCATATCGACCTGATCATTGGCTCCAAATCCGGGCCCGCAGGACTCGCGTTCACCTCGGCGCTCTCGCACAACTCCGATGGGTTCTCGACCCTCCTCGCGGTCGTCACGCCGAACCTGCCGGCCAAGCCGGATACCCTTCTGTTCAACAAGGTCACGATCAAGGGTGCGAAGCAGGCGGTCCAGATGTTCGGGCCGGCTCAGGCAGCAGTCGCCCGGGCGGTCATGGATAGCGTCGCGTCCGGCGTGATCGACAAGGGCAGGGCCAATGACCTCTGCATTCTGGTGGGTGTGTTCATTCACTGGCAGGCGGAGAACGACAAGAAGATTTACGACTACAACTATCAGGCAACCAAGGAGTCGATCCAGCGGGCGCTCCAGAACAAGCCCAGCATCGACGAAGTCCTCCAGAAGTACAAGGCCGCCCGGCATCCGTTTGCCAGCGGCGCTGAGGGCTGATCGTACAGTCCCGCAATTCGAGAGTTCACGAGGGGCGGCCCACGAGCTAGGGCGGCCCCTCGTCTTTTTCAGACTATCGTAAGGGAGACGGTTTCACCGATGCGTAAGCTCCTGCTTCAGCTCGACAGCTCCCGCCTGCCCAGCGTGTTCGATCAAATCGTCGCCTACGACGCCGGGGCTGACATCGTGATGAGTTACGGCGGGATCACCGAAGGCGATGTGCGGGACCTGATTCACGGCTGCATTTTCACCCGTGGCCCCAAGGACCTGCACAACACGGCCGTGTGGATCGGTGGAAACAACATGTCTGCAGGCGAGCAACTGCTTGCTATGGCACAGGATGCACTGTTCGATCCGTTCAGTGTCTCGCTGATGCTCGACTCGAACGGCTCCAACACCACGGCGGTCGCTGCGGTGGTCAAGATCGAAGAGACCCTGGGTGATCTCGGCGGCAAGAAGGTGGTCATTCTGGCTGGAACGGGTCCGGTGGGGCAGCGTGCCGCCGGTCTCCTGGCGCACGACGGAGCCCAGGTCACGATTACCTCGCGTAAGCCGGAGCAGGGAGAAAAGGCCCGCCAGTTCATCAGCGCGCGGTTCAACGTTCACGTGGAAGCTTTCACGCTGAACGATCCCTCCCAACTACCGGCCGTACTCGAGGGTGCCGAGGTCCTGCTCAACTCCGGTCCCGCCGGGGTACAGATGGTCCCGCAGTCGGTATGGAAGGCGGCCAAGAGCCTCAAGATCGCGGTAGATCTGAACGCCGTTCCCCCGCTCGGCATCGAAGGTGTGGACGTAAACGACGCGGGAGAAAAGCGTAACGGGGTCTTGGTGTTCGGGGCGTTCGGGGTGGGCAACTTCAAGACGAAGCTGCACAAGGCATGCGTCGCGCGGCTCTTCACCCGAAACGATCTGGTGCTGGACGCCGAAGCGATCGCCGACATCGCCCGGGAGCTGGTAAAGAAAAAAAAGTCCTAGGATGATCCGTGCCGTGGGGATCGACCCCGGAACTCTGAGCATCGACGTGTGCGGGATCGCTGACGGACAGATCTATCTCGACCGGAGCTGGCCCACCGCAGAGGCTCTTTCCGACTCGACAGCGTTTCTCGAGCTTCTCACCGGGCCGGGATCTCCGGAGCTGGTCGTGGCGCCTTCGGGCTACGGGCTTCCGCTGCGGGCTGCACGAGATGCCAGTGAGGAGGATCTCACTCTCGCCTTTCTCGCACCACCGGGGGAGACGGGTGGCATTGGCGGACTCCGTAAACTCGCGCGGGCGCTCGCAACTTCCGGGTTGCCCGTCGTGTACCTCCCGGGCGTCATTCACTTCGATACCGTGCCCCGGCACCGAAAGCTGAATCGCATCGATTTAGGGACGGTAGACAAAGTGTGTGCGGCTGTTCTCGGAATCCAGGGCCAGTGTACGCGACTCGGGCGCGAGCCCGAGGAAGTCTCGTTCATCATGATCGAGATGGGCGGTGCGTTTACCGCCGGGGTGTGCGTCGAGCGAGGGCAGATCACCGATGGTGTCGGCGGCACCAGCGGTTCAATCGGCTGGAAGGCCGCCGGCGCATTGGACGGTGAGGTCGCCTTTCTGGCGGGCGGCATCACCAAGGCCGCGCTTTTCCAGGGCGGAGTCAGCTCACTCCTGGAGCGAGCGCCTGCTTTAAGCCGGGTCGCGGTCGATGCCTACGTTGAGGGAATCGTGAAGACTGTGCGACAACTGCACTGCTCCGCTCCGTCGGCGGACGAGATTCTTCTGTCCGGCCGCAACGCGGCTGATGGCGAGATCCGGCATCGGATCGCATCGCAGCTGGCCGATCTGGGTACCGTCCGAGTGTTAACCGGCTCGGCTAAGCAGGCCAAGCAGGGAGCTGAAGGAGCCGCGCTCCTGGCCGATGGTTTGGCAGGAGGGACCAACCGACGGCTGGTGGACCGTCTGCGCGTCCGGGAAGCCAGCGGGACCGCCCTCGACAACCTGCTGTTCATCACTCCCGATACCGCACGCCAACGACTTGGCCTGCCGCATGGCTGACACGGCTGCGGAGCAGGTTGTCGTCGCAGGGATTTCCACCCGGGCCCTTGCTGCCTCTGCCGCACGTGCCGGATACCTGGTGACCGCCGTGGACGCGTTCGGCGACCTGGATCTGCGCCGCGCTGCGAGTCTGATCCCCAGGCGGGCTGAGGAAGCAGCAACGTTCAACCCGATGACCGCCGCGATCGCGGCAGATCAGGCACCAGGGCGCCTCGTTTGTTACACCTCGAATTTCGAGAACTATCCTGCCGCAGTCGACCGGCTGGCAGAGGGCCGACTACTTCTGGGAAACCCAGCTTCGGTCCTGAGGCGAGTCCGCAATCCATTACTTCTAATGGACACTCTCCGCGGCCTTGGATTCTCCATTCCGAACACGCGATCATCCGCCCCAGTTGGGCGGAATGCGCGGGGCGCGTGGCTGCTCAAGCCGCGGCGTTCAGGCGGAGGGCACGGGACCAAAGTGTGGCGCCGACATGAGCCGTTTCCGCGGACTCATTACCTCCAGCAACGGCTTGCCGGCGTGCCGGGATCGGTCCTCTTTGCCGCCGATGGACGTGAAGCAGTGGTTCTGGGAGTCAGCCGCCAACTCGTGGGAGACACGCAAACTGGGAGCCCGCGGGTTTCGGTACTGCGGCAGCTTGCTTGGGCCGGCAGCGATTCTCTTCCCCGATCAACGAGAGCTCGCCGGAGTAGCGGGACGTCTGGCATCAGCGGTCACGAAAGAGTTCGAGGTGCGCGGACTGAACGGCATCGATTTCATCGCTGCCGACGGTGTTCCGATCCCGATCGAGGTAAATCCACGCTACTCCGCATCGATGGAGCTGCTCGAGCGCGGTCAGGCGCTGTCGATCTTCCGGGGTCACGAGCAGGCATGCCGTGGGACTCTGCCGAAACCGATTCAGACAGCGCCGGTTCTGGGAAAGGCGATCGTCTTTGCTCGAAGGAACGTTGTGATGGGAGATACTCGGTCGTGGCTGGAGGACACATCGCTGGCCGACATACCCCACCCGGGCGAAAGGATCCAGCGAGGCCGCCCGATCTGCA
The DNA here is from genome assembly GCA_963730915.1 of uncultured Gemmatimonadales bacterium. Classification (GTDB taxonomy): domain Bacteria; phylum Gemmatimonadota; class Gemmatimonadetes; order Gemmatimonadales; family GWC2-71-9; genus CAVVWJ01. The sequence goes on along the minus strand of CAVSTR010000004.1, from coordinate 773,110 downwards.
CGGTATTCGCCGGCGGCAATGACGCAGAATCATGCTATGAGGGTCTGGTCAGCCGCGCTGCCGCGGTATATCAGGAAACCGAGTCGAGACGGTCAGCGGCATGACGGATCGCCGAGTGGATCACGTGACCTGTCTCGGTTGTGGCTGTGGCTGCGATGACCTTGCAGTGACGGTGCGGGATGACCGCATTGTGGAGATCAATCCTCCGTGTCCGGTGAGCCACCGATGGTTTGGCGACGGAGTTGTGCCGTGGGAAGTGCTGCGCAACGGCAAACCAGTGGAGCTGGACCAAGCGCTGGAGGAGGCAGCCGGACTCCTGGCACGGGAGTCCGGGCGCGTGCTGGTTTACATCGGCGCGGATCTGAGCAGTGCCTCGCAAAGGTGCGCCCTTGGAATTGCCGATCTGATTCGCGCTACCGTCGACACTGCTACCTCCTCAACCGCCGCCGCCGGATTGCTGGCCGCCCAGCGCCGCGGCCGGGCGACCGCCACGCTCGGAGAGATTCGAAACCGTGCCGACGTCATGCTGTTCTGGGCCACGGACCCCGCCCGACGCTACCCGCGATTTCAATCCCGCTACGCGCCAGAGCCTGTAGGAACTCAGATCCCGAATGGCCGAACTGATCGTTTCGTGATCTCGGTTCACGTTGGATCCGAGAAGGCGCCCTCCGATGCCGACGCGTCACTGACACTGGAGCCCGGCGATGAGATCGCCGCACTGTCACTGATGCGTGCTGCGGTTGCGGGCAATTCCTTCGGCAATCTGGCCGCACCTCTCAAGGACGCAGTCGCACTCGTTCCCCGACTGAGCAGTGCCCGTTATGCCGTTCTTGTTCACGATGCCGAGCCAACGCCCGCTCTGACAAACCCCCTCCGAGTCGAAGGACTCATTGCGCTGGCGCAGGCGCTGAATGGTCCCACCCGCGCTGCCTTGCTCAGTCTGCGCGCCGGCGGCAACCGTGTCGGGGCTGAGTCAGTACTGACCTGGCAGTCGGGCTTTCCCTGTGCCGCGGATTACTCGCGAGGGTATCCACGGTATGTACCCGAGCAGCGTGGGCTGGACCTGCTGAGCAAGCGGTTCAGCATCGTGCTGGTCGTCGGGTCCACTGCATTCGATGACCGAATCGCCTCGATGCTGGGGAAGGTCACAACCATCGCCATCGGACCCCGGGCAAGTCGGTCAGCATTTTCCCCCGCCGTGGCGATCGACACGGGCGTCGCTGGAATTCACGAAGGTGGCACAGGGTACCGGATGGATGAGGTGCCGCTTTCACTTCGCCCTCCGCTCTCCGCCACTCGCTCGACGGTTGACGTGCTGGAGGCTCTGCGCGGAGCCGTGCGGCTCAAGGCAGGATCGGCTTGAGCGGCGTCGAACGTCTTCGCATTGCGGGTGGAACCCTGTACGACCCCGCCAACGGCGTGGAAGGCGAAGTCCGAGACATCTGCATCGAGGATGGTCGCGTGGTTCCCGATCTGCCTCAGGGGGCGCCTACTCTCGACGCCCGAGGGATGGTCGTCATGCCCGGAGGGGTGGATATCCATTCGCACTTCGCCAGCTCCAGCTGCAACCATGCTCGCCGGCTGCTCCCCGAGGAGCACTCCGCCGAACCCGTGCGCGCGCCGAGGCTGCAAGACCCCGCCGCCGGCCGGTCCGGCAGCGGAGGCACCGTTCCGAGCACTTTCACCACCGGTTATCGGTATGCCGGTCTGGGGTACACCACAGTCTTCGATGCCGCAGTGGCTCCGGTGATGGCTCGCCATAGTCACGCCGAGCTCGAAGACACGCCGTGCGTAGACGGTGGGTTCTTTGCCCTGATGGGAAACGATGAGTACTTGCTGAGGCAGATCGCCGCCGGCGAGCGCGACCGGGCCCGCGACTACGCCGCCTGGCTCTTGGGAGCCACGGGCGCTTACGCAATCAAGATCGTGAACCCTGGTGGCGTCGAAGCCTGGAAGTCAGGACAACGGAATCTGTCCGGAGTGGATGAAGCGCTGGCGACGCACGGCGTCACCGCGCGGGCCATTTTGGAGACGCTCACCGACGCCGCAAACCAGTTGAAGCTGCCGCACCCTGTCCACATTCACTGCAACAATCTTGGGCTGCCCGGCAATGTCGCGGTGACGCTGGCCAGCATGCAGGCGCTGGCCGGGCGGCGTGCGCACTTCACTCACGTACAGTTTCATTCTTACGGCGGCCCCGGGTGGAGCTCAGCCGCGGCACCCGTCATCGAATACGTCAACGAACATCCGGAAATCAGCATCGATGTCGGCCAGGTGATGTTCGGGCCTGCGACCACGATCACCGCCGATAGTCCGGTCGAGTATCTGCTGCACAAGAGCAGCGGTCGCAAATGGGTCAACATCGATATCGAGCTGGAGACCGGGTGCGGCATCGTTCCCTTCCAGTACAAGGACAAGGCCGCGGTGTCGGCGCTCCAGTGGGTCATCGGCCTGGAGCTGTTCCTCCTGAGCGCTGATCCGTGGCGCGTGGTGCTCTCCACCGACCATCCCAACGGCGGGTCGTTTCTCTCGTACCCAGCGCTGATTCAGCTGCTGATGGATCGAGGCGTGCGCGATGAAAGGATCAAGCAGATCAACCCGAAGCTGCTGGCCGGCTCAGCGCTGGCCGACGGACTCGCGCGCGAATACACGCTGAACGAGATCGCCATTATCACCCGGGCTGGTCCCGCACGTCTGCTCGGACTCGTTCACAAGGGGCACCTCGGCACTGGGGCCGATGGCGATGTCACCGTGTACTCCAGGAATACCGATCTGGCGCAGATGTTTGCCGCCCCGCGATACGTCGTCAAAGGCGGCAGCCTGGTGGTTGAAGAGGGTCAGCTCCGCCGCGCCCCGACCGGCCGCCGGCTCCACGTGCGCCCCGGTTATGACCAGGCACTGCTTCCCGACCTGCGACGCCATTTCGAGACATACTCGACGATTTCATTCGAGAACTATCCGGTCCAGGGAATCCGAGATGAGCCTGTCGGCTTGTGAGGTCATCCAGTACGCAGTGAAGGATCTCTCCGACACTCAGGAGATTCTTCGCGGCGCCTGCCCTGAGCGCAGTCGAAGGGCTCAGAATGGCAGCAATCCATGAAGATTCGCGGCGTCTTCATCGAAGACACCTTCGCCGAAGCATTCACCATGCGCGTGGCGCGCATCGTCATCACGGCGCGCAGCACCCGGTGGGTTCGGGCGGCAGCCTCGAAGCTGACCGGCTTTGCTACCTCGGTGATCGGGTGCAAGGTGGAAGCCGGAGTCGAGCGGGAGCTCCCCGCCGCCGAGACCCCCGACGGAAGAACTGGCACCAGTGTTCTGCTCATGACTATGGGCAAGGACGATCTGGCCAAGCGCCTCATCGAGCGGATCGGTCAAACGGTACTCACCTGCCCCACCACGGCCTGCTATGACGGCCTTCCCGAAGCTCCCGACCGGGTGGGCGTCGGCTCCGCGCTGCGCTTCTTTGGCGATGGTTTCCAGATGAGCAAGGTGATAGCGGGTGTGCGCTATTGGCGGATCCCCGTCATGGAAGGCGAATTTCTCGTCCAGGAAAAGTTTGGCATGCAGAAGGGTGTGGGCGGGGGCAACTTTCTGATCCTCGCACGAACGGCCGACGCGGCGCTGGAGGCGGCAGAAGCCGCTTCGGACGCCATGGCCGCTCAGCCCGGTACGATTCTGCCGTTTCCCGGAGGCGTGGTACGAAGTGGCAGTAAGGTCGGCTCGAGACGCATCAAATCCATGATCGCCTCGACGAACGATGCCTACTGCCCCACGCTCCGTGCCGTCACGAAGTCGGCGTTGCCCGAGGGTGTGAACTCCGTACTCGAGATCGTGGTCAATGGCGTCGACGCGGCATCGATCGCCGCGTCGATGCGCGCCGGCATCGATGCAGCTTGCCGTCCGGGCGTCATAGCCATCAGTGCCGGAAACTATGGTGGCAAGCTTGGTCCCCACCATTTTCATCTGCGTGAGATCATGACCGAGGTCAGATCGTGACTGAAGGCCTCGTCGCTCGGCTCCGGTCTCCTCTGCAGCAACGAGGGGACTTTGCCGAGGTGCTCGCGGGCTCATGGACCTCGCTCTCGTCGCGAGACCTGGCAGAGCGCCCGGTTTACCTCGAAAGCGATGGGCCGGTAGCGCTGGGCGAGATGTTCGAGCTCACGGGCGAGCCGAACGGACGAGTCCGCTTCACCGGAGATCTCGCCATGGCCGACCGGGTGGGAGCCGGGATGACGGAAGGTGAGCTAGTCGTGGAGGGCAACCTCGGAAACGAAGCAGGGCTGGCGCTGGCGGGCGGGACCATCGTTATCGAGGGAGACGTGGGAGCGCGTGCAGGCGCAGCGCCGCTTGGCTTCAAGCGGGGAATGACCGGAGGCGAATTGATTGTGCGCGGATCCGCCGGGCCTGGTGCTGGAGCTACCATGCGGCGCGGGCTCCTCGTGATCGGCAAGAAATCCGGCGATCAAACAGGACTGGGAATGATTGCGGGAACCGTCGTGGTGTTTGGCGCTGCCGGCGCGGATGCCGGGCTGTGGTCGAAGCGGGGCACCGTTGTAGCACTGAGCCGGATCACGCCGCCTCCCACGTACGTCTATGCATGCACCTATCAGCCGGTACACCTGCGTCTGCTCCTGACGCGGCTTGTTGCTCGGTACGGCCTACCAGTCAGGCCGCGCCACCTGAAAGGGTTCTACAACCGCTACAGTGGAGACATGGCAGAGCTTGGCAAGGGAGAGATCCTGACCTGGACGGATAAATGACATCGCTGCGAATGAATGAGGCGGCAAGTGAAATCGCGGATACAATGGCCGACCAGGCCGATGTCCTTCGCGTCAAGAGCTTCAGGCTGAACAACGGAGCCCGGATTATCGATGCCGGCGTCAATACGCCAGGCGGGATCGAGGCCGGGATTGCACTGGCAGAGATCTGTATGGGCGGACTGGGAAATGTGAGCTGCACTCCAGTCCAGATCGGAAACTCGAGCCATGCGGGGTTGACCGTGTGGACTGACCACCCGGCGGTCTCTTGCATGGCCTCGCAATACGCCGGCTGGGCGATCTCAGTGGGGAAGTACTTTGCCATGGGGTCGGGCCCTCTGCGTGCCCATGCCAGAGTGGAGCGGGAGCTGTTTGAGAAGCTGTCGTATGAGGAGGAGGCGGAGGAAGGGGTACTGGTTCTGGAAACCCGAACGCTACCCACCGAGGAGGTGGTGGCATCAATAGCCGAGAAGGCGCGGCTGCAACCGGTGCAGCTCACCTTCGTGGTAGCGCCAACCGCCAGCCTGGCCGGAGGTGTCCAGATTTCTGCCAGAATCATCGAGACGGGTCTCCACAAGATCGAAACTCTTGGCTTCGATGTCCGCCGCGTGATCGGAGCAACCGGAACAGCACCACTGCCACCGGTTGCCAAGAATGACCTGCGGGCCATCGGTCGCACCAACGACTGCATTCTCTATGGAGGGCAGGCCCGATACACCGTGCAGGCACCGGACGCTGAGCTGGAGAAGCTGGCGGAACAGGTTCCCGCTTCAGCGTCCCGTGACTACGGTACGCCGTTCTACGACATATTTCAGCGATACGGTGGGGATTTCTACAAGATCGACCCCCTTCTCTTCAGTCCCGCTGAAGTCTGGCTCACCAGCACCGAGACCGGCCGAACCTTTCATGCCGGTCGTCTCAATCCCGAAGTACTGGAAGCGTCGCTCTACACCTAACCCAGGAGCATGCATGCGTCGATCGAGCTGGTTGTTCGTTCCCGCCCTCGGACTCGCGGCCGGCTGTAATCAGACTGGCGACAGAGCATCGGACGCACCAGCCGCCGACACAATGACGGCGGCCGCACCGGCTGCTCCAGGGGCCATCGTCACGGTGCTGTACAACGCTCCCAAGTCCCCGGCTGCATTCGAGAAGTACTACAAGGAGACGCATATACCGTTGGTGGTTGCAAATCAGGGAGAAATCGGCTTCAAGCGAGCGGACCTCACCAAGTTCGAGTCCTCCCTCGACGGCAAGAAGCCGGCTTTCTACCGCCAGGCCGAACTGTACTTCGAATCGATGGATGACCTTCAGAAGGGTGTCGCCACGGCGGGCTTCAAGAAGGTGGCGGATGATCTCGGAAAGTTCGCCACCGGCGGTTTGATCGGCATGGTCGCAACCACGACGAATAAGCACGAGGAAGGTAGCGGGGACGCCGGAGCAATCGTTACAGTGATCTACAAAGCTCCCAAAGACACGGCCGCCTTCGAGAAGTACTACGCTGACACCCACATACCGCTGGTCGTGAACAGCCAGCAGGAGATCGGTTTCACTCGGGCGGAGCTCACCCGCTTCAACTCCAACCTCGATGGCTCCAAGCCGGCACGCTATCGCCAGGCCGAGCTCTACTTCCCATCTCTTGATGCAGCGAAGAAAGGCTTGGCTACGCCCGCATTCAAGAAAGTGGGTGACGACCTTGCCAACTTCGCCAGCGGTGGGCTCGACGCTCTGATCGGAGTGGAGACGAAATAGCTTGCGAATCGCGGTGCTGGCAGCGCGCGCCGGCTGGCATACCGCGGAGCTTCAGCGAGCGGCCACCGAGCGGGGACACGAGGCGACCATCCTGCCGTACGAGGGGTTGGTTGCCAGCATAGGACCACAGCCGGGACTGCGCAGCCGCACAACAGACCTGGATAATGCCGATGCTGTCTTGGCCCGGATCATTCCTTCCGGGTCGCTGGAACAGATCATTTTCCGGGTCGACGCTTTACATCGGCTGGAGGATCGCGGGATCAGGGTGCTGAACTCGCCGCGTGCGATCGAGCGCACGGTGGACAAGTTCTGGACCTCCGCGATTCTCGAGCAGTGCGGGATTCTCACGCCTCAAACGATCGTGTGTGATAACGCGGAGGAGGCAACAGCGGCGTTCAGAACGCTGGGCGATGTGATCGTCAAGCCGCTGTTCGGCTCGATGGGGTTGGGGATGGTGCGGGTTGAGAATGAAGAAATGGCGTATCGTGTGTTCCGCACCATCGAGCAGATCAGGGGCGTGTATTACCTCCAGCGCACCATCGAGCACGACGGGGTCGACGTGCGCGCGTTTGTCGTTGGGGGACGGGTATTAGGGGCCATCGAGCGCCGGTCAAGCGGATGGCGGACGAACCTCGCGCGTGGAGGAGAGGCGCGCTCAATCACACTCCCGGATCATCTGAGCGGGTTGGCGGTTCGCGCTGCTGCTGCGGTTGGTGCGGATTACGCCGGCGTGGATCTGCTGACTGCCACGGACGGCACCGTCTACGTATTGGAGGTCAATGGCATTCCCGGATGGAGGGGCCTCCAGGAAGCAACCGGTGCAGACGTGGCGGGAACGTTGATGGATTTTCTGACGCTACCGTCGCGGTGAACACGCCGGCCGAGGTGGCCGCCGCCGGTCAGCTGGCTTGCCTGCTGGAGGTGAGCGCTCCCAAGCCGGGGAACGTCTCTCCTGATCGCCACTTTCACGACACTCGATACGAAGACTTCCTGGCCAGTGCAGTTGCGATTGGACCCGCCCTCATGGATGCCGAAGCTCATCCGGTGGGCGCAATTGTCCGCCGGGCGGTCGAGGATACTCGCCGCTGGACGAGGTCCAACACTAACCTCGGCATCGTGCTGCTTTTGGCTCCTCTGGCCAAGGCCGCCCTGCTCTCCGGGGGAACCTTACGCCGGCGGCTCTCGCGTGTCCTCGCAGATACGACTGTCCGTGATGCAGAGGAGGTATATGCCGCCATCCGCCGCGCACATCCCGGAGGGCTCGGCGAGGCGGCGAAGGAAGATGTCTCGAGCTCTCCCTCAGTGGTTCTGCGCGACGCAATGGGACTTGCGGCGGAGCGGGATGCAATCGCCCGGGAGTATGTGACCGACTTCGCCCTCACCTTTGAAGTTGGGGTTCCGGCACTTCGAGCGGCGCTCGACGACGGCCTGTCGTGGGGGGACGCCTCTGTCGACGCCTATCTTCGGTTGCTCGATGCCACTCCGGATACCCATATCGGCAGGAAGCTCGGGGCGGCAGAGGCGGAAGCGGTGTCAGTACGAGCGCGAGAAGTCCTGAAAGCCGGGGGAACCCGCACTGCCGCCGGCCGGACGGCACTGGCCCAGCTCGATGCCGAGCTGCGCGACCCGAAAAACCGGCGCAACCCGGGGGCCACTGCCGATCTCACGTGCGCGGCGATATTCGTCGTTATACTTGAAGGTGGTTGGGACCGCTGAGGAGACACACGTGCAGAGCAACTTCCGAGTCCAGGTCAGCAAGGACTATCTGGTCTTCGCCTCGGCCCACTTCATCACCTTCCGCGGGCACCAGTGCGAAACGCTGCACGGCCATAACTATCGAGTGGGTGTAGCGGTCGAGGGAAGTGTCGATTCAGAGTGCTTGTTCGTGCTCGACTTCAGCGTGCTCAAGCAGATTACCCGGCGGCTGGTCGATGCGATCGATCACAAGGTCCTCCTCCCCACGCTGAATCCCAAGCTGGCGTATCACGAAGAGGGAGAGCGGATCACCGTGGACTATTTCGGTGAGCCGACCTACGTGTTCCCCCGCCGAGACTGCGCGCTCATCCCCATTCTGAACAGCACGGCCGAGATGCTGGCGCAGTACCTGGGTGTCCAGGTACGCCAGGAGCTTGCGTCCGGCGGGTACAACCATTTGACATTGCTGGAGCTCGAGGTCGAGGAGAACTACGGCCAGTCAGCGACTTACCGCGAGGCGCTCGCGCCCGACTGATTTCCCCAGTCGGAGGGCCCGGCCAGCTCCGACAGGTCGGTAGCCGTAACTCTGCCGGAATGAATCGCGCTGGCAATGAGTGCTCCGTCGCAGCCGGTGTCACGCATGCGCTCGAGGTCACGCCGGGTCAGCACTCCGCCGCCAGCCAACAGTCGTATTCGGGGAAAACGGCGCCGCAGCGTCTCCAGCATCCCGAGGTCCACTCCGCAGCCCGTTCCGATTCGTCCCAGATCCAGCAGGAGTAATGTCGTCACTCCCGCAGAAGTAGCCTGCTCGGCCAAGGTGATGGGGTCGGGCCCGGCGCCGCTGGCGTCTTGCATGGCGGGATGAAGAATTGGATTGCCGAGCTTCAGGTCGATGCTGAACACGAGACGGGAGGGACCGACCACCTGAACGACGGCAGCGAGGTCGGCGAAAGCGTGGAGCGTCTCCAGACCAACGACTACCTCACTTGCTCCGCAGGAGAGGACTTCGAGGGCCCCCCCGGGTTGGTTCGTCCCGGCGTCGACCATGAGGGCACCGGCAAAGCCCGTGTGGAACTCGGCCAGCTGGCGGAGCAAGGACCGCTGCAGTGCACCCCCCTGAATGGCGTCGAGATCGGCGACGTAGCACTCGTGCACACCGAGGGTCGAGTGAAAGGCGCGGAGCATGGCGACCGGGTCGCCGGGATGGTCGGGCACTAGATCTGAAGTGAGTGGTGCGTACCGGGAGCGATCGCCTGCCTGTGCGTGAACGGCAACTCCATGGGCGACATCCAGCACAGGAATGATCTGCATGTTCGATCTCAGCCAGGGACGGAACAGATGAGCGCGGCGGACACGGTCCTCGGCTGGGACATTGGCGGCGTGAACACCAAAGTCGCTCGGCTGCGCCCGGCACCCCAGGGACCCGTTCTGCGAAGTGCCAGCGTGGTGTTCGAGATCAAGGATGATCCTCTCGCGTTGGCGGACACCCTGAAGCGAGCGGCCTCGAGGGTCGGCGGTGAGACTGGCGACCGCCACGCGGTTACCATGACCGCCGAATTATCGCAGGCGTTCCATACAAAACGCGAGGGAGTTCGGTTCATACTCGACGCGCTCGAAGCCACTTTCTCCGGCGGCGAGCTTTACGTCTACTCCGTAGACGGCAGATTCCTCTCGCCAGCTGAGGCGCGGAAGGCTCCCCTTCTGGTGAGCGCGGCAAATTGGGCTGCTACAGCCTCGCTGGTCGCTCGGTCGGTCCCCACCTGCGTCCTCATCGATATTGGGACAACCTCGGCCGACCTCATCCCTATAGTAGACGGAAAAGTCGTCGCGCAGGGGAGTACCGATCCTGAGCGGCTGCTGACCGGTGAGCTGCTCTATACCGGAGCGCTCCGAACTCCTGCGGAAGCCATCGCGTCGCACGTCCCGCTATGGGATGGTGCCGCCAGCGTTGCTGCGGACGGGTTCGCGCTGATTGGAGACGCCCACCTGTGGCTGGGGCACCTCGAGCCGGAGGATTATACCTGCCGTACACCCGATGGGAGTGTGCCAAGTCGCGAGTCGGCGGCAGAGCGCCTCACCCGCATCGTCTGTGCTGACCGGGACATCCTCGACGACGATTCAGTCGATCGTATCGCAAGAGCGCTGGCCAAGGCGCAGGTCCGCAGCGTTTCCACCGCATTAGAGCGCGTCCTGGCTCGATGGCCAACGATCAGGCTGGCTGTAGTGACGGGGCTCGGTGAATTCATTGCCACCGAAGCCGCCGAAGGCCTCGGTCTCGAAACCACACGGTTGTCCGATCGGCTGGGGCCGTCGGCGCGAATGGCACCGGCTGCCGCCGCGGCCTGGCTGCTGTGGTTACACCTGGAGTCAGTTCGTGATTGACGGTTCTGTTCGGCCGGTAAGTGTGGTCAAGATCGGCGGCGGACTGACTTCCATACCGGGAGCGCTCGACCGAGTATGCCAGGAGGTGAGTACCGCCGCGGCGCGTCACAGCCTGATCGTGGTGCCAGGAGGCGGGCCTTTCGCAGATGCGGTTCGTGCGTTCGACCGATCCCTCCCGTTGTCTCCAGCTGCGGCACACTGGATGGCGCTCCTGGCCATGGATCAGTACGGGCATGTTCTCGTCGATCGTATTCCCGGCGCCGTCCTGGTGGACGAACCTGGTTCTCTACTCGACTGCCTCAAAGATGGAAGCGTCCCGGTGCTGGCTCCTTCTCGCTGGCTGCGCTCCGCCGATGTATTGCCCCGCAGCTGGGAGGTGACCAGCGACAGCATCGCGGCGTTCGTCGCCGGTGCCGTGGACGCCGCCCGTCTGATTCTTGTCAAACCGGCGGCAGACTTGGATCAGCCGGTCGATTCGTACTTCACGTTGGCCCTGCCGTACGGCATGCCGTGGTCGTTGGTAGCGTATGACCGCCTCGAGGAGTTCACGGAAAGGCTCAGCGGCTAGCCGACCGCTGCTGACGCCGACCCGAACTGCCATTCATCCCTCGTTTTCTGGTGAGGTGCTCCTCGAACCGCTCAGCGGGCACCGGCCGTCCAACCAGGTAGCCCTGCACCTCGTCGCACCCCTGCTTCTGCAGCAGGCTGAGATGGGCCTCCGTCTCGACACCCTCCGCAATCACTCTGAGACCCAGGGCGTGCCCCATCGCGATGATCGCGGTCGTGATCGCCGCGTCATCCGGATGGGTGGCGATCTCACGGATGAATGAGCGATCGATTTTCAGGGTGTCCAGCGGGAAATGCTTCAGGTAGCTGAATGAGGAATACCCGGTGCCGAAGTCGTCTACCGCCAGGTGAAGCCCCATGGCACGGAGCGCGTGCAGGGCCTCGGTCCCCTCCTTGTGGTGGTTGACGAGGACGCTTTCGGTCAGCTCCAGGCTGAGGTAGCGGGGCTCGAGTCCACTGAGCTGCAGCGCGCGGCCGATGGTCTCGGTGAGCCGGCGCTTCAACTGACGGCTGGAGAGATTCACGCCCACCCTGATGCGCGGGAGTCCGGCGTCCTGCCATGCGCGATTTTGGGCGCAAGCAGCCTGAAGAATCCACTCTCCCATCGGCACGATGAGGCCGTTCTCCTCCGCGATCGGGATGAACTCCGAGGGCAGCAGAAGGCCGAGCTCCGGATGTCGCCAGCGCAGCAGAGCCTCGGCTCCGACCACCGTGCCGGTATACGCATCGACGATGGGCTGGTAGTGCACCTCGAACTCGTTTCGCTCCAGGGCGCGCCGGAGATCGTTCTCCAGCGTAAGCCGTTGAAGCGCAGTCGTGGTCATCGACTTGGAGTACGTCTGATAGCTGTTGCCACCCTGCTCCTTGGCCTTGTACATCGCGGTGTCCGCGTGCATCAGCAGCGTGTCGAGGTCCTCGCCATCGTAGGGATAAATGGCGATTCCTATGCTCGCATTGATGAAAATTTCGTGGGTGTCCACCCTGATCGGATGCGCGAAGCTGCTGATGAGGCGGCGAGCCAGCTTGGCCGCGTCTTGCGGATCGTGCAGACCGGGCATGATCACCGTGAACTCATCGCCACCGAGGCGAGCCACTTCCGGCGCCAGCGTCGCCATGGCGGGACCGACCTCATCCTCACGCTCGCGGCAGCATGAGCGGAGCCGCGAGGCCACATGCCGCAGGAGCTGGTCGCCGACCTCGTGACCCAGCGTGTCGTTGATGCGACTGAAGTGGTCGAGGTCGATGAAGAACGCCGCGACCAGCTTCTGGTTCCTGCTCGCCTGTTCCAGCGCGTATGCCAAACGTTCCTTGTAGGACAGTCGGTTCGGCAAGCCGGTCAGGCTGTCATAGTATGCCAGCTCGCGCACCTGATCGAGCATGCGCGCATTGGCCAGAGCAACCGCTGCTTGGTCCGCGAGGCGCCGCATCTGCACACGGTCTTCATCCGTCGGGACCAGGTTGAAGCGCTCGCCGAGAGCGATGATGCCGGAAAGCTGCCGCTGATAGGACAGTGGGAGTATGACGAATGATGTGGCTCCGAGGTCGACCAGCGGCTCCAGGTATGACGGAACCGGATCTCCGCTTCGCAGCTCCACCACCTCTGGTCCCGTGAGAATGCTCTGCACGTCAGCCGAGCGCATGCCGATGCGGGCCACATGCCGGTGGCCGGTCCCGTAGTCCTGAGTGACGGTGGTAAGGGACTTGGAGCCGTCGGGGACCCCCACGGTCACACTGACCACACTGCACGGAAACACGTCCCGAATGCGGACCAGGATCGTGTCGACGATCGTCGTGGCGTCCGTGGCGGACAGCACCGCCCGGTCGATCTCGGCGGCGGTGGCAAGCGCGTTGAACTGGCGTCCAAGCTGTGTGGCCATCGTATTGAACGAAGCAGCGAGCTGTTCGAACTCGTCTCTGCTGGTCACTGTGACGCGGCTGGCGAAGTCGCGCTGGGCGATGCGCTGCGTGCCCTTCTGCAACTCTTCCAGCGGGAGCACACTGCGGCGGATCTGGCTGGTGCTGAGGAGCAGCACCACCAGGCTGGAAATGCCCACCACGATGAGGAACGTATTGGTGAACTCCACCATGGGCTCCAGCACCTCGTCCTTGGACTCGGTGAGCACCACTTGCCACGGCTGCGCGGCAAAGGCTTCGGCCATCCTGATCTCGGAAACTGCGGAGAGATAGGAATGGTCCGTCGAATCGATCACCATAGATGAGGAGCTCGAATCCGAGCCATTTCTGGAGGTGGGGACCGGCAGCGGCCTCGTAGAGGAGCTGAATATCACGCGTGCAGAGTCATCCAGAACGGCCACGCGCGTGGTCGGCGAGGGCATGCTCTGATCGAGCGACCCCCACAGGTACTCAGGGCTCACTTCACCCACGAATGTGCCACGCAGCTCGTTTCGCCGAACGACTCGACGCAGCAGGTAGATCCGGGAACCGTCGGCCGGATCATGCTCAGTTACGATGAGAGGGAGCCCGAGGCGCAGGTCTGAGCTGTCTCGCGCGGAGAGGCGGGGGCGACGGGGCAGGCGGCCGAAGATTTCGATCCGCTTGCCATCATCTCCCACGAACTCCACCGCCACGAATCGTTGGCGTGCCAGAAGATCGAGTCCGGCAATCAGGGCCTGACTGGCTGCGATCAGATCGGCTCGGGACGGAGTCCTGGGCACCTGCGGCTTGGCGACGCGATCGAGGATGATCCCACCCATGGCCAGTCGCCCGTCCTGGTTCCCCGTTTGTGTCTGGTTGCCGAGTTTCGGCCGGGGTGGCAACACAGGTTTCGGACGGAGAGGCTTCTGCTTCGAGACGAGCAGTTGGAGTATGGCCTGGGGTGGGATGCTCTTGAGAGTAGCATCGAGCAGGAGAAGCCGGTCGAAAATGGCCTGGCTGAGGGCCAGATTTGCCTGCTGAAGCCGGTTCTCGCTCTGGCGGTAGAGCTGCTGCTTGACATGCCGGTATGAAAGAACGGCCAGGACCGCCATGGGGACAAAGGCGCAGCCCACGAACAAAGCCAGCAGCCGGCGACCAAACCTGCTTCGCAGTGGTGTCGACGGGAGAGTCATTTCTGCTCGAGTAAGGGGCTAATCGGGGTCAATCGGGTTGCCACCTGCACCGAGGCAAGTGTCATGCCCCTCACTACATCCTTTATAACGTTGATCTACCGGTACTTACCTGTGCCCGTAGAGGGCATTTCCGCCATTGATTCCGGCGTTTCGCCAAGGCACCCGGCGGCATGGGCAGAATGTTCGTCTTCCGAGGAAACACCATCTACACAGCGCCTGAGCAGGTGTACTCGGCGCAACGAGACCACTCCCGATCTTCCAGCGTCGCACGCGGCGCCTCTAAACCCGATCACATCGGCACCGGATTGGGCCACCCTCACGACATCCCGGCTCACGAGTCGTCCGGCAACTCCCACGAGCAACCCCGCCCGCTTAGCCAGTGAAGTCCACGAGGCGAGCGACGCCGCACTCCAATTGTCCATCAGCCCGGGCCCGTCCTTGTCGTACGTATCCACCAGAACACCGGCGACTCCGGCCGCCGATGCCGAGCGCAGGATCACCTCGGCGGGCAACGCGCCGGCACGTTCGGCATCAGCATATGCCACCGCAACGACGGAAACGGAAACAGGTTTGAGCGTTGAGCTCCGCACTGCAGCCGCCATGATCCGTTGCACCAGCTCAGGCGACCGGATGCCGGCAAAGCCAAGCTTGAGATAGGTCATCGCCCGGCGGGGAGGGAGGTTCATCCCGGTAATCGTGGCGACCACCTGCTCGGCCGAAGTTGCGTCGCCCAAAGCCAAGCTGAACGGCGTGTCACTCGGCACTCGCGAGACGAGCTCGGCTAGAGTGGCCGCAGATACAGCGCCCAGCGGACCGTTGGCGGGCTCCTTCGCGTCGATGATGTCCGCGCCCCCGGCGAGTGCGGGCTCGACTTCGTCGGAAGATCTGACACTCACCAACAGCTGCATTGCCCACTCCCTTGTGAGATGCTAACGCACTGATATGTTAGGATTTAAGAAGTTACTACCGGCCGGGTTTGGAGGGGAGGCGGCGGTGTTGCAAGAAAAAATCGTCCTGGTCACCGGAGCGTCGAGCGGCATTGGACGGGCCATCGCGCTTCATTGCGCTCGCGCGGGTGCTGACGTGGCCATCACTTACCGCAACAACCAGGAGGGAGCCGACAGCACCGCTCAGGAGATCAGATCCATGGGCCGTCGAGTGGAGGTGATCCGCGCGGACATCAGCAGAGGCGAGGAGGTCGATTCGCTGGTTGACCGAGTAAAGACTGCGTTCGGCATTGTGGATGTCTGGATCAACAACGCGGGGGCGGACATTCTCACCGGCGAGGCAGGTCGGATGCCTCGGCTTAAGAAGCTCGACCTGGTACTGTCGGTTGATCTTCGAGGGACGATCATCGCGTCGTGGGCCGCGGTCGACCTGATGCGAGCGCAGGGGGGCGGCGTCATCATCAACATGTCCTGGGACCACGTTGCGGTCGGCATGAAAGGTGAAAATCCGGGACTCTATTCGGCCGCCAAGGGGGGAATTGCCAGCTTCAGCAGGTCACTCGCCCGCGACGTGGCTCCCGACGTCCGCGTCAATATCCTCGCACCGGGATTCATCGAGACCGCCTTCGGCGAAGGTGCGGACCCCGGGTTCCGTCAGCAAGTCATTCAAATGACTCCACTGGGCCGCTGGGGCACTGCGGACGATGTGGCCGCGGCGGCAGTGTTTCTCGCGTCAGACGACGCAGCGTTTCTCACGGGCCAAACCATCGCGGTAAATGGTGGAGTGGTGATGTAGACAGTCGGGAGCCGGGAGTCAGGAGTCGGGAGCTCCCGATAAGCCTGACCCCTCACTTCAGACCTGACTCTTAGGAAGGAGAATGCAATGCCAGCGACCAAAGAACGCACGTACAACGAGACCGAGATCGGCGAGCGGCTCAAGCAGCTGCCCGGCTGGTACTACGAGGATGGATGGATCAGAAGGGTCTACAAGACCGATGGCTGGCCCACGACGCTGATGCTGGTGAATGCTGTGGGCTATCTGGCAGAGGCAGCATACCACCACCCGGACCTGACCGTCACGTGGGGGCGTATCACCGTCAAGTTGCAGAACCACGCTGCCGGTGGAATCACCGACAAGGACTTCGAGCTCGCGCGAAAAATCGAAGAGGTGGCGCTCTGGAAGCCCGAGGGCGGTGCGCTGGAAGGGACGCCGAATAAGTGGGTGCGCGCTGGAGATCCGAGATAGGTACGCAGCAGGGCAGCGGGACGGCGGGGCAGTTCATTCCATGAGCGGAGCAGCTCTAGTGGCCGGAGCAAGCGGCCCCGCTGCCCCGCTGCCCCGCCGTGTTCTATTCGTTACCGGCAAGCTCGCGGAGCCGGCGCTGCGCCGAACCCTCGCGGAGATGAAGCCGCCCTTCGAGTCGGACGTAGCGGTCATGAAGATCACTGTGGCCGCACTGATGACCACGGCATGGATCGCCCGGTTTCTGCAGGTCCCCCCTGATATCGATCTGATTCTCATCCCCGGCCTCTGCGAAGGGGACACCGGGGTGCTCAGGGAGCGCTTCGGGGTGTCAGTCGAGAAAGGCCCCAAGGATCTGCGCGAAATACCACGCTTTTTCGGGCAGGCCGCAGCCGCTTCTGACTACGGGGGCTACTCGATCGAGATTCTCGCCGAGATCAACAATGCCCCGAAACTCAGCATGGCCGAGATCCGGTCCGCCGCCGATTACTACCAGGCGAGTGGTGCCGATGTGATCGATATAGGCTGCACACCGGGGGTCGAGTTCCCTGCTTTGAGTGACGTGATACGCCACCTACGGAAAGCCGGAATGAGGGTGAGCGTGGACAGCTTCGAGCCCGCCGAGATTCTCGCGGCGGTCGAGGCCGGCGCCGAGCTGGTTCTCAGTGTGAATGGGTCGAATATCGATGTCGCCCGAGAGCTCGCCGGAACCTCGGCTCGAGTGGTGGTCATTCCGGACTTCGGCGAGGGCCTGGACACTGTGGCCCGCAGCATCGACCTGTTGGACCGGTTCAGCATCGGTTACCTCATCGATCCTGTCATCGAGCCGATCGGTTTCGGCTTCATGGCCTCGCTCGAGCGATATGCCGAGGTACACCGCCGCTATCCTGAAGCCGCATTGATGATGGGCATCGGAAACATCACCGAGCTGACCAGCGCCGACAGTACCGGACTGAACGCGTTACTGCTGGCGATCTGCGAGGAGACCGGTGTGCGGGCGGTGCTCACTACCGAAGTGATCACCTGGGCGCGCGGGGCGGTCAGGGAAGTCGACGTCGCCCGCCGTCTCATGCATCACGCCGTGAGTCACCGAACCATACCGAAGGGGATCGATGACCGGCTGCTGACGGTGAAGGACCCTGTCGTTCTGGAGTATGATGAGGAGGAGCTTCGCAGCCTCCACGCCGCAGTGAAGGACCCCAACTTCCGCATCTTCGCCGATCGGAACACCATCACCATTTTCAACAACGAGCTGTTTGTCAGGGGTACCGACATCCAGGAAATCTTCTCCCAGCTCGGGGTCGATGAGGCCACGCACGCGTTCTATTTGGGTCGGGAGCTGATGAAGGCAAAGCTCGCTATCACGCTGGGAAAGACGTATCGCCAGGAAGGTGCGTTGAGCTGGGGCTACCTCACGCCACCCGATGATGTGAAATCGGAGCACGTGAAGTTGACTCAGCGCTCGCGACGCTCGGAAGAGCGCGCCAGAAGCAGGGCCGCGGGGCACAAAGGGGACGCGGCAGCAGGATGACCGCCGAGCTCCAGCCGCTGGTCGAGCCGCTCGCAGGGACCCTGGATCCAGCCGACGCATGTGAACGCTTTACCGACCTGGGCTACGTGCTGTTTCTCGATAGCGCGGCTCCCGATCACCCGGACGCACACTACTCATTCCTTACTGCCGATCCGGTCTGCGTAGTTCGGAGCAAAGCCGATCTCACTGAGGTCTGGCGGAGTTCGGCAGGAACTTGGACGACGGTGCCGGGAGACGCCCTGGGAGTGGCTCGAGCGCTCCTCCCGGCCGAACCGCTCGATCCAATCGCTGGACTGCCCCCGTTTCAGGGCGGACTCGCCGGTTACATCGGCTATGACTGGAGTGCGGTACTCGAGCGGCTTCCGCGACCCCGCTTCGATGATCTCCGCATTCCCGATGTGGTGCTGTGCCTGTACGACTGGGTCATGGCCTGGGACCATCGAAGCAAGCAGGCCTGGCTCATCTCCACCGGGATCCCCGAGGTGGGGCAGGCCAGAGAGCGGCACGCACGTGCACGAATGGATTTCGTTCGCGAGCGGCTGCAGGGGCAACAGCGCAGCCAGGCGACGGAGCGGTTTGTTTCCG
This sequence comes from uncultured Gemmatimonadales bacterium, assembly GCA_963730915.1. Lineage (GTDB taxonomy): Bacteria > Gemmatimonadota > Gemmatimonadetes > Gemmatimonadales > GWC2-71-9 > CAVVWJ01. The sequence continues at coordinate 754,583 of CAVSTR010000004.1, read as the reverse complement.
GCCACGGCCCATTCCTGCTGCCCGACCTGGCGCAACCGCCTACTCACGCTCCGACCTATCCCACGACCGGTATTGAAGGCGCAGACCGATTGGGCCTTCGATCCACGTTTACTCGACAGGGCTATCTCGAGGCGGTCGCCCGGGTACGGGAATACATCCTGGCCGGTGACATCTTCCAGGCCAACCTGTCGCAGCGGTTCGAGGGTCGTTGGGGAGGTACCCCGTACGGGCTCTACCGGCGTCTGCGCCGCCGGAATCCCGCTCCTTTCGCCGCCTATCTCGGATTCAACGACGTTGCCGTTCTGAGTGCATCACCCGAACGATTTCTGCGACTGGACGGGCAGCACATCGAAACCCGTCCGATCAAGGGAACCCGCCCACGCGGCCTGGGGCCGATGCACGATGCGGCTCTGGGACGGGCGCTCGCCGAAAGCCGCAAGGACCGGGCTGAGAACGTGATGATCGTGGATCTTCTGCGGAACGACCTGTCGCGAGTCTGCCGGCCGGGGACGGTTCGGGTGCCCGAGCTCTTTGCGCTGGAGCACCACCCGACCGTTCATCATCTCGTGTCCACAGTCGTGGGCGAGATCGAACCGGGTGAGGGAGCGGTTGAGCTGATCCGGGCGGCCTTTCCCGGGGGTTCCATCACCGGCGCGCCAAAAGTCCGGGCCATGGAGATCATCGCCGAGCTGGAGCCGACACAGCGGGGGGTGTACTGCGGCTCGATAGGCTACCTCAGCGCAACTGGCGCCATGGACACCAGCATTGTCATCCGAACATATCTGCTCCTCAATGGACAGGTATACTTCCAGGCGGGAGGCGGAATCGTCGCAGACTCGGATCCTGAGCTCGAATACCGGGAAACATTGGACAAGGCGCGAGGGCTGATCGAGACGTTGGTGGAAGGCCACCAATGATCCTCCTCATCGACAATTACGACTCCTTTGTCTATAACCTTGCCCGGTATGTCCGCGAGCTGGGCGAGACACCTCTCGTCCGGCGACACGATGCGATCAGCATCGACGAGATCTTCGCGTTGGCACCCTCGCACATCATCATTTCACCCGGGCCCTGCGCCCCAAAGGAAGCCGGCATTTCCACCGAGGTAGTGCGGGAGGTTGGCCCCAGCATTCCGATCCTCGGTGTCTGCCTCGGCCATCAGTGCATCGGAGAGGCCTATGGAGGGGAGATTCTGAGAGCGGGCGCACCGATGCACGGCAAGACATCCCGCATCCATCACTTTGACACCGGTCTCTTCCAGGGGCTGCCCAATCCGTTTACTGCTACCCGGTATCACTCCCTGGTGATCGCTCGCAGCTCGATGCCGGAGGGGCTGCAGGTGACGGCCACTTCGGAGGACGGCGAGATCATGGGCGTCCAGCACGTGAAGTACCCGGTGCATGGAGTCCAGTTCCACCCCGAGTCAGTTCTCACGGAGCATGGCTACCGTCTGATCGACCACTTCCTCCATGGCGTGCCGGCGGTACCTCGAACGTTGCCTACCGCCGCCGATGGCGCATCGCTTCCGGAGACCGCCGAAGAGAGCACGCTGGCCTCTGCGCCGCCACCAGTGGATCTGGTCCGGTGATTCTCGAAACCATCATTACGTCCAGGGATGCCGGCGGCTCGATCAACTTCGCACCTATGGGAGTCGAGTGGGGTGACGAGATCATCGTCATCAAGCCGTTTCTGGAGACCAGCACATTTCGAAATGTGAGCGCCAGCCGCCAGGCCGTTGTCAACTTGACGGACGACGCCATGCTGTTCGCTCAGGGAGCGATCTCGAGTCCCCAGTTTCCCTGGGTACCTGCCAGTGTGGTTCAGGGCGCGGTGCTTCAGGCAGCGTGCTCCTGGCGCGAGCTCGAAATTCAGACCATAGACGCCACTCCACCGCGCTCGAGGATGGAAGCACGAGTCGTCCATCGCGGCATCAACCGCGAGTTCCTGGGATTCAATCGTGCGAAGCATGCAGTGCTCGAGGCCGCCATTTTGGCCACCCGAACCCATCTCATTCCTGCCGACCAGATTCGCGACGAGTTCGCGCGCTTACAGGTCATCGTCGACAAGACTGCCGGACCCCGGGAACAAGAGGCGATGGCGCTGCTGACTGCTTATGTCCAATCGAAATAGCGTCTTTGTCGAAGCCCCGGCACGGCTCCACTTCGGCGTGCTGGACCTCGCAGGGCGGCTCGGACGTCATTTCGGCGGACTCGGGGCGGCAATCCCCTGTCCGTCCCTGCTCCTGGAAGCATCGCCTTCAGCGCCGCTGGTGGCGTCGGGCCCGGATTCAGCCCGGGTTCTCGAGTTCGCCAAAATGTTTCTCTCTTTCCACCAACTGCCGGAGAGCGGCAGGTTCGTCATCCATCGCGCCATACCGAGCCACGCCGGCCTGGGATCGGGCACCCAGCTGGGCTTGGCGGTGGCTCGAGCGCTCGCCGAGCTGCATGGGATCGAAGCCAACGCGCTCGAGCTGGCCGCTGCTGTGGCACGGGGCAAACGGTCGGCGATCGGGACCTGGGCCTTCGCATTGGGTGGGTTCATCGTCGAGGGAGGACGGAAGGTCGACAGCGACGACATAGCTCCGCTGCTGGCTCGCTACGAAGTTCCCAGCACATGGCGCTGCGTGGTCGCGGTACCTCAGGGCCCTCGGGGTCTCAGCGGAGAAGCCGAGATCAGCGCGTTCGAGCGCTTGCCAGCCGCCACCCGACCGCGATGTCGAGCGGGTCTCTCATCTGGTGCTGATGCAGCTTCTTCCGGCCTTGGTGGAGGCGGATCTGCCGAGCTTCGGCGATGCCCTCTCGGCGGTGCAGCGGATTACCGGCGCGTGGTTCGCTGGCCAACAAGGAGGGATCTTCGCGCCCGGCCCTACCCAGCAGCTGGTCAGCGAAATGGCCGAGTGGGGTGCGGTCGGTGTGGGGCAAAGCTCCTGGGGACCAGCGGCTTACGGCTTGGTTTCGAGCGACGAGGAAGCAACGTCGTTGGCTCAGCGGGTGCGCCATCGGCTGGGGGACAGCGGGGTCGTTTTCGAGGGGGGATTCGCCCCGGAGGGAGCCCGGGTCAGGAAGGTACAAGGCTAATTGACAGTTCTTTTTTCAAGGTGTATACTGACCCCCCTAGTCTCCCGTACCGTCCATGTCACAGGATCAACAAGGGCTTAGCCTTGTCGGGTGTTGACCCTCTTCATATTGAAGAGGAACTGGAGAGCTCATTGGCGGTCACCAGTCGTTGGCGTGCCGCTGCCCCGGGTGCAGATCATTACTGATAGACAATGCGGTTCAGCGAAGTCGCTGAGGCATGACATGGGCTCAATCCCGTTCGGTCACGTTCTTTGGTCGAGGCTGAAATCGCCGCGAGCAGGCGTGGACTGCTCACAGGCTGGGCCCGGTTCTCGTTGGCCACACACCTCGAATGACTCGAAGTTCCCCAGTGTTCTCCTTTCAAAGTCAGTCCCGCAGCACCGCGTCAGTTGGCGTAGAGCAGGTGAATCACCCTTTTCCCTGAGGTCAGTTATGAATCGTTTTGCGCAGAAGGTGGTGTCCGGCGGGCTAGCCGCGGGCTTGTCAGCAGCCGTGGTAATGTCAGCCGACGCCCAGCAGGCGCGGTCCGGGGTTTGGACCGGGAACGCGCCTGAGGGCGAATGGCACATGCCGGGTCGCGATCACAGCCTCCAGCGGTTCAGCCCGCTGAAGCAGATCTCGACCTCGAATGTGGGCGATCTCCGGCCCGTCTGGTCATTCTCGACCGGGACACTTCGGGGCCACGAGGGCAACCCGCTCGTGATCGGCAATGTGATGTATGTGCACACGTCCTTCCCGAACATCGTGTACGCCCTCGATCTGTCGAAGCCCGGCGCGCCGTTGATCTGGAAGCACGTCCCGAATCAGTCGCCCGATGCGATTCCAATCGCCTGCTGCGACCTGGTCAACCGGGGCACCGCGTACCATGCGAGCGGCAAGATCTTCATCCAGCTGCTGCAGGGTGAGCTGCTCGCGCTCGACGCGAAGAGCGGCAAAGAGCTCTGGAAGGTGAAGAACGCGGACTACAAGCAGGGCTCCACGATGACCAACGCCCCGATCGTGATCAAGGACATCGTCATCGCCGGCATCTCGGGCGGTGAGTTCGGCGTCCGCGGCCGCGTCACGGCGTACAGCGTCAACGATGGCAAGGAAGTCTGGCGCGGATACAGCACCGGGCCGGACAGCGAAGTGCTCATCCAGGGCGATGCCAATGCCAATTACCCGTCGCACAAGGGTAAGGATCTCGGCGTCTCCACCTGGCAGGGCGACGAGTGGAAGCGTGGCGGCGGCACCACCTGGGGCTGGTACTCCTACGACCCCGAGCTGAACCTCTTCTACTACAGCACCGGTAACCCCGGCAGCTGGAACCCTGATCAGCGTCCCGGCGACAACAAGTGGTCCATGACGATCTTCGCCCGCAATCCGGATAACGGACAGGTGAAGTGGGCCTACCAGATGACGCCGCACGATGAGTGGGACTACGATGGCGTGAACGAGAACGTGCTGTTCGAGAGCGGCGGGAAGAAGCTCCTGGCGCACTTCGATCGCAACGGCTTCGGCTACACCCTCGACCGCACCAATGGCAAAGTCCTGGTCGCCCAGCCCTATGGTCCGGTCAACTGGGCCAAGCGGGTTGATCTGACCACGGGCGTGCCGGAGAAGGATCCGAAGTACGGCACCACCTCCAAGAAGAACACCGAAGGCATCTGCCCCGCCGCGATCGGCTTCAAGGATCAGCAGCCGTCGGCCTACTCGCCGATGACCGGGTACTTCTACGTCCCCGCGAACCATATCTGCATGGACTACGAGGGCGTCGAAGTGAAGTACACCGCCGGTCAGCCGTACGTCGGCGCGATCGTCCGGATGTTCCCCGGCCCGGGTGGACACCGCGGTAACTTCATTGCCTGGGATCCGATGAAGGGCAAGGCTGTGTGGCAGAACAAGGAGAACCTCGCCGCGTACGGTGGGGCGCTCACCACGGCCGGTGGCCTCGTCTTCTACGGCACCATGGAAGGCTGGCTCAAGGCGCTTGACCAGAAGACCGGCAAGAGCCTGTGGCAGTACAAGACCCCGTCGGGCATCATCGGTAACCCGATGACCTACAACGGTCCGGACGGCCAGCAGTACGTGGCCGTGCTCTCCGGCATTGGTGGCTGGGCTGGTATCGGCGTAGCCGCCGGCATCGGCGCCGAAGATCCCACGGCCGGTCTGGGCGCGCTCGGCGCGTTCGGCGACGCCGGGAACTTCAGCAACCAGGGTGGCGTACTGACCGTCTTCGCCCTCAAGAACCCGTGGGCGGCCGGCAAGTAATGAGGTAGAAACCGGGCGGCCGGAGGATATCACCTCCGGCCGTCTCGGGGGTAAATTCAAGCTTGAGATCGGCGCCGGGGTGCTGCTCGCTCCGGCGCCGATTGTTTCCTCGAAGGAACAGGAACAGTTATGAAATCGCAGCGATCCCCCGGTTGGGCCGTCGTCATCCTCCTCTGTGCCGTCGGCCTCTTCCCCCAGCGAGTGCAGGCCCAGCTCCGGCCCAACATTGCGAAGCCCGGCACCATCCGAGTTTGTGCTGATCCCGACAACATGCCGCTCTCCAACCAGCGCGGAGAGGGCTTTGAACAGAAAATCGCGGAGCTCATAGCCAAGGAGTGGCACGCAAAGATCGAGTACGCCTGGTGGCCCGTGCGCCGGGGCTTCTTTGCGCGGGCCCTCAACGGTCGGTACTGCGACATTGCCATTCAGGCACCGGCTGAGTTCGACATGGCCGGCGTGACCAAACCCTATTTCCGCTCCGGATACGTCTTCGTCACTCGGAAAGACAGCGGCCTCGACTTAAAAACGCTGGCTGACCCGCGTCTGAAGCGCCTGAAGATCGGGGTAAATATTCTGAACTCCGATGCGGAGAATACGCCACCCGCCATGGCGCTGAGTCGCTATGGTGTGGTGGGGAATCTCACGGGTTATCCGACCTTCTATACCGATAGCATTCGGCCGGAGGATATCGTCACGGCCGTTGCCCGTAAGGAAATCGATGTCGCGATAGCCTGGGGCCCCCTCGCCGGATACTTCGTCGCGAAATCACCGGTGCCGCTCACCCTCCGCCCGCTGGCAGAGCGAGACTCGCTCACCGAATTTCCCTTCCGGTTCAGCATCGGCATGGGAGTACGCCGCCGCGATCGTGCCCTGCGCGACAGTCTGCAGACCGTACTCGATCAGCGGGCCCCCGAGATTCAGGCCATTCTGAAGGAGTACAAAGTTCCGTTGTTTCCCATTCCTCCGGAGCAGAAGCCTGAGGCGAAGGGCGCCCCGGACACGCCACCGGCATTGCCGGATTCGGGGCGGGCCACCAATCGCTGACTGAGCCCCGTGTCAACCACAGCTCGTCCTCTTTCCAGGGAAGGATTGTACTCCCCGCATGCGTACGCCTACGTCGGATCTCACCCGCCGGATTTCGCTCGGTGCCACTCTGATCTTCGTTCTGGGCGCGTCGGCTGCCTCAGCAGAAGCACAGGAACTTCGGGATCAGTATCACCAGGCCCCTCGTGACACGGTCTCGCAGGACGTCTATGACGGCTGGAAGCAATTCAATCTGAATTGCGCCCGATGCCATGGAGAGGATGTCCAGGGAACTACGATCGCGCCCCATCTCATCATGTCGCTGAAGCCGGATGGTCCGATCAATACCAAAGAGCTCTTCGTGCAGACGGTGTGCGCCGGACGACCCGCCAAAGGAATGCCGTCGTGGTGCGCGCTCGGAATGGAGATGCCAACCATCGAAAAGATCTATCTCTACGTGAAAGGCCGGAGCGACGCAAAGCTGGGACAGGGCCGCCCTGCGCTTAAGCCGGGAGCCTGAGCCAAAGCACACGCCGCAAATGGTGTACATTGCAGAATGGTCACCGAATTCACCCTGACACTCGCATGCATTGCTCCTTGGGGGACCGGCCGCGGCACCTGCCTCGGTGCGTTCCCCCGAACCCGGATTCCACCTTCCGAATTTTCGTGCGATTCCCCGGCAGTTCGCCTCAGCCTGGCGCAGGTTAAAGCCAAGCTCGATGCTGGCACGGAGGAAGCACCTCCGGATCTGTCGGGAGCCGATCTCAGCGGGCTGGATCTGGCAGGGGTGAACTTCAAGCGAGCCAATCTCTCACGCGCGCGTCTGGTCGGAACGAAGTTAGCCGGCGCCAACCTGTTCACATCCGATCTTACCGACGCCGTGCTGACCGAAGCAGACCTCTCGAAGGCGAATCTCGATGGGACCGTCCTTCGGCGCGCCAAGCTTCAGCGCGCCAATCTGACTGGAGCCAGCCTCTTCGCCACCATCATCGAATCGGCCGACCTCAGTGGGGCGAAGCTGTCGGGCACCCGCATCATCGGATACCTGCGGAGCGTAAAGCTCATCGGTGCCGACCTCAGAAACGCGAATATCGGTGCCGACCCGGGCAACCAATCCATGGGTGTCATGCGGGCCACCTTCGTGGGCGCGGATCTCAGCGGAGCCGACCTCTCCGGGGCCAATCTCTTCAAGGCCGATTTTTCGCACGCGAACTTGAGCCGGGCTCGGCTGGCCGGGGCAGATCTTCGGAACTCGGAGTTAATCCAGACCGATCTGACCGGTGCAGACCTGACGGGGGCTCGGCTGGCCCAAGCCGATGTGAATGGGACGATCTTTCATAAGGTGGTGGGCCGAGACCAGATCCAGGGCCTGGACCAAACACGCAACCGCGACAAGGCAATTTTCGATGCGCAATGATTCTCAGCTGACCACAACAGTCTTGCTCTCGGCACTGATGGTCGCCGCCTGCGGACCTGAGACACCCTCGTTGGGAGGCCGAGCCGACACCGCGACATCGAGCGGTTCCGCTCAGCTGCCCTCCGGCGAGCTGGCCTATGTCACCAACGAAGACTCGCAGGAACTCACGGTCATAGATACGCGTAGTGACAGTGTGGTCGCGACGATTGCCGTTGGCACCCGCCCGCGTGGGGTGCGGGTAGCCCCCGGCGGCAAGACTGTTTTCGTGGCCCTCAGCGGATCGCCCAAGTGCCCGCCGAGCATGCCGGATGAAGAGTGCGAGAAGCTGAAGGCGGACAAGAGCAAGGACGGCATTGCCGTAGTGGATGTAGCCACACGAAAGGTAACGCGGGTTCTTCCCGGCGGATCGGATCCGGAAACCTTCGACATCAGTAAGGACGGCTCGACGTTGTATGTATCCAACGAGGATGCCGACAGCGCGTCTATCGTAGACGTGGCAAGTGGGAAAGTGCGGCTGGCGGTGCCGGTTGGTCGAGAACCCGAGGGCGTGCGGCTGCATCCGGACGGATCGTCAGTATGGGTTACGGGTGAGACCGACCACAACCTCACCATGCTCGATGCGAAAACCGGCAAGGTCCTGGGCCACATCAACGTGGGAAAGCGGCCCCGTGATCTCGCGTTCAATTCCGATGGCTCTCGCGCCTACTCCACGTCTGAGATCGATGGAACAGTCTGGGTCATCGATGTCCCCGCGAAAAAAGCCCTCAAAGTGATCACCCTCCCTAAGGATTCGAAGCCGATGGGCGTCGTGGTTTCGCCGGATGACAAGCGGGTCTACGTGGCCAATGGGCGGGGAGGTACGGTTTCCGTGATCGATGCGGCCACCAACACAGTTTCCGCCACTGTTGCGGTGGGTCAGCGGCCCTGGGGAATCGCCATCACTTCAGACGGACGGAAGCTCTACACAGCCAACGGACCGTCTAACGATGTCAGCGTCATTGACGCGGCAAGCATGCAGGTGATCAAGAAGATTCCAGCGGGAAAGATCCCATGGGGTGTCGCGATCTCACCGGCCACTTCCTGATCGCGTGGCCAGGCTTCACTGGTTCGTCGGCTTGAGCGCAATGGTCGCGCTCGCCGGAGCAACCCCGAGCAGCATCCCCCGGGCCTTCCGCTTCGAGGCAACCGCCCGCTCTGAGCTGCACAGGCTCTGGGAAGAAAGCGCCGAGTCCAAAGCCGAGAAGGTCGCGTGCCTTGCCGGGTCGATCGAAAGCGATACCGTTCGCATCACCGGGGTGCTCGCTCTGGATTCAGGCCGCTCGGATTCTCTGGGAATCTCGGCGGCGGCATCGCTGGAGACCTGCGGGCCGCCGAGCTGGAAGGGAACGGTGCATACCCACGTGGCGCTGCGAGACGGCCGCCAGCCATACTCGCTGTTTTCTGGCGCCGATCGCGGGATCATGATGCTTTGGTGGCGGCGGTGGAGGGAAGATGGGATTTTCTGCCTGCTCTACAGCGCCCAGGAGGTCATCTGCGAAATCGAGGGCCCGCGAGGAGCTGTGCTGTTTCCCCGCTCCCGCTACTGATCACTCTTCTCATCGCACTCACGACATCTCTTTTCGCCCAGAGCGAGCCTGCCCGGAGCGGAGGAACCTTTCGCTTCAGCGCCGAGGCGGGACAGGCGCTGGGGGCACTGTGGAAAGCCAGTGTTGCCGCAGGTGAGGAGCGGGTGGGTTGCCTCGCAAGCTCCATACGTAATGACACGGTCTTCGTCTCGGGCGTCCGTCCGCTCGAGCCGGAGCAGGCCGATTCGATGGGGATCTCCGCGCTGTCGTCAGTAGAGCAATGTGGCCCGCCCGCGTGGTCCGGCACAGTTCATACGCATATCGCACTCTACACCGACGACAGCCCGTCCAGCCGCTTCTCGGGGCAGGATCGGGTTGCAATGCGTCTATGGTATGACCGGTGGCACTCGGATGGAGTCTTTTGCCTGATCTACAGCGACCGTAACGCTCACTGTGAGGCGGACGGTGTGGTCGGCGGCATGCGTTCCAAGCCGCGCGTGGCGCGTTAGCTCAGGAAAATGGCCGTCGGCTGAGCCGCGAACGAGGCTTGCGCCCGGCAAGCCAGGCATCGATTCCCCACTTGCGTCCCGCCCGCGCGAAAAAGAACGCCAACATGAGAAAGAAGAGCACGATGTGGAAGCCCTGCTGGCCCGGGGACATCCACTGCGTAGCGAGTCCATAATTGACAACCAGCAGGAGTCCAACGATCGACGCCAGTCCGGTCAACAGCCCGAGTGTGAGTCCAATGCCCACCGCCGTCTCGCCCCACGCGGTGAGCTGTGCGAACACGTTGCTGTGTGGGATCACGGTGCCCTCGAGGAAGTGCTTGTAGAAGGCAATCGGGTTCTCTGACGCCTGACGGGTGACGATTTTCGGCATGACCTCCAGCCAGCGATCGGAGACGGCCGGTATCGGCAGCGCGCCGCCGAGCATGACGATGCTCATCTTGGTCACCAGCGACTTCACGAAGTAGAGACCTACCACGATGCGCAGAACAGCGAGCCACTGCGCTGGATGGCTCATGGTCACGTTCTCAGGCCGCTGATGATTGATCATGATCTGACTGGTCCTCAGTGATTGGCTTCTGGGTCCTAGTTCCCCCAGCTCCCTTCAAACCTCGACCCCCAGCTCCGAAAACACAAAGGTCCAGCTGTCGGTCAGCTCCTGGAGAACCTTCGACAATGGCTTTCCCGCTCCATGCCCGGCCCGGGCCTCGAGCCGAAGCAGGATGGGACGGTCCGCCGCTGTGGCTGCCTGAAGCCGGGCCGCCATCTTTCTCGCGTGCATGGGATCGACGCGGGTATCGCTCTCAGCGGTGGCGAGCAGGACCGCCGGGTAGGCCACCCCAGTCTTCACGTGATGATAGGGTGAATAGGCACGGAGCCAGCGGAACTGCTCCGGATCATCCGCTGATCCATATTCCGGAATCCAGAGTCGGGCGATCAGGAAATTGTGATAGCGCAGCATATCCAATAGAGGAACCTGCACCAGCACCGCCCGAAACAGGTCGGGCCGCTGGGTCAGGGCAGCACCGACGAGGAGCCCCCCGTTAGAGCCACCCGCCATCGCAAGCCGCTCAGCCCTTGTGTATCCCTCCCGTATCAGCCACTCGGCGGCTCCAATGAAATCGTCGAAGCTGTTCTGCTTGGCAGCCAGCATTCCCGCCTGATGCCAGGACTCGCCGTACTCTCCGCCCCCACGGATGTTGGGAATAGCCGCGACGCCGCCATGCTCCAGCCACAGTAACAGTGACCGGGAGAACGATGGCGTCATGCTGATGTTGAATCCGCCGTAACCCGTCAGGTAGGTCGGATTGTTCCCATCTCTCCTCAATCCGATCTGATGAACCAGGAACATCGAGATCGGTGTGCCATCCCGGGAGGGATAGCTCACCTGGCGCACCTCATACTTCGCCGGATCGACATCTGCCTCGACCCGTTTCCAGATCGATGTAGCTCCCGTGTTGAGCTCAGTTCGAAATACCGTCGGCGGCAGCGTATAGGAAGACAGACCATAGAACAGCTCGGTCCCATCCCATTCCGCACCCAGTCCAAAGAGACTGCCGAGTGTTGGAAGCGCCACTTCCCCGATCACCGCCCCTTCCAAATCCGTGACACGGAGGCGGGAAGAAGCTCGTTCGAGATAGCCGAGCGCCAATCGCTCACGCGAAATGGCGACCGTCTCCAGCACCGCGTCGGCTCTGGGTGCAACGATCTCGCGCCATGCGCTCCGATCGACCTGCTCCGGATGCACGACGTACAGGCGGTATGTCGGTGCGTCCAGGTTGGTGCGGAGAAACAAACGTCCGTGTGCGATCTCGCCGTCGAACGTGGCGGGCAGATCACGCGCGACCGCTACCAGGCCACCGGCAGAAGTGAGATCCTGCACGTACAGATCGGTTTCGTCGAACGTGCGCGCGACACTCACCAGCAGCCAGCGTCCGTCTGGTGAGACGCTGACGCCGGGCCAGTGTTCCTTTTCTACCGGCTTGAAGACCAACTGGTCATCGGCCGGATCGCTTCCCAGGCGATGAAAGTAGATCGCGCGGTGATACTGCTCCTCACCGGGCGGCACCTCACCCGGCCCAGGATATCGCGTGTAGTAGAAGCCGGAGCTGTCGGGCACCCAGGCCACTGACGCAGCACGCATCCGGGGTATGCGGTCCGGCAGATGCGCCTCGCCATCGAGGTCGAGCACATGCAGGACGCTCTCCTCGCTTCCGTTCTCAGACAGGCCGTATGCCAGAAAGTGGCCATCCCTGCTGGGGAAGAACCAATCGAGCGCCGTCGTGCCGGCCTGATTCAGAGCGTTCGGATCCACCGCGACGCGGTCGGTCCCATCCACGCCGGTACGCCAGTACAGCACCGGCTGGTTTTGGGTGCCATCCCGCCGGAGATAGAAATAGCGTCCCCGCACTGGTGTGGGAGCGCTGAGGACACCGATAGCAAGGAGCTGCTCCAGTCGGTGGCGAATGCGTTGCCGAACCGGGAAGGAAGAGAGATGAGCCTCGGTGTAGGCGTTCTGCTCCGCCGTCCAACGAACCGTCTCGGGATCGCTACCATTCTCGAGCCACCGGTAGGGATCTGAGATCACCTCACCGTGCAGGACGTCGGTCTGGTCGGACGTGGGGGTGTTTGGGTAGGGCGACATGTCAAAAGCGTGAACAGTGAAAGGTGAAAAGTGAAGAGTAAACAGTGAAGGTTATGGGGCGGCACGCGGCTTTTCGATAAGCGGTGCTTGAGAATCCCTGGTAAGTTGGACAAGTGCGGGATCACACTTCGTTAAAGCTTGGCAGGAAGCTCACGCGGTGACTCTTGAAGTCATCCGTTTGTGCGAAACTTCATGCAAGCCCTATGCAGCAGCACTGTTCAGCCAGCTCCAGAGGTCATCCCTGAGCGTTCAGCTTAATATCGCAGAGGGCTACACGTTTGGTGATTCACCGACATTCACGAAACATCTCGGAATCGCCTAGGGCTCGGCGGTCGAGACCGGAGAATTGCTGCGACTAGCGGCTGAATCTGAAGTGATGGACGCGGATCTGCTCAGGCCCCTACAACAGCGTTCTGAAAATACGGAGCACATTCTTCTTGCTCTGCTCACTTCTCAGTCCCCGAGGCTGATTCCCAGCTCGCGCACTGTAGCGATCGTATCGCCGTCCAGCGGCACGTTCTTCGATCGTCCGACAACCTCATCGAGCGGCACCTGCTCGATCTCCGATCCCCGAAGACCCACCATTACTCCAAAAGCATTGTCGGCGATCGCTCGTACCGCCGCCGCACCAAAGCGCAACGCAAGGAGCCGATCGTATGTGGTAGGGGAGCCGCCGCGTTGCAGATGGCCCAGCACCAGGGTTCGCGTCTCCTTCCCCGTGTGGTGCTCGATGGCGCGGGCCACCTTGCTGCCGATGCCACCGAGTCGGTCAACGGTACCCACTCCGCGCCGCTCGAGCAGCTCGATGGTGCCATCCTTGGAGCGCGCTCCCTCCGCGACGACCACAATGCTGAACCGGCGACCCGCTTCTTCCCGCGCCCTGATCTTGGCGACCACCTTCTCGATATCGAATGGAATTTCCGGCAGCAGTATCACGTCGGCGCTGCCCGAAAGACCGCTGTAAAGAGCAATCCACCCGGCATAGCGGCCCATCAGCTCTACCACCATCACCCGGTCGTGGCTTTCGGCTGTAGAGTGCAGCCGGTCGATCGCCTCGGTTGCGGTGCTGACGGCAGTATCGAAGCCGAAGGAGCGCTGCGTGCCGGTGACGTCGTTGTCGATGGTCTTGGGAACACAGACCACGGGCACGCCCTTCTTCCAGAGCTCGTACGAGATCTGAAGACTTCCATCACCACCGATAGACACCAGCGCATCGAACCCGCTGGCCTGAAACGCCGAGACCATATCGTTCGAGCGGTCGGTCTCGTGTTCCTTGCCTTCCGCATCACGGGTTACATAGCGGAATGGATTTCCCCGATTGGTAGTCCCGAGGATGGTACCGCCAAGATGGGTAATGCCACGCACCTGGGCGGGACCCAGAGGGACGATACCGTTGAAGCTGAGGAGGCCCTCGTAACCACGCTGGATGCCGTACGTGCGCCAGCCGCGGTGGTGCGCGGAAAGCACCACGGCGCGGATGACGGCATTGAGGCCCGGGGCGTCACCCCCGCCGGTCGAGATGGCAATGCGCATCGGTCACGTACCACCTCTCAGCTGCTGTATGGCCTTCACGACCTCTCCCGGCGCAGCGTGTCTCCGCATCTGCTTCTTGGAAAACACCGGCTGACCATCCACTGCCACCTCGAAGACGCCCCCGGACGACTCGATCAACCGAATATCCGCGTCGGGGTATGCCTGCTTCAGCTCAGCCGCCAAACTGGCGGCTCGCGGGTGGTAGTTTCAGACGACGCAATATTGGACCGTTACACGCATCTTGGCACCAATGGCGAGAATAGACGCCGCGAATCGTACTAACCCCGGTAGGCGAAGCCAAGGGGAGGTCACGATGTGATGCTGCTCCTTGTCAGAGGTTCCTTCCCCTCGTATCTATTTGAGCCATGCGAACCTATCAAAACCCCGGCGCGGGGTTAGCCCGGGCGCTGCGGCTCTCGGGCCTTGTTGTGTCGACGCTCTGCCTTGTCTCGCTCGCCCAGGCGCAGGAGCGCCGCTACCTCTTCGAGCTGAGCGCCGGAGCCGGCTACTATGGCTTCGGCGAGACGGCTGATCTGAGCGGCAAGCTCGGCGCGGTCGGTCGTGCCGGCGTATGGCTCCCGTACAATCTGTCGCTGGAAGCCGAAGGGTTTATCGTATCACCCAGAGCAAAGGCGGCTAACGATAACGTGTCTGTGACCGGCGGTTCCGGCTCCTTGCTGTACAACCAGTTCTTGGGCGGCAACAGCTGGGGGTACGCGAAGGCTGGGATATGGTAAGACGAAATACGGTGGCGAATGTGTGGGACCTCGGATTTGCGGTACCACCACAATGCTGGTCGGCGGAATCGGCACGCGGATCGCCGTGACTCCTACGCTGCTGGTCCGAGCCGAGGCCGTGTTTCAGCCCAACCGTGGCACATCGGTCGATCGAAGTGATCCCCTCGCGATCGACACTATCGACGTCAAATTCACCAACTACGGCATCAACCTCGGTGTCAGCCTGATGCTAGGCAGCAAGCCCGTTCCGGACAGCGATGGCGACGGAATCCTCAACAACCGTGACCGCTGTGCCGGTACACCGGCGGGTGCTCAGGTCGACGGTCGCGGCTGCCCGGCGGACACCGATGGCGATGGTGTGCCCAACGGGGTAGATCGCTGTCCCAATACCGCGGTCGGCGCCCTGGTGGATGCTGCCGGATGTACCCACGACAGCGATGGCGACAACATCGCCGATGGCATCGACAAGTGCCCCGACACACCTACCGGCGTCCTGGTGGACTCCAACGGCTGTCCCAAGGACAGCGATGGCGACAGCATTGCCGATGGATTGGACCGCTGCTCCGACACTCCCATGGGAGCAACGGTGGACGCACTGGGCTGCCCTGGCGACGAAGACGCCGACGGCGTCCTCGACGGTCTGGACCGGTGTCCCAGAACCCCCACCGGCGCGAACGTCAACTCCTCCGGCTGCGTTCAGGGTCAGGGCAACCGGCAGCCAGCAGCGGCGCCGCCGGCAGCGCCTCCAGCCGTGGCTCCCGCGCCTACACCCCGACCCCGAGGCAGCCCCGACGGGCGCTGCCATGGTCCTGGAGAACGTGACCTTCGGGACCGGGAGCGCCCGGCTCCAAGCCGGGTCATACGTGGAGCTCGACTCGATCGCGAAGGTGCTGACAGCCAACCCAGCGCTCCGCGTCGAGATCGGTGGCCACACCGAAGTTACCGATTCGCCCGCCGACGACATGCATCTCTCGACCCTCCGGGCCGAAGCGGTGCGGAACTACCTGGTGGCGCGTGGAGTTCCCTACCAGCAAGTCGTGGCACGAGGATACGGCGGAACCCAGCCGCGCACACCCGACACAACACCCAGGGGGCGCGCGGCCAACAGGCGCATCGAGCTGCGGCCGCTGCCCTAACGGGCAGGCTTGACCAACCCGCCGGCGCGGGTATATCTGAGACCGAACCCTCCCCTCAGGAGTTTCAGTAATGCCTGCTCGCATAGTCTTTCTCACGTCAGCTTTCCTCGCGATAGCTCTGCCGGTCTACGGCCAGACGGCTTCCCCTGGAGCGGCGTCGCCTGCTTTGATTGCGCGGGGGGACTCCGTCTTCCACGGTCCCGGCAACTGCTACGCGTGCCATGGCAGCAAGGCGGAGGGATTGGTGGGTCCCAGCCTGGTTGATGCCGAGTGGATTCACAGCAAGGGGACGGAGGCGGAGATCGCGGCGCAGGTCATCAAGGGCATACCGAAAGAACAATCGAAGAGCGGGATTCCCATGCCGCCCAAGGGCGGCTCGACAATCAGCGACGACGACGTCAAAGCCGTGGCGGCGTACGTGCACTCTCTCAGTCAGAAAAAGCCGGGCACCTGACCCTCGTCAAACTCCGAGGGCCGGCCCCCGCATGGCCGTGACCGCATACCAGACGCCGAAAATCAGGCTTGCCACCGCGAGCAGAGGGACCAGGGAGGTGACGCGGCTGGCGATGGGTGGCCGAGCCAGCGCGTAGCCGAAGGCCGCGGAGACCATCGCCATCGACGCGGCGGTAGCGCCGGCGAACAGCACCAGAGCAGCTACGCCGGAGACATGACTCGAGGCCGCACCCACCACGAGTATTCCTGCCCCGGCAGACCCGCCAAGCCCGTGAACCATCCCTATTCCCAACGCAGCTAGCGGAGACCGTCCCAGCCTTTCGCCGTGATCGTGAGTATGTCCGGTCGAATGCTCGGGGTGTCCACCTTCGTGCACGTGAGGGTGAGCGTGGAGCACGCCGGCATGGACATGTGGATGGGTGTGGTAGTATCCCCGCCGCCACCGCAGGAGCAGGCGTCCCGCGAGAATTACGATGATCACGCCGATCGCAACCTCCGCACCCTGAAGCAGGCCGGCCGGAAGCTGGCGCGCGAACAGCAGCAGGGGAATTCCGAACACGAGCAGTGTGGTTGCATGCCCGATGCCCCAGGCCAGCCCGAGCATCGCCGGCGCGTCGGGCGCCTTTATTGCCCCGGGACAGGACCATGGTCGACACAGCGGTCAGGTGATCGGGATCAGTTGCATGCCGAACACCCAGCAGCACGGCCACGAAGAAGGTCAAGCCATCATTCGAATCCCAACATCAGCCTCCTGGACGGTGCGGAAGTTAGCTGGTGCAGCTCCCGGCCGAAAATCACAGGTCGGGCTGTAGACCGGAATTACTTTCCCAGCATGTCCACCAATCGTCTGAGCCAATCCGCCTCCGCCTATCTGCAATCCGCGGCGCATCAGCCAATCCAGTGGTTTCCCTGGGGCACGGAAGCCTTCGCAGCCGCCCAAGCCCAGAATAAGCCGGTGCTGCTCGACATCGGTGCCGTCTGGTGCCACTGGTGCCATGTCATGGACGGCGAATCCTACGAGAATCCCGATCTTGCCGATTTTCTGAATCAGAACTTCGTCTGCATCAAGGTAGATCGGGACGAACGTCCGGACGTGGACGCGCGGTACCAGCGCGCGGTCCAGACTCTCACCCAGCAGGGCGGATGGCCCCTGACCGCGTTCCTCACCCCCAAGGGTGAGGTCTTCTTCGGCGGCACCTACTTCCCTCCGGATGACAAGTACGGCCGGCCCTGGCTTCCGCTCCGTCCTGGCGAGCGTGCTGGACACCTATCGTGCGCGGCCCGAGCAGGTGCAGGCGCAGGCGCAGGCGATCAGCCGCGTCATCGCGGAGAATCTTGACGAGGGCGCGCCCGGCGAGCTGTCCCGGGCCTGCTGGATGAGTCGGTGGCGCAGATGGCGCGCAGCTTCGATCCGCGACACGGTGGGTTCGGCAGCCAGCCGAAGTTTCCCCACCCGGCGGCGCTCACGTTCCTGCTTCACCGCTGGCACGACCAGCCATCGGAGCAGGTCCGCACCATCATCGATCGGACGCTCCAGGGCATGGCACGGGGCGGCATGTACGATCAGCTCGGCTGGCGGGTTCCACCGCTACAGCGTCGATGCGCGCTGGATCGTGCCCCACTTCGAAAAGATGTCCTACGACAACTCCGAGCTGCTGAAGACCTATCTCGACGCGTATGCCGCTGTTTGGCAATGAGGAGTACGCCGACGGTAGCACGGGGAATCGTTGCGCTGGGTCCGCGAGGTGCTCGCTGACGCAGAGGGTGGTTACGGCGCGAGTCAGGATGCCGATGTTGGACTCGATGACGATGGCGACTACTTCACCTGGACCCGGGAGGAAGCAGCCGCCGTCCTGACCCCGGAAGAGCTCGAGGTGGCCGCCGCCTACTACGACATCGGCACCGCAGGCGAGATGCACCATAATCCCGGCAAGAATGTGCTCTTCGTATCCTCGACGATACCTCAGATCGCGCTTCAGCACCGGGCGATCGGAGCAGGAAACCGAGCTGCTGCTCAGGACAGCTCAGGCCAAGCTCGGGCCTGGAGCGCTCTCGCCGGCAGGCCCCATTCGTCGACCGCACCCGCTATACCAACTGGAACGCCATGATGGCCTCGGCAATGCTTCGCGCCAGAGCCGTGCTGGGTGACGAATGGGCCGGCGGGCACGCGTTGCTGACCCTGGAGCGGATGCGCCGGGAAAATCCCGAGCCGGACGCAGTCGCCCACACGCCCGGTGGCATGTCACTGGTCTGCTGGACGACCAGGTGCAGACGGCGGCCGCGGCACTCGACGCCTACGAGTTGACCGGCGACTCGCGATGGCTCGAGTGGAGTCGAGCGATCATGGACCGGGTCTGGTCCGACTACTGGGACAGCGAAGGAGGTGGACTCTTCGACACCGCACGAGGCCGCGCCGCGGAAGAAGGGCTTGCTGCCGGCCCGAGCCAAGCCGGTGCAGGACACGCCCACCCCTTCACCCAACGGAGTCGCGGGGATCGTCTGTATGCCCGGCTGCACGAGCTCACCGGCGACTCGCGCTGGAAAGCGCGGAGTGAGGAGCTGCTGCGGGCATTCGCAGGAAGTGCACGGGAGCTGGGCCTCTACGCGGCCACCTACTTGCTGGCTGTGGACTGGCATCTCAATCCGGCCACTCACCTGGTCGTCGTGGGAGATCCGAACGATCCAGCCGTGCGAGCCATGCACGAGGCCGCGCTCGGCGGCTTCATTCCTCGCCGCGTCGTTCAACTGCTCGTCGCCGGCCGAGGCAGCCAGCCGACCTCTGCCTCCGGCGTTGAGAGGAATGATCGCCGCCGGGCAAGCACCGCGGGGGTATGCCTGCACTGGCAGCAGCTGCAGCCAACCGGCTGCCGATCCATCGGCCTGGGCGGCCACCCTCGACGCATTCCGGCCTACTGCCGCCGCGTGAGCGTCGCGGCGTAGCCACCTCGGTCGTAGCGAGGCAGTTAGATTACGAGAACCAGTCTACCGAGAGGACGTCCGTGGCGAAGAGCGCGACCATCGAGACCAGCAAGGGCACCATCAAGGCGGAGTTGTTCGACGCCGAAGTGCCCGGCACCGTCAGCAACTTCGAGAAGTTGGCCAACAGCGAGTTCTACGATGGAACCAGGTTCCACCGTGTCATCCCGAACTTCATGATCCAGGGCGGCGATCCGCTTTCGCGAGGAGCCTGGCAATCCGCGGGTCGGCACCGGCGGCCCTGGCTACAAGATCAAGTGTGAGACGCACCTCAATACGCACAAACACACCGCCGGCACCCTGAGCATGGCGCACGCCGGCAAGGACACCGGCGGAAGCCAGTTCTTCATCACCCACGCACCTCAGCCCCATCTCGATAAGGTGCACACCGTCTTCGGGCAGGTCACCGAAGGCATGGATGTAGTCAACAAGATCAAACAGAACGACGTCATCACGTCCATCCGAGTCAACTGAGCCCTGCACCTCGACTTCGCTGTCGTCGCCGACTACGCCCTGATCGATCAGCAGGGCAAGCTGAGCGTGCTCGGCATGTTCCAGCATGTCTGGCTCTCGAACTTTCCAGCGATCTACCCTCGCACCCACCTGGTGCTTCGGGTGCGAGGCCGGCGTACGGAAATCGGCACACACACCATTCGCATCCGATTTGTGGACGACTCGGGGACGGAGCTGCTCGGCGGTGAAGGCACCGTTCAGTTCGGCGAGCCACCTGCGGGGTCGTGGATGTAGAAGCGGGAGCGGTGCTGGTGTTCGACGTTCCCCTTCCCCGCCCCGGCCAGTATGCGTTCGAGATCAGCCTCGATGGCGAACGCGCCAGCCGGGTGGCACTCTCGGCCGGGTATCCGCAGACTCCGCAGTAACCGTGCACAGTCAACGGTGAACAGTGAACGGACCCTGCCTGACCACGATGTTCACCGTTTACCGTCCACCGTTTACGCTTTTTTCAAAGGACTGCCCGTGGACTGGAACCGTCAGCGCGCCTTGGCACTGATGCACGAGTACACCGCCGTCGGATGCCCTGCGGAAGCACATGTACGCCGTGGAGATTGCCATGCGTGCCATGGCCGAGAAGGCGGGTGAGGATCCGGACGCATGGGGACTCGTGGGTCTGCTGCACGACTTCGATTACGAGCGGTTCCCCAACAGCGAGCACTCGGCCACCGAAGGTCACCCGGCGGAAGGCGTGCGCCTGCTGGCGGCGCAGGGGTTCCCGGAGGACATGCAGCGCGCCATCCTGGGACACGCCACGTACAGCGGCGTTCCCCGCGACACGGCAATGGCAAAGGCACTCTTCGCCGTGGACGAGCTGGCCGGCTTCCTCGTTGCCTGCGCCTTGGTTCGCCCTTCCCGCAGTCTTCAGGACCTGGAAGTCTCCAGCGTCAAGAAGAAGCTCAAGGACAAGGCCTTCGCCCGCGGTGTCAGCCGGGAGGACGTGATGCGAGGCGCCGAGGAGCTCGGTGTTCCTCTCGACGAACACATCGCTTTCGTGCTTGCTGCGCTCCGGCCTCACGAGCGGACGCTCGGTCTCGGCGCCTAGCACGGCATGCGGACGATTCCGGCAGAGCAGTCGGTAACCTGCGCCATCAATCGTGCGTCAGGTGGCAGGCCGGTACCGGGCAACCAGGTGCATCTGCTGATCGACGGGCCCGATACCTACCGGGCCATGCTGGATGTGATTGCCCAGGCCACGCGCTGGATCCATTTCGAGAACTACATCATCCGGAGTGACGCGGCCGGCTGGCGCTTCGCGGAGCTGCTCGCCGCGCGGGCACGTGAGGGCGTCAGCGTCCGGGTACTGTACGACTGGTTCGGTTCGTTTGGCACGAGCCGCGGGTTCTGGAACTATCTGCGGAAGGCAGGGGTGGAGGTGCGTGCCTTTCATCCGCCCCAATTGGTGGATGTGGTCACGAACGTATCCCGCAACCATCGAAAGCTGGTTGTGGCGGACGGCTCACGCGGCGTGCTCGGTGGCCTCTGTATTGGCTGCGAATGGACCGGCGAGAGTCACGCCGAGCGGGCAACCGTGGCGGGATACTGCCGTGGAAATCGACGGACCTGCCGCCGCAGTCCTCGATCAGAGCTTCGCCAGCGTCTGGGAGTTGACGGGTCCAGCCGTGCCACCAGAGTTCGTGGTGGGCGTGGTGGAACCGGAAGGGGCGGCGGATGTACGGGTGATCAGTGGAGAGCCCGGGATGGAGCGGGCGTATCGAGTGATCGAGCTGTTGGCGGCCGGCAGCGTCGAACGGCTCTGGATCACCGACGCGTATCTGGTCGCTCCGCCCAGACTATTCCAGGCGCTGCGGGATTCGGCCCGTGACGGCGTGGATGTCAGGCTGCTGATGCCGGGATCGAGCGATCTTCCGCTGATCCGTAACTTGTCGCGAATCGGATACCGGGACCTGCTTCGGAGCGGGGTCCGGATCTACGAGTGGGATGGCCCCATGCTCCACGCCAAGAGCATCGTATGTGACGATCGGTGGGTCAGAATCGGCTCCAGCAATCTCAACCCGTCGAGCCTGCTCGGGAACTACGAGCTCGACGTGTTGATCGAGGATGCTTCCCTGGCAGAGGCGATGGAAGCGCAGTTTCGGAGGGACGTCGCTCGAAGCCGGGAGGTGGCCAGCCGCCCGCTGCGTGGCCCTCGCCGGATCAGCACAGCGCTGCCGGCCGTGCTCACCCATCAGGTCCCGGAAGTGCCTGAAGGGAGGTATCATCGAAGCAGGCGCGAGAGGCGGCGCAGCACGGTCCTGGTTCTGCGGGCCGTAGCGAGTCACGCCCGGCGATCGGTCTTCGGGCCGATCAGCGCGATTTTCATTGCGCTCTGCGTCCTGCTGGTTGCAGTGCCGAGAGTCTCGGCCTATATCCTGGCGGTACTGTGCGCGTGGCTGGCTTTGGGAGCGGGGCGAGAGGCATTCAGGCGCCGGGCTGATCGCTGAAAGACCTGGAATGCGACGGGCGGGCAGATTGGGGAATTATCTTCCGGCGCGCGCACGTTTCCGCTTGAAACTTTTGCGTTACCGCCTCGTTGAGTGACCTGGCTTGATCGGCATCCTCCTCTCAATTCAGGGTCCCATGCTGAGTCGATCGATCCTCCTTGCCGCCATCGCTGCAACGCCGGGGCTGGCGCAGACCCCCGCCCAACCGGCAGTTACTCTGGCCGACGCCATTCGACGCGCCGAGCGGGTCCAGCCTGCGGTCATACGTGCCACGGCTGACGTTCGGACGGCTGCTGCCCAACGACGAAGTGCCTGGGGTGCATATCTCCCCAGGATCTCAGCCAGCTCCTCCGGGAGTGATTTTTTTTCGGAGGGCCCTGCCAGAGTGGATCCGATCACCGGGGAGCTTACCAGCGGAAACTCGAGTAGCCGAAGCATCAGTACGTCGCTGTCAGCGAGTCTGGATCTCTTTACCGGTTTTCGGCGCGGCGCCGAGATGCGAGCGGCGCGGGCGAGCCAGACGGCAGCGGAGGCGTCCCTGATCGATGCCCGCTTCGAGCAGGCGCTCACGACTACGAACCAGTTTCTGGACGCGCTGGCAGCGGCGCAATTGCTGCGTGTCCGAGAAGCCAGCGTTCGGCGCGCCGAGGAACAACTCAAGACCGCCGTAGCAAAACTGAGAGCCGGTTCTGCAACCAAGTCTGACTCGCTTCGCTCCCTCGTGACACTGGGAACTGCGCGCCTGGATCAGATCACTACGCAGACCCAGCTCGCGTCGGCGGAAGCCAACCTGGCCAGACTGATCGGAGAGCCGGGGCGGGTCCGCGCCGCCGATGACTCCGCTTTCTACCGGATGCTGCCGGGCGTAGACACGCAGGCCCTCCGAGCGGAAGCCGAGTCGAAGTCTCCGCGGATTCAGAGTGCCGGCGCCAACGCCGCGGCCGCGCGTGCCTCGGCGCGGGCCTCACGGTCCGCGTACTGGCCCTCGCTCACTCTGGCCGGCAACACCGGCTGGAACGGCAGCCGGGCAACGGACTACGACTTGTTCAACCAGCGCCAGCTCAGTCTGTCACTGCGCTGGAACCTGTTCGACGGGTTCGATCGCGAGCTGAGCATCGTGCAGCGGGACGCGGAGCTCGATTTGGCCGAAGCCAATGCCGCCGACGCTCAACGAGAGGTGCAGGCCGAGCTGACGACCCGATTGGCTGAGCTGGATGCCGCGCGCACGAGGACGGAGATAACTCAAACGAGCGTAGCGGCAGCCACTGAAGACCTCAGGGTCCAACAGCAGCGCTATCGGCTGGGCGCATCCACGATCGTGGACCTGCTCACATCTCAGGAAGCTCTCAACCAGGCGGAAGTCGACGTGGTGAATGCCCGATTCGACTATCTCCGCGCTAAGGCGCAGCTCGAGGCGCTGATCGGACGGAACCTGTGACCGGCACGATGATGAATACCGAAGAGCGCATGGCCATGCTGCCGTCCGACGTTCCGCGTGACGCCGTCATCGTCACCCGGAATCTTCAGCGTGAGTACGACATGGGCGGCGAGATCGTGCGGGCTCTTCGGGGTGTTGACGTCACGATCAGGAAGAATGAGTTCGTTGCCGTCATGGGGCCTTCCGGCTCCGGCAAGTCGACCCTGATGAATCTGATCGGGTGCCTGGATAGCCCTACCGCCGGAGAGTACTGGCTCAATGGGCACCGCGTTTCGGAGCTGGAGGACGATGAGCTCGCACGGATCCGGAACAAGGAGATCGGCTTCGTCTTTCAGACGTTCAACCTGCTTCCCCGAGCCACCAGCCTGCACAACGTCGAGCTGCCGCTGGTGTACGCCGGCGTGGGAGCCAAGGATCGCCGGGAACAGGCCACGGATGCGCTGACGCGCGTCGGACTCAAGGATCGAATGAATCACCGGCCCAATGAGCTGTCGGGTGGACAGCGGCAGCGTGTGGCGATCGCTCGCGCGCTGGTCAACCGGCCGAGCATACTCCTGGCCGACGAGCCCACCGGGAATCTGGACAGTGCCACGGGCGAGGAGATCATGGCGCTGTTCGAGGCGCTGCACGGGACCGGGCAGACGATCGTGCTCGTGACCCACGAGCTGGACATCGCCGAGCACGCTCGGAGGCAGGTGCATCTCAAGGACGGCAGTGTGGAGCGGGATTTTGTGACGGGCCGGAAGTGATCTCTCAGCAATGTGTCACCCTGAGCGACGCGAAGGGGCCGAAGCGGCGTTCCGGCTCCTTCGCTGCGCTCAGGATGACATTCGTAGCGCTTGTCGTCCTCTCAGCCTGCAAGAAGGAAGAGCCTCCGGTCACCTACCAGGCGGTTCCGGTCGAGCGCCGGACATCGTGGTGTCGGCACAGGCATCCGGTACGGTGCAGCCCGACACGACTGTCGAAGTAAAGTCGAAGGCATCGGGTGAGATTCTCGACCTCAGCGTCGAAACCGGGTCAGGTCGTAAAGCGGGGAGCACTGATGGTCCGGGTAGACCCCCGAATTCCCCGCAACGCGGTGGCTCAGGCGCAGGCTGATTTGGAAGTGGCCCAGGCCCGCCTGACCAACGCCAACTCCCAGAAGCGTCGGGCCGACGAGCTCTTCAAGTCCCAGTCCATCACCGAGCAGGAGCACGAGCAGGCACTGCTCGACTACGCCAACGCCAATGCCGAGGTGATCAGGGCACGCGTGGCGGTGGACAACGCCCGGGACCAGCTCGACGATACCAACGTGCGAGCGCCAATCAACGGCACCATCATCGAAAAACAGGTCGAGCGCGGGCAGGTCATCTCCTCCCCGACGAACGACGTGGGCGGCGGTACCGTGCTGCTCAAGATGGCCGACCTGAACCTGGTGCAGGTCAGAACGCTGGTCGACGAAACCGACATCGGGAAGATCCAGCCGGGGCAGCGCGCGACCGTGACGGTCGAAGCATTTCCTTCCCGACCCTTTTCGGGTACGGTGCTCAAGATCGAGCCCCAGGCCCAGACCGAGCAGAACGTCACGATGTTTCCGGTGCTGGTCCGGATCGACAACAAGGAAGGACTCCTGCGCCCCGGAATGAACGCCGAGGTGGAGGTTCACGTCGGTAGGCGAGAGGACGTGCTCACGGTACCCAATGCCGCACTGCGCACCCAGCGCGACGTGGGCTCGGCTGCGCAGGTACTCGGTCTTTCGGCGGAGCAGGTCCAGCAGGAGGTGGTGGCAGCGGGGCAGCGGGGCAGCGGGGCAGTACAGCAGCGGGACAGTGGGACAGTGGGACAGACAGCCCGGCGGACCTCCTCTACCCCGCTGCCCCGCCGCCCCGCAGGCTCCAACCGCTACATTGTGTTCGTCCGCCGCAACGGCCAACCTACCCCAGTCTGGATCAGAACCGGCCTCACCGACCTCGATCACACTGAGGTTCTCGAGGGCCTGACCGAGTCCGACTCCGTCTTCGTGCTGCCCAGCGCCAGCCTGGTTCAATCCCAGCAGGAATCCCGCGAACGCGTCAACCGTATAACCGGCGGTGGCGGAGTTCCGGGAATGCAGCAGCAACCGGCCCCGGGCGGGGCCGCCAGGCCCTAGCATGCTCATCGGCGAAACGGTGGCGGTCGCCCTGCAGTCGATTAGGGCCAACATGCTCCGATCGGTGCTGACAATGCTGGGCATCATCATCGGGGTCGGCGCCGTGATCACGATGGTGGCGCTCGGGAGCGGCGCGCAGAAGGCGGTCCAGGACCGCATCGCGGCCCTGGGCGCGAACGTGTTCACGGTGTTTGCCGGACAGGCTCGCCAGGGCGGGATCAGAATCACCGATCGCACGATCCTGAGCACGGACGACTACGAGGCGCTCCGGCGCGACGCCAAGCTCCTCAAAGCAGTGGTTCCGGAGATGCAGCAATCGCTGCAGGTGAAGTACGGGAATCAGAACAGCAACGTCAACGTGGTCGGAACCACCTCCAACTACACCGACGTCAGGAACTACACCGTTCCTTACGGCAGAATGTTCACCCAGGGCGAGGACGAGGCCCGGCGGCGCTACGCGGTACTCGGCGCGGCGGTGCCGAGGATGGTGGGTGGCAACCCGGCGGGCATGATCAACCAGACGCTGCTCATCCGTGGTATTCCGTTCGAGATCATCGGAGTCCTGAGCGAGAAGGGCTCGGCAGGAGGCTTCGGCAATCCGGACGAGCAGATCCTCATCCCGCTGCAAACCGCGCGCTACCGGGTGTTCGGCAGCAATCGCATCAGGTCATTCTCGATCCAGGTCGCCGACGGGGTGCCGATCGAGCAGGGCATGGTGGACCTGGAGCGGGTTCTCCGCCGCGAGCACAAGATCCGGCCCGGCGCGGAAAACGATTTCACGATTCGCAACCAGCAGGACATTCTCGCCACCCAGCAGCAGGCAACCGAAGTATTCACGAGTCTGCTGGCCAGCATCGCGGCGGTGAGCCTGCTCGTGGGCGGAATCGGGATCATGAATATCATGCTGGTGTCCGTCACGGAGCGAACCCGTGAGATCGGGGTCCGCAAAGCACTCGGTGCCACCCGCACCAATATCCTGATGCAGTTTCTGATCGAGGCGCTGACGCTGTGCCTGTTGGGTGGAGTGCTCGGGATCATGCTGGGAGTCGGCACCGCAGTGCTGCTCTCACGGGTCATGCAATGGAATACGCTCATCTCCCCCATGTCCATTGGGATCGCTTTTCTCTTCAGCGCCGGGGTAGGACTGTTCTTCGGCATCTGGCCGGCGCGACGAGCTTCGCGACTCGACCCGATCATGGCCCTGCGCTACGAATAGCCCAGATTGTCCACTGTCACCTCCACCGAGCCATCCGGTAGATACTGCACTGCCACCTGCCAGGGCCGGCAGCAAACCTGGCAGTCCTCCACATATTCCTGGTGGCTGCCCCCGCCCGGATCCAGAGCGATCTCGTTGACCTCACCGCAGTAAGGGCAGCATACTGTCGCATCGGTTTCGGCGGTGCCGTCACCGAGCGGAAACTCCTCGTCCAGCTCGTCGTTCAGGTCCATTGTTCGATTCACTCCTCCCATGAGTCACCGCGGCATGCGATCACGCCTCGTGAGTCCGTTAATCGTGACAGGCCTCCTCCTGGCCGCGAGACTCGCATCGGCTCCCGCGCTTTCCGACCCGGTCTCGGGTGCGGCCCCTGACGCGCTGCACCTGAAGATACCGTGGCTCTATCTGGTGTTCGCGCCGGTTTTCACCTTGTGGGACGGTGTATCCATGCTGAGCATGACCCGGCTGGTGGGGTTTCTGGGTGGCATGCTGGCACTTTATCTCCTGTGGCGCATCACCTCGTGGCTGTTCTCTCGAAGAGGGCTCGCCAGGAGGTCTGCGTGGCGGGCTGCTATATGAGCTAAGAGTCCTCCTGGCTTCCGCTACCCTCTTCGGCGTGTTCATTGCGACCGGTGCGGTATGGCACCGGCCGATGCTGTCCCTCGCGGGCTCCGCGGCAGACGAGATCATCGTCGACTTTCATAGTCACACCAACGTCTCGCACGACGTGCGCGACACCTGGATGCGCGGCTTCGACGCAGAGGCGAACCGGCGCTGGCACTCGCGGGCCGGGTTCGATGCCGCATTCATCACCGATCACAATGTTGCCAGACGCCAGACGCCAGACACTAGACGCCAGGCGCCCGGCGCTGGACGGCAGACCGTGCTGTGTCCCGGTATCGAGGTGAGTGCCTGGCGCGCCCATATCGTCCTGCTGGGCGACACGATGCCGGTAGACCGCAGACAGTACCAGGGGCTCGAGGGTCTCCGGACGCTGCTGGCGACCAGCGACTCCGCCTATGGGGCGCTGTCGCTGGCATCGCTGCCGGAGTACCGGCGTAATCACTGGAACCGGCTCGACAGCCTGGCGGTTGCAGGCCTGGACGGGTTCGAGATCGTCAATGCCTCACCCAAGGCGAACGAGCTCACCCGAGCAGAGGTCAATCACGTCGTCGGCGTCGCCCGCCACCACGACCGGTTCGTTGCCGGAGTCAGCGACAGCCACGGCTGGGGTGCGACCAGCATGGTGTGGAATCTGGTCCGTGCTCCGGACAGGCAACGTCAGGACCCCTGCTCCGCCGTGCTCCGACAACTCAGAACCGGATTCGGTTCGGTCCGGATCGTCGAGCGCCACCGGGTTCGGCCGGACGCCTGGTGGCCGGCCCTGGCCACCCCGCTCGGCGTCGTCTGGGAGACATGGCGCATCATGGGATGGGCCCTCACAGCCTCGTGGCTCGTCTGGATCTGGGCCATAGCCATGATTCTCGGGCGGCGCGCCGGCCATCCTACCCCGCTCCTTGCGGTTCCCGCCCGAGCGGGTCAACGTAATCTCCTCGCCTACCTCTCCTCGCACCGGGTGATCGGATGCAACGCTCGCGCTTCCTGGGAACCGGCTTTGCCGTGCCGGATCGTGTGGTCACCAACGATGAGCTCTCCGAGCTCATGGATACCGACCGACGAGTGGATCAGAACCCGCACCGGCATCCAGGAGCGTCACTGGGTTCGCGAAGGGGAGACCGGCTCGGAGATGGGGCTGCTTGCGAGCCAGCGGGCACTGGAGATGGCGGGGATGAAGCCCGGTGAGCTCGACGCAATCGTGTACGCCACGTCGAGCCCGGACCATTTCGCGCCTGGAAACGGCGTGTACCTGCAGCGCCTTCTCGGGGTAACGACGATCCCGGCTCTCGATCTCCGGGCCCAGTGCAGCGGATTTATCTACGCGCTATCGGTGGCAGATGCGTGGATCAAGGCGGGACAGTACCGTCGGGTCCTGGTGGTCGGGTCGGAGATTCAGTCCACTGGGCTGGAGGTTTCCAGTGCTGGCCGCCATGTGGCCGTCATCTTCGCGGATGGCGCGGGCGCCGCCGTACTCGGAGCCGCGGAAGCGAACGACGGCGGCATACTCGGCTTCGACCTCCACTCCGAGGGCGCCCACGCGGAGAAGCTGTGGGTGGACGCTCCCGGCTCCATGTATCACCCCAGGGTATCAGCGAAGCACATCGATGAGGGTCGCCAGTACCTGCAGATGGATGGACGAGAGGTGTTCCGGCATGCGGTGGTGCGCATGCCCGAATCGGTTCGGAAGGTCTTGTCTGAAACCGGTCACGCGGTCGAGAACATCAGCTTGCTCCTGGCTCACCAGGCCAATCTCCGCATCTCCGAGGCGATGCAGAAGGATCTCGGCCTTCGCGACGACCAGGTCTACAACAACATCATGCGCTACGGAAACACCACCGCTGCCACCATCCCTATTGCACTGGATGAATGCGTACGGAGTGGCCGCGTGAAGCGGGGCGACCTCGTTGTGATGACCGCGTTCGGCTCAGGATTCATGTGGGGGAGCACTGCAGTCAGGTGGTAGCGGCGTCGAGCTCCAGCGCGTGGTGACATGACTCGCAGTGGAGCTTCCGCGGCAGCCTGAAGCGACCCATCACCGTGAAGCGCTGTTCCTTCCCGCAGATGGGACATGATGCGCTCACGCCCCTGAACACCTCTCCCTGACGAAGCCGGATAAGACCCAGCGTCACCCCGGCAACAAGCGCGGCGGGAACGAACACGAAGTGGACCAGCGGAATCGGGAGAGCGATCAACGCGGCGACCATGCCGGCGCCGAACGTCAGCGCCGCCCGCTTGAGACGCTCCTGGCGGTTGAGGACATCCAGCTCCGCCACGGCACGCGCCGGAGGGGCTCCGAATCCTCGCAAGGCCAACTCGACAGTACGGACTTCCATTTTCCTTGGCGTTGCAGATGGGGAAAAAGACGAT
The DNA here is from genome assembly GCA_963730915.1 of uncultured Gemmatimonadales bacterium. Classification (GTDB taxonomy): domain Bacteria; phylum Gemmatimonadota; class Gemmatimonadetes; order Gemmatimonadales; family GWC2-71-9; genus CAVVWJ01. The sequence continues at coordinate 724,545 of CAVSTR010000004.1, read as the reverse complement.
GCCGCCGGCTATCAGCCGGCGGCATCATGCTTCACTCACAAGGTGTCCAGCGGGTACTTCCTGAGGTAGTAGTCCTGGTCTCGCGTTGCTCGAGCACGGTACAGCTGCTCCTCATCATCGTCTGCGTCATGCACGAAGAGATGCAACGAGCCGGGCCAGAGTGTGGCCTGGAGTGACCAGTTAGTCGAAGGCGCATGCAGCACCCACTGCAGCGCTCCACCACCCGCATCGGTCAGATGGATCTCACTCGCGCGCTCGAGTGGCACGCTGGACGGAATGCCGGCAATCGCTGCCTCGATCGGATCGAGCTGCAGTTCGGCATCCGTCCATGACCGGAATGTCACCTTGCCGTGCACCGGTGACTCGGTCTCGGGCAGCTCAAATTCCGTCTGCCACTCGCCTAACAAATCCCACGCGTGATCCATGGGGCCGATGTTCGGCACCTGCACTGTCGGATGTTGTCTCGGCATATTGGCTCCTTCCCTTTGGGTAGACCTTAGGCAAGGATACGCTCGGTGTATCGCCTGCGATTCGCATACCACGTCCCCAAGACGTCGGGAACAGCCTGCTGCTGAATCTTTCACCCCGGCGTTTCGTAATGTGACGGCACGCCGACCTCAACTCCGGGAACTCCATATGCTGCAGCTTCTTATTACTCTTACCGCCGGAATCATCGGCTTCGTCCTGACCCGCAGCTTCGTCCGGCGCCGGCTTCGCTTCGTGGACGCGGTCCACTCTCCATTTGCCCCCTTTGTGGCGGGCGCGATCGCCACGGTTGTTGCCTGGCCCGCGGCTGCCTTCCCGTTTGTCACCTTTACGACCGCACTGATCTTCGGCCTGGGCACCGGCCTCGGAACGGCGAGCGGGGCCCGGGCAGTACGTGATGCCTCGACGGCCCATCGGCGACTCACTCCCTAGGCATTCTAATGTCTCTCGCGCGGCGCGACGATAGACTGGATCACATTTCCGGAGCCATCTATCTTGCTCGCATGATGACGACTTTGCACTGCACTCGATGTGGGCTGGATCGCGAGCGGATGGCATTCCAGCCCTTTCAGAACGACCTGGGGCGGAAGGCCTACGAGGAAATTTGCAGCGTGTGCTGGGCCGAATGGCTGAAAACCCAGCAACAGCTGATCAACCACTACGGTCTGAACCTGCGGGAGCCCAAGGCTAAGGAGTTCCTGTTCAACAACATGGAGCAATTTCTCTTTTCCGCACCGAAGCAGCCCTAGAAGCTCCTTCCCACTCTGAAGACCAGATCGACGCCAGGTCCACCCGGCTCCAGATCCTCCGTCAGTCCCATCCGCCACTCCGCCCCAGACCTGGTCGTCAAAATCCACCCGAAGTCGAGAGAGAGCTCCCGCCGATCCAGTGCCGGGAGACTGGTTCCATGGTAGTAGGGCGAATGGTAGAAAAGATTCGCATATAGCGCCTGGTTGTCCCAGAGCCGGTGACGCAGGCCGGAGTTGAGAGCCAGAAATCCGGTGCGCTGGAAGCTCGACATTGGACCATGCGACGGGGTCAGCCCGACCCCGACACTTCCCTCGAACAGCAGCCTCGGCGCCACAGGCGCGCGAAGCGTGTTCAGCAAGGCGACCGACGGAACTCCCTTGCCGTAGCCGTCTGGTCCGGTCGCAGTCGGCAGGGAGACGGAAAGGACGCTCTGCAATCGCGGCGTATGACGAATGCCGAGGCCGACACTGAGATCGCCGAGAAACATCGCGTTACTGGAGTGATGAATGCTTCGGCCATCCGGCAGCCTGATGTCATACAGGAAACGATCCTGCGGGCGCTGTTCCCGCTCGCTCACGCGGATACCAAGCGCGCCGTGGTACCAGTCGAGGAAGCCGTCGAGGAATCCCGAGTACGCCCCTCCAATCGAGCCGCTGAGCTGTACGAATGTACGTTCGCTAAGATTGCGCGCGGCGCCGAAGCTGATCCTCAGGATCTCGGAGTCGAGGACGTAATCCGCCTGATCGAGCTGGTTGTACTCGATGAGGCTGGCGTAATCCATCGCGAGCCCGGTGCGCCAGCCTCTGCCGGATTGATCATTGAGTGGCTGGAAGTACACGCCGCTGCGGGAGCTGGCCACGGGATTCAGAGGCGCGAAGACAGGCAGGCCCTGCCCCCAGGCGGACAGGGGACAGGCGATCAGAACAGCAGCGGTGGCAACCGGGTAGGAAATGCGAAGCACACTCATAAGATAAGGCTCCCATGCCCTTGACAAGCCTCCGCGGCCGGTCGTAGGTTCGCTTCATGACCTCCAGCTACAGCTACTGGTTCTTCTTTACCAATACCGGCGCGGCGCGATGCCCGTCCGGTGCCGGTAGAGTGCGCTAGCGCTTTCCGCCCGGAACATCGACGCCCCGCCCCACTACCTGGCGGGGCTTTTTGTTTCCCACTTCGGAGCTTCCATGCGTGTTGCCATTCAGGGTTCTCACGGATCGTTCAGCGAGGCTGCCGCACGCCGCCGCTGGCCGGATCTCGAAGCGCTCCCGTGCCGGGACGTGAAGGACGTCGTAGCCGCGGTGCGGGACGGCCGGGCCGACGCCGGCTGTCTTCCGATCGAAAACTCTTTGATCGGATCGGTCACCACGACCTACGATCTGCTGCACGAGGCGTTTGGCGACGGGCGGCTCCACCTCACGCACGAAATCCTTCACCCGGTTCATCACACCATCATGGGCCTTCCGGGCGCTCCGCTGTCCGGTATCCGCCGGGTGCTTTCACATCCGGTAGCTCTGGGCCAGTGCCGTATATGGCTGGCGGAGAACCTGCCCGACGCGGAGCTGGTAAGCGCCTGGGATACGGCGGGTAGCGCCGAGATCGTGGCCCAGGAAGAGAATCCGGCGTGGGCGGCAATCGCAGCACGGCCCGCTGCCGATGCCCATGGGCTGGTGCCGCTCGGCGAGCGGATCGAAGACGACCCCACCAACCAGACTCGCTTCCTGACGTTCACTCGACCCGACGCGGCGGATGCGCTCCGCTCAACCGGAACGACGCGGTACAAGACGTCACTGATCGTGCTGGTGGACCACAAGCCGGGTATGCTGGCCCTGACGCTCCAGGCCTTCGGCGCTCGAGGCGTCAACCTGATGGCGCTCCAGTCCCGGCCTGAACGCTCGGCGCCGTGGACCTACCGGTTCTACGTGGACGTCGAGGGATCCGCGACCGATCCACGGGTTGCCGAGGCTCTGGAAGAGATCGAGGCGCTCGCAGCGAAGCTCATAGTCCTGGGAAGTTACGAGGCCTGGACCGAGGGTTCCCACCTGGCGCCCCAGGTGCCGCCTCCGGCCCACCGGTCGGCAAAGCCGGCCATTCCGCTGGTCGACCGCCGCCGCAACCCGGAAGGCACGGTGGTGCAGGTTCGAGGCCTCAAGTTCGGCGGACCGCACCCGGTGCTGATCGCGGGGCCGTGCTCGGTCGAAAGCCAGGCGATGCTGATGGAAACCGCGACCGCGGTCGCCCAGGCGGGCGGCGACATGCTCCGAGGAGGAGCGTACAAGCCGAGGACATCGCCCTACGACTTCCAGGGGCTCGGCGTGAAGGGGCTGCGCTACCTGGCCGAGGCACGGGAGCGGACTGGCCTGCCGATCGTCACCGAGGTGCTGAGCTGGGAAGAAGTGCCAGTAGTCGCGCACTTTGCAGACATGCTCCAGATCGGCGCGCGGAACATGCAGAACTTCAGCCTGCTTCGGGCAGCCAGCCGGAGTCTGAAGCCGGTTCTGCTCAAGCGGGGGCCCGGATCAACGTTCGAGGAGTGGCTCATGGCAGCCGAGTACGTGCTGGCCGAAGGGAACCCCAATGTCGTTCTCTGCGAACGCGGCATTCGCACCTTCGAGCGGGCTACGCGCCATACCCTGGACCTGAACGCGGTGGTCCTGGTTCGGGAGCGCACCCACCTGCCGGTTATCGTCGACCCGAGTCACGCTGCCGGGATCCGATCGCTGGTGACTCCGCTGAGTCTGGCGGCGCTGGCAGCCGGGGCGTGTGGGCTGATCGTGGAGGTGCATCCCGACCCGGACAAGGCGATGAGCGACGGCGCTCAGAGTCTGGACTTCCCCATGTTCGAAGATCTCGCCCGGAAGGTGAAGGCGGGAAGGACAGGAGAAGCGGAAAGAGCGGGAGAGAAGAGGCGGAAGATGGTGCGGCGGTAATCCCGGCCGGCAAGAAAAGAGAGAGGCGGAAATCACTTTCCGCCTCTCTACTTTCCGCACTACTGCTTTCGCGCTTAAGGAACCGTCGTGGTCCCCCTGCGACCCGTGAACAAGCGGTACAGGAACAGCAGAACGATCGCACCGATTATCGAGGCGATAATTCCCGGGCCTTCACCCGGATCGGCATACCAGCCCATGGCGCGCCCCAAAAACCCTGCCAGCAAGGCGCCGGCCACACCGATCAACATCGTCACGATAATTCCGCCCGGATCGCGCCCGGGCATGATAAGCTTGGCGATCGCACCAACTACCAATCCGATAATCAAGGTCCACAGGAATCCCATAGTCCCCTCCAAGGTGGAAGCTACATATACGTGTCCCCGGGTTCGGTAGCTGTGAGCGGGAGCACACAGTGGGCGGTAGGGCGGTAGGGCGGTAGCTTTATCGTTCCTGCTCCTGCAGGCGCCCCTCGATGGTCACCCGCTTGCGGTTGCGCAGCACTTCGGCCTTGAAGCTCTCAGTGTCGCCATAGCTCCGGAGGATCCGCAGCAGGTGGGACGGCCGCTCCGCTTTTCGCCCATCCACGGCCAGGACGACGTCCCCACCCTTGAAGCCAAGCTGGGACTCGGACGGAACACTGATGACGAGCACCCCGGTATCGGTCCCGAAGTACTGCCCCAGGTCGGGATTCAGCGGCGCCAGCTCGAGGTCGGCCAGGGGCGAGCCGTAGAGGAATGGCATCCCTCCGAAGATCTCATCGGGTCCCACGGCCCCCTCGACTCTGCCCGGCGCGTAACGAAACGCCAACGATCTGCCGTCCGGACCGCCCGCGGATCAGGATGTTGGGCTCGTCGGTGGTCACGAGCGTGACTGTCTTCCGTTCCTTGCCCCGCCGGTACTCGAGGGAGATGGTGTCGTTGGGCTCCAGCGCCGCGGCAAGCTCGATCAGACGGAGACCGGGCGACGACTGCCGAGCGTCATGGGGGACCGTTTCGCCACCGGTCAGGACCGACTTCTGATCCACCTTGGTGATGATGTCGCCCGACCTGACTCCGGCCTTCGCCGCCGGTCCGTTGGGCGTCACCGCATCCACGAAGGCGCCGATCGAGTCGGTCTCGCGCGCCCTGAGATTGACCTTGAGGCCCAGGCGGGCGCGGCGGTTCATCACGAACTGCATGACCCGGTCGGGCCCCATCTCCGGCCGTTCTCCGCGGACCGGTTCCTGGGCCTGCAGCGGGAGGGCGAGAGCGAGAACAGCGAGAGTGGAAAGCGATCTGATCATGGGGTTCTCCGCTACAGACCGGCGTTGCTGGCACGGGCGACGCGCACATCGACCAGCGCGTCGAGCAGCCCGACCCGCTCACGCCAGAGTCTCAGAAGGTCCTCGTCCGTCGTCTGCTGCTGTGACTGCAGCTCGGCCATCTCCAGCTCGCGATCGAGCCGAGCAATACGGTCCTCCAGCTCACCGGCTATTCGAGCGGTGCCGCCGTCGAGCACGCGGCCATCGGGGTTGTAATCGTTGAGCGCGCTTTCGAGAAGCTGAGACCGCTCCATCACCTGAACCAGCTGCTCGGCATTCATCGCCTGCGGCTGTGAGAGCTCCCCCACCGACAGCGCGAGCGCTACCGACGCGGCCGCGGCGAGCCCCGCCAAGCCGGCTACGCGGGTTCGCCGCCGGCGACGCTCGGCCTGGAAGCGGGCCCTCGTCTCCGGCCAGCGGTCGCGCGCCGGTCTCAGCGTCGGCAGTGCCTTCAGCCGAGCGACCCGCTGGTGCAGCCGCTCCAGCTCCGCCTGACAGTGGGGGCATGCTTCAAGGTGCTCCCGCGCCGCCGCCTGGCCCGGCTCCGCTCCCGGTTCCCTCATTCCGACGAGCGTGTCCATCGTCAGGTGGTTCATGGCGTCATCTCCTCGCCGAGCCAGTTCCGGAGCCGCGCATGCGCTCGCGACAGCTGGGACTTCGAGAAGCTCGGGGTCTTGCCCATCATCTCGGCGATCTCTTCGTGGGTGTAGCCCTCGACATCATGCAGCCAGACCACGGCGCGCGAGGTCTCCGACAGCCGCTCGAGCGCCGCCTCGAGGTCCATCCGGAGCGGCGTGTCGTCCCGCCGGCTGCCGACCACCTCATCGTGAAGCTCGTCTGTGTCGCGGTACTTGTTCCGGCGGAGGCGCATGAGCGCCTTGCTCGCGGCGATAGTGCGGATCCAGCCCCAGAGGCTCCCCTCCTCCCGATACCGGCCGATGCTCCGGCATACCTCGAAGAAGGTTTCCTGAAGGACGTCCTCGGCATCTTCGGTGGTCCGGCAGATCCGGCGTGCAAGATTGTACACCGGGACCTCGAAGGCACGGAACAGCTCGCCCAGCGCCTCGGTATCTCCAGCGCGGGCGCGGGAGACCACGGCTTCGGCATTGGCGAGCAGGAAGGAGTCCATCAACAAGGCCTGGGTCATGGTGCGTTAAGGATGCGGGATGGCTCCCGGGGGTCGCAGCCGAACAACAGGTGAAAAGTGAACGGTGAAAAGTGAAAGGTAAATGGGTGGGGGAAGGTGCTTCACTTTTACTCTTCACTCTTCACGCTGTTATCATCCCTCCATGACCTCCTCTCCCGGCGCTCCCCCGCATACCTGGCTCCACCACCTCGAAGACGAAGCCGACGCCGCCTTCCTATATCGGGAGCTGGCAGGCGCCGAGCGCGACCCCGGCAAGGCTGACATCTACCGGAAGCTGGCGGGGGTGGAGGACCGCCACGTGGAAATGTGGCGATCCCTGCTGGCGCAGAACGGACACGTGGTGGGCGTGCCGTCTCCGTCCCGCGGCGCCCGGTTCAGGGCCTGGGTCGCCCGGCGAATGGGCAGCGGGATCCTCCTCCCCATGCTCCTCGAGGAGGAAGGACGCGAGGTGAAGGGTTACCTGAACCTCTACCGGAGCGAGCCCGACAGCGCCGTGGGACCTACCGCGCTCAAGCTGGCCAAGGAATCCGCGGAGCACGCGGACACACTGAGTCAGATCAGCGGCGGGCAGAGTGAACCCTGGCACAAGACCGGGGCCGGCGGCTTCCTCAGAAACGTGGTCTACGGATTCAACGACGGGCTGACGGCGAACTTCGGGCTGGTCGCGGGGATGATCGGGGCACAGGGGAATCTCCAGTCGGCGGAGCACGCGGTGCTCGTGGCAGGACTCGCGGGCATGGTCGCCGACGCCCTGTCCATGGGCTCGTCCGGGTATCTCGCCGCCAAGAGCGAGCGCGAGGTGTTCGAGCACGAGATCGCCATGGAGAAGGAAGAGATCCGGCTCATGCCCGACCTCGAGCGGGAGGAGCTGAGCCTGCTCTACCAGGCGAAGGGCATCGCCGTGCCGCAGGCCGACGCGCTGGCCACCCAGGTGATGCAGGACCCGCAGCGGGCCCTGGAAGAGAAGGTGCGCGAGGAGCTCAAGATCGGCGAAGCAAGCAGCACGCCGATGCGGGAGGCATGGATCACCGGCATCGCCACGGCGATCGGCGCGTTCATTCCGGTCGCTCCGTTTCTGTTCGACACCGGGCCGGCCGCGATCTGGGCGTCATTCGCGCTCGCGATGATCTCGCACTTCGGTGTGGGTGCGGCGCGTAGCTTCTTCACTGGACGCGGCGTGTTCCGCAGTGGACTGGACATGTTTCTGGTCGGGCTCGGCGTGGCCGTGATCGGATATTTCGTCGGGGAGCAGATTGTCAAACTGCTGTAGGAGCTGGGAGGTAGGAGCTGGAAGCTGAGCTGGGAGTTGGGAGAGCCGTGACGTTGCTGTCATCCTGAGCAATGCGAAGGATCTCTCCGGCATACTAGGGATCCTTCACTTCGTTCAGGATGACAGTGACTCGAGAAATGGGCGATTCAACGTTCGAGCTCCCAGCCCCTAGCTCCCAGCTCAGATGGGGCCTGTGCTGCCAGTTCCTCGACTCGCCGATCAAGTTCAGAGCCGCGACTCATGGCTATGTCAGCACGCTGTCCCCGAGGAACCGGCGCGGGTATCTGGCCGACATCGCGGACCACAACGCCATCGCCTTGGCTGACGCGGTCGAGCGGTGTCACCAGCTCGGCATCGGCGCGTTCCGCGTCACCAGCCAGCTTCTTCCTCTCGCCACTCACCCACTCAGCGGCTACAGCCTGGAGCAGCTCGACCCGTCGGGCGGGGTTGCCGGCGCATTGGCGTTTGCGGGCGCGCTGGCGCAGGCCTACGACATCAGGCTCAGCTTGCACCCGGACCAGTTCGTGGTACTGAACTCCGAGCGCGAGCCGGTGGTACAGTCGGGACTTCAGGAGATGGAGCTGCATGGTGAGATGGCGGAGCTGGTGGGGGCCGACGTCATCGTGCTGCACGGCGGAGGCGGAGTCGGGGGTGCGACCGTTGCCCTCGAACGGCTGGAACGCGGCCTGGACCGCCTTTCACCCCGGGCGCGAGAGCGAGTCGCGCTCGAGAATGACGACCGCTGCTTCACGCCCCGCGACCTGATCCCGTTATGCGAGCGAACCGCCGTGCCGCTGGTATACGATGTCCACCATCACCGCTGTCTGCCGGACGGCTACACAGTAGGAGAAGCGACGGACCTCGCCTTCTCGACTTGGGGTGAACGAGAGCCGTATGCGCATTTGTCGTCGCCGAAGGAAGGCTGGGCTGGGCCGAACGTCCGAGCTCATGCCGACTACATCGACCCGGCTGATTTTCCTGATGAGTGGCGGTCCCGCGCGATGACGATCGACGTGGAGGCGAAGGCCAAGGAGCGGGCGGTGGTGGCGATCAAGGGGGGGCTGGCGGCCCCTCGTCCCGCGGGTATACTCACCACTCTCGGATAAAATCTCGAATCAACCGGTGCACTAAGGCTCTTCCGGCGTCCCGCAAGTAGATCGGGGTGCTTATGCGAACTGTCTTCTCACCTCTTCGTGCCTCGGCCGGAGCCGCGGTCCTCCTGGTCCTCGCCTATTGTGGCGGCGAGGACATCGCTGCCCCTACTCTCGGCTCCCTCACGGTGAACGCCCCGACCAACGGCCCACTCGAGCCGGTCGTCGACTACAGCGTGGTCATTGATTCCGATCCCGGTGTGGCGCTGCACCCGAATGGAAGCGTCACCATCACCGACCTCACCGAGGGGGTACATGTCGTGAGGCTCGACGGGACCCCGGCCGAATGCACGGTGTCGGGCGACAACCCGCGCAGTGTAGTGGTGAATGCGGGCCAGACGGCGAGCACCAGCTTCGACATCACCTGCGCCACCCCCACTGGCTCACTCGAGGTCACGACCTCGACCACTGGCGAGGCCCTCGATCCGGATGGTTACGAGGTGAGTGTAACCGGAGGGTCCGCAGTTCCCGCTCCGACCAATGGCGTCATCACAATCCCTGGCCTAACCGCAGGGAATCACACCCTGATGCTCACGGGAATCGCAGCCAACTGCGAGCTGCAGCAGGACAATCCCTCGACGGTCACAGTGCAGGCGAATACGACGACCTCGTTCAGGCTGGAGGTAACTTGTCGCGTCGTGGAGCCGCTGGAGTTGGTAATCCTCTTTCAGCGGCCCTCTGTCTTTCCCCGGCACCATATCTTCTTATTCGCGGAAGGTTCACTGAGCGATCTAACGCTGCAGTCGGACGGAGAAGACGGGGTGATCGCGCCTGCGGGCACTCGGATCGCGTTCACCAGCTATCGGAGCGGGAACCGGGACATCTATCTCATGGATCCCGACGGGAGTCACGTCACCCAGATCACCTACGACCCTGAGGACGACTACCAGCCGGCCTGGTCCCCGGATGGAAGCAAGATCGCGTTCGCCAGCAACCGGGGCGGGATGGGAACGCAGGTCTGGGTGATGAATGCGGATGGAACCACAGCGACCCGGATCACCGTGGGGGGCGGTTTCCATCCGTCCTGGTCGCCCGATGGTCAACATATCGCGTTTTCGCGGGTGGTGAAACTCTGCCTGTTCGATGTCTGCTCAGCACACATCTTCGTGGCCACGCCCAGCGGTGGCAGTGTCACGGACATCTCAGGGACCGGCGACAAGATCCAATACGAGCCGGCCTGGTCCCCAGACGGAACCAAGATTGCGTTCGAGGAGAACCGGAACATTTGGGTCATGGAGGCCGACGGGAGCGGGAAGGTACAACTGACCGGCCAGGAGAGCTTTGTTCAGGATTTCGCACCGATCTGGTCGCCGGACGGCTCGAAGATTGCCTTCAAGCGGAGCCTCAATACGGCGCAGATCTTCGTGATGAACGCCGACGGCTCGCATCCGACGAACCTTAGCAACAACTCGGAAGACGAGGCACCGACCTCCTGGCGGTGAGTCAGCGTTACGGCGTGAGGATCACCGCTACCGAGTTCATGCCGACTACCGCGGTGTCATTTCGCGCGGAGCGAGGAAATCGCTTAGCGAGACAGTTGTGCTTCCGTATCCGACGTCAGCCGGGCCGTTCCCTCGCTCCGCTCGGGATGACTTGCTTCCTCCACTAACTGCCGTACGCGAGGGATCACCTCGCGCCCGTAGAGCTCGATACTCCGTAGCATCAGATCGTGACCGAGGGTCCCCGCGCTGTACTTCAGATCGAAGCGTGAGGCACCGAGTGCGCCGACTGTGGCGGCGATCTTTCGGGCGACAGTCTCGGGTGAGCCGACGTACAGCGAACCCACTGCGACCTCGCTGTCGAACTCGGCCCGGCTGGTCGGACCCCACCCGCGTTCGGCACCAATCCGATTCCGCATGACCTGGTAGGCCGGCCACAGCTCGGCCTGCGCCTTCGCATCGGTGTGCGCGATGTGCCCCGGCGAGTGAATGCCCACCGGAAGCGTCGCGTGCCCGAACTGCTTCAGCGCGCGGTGGTAGAGCTCCACGTAGGGCGCAAAACGGCGCGGGTCGCCGCCGATGATGGCGAGTGTGAGCGGAAAGCCGTAGCGGGCGGCTCGGACCACCGACTCGGGGCTGCCGCCGACCCCGACCCAGGTGCTGAGCGGCGGGTGCTCGACCGGCGGGTAGACGCGAACGCCGTCCAGCGGCGGCCGGATGGTACCCTTCCAGCGGACTGGCTGCCCGGTGCGGTCGGCGTCGCGAAGCGCCGCGAAGATCGCGAGCTTCTCCTCGAACAGGACGTTGTAGTCGTCCAGCGAGTAGCCGAAGAGCGGGAACGACTCGGTGAACGAGCCACGTCCGAGGATCACCTCGGCTCGCCCATTCGACACGGCATTGAGCGTCGAGAAGCGCTGGTAGACGCGGATCGGATCGTCGGAGCTGAGGACGGTGACCGCGGTGCCGAGCCGAAGGCGCTCGGTGCGGCCTGCGATGGCGCCGAGCAGCACCTCGGGAGCACTGATGGCGAAGTCGGGGCGGTGGTGCTCGCCGACGCCGAAGAAGTCCACGCCAACCCGGTCGGCCAACTCGGCTTCGGCGATGACGTCGCGGAGGACGCGTGCTTGGGGCTGGAGACGACCTTCGGCGTCCATCGTGACGTCGCCGAAGGTGTCCAGTCCGAGTTCGATGTTGGTCATGTAGTGGTAACTGAGGGGATGGTGAAAGGGTTCCCCCCTAGGCGGTACGGCAGTACGGTGTCATCCCGGCTGAAACCCGGCCGATCCCTCGTGCTGAGGATGAGGCGCGAGTGCTTCCGCTTATTCGGGGATACCGATCCGGCGCACGATTTCCCGGATTTGCGGGTTGTTCCGGAGGGCTGGATAGGCCATGCCGCAGCGAAGGGACAGAATGTTGCCCGAGCGCCGGCGGAAGGCGCTCTGCACCATCGAGATGGCTCGCCCGGTGTCACCCAGCGCGGTGTAGAGCTCGGGAGCGTACCACTGCCCAGGTCGCTGCTCCAGCCAAACAACCAGCCGGCGTGCGTCTCTCAGACGGCCCGATCGGGCGTAGCTGTGTGCGAGCGAGGCCACGTGCCAGGCGTTGCTGTCGCTCACCGCAACCGCGCTCTCCAGAGAAGCTATCGCCTCGGGGTACATCGATTTTGCCAGGTATTCCTCCCCGAAGGCTGCTCTGAGCCACCCTGGGTTGTCACCCAAGCGGCCCTGCAAATCCTCCAACTGGGCGATCGCGTCATGGTGACGGCCGGCGCACGAGTAGGTCCAGGCCAGCTGGCGTTTGAGAATGGAGGACAGGGGGTTCCGCTCTTGGGCCAGTTCGTAGTGAGTGGCCGCCTCGTCGAACCGGCCCAGTGCGACCAGGAACAGGGCATACACCCACTGGTGCGAGTTCGGGTCGAGCGCCAGCGCCCGCTGGATCGACCGTTCTGCCTCCTCCCAATCCCACTCGTAGTTGAAGAGAACGAACCCCAGCGAGGCGTGGGCCTGAGCCTCATTGGGATCGAGCTCAAGAGCGCGCAACGCGGCCCTCTTCGACTTCGGATAGAACTCCGGCGCCAGCTCGTCGCTGAAGCTGGCAATCCAATGGTAGGTCCGCGCGAGTTTCGCCTCGGCAGCCGCCCACTCTGAGGCCAGTGCCACCGCGTGCTCCAAGTTGACAGCCGCGGTGCGGAGTACCACCAACCGCTCGGCTTGGGTGAGTTCGACGTTGATCATCTGACGTTCCAGGTGATACAGACCCCGGAGATATGCTTCCTGAGCCTCGGGACTTACCGATGGTGCGGCGACTCGAGCCTGCGATTCGGGTACAGCCCTCGCATGGATGGCCTGGCCTACGGCGCGCGCCACCTCGCCCTGGAGCGCAATGGCATTTCGGACCTCCCCATGGTAGGCGCCCGCCCAGATGTGCCCCTCAGGGTTGGCGCGGATGAGCTGCACCGTGATCCGGACGCTGTCGTCAGCCCGAGACACCGATCCCTCCAGGAGCGCATCCACCCCCAGCTCCCGGGCGATGACGCGCACAGGGCGATCCGTGCCCTGGTACTGGACGGTGGATTGTCGAGAGATCACCGTCAGTTCCGGAATTTGACTGAGTTCAGTCACCAGGCCTTCGTGCATGCCTTCCACGAAGTAGTCCTGCCGTTCATCCCCCGTGAGATTCGCGAGCGGCAGCACTGCCAGTCGGCTGACTTTCAGGGTCCCGGGCCGGAATTGGTTGCTGATTGCCCAGCCCGCGGCCATGAGCACGGCCAGCGTTGCCCCCGCGAGTCCGACCTTCTTCCAGGGGGGCCAACGTCGCCGGGCAGGCATGGCCGACAGGGCTATCGCCGCAGTGGCAGCTGGCGAAGGTTCGCTGGAGGCAGTCCCGGTGGAAGCGATGTGATCTTCAGGTGCAAGCGCCCGGTTTCCTGCCCGTTCGGTGCGGATCCTCGCTAACACCGCCTGCGTCTCGGCGGATGGCTCCAGCTCGTACTCCTCCTCCAGCTTCCAGGCGAATGCTTCGTAAGCGCGAACTGCGGCTGCCCTGTCACCAAGACGCTCCAGCAGCGAAATCAGCCGACGAAGCCCGGTCTCATCGGTGGGAGCGAAGCTGACCGCACGTCGCGCCGCCTCCGCCGCCCCGGCAGCATCGCCCTCTCGCTCCCTCACTGCCGCGAGCGCCCAGCCCGCCTCCCCCGCACGCTGCCTGAGTCGGTCACGCTCCTGATCCAACCAATGTTCAAAATCCGGAGCGGCCGAGATGTGAAACCCCGCGAGCAGCTCGCCCCGATACAAGGCGAGCGCATCAGCCGGTCGTCCCTCGTCTAACGCCGCCTCGAACGCCCAGGCATCGCAGCAAAGTTGATCGGCTGCAACGCCTAGCTCTTCGTCGCCTCGCGACACAATCACGCTCGGACCCAGCGTACGGCGCAGGAAGTACACCGACTGCCGGAGGGCATGGCGAGCCCGGTCGGCATCGTCCTCAGGCCAGAAGAGCGCAAACAGGCTATCGCGGCGGTGAAAGCCGCGAGGTAAGGCCAGGACGAGATAGCAGAGGAGGGCGGCGCGGCGGGGCTGCGCGAGAACAGAACCGCCGGCTCTGCTTTCGGCCGAGGTCAGCTCCAGGACACCTAGGGTACGCAGCTCGAACATCCAGAGATCCGGCAGGCGGGGCGTCACCCGGCGGTGACGGTGGGAGGACTGCGAGGTGACGCGCGTCGCGGAGACTATCCTAACCTAAACCGCCGTGGTCCGCTGGCAAGCAGAGAAGTCAGCGGCGCGGATTGAACTCTTATACCGATGCCACCCGGAGGTGAATCATGGGCGCTAACCCGACTACCACCGCCTTCACCGTCGCTTGCGCAACCCTGCTCCTCACGGCGTGCGACGACCGGTCGACGTCCCCCACCGCTGTTCCCGTCGCAGACGCGCCTGCCTTCCAAGTCGCGGCGGAACCGTTCATCGCCCGGGCTCCGATCGACCCGTACTTCATCAATCAGGCGCCCGACTTCATGATTCGTTCAAAGGTCCGGACCGACCTCGTCATCCAGCGGCTGGTGACTGCTGCGGGTACGGTAGTGGATTGGCACACTCACCCGGGTCCCTCTTTCGCCATTGTCGGAGAGGGGCAGGTGATGCTCACGCGTTTCACGAAGGACGGGTGCACCACGGACGTATACGGGCCCGGGGATACCTTCTTCGAGGTCGCCGATCAGGTGCACAAGGTGACGTACCTAGGGACGGAGACCGCCGTGGAGTACAAGGTGCGCTTCAACACCCCGGTTGGGGATCCGCTCAGCACTCCGGCCACCAACCCCGGCTGCTGAGGCGAAGCAGTTCGCTTTCGTTAGTGCGGGTATCGAAGACGACCCAGCGAGGCAGTTTCAGCCGAGACCACCAGGCGAGCTTCGAGGTCGCCACACCTGCAGGTTCACCGGTGGCGGGCAGGCGTCCTGCAGGGGTGACAACAGCAATGGGTAGCTGGGCAGCAGTGCGTCCGGACTCGTGACCGCCGAGCAAGAGCCGGTCGCGGTCCGGGCTCACAGTTGCGCAAATCCAACGTCCCGGTGGGGGGATCGCTCACGATCCCGGCCCGCACCCCGCACTCGCCCTCGAACGACGCGACGTCTGTCGTCCGTGTGTAGCCGGGAAGCAAAGCAGCGAGCTCACCGATGACATTTGTATCTACGTCACGACTCAACGACACCACGGCAAACGCGGGCGCAACGACATTTGGGCCCGACGCAGCCACATTTTTCGCCGACCAACGACGTCGGGCACAACACCAACGAGATTTTCGGGCGTGCAACTCGTGGCATGCCCAATGCTTCTTCGTTCCGCACGACCGGCACGCGCCGGGTGCGTGGCGGCCCTTCTCGCAGGTCAATCATCACGAGCGCCGGGATGCCCGGCCGTCCTCCGGCACCACACAGCAGGAGGAAGGTATGAACGCGGAATCTCGCAGGAAGATCGAGATGGGGAAGCGTGCGCTGGAGTTCAGCATCGCGCACCCCGACACGGAGCCGGGCACCACGACGGCGGCGACCCGGCTGGAGCAGCTGGTCTCGCGGGCGGAGGACACCGCTGCGGCGCAGCGCGACCGGATTATCCGTGAGCGCGCGGCCGCGGCGAGGAAGAGAGAACTCCGGCAGACGATGATGACGGTGCCGATCGCGCACCTCGCCGAGGTGGGACGAGCTGCCGCACGCGAAGAGCACGAGCTGGTGAGCGTATTCGTGTTCAAGCCCGACGCGAAGACGTTCCACGCCTTCCGGACCGCGGCACGCGGCATGGCGACGGCCGCACAAGCGCATCGTGAGGTGCTCGCGAAGTACGGCCTCGCGCAGCCGGTGTTGAACCAGTTCCTCCAGATGCTGGATCAGTTCGATGCGGCGGTCGCGCTGGGGAACGAGGGACGAACCGCGCATGTGGGCGCGACGCGGGAGCTTCTGGCCGTGGCCGTGAAATCACGCGCGCGGTGCGCGTGATGGACGGTAGAAACCGACAGCGGTTCGCCGACGATGGGCAGCTATTGGGGAGCTGGATCGGTGCGAGTACGGTACTGGGGAAGTCGCGGGGCGGCACCGAGCCGGAAGGGGAGACCCCGGCCGGCGGGGAGGTGAGGCCCGCGGCATGATGCCCCATGGCAAACCAGGGGGGAAGTGAACCGCCGCCGATAGTCCGGACTGTCGGCGGCGGTTTTACTGAAGAGAGTCAGGACGCGCATCAACTCATCGGAGCGGAACTGCGCCGGCGGGCAAGGACCTCACTGACGGCAAGCACGAGCGAATCCGGCGTGAACGGCTTCTGGATGAAGTTCGCTCGATCTATCGTCAGCCCCCGTCGCTCGATTTCGGTGCCGGGGTAGCCTGACATGAAGAGAATCGGCAGATCCGGATGCGTGGCCAAAAGCTGGTCGGCAAGCTCGCGTCCGTTCACCCCGGGCATCACGACATCGCTGACAACCAGATCCACGAGACCCGGGTGGGACGTGATGAAGTTGCTGGCAGCCAGACCCGTAATGGCTTCGTACACCGCGTAGCCGGCCTCCTGCAGTGCCCGCCGGGTGATGGCTCTCACCTGGGGGTCGTCCTCCACCACCAGGATCTGCTCCCCGCCACCTCGTACTTTGCCTGACAGCACCGGCTCGGCAGACACCTCGCTGCTCACTGCCGGCAGGTACACCGCCACTGCGGTTCCCTCGCCTTGCTTACTGACGACATCGGCAAATCCACCGCTTTGTTTGACGATACCATAGACCATGGATAGTCCGAGCCCGGTCCCTTGCCCGACAGGCTTGGTGGTGAAAAACGGCTCGAACACACGGGCGGCGACGTCCTGCGACATGCCCGACCCGTTATCTCGCACGGTGATTCGGGCGAATCGACCTGGCATGACGTCATCGTCGTGCCTGTCCCTGAGCTGCTCCTGGTCCATCACCACCAGATCGGTCTCGATGCTGATCAGTCCGTCTGTTCCCGTGGCATCGCGGGCATTGGCGACGAGGTTGATCAGCACCTGCTCGATCTGGCCCTGGTCGGCGCGGGCCCGAACGTCCGTGGGTATGTGGCGGATGGCGAGCTGGCGATCCGATCCTGCGAGGCGGGTGAGTGCAGGCGTGAGGTCATGCACGATCCGATTGAGATCCAGGACAGACACCTGAAATACTTGCTGTCGACTGTAGGCGAGTAACTGGCGAGTCACCTCGGATGCGCGTGTGGCCGCCTTCATCATCTCCTGCACCTCTGCTCCCTGTGGGTGCTCTGGACCCAGCGCCTGCTGAGCGAACTCCCCGCACCCGATCACGATCGTCATCATGTTATTGACTTCGTGCGCCACCCCTCCCGCAAGCTGGCCGGCAGCCTGCAGCCGATGGGCGTGTTGCAGACGCTCGTCGGCCATGACTTTGTCGTGGATGTCGGTGGAGCTACCGAACCATTTCAGCACCCGCCCGTCGGCATCACGGTATGGGAGGGCCGTGGTCAGCATCCAGCGGTAGCTTCCATCGTGGCAACGGAGCCGGTGCTGTATGTGGTATCGGTCTCCTCCGGTCCTGACCGTTTCAGTCCACAGCTCCACAGTTTTGGCTCGATCCTCCGGGTGCACCAGCTGCTGCCACCCGTTCTGAAGCAGCAGCGCCGGGTCGATGTGGGTAAACTGGGCCCACCGCTGGTTGTAATAGTCGACTGACCCGGTCGAATCGGCGGTCCAGATCAGCTGCGGAACGAGGTCCGCCAGAAACTGATAATGGCGAGCGGTCTCGGTCAGCCGGCGGTGCGCCTCCAATGCCTCCCCGTGCAGGTAGACCTCGGCCTCTATCGTAGCGGCCCGAGTGTGCAGCTCGTCCTTCCAGATGTTTTGCTCAGACATCTGCCTCTTCAGCCGGACGTAGTCGGTTACATCCTCCACCCAGTGGATGATGTAGCGGACCTGGCCGTGCTCGTCGAGTACGGGACTGTTCAGCGGGCTCCAGTAACGCTCCTCGAACCCACCGCCTTCAGAAGCGGGGCGTCTGATGTCGTAGTGCTGCACCGGCATTCGATCCGGACGCTTCTCGGTGAGCACCCGCTCGAGCGAGGCTCGCAGCTTCCGCACGCCGTCGGCTGAGGGGTCGTCGGGATTGTCGGGGAAAATGTCAAAGAGGCCGCGGCCGACGATTTCCTCGCGCCGGGTCATCGTGGCACTGAGGTAGCACTGGTTCACGCCGACGATGGTGAAATCGGCGTCCAGCAGCAGATAATTTCCCGGAGTGGCGTCGAAAATGGCCTGAAATTCGTCCGGCCGAAGTGATGGCTGCGTCATATCTCCCCTGCGTAACGAGCGTGGGCGCGTTTTGCCGGCGGGGTCGACTTCGAAGCGGGTTTTTCACACTAACGTCCTCAGGAATAGAAGACAATACGGCAGGACGTTACCCCAGGATGGCGGGCCGCAACGGCAGCTTCTTGTCAACGACTTCGGCCTCGACGGTGGTCCGACCCGAGTACATCTTGATACCTGACCATGGGAACCTGGGGCACCGGACTTTTCTCGAGCGATATGGCGCGTGACATCCGCGACTTCTACCGAGAGCGGATTGAAGACGGTATCGAGGACGCCGAAGCGACTCGTCAGACTCTCGAGAAGTTCGGGAGTTACCTGGACGATCCTGAAGAGAGCCCAGTGCTCCTTGTTGCCCTCGCGGTAACACAGTCGAAGATCGGTCGACTCGATCCCGCCGTCGGTAGCCGAGCTCTCGCTGCTATCGACAGCGGTACCGATCTCTCCAGATGGGCGCGAGAGAACCCGAGGCTGCTTTCGAAACGGCGAGAGGTCCTCGAGAAAGCCCGCGCGCAGCTCACCGGCGTCCAACCCTCTCGCAAGCGTCTACGACCACCTCCCCGGCCGAGCTGCGGACTCACCGCTGGCGACATCCTCGCGCTGCGTCTCCCCGGCGGTGTCACACTTTTACGGGTCGTGCGAGTCAAATCGCACCGTCGTGGCGAAACTCCCTATCTTGAACGACTCGATTTCCATGGCTCAGAGATGCCATCAGCACGGGAGCTGGAGCAGCTCGAGGCCACAGGTAAGGACCCGGTCGATAATCTTCATGCTTCATCGGGTGATATACGCTTTACCGCGTTCACTGCCTTCGACAAGATCGGTTGGAGAGAGGCGGGCTTTGAGAAGGTAGCCAGCACCGCTCCGAAGCCGGGTGATGACCAAGTAAATTCACCCAGCTATGGCGTGGCGTGGTCCGCTCTTGTGGCGCGGTACCGACAGCGGGCCGCCGGGTAACAAAGGCGATGCACCGATCGTTTGTGGAGCTAGCTGACGCCGTTCGACGACACCGAAAGAGTTGCAGGAGGACCGATGGCCGGCTCAGATACGTTTGCCGCTCGGGGTGGTGGCGAGGTGGAACTTCTGCGAGCTACCGAGCGCGAGCGGCTTCGGGCGCTGGTCTCTGCTGATGTGAAACGAGCTGCCCAGCTTCACTCGGATGATTTTCAGCTGATCAACCCATTAGGCGGAGCGCTGTCTAAAGAGCAATACTTAGGCGGTATCGCCTCAGGGCAGATCCATTATCTGTACTGGGAACCTGAAACCATCGATGTCCGGATGTATGGCTCCGCCGCGGTGATCCGATACCGGTCACAGCTTGAAATTGTAGTCCTGGGGCAGCACATCCCACGTCAGCGGTATTGGCACACGGATCTCTACGAGCAGCAGGGTGCGGAGTGGCGAGTCGTGTGGTCGCATGCCACCGCAGCGGACTCATGAGGAGCATCGCGTGCGGCCCACCCGCCTAAGGAGCGTATACAGCTGGCGGGCACTACACATCTAAGGAAGTAGCCAATGCCAACGCGAGTGACCGGCTTCACCGTATCGATCGACGGGTATGGTGCGGGCCCGTCGCAGAGCCTGGAACAGCCGCTCGGGATTGGCGGCACCGGGCTTCATCAATGGATGGTGCGCACCCGGACATTCAAGCAGATGTATGGCGAGCAGGGCGGCACCACGGGACCCGACGACGATTTCGTCGCGCGCGATATGGCGGGGATCGGCGCGTGGATCATGGGGCGCAACATGTTCGGCCCCATTCGCGGCGGATGGCCGGACGAGAACTGGCGCGGCTGGTGGGGCGAGAATCCACCGTACCACACTCCGGTCTTCGTCCTCACCCATCATCGACGTCCTCCCTTGTCGATGGAGGGCGGCACGGTCTTCCACTTCGTCACGGATGGCATCCAGTCCGCTCTGGCGCAGGCAAAGGCAGCCGCGGGCGAGAAGGACATTCGGGTGGGAGGGGGAGTGGCTACCGTCCGGCAGTATCTACAGGCCGGCCTCATCGACGAGCTGCATCTCGCAATCTCCCCAGTCCTTCTGGGCACCGGCGAGCACTTGCTGGCCGGCATCGACCTGCCGGCCCTCGGGTACAGGTGCACCGACCACGTGGCCAGCGACAAAGCACTGCATGTGGTGCTGAGCAAGGGGAGTTAGGGACGAAACCATGAAGTCAACCAAACCCGATGACCTGATCGAACAACTGAAGGCTCGCTTCGAGAAGAACATGCATCGCCACCCAGGCATCGCATGGGCCGCAGTTCAGGCCAAACTGGAACACAATCTCGAAGCATCGACGTCACTTCGTGCGATGGAGGCAAGCGGCGGTGAGCCCGACGTGATCGTGAGCGACACATCGGGGCACATCACGTTCTGCGATTGCTCGGCCGAGAGCCCGATGGGGCGCAGAAGCCTCTGTTACGATAAGGAAGCGCGAGATTCCCGAAAGGAGAACAAGCCCGCCGGCAGTGCGGTCGAGATGGCTGCCAAAATGGGTATCGAGCTATTGACGGAGCAGCAGTACCGGGAGCTGCAGCAGCTCGGCGAGTTCGATGCCAAGACTTCCAGCTGGGTGCAGACGCCGCCCGATGTTCGATTACTCGGCGGAGCTCTGTTCTGCGACCGTCGCTATGGTAAGGTGTTCGTCTATCACAACGGAGCGCAGTCGTACTACGCGGCGAGAGGATTCCGCGGCCGGCTTCGGGTGTAAGCACGACGTCGATAGCTGTCAGGCAGCAACCAACGCCGTGCGTTCGTCACCGGTCTATTCGGGTACGAGATCCTTGTCAGGCGGCCGGAGGTTCGGGACCGGGTTTATGTCTCCCAACCCGACTGAGTTGAGAAATCCTGAGAGGTCGACCGCATGCTCGGCCGTATCTACTGCAATCTCTACACTACCATTCGTAATGATGGAAACGGCACGTTCGGCATTGCGCCCCGGCCGCCGCAGGGCTCGGCGGATGGGGTGCCACGGCCCGGGGTGCTTATGGAGGTCAACGCCCTCACGTTTCAGGGTATTGGCAAGTGCGTAGACCGCAGTGGGCTCATACCGCCGGGTGCGGATCTGGGGAGTGGGGGGCCATGTGGAAGGTGTCGACCCGAAGGACTCGATGCGGCTGGCCATAGAAACCTCCACCAATTGGACCAAGTACCGAGTTGTTGCCGGAGTCTACGTAAGCGGAAGGTTCGAGGCCGGGCGGTGAGTTCAGTCACAGAATGCAGCGCTCGCCTGCTGTCCGACGAGAAGTCGCCGCGCCACTTTCGTGGAGGCTGCCTACGCTAGGAACTCTCCGCTACCGAGTCGTCGAAGGAGTCGTTTTACCATTGAGGCTCGAGCTCTTGCACTGGTCGACGGCAATGATTCTGGGCATCAGTATTGCCTTGGTCTTGTCGACCGCTTTTCGCAGATACCGGGCTGCCGGGCTCTGGTTTGCTACCGGCATTCTCAGCGGACTTGTCGCGCTTCTAGCCGCCCTGCGCTCTCGTGCATCATGGGAGGCCTGGTACGGCTGGCGGGTGCTGACCTGGGGGCATGCGGAATGGACAGTCTCTTCACAGCTCGGTGCAGTACTGGTGGGTTTGTTCCTTGCGGCGGTTGTAGTTCACGTGCTCGATCGACCCGGCCGGTCCCCGCGCATGGCCTTTCTCGCGGCTGGTATCAGTTCCGTCCTGGGTTTTGGCGCCCAGCTCATTACCCTGGCATGAGCTTGGGCAGCCTAGGCCCGGTCTGACGAGCGCATGCATGCCAGCGAACTCCGTAGCATGATTGTCGGCGTCTTCGAGCAAACGCGCCAAAGCCCGAACACGCCCTATGAACCCGAGCGCTTCCTGCCTTCCTGACGGCGCCGCCTTCAGCGAAGGACCGTAAGGCCGCTGACACCTTTGCCGGAAGGCGCCGGTTCGTGCGCTTCATGAATGCCGTTCAGTTAGAGCTCGGGATTTGTTTTGCCCTGGACGAGTGGGAGCGAGGCCTCGGTCTCGATGATATGGTGAAGCTGGCGGCAGCAAAGCTTGCCCGGCCTGATAAGAGTCTGCGGCTGGCCCTGCAGCGACTGGAGGCAGCGCGAAGGCGCCGAGTCTCGGATCCGATCAAGTTCGGGCTGCTGACGCTACCTCTTCTCCTGGGGGCGGGGTTGGCGGACTCCTTACTCGCTAGGGTTGCGCTGACGACGGTATAGAGTGCGGTGGTTGGCGGAGTGGCGGCTTTTGTGATATTCGATGTGCGCTACAGCAGATTTCTGGTAGATAGAATTCAGGAACTCGGACGCTGAATCAGCGGCCCGTTGGCCCACGCAGCCTTCGAACAGAGCGGCAGATATCGATGGCATCTGCTCCAAAGCGGCCCCTGTGGATCCGCCTGCTCCTGAGCTTCGGTGCAGGCACCGCCAGCGCGCTCGTAGTCGCCCTCGGGATCACCGTGGTCGATCTCTATCTCACCGGGCATGGCGTGGCGGCAATCAATGAGCCGCTGGTCAATTGGTCTGCTGGAGGCATTCACCTCAGCCTGGCAGACATTCTCTTTCTGGTCGCCGCGGCGCTCGCAGCGGCGATCACCTGGCGCAGCACTGGAAGTCACCGCGACACATGACGACGGGCAATGAATTCGAGCCGGGGAATCACTTCCGCATCGGCGGGCAGAAGACGGAGTACTGCGGTTCGAGCTCGCCCTGGACCAAACCCAGCTATTCGGAATGAAGATGCAGCTCTCGGAAATCCTGACCAGGTACCCGATCCGAGGCTCGCCTGCTGCCTGATATGGATCGGCCTTCCAGCGTGCATCCTGATCGTGTCGCGGCGCTTCAGCAGCGAGTCCGGACCGTCTTCGCCGACGTGCCGATGCCCGAGCGAGAGGCCATCGCCTCGCACCGGTGCTGCGAGTGCGATACGCTCCGAGCCACCTTCGCCGGCCGGCACTGGAGCACGTTCGACGCATCGTTGCTCCAGGCGAACTACGACCAGCTGCCGCTTCTCTCGCCGGAAGGGTTGGCGTTCTACCTGCCCGCCTACCTCCTCCATGCCCTGGCGACACTGAGTGCTCCGGACAACGTCACCGACTATACCGTCTGGCACCTGGCTCCCACGCACGAGAGAATCGACCCGGCATATTACCGTGCCCGCCTACGGCCGCTCACGCCTGAGCAATTCGCCGTGTTGGCGGACTTCATCGAGCTGGTTGTGGGGGACGTGCAGCTCCGAGAGGCTTACGAGGATATCGAGGTGGGGCAAGAGCGCCTGCACCACTATTGGACCACGCGGTGGCAATAGGTGGCAGCGCCGCGGTCTAGCGAACGCCTGCTCCGGATCGCTCTCAGGATCATCGGAGTGGCGTATGTGCTTCTCGGCGTCGTGGTGGTCTACTTCGCCCTGAACCTGGGGCGAAGCCCGGACATCGGTGCCGCATACCTCGCAGTGGGAATCCTGGCCTGGGGTGGCACCCTGGCAGCCGCCGGGTTGCTCACAGGAAGTGTGCTGGGCACGTCCGTGCTGGTGCGAGACGCGTCCGTCCGTCCGCCCCTGTACGTGCTTGCAATTCTCTGCGGCTGGATCGGCACGCTGGTGCTCGGATGGTTGGCCTGGAATTTCTGGAGCCACTCCTCCCTTCCCTAGCCTGCCTGAGGATCTGTGACCTCATCCGTGAGTAGGAATGCGTCGTATTCGATACAGTGTCGCAATGAGCCTCGACGGCTTCATTGCCGGTCAGAAGGGAGAGTACGACTGGATCCCGAATGAGCCGGAGATCGATTGGGCCGCATTCATGGCCCGCTTCGACACGGTACTCATGGGACGCCGGTCCTACGAGGCTGCCCTGGCAGGGCCCAATGGCAGTGTCTTGCCCGGCATGCCTACCTACGTTTTCTCGCGAACCCTTCGGCCGGAAGACCATCCCGATGTAACCATCGTGGGGACTGACGTCGAGCCGATCATGGAGAAGCTTCGCCACAAGCGCGGCGGCAAGGACATCTGGTTGTTCGGTGGCGGAGAGCTGTTCCGAAGTTTGCTCGAACGAGGTTACGTCGACGAGGTGGAGGTAGGTCTGGTTCCTGTATTGCTTGGACGTGGAATCCCGTTCCTGCCGAGTCCGGCTGTAAGGGCGCAGCTTCGCCTGACTGACACGAGGCGCTACCCCACTGGCATCATGCTCCTGACCTATGAGATCGCTCGCAATGCTACCTGACAAGCTCCGCGTACTGATCCTAGTCGTTTGGTGGGCGCGTGTGGCCCCGGTAGATGTGTGGCCGTAGTTTGTCTGGAGAGGTAGGTCCTATGGATCTCGAACGGGAACGCAAGCGGCTGCTCCAACAGGATGCCGAGTGGGCCACCCTGGCCTCGCAGGGCCAGGACGTCGAACGCATCCTGTCCTTCTGGACCGATGACGCGCGGGTATTCGCCCCAGGATTGCCCCCGTTCAGCGGAAAGGCGGAGCTCCGCAGCTACGTCGAGGGCGCCTTGGCCATTCCCGGTTTTCGCATCAGTTGGACCACATCGGAGGCGACCCTCTCACCGGATGGCAAATTGGGCTATTTGCTGAGCACAAACGCCGTCACGATGGCGGGGCCGGAAGGCCGGCCGGTAACGACCCATGGCCGCGCACTGACTGTGTGGAGGCGAGAGCAGGATGGGAACTGGCGGTGCGCGGTAGACATCTGGAACGACGAGCCGGCCGGCCGCTGAGTCGCTGGCGAGACCAGGGCGGTTTGACGAACCCGTCCTGAGAGACGTCGAGCTGCGCGTCTGGCGGATTTCCATCACTTGGGAACAGAGGCTGTGGGGGGCATCGAGGGCTCTGTCGAGGACGTGACCTTCTGGCGACTGCAAGAACCCGACTACGCGAGTGACTACCAGCACACGTTCGTCAACGGTGAGCTGGAGCATCCCTACTGCATGCCTGGAGTCCGATGTGGCTGCTGCGGCAACACGTGGGGTGGGGGGCGAACCCTGCCCTACGCGCTTCCGGAGTCGCTCCAGAAGCGGAAGGAGCTCCGAAACGGCTGGCCCATCGGCCACGAGGCACATCGAGAGTTGCAGGAGGTGGTAATCAGGGCGCTTCGGGCTGAAGGTCACCTTCTGGAAGCGCTCCAGCCCGGTGACTGTTTTCAGCCTGGTGTCCTCGATACACCTTCATGGCCGGAGGCGGATTTCCTTTGGGCTGGGCTCGGAAGCGTCGTGGTATCAGAACGAATCCGCAGGGCGTTCCTGGCTGCCGACTTCAAGGGAGCGGTGTTCGCACCAGTCACTCCACGGAAAATCGGAACGCGCCGGGCCAAGCTCCCCGCGCCAATTCCGAGATCGGGCGAGCCGGAAGATCTCATAACAGAGCTGCGTGGCACCACGCCGGCAAACGCGATACCAGCACTGTTCGAGCTCGTGGTCACCGCCGATTCAAAGCGCCCGCCGGGTGCGGGTGAATTCACCATGTGTGAGTGCTGTGGGCGTGAGCAGTACGATCGTGCGGGAAGAGAGCTCGTCATGCTCCCTGAGATGTGGCGCGGGGAAGACATCTTCTTCCTTGCAACCACAACTCATATCGTCGTGACGGATCCGGTGCGAGATCTGGTGCAGAAGCTTGGTGCGACCAACGTCCAGCTGACACCGGAGGCGATTCGTTAACCAGTCTCTTCGGGGGGTTGTCTGGAGCTCGCGTTTCTGCTGATTACCTGCGTGAGCAGCGCGGCCGGATTCGCGCTGCGAAGAAGGCTCACCCGGAAGACGGGCATGATCCTGCTCGTGGTGGGGTGCGGCTCGCTGGTATTGGCGCTCTCAGTCCTTGGGATAATGATCTCGAGTCAGGGACGAATACTTGGAATGTGGACGGCCGGCATGCTATCGGTCGTGTTCCTCGGGCTGGCCGCCCTGCTCCTGCCATTTGCACTGGGAGTGAGCTTGGGTCACCGCAGACCATGAGGCTACTCGACTTTTCCACCGTTGCTCCCCGCGAGGTCGCTCCAGGCTACCTCGGCCGCTATCTGCACTCGGAGCATATCACTCAGGGCCGAGTCGAGATCGAGCCTGGTGCGGTCATACCGGATCACTCGCATCTCCACGAGCAGTGGACGCTGCTCCTCAGCGGATCGTTCGAGCTTACGGTCTCAGGGGTCAAGCACATCCTGCAACCGGGCCAGATGTTGTACATCGCGCCACATGAGCGTCACTCCGCCCGGGCCACCACTGCCTGTGTCGTGCTCGATGTGTTCCATCCACCTCGGGACGACTATCGCTGATCGTTGGGAGCAGCGGTCGTGACTCGGCTCCGTTAAACCGAAGACATTTCTGTCAGGAGGAGGAATGCTCTTTCGATTCGGCTCGGCCCACTGGGTACTGGGATGGCTGCTGACGGTGCTCGGCGTGGTTGCTGTAGTCCTGGGAGGCCATGGCTACTGGAGTGGAGCGGCGGTTCGGCCCGGCTGGGTGGTTGGAGGTCTGATCGGCGTCGTTGCGGGCACAGCAATCGTGCGCTGGGCGCGGCGCGCTCGCGCCGACTAGCGCGCCGGTCCGCAGACCACGCTAGGCCTTCTACTTATAGCGGAGCTTGGCCCCCAAAATCGCGCCGTTCAGCGCCACCATGCCGGCGTTCGTGGCGATCACCGGCCAATCGGATGCAAGGAACCCATAGGTGAGCCACAGCACTCCTGCCGTGATCAGGAGGAGAAACGTACGGACCGAGAGGTCCTTCGTCTGTTTGGTTCGCCACGCGCGAAGCACCTGGGGGACCAGCGACAGGACGGCCAGGGCCCCGGCCAGGTAACCAACGTAGGGGGTGAGTTGCACAGCCACTCCGACTGAGGCGATAGAGGGCGCTCGACCGGTGCCGAGCATTCACGGCGGGCATGATCGCCGGTTGCCGCTCCACAAGCGGTGAGGCACCACACATAACCTTCTGGGATTACAACGAGGAGGGCCGGAGTGACTGTCAGTCCCAGTTTTCGAACCTTCGTCCTGGAGCAGCTCGGCCGAACTGTACCCGGTATTCGTGCGCGCAACATGTTCGGCGGCGTGGGGATTTACGGCGGAGAGTTCTTCTTCGCTCTCATCGATGATGACGCCTTGTACTTCAAGGTCGACGAGTCGAACCGGCCAGCGTTCGAGGCGCGGGGGATGGGCCCGTTCCAGCCCTACGGCCCCGAGGGCGAGAAGATGCAGTACTACCGCGTGCCGGAGGATCTTCTCGAGGACCCCGACGTTCTGGGGCAGTGGGCCGAGCAGGCGATCACTGTGGCACAACGGGCGAAGCGCAGCCGCACTCGCCGCGGCTGATCGAGTTCCTCAAGCGGACGAAGATCGACTTCCGGGTACGGCACGCTGCACGATGAGGGCGATCAGAGTGGTCGCCAGGAGCACGGTGAGCCCACCGGCCACTTGGGCTTGCGATTCGGGACCATACACCGCATCACGTAACCCGCCAAAAGCGTGATAGGACAGGGCGGCAACGAGCCACGACCACGCAGCCCGCGTGCCCCAAGTCCTGATCGCGAGCGCCCCCAGCGCCAAGCTTGCGATGAGCAGCGCCGGCCCGGTGGGATCCACGTCGTCCGTGGGCATGAGTGCCCACCAGATCGCGGCCGCCAACACGGTGATGACCAGTGCAAGGAGTACTCTCCAGCTCCGGCGCCACGTCAGTCCCGCCAAGACAAGTATCGGAATACCGATCGCAGAGACAGCCCCGATCACATTCGCCAAAATGTCGGGCACACCGGCAAGAACTGGAACAAAATCGTTGAGGTCAGTCGAAGGCGTGGGCGGGATGCCACCGGGGGGAATAAGCGACTCGAGACCGGTCGCCGCGTAGATAACCCCGCCGAGTCCCGAGCCCCATGATCAATACGTCGGATCGCGCCGATCTCCAGGTCCCTGCCGGCAGCATCGGAATTCCCACACGTCGTCGCAATGCATCCAGCACGTACAAAAGGGTGACAAGGATCAAGGGGAAGACGAAGGCCTCGATGAAGCCGAGGGCAGTAGTAGTGACGAATGTGCTCCACGGCTGGGCCGTGTCGTAGGAGTAGAGCCGTGAGGGCAGCGAGTTGAGGCTGCTCAGGGTCGAGAGCACGAAGAGCCCCCCAACCAGCACCAGGCTGGTGATCCGGTCGAGCATTCCGTCGTGCACCGCGGCGGGCAACCGGCGCGTCACCCTAATAGCACCGGTGATCATGAAGCTCACCAGCAGCAGGAAGGCGACCGCCCCGATCACCATCCGATTCGTCCGATTCGACCGATCCGCCCTCAGAAACGTTTCCGGCAGCTCCACTCCCCGGCGCACCCCGAGCGCCTCATCACCTGCCACGGTTACCCACACCCGCGCGGCCGCACCAGCTGGCAGCTTGACTGCGGTGTCGGTGTACGTCACCCTGACGTCCATCCGGGCCGGACGCGCTCTTTCCCGGTATTCCGCTTCCCGGAGCGTAGAAGCGTCGATCCGCTCACGCGCGAGAGCCGCGGCGGCAATCCGCCGCACCGCGGTGCTATCGGCAACCCCACGGCGGGCGGAATCCGGCAGGATGTGACGGGCCTCGAGGGGCCTGCCATCCGGCCGAACGTAGACCCGCCATTCCTCGGCGCGCTCGCGAGGTACTGCCGGCGGTATGGACGTAGCGGACCGCCCACCACGCCGGAGGCTCGTAGGTCGACGCTAACCGCTCCGCCTCCGCCACGATCTTGTGCTCGCGCAAAAACCGCCCCCACGACTCGCGCATTTCCCCGGCGACCGACGTCAGTCGGGTCCAAACAGCGGGATTGCCGCCCCGGGCCCGCAGCATCGAGTCCGCCGTCTGAACGATGCGCCCGCGGTCGGCCGTGAATTCCGGGCCGAGCGTCGACTCCGGCGGTCGGCCCACGGAGACGAGAAGGCCGGCGAAGGCCGCGGCTACCGCGAGACGACGCCGCGGCGGGGTCAACGCGGCGGCGACCTCTCGGGGTCGCACCGGGTGTGGTCGCTCCTCTCCGGCGAGAGGTGTCCAGGCCGAGAATCGCGCGTCGGCCGGAGCCCGGGTGAAACCGCGTTGCCGAGCGACCCGCCATAGAACAGCGAGCGCCGGAGTAAGGATGACGACCGCGATGATTGCGGCCGTCACGCGATACTCCAGGGCGCTCCCCGCCGCGGCGAAGATGCCGAACAGCACGGCGTCATAGACGAAGTGCGCCACCACCGTCACAAGCAGCCCGAACCGGATGAACAGAAATCCCCAGAAGCACGCATCGAGAAAGATCTCGATACCGCGCGAATAGGGCGGCCATGATTCGTAGCTCGAATGAGCGAATCCAAAGACGAGCGCCGATGCAACCACGCCCCCGGTCATCCACCACCGGCGTCCCGGCCGCGGTCCGATCCAGAGCGAGAGAAGGGAGAGGGGCAGCGCGCGGAAGAGCGCTTCCTCCCACATGGCTGCATTGGCCGACATCGCTATCCCGGTGATCCAGGGCATCGGCGAGGCGATCTGGTTGGGATCGTCGAGCAGTACACTCGGTACCCACCAGCCGAAGAGCGTACGGGTCACCACATAGAACGCTGCGACGTAGGCGAAGGCGATAATGGCGGCGACGTAGCCCCCGGCCACCCGCGACGCCACTTCCCTCGTGCCGCGATAGCGCCACAGCTTCCACCAATCGAGATGCCCGGGGAATGCATGCCGGGTGGCCGCTTCGCCGGCGGCAAGCGTGACTCCGCCGGCTAGCGCGGTGCCGACGGCAACAACCAGCGCGAGCACGATCTGCGTTGCCGTGAAGGTGACCGGCGACATCGCGGTGTCATAGTCGAACCAGCTCCCCGGCATCTGGTTTAGAGCCGCCGCGAGCGTGAACGCCCCGAGCACCGCCCCGACCAGCAGCGGCTGATGCCAACGCACCCGGCCGGCCCGAGAGTATCTCGTGAGCGCGACCACTCCGACGATCGTGATTCCCAGGATACCGAGGCTGGCGAGCAGTGCGAGGAGATCATTCCACGCTCGCATCTCGGTGTATCGCCGCTGGAACGATTGGGGAATCTCGACGTACGGACGCAGCCGACTCGGTGTGTCGCCCGCGATGACGGCCTCGGCGCGGATCGGTGCATTTCCGATGCGACGGTCGGTGCGCTCGAAGGTGTAGCTCCGGTCGATGCGACCGCTGGTCTTCTTCGTCTCGTAGGACGACGTGACGAGCTTCCAGCGGTCGGCGCGGTCGTCGATCCATGTGTCCAGCACCTGCTCGGCCAGCCGCCGGCCGGAATCTGCGCTTACGGTGGGCCGCACGTCCGCTTCGGCGAGCCTCCGCGCGAACCCAATGATGCGGCCGTCGGGTCCGAAGTCGACGCGGGCTTCCTGCGGGTCGCCGGGGACGAAGGCGCGGACGGACCAGGTGAAGGGCGCGGCGTCATTGCCCCTGACGAGCGCGTTGAGGGAATCGAGCCCCCCGCGGCGAGCTCGACGAAGGTTCGCAGTGAGTCGTCGCCCTGGAACCTGATTGCGGTCCGCGCGTAGGGAGTGGTGAGCTCGTGCGCCTGGAAGAACGAATCGGCCCGGGCAAGAGCCGCCTCGCGGGTCAGCGACCGTTGTAGTGCGACGACTGGAATGGCGCGCGGGTACAGCCACGCAGCGATCGCCGCCGCACCGATGGCGATCCCCGCCACGAGCGCAACTCTTGATGGCATCGAAGGAAAATGTCGCGGTCCGTCACCCTGCGACAGAGCTTACTCCTGCATAAAGGGCATCAGATGAAGCGGTCCGCACTCCTCCCTCTCCTCTTCCTGGCCTGCAGCAGCGCGATTACCCCGGCCGAGCGCTATGGCTTCGTCACCGTGCTGGGTACGGACACCGTAGCAGTCGAAAGGATCGAGCGCTCCCCGACACGGCTGGTGACCGACGGCGTGGACCGATGGCCGTTCGTGCGACGGCGTCACACCGAATTCGAGCTCGACGCCGATGGCAGGATCCGCCGCATGGTGATGGACGTTCGGACGCCCAACGGCCGGTCACCGAGGGAACGAGGGCGGCGGGTCACGGCCGACGTCTCGAAGGACAGGGTGACCATCTCGGTGCGCGACAGCGCCGGCGTGCGCGACACTTCGTTCGCCACCGGCGGCGCGATCACCGTGCCGCACGTTTCGATGATGTACAGTGTCATCGAGCTGGAGATTGCCGCGGCGCTCCGCCAGGCTGCGGCAGCCGGACTCGCGCAAGGAGACAGCGTCCAATTCCGGCAGTTCTATCCCGATCGCGACGTCGGACCCAGCTTCACCCTGCACCGCGGCTACGTACACCTGCGCCCGGGGGGTAAAGTGGAACTGCGGCACGACTGGCTGTCGGGGACCGGGGATGTGACGGTGGACAGCAGCGGGCGGATGCTGTCCTACTCGGGGCAGCGAAGCACATACAAGGTGGCGGTCACCCGCACCACGACACCGCCGGACATCGATACGTTCGCGGATCGTCTCGCGGCCGCCGAGCGACGCACTGGGCAGCAGCAGCTCAGCGTGCGCGACACCGCCCGCGCCACCATCGGCCGCGCGACGCTCTCGGTAGACTATGGCCGACCGCTGGCACGGGGACGCACCTTGCTGGGGAACGTGATCGCCTATGACCGTGTCTGGCGCACGGGTGCCAACGCCGCCACCCAGCTCACCACCTCGGCACCGATCACGCTCGCGGGAATGTCGCTGCCGGCGGGGACGTACACGTTGTGGACTCTACCGCATGTCGATGGCGCCGACCTGATCGTGAACCGGCAGACCGGGCAATGGGGAACCGAGTACGGCCGGGCCCATGACCTAGGCCACGCCCCAATGAAAGCAGACAGCGTAGGGACGCCGGTAGAAAAGTTTACCATCTCGATCGAGCCGAGCGACGCCCGGCACGGTACACTGGTGATGAGCTGGGGAACGTTTCGGTGGACAGCGCCCGTCGTGGTGCAGTAAAGTGTCTCCAGTCCATGGGAGGAGACGTTGGCATATCTGATTGGTGCAGTACTGGCTTTAGCCGTGGGTGGACTGGGCACAGCGGTGGGGCTGGATCGCGATCGGGCGTTCTACCCCACAATCATGGTGGTCATCGCGTTCTACTACGTCCTCTTCGCTGTGATGGGCGGATCGACCGACGCACTCTTCATCGAGATCGCCGTGGCCACAGTGTTTGTGGTCACGAGCCTCGTTGGATTCAAGTATTCGCTCTGGCTCGTCGCAGCGGCTCTAGCGGCACATTGCATCTTCGACGTGTTCCACGGTCAGATCATCGACAATCCAGGAGTGCCGGCTTGGTGGCCGCCATTCTGCCTCGCGTACGACGGGGTGGCAGCTGGATACCTGGCATACCTTCAACGGCGCACCTGAGCGAGGTCGCCGCCTTCGCCCGCTGAGCAGGCCTGGCTGAGCCAGCGTCCGATTACGGCAACAATGTGGGCCCGCTCCTCGGCGGTGAGCATCCGGCCCCGCTCGATACCATGCCATTTCGCGAGGCACCCGCGGCAGCAGGTGGCGGTGGCGTGCTGCGCCACGAATACCGGGTGGCCTCGAAACGGCGTCTGCTTTCCGTCGTTCCGCGGATCGGCCGGCGCGAGCCGCTGTGCAACGAAGTCGGCGGCGTGCGCGAGGACGGTGGGCATCCCCTTCGCCTCCAGGTAGGCGAGCTCGCGCGAGCCGAGCCTTTGCCGGCGGCGAAACGGCGAGCGCTGCAGGGCGGCGAAGAGCTCGTCGAGTCGCAGCGCACTATGAGAGTATGAAGCGTTGCTCACTGAATCGGGGATGGCCGTCGGCTTCCAGGTAGGCAACAATCTCGGTGGCAGGGAGGTCGGCGGGTCGTAGCTGATCGTGCGCGTGCAGGTCCTTGAAGAGCTGGACAATGGGAACGCTTTCCGCGGTAGAGGACCTCACGGCGTCCTGCATCGGCGTGGCGACGACTCCGGGCTCGTAGGACCAGACCGTCACATCACGAGGACCTCCGCCAGCGGCGCGCATGTCCAGCTCGGCACCGAGCACCATCCCAGCCAGGCGCAGTGCGGCTTTGGTACAGCCATAGGCACCGAGGCCGGGAATGGGCTCTACCCCGGCACCCGACGACACATTGACGATGCGGACAGGAATACGAGGTGATGGGGTCCGCAACACCCAGCCGATGAGCAGCACCGGAGCGACGGTATTGATCGCGTAGGCTTGAAGCATGCCGCTCGGCTCCAACTGATCCACTTGCCCCAACAGGGCAACATCCGCGGCATTGTTCACCAGTGCCACCCGGGACAGGGAACCATCGCGAAGGCGGGGGCCAGCCTGGGCCTCGAGGCCCGCCGTCAGCCCGGCTACATCCCCCAGATCCAGTGAGGTGTGGGTATAGGACGAGGAGTCGATGGGGGCCGCTCTTCTCGCGATTCCGATGACGTCCCACCCACGCTGGAGAAGTTGTCGCGCAACCTTCTCACCGATCCCCGAGCTGGTACCGGTGACGATAGCAAGTCGTTTATTTGGCATGCTCACTCCACAATCTTCCAGAAGGAATCCTTGCGCGTGATCTTGCCGTCCACGAACTCCACCAGATCTACACCCCGCACTTCGAGACTCTGTCCCGACGTCGACGTACCGGTGAGGGTCCATTCGGAGACGCCGAGATCACCGCAGGCCCAGTGACGGTCCTCTCCATAATGCACATCCGGAATTCCCTCGAAACGTTTGGCCAGGCCTGCCCGGACGTCCTTCTTTCCGAGGTATCGATGGCCTCGCGGACTGGATCCGCGGGGCGTGTACAATACGCAATCGTCCGCGAAGTAGTCCATGATCGAGTCGAGATCGTGACGATTGAAGGCGTCCAGGAATCCCTTCAGCAGTTCTACGGTCGCAGGCTGGGACATTCGAAGGCCTCTGAACCCCGATGACTTCGGCGCTGGTTTAGCCGGCACCTGGCGATGCAAAGCGGGGGAGCCGCTTCTTCGTCGCGGCGATATGGTGCTCCGAGTGGTATACAGTGAAGTAGATCATTTCACGAGCAGTGATCTTCCCCAGCAAGGGATGAGGGAGCCGGATCGTATCGAGACTCCTCTCGCTCCATGATTCGAGCGCCTTCTGCAGCCTGCCGTTTACCCTGCCCCACCGTGCCAGCAATCCCTGACGATGAGCTTCTATCTCCCCGGGCGCCGGATCATGGCGATGAGGCACGAATGGCCCGGTAGCCCGGCCACCGCCAGCCAGGATGGCACGATATTTATCCCGTAGTGCGGTGTGGCTACGACTTGGTTTTCGGGACCGACCATATCGAATTCGCAGGACGAGCCGAGGGGCGGCGAAACCCTTCGCGATTGCACTCACCACCGTATTGAGATGAGCGAGCTGCTCGGCCGCGGTCCAGGCGCTCTCCATACGGAAGACGAGCTCGTCGGGAGTGAGCGCGCGGAAGAAATCGGCAACGTCGACTTCCGACGCTGATAGCGCGGCAGAGAGGTCTTCCCGCGTGCGGTGATCAGTGTGCAATGAAGACTCAGAGTTAGGGCAACATCAATTCAACTTCCGTCGTATCGACCAGGGTACCCATGGGTGCAAACGTCATGAGCACTGCTACACTGTCGTCTGTCGGTGCTCCGGGAACGTCAGGCGGCGGGGTGGTATACAGTTTGACATACACCGTCGTTGTGTCCGGCACTGAGGGTGTCTCGAACTCGTTGAGGCGGAGCACAAGCAGGGAGAAGCGGCCCTGGTCGTCGGCCGTCGCGGCGTCCGAGAGATAGGCATAGCCTACCGGCTCCACGAAATCGGCTACGCGGAGTACAGCCCCGGTAAGCGGTACGCCGTCAGCCGTGAGGCGGCCCGTTACGTAGGCACAGTGGGTAGGCGGAAATTCGCCCGCGGGCTCTGGGCAGGGGCCCTCGGAGTTCGGTCCTCCACTGCACGCCGGCAATACCACAGTGCTCAGGAGTACTGGAAGCCGGAGAAAATATGACATAGTTGCTCACAGTCTCCGTGGAGCAGTTCTCTCATCGCTTTCGCTCGTCAATAACCCCGCGATAGCCGAGCTCGGATCTGATGCGGCTCGTAGACAATATCCTGCATAAGATTCGCTGGCTTGTCAAAGAGAGACTGATCTCAAGAGTGGAACCGCATCGTGTCAACGGCCGCGAACTCGACCACAGACAAGGTCATGGTACAGGAAGAATGGAGCGACTATGAGTCTCGATATACCAATGGACAAGGTCAGCGCCGTGCTGCTATCCGACGGGTGGCATGTCATTACCCCTGGTAGCTTCGCGCTGGAGACCTATTCGTATAAGCGGGCGGATGGCCTGGCGATGTACAGCACACAAGAATCTGGTTTTCGGATCGTGGATGGCACCGGCACCGTCTGTGGTCCCATCACCTCCATCCTTGCCGTACGAGTGGCGGAAGCCAGATGAACGGAGTGTGGCGTCTCGACTCATGAAACCTCAGGCACGCCCGTGTCGAGATCTCCCCGCCGTAGCCCTGCCCTGGCAGTTTCGGCCAGGCGGCAGTAGCCGGCGAGCATCGCGTCGAGCTCACGCTCTTCGAGCTGTTCCAGGTCCATCAGGGCGTTGTGAGCCCCCGACGTAGCACGGAGCAGCTCGTCCAGCTTCACCTGCACCGCCTCGGTGTCGCGGTTCTGGGTGGCCTGAATGAGGAATACCATCAGAAACGTGATGACCGTCGTAGCCGTGTTGATCACCAGTTGCCAGGTATCACTGAATCGAAACAATGGGCCGCTCACCACCCAGACGAGTATGACGGCCACTGCGAGCATGAAGGTCGCCGGCTTTCCCGTCACCCGCGCCGTGGCTTTGGCAAAGCGAGTAAATCGCGATCGGGATCTCGTTGGGCGCATAACTATCCTCTCCTGTTGGCGAAAATTCAGTGAAGCAAGTGGACCACGGCTTGTTCTCGAGCTCGATCTCGAGTCGCTCCCGGGCGAGATGGGGCCACCGTCGTGAGCCGGGGTAGCGGCGGACGTCGGCTACGGCCTCGATGCTGTGGGCCGACAGACGCTCGAGAAACTCGTCGAGATCTCGTCCTGCCACGGGCGACAGGGGAAGGGAGTCCGTGCGCCAGGAACCACCCGTGTAGATTTGCCGGATGCGATCCCGAACCGGAAACCGGACGTTTGCGCTGTCGCTCACCCTGTCGCTCGCCGGGTGCGCGCCCACCATCAATCTGCTGAACCCCACCTCACCGAGGTTCGAAGGCGGGTACGCGGAAGTAGCGGCTCGGCCGGCCGCGTCCGATACCACCAGAGTCAAGGTAGTCAGCTTCAACATCAAGCTGGCGGACAAAATCGGGCCGGCCATCGACGTACTTCGGGACAGTGCCCTGCAAGACGCGGACGTCGTGTCGCTCCAGGAGATGGATGACGTGGGCGTAGAGCTGATCGCGCGAGCCCTGAAGCTCAACTACATCTACTATCCCGGCGCCATTCACCCTACCCGGCGCCGCTACTTCGGACCCGCGATTCTCACCCGCTGGCCGATCACCGAGACTCGCAAGCTGATTTTGCC
Organism: uncultured Gemmatimonadales bacterium; assembly: GCA_963730915.1. Classification (GTDB taxonomy): domain Bacteria; phylum Gemmatimonadota; class Gemmatimonadetes; order Gemmatimonadales; family GWC2-71-9; genus CAVVWJ01. The sequence continues at coordinate 687,817 of CAVSTR010000004.1, read as the reverse complement.
GCACGAGGCCTGGGGACGGCATCAGCGGCGGAACGTCACCGCGGCAACCATCTCAGTTCGAGGCGCCTGCCTGCGGGTGTATGCCGTTCATCTGGAGACCCAACTCAAGGCCACGAACAGGCAGCGAGAGGACCAGGTCGATGTCGTCCTTTCAGATGCCGCCACCAGCAGGTGCCCGGTCGTAATCGCGGGCGACTTCAACAGCAAGGGAATCGGGAGATATCTGGAGCAGAAAGGCTTTGCATGGCCGACCGAGCACGTCGGCAGCACCATTACGGTGTTCTCCTGGGACCACATCTTTGCCCGCGGTCTGGCGCTGCCCGAGTCCGCCGCAGCGGGCAAGGTTCTGGAGGTGCACGGCGCGAGCGATCACCGCCCTGTCTGGGCCAGCCTCATCCTCACCGATCCGCGCATCAGGACCGCCAGCACTCACTCAGGCGCGCCCCGCGCTCGCCGATGCAGCAAACCCGCTGCAGGCGCGGGTCACGCTCCGGTAGCACAGCATGAGGGCACCACGTAAACCGCCGCCGGGAGTCGCAACTTCCGGCGGCGGTTACTGAGGAAGAGGTGCAGACTGGTCCAGCAGGCTTCTAGTTCCCCGCCGACCCCTGCCCCGCTTCTGAGGCGGAGGCGGTGACGTTCACCCCGATCGAGCCGGCCGTCTCAGTGGCGAGGCTGAGACGCCGCTCCATCACGGGGAGCATCTTCGAGGCCAGCTGCTTCAGCGACTGCACTCGTCCGCTGGAGGCCTCATCCCGGAACAGCCGGACCTCTTCATTGTGCTGCTTTACCATCTCCGCCATGTAGTTCTTGTCGAACGAGCCGCGCCCCATCGTGTTGAATCGGTCGAAAACCTGCTGATCATGTCTCAGCAGGACCGGAGCCAGGAACCCGGCGTTCTTCGCCGCGGATTTCAGCTCTTCATTCGCCTTCGAGTAGTCGGCGACCATCCGCTTGCCGAACTCCACCACGCTCGGGCCCGTCCCCTTGTTTTCCACCAATTTCCCGAGCTTCACCTGCAACAAACCGGCGCTGGCGGCCCTAGCTATGAAGGCGCTGTCGGAGGCCAGCGATTGCGGCTGCTGCGCGGCAACCGGCGCCAGGCCGCCCGCAGTACTCAATATCAGACCGGCTACCGCGGCGGAAATGGCATTCTTGACGAGCATAGTTGATCCTTTCACCTGTGACGTAAGCAGTGGTTCCCTTCTCACAGGCTCTGACGGCCGTGGGCGACCAAAGGTTGCGCCCATGTCGAAATCGTTACATCACGGCCGCCATAAGGGTCTCGAAGTCCCCGGTGTTGATTCCCTAGACTCGAGGGCTCGAGCGTGAGTTCCCACCTCATCCCGAGGACGCGTCCGAGGGATCTACTTGGCGAGTCGCCGAACCAAGCCAGCTAGATCCCTCGCTTCGCTCGGGATGAGGTGTGGAAGTTTGATATTCGCCGAAGGGAGCACATGCTGGTGCACGCGGCCCGAGACCTGGCGGTTGCTGGCGAATGGAAGGATTGGAGGAGGGCGAGGCCTCGGATCCGATGGTCACCGTCGCGCGGGGGGGCCGCAGACGTTCAGGCCTGGGGCGAGAAGATTGTCGGCAGATCGGAGTACCTGCTCACCGCGGATTGCTGGCAATCCGGTGCAGGTCCAGCGACATTCCAACCTCCCATTCCACAGAAATTGTGAGCGCACTCGACTCCAGATTTGCCGACGCGCTGGCCGATCGCTACCGCCTCGAGCGCGAGCTGGGCCGAGGCGGCATGGCAACGGTCTATCTGGCGCACGATCTCCGGCACGACCGGCCGGTCGCCCTCAAGGTGCTGCACCCCGAGCTCGCCGCTAGCATCGGACCGGAGCGATTTCTGCTCGAGATCAAGATTGCGGCTCGTCTTCAGCATCCACACATCCTGCCGGTTCACGACTCGGGCGAGACCGCGGGCAGGCTGTGGTATACCATGCCGTACGTGGAGGGGGAGTCCCTCCGGCAACGGCTGGCGCGCGAGGGCCAGCTTCCGCTGGATCATGCGATGCGGATCGCCGACCAGACGCTGAGTGCCCTGAGCTACTCCCATGCGCACGGCGTCATCCACCGCGACATCAAACCGGAAAACATCCTGCTGCAAGGCGACGAGGCCGTCGTGGCCGACTTCGGGGTGGCGCGGGCCATCACCGCCGCCGGGCAGGACCGGCTGACTGAGACCGGGCTCGCGCTCGGCACACCCGCCTACATGAGTCCGGAGCAGGCCACCGGCACCCGGGAGCTGGACGGGCGGAGCGACCTGTACGCGCTCGGCTGCGTGCTCTACGAGATGCTCGCGGGTCAGCCGCCTTTCGTGGGCGCCACAGCTCAGCAACTGCTGGCGCGCCACGCGATCGACCCGGCGCCGCCGCTCCGGACCGTGCGCGGCACCGTGCCGGCAAGTGTGGAGCAGAGTGTGATGCGCGCGCTGGCCAAAGCTCCGGTCGATCGCTTCCCCACAGCGGCGGAGTTTGCCAAGGCGTTGGTCACACCTCGCGAGCAGCCCGACACGCCTTCGTCGACGCACCGCCATCGCACGCCCCGGCTGGCCCTGCTGGTGGCGGGAGCGTTGGCGCTCGCACTCCTTGCCGGATACCTCCTGTGGCCGAAGCCGGCAGTAGGTCTCGACCCGAGGCTGGTGGCGGTGGTCCCCTTCCGCGTCCGAGGCGCGGCTCCGGCTCTGGGATATCTGCGCGAGGGAATGATCGACCTGGTGGCTGCCCGGCTCACTGGCCAAGGCGGGGCGCGGGCTGCCGATCCCGGATCGGTGATGGCAGCCTGGCGCAAGGCGGGGGGCTCGGAGACGGAAGATCTTCCCAGCCGCGCCGTTCTCGATCTGGCGCGTCGGCTCGGCGCTTCTCAGGTCCTGGTTGGTGGCGTGGTGGGCACCGCCGATCGTGTCGCGCTCAACGCGTCGCTGCTCGCGGTCGAGGGCGGGAACGCGCGGGCCGGAGCGAGAGTAGAAGGGATCGCCGACAGCCTGCCCCAGCTGGTGGACCGGCTGATCGCCCAGCTCATCACCGAAGAGACGGAGGGATCTCGCGGGCTCGAGGGTCTGGTCAACCGGCCGCTTCCGGCGCTGCAACTCTACCTCGAGGCCCAGGCGGCCTACCGCCGGGGCGCTTACTCCGACGCGGTCGCCCGGTACGAGCGGGCTATAGACATGGACTCGACCTTCGCGCTCGCGGGGCTGAGACTCGCGAGCGCCGCGGGGTGGACCGCAGCCCCGGGAGCGGGCCGATGGGGACTGGAGCAGGCCTGGCGCAGTCGCGACCGGTTGAGCCCACGCGACAAGGCGCTGTTGCTGGCCAATACTGGCCCGGACTATCCGGCCGTCTCGACGGCGGCCCAGCATCTGAGCGCGTGGGAGCGGGCGGTGGAGCTGGCGCCCGACCAGGCGGAGCGGTGGTATGAGCTGGGCGACATGTATTTCCACGAAGGCCCTTATCTCCAGGCCGAGTCCAGCCGGCAGCGGGCGGGTGACGCGTTCCGCCGGGCGGCGGCAATGGACTCGGCAGCCGCACCGCTGGGGCACCTGCTCGAGCTGGCAATGCTGGAGGGTGACGACACCGCGGCGGTGCGGCGCCTTGGCGCCGTGTACCTGGCCCACGACTCGAGTAGCGAGCTGCTGGGGTTTTACCGGTGGCGCATCGCCCAGGGTCTGGACGACGAGCGGGCACTCACCGCACTGCGGGCGACGTACCGGCAGATGATGCTGCAGAGCTTATGGCGAATCATGAATTACGCCGTGCTCGATGGGCAGCGGCTGGACGACGCGGACTCGGCGGCGGCGGCTATCAGGGCCAAGGCAGGGAGGAGCTCGGACTGGCAGCGCAGCAAGACCTATCTCCGCGCCTTCGAGATCAATCGAGGCCGCCCCACAGCGGCGCTGGCGGATACTGCGCGCCCGGACGAGACCGAGTACGGGCAGCATACCGCGCTGTATCAGCGAGTGCTCGATGCTCTGTACGGCGACGGAGACAGCGTGAACGCCGGGCAGGCGGCGCGCGAGCTGGCCCGGTCGGCCGGACGACCGGTGCCGAGAGGCAGCGATGCGCGCGCGGTCGCGAACATGGATGGGTGCGTCGCCACGCTCTGGCAGCTGAGCCGGGGTGAGCCCGGTGGCGCCAGCCAGGTCATCGTCCGGCTCCGGAGCCCTGCGGCGGGCGACTCGCCCGCGACGCGGACATCGAACCTCGTCTGCGCCGCACTGCTGGACGCGAAGCTCATGGCCGCGTCGGGCTCGACCGGTGCGGCGGCCGCATTGGACCGGCTGGACTCATTGATGCGGAGTGGGCCCGGCGGATCGCGCAACGGGCCACCGGTGTCGTTCACGCTGAGCCCGGCGTACGTCCGGTGCACGGTCGGGATCAGCCCCGTAGGCTTCGAGGACTTCGCGAACCTGGAAGTGGCGCGCCTGCGGGAGCGACAGGGCGACAACCGGGCGGCGCTGGCGGCAGTGCGTCGGCGACCGTACGCCTACCATCTCACCGACTACCTCGCCGCGCACCTTCGCGAGGAGGGCCGTTTGGCGGCCCTCACGGGCGACCGGTCAGGAGCGATTCGGGCCTATCAACACTACCTGGCGCTGCGGTCGAATCCGGAGCCGGCGGTGCGACCTGCCGTCGAGGTGGTGCGGTCGGAGCTGGCGAAGCTGACCGGAAACCCCTGACACGATGACGCAAGCGGCGACTCGTCCGTCAGGGACCCCTGCCGTACTTGAGCGCGGACTCGACACCTCGAACGGATTGGATTTCGTGCGGGAGCGTCTCGCGCTGGTGGGCAAGACGCTCTTTCTCGTCTCGCTCGGCTTCTACCTCTTTCTCATTGGCAGCCTTGTGATGAGCGGCGGTGCGCCGTTCGTTCCCCTGGTGACGGGGCCCGTCATGCTGGGACACCTCGCTGCGAGCTCCACGATGGGCGTGGTCTGGCTCCTCACCAGCCGCGCGACGCTTTCGAGACGGAGCCTGGGAACGCTGGACGCCGTCAGCATCGTGGTGGCCTGCGCGTTCCTCTCCATCATGCCCTGGAACGACGAGAACCAGATCCTCCAGGTGCTGCTCGCCCTCATCGTCACCGTCATGATCCGGGCGATCCTGGTGCCGTCCCGTCCGCGCCGGACCATGGTGCTCACGGCGCTCGCGTTCGTGCCGACCATAATCGTCTGCATCGTGCGCCATCACCCGAGGTCGCTGCTACCCGGGTTCAGCCCCGAGTACCAGAAGCAGTACATGACTCTCAACACGATCCTCTGGAGCGCCCTCGGGACTACGCTCGCCACTATCACTTCCCGAGTCACCTACGGACTGCGACGGCAGGTGGCCGAGGCGAATGAGCTGGGTCAGTACATCCTGGAGGAGAAGATCGGCGGCGGCGGGATGGGCGAGGTCTGGCGGGCGCGCCACCGCCTGCTGATCCGGCCGGCGGCGATCAAGCTGATTCGTCCGCAGGTGGCCGGTGATCCCGAGCTGCTCCTCAGGCGGTTCGAGCGGGAGGCGCGGGCGACCGCGGCGCTCAAGTCGCCGCACACCGTGCAGCTCTACGACTTCGGGGCCACCGACGACGGCAGGCTGTATTACGTGATGGAGCTGCTCGACGGACTCGACCTCGACACTCTGATCAGGCAGTACGGCCCACTGCCGCCCGAGCGGGTCGTTCACATTCTGCGCCAGGTCTGCTCCTCGCTTCAGGACGCGCACGCCAATGGGCTGGTGCATCGCGACATCAAGCCGGCGAACGTCGTGATCAGCCGGGCGGGAACCACGTTCGACTTCGCCAAGGTGCTCGACTTCGGTTTGGTGAAGCTCGAGAACGCGGGGCAGCGTGACGGCGGGACTGATGGGCAGCGGGGCGGCGGGGCGGCGGGGCAGTCGCACACGGTTGCTGGGATCGCCGGCACTCCGGCGTTTATTGCCCCCGAGATCGTGCTCGGCCTTCCCGATACCGATCATCGGGTTGATCTGTATGCGTCAGGGTGTGTTGCGTATTGGCTCCTCACCGGCAAGCTGGTTTTCCAGGGAAAGAACGTGATGGAGACCATGTTCCATCACGCACACACGCCGGCGCCCAGGCCGTCGACCAAGTCCAAGCCGCCGATCCCGACTGCGCTCGAGGATCTCATCATGGAGTGTCTGGAGAAGGAGCCGGCGCGGCGTCCGTCCAGTGCAGAGGCGGTGAGCACCCGGCTCGACGCCGTTTCGCTGGAATCGGCTGGACCGTCGAGCGAGCGGAGCGCTGGTGGGCGATGCACCGGCCGCTCCCGGCGGACGCGCGCCGAGTAGCGGAGATGCTGCTGTCGCAGGAGGGACGGGAGCTGCGAATTGGGCCACGGGTGAGGCCGAGGGAGTAGGCGGTAAGGCGGTAAGGCGGTAAGGCGGTAAGGCGGTAAGGCGGACTCAAGCGCAGAGGAATCGATGGGCAAGGGACGGATGGAAGCCTTCAGCGATGGGGTGGTGGCCATCATCATCACCATCATGGTGCTCGAGCTGCACGCGCCGCACGAGACCGACCTCGCCGCGCTGCACCCGCTGTTGCCGGTCATGCTGAGCTATGTACTCAGCTTCGTCTATGTCGGCATCTACTGGAACAACCATCACCACATGCTGACCTGCACCCGTCAGGTGACGGGAGCGATTCTATGGGCGAACCTCCACTTGCTCTTCTGGCTGTCGCTGGTGCCGTTCGTGACGGCGTGGATGGGCGAGCATCCTTTCGCGTCGACTCCCGCCGCGCTCTACGGCATGGTGCTCCTGATGGCCGGCGTCGCCTACTACGCCTTGCAGCAGCTTATTCTGCGCTCGGAGGGACCGGACTCGATACTGGCCCGGGCATTGGGCCGAGACCTCAAGGGAAAGCTTTCGCCGGTGCTGTATGCCGTGGCGATCGGTGGAGCGTTCGTACACCCAGGCGTTGCCTATCTGCTGTACTTGCTGGTCGCCCTCATGTGGCTGGTTCCCGATCGCCGCATCGAGCGCGCGCTGGCTACGCGTTCGTGAGGGCCTCCCAACAGCTCACAGCCTCTAGCTCCCAGCTCGGCGCAGCGGTTGAGGCCGAGCGTAGGTGATCGTTCGCCAGAGCCACTCCAGCGGACCGAACCGATAGCGCCCGAGCCATGCGGTGCTGAACGCCGCCTCGGCGCTGAAGAGGAGCACTGCGGCGAGTACGTAGGCGGCCGGTCGAAGCCTCAGTCGCAATCCGTATCCGGAGCCGAGCGCGTCGAGTACGGCGACCTGAAGCATGTAGTTGGTGAGCGCCATGCGGCCGGCCGCGCCGAACGCACGCAGGCGACGAGTCCAGGCCGGCCGATAGGCGAGCAGCAGTACCACCGCGCCGATGTAGGTCAGACAGAGCCACTGCTCGTTGAGCAGACCGAGCCCCTGGGAAACCGGCCACGTTGCAGCGGGTATCGGCAGCTCGGGAAGGTTTCTCAGGACGAGCCAGTGCGCGGCCCATGCCAGGGCGCCGAAGACCATCCATCCAATGATGAGCCTGCGGTGGCGCAGTGGCTGGTCGAGGACGCCGTGGCGCACGGCGAGAAGACCGAGGCAGAAGAGCGCGAGGTTGGTGTCGGGGAGCAGATCGTGCCAACCTCGCGGCAGCCCGTCGACGAACAGCGCCCACCGCGCCGACAATAGTGTCAGGTAGTCGGCGTTCTGCGCGGCCGCTTCCGCGGCCTGGCGCAGCGGATTGGAGCCCGGCGCAGCCGACGAAGCGCCGGTCCACCAGGCGGAAAGCGCGGTCATTGCGGCAGTGACCGGCCGGGCCGAGGCCGCCACGACAGCGGTGGCCAGCACAGCCGGGGTGGACCAGCGGCGGATCAACAGGAGCACCAGGCCCCAGGCTGCGTACTCCAGCAGGATGTGGAACCCGAACCCCACCTGGGCGATCAGACCGAACACGGCGAGTCCGGCGAGGCGGCGGAGGTAGATGGGAACGACTGGCGCACTGCGCGCCTCCAATCGCCGCAAGAGCACGGCGAACCCGACGCCGAAGAGGAAGGCGAAGATTCCCCAGGCCTTCTGCTCCACCAGGATCCACACGCCCCAGCCAATCAGATCCTCGAGACCAGTGACTTCGATCCGCATTTTCTGGTGGAAGTGCACCAGGATCATGCCGAACAACGCGAGCCCGCGCAGGATGTCGAGCGTATGCAGCCGATCATCCGTCGTCACCGAAGCGGACAGCACGGCATGTCGAGCTGAGGCGGCCATCAGCGGTACCGCGTCGCGTCGAACTCCTTCGTGAGGCTATGCCGCGCGGTCGCCGGCAGCAGCAGCGATCCGATGAACGTGATCGCCGCCGCACCACCGAGATACCACGCCGGCGCGAGATGGACTCCGGTTCGCGCGACCAGCCACGCCGCGACCAGCGGCGTCGTCCCGCCGAGCAGGGCCATTCCGAGATTGTAGGCCACCGACAGCACGGTGCAGCGCACCCGCCAGGGCGCCAGCTCGGCCATCGTGGCCGGCATCGCGCCGCTGAGCACCGCGACCAGCACCGCGAGTCCGATCTCGCCCGCGATGATGCCGGCCATCTGTCCCCGCGCCATCAGTGCCATCAGCGGGTAGGCCAGCAGCGCGAGGGTTCCTGCGCCGCCGACCAGCACCGTTCGCCGACCCAGCCGATCACTCGCCACACCTGCGGCAGGAATGATGAGTAGCGCGATTGCCATCGCCAGCGTGTTCACCAGGAGCGCGGTGCGCGCCGGCACTCCGACCACCTGATTCAGCCAGGTGGCGGCGTACACGAACGTGGTGTAGAAGCCGACGCTGAGCGCGGCCGTCAGCGCCACCAGGTGCAACATCGTCCGCCAGTGGCTTCGGAACGCTTCCGCGAGGGGAGACTTGGACGGCGGCTGATGGGGCACCCGCTCCACGTAGTGGCGCCGGATGGCGAGGCCGCCCAGCCCAACCCCGATTCCGAGGATGAAAGGAATGCGCCAGCCGTAGGCCATCACCGCCTCGGGTGACATGCTCGCATTGACGATCGCGCCGGCCGCGGAGCCGAGGAGGGTTCCCGCAAACGCGCCGAGCGGGCCCCAGCTTCCCATCCACCCGCGCCGCCCAGCCGGAGCGCCCTCCACCAGGAAGACCGACGAGGCCATGTACTCGCCGCCGACCGCGATCCCCTGAAGCAGGCGGAACACCAGCAGCAGGACCGGCGCCGCCAGCCCGATCGTCGCCGCGCTGGGCAGCACGCCGATACAAAACGAAGGAATCGCCATCGCCAGCACCGACCAGATCAGCGCCTGCTTCCGGCCGAACCGGTCGCCGACCCAGCCGAACAGCGCGCCGCCCACGGGACGCATGAGGAACCCGGCGGCGAAGGTGCCGAACGCGGCGAGCAGGGAGGCCGTCGGATCGCCGGCGGGGAAGAAGTGGGTCCCGATCTGTTGGGCAAAGAATCCAAAGAGGGCGAAGTCGTACCACTCGAGCACGTTGCCCACGAAGCCCGCGATCACACCCCGTCGCACCGCGGCCGGGGTGCGGAACTCCTGCGTGATCACACCGGGCGGCGTGATTGGCTCGACTGCAGTGGTCATGGTGGCTTTCCTGGGGGGAAGGAGGCTCACGATACCGCGTGCAACAACGGCACGCCAGAGGCGCTGACCTCATTTACCAGCGCGATTGAGGCCGAGCGAAAGAACGTGGTGGCGCCCCGTTGCCCAGCGACACACATTCCATCACTCCATGACCGCTTCCGCTCCAATCGAGTCCCTGCGCGCCGCGCTCGCCGGCCGGTACGACCTGGAGCGCGAGCTGGGCGCCGGCGGAATGGCGACAGTGTATCTGGCGCACGATCTCCGGCACGACCGCCGCGTCGCCATCAAGGTCCTCCGGCCGGAGCTCGCCGCGGTCATCGGCGCCGAGCGATTCCTGCGCGAGATCAAGACCATCGCCAACCTGCAGCACCCGCACATCCTGGGGCTGATCGACTCGGGCGAGGTGAACGGCACGGCGTACTTCGTCATGCCGTTCGTCGACGGAGAATCCCTCCGCGACCGCCTGCATCGCGAGCAGCAGCTGCCGATCGCCGATGCAGTTCGGATCGCAACGGAGATCGCCGCAGCCCTCGACTATGCCCACCGCCACGGCGTCATCCACCGGGACATCAAGCCGGAAAATGTCCTGCTGCATGACGGCCGGGCGATGGTGGCCGATTTCGGGATCGCGCTGGCAGCGAGCAAGGTCGGCGGCAGCCGAATGACCGAGACCGGCATGTCGCTCGGCACGCCCACCTACATGAGCCCCGAGCAGGCGATGGGCGAGCGCGAGATCACCGCGCGATCCGACGTCTACGCACTCGGCTGCGTGACCTACGAGATGCTGGTGGGCGAGCCGCCGTTCACCGGGCCGACGGCGCAGGCCATCGTGGCCAAGGTGATGACCGCGGAGCCGGCCGGCCTCACGGCCCAGCGACGGAGCGTTCCCCCCGCGGTCGACGATGCGGTGCTGACGGCGCTTTCCAAGCTGCCGGCCGATCGCTTCGCCACCGCGGCGGAGTTCGCCGCTGCGCTGGTGGCGCCGATGAATACCGCCCGGCGCACCACCTCGGGGACTCGCCAACTTGGGCCGCACAAATTCGGATGGCTCCCCGCAGCGATGGTGGGCGCCGTCGCGTTTGGCATTGGCCTCCTGGCGGCGGGCCTGGTCTGGCGGCAACCGGCATCTCGGTTTCCGCCCGTTGTCCTGAAGTACACCATGACGCTACCTGACAGCGCCGCGCTGGCCGATCACAATGGGAGCGGCCTCGCCTACGCTGCCGACGGGTCCGCCTTCGCCTACACCTCGCGGCTCGGCCTGATGCTGCGCGCGGCGGACAAGCTCGATGCGGTGCCGGTGGCGGGTGCACGTCGAGCAGTCGGTCCCTTCTTTTCCCCGGACGGCCGATGGCTCGGGTACCTGGAGGGAGCCAGGATCGTGAAGGTGCCACTCGCCGGCGGCACTCCGGTGAAGATCTGCGAGCCCTGTATAGGCTATTCCGTTTCCTGGGGAGAGGACGACACACTTCGTTACCACACGGCACCCCCGACCAACCCCAATTCGCGGGTCTTGATGGCGGTGTCGGCCCAGGGGGGAACGCCGTACGAGATCGCGCGTCCCGACAGCACCTCGACCGACGCGTTCCGGGGGCCGATGCTGGTACCGGGGACCCGCACCGTCCTGTTCTCGCTCTTCAACGGTTCGAGCAGCAGCCTGGCGGCGTTGGATCTCGACACGCACACCATCACCAAATTCGATCAGCAGGGATTCAGTCCACGCTGGGTCGCGGCCGGATTCGTGACCCTCGGCGGTGCGGATGGCAGCCTTATCGCCCTGCCGTTTGATGCGAAGCGCGGTCGGCCGAGCGGGCCTCCGATCACCCTCGCGCGGGATGTGTCTCAACCGGACGCCTTCATCTCGCGCGCGGCGGTCTCGGCCAGCGGCGCCATCATCTATCCTCAGGCGGGCGGGTACTCCCCCCGCCGGCTGGTCCTGGTCAACCGGTCGGGGGCGGTCAACCCCATGCCGGGCGAAGGACGGCTGTTCGCCAGTCCTCGCTTCTCACCCGACGGCCGCCGCATCGCAGTCGGAATCACCGACCAGACGGGCGCGAATGACGTCTGGGTGCTCGACGTGGCGCAACGCACCTGGTCGCGCCTCACGACCAGCGGAATCAACAATCGGCCGATCTGGACGCCCGACGGTCGTCGCCTGGTCTACTCCAGCAACGACGACCTCTGGTGGATCGTCGCCGATGGCAGCGGACGTCCCGAGAGTCTGCTGGTCGCCAACGGAAACCGGTTCGCGGGTACGGTCACCCCTGACGGACGTGCGGTCGTGTTCCAGGAAGCGGCGAGCGAGCGACACGGGATTCGGAGCATGGCGTTCGATTCGGCACCCGCGTCACGCCTTTTGATCCCCGGGACGTTCGGCGAATCCGCTCCGGCTCTCTCACCGAACGGGAAGTGGCTCGCGTACCAGTCCGACGAGACGGGACGGATGGAGGTGTATGTGCGGCCCTATCCGGGACCCGGCGCGAGGGTGCCGGTCTCCCTGCACGGTGGCACTGAGGCAGCCTGGTCCCACAATGGCCGGGAGCTGTTCTTCCGCTCCGGCGACAGCCTGATGGCAGCGCCAGTCGCATCGGACCCCACCTTCACGGTCACCGGACGCCGCCTGCTGTTTACCGGCTCGTTCGTGAGTGGTGATGGCTACCGGGAGTACGACGTGGCGCCGGGCGATCAGAATTTCGTCATGCTCAGAGGTGGGTCGACGCGGTCGATCCTGATCGGCCTGCAGCATGCCTTCGATCGCCTCGCGGCAGATCGGTAGCGCCCTCTATCGTCCGTGGCCCTATGGCAACCGGTCTCGCGGATACCCGATCGCCGCCAGATCGGCCGAGATCTCCTCGAGGATCGCCGGGTCGTCGATCGTGGGTGGGATGGTATAGGCAGCCCCGTCGGCAATTTTCTTGATCGTTCCGCGCACGATCTTGCCGGAGCGAGTCTTGGGCAGCCGCCTGACCGCCATCGCGGTCTTGAACGATGCCACGGGTCCGATCCGCTGCCGGACAAACTCGACGAGCTCCGGGATCAGCTGATCCCGAGTCCCGTCAACCCCGGCCTTGAGCACCACGAGACCGAGCGGGACCTCGCCTTTCAGCGCGTCGCCCACGCCCACCACCGCGCATTCGGCGACGTCGGGATGTGCCGCCAGCACCTCCTCCATTGCGCCGGTGCTCAGCCGATGCCCGGCGACGTTGATCACGTCATCGGTGCGGCTCATGATCCAGAGATAGCCGTCCTCGTCCTTGAAGCCCGCGTCGGCCGTCAGGTAGTAGCCCGGGATAGGCACTCAAGTATGTCTCCTGGTATCCGCGGTCGTTGTTCCACAGCGTGGGCGAGCAGCCCGGTGGCAGGGGCAGCTTGATGACGACGTTCCCGGATTCGCCCGCGCGGGTTTCGGTTCCTTCGTCGCTCAGAACCCGCACGTCGTAGCCCGGCACCGGCACCGCGCACGACCCGGGCTTGACCGGCAGTAGTCCCAGTCCCACGCAGTTGCAGCCAACCGGCCAGCCGGTCTCCGTCTGCCACCAGTGGTCGATCACCGGAATCCCGAGCTGCTGCTCGGCCCAGGCGAGGGTCGCCGGATCGCAGCGCTCGCCGGCCAGAAACAAGGTGCGGAGCCGGCTGAGATCGTAGCGGCGGACGTGCTCGCCGTCAGGGTCGTCCCGCTTGATGGCGCGAAAGGCGGTGGGCGCCGTGAAGAAGGCACGGACATCGTGTTGCGCGATGACTCGCCAGAAGGCGCCCGCATCGGGGGTGCCCACCGGCTTTCCTTCATAGAGAACCGTCGTGTTGCCGTGGAACAGCGGACCGTACACGCCATACGAGTGCCCCACCGTCCAGCCCAGATCCGATGCGGCCCAGTACACCTCGCCCGGCTCGACGCCGTAGATGTTGCGCATGCTCCAGGTGAGGGCGACGAGGTGGCCGCCGTTGTCGCGCACGATGCCCTTGGGATTTCCCGTGGTGCCCGAGGTGTAGATGATGTAGAGCGGATCGGTGGCGAGCGAGGGGGACGCAGTCCACCGGCGCCGCACCCGCCGCCAGCTCAGCCCAGTCGTGGTCTCGTCCCCGGACCATCGACGCCTCGGCCTGAGGACGCTGGAGCACGATGCAGCACTCCGGCTTGAATCCGGCGAGCTCGATGGCGCGGTCGAGGAGCGGCTTGTACGGCACCACCCGGTCGGTCTCGATCCCGCACGACGCGGTCAGAATCACCTTCGGGCGCGCATCCGTAATCCGGCTGGCCAGCTCGGGAGCCGCGAACCCGCCGAATACGACGGAGTGAATCGCGCCGATCCGGGCGCATGCCAGCATGGCGACCACCGCTTCGGGCACCATGGGCATATAGATGATGACGCGATCGCCGCGGCTCACGCCCCGTCGGACCAGCACGCCCGCGAATCGGGCTACCTCATCGCGCAGCTCGCGGTAGGTGAATGTCCGCAGCGTTCGCTGTGACGGGGCTGTCGTAGATCAGCGCGGCCTGGTCGGCCCGGCCGTTCTCGACGTGACGGTCGAGCGCATTGTAGCAGCTGTTGACCTGGCCGCCGGGAAACCAGCGATAGAACGGAGGACGGGAGGTATCCAGTACCGCGTCCCATCGGCGATACCAGTGGACCGCCTCCGCCGCCTCGGCCCAGAAGGCCTCGGGTGCGGTGCGCCAGCGAGCGTAGACGTCGTGGTAGGTGGAAGACACGCGTCTAAGCTACGCCTGGAATCGCTCCGAGCCAGTAGTTGCCCGCTTATCTCCGCCGAGCTCTGGTCTTCGCCGCCTTCTTCGCCGCCGCCCGCCGCTTGGCCGGCCCCTTGGTCCGCGCGGCCTTCTTCGCCGACGCTGACCTGCTCGCCGCGCTCCGTCGGCGCGCCGCGGAACGCGCCTGCCTCGCCAGTGCCTGCGGAGACGCTGCGCTCCGACCTTCGCGCTTGAGCCGCTTCAGCATCGCCCGCGAGCGCCGGGCCGAGGTCTTCTTCCTGCCGCCGCTCTTCGCCTTTCGAGAGTCACGCACAGCGGCTCGGCGGGTCTCCTCGGAGACGGTGCCCTTCTTCGGCGTCTTCAACTTCACCCCGGCCCGCCGCGCCTTCGACAGCCCGATGGCGATCGCCTGCTGGGTGGAGCGGGCGCCGTGCTTCCCTTCCCGGATGTGATGGATCTCCTCCCGCACGAACTCGCCGGCCTGGGTGGACGGCGACTTTCCCTCGCGGGCGTCCTTGCGCGCGCGCTCGATCGTCTCTTTCTCCGGCATAGATCCTCCTGGTGTGTAAGCGCCGGTGCACTCGAATGGTTGTGCGCACCAGTAGGAAGGACCGTGGTATGGATCACCCGCGTGGGAGCTGGGAGCTAGGAGCCGGGAGCTGGGAGCTGGGAGCTCGAAACGCGGGAATCTGGTTCTGTGATTGGGATCGCAGTGCCTCCGCAGAACCCACCGGTACCTCTCGTCCAAGTCCGAGCCCGGATCTACCTCTCGGAGAGACCTTCGCGGAGTTTACCCTGAGCAAGTCGAAGGGCTCAGGATGACAACGTTGCTCCTAGCTCCTAGCTCCCAGCTCCCAGCTCATACTGGCTAACCCCCGCGCTCACCGGCATATTCCGCCCATTCCACGAACAGAGGCAGGAATGGACGAGCTGCGCGTCAGGCTGGAGCAGGCACTGGCGGGAACGTATGCGTTCGAGCGCGAGCTGGGCGGCGGCGGCATGTCCCGCACCTATCTTGCCCTGGAGCAGTCGCTCAACCGCCGAGTCGTCGTGAAGGTGCTCGCGCCGGAGCTGCTGGCCGGCATCTCCTTCGAGCGGTTTCATCGTGAAGTGCTGCTCGCAGCCCAGCTCCAGCATCCTCACGTCGTGCCGGTTCTCAGCGCCGGCGAGGCCGCGGGCCTGCCGTGGTTCAGCATGCCCTACGTGGACGGCGACAGCCTGCGCCAGCGGCTCGAGCGCGGGCCGCTTTCCACTGGCGAGGTGATCAGCATCCTGCGTGACGTGTCCCGGGCGCTCGCCTACGCGCACGCGCGCGGCATCGTCCACCGCGACATCAAACCGGACAACGTCCTCCTCTCCGCCGGCAGCGCCACCGTCACCGACTTCGGCATCGCCAAGGCAATCACCGCCGCCCGCACCGACGGCGGCCAATACGCGACGTCGTTAACGCAGGTAGGAACCTCCATCGGGACGCCGGTCTACATGGCGCCCGAGCAGGCGGCGGCGGACCCGAACGCCGACCACCGGGTGGACTTCTACGCGTTCGGGGTGATGGCGTACGAGCTGATCGCCGGACGGCCGCCGTTCCAGGGCAGCACCCCGGCGCGGCTACTGGCGGCGCACATGTCGGAGACGCCGCGCGACATCCGGTCGCATCCGCCCCGATATGCCGGCCGCCCTGGCCGAGCTGATCATGACGTGCCTGGCGAAGGACCCGGACGGCCGGCCGCAGCAGGCGCGCGAGCTGGTCCGCGTGCTGGAGACCGTCACCACCAGCGGAAACGCCGACGCGGTGCCGGCGGTCCTGCACGGCGGCCGGTTTCCCCTCGGCAGGGCCGTCGGCCTCTGGGCCGCGGCGACGGCGGCGGTGGGGGTGACGGCCTGGGCCGCCACCGAAGTCGTCGGCCTTCCCGATTGGGTGCTCCCGGGCTCACTGGGCGTGATGCTCGCGGGTCTGCCGGTTATCGGGCTGACCGCCTACGTGCAGCGCGCCGCGTACCGGGCGTACGCCATCACGCCGCAGCGCACGCCGAGTGGTGGCGTGCCCGCGCAGGGAACCCTGGCCACACTCGCGCTCAAGGCGAGTCCCCACTTCTCCTGGCGCCGGACCTGGATCGGCGGCGGCCTGGCGGTCGGAGCTTTCGCCGCGCTGGTGGTGGGGTTCATGGTCACCCGCGCGTTCGGCATCGGGCCGGCGGCGTCGCTGCGGGGGAAGGGCGCCTTCGGCGCGCGGGAGACCGTGGTCGTCGCCGACTTCCGGTCGCCCGCGGGCGACTCAGCGCTTGGGCCTACCGTCGCCGAGGCGCTGCGCACCGACCTCGCCCAGTCGAGCTCGCTCAAGGTCCTCACCCGCGCCTCGGTGCGCCAGATTCTCGGGCTCATGCAGCGGCCGACGGAGAGCGTGGTGCCGTTCGAGCTGGCGCGCGAGATCGCGACGCGCGAGGGCGCCAAGGCGGTGCTCGACGGAGAAATCGTGCGGCTGGGACAGAGCTACGTGGTCTCGTCGCGGCTGGTCGCGGCGCTCGACGGCCACGAGCTGGCCACGTTCCGTGAGACGGCGGCGAACGAAGACGAGCTCATAGAGGCGCTGGGCAAGCTGTCACGCGCGGTGCGGGAGAAGGCGGGCGAATCGCTCCGCGCCATCCGCGCGAGCTCCGAGCTGGAGCGGGTGACGACGCCTTCCCTGCCGGCGCTCAGGAAGTACGTGGAGGGATCGGCGCTGGCCGACGAGGCGGGGGACCCGGAGCGCGGGCTCGTGCTGCTGGGGGAGGCCGTGACGCTCGATACTGCCTTCGCCATGGCCTGGCGCAAGATCGCGGTGCTGCTGAACAACGAGCGCCGGGACCGTACCCGGGCGCTGGCCGCCACTACCAACGCGTACCGGCACCGCGAGCGCCTCAGTGAGCAGGAGCGACTCCTGACGGAGGGCTACTACTATACCCTCGGCCCGCGGCCCGACCCGGTCCGAGCCCTGGCTGCCTACGAGGAGGCCGTACGGCTGGACTCGAGCAGTACCAGTGCACTGAACAACGCCGCCGTGGTGCTGGGCCAGCAACGCGAATACGAGCGCGCCGAGCTGCTGTACCGGAAGGTGGTCGCGCTGCCGCGCACGTTCGGCGGCGCGTTCACCAACCTCATCGGGGAGCAGATTCGGAACGGGCGTACCTCCGCGCTCGACTCGACGGCGGCCGCTTACCGGGCGCGGTTCCCCGACAGCAAGGACCTCTGGGCGATAGACTGGTTCGCCGCGTGGGGGCAGGGGCAGGTCGACCGGGCCGACAGCATCTCGCGCGCCGTGTTCGCGCAGGCGCGCACCGCGGGGCAGGCGATCCGGGCGGCCGGGGTGACAGGGGCGGTGGCGTACATGCACGGCCGGCTCGATGAGGGCCTGCGCTGGGACGTGTTGCGGGACGAGGCCGAGATGCGGGCAACTCCGTCGGCTGCGGGCCGGCTGGCGTTCTCCCTCGACACGGCGATTCATGCGTTGAAGCGCGGCGATGTGTCGGCGGGACGGGCCGCCATCCAGCGCGGGCTCGCCCGCCATCCCACCGACTCCATGCCTCCGGATGAACGACCCTGGGACAACCTGGCGGAGCTCTCCGGCTGGATCGGTGATGCGGCGCTGGCCCGCCTCGCCCTCGCAGGTTACGAGCGGGACCTGGCGTTGACGTCATCATACCCGGCAGGTGAGCGCGCGTTCTTCTCGGCTCACGTCGCCCTGGCGGAAAAGCGGTGGGACGACGCGGTGCCGCTGCTGCACGAGGCAGATGCCAAATTCGGGATCGAACCGCGGTACGCGATGTCCCAGCTCGGCCGGGCGCACGACGGGGCCGGCCGGAGCGACTCGGCCGTGGTGTACTACGAGAAGTTCATCGCCACCCCGGATCCGTTTCCGTTCCATGACGCACGCACCCGGGGGGAAATCCATCGGCGGTTGGGCGAGCTGTACGAGGCGGCCGGGAACACTCAGAAGGCGATGGAGCACTACGGTGAGTTCGTGAAGCTGTGGGCTCGGGCCGATCCGCCGCTCCAGGCGCAGGTGGCGGAGGTGAGGAAACGGCTCGAGCAGCTGCGGGCGAAGGCGGGGTAGGCCCGCGCGCCTCATGCACGCGGGCCGCACGGTTACTGCGCCCGGGTACCCTCGATGGTCAGGTGCGCCACAGTGTCCGCGCCCTTCGCGTCGTACACCGCGGTCGTCTTGCCGGTCAGCTTGCCGTCCTGCAGGCGGGCGGTGACCCGCGACTTCTTCACTGTCACGCCCTTCCGGATCACGCTCTCGAATGGGCCAGCCTCCCACACCACGCTGTCGCCGCCGGTCGCCACTACCCGCGCCGGGACGGGCTCGCGACCGGGGAACTTGATGGTCCAGGAGGAGCCGTCGCCGCTCGCCACCAGGTCGTACGTGATCACCTTGTCGGATCCGTCGAGCTTACTCTTGATGTTCCAGGTTCCGGCCATGTCCGCCAACGAGATCCCGGCCGGCGCCTCGTCCATCGCATCGGCAGCGCCAACCTCGGCGTCCGCCGGCTTCTCGGCGGACTTCCCACACCCCATCAGCAGCACTGCGAGACAGCAGCTCGTTACGGCACGCATGACACTCTCCCTTGTCCGGGTTGACGGCGAGGTACGACGCGAATGAGGCGTTCAGTTGATTGAATGGGACCGGGAGAAGATGCAGCCAAAACCGGAATCGGGCCAGCACGAGCACCGGACTCTGTCTCCTTCACTTCGGTCGGAGCATGCCTTGAGGAGCGTCAGCGACGAAAGGACGGCAGTCGGGCGGCGATGCGCCCCAGAGCCGCCTCCCATCTGGCGTCAAAGGGGGGGCCCGGGTGATCCAGGTCGATCACCAGCGGGGAGTAAAACTGTGACCACCGGGTTACCGCATCTGCCAGCGGTGCTTGACGGATGCGGTGGCGAGCCATAGGCTGGTTATGACAGGTTCCGGAGAGCGCTCGTGAATCACGCCGATCGTTTGACTCTGCTGCTCTCTTCTGCACTGACAGTGCTGGGCGCGGGCTGCGCTCCGGTCCAATCGTCGGTCTCTGCCAGTGCTCCGCATCTTCCTATTCCGGTGATGGCAAAGTCGGTCGCTCCATCCTCCACCACGCGGCAGCCTCTATGCCCCTCTGCCGCGCGATACCCTTCCCCGGCGTTTCCCCGTGACTCCGTCGAGGCACGTTGGCGCTGGCCTGAGCTCGTCTGGCGGGCGAGCTGCCCGGGAGCACTTCCGCTCACGGTGGTTGGGCACCGTTAGCGCTCCTCGTCGCGATTTGCTTTTGTAGTCAACCAATCCTCGGCCGAGGATTTTTTTACCGGTAAGCGCTAGCTGTGGACCCGGGCGGCGATCCTCCCCAGGGCGGCCTGCCACCCGGCATCGAAGGGGTGGCCCGGCTGGTCGATATCGATCACGAGCGGCGCGTGGTCGGACGGAATCGGCTTTCCTTTCCGCGCCTCGCGATCGATCTCGGCCCACACGGTGCGCTCCGCCAGGGGCCGAGTGACCAGCAGGTGATCGATGCGCATGCCGAAGTTCT
Organism: uncultured Gemmatimonadales bacterium; assembly: GCA_963730915.1. GTDB lineage: Bacteria > Gemmatimonadota > Gemmatimonadetes > Gemmatimonadales > GWC2-71-9 > CAVVWJ01. Next base: position 668,022 of record CAVSTR010000004.1, on the reverse strand, counting down.
TGTGGAACATCCCCGCGCGGTAATCGTACCAGGTGTAGCGATCCGGTCTCGGCGCGACGGAGACGATAGGCGTCCACCAGACCCCAGCGACACAGCCGGAAGAAGGCGTCCCGCTCCCGGGGTGACACGTGGGTTCCGCCATGGCAGGCCGCGGGGTCCCACACGTCCGTGTCTTCGGGAGCGAGATTGAAGTCGCCGCCGAGCACGAGCGGCTCCGCGGGATCGGCCGATTGCTCGAGCCAGCGTGCGAGACGGTCGTACCAGGCCAGCTTGGCCTCGTAGAAGATCGAGCCGACGGCCCTGCCGTTGGGAGCGTAGAGCGACACGACGCGCACGCCGCCGCAGGTCGGCGGCCATCATCCGCGCCTCGGCCAGCGGCTCGTCGTCCGCGACATCGGGTGTGCGGGCCGGACGGAGCGGCTCGCCGAAGTTGGTCACGACGTCGGCGATCCCGACGCGGCTCGCGATCGCGACTCCGTTCCACTGCCCTTCGCCGTGATGAGCCAGCTCGTAGCCGGCAGCGCGGAACTCGGCGACCGGGCGCGGCTGCATCCGCCAGCTTGGTCTCCTGCATCAGCAGCACGTCGGGCCGGCGCGATCGAGCCACCAGGAGACCTTCTCCAGGCGGGCCTTGAGGGAGTTGACGTTCCAGGTGGCGATCCGCATGACGCAACTTAGTCGCCGTCCAAGTTTGGTAGTCAACCTTCGTGGCGGGTCCGTGGGTACCTAGAGGACTAGCAAGCTGTCCTGACAAAGGGACAGTCCGACGTCTTCGCATCGTGTTCTGAGCGAGCGCGGCAGGTTCCATTGCGCGTTCATCCGCTCGATTCGCGCCTTCATCCCGGCCATGCGCGTGCGTGCGAGAGACAAACGAGGAAATGTTCCAGGCCGTCGTGTCCGCGTTTCGTGCCGACGGTGCATCGCACAGGCCGATAGAAGCACGCGCAAGCGCTGCGCGAGCCGGGCGAAATGCATCGTGACTACGTTCCGAGTGATTGACGCGCTTCACATCCTATAGCGTTGTCGCGCGACGGGATCGGGGTCCCGCGCGACTCCTTTGCACTGTTAACCGATCCCATCGCGACAACGCGGCAGTGGTTCGCGTCGTTCGACAATGCCGGCGTTTCATCCATCAGCTGGTTCGTGTCAGCGCCTGACTCCTGCGTGACGGCATCGGCCGCAGTCGTGTCACCACTTCCCGCATTCACAACAGAATATCTCTCCGTGGAACACGATCGCGCCTCGTCGCAACAAGATTTCCCTACATCGCAACGAGTTTCTCGGCGAATGCAATCGGTGGCACACTCGATGCTTCTACCATCCGCGCGACCGGCACGCGCCGGATGCGTGACGGTTCTCTCGCACATCGGCATCATCACGAGTGCCGGCGTGACCGGCCACGCACGAGCGCGCAGCAACGAGGTATGTATGAATGGAGAGTCGCGCAGGAAAATCGAGATGGGCCGGCGGGCGCTGGAGTTCTGCGTCTCGCACCCCGACACCGACCCGGGAACGGCGACGGTAGTGACTCGGCTGGAGCAACTGGTGGCGCGCGCGGAGGACACCGCGGCCGCGCAGCGGAACGGGCTGCTCCAGGTCCATGCAGGCGTGGAGCGGAAGCGGGAGCTCCGCCGCGCCATGCGGAACGGTCCCATCCCGCATCTGGCCGAGGTCGGACGAGCGGCCGCGCGGGAGGAGCACGAGCTGGGGAACACCTTCCGGTTCAAGCCGGGCAAGAACACCGTCCTGTCGTTCAAGACCGCGGCACGCAGCATGGCCGCCGCCGCCAAGACGCACAAGGAGGTGCTGCTGAAGCACGGGCTGTCGCAGCCGGTGCTGGACGAGTTCGTTCAGATGCTGGATCAGTACGACGCGGCGATCGCGCTGGGGAACGAGGGCCGCTCGGCGCACGTCGGCGCCACCCGGGAGCTTCGGGGCGTGGCCGGCGAGATCGCGCGAACCGTGCGGGTGATGGATGCGCGGAACCGGCAGCGGTTTGCCGGGAACGGGCAGCTGCTGGGCTCGTGGATCAGCGCGAGCACGGTACTCGGTGTGCCGCGAGCGGGCACGGAGCCGGAGGAAGGACTGCCGGCGGAAGGAGACGTGAGGCCTGCCGCATGAAGTGGACGTCGTCAGAGCCTGTCCCGAGCCATCGAGGCGAGGGGAACCGCCGCCGATAGTCCGGACTGTCAGCGGCGGTGTGCCTTCAACCAACCTTCAAGATATTAGGGGATAGAGATAATTCTGAAAAATGTCCGAACCGGCCCAGAGAGTCAGCAATTAAGTCGGGCCGTTTAACGCCCACCCAACTTGATGTCGCTCTGGGCACCCTAAGCGGAAGCCGAGGTAAGTGTCCATATCTATTAGGAGTACGGCAGGGTAGGTTCCGGATGCCCCACCGAAGTACTTCTTGCCAAGCCGGCCGTCGTCGCCGGACCTAAGGTCCCACATGGTAACGGATCGCCTCGTCCCCTCCACCAAGGGGCGGCGCATTGTCATTTGCGACTATAACGCGTTACTGCTCTCGGTTACGGGTCTCCTGCGGATGAGCGACTACGACGTGTTCCAGGCCCACGATGGCTGGGCGGCACAAGAGCTCTGCACCCTGCTGCCGAAGATCGAGCTGCTGGTGCTGAACACGTATAGGACGGGGATTGACGTGGGGGAACTTTGCAACAATGTGCGAGCCCACAAACCAGAACTCCCAATCCTACATATCGGCTCAACCATCCCGGACGGCCTTCCAGACGATGTGCCGACGCTGCCTGAGGGTTTTACCGCGGAGAGTCTGTTGTTGACCGTGCGGGCTCTGGTTGAGCCACGACTAATGAGGGCGGGCGACACCTCATCCGAGCCCAAGCCCGTAGTCCTGAACTATCCCAATGGTCGGCGGCGGGACGACACTGGCCCGCGACGTGTGGCAACGCTCGATGAGCTGCCGACACCGCCCGTCCCGTCGTCTGAGGATTAGCGCACGCAAACGATCGTATTACGGGAACCGTTCACGCCCGAGGCAGTGGTGTGGGCCGTCCGGACCCTCTTGCCTCGAGAACGCTGATGTCTCCACGCATTCTGGTCGTGGACGATGAGCCAGCGCTCTGTGAGCTGGTGGCCCGAATGCTCCGCCACGAAGGATATGAGGTAGTGAAGGCTTGCGACGGTCAAGCTGGCTGGGAACTCGTCGGGATCGCTTCTGAATCCTTTGATCTAGTGGTGACAGACAGTCGGATGCCCGGCATGAGCGGCATCGAGTTCATCCAACGCCTGCGAGAGCACAATCCCACGTTGCCGATCATTCACATCTCTGGCAGCCACGTCAACACTATCTACGACCTTCCGAGTGACGTCCGTACCCTCTTCAAGCCGTTCGACTTGCCACAGTTGGTCCCCTCTGTTCGAAGTTTACTCGCCGCCTGAACTCCTGGTCCCACCAATCTAGCGGCCGGCAGTTGATGCAGAGGATGTTCCGAGTGCGCTTGTTCCTCTGCCCTAGCCGACCACCAAATTCAGCAGCCGATTCGGCACGTACACCACTTTCCCAACCTCCTTGCCCTCGGTAAACCGGCGCACCGCCGCATCCTCCTGCGCGGCTGCCACCACAGCACCCTGCTCTGCATCGCGCGGCACCGACACCTTCGACCGGGTCTTCCCGTTCACCTGCACCGCGATCTCGACCGAGTCCTCCACCGTCAGCCGCTCGTCCCAGCCCGGCCAGCGCGCATCGAAGATCGAGCCGTCGTGCCCCAGCCGCTCCCAGTTCTCCTCGGCGAAGTGGGGGGCGAAGGGAGCGAGCATGACGATCAGCTCCTCGATCAGCTGCTGATTCCAGCTGTTCTCCGCCCGAAGGGTGTTCACCAGTTCCATCAGCGCCGCGATGGAGGTGTTGTAGCGCAGGTCTTCGAGACCTTCTGTCACCTTCTTCACCGTCTGATGGCGCTTGGTCTGGACGGCGTGCGAGAGGTCGACCTGCGGCTGCCGGGGGATTGCCGCGCCCGCGTCGGGGGCTCGCAATGACTGCGGCTCCGTGCCAGCCCGCGGAATTGCTTCGGTCGCTTCGCGGCCCCTCGTTTGATTGCTCGGGGCAGGCTCTCGCAATGACTGCTGGGCGTCGCTCACGAGATTCCAGACCTTCTCCAGGAACCGGCGCGGGCCGGCGATGCCCTCGTCACGGAAGTCGCCGCCCTCCTGGAACGGGCCCAGGAACATGAGATACATCCGGAAGGTGTCGGCGCCCCAGCGCGCGATGTACTCGTCGGGCACGACCACGTTGCCGTGGCTCTTCGACATCTTGGACCCATCCTTCACGATGTGCCCGTGCGCCCGGAACTTCCGGAACGGCTCGTCGAAGTGGACCATGCCGAGCTCCTGCAGCACCATCGCGATGAAGCGCGAATAGAGCAGGTGCAGCACCGCGTGCTCGTTGCCGCCGATGTAGGTGGTGACCGGCAGCCACCGCCGGGTCCGCCCCTGATCGAAGGGACGGTCGTCGAAGTCGGTGCTGGGATAGCGCAGGTAGTACCAGGCCGAGTCGAGGAAGGTGTCGCTGACGTCGGTCTCGCGCCGGCTGCGCTTGCCGCAGACGGGACATGGGACGTGGTACCAGCTCTCGTGCCGGGCCAGCGGCGAGATGCCGCTGTCGTCCGGCTGGAAGTCGTCGATCACCGGCAGCTCGACCGGGAGATCCTTCTCGGGTACCGGGACGGCGCCGTGCTCGTCGCAGTAGATGATGGGGATCGGCGGGCCCCAGTACCGCTGGCGGCTGATGCACCAGTCGTGCAGGCGGTAGTTGACCACGGCCTTCCCCGCCCCGCGCTCGGCGAGCCAGGCGGTGATGGCGCGCTTGGCTTCGGGGACTTTCAGGCCGTCGAACTGGCCGGAGTTGCAGAGGACTCCGTCGTCGTTGTCTACGTATGCGGCTTCAAGCGGAGCTTCGGCTCCTTCGCTCCGCTCAGGGTGACAGACTACTCTGAGAATCGGCAGACTCGAAGCGTTCTGAGCGAACTCGAAGTCGCGCTGGTCGTGGCCGGGCACCGCCATGATGGCACCGGTGCCGTACTCCATCAGCACGTAGTCGGCGATCCAGACCGGGATCGGCTTGCCGGTGGCCGGATTGATCGCGTGGCCGCCGGTGAAGACGCCGGTCTTCTCCCGGTCGCCCACCTTGCGGGAGACCAGGTCCTTCGACGTCGCCGCCTGGCGATACGCGTTCACTTCCGCCTTCTGCTTCGGAGTGGTGAACGAGTCGACCAGCGGGTGCTCGGGAGCGAGGACCATGAAGGTGGCGCCGAAGACGGTGTCGGGCCTCGTCGTAAAGACTTTGATCTCTGGCGCGCGGGGTTTCGGCCCCTCCCCCTCGCTTCGCGAGGGGTCAGGGTGACATCTTCTCCTACGCTGCCCCGCTGCCTCTTCGCTACGCCGAGGGTGACATCCTCCGTCCCTCCGTCCCTCCGACCCTCCGACCCTCCAAATACTCCGCGCCTCGAACGCCCCAACCAATTCCGCTGCGCCAGGGTGGTGCTCTCGGACCAGTCCATCTTCGACTTGTCGTCCAGATTCGCCAACAGGCGGTCGGCATACTCAGTGATGCGGAAGAACCACTGCTCCAGCGTCCGCTGCTCGACGGTGGTGCCGCAGCGCTCGCAGCGGCCGTCGATGACCTGCTCGTTCGCCAGCACGGTCTGGTCCTTGGGACACCAGTTGACCGCGGCCGCCTTCTTGTACGCCTTGCCCGCCTTCAGCAGCTGCAGAAAGATCCACTGGGTCCACTTGTAATACTTCGGATCCGTGGTCGAGAGCTCGTGACGCCAGTCGAACATGCCGCCGATGCTTTTGAGCTGGCGCCGGAAGTTGGTGATGTTCCGCGGAATCAGCTCGGCGGGATTGATGCCCACCTTGATGGCGTAGTTCTCACTGTGGATGCCGAACGCGTCGTAGCCGATCGGCTCGAACACGTCGATAGCCCTGGAGCCGCTTGAACCGGCCATACACGTCGCTGCCGGTGAAGGCGAACATGTTCCCCACGTGCAGCCCCTCGGCCGAGGGGTAGGGGAACATCATGAGGTTGTAGAAGGGCTGGACCGCGCGATCGAGGTCGGGCTCGTTGGTGTGCCGCTCGGCCCATCGCGCCTGCCACTTGGGCTCGATGGTCTCCGGGCGGTAGGGCACCACGTCGGTAGATATGGGATTCTGCTTCACTCGCGTCTCGGTCGTCTTCATGGTGCTGGTTCGTCCCGCCGGCGGCCGGGGTCGTTCCGGAGATATTCGTGGTTTCAAGGAAGCGTAAATCTATTGGCACTGCGGTGTTACTGCTACGGACAGGCGGACAGGCGGAGAGGCGGACGGGCGGAGAGCAGAAAGAACCCGCCTGGGCCTTTGTCTTGCAAGGTGTTGCAGTCCCATGGCCTCCCGCAACCGCTTCATCATCAACCTGCACCTGATCGGCGCCGCCTGCGCCGCGACGCTTGCCGCGGTTACGGCCGGCATCCTGCTCGCCGTCTGTCCGCCTGCGGAATCCAGCGTACTGGCAGATCCAGTCGTCTGGGGCAGCCTGACGGTCCTTGCCGTGGGACTCGTGCTGGATTGGATCGTGGTCAAACTGCTGCTGAGCCGGGTGCTGAAGCCCACCGGCAAGGTCGCTATGGTGGCGATGCAGGTGTCGCAGGGAGACCTGACGCTGCCGGACTGGGCCGGACGGCCGAACCTCGACGGCCTCTCCGCAGCGATGATCAGCATGGTGACCCGGCTGCAGGAGCTGGTCGGCACGATTCACCGCTACTCGCACGACGCCGCGGCGATGGCGCAGCAGATCGCCGCGTCCACCGAGCAGATGACCGCGTCCACCGAGGAAGTGGCCGGAACGACCGGCGACCTGACGCAGCGGGCCAATCAGCAGGCCGCCGTGGTGCGGGCCGCGGCGGAAGACGCGAGCAAGATCCTCGAGATCGCGCAGGAGCTGGCGGCTGGAGCGATCCAGGCGGCCGAACGCAACGCGGCACTGGCAAAGCTGGCGCGCTCACACCGGACGCGGCTCGATCAGAGCACGGCCGAGCTGTCGAGGCTGGCGGAAGAGATCGAGCTCGGCGCAACCGAGGCCGAGGCGCTCGCGACCGCATCGAGCCAGATCGAGAAGTTCATCACCCAGGCGAAGCTGATCGCGAAGCAGACCCACATGCTGGCGCTGAATGCGTCCATCGAAGCCGCGCGCGCGGGCGAAGAGGGCCGCGGCTTCAGCGTGGTGGCCGAAGAGGTGCGAAAGCTGGCCGGCCAGGCGGCGCGATCCGCGACCACGACGAGCGAGACGGTTCAGACGGTGGTGCTGCAGGTACAGACCGCGCGCGACCGGCTGATTCGCCTGGGCCAGGGCGGCGCCGCCGCACGCGATGCCGCGCACGCAGCCGCCGAAGGTCTGATGAACGTGGCGGCAGACGCCGAGGCGAACGACGTGTGGACCAGGCGCATTTCGGCGTCGGCCGGCGAGGTGCGCGGGCTGATCGAGGGGATCGCCGGACGCATGCGTGAGGTGTCGGCCGGAACCGAGGAGTATGCCGCGGCAGCTCAGCAGATCGCCGCCGCCGCGCAGGAGCTCAATGCTTCGACCGAGGAGATCTCCGCTTCCGCCGGCCACCTGGCGGGTGCCGCCGAACGGTTGACCGGCTGCGGTCGGAGGGTTCCGGACGTCTTCACCTACGTGCCCCACAGCCCGAGAGCGCAGCGGCAGAGCCACGGAGCCGCGACTCCGCCGCTGCAACTCCAGTAGGGTGCGTGTGGCCAGCGGCCCTGGACCGAGCCCCTCCAGCTTGAGCGCCTGACAACCCCCCACCCCTCCCGGTTACGCCCAAGCCTCCGGGGCTCAGCCCAGTTCCGCTGGCCACGCTCGGCGACGCGGGGAGCAGCGGCGGAGTCATGGACCCTGAAGGGCGCGTCAGTGCGCACTGTATCGAGCGCAATTTCTCCTATTTCGCAGCGCACGGGGGCGCCCGGAAGGGTTCGTGGCTCCGCCGCTGCGGTCCGGGCTCAGCGGAGCCGCTGGCGCACAGACACCCCCAGTGAGGAATGTCACCGATAACTCCCGCCGGTAGCAGCAACTTCTGAGCTTCCTCTCAGGAGGCACCCGTGTCACGCAGCCGGCTCGTCATGGCCCTCATCGTAGCGGTCATCTCCGTCATCGGATACTTCAGTAAGAGCGCGTTCAATCCGATCACCGAAGAAAAGCAGCACGTCGCCGGGATCACTCCCGAACAGGAAGTAGCGCTCGGTCTCCAGGCGGCACCGGAGATGATGCAGCAGTTCGGCGGGCTGGATCCGAGCCCCGAGGCGCAGGCACTGGTGGACCGCGTGGGCGAGCGGCTGGTGTCGCGCACCGCCGCGGCGCAGAGCCCGTACAAGTTCGAGTTCCACCTGCTCGACGATCCCGAGACGATCAACGCGTTCGCTCTGCCGGGTGGGCAGGTCGCGATCACCGAGGGACTGGTTCGCCGGCTCGAGTCCGAAGGACAGCTGGCCGGAGTGCTGGGCCACGAGATCGGGCACGTGCTGGCGCGTCACGGCGCCGAGCACATCGCCAAGCAGCAGCTCACCGAAGGACTCACCGGCGCGGCGGTACTCGCCACCTACGATCCCAACAATCCATCGACCCAGGGCTCGGCTGCAGTCGCAGCACTGATCGGTCAACTGGTCACGATGCGGTTCGGCCGACAGGACGAGCTGCAATCGGATCAGCTCGGCGTGCGGCTCGCCTCCGAAGCGGGCTACGATCCGCGTTCGATGATCGGGCTGATGAAGATCCTGGACGAGAGCTCGCAGGGAGGACGGCCGCCGGAGTTCTTCAGCACCCATCCGAATCCGGAGAATCGAGTCGCCCGGATCGAGGATGCGATAAAGAAGCAGTTTCCGGGTGGAGTGCCTGCGGGATTGGAGAAGTAGGCGGGAAGGCGGTAAGCTAGGAAAAGGATGTCATCCCGAGCAAAGCGAGGGATCGCTTAACGAGGCGTCTGAGCGGCCATGGTCGTGCGGACGTCAGATGGAGCGATCCCTCACTACGTTCGGGATGACAATCACTCAACCATTCCCAGCCGCACTACCTACCGCCATACCGCCCTACCGCCTTCACCCATCATGCGCACAACGAAACCCACTGAAGACGTGGCGAGCAGATGGTGACGCGCACTTCGTGGCCGTGACTCGCGCGGCGCCGGGACGGGTCGCCCAGGAGCCGCCACGGAGGACACCCGTCGGGCTCGCGGTCCATTCCCAGAGATCACCGATCATTCCATAACAGCCGACCGGCGAGAGGTTGCCGGGAAAGGCACCGACCTCGGCGGTCTCGAACGCGAGCTGATCGAGATTGGCGACGTTGAGCGATGGCGCCATGCTGCCCCAGGGATAGTGCCGCCGGTCCTGACTCTCGGGATCCCATGTCGCGGCCGCTTCCCACTCGAGCTCGGTCGGCAGTCTCTTCCCCACGAACCTGGCGAAGGCTTCGGCCTCGTAGCGCGACACGCAGCTCACCGGGCAGGTGAGGTCGAGCAGCATGGGTCTGTCCATCCAGCGGGTCCACCACGCTCCTTCATCCCAGAACCAGTGCCGCGGGGTCTGCACCCCATTGCTGCGGACCCACTCCCATCCTTCATCGGACCAGTAGTCGGCGCTCACGTATCCGCCGGCGGCCATGAAGGTGACGAAGTCGCCGTTCGTCACCGGCATGACATCGATCCAGAACGGCTCCAGGTGGACCTTGTCGACCGGCGCCTCGTCCGGCCACACCCGTGACTCGGCAGCTCGCTCCGATCGAGATCGGTTCCGCCGGGAAAGCGCGCCATGATGCCGGGATCGGCGAGACGGCGGCCGCGAGGCAGGAGGACACGCCGAGGCGCGCGATAATCCGGCTGGAGCTGCAGCGTCTCGAGAATGGCCTCGTCGCGACGGTACTCGTGGTCCAGAACCAGCCGGCAGCGATCTTCCATACTCGGAGAGGAGCTCAGGTCGTGGAGCGACTCGAGCTGCTCCAGGGATCGCTCCCGAATCTCCAGCATGGCGTCGAACCACTCGTCGTACGACTCGAAGCTCGGCAGCGACTCGGCGCCGCCGCCCTCGGGCTCCTGTGCCAGCCACTCGAGCTCGAATCGGAGGATCTGCCCCAGCTCCTGCAACACCGACCCAACAGCCTCGTCGGGCCGAGCGTGCAAGCCCACTTCGGACACGGGGCTCACCAGGAGAACGGTGCGCGCTCGTGCCTCGGCCAGCAATTCGGCCAGCCGTTTACGCGAGAGAGTGCTCGATTGCAGGGTGGGCATGCGGCCTTGGTCGGGATGTGTGCTCAATCTTCCGCCGGTTCTGGTAGCTCGGGGTGACAGGGATCACCCGGCCATCCTCTACGATAGCAGCGGGCACCGCGCCGGGGTAAGTTGGTGGCCAGACGCCAGACGCCAGACGCCAGACGCCAGACGCCAGACGCCGAGACGCCAGACGCTAGACGCCAGACGCCAGACGACTAGACGCCAGACTAATAACCCCCGGATACTCTTGCTTCAGCTTCTGCGGAACGCCGACCTGTATGCTCCGCAATCACAGGGTCACAGACACCTGCTCGTGGCAGGCGAGACGATCGTCTGGGTGGGTGAGACCGCCCCGTCCTTCACCGCGGCACACGGTGTCGAGGAGTACGATCTCGGGGGACGCCGAGTCATTCCGGGGCTGGTAGACTGTCACGTCCACCTGACTGGTGGCGGAGGGGAAGCCGGACCGGAGACGCGGGTTCCACCGCTGGGTCTGAGCCGTCTCACCACCGGCGGAGTTACGACGGTGATCGGTCTGCTCGGCACCGACGACACGGTGCGCACGACGGCCGAACTGGTGACGACCGCGCGCGGCCTGATAGCGGAAGGTCTCAGCGCCTACTGCTATACCGGCGGCTATCACGTGCCTCCCGTGACGGTCACCGGCAGCGTGCGGGGGGACATCGTGCTGATCGATCTCATCCTCGGTGTGGGCGAGCTGGCGATCAGCGACCATCGATCGTCACAGCCGACGTTCGATGAGCTGGTCCGCGTGGCGGGCGACGCGCATGTGGGCGGACTGATGGCGGGCAAGGCCGGTATCGTGCACCTGCACGTCGGAGATGGAGAGCGCGGCCTGGAGCTGGTCCGGGAGGCGATCGAGCGGACCGAGGTGCCGGCGGCCGTGTTCAACCCGACGCACGTCAACCGGAAGAAGCGGCTGTTCGAGGAAGCGATGGAGCTCACGCAGGAGGGCTGTACCATCGACATCACGGCGTTTCCCGTCGAGGACGGCGAAGACGCATGGTCGGCGGCGGACGCGCTCCTTCGCTACTACGACAAGGGTCTGCCTCCAACTCGAGTGACGGTGAGCTCGGACGGCGGCGGGTGTTTCCCGGAGTTCGACGACGACGGGCGGGTGGTTGCGCTGGACGTGGGCCGGCCCTCTTCGATGGCCGAGACGTTGAAGGAGCTGCTGGCCCGCGGTCAGCCGCTGGAGCGAGTGCTACCCGCCTTTACCTCCAATCCGGCTCGGCTTCTGCTCCTGCCGCGCAAAGGGCACCTCGAGACGGGGGCAGATGCCGATCTGGTGGTGCTGGGGTCTGATGGTGCAGTCGAGGATGTAATGGCACGCGGCCGGTGGCACGTGCGAGATGGTCGTGCGGTTATTACGGGCGGCTTCGAACAAGTCAAACGGGCATAGTTTAAGGCAGAAACTCGGAGGAGCAGGGTGGCGAAATCCAGAGGCTACATCATCCCCGTGGGCGGCGCCGAGGAGAAAATCGGAGACATCCACATTCTGCGACGCTTCGCCACGCTCTGTGGGGGTGCGAAAGGCCGCATCGCCATCATCCCGACCGCGTCCATGCTCACCGATACCGGCGGGCGCTATGAGGAGCTGTTCAAGAGCCTCGGTGTCGGCGACGCGAAGGCCCTGCCCATCGCCAGCCGCGCCGACTGCGAACGGCCCGAGTGGCTCGAGGTCCTGCACAAGGTGGACGGCGTGTTTCTCACCGGCGGCAACCAGCTTCGGCTGAGCACCATGATCGGTGGGACGGCGGTGGCCAAGGCGATGCGTCAGCGAAACGTCGAGGGGATGCACATCGCGGGGACATCGGCCGGAGCGGCGTTCCTGTGCGAGCACATGATCGCCTTCGGAAAGGAAGGCGCGTCCCCGCGAGCAAGGATCGTCACGCTGGCACCGGGGCTGGGGCTCACGAACCGGGTCATCATCGACCAGCACTTCCGCCAGCGCGACCGCCTCGGCCGGCTGCTCACGGCACTGGCCTACAACCCGTTCGCCATCGGGATCGGACTGGACGAGAACACGGCGGCGTTCATTGCACCCGATGAGACTCTCGAAGTGGTCGGCAGTGGAGCGCTCACGATCGTCGACCCGTCGGGCATCGAGTTCTCGTCCATGGCGCGGGTGCGGAAGAACGACGCCATATGTCTGATCGGGCTGAAGTTGCACATCCTGGATCACGGCTCAACCTTCAATCTCCACACCCGGGTAGCCGCGGCGGCGCCCGCTTTGGCCATTCGGGCAGGCACCGAAACAGGGGACAAGACGGCGAAGCGGGCGAGCAGGTAAGCGGGGCAGCGGGGCAGCGGGGCAGCGGGTAAGCGGGGCAGCGGGGCAGCGGGGCAGCGGGGCAGCGGGGCAGCGGGGCAGCGGGGCAGCGGCGCTGCAGGATGACAATGCTCGGTAATCTGATCCTCGGAAGAACCATCAATGCTCATACTCGACAAGGCCGTATTCGTCGGACCCAGCCTCTACGCTCACTTTCCCGTCATCCGGCTCCACATCGACCTCGGGCCACTGGAAGACTGGCCGTCGGGGAAGCTGGGGCCGAGGTTCACCGACCCCCTGATCGCGGCCCTGCCCGGCCTGAAGGATCACGGCTGCTCCTATGGCAAGCCGGGTGGATTCATCCGCCGCCTCACGGAAGGCGATGGGACGTGGATGGGCCACATCCTGGAGCACATGGCGCTCGAGCTTCAGAACGTGGCGGGAGAGAAGGTCACCTTCGGCAAGACCCGCTCTCACGGACCGCGGGGCCACTACTACGTGGTCTATCAATACGAACAGGAAGAGGTGGGAGTCGAGGCGGGCCGGCTGGCGCTGGTCCTGCTTCACTCGTTGCTGCCGCCCGAGCTCCGGCCGGAGGGCTCGGTTCCGCAGGGATTCGACTTTGCCGCCGAGCGCGACGAGTTCATCCGGTTCGCGCAGCGCCGAGCGATTGGCCCGAGCACCATGGCCCTGGTGCGCGCCGCGGAGGAGCGGCGAATTCCCTGGATACGTCTCAACGATCAGAGCCTGATCCAGTTTGGCCATGGCCGCTACCAGCAGCGGATCCAGGCCACCGTCACCAGCCGGACCTCCCACATTGCCGTCGAGCTTGCCTCCGACAAGGAGGAGACCAACCGGATCCTGGGCAACCTGGGTCTGCCGGTACCGCAGCAGCGCCTGGTTCAGACGGCGCAGGACGCCGTCGCCGCGGCTGAGCGGATCGGCTATCCGGTGGTGGTGAAGCCATACAACGCGAACCATGGACGGGGCATCTCGATCCATCTCACGGGCGGGGAGCAGGTGGCGGAGGCCTTCGAGGTGGCGCGGGAGCACAGCCGCAGCGTCATCGTCGAGAGCTTCATCACCGGCGAGGACCACCGAATGCTGGTGATCAACGGCGAGCTGGTGGCGGTGGCACTGCGGCTTCCGGGGCACGTGATGGGCGACGGCATTCATACGATCGAGCAGCTGGTCGACATGGTGAACCAGGATCCGCGCCGAGGTGTCGGGCACGAGAAGGTGCTGACCCGCCTGCTGTTCGATCACCAGGCCGAGACCATGCTGGCGAAGAAGGGATATACCAGGGATACCGTTCCGGATGATGGTGAGCGCGTCTTCCTTCGGTCCACCGGCAATCTCTCGACCGGCGGAACCGCGACCGACATGACGGATCACGTGCATCCCGACAATATCGAGATGGCGGTGCGTGCGGTGAAGGCGATCGGCCTCGATGTGGGCGGCGTGGACTTCCTGACGACCGACGTCACCGAGTCGTACAAGGAGGTCGGAGGCGCCATCTGCGAGGTGAATGCCGCGCCCGGATTCCGCATGCACATGGCCCCGAGCGAGGGCCGGCCGCGCGATGTGGGTGGGCCGGTGATGGACATGCTGTTTCCACCGGGCTCGCCGAGCCGGATACCGATCGCGGCGGTGACGGGAACGAACGGGAAGACGACCACCGCCAGGATGCTGGCGCACATTCAGAAGCTTGCAGGGCGCCACGTGGGCCTCACCTCGACCGACGGCGTGTACATCAACGGTCAGCGCACGGTGGCTGGCGACATGACGGGGCCGGTCGCCACCCGGATGGTGCTCAGCGATCCGTCGGTGGATGTGGCGGTGCTCGAGATTGCCCGGGGCGGACTACTCCGCGCCGGCATGGGCGTGCGCCACTGCGATGTTGGCGCGGTGCTCAACGTCAAGTCCGATCACCTCGGCCTCCGCGGCATCGGGACGCTGGACCAGCTGGCCGAAGTCAAGCGCATTGTGATCGAGGTCGCCCGGGATACCGCGATTCTCAACGCCGACGATCCGCTCTGTCTCAAGATGGCCGACTATACCGAAGCCACCCATCTCTGCTATGTCACGATGGACCCGACTCACGAGCTGGTGGGCGAGCACATCAAGGCGGGCGGACGCGGCGTGGTGCTGGAGAGTGGAATCAAGGGGCACATGATCACCATCTACGATCACGGCGCCCACATTCCCCTCCTCTGGACCCACCTCATACCCGCTACGCTGGAAGGCCGCGCGCTCCACAACGTTCAGAACGCGATGTTCGCCGCGGCAATGGCGTTCAGCATGGGGCTCAAGCTGGAAGACATCCGGCACGGGCTCCGGACCTTCGATACGACGTTCTTTCAGGCGCCGGGCCGGATGAACATCTACGACGAGCATCCGTTCCAGGTCATCCTCGACTACGCGCACAATCCGGCCGCGATCGAAGCGATGTGCGTGCTGGTAGACCGGCTGGAGATAACCGGCCGGCGAGTCTGCGTATTGTCGGCACCAGGCGACCGGCGGGACGAGGATATCGCGGAGCTGGGAAGGATTGCGGCGGGACACTTCGACTACTTCATCTGCCGGCGAGACGATCAGCTCCGGGGCCGGGGCGGGGACGAGGTGCCGAAGCTGCTGCAGAAGGCGCTGCTGGAGAATGGAGTGGAAGCGGAGCGTATCTCGATCATTCCAGAAGAGGCGCTGGCGGTGGATGCCGCGCTCAGAGAAGGCCGGCCGGGTGACCTCGTCCTCATTTTCGCGGACGCCATAACCCGGAGCTGGAAGCAGGTCATTCAGTTCCGGCCCGACGCAGCCGCGCTGCCATCCGAGCGTACCAGAATATCCGAGCCTGAGATATCGATGGCGGGAGTTGCGACGATGATGGACGACAAGCGACGGGAGTTCGTGCGGGATACTCGCGGCGTCCGAATCGCTCGGGGGGAGACGGACGACTAGAGCGCCGGCAGCTATGGCGTCGCCCGATGCAGCCGGAGCTGCTCCAGCACCGCGGGAACATCGTCGACCAGAATCACTACCAGGTCCTGATCGCCTAATTCCCTCACCGCATGCTCGACCGCATCCATCTCGCTGTAGACGGTGGTCACCTGATCGGCTGAGATTCCCGACTCCAGCAGCCCTTCACGGATGACCTGCGCGATCTCTCCGGGAGACCTGCCCCTGCGGTTCTCATCTTCTTTCAGGATCACATGATCGAGCCCGGCGCAGCGGCGGCCCACGGCCCGGAGGTCCTCGTCCCGGCGGTCTCCCGGCGCGGTGACCACACCGATCCGCCGGCGCGCGGGCATGCGACGGACCATATCCATGAGGCCTTCGACAGCGGCAGGATTGTGGGCGTAGTCCACCAGCACCCGGCCCCTGCCCACCCGAAGGAGATTCAGGCGACCCGGTGTGAGTGACGGCGAAGGGAAGAAGGAGAGAAGGCCGGAGCGGATGTCCTCGTAGCGCATGCCCTGCACGTAGGCCGCGGCCACGGCGGCCAGGATGTTTCCATACTGAAAGCGGGCCGCCCCGCCGAGCGTGAGCGGCACATCGCGAGCAGAAGCGATCGGGATACACAGTCGACCCCGCCGAACCACGAAGGTCTCATCCTCTTCGATAGTAGCCGCGGTCCCGCCGTCCTCGACATGCTGCTCCACCAGCGGGTTCGACCGCCCGGGCTGCGCCGAAAACAGAACGACGTCACCCCGGGTGCGCTCGGCCATTCCGTACACCAGGGGATCATCGGCGTTGAGCACCGCGTGGCCGCGACGCTTCACCACCTGAGGAATGACGCTCTTCACGTTTGCAAGCTGCTCGATGGTGTCGATGCCGCCGATGCCGAGATGATCGGCCGCGACATTGAGGACGATGCCGACGTCGCACTCCATGAAGCCGAGCCCGGACCGAAGCAGCCCGCCACGAGCCGTTTCGAGTACAGCGAGATCCACGGTCGGATTGGACAATACGACGTTGGCCGCGAAGGGACCGGTCATGTCTCCCTGCACCACCATGCGGTTCTGGAGATACACGCCGTCCGTCGTGGTGAACCCGACGGTGAGACCGGTCGCCCGAAACAAGTGGGCGACGAGCCGGGTGGTGGTTGTCTTGCCGTTGGTGCCGGTGACCGCGATGATCGGAATGGTTGCGCGCGCGCCGGGCGGATACAGCATGTCGAGAATGGCCCCGCCGACGTTCCGGGGCTTTCCTTCTGCCGGATGGGTGTGCATCCGGATGCCGGGCCCGGAATTCACCTCGATGATCACCGCTCCGTTCTCATGGAACGGCCGTGAGATGTCGGGGGTGAGCACGTCGAGGCCGGCGATGTCCAGGCCGATGACCCCGGCCGCCATCTCGCACGCAGTCACGTTGTCGGGATGGATCTCGTCGGTACGATCGATGGAGGTGCCGCCGGTGGAGAGGTTGGCGGTGGAACGGAGCAGCACGCGCTCTCCTGCATCGGGCACGCTGTCGAGCGTCAACCCCGACTGCGCCAGATACTCGCTCGTGGCATCATCGGCCGGAATTTCGGTGAGTATGCGCGCGTGCCCCCGGCCTCGGCGCGGATCGGCATTCGCTTCCGCAATGAGCTCGTGAATGGTGTTCCGCCCATCCCCGATCACATGAGCCGGAATCCGCTCGGCTACCGCCACCACTTTGCCATTCACGATCAGGACCCGGTGATCCCGTCCTACGCTATGCCGTTCGACCACCATGTCCGGAAATGCGTCGGCGGTGCGGGTCCAGGCATCACGAACGGCCTGCTCGTCGTCGAGTCGCGGTGAGATCCCCCTGCCCTGATTGCCGGCCAGCGGCTTCAGAATGACAGGAAAGCCGATTTCCCCGGCGATCTCCACGGCCCGCTCGACGTCGCGAGCGACAGCGCCACCCGGAACGGCGAGGCCGATGCCTTCGAGCATGCGCTTGGTGAGATCCTTGTTCTGCGCGATGTCGGCGGCGATCACACTGGTGGTATCCGTTGTGGTCGCCTGAATCCGGCGAAGGTGGCGGCCGAGTCCCAATTGGACCATCGAGCCGGTGCCGAGCCGGCGCACCGGAATGCCACGGCGACGAGCTTCCTCTACGATCACTCCCGTTGACGGACCGAGTCGTACGTCGTGCCACAGGTCACGAAGGCTCTGAATCAAGGCGGCGGCGTCTATGCTCTCGCCGGTCAGGCAGGCGCGCATCAGCGTAGTGCCCTGCCGAATACTGGCGACGCCGAGCTCCTCCTCATCGTATTCCACGATGACCCACCACAGCCCGGGGGAACCGGATTCGGTGGCGCGGCCGAAATCGACGTCCGTGCCGGCGAGGCTCTGAAGCTCGAGAGCTACATGCTCCAGGACATGAGGCCAGCCGGTGCCTTCGGTGAGGCGTTCGACGAATCCTCCCGGATGCCCCCGCGAGCAGGGGTGCTCACGAAGACTCGGAATGGCATGGAGCAGGCGCTCGGTAAAACCCGGCACATCGGCGGTGCTGAGCGACTCGAGTCCACCGAGCCGAACATCACACGCAACCACCGGCGCAAGGCGCCAATAGTTGGGGCCCCGAAGGGCACGGATCCGGGTGATCTCCAGCTCGGTGGGATCGAGCGAAGGCAATTCCGCGGTGATCGCGGGTTGAGACATGGCGGGTGATCTATCTAACAATGAGAGTGCGTATCCTCGTGCCGCGTCATCCGAGCGGTTCCGTGCCTATGAGGGTGGCGGTACCGGATAATAGCGTCAGTGACCCATCGCACTTTCCTGACTGGCTCTCTCCCTCTCCCAGGATACTATTGGGCCATGCGCGTTCTCGACTCACGTCGTCTCACCGGACCGGGCCTCTTGCTCGACAGACCCGGCGCGGTGCTCGAGATAGCACTGGAAGCCCAGCCTGTTGCCCAGGCGGCCGCGGCGTGGGAGAAGGCGGCACGGAGCCTTCTGGATGCCGTCGGCTGGAAGGGTGAGCGCATCGTGAGCCGACCGTTCCGCGGCGGGGTGAGTCTCGCGGTCAGCGCGCCGGTGGACGGACTGTACTCGGCCACCGAGCTCGTCGAGGAGGCGTGGGAGGTAGCAGCATCCGAGCTCGAGAACAGGAGCCGACCCGATCTCTCCCCGGTCATCCTCCGCCTGCGTGGAATCATCGAGGAAGAGGGAAACCCGAGGCTGGTGGCGCTCAAGGAAGCCGCCGAGTCGCGCGGGTTGACCTTCCTGAGCGATGAAGATCTGGCTTCGGTAGGGTCCGGCACCGGCGCCCTGGTCTGGCCGGTGCGTTCCATACCCGAGGCAACCGCCATCGAGTGGAGCAAGGTCCACGACGTGCCGATCGCGCTCATCACCGGCTCCAACGGCAAGACGACGGTCGTGCGGCTCCTGTCGGCCATGATCCGATCAGCAGGAAGAGTCCCCGGCGTGACCTCGACCGAGGGAGTCCTGGTGAATGGTGAGACGATCGGGGAAGGAGATTTCTCCGGACCGGGCGGAGCCCGCCTTGCCTTGCGTCACCCTGCCGTGGAGATCGCGGTTCTGGAGACGGCACGGGGAGGAATTCTCCGGCGAGGCCTGGCCACGTCGCGGGCGAATGTTGCGGCAGTGACGAACATCGCGGAGGATCACCTGGGCGAGTTCGGCGTCGAAAGCCTGGCGCAGCTGGCCGAGACGAAGCTGCTGGTGGCCCGCGCA
Source organism: uncultured Gemmatimonadales bacterium (assembly GCA_963730915.1). Classification (GTDB taxonomy): domain Bacteria; phylum Gemmatimonadota; class Gemmatimonadetes; order Gemmatimonadales; family GWC2-71-9; genus CAVVWJ01. The sequence goes on along the minus strand of CAVSTR010000004.1, from coordinate 648,793 downwards.
CTTTCGGGGGGTGGGCCGCTGGTCTTGAATGCGGATGATGCCGAGCTGGTCCGGGCCAGCAGCAGAGTGAAGACACCGATCATCTGGTTTTCGCTGGCTGGGACGTCGGCCCTCGTGAGAACGCATGTCGCCCGCGGCGGGGCCGCCGTGATCGCGGATGGTGAGCACATCGTTCTGATACGCGGGGCATCCCGTACCCCCATGATCCGAATCACGGATGTGCCATTTACGTTCGGCGGAACGGCGCGGCACAACGTGTCGAACGCGCTGGCGGCGGTGGCCGTCGCAACCGAGCTGGGCATTCCGTCGTCCGCGATCACCGAAGCACTGCGGTCATTCGGAAGCAGACCGGAGGACAACCTAGGCCGGGGAAACATGTATGAGGTAGGCGGGGCGCGGATCCTGGTGGATTACGCGCATAATGCCCACGGCATGTCCGCCCTCGTGGGGCTGGCGAAGGGGATTCCCGCCGATCGGCGGCTGGTCATGGTGGGAGGGGCGGGAGACCGCCCGGACGATGCCATCCGTGAGATGGCGAGAGTAGCGTCGAACCTTCAACCCGACCACATCATCGTCAAGGATACGGATCAGTACCTCCGCGGCCGCACCATGGGCGAGCTGCCGGCGCTACTGGCGGATGAGTTCACCCGCCTGGGAACACCGGCTTCGTCCATAACCTGCGCTCCGAGCGAGCTGCAGGGCGTGCGCGAAGCGCTCACCTGGGCTCGCCCCGGCGATCTGCTGGTGCTATCGGTTCACCAGGACCGCCCGCAGGTTCTCGGATTGTTCGATCGGCTGGATCGCGCCGGGTGGAAAGTGGGTGAGCCGCTTCCTGACTGACGTGCGCTACGGGGTCAGCCGCGCCAGGTAATGTCCGTACTCGTCGGGGTCCATCACGATATCACAGCTCCACTCCTCTTCCCGGGCAATGCGTTTGAGCGTGTTGGCGTCGACGTAGAGCTGCGGAAACGGGTCGCCCTTGCGCCCTTCATACTCCAGCTGGAAGTGCAGCTCTCCTATATAGCGCCCGTCCGCGCGCTCGAGCGCGCCGGTTCGCCCCGACTCCGGGTCTAGACGCGCGCGCACGTCGGTCGAGTCCGCCAGCACCTGCCCGCCCCGCGCCACCAGACGTCGGCCCTCGCGAAAGAATTCGCGGAGGCCATCGAGGGTCTCCGTCAGTCCGAGTCCATTCATCATCATCAAAACGGTGTCGAAGGGCGGCGCCTCGATGTCCATCCATGTGGCCAACTGTGCATCCCGAACTCCGCGTTCCTGGAGCACGCGAACCAGGGATGGAAGGATCTCGATCGCCGTGACTTCAAGCCCGCGCTCCTGGAGGGCCAGCGAGTGGCAGCCGGAGCCGGCGCCGACGTCGAGAACTCTCCCCCGACAGAGCTCCAGGGCCAGCTGCTCCATGGGAGGAAACTCGGCGGGGCTGCGGAAGAAGTAGGCTATGGGCGCTTCGTCGCGCTCGAAGTCGTCATAGACCACGATAGTCGCATCCTGCTTTCCACGATGGAACGCTTCCATCGCGGCAGCATGAGGATTCCAGGCGTTCAAATCCACGCGGTTATCTTCATCGGGGACCGGTCACCATCCAAGGAACGCCTCGTTTGTTGAAGCTCTCGCCTCCTGCTACCCACAAGCGCGCATGGAGTCCGTTCGCAATAAGTGCGGCGGCACACGTGCTCATCATGCTGACTGCCGCCGGCCTCACCCGGCATCGGGCGGCGGTGGCGGAAGACGAACACGAGAGGGAGGAGTCTGCCTCGCGCCGGGTGGACATGATCTACGTTCCGCCACTTACCCCCCCGGCACCTCCTCCGACGGCGCAGCCGCCGAGACCGAGCGCGCCGCCACCGGCAGTCCGCCGGCCTCCCGAGCCGGAGCCGAATGCCCCTCCGGAAACAAAGCCGGCCGTCGGTACGGAGTCGGATAACGATAATCCACCGCGGGAGCCTAGAGCAGCAAGTGCGGCCGCACCGGCAGCAAGGAAGGAGGCCGCCACCATGGAATCCGAGGCGCGGCGAATCTTCGGCCGGCCGAGGCTCGCCACTCGAGCGGGCGCGGGACCGCAGGCAGTCCGGCCAATGGAAGCGTGGATGCCCGAGCGCACCGATCGGTGCATTCCCACACAACCCATAGCGAGTGATTCAGCACGGTCCCAGGAGCTCGGCACAGTCGAAGGGAAGATTTTCCGGCAGGACAACGGACGGCCGCTAGCCGGTGCGCACCTTCAGATGCTGGGCACGCCGTACGTCGCGTTCACCGATGGCAGCGGTGAGTATCGGTTCCGGTTCGATCTGTCGCTGGTGGGCAACTGCCGTACTCAGTACGTGAGAGTCACGGCCGCGGGTTACGAGTCCCGACTCCTGGTACTCGTCATCGGCCCGAACAGGAGCGAGGACGTGCACCTACGGAGACGATAGGTCGAGCGCGGCGGCAGGAATGCGATAGATATTTCCGTATCCGTTCAATGGCGTCCGAAGCTTGCCGGTCAGCTCCGGGAACGTCATCGGCTTCTTCGATGGCGTATCGAGGGGAGCCCGAAAGCTGGTGAAGTAGAGCCACTTGCCATCGGGCGACACGATCGGGCAATACTCCCGGGCCTTGGAATTGATCCCATGCTGGAGGGGACGCGCCGCAGTCCAGGTTCCGTTCCTGTGATAGCTCACATACAGATCGCCGTCACCAACCGACCCGGGACGCCCGTAGCTGGCAAAGACGATGAAACTCTCGTCCGGTGCGATGTAGGGATCGGCGTCGTGGGTGGCGGAGTTCACGGAGTCGCCCACTGTCTGCGGCGCACCGTAGCCGCCCCCCTGCACCGCCGCTCGGTAGATGTCTCCTCCACGACCCATCCCTCCGGGACGGGTAGAGCTGAAGTACAGTGTGCCCTTCGCCGTCACCGATGGGTAGAACTCCTCGGCGTCGGTGTTGATGGGAGCTGGCAGATGAACCGGCGAGCCCCACATGTCACCCCGCTTCTCCACCATCCAGATGTCGTAGTCTTCCTTCTCCTTCCCGTCTACCGGCCGATTCGAAATCCAGAACAGACGTGATCCGTCGGGCGAGACAAACGGGTCGTAGTCGCTGTACTGTCCTGAAAACGGTGCAACCTCCGGCTCCGCCCAGACGCCGTTCACCCGCTTGGACACCACGATCACGCCGATTCGGTCGCCGATATTCTTGGAGAAGTAGACGGTTTGCCCATCGGGGGTGAAAGCCGAGTTCAACTCGTCATCGACGGTAGAAAGGACACCTTCCATCATCGCCGGCTGAAGCTTTGCCGGCGGAGACTGTGCTGCTGCCACGGAAGTGAGAGTAACGAGAACAGGGGGAAGGAGGCGCATACGACCTGAGGTCCTTGAGGCGAGAGGCTACATCAACAGTGATATCGCCAAAGCACCCATCGACAGCAGCACCGCAGCGGCAGTGAGATAGCCCAGCATGCGGTCCCTTCGCTGTCGAGTGGAGGCGAAGGTTTCGACCATTTGCGTCTGGCTGCGCTCCAGCTCTCCGCGGGCGGTAGAATGGTCCTTCGACAGCGCACGCAGCTTCTGATCCAGACTGTCGAGCCGCTCGACGAGTACGCCGAGCTCACCTCGCAGCTCCTCCTGGCCTTCAGCCAAACGCTCCATCACCCCACCGATCGGTCCTGCGCCCGGGTCGTCGAAGAGCGATTGCGACATCACGTTTTCGGCGGACATCACCTCGGCCATTCCCTGGATGAAGTGCCGCTGGTGGATCCGCTTCTCCGAGTCTGGCCCGGGCTCGACCGTGGCGATCTGGGCCGCCTTCAGCACCGCGTTCTTGATGTCACCGCCGCTTCGAGGATATGCCTCGGCCAGAGCACGGAAATCCACGTCCTTCGCGAGTGGGGTCTTGCGGGCGTGCAGCTGCACCCGCCAGATGCGCTCGCGCTCCTCGACGTCCGGCATCTCGAAGAGGATGTGGGTCCGGATCCGCCGCTCGAACGCGGGATCGATGTTGGCAGCGAGGTTGGTGGCGAAGATGACTACGCCGGGAAAGCTCTCGAGCTCGTGGAGCAGGACGTTGACGATGGCGTTGGCCTCGCGCTCGTAGGCGGCGCCGATCGAGGTGAAGCGCCGGCCGGCGATTGCATCGGCCTCGTCGAAGAACAGGACGGCATCCTGGCGGGCGGCCGCCCGGAAGACGGCGGCCACATGTTTCGAGGTCTGTCCCACCCAGCGCGATTCCAGCTCGGCGTAGCGCACAACCAGCAGCTTCTTGTCCATCGCGTACGCCAACGCCTCGGCGCAGATCGTCTTACCGGTTCCCGGCGGTCCCGCGAAGTGAAAGGCGAGACCCAGGCCGCTGGAGTGCCGCTCGGCCAGGCCCCATTTGTCAAAGATCAGATCGTGCTTCCGCACCAGCGCCAGGGCGTGATTAAGTGCCCTCAGCGTGGTGGCGGGAAGGACGACGTCATCGAACGACCGTCGCGGCTCGATGGCCTCGACCAGGTCACGGTCGCCCGAGACGCCGCCAAAGAGAAGATCACGGATGGATTCAGCCATGCACGGATTATAGAGCTATTCGCGCGGCTTCGGGCTCCGCTCCTCGGAGCGAGCGGTCGAGGTCCCCACCACACGGTCCCAGGCATCCTTCACCGCGGCCTTGATCTCGTCCCAGGCGGTCGGGTTCTCGCCCCGGTGAGGATACCGCTCCCAGCCGGCCTGGAGGTCGGCTTCAGCATCTTCCCACTCGCGACCCACGTGGTGCCGGGCCGATTCAAAGCCATAGCGATAGCCGGGCCGGAAGCGTTCGTAGTAGTCAGGACCGAGCGCGTAGGGACGGCTGGTGAAGTTTTCGAACCAGTAGTTGTCCTCGGTCTCCCAGGCAGCTTTCCAGCCGGAATCTTCCGCGGGCGAGACCCGATCGAAGGCGTTCGGATCTGACATGCAAGACCTCCTCGAGTGAATGTGAAGCGGGAACCCCGTTCATTGTATTGGGTCGGCGGCCCGCCCCGGGTGACGTTCGTCACTAGGGCGGTAAGGCGGTAAGGCGGTATGGGCGGCACGGCGGTAGGCATTCAGTGCGGAGCTTTTGGGCTTGGCCCACCCGGCGGCCGTCCACATACTCCGGTGATGAGAACCGCGCCCCCCTCTGGATGCTTCGCACCGCCTTTCGAACAGTCGGCACGGTAGCGCCTGGCGTCGCCGCCCGCTGGGCGGAATCCATCTTCTGCCGGCCGCCGCGCTACGAGGCGCGTCCCGCCGAGGAGGCGTTCCTTGCGACTGGAACAACGCAGCTCGTTCAGAGTGAAAACCAGGATCTGGCCGTGTGGGTCTGGGGCGATGGACCGGTCGTGATTCTGGCTCACGGCTGGGGCAGCCGAGCAGGGCGGTTCAGCAGCCTGGCGCGGGCGCTCGTGGATAGCGGCTTCAAGGTTGTGCTGTTCGATGCGCCGGCACACGGCGCCTCGAAGGGCCACCAGGCTTCGCTCCCGCAGTTCTCGCGCGCGCTCAAGGCTGTCGCCGATGCCGTCGGATCGCCCTATGGCCTGGTGGGTCACTCACTCGGTGGCGCCGCCGTATCGCTCGCCATGGGGAATGGCCTCGAGGCGGATCGTGCCGTGCTGCTCGCTCCACCGGCGGATGTCGTGCTCTTTTCTCATGCCTTCGCCGAGCATCTGCGGATCCCTCTCCGGGCCCACGATGCCATGCGCCGGAACCTGGAAGCCAGGCTCCAGATTCGATGGGAGGAGCTGCACATACCGACGCTGGCCCGGCGAATGACGGCACCGGCTCTGATCGTGCATGACCGTGACGACCCCGATGTGCCCTACTCTCACGGCGAGGAGATCGCTCGAGCCTGGCCCGGCGCAGAGCTTCTCACGACGAGTGGGCTCGGGCACCGAGCGGTGGTACGCGACCCGGAAGTGATCCGCCGAACCGTTGCGTTCCTGGGCGAGGGGCGGCGCCGGTGATCGTGATGGATCAGGAAAACATTTATGCCCGGGGCTGGTCCCACGTACTCTCCACCACCAATGACGTGGCGGAGCTCCAGGCGTTCGCGATCCGGGTGGGGGCGCCGGCGGCGGCACTTCACCTTGGCAGGTGGCCTCACCTGGATCTGAAGCTGTTGCCACGGGAGCGGGCTCTGGCGCTGCCGGACGTTCGGGTTTTCCAGCGCACGTCGGAAATGCTCCGCTTCCTGAAAACGTGTTCCCCGTCACGGCGGAAGTGAGAGTTACGCCGCATTTGGAAGGCATGGCGTTTTCCCGTCGCGAATTCCTCAAGGCCTCCGCTGCCGGGCTAGCCCCCACCGCCCTCGGATCGCTGGTTGGTCTCGGGGCCACGCTGGCACCCGCCACTGCCCGGGCCCAGGAACTTCGGATCCGAACGGCAAAGGCTACTCCCAGCGTCTGCCCCTACTGCTCCGTCGGCTGCGCGATCGTCGTGCACACGATCGGCAATGAGATCGTCAACATCGAGGGCGATAAGCGCAGTCCTCACAATGAGGGCTGCCTCTGCCCCAAGGGCGCCGCCACCTATCAGCTGCTCAGAAACCCCAACCGCGCCACCCGAGTGCTCCATCGGAAACCCGGTGCCGGCGATTGGGAGGAAGTGGAGCTGGACTGGGCGATGGACCGGATTGCGCAACTGGTGAAGCAGACCAGAGACGAGACGTTCGTCGAACGGCTGGACGATGGCACTCTGATCAACCAGACCACCGCAATTTTCTCGCTGGGAGGAGCGACGCTCGACAACGAGTGGAACCACATGCAGCAGAAGCTCCTCCGTGGCCTCGGCGTGGTCGCCATCGAAAATCAGGCTCGAATATGACACTCCTCTAGCGTCCCCGGTCTGGGGACCAGGCTCGGACGCGGCGCGGCGTCCACCTACCCGCGCAACATGGAGCAGTCGGACTGCATCGTGTTCGAAGGCTCCAACATGGCGGAGTGTCACCCGGTGGCGTTCCGCTGGCCCATGAAGGCGAAGACGGAACACGGGGCCAAACTCATCCATGTCGATCCCCGTTTTACCCGCACCAGCGCGATGTGTGACATCTACGCCCCCATTCGAGCAGGGAGCGACATCGCGTTTCTCGGCGGCCTGATCAACTACGTGATCAACAACGAGCGGTGGAAGACCGACTCGTTCTTCCAGGAGTACTTGCTCCACTACACCAATGCCTCGGCCATCATCCGGTCGGATTTCAAGGGCACCGAAGAATTGGACGGAGTCTTCTCCGGATTGATGGAGTACAAGCGGGACAAGCCGGGCTGGGAGTACGACGGTTTCCTGGGCCAGTATCAGACCGACTCCTGGCAGTACGCCGGCCAGGGCGACGAGATGGGCCAGCCCCGGGGTGGCGAGGAGAACTCGGCTCCGGGCCGCAAGGAGAAGCAGGCCAGGACTTATCCAGGCGAGCCGTTCGACCAGGTGATCAAGAAGCTGATCACGCCCCCGACGAAACACGATCCAACGCTGAAGCACCCCTCCTGCGTCTTCCAGCTGGTCAAGCGGCATTTCAGCCGCTACACCCCCGAGATGGTTCAGCGAGTGACCGGCTGCCCGCCGGAGACATTCACCAAAGTCGCCGAGACCATCCTGGAAAACTCGGGCCGCGACCGGACCACCTCGTTCGCCTACGCTGTCGCCTGGACCCAGCACACCAATGGTCCCCAGATGATCGGGTGCTGCGCCCTGCTTCAGTTGCTGCTGGGCAACATGGGGCGGCCGGGCGGCGGGATCATGGCGCTTCGGGGCCACGCTTCGATTCAGGGATCGACCGACATCCCGACGCTCTACCACAGTATTCATGGCTACATGCCGGCGTTCTCCGCGCTCAAGACCCACGAGACTCTGCGCGACTACATCGCCACCGAGGCGAATGCCACCAGCTATTGGGCCAATTATCCCAAGTTCCTCGTCTCATACCTCAAGTCGATGTACGGCGAGGCCGCGACGCCGCAGAATGACTTCGGCTACGACTGGCACCCCAAGATCACCGGCGACCATTCCCACATGCCGATGTTCGTCGCCATGGCCGACGGCAAGGTGAAGGGAATGCTCTGCATCGGGCAGAACCCGGCCACCTCACTCAACGCCGTCCTGGAGCGGAAGGGGCTCCGGCGGCTGCAGTGGCTGGTGGTGCGCGACATCTTCCTCACCGAGACGGCCACCTTCTGGCAGCGCGCGCCGGAGATCGAAGCGGGGGAGGTGAAGGCAGCGGACATCGACACCGAGGTGTTCTTCATGCCTGCCGCCCAGGCCGCGGAGATCGACGGGAGCTTTACCAACACCCAGCGGATGCTGCAGTGGCACTTCAAGGCAGCGGAGGCACCGGGCGACTGCCGATCGGATCTGTGGTTCACTCATCAGCTCGCCCTCCGGCTCAAGAAGATGTACGCCGACAGCGAGCTTCCGCGGGATCAGGGAATCAACAACCTGACATGGGATTTCGATCCTGATCCGGGACACGTCATCACTCCTGCGGGTGAGCCGGACGCCCACAAGGTACTCCGCGAGATCAACGGGTACGTCACCGGCAATCCCACCCAGCACCTGGATGGTTTCGACAAGCTGAAGGATGATGGCTCGACCACCTGCGCCTCCTGGATTTACTGCGGCGTCTATCCGGCACCGGATCAGAACCTGGCGGCCAACAAGCAAGCCGACCCGGCCGGGGTGATGAACAGTGAGCGCAATTGGGGCTGGGCCTGGCCCGCCAACCGCCGTGTGCTCTACAACCGCGCATCGGCCGATCTGAATGGGAAGCCCTGGAGCGAACGCAAGAAGTGGGTCTGGTGGGACGGGAAGGAGTGGACCGGGTACGACACGCCCGACTTCGCCAAGACGAAGGCACCCAGCGCGCCCGGCAACGTGAAGAAGGTCGGTCTCGACGCGCTCTCGGGAACCGAGCCGTTCATCATGATCCCCGACGGCCGGGGCTGGCTTTATAACCCCTCGGGACTCCTCGATGGCCCGCTGCCGACCCACTACGAGCCGGCGGAATCCCCCGTGCGAAACGCGCTGTACCGGCAGCAGAGCAGTCCCGTGTTCAAGTATTGGAAACGAGACGACAACCTGCTGTCGGGAGTCGCCGACCCGCGCTATCCCTATGTGATCACCACCTACCGGCTGACCGAGCACTACCTGTCCGGGGTGATGAGCCGCTGGAACCCGTGGCTCACCGAGCTGATGCCGGAGCTGTTCATCGAGCTGTCGCCCGAGCTCGCGAGCGAGAAGGGAATCAAGAACACCGACTGGGTCCGGATCAGCACGCCGAGGTCGCAGATTCGGGCGAAGGCGCTGGTGACTCGCCGGCTCCGCCCGTTCCGGCTGGGCGATCAGGTGGTGCACCAGGTCGGAATGCCGTGGCACTGGGGCTGGGAGGGCGTTGCGACCGGTGATGTGGTGAATAGTCTGTCGGCACTGGTGGGCGATCCGAACGTGACGATTCACGAGGGAAAGGCGTTCGTATGCAACGTGGAGAAGGCGTGATGGTCAGCGGGGCAGCGGGGCAGCGGGGCGGCGGGACAGTCGACGCCAGCGCTGCCCGTCGTGACCCGTTGCTGACTAGCAGCCCCGCTGCCCCGCTGCCCCGCCAGGAACCCATGGGCTTCTACACCGACACGACGGTTTGCATCGGCTGCAAGGCGTGCGAGGTGGCCTGCAAGGAGTGGAATCAGCTCCCCGCTACCGGCGGCGGCAAACACGAGATGAGCGGCGACAGTTACGACAACACCCGCCGGCTCGATGGGATCCACTGGCGCCACGTGAAGTTCGTGGAGCAGTTCAGTGCGGACCGTGTTGACGGCCGCTGGCTCATGATGAGCGACGTCTGCAAGCACTGCGTCAACGCGCCCTGCCTCGAGGTCTGTCCGACCGGCGCCATCATCCGGACCGAGTTCGATACCGTCGTGATCCAGTCGGATACCTGCAACGGCTGCCGCGCCTGCATCGCCGCGTGTCCGTTCGGCGTGATCGGGATCAATGACGTTTCCAACGTCGCCCAGAAGTGCACGCTGTGTTACGACCGGCTCCAAGCGGGAATGGAGCCGGCCTGTTCGCAGGCGTGCCCCACCGATTCGATACGTTTCGGCACCATCCGCGAGTTGAAGGAGACTGCGCAGGCGAGAGTCGAGCAGCTCCACGACGCGGGCGAGAAGCGCGCCTATCTCTACGGCGCGGATGACAAGTTCCTCGGCGGGCTCAACTCGTTCTATCTGTTGGTGGATCAGCCGGAGGTATACGGGCTGCCGGTGTCACCCTCGATGCCGACCCGGAACCTGATTCCCACGTCGCTCTTCTCCACCGCAGGCGCGGTGGTGCTCGCGTTCCTGGGTATGGTGGGGCTTCGCAAGCGCCGGATGGATGAAAGAGCGAGCGAAGGGGACGAGCATGTCTGACACCTTCTTCACGGCGGCACCGCATTGGACCTGGTGGATTCTGCTGTACTTCTTCATCGGCGGGATTGCCGGCACCGCGTTCATGCTGGTCTCGTTGCTCGACTGGTCGGCGACGGGCAGCCGCCGGTTGCCTGCCCGACCGATCGTGCGACTGGGCTACTACCTGTCGTTCATCGGCGTCCTCATCAGCGGGTTGCTCCTGACCGTCGACCTCAACCGTCCGCTGCGATTCTGGCACATGCTGGTCGAGAATCACACCGGCCAGCCGATGTTCAAGGCATGGGTGCCGATGTCGGTAGGCTCCTGGGGGCTGACGGTTTTCGGGCTGTTCACATTTCTGGCGATGCTCTCCGTCCTGGGTGAAGACTGGCCCAGGCTGAGGTTGCTCCAATCTCCCGCCGTCCGCTCCCTCCGGCGGCCCGTTCCTCGAACGATCATCGCGGTGCTCGGGAGCGTCGCGGGACTCTTTATCGCGGGGTATACGGGAGTACTGCTGGCGGTGACCAACCGGCCAGTGTGGGCCGATTCCCATCTGCTCGGTCTGCTGTTTCTCGTTTCCGGTGCGTCCACCGGCGCAGCCACCTTGATTCTCCTGGCGCTCCGCCGGCGAGCTGATATGGGGACGCTGAGCTGGCTGGTCTGGTTCGACCGCAACGCGCTGATCCTCGAGCTGCTGGTGCTGATCGCGTTCCTGATCTCACTCGGCTCGGTAGCCCGGGTGTACCTGAGCCCATGGGGCGCGCTCCTGCTCATCGGTGTGGTCGGGCTCGGGATACTGTGGCCTCTGTTCAAGGAACGAGGAGAAACCCACGCTCCGCGGCAGCTGATGCAGAGTGCATCGCTGATCCTGCTCGGAGGGTTCCTGCTCCGGATGGTAGTTCTGTTCTCGTCGGAGCAGATTCATGTGATCGGCTCGGGAGTGACGGGACGATGATCAACATTTGCCACCCTGAAAGCAGCGAAGGGACCATACCGAGGGAGCTTGGCTCCCTTCGGCAGGCTCAGGGCAGGCTCTTCGCTTCGCTCAGGATGACACCACTCGTCGGACTTCTCCTTCTGGCAGCCTGCGCCAGCCCCGAAGCCGGCCGTTCGCCCGGGCATCCTGGTGCCGACGTCAAGAACTGGGGCCGACCAATGGAAATCCACGCCGGAGCCCAGCCGTATCACGAGACACCCTGCGTCACGGAGCGCGTGGAATGCCACGGACCGCCGGCGGTCTTCGGACCGACAGCACCTCCCGACTAAGCCAGCTACAGCAGCAACGCCCTGAGTGGCAGGCCTGGATCCGCCTGCTCGCCATAGCGGAGCAGGCTGCTCAGGCCGACGACTCGAGCACCGCGCTGAACGATCCGGATCTCGCCACGGGATCCTCTGGCTCGCAGGACGATGCCCCGCTGCTGCACAGGCGCTCTCTGCATGCCGATCTTTCTGAAATTCATCGACTCGTTGGAAGGCTCGCTGACACCGCGGCCAGTGGACCTGTCGAAGGCGGTACGTCTCTGCAACATTACCGGCCGTCGGAGGCTGAGGCGCTGAACCTCGTCTCGGCTGCGGTAGTGCAGGACAATGATGAGCTTCAGGCGCTCGCGGATGAGCGCAGCCTCGATGCCGGCGCACTGGCTACGGTGGCTCACCTCGCGGCGTACCCTCTACTTCGATCGTGTGGCAGGCAACTGGAGAGTCGGATTTCGCCCTCGTGGCAACGCGGGTACTGCCCGGTGTGCGCGGCGTGGCCGACTTTGGCGGAGCGGCGCGGGCTGGATCGAAGCCGGCGGCTTCGGTGCGGGCGCTGCTCGACAGAGTGGGAGGTCCCGTGGCTGTTTTGCATTTACTGCGGAGAACGGAATCACGAGCGCCTCGGAGCACTGGAAGCCGAGGGGCAGGGGGAACTGCTGAAGGTAGAGACGTGTGCCAGCTGTAAAGGTTATCTCAAGTCTATCGCAACGCTGCAGGGCTTTCCTGCTTTCGAGTTGTTGCTCCAGGATCTCGAGACAGTGGAGTTCGATTTGATCGCGTTGGACCGGGGATTCACCCGCCCTCGAAACCGCGGCTTCGTGCTGGAGCTCCAGATCATCGATCGTGCGTCCCGCCCAACTCTGTAGCCAGCTTCTCAAGGCTCTCGACGCGTCTGAAGGACGGCGACGAAGACGCAAACGAAACACGACTCCCGACGCGATCGGGTTGTCCTTGAAGCGTACTCTGCTCGAAGACACAGTGCAGCACGACCCGGATCCGGATACGTACGAGGACTGGCTACTGAGCCGTTGTGTCACTCAGAACACGCCCAGCGGCCCGATGCGGGCTATGGCGCTCGACCTGCTCTCGGAGTGGCAGCTGGCCCAATCATCCGCGGTGTTTCGAAGCTGGCTCGAGCAGGGCGCTCCGTCAGATGATGCGTGAGCGATGGGCATTCCAGCCTGTGACACTCGGCACCGCTTCCGTTCTTTCGACCGACCATAATTAGCGCCGTTTGGGCGGCCCATGATGATCGCTTCCGGGCCTGCCGTCGCTATGACGGCATCCTGCGATCATGCTGTGCTCACACACGAGCCCCTGGGTTCTGATCGCCAGATCGTACCTGACGCTGGCGGTGGGCCTCGATATACTCGCGACAACGGAGAGGTGCGAAGTGACTTCACCGGGCCGCGAGACCATGCTTGTCGTAGATGATGAGGAAATGGTACGGCGCCTCGCTGCCAGGATCCTGCTGGGAGAGGGCTACCATGTGTTGGAGGCGGGCGGCGGAGAAGAAGCCATCCGGATGTTGCAACGGGGATCACGACGTGTGGATCTGGTGGTCACTGACGTTGCGATGCCGGGCCTCGGCGGTCGTCAGTTAGGCGACACGATATTTCGCTGCTGGCCCTGGGTTCGAGTGCTGTTCATGTCGGGATTTCCGGCGCACCGGATCCTCGATGAAGGCGCTCTCGATCCCGCATCTCCCTTCCTTCAGAAGCCGTTCACGCGCGATCAGCTGACACGAAAAGTGAAAGAAGTTCTCGCCATGCCGACGGACCAGTAGCGACTTCAGTGTACGTCGGGACGCGCCTGTAGATCGAAGTGCTTGGCGAGCACGTAAGTCACCCAGTCCGTGACCTGAATCCACAATCCTTCCATTTCGTCCTTGTACTCACCGTCCTGGATGACCCGATACCAGGTCTGCGGATCTACGCCAGGGTACAAGTGCACGAACTGGGGTTTGACTCTGGCCTCGAGCGGTTGGCTGCCTCGGTTGGCGGTTCCTGCTGAGCGGATGCCGCGGAGAACGAGTTGGATACGCTGGGGACTGTGGTTCGAATCGAGCATCTGCATCCCCCGACGTGTCTGAGGTAGGGGCCACGGCCAATGGGAAAGCCGCGCCGAGAACTATTCTACCCATCGTCGGGGGAGATTGGCAATTGGCCGGGATGTGGGTCAGAGGATTTTCTTGCCGAAGGCCGACTGGACCAGCTCCACCGCGAAGATGGCGGAGGCGTTTCCCTGATCCAGAATCGGGTTGACCTCGACCATTTCGAGCGAGGTCATCACACCGGCATCCGCAATCACCTCCATGATCAGGTGAGCCTCCCGGTAATCCAGACCCCCTTTGACCGGCGTCCCCACTCCGGGCGCGACTGTCGGGTCGACGGCGTCGAGATCGAAGCTCACGTGGACGAAGTCGGTTCCATCGGTTACCTGCGCCAGCGCCTTCTTCATGATCCGATGTACGCCATGGCGATCGATATCGGCCATGGTGTGGACCTGGACGCCATTCTCCTTCAGCCGGTTCTTTTCACCCGCGTCCAGGCTGCGTATTCCCACAAGGGCGATGTTTTCCGCGCGGACTTTGGGGAACCCTCCTGCCACCTCGGTCAGCTCCTTCACGCCGAACCCGAGCAACGTCGCCAGCGGCATACCATGAATATTTCCGGAGGGAGACGTCTCGGGTGTGTTGATGTCGCCGTGCGCGTCGATCCAGAGGAGCCCCAACTTTTTTCCCTGCTTCTCGCAGAGTGCCGCGATCCCTGAGACGGTGCCCACGGCGATGGAGTGGTCTCCACCGAGCACGAGCGGAAAGTGCTGCCGCTCCGTAATGTGCTCGACCTTGCGTGCCAGGATGGCGGAGACGCGCGCAATCTCTCCGAGATATCGCGCCCGTTCATTGCCGACCTTCAACTCTTCCATGTTCTTGATGACGAGATCCCCGTCATCCACCACCTTGTGACCCAGCTCCCTCAAGCGCTCGGCGACACCGGCGATTCTGATGGCGGACGGTCCCATGTCCACACCTCGCCGTCCTGAACCGAGGTCCATGGGGACGCCAAGAACGTGGACAATCATTCGGTGGGCCGGACTCGCGGCTGCCACCGAAGACGATCGAGGGGAATGCGGCCACGCGCGTCGAGGCGCACCCCTTCCTTTTCGAGCAGAAGCTGCTGCACCAGCTCACCGCCGGGAGTCGCCCGCGCGCTGATCCGCCCCGCGGCATTCACAACCCGGTGCCAGGGAACCACGGTCCCGTCTGGCAGGGCGTTCAGCGCGTACCCGACCTGACGGGCGTGGCCCGAGAGTCCGGCGAGGGATGCTACCTGCCCGTAGGTGGCAACCCGGCCTCTCGGAATTCTCCGGACAACACTATAGATCAGTTGATAACTCACGGATCGAGATCAGGCCCTCCGCTTCATCCCCGCGGCGAGGAGGGCGATGCCGGCTACGATGGCCACACCACCAACCCAGGTGGGAACCGCTTTCTTCGATTCTACTGACGCCTTCACATCTCCCACTCTCAGGACCTCGTCACGGTCCGAGTAGCTCATGCCTCTGAACACGATGAACGCGCCAAGAACCAACAGGACTATGCCAATCAACGCTTGCGGTCGCATGATCGCTCCGATCCTTTTGAGTGGGCCTACGCGAGCTACCTGCGGTGCACATCCCGGGATGAGGATTCGATCCTGGGCCAGTTGATGAACAAGTACAAACTCACGGCCGTCAGGAGCAGGCCACCGATGATCGGGCCCGGCCCGCCATAGTTCTCGAAGCTGAACGGCTCCGCGTGGCCGCCCTGGAAGATGATGATCACACCAAAGACGATCCCAGCCAGTCCGAGCAGGGCAAGGAGCCCGAAGAGCGCACGCATGTTTGCCTCGTGAAGTGAGTGGCAGAGCCGAACGCGAGTTTCTTCCACCAGCTCCGCGAGGTTAGTGTAGCAGACATCAGGCTCCATCGGGAGGGGCTTCCATGGTGATACTCGCCGGTCCGGGGTTCGGTGGCGGCGGCAGGACTCAGCAGCTTCACATTGCCCCGCCTGATACCGTGGTGGTTCCCCAGCCCAGCGCGCTGGCGATCCAGTATCACCGAAGTGGCAACGTGCTTTGGTCAGTCGAGACCACCCTGGGCATGATCATACCAGCGGTGCTTCTGTTCTCGGGGATATCCGCCCGCATGCGCTCCTTGTCACACCGAGTGGGCCGCCGCTGGTTCCTCACCCTCCTGCTGTATGCCGTGCTGTTCACAGTGCTGGTGGCCGTACTCACCTTCCCGCTCTCCTACTATGCCGGGTACATCCGGCAGCATCAGTACGGCCTCTCCAACCAGACCCCCGGAGCCTGGGCCGGCGACTGGGCCAAGGGCGTGGCATTGAGCGGAGCCGGTCTCGCGGCGGTCCTCTGGATACCCTATCTCCTGCTCCGGCGGAGCCCTCGTCGCTGGTGGCTGTACGCCGGACTCGCCAGTCTCCCCCTCACTGCGTTACTGCTGGTGATCACCCCGGTCTGGGTGGATCCCCTCTTCAACGATTACGAGCCGATGGAAAACAAGCTGCTGGAATCCAGGATTCTGGCGCTGGCAGAAAGGGCGGGGATCAGCGGCAGCCGTGTGTTTCAGGTCGACAAGAGCTCGGATACGAAGCTGGTAAACGCGTATGTCACCGGGGTGGGAGCCTCGAAGCGGATCGTACTTTGGGATACGCTTTTGGAGAAGCTCAAGGACGATCAAATCCTCTTCGTGACAGCACATGAGATGGGTCACTTCGTGCTGCGCCACACTCTCGCCATCATCATCGCCGCCGCCATCCTCGTTACACTGTCGCTCTATGCCGTCCACCGGACGGCCGGCGGATTGATCCGGCGTTTTTCAGGGCGGCTCGGCTTCCAGGACCTTACCGATGTGGCGTCCTTTCCGCTGCTTCTGCTGCTCGGCAACGCCGCATCCTTCCTGCTGGCACCGCTGGTGCTGGGGTTCAGCCGCCACCAGGAGCACGAGGCCGATCGCTTCGGGCTGGAGATTACGCGAGACAACCATGCCGCTGCGTCTGCGTTCGTCGTTCTCCAACAGGAGAACCTGGCGGTGCCGAGCCCGTCTCGGCTGTACGTTCTATGGCGGAGCAGTCACCCGACGCTTGCTGAGCGGGTTGCCTTTGCCAATCGCTACCGTCCCTGGCAGACCGGGCAGCCACTTCGCTACGCTCGGCTGTTCCATGGCACGGAGTGACCGTGTGTCGCTCGTCACGGCGTTGCAACTGCATTCATCGGCATATAACCCTCGGCTATTCACCCCATCTTCGGAGGAACCCCATGAAGGCCACCATCACTGCCAGCCTGATCGTCCTGGCACTCGCCGGTAGTTCCTGCGGCGGCCGGCGGGCAGTCGAGATCGATCCCAACACTGCGCCGGTGCAGAACCGATGGAATGGGTCGCTCTCCAGCCCACCCGAGCTCGCCGGGGTCTCATCGATTCGTGGATCAGGTTGGATGGGGCCGCAGGAAAAGAATGCCGACCGCACTGACGCAGAGGTTAACGTGTCGAACGCGGTGCCGGGCGGCAAGCATCCCTGGCATGTGCATCGGGGACGGTGCGGCGCCGACCAGGGGATCTTCGGGCCGGCCGATGCCTACAAACCGCTCGAAGTGAACAACGACGGGCGTGCAACCTCCAAGGCAGAGCTCGGAGTTGCGACGCCAAGGACAGGCGAGTTCTTCATCAACGTGCACGCTTCCAGGCAGAACATGTCAACCATTATTGCCTGCGGGAATCTCGCTCCTCCAGCGCGTTGAGTCAGGAGCCAGGAGCTGGGAGCTGGGAGGTGCAAGCCGCACGCGCTGAATAGTTGCCAGCTCCTAGCTCCTAACTCCCGGCTCCTGGCCTAACGCCTTCTTAATCGTACCTGCCAGCCAATCGGCCTCGCGCTTGTCGCGAACCGAGTGACCCACCTTGATCTTCTTTCCGAATTTCCGAACGATCACGACATCGTAGTACACCCTGTTGCCTGCCTGCATGCCGGTTGTGGCGCTGACTTCGGCGATCTCCGAGGCTGGGATCATGTGCTCGCGCCCGGGGACGATGTATCCCGTGGCCCACGAAACCGACCCCGCAGTCACTCTGATGCGTGATACCTGGAGCCATAAGTCCAATACCACGACCACAAGAAGCAGCGCGAAGAGTCCGGTGACGATCGGAAAAATCAGCGGCGCGCCGAAGTAGATCTGAAGACCCACCCCTGCCAGCCATATCAGGAGAAACACCGTCAGGCTCACCGCCACGCCCAGGTTGCGAGCGGCGGGAAACAGAATCTCGGTGCCCCGGCGTGTCGCACTCACCAGAATGCGAGAATCGGCGGGCTGCTGATATACAGTGATATCGGCAACCTGAGTGAGCCGAGTCTCCTCGGGTGAAAGCGGCTGTTCGCTGGCTGGGGTTCGAAAGACGGGGACGTCGAAACGTGACTCGTAGTTCACCCCGGGCACGTCGGCCGAGACCTGGAGCTGCCAGACTACCCGATTTGCCGGGTTATTGGCGTCGGAGGAGGGCGCGTCTGCCGAGATGCGGAAGGCTACCGGGATGTGCGTTTCCATTCGGGCGGGCGCCCGGAACGGTCGGCCTGGAACCCGCTGCACGTCCTGCCACAGGATGCTTTCGGATGTGGATCTCTGCTTCCCGCCTCCATGGGTCATCCGGCGAACACATGTCAAACTCAGGTCGAACCCCTGCTCCGCCTGAATCATGGAAGGCGCGCGGACCGTGCCGATGAGGCTCCTGCCAACCACGCCAGGCACGGTGGCAAGCTCGAGGCGGGAGACACCGTATGTCCAGTGACGGAGAGTTGTTCTGATGGCCCAGACCACCAGCCCAACGCCTACGATGGGAAATAGCAGCCCGAGGAACGCGGCCGGTCTGCCTTCTCTCAGGGCAGCGCGAACCGAAAGAAACCCTGTAGGAAAGCCGATCAGGTTCCACAGGGTGGCGAACAGCCATGTGCCGATCATGGTGCTGCGGCTGGAATCGGTAATGTGCCCGGAGGCCCAATCCTGCCGCCACAGCCAGGGTGTATCGGGGTGGCTCGCCTGAAGCAGTTCCTGCGCTTTCAGCGTCCGGCGACCAGCCAGCGCTGCGATTATGCCGCCAATTCCGACACCACCGAATGTCAGGGCGAACAGCGCGAAGAAGAGCGCTTCAGTCCAGTTGTGGGCGGCGAGCCGCTGCACCGCCATCGCCGCGGTGAAGAGCCCAACTCCAGCGAACGGCAGGAGGAAGAGCGTAACGCAACCAATGCTCAGGTCGACATTCCTGGCCGAAGGTCTGCCGGAGCTCACGCGGGATCTCAGTGGTGGTCGGGGGTGTGTGGTTCCACCGGAGTATCAGCTCGTGCTCCCCACTCGGACCATGCCCCGTCATAGACTGCGGTCTGAGTGTGGCCGATCGAGCGCAGAGCCAGCACAAGAGCACCGGCGCTGGTGCCCGACCCACAGGTTGCGACCACGGGACGGCTGAGGTCAACTCCGGCTTCAAGCAGCCGGCGGCGCAGGGCTTCGGGTGTTAGCAGGGTGCCGTCCCGACTGACGAGCTCGGTAAAAGGCAGGTTGATGCTTCCAGGCACGTGACCCGCACGAAGCCCCGGGCGGGGCTCCGGCTCGACGCCCGCGAATCGGCCGCGCGATCTCACATCCACGAGCTGCTCTGATCTGTCCACGATATTGGCGCGAACGGCAGCGAGGTCTCGAACCGCACCAGCGTTCAGGGTCGCGGTGAATCTTCCCGGTGGCAGGGACACACTGCCTTCCTCGATCGGGCGCTGCTCGGCACGCCACTTCCCCATCCCGCCGTCCAGCACGGTTACCCGCTCGTGGCCGAAGGTACGGAATGTCCACCACACGCGACCGGCACTGAGATTCGCACCCGACCCATCATAGACCACCAGCGTGTCCGAATCGCTCAGGCCGAGCCGAGCCATATCTGAGGCAAAGTCAGCTGGCGAGGGCAGCATGTGAGGGAGCGAGGATTGCTGGTCGCTTATTTCATCGAGATCGAAGAAAACGGCACCCGGAATGTGCCCCGTCCTGTACTCCGCGGCAGCATCACGGGCGGTGCCGGGCAGGTACCAGGATGCATCCACAACCCGAATACCGGGCGTACCCAGCCGCGCAGCCAGCCAGTCCGTCGACACCGCCGCCGGTAGCGGATCGCTCAAGGGATGAGGAGCACCTTACCCGTGGTCCTTCGAGCCTCGAGCTCGGTGTGTGCTTCCGCCGCGGCGGCCAAGGGAAATTCGCGGCCAATGCTGACCTTCAGCGATCCATCTGCCACCCATCCGAGAACCGCCGAGGCGCGCTCGACAAGCTCACTCCGGGTTGCTGCATAGTGCCCGATGGCAGGGCGCGTGAGGAAGAGTGATCCCTTCTGGTTGAGCACCTGGGGATCGACGGGGGCAACGGGACCACTCGACTGCCCAAAGAGAACGAGCATTCCACGCGGGGCCAGGCATCCCAGACTCTTGGCGAACGTGGTCTGTCCTA
Organism: uncultured Gemmatimonadales bacterium; assembly: GCA_963730915.1. Lineage (GTDB taxonomy): Bacteria > Gemmatimonadota > Gemmatimonadetes > Gemmatimonadales > GWC2-71-9 > CAVVWJ01. The sequence continues at coordinate 628,642 of CAVSTR010000004.1, read as the reverse complement.
CGGAGTCGTACACGACGTGCACCCCAGTACCGCCCGTCAACCGTCTGGTCTCGCTTTCGAAATCCTGCTCGGTATAGAGGATTACTTCGTGCGCCCCTGCCGCTCGCGCCAATGTGGCTTTTGCCTCGGTCGACACGGTACCGATCACACGTGCTCCGCGCAGACGCGCGATCTGGCACAGGAGCTGTCCCACCCCGCCGGCAGCAGCGTGGACCAGGCAGGTATGGGAGGACGTGAGTGGGAATGTGGAGCAGGCCAGATACTGCGCGGTGATTCCCTGGAGCATGACTGCCGCGGCAGCCTGGGGAGACACTCCGGCCGGCAGCCGGATCAGTCTGTCCGCTCGCGTGAGCGAGAACTCCGCGTACGATCCAGCGAAGTTCAACGACGCCACCTGGTCTCCAACCTTCACTTCGGTGACGCCGGGACCGATCTCCACGACCCGTCCGCCGCCTTCGGTCCCGGGAGTAAACGGAAGCGCCACCTTGTAGAGGCCGCAGCGCTGGTAGACCTCTATGAAGTTCAATCCAGCCGCATGGATTTGGACCAGCACCTCGCCCGGACCGGGCACCGGCTGGTCCACCGGTTCGTAGCGCAAAACCTCCGGCCCACCAGTTTTGTGAACGCGGATGGCTTGCATGTGATACCTGGAGGTTGAATCAGACCCGACTAGACGGCCCCAGCCAAGAGCGCTTGGCTCGGTTGACGGCTACAACGATGCTAAGCGGCGATGGCGTTCCGGAGAAGGTCGTCAGCGGGCGCTCTCCCCCGGCGGGTGTACCGGTCGAAGAAGGCCCGGGCCTCCTCCAGATCCGAAGAATGAAAATAGGCGGCGCCTAAACCAGCGCAGCCCGCCAACGCCAGCTCGAAGAGATCGGAAGAAGTGCGGGCAATATCGGCATCGTGCACCCCGAGCTCTCCAGCGCGTTTCAAGAGTGCGAGATCCGGCGACGGCAGCAGATCGGCGGCAGCTCTCAATGCCCGCGAGTCGTAGAGGATGCCTGCGGCGAGAGCGAGCGGAGCCGCATACCACTCGGGTGCAACCGCGTCGGCCGAACGGACCTCCAGATGACCCCGCGGACGCACCTCAGGGAAGAGCGTGCTCAGGTGATCCTGCCATTCCTCCGGGGTCGGATCGGCACGCACCAGCCACTCGCCGAAGGGCCTGTGCTCGCCCTCGATGGTAGGAAGGAGAATGGCCGGGGCATCCAGCGCAAAATCGAGATAGGCCGGTACCGGGGCATCCTCGTCATATGGCAATCCCGTCCGAGTGGGATCCAAGGTGCGCCATACGTCGGCTCGGGAGCTCTGATGCCCGGTGCGCTCGCCGGCGTACATCGGAGAGTTGGCGAAGATCGCCACAAAGAACGGTGCCGCCGCATTGAGCACTCTCCACCGCAGCCACGGTTCATCATCGAAATCGACGCCGATTTGAAAAGCCGCCGTCTGGCGCATCATGCGCGCCCCCGCCGGACCTCGGCGCGCGAGATACTCCGCCATTCGCTCGTAGCGCCGGGCCTGGATGAGCATCGGCGCTCGCTCTTCCGAGTTGTAAGGATCGAGTCCTACGGCCAGCAGATCGATTCCTTCATCGGCCGCAGCGGCGCGCAACGGAACAATCACCGCGCGCAGAATTGCCAGCAGCGCGGAAGCGGAACGAAGCGGCGGAGAGCTGTACTCGAGCTGCCCTCCCGGCTCGAACGTCAGCGTGCCGCCTGTTGGCAGCGTGAAACAGGGAGTTCCTTTCCCGGTGAGACTCTCTCTCCAGGACTGCCTGCTGCCGTATCTGCGAAGGAAGGGAAGCGTGCTGAGAGCACCTTCCGAGTCGATGCAGCAGCGCCGGCCGGTTCCTGCCTCGACGGGAATGAGCTCTACCTCGGCGCCAAGCCTGCGCGGTGCGAGTGAAGCGGCCGGCGCGCCGCCGAAGACCCGCTCCTCCAGGTCTACCTCCAGCATCCCGCGGGTCAGCGTGGTCACGTGGGTGACCCCACGACGAGAGCAAACAGGTTGTCAGGATCGGATCTCCACGTCTCGATCTGAAATCCCGCAGGCTCGAAAAGCTCGGCCACACTCTGACGATCGTACTTGCAGCTGATCTCGGTACGGATCGATTCGCCCGGTGCAAAGCAGATCTGGCCAATGCCTGGAATTCTCACTTCCTGCTCCAGCTGTGACACAAGGTGCATCTCGATCCGGTGAGTGACCGGCTCATAGAACGCACGGTGTCCGAATAATTCCGGGTCGAAATCGGCGCCCAACTCGTGATTCAAAACCAAGAGCATGTTCCGGTTGAACGCGGCGGTTACCCCCTGCGAATCGTTGTAGGCCAGCTCGATCCGAGCTGTGTCCTTCCGCAAGTCGACGCCGAGCAAAAGTCGGTCTTCAGCATTCATGGCCGCCCGGACCCGGCTCAGGAGTCGGATGGCTGCAGGCGGATAGAAATTGCCGATGGTGCCGCCGAGGAACGCATATATCGCGGGATGAGGTAAGCCGGCGGGCCGGCCCAGCTCCTCGGCAATGTCGGCCACGACCGGCTCGACGGAGAGACCCGGGTACTCACGCCGCAGCTGCGCCGCGGTTTGATTGAGAAAGCTGGCGCTGACGTCGATCGGCACGTAGAGCTCGGCGGTTCCAGCGGCGCGCATGGCGCTGATGATGAGCCGGCTCTTTTCCGCACTGCCGGCACCGAGCTCGACCAGGGCTCTCGTACCCAGCCCGGCGATCAGAGACGGCATCCAGGCATCGAGGATCGCCCGCTCGGTTCGCGTCTGGTAATACTCGGGCAGCCTGGTGATCTCCTCGAAGATCTCGGAGCCGCGATGGTCATAGAAATACTTGGGCGACAGCTCCTTCTGGGGTGCGGCCAGACCGGCGGCAACCTCGGCGAGCATGCGCGAATTCGGCTGCTTGTAGGCACGCGCTGCGAGGTCGCTCCTGTCGCCCCGAGTCGTCCGTGACCAGCGGCTCGAAGGAATTTCAGTCATCTCGAGCGCACCGGAAGCCGCTGAAAATCTGCCGCCTGATCGGGTAATCCCAGTTGCGGAATGTGTTGCGAATCGCTCCTGGCCTGGTGGCCCATGATCCACCGCGGAGAACCTTGTAGTCGCTTCCAAAGAACGCCTCCGAGTACTCCGGATATGGAAAGCTTTGGAACCCGGGATAGCCGTGAAAGTCGCTCGAGGTCCACTCCCACACGTCTCCGATCATGCCGTAGCAGCCCAGCGGTGAGACGTTCTCCCGGTAGCTCCCGATCGCTCGGGTACCAAACGCCAGCTGATCCAGGTTGGCGAGATCCTTGGTCGGCAACTGCTCGCCCCAGGGATAAGTGAGCTTGGATCCGGAGGGACTCCAGGAGGCAGCCGCTTCCCACTCGAACTCGGTGGGAAGCCGCTTGCCCGCATAGCGGGCAAACGCCTCGGCTTCATAGAAACACACGTGGCAGACCGGATGGTCGGGCTCGATCGCACCGGCCTGATCCATCGAGCGGCTGTGCCAACCATCGCCGGCTCTGGTCCAGTACATCGGCGACCGCGCCCCTGATGTTTTCACCCAACCCCAACCCGCGTCGGACCAGTACGCTCGGGTGGAGTATCCCCCCGCCTCGATGAAACCAGCGAACTCGCCGTTGGTCACGGGCGCGCGATCGATCCAGAAGGGCGCCAGCTCGATTCGGTGCCGCGGCCGTTCATTGTCATAGGCAGCCGAACGATCATCGGTTCCCATGTCCAGCTCTCCGCCGGGAAAGCGGACCATGTCACGCGGGATCTCTGCGTGTTCCTTCGGAGGAGCGAATCGATCGATGGGTGTGTACGGATTCCCCTGTTTGAGCTGAAGCGTCTGCAGGATCGTTTCGTTGTGCTGATACTCGTGCTGCAGGACCATCCTATAGACATATCCCTGTCGCAGCAGCGGATTGGTGTCATCAGGCTCGGTGTCGTCGAGCCGCTCCAGAACGCGCGAACGAATTTCGTCCATCACCTCGCGACATTCTGTAAAAGTCGGCAGCCGCAGTGACCCGCGTTCGCTTCTGGGATGCTCGAATGGATTGAACAACCCCGGCATTTCGACGAACTCGACCGGACCATCGAGGTTCCGGGTCAGCCAGAGTTCCTCGAAGTGCGCGATGTGGCCCAAGTCCCAGAGGATCGGGCTCATGAGTGGATCGTGCTGCAACCGCAGCTCGGCATCGGTAAGCGGACGAACCAGCATAAGAGTCCTGGCTCGAGCTTCGGCCAGCTGAGATGCTAAGGCTTCCCGATCTACTCCCCTCGGTGTGGCAACCGTCGTCATGACATCTCTCCGAAACTGGGCATGCTACAGAGTCTCTTTGATATCATATGTTTGATTCTGCTACACCGCGAGATGCAGGGCACAATGACAGGCTACAGCGGGAACGTCCGGCTTGGTCTGTGGGTTCCAGGCAAGGCGGGTATAGCTACCAGACCTTCTTTGTGCCACCTTGCTATCAGAACCGAAGCCGAGTGTTCATGCCGACGCTGGAAACCCTGATCCCCCGCTTTAAGGCTGCCGACCGCAATACCCGGCTCGAGACGCTCCTCGATTACTCCAAGAAGCTGCCACCGCTGCCGGAGCGATACGAAGCCGAAAAGCAGCTGGGCCACAACCGGGTGCACGAGTGTCAAACTCCAGTGTTCATGTGGGTTGAGGTTGATGATGGCCGAGTCCACATTCACGCTGATGTCCCCAGAGAATCCCCGACGGTACGCGGATTCATCTCTTTGCTGGCCCGCAGTCTCGAGGGCCAAACCCCTGACGCGGTGGCCCGAATCCCCGACGATCTGCTCGACCAGCTCGGCCTCAGCGAAACCCTCGGCATGACCCGCACCCAGGGCCTCACAGCCATCCTGCACCGCATCAAGCGTTCTGTGGCTGCGGCGGCCGCCTGATGCTCGGCGTGCTCGAGCTGGCCGGACGCGGCAGTGGCTTTCTTCGGCGACGCGAGACCAGCTATCTACCTTCCCAGGGTGACGTGCACGTCGGGGAGCGGCTCATTCGTCAGTATGGCCTTCGAACGGGCGACGAGATCGCCGGATCAGTCAGGGCGCCGAGCAAAGGCAAGAGCGCGTCACTCGAAACAGTGTCTGCCGTCCTAGGCAAATCTCCTGAAATTCTGGGTCAGCGGCCCGAATTCAGCCGTTTAGGCGCCGTACACCCCAATGAACCGCTCCGACTCGAGGCCTCGGCGGGGGCCGCACCCTCAGATCCTACCAATCGGGTAATCGATCTGCTGTGTCCTTTGGGCAAAGGCCAGCGGGCACTCATCGTCGCCCCGGCAAAAGCCGGTAAGACCATGGTGCTGCAGGCGATCGCCCAGGGGGTGAACGCCAATTATCCCGCATCCGACCTGTTCATCCTGCTGGTAGACGAGCGGCCAGAGGAGGTGTTCGAGATGGAGGCGGCGGGTGTGGGCGAAGTCATCGCTTCCAGCTTCGACAATCCGGCGCAACAGCACGTTTCTATCGCCGAGCTGACGCTGGAGCGAGCCCGGCGGCGGGTCGAGATGGGCGGTGATGTGGTGTTGATTGTGGATTCCCTGACGCGGCTTGCCCGGGCCTACAATACGGTCGAGAAAGGCACCGGCCGGACTCTCTCGGGCGGCCTAGACGCGCAGTCCCTTGAAAAGCCGAAACGGTTTCTTGGAAGTGCGCGCAGGATCGACCCTTCGCAGAGCGAAGGATCCCTGACCATCATAGCCACGGCACTGGTGGATACCGGCAGCAAGATGGATCAAGTGATTTTCGAGGAGTTCAAGGGAACCGGCAATAGCGAGCTGGTGCTGAGCCGGGAGCTGGCCGAGCGGCGCATCTTCCCGGCCATTGATCTCGTAGCGAGCGCCACTCGCCGGGAGGAGCTGTTGTTGAGTGAGGAGGCACTGGCTGCCAGCCGGGTGCTTCGTCAGAGGATTGCGGGTATGACTCCTATCAATGCGATGAACGATCTGCTGATCGAGCTCAAGCGACATCCCACGAACGAGCAACTGATTCGAGCACTGAATCAACGCTGATCAGTTTCCGAGCCCCTTGGCGATGGTCGACAACCTCGCCTCGATCTCCGTTTTTGACAGCCACCTGCCCCGCACCATCACACCGGATTGCCTTGTTGTGTTGCGTATGTCCGTCAGCGGATTGGCATCCAGCAGGATCAGATCCGCCCGTTTGCCGACCCCGATAGTGCCGGTGGTTGCCATCGTCCCGAAAAAGGCGGCGACATTGCGGGTTCCGGTTTCCAGCGCCTCGTATGGCGTGAGGCCTGCACCTACCAGTGATTCCAGTTCCCGGTGGGTTGAAAAGCCCGGCACATTGTAGATCTGGGGGGCATCCGAGCCAAGCAGCAGACCGGCACCCGCCTGGTGCAAAGCCTTGATCAGCTTGCGCCGAACGTCCATGGTCTTTGCCATGGAACCTGGAGTCGAGCCCGTCTCCTCCAGCATCGACCGCTTTACCTCGGCCCACTTGGACTGAGTTTCCCGGGAGACGTAGCGCATCTCCGGTCGTCGCTGCAGCACCTCGAGGCTCACGGCGGGCACCAGGTTCTCCATGAGCACCTGGGTAGGAACGTTCCACACGCCGGCTTCCTTGGTTGCTCGCACCAGCGCCGGCATCCTGGATTCGTCGAGCCGCTCACCCAGGTTCAGTCCGAAAAATGCCGATTCCTCGGAGGGTCCAGTGCGCGCCATAGCTTCGACGTACCCATCCAGGTGGTCGATGCTTATGTATCCGGCAGCCAACGCTCGCTGAAGACCCACCTCCGCAGGAACATGCCCAGCGAGACGGATGCCGGCACGCCGCGCCGCCGCGGCGAGTGTATCGAATACCTCACTTCGAATGCCTGGATGGATCTTCAGGAAGTCATAGCCCGCTGACTTCTGTTCACTGACCATTCGGGCAGCAACTTCAGCTGTCGGAACACTGTTGCCGTTGAAAGAGGGGCCCGAAGTGTAAATCGTGGGGCTCAGCAGCTCACCCCGAGCGGCTCGCGTCCGAAGCTCGAGATGCTTGGGGTGGCCGAGCATGCCGCGGACTGTGGTGATTCCGCGTGCCACGTACATGAAGAGCGTACGCTCGATGATGCTGTCAGGCTGCTCGCCACTCGGAATGTGGGCGTGCATTTCGGCGAGACCGGGCATGAGGAACTTGCCGCGCCCATCTATACGGCTGCTGCCCGCCGGTACCGTAACCCGGTTGCTGGGACCCAGGGCCGAGATCCGGCCTCCCTGCACCACCACGGTCTGAAGAGCAAGCTCCTGCTGCCGATCCATCGGTATGACGGTCACGTCCACGAAGGCGACAGTCGTATCGGGACGTGTCGCGGGCGCTGCACCGGCGAGTAGCGCTGCAAGGCTCAGGTATAACACGCCATCAGCTCCGCGCCGCTGCCGGGCGGTTGGCTCGCTCGAACTCCTTCATGAACGACACCAGCGCGTCCACCGCTGCAGGAGGGCACGCGTTGTAGATGCTGGCCCGCATTCCTCCCACCAGACGATGTCCCTTCAGTCCGTCCAGTCCCCTCTTGGCGGCTTCTTTGACGAACTTCTCTTCCAGCTCCTCGGTTGGAGCGCGGAAGCACACGTTCATACGCGAGCGGCTGTCCGGTTGGGCAGTACCCCGGAAGAACTCACTGGAGTCCAGATAGTCGTACAGCTTTCGGGCCTTCTGCTCGTTGTGCTCGGCCATGGCCGCAAGCCCGCCCTGCCCCTGGATCCATTTGAACACCTCTCCCATCACGTAGATCGCAAAGGTGGGTGCGGTGTTGTAGAGCGACTTCTCGGCTGAGTGCGTTCGATACTGCAGCATGGTGGGCAACGTCTTCGGCCCACGCTCGATCAGGTCGTCCCTGATTATCACCAATACGAGACCGGCAGGCCCAAGGTTTTTCTGGGCCCCCGCATAGATCAGCCCATACTTTCGGACATCGAGCGGGCGGCTGTACATGTCGCTGGACGTGTCCGCAATCAGAGGAGAGTCGGCTGGAGCAGCAGGCTCGGAGCGCCACTGCGTTCCATAGATGGTGTTGTTGGTTGTGAAATGGACGTAGACCGGGTTGGCTGAATAGCGGATCTCGTCCGGCTTCGGGATGCGGTCGAAATTGGTGGCCTCACTCGTAGCCGCCACATGCACCTTTCCGAGCTGCTTGGCCTCCTTGATCGCCTTCTGCGACCATACCCCAGTGAGGAGATAGTCTGCCGTTCGATCGGGTGGCAGCAGGTTCATCGGGATCATGGAAAACTGAAGCGAGGCACCGCCCTGAAGAAACAGGACCCGATAGTTGTCCGGAATTCCGGCAAGCGCCCGGCAGGCCTGCTCCGCGTCATCGATGATGCGGTCGAAGACCTTGCCCCGGTGACTATGCTCGATGATGCCGATGCCGCTTCCGTTAACGTTCCAGACCGCTTCCTGAGCCTTGCGGAGCACCGGCTCCGGCAGAACGGCGGGGCCGGCACTGAAATTGTGAATTCGATCGGTCATATGCTTTTCGGGGATGAGGGCTACTTGCCGTTGCGCATTTCGCGGCCATCGAGAGCGCTGAGATCGGCGCTGATGATGTCGGGGTTACCCGTTCGGATCTGATTGAGTGCCGCCGATTCGGGCTGCCCGTCCAGGTGGATGCGAGCCAGGGTTGCCTGAGCGCCGTGATAGATGATGTTCTCGACCTCTTCGACGTTGATCGACGCGCCAGCCAGGACGCCGAAGACGTGTGCCAGAACCCCAGGACGGTTGCGATGGCGGATGGTGAGCACATGCGTCGCAGAGCTTCTGGCGAGCCGGTTCACCGCATTGGGAACCTCGCCGCTGGACTGAAACGACTGCACGATCCGGATCACCTCATGCGCGATCGCGACCTGTGCCTGGTCGGTGGACGCACCCACATGGTGAGTCCCGTAAACACCCGCTGTCTGAACTACGGGGTTCGAGAACTCACCGGTTGAGCCTGCAGGCTCGTTCTGGAAGACGTCGAGGCCGGCTCTGATCCCCTTCTCACGCACAGCCTGCTGGAGGGCCGCTTCGTCCACCACCGACCCCCGGGCCGTGTTGATGAGGTACGCACCGGGCTTCATTGCGGCCAGGAACTCGGCATTCACCAGGTTCTTGGTCTCGGCGTTTGCGGCAACGTTGATCGTGACTGCATCGGCCTCGCGCGCCACCTCGAGCGGCGTCTGAGCGTATGCGATCCCGAGTCGGTCCGCCTCATCGTGGGTCAGACTGCGGGACCAGGCGATCACCCGCATACCGAACGCACGCGCGCGTGCGGATACTTCCCGGCCGATCTGACCCAGACCCACGATGCCGAGTGTGCGCCCATACAGGCCGCGGGCCTTGGAGTAGTCGCCCTTGTTCCATTTCCCCTGCCGCAAGTCCGCCACCTGATCCGGGATGCGGCGATCGCACGCCAGCAGTAGGCCGAGCACCAGCTCCGCCACAGCGATGGAATTCTTGGCGGGACAGTTGGAGACGAACACGCCCAACTCGGACGCTGAGGCCACATCGATCGTGTCGATGCCGGCGCCGGCCCGGATGACCAGCGTCAACGCCGTGCCGGCGCGAAGCGCGTCGGCGTTCACCTTCTTGCTTCGAACGATCAGAATATGGGGATCGATCTCCCGGATCAGGCCCGGAAGCGCGTCCGCTTTGACGTCGGGCTCGGAGGTTACCGTGCATCCGAGATCCTTGAGCCCGTCGATTCCAACCTTTTCGAACTTGTCAGCGATCAAAACCTTCATTGCTGCTCCACCGAGGACAAGAGTCTAGACTATCCACTTCTAAAACGTATGCACAAAGAGCCCGCTCCGCAGCTTCGGCTCGAACCAGGTGCTCTTCGGAGGCATGATGGCACCCGCATCGCTCACCGACATCAGCTGATCCAGCGTGGTGGGATAGAGTGAGAAGGCGATAGCCATCTCGCCCGAATCAACTCGCCGCTTCAGCTCGACAGGGCCACGAATTCCTCCCACGAAGTCGATCCGCTTGTCGGTCCGCGGATCTCCGATCCCGAGAATGGGCCCCAGCACACGGTCCTGCAACAACGAGACGTCCAGCGAGCCGATCGGATCGTAGCGAGGGATGGTGTCGGCGTGCAGCTCGACCCGGTGCCACGAGCCCTGGAGGTAGACACAAAAGGTTCCGGGCCGGGCAGGTTGGGGATCATCACACGCCGACACCCGTCCGACCCGGCCGATTGCACCCAGGACTTGTGCGGGCGACATGCCGCCGAGGTCGCGGACCAGACGGTTGTAGGGCAGGATCTTGAGCTGGTCGCTCGGGAATAGGACCGCCAGAAACCAATTGTATTCCTCATCGCCGTTGTGCCGGGGATTCGCGGCTCTCCGTTCCTTGCCGGCGCGCCAGGCACTGGCGGAGCGGTGATGACCGTCGGCCACGTACGCGTGGGGAACTTCCCGAAACGCCGCCACCCACGCTGCCGGCCGCGGGATGCGCCAGACGGTATGCTGCACACCGTCAACCGCGGTGAAATCGTAGAGCGCAGGCCCGCGTTGCACCTCCGCCGTTAGCCCTTCGATTGTTGCGTCAGCGCGGTATGTCAGGAACACCGGCTCGGCGTGAGCTCCGAGGGTGAGCACATGACGCGTACGGTCGTCCTCCTTGTCCTGTCTGGTCTTTTCGTGCTTGCGGATGATATCGCGCTCGTATTCGTCTACATGTACGCAGCCGACCAATCCGGTCTGTGCCCTGCCGTCCATTATCTGGCGATACACGTACAGGGCCGGCGAGCCGTCACGAATGAGAATGCCGCGGGCGACGAGTGCATCGAGTGCATCGCGCGCCTGCTGGTAGATGCGGGAATCATGGGGATCCACGTCGCTTGGAAGGTCGATGTCGGAGCGTCCCACATGCAGGAAGCTGTCAGGATTTCCCCGAGCGAGATGGGCCGCCTCGTCACGGCTCACGACATCGTACGGAACGGCGGCCACGCGGGCGGCCAGCTCGGGAACCGGTCGAAGAGCGTCGAAAGGATGAAGGCGCACGTGAGATCTACCGCCGGCCCGGGGTGACCACGCGCTCGCATACACCGAGCACGCCGTCAACCAGCAGCGCGAGTACCGCGGCAGGCAACGCCCCGGACAGAATCATTCTGGTATCGGACAGGGCAAGGCCCGCTGCAATGGGATCTCCCAGGCCACCCGCTCCGATGAAGGCGGCCAAAGTGGCTGTGCCGACGTTGATGACGGCCGCGGTGCGGATGCCGGCCATAATGGTGGGCGCCGCCAGCGGCAGTCGAACGTAACCCAGTACCTGCCGCGGGGTCATCCCCACAGCGGCCGCCGCACTCACGGCTGCCGGGGCGGCGTCTCGCACGCCAGTATACGTATTCCGCAGAATGGGATACAGAGAGTACAGGAAGAGGGCGACCAGCGCCGGAATCACACCGATCCCGAGCAGCGGAATCATGAATGCGAGCAGGGCTATGCTCGGCAGGGTCTGCAGCACACCAACCCCACGAATGACTGTCTCGGCGGCTCGCCGCCCGCGTTCTAGCGCGAGTCCCAGCGGCAGCGCAACTGCGATGGCTGCAAGTAAGGAGACGCCTACCAGCAGCAGATGCCGAAGAGTCAGGCTGACGATCGTGCCGCGCTGACCCCAGAGGTAGGACAATAGACCCGGGCTGTGACTGTCGGCGGGAGTTGTCTCGGTTCCACCGGTAGGCTGCCGTACAAGACCGAGAGTCATCAGCTGGCCGGCGGCGACCCGGCTGATCGGTATGCCATCGACTTCGATACGCTGATTCAACCTGCGCATGCCCTCTTCCGTCAGCAGCCCGCTCAACTCGGTCAGTACACCGGCGACGGCGGGAAGATCGCGCTGGAGCGCCGGGCTCATCATCGCTGCCGCCTCATACGGCGGGAAGAAGCGTTTATCGTCCTTCAGGACGACAAGGTCGTATCGGGAGATGAATCCATCGGTAGAGTAGCCATCGATCACATCCACGTCTCCGCTGGCAAGCGCGCGATACTTCACCGCCGGCAACAGAGCGCGGACCGCGTGAAAGTGAAGCCCATATGCCTTCTGCAACCCGGGCAGACCGTCGGGCCGGCCGATGAAGTCTGCAGTCAAGCCGGCTGTCAGGGTGGTACCGACTCGCGCGAGATCGCTGAGGCTGGCGAGTCCCAGCTTTTGTGCGGTTTCACGGCGGACCGCTATGGCATAGGTGTTCTGGAAGCCGAGCGGAGGCAGCCACCGTACGCCGTAGCGTCGCCTGAACTCGCGGGATACCTGCTGATACACTTGCCCCGGGTCGGAGCTGGGGCGTTCCCCTAGAATGGCGAGAAGCCCGGTACCGGTGTATTCCGGATAGACGTCAATCGCATTGCGTCTCAAGGCAGTGAATGCGATTTCGGTAGCACCCAGGCCCATGCGCCTGTCCACTCGGAACCCCCGGGCTTCGAGCAGTTGCGCAAACATCTCGGCCAGGAGAAACGACTCGCCGAAGGGTTTAGAGGCGATGATCACAGGCCGAGCCATCTGAGCCTGTGACTGCTTCGCAAACATCACCCCCATCAGCAGAACGGCGCCGGCTCGCGTGAACGGTTGGCACCTCATGCGGGCGTTACCCGTGCACGCTGCAGCAGCCGGTGGACGTACTCCGTTGCCGGAGCGCGGCGCAGCTCGTCAGGCGTAGCGGCCTGCTCCACTTGCCCCTGTCGTAGCACCACGACGCGATCCGCGAGCAGAAATGCCTCGTTGAGATCATGGGTGACCAGCAAGGCCGAGGTGTGCAGCGTGCGGCGGATGTCGGCAAACGCACTCTGAAGATCGGACCGCGTAATCGCGTCCAGCGCGCCGAATGGCTCGTCCAGCAGAATGACGCCCGGCTCCGCGGCGAGTGCGCGCGCTACGGCTACTCGCTGGCGCTGTCCCCCCGAAAGCTCTCCCGGCCACCGCGCTCGGAATGTCGCCGGATCCAGACCAACCAGCCCGAGGGCACGGTCGGCCAGCAGGGCGCGGTCGGCCATCCCGCGAAGCTGCGGCACCAATTCCACGTTGCGGCCAACTCGCCAGTGCGGCAGCAGGCCGCCGTCCTGCGGGACGTAGCCGACCTGTCGTCGCAGGGAAATCGGGTCCAGCTCCAGCGTATTCTTGCCATTGACGAAGACGCGGCCCTGGTCCGGGACGACCAGACGGTTGAAGCACCGCAGTAGCGTGGTCTTGCCGGAACCACTTTCGCCGATGAGCGCCACACACTCGTCCTCCCGCACACTGATGGACACTCCGTCCAGTGCGGTAAGTCCCCCAAAGCGTTTGGTGACATGTTCTGCATTGAGGGTGTCAGCCTCATCCAGCCGCTTTGAAAACTCGGCAACGGGTCTCGTTCCGGGCAGTTTTCCTCGCAATCCACCAGAGTGGGATTGACCAGCGAAGCACCTTGCAAGATTCAGCCGCTCTGCCGAAGCGGCAAGCTGCAGAAAAGGGCAGTGCGAGTTGCCGATCGCGAGCATGTCGCAACTGCTTCCTGCTCGCCGGTTTCTTCTGCAACCCGAACATCATCGTCACCGACTTACAAACCTTGCATAAGCCAGTTCGCGTGTCAGTGCGGCATGAAGCAAAGTGCATCTCTCTCGTGCACGAATTTCGCATCAGTTTTCCGTCTCTGCACCTCTCGCGACCCTCAACGCCCCTGAGGTGTGTATGTACCGTATCGAGCTGTCCCCCGGCGAAGAGACCGCATTCCGGTCGATCGAAGAGTTGGCCGTGGCGATCCGCCGCAAGGTGGTGACGTCGCACGCGCGCATATACCACAACGCTACCGGCACGTGGCTGCCGATTCAGTTTCATCCCCACTACAAGATCGCGTGCTCGATGCCGCTGACGCAGGCCGACCTCGTCGCTGGCCCGCGCGTGGCGCCGCTCTCCACGCTGAAGCTGGGCGACCAGCAAGCGCAGGCGGCTCCTCCGCTCCCGGCTCCGTCCAACAGACAAGCCGCGACTCAGGCGGCATTGTCGGCATGGCCGGAACCGAAGCCGAGCTCCCCGCCGGTGAAGCCGGCGGCGGTGAGGGATGTCCCGAAGCAGACTGCTCCTTCCATGGCGCCAATTCAGCTCGGGACGCCGGCACCCGAGCCACGCAGCGCACTGCAAGCCCGCCGCACGGAGCCGCGCCACGTTGTCGAGCCTCGGCCAGTTGCCGAGCCCAGACGCGTTGCGGAGCCGATACGAGCTGTACAACCACAGCGTCCGCCAGAGCCGCGATTCGTCGAACCGCGCGCACCGGAGCCTACCCCTGGCAAGCGTTCGCGTCGCCGGAAGACTCAACGCACGCTTCGCATCGCTCTCGCGGCTGCGGTGTTCATCGCATGCGCCCACCTGGCTGTATCCGGCGCGTCATCGGTGAACGACACCGTCAGCGCGCGGGCTCGTACCCCCAGGCAGCTCATCGAGGCTCCCGCCGAGGCGATCAAGGATCTCACCCCACGCACGGTCGCAGCCGTAATGCCGGTGCTGCAGTCGATTCCGTTGCCTACCCTGAAGCCATCGGATATCCCCGCGCCTGTGGTCAGGAGATCGACTGTGACAACCTCCGGCTTCCCGAAGCGAGCGGCGATCGTGAACACCGCCCCAGCACCGGTGGTAGTCGACTCCACCCCATCGCCTCAAATCGAAGCCGCACCCGATGCGGCTCCTCTCCTGGCCCCTGATCTGCCGACTGCCGCTCCTCTGGGTGCGCAGGCGGTCGATTCTGCCGGAAAGACCGCTTTCAAGCGAATGCTCCGTACCATCAGCGGCACTCCCGCCCCCGCAGCGAAGCCGGCCAAGCCATAGTCGTGTGATTCATCCCACAGCAACGTCTCCTACGAGGCCTGATTATCAGACCTCGTAAGTTGTTATTTATCAACAACTTATGTTGACAAGTCTGTGGATAATACCAACGCTTTTGTGGATAAGTGCTGGGGAATCGATCTCTGTGGGACCCATATCGGAGGACTGACGCATGCCGAGGGCGATCTGGAGCGGTTCCATCAGCTTCGGGATGGTAACGATCCCGGTAAAACTGTTCGGAGCGACTGAGAGCCGCGACATCAGCTTTAACCTGCTCCACGCGACGTGCGGGTCGAAACTGCAGCAGAAGCGCTGGTGTCCCACCGATGAAGTCGAAGTGCCTTGGAACGAGACTGCCCGGGGCTACGAGTTCGCCAAGGGTCAGTACGTGATGCTGACTGAGGAGGACTTCGAAAAGCTGCCTCTGCCGAGCAAGCACACCATCGAGCTCAGCGCCTTTGTCGAGGAGAAAGAGATCGATCCTGTCTTCTACGAAAAGAGCTACTACCTCGAGCCTGCTGAGCGAGCCGAGAAGCCGTACGCGTTGCTGCTGAGAGCGCTCGAAGAAAAGAAGCTCAGCGCCACCGCCAGCATCACGATCCGAAAGAAGGAGCAGCTCTGTGTGCTGCGGCCTCACCAGGGCACGATCATGCTGGAGACCCTCTACTACCCGGATGAGGTCAGGCAGGACCGTGGCGTAGATCTGGACAAGGTCAAGGTGTCCGACCGGGAGCTCGATATGGCATTCACCCTGATCGAGCTGCTGAAGAAGCCCTTCGATCCTTCCGAATACCGGGACACCTACCGCGAGGCCCTGGCGCAGGTGATCGAAGCCAAGCTCGAAGGGAAGCAGGTGGTGAGCGCACCGGCCGCGGCACGGGAGTCGGGGGTGATCGATCTGGCGGAGGCGCTGAAGCGCAGCGTCGAAGCGGCGAAGAAGGGCAGCAAACCCAAGCCGGCGGCCCGCGCTCGCACCCGTCCGGCACGGCGGCGGACCCGGAAGGTTGGATGAGCGAAGTTGGTGAAGTGCTGGCCCAGCTGGAACAGCGCAAGGCGCGGTTCGAGCTGAGCGTCGGTGGTTATGCCCTTTCGGTGACGAATCTGGACAAAGTGCTGTGGCCCGGTGATGGCCGCGACCGCCCGCTGACAAAGCGCGATCTGCTGCGGTACATCACCCGGGTTTCGCCCTGGCTGCTGCCGCACCTTGCGGGACGGCCAATGTTCGTTACACGCTACCCTGACGGCGTGACCGGAAAAAGCTTCTATCAGAAGCACTGGGAAGACCCACCCGGCTTCGCGCGGAACGTCTCCATTTACTCCAACCACAACGAAGGCGACGGCAACTATCTCATCTGTGAAAACCTGGCAACGCTGCTGTGGCTGTCGCAGCAGGCCGGGCTGGAGCTGCACCCGTGGTTCTCGCGTATCGATTCCGGGCCGGATACCCGGGGGAAGACCCGCAAGTTCGCCGGCTCGCTCGCCACTCTCGATAAGTCGGTCCTCAATTTTCCGGACTTCGTAGTCTTCGATCTCGACCCGTACGAGTACTCGGGTCGTGAAGCCAAGGGAGAGGAGCCCGAGCTGCACCGCCGGGCGTTCAGCCGCACCCGCGATCTTGCGCTTCGCTTGCGCGATCTTCTTGCGGGACTGGGCCTCGAGATCTTCGTAAAGACGTCCGGCCGAACCGGCCTGCACCTCTATCTTCCCATTCTCCGCAAGTTCGACTACGACGCCGCTCGGGGGATCGCCGAGACCATTGGGCGGTTCGCGCTGCAGTTGTGGCCGAGTGAAGTGACGCTCGAGTGGTCGGTCGACCGCCGCACCGGAAAGATCTTTTTCGACTACAACCAGAACAGCCGGGGCAAGTCGCTGGCTGCAATATTTTCGCCGCGCCGGCACCCTCTTGGAACTGTTTCGATGCCGGTCACCTGGGATCGGCTGGAGACGATATATCCCACCGATTTCACCCTTCGCACCGCTCCCGACCTGCTCGAGCAGGACGGTGATCCCTGGTCGGGAATATTGACGTCGAAACAGGATCTGGGGGAGCTGTTGGAGGCACGAACGGCATGACCCGCACCTCTAGTGCAGCACGTCGCCCGTCCGGAGGGCTCCGCCGCCGACCGATGCCCACCTGGCTTCCACCGATGCTCGCCACCCTCAGCGAAGAGCTGCCGGTCGGCAATAATTGGGTCTACGAGCCCAAGCTGGACGGAGTGCGCGCGCTGATCTACGTCACTGCCCGCTCGGTTCGCATGTATTCTCGCAATCGCAAGCCGCTCAACGACGCGTATCCGGAGCTGGTCGAAGCTTTGCGTAGCGGAGTACATGGTGAGGCTGTGCTGGATGGTGAGGTCGTGGCATTCGATGAAGTGCGCGGCGTCTCGAGTTTTTCGCGGTTGCAGCAGCGAATGCAGTTGCGGGATCCGGTTCGTGCGCTGCGGAGCCAGGTCGCGGTTCACCTGTATCTGTTCGACTGCATGTACTACGAGGGTATCGATCTCACAGGTCTTCAGTTGCTGGAGCGCAAATCGGTTCTCAAGGATGTGGTATCGGTCAACGACGTGCTGCACCAGACCACGGCCCAGGCCAAGGGCGCTGCCGCGATGTTGCGGAAGGCTTGCAGTCGGGGAGAAGAAGGCATCATGGCCAAGCGGGCGGACTCGAGGTACGTGAGCGCGCGCACGATGGATTGGCTCAAGATCAAATGCCTGCGCCGCCAGGAGCTTGTGGTTGGCGGTTACACCGCTCCTCAGGGATCCCGGGAGCGGCTTGGGGCTTTGCTGGTCGGCCACTACGACGGAAAGTCGCTTCGGTATGCCGGAAAGGTTGGTACAGGGTACGACCGGAAGACTCTCGAGCTGCTATACCAGCGCCTCTTGCCGCTGCATCGCACTACGTCGCCATTCGTGCAAGGACCCAAGCCCGCCGGCGACGTCCAGTGGGTAGATCCAAAGCTCGTAGCTGAGATCGCGTTCTCGGAATGGACCTCGGCCGGGCTGCTGCGTCATCCGCGGTTTGTCGGCCTGCGCGATGACAAACCCGCGCATGGGGTACGCCGGGAGAGTTAGCCTCGCAGACCGCCGCGAGGCGCTCGTTTTCCTAGACTCCCCCCAGTTCACCGCCTGAAATCATCTCCGTAAGCTTCATCTCGGCAACTACTTAGTAGTCAGCCGTCGAGCGATCAAACCTCGGTTCTGCTCTGCACGCTTCTTGCCCCAGGGGACCTCGTCCAAAGTTTCCCCGCACACAGCTAAGCATGGAGGTCTGAATGCGCGCTGCTCGCCAGCTGCTCTGGTCGGCAATGGTTTTCGTCGCACTGATCGGCGCGGCGTCAACTCCAGCCCAGGCACAAGGAAAAGGCAAAGCCAAGCACTACGTGGTATCCAGTGACAAGGCCGTGAGTGTCAGCCGAACCGTGCTGGTCGAGCGCGGATTTCAGGTTGTGAGAGTCGAGCGAGTGGGGCCGAATAGGGTCATCTACTTTCGTCGAGGCAATAATGGTCGCGGCAAAGGGAAGGGCCCGCTTCAACGCCTGGTCATTCGGACGGTACGTGATCGCGTGTTCTTCGAGGAGGCCGAGCCGTCGGTTCTTGTTGACATCGACGTAAAGCTGAAGCTGTAATTGGCGCCCTTTCCCTCATTTCTACCTGGAGGCACAATGCGTAGCAGCGCGTGGATGGTTCGCGCCATGGCGTATGGCAGCATCCTGCTCGGGTTGCGGGTGAGCTCGGCAGCGGCCCAGGGACTCAGCTTTACACCGAACATCGGAGTGTACATTCCGACGACTGAGCTGGTGAAGGCCGCCAGCGGCGAGGAGTTCAAGCAAGAGATCAGCCTGACGCTCGGCGGACGGCTCGGCGTAGCACTCAGCCAGCGCCTCGGATTGGAATTCACTGGCGCGTACGCTCCGAGCGATCTCAAGATCACCGCTTCAGGGCTCGGCGATCAGAGTCAGAATGCCAACGTGTTTACCGGAAGCGGCCGTGTCAGCTATCAACTCGTGCCATATACCAGTCCGGTGGCATTTGTCGTCACCGGCGGTGTCGGCGTCATCAACCGGAGCGGCGAGTTCTATTCGAATGTCGCAAACAAGACCGACATCGGCGGTACCCTGGGGGCCTCCGCGCGGTTCCGCCTGGGCAGTCTGCTGCGCCTCCAGCTGAGCGCCGAGGATTACATATACAAGCCGAAGGCTGAAATTCCGGGCTTTGGGCCGAATGATGAGAAGAAGACCCAGAACGACATCCACCTTTCCATTGGAGTAGGGATTCCGCTTCTGGGCTTGGGTCAGTTGGGCAAGTAAGAAGGATCGAGCTTACTTGCGGGGTGGCTTCCACTTGGGAGCCACCCCGTTGGTTTTTTGGCGGCACCATGTCACGCGCTCGCGGTGACTCTCTTCACACCCTCCGGCCATCCAGGTCACAGCGATCCTTCCTACTTTGAAGCATTCTAGGGTTCCGGATTTCGCTTCCGGGGCTCGCTCGGCGCGCACCATACCTTGCGCCAGGTTCTGTTCACGAAACAGGTTCTGTCACTAAGGGAGAGTGTGTATGTCTATCAATACGCTCACTGCAAAGACGTCGGCACTGATCGCGGCGGCGGCAATGCTCGCCACTGTGATTCCTTCATCCGCGGCTGCGCAGGGCGGAGTCGAGCTGGCTCCATGGGCAGGCGTCTACGTCCCGACCAGCAACTCGATCGGAGACCTGGGGCAGGATATCTCGCGCGATGTCAGCGTCATAGGTGGTGCCCGTCTGACTTTCTGGGGCACCGGCCACCTCGGCTTCGAGGTCAGCGGCGGCTACGCTCCTGCCAAAATCGGCGACGAGACTCTCAACGAGACTGGAAACACCGATCTGCTGCTCGCCAATGCCCGGCTGCTACTCGCGCTGTCCCCGGTGACCAACCGTGTCGGATTCTATCTGGCAGGTGGCCCTGCCCTCCTGGCCCGAGGCAGCGACCCGTTTGAGGGCGATCAGAGCAGCACCGATCTCGGTGGTGTGCTCGGCGTGGGCCTGCGATTCGGCGGTGGTGAGAACAGTCGAGTGGGATTCCGGATCGATCTCGAGGATTACCTCTACAATGGCGATTTCGGCGGGGGAGATGATTTCCAGAATGACCTCGTCGCCTCGCTGGGCGTATCCATCGGACTCGGCGGAAGCGCCGGCGACTAATCCGTAGCATCAGATGTTGAAAGGGCGTGCCCCGATCTTCGGTGGCACGCCCTTTCGTTCTGATCTCACGGTGTCACTTCAGCGTGTGCTCTTTCTACTGCGGCCTCTTCCAGAGCTTTTTCTGCTGCGGCTTCCGCCGGCGCTCTTCCTGCTTCGGCTCGATCCCGTGCTCTTCCGTCTCGAGCTCGACCTGCTCCGCGCTCCCGCTCGTCTGCTGCGACTACCGCCCGTGCTCTTCCGGCTTCGTCCGCCGTTGCCGTTCTCAGCTTCGGCTCGTGCTCTTCGCCGGCGAGTGGCAGCCCCCTTCCGCGCTGCCGCGGACCGTGACGCTTTCGACCGAGACGCAGCGCCCTTGCGCCCACCTTTGCGCGACGCGCTCTTGGTGCTCTTCTTTCCCCGACCCGATCCACTCTTCTTGCCGCCGCCGTCATCCTTGTTCACCGTCGCCCAAGCGCGCCGTTCCGCCTCACGTCGTGAGACACCACGCTTTTCGTAGCCTTCTTCGATGTGTTCGGCTTTCCGCTGCTGCTTGCTGGTGTAAGACGACTTGTCGCCTTGTGGCATGGTCATGATCTCCCGCGTGGAGTTGAGTCGGGTGCCAATGCGACAACTGCCAGCGTATCTGGAGCTGAAGAAAGGCACGGACGTCGCAAGTATAGATCGGGGTCGACCTGTTGCAGTGGGTTAGGTCACAGTTTGAAGAGTCGGGGGAGATGGGGAGGCGCTAGACGCTAGACGCTAGACGCTAGACGCTAGACGGCAGACGCTAAAACGCCCGCGCTGCCGCTGGCGCTGAGGTTATCGTCGTGAGCTCTGATCGTTGCGTCTAGCGTCTAGCGTCTAGCGTCTGAGAAAAGGTGGGTGGAACGGGCGATAACGCCCGTTCCCGGCGAGATGATGATAAGAAGGGAGGTTGAAGGGAGCAGCAGCGAAAGGTTGGGTTAGACAGCTCATCCGGCCACAGAGCAGGGGACCCAGGGCTGGTTCGGACGTCTCGCAGATCGCCGTCCATCCGCACTTCCACTGTCGCAAGTATAAAGTTGCGGAAAGTGGCTGCTGTGCCTTGGATCACAGGTTTTTACCTGTTTTCAGTTGGCTGTGTTCCCTCACTGTGGGCGTACTTGTCGAGGCCGGAGACCGTGCACTTGGCGGGGCACGACCACCAGGGGCTATTGTACTACTGAAACCGCTCAGACTTAAGATCTGCCAGTGCTCCTCGGAGCCTGCGAACGCCTTGCGCAGTGGGGTACCGGTCAATGAGTCGCCGCAGCTCCGTCATTGCCCGGCCCGCGTCCTTGAGATCATGCTCGTACAGCTCCACCAGTGCCAGCCCCACCCTGAAATCGTCGCGCGGCTTCAGCGGCCACGCCGTTCGTAGATTGTCCAGCTCGATGGCAGCCGTCTCCGACTGGTTCAACGGCCCTGCCAGCAGTGCAGCCCGCCGGAGCGTGGCATCTACCCGCTCAGACTTATTGCGCGCCCGCTCGGCGTAGGCATCGGCGGCGGCCTGGATATGCCCCCGGGCGGCCAATGTCTCGATTGCGGAATAACCGCTGCCGACGCGCACAAGTCCGAAGTTGGACACAAGGCGGAACAGGCCGTCGATAACAGGCTCGAGAACTCCAGATAAAAAGCCGACAGTGAGTCCGTAGATCGCCCACAGCGCGCCGACCAGCTGAAGTGCCCGAGGATCGGCTCCAGTGATCGCCAGAAGCACGGCGATGAGCGTCCAGGCCAGCGCAATGGTTCCGACCACAAGGCGAACGAGGCCAAGTGGTTCTTCGGTCCAGCGGTGAGCGCGTTCGATGGCCGGCGGCCGATCGATGGCGGATCGTATGGAAGCAGGGAGTTTCAAGCCTGAAAGATTAGGGAAACGGCTCAGAGCAGGCAAGCAATGCCGGTACCGATCGGTTGACTTCGCTCCCGAGCGGACCTAAATCCCGGTGGCGCTGCCGGGGCGCTTTTACACTCTGCGGAGGTCCCTTCATGTCACTGCCGGTTTCGCGTCGCACCTTTCTCGGGGCAAGCGGCGTCGCGGCGGCTAGCGCGGTGTTGCCGTCTACATCGTCCGCAGTCTTCAGGCGAACTGCGAGCCGGCCTGCCGCGGTCAGCTCGAGCAATGGGCTCGCCGCGGTCAATCGTGCCATGGAGCTCGTGCTGCGCGGCACCGACACACTCGATGCAGCGGTCGAAGGCGTGAAGATCCAGGAGCTCGACCCAGCGGACAACACGGTCGGTTATGGCGGCCTTCCCAATGAGGACGGCGTGGTGCAGCTGGATGCCTCCTGCATGCATGGTCCCACTCGGCGGGCCGGCGCAGTCGCGGCCCTAGAGGGCATCAAGACACCGAGTGAGATTGCACGGTTAGTCCTCAAGTATACCGACCACGTTCTTCTCGTCGGCGAAGGAGCCAAGCGGTTTGCTCTTTCGTATGGCTACAAGGAGGAAGAGCTTTTGACGCCTGAGTCGCGGCAGCTCTGGCTCACCTGGCGCGCCAATCGGGGCGCAGAGGACGATTGGCTCGACGTGCCGGAGAACGAGCCTCTGGTCGCGCGGCCCACGGGTACGATCAACCTGAATGTGGTGAACGCCAAGGGTGAGATTTCATCGGTTACGACCACGAGCGGCCTCGCCTGGAAGATCCCCGGACGCGCGGGGGACTCTCCGATCATCGGGGCTGGCCAGTACACCGACAATGATGTTGGAGCCGCAGGATCGACCGGGCGCGGTGAAGCGAACGTCATGGCCTGCGGTGGCTTTCTGACTGTGGAGGGGATGCGCCGTGGTCTCAAGCCCACCGATGCTTGCCTGGAAACATTGAAGCGAGTTGTCCGGCTGACGCCCTCGAGACTCCTCAAGGAAGGACGGCCGACGTTCAATCTGTCCTTCTACGCGGTGAACAAGCAGGGAGACTTCGGTTCCGCATCACTGTACCCGGCGAAATACACCGCGCACGATGGCAAGAGTGGTGCATTGCGCGATACGGCTTATCTGTACGAGAGGCGCCCTTGATGCGGTTCGCTCGATTGTTGATCGCGCTCTTCCTGGCCGGTGGGCGACTTGCAGCTCAAGTCCCTGAGGCCAGCAATGCGCCAGAGCCTGCCGACACCGTCGAGGCAGAGGCGTACACAGAGACTGAAACGAAGACGCCGTGGCGCACGAGTTACTTCCCCTATCTGACCGGCGGCACCAACGATGGCCCCGTGCTGGCATTCCGAGTGCACCACTTCCAGCCCGCCGAGTACGAGGATCGAGTCACCACCAACGCGGCGCTGACCGCGGACGCGGGGGTCACCCACCGTGGCAGTCGATACGTGTCGGTCAAGTATCGGGCTCCGCAGCTCTGGAAGGACTGGCGCGTTAGCGCGTTGGCGGGGGCCGGCCGGGAAGCACGCTTCGGGTATTTCGGTCTTGGCAATGAAACGGTCGAAAACGACGAGGCCGTGACACCCGACCAGCCCTTCTTCTATCGGGTACGCCGGGCACGGTATGGCGGGAAGGTAGAGGTGACACGTCGGATTAAAGGGCCGTGGCAGGCAGCGTTTCTTGCCAACGTTGAATGGACGAGATTCACGACGCTTCCCCTCCCCTCGCTTTTCAGAACGGATTTTGGAACCGAGCTGAAAGAAACCGATGTCTCCGGCCGTCTGGCTCTGGTGTACGACACCCGGGACAACGAGTACAACACCCACCAGGGCCTCCTGCTCGAGGCCGGAGCCCAGGTGGGAAGTGGCAATGAGGGCTATGCCCGAGTGTACAGCGTACTGCGCGGATACCTCTCAGTGCGTGAAGGCACCGTCGTTGCCGCACGTCTTGCCGGATCGGCGTTGAGCCGGACGCCGACGCTCAATGCCCGGTACTATCTCCCAGCCTGGGAGAACCAGATCCCGGTGCTCGGCGGGCAATACTCGCACCGCAGTTTCGACACGGGTCGCTTTGCTGGAAAGCATGTGGTTTTCGGAAATCTCGAAGTGCGTCACGACCTTCTCCCCTTCGGGGATCTCGGATCAGTGACGTTGCTTGCCTTCCTCGATGCCGGCCGCGTCTTCGAGGAGCCCCTCAAGTTCACTACGGCCGACATGAAGGTGGGCGGGGGCGGCGGCGTGGCACTGCGGATCCTGCGGTCTTCGATCTTCACGTTCAACTTTGCCGGCGGACCGGATGGCTTCAACTATTCGGTCGGAAGCGGCTGGATGTTTTGATGCACAGCTACGCAACCTTCGCCACAGGAAAGCCGGCAGTGGCGAGCACCTCGCGCAGCGTCGTCTCACCCCGATCTCGCGCGTACCACTTCCGCACCTGTGGGTAAAGCTCGGCCTTTGGCGTAGTGGGCCGGTTGGCCATAACCCACGCCTGCAGCTGGGTGGGCCGTGGTCCCCAATGGCCCACTTCCTCAAATTCATCGTTCAGCGCGATCACAATAGGAATCGACCGGGAGCCGTTGGTCAGATACTGATCCATGAGATCCGGGTTCTCATCCCGGGCGATCACCCGCAGCTCCAACGCTGGAACCATCTCGGCGAGCTTGGCGATTACCGGAATGGTATTCGAAGCGTCGCCGCACCAGTCTTCGGCAATGACAAGCAGCTTCCGACTTGCCCCCGCAGGCACCGCCGCCAACGCCCAGTCCGGCACCCGCGCCAGGTTGTAGAGCCCGCGCCAGAGTCCGCAGTGCTCTGCCTTGCACGAGGCTACGAACGCGTCGAACGACTGCGCCTTTTCCCAGAGTTTCTTCAGATCCAGCATAACAGCTCCTGCGAGGCTTCCTTCACAGAACAGCTTCGTAGCACTACAAGTTCCCCACCTGCTGCTCTGACTTCAGATCTCCTCGATGTTGATTGCGCGCCTTGCCAGCTCATGTACGTAGGCGTCGAACGGCATCGCCTCGTCCGGTGTATGGACGCCTTTTGCTTTCACCCGGCCGTCTACCTGCATCTGCCCGGTGATCGATAGGGAATAGCCAGTCGTCCGCATCATTGCGCTGATACCGTGCTGCTGATCGTAGTAGTCTATCAGGCGGAAGGTGACCCTGCCCGGCTTGCCCTGTTTCTGCCCGGTCACCTCGACTTGGAGGGCAACCAGATCTCGCCCTTCGGGCTTGAACAGCTTGGGGTGCACCGCAGCAATGAACAGGTCGCGAGGGGCCACCTTGGCGCCCTTCACCTCGATCGGCTGATTGGCCAGCAGACCGAGTTCCCGGATGGGCCGCATGATGGCCACGTGCCCCGGGTACCGCAGCGTCTTGTACTCCATCGTGTCGATCTTGCCGTCGTAGGCGAAGGGAAGCGTGCTGATTCCTCCGCCGGTGTGAAATGCCTCCAGTGTCCCTACCGGAGAGGGGAACTCCACCGGCTCTACCTCACTCAGCGCATCGACCTGAACCGGTTTGCCACCCCGCAGGATCCAGGAGGGAGTGGTGTAGTAGTCCAGGGCCCCCTCGAGCGAATACACGATTTGATAGTTCAGCGGAGGCTCCGGTGCCTGCGGCAAGCCACCCACGAAGATCTTGACCTTGTCCGCACGATCCAGCCGACGAATTCCTTCCGCCGCGAGAATGTTCACCATGCCCGGCGCCAATCCGCAGTCTGGGATCACCGATAGACCCTTGGCCTGCGCCTTTTCGTGGAGCTTCTTCTGCTCCAGGACAATGTCGGTGTTGCCGCCAAGGTCCGAGAAGTGGCAGCCTGCCTCCACCGCTGCTTTGGCCATGGGGCCATTGTAGTAGTACGGAATGGCGCTCATGACTGCAGCGTGCCCCTGAAACGCTGCATTGACGGCCGGCATGTCGGTGACATCGAGCTGAATCGTTCTCAGCCGCCCTTTCCAGTCACCGCCGAGAAACTTCGGCAATTTTACCGGGCGAACGTCCGCCAGTGTCACCTGGCTGATAGCGGGATTCTGCAGAAGATCATAGGTGCAGGCGCAACCCTGAAGTCCGGCGCCGAGAACCAGCAAATTCATTTACCGCAGTCCGTGAAAGGAGGGAGAAAAGTCACGGAACATAGCGGAGCGGCTGGCCCTATGTCACCTCAGCGGTCTTGCTTTCCTTCAAAGAACGTCAGTTGCCTCGGCCTCTCTGGAGCGTGCGTCCAGGCGAGGCGGCGCGGGCGTCCCTTAGCCAGTGGCCGTATCTCCAGCTCGTCACCCACGAAGAACGCCACCGAGTCGTCTCCCCACCGTGTGGCATCGTGCGCTCCCCGGGCCAGGAGACCGGGGGCTCCCTCGGCGCTGACGCAGAGATCCTCCCGGGTCTGGCACGGTATTACTGTGGCAAATGCCGGGTTACCCAGCCGCACCGTAAGGGTAGATTCGGCACGTGTTCTTTCCTGGGCGGAAACCTCCCGGGGAGCAGGCGGCTGCGAAGGCGCATTTGCGCGGTAGAGCCCTCGCTCGCCCCGTATGATCAGCGAGGTACCAGTTGGCTCCCAGCCTACTTGTAGCGGCCGCCCCGCGCCCTTTGGCAGCGGCAGCTCGCGCTCCGAACCACTCAAGAGATTCATCACCCACGCCGACGTAGGCGTCGAGTCTCGGAGCGATGCGCCTCGGAGAAATGCAAGCGCCCCTCCATCCGGAGACAGAGCAGGGCGCAGCTCGGCGACATTGGTGAAGGTGATGGCAACCGGCTGACCACCGTCGGCGCGGACGGCGTACAGGTCGCTGTTGCTTCCGCTCCCGCCGACGAAGACAGCGTAGGCGTCACTGCCGATCTCCATCTGACCGCGCAGAGGTGGTAAGGTAGGATCGCAGGCGGCCGCCAGAAGCGTCAGAAGCAAGAGGTGGGAGATGAGAGCGCCTGCTGAACCAAGAGTGATGTTCCTTCCTCTCACCTCTCACTTCTCACTTGTCGCACTCCGGCGGGGACCAGCCACCCATTTGAGCGGGAGGGTATAAGGGGCGACCGGCCGATCCAGCGTGTAGTTCCACGTCAAATTCCCATATGCCAGCGTGTCTACCTTCTCCAATTTTCCCGGAATGCTGACCTTGTATGTGGCCGGCGTTTGGATGTGAAACGCCACGGTGGCTTTATCCTCTGGAGAGCTCGGAGTGGGAAGCCAGTATGACACTTGGGCGGGCCGGTTGTCCGTGGAGACTGTGCGGGCACCATTCGTGTTCCTGCTGGTGACCAGACCACCTCGTGGGCTCCCGTGGTAGCGCACGCGAGTACTAATGGTGTCGCCCGGCTGCTTCTGGTGTGGGACGTCTATTTCGGTCGAAGACCTGGCGTACATGGTTCGCGACAGCCGTGTATTCGGCTTGCCGTCCACCAATACCCGGACGACCCGCATGGCGGAATCGAGCTGCATCCTCACGGGATCGGTGGAGCCGAGCCGCCAGGTAATCTGCACCTCGCCCAGCACGTGAGTGCTGGTATCGCTCGGTATCAGCGTGATATCGTAGTGGAGCGCATCGTGCGGTTGCGCTGCCTGCAGGAGAAAGAGGAGATATATCATTGAAAAAGCGTAAACAGTGAACGGCAAACAGTAAACAGGACGATGCCGTTCAGGTTCACCGTTGCCCGCTTACCGTCACCTTCGTCTCCACCGTTCACTGTCATTTCCCCAGCCGCGCCCGGAAGAATTCCAGGATCCTGGTCCATGCCTTGTCACGCTCCGGCGTATCGTACCCCTGCCGGCCGGGCTTCAGGAATCCATGCCCGGTGCCGGGATAAACTTCGGACGTGAAGGTCTTGCCTGCCGACTGCATTGCTGCGGTCACCTCCGGCAGATTGGCGTTTATCCGCTGGTCGTTCTCGCCATAGATCCCGAGCACCGGGGCCTTGATGCGCTTCATGGCCGCGGTATCCGGCGCAGGACCGTAGGCGACCACAGCAGCACGCAGCGTTGGATTATTCGTGGCATACCGGAAGCTCTGACCTCCGCCCCAGCAGAAGCCGATAGTCCCTACCTGGCCTCTGGCCACAGCCGGTAATCCATTGACATAGGCGTACACCGCGTTCAGGTCGGCGGTTACGCGCTCGGGCTCCAGCTGCCCGACCAGCTTCCGGCCGGAATCGGGATCCGCAGGGGTGATGCCGTGCTTGGAAGAGAGCAGGTCCGGCAGGATGGCCACATACCCTTCCTTGGCCAGACGATCTGAGACGGTCCGCTCCCAATCGGTCAGCCCGAAGATCTCGTGAATGACGATGACCGCCGGGGCCTTGGTTTTCCGCTCGGGATATGCCACGTATGCTCGAACGGAGTCGCGCCCACGTTTGATCGAGACCCATTCGCCATGGGTGGTGACGGAATCAATTCCGATGACCGGTGTCCCCGTATCACCTGTGTCACCCTTGTAGGTCCACATTGCGGCGGCGCCGATCAGCAGTGCGATGAGGCTGACGAGCACATACGTGGCAACTGCGCCGGTTCGCCGGTGCAAAGTTGTCATGGCAGCTCCCAGAACTCGACGCGGTTCTCCATCAGCAACGGTACGGCGATGCGCGACTTGCCGTCCGAGCCGATGTCGGCGGGCGAGGGCACGGGATAGGCGACACGAGTCGCCTTTCCATCGTTCAGGATGAACAGACTGGAATCCGCCCAGCTCGTGACCAGCAAGCGGTTGTCAGGAAGGATCTCGATGCCATCTTGCTGGCCGGGCCCGGTTCCGATGGTTCGGACCGTCGTGTCACCTAGGCTCCAGACAACGAGGTTGGTGCCCATGAAGGGCGCGACGAGCAACGCCTCGTCCATGTAGGCGATACCGTTCGGCGCCGCCAGATCCTTGGACTCGAACGCGACGGTGGCCTTGCCTCCCTTGATCTGGTAGATCCGATCGGGCCCGGGATGCGTGAACTTCGGCCCCAGCCCTGAGTCGGTGATGTATAGCGTGCCGTCGGGACCGGCCGTGATGTCATTCAGAAACTTGGCGCCGGGAACCTTCACGGAACCCGCTGGTGCCCCGGTGCGCTTGTTGAAGGCCCGAACCGCGTCGATGTCTGCCACCCAGAGCGTGTCGCCCGTCAACGCCATGCCCTTTGGTGCGTTCAGGGTAACGCCGCGTCTCCCGCCGGCGATGAACTTGAGGGAGTCCACCTTTCCATCGGCGGTCACCCTCGCAATGAAGCCGTTGTTATCCTTGCCGAACGGATCGCCGTTGATGTTGGCAATGAACCAGACGTTTTGGTCGAAGTCCCAGCGCGCCGCCTCGGGAGCCTGAAGATCCCTGATCTCGCCCGTCTTCGTCGCCATTCGGGACCCGCCGCCGGACTTGGCTCCAGCCGCGGCGGTGTCTGTCACAGATGCGGTACGATCGGTGTTGTCGCGGGGACTACAGGCGCCGGCGCTGAGTGCTGCCGCCAGCGTCACTATGGGTGTGAGGTAGTACCGAAACATGACAACGGTCTCCACGCAGGTTGAACGGGTATTATAAGCCCCATTACGGCAGTTCCCAGAACTCCACCCGCTTCTCCATAAGCAGCGGCACCGCGACTCGAGAGTCCCTTGGATTGACGTCGATGTCGGCTGGAGACGGAACTTTCGTCGCCACCTTTCGGACCTGTCCGTCATCGAGCACGAACAGGCTGGAATCGGTCCAGCTCGTCACCAGCAGCCTGCCATCAGGAAGAAAGACGACTCCATCCTGCTGACCGGGACCAGACCCGATCCGCTCGACACTCTTGTCGCCCGGCTTCCATCCATAAATCCCCTGGCCTAGAAAAGAGACAACGACGAAACGCTGGCGTTGGGGATCCCAGGTAATCCCATTGGGACCTTCGAGCGTTGGCGAGGTTAGAGCCACACTCACGCCGCCCCTGGTGACGCGCAAGATCTGATCGGGTCCCGGGTGCGAGACGTCGCCCTTGGGTCCGAAAAGCACCCCGGTGTCAGTCATGTAGACCGCTCCGTCGGGCCCTATGGCTGCACCATTGAGGAACCGGGCCTGACCCTGTGTGGCGACGTTGGCGATGAGGGCTCCAGTGCGCTTGTTGAACGCACGCGCGACGTCGATGTCGGCCACCCACAGCGTATCGCCGTTGATGGCCAGGCCTTTCGGTGCGTTCAGCGTCACACCTTTCTTTCCACCCTCGATGAACTTGACGGTGTACGGCGCTCCATCGGGCCGAAGCCGGCTGATGTATCCATTGTTGTCTTTCCCGGAGGGCGGGCCGTTGACGTTGGAGACAAACCAGACATCCAAATCCTTATCGTACCGGGCCGATTCAGGTCCATCGAGATTGGGCGTTTGCCCAACCTTGCGCAGCATGATGGACTCTTGATCGTAGATGGCCGCGGAATCGGCCAGGGCGCTGTCGGCCGCAGCGCGCTGGGCGGCATCGCGACCACCGCACGATCCTCCCATCAGGCTCAACACCACGGTGACGCTCAGGGCAGATAATGGACTGCGGTACTGGATGAGCATGCCAAGTCTCCCAACTAGACGTGTGCGGGTAAGTCTACCCCTCGGCTTCCTCCGGCGCGCCGCCGGCCTTCGCGACCTGATCGGCGCGCACCCGACCAGCGTCGAACTTGCGCGCTGATGCCAGCATGGTATCGATGACCTCGTCGGCATCTGCTGCTCCACGCTTGAATCGGATGGGATTGATCCGTGCAATGACGAACGGACGGAGATACGGACTGTCGAACCCCCGCTCCTTCAGTTTCTTCATCGCATCCGTGACCGCCGCGTCGAGCTCCAGGATACGCGCGGCGCGCTCGGCCCGCGTTTGCAGTGCCTTTGGCAGGGCTAGCGTCTCCCACTTTTCGACCCGGCGCAGGATCGGGTGATACGCGCCTCCCGCAAAGCGGCCATTCTGCTGATAGCAAAGTCCCAAAGTCAGCAACGCGGGCTCCTCGAACTCGATCTCGTACTCCCTCTCCGGCCGACTTTCTGCGGCTGCGAGAAGTTGAGCGAGCCGGATGACCTCGATGGCACGCTCCCTCAGATTGTGCGCCTTCTCGGTGTTGAGGAGCAGAATACGATGGGCGACCTCGATGTCAGGCACCACGATGGCGACGACGGATTGGGCACCCAGCCGGCGGAGCGCTGCCAGGCGGTGATTCCCGTTCGGTGTCCAGTAGGGTCGACCCTCTCCTGCTCGGGTTTCCTGCCGAACCACGATCATGGGATCGAGAAAGCGGCCCAGCTTGTCCATCGCCTCGGACAGGCGTTCGACGTGAGGCTTGGAGAGATCACGCTGATATGGGGTGGGCTCAACCTGATCGATTGGTAGTGCGGCGAAGATTTGCCAGTGGCCGCCGAGCGGGTCCTTGTAGGGGGCAAGGACGGTCCCCCCGTCTGCGTGAATAGACTGCGTCAGTGCTGTGAGTGCAGCCGGCGGCGTGCCAGCCCCGATCGAATCCGGTGGAATTCCACGCGAGCCCGGCTCAGCGGCGGTTTTTTTCTTGCGACGTGGCTTCCGTGTGCTCTCGGCCACCCTAATCTTCTTCGCGCTCTACTCTCAGCCGGTTGTGCACCTCACGGACACCGGAAAGGCTTTCCACCAGCTCCTCTGCCAGCAGCCTGGCGTCAGAGTCCACCACGGCTCCACGCAGTGTGACCGCCCCGCCCTCCACCTCGACCTCGATGTCCGTAGCCTCGAGCTCCGGGTCTGCAGTCAAAATCTCGCGGATTTCCTGCGTCAGACTCTCGTCTGATTTGCGCCGACTTCGTGGACCGCTATTTGTCAGGCGACGGCCCGGCTCTTCACGGCGCTCGGCCCGTGACTGGCCCTCTGCCCAGGTGTTGACGACGTCGCTCGCGCGGTCCACGCTGGCATCGATCCGGTGCTCGGCAGCAGGGCCTTTGCCGCGCTCCAGCAGGTGCGTCGTATCATCCTCGGGCTTGATCGTACGACGATTGGCGCGTGGCGTGGCACGCCGTTCCTGGCCGCTTCTCTCATCGCCACTCTTTCGTGCCATAACTCCCCCTGTTCACCGCGATCGGACCTGTGTCCTCCTTATCGGTCGTGATGCCTTCGCAAGGTTGGACGCCGGTACGTGCAGCACAGTGAGCCCGCTTACATCCTGCCGGCCTACTCATCGAGAGCCCGGACGCTCCTGAGACAGCTCCTCGAGGGCTCGACGGGCATCGGTCACTCTGCTTTGGAGCTCCGGCTCTGCCCGATTCCAATACCTGATAAACTTTCGATACGCAAGCGCTGCGGAATCGGGCTTCCCCGCGGCCTCGTACGTGCGACCGAGTGCCAGGGTTGTCAGGGGAATGAACAGTGGCTGGAAGTCGAACCCATAGCGCAGGCTGGCGATACCCTCCTCCCGCGTCTCAGGTCGCGCCGCCAGTGCCAATGCCAGCTGGAAACGAAGGAAGCCGCTGTCTTCGGCTTGTCCTGGCGCGGCGGCCTGCTCGAGGCCCGCGCGCAACCGCCGAAGGCCCGAAGTGGTGTCGCCCTGGAGCATCGCAGCCCAGCCATCCGCCGCCAGAAGATAGGCCCGGATATCCTCAGGAATTCTTGACGAGTCCGGCTGTACCAGAATACGAGCAATCTGCTGGCGACCTGCCCGAACATCGCCGTGGATGAGGCTCACCAGCGCGCGTGCGTACTCAGCTTCGGGACCTGGTGGCAGCGCCTGTACCACAGAATCGAGCATGTAACGGTAGGAAGGCGGTGCCAAACCCAGGGCAAGGGCGTACCCGAGGACCTGCGTCGCCTTGTCCGGATCCAGCGGCCTCAAGGAATCTGTCAGCGTGAGCATTTCTCTCCAGCGACCCAGTCCGGCCAGCACCTGAGTGCGAGCGGCGTACCCTCGCGCTTGGAATCGCGGGGACCTTGAACCCACACGTTGCACCCGTGCGTACCGCTGGGCTACTGAGTCACCGGTGGCGCGCTCGCGCTTAAACGACGCGTTGAGCGCCATGATAATCCACGAGGGCTCGTCCCGGAGTGCCGCAATGAGTGCGCTGTCAGTCGGCTCAGGTCCCCAGACCATCTGCGACGTGGTTCGTAACGCCCGTGTAGTGGGGGATGGAGCCGTCCTCTCTATCGTAGAGGCATATCGGGCAAACCGAGCACTGTCTCGACTTGCGACTGCAACCTCGACCGGATGGATCAACGCGGGAAACAAAGTGGAGTCACGGCGAAGGACGCTATCGAACGCGGCATAGGTAGATTCGGGAGAGACCGGCCGCCAGATGTGCGTGTGGAACAGCGCCTCGCCAAGTACGAACCATCCGTCCACATCCTCCGGATACGCAGCCAGATAGGCACGCAGAGAATCGGTTGAAGCCGGCTTGCCCCGATCAAAAAGCTGGTAGCCGGCGAGCAGCCGGCGGTCACGCGCCGGTAGCCGCGTGGCAAACCGGTTAGCAGCTGCGAGCGCGGTGCGGGACTCATCGTTCCCGTATCCGCCGGTCCAGCCGAAGACCTGCGCCCGGCGTAGATGTGCGAGCGCAAACGTCGAGTCGATCTCCACCGCTCGGGTGTAAGCGCTCTGCGCCGAGTCCCAGGCGAGCTTGCGGTAATATCCTTCGCCCTGCAGGTACTCTCGCAGCGCACCAATCGAGTCGCTGGTCAAAGAGGCGAGCCGCAGATTGGGCAGTGGCTCCTTGGAACGCCAGATGTCGCGCAACAGGGCGAGGCTCAGCCGATCGACCACGCCGAGTACGCTGTCGGCTGCTCCGTCGACCTGAGCCCGCGCCAGGCGATCGCCTGCCACACTGTAGATATCTGCCGCCAGCCTCACGCGGCCTCCGGTGGACACCACACTGCCAAGCACCACTGAACCCGCCCCGAGGTCGCGGCCCACATCGAGGGCGCGCGTCAGGTCATTGGCGGCACGATCTCCGTCGCCCCACCTGCGCAGCACATTGCGAGGATCGACGGTGTTGATCCCGGCAACGCCTCTCAAGTTGGTCGCCAGCAAGTCGACCATGCCCTCCCTCAGGAACTCGACTCCGGCACCGGAAGTGTGGAACGGAAGTACGGCCAACGTCTGGGCGGCTGGAGCGATGATCCGAGTGGGAGAGCGCGTGGCAAACCACCCGATCGCCAATACACCGGCCAGCACGGCGAAGGCACCGCCGACAACCCGCCGGTGACTGGGTCGTGTGGGCAGGCCTCGTGCACTTGTCAGTGCCGAGCGAAGTGCGCCCATATCGGTATAGCGATCACCAGGTTCGAGAGCCAGCGCGCGGAGCACCGCCTGGTCCACCTCCGGCGGAACACCCGCTCGGACCCTGCCAACATGCGGGCGGGGAGCGGTGAGACTCTTGGCGATGACTGCCTGGGCAGTCGGTCCGGCGAAAGGCGGCTCGCCAGCCAACATCTCGTAGATGACACACGCAAGGCTGTACTGGTCGGCCCTGGCGTCCACCGTCGTGTCGCCGGCCGCCTGTTCCGGGCTCATGTACTGCGGCGTTCCGAGCGCCAGGCCGGCCCGGGTGAGGCGGACGTCCGGCACCTCAGGCGAGGTCCCCTGCTCGAGCGCCTTGGCAACGCCGAAGTCGGCAACCACGGCGTGCCCACCGCTGAGAAGGATGTTTTCCGGCTTGATGTCGCGGTGCACGACCCCCTTTCCGTGGGCATAGGCCAGAGCGTCCGCCACCTCTATCGCAATCGTCATAGTGGCGTCGACCGGCAACCGGACCTCGCGCTGGAGGAGCTGCCGCAGTGTCTCCCCTTCGACATAGGGCATCACGAGGTAGGGGAT
This sequence comes from uncultured Gemmatimonadales bacterium, assembly GCA_963730915.1. Taxonomy (GTDB): domain Bacteria; phylum Gemmatimonadota; class Gemmatimonadetes; order Gemmatimonadales; family GWC2-71-9; genus CAVVWJ01. Next base: position 594,073 of record CAVSTR010000004.1, on the reverse strand, counting down.
TGGAGCCCCATTGGGGTCATCGACGACGCCAGAATCAAAAACGGGGAGGATGTGCGGATGCTGGAGGCGAGCAGCGAGCTCGATCTCGCGAAGAAACCGGTCAATCCCATCGCGGCCGCCGAGCTCCGGCCGCACCACCTTCACCGCAACGGGGCGTTTGTGCCGGAGATCGCGGGCGAGATAGACGGTGGCCATGCCGCCGGCCCCGACCTCTCGCTCCACTACATATCGGCCGCTGAGCGCGGCTGCCAGGCGTTCGGGGATATCGCTCATCGATGAGAGAATCTAAGATACCCTTCCCGACCGAAATGGAGATGGAATGCCGCTGATGCTCATCGTGGCCGTGCTGGTGTGCGCCGCCCCCTGGATCTCCCCATCACTCGCCGCTCAATCCGTGCCGCTCGATTCCGTAGCACGGTATGTCACTGCGGTGATGCGGCAGCAGAAGATCCCAGGGCTATCCGTCGCCATCGTGCGTGGTGACAGCATTCTGCTCGCGCGCGGATTCGGCTTTGCAAATCTCGAGCACCGGGTTCCGGCATCCGACAGTACCGTGTATCAGTCCGGCTCGCTGGGAAAGCAGTTCACAGCCACTGCTGTTGGAATGCTGGCCCAGCAAGGCCGGCTCAGCCTCGACGAGCGGATTACAAAGTGGTTTCCGGAGGGAAAGGGCACTTGGGACAGCGTCAGAGTGCGCCATCTGCTCACGCATACCTCGGGCGTTCCCGACTATACCGACTCGATGATCGATCTGCGGAAAGATTATACCGAAGACCAGCTCGTCCGGGTGGCCACGAAACAGCGGCTCGATTTTCCTGCCGGCACCAGTTGGAGCTACAGCAACACCGGGTATCTGTTGCTGGGCGTCATCGTCCATCGGGTGACAGGCCGTTTCTATGGCGATGTGCTGCAGGACCTCTTGTTCAAGCCCCTCGGCATGCACACCCGCGTCATATCCGAAGCCGACATCGTTCCCAATCGGGCGGCAGGATACCGCCTGGTAGACAATGAGGTAAAAAATCAGGAGTGGGTATCGCCCTCACTCAATACCACGGCCGATGGAGCGCTCTACCTGACTGTCAATGACTTGGCGAAGTGGGCCATCGCGCTGAAAACCCAGCGCTTGCCCCCTGCCCGCGTGCTCGAGGAGGCTTGGACGCCCGTCAAGCTGGCCGACGGCGGAACGTTCCCCTACGGCTATGGCTGGGACCTGGGGCCACAACGCAGCCACCGACGCATCGGGCACACCGGGTCCTGGCAGGGCTTCAAGACTGCGATCTATCGCTACCCCGAGCTCGATCTCAGTGTAGCTGTCCTGGCGAACCTCGCCGAGGCTACACCGGGTCCTATCGCCCAGGGCATCGCCGGGATTCTCGAGCCCACACTGCGTCCGCCACAACTGTTCAGCTCCACGATCGGCGGGCCCAGTCCACCGGTCGCCATCTCCACTTTGCTTCATCAGATAGTCGCCGGCAATGCAAAGGGGATCGCGCCGGGCGCTCGACGTCACCTGCTTCCCGCAGCGCGACGCCAGCTGCCCGAGATGCTGAAACAGGCACAATCATGGACGGCCCTGGGCTGTGAGCGGCCGATGGGCGGGCACGTCCAATGGCTGGGCGCGGACGCGGTACATGTGTGCTATGCTCGCGGGGTCGGGACGGAAAGCCGAGCCGTGGCTACCGTCTATTACACCGGTGACTGGCAAGTGGCCTACTTCGACCTGGACTACTACTAGCCGGTAACCCTTGGCGGAGGGTTGTCATTGGGGTAAAAATCAAAGTATGTCAGACCAGCTGATCGGCCGGCGGCAGAGAGAAACACCCGGGGAAAGCAGGAGCACCCCGGGAAGCCGCCGACGTTTGCCCCCCGACTTACTACGCCAAGCCTCCAGGCGCCTTCAAATTCTGGCACTCATTGGTGCCGCCCTTTGGGCTCTGGGACCGAGCCTCGGCCACCTGGCCGGCTATCTGATGAGCCCGCAGGACCCACGGTGGAGTCAGTTTGGTCCGACCGATATCGTGGCCGTGGTCTCATGCCTGATTGGACTCGGACTCTACGGCTATCTGCGTGGCCGCGAGCGAGATCCAACCTTCATTCTGGATCTTGCCCTCGTCTATCTGGTGGTGTGTGCGGCGGGTATCGCTCTCCTCTTCCACTTGGGGCCGCCCGGTGCCCCCACGGTAAGTACGCAGCCGATGATCAGCTGGATCGGCCCCGTCATTCTGATGTTCGCTGCCCTGGTTCCCGGTTCCCCGTGGAAGATGCTGTTCGCGGGCTTTGTGGCCGCCTCGATGGATCCGATGGGGATGGTCATAGCCCAGGCAACCGGGCGATACCACTTCGGCCCGTTACGGAATGCCCTGATCATGCACTATCCGAGCTATCTGCTGCTCGGTGTAGCGGTGGTGATCTCCCATGTGGTCACACGCCTGGGCCGACAGGTGGTCAAGGAACGCGAGATGGGCAGCTACAAACTGGGTGAGCTACTCGGCCGCGGCGGCATGGGAGAGGTGTATCGCGCTACCCACCGCATGCTGGCGCGCCCCGCCGCCATCAAGCTGATCCGGCCCGAGGTTCTGGCAGAGCGACATGGTGACTCGGCGGATCTGGCCGTCACCCGGTTCCGACGTGAAGCGGAGGCCGCGGCCAATCTGCGCTCGCCGCATACGGTGGAATTGTATGACTTCGGCGTGACCGAGGATGGTACTCTCTACTTCGTAATGGAGCTGCTCCAGGGTATGGACCTGGAGACGCTGGTTCAACACGAGGGGCCGCTCCCTGCCAAGCGAGTGATCCACATACTTCGGCAAGTGTGCGAGTCCCTGGAAGAAGCTCATGCGAACGGACTCGTCCATCGCGACATCAAGCCGGCCAACATTCACGTGGGGCGCGTGGGACTTCGGCAGGACTTCGTGAAGGTGCTCGACTTCGGCCTGGTGAAATCGGTCGGCAGTCTGTCGGGAGAGGACTCGATGGCCACCGCTGCCGGTCTCACGCCGGGAACACCCGCCTACATGGCACCCGAAATGGCCTTGGGCGAGCAGGTCGATGGGCGGGCCGATATCTATGCGCTCGGCTGCGTCGCCTACTATCTGTTGACCGGAAGGCTCGTCTTCGAAGGGCCAGCATCGTTCCAGGTCATCGCCAAGCACATCCAGGAAGCACCAGTTCCCCCGTCGCAGCGTACCGAGCTCGACATCGACCCGGAACTCGACCGGGTGGTGCTCTTATGTCTGGCGAAGAAACCGGCGGACAGGCCCCAGACGGCTGGGGAACTGGACCGCGAGTTGGCGGAAATAGAGAGAGAGCCCTGGAGCCAGGAAGAGGCGAACCGGTGGTGGCGCCAGCACCAGCCTGCCTAGCACACAGTCACAGGTAACGCCCCACCGCCATAGCAGACGCCGCCACACCCAGGAAGAGGGCCACCAGGCGCGATCCCACCATCATTCGGCCCTGCAGCCTCTCGATCTCAGCCTGCTCGCTCGCCGATGGACCACCTGCCTGCGCGGCGCGCTGTCCAATCGCCGCCATCCGCCGAGCGGCGGACCCACTGACCAGCAGCCCGACCAATGCTCCGATGATCGCCGAAAGACCACCCACACCATACGCGATGCCAGGTGCAGTGCCCGCCCACGCCCCGTGGGTGGCCGACACTAATCGACCGTAGAGCGTGAATCCGGAGAGCACCGTGAGGAGCATTGCGCCGGCCAGGTACACCGGGAGTTTCCGCTGCTGCATCAGATGCTGCATGAAGCGGCCACCTTCTCGGCCAGTCGCTCGAAGGGTCGGCATGAGGAAGCCGGCAATCAGGAAAATCGCTCCAACCCAGAAGATGCCGGCCAGAATGTGAACCAGGCGGAGCAGCAGCGTGACGGTTCGGTCGTCCACGATTGCCTCGGGAGATAGGGACTCACGATTGCTCTTCCACGTAGAGCTTAAGCTTACCGAGGGCCGTGTCCCATTGCCGGGAAATCAGCTCCAAGGAGCGCCTTGCCTCATCCAGCCGCTTTCTCTCCAGCTGCCAGACGCTCTCCTTCCCGCGGCGGCGCCCCCGAACCAAGCCGGCCCGGGCTAGTACCCGGAGGTGCTTGGCAACCCCCTGCCGGGTGATGCCTGAGCCCTCCGCCAGCCGGGAGATCGATACCGGCCCACCAGCGAGGCGACCCAGCAGCCGGAGGCGGGTCTCGTCGCCAAGAGCCGCGAACAGACTGGCGGAGGCCCGGGCATGTGGCTCAGGCAAGGTGGTTCCGCAGATTCTCCAGTTGGCCGTCCCAGCCCTCATCATTCTCCCGGTAGGCCTTGGCGCGCCGGGCCGGAGGAAGACGGTCGAAGCCGGTTTCGGTCACCGTAAGTTTGGTGCCCTCCGGCACCTCCTGCAGCTCGAAGACCACAGTCGTCATTGCCTCGTCCGGATGGTGTTCGGGATCGCCACCGGGATACCACTGCCAGGAGAACAGTCGCTCCGGCTGAACCTCGCCTATGATGATGTCCATTGTGAGATGCTCGTACCCCGGATGAGTGACCGGACCCCGAACTCGCGCTCCCGGCACAAACGGGTCTCTCAAAACACACCCGAACCAGCTACTGAACGCTGCCGGATCCGTGAGAGCACGCCAGACCTTCGACCGGGGGGCCTTGAGCAGGGTGGTCTTGACGATGCGATCAGTCGTGGTGGAGCCTGGCGCGGACGCGGGCATAGAGCCTCCGAAAGTTGACGTGCAACCATCTGGTTGCATGTTAATCTAACATAGACCCACGATAATGCAACCTTATGGTTGCCTGTTAGGAACTTCTGTTGCGTCAGAATCCGAATGAAAGCCCGATCGATCCGGGTGCGAGGCTGAGGGAGGCGTTTCGGCGCGAGAGCCAGCGCGCGCTCAGATGGCCGACCAGGGCGCCGGCCAGAACATCCGAGGCCCAATGGCGATCATTGTTGACCCGGGCATACGCCGTAAGCGCGGCAGCACCATACACGGCAGCGTCCACCCATCCGTTGCGGCTCTCGTCGGCTATTGCGGTGGCCACGGCAAAGGCGAGCGTCGTATGTCCCGACGGGAACGACGTGCCCCCACCGAAAGGCTGAAAATCGTCGCTGTCTCCCTGTGTGGGCCGGGTGCGTCCGACCGTGTACTTGAGAATGGTGGTAACCCCGGACGCCAGCGCGGCGGAGCTCCCGACCCGCCACGCCAGATGGGCCAGCTCCTTGTTTCCTGACAGCTCGCCCGCCAGCAGGGCCACGCCTATACCAGAGACGACATACGCGGGGTCGCCCAGTGTATTACCCAGCCATGCGACAGAGTTCGTGACACCACTGCGATGCTCCTGGAGCTCTTCGCGAAGTCCCTCATCTGCCAGTCCTGAGGTCAGCAGGAGAATGCCGGCGATTGCCGCCTGCTTTCCCGAGAGACCACGATGCTGAACGCTGGTTATTGAGTCGAGTGACTGCGCCAGGAGCACTGACGCGGGAACCGGTCGAGCAGCGGTGATGCAGACGAACAGGGCGATTGTTCTGATGCGCATCGGTACCTCTATCAGTGGGTGGCCCTAAATTCCGGGTGTCGGGATCAAACATCATGAAGGAGTTACATGCAAACGTCTACACCCGTCGACCTCTTTCACCGCTTGACCACGGGAGTCTATGTGGTCGGGGTGGCCTACGAAGGCCGGCAGAATGCATTCACCGCGGCCTGGGTGACACAGGTATCGTTCGAGCCGCTTCTCGTGGGCCTGTCAGTAAACCCGAAGAACATGTCCTACTCTCTGCTCAAGCATAGCGGGACATTCGTGCTGAACATGCTCAGGAGAAATCAGCTCGACCTCGCAGGGCATTTCGGCACCCACTCGGGACGGGAGCTGAACAAACTCGCCGGGCAACGCTGGAGGCCGAATACCTTCGGCGCCCCAATTCTTCTGGATGCCGCAGCGTACCTGGAGTGTCGCATTGCGGGGGCTACCCCCGCCGGCGACCACGAGCTGGTACTGGGTGAGGCGGTGGGCGGCGAAGTAATCGACGACACCGCGGAATTGTTGGTCTATGCTCAGACTGGTGACTTGGATGGCAGCTCCGAGCTCTATCCCCAGAGCTTCGCGAGAAATACCTGAGAGCAGCAGGGAGATGCTTCGATGGCGGCCTTGAAGGGCGTGATTCGCGCCGATGGACGTGAGATCGAGATCAGCCGGCCCGAGAAGGTTCTGTTCCCGGAGGATGGGATCACCAAGGGAGAGCTGATCGAGTACTACGCTCGGATCGCTCCGTGGATGCTGCCCCACCTACACGACCGGCCATTGACGCTGGAACGATATCCCAACGGCATCGATACCAAGCGCTTCTTCCAGAAGGAGGCGTCATCCTACTTTCCCGAGTGGATCCAGAGGGTCACGATGGAGAAAGTGGGAGGCAAGGTCACGCACGTGGTGTGCAACGACACTGCTACGCTTGTCTACCTGGCAAATCAGGCATGCGTTACTCCGCACATCTTCCTCAGCCGGCTCGACAAGGTCCACCATCCAGATCAGCTCGTATTCGACCTGGACCCTCAGGGTGATGATTTCGGAGTGGTCCGGTCGACCGCCCAGGCCTTCAAGCAGCTGCTCGATGAGCTGGGACTTCCCGCCTTTCTGAAGACAACCGGCTCCCGTGGCCTTCACGTCGTGGTACCGCTACAGCGGCGTGAGGAGTACGAGCCGGTCAGGAACTTCGCTCGAGATGTGGCAGCGATCGTGGTCGCCCAGGCGCCGAAAGAACGCACGATGGAGCAGCTCAAGGCGCAGCGCGGAGACCGAGTCTTCATCGACACCAACCGTAACGGATACGCGCAGCTGGTCGCACCAGCCTACGCCGTACGTGCCCGGAAAGGTGCACCAGTATCGGTACCACTGGACTGGGCCGAGCTCGGGAAAAAGAATCTGAAGTCCAACAGCTTTACCATCAAAACAGTTTTCGATCGGCTCGACCGAGCGGACGATCCATGGGCCGAGTTCTGGGATAGCGCCTTATCCTTGACCAAAGCGCGCCGGGCCCTTCAGCGGGTTGCCACTGCACCGGGGTCACGCTCGAGGCATACGGAGGTCACGGCGCGAAAGTAGCCTGAGGTGTCTTCGATTCGGGGGCACCATGCTCGCTCGCCACGCTCTATGTATCCTGGTTTTCGCCGTGACTGCACAGCACCTCTGGCCCAGGCGCCCATACGGCCGCCCCTCCAGGAAGCGGAGGCGGCGTGATTGGAGGAGCATTTGGCGCCTTACCTGGAGCGCTCATCGGTGACTTGTTCCCCAAGTATCCTAAGAACACACGTGTGGTAGCGCCGGAGGGAATACCAGACGGCCCCACGGAGTAGGGCGCTATCGCGCAGAATCGCGGATCGGCTGCAACGTCAAGTCCTGAAAATCGAAGCTGAAGTCGACCGCGTCGGATGCCGGCACCATCCTGAGCTGCTCGACACTCCCATCCGGCTTGAGCGTAAAGGTGGCGTACGCATCGGCTCTGAGCTCCCGGTCTCTCCAGCGTGCCAGGAACGTGTCGTGCTGCCAGTGCACCAGATCGCCCACCAGCGATGGTGTGTGCTTGAAGCGGATGGCGAGTCCACGACCCTCCCCGGCAATTACCACATCGCCGTACCATGGATCGCGATATGTACCGGCGTACTTCGCAAGGGGCAGCGAGGGGCCCGAAAGAGAATCGCGCCCTGCCGACGCCTTGCTCTCCGCCTCCTGCAGCTTGGCGCGCCGCCGGTCGTTCAGCGTCTTGAACACGGCTGGATAGTCTGGTGGTCTGACGTTGAGATAGTGATCGAGCACATGGTAGACGATCGATTCGTAGGCTGCTCCGGACTCCTGGTTCGTGAGCACCGCTACGCCGAGCCGAAGCTCGGGAATCATGGCAACCTTGGACAGGTACCCGGGTAGCCCACCGGTATGCTGAAGCAGGATCCTTCCACGATAGTCGCGAACGCTGAGGCCGAGTGCGTAGCCGGACATCCTGGCCTGGAGATGGCTGACTGCCGACATACCGGGCGGGACACTGCCTATGGGAGTTGGCGTCACCTCACGCCACAGCTGCCGGGTACTCGCCGGCGTAAACAGTCGGGAGCCATCGGCAACCCGCCCCGAGTCCAGCTGTACGATCATCCACTTTGCCATGTCGACAGCCCCCGACATGATCCCGCCGGCCGGATTGGTGTTATCGCTCGTAAACGGCGCGACCGGACGAACGGTGTCATTTACCTCGGCGTGAGTTCCGGCCACGTTGCCACCTGCGGTAGCTCCCGAGTGACGAACCTCGGTATCGCTCATTCCCACCTTGGCCAGGATGCGGCTCCGAACGAATTCCTCCCAGCTCTTGCCGGACACTGCTTCGATCAATTCTCCGGCGACGAGATAGAGGACATTGTCGTAGGCGTAGGCGCTCCGAAACGACGTGGCCAGCGGGATGTAGCGGATACGTCGTGCGATTTCCTTCCTGTTGTACGTCGAAGGAGGCCACCATAGCAGGTCGCCCGCACCGAGCCCGAGGCCGCTCCGGTGAACCAGGAGATCGCGAACGGTGAGCTCCCGCGTGACGTACGGATCGGACATGGCGAATGCGGGGAGATAGTCGATGACCGGCTTGTCCCACTCGACTTTGCCTTCCTCGACGAGCAGCGCGATAGCGGTGGCCGTGAACAGCTTGGTGTTCGATGCGATTCCGAACCGCGTTCGCGCATCGACAGGAGCCCGGTCCCCCATTCGTCGCACGCCATAGCCTTTGGCCAGGATGACCTTGCCGTCTTGCACGATCGCCACCGAGAGCCCCGGCACCGTGAAAGTCTGCATGACGCGCTGGATGTAGCCATCCAGCCCCGGCGGTGGCTGCTGGGCTCGAAGGGGAGTAATGCTGATCGGCAGAAGGAGAAGGAATCGGGGCCAGTGTTTTCGCATTGCCGTCCGTGTCGGTTGAGCTAGTTGGAGGTCTCGAGCAAAGAGCGGAGCTTCTTCGGAGCCACCAGCGCGTACGAATCCCGCAACAGATCTGCCACTTCACTCCAATCCACAGCGCCATCGAGCCATACGCCCACCCACCCGCTGGGACCCACATACGGAGGAACGAAGAACCGAATCGGGTTCGCCTGAACCATGAGACCCTGATTCCCAGGGCCGGCTTTGCACCACACCGCCGGACGGCCGCCACCGTGGTGAGTAGTCGAGCTGGCATACATGGCGAACAGCTTATTGCGCACCCGAAACGTCGGCTCACCCCAGGCTTCCACCTCATGAGACTCGGGTAATGCCAGGCAGATCTTCCGTAACCGCGTCAGAGCTCGTACTGCCATGCTTTCTCCCCGAATAGATGAGCCCGGCGTGATCCAGCGCACCGCTAGGAAAGGCCCTGATAGCGAGAATGCAGGCTCTTCGAGAGGTGCCGCTGTACTCGCAAATCAGAAATTCAGCTCATTCAGGAGAATTAATTATGGGGTTGCTTTCCAAGCCAATTAAGTCGCTGGACGACCTGTTCGTCCACACGCTGCAGGACATCTACTATGCCGAACAGCAGATCCTCAAGGCTCTGCCAAAGATGATCGCCAAGGTGTCTGATCCGCAGCTCAAGGAGGCCTTCGAGGTCCACCTGATCGAGACCCAGGGCCAGGTCAGCCGGGTGGAACAAGTATTCAAGATGCATGGACACGAGGCCAAGGCGGTCAACTGCCCCGCCATCGATGGCATCATTTCCGAGGCCAACGAGATCATGAGCGACGCCAGTGATCCCGAGGTCCTCGATGCCGCTGCCTTGGCCGCCGCGCAGGCGGTGGAGCATTACGAGATCACGCGGTATGGTACGTTGGCAGCCTGGGCCCGCCAGCTCGGCCGGAGCGACTGCGCCGCGGTGCTGGAGGAGACCCTCGAGGAGGAGAAGGCTACCGATCTCAAGCTCTCGGCCATCGCCGAGGCTCGGGTCAACCGGGTAGCCGTCTGACAGCTCAGCACGGTAGTTCGCTATAACTATCCAGCGCCGGCATTTGCCGGCGCTATCTTTTGTGCCCATGCGCCGACTGCTTTCATGGGCGGAGCTCATTCTCCTGGCCGCCGTGCTCCCCTCCTGCAGCCATCATCGAAGCTCCGATGCTCCAGCGCCGTCCAGCCTGGTTCGGGCTGAGTCGCTGTATGCCGACCTGCGCGACATTCGGGACAAAATTGATGTGAATCAGGAGGCGGGCCGCTCCTCCAGAGATTCAGCCACTCGAGAGCTTATCGGCTCGCATAACGCCCTTCGCGAACGAGTGGCCGCGAGCCTCACCGCCGTCGACTCTGCAGCGCTCGTTCCTGATGATGCTCGAGCGCTGGGTGTCATGCGCCGGACGCTGGCGACGGATCTGAACCGCATCGAGCCTCCCGCTGATACAGTTGTTGCCGCAGAGCCTCGGCGGCCGAATTGTGAGTACGATCCGGTGGTTGTTCTCACAGGCCGGAACGGGCTCGACTCGCTGCGCCACCGCATGTACGCCTGTTATTCGTGGGCTCAATCTCATGTGGTGCTCGCAGGCGACACTCTGGACCGCCTCTCCGTGCTCGGGGCACTTGGCCAGACCGAAAGCGCTGCGCGTCGTAAACAGCTCTTCATGGCACTCGATCCAGTGTGGCGCTCGGTGAATCACGGCAACGAAGCCGGAAGCCCGTATCGCCAGCTGATCCTCCGAGAGATACGAGATAGACACGGAGCGGAAGCCCCGGCTGCCGCGCAGTCCCGCGCGTCGGGCCTGGTGCCGGATTCTCTGGAGCAGTGGCTGGTTCGTGTACTGGAGACGTGGAGAGAGGTGACGCCGGACTCGCTGACCGAGCCATGGGACTGGTACTACGAGACCGGGAAGGCAAGCCGCCGGCTGAGCCAGCGGATTCCCAAAGAGCGGCTCACGGCGATCAACGATCAGATCTATCGCTCGCTCGGCGCGAACATCGCTGACCTGGAGGTGAGATACGACATCGAGCCGCGGGAGGGCAAAACGCCTGTTGCCTTCTGTACCTTCGGGCGCCGCCCTCGCCTGATCAATGGCTCATGGCGGAATGGCGAGCCGTGGGTGTTTGCCACCTATCGCGTGGGCGGTCTGGACAATCTGAACGAGCTTCTGCATGAGACCGGGCATGCCGTTCATATCAACGCGATCCGGACCCGACCTGCCTTTGCGGACTGGCCCGACAGCGACCCGTTCACCGAGGCGGTCGCCGACTTCGTAGCCCTCGACGTGTACGAGCCGATTTGGCAACAGCACTGGCTGGGCGATTCGGTGCCCACGGGGGAGGGTTTGCGGAGCCGCTACGGCGGAGTTGTCCTGGACATAGCGTGGGCGCTGTTCGAAGTACGAATGCAGCGCAATCCTCGGGCAGACCCGAACGAGGTTTGGACCACACTGACCCGGGACTACCTGCGCATCCGCCCTCACCCGGAGCTTTCCTGGTGGGCGATGCGGGGTCAATTGATAGACGCGCCCGGCTACATGATGAACTATGCGGCGGGAGCCATCATCATTGCCGATATCCGGCAGCGAACCCGCGAGGCGCACGGTCCATTCATCACGGGAGACTCGACCTGGTACGGCTGGGTTGCCCCACGGCTGTATCGGTTCGGGCTGGAGCGGCCAACGCGTCAGGTGATCGAGGATTTCCTGGGGCGAGGAGTGTCACCCGCCGCACTGCTCGAAGACATGCGGCGGATGAAACAGGGGCATCCTGACCGAAGCTAGAGATCCTTGTTCTCGTCCGGTGCTTCGCGAGAGAAGTCGATCTTCACGATCTGCCCGTCACCCCCAACCAGCCACCCCGCGCTTCGACTGGCGAAAGCTACCGCCCAGAAGTTCGAGAGCCCCGGCAGGAGCGACCAGGTGTCCCCTTCGTCCGGCGACCACGCCGCGCCGCTCGGCCCGGTAGCGACGACTGTGAGGCGCTGGCCGGGCACATAGCTCAGCCCGTATACCGCCCCGGTAAAGGGCGTCGGTGTTGTCAGCGTCCACGTTTTGCCGCCGTCACTCGAGCGCGCCACGTTGTTCTGCGCCACAGTATGGGCCAGGATGTCTCCGCCTCCCAGGATCCCGCGGAATGGGTCACGGAAATCGATGCTGACCACCCCTGACAATGAAGTCCCCTGCAGGATCGGTACGCCATACGACGTCCAGCTGTCACCTCCATCGGTGGTCGCCAGAACTCTGGCCTCCACCCCGCCTCCGGTCCCGATCCAGGCCCGGTTACCGCTCCCGGTCGTAATGCACGACCCGCTGGCCGCAAAGCCGGCCTCACCGGCCTGAGGACCTGGAAGACGCCCGCCGATATTCGTCCAGTTTTCTCCTCCATCGGAGGTCCGGACGACGGGAAAGCGCCCGTCGACCCCATCCGCAAATGTTATCCCGCGGTTTGGAGTCCAGAAATCGAAGCAGTCATAAAAGAATCGGGGATCGGCTCCAGCCTGAAATTGCAGCTCCCAGGTTTCTCCACCATCCACAGTCTTATAGATGCGATTGGCCGCTCCTTCGCCGGCGGAGAGGAGATAGGCAACCCTCGCGCTCACCCCCTGCACGTCACGGAACTCGAGGGTCTCTGCCCCGGGGATTACCCGGGAGACCCAGGTGGCGCCGCCATCCACAGTCTTCGCAAAGGTCCCTCCGGCCGCGCTGGCCCATACGACACGATCGTTCACTGGGCTGACGGCGAAGAACCGCTGAGTGGTGCCGCTCGCCTGCCGCGTGAGCGTCGGGCTGAAGGCTGCGGCGGGAGCCGATTGCATGCCGGTGCCCCTGGCTGGTGTTCCGCCGGCCGAGGTCGGGGCATCGGAGCAGGAAAGAGTCAGCGCCGCCGTGCTGATGCCGGCGGCGACTATTGAGAGCACACGAAGCATGAAATTCCCCGAAGCTGAGGTCCTCGAAAGCTCCGCCGTCCGCTGGTGATTACGCAGCATTACCCTCAACCTACCTCGGCTCCCTGCTCCTCGCCCCATTCGGACGGCTCAGACGGCAAGGCTTCAGTTTTACCGCTTGCGTTTCATGGGATTCGCTCGGGAAGTCTGCTGCCCGAGTTGTTGGGCGAGCCCGATGAGAATTCCTTCGGGGCCCCGGATGTAGCAGAGCCGATACGTGTCTTCGTACTGGACCACTTCGCCGACGAGCTCCGCGCCGCGTTTGCGGAGCCGGGCGAGCGTATCGTCGATGTCCTCCACGGTGAACATGACGCGCAGGTAGCCGAGCGCGTTCACCGGGGCGTTGCGGTGATCGGCGACGACGGGCGGGGCGAGGAATCGCGAAAGCTCGAGCCGGCTGTGGCCGTCCGGAGTGACCATCATGGCGATCTCGACGCGCTGGGTCCCCAGCCCGGTGACGCGCCCGGCCCACTCTCCTTCGATCATGGCTCGCCCTTCGAGTTTCAGGCCAAGCTCGGTGAAAAACTCAATGGCGGCATCGATGTCTTCTACCACGATGCCGACGTTGTCCATACGCTTGACTGTCATGATGTCCCCCTGGCTCGCACATCATGGACTGGAGGCTTCCGCACTAGTCCCCGGTGGGGACGATACCAGCGTTCTCCACCATTAAGATCACCGCGCGCTCGGGAGCCCGCGTACGGTGGACAACACCTTTCGGCACCACAAAGCCTTGTCGCGGTCCCAAGTCGATCGTCCGATCCTCTAGATCAATCAGGAAGTGGCCTTCGATGACATAAAAAAATTCGTCTTCATTGTCATGCTTGTGCCAATGGTATTCGCCCTGCAGAACCCCAAGCCGCACCACCGAATCATTCACGCGGCACAGGGTCTGGTTGTACCATTGGTCTTTGCAGGCGTCGACAAGAGATTGTACGTCGACCAGCTCGAGCTGGTCATAGTGAATGTTGAGATGGGTGGCGTAGGGATACGCTGCTTGCGAGCGAGCGGTCGCGTCTGCCATGATGCCCTTCACTTTGGAGAGTGTCGCACAACCTACATCGTCACACACGACTGCTTATACTCGCCTTTAGCGGTGAGCCGCGAGCCCGAGCTCAAGGCGCGGCCGCGGTCGCATGAGACCACACGATGCGCCAGTCTTCACCGCGCATCAGCTGCGCCGACTGCTTAAGCGTTCTCTATCCTAAGTTCCTTATGAGTGAAGCGCCCGGCAGCTGCATGCGCTTGTCAGGCGCCAGAGCCATCGAACAGTCGCATCAGGTCATCCTCCCATGGCGCCCGCTCGGACGCGCGCCACTCTCCCCCTGGTGGGGGGAAGTTTGAGCGAGAGTAGGCCCGGCGTGCTTGAAAATCGATCACCGCTTGAGGGTAGTCGTTCAGTAGCAATACCGCCTTCAGCCCATCCTCCGACCAGATGATCGCAGCCTTCGAATCGATCTCGCGATCAATGACATTCCGAACGGTGTAAATGTGCACGGCGTCGAGGATCGCTCCCTCTTCGCGGGCACGATCCCATGCGTAGAAGTACCCAGTGTCGCCGTCATCCTCGAAAATGGCGCTGAACTGTGAGGTTGGCGAATCGCTGGCGTACCATGTCTCCTCACCAGGAAGAAAGATGTGGTCCATGTCGGGTCGGCTGCATTTGTGGGTTAGACGGCGGCGGAGTCCGGGACACGATACCTCAGACTGAGTAGCCCGCTTGGATACCTCTCCACCTGCTCCAGTGCCAGCTGTATCAGCGGTGCTCCCCTCTCCAGGAGAGGGATGCCGCCCCCGAGCAGGACCGGCACGAGCAGCACCTCCACGAGGTCCACCTGCTGGGCCCCAAGCAGAACTCCGGAATAGACCGCCACCGCCGAAAAGCCAGATATCCCGCCCGGGCGCGGCGCGGAGGGCAGCGACGTGTGGACCCGCCTCGACCCTCACCACCGTCACCCCTGGATGTTCCTCCGGATTGAGTGTTCGGGAGAAGACATAGATCCGCCAACCCTGCGGCCAAGGGGGCGCGCCCGGTTGGCGGGTGAGTTCATAGGTGCGCCGGCCCAGGAGCACGGTGTCGACCCCTTCGTAGACCTTCACGAAGTCCACTGCGGAATCGTGCACGATCCAATCCACCTCGCCGTGGAGCCCGGCGATGTACCCGTCGACACTCGCGGCAACGCGGTAGACGACTCGGCGCATCAGACTCCCAGTTCCTGGATAGAGCCGCTTTCTAACGGCCCCTATGCCTCGGCAATGGCGGCAATCGAGACCTTCAGACCGGGAACCCGCACAGGCAGTTTGGCGCCTTGGCGAGCCGGAGGCTAGGGAAACCATCGGACCCATTCCTCATTCATGCCTCCAAAATCCTCCTCTTCCGCCAGAATCACCGTCGCACTCACAATCTTCTCAAGCGAGCTGCCGGCCTCTTGGAGGATGGCGGCAATGTTCGTCAGACACTGCCGTGTTTGCTCCTGGATGGTTGCGCCGACCAAACCGCCCGTCGCAGGGTCGGCCGGGGCTGTGCCCGAAACAAATACCAGGCCCGCGGCCTTCACTGCCTGGCTGTAGGTCGCGGGTGGCTTTGCTGCCTTCGATGTTGAGACAATCTGCCGACCCATCGGATCTCCGAAATCAGTGTGATGAACGGACCAGCCAGACAGCTCCTCCTGAAGGGAGAGGCGTAGAGGTAAGCCGGGCGGCCGCCCAACGGACCGCGCATCAGCTGCGGGCGACTTTCGCGCTTTCACACTCCTAACATTCCTCAGACCTGAAGCGTCCGCCCGCTGCACCCCCTTGTTAGGCTGCACCTCATGCATGAGTGTAACTCGTCCGCCCCTTGCATGCCGCGGACGGTTGCGTTAATATACTGAACCATATGGTTCAGTATATGACGACCCGACTTGATACTTCGTTCGCCGCGCTCTCGGACGCCACGCGGCGTGGCGTCCTGGAGCAGCTCGGACGAGCCGACGCTTTGATCACGGACCTTGCCGAGAAGTTCCACATGACGCTCACGGGCATGAAGAGCACGTTGGTGTTCTGGAGCAGGCGGGGCTCGTCACCACGAAGAAGATCGGGCGCGTGCGGACCTGCCAGCTGGGCCCGCGCCGGTTGGAGCAAGAGACGGCGTGGCTCGAGAGGTACCGCCAGCGTTGGGACGAACGCTTCGACGAGTTAAACAAGGTTGTCGAGGAACTGACACGAAAGGAGAAGAGTGATGAACGCAAGAATCGCAAGTGAGCCCGGCCCCGTGAAGAACCGCACCACGGTGGAACGGAAGTCGGACCGCGAGGTGGTTGTCACGCGGACCATCAACGGCCCGGCGCGCCTCGTGTTCGAGGCATTTACCAAGGCCGAGCTGCTCAAGCGTTGGTGGGTGCCGAAGTCGATGGGAATGACCCTGCTGTCCTGCGAGGTGGATGCTCGTGTCGGAGGCAAGTACCGATTGGTATTCGACCACGGTGGCGCCGAGCCTGCCGCGTTTTTCGGCACGTATGTGGAAGTGAGGCCGTATTCGCGCCTCGCGTGGACCAATGAGGAAGCTGGCGAGGGCGGGCCTGTCACCACGGTGACCTTCGAGGAAAACGGCGGCAAGACGCTGGTGGTCCTGCGCGAGAGCTATCCTTCGAAGGAAGCGCTCGACGCTGTGGCACCGGAGCAGCCGATGCAATGGGCGAGACGTTCGATCAGCTGGACGAGCTTCTCGTCGCCCTGGGTGAGAGCTCGGGACAGTAACAGAGACGTGGATCACAGGTCGGTCGTCCGATAATCCCGGCTGACATGGCCGGGGCTATCGGGTCCCCGGTACGTAGTCTTATCTGTCCGACATGAGTGCGTGGTGCCATCCAACGGATCGCGCATCACCTGCGGGAACTGGTCCGATTTGGACCTATCCTACTTTCCTTTGAAGTGAGGCGCCGTCAGCTGCATACGCTTGTTAAGCGCCTGTTGGGCTACGGTGCTCGTTGCAAATCAGCCTGAAGCGTAACGGTATCGACATGGCACCCCGTTTCCCGCACGCGGATATCTCGTCGCTCCCAGGGCATGTAGCCAGCGTGGAGCACCTGCACTGTATAGGTGCCTTCGCGCTCATCAGCACCTGCTCGAGTGAGAGAGCCGTCATACATTCGTAACGAATCCTGGTAGCTGCCATCCAGAATAGTGCCGGAAGCCGTGGCCGCGATCGGTGTTCCATCGGCTGCATCTCTGATTTCTACGAGTACGCCCGGCTCTACGCTCAGAGTGCAGCCGCCCCATTCAGAGCAGCTGGTGAGCGCCAGGCTGACTATCAGTACGGCCTGGGCGTCTATACGAACGCAAGCCACCATATGATCTCCGTAAAGTCCGCCTAACGGACCGCGCCTGGTCAGATCAGGGGCCGCGTTGATGTCTTCAGTCTGCTGCAACTTGGAATCCAGTAGCACCCTGCACGCTCGGGGCCAGAGCGTGTCGTACCAGAATTCCCACGTCGCCTGGACTAACGCCCTCTGCCAATCCTGTCAGGGAATCGATCCGCGCAATCAGCGTGTCGGTGCTGGACCAACGCCACTCTTCAGATTCCACATTCGCAGGCAGACACTCGGCTGGTCCCAGGGTGGCCTCGAACGTGACCGTGTCCCCGACGCTTACCACGTGGGTCCGGGCACTGATCGGCGCAAGGTCCACGAAGCAGCTGTCGTCGATCACGGTCCCGCCGCTGCACGCGACCAGAGCAAGAGCTGAGACGTAGAGGGGTATGGTTCTGGATGATCTCAAGCGCACCTCCGTGTTGGTTTGCTGCCTAACGGACCGCGCATCAGCTGCGGCGACTGCTCGTTTGGACACATCCTAGTTCCTTTGACCTGAAGCGCCCGCCAGCTGCATGCGCTTGTTCGACTGCTCACTTGCGTGATCGGCGCTGGGCCGATCGTTCTTTCGCGGCCTGGTACCAGACTTCCTTCCGCATGGCCTCCCCAGCAGCCGTGCCGTGCTCATAGGCCAGAAGGGCCGTCGCACGACGTTTGGTCGCTCGATCTGCTGAGAGTGTCTCGCGCCTAACTGCTTCCCAGAAAGCATAACTTGCACGTTCAGCCATGGTACGGGCCATGTACCAGAACTCACGTGTCATTCGTCGGTCGAGATAAGCCAGCCCAATGTCCTCAAGGCGCCGGAGCTGTCGAGGTGGCACCTCGGCGTTAATGAACCGGCGCCAAATCGATTCCTTCACATAGCCGGACCTATGAAAGTTCGGATCCTCCTCCAGGAATTGGAGGCACCGCTCGATTGCATTTACCTCACTTCGCCGCAGCCCCTCGATGGCAAGGTCAATGTCATGCCACCGCGTGCGCACAGCCTCAGCTTGTGGACCCTTCGCGGTCGGGCGCCGTTCGCCAGCCATTAACCTCTTCTCCGGCGATATCCGCAGGACTCGATGGACGGAGCAGCCTAACGGACCGCGCATCAGCTGCGGCGACTTGCCCGCATGGACACTATCTAACGTTTCTTAAATGTGAAGCGCCCGCCAGCTGCATGCGCTTGGTATGTGGCCCGGTCGTGATACTGCACTCTATGAGAACTGGCGCCGTAGTCGCTAATCCTGTGTGCGTCGGACTTCGATCAATCCGACCGCTGTGCGAAGGTCAGGGCGGTACGGCGTCCACCGTACGCTATAGTTTCCAGGTGGCATCTCGAGCTTCAATCGGGGAAGCACCGGTTCCGCGCCGGGTTCGGCGCTGTTGAACACTTCCTGGGCGAGCCTACGAGGCGCAGACTCCCCTTCGATTCCCAGGGCAGGTCGCCCGAATCCTGGCCAATGCATGCTCCATGGCTCCATCGCTGTCGGCATACTCCCATCGTGCGAGTAGGCCACCCCACGATCGCGGGAGCCACGCCGTTGCAGAGGGTGTGTCGTTCAGCACCAAGCCTTCTCCGTGCCCGACGGGATCGCCCCGACGTAATCATTGACGTCGCAGGCCCGGTCGTAGTCGGAAGCGCCAGTTTCCTGGGAACTCCACCGAAAGGTCGCGCTGACCGGCCGATAATCAGGCACATCAATTCCGGACCATTCTGAAAGTAGAGCTTCGGGTAGTAGAAGCAGCGGTCCGGCATCGTTCGGCAGCCAGAAAAGCTGTGTCAACGAGGGAACCCCCTAGCCGGTCGGGGCCACATAACGGACCGCGCATCAGCTGCGGCGACTTCTCCACTGGGCACAATCCAACGTTCCTTAGACCTGAAGCGCCGTCGGCTGCATGCGCTTGTTAGTCAGCGCCGCTCTAGTGCTTAGTGTTGGTGGTACCATGCTAAAGTGGGTGATTGCGGCGCGAGTGGCTCACAAGACACACGTATGCGATTGGCCCCACAATCTGCGAAGTAATCTATCGGGCGCCCGGACGGCCCCCGACTTCCGGGCTGTACAAAATCAACCGCAACACCTACGGAACAGCGGGTCGAGGTCAGCGGGAGAGAGATGAATTGAGTTCGGCCAGGCTTGCGAGGGCCCGCGCTCGGCTTGATCTCTTCAGCGGGACGAGATACAAACCTAATCCACGGCACTTCCGGGATTTCGTCCAGCATGATTTGGAGATCCGCGATACCGGCGAAGAGCTCTTGACTGTCGTTCGCCACCAGATGGAATGCGATAGGAGGATGAAATGTCAGATGTGGATTCCGAACCATAACTAGCTGATCTGGCGCATCTGGCACCAGGAACTCGACTGTCACGCGATTATCAGCATTCCAAAGATCCAGTCGGGCGTCGATTGGGGCGGCAATGAAAGTGCGATCCCGCAGGCCGACGGAGATGGAACCGTCAGGAAGCAGGCTGATCCAACCGATGGGGCGCTCGATGGTATTCGTTAGCGCAATAACACTGAGGTCCACGGGGTCTCTCTGTCGCTGCCTAACGGACCGCGCACGGCGACTTTTACGGGTAGGCACTATCTAACGTTCCTTGAATTTGAAGCGCCCGTCCGCTGCATGCGCTTGTTAGACAGCATCACCTAGCGTCTATTCCGAACACAACCGCCCGCACCAGACTATGCCGCGCTCGTAGAGCTGCCGCCGGTTGTCGCGCCGGCTGACGACATACGCGGAATACTCAGGCGATCGGCCTTTTATGAACTTTCTGCCCATTGAGCACGCTTGAACAGAATCTCCTGGAAGGGAAAGGTTGCAGGGAGTGCCTGGGACGATCCTCGTTCGCTTCCCGGCAGCATCGACATATTCATAATCGGGGCGGCCCCAGCCTTGATTGGGTCCAAACTGTGTACGTAGGAAGCCCGACAATGGAATGTCATAGCGGCGGGCTTTCCCTTCATACCTGGGCGGTGCACCCGATGAGTCGCTGAAAACGATAAGCACAGGCCCCCGATAACCCGCCGTCAGGAGGTGGAGCTCGGGCTCAGCTTTGTCCCAGAAGCGGCCAGCGCCCCAATAATAGATGTACGGATAGGCCATCAGGGCGCCGCCGACAATCGCAACGCCTGCAACAAAAAAGATTACGATTCACAAGGTAAGACACCTCACAAAGCCCTCGTCGCAAATGGAATGCCTTCCCTCGTGGTGAGGCTGTCTAACGGACCGCGCATCAGCTGCGGCGACCTGCCGGCCTACTCACAATCCTACGTTCCTTAGATCTGAAGCGACCGCCAGCTGCATGCGCTTGTTAGGCATCCGCCCCAGCGGAAGTTATCCCTCAACTTGTGCGCCAAACTCTGCTAGGCGCGCTCGAGCAAAGGCCTCGGCTGCCTTGTGGTCGCTGTACATCGCGAATCCAATGCGGGCTCGGGTCGCTCCGGCTTCGAGGAGAGCTGTTGCGCGCTCGAACCTGGCGCGCCTGACTGTGGACCACGGAAGCGCAACGCGGCCAGATCGCAGCGTAAGTACCGATACGCCTTGGTGATCGATCTGCTGGGTCAGGATCGACGCGTATCCCCACCAAATGAAGACAAGGCCCGCCACAGGAATGAACGCGGGTACCGCATAACTACGTACCGCTACCCAGTCCCCGAGCGCGACGCAGATTATTACCTCGCGGGCGAGAACGGCGAGCATAATCCCGAGCACTAACGTCAGCGCAAGGGTTGCTGGCAAGAGCCACATCCGCTTTCGGAACTCAATCATCGGGTGCCTGCCCGGAGGTGCGGATGCCTAACGGACCACGCATCAGCTGCGGCGACTGCCTAGGATGCGCACAAACCAACGTTCCTTACACATGAAGCGCCGTCGGCTGCATGCGCTTGTTAGGCGGCTATCGATCAGAGCTCCTTCTTATTTCCGGCCACTGCGTTGAGGAGAGCCTTAAGTGTGTATTCAACCAACTCAGTCGAGCTGAAGAATCGGCATTGCCCTTTATGCTCCCGCCATCCGTGAAGATCGGCGAGCGAGTCGAAGTCGAGCATCAAATCCTTGGAAGTCTTGGCACGAAACTCACGCCCTACGTCTTGGCTAAGCATCCCATCCCACAGCCTAACCTGCAATTCTGAGCCGTCGAGGTTGTTGGAGTACTGGCGGACCCACGCAAATGAAAGGCTTAGCCGTTTCAGTGTAAGCGTAATGCCGCGGTGAGCCGAGCTGGTCTTGGAGACCTGCATCCCAAGCTGGGTCGCCTTCGGTTCGATTTCCCTTTCGAGCCGGGTGTACTCGGCGTCGGCTGCATCCGCACCTGCCTTTGATCCAAGAAATGCAGAGCGCTTTTCCTTTTCTTGGGCCTCGCGCTGAAGCCGGGGCGTGGAGGTCAAGGGCCGTTTCCGGCTTGATCGCAGAACCGCGATCTTTAAGTTTGCGCTCCAGAACCGCGACGAGCCCAGCCACCCCCAACCGCGCGAGATCCGCCCAAATGTATGTTTGAGGCACCCAATCTGGGACGGATTCCTTGCCATCCAGCGGAACTACGGTTACGAAATCCCATCCATCTGTCAGCCCCCGATTCTTGATGGCTGTCTCCTCAATCCGTGTCCACTGGTGTGCCCCCATTCTTTGCGAGCAAGAACGAGTACTGTTCGCGATTCCCTTCGAAATACCGACGTGAACTCATCCATGCCGTCGTTCGCGACCAACTGCCTCTGCTGCTCGGAGTAAAGAAAGACGGGCACTCGGTCGCTGACGAGATTTGCTATTTCGTGCGCGAGTCCAAGGTCACGATCAAGGAGGGAAATCGCGATATCGTATTTGAACACGGACATGACAATGAGAGTTGAGGGACGTGATCCGCCGCCTAACGGACCGCGCATCAGCTGCGGCGACTTGCCGGCTTGGACACTATCTAACGTTCCTTAGAGCTGAAGCGCCCGCCAGCTGCATGCGCTTGTTAGACCGCGCATAATGTGGTTGGTGATCACGTGCGCCCCTACAATAGGTCAGACTAGTCCATCCCCTCTACTACGGAGGAGCGACCGTGCAAAGCCAGTACCGGCAACAAGGATCATAATATTTCCGATTTGGCTCAGCAGCACTTGGGCCAGGATGATCTCGCCCATAATCAGGGTTGCGCCGAGTGCGAAACCGAGTGCCGGTAGCCGAAATGGACCTGGCGTGGACGCCAGCGGCACGACTGCGAACGCGGTGCCAATGAAGAACGCGAGTAGGCCCGGCATGAGCGCCCCGAAGACCGCGGCCGACTGGAAGGTTTCCAGGAGGGCGACAGCGGCCTGCTGGCCGGCGCCAGCCCAGATGAAATGCCCCAGCACCATCTCGAACACGAACACTGCTGACAAGGCACCCACCGAAGCGAGCATGAGCAGCCTAGCAACATACCCGGCCGCGGGTCTCCGCCTGCTCACCACCGTCGTAAGCGCTAGGATACCCGGGATGAAGAGGAGCATTCCCACGAATAGGAGTAGATGAGCTACATACCACCGCGAGGCCGACTCTGCCAAGATCGCGACCTGAGCAGCTGCTGCCCAGCTCTCTGCAGGATGGAAAAGGTCCCCGATGCTCATCAGCGCCGGACCCACGATCAGGCTGGTAACTGCTATTAGTGTGCGATACTGGGAGGGGGCTGCATCCATCGCGAAATACCTCCCTGTGGACCAAATAGTGGTATGACTGCTCGGGAGCGCTCCTTCCTAATGCCTACGCGAGAAGCGGACAACCGCCCGCGGTCTAACGGACCGCGCATCAGCCGCGGCGACTCCGCCGCTCGCGCAATATCCTATGTTCCTTAGAACTGAAGCGTCCGTCAGCTGCATGCGCTTGTTAGGCGGATGCCGGCATCGAAGCTATTTATTGCGTAGTATGCCAGCGACAATGATCCACATGAGTCGAACTACGCCGAATGCTCCAAGCACAATCCCGCTGGCGGCAATACCCAAGGCAAGTCGTCGAAGAGCAAGATTCCCGATGCTGTAGCCCAGAAAACCAACAGCTAATCCAACCAGTCCCAAGCCAAAGGCTGGCAGCGCCCAACGCACAGCTGCACGGAGGCGTGCTTGTTCATGCTCGACTATGTCAGCTGGCGTCTGGTAGTCGGCGGTTTTCGTATTTGGGAGGATGTCATCCCGAGCGGAGCGAGAGCCTGCCCCGGGCAATCGATGCGAGGGGGATCGCTTAACGCGACGTTTGTACAGAGATCCAGTTATGGACGTCTCATTGGACGATCCCTCGCTCCGCTCGGGATGACTCGCTTTGCCCGCTCAACGCTTGTCCTAGTCCCGCTCACGCTTTTCTTCCCCGGTTACGCTTTTCCTTCCGGCGTCACGTAGGCCGCGGTGATCCCCCCATCCACCCTGAAATCGGCGCCGGTGATGTACGACGATTCGTCCGACGCGAGGAACAGCGCCGCCTGCGCGATCTCCCGCGGCTCGCCGAAGCGGCCCATGGGAACGTGCACCAGCCGCCGCTGTCGTTTCTCTTCGGTCGACAGAAACTTCTCCAGCAGAGCGGTGCGCACCGGCCCGGGAGAGAGCGCGTTGGCTCGAATTCGCTCGCGAGCATGAATGACCGCGATCTCTCTCGTCATGGAGAGCACAGCCCCTTTCGATGCGGTATAGGCGATCTGGGGTGTGGCCGCGCCGACCGTCGCCACGAAGCTGGCGACGTTGATGATGGAGCCGCCGCCGGCCTCCCGCAGATAGGGAATGCCGGCCCGGCAGCAGCGGGCCACGCCCTTCACGTTGATGTCGAGCACCAGGTCCCAGATCTCATCCGGGGTGTTGACGACGCCATCGTCGTCACCCGGCGACATCCCCGCGTTGTTGTACAGCACGTTGACCTGACCGAACGCCTTTCGGGCGCCGGCGTAAAGGCCTCGACCTGGTCGCTCGGAGCGAACGTCGGCGGCGATGAAGACCGCCTTGCCGCCTGCAGCCTTGATCTCTCCCACCACGCGCTCGCCCGCGGTGGCGTCGGTGTCGCTCACCACCACCGCGCAGCCTTCCCGGGCAAACAGCCTGGCGGCTTCGGCGCCGAGTCCGGCTCCGGAACCGGTAATGACCGCCACCTTGCCGTCGAGTCGAGACATCAGGAGCACCTCGGCCGCATCAGGCCCTCTCGAAGTTCCGTTGCAGATCCAGATCAGTCACCCGGCGGTCGTATACTGCCTGCTCCTGTCGGGCCGTGTTTACGTAGTGATCCACGACTAGATCGCCGAAGGCAGCTCGGGCGGCCTTCGAGGCCGCAAACAGCTCGACAGCTTGGTACAGCGTCATCGGAACCTGACGAACGGCGGGATCGGCGTAGGCGTTGCCGGTATAGAGTCCCTCGAACTTGAGGTTCTGCTCGATGCCGTACAGACCGGCAGCGATCGTGGCCGCGAACGCCAGATAGGGGTTGGCATCGGCGCCGGGGGAACGGTTCTCCACTCGAATCGCCTTGGGCGAGTGGCCCAGAATCCGGAGGCCGCAGGTGCGGTTGTCTACGCCCGCCACGAGGCGCGTCGGTGCGAACGAACCCGCCTGGTATCGGCGATAACTGTTCACGTACGGCGCATAGAACACGCTCAGCTCCCGGCCCAGCTCCAGCTGGCCCGCGGTCCACGCGGCGAGCCGGGGCGACATGTGGGCCGGCCCCTTCGGCTCCCAGCCGAGCGGCGCGTCGGTCTTGCTGTCCCAGATCGAGCTGTGCACGTGGCAGGAGTTGCCGGCGAAGCCCGTGTTCCACTTCGCCATGAAGGTCACCGACATCCCCATCAGGGCGGCGACTTCCTTGACGCCGTGCTTGAAGATGCTGTGCCGGTCGGCCATCTCCACCGGCTCCTCGTGACCCAGGTTGAGCTCTTCCTGTCCCGGCCCCCATTCGCCCTTCGAGTTCTCCACCCCGAAGCCGAGCGCGTCGAAATAGCGGCGCAGCGGCTGCATCAGCTTCTCTTCCTTGGTAGTCTGCAGGATGTGATAGTCCTGGATGTACTTGCCGGAGGTGTCCAGGTCCTGGTAGCGCCGTGCCGCCGCGTGTTCGTAGCTGTCGTTGAAGACGTAAAACTCCAGCTCGGACGCGATGCGGATGGTGAGACCCATCTGCTCGGCGCGCTGCACCTGGGTCCTGAGGATCTGGCGCGGCGCGAACGGCAGCGGCTGACCGTCCTTCCCCTCGATGTCGCCCAGCACCAGCGCGGTCCGCTGAAGCCACGGAATCAGGACCAGGGTGCCGAGGTCGGGGCGCACCATGAAGTCGCCGTAGCCGCGCTCCCAGGAGAACGAGCTGTATCCCGAGAGCGGCTCGTTCTCGAGATCGCAGCCGAGCAGATAGTCACATCCCTCCCATCCTTCGTGCGCCTGGCTCAGAAAGGTGCGAGCCGTGTAGCGCTTGCCCGCCAGCCGTCCCTGCTGATCGGGGAACACGGTGAGCACGGTATCCACCGTGTCGGCCGCCGCCATCTGTTCCAGCTCCGACAGAGAGATCGTCTTCACCCTAGCTCGTCTCGAAATAGATGTTCTTCAGCTCGGTGTAGTGCTCCATTGCGTGCATCCCCAGCTCGCGTCCCAGACCCGACTGCTTGAAACCTCCGAACGGGGCTTGCAGGTGGACGCTGGACGACGAGTTGACCGACAGGACTCCGGTGCGCACCGCGCGAGCGACGCGCAGACCTCGCTTGAGGTCGTTGGTCCAGAGCGAGCCCGACAGCCCGTAGATCGAGTCGTTGGCGATGGCGACTGCTTCGGCTTCGGTGTCGAACGGAATGACCACGACCATCGGCCCGAAGATCTCCTCGTTCACGATCCGCATGCCGGGCCGGGCGTTGTCGAAGATCGCGGGCCGCAGGAAAAAGCCGTCGCCGTCCAGCCGCTCCCCGCCACAGACATGGCGCGCGCCCTCCTGCCGGCCCAGTGCCACGTAGCTCTCGGTGCGGTCGCGCTGGCTGGAGGAAATGACGGGGCCCATGTCGGTTTTGTCATCCAACGGGTTCCCCACCCGCATGTTCCTGGCGACGGTAGCCATTGCCTCGACCAGCTTCGAATAAATCCTGCGCTCGACGATCACCCGGGCCCGGGCGCAGCAGTCCTGGCCCGCGTTGGCGAACACCGAAGCGCAGGCGTGTTTGGCCGCCTCTTCGACGTCGACGTCGGCAAAGATGATGTTGGGCGACTTACCGCCCAGCTCGAGCGAGACGCGCTTAATGGTCTCGGCGGCCGTGGCCATGATCCGCCGGCCGGTTTCGGTCTCGCCGGTGAATGCGATCTTGGCGATGTCGGGATGCGCCGACAGCTGCTGGCCGATCTTGGCGCCGGGGCCGGGGATCACGTTCAGCACCCCGGGCGGAAGCCCCGCCTCGAGGCCGAGCTCTCCCAGGCGGATCGCGGTGAGTGGCGTGAGGCTGGCGGGCTTGAGCACGACGGTGTTGCCGCAGGCGAGGGCGGGACCGAGCTTCCAGGTGGCGATCACCATGGGGAAGTTCCACGGCACGATCAGTCCCACCACACCGAGCGGCTGGCGCAGCGTGATATCGAGACCGGCCTTGGCCGTCTGAATCGATTCCCCGAAGAACTTGTCGGCGGCCCCGGCGTAGTACCGCAGGGTGTCGGCGACGTGGTTGGCCTCCCACCGCGCGTCGCCGATGGGCTTGCCGACGTTCCGCGCCTCGAGCGTCGCCAGCTCATCGACGTGGGCCCGCACGACGTCTGAAAAGCGGAACAGAATTTCCGCCCGTGCTACGGCGGTCTTCTCCGACCACATGGGAAATGCCTGGCTCGCCGCGGCAACGGCCTGGTCCAGCTCCCCGGGGCCCGCCGAGGCCACCTCGGCCATCGGCTTACCGCGCGCGGGCTCGGTAACACTGATCGTGCCGGCGCCGGTGGGGCGCCGGTCTCCAATGAGCAGATTCTGCATGACGGCTTTTAGCTCGCTGTTGCGGGTGCGAACGCCGCCTCGAGCTTTCGGAGCGCCGCTTCGTCGGTCTTGCCCGGTCCGACGAAGTTCCTCTTGGCGGACAGCTGCCAGTAGAGGGTAAGGACGGCGGCGAGGCCCAGCATGGTCCAGAGCACCAGCTCGTTCGGCGGCAGGCTGAAGATGACCGAAATGATCATCACCCACACGATCGCGATGACGTTCACCAGCGGCCCCCACCGTCCCATGCTCCACGGGGCCGTCGCCGGCGTGGTGAACTCGCCCTGGCCGCGGCGCTTGTTGCGCCAGTTGAGATAGATCGGAAACATGTACGCCAGATAGAGGGTGATGGTGCTGATCGACGTGACCACGAAGAACGCCGCCGCGTAGAGGCAGATCAACACGGCGAGCACGCTGGTGATGACGATCGACCAGACCGGCGTCCGGTACGTCGGGCTCACCTGCTTGATGAGGCGTGAGCCCGGCATCCCGTCGTCGCGGGCGAACGCGTACCACATCCGGCCCATCGAGGTGATCGAGGCCAGGCCGCAGAGCCACATCGCCACGCCGATGATGATCGCCACGACGTTGGCGAAGAAGGTCGAGAGGTTGTTGTAGACGATGTACAGCACCGGGTAGGCGTCGGCCGCGGTTTCGGCCGACCTTCCCCTCGGGGATCGACCAGGTCAGCGCCAGCAGCACGATATACCCCACCACCGCGGAGACCGCCACCGAGAGGAAGACGCCCCACGCGGAGTTGAGCCGAGCCATCACTGTCTCCTCGGCCACGTGCGCCGAGGCGTCGTATCCGGTGTAGGTCCACTGCGCCTGCAGGGTCGCGAGCAGGAAGCAGAGCACGAACGGCGCGGCCCGGTACAGATCGGTGAGGCCGGGAACCAGCGCGAAGAGCGGCGACGGCAAACTTGAAGTTCCCGAAGACCAGCGCCGGCTCGGGCACGCCCCTGCCGAGGTCGGCCGAAGAGGCGTCGAGCGGGTTGACGCTGGTCGAGCCGGAGAACATGAAGCTCGAGGCTGTTGTGGTGCCGTCCGAGAAAGATCAGCAGCGCCACGATGACGGCTACGCCGACGATGTGCCAGTAGACGCTGAAATCGTTGAGTCTGGCGGTCAGCCGGATGCCCCGGATGTTGATCAGCACCTGGGGGATCATGATCAGCACCATCACGAAGATCTGGAAGTACCAGCTCGTCGTGGCCCCGAAGACCGGCACCGAGGCGTCTGCCGGGACGTCGAAGATGCGGGTGACGGCCCCGATGATGTAGATCGAGGCGGCGACGTTGATCCCGGCCGTGATGGTGATCTGGCCGATCATGTTGAGCCACGCGGTGGTCCAGGCCCAGCCCCGGCCGCCCAGCCGGTAGGCCCAGAAGTAGAGCCCTCCCGCGGTCGGGTAGGCCGACGCCAGCTCCGCCATCGACGCCGCCACGCAGAGCGTGAGCACACTGATGAGCGGCCAGCCGACCGTGTTGATGATCGGCCCGGCGAACTTGAGCCCGTAGCCGTAGAGAAGGACCGCACCCGTCAGAATCGAAATGATCGAGAAGGAGATGGCAAAGTTCGAGAATCCACCCATCTCGCGGAACAGCTGCTGGGCATAGCCGAGCCGGTGCAGGTCTCTGACATCCTGCTGGATCTGCTGTTCCCTGCTGAGTTCGGTCGGGGCCATCGCTCACCTCAGGAGGTTGGGGGCGAGGTGCGGTCGGGAGCCGCAGAATATTCGGTCCGGCAGGCGAGTCGGCAAGGGTGAGGACACGACTGTCATCCCGAGCGCAGCGGGGGATCGCCAGCATGCGCTCTCGACTGTCATCCCGAGCGCGGCGAGGCATCGCTCGATGAGACGTCCATAACGAGATCCCAACACGGACGTCTCGTTAAACGATCCCTCGCATCCGCTCGGGATGACAGCTGTACCTGTTCGCTCACGCTTTCACGTAAATCTCTCCACCACTCTCCTTGAACTCAGTGGCCTTCCGCTCCATCTCCGCCGCGTACTCGCGGACATCCTGGGTGATCTTCATCGAGCAGAACTTGGGACCGCACATGGAGCAGAAGTGCGCCACCTTCGCGCCCTCGGCGGGAAGGGTCTCATCGTGATACGCCCGCGCCGTGACCGGATCGAGCGCGAGATTGAACTGATCTTCCCAGCGGAAGTCGAACCGGGCCTTGCTCAGCGCATTGTCCCACTGCTGGGCCCGCGGGTGCCCCTTCGCCAGATCGGCAGCGTGGGCCGCGATCTTATAGGCGATGACACCGGCCTTGACGTCATCCCGATTCGGGAGGCCCAGGTGCTCCTTGGGTGTGACGTAGCACAGCATGGCTGTGCCGTACCAGCCGATCATCGCGGCACCGATCGCACTGGTGATGTGATCGTATCCCGGCGCAATGTCGGTGGTGAGCGGACCCAGCGTGTAAAACGGCGCCTCGTCGCACCACTCGAGCTGCTTCTCCATGTTCTCCTTGATCAGGTGCATGGGAATGTGGCCCGGGCCCTCGTTCATCACCTGTACGTCGTACTCCCACGCGATGCGGGTCAGCTCCCCCTGGGTCTTAAGTTCGGCAAACTGCGCCTCGTCGTTCGCGTCGGCGATGCTGCCGGGCCGGAGCCCGTCACCCAGCGAGAATGACACGTCATAGGCCGCCATGATCTCGCAGATCTCGCGGAACCTGGTATAGAGGAAGCTCTCGCGGTGATGCGCGAGGCACCACTTGGCCATGATCGAGCCGCCGCGTGAGACGATTCCTGTGAGCCGGTACGCCGTCAGAGGGATGTAGCGCAGCAGCACCCCCGCATGCACCGTGAAATAGTCCACTCCCTGCTCCGCCTGCTCGATGAGGGTGTCCCGATAGACGTCCCATGTCAGGTCCTCGGCGACGCCTCCGACCTTCTCGAGCGCCTGATAAATCGGAACGGTGCCGATGGGAACCGGCGAGTTCCGGATGATCCATTCGCGAGTCTCGTGGATGTTCTTGCCGGTGGAGAGATCCATCACCGTGTCGGCGCCCCAGAGCGTGGCCCAGCGGAGCTTCTCCACTTCCTCTTCGATCGATGACGTGACAGCCGAGTTGCCGATGTTGGCGTTGATCTTCACATGAAAGTTGCGGCCGATGATCATCGGCTCCAGCTCGGGATGGTTGATGTTGGCCGGGATGATGGCGCGCCCGCGGGCGACCTCGCTCCTCACCAACTCGGCGGGTAGACCCTCGCGAAGGGCGATGAACTCCATCTCCTCGGTGATCTCTCCGCGGCGGGCGTAATGGAGCTGGGTGAGTGCGCGGGTGCCGCGCACGGCGGGGCAGCGGGGCAGCGGGGCAGCAGAGCCGTTGTCACCCCGACCGACCAGCGGGAGGGAGGAGACCGGAACCACATCTCGTTGACGAACCCAAAGCTCCCGCGACTTGGGTAGACCATTCGTTACATCGAACCCCTGCGGCCCGCTGGTGTCGTACACCCGCAGTGGCGGCTCTCCGCCGGAGAGCGCGATCTCCCGCATCGGGACTCGTATCCCTCCGGGCCCGTCGACGTACACCTTGGTGGAGTTGGGAAAGGATTCACCGCAGACGAGGCAGCGGGGCAGCGGGGCGGGGTGACAGCGTGCTGGTCATAAAAATGCTCCCCATCTAGAAAGGGAGCGTTGACGCGAAGAGTTCGCGTGGCGCCGCGCTCCCTTCGCCGGTATCAGCCGGATCAGGTTCCAAGGGTGACATCTCAATCGAGTTTGCTCGATTGAGATGTCATCCCGAGCGTAGCGAGGGATCTCTCAATAGAGCAGCCCGATGCCCCTGGCGGCAGATGAACGTTAACGGACTGCGAACCCCTTGAGTAGATCCCTCACTGGGTTCGGGATGAGGTGGAGGTGGTCGCCCTCAACCGCTCTATCTCGGCAATCTCCCGTGGCGCCCGCGACAGCCATTCCACCCCGTCACGTGTGATGAGGTAGTCGTCCTCGATTCGAATCCCGATGTTCTGGTACCGCTCGACCACCGGACGCACCTTGGCGATCATCGACCGGTTTTTGGGCGTGTCGGCGAGCATATCGAGCAGCCGAGTGCTGATGTAGATGCCGGGCTCGATGGTGAACACGTCGCCCACCTGAAACGTGCCGGTGCCAAACCAGGGATGAGGTGGATCGTGCACTTCCAGGCCAATGCCATGACCCAGACCGTGTGCCATATACAGAAATGCCTGGGTGCAGTACACCGGGTCGGTCTTGCAGCGTTCGGCCCACGGCGGATCGAAAGTGGCGTCCACCGACTCGGTGAGCCCCAGCCGAGCCAGGCCTCGAGCCTCTACTGCGCGAGTTGAATCCCGCCAGGCCTGCCAGGGCGCGCCGGGTTTGGCGACTCGCTCGGACGCGGCCTGAGCATCGCGCACCAGCTGGTAGATGGCGCGTTGCTCGCGCGTGAACCGGCCACTGACCGGAATGGTTCGGGTGACATCCGCCGCATAGCCACCGCAGGCCGCACCGATATCCATGACGACGACTTCACCCGCCTGCATCCGACGGTTGTTGGTCATGTAGTGATACTGGGTCGAGTTGGGACCCGATCCGATGATCGACGTGAAGGATGGTCCATCGCAGCCGGAGCGGCGGAAGACGCTCTCCACGAGGGCCTCCACCTGGTACTCCCACATGCCCGGCCTGGTCGTGCGGAGCGCATCCTTGTGCGCCTCGACCGTGACCGTGATCGCCTGACGCAAAAGCTTCAGCTCGGCAGGGCTCTTTCTCTGCCGAAGACTGTCCAATGCCGGATGCAGGCTCCGAACAGTTAGTCCCTGCGTCCGCGTCGTGAGGTCAGCGATGAAGCGGCCGCCACGCGTCAGCGTGTCCTGCGTAGCCGCGTCCGCGGTAGCAAAGTCACGCAGCTCGTGAACCGGCAGCCCCGACGCCACCAGTGAATCCACGGTGGGACGCAGCGCGGGGAGGGAGCGCACTACCAGGCCAGTCTGCCGGGCGACCGTGGTCGAGTCGGGGGGAAAGCCATCGTAGAGGGCACGACGCGGATCACGCGAAGCCGTGAAAAGGGTGCCGCTGTTCGACCCGCCTCGTTTCACCAGCACCAGGACCGCATTGGGCTCCAGAAATCCCGTCAGATAACGGAACGCGGGATGCTGGACCCACCGCCGGATGCCCACGGCGTCCGGAGCCCCGAATGCGATGACGACTCCGCTGTCGATTCGGGCGAGCAGCGAATCGCGGCGGGCCGCGTACTCCGTCCGGGGGATGTCCTGGGCCGCCACGGCGGCCGGAAGAAGCAGGGCGAACAACACATGGAATCGCGACAGAGGCATGAAGTAACATAGCGCAGCACCTC
The DNA here is from genome assembly GCA_963730915.1 of uncultured Gemmatimonadales bacterium. Lineage (GTDB taxonomy): Bacteria > Gemmatimonadota > Gemmatimonadetes > Gemmatimonadales > GWC2-71-9 > CAVVWJ01. The sequence continues at coordinate 561,629 of CAVSTR010000004.1, read as the reverse complement.
ATTCCGAACGCAACACCTCATCCCAAGGTGCTCTTCTTGACAAATCACACATCACCAGGCATAAATATGCATATGACTGCCGCACACGCGATCGCTCTCTCCTCCGCCATTACCTGCCCGGCTGCTGCCGGTGCCGGCTGCACCTGCATGTGTATGTGCCCCTGTATGGCGAACCTTCACCCGGAAGAGACCTTCTAGCGGCGACGCATCGAGCGTTTCAGTGTTGCCCGGCCCGCGGAAGGATTCCGCGGGCCTTTTCTTTTGCTGTCTACGGAGAAGCAGATTGTGACCATCGGCTCAGCCCTGGAGCGGATCGACGAGACCACACCGACCGACCAGTTCATCGGTTGGACGATAGAGCGTTTCCGGAATCGACGAATCGTGATCACGACCTCGTTCGGAATGGAAGGCTGCGCGCTGATCGACATGTACGCGGCGCAGGGCGCAGCGCCCACGGTGGTCTATCTCGACACCATGTTTCTCTTTCCCGAGACGTATGCCCTGCGGGACAGGATGGTGCGCAGGTATCCGCTTATCACGTTCGTCAATCGTGGCACCTCGCTTACTCCCGACGAACAGGAAGCCATCCACGGCCCCGAGCTCTGGCATCGGAATCCCGACCGGTGCTGCCGTATCCGGAAGGTGGAGCCCATGCACGGGGCGTTGGCCGGAGCCGACATCTGGGTCACGGCCATTACCCGAAGTCAGGGCAACGTACGCAGCAACGCGCAGCTGGTGGGATGGGATTGGCAGTACCAGATCCTGAAGGTCTGCCCCTTGGCCGGCTGGGATCGGTCGATGGTCTGGGATTACGTACGCGAGCACGACGTACCCTACAACCCCCTGCATGAGCGCGGTTACCCGAGCATCGGATGCACCCACTGCACCTCAGCGGTCGAGGGCGCGTCGCCGGCGCACTACTCGCGTGCAGGACGGTGGAAGCAGTGGGACAAGACGGAGTGTGGGCTGCATGAGGCTAGACGCTAGACGCCTAGACGTCAGACCCTAGACCCTAGACCCTAGACCCTAGACCCGAACACAGGCACCGAACGATGGCACTGAAACCCGAATCAAAAGTGGAAGTCGCCAAGCGGCACGGCCGGCACCTGCGCGGCAGCATCGCCGAGACACTCGCATCCGACGCGACGCATTTTGGGGCGGACGACATCCACCTGCTCAAGTTCCACGGCACCTACCAGCAGGATTCCCGCGACGAGCGCCGGCAGCGAGAAGCTGCCGGCGAGGAGAAGGCGTACTCCTTCATGGTCCGCGTGGCCATTCCGGCCGGCGCCGTAACCGCGGATCAGTACCTGAGACTGGAAAGAATTGCCGACGAGCATGCGAATGGCACCCTGCGCGTCACCACTCGGCAGGGCTTCCAGTTCCACGGTGTGCTGAAAGGAAAACTCAAGGCCACCATCGCCGGCATCAACGAGGAGTTGCTCACCACCATTTCTGCCTGCGGTGATGTGCAGCGAAATGTCATGGGCTGCTCCGCACCACTGGCCGATACCGACCACGCCGTAGTGAAACATGTCGCCGAATCGCTCGGGAAGGAGCTGCGCCCATCGTCACGCGCATACCACGAAATTTGGCTCGACGGAGAAAAACAGGTCTCTTCGGCTGAGGAGGAGCCATTCTACGGCGACCACTACCTGCCTCGAAAGTTCAAGACCGCGGTGGGACTCTCGGTCGACAACTGCGTCGACATCTACTCGCAGGACGTAGGCTTACTGGCGGTGGTGAGTGAAGGCCGCATTCGAGGTTTCAATCTGCTGGTCGGCGGTGGGCTCGGCATGACCCACAACAAGGCCGACACCACGGCGCGGCTGGCCCAACCTCTCGGCTTCATAGCGACGGAGCATGGCGTGGAAGCCGTGCGCATCGTGGCCGCGATCTTCCGCGATCATGGAAACCGCAGCGATCGTCGCCATGCCCGCCTCAAGTACCTGCTAGCGGAGTGGGGCATGGATCGATTCCGGGACGAGTTCCGGCAGCGCGCTGCCTTTGAGCTCGAGCCTGCGGTGATCCTTCCGCCGCTGCCATTCCACGACCATCTCGGGCGCCACCGCCAACCCGATGGTCGGTTCTTCTATGGCGTGTTCATCCAGAGCGGCCGGATCGTGGGGAACGTCAAGACAGCGCTGCACCATATCATCACTCGATACCATCCGGGGATTCGCCTCACGGGTCAGCAGAATCTCCTGCTCACAGACCTGGATGCCGATGGTGCGGCGGCGGTCGAACGGATTCTCCGGGAGCATCGCGTGATTCCTCCGCTGGAGCTCTCCGCGGCGCGCCGCTTTTCGATGGCATGCCCTGCCCTTCCGACCTGTGGGTTGGCGGTCGCAGAGTCCGAGCGAGCCCTACCCGATCTCTTGGATCAATTCGAGGCAGAGCTCAGCGACCTCGGACTTCGCGACGTGCCACTCACCATCAGGATGACCGGTTGCCCGAACGGCTGCGCACGCCCGTATACGGCGGACATCGCGTTCGTGGGGCGCTCGCTGGACCTGTACCACGTCTACGTGGGTGGCAGCCTGGCCGGCGACCGGCTCGTGGATCTCTACCGCGCCGATGTTCCTACGAGTGAGCTGCTCTCCACACTCAAGCCTCTGCTGGCACGCTGGGCCACTGAGCGCGGGGCGGATGAAGGGCTCGGCGATTTTTACCAGAGAATTCTCGCTCGGCCAGTCGCGAGAACGGCGGTGACCGGCCGGGAGTCCCCAACCTTCGACCTGGTACAGCTGCAGGTAGCGGGGTGACTACCCCCGGCCGAAGGGCACTGCTTCTCGCGGCCCATGGCTCGCGACAAGAGCCGGCTGTCAACGCGCTGGTCCGACGAGTTGCGGAAAATTTGCGAGGCCGCAAGCTCTTCGAGGAGGTGGCCGTGACATTTCACCAGGGTGAGCCCGGCTTCCACACCGTTCTGGATGAGATCACTTCAGACCAGGTCACGGTAGTGCCGTTCATGACCAGCTCGGGACACTATAGCGATGTCGTGCTGCCCCGAGCCCTGGCGCGGAACGCGCGGTACTCCGAGATCCGGCTGCGGCAGACCCTGCCGATCGGCGCCCATCCCGCGATCGGAGCACTCGTAGCACGGCGAGTAGCCGAGCTGATGCACGAGCACCGCCTGGATCGTGGCTCGGTGTCGCTGGCACTGGTGGGACATGGGACGAAGCGGCACCGGGAGAGCCGGACTACTACACTCCGTCTGGCGGACTTGTTGCGGCGCCGCCGAGTTGCAGCAGAGATCCTCACCGCCTTCCTCGATGACGACCCACCGGTCGAGACGCTGATCCATACGGCGGCATCCCAGCACCTAATCCTGGTCCCATTTCTGATCGGTGGAGGCAGTCACGTCTTGGACGACATCCCGCGAAGGCTGGCGGAGGGCAACCGGCGACGCACGGTGCTCGTGGATCAGGCCATCGGAAGCTATCCCGGGCTTGTGGACATCATCGTTGACCTGGCCCGGCGGAACGCGCCATCTGCTCGGCGGTCCGGTAGGAAAGCTTCCCGCGTCTCGCGCTCAACCAGACCCTCCGCGCCGGCGGGAATCGTGCACCTGGTCGGCGGTGGTCCCGGCGATCCCGGCCTGATCACCGTGCGCGGGCTGCAGCTGCTTCGCCGCGCCGACGTGGTGATCCACGACCGGTTGATAGGCAGCGACCTGTTGGGGGAGGTCGGACGGGCCGCGTTGTTGATCGACGTGGGGAAAGCACCGGGGCACGCGGCGTACTCGCAAGCCGAGATCAATGATCTGCTGGTGGAGCACGCTCGGCAGGGCAAGTCGGTGGTCCGTCTCAAGGGCGGCGATCCGTTCGTCTTCGGCCGCGGCAGCGAGGAGATGGAAGCCTGCCGCCGGGCGGGGGTGCGCGTTTGCGTCGTCCCCGGCGTCACGAGTGCGATTGCAGCTCCTGCGGCAGCCAGCATTCCCCTGACGGCGCGCGGGATAGCGCGCTCGTTCTCGGTGATTACGGGGCAGACGGCGGATGGCAGCAGCCTTCCCGACCTTCCCAACCTTCCCGAACACACCCTCGTCATCCTGATGGGTCGCTCGAATCTCGGCCCGATCGCGGCCGAGCTCATCGCGCGGGGGCGCAACCCCTCGACACCGGCAGCATGCATTCAGTCGGCTACCACATCGGATCAACGGGTCACCAGAGCAACTCTGGCAACGATCGCCGAGGCGGCCGAGCGGGACGGCCTCGTCTCGCCGGTGGTCACGGTGATCGGGGACGTGGCAGCGATCGGGAGCGAGCATTTAGTGAACCTCGAACACCCTCGCTTCACCGGGGGTAAGCTCGACCTGCCGGATCACTCGTCCATCGAACTGTCGCCACTGAGTGCCTCTGCCATCGAGGCTGTACGAGGTCACCCGGCGGCCTGAGCGAGTGAGCCGAAGGTCCACTGTAGGAGAGGACCCTCGGCTCCAGGCAAAGATCAGCTGCCTGCCATCGGGCCGGATGAAGAGATGATGGTACAGCTTCCCCCTCGAACCCTTCCGCGCCTGCACCACAAGCTCATCGTCCGCCACGGTGATCGAATCCGTACCGAACAGGCGAACCAGCATCTTTACGGTGTGGAACGCGAGCTTCGGGCTTCGGTCTACCCGCAGCAGTCCGAGGTAGTAGTTGGGAGCATCACCGATGACCGGCGTATCCTGTCGTTGATCCTTGATCTCGTAGATGCCGATGTGCTCAACCCGTCTCGCCGAGAGGAAGGTGGCGAACGCCCGCACCCACCAGTCGGCTTGCTGCCGTTCGGTCTTTCCCGGAGTCGTCGCGAACCCCGTCTCATTGATCCAGACCGGCTTTCGCCCACACTGTTCGTCCGCCGGGTCGAGGAATTCCCGCTTGAAGTCCGGTCCGAGATAGGTCTCCACCGTCACCGATTCAGGAGTCCATGTTTCGGGATAGGCGTGGAACGGCAATACATCGAATGGTCCGCTGCCGTTCTCACAGGCTCCTTCCAGCCAGTCGAGGTCAGGCCAGACCATGCCGCCCAGCAACACCTCGGCGTCGGGATCTCCAGCCCGAACCGCCTCGGCGCCCGCGCTGAGCACCGCGGCGTAGTCCTCCCGGGTACCATCCCACCAGAGTGGCACGTTCTCCTCATTGTAGATCTCGTATGACTTGATGCTGGGGTACGCAGCCAACGCGCCCGCCAGTGCCCGCACGAAGCGGCTCCAGCGGGTCACGTCTCCCGGCGGATCGTTCCACACCTGGTCGTCCTTTCCCCGCTTTCCCGCCCAGGCCGGGGTGTACCCGAGATAGGGTCGGAGCGAGACTCCGCTGCTGTCAGCCAGCGCGGCAAATTGTCTCAGCCACTCAAAGTCGAAATTGCCCGGCTCCGGCTCGTAGTCGTCCCACCCGAAGCTGCCGCGCCACATCGTCACTCCCAGCTCCTTGAACAGCGCGAAGTCCTTTGCCACCTCACTGAGCGACGCGCCCTTGTCGTAGTCCTCCAGGATGGCGAACGAGATCGGCTTGGTGAACGATGAGCCGGCAGGATGGCCTACGGGCAAACTGGGCGTCTGGGAAGGAGGCGAGACGCAGCCGGGCAGGGCAGCCGAAGCACACAGGATCACCAGAAGGCGCTGAGGTTTCATGAACATCGAAGGATAGATGATGAGCCGCGCACCCCAGCCGCGGTCTGTTGCGAACGGCTTTTCAGCCTATATACTGGTGTACCTCTTCATATCCGTTGCCGGTTTCCAGTGTACATAACATGCTCAGCAGCGCCAGGCGCGCCGCCACGCCCCGGTTGCCCTCTCGACAAGGAAGACGGTATGCCACAGATCGTGTTCTCTTCGCTTCGGAGTCTTCTCGCAGCCGGCGTCATCCTCATGCTGGCCGGTACCGCCTGGTCGGCGGCCGCTCAGGAGACGGGTACGGTCACCGGGACCGTCACGAGACAGGGAGAGGGGTCGCCGCTCTCGAGTGTCTCTGTCAGCGTTCAGGGCACAGGTCAGAGCACCATCACAGCGCCGGACGGCAAGTACACCCTGCGCAGGGTTCCTGCTGGACCTCAGATGATCGTCTTTCGCTGGCTTGGTTACCGGCCTACGGAAACCCAGGTGACGGTCGAGGCAGGGAGCACTGCTACGGTGGACGCGGCGCTCGAGCCGGTAGCGGTGGCACTCACAGAGATCGTGGTGCAGGGCGCGTCGCGGGCACCGGAGCGAATCGTCGAGGCACCCGCCGCGATCTCGGTTGTGCCGCAAGAGGTTCTTCAGAACACGTCGATAACAGGGCAGGCACCATTGGCACTCCAGGCGGTGCCAGGCGCTGACGTAGTCCAGAGTGGCGTCAACGATTTCAACGTCAACGCGCGAGGCTTCAACTCCTCGCTGAATCGCCGAGTTCTGGTGCTGCAGGACGGACGAGATCTCGCCATTGCCTTCCTCGGCTCGCAGGAATGGAATGGCCTGCCGCAGCCGCTGGAGGACGTCGGCTCGTCTGGAAATGGTGCGGGGTCCCGGCTCCGCTCTCTACGGAGCCAATGCATTCAGCGGCGTGGTGAACATCACGACGCCGGCTGCTCGCGAAGTGCTGGGAACGAAGGTGAGCCTGGCGGGTGGCGAGCTGGAGACCTTCCGCGGCGACGTCCGGCATGCATCCGTGTTCGGTGGGGATCGCTTCGGATTCCGGGTCAACGCAGGGTACAACCGGAGCGACACCTATACCCGCTCCCGCACGCTTCGAAACGGCACCTCTATCCAGGAGGAGTACGCCCCGGCAACCGATGAGCCGGTAGCCCCGACGATCGAGGCTCGCCCATTGAACGGGCAGACCACTGAGCCACTCACCGGCGCCCCGCTCGGAGAACGCAAACCCCTGCAAAACGTCTATGGCTCGGCCCGTCTCGACTACTATCTGAACAATGGCGCGGTGCTTTCGGCGGACGGCGGCGGGGCACAGGTCGAGAACGAGGTCTTCGTCACCGGCATCGGACGGGTGCAGGTGCTCAAGGCATTGAAGCCGTATGCCCGCCTTTCTCTCGCGCATAACCGGTACAACATCTTCGGCTTCTGGAACAGCCGTACCTCACTCGATCCGCAGTACTCCCTCGTCTCCGGTTTGCCGCTCGAGGAGAGGTCAGACGTGTTCCACATTGAAGGACAGCAAAACTGGAGCTTCCAGTCCGATCGTGGCCGGATCGTTTACGGGGCGTCGTACCGCAACACCCGGGTGAACACTTCTGGGACCCTCATGGACCCGAGCAACGATGACCGAAGCGACAACTACTACTCGGGGTACGGGCAAGTCGAGTATCGCCTTACACCTCAGTTTCGCCTCGTGGCTGCGGGCCGCGTGGACGATGGGACGCTGTTCGACACCCAGTTCTCCCCGAAGGGCGCGCTGGTATTCAGTCCCAACGAAGCGCATTCGTTCCGGTTCACGGTCAACCGCGCATTCCAGACTCCCAATTACTCCGAGTTCTATCTCAGAGTTCCCGTGGCCCAGCCCACCGCGGGTCCGGCCACGGTCGAGGCGGGGATCCAGGCCTACTACACCCAGATTCAGGCGAGTCTTCCACCCGCCGCCTTGGCCGGGTTGAACCTGCACACCGATCTGCCATGGAACTTCTCGGCCCAGACACAGGCATTCGCACTCGGCAACTCCCAGCTCGACGTCGAAAAGGTGCTCGGGTGGGAGCTGGGCTATAAGGGAAGCTTGTCCGACAAGCTCTACGTGACGGCCGACTTTTACATCAACGACCTGGAGAACTTCGTCACCGACCTGCTTCCGGGCGTCAACCCTGCTTACCCGAGCTTCTCGTTGACTGAGGGAGGATTGAACGTTCCTGCCGATCTCGCTGCACTCGGACAGCGCATCGATCAGCTGGAGGGGGCAGGACAGATCAGCGCCGCGCAGGCCGCCGCGTTACGCGGGCCTATCCCCACGCTGCAGGGCGGGTACGCACAGGTTGCGGCAGGCACAACGATCCAGGGGGCGAATGCGCTGGCGACACTTCCCGATGGGAGCCGTGCGGTCGTGCTCTCGTACACCAACTTCGGCGAAGTGACAGAGCGTGGTATCGAGCTCGGGGTAGGATACCAGTTCACGCCCGAGTTCCGCGCAGACGTGTCCTTTACCGGGTTCGACTTCGAGGTGAAGTCTCAACGGCCGGGCGACCAGCTCCTTCCCAATACGCCCAGCAAGAAGGCGAACATCGAAGTGTCCTACGCGGGAGCGCAGGGCTTCGATGCCAATGTTTCGGTGCGGCTGGTGGACGGCTATCAGTGGGCCGCGGGCATCTTCCAGGGCTACGTACCCTCGAGCGAGTTCGTGAACGTCGGGGCGGGGTATCGTTTGAACAACAACCTGCGGATTCACGCCACGGCCACGAACGTGCTGGACCAGGAGCGCTTTCAGCTGTACGGCGGATCGGTGATCGGACGCAGAGTGCTGGGAGGACTGACGGCGAACTTCTAACGGGCGGAGAGACGGAGAGGCGGAGTTCCATCGTGTCCCTCCACCCCTCCGACCCTCCGACCCTCCGGCTCTACGGCGACAGTCGCTCCACTCGCCATCCGTCCCCCGAGCGGACATATCGCAGCCGGTCGTGCAGACGGTTGGGCCTGCCCTGCCAGAACTCGACCGTTTCGGGCCAGACCCTGAACCCTCCCCAGTGGGGAGGAAGCGGGACATCGTCGGGAAACTGGTCTCGTACCTCCCGCTCTCGATGATCCAGCACTCCCCGGCCTGCAATCACCTGGCTCTGGTGCGACACCCAGGTGCTCAACCGGCTGGCGCGAGGCCGGCTTTGAAAGTACGTCTCCGAGTCTTCGCGTGACACGACGCTGACCGTGCCGGTGATCCGAACCTGCCGCTCGAGCTCGGCCCAATAGATGGCTAATGCGGCGTGGGGATTCTCGTGCAGCTCGGCGCCCTTCCGGCTTCGGTAATCCGTGAAGAACACGAAACCACGCTCATCGTATCCCTTCAGCAACACGATCCGAACTGAAGGAATTCCTTCCCTGGTTGCCGTCGCGAGCGCCATCGCGTTCGCCTCCACGACCTCGGTGACCGTCGCCTCCGCGAACCACCTGGCGAACTCGATCATCGGGTCCGGACTGATATTCGCCTCGTCCAGACGAGCTCGCGCGTATTCTCGTCGCAGGTCGGCGATCGACACCGCTACGGCTTCTCCACCGGAAGACGAACGCCATTGCCCCACTCGGTCCAGGACCCGTCATAGTTGCGGACGGCATCGAACCCCAACAGGTAGGTCAAGGCAAACCAGGTGTGAGAGGATCGCTCGCCGATGCGACAATACGCGATCGTCTCCGCGTCGCGTCGCAGTCCATTTTCCTTCTCATACAGGTTCCGAAGCTCAGCGGCAGGCCTGAACGTGTGGGTGTCAGGATCGATAGCCCGGGCCCACGGTATGCTCTTGGCACCTGGGATATGCCCGCCCCTGACAGCCCCTTCGCTGGGATACTCCGGCATGTGCAGCCGCTCGCCGCGAAACTCCTCCGGGCTTCGTACATCGACCAGCTGGCCCCGCCGTTTCACATGCTCCAGCACCTCGTCCCTGAATGCACGCAATGGCTCGTCGTTTCGGCGAGGCACCACGATGTTGCCGACAGGGTATGAAGGCGTGTCGGTCGTGAGGGGCCGGCCCTCATCTACCCAGCGGAGCCGCCCTCCGTCCATGAGGCGAATCCGTTCGATGCCGAAGAGCTTCAGCACCCAGAACGCATAGGTCGCCCACCAGTTGTTCTTGTCACCGTAGAAGACGATGGTGGTATCGGTGTTGATGCCCTTCGAGCGGAGAAGCCGCTGAAGCTGCTCGCTGTTGACATAGTCGCGGACCAACTGGTCGTTCAGGTCGTTGGTCCAATCGACTTTTACGGCGCCAGGAATGTGGCCCGTGTCGTACAGCAACAGATCCTCGTTGGACTCGATCAGGCGAACTCGGGGATCCTCGAGATGCTCGGCTACCCAGTCGGTTGAGACGAGAACTTCGGGGTGGGCGTATCCCCGCTGGTCGATCGGCGTGATAGCCGGAATAGATTGCGCTGGCGACATACCCTGCTCCAGATCTGGACGACAAGTATCTGAGAATGGAGGCGTTTCGGAATAAATACGAGTGATTCTGTCGGAATGTCAATCAGCGGGACCAGCCTACGATCGACGCCTCCAAGCTACCTGGCGCTGGAGCGTACGCTTCAGCTGGTACGTCGCGCGGCGCCGCAGAGGACGTAGCGCGGATGGCTGCGCTTGCTCGACCAGGATGCCGCAGGCAGCATCCCGGATCGCCTCAGCCATCATCCGGATGCCGTTGGGAACCAACACCTCCTTTTGATAACGGCGGAGGTAGGCGATAGGGTCTTCCTTCGGAGCCAGGTCGATGGGAAAGGATTCCTGCTTGATGATGGGACCCGAGTCGAGCCCTTCATTGATCCGGTGGATGGTGACGCCAACGGTGGGCACGCCCTCCAGCATCTCATAGAAGGCGGGGGACGATCCGCGAAACTCGGGAGCGAGTCCGAGGTGCAGGTTGAAGCAGCCGAGTCGCGGAATCGTGAAGACAGAGGGCTTCAGTCGATACGCGGCGAATACCACTCCCAAATCGGCTCCCAGGTTTCTCAACAGGGAGAGGGACTCGGGCGTGTGCAGGTCGTCGCAATGCAGGTGCCGCGCGGTCGGACAGCGCTCGGCGACGCGCTGCGCCAGACTCACGTCAGAACCTGGGAAGAAGCCGCGGATCCGAGAGGCAACTGACCGCAGGACACCAGCAAGGCCGTCTGCTTGATAGATGCCGCGCAGCTTCTGCCGGAGGCTACGCGAGCCCGGCATCACGCGCGTGGTTACCACGGTCAGCGAGCGAATTTCCGGCACCAGCGCCAGCTTGCCGGCCAGCTCCACACCCATTGCGGCAGACGTGATGACAACCACATTCAGCCGGGTGGCCGCCCGGTTCTGCCCGTGATCAACCCTCAAGTGGCCGGAGTTCCGCAAGCGGCCGGCGTAAAGCGAGTGTGAATCGAAGCAAAGATCTTGATGAACCGAAGCTCCCCTACAGTTCTGGTGTTCATGGCGGTCTTCGCGAGCGTGCGCAGCGACGCACCGTTCGATGGGGCGATCATCCGCCAGCCTTCCCTGAACCCCAGATTTCGAGCCAGCTGTACCCGGGCACTCGCGAGCGCCGAGCCGACTCCATTCGAACGCTCGGCCGGCACCACGTACAAATCCCAGAGATACGCCGCGTGCGGAGGCAAGGCCAGCGGGCAGGCTGTGACATCCGGCCCGATCCGCTCGGCGACCCAGCCGTACCCGATTGCATCGGCTCCGCGCCACGCCACCAGACCATGCCGGCCATTGGCCGCCAATTGACGGAACAAGGCGAGACTCCGCTGAGTTACGATCTTCGATAAGGCGGCCCAATCCTCCGCGGACAGCGGCCTGATGGCCACACCCGGGGGTGGAGGAATCTCGGGGGCTGAATCGAGCGGCTGGGCAAACACGACCACGTGACCGATGCGCACCAGCCGGTGAACCGTCCGGTCTGCCACAGCGTCCCAGACGCCACGCATACCGGTCAGCTGGTATGAGAGCGCCGCGTCGGCCGGGAGCGTGCGGCAGTCGGCCACGTACTTACCGAGCTTCCACGCAATTTTCATGGGCGGATGTAGGACTGAAGTGGGAGTGAATGCTGCAGCGGCGCATACCGGGTTTGCATCCACGACGCGACCTTCACGCGCCTGATGCTTCCGAGCACCCGGCCGGTCGTGATCGTGGTCACGGCCTTCTGAGCCGCCCTGTTGGACGGGCTCGTGATCATCCAGCTGCGTCGGAATCCCTGTTGTGCGGCCTGCTCGAAGCCGGCGCTGATCAGAGCAGCACCCAGGCCCTGGCGGCGAGCCGAGCGAGTGACCTGAATCTGCCAGAGATAGGTGGTGGCCGGCGGAAGCGACAGCGCGAAGTTCTCGTACCGCTGCTCCACAGCCGGCGAAAACCAGATGTAGCCGATCGCCTCGGACCCGCGCCATGCGACGAGGCAGGTTCTTCCAGCCCGACGGGCTGCCGTCAGAATCGGAGCGACGCGGCAGGGGACCATCGGCCCGAGCGAGCTCCAGTCAGAGCCGGCAAAAGGCCTGATCACGACGCCCTCGGGAGGTGAAACTCGCCTGAAGTTCTCGAGGTCCGCTTCCAGAACGATGTACCGCACGTACCCGGCCGCCCGGTCTACGGTTCTGCGGCGGAGCTCGGTCCATACGCCCGCTGCTCCATCCGTGCGCCACGCCGAGGCCGCATCGCGCGGCAGCGTCGCTGCATCGGTGAGATACTTCCCAATTCCGCGGCGATTCATGACCCTTCCGCCTGGTCATTGTGCCAGAGACTTCCGAGCGCACGGCGCTCTTTCCATTCGGTGCGGCGAGCCACCAGGTTGCCGAGGATGCCGAAACTCCGGTGCAGGATGCCGGTCGTGCCCTTGAGAAGCGTGATGCGGCGGCGCAGCCGCGCACCTCTGAGGATTTTGGTGTACAGCGCCGTTGCACCCAGATCGATGGCGGCAATTCCCTCTCTGCAGGCGATCCGGATCGGCTCATAGCACAGATCGTTGCGGTACGCAGCGCCGGAGCGATGATCCGGGGAGAAGGCGCTCAGGGTTCCTTCGAGAACCTGGGCTGTGCTCAGGTTGAGACTGCTGCCTACCAGGCGGGCGTCGCTCCACGTGAGCTGCGCCTGGATCCGGCTGGAAGCTCGCAGTGACAATCGACTGAAGAACTCCGGCTGGACCGGAGCGTCCTTTCCGTTGCGGCGTCGGAACGATTCGAAGAAGAGAGCAGTCATTGCGGGAACCGCACTTTCATAGTGACTGACTGTCTCCACCCGAAGGCCGGTTGATTCGAGTTCGTCGAGGTCATTCTTTACCGTGCGGCGGACGCTCTTGCTGCGAGAAGACAAGTAGTCATCGAACGACTCCCACGCGATCGAGAGCCTTGCAGTGCTCCCGCCATAGACGGCGGTGTACCCACGCTCCTCCGCGACCCGGAGCACCCCGGTTGAGCCCGGGTCCACGGCGGGCCACACCACAGCCTTGGCGCCGTCCTCGATCGCGGTGGCTTCGAGGGTCTCGAATACCCGGTGCAACAGCTGAGAGGAGAGCCATGCCGGGTCTCCCAGCGGCTCCGACACCAGAGCAAAGGGCGCTTGCACCGAAATGATCGGACGCAACTCGACGCCGGCCATGGATGCCGCACCACTGAGCGGCCCGAGCCAGCGGTCGTGAAGGTCGTGCATGCTGCTGCTGTCAGTCAGATAGGCGGGTATCACTGCGCAGAGGCCTTCGGCTTGCTCCACAGCGACATGGCGCGGCATCCACCCCGAGCTCTCCGCCGCGACGGACCAGTCATGCAGATGGAAGCCGCGGCGCGCGAGCCGGTTCCAATCAGCCGCTGATACCTCGCTCGCCCCGGGCAGCAGTCGAACGGCGGGGAGAGCCGTTGCCGGAGGAGCGAACGCGGTCACGCCATCTCGCCGGCGTAGGTCTCGAGGCCGGTGCTGGTCTCTGCCAGTACGGGCTCTCGAGCGAATACCTTCCGCGCAGCAGGCGTCCGGGCCCGAATCGCCACCACGAGTGACAGAGGGTCCGGAACCGGGTAGAAGCCCCACTTGCGCTTGTACTGCTGGAGCCCGTCGTTGACGAATGATCCCGTTCGGCCCAGATCGATTCGCCGGAAGTTGTTGGCACGGGCCCACTCGATCGGCAAAGCGAGCGCCGCCACGCTGGCGCCGCGCTGAAGCAATTGCTGGTCTCCCTGGCGGACACCCAGCAGAGGAAACCAGACGGTGTCGCCATATGTGATCGAGCAACTACCGGCGACCCGAACGCCGCCCTCCACCACAAAGTGCAGGACGCCACGCTTCGCCACCGCGTTGAGGAACGCCGGAGATGGAACCCAGGCCGTGCTCCCGTGGCGAGCCAGTGCCTGGGGCGCGACCATCGTCTGGTAGAACTCCTCCCAGTCCTCGGTACATGTGCCCTGCACCAGACTGAACTTCTGCTTCCGAAGCTTTGCCAGGTTCGCTTGCAGGCTCTTGCTGCGCGACCGTGGAGGAACCGTGGCCAGCTCCCCGTGCCACCGGACCGTGCGGGGCATGATGACCCAACCGTCCTCCCGAAATCGCGGAGCCATCCAGCGATGCACCTCCGCCACCACGAGATCGGCCGGATCATCTCGCAAGTACGCCGGATTCCAGGTACGCCGACGACCTTCGGGGATGGAATCCGGAAGGGTGCCGAAGAGACCGGAGACAATCGGGTCGAGCAGCTTCCGGCGCCCCACCGTCAACATCCGGATGGCTTCTCCGTCGAGCTCCATTGTGCGACGATGCCCGGCTCCGTCGAGTTGCAGGGGCAAAGCGGACGCGCGGTGAGCGGCGATCGTGGCAAACGCCCAGGTCGAGGCGTAGGAGGGGATGATCAACTGCTCCTCGACCACGGCGATCAGCGACCGGCTGGGCCGGCGCGGCCCGGCCGGAGCAACTTCAGCGAGACTCGTCATGCGAGTTGGGCCGCGACGCCAGCCTCACGGTACAACGCCTCGGCCTCCGCCCGCGTACCGCCGAGAGCTACGACTCCGCATTTGCCGTGGGGCAGAAAGCCCGGCATGTAGGGAACGAGCCCGCTGCCGGTGGAGGGACAGAACAGGCGGTCGTCCCAGCCATCACGCAACTCGCTGAAGGTCCGCGCCTCGGTCTGGATCGTGCCCGACACAAACGCACGGATCTCCGGGAATCCGGCTTCACGCTGCGCCACATTCAACCGCCGCCTTAGCCGCAGCGGATAGGTGGCCCCATTGGTCCTGGGATTTACCTCCGCGAGAAGCGCCTGCGGCTCCCCGTAGGCATCCTCGTATTCGATAAAGTCGAACCCGGCCACTCCTACATAGCCATGGGTGTTGAGCCACTCGGCCAGCATTCGCGCCCATCGCAGCATTTCCATAGACCGCCGGGCCGAAGACGGAAACACATTCCCGCCGTGAACCAGGGGCCGATCCCAGCGTTGGTCCGTCATCCCTCCACAACGAATGCCGGAAACCTGCCGGTCGATGTGCATCTGGACATTGGGTGACACGGTGACATCCACCATCGATTCGACCAGGTAAATCTGGTTTTCCGCCGATGCAGCCAACCGATTCGCCAGGTCACTCCTCTGGTGATGGTTCCCGGCGGTAAAGGTCGCTGAGCCGGCCGCTCCGGATGCGCCGCGCACGATGACCCGGCCGGTGAGCTCGGTGTGCCGCTCCATGGCCTGACGCAGCATAGTGGCACCGTGCTCCTGCCCTCCTGCCGCCGTGAGGTCGACGATCTCGCCTGGTGCAACCGGAATCCCCAGCTCCAGAGCCTTGGCCCTGATGTGATCCTTGCGGTCGGCATAGGCGACTACAGCGGGATCCCCGCCGTGCACCCGCACCGGGACGCCCGCTCTCTGTTCCAGAGCAGCAGCCAGCGTGAACTGTCCGCGCGACGCGATAAACGGCTGGATCCGGGCAGATCCATGGGCGCCGATCAGGCAAGCCAGCGCGCCGAGGGCCTCATCGCTGTCGAGAATTCTTCGCCAGAGAGGGGCCTGGGTGTTCCCACCGTCGAACCGTGAGACCACCAGCACATTGCGGGCGGCGGGTCCGAGTCCGAGCTCTGCGAGGTAGGTCAGATAGTCGGGATCGATCTCTTCCGGCACACACACGATGTCGTTGTGCTCGGCCAGCAGCAGCACGCGCTCCGCGTAGTGCTCTACTCCAGGGACCGACGCATTGAGCTCGGCGAGGTAGTCGACCGAGGTGGCGCAGTGCATGAAGATCTGGAGCGAACTGGACTTTCGATTAACAAGAGAGTGGCTAGACACGGATCGCATCCACCGCAAATTCGGGTGGGGTCGAGCGCACCAGTGAACGCGAGGGGCGGAACTTGCCGGTTTCCTCGAGCGGAATGTCGGCCACCAGCTGTACTTGGAAATCCACCTGTGGGCCCAGTAGTGAAAGCACTGATTGCTTCAGCGCGGCCAGACGCTCTGAGCCCGGTGCCTCCGTCGGCAGCACCCGAAGAACGATGCGATCTTCACGTTCCTGCAGAAGCTGGTACTGTCTGATCCAGCTGTCGCCGCCGGCAATGAAGCTGGAAAGGATCTGGTACGGGTGGATCACTCGGCCGTCGGACAGCGGGAAATAATCGATCATGCGGCCCTGAATGCTTCGAATGCTCGAGAAAGGCTGGCCGCAATTCGGGTGATGTCCTCCTCTGGTCGCTATGTCGCCGAGCCGATAACGGATGAAAGGCATGGCGTACGCATGCAGATTGGTGGCTACAACTTCCCCGCGCTCGCCTTCTCTGGCGGGTCGCCCCTCATGAAGCACTTCCAGGATCACGCCATCGTCACAGGTGTGGAATTCACCTCCACGAGCGCACTCCCAGCCAAGGAGTGGGAATTCATGGCTGGCGTATGTCTCTCGAACCGGTGCGCTGAACCCTTCCCCGAGACGGCGTCGCATTAGCGGCGTGAGCACCTCGCCGCCCACAATGAGGAGACGCGGCCTCACGTTCCGCTCCTCTTGGCCCAAGAGATGATCGGCCACCCGGCAGAGCATTCCCGGCATCCCCGTGATGATGTCCGGCCGATATGCCTCCAGCTGGTCCACGATAGCCGAGGGATCCTGAAAGCCGTCGATCTTGAGAGTCTGCTTGAATCCTGTTGCATGCAGCGCACGTCCGATCACCTTGGGATCCGACGGATTCGGCGGGCGCACCAGCCCCACGGTTGCTATCCGATCACCTAATCGGACACCGAGTGAGCCGTATGCCCGCAGCCGGAGAAAGTATTGCAGGCTCTGTTCGGTCCAGGTTCGCCGGATCACGAACGGCTCACCGGACGACCCGCTGGTTCGAGCGGTCAGCAGTTGCGCCGGATCGAGTCCGCTCGCCACCACGTTACGTAGAGCCTGAGATCGGAGTTCTTGTTTGGTGACAGTGGGAATGAGATCGAGGTCGACAGTTCCCCGAATGTGGCGCGGGTGCAGCCGGTGACGATCGAAGAGCTTGCGGTAGAATGGAACTGTTTCGTAGGCGTGGCAGACCAGCCGCCGGAGCCCGGCATCCTGGAACTCCTTGAGCTCGGCAGGCGAGGCACCTGGATGCCTCCGGAATGCCAGCGTGGCCCGAACGAAGTGCGAGGCAGAGATCATCTGCGAATAGCCTCCAGTCGTGCGAGTTGTTCCCGTCCAGCGGAGCGGCCCAGACCGAGTAGTGCACGCGCTGTGGTGGAATTGGCGAGCGGTCGGCCGAACGTCTCACTGATGTGCGCTACCCGCCCGACCAGGCCCGCATTAGTGGCCAGCTCTGCGCGATCAAAGCCGTGGTAGATGTTGTCCTCCAGCCCCACCCGGCAGTGGCCACCCATCGCGATGGCGAGCACATTCATCGGCAGCTGAAACAGCCCGATACCGGTTGCCGACCAGAGGGAATCGGGCGGCAGATCCTCGATCATGTTGGAGAGGTGGCGGGCAGTGGCGGGTACCGAGTAGCGCGACCCCAGCAGCAGGTTGAAGTAGTGCGGCGGTTCTCCCAGCAGCCCTTTTCCGATGAGTACATTCGCTGCATTGATCATCCCGAAGTCGAAGCACTCGAGTTCAGGCTTGATTCCCCGCGCAACCATCTTCTCGCCCAGCGCCAGCACCATATCCGGTGCGTTCTGGCTGGTCCCGGTGGGAAAATCCAGGCTTGTGAGTGTCAGGCTGGCGAGGTCCGGTCGGGCGGCTCCGCTGAGCTCCAGCACCTCGCTGCGTTGCTCGAATTCCGGATAGTTCCGTCCGCTACAGCTCACGCAGATGACCGCGTCCGAGAAGTGTCTCCGTATGCCGAGGATCATCTTTTCATAGATCTCGCCCCGGTACGTCGGCGATCCATCGGCCTCGCGCGCGTGCAAGTGCACGATGGCGACGCCCAGCTCGAGGGCCCGGCACGCGTCGTCGATCACCTCGTCCGGCGTGATAGGCACGTGCGGTGTCATGGCCTTGGTCGGAATCATGCCTGTCGGACAGAAGTTGACGATCAGCTCCGGATATGGAGTGAGCGGGTGCGGCAACGGGACCGACCGCTTGTGGATTGATCTCATCAAGACTCCGGCATGGGTGCGGGCATGGACTGGAACCGTCGGCGTACCTCCTCGAGCTGTCGCGCATCGCCTATGCCGCGTAAGGCCTTGCGCGCCGTGCCTCCCCATTGGGCTAGAAACGGCAGCGGATCACTCGGCGACCATACCGCATCGACCCAGGGCCCGCGGTAGCTGCGAACGAAGTCGCGCCAGCTCCACTCCTCCCCCCGCTCCTGGACCGCGGTGTACAACAGATCCGCGTGCAGGTGAAGCCAAACACCGTTCCAATCATTCGGTTTGGCGCTGACCGTCTCCCCCATCGCGTGCTCGCGCCACGCAAGGAGCGGATAGTTCACGCCGCAACGAGTAGGGAGGCCATGGGTCAGAAAGCAGCGGCCATTGATTTCCATGAGCCGGTAACGGCCGTCACGGGGGTCCAGCTTGTACTCGGCGCTCGCAATGCCTTTCCAGCCGATTCGCTGGAGGAGTGCGATCGTCGGCTCACGCAGGTGAGGGGCGTCTGCGACTTGGGCCGCGCGTCCTACGCCGTAGTACGGCGGGGCCTTACGAAGTTTCCGGAACGAGAACTCCGCGACCGGCTGGCTGTTCCGGTCCATGTACACGGTGTAGTTGAAGAACTGGTCATCGGCACCGGGAACCAGATCGAAAACCTCCGCAGCGATATCCGTATGCCGCACCTGAATGACGGCGGACATCAGCTCAGCCCGTGTCCGCGCCACGATCAGCTTCTTGCCGAAAGTCTCCCAGAACCGGGCGCTTTCCAACGGCTTCACTACTACCGGGTAGCAGATGTCTTGCCGGGTGACATCGATTTCCGAAGCCAGCCCATACGAGCGAGGGACATCTACCCCGACTTCCCGTGCCAGCTGCTGGGTCACGCCCTTGTCTACTACGCGCTTCACGGTTTCCGGATCGGGCACGGTTATTCGATACCAACGCGAGAGCATCTCGCGGTGCTCCGCCAGGGCAGTCAGTGCATAGTCGTTGGTGGGAATGATCGCCCACCCGGCCCACCGCGCCGCATGACGGTGGAGTAGCTCGAGCATCCCATCCGCGCGCTGCGGCAGATCCATGACCGGGTGCGCCTCATGGGCATAGCGCGAGTGCTGGGCGATGTCGTGCGGTTTGGTGAGGATGACCGCCGTTCGCACCCCTGCTCGAGCCAAACCACGCACGGCGCTCACTCCGTTGGCATAGCCTCCAATGATGATCGCACCAGGAGCCGTCATTGGAGCGGCTCCACCACCCGGAACTTCGCTCTGGGCCCGGTGGGAAGCCGATCGACAAACTCCACATCGACATCGATGAACGGAGCGACATCGTACCGCAGCGCCGTACGCATCTCATGCGCGATCCGCTCCCGATTAGCGGCGCCTTCAGCGATGGCACGTACCCGAAGCCGCACGGGGTCGAGCTGACTGACCTGGTAGCGGAGTAATCCGTCGACCCGTTCCAGCGCGGAGGTGAGCGCATAGGGGGAGATACGCTGACCGCCTTGGAGTACGAGCATGTCCGCGAGCCGACCGCTCACCACCCCAAGCAGAGGTGAGGAACGGCCGCAGCTGCACCGCCCCGACAACAGCGCGCCGCGGTCGCCGGTGAGATACCGGATCAGCGGCATGGCGTGATTCACGAGCAAGGTGGCCACCAGGTTTCCCTCTTCGCCGGCCGGTAGGGTGCGTCCAGCATCGTCCAGTACTTCCAGCCGAACCACGTCCGAGTTCAGGTGCATACCACCTTCCGGGCACTGCCAGGCGATCTCCTTGGTTTCAGAGGTGCCGTAGATGTCATACACGGGCGCTTCGTACAGAGTCTTCAACGCAGCGCGGGATCCGTTGAGCAGCTCCCCGCTGGTGAACAGCATGCTCAGATCCAGCTTGCTGCCGCGAGCCTGGAGTGCATGTCCGGCTTCGAGCAGAGCCGAGGGAAGCCCGTAGATCACATCTGGGGCGAAGGCGACGAGAGCATCAGCCATGGCTGAGGCCGGCTGCAGCACGCTGATGCGGGACCAGCCGAGATTTCTCTGCAGCGGCGACTGGGCTGATGGTCTGGACGTGTCGAGGATCGCCACCCGGTCTGTGGGACCGAGCCCGCACGCCCTTCGCGCACGAAGCTTCACCGCGTATTTCAGCCGGGCCCACGCGCGGGGCTCATAGTAGACCCTGAATGGCTCGCCAGTGGATCCCGACGACGCAGAGGAGAGCCACTCACGGCGGACCTGTCCACCCGTCAGAGCATTCGCTCCAGCCTGCCGCAGCTCGAGCTTCGAGACCGGCGGGAGTGCTGCCAGTGCGCGATAGGGATCGAGCCAAAGAATCGGGTCAGCCCATTCGATCCCGGCGTCCTGCAGCCTGCGGCCGTAGAAGGCGTTGTTGCGTGCCGCATCGAACAGCAGCCGCGTCAACCGGCCGCGGGCCAGCTCATCAACAGCGCAGTTGTCCAGGTGCAGCGCGGCGAAAGTGCGCGCCGCGTCCACTGTCAACCAAAACGGAACACTGTTCATGAGACGCTCACGGTTGGTTTGGCGACCAGCGCGCCGGCAGGGCGCCGGTTCTGCATCGCCTCATAGGTTGCCAAGTAGCGACGGGTCACCTGCGACCATTCCAGATTTGCCTCTGCCTTGGCGCGGTTCCTCTGCGCCATCTCTAGCCTGAGCTCGGGATCATCCGCGAGATATCGGATTGCCCCGGCCAGCGCTTCGATGTTGCCGGGTTGGACCAGCAGGCCATTGATTCCGTGTTCCACCAGATCAGGGATTCCACCGATCGAGCTGCCGATGATAGGCAGCCCCGACGCCAGCGCCTCCGCGAACACATTGCCGAACGCCTCGGCTGTAGAAGGAAGGGTGAACATGTCTGCGGCCCGGTAACGTCGAGCGACTTCGGCACGCGGCAGTGGCCCCATGAACCGGACTTCCTCCGCCAGCCCGTGCTCCGCGGCGAGGTCCCGCAGCATCACCTCGTCGGACCCGCCGCCCACGATCTCCAGCTGAAACCGTCCGCGGTCGAGCAGAGCCATGGCGCGGATGAGGTCGCCCAATCCCTTGCGCTCGATGAGCCGGGCCACGGCGAGGCACCGAATCGGTCCGGGTTGCCGTGAGTCGGTACGAGGGTGAAAGAGCGAGAGGTCTACACCATTGGGCACGACGCTGTAGCGAAGATCGGGACAGGTGTGCAGAGCCAGCCGGCCCAGGCTTTCGCAGACCGCGACGACCCGATCGGCCCGTCGCCAGATCCAGCGGGTCAGCGGCGCGAGCAGAGAATGGGCGAGTTGCAGGGGGCGATTGTGTGGATCGTAGCCCGGAACATCAGAGCCCCTCAGCGAGACCACTACCGGGGTGTCGCGCACGTCGAGCAGGGGCAGCAGTGCGCCTGTGGGCAGCGAGAAAAAGACGTGGATCGCGTCGTACGCGTGGGTGCGCATCAGCTGTCGAATCAGCGGCAGGGCCGCTATCAGGTAGCTCGCGGCGTCACCCATGCCTGCCTGGTGCACGCCGGTACGGCTGCTTCTGACGCGAAAGACCCTCAGACCTGGATGTTCGAATCGCTCATGCCCCGACTCGGGAGTGCAACGATCGGCAGCGGTGCCCGTCCCAGCAGTAACGACATCCACTTGCACGCCGCGCTCGGCGAGACCCTGCGCCACCGCGGCTGTCGCTACCGCGGCTCCGCCACCCAGTGGTGGATACTCGTAGTTCAGCACCAGGATCCGCATCGCGACTGCTCCAGTCGGAGTAGGTCCGCACCCAAGCCTCCGGGATCAGAGGCTTGCCTTCAGTTGTGCAGGGATGAAGAGGAATTCGGAGTGCTGACGGGCAAGAGGTACGCCACCCGTCAGTTGCTCAGGTGAGGAGCATCACAACTACTTACAAGCTGTTCGGTGATCTCAGCTTACTCGGGCGTCAGCCAACGGTGTGGCGCTGAACCTCGAGATTGTTGCTCGTGATCACGTGCTGTAGCGGCCCGACTACACGCGTGCCAAAGTTCGCACTGTCTACAGTTGGAAGAGGTAGCTGAGCTTGAGGAAAAATCCGTCTTCCGCGCGCCGGAGGTTCGATTGACCGAGCACGGTAGGGTCGCGGAGAGTACTCCCATAGCCTGCGAAGAGGACCGTCCCGGGATTGGGTTGATAGGAGAAAAGGAAGTCCCCCCGGAAGGACCGGTGACCGAAGGGCGTCGTGCGGACATACGCGCCTGCATCGTGATCGAAGATCAGCACCGGCGCCCCGGTCCGCGTATCATCGCGAAGGGCGTCACGCCGCTCCGTGGTGTACTCACCGACGACGCGCAGAAAAATCGGGCGCGACAGCTGATACTCGATCTTGAGCCGTGGGCTGCGCCAGATGTTCACCGTGCTGTTATCCGTCCGCCGGCCGACACTACTGGAGCCGGTAGAGTCCGTTGACGCGCAGCTTGTGGGTTGGACGCCAATCCAGAGTGATGTCGAGCCATGAGATCTTCGCCGTCGCCCACTCGTAGAAATTTTCGTCGTGGCCCCAGAGGAAGAAGATGTTGCCTGAGAAGTGGGCGAACTCCGGGGTGTCGAGCGAGAGGACGTAGTCGAGATTCGGAATGGTCGGCTGGCCGGTGAATGGCACGGTGTCGACACCAACGCCGACCGCGGCCGGGACCTCCAGAGCATAGTCTTCGTAGAGATCGGAGGGATAGCCGAATGATTCGACCAGCAGCGATGCACCCACCTTCCAGCCACCCTGAAGCGTCGCGTTGGTGTTGAAGTGAAGCTTCTTGTCCTGGATTCCCTGCCCCTCGACGAAACGCTGGTATTCCCATGTTCCGTCGAGTGCGACGTCGCCGGTAAAGCTCTCGATCAAACCCCGCGGCTTGCCATAGACCGTAAGCCGATGATTCAGGGTGGTCTGAACGATGCCGGGTCGCGAGATGAACCCACTCCCGGCACGGAACTCCTCATCTATGCCCCGCATGGTGTAGCGAAGTCCGAAGGTGCGGCCATTTCGCGCGAACTGTCCGAACCACAGTGGCGCCGAGGTGGTGGTACCGAGGCTGCGGGTCCGGCTCCCGGCCAGCTGCAGCTGGGCGCTGTACACCCCACCGAACACGAGTCTGGCATCGGCACCGGCGACGCGGTTGTAGTTATCTCCGTCGATCCTGTCCGTGTACACCAGACCTAGACGGGACTGGGATCCCACGTCCCGCTGTACGCGGAGCACGTTGTAGACCGGATGTTCGTCTTCCGTCAGTGAGCCGATACGGTCGTCCACGGCGGTCAGAACCGCCAGATCGGTTCCAAATGCCTTGCCGGTCAGCTTTGCGGCCGCGACCGGCTGAACGATCCGCCGGGTGTAGATCAGCAGGTTGGGCGTGTTGAACTGTTCGATGCCATCGAGGAAGAAGGGACGCTTCTCTGAAAAGAAGATTTCCTGTCGCGGATCGAAGGCGAACTGCTGCGCATCCGACTCGACCTGGGAGAAGTCGGGGTTCGCCGTACCGTTGAGGGTCAAGTTGTTCGTGACTCCCCAGCGTACGGTACCACCGACCTCCGGGCCTCCACCCGAGTAATCCCAGCCGGCGCTACCGGGAGACCCGGTCGTCCTCGATGTCAGCGAAGGAGTGAAATCGAGGACCACGCCCCGGCGCATATCCGTCAATCCTACCAGCCGCCCGAACTGTCCGAGGAAGGAGGCGCTCGCGCGACGCGCCGGGGCCCAGGAGTCCTCGTGCCCGGAGTGCTGCACCAGCCGCACCACATTGATTCCCCAGGTCTGTTCCCGCCGGGGTTGAAAGCGGAGGCTCTTGAACGGAATCCGTACTTCTACTTCATACCCGTATTCCGTCAGCCTGCCCTTGGACTCGAAGACGAAGTCAGGGCTCAGATCAGCCACCTCACGCTTCACCACAGCGTTGTTGAAGCCGTTTCCACTCGTGGATCCGGTTTCCACCAGAGCGCCGTCTGACTGCACCCCAAACGGATTGACGGCAAACACAGTTGCCTGGCGCCCGTCGTTGAAGGTGCTGAGCAGGATTTGGACGTGATCGTCTGAGGCGATGCGGTCTCGGTCGGCGAGTGTCGCGTGAACCGAGCCGTGGGCCTCGAAGGCTCGGATCCCAAACAGGATAGCGGTGGGAGAGTACCAGACCAGTACCGCCGTCGAATCGGCCGCGGGCACGCCATCAGCCGGCGAAAATTGGGAGAAGCCGGTGAGGATCGCCGCTTCGCCCCAGACCGCTTCCTCCAGCTTGCCGTCGATCTCGGGCTCTACCTCGATCCTGGGCGCGCGGACCGCCAGCTTTCCCGCCCGACCATCATAGGTGGTTGGGGGATCGGTGATGCCGGAATAGAGGGCCAGAAGCAGTACGAGATGCATAGGCTCCTACATTTTACGGCAGCGGAGTACCCGCGGTTTCGCGTAATGAAGAATTGATCCTGCTGACCGCGAACACCAGGGGAGCCGAGATCAGGGAGCCAGCGGCTTATATTCCCAGGGTGCCCGCTCGAACGAGCCGGCTCATGACACCGAGGAGAATATGCTGCAACGAATACTGGCTTCGCTGGGAGCCATGATTTTTATGCTCAGCTCATCTGCTCCGGCCCAAACCGCCGCAAGATCCGGTGAGCCGGTCTCGGGGGGACGGCCCCTGAGCCAGTGGATCGCAGACCTCAAGGGCTTGTCTCCGCAGACCCGGAATGCCGCGGCGTACGAAATCGCCGGCCTGGGCCCGGCCGCAGCCGCGGCCGTTCCTGCCCTGATCGAGGCACTGGATGACCCCATTCCGGCAGTTCGCTTCCCGGTCACGGTGGCCCTGATGGAGATCGGCCCCGCCGCGAAAGCCGCGGTTCCCCGGCTTCAGACCATGATGGACGAGGAGATCAACGACGAGATTGCGGCGTCGGCTCGGCGGGCCCTTCGGCACATCGACCCCGCCGCCGCCCGCTCTCCGTAGTTAGAGCAGCCGCCGCAGAGTGGGGACCAGCAGCGTCAGCACCCCTCCGGCCAGGAAGCACGACACGACGAATATCAGGAAGAAGTCGGCCTGGCCGCCAAGTAAGCTGAAGACCTCGCCCCGCTCGACGCGCTGCACCATGCCTGCCAGATAGCCGCCGCTCAGACTCGCGAAGAAGTTGGCTGTGAGCCAGGCGCCCATGAGCATGGACGCCAACCGGGCCGGCGCCGTTTGAGTCACGAACGATATCCCCACCGGCAGAAAGCAGAGCTCTCCACAGCTGAAGACGAAGTAGAAGACCACGAGAAACCACGGGCTCACCCGGGAGCCCGTGTCGCTTTGCGCTGCGCCAACGACCATGACAGTATAGGCGAGGCCAAGCAACAGCAGCCCCAGCGCCATCTTGGCCGGCGTGCTGGGTGCCCTCGGTCCGAGCCAGCGCCAGAGTCCCGCGACGAGCGGTGCCAGCAACAGAATGAAGAATGGATTGATCGCCTGAAACCACGCGGCAGGAATCTCCCTGCCCGGAACGAGAAGGGACAGCCAGCCTCCAACCGTCCGCTGGGTTCGGTGAGCCGCGAACACGTTGAGCGATGAGCCCACCTGCTCGAAGGCGAGCCAGAAGAAGACGACAAACACGGTGATGATCGCGATCGCGAGGATCCGACGCCGCTCGTCCTGGTTGAGGGGCGCCTGGGCTGCAGCCGTTGACGGACCCTTAGCGGGAGGTAGGCCGAGCCCTGCCAGCCGATAGTCGCGACTCCAGAGATAAAAGATCAGGCCCACCAGCATTGCCGCCCCCGCTGTCGCAAAGCCGTACGACCAGCCGTAGCGCGGGTCCGCAGCCAGCCAGGCACAGATGAGCGGGCCCAGCAGGGCTCCCACGTTGATCGCCATGTAATACACCGTAAAACCCGAGTCGCGGCGGGGATCACCTGGGGCATACAGTTGGCCGACCAGAGTGTAGCCGTTCGGCTTGAAGAACCCGGTGCCCAGCGCCACCAGGCCCAACCCAGCGAAGAGGGGCCATGTGCGACCCAGCGCCAGAATGAAGTATCCCAGCGTTTGCAGCGCGCCGCCGAGAACCAGAGATCGGCTGGTACCGAGATACCGGTCGGCGACCCAGCCCCCGAGAACCGGCGTCAGATAGACGAGGCCCGTGAACCATCCGTATAGACGGCTCGCACTCTCCTGGCTCCAGCCCAGGCCGCCGGTTGTCGCATCGATGAGGTAAAGGATGAGCAGACTGCGCACCCCGTAATAGGCGAGGCGCTCCCAGAGCTCGGTGAAGAACAGGACAGTGAGCCCGGGTGGATGGCGAATGGCTATCGGGGGACCTCGGCCTCCACGAGCGATCGCAGCAAGGTTCTCACTGCCGTCACGCTCTCGAGGCGGAAGCGGGCTCTCGTGGGTCCCGGGCCCAACCCGCACCGTGATTCCTTCAGGCGGCACTGCGGCGAATAGATCTTCATCGGTGCGATCATCGCCGATCGCGAGGATGGCTGTGGACGCGAGACGTTCAGGCGACATCGGTGGAACGATGCGGCCCTTGTTCACCCCATAAGGCCGAATCTCCAGAACCTTGTGGCCGGCCAGGATCTCGACTGGCTGGTTGCTCAGTAGCTGGGACAGGTGCAGCCGCAGCTCATTCGCGCGACGGGCACCCGCCTCCTGATCGGCCATCCGATAGTGCCACGCCAGCGCAACGGACTTGATCTCGATCAACGAACCCGGAGTTCGAGCGGTGATGTCGCGCAGGATGGCCATGGCTGGCTTCCCGCCATTCCGCCGGTGATCTCCGCGGCGGCAATCCAGGTCGGACTGCCGGCAGGCCGCGACCAGAACCCGTGCTCGGCATGCAGCGCGATCGGGAAGCTCACCCAGCCAGTGTTCCAGCGGTTCGCGTCCGCGCCCGCTCACCACGTGCACCTCGGTGTGGGGCCGCCTGGCCAGCTCCTCGAGCAGCTCCAGCAGCGCTGCGTCGGGACGCGCCAGCTCCGGTGTCGGCGTGTACGGCACCAGAGTGCCGTCGTAGTCGAGGAACATCAGCAGCTCTTCCGCTCTGCCGGAGCCGCGACTGGAGCGCACGGCGTGCGGCCGCCGCGCCGCCAGGAGCCGGAGCAGCGGCGGGCGAGCGCCGGGTGATCGTCTCCAGCTGCTCCAGGAACGTGGCCGCCCACCGATGCACGTCGTAGGTCTCTACCCGGACGCGAAGTGGCGCCAGCCGGGAGCGCCGCTCCTCCGGGTCCATCATCAGCGCGCGATAGGCGCTCTCCGCCATCCCATCCACGTCATACGGATTGACCTGGATCGCCTCCGGCAGCTCCCACGAGGCGCCGGCAAACTCGCTCAGGATCAGCACACCGTCGCCATCGGTGCGGGAGGCCACGAACTCCTTGGCCACGAGATTCATGCCGTCCCGCAACGGTGTCACCAACATGACGTCCGCTGCCCGGTAGAGTGCTACCAGCTCCTGCTCCGACAGCGAGCGGAAGATGTAATGCACCGGCACCCAGCGCGGCGTCCCGAAATCCCCATTGATGCGTCCGACCATCCCCTCGACCAGCGCACGATACTCCTGATAGGCCTCAACGCCAGTGCGCGATGGCACGGCCACCTGCACCAGGCGAACGCGCTCGCGCAGCTCCGGGTGGGTCTGCAGCATTTTCTCGTACGATAGAAGCCGCCGAGGAATCCCCTTGGTGTAATCGAGACGGTCGACCCCGACCAGCAGCCGCACGCTTTCATCCGAGCGCAGGGCCTTGGCCTCCTGCTGTACCGCCGGATCCTCGGCCAGCTTCATGAATGCGGCCGCGTCTATCCCCATCGGAAAGACGCCGAGACGCACTTCGCGATCGGAGAGCTGAACCCTGTCTATCTCGACTGTCAGGCCGAGCTGAGTAAGCGAAGCGGCAAAGTGCCTGAGATAGGAGGGGGTGTGAAAGCCGACGAGGTCGGCGCCCAGCAGTCCGCGGAGCAACTGATCCCGTTCCGGCAGCGTCCGGAAGAGCTCCTCGGATGGAAAGGGAATGTGGAGGAAGAAACCTATGCGGGCGTCCGGCAGACGCTTGCGCAGAAGATCGGGCACCAGCAGCAGCTGGTAGTCATGAACCCAGATCAAGTCTCCGGGCCGGTAGTGCTCCGCCACGATATCCGCGAAGCGCTCGTTTACCTCCGCGTAGGCGTCCC
This sequence comes from uncultured Gemmatimonadales bacterium, assembly GCA_963730915.1. GTDB lineage: Bacteria > Gemmatimonadota > Gemmatimonadetes > Gemmatimonadales > GWC2-71-9 > CAVVWJ01. Next base: position 533,385 of record CAVSTR010000004.1, on the reverse strand, counting down.
AGTCGCGGACGTGGAGCGGCACCTGGTCGAGCAGATAATGAAACAGCGGCCAGAGGACGCCGTTGGAAAAGTTCTCGTAATAGCGGGTGACCTGGTCTGCCGTTAACGGAACCGAGACCAGGCGCATTGCCGCGAGTTGCTTATCCAGCTCGGACCGCTGGTTGGCGGTGAGCTCCTCGGGTGCCCCGGACCATCCAATCCAGAGCCCTCCGGACTGCTCATGCGGCCGGAGCAGCCCGGTCGCGAGCCCGCCCGAGCTTCGCTGGACATCGACGCCGGCATCCGTGGCTTTGACGGTAATCGGCAGACGGTTGGCGACAATCAGAACCCGTTGCATGTCCTAAGGTAACCCTACCTCGGCCACGCCTGATTGCTCCGGTCGATGTCGGGAAAATCCTTCCCGGGATCGATCTCGATCCCCTTTACGGCCGGCTCCCGGCGAACTCGTATCGCCCTCCGGCGTTCTCCACCGAACCAGGCGGCAGCGGGAATGGTCAGCGAGTCAACCTGTCCGTTGGTTCGGGTGACTGCCAGGCGAACCGGCATGGGTGCCCGCCCCTCGTTCTGCACCACGATCTCGAGAGAGTCGCCCACGGTGAGGACCGTGTCGATGGCCTGGTCCAGCTTCCAGGTCTCGAACATCCAGCTGCGCCAGAACCAGGAGAGGTCCTGGCCCGAAACGTCCTCGAAGGTGTTGAAGAAATCATCTGGAGCCGGATGCTTGTAGAGCCACCGCCTGGCATACTCCCGGTAGCTCCGGTTGAACGTCTCCTTGCCCAGAACCCCTCGGAGCGCCACGAGAACGGTGGCCGGTTTGTAGTAGCTCGCTACGCCGTACGCCCCATATGATGGATAGCGGTCGCCGTGACGCATCAGCTCGACCTCGCCGCCGCCTTCGGCAAAGCTGAAGTAATTGCGGCGATTGCGCTCCTCGTCGTCAAAGCCCTTGAAGAAGTCGTCCATCGCCTGCGACTGGTCGAACTGGGTGAGTCCCTCGTCCATCCACGCATAGCGCTTCTCGTCCGACCCGACGAGCATGGGAAACCACATGTGCCCGATCTCGTGGGTCGTGACCTCGTACAGGCCGAGCGTATCCCATTGCCCCCCGATACAGGTCATCATCGGGAACTCCATACCGCCGCACGACGTGGGTCCATCCACCGCGGTCATGTGGGAATACGGGTACGGCAGAATGAATTTCGAGAAGAATTCGATAGAGTGGCGGCTGTACCGGGCGCTCTGATCCCAGTGACTCGCGCGGAGCTCCGGACGATAGAACGCGTTGATCGCGGCAGTGTCCGGCTTGCCATCGCCATTCGCGTCACCCACCGCCGCATTGGTGGCATCCCAGAGATACTTGGACGATGTGGCCCAGGAGACGTCGCGAACGCTGTCGGCGCGGAAGCGCCAGGTGAGCTTGCCGTTGGTGCCGGTGGCGGTCGAAGTGCCGGCAGCCCGGTCCGCTTCGGTGACCACCTTGATGATCGCCGACCCGCGGCTCGCCGAGTCCAGGCGCGCCCGGGTCTGAGCGGAGAGGACCTGAGCCGGGTTCGTGAGAGTCGCCCGTGGCAGAGACCAGCCATCCCTCCGGCAGGGTGAGCGAAACATCGTAGTTGCCGTACCCCATGTAGAACTCGGCATTGCCGAGATACTGGTCGATCTGCCAACCGTTGAGGTCGTCGTAGACCGCCATCTGGGGATACCAGTAGCTGATGAAGTACGCTTCACCGTCCTGGCCACCGCGCGGCGCGCCATCCGGCGGAACTCGAAGCCGCCAGGTAAACTCGAACCCCGCGGAGCCACCGGACGGGATCGGGCGCGGCAAGCGTATGCGCATGATGGTTCCGTCCACGTGGTAGCCCACACCTTCTTTCTCGCTCGGCTTCAACTCCTGGCCCTGCGCTGCAACCCGGCTGAGCTCGATCCCTTCGACAGACCAGGGCACGTCGGTGTTGTGACGCGCGCCCGGGCGCGAAGAGGTTGTGCAGCAGCTGGACGTAGACCTCCGAGAGCGGGTTGGGCGACCGGTTGTGATAGGTGAGAGACCCCTGGCCGGTGAGCCGTTTGGAGATCGGGTTCAGCTCGGCCTCGAGACGGTAGTCTGTCCACTGCTGCCAGTATTTTGGCCCTGGCGCCCCGGTCGTGGTTCGGGTGCCTCGAGACACCGCCCGATTGAACGCTTCGTTCGCTGGAAGCTCGATGGCCCCGGATGCGGAGGTAGTGCCGCCGGCAGAAGCAGGAGTTACCGGAGCGGCCGGCCGGCTGCCGCCGCAGGCGGAAGCGGCGGTGAGAACGATCAGTCCGGCGACTGAATGCCGACGGCTCCGAGCTGCCCTTCTGAACATCGGTTTCTCCAGCTATCAGGGTCTTATGGTGCATCGCGAATGATGGCGCCCGCAGCGGGGATGCGAGCCGAATGATATACAGGAACCTGCTTCGGGTCGTTCAGGGCTTGCCGGCGGACGGCTTCCGCTCCCAAAGCACATTCACTATCACCCAGCGGCCATCCACCTTCGCCATGTGCATGTAATCGATCCAGTCGGCCATCACCGCCTTCACGCTGGCAGCGTTCCCGAAGATGTCCAGTACTGACACATCCTTCTGCTGACGCTCCTTGGGAGTTTCCTTCCCGTAGCCGTGCCGGGTGCTGTTCACGAGCACGGAGGTTCCCATCCCCTGCACCATGGTCCTTCCTGTGGTCGTATCTCGCACCACGATCCGCTTCACCAGCTCAGGGTGCAGAGCCTTTGCCATCCGATCGGCATTTCCTTCGTACCAACCCTCCACATAGTTCAATGCCGTTGCCCGGATAGCGGTGGTATCGGCTGAGGTTTGGGCCTGTATGCGGCCGATGGCGAGAGCGTGCACGGCCGCAAGAGCGGGCAGGAACGATAGTCTCATAGAGATCCGGAAGTGATTGGGGAAAATTTTCATAGACTTGTAGCCTGTACGGCATTGGGTGGCGTACCGTTTCAGAGTCGTGGAGTGAGCACTGTCACGTACTATACCCTGCTGAGCGTTCATCATCGACTGGGTCAGGCGCCATGCGATCATAGCCTCGACCTTCCAGCGACGCTCTGCCGCCTTCGAGCATTCACTGTTCCGACCGGGGCAACCCGCCCCGGCCCCTGGATGCTCATGTAAGGAGTGGATATGCCGGAAGGATGGCTGCGACGCCTGAAGAACGGCGGCGTCGGATTCGCGTTCGCAATAGGCCTGCTTACGGCGGGCCTTCTTCAACTGCCCTATCAGTCGTCGGCTCAGCAGCAGCACACCGGCCCAGGGATCCCTGCTGCGGCCCCAGCTGCGGCTCCAGCCTCGAGCACCCTGCTCGAGCTGAACGACGCCTTCGCATCCGTGGCCGACCACATCAAGCCCAGCGTCGTCTACATCAAGTCAGGTCGGAAGCCCGAGACCGCCCGTCGGGGTGACCCGGAAGGCCGTCCCCGCATGCAGGTTCCTCCCGGCTTCGAGGACTTCTTCCGCAACTTCCCGCCGATGCAGCAGGAGCCACGTTTCCAGGAAGGCTCCGGCTCCGGGTTCGTCGTTTCCCCCGACGGGTACATCCTGACCAACAATCATGTGGTCGACGGGTCGGACCAGGTCACGGTGCGGCTGTTGGACCGCAGGGAGTTCAAGGCGAAGATCGTCGGAACCGATCCGAACACTGACCTGGCCGTGCTGAAAATCGACGCCAAAAACCTGGTTCCCGCCCCATTGGGAAAGAGCAGCGATTCACGGGTCGGCGAATGGGTACTGGCAGTAGGAAATCCGCTGGGCGACAATCTCACATTTACGGTGACCTCCGGGATCATCAGCGCCAAGGGCAGAAGTCTTGCGCTTCCCGGCCAGAGCGAGCGGAGCATTCAGGACTTCATCCAGACCGACGCCGCCATCAATCCTGGTAATTCCGGTGGCCCCCTCGTGAGCGTTCGCGGCGAAGTCATCGGAGTGAACTCAGCCATCGCCAGCCAGACCGGCTTCTACTCCGGCTACGGCTTCGCGATACCCATCGATCTTGCTCGCCAAGTGATGGATCAGATCATTGCCGGGGGGCGCGTGAACCGCGTTGCCATGGGTGTCAGCGTCCAGAATGCTACGGCAAACGATGCGGAATACGTGGGCCTGCCCGATATCCGAGGCGTGCTGGTTCAGGACTTCAGCGAGGACTCACCGGCCAAGAAGGCGGGGCTGGAAGCGGGCGACATCATCGTCGCCATCGACGGTAAGCCGGTGGAGTACGTAGGCCAGCTTCAGCAGCAGGTAGCGTTCAGGAAGGCGGGCGACAAGGTGAAGGTTGAGGTCGCCCGCAAGGGTGGCGTTCACAAGACCTATGAGGTGCGACTTCAGCAGCTCTCAGCCCCGCGGCAAGTAGCGAGTGCCGGCGCGGAGGATCGAAGAGGCTCTGGTGACGACGCCGACGACACTACCGCCGACATCAACCTGCTGGGCCTCACGGTGCAGCCGGTGGACCAGGATGCTGCTCGCGAGCTCGATCTGGGACCCGACCAGCATGGCCTGATTGTCACGGCGGTGACCCCCGGAGGTCCCGCCCAGGGCGAAGTGGCGGAGCCGAACAACGGCGGCCCCGACATCCTTCTTTCGGTCGAGGGCAAGCCGGTCAAAGGCACTGGAGATCTGCGTCAGGTGCTCAAGAACTACAAAGCCGGTGATATCGTAACGCTGAAGCTGTACAACACGCGGGCCAAGACGAACCGGATCGAGAGAATCCGCCTGGCGGCGGACTGATCAGCCAAGCTCCTGCGTTGTGCCGGGCGCACGCCTCGCGGTGTGCGCCCGGTTCTTTTTGTACGTCGCTGGGCCTGTTACCGTCGGAAGGTGATCACCGTTTAGTAAGTATTGAACGCAGTTAACTTCCCTGCCTTGCTCTCGTCTGATGCGGAATGGATCGGTAATGAAGACGGAAACCGTGGCTTCCATGGGGCGTGCTCAACGGTGAACAAGCCGGCTGTCTGGGTGGTCTGCTCGCTCCTCTTGGGTGCCGCATGTGGAACCCCCCGAGTGGGCGGAGTGGCTGGAGTTTCTCCGTCGCCGGGAGTGGCATGGACCCCACCTCCCGATCGTGCCACCCCTCCTGATTCCGCTGCACGATTCGCCGTCCCTCCCGATCTGGAGCAGCGCATCCGCAAGCTCACGCTGTCCGAAGTGGTTGATATCGGGCTTCGCAACAATCCGGCAACCCGCCTGTCGTGGGCCAATGCACGCGCTGCCGCCGCCGCCTACGGATCCGAGCGTGGTGCGTACTTCCCCACCATAGATGGCGAGGTGACCGCCACCCGGTTGAAAACCGTTGCGTCACAAGGAAGAAGCGCCGTCACCCAATCGGTCTTCAATCCAAGTCTGAATATCTCGTACCTGTTGTTCGACTTCGGCGGGCGATCGGGCAATGTCGGAGCCGCACGCAATGACCTGATCGCAGCCAATTACACTCACAATGCCACCCTCCAGGGTGTGGTTCTCCAGATTCAGTCGGCCTACTTCCAGTATGTGGCAAACCGGGCGCTGCTGGACGCGCAACGGACCACCGAGCGCGAGGCTCGCACGAATCTCACCGCGGCGGAAGAGCGAAACCGGGTCGGCGTCGCGACCATCGCGGACGTGCTTCAGGCCAGAACCGCGGCATCACAGGCAGCGCTGGCCGTCCAGGCCACCGAGGGAGATCTTCAGACTTCCCGCGGCGCGCTGGCGCTGTCACTCGGCCTTCCCGCGAATCTTCCGTACGACGTCGATTCAGCAGCCGGCCAAGTCCCGGTCTCAGTGCTGGCGGACAGCGTGGATACGCTGATCACCCGGGCTGTCCGGTCCCGGCCTGACCTCGCCGCGGCCCAGGCGGAGTTTCAGGCTTCACGGGCCCAGGTGTCGGTCGCTCGAGCCAATCGTCTTCCGTCGCTGGTACTGAACGGAAATGGGGGACGAACCTACACCTCGACGCTGCCCGATGGTGGCAACAACTACTCGGTGTCGCTCGGGCTGAGGATCCCCCTGTTCGCCGGCTTTTCCCGCCTGTACGATCAAAGGCAGGCGGTTGCATTGGCGGATGCGGCGGCCGCCCGCGCGGATGCCCTGGGCCGCCAGGTAATTTTCGAGGTGTTCAGCTCCTACCACGCATTGCAAACGGCAGCGCGACGCGTTCGTACCTCGGAGGATCTGATCGCGAGCGCCCGGCAGTCGAGTGAAGTCGCCCTCGGCCGTTATCGGGCAGGTGTGGGCTCTGTCCTCGATCTGCTGGCGGCGCAAACCGCGCTCGCCGATGCCCGGGCGCAGCAGGTACTCGCCCGTCTGGAATGGAACACCTCGCTGGCACGTCTCGCCCACGATACCGGGGTACTCGACGCCGGGGGCGGAAGCTCGCTGCGCCTGGTACCCGACTCAGTCTCGAAGACGCCTCCACAATGACCTTACCAGTGCGATTGCAGTTCAGCATTCTGCTGCTCGCGGCCTGTGCCGAGAAGAAGCCACCGCCGACCCCTCCGGTGCCGGTCACGGTTGCACTTGCCGAGCGCCGCACCGTTCCCTTCGAGCTGCCCGCCACTGGAATGGTCGAGCCTATTCAAACTGTCGCCGTACAAGCGCAGGTCAGCGGAGCACTCCAGCGAGTAGCCTTCAAGGAAGGCGACGAGGTCAAGCAGGGGCAGATCCTCTTCCAGCTGGATCCGCGCCCCTATCAGGCTGCCCTGCAACAGGCCTCAGCCGTGCTCGAGCGCGACCGCGCCCAGGCGGCGAACGCGGCGGAAGAGGCGAAGCGGTATGAGTCGCTGGCAGCGAAAGAATATGTCACATCCCAGCAGTACGAGCAGATCAAAACGGAGGCGGCGGCCAGCAGAGCGACCCTCGCCGGCAGCCAGGCCGCCCTGGAGCAAGCTCGGCTCAATCTTCAGTATGCGACCATCCGGGCGCCGATAACCGGCCGGACCGGGAGCCTGCTCATCCGCCAGGGCAACCTCGTCAGAGCGAATTCCACTGAGCCACTGGTCAAGATCAACCAGCTTCGGCCCATCCAGGTTCGGTTTGCAGTGCCTGCAACCAATCTTCCGCTGATTCAGGCCCATATCGGTAAGAAGCTGGTGGTACGCGCCGAACCTTCCGGCGGTGGCGACCCGAGCGAGGGAACCCTGAGCTTCGTGGACAACGCCGTAGACACGTCCACTGGAACCATTCTGCTCAAGGGACGCTTTCCCAACGACGACGGGACGCTCTGGCCGGGTGGCTTCGTGAATGTGCGGTTGGAACTCTACGTCGAGCTCCGACGCCCTCGTGGTTCCCTCCACCGCGGTGGTTGCCGGACAGCAAGGCAACTTTGTCTTTGTGGTTCAGCCGGACAGCTCGGCATCGACCAAGGCGGTGACGGTAACCCGGACCGCCGGCGATTTTGCCATCATCACTGGAGATGTGCAGCCGGGAGATCGAGTCGTGGTGGACGGTCAGCTTCGATTGCGCCAGGGCTCCAAGGTCCAGATCAAGGCCGCGGCCGATACGGTCCGCCGATTGGGGTCGCTATGAACACCGAGCTCTTCATCCGCCGCCCGGTCATGACCACCCTGGTCATGCTCGGGATCCTGATCTTCGGCATCGTGGCATACCGGCAGCTCCCGGTGAGCGACTTACCCGCGGTTGACTATCCGTCGATCTCCGTGAGCGCCAGCCTGCCCGGGGCCAGTCCGGAAACGATGGCTTCCGCCGTCGCGACGCCGCTGGAGAAGCAGTTCTCGACCATTCCCGGAGTCGAGACCATGACGTCGACCAGCACCCAGGGGAGCACCTCGATCTCTCTTCAGTTCGTGCTGAGTCGGAACATCGATGCCGCCGCGCAGGACGTACAGGCCGCCATCTCTCAGGCGCAGCGGCAGCTGCCGCAGGAGATGCTGGCGCCGAGCTTTCAGAAAGTGGATCCGTCGGCCCAGCCGATCCTGTACTACGCGTTGTCTACCACCACGCTTCCCCTGCCACAGTTGAACGAGTACGCGGAGAGCTTCCTCGCGCAGCGGCTGTCCACCGTCGACGGCGTCGCCCAGGTACAGGTCTACGGGTCGATGAAGTACGCTGTGCGTATCCAGCTCGATCCGCAGGAGCTGGCGTCCCGTAGCATCGGCATCGATGAGGTGGGCCGGGCCGTCGAAAGCGGGAATGTGAACCTGCCGACCGGCATACTCTGGGGCACCGACAAGGCCTTCTCGGTCGAAAGCCAGGGCCAGCTGACTGATGCTGCAGGCTTCGGCGCCTTGGTGGTGGCCTACCGCGACGGCGCGCCGGTGCGGCTCCGGGATCTGGGGCGGGTGGTCGATAGCGTACAGGATACCAAACGCGCCAGCTGGTATAACGGACAACGTGCGGTGGTGCTCGCCATCCAACGTCAACCGGGCACCAATACCGTTGCGGTGGCCGAGCGGGTCAAGGCGGAAGTCGAACGTCTCCGGCCGCAAATCCCGGCGTCCATCGACGTCGCCACCCTGAATGACCGGTCACGAACCGTCCGGGAGTCCGTCAATGACGTGAAGTTCACCCTCTTCCTGGCGCTCTGCCTGGTCGTGATGGTGATCTTTCTGTTCCTGCGGAACCTGCGTGCCACCATGATTCCGGCGCTATCGCTACCGCTGTCGCTCGTCGGAACTTTCGCGGTGATGCACCTGCTCGGCTACAGCCTCGACAATCTTTCTCTGATGGCGCTCACCCTGGCGGTGGGCTTCGTGGTGGATGATGCCATCGTGGTGCTGGAAAATATCGTTCGACACATCGAGAAGGGTGAAACGGTGTTGGAGGCAGCCATCAACGGCAGCCGGGAGATCACCTTTACGGTCATCTCGATGACCCTCTCCTTAGTGGCGGTGTTCATCCCGGTACTGTTCCTCGGCGGTCTCATCGGCCGGTTGTTTCAGACCTTCGCCGTAACTATCGGCGTGGCGATCCTGGTGTCGGGGTTCGTATCGCTGACCCTCACGCCGATGTTGTGCAGCCGGTGGCTCAGGCCACATGAGCCGAATGAGCGGCATGGCCGCTTCTACACCACAGTCGAGCGCGCCTGGGACAAGTCGCTGAGTTGGTATGAACGCTCGCTGCACTGGGTGATGGACCGCCGGGCCCTGGCCATGGCGTTCAGCGCCCTGATTCTGGTGGGGACAGTGGTGCTGGCGCGCGCGGTACCCAAGGGATTCATCCCCAGCGAGGACCAAAGCCGGCTCGTGGCCACAACCGAGACCGCAGAGGGAACCAGTTACGATGCCATGGTCAAGCACCAGCAGGCGGCTGCGGCCATCGTGCAGGACGACCCCAACATCAATGGCTTCATGTCTTCCGTCGGCGGCGGAGGCAGGATCAGCACGGTCAATCAGGGCCGGCTGATAATGAACCTGAAGGACCCCGATGATCGCGAGATGACCGCCGACGAGGTTGCCCGCTCACTCACGCAGAAGCTTGGCGCAGTACCGGGAATGCGCGTGTTCATCAGCAACCCGCCGGTGATCAACATCGGTGGGAGAGCGTCCAAGAGCGAATACCAGTTTACCCTGCAGAGCTCCGACATCGGAGCCTTGTACGATGGCGCGGCGGCGCTGGAGCGCCGGCTTCACGAGGTGCCGGGGCTCACTGATGTCACCAGCGATCTTCAGATCAAGAATCCGCAGGTGCAGGTTGCCATCGATCGGGACCGTGCGGCGGCACTCGGCATCGACGTAAACCAGATCGAGAGTGCGCTATACAACGCCTACGGTGCCAGGCAGGTGAGCACCATCTACACGCCCAACGATCAGTACTGGGTCGTGATGGAGCTGCTGCCGCAATATCAGCGTGACCTCTCCGCCATGAACCTGCTCCATCTGACAGGGCGCGAGGGCGTTTCGGTGCCGCTCGGGAGCCTGGCAAAGGTGACGCCCTCCACCGGGCCGCTTACGGTCAACCACTCGGGCCAGCTGCCCTCGGTCACGCTATCGTTCAACCTGCTCCCGGGCACATCCATCGGCACAGCCGTGGACCGGGTGCAAGCGGCCGCGCGCGAGGTGCTGCCGTCTACCATCAGCACCAGCTTTGCCGGGACCGCACAGGCATTTCAGGCGGCGCAGCAAGGATTGCTCGTGCTCCTGATCCTCGCGATCGTGGTGATCTACCTCGTGCTGGGAATTCTCTACGAGAGCTTCGTGCACCCGTTCACCATTCTCTCGGGACTTCCCTTTGCCGGCTTCGGAGCCTTACTGGCGCTGCTGGTCCTTCAGCTCGATCTCAGTATCTACGCCTTCGTGGGTGTCATCATGCTCGTAGGTATCGTGAAGAAGAACGCGATCATGATGATTGACTTTGCCATCGAGGCCGAACGCCGGGAAGGCACTACCGCAAGAGCCGCGATACTCCAGGCGGCCAGTGTGCGGTTCCGGCCGATCATGATGACCACCATGGCCGCACTGGTCGGCACCCTGCCGATTGCGCTGGGACACGGCGCCGGCGCTGAATCCCGCCGTCCACTCGGCGTCGCGGTAGTCGGGGGTCTCCTGTTCTCCCAGATCATCACGCTGTACATCACACCGGTGGTCTACACCTACCTCGACGCGTGGCAGAAGCGTCTGGCGCGGCGTCAGACCGTCGAGTCCAGGACGCAGCCTGATGTTACTCCTGGTGAGCCGAGGGCTGCCGGGGCAACGGGATGACCGCGCCCGGTACACGCATCAGCCACGAGCCAGCGCCGAATCCTCGCATTCTCGAAGAGAGCCGGCTACTCGGCCAGGTAACCGAGGAGTTGGGCAAGGTGATTGTCGGGCAGCACGCCATGCTCCAGCGGCTGCTCATCGGACTGCTTGCGGATGGTCACGTTTTGCTGGAGGGTGTGCCGGGTCTGGCCAAGACACTGGCGGTGCGCACGCTGGCGGCGACCATCGCGGGGCACTTCCATCGAATTCAGTTTACGCCCGACCTGCTGCCATCCGACCTCATCGGTACCATGATCTACAATCAGCGGAGTGGTGATTTCTCGGTTCAGAAGGGGCCGATTTTCACGAACATCCTGCTGGCGGATGAGATCAACCGGGCACCCGCCAAGGTGCAGAGCGCCTTGCTCGAGGCGATGCAGGAGAAGCAGGTGACGATCGGCGGGCAGACTTTTCCGCTGAACGAGCTGTTTCTGGTTCTCGCTACCCAGAATCCCATCGAGCATGAAGGCACCTACCCGTTGCCCGAGGCTCAGGTAGACCGGTTCATGTTCAAGCTCCTCGTCACCTACCCTGATCGCCATGACGAACGGCAGGTTCTGGATCGAATGACGGCCGGGCCCGAGCCGTCGGTGCGAACCGTGCTGGATCCGGAACGCGTCATCGGCGCCCGGCGTCTGGTGGATGAGGTCTACGTAGACGGACGTATCAAGGAGTACGTGCTCGATCTGATCACTGCCACCCGGAAGCCGGATGCAGCCGGCCTGAATGAGCTCACACCGCTCATCGAGTACGGCGCCTCGCCCCGCGCCTCGATCTTCCTGATCCGCGCGGCGAAGGCGCACGCGTTTCTTGAGGGAAGGTCCTACGTCATGCCGGACGACATCAAGGCGCTGGGCCTCGACGTGCTGCGGCACCGCCTTCTTCTGACGTATCGTGCCGATGCCGAAGGCGTCGGCCCCGACGCCCTGCTCACGAGGATCTTCGAGACCGTTCCGGTTCCATGACGCCAGAGCAGGTCATGCGCGAGGTTCGCCGCATCGAGATCACCACCCGGCATCTGGTGCGTGACATCGTGGCCGGAGAATACTCCAGCGCTTTTCGCGGGCGAGGGGTGGAGTTCGCCGAGGTGCGCGAGTATCAGCCGGGCGACGACGTCCGCACCATCGACTGGAACGTCACCGCCCGCCTCGGCTCCGCCTATGTGAAGCGCTATCTGGAGGAGCGCGAGCTCACCGTGGGCTTCGTGGTGGACTTCAGCGCCTCGAAGCTGTTTGGGAGCCGGCTCCGTACCAAGGGCGATCTGGCGGTGGAGGTCTGTGCCGTCCTGGCACTGGCAGCCGCACGCAACAATGATCGGGTGGGCGCCCTCTTCTTTACCGACCGGATCGAGCACCTGGTGACGCCCGGAAAAGGGCGCCGGCACGTCCTCCGGATCCTCAGTGACCTGCTTTCCTTCGAGCCTGCCGGCCAAGGCACCAATCTCACCGAGGCCCTGGAGCAGCTCGAGCCGATCTACAAACGCCGTTCCGTGTTATTTGTCGTCTCCGACTTTCTGACAACGGGCTACGGAGCAGCGTTGAGCCGGCTCGCCCGGAAGCACGATGTGGTGGCGGTGCACCTCGTCGATCCCCGCGAACGGGTCCTCCCCGATATGGGATTGATCGTGCTCAGAGATCCGGAGGGTGGCGCGTGGCGATACGTGGACACGGACAGTTTGTCGGTACGGGAGCTGTTTCGTGAGCGGGTCGCCGCGTTCGATGCGAATCTGGAGCGTACGGTTCGGGAACGCGGTGCCGACCTCATCCGCCTTCACACCGATCAGTCCTATGCCGAGCCGCTGCTGGCGTTCTTTCGTCGGCGGGAGCGGATGTTGTGGCGCTGAGAGCTGTCATGCTGAGCACATTCGCCGCGCTCAGTGCGGTCTCCGCGAATGATCTCTCCGCGCAGCTACCCGGCCAATCGTTCTCGGTCACGCCCGACTCCACCACCGCCACCGTGGGCGACTCGGTCACGGTGCGGTTCCGCGTACGGATGCACGAGCGGGATCAGCTGCTGGATTCGTTTCCCCAGGTGGCCGGCGACCTTCCACCTGGCGTCCGGATCCTATCGGTCGAGAAGCTCGCCCGGACGGACCAGTTGCTGTACGAGGGGGCGGCACGGCTGGCCTTCTACCGGCCCGGACGCCGGCCGGTGCCGACCTTCGGTGTTTCATTCATGCGGATCGTCGAGGGAGTAAGCCGCGCCACGCTGCCGAGCGACTCCGCATTCGTGCTCATCACTCCGGTGCTTCCCCCGGCCGGTAATCCTGCGCTCAAAGACATCCGTGAGCTGGAGAAGCGCCCGGCACCCCCTTGGACCTTGCCGGCGATCCTGCTCGCGCTGCTCGCCGCCGCCTGGCTTCTACGTCAACGCCGGCGCAGGCACATCGATCACCTGGCTTCGGTCGCGACTGAGACCATCGATATACCCGCACCCGAGCCGACGCCGTACGACATCGCGCTCGCCCGCTTACGTCGAGTCGAAGCGGAGAGCTGGCCTTCGCGTGGTCTGGTCGAGCCGCACTATGAGGCTGTCGCGCAGACGCTGCGCCAGTACCTGGAGGAAGCACATGGGGTGGGTGCGCTTGAGCGAACGACCGCGGAGTTGGTGTGGGCCCTGCCGCCGCAGCTTGGGAGGTCCGGGATCCGGGACGCCTGCCGTGAGGTGTTGAGTGAGGCCGACCTGGTGAAGTTCGCCGAGGCCCGGCCGGGCGAGGCAGCTGCCGCCGACTTCCTGGTGCGGGCGCGGGAGCTGCTCGATGCGTGGCATCACACCTCGCGGAGTGAAGAGGGAGTGCATGCGGCTCGCTGACCCTCTTCTACTGCTACTTCTCATCATCCCGGTCGGCTATGGTCTGCGTGCGTGGTTACAGCGACGGCGTGTGCCATCGCAATACGTCGGCTTTCCCGCGCTCTCGTTCCTTCCCGACCTGGGTCGTCCCCGGCGGGCGCGATGGCTGCCGCTTCTCAAAGTGCTACGCGCCGCCGGTCTCAGCCTGCTGATCGCAGCGTTAGCGCGGCCGCAGCTTCCGCACGACGTTCAGGAGACCAAACTCCGCTCCCGCAATATCATGGTGGCGCTGGATATCTCGAGCAGCATGAAGGCCGGCGACTTTCAGCCCGGCAACCGGCTGGAAGTGGCGCGCCGGGTGCTCGATGAGTTCGTTCAGCAGCGCAAGGGCGACCTGGTCGGCCTGGTGACGTTTGCCGGCCGAACATTCCTCCAGGCACCACTCACACCAGATCTCGACCTTCTCGGAGAGACCATCGAGCGGGTTGATATCGGCATGCTGCCCGATGGCACCGCCATCGGAACCGCGCTGGCGATGAGCCTGAATCAGCTCAAGGACCTGCCCCCGAAAGCCAGCGTCATCCTTCTCATCACCGACGGCGCCAACAATACCGGCAAGCCCTCGCCCTTCGCGGCAGCTGAGGCGGCACGCTCGCTGGGCATTCGCATTCATGCGATCGGCCTGAGCACGGCCGATACTTCCCAGGCCGACCGCAACCTGATATGGCGCTGGGGACGTGCACCTGCGCGTCTTTCCCGCTCCGACGAGGCGGTGCTTACCCGGATCTCCACCCGGACCGGTGGTCACTTCTATCGCGCCACCGATCCCGATGCACTCCGTCGCATCATGGGAGAGATCGATCCGCTGGAGCGCCGTGATGTGACCGTACAGGAGACGCGCGATTACGAGGAGCTGTACCCGTTCGCGCTGATCCCCGGACTGGTGCTGCTCGCGCTCGAGCTGGCACTCGGCCTGACCTGGCTTCGCACGGCACCCGACGCATGAGCTTCGTGCATCCGTATGTCGCGCTCACCGTACCGATCGTCATGATCCTGTTGGGTTGGATCATGGTTTGGAGCCGCCGCAGACGAAGAGTTCAGCTCCAACAATTTGGAGACCCGATCCTGCTGGACCGCGCGTCCGCTCTGCCGAGCCTGAGAACAGCTGCCTCACGGCAGATGCTGCGAGCCGGCGCGGTTACGCTCCTCGTTCTGGCGCTGGCACGACCGCAGTTCGGCATCCGGGAAGGGTCGCGCGGGCAGACCGGTCGCGATGTGCTTGGTGCTGCTGGATCTCTCCCGTTCCATGAACGCCGCCGACGTGCAGCCGACCAGGCTGCAGGCCTCCAAGGAAGCGGTCGTGGAGATGTTGTCACAGTCCTCGGGCAGCCGCGTTGGATTGATCGTGTTCGGAGGGAGCGCATTCCTGCAGCTGCCTCTCACTACCGACCACGCTGCCTTCCGGCGATTCCTCGAGGCCGGCACCACTGACGACCTGGCCAATCCCGCGACCGACCTCTCGCGCGCGCTCTCGGCCGCGGCCACCACGTTCGAGCATGAAGGAGAGCGGGGCTTTCAGACGGTGGTGCTGGTGTCGGATGGAGAGAGCGGTGAAGGCGACATTGGACCAGTGCTGAAGCGGCTTCGCACCATGAGAGTACCGGTATTCGCTCTCGGCGTCGGCACCGAAACCGGCGCACCGGTCCCGGCAGACAGCACCCAATCCTCCGAGCCGTGGCACCGGGATCACATCGGGCGAATCGTGCAGTCACGGCTCGAACCGGGAGAGATGCGGCGGACGGCGCTCGAGACTGGAGGATCGTATCTGGGCTGGGAGCCCGGTGTCGGAGGGCGGCTGGGATCGGAGCTGGTCCGTCTGGAAAAGCAAACCATTGGTTCGCGGGCCTCCACCGAGCGCGCCGACCAGTTTCAGTGGCCCCTCGGTCTCGCGATCCTGATGCTGGGAGTGGAGCCGCTGATCGGCCGGAGGAAACGCACGCTCGCGGGCGCGCCGCAACTCGCCATGGCTCTGGCGGCTGCCGGATTTCTGACGGGTTGTGCCCCGGGCTGGCGGCAGAGCCGAACCGGCGAGCAGCTCTATTCAGCTGGTAACTACCGGGAAGCCTATCGCGCATTTCAGCAGGCCTTCGATGCTTCCGGTCAGCCTGCACTGCATTACGATATCGGCGTCGCGCTCTATCGCATGAAGCAATACGAGAACGCGGCGAAGAGTTTTCGTGAAGCGGCGGTCGTGCCCGAGCTCAAACAGAAGAGCCAGTACAATCTCGGGAACGCTCTCGTCCGCATGGCAGAGGAGGCCCCCGAGAAGGACGAGCTGCTGCGGCTCGCTATCGGAGCCTACGAGGAAGCCCTGCGCCTGCAGCCGGCCGATTCTCTGGCCAAGTGGAACCTGGAGCTGGCTCTGCAGAGGAGAGGCGAGGACCGTGAATCGGGAGGATCCTCTGGACGGGGGCGCTCAGCGGACTACGGACAGGGCAACATGAATGTGCCCGGATACGAAGGCAATGCCGAGACCGCAGTAGGAGCCATGGCGGGCGGCGGCTATGGCGGCGGGGAAGGTGAATCCGCCGAGGAATTAAGCGAAGCGGAAGCTCGATCTCTCCTCGAAGCGGTCGAGCGGGAGCAGCTCACTACTCACGAAGGGCGGCCGGCTATAGGCGGCGCTGCAGGTCAGAAGGACTGGTAAGGGGAACCGGTGCCGGAGGACTTTGAGCAGCTTTCCCCCAGTCCAGGTTTACCATGGCCACTCCGCAGAGAATCAGGATCGCCGCGAATACAGTGGTAAGAGTGACCGATTCCCCCAGGACCGCCCATCCGAGCAGCACGGCGACGACCGGATTCACGTAGGCGTACGTCCCAACTTTCGCGATCGAGGTGACGCCTAGAAGCCAGATGAACGCAGTAAACGCGACCAGCGAGCCGAAGACGACAAGGAACAGCCACGCGAGGAGTGCATCGGCAGAAACTTGCGCGGGGCTGAAGTCAGCAAGCTCTCCGGTCAGCACGGCAACGAGCAGGCAGAGCGTGCCGCCGGCCATCATCTCCATGCTGGTGGCCATGAAGGGTGACTTTGGGAGCCCCGCAGTCTTCGAGATGACCGAGCCCCAGGCCCACGACGCCGCGGCGATTATGAGCACCAGGGCACCGAGCAGGTCGACCCGATTGCCACCACCCTGAGGAAGCACCAGCAAACCCACACCCAGGGCGCCAAGCAGCAACCCTGCGATCACGTTGGGGCGTGGGCGCGAACCGCCCCGAAGCCACTCGAGGCTGACCATCCAGATCGGCATGACCCCGATCAACAGCGCGGCCAGCCCCGAGCTGACCCTCTGCTCCGCCCACGCGACGCTCGCGTTTCCTCCGAGCAGCAGAAAGCCGCCCACAATGAGAGCCGCCCTCCAGTTGAGTCTGGTAGGCGCCTCGTCCCCACGCCGTCGTGCGATGGCGTACAGGATTGCGCCGGCCAGAACGAAGCGAGCTCCGGCCATGAGGTACGGGGGTATGTCTTCGACGGCAACACGCATGGCGAGGTACGTCATGCCCCAAAAGACGTACACGCAGAGAAAGGCGAGTAGGATCTTCCACCGCGGTGCGAGAGACACTGAGCCCTTTCGTGTAAAACCCTCCGAAGCAACAACTCCGGAGGGTGGCAGGTTCCCTGTGCCTGCTTACTCGCCTACGCGCCTACTCGCTTACCCCCTACTCAGATCCAGAGGAAGGCGGGATGGTCGTGACCGGTCACGGCTACGATCACCCGTTCGTAGATGCGCGGGCCATTCTCGCTATTGGTGAACACGACGATCGCCCGGCCATTCACTGCATCAGCGATGACGAAGTTGCGGAACGAGTTATTCGCCCCCCAGTGCCAGAGCACCTCCCCGTATTCGTCTCGCTGTATCCCCCATCCCAACCCCCATTGCAGCGCGCTGTTCAGACGAACCTGCGGGCTGAGCATCTGCTTCCGCGCAGCGGCTGAAAGGCTGATGCCACCCTCCGAGGGAGCGACGATCTGCGTGAGGAACCGGGCGTAATCACTCACGGTGGTCAGCAGCGACGCAGCCGCGTTAGGGACCATATAGAGCGGAAGGATCGGCCATTGAGGGTTGACCAGCTGAACGGCACGCGCGGAGTCTTCGTACCTCCATTCATTGAGCGGCTTGCCCCACTCCTGCGCTATGACTTCGGTTCTGCGTCCGATGGCACCCTGAACATCGAGGCGCTTTTCCTGGCCATCATACCCGGCAGCCATGCGCGACCCGAACTCCGGCTGCCATACGTAGCTGCTCTGCTTCATGCCGAGTGGATCCAGAACCTGCTCGCGCATGAGCCGGCCGAAGGGCTTGTCCGTCAACCGTTCGGCTACTCTCTGCAGATAGAAGTAGCCCTCGCCGGAGTAGCTGAACCGGCTTCCTGGGTCAGACGACGGCTCCAGCGATGATCGCTGCTGCCGCCAGTTCGGAAGACCAGCCGTGTGGCTCAGAACATGGCGAGCTGTTACCCGTCTCATGCGCGGGTTGTCGGCATCGGGCAGTGGCAGGTAATCGTAGAGCGGACGGTCCAGATCGATGACGCCTGCATCCACCAGTCTCAAAATCGCATAGGCAAACACGGGTTTGCCGAGCGATGCCGCCTCGAACACCGTTTCGTCGGAGACCGGCTGATCGGATTCTTCGATGGCATCACCGAAGCCACGCCGCCAGACCCGTTTCCCTTCGACGATACCGAGCGCCAGCCCCGGTACCGACGCCAGCTCCAGCAATCGCGGCAAGTTTCGTAGGAGATCGGCGTTGGGCTGCCAGAGGGGTGTCGCGGTGGTGGCGGCGGCCTGAAGCGGCCACGCGGTGCGAGACCGTGCGGTCAACAGCACGGCTCCCGTACTACCAAGCAAGAAATGGCGACGGCTCAAGGGCATCGGAAAGCCTCGATATGACCCTACGCAGGATCGGCCGGAGCGTTTCGCCGGCTGCCGCACTTCCTCTAGATGGCCACAGCCAGGAAAGGGTTGCGTGACGGGCGGGCTTCAGAATGGTACGGAGGAGATCGGGGAGAGCTCGAGGCGGCTAATCCGTCTCCAGCGCGCGACGGACCATGTGCATCATTTCATTGAGGGTAAAAGGCTTTTCGATGGTATGGACGGCCCCGAGCATGCTCGCATTGCCGAGAAGATCCAGGCGCTTGGTTTGACCCCCTCCAGACATTGCGATGATGCGGATGCCAGGAGTGTGCGACAGCAGCTCGACGATCATCTCGATGCCGTTCTTTTCGGGCATGTGCAGGTCAGTGATTACCAGGTCACTGCCCTTCTCACGCCACATCCGTATTGCTTCCATGCCATCACGCGCCTGGGTCACGACGTAGCCCTCGCGGCTCAGCAGGATGTGCAACGCCCGCCGGATTCCTGGATCATCGTCGACGATCATGATCCTCTGCCCAGCGAGCATCTCGACATCCTCCGGATTGCCGTATCGTCAGGTGCGACGGATTGATCGACTCTGTGCGAGCAGGTCGTGGGCCACCGAGGTAAACTGTTGTGTTCAGTCATCATAGCCTGCCCTGCTGCAGGAAAGAGCAACGTGGGGTGCCGATACATTGGCGGATTACAGGAGCCTGCCTCCATTCAGGGCCAGAAGCTACTCTAGCCGTAGCGTTTTTGTGCAGTATCTTCATCCCCGTCGACCCTACCTTCGTTGCAATCAGTTAGGTCGACGGCTTCTTCAGCTGTATACCTCTTTGACAGCTACGCGTTCTCCATCAGGCCGCACGCCATGATAGAACCCCGTTCTGCCGAAAGACTTACAAAGCGCCCATCGCTGGCCCACGGTGTGCCTTGGTGGGGGTCCCCGACTCACCTTGGCCGGAGACAGCAGTGACGGTGCTCGCGTCGGTTCGAGTCTGTAGGTTGCTCGTCGCCATGGCCCTGATGAGTCCGCCCGTTGGAGCCGGTCTGCAGGCGCAGGTCGGGCTCTCCTCCGGTGTTACTCAGGTGTCGCTGGTGGTTCGGGTTCCTTCCCAGGCAACAATGCCGGCGGTGAGCGCGCAGCGTGAAATAGGACGCCGGGGCGAGCTGAGGGAAGCTGCCGTCCGAATCCATCTGCAGGCGAACAGTGGCTACCGCCTGAGGGCGCGCGGCAATAGCGGCTCGACGTCGCGAGTCTGGATTCATGTGGCGAACGACGACTATCAAGAGCTGATTCCGGGCAGGACCGTAACGCTGCCGCCAGACCGCCACGACAGCTCCGAGCGGGAGGTGCGCTACCTGACTGACGGCAGCACTTCCGCTGCTGGACTTCCAGTCCATTTCGATCTGGTAATCGATCCCGTGATCTAGAGCTTTCTCCCGTTCAAGTTCGAGCGCGTCTCGGCCGAAGCTAACAAGCGTTGGTCCCCACAACCCTTGTTTCCTGGACTCGCTCATGCGCTTCGCTGCACCTGCTTGTTCGCTTCTCTTCTTCGCTGCTGCCTTTGCTGCCCGCTCCGAGACCGGAGCCGTGGCGCATCCCGCCGATGCGCATACGCGCCGCGGAGTGGCCTACTTCGAGCCCCCCAAATCGATTGGTACCCCGCTTGATGAGCTGGCCCGGAACTACTCGGGTCTCGGTTTGGCGGATCGTATCGCCGGCAGGCTCCGGCTCGATACGGACGTCTCCCTGCATCCCGCCGCACGCGATCTAATTCGCCGCCGCCTGGCAGAGCGCAATTACTGAAATTGCCCCGCCGGACTACCGTCGATACATTCGCCGTGGGTTCGTTCCCCACGGCGTTTGTCATTTTGTCCCGATGAAGATGCCCTGACGCTTGGTATGCATCGTGAGCGATGAGAAGTTCGCGTTGGCGAACCAGCGCTCATAGACGCTCGGCGGGTAGACGCTTCCGATGCCGGTGGCGAGGACCTGAAAGTACAGAGACATGAATCCAGCGTACCACGGACCGGTCCCGTCGTCATTACTGATCAGGCTGAAGATGACGAGCCTGCCACCCTTCGGCAGGGCGTCCGCGCTCTTCTTGATCAGGGCCTGATTGATCTCTTCCGAGTAGATGTTACTTATATGCGCCAGCAAGATGGCGTCAGCGCCTGCAGGAATGGGATCCTTCAGAAAATCACCAGGGTGCGTCGCGATTCGGTCCGATAACCCGGCCTTCGCCACGGTCTGAGCCGCCAGGCTGCAGGTGTCGGCCGAATCCACGATCGTGGCCTTCATACCTGGAATTCGCTGTACCAGGTCGATCGAGTTCACCCCATCGCCACCCCCGAGGTCGAGCATGTGTCGGCTTCCCTGGAGGGCGCTGACCACTTCGGTGGCAACGCTCTTCTGCTTGAGCGATCGCATCCAGTCGTAGAAAACCCTTCTGTTTTCCGCATTGCTCTCCAGCCGATCGTACAGAGTGTTTCCGGTGCCGGGTACGCACTGAAGCCCGATGTTGGTTCCCTTCTGGAGCGCCGTCGTCAGATGGTAGAACGGCTGGTACATCAGGAAGTGGAACGCCTCCAAACGCGGGACTTCTTGCGCTCTATCCGGCCCGATCAGCGCCCGATGCACCGAACGACTATTCCGGTAGGTCCCGCGCGGGTTTCGGTGAGTGTACCCCAGTGACGTGGTAGACAGCAGCAGCGCGCGCGCGGAATGATCGGGTATCCGAAGATGATCTCTGATTTGTTCGAATGTCCGCTCGGGTTGCACTGCCAGGAAGTCGAAGAGACCGAGCCGCCACCCTGCCATGAGCACCTGAAACTCCGCGAAACCGAGCCTCGAGATGCCGGGCCCAAGAGCGGCACGAATTCCGCCGAGTCGCTGGGCAAGCCACCGCCTAGCACGCCTGAGCGGGCTCTTGTCGTCTCTCGTGACGTGCACGTCATCGTCCTGGTTGAGCAGGGTCTCAGCGGGGGCAGGAAGTATGTGACAGCTGCGTACGCGAGGCAATGAGGAGCGGGCGAGCAGCGGGAAATCAAAAGGGCCTACTCCCAATGTGGGATAAGCCCTCCGGTGAATGGCCAGGGAGGGAATTGAACCCCCGACACGCGGATTTTCAGTCCGCTGCTCTACCAACTGAGCTACCTGGCCGTGGGGCGGGAAATATAGGAACAGGCTGCACCTGGGCCAAGTCAGAATATCGGTGACGGTTTCTTCCTACCTCCTTCCCTCGTTCCTGCCTTCCCTTCCATATTTCCCCTCCATGCCGCCGCCCACGTTCCCCAACCTCACCGTCCTGTCGCACCCTCTCATCCAACACAAGCTCTCTATCCTCCGGGACAAACACACCAGCACCCGCGACTTCAAGCAGCTGGTCAGTGAGATCGCGACCCTGATGGCCTACGAAGTCACCAAGGACCTCCCCACCCAGGAAGTGGAGATCGAGACGCCGCTGGAGCGGACGAAGGGACGCCAGGTCTCGGGGAAGAAGCTGACCCTCGTGCCGATTCTTCGGGCGGGCCTCGGCATGGTGGACGGCATTACGCAGCTGATTCCGTCGGCCCGGGTGGGACACATCGGCCTCTATCGCGATCACGAGACCCTCCAGCCGGTGGACTACTACTTCAAGATCCCGCACGACGAGGTCGAGCGTGACTTCTTCATCCTCGACCCCATGCTTGCGACCGGTGGATCGGCTGTCGCGGCGGTCGGCGCGCTGAAGAAGGCCGGTGCGCGGCGCGTCCGGTTCCTCTGCCTCGTCGCCGCCCCTGAAGGGGTGCGCCGCATGCTCGAGGGCCATCCGGACGTCCCGGTGTTCACTGCCGCCCTCGACCGTGAGCTGAACAAGGTCGGCTACATCCTGCCCGGCCTCGGCGACGCCGGCGATAGACTGTTCGGGACCCGGTGAGGGAAAGCGTGAAAAGTGAAACGTAAGCCACAGAGCTGTGAACCGCGCGGCGGCCGCGGAAAACTCAACGGTGGATGGATCTGTGCTCGCCACCCCTGTTCACTTTTCACTTTTCACCTTTCACGGCGTTGAGGTCATCGTGAGCTCTGCGCGACTGACCTTCTGGGGCGCGGCAGGCCAGGTCACCGGCTCGATGCACCTGATCGAGGCGGCCGGTGCCCGTTTCCTGCTCGACGCCGGCCTGTTTCAGGGACGCCGTGCCGAGACCCACGCGCTCAACGCGAAGCTGCCGTTCGATGCCCGGCGGCTCGACGGAGTGGTCCTCAGCCATGCGCACATCGACCATAGCGGACGGCTGCCCCTCCTGGTAAAGGAAGGGTTCCATGGTCCGGTATACAGCACGCCCGCCACCCGAGACCTGAGCGCCGTGATGCTCGCGGACGCGGGGCACATCCAGGAAAAGGACCACGAGTTTCTGCGGCGGCGCGGCAAAGCCTTGCCCGACAGCGATCCGCTCTACTCGCTCCGGGATGCCATCGCGGTGCAGGACCTGATGGTAGGTGTACCGTACCGGCGGGTCTTCTACCTTCGGAAGCATCTGGCGCTGGAGTTCCACGACGCGGGGCATATTCTCGGCTCCGCCGCCGTTGACCTCCGGGTAACCGAAGGCGGCAATCAGCGCATTGTGTTCTCGGGCGACATCGGCCGCAGCGGGCTGCCGATCGTTCGAGACCCGGAGCCGCCCTCGGGTCCGATCGACTGCCTCATCGTCGAAGCGACCTACGCCGACCGAGACCATGAGTCCTTCGGCCAGGCGGAACGGCATCTGGGGGAAGCGGTTCGGCGGGTGGCCGCGCGCGGCGGCAAGCTGCTGATCCCGGCGTTCGCCGTTGGCCGGGTTCAGGAGCTGGTCTACAGCCTTCACCAGCTCTACCGTGCCGGCGAGATCCCCGAGATACCGATCTATGTCGACAGCCCGCTTGCCGTCGACATCACGACCGTGTTCCGCCTGCACCCGGAAGTATTCGACCGGCGGGAACGGATGATCGAGACCACCAACGAGCTGTTCGATTTCCCGCTGCTGCGATATGTGCGGGAAGTGGAGGACTCGAAGGCATTGAACGCGCACAATGGCCCCGCCGTCATCATCGCCGCATCAGGGATGGTGGAGTCGGGCCGGATTCTTCATCACCTGGCGGCGGCATCGGCGACCACCGCAACCTGGTTCTGTTCGTAGGCTTTCAGGCGGAGCACACCCTGGGCCGCCGGATTCAGAACGGTGAGAAGATCGTCCGTATCCTGGGCCAGGACTACGAGCGCCGCGCCGAGGTCGAGTCGATCAGCGGGTACTCCGCACACGCGGACAAGAATGAGCTGCGGGCGTGGGTGCGAAGACTCGGCGGGCCCATTCGCAGAGCCTTCGTGGTGCACGGCGAGCGGACTGCGCTCGAGGCAATGGCCGCAATTCTCGGAGACGAAGGCGTGCGCGACGTGCGCATCCCGGCGCACGGCGAGAGCTTCGAGTTGTGAAGGCGCGTCGGTCCGACCGACCGTCCGCCCGCCGGTTGTTTGTCTGGTCTGCACTCGCCGTTGGCGCCGTGTACACCACCGCCCTCGTCATGGTGCTCGTCGTCAGCCAACAGGATCAGCGGCGGCCGGTGGATGCGATCGTCGTGTTGGGGGCGGCACAGTACAACGGGCGTCCGTCACCCGTGCTTCGAGCTCGGCTGAATCACGCCCTGCATCTATACCGGGAAGGACACGCGCCCAGAATCATCGTGACCGGTGGAATGGGACCGGGCGACACCACCAGCGAGGCCACCGTAGGCCGCCGTTTCCTGGTGGCCCATGGGGTACCGGCCGAGGCCGTAATCGTCCAGGCCCAGGGCCGGTCCACGCAGGCATCGATGACTGCCGTGGGCGAGTGGCTGGAGCAGGAAAAGCTCCGCCGCGTGCTGCTGGTCAGCGACCCATTTCATATGTTTCGACTCCGAATGGAGGCCCGCCGCACCAATCTGGAGGCCTATACCTCGCCCACGGAGGACAGTCCCATTTCCGACAACCCGGTTCTGGAGCTGCGCTATCTCTTCGCCGAGGCATTCAAGATTCCAGTGGCGTGGTTCCGGGCTGCCGTCTCTCCCTTCACTTCACACTCTCACTCCTTATGAGCCTGGTTTCCACTGAACGCCTCCACACCGGGAAGGTCGTGAATCTGGACCGGGATACGGTACGATTCCCCGATCAATCCACCGGCCAGCTGGAGATGGTGCGCCATCCAGGAGCCTCGGCGGTAGTCCCACTTCTGGATGAGCCCCGAAGCGCCGATCCGCGCGTGCTCCTCATCCGGCAGTTCAGACACGCTGCCGATGACTTCATCTGGGAAATCCCGGCCGGACGGCTGGATCCGGGAGAGACACCCGCGACCTGCGCCCATCGGGAGTTGGAGGAAGAGACGGGGATGAGCGCCGACGTGCTGTCGCGCCTGACCACGGTGTTCACGACCCCAGGGTTTACCGATGAAAAGATCCACGTCTTCCTGGCGCACGGACTGAAGACTGGTAAGCACCGCCGGGAGAAGGACGAGTTCATGGAGGTGCACACCCGAAAATGGTCCGAGGCCATGACCATGGTCCGCAGCGGCGAGATCCGCGACGGTAAGACGCTGGTGGGACTGATGTACGTGGAGTGCTTCCGGCGGAAGGCGAGCTATTAGCTCCTAGCTCCAAGCTCCCAGCTCCCCTACAATTCCACTATGCCCGGGCAATCGTCGGACAACCTGTTTCGGTGCCTTCAGAAGGGGGAGCTGGCACCGGTCTACTACTTCTATGGCGCCGAGGATGTGCTGAAGGACGAGGCGGTCCGGATGATCCTCGACCAGGCGCTCGATCCCTCCCTGCGCGACTTCAACTTCGACCAACGGTCCGCTGCACAGCTCGATGCGGAGGACGTGCATGCGCTGTGCAACACGCTGCCAATGCTCGCAGAGCGTCGCGTCGTGCTGCTCCGCGACGTCGAAGGCTGGAAGCGCAAGACGAAGGGCCGCTCGGAGTTTCTCCGTTACCTCGAGCGACCGAGTCCGGACACGATCGTCATCATGGTGCAAAGCTCGTCGGAAGAAGCCGAGGACAAGGAGCTCGCCGCAGGAGCCGTGTCGGTTCGATTCGACCCCCTACCGCCCGAACGAGCCGGGAAGTGGCTTCTGCGTGAAGCCGGCAGGCTGGGCGTCGACCTCGAGGCGGACGCAGCAGCGCACCTGGTTCGCTCCACCGACGCCAACCTGGGCGCGCTCTCCTCGGAGCTGAGCAAGCTGGCATCTCTTCCGGCCGGAACCCGGTTGACGGTCGAAGCCGTCGGTGAGCTGGTCGGCGTCAGGCAGGGGGAGACACTCTGGGATTGGCGTGACGCCGTATTCGACGGAGACACCGGTCGGGCGGCGGCACTGCTCTCGCCGGTCCTGTCACAGTCCGGAGTATCCGGAGTGAAGCTGGTCACGGCGATCGGAACGGCGCTCGTGGGGATTGGAATCGCCCGGAGCCATTACGATCGTGGCGCGCGAGGCGGTGCCCTCGGAGCCGCCGTAATGAAGACACTCCTCAGTATCCGTCCGTTTGGGCTCCTGACTTACAAGGAAGAGGCAAACCGCTGGAGCCGCTGGGCCCCGGCGTGGCCGAACGCGCGCATCCGGTCCGCGCTTCGGGCTGCGCGCGACACCGACGAAGGGCTCAAGAACACGACGGTATCCGACGAGCGTGGCCTGTTACTCGATCTGGTGTTGCGGATGTCGGTGCGGAGGGACGGAGGAGGACGGAGAGGGCGGAGAGGGGAAGGGGAATCAGAAGAGATCTGCCCGGCGTACCGGCGTGGTAGGACGCCTGGCTTCGGTCCTCTCAGTCTTCTCCGCCGTCTCCCTCCTCTCCGCCCCGGCCCCCGCCCATGCGCAAACCGATTCACGCCTGGTCGAGGCCATTCGTCAGGCACAGGAGGGCCGCGGAGACTCGGCGCGGACCAAAGTGCGGCTGTTGCTGGCCGCAACCTCACCCACCGACACGCTCTACCCGCAAATCATCTACACGCAAGCGATGGTGGCGAGTGACGCCAACGAAATGCGGCGTCAGCTCCAGCGTGTGGCTGTCGAATACTCGTCCTCTTCCTGGGCGGACGACGCCCTGCTTCGCCTGGTTCAGCTCGACTATGCCAGCGGAAACCTGGAGGGTGCCGCGCGTAATCTGGAGCGGATCCGTCTGGACTATCCCGGCAGCGCACTGATGCCACAGGCTTCGTACTGGGCGGCGCGCACGTACTTTGATCAGAAGTCGCCGGAGGTGGCATGCCGATGGATCGCTGATGGACTGGCGCAGGCACGCGGCAATGTGGAGTTGGAGAACCAGCTGAGTTATCTCGATCAGCGCTGCGCCGCTGTCCGGGCGAATGTCGCGCTTCAGAACCCCAGCCCATCGCAGTCGGGGTCGCCTGCCGACACTGCGACCAGGGTCGTTCCATCTGGAAGGACCGACTCGGTCACATCTCCCCTCACGAACACAGCGCCCGCGCCGACCGACAGCACGACCGCCACTGCCGTTCCTCCGCCGTCAACCACCGCGCCACCCCCCCAGCCGGAGCCGACGCCTGCTCCGAGCCAGCCGGCCCCCGCCGCCGGACGGTTTCGGGTTCAGATCACGGCCGTTCGGACTCTCGCGACCGCGGAGAAGTTCGCCTCCCGACTTCGTGGGCAAGGCCATACTCCGGTAATCGTTCCCGATGCGGGGCTCTACAAGGTTCGAATCGGCAACTATGCGACCAAGCAGGATGCGGTCGCCGCGCTGCCCGCACTCAAAGCGAAGCTTGGGGCCGGCCTATTCGTGGTCGCGGAGCCGTAACCGCCGCTCGATGGGGCGTTGCTGCACTCGCGCTACTGGCCTTCGGTTGTGCGCCGAGGTCCGCTCCGCCTGACGTAGTCCCGGACCGGTCCGACGACTGTCGATTGCTCGCGGGGCCGGCCGAGTCACACGAAACGCTGACCGTGGCCCTGGTCGACCCGATCGATCCGACACACGCTCCCATTCCGACCAACGACAGCGAAAGGCTTTTCTTTCGCTACCACTTCGAGACGCTGGTTCGGCTCGACTGCCACGGTGAGGTGCGTCCCGGTCTGGCCTCGGAGTGGAAGGCCGATTCGACGGGGCGACACTGGACCTTCACCCTCCGTCCAGACGCACGCGATAGCAGCGGGTCCCCGCTGACTGCGCCAGGAGTGGCGTCCAGCTGGAAGGTGCGGCGGCTCGAAGTGGCCGCACTTGGGATAGACTCGGCGGTCGCGCTCGACGCCAACAGGTTGAGCGTTACCTTGCGAGCCACTCCGGATTCCGCTCCTCGCCTTTTCGCCCATCCCGCCCTGTCGGCCGCGACCACGGCTGTGGCCGGGCCGACGGTCGACTTCCAGATCATCCCCAGAGGGGATACGCGCGATGCCGTTGATCGAGGCGCGGACCTGGTTGTAACCCGGGATCCCTCCGTCGCAGAGTACGTGGCCAACCGGGCGGAATTCTCGACGTTCCCCCTGCCCTGGACGCTGACGTATGCTCTACTACAGCCGGGAGGCTCTGTTCCAATAGGAACGACTATCGTCGATTCAGTGAGACGGTCCCTGGCGCGAGACGTGGCCCAGGCCGACGCACGTGCGGCCCAGCCTTCTGCATGGATGTCGGGTAACTGTGCGTCCACCGCATTGTCCACCCTCGTGACCGTCCCCACGTCGGCGCGGATCGTCTATCCGCGCGATGACAAGGTCGCCCAGGGACTGGCGGAACGCATTGTCGCGCTCGCCAGGGACACGGTTCCGCTGAGAACCGCCGGACTCGATGCAGCGGCACTCGCCCTCGCTCTTCGCACGCAGAATGAGAGGGGATACGTCCTGGGTCTTCCTCGGGCCGCTGCTGCACCTTGCCATGAGATCGCCTCCCTGCCCGCGGGGGCAACCATTCAGCCGTTAATCGACACTCGGCCTTTTGCAATAGTCCGCAAAGGCGCCCCGCCATTGTCGGTCGAGTGGGACGGAACTCTGCGGGTCATGGACCGGTGAGCTTTCGCACCCGCCTGTTTCTGGGAATACTGCTCGGCGCTCTCCTGCCGTTGGGTGCGCTCGCCTACGGCGTACAGCATGAAATGGGGCGACGACTGAGAGGGGAATACGACCGGCGCGTCGCCGCGATGGCCGACGTGGTGGCAGCGGAGCTGGCCGCAAACGCGGAGCTGGTGCGAAGCCGGCTAGGCGCCATGATCGTGGACCTGTCGCGCGACAACCGCTTTCGCCGCGCCGTCCTCCAGGGGGAGGGCGAGTCTCGGCGCTATATACTGGATTATGCCGGCGAGGCGATGAATCTCTCGGGGCTGTCGATGCTGCAGATTCAGGACAGCACGGGGCGGATTCTCAGCTCGGGACACTTCCGAAATGAGTTCGATCAGGTTCGGCCTGAGTTGTCTGCGCTGCTGCGGTCGCGCCCTGCGCCACTGACCCTGGTGCGGAGCCGAACGCCAGAGAGATCGCTCGACGCTCTGGCCCGAGTGGACTCATTCCGCGTGGGTGGCCGACAGTTCGATGTGATCGGCGGAGTTGCGGTAGCTTCCGTCCTCTTTCCCGGGCCCGCGCCCAACCCGGATGTCGCGGTGAGCCTGGCCCACGCCCGACAATCGCCGGACTCGGATAGCCGGGTTATTCGCCGGATCGAACTGCCCTATATCGACCTGCTGAGCGAGCGCGGACCGACCTCAGATACCGCCTACGTCGAGGTGACTCAATCGCTCGCCACGCTGCAGAATCTTCAGCGAAGCGTGAATCTATGGTTTCTGGCTGCACTAGGACTCACCGCCGCAGTTGCACTGATGCTCGCCGGATGGCTCTCCTCCCGGATCAGTCGCCCCGTCCGTGAGCTGGCGCGCAAGACCACCGAGATCGACCTCGATCGGCTCGACCTGAGCTTCGAGAGCGACCGTCCGGATGAGATCGGCGCATTGTCTCGACTTTTGGGTGAGATGACGGGACGTCTCCGTGCGAGCACGGCCCGGCTGCGCGAAGCCGAACGGAGAGCTGCGGTCGGCGAGCTGGCACAACAGGTGAACCATGACATCAAGAACGGACTGGCCCCGATCCGCAACGTCCTGCGTCATCTGTCCCAGGTCGCCCGCGCACCAGCCGGCGCAGCTACCGGGTGTGTACGAGGAACGTAAAGGGACGTTGGAATCGAGCGTGGAGTATCTCGACACCCTGGCGCGCAACTATGCCCGCCTCTCTCCGGCGGTTCAGCGTGCCGCATGTGACGTGAATGCACTGGTGAGTGAAGTGCTTCAGAACGTTTCGACCGACGGAGCGGTGGTCCACACCCACCTGAGCCCGACAGTACCTGCGGCGCTGGGTGACAGCCTCATGATTCGGAGGATCCTGGAAAACCTGGTGGGGAACGCGGTCGACAGCTTGCCCGCAGGGGCGCGCGGGTCAGTGTCGGTGTCCACCGAATCAGGCGGTGGTAGCGGCGAGGCACGCACGGTGAGGATCACGGTGGCCGACACGGGCCGCGGCATGAGCCAGCGAGAGCTGGAGCAGGCGTTCGACGATTTCTATACCACCAAGCCTCACGGCACCGGCCTGGGTCTTTCCATAGTGAGACGCCTGATTCTCGATCTGAACGGCAGCTCTGCATGTCACGACCGAACCGGGAGCCGGTACCCGCTTCGTCATCGAGCTCCCCGCCGCACCGGCACGTACATCATGACCGCCGTACTCGTGGTCGATGACGTGCCCAGCCTGGCGCAGCAGTATGCTTACGACCTGAAACGTGTCGGTGGGTACGAAGTCCTTACCGCCGGCAGCGGCGCCGAGGCATTGGAGCTACTGGCTGGCTCCGCAGTGGATTGCGTCATTCTCGACCTCGAGATGCCGGGCATGGACGGCTTTGCGGTGCTGCGCGCGCTCGAGGAGCGAGGCAGCGAGGTGCCCGTCATCGTCTACACCGGCACCGGCAACTACGACCGCTGCATTCAGGCGGTACGGCTCGGTGCCTACGGATTCATAGATAAGAGCGAGCCGATGGAACGGGTGGTGCGAGAAGTCGAAACCGTGCTGGAGAGAAAACGTCTCCATGAGGAGGTGGCATCGCTGCGGCGGCAGCTGGGAGAAAGCTCTCTCGTCGGAGAGAGTTCCGCGATCCGTCGACTCCGCGGGGCGATAGCCCGGGTGGCACCGATTCCCAGTCCCGTGTCTGATCATCGGGGAGAGCGGATCGGGCAAGGAGCTGGTCGCCCGGGATCTTCACAGCCACGGGCCGGGCGCCGGCGGGCCGTTCATTCCCATCAACAGCGCGGCGCTTCCCGAGAATCTTATCGAGAGCGAATTGTTCGGCCACGAGCGTGGCGCTTTCACCGGAGCAGTGACGGCTCGAAAGGGCGCCTTCGAGGCGGCGGAGCACGGCACGCTGTTCCTGGACGAGATCGGCGAGCTCCCCCTCGCAGCGCAGGCCAAGCTCCTGAGAGTGCTGGAGGAGCGTAAAGTGACGCGTCTTGGTGGCAACCGCTCCGTTACCGGTGGACCCCCGGATCGTGGCGGCAACGAATCGTGATCTCGAGGCGGAGGTCGCAGCGGGCCGGTTCCGACAGGATCTCTACTTCCGTCTCAGCGTACACGTGCTGCACGTACCCCCGCTGCGGGAACGGCTCTCCGACATCCCCGAGCTGGTTGGGCTCTTCGTGGCCGCTATCTGTGAGCGATTCAGGATGCGACCGAAGAAAATGTCGGCTGATGCCCTGGATCTGCTGATGGCCTACGACTGGAGCCGCAACAACGTGCGGGAGCTGAGAAACGTGGTGGAGCGAATGATCATCGCGGCCGACGGCGATGTGCTTCGACCGGAGCACGTGCCCGCCGAAATTCAGGAACACGGCGGGAGCCGCCGTCCCATCGCTGACGAGCGCAGGGTTGGCCGCGCTCAAGGCGGAGGCCGAACGGCAGATCGTGGTCGCCGCGCTGGAGCGACACGACTGGCACATCACGCGAACCGCTCAGGACCTTGGACTGGCAGACCACGCGAGCCTGCTCAAGATCATGCGACGTCTGGACCTCAAGCGGAAATAGACGTGTCCCAACGGACACTGCGACAGCCGGCAACGGTGTCCCCGCGAACACAATCTCTGAACAGCCCCGTTCGGCCTTCTGCGTTAACTCCTTCTAAATAGGCACCTTCTCGAGAGGCCGGTCGCCCCGGAGCCGCTGGCCGCGCGCTTGCCTTCTGACAGGGCGTCCACCGTAGCCAAACGGCGCCCGCGCGCCAACCAAGGAGGAGCCATGTCTCGCCACACTGCACTCGTTCCCGTTCTGGTTCTCTCGGTCATGTCACTTGCAATCGGATGCCGTGGCACGGACCAGACGAGAACTACAACCTCTGCCGGCGCCAGTCCCACGGTGTCCGGCGCCACGCCCGAAGTGACCACAGAGGAGCCGGTCGTCGCCCGCACAGTATCCTATGCGGCGGCGGAGTCGGCCTTCGGGAAGGCTCGCTACCCCGAGGCCGTGGAGCTCTTCACCACCTACGTCGGCGCCAATCCAGAGAATGCCTGGGGTCACTACATGCTAGGGATGTCTGCCTGGAGGGCGGGCGAGAGTGAGAAGGCGATCGAGTCATTCGATAAGGCGTTGCAGCTCGACCCCTCTCACCGAAAGAGCCTGTTCAATTCCGGGCGGGTGCTTCTGGAAGCCGGCCGTGCGAAGGATGCGCTTGAACGGATCCAGAAGGGTCTGGAGCTGGAGCCGATGTCCAACGAAGGCCTTCGGCTGTTGGGCCGCGCACGCTACGAGCTCGCGCAAGTAGACGAGGCGATCAAGGCGTATCAGCGCGCACTCACGCTGGATGAGAACGATGTCTGGTCGATGAACAATCTGGGGCTGATCTACATCCAGCAGGGCCGGAGCACAGAGGCAATTCCGTCACTGGCGAGGGCGGTCGAGCTTCGCGGCAACTCGCCTGTGTTTCAGAACAACCTGGCTACCGCCTTGGAGAAGAGTGGTTATCCGACCGCGGCAGCCAAGGCGTACGAGGGAGCGCTGGCAGCCGACAGCGCGTATTCGAAGGCGGCGGTGGGACTGGCGCGCGTGACCGGCGGGGCACAGCAGCCGGAGTCCACCACCGTAGACCTGGCAGCCCTCTCGCAGGAGTTTCAGGCGCAGATCGAGACGTGGAGGGGAGCAACGTCATCCACCGATTCGACGACGGTGTCGGTGGTCCCGCCTAGTGATTCAGTGGAGGCCGTGGAGACAGCCGTCGACTCGGGTCTGGTCTCCGGCGGGGATGTCACCCACGAGGAGTGCGCCGGGGAGGAAGATCTCTAAAC
This sequence comes from uncultured Gemmatimonadales bacterium, assembly GCA_963730915.1. Taxonomy (GTDB): domain Bacteria; phylum Gemmatimonadota; class Gemmatimonadetes; order Gemmatimonadales; family GWC2-71-9; genus CAVVWJ01. The sequence goes on along the minus strand of CAVSTR010000004.1, from coordinate 500,692 downwards.
AACGCAATCGAGAGGAGTGTGTTGCGCCGGCCCGCTCAGTCCTCGCGGGCCGGCGCATCCTCCGCTGGAGCCGCCTCATCCAGCACTCGCCGAAGTTCTCTCTGCTCATCCTCCGTGAGTTCCCGGGCGCCCGCTGCCTGCGACTGGAGAAGGGCCCCAAGAAAGACACCGTAGTCGAGCTTGGCGCACACCCGGCACAAATCCCGGTCGTACAGCTTCTCGCCCACTCGCTGGGTCTGAAAAATCTCGGCTTCGCGTTGACCGCAGCGGTGACAGAGCATGCCTTAGTATAGCTCCGGTGCAGTTCAGAACCTGAGTGTCAGCCCCGTAATGCTTCTCGTCGGACGGGTATTCCCGGCAACTCGAGGCGTCAGAGGCACCGGCTCCCACCGATCCCGCTTGGAAAGGCTTCCGATGAGGGCCCCGACACCGGCTCCGCCCGCGCCAAGGATCCCCGCTGCAGCCGCGATGTCATCGACACCAACCTCCCACCAGCCGCTGTCGTCGGTCGATGCTGCGATACCGAGAAAAAGCCCGAAGCCGGCTCCAATCAGTCCACCGATCATTGCTCCGCGGCCTGTGTTCGACCGGCGCCCGATACTGCGCTCAAGGCGAGCAACGGATGCGAGCGGCACGGCTATGACGCTGCTTGTGTCCCACCTGGACCACCGGAGACTATCGCGATCCAATGAGACGAGGCTGCCTATGCGACGGCCAGGCGAAGCGGGCGTTGTAGTGACGCGAACTCGTGACCCTGGCACCACCTGTGAAAGCAGGGGTGTGGCTTCCAGCAGCAAGTCCAGCCTGAAGCAGAACAAACATTCCGAATGCACGAGCCATGTGCCCCTCCGGCTGGCGGAGTCGCTGTGTCGGAAGACTCAGGTCGCTGCCGGTCTGCCGAACATGTATGAACCGTAGCCGAGCGTGAGAAGACCATAGATGGCCACCGTGGACCAGCCAAATCCGTTGACCACACCCCAGAACTGGCCCGTAAGCGCAACGACCAGCCCGGCCAGCGAGCCGAGGAAGGAGCCGATGACTACGCCGCGCTGGGTTCGGAGGTCGCCCACATCGCGAATGAGGTACAGAACCATGCCGAGTTGGACCAGTGCAGCACCGAAGAAACGGGAGACGAGCACGATCGCCGGATCCGATGCTATTCCGTAGACAGCGAGAGTGGGTCTCGGCATCAGCAGAAAGGCGAGCCCGAACGCAAGGGCGATGACGCCCGCCAGCAGAAGGAGCGAACGCAGACGCATGGGTGTCTCCTTTACTTCGGGGCACTAGAGGAGGCTGGACGACGGGTTCGGGGCACCCTCCGCGAAGCGTGAAGGTCGAAGCGGGGTTACGTCCAGACTGGAGAATCTACCGTCTGATATCAACTCGGCCAGCAACCCGCCCAGGGCCGGAGCATGCATGACACCATGACCGGAGGAGCCGTTGATGAGGTAGAAGTTCTCGAAACCCGGGGCACAGCCGAGGATGGCATGCTTATCAGGCGACATCTCGTAGAGGCCGGCCCAGGAGGCGGCAACGTCCACAGGGATGTCTTGAAGTGTGGGAACCCGCTCGTGCGCCATCCGGGTTACCGCCGAGATCCAGTCGGCGTCCAGTCGGATATCGAATGGCTTCCCTGGAACGCCTGGGCTGGGCCAGAGAAGAAGAACTCGGCCATCACGAACCCGGAAGTGAAATCCGTCTCCGGCGAAAATCGTCATCGGCATGTCGGGTGGCAGACGAGTACAAGGAACGGTCGCGGCCACCTGCCGGCGCAGCGGTGTGACCGGTAGCATCACTCCCGCACACGCAGCTACGGCTCCCGCCCATGCACCAGCGGCGTTGATCACGACGTCAGCGTCGATCCGGCCCTGATCGGTGTCCACCGAAGTGATTTGGCCGCCTGCGTGACGAAGACCGGTGACCCTGGTCTCCCACGTCACGCGTACTCCCTTCCGAGCTGCCGCGTCGAGATAACCTCGTAGGATCTGCAGCGGCGCGATGAAGCCGTCCGTGGAACAGAAGACGCCACCGATGACCCGATTCGGGCGCACAGCAGGATTGAGCCTTCCGGCATCGTCGACGTCCACCGCCGTGGCTTCGTGCAGCCCTGCGGCACGCTGCACCTCCAGGCCGGCACGGAGCTCCTCCAGCTCGCTTCGCGTGGCGGCAAGCCAGAGATAGCCGGCGGGCAGATATCCGGGATCGGTACCCGTATCATCCTTGAAGGCACGGAGTTTTTCCCGGGCGAGGAGGGAGAGACGGACGTTGATCGCAGTGGCGTATTGAGCCCGGAAGCCACCGGTAGCAGCACCGGTACTTCCCAGACCAGGCGCTGCGCTTCGGTCAAGCATCACGATGTCACGCCATCCTCGAGCGGCCAGATGGTAGGCAACGCTCGCTCCCATCACCCCCGCTCCGATGATCACCACCGACCCCGGCTTCATGCCGTAAAGACGTGCTCCGGGTGCTTGAAGCTTTTGAACTCCAGCGCGTTGCCACTGGGATCCAGGAGGAACATCGTAGCCTGCTCTCCTGGCTGTCCGGCATAGCGAACCGTGGGCTCGAGTATGAAGGGAATTCCAGCAGTGCGGATCCGCCCGGCCACCGCCTGGAACGCGTCCCATGACAGCAATGCGCCGAAGTGGGGCATGGGGACGGGAACGCCATCGACCCGGCCGGTGTTCTCGGTAGGCGTGGGTGTGCCCGAGTTGTGGGCGGAGATCTGGTTGCCGAAGAAGTCGAAGTCGACCCAGGTCTCGGTGCTGCGGCCTTCACGGCAGCCCAGGACCTCGCCATAGAAGCGGCGAGTCGAGGCGAGGTCACGCACGAAGAAGGCGAAGTGGAATGGCTGAGACATACGTAAGCATGAAGCGACCGTGTACGTCCCGCAACCGGAGAAGCACTTATGGCCACGACCAGCACCACGCACGGCATTCCCGCGGCAGCAGCAGGCACGATCACACTCGGTGGCGATCTCACCGTTAACCGCATGGGCTTTGGCGCCATGCGCCTCACCGGCAAAGGCATCTGGGGTCCGCCCAGGGACCGCGCCGAAGCGATTCGCGTACTCCAGCGTGCCGTCGAGCTGGGCGTGAACTTCATCGACACAGCCTATTCCTATGGCCCGGAGGTATCGGAGCAGATCATCGCCGATGCGCTGCACCCCTATCCCGGTCTTGTGATCGCCACCAAGGGTGGTTTGGAGCGCCCGGGCCCCGATCAGTGGGTCGAGAACGGCAGGCCTGAGTTTCTGCGCCGCAATCTGGAAGGCAGCCTCAAGCGCCTCCGCCTGGAGCGAATCGATCTCTGGCAGCTGCACCGGATCGATCCGAAAGTGCCGGCACAGGAGCAGTTCGAGGCGGTACGGGAGTTCCAGCGTGAGGGCTTGATCCGGCACGTGGGACTTTCCGAGGTGACGGTCGCCGACATCGAGCGCGCTCGCAAGGTGCTGCCGATCGTCTCGGTGCAGAACCTCTACAACGTCACCAACCGGAAATGGGAGGATGAGGTCGAGTACTGTGAGCGCGAGGGCCTCGCCTTCATACCGTGGTTCCCGCTCTCCGCGGGTGCGGTAGACCATCCGGTGCTCAACCGGGTTGCCGATCGGCATGGCGCCACTGTGTTTCAGGTCGCACTCGCATGGCTGCTGGAGCATTCGCCGGCAATGCTGGTGATTCCGGGAACGTCTTCTGTGGACCATCTGGAGCAGAATGTGGCAGCGACCGAGATCAGGCTGAGCAAGGCCGACATGGAGGAGTTGAACGGGATCGGCTAGTTTGCCTCCATGCCCCTCGCCAGCCGGGACAGTGCCGCACCGACCCCGCCGATGCTCAAGCATTGGCGGGAGGTGAAGGCCCAGCATCCGCACTCCATCCTGTTCTACCGCGTGGGCGACTTCTACGAGATGTTCAACGAAGACGCCGAGCTCGCGGCCCGCATTCTCGACATCACCCTGACATCCCGTGGCGACGGAGTCCCTCTTGCCGGCGTACCGGTGAAGGCCGCGGCAGAATACTTACGACAGCTCGTCAGTGCCGGCCATCGCGTGGCCATCTGTGAGCAGGTGGAGGACCCGAAGCTCGCCCGCGGGTTGGTCCGACGAGAAGTGGTCGAGACGGTGACGCCCGGCGCGCTGATGCAGGATGGCTGGGTTCCCGGGTCGCGGAATAATTGGATGGTGGCGTTGAAGCGGGGCAGCGGGACAGCGGGGCAGCGGGGCAGTGACTGCGGGCTCGCTGCAATAGACCTGAGCACGGGTGAGTTTGTACTGGAAACCACGGGAGACGATGGCCTCGCTGAAGCGCTTTCCCGCATAAGTCCCGCTGAGCTGGTGATTCCAGGCGGTGAGACTGCCCCGCTGCCCCGCTGTCCCGCCCTTCTCACCCCGCGCGAGCCCTGGGAGTTCGACGCCGACCTGGCCAGGGAAGAGCTGTCTCGCAGGCTGCAGCTCGCCTCGCTCGATGGTCTCGGCCTCGGACCGGATGATGCACCTGCGATCGCCGCTGCCGGCGCGCTGCTCCGCTACATCGGCGAGCTGCAGCCGGGTGGGCTTCCGCATCTGTCTCGGCCGGTGGTTCGCCGAAGCGAGGCGTTCCTCTGGGTCGACGAGATGACCCGGCGAAATCTCGAGTTGGTCGAGCCGCTTCGGTCCGGCGCCAAGGGCTCGACCCTGCTGGAGGTCCTGGACGCCACACTGACACCGATGGGCGGCAGGTTGTTGCGCCAGTGGCTTCTCTCTCCGCTCTGCGATCCCGGCAGCATCAACGCACGGCTCGACGCAGTTGAAGTTCAGGTGAAAGACAGCCGAGGCCGGGCTCGGCTCCGCGAGGCGCTGGATGGCGTCCGCGACCTCGAGCGCCTGGCCGGCCGTGCCGCCGCAGGCCGGATCACGCCGCGGGAGCTCGGTGCCTTGCGTGATTCCTTTCACCGCCTGCCAGATGTCGCCGGGTCCTTGAGTGAGCTTGCCGGAGCCCAATTGGCGAATGGCGGTGTGAGCCGGTGTCTCGCGGAGGCGGCCGATGAGCTGGATCTGCTGGCCGACCTGAGCACGGCTCTTGGCTCCGCATTATCTGAGCGGCCGCCGGCAGCGCTGGCAGATGGTGGCGTGATCTGTCCTGGCTACGACACCGAGCTGGATGAGCTTCGCTCGCTTCGGGATGGAGGTCGTCAGTATATCGCCTCGCTCCAGCAGCGTGAGCGCGAGCGAACTGGGATCTCATCGTTGAAGGTGGGATTCAACAAGGTGTTCGGATACTATCTCGAGGTCACCCACTCCCAAACGGGCCGGGTTCCATCGGATTACGAACGGCGGCAAACGCTGGCCACCGCCGAGCGATACGTTACGCCCGAGCTCAAGGATTACGAGGCTCGGGTGCTCGGCGCCGAGGAGCGCATGGGGGCTCGCGAGGCCGAGCTGTTCGGCCTGCTGCAACGACTCGTCGCAGGGGCCGTGGGCCGAATCCAGAAGACTTCTCGAGTGCTGGCGCGTCTCGATGTGTGGGCTGGATTGGCGGAGCGAGCCGTGTCCGGACGCTACGTTCGGCCCCAGCTCGATGATGGGTTCGACCTGACTCTGCGGGAAAGCCGCCACCCCGTGATCGAGCGGATGATGGCGCGAGAGTCCTTCATCCCGAACAGCGCACGGTTCACCCGGGCCGAACGCGTCGCCCTGATTACCGGCCCCAACATGGCCGGGAAATCAACCATCCTGCGTCAGCTCGGCCTCTGCGTGGTGATGGCCCAGATAGGCTCGTTCGTACCGGCCGAGGAAGCCACGATCGGCACAGTAGACCGCCTGTTCACCAGGGTCGGGGCCAGCGACAACCTCGCGGGAGGACAATCCACCTTCATGGTGGAGATGAGCGAGACGAGCGCTATTCTGCACAATGCTACGCCCAGAAGCCTGGTGCTCCTGGATGAGATCGGCCGGGGAACCTCCACCTACGACGGTGTTGCCATCGCCTGGGCCGTCACCGAGCACCTGCATGACCGGATCGGATGCAAGACGATGTTCGCCACTCACTACCATGAGCTGATGCAGTTGCCCGAACGGCTGCAGCACGCGCGTAACTACAATGTGGCAGTTCGTGAGTCGGGCGACACGGTCGTCTTCCTGCACCGCCTGCAGCCCGGCGGCACCGATCGGTCCTATGGCATTCACGTGGGTCAGCTCGCCGGTTTGCCATCCGCAGTGGTGAGCCGCGCGCGTGAGATCCTGGTGACGCTCGAGGGAGAGCACCGCATGGTGCCCGGTCCGCCGCCGGCCGGTCGAGACCCCGGACAGCTGGCGCTGTTCGGAGAGACCAGGCCGGATCCCATGATGGATGAGCTGCAGGCACTGGATGTGGACACTCTGACACCGCTCGAAGCGCTGAACCGACTGGCCGATTTCAAGCGGCGCGCCGGGGAGCGGAAATGACAGTTCCTGTCATGCTGAGCGTAGCGAAGAGCCTGCACCGAGCCTTGCGAGGGGACCTCGCCGTTGTCCTCGTCATCGCGCTGGCGGCCTGTGAGCGCAAGGACGACGGCACCATGAGACTGGTAGACCGCAGCGCTCCGCCTCCGGTGTCGCCGGCTGAGGAGCCGCCGGTCGCCATCAATCCGGTCTCCCCGGTTCGGTATCCTCCGGCACTGCTGGAGCAAGGCATCGAAGGGCAGGTACTGCTACGGCTGTACGTGGATTCTGCGGGGCGGGTGATTCCAGATTCGACGCGTCTCGAAGAGTCGAGCGGATATCCTGCTCTCGATTCGGCGGCACTGGTCGCGTCGCCGGAGCTGCAGTTCTCGCCGGCGCTCCATCAAGGCCGCCCGATCGCGGCACCCTTCATTCAACCGGTGCAGTTCCGCGGACCTCGAGCCCGTGCCAGGACTCCAACACCATGAGATCCCCCCAGCACCTCAAGCCCTACAACTCGGTCCTCGAGACTGTCGGGTGGACACCGCTCATCCGACTGGCTCGGCTCGGATCAGGCATCCGAACGCCCGTATATGGAAAGGCGGAGTACGCCAATCCTGGGGGGTCGGTAAAGGACCGGATCGGCCTGGCGATCATCGAGGGAGCGGAACAAAGAGGTGAGCTGCGTCCGGGCGGAACGATCGTGGAGGGAACCAGCGGCAACACCGGTGTCGGCCTGGCTATCGCCGCGGCTCTCAAGGGCTATCGCTGTGTCTTCACCATGCCCGATAAGATGTCGCAGGAGAAGGTGCGCCTGCTCAAGGCGTTCGGGGCCGAAGTCGTGATCACTCCGACCGCGGTTCCTCCCGATCACCCCGACAACTATGTGATGAAAGCAAAGCAGATCGCGAAGGAGACACCCAACGCGATCCTGGCCAACCAGTTCTACAATGACATCAACCCCGAGGCACACTACGCCACCACCGGGCCAGAGATCTGGGAGCAGACCGAAGGCCGGGTAACCCATCTCGTGATCGGAGCCGGGACCGGTGGTACCGTTAGCGGAGCTGGTAAGTACCTGAAGGAGAAGAACCCCAAGATCAAGGTCGTCGCCGGAGATCCGGTCGGCTCCCTCTACACCCATTATCACCGAAGCCGTGCTCTGGGAGATGGGCACCCGTATAAGGTCGAGGGAATCGGCGGTGATAAGATCCCGACCACGATTTGGTTCGACTGGATCGACGAATTTCGCCAGGTGTCCGATCGGACGTCGCTGATGATGGCTCGCCGGCTGGCGCGAGAGGAAGGAATTCTGGCCGGTGGCTCGACGGGGCTGAATGTGGCCCTGGCGCTGGATATCGCGCGCGAGGTCGACGACTTGAACGCCATGGTGGTCACGATCCTGGCGGACACCGGGGAGCGCTACCTGTCCAAGGTGTTCAATGACGAGTGGATGCAGGAGAACCAGATGCTGGACGCGCCACGCACGACGGTGGAGCAGCTGCTGGAACGCAGACCACCCGGGGCGCCTCCTCTGGTGAGTGTGGCGCCGGCGGCCGCCGTGCGTCAGGCACTGAACCTCATGAGTACTTGGGGCGTGAGCCAGATTCCAGTCGTGGATGAGGGGAAGTCGGTCGGTGGATTGGTGGAAGGAACCTTGATGACGCGGGCTTTGGCGCAGCCCTCACTGCTCGACCGCCCCGTCCGCGAGGTCATGGAATCGCCCTTCCCGGAGGTCGAGTCGAACTGTCCGACCGATCGGCTGGGCGTGATGCTCACCCGCGAAAGCCCCGCTGCATTGGTTCGCAAGGGCGGCAAGCTGATCGGCATCGTGAGCCGCTACGACGTGCTCCAGCAGCTTATAGGAACCAGATAGAACGTGAAAAGTGAACAGTAAAGAGGGTGCAATGAGCGTTCACGTTTCACTTTTTACTGTTCCCTCTTCACGCTGTTAGGGATAGAATGCGCGTAACCGTTCTGACCGGCGGGACGTCAAGCGAAAGAGACGTAGCACTGGCCTCGGCGGTGCAGGTCATCGGCGCCCTTCGCTCGCGCGGGCATGAGGTTGCCGTGGTGGACACGGCTCGGGGATACATCCCTGAAACGGATGAGAAGGCACTCTTGTCCAGGGGGGTCGGCACGGAGCCACCTCCCATCGACCAGCTGCGTGGATTGGAGCGAGGGCTGCTGCTTTCGGGCTTGGCGAATCTTGCCGTGGTCCGGGACGCGGACGTGCTGTTCCTTGCACTGCACGGCGGACGCGGGGAAGACGGTACCATCCAGACGCTGCTGGAAATGGTGGGTGTACCCTACACCGGCAGTGGCCGGCTCGGCAGTGCCATGGCGATGGACAAGGACGTCTCGAAGCGACTGTTTCGAGCAGCCGGCGTCGCTACGGCCGATTGGGTGATGGCGCCCGCATCGCGGGGCGATGTAGAGCGCAATTTTGGGTGGCCGGTGGTGGTAAAGCCCTCCAAGCAGGGGTCCACGGTGGGTTTAACGGTGGTGAAGGCTGCCCGGGAGTACGATGCCGCGGTGAAGCTGGCCCGTGAATTCGATGACGAAGTGATGATCGAGGGTTTCGTGCCTGGCCGGGAGCTGACCGTTGGTGTGCTGGAGGGGAGAGCTCTTGCTGTGGGTGAGATTATTCCGCGGCATGAAATTTTCGACTACGAGTGCAAGTACACCCCAGGCATGTCGCAGGAGATCTTTCCCGCCGACCTCCCGGATGCCGTTTCCGCTGAATGCGGCCGGCTGGGATTGCTCGCACACGAAGCTCTGAAGCTGGGCGGCTACTCGCGAGTGGATTTTCGCTTGACACCGGCCGGTGAACTCTTCTGTTTAGAGGTAAACACCTTGCCTGGCATGACGGCCACCAGCCTCCTGCCACAATCCGCAAAGGCGGTGGGCATTGAATTCCCCGAACTGTGCGAGCGGATCTGCCGGGCCTCCCGGCGCGTCCCCACCGACGATCCCTCGTAAGCATCGGGCCTTCGAGTATAAGGCGTTCGTTCGATGAAATCGTCTCCCTCATATCGCATCACACCCTGGGTCGGCCGGCTCATTATCGCCAATGCGGTAGTGTTGCTGCTTCGTCTGACCCTGTTTACGTCTCCCGAGATCGTTCAGGCTCTTCAGTTCGCTCCGCGGACCGCCTTTACCCATCCGTGGACCTTCGTCACCTACATGTTTGTCCATGCAGGCCTGCTGCATCTGGTCGGCAACATGCTGATGCTCTACGTCTTCGGCACGGCGGCGGAGAGCCGGATGGGCAGCCGCAACTTCATTCTGTACTATCTGTTCTGCGGCGTAGGCGCGGCCGTGTTCTCGCTGCTCCTCGCGGGGATCTTGCCGGTCGGCGCCTTCGTAGGGGCCTCTGGAGCCGTGCTGGGCGTTGCCGTCGCGTTCGCATACTTCTGGCCCGACGCCGAGCTGATCGTCTTTCCCTTCCCGTTTCCCATCAAGGCCCGCACGCTGGTCATCGGCCTCGTCGTCCTGGACATCATCGCGTCCCGAATCTGGCCCAATGACGGTGTGGCCCACCTGGCTCACGTGGGTGGAGCCCTGTTCGGCTTCATCTTCTTCCGGGCGCAATGGTGGCTTTCGCGGCGTGGGCCATCAGAGCCGGCGCGCTCGGTCGAGCGAGTCGTCATGGTGCAGTCCGGCTCTGCCGAGCCGGAACGCCGCACCCCCGTGACCCCGATGCGACCGCGGCGGCGCCCCGACGCCGACCCGGTGACTGCGGAGGTAGATCGCGTGCTGGATAAAATCAGCGAGCGCGGGATCTCGAGTCTCACCCCGGCCGAGCGCCGGTTCCTCGATGAGGTGGCGAAGAAGAAAAAGCAGGATCATTGAGAAGTGAAGAGTGAGGAGTAAAAACTCTTTACTCCCCTCTTGCGTCACCCTCCCCCTCTTCGTATCGTGCGCCGTGCTGATCAATCTCCTTCCGGATTTTTTTGCGGTTCTGGAGGCCGCGGACCGGGAAGCGGCGTATCGGCAATATCGCGAAGCTCACCGACTCATCCTCGACGCATACTGGCGTAACTACGTCCTCGATCCCGAAGCCCCGTACGCGGACGAGGTCGTAACCGCCTCTCTCAAGGCGGAGCGCAGCGATCTCTACGCGCTCGCTGCATCGACGGACATCATGGCGCTGGCCGAGGAGGCCATCGCGCGAACCGAAGAGCTGATCGGCATCGATAGGCCCACCGACACGTACCTCATGGTTGGTCTCGGTGGTGCCAATGCCGGTGAGCTGGTGGTGGGCGGTCGCGGGATTGCCTTCGTCTGCCTGGAACATTTCACTGGGCGGGTGAATCCCGAGACCTACGGGATGGGCCTGCCACCCGACCTCATTCCGGTGTGGCTGGCGCACGAGCTCGCTCACACCGTGCGCTACACATCCCCCTCCAGCGCGAGCGACATGCGCCGGCTGGTGGCCGAAAGCGGTGGTTACTACGACTACTGGTCCACCGGCAGCCGTGCGACGCTGCGCGAGCTGCTGGTAAACGAAGGTCTGGCCGTGCATGCGTCTCAGGCCGTCGCTCCTGGGTTCGATGCCGCCGACTACTTCGGCTATCCCCGGCGCCAGCATAACCGGCTTCGCGAGATGGAGTCGTTTCTTCGCCGAGCGGTCGAACCCGACCTCGAGCGAAGCGGCCTCGGCCTCAGGCTACGCTATCTCTCGGGCGGGATGAGCCCATCCGCTCGGCTCGTCGGTGGTCGGGTCATTCCTGAGCGGGCGGGATACTACCTGGGATATCGTATGACCGAGGCGCTGGTGGCAGAGCGTGGGATTGCCGAGGCGGTGCGCGCCCGGGCCCATGAGTTTCAGGCGGCTGAGGATGCGGCGCGGGGAATACAGACTGCGTAGCCGAAAAAGCGTGAGCGGGACAAGGGCGAACGTGAACGGGAACTACAAGCGACGGAAGCCGGCCTAACCAGGGCATGGAGCAACTCGCTTACGCTTCCTAGTCCCGCTCACGCTTTTACTTCCCAACACAGAAACTCGCAAACATCCGGTCGAGGACCTCGTCTATATCGACCGCTCCCAATAACTCTTCGAGTGCGGTGGTGGCCTCCCTCACATGATGGGCAGCAAGCACAGCATCTCCGTGGCGGCCCAGATGGGGAAGTGATTGCGTGAGCGCATCATGGGCCCGAGCGAGCGCAGTACGGTGCCGCTCCCGGGTGAGGGCCGGCTCCAGGTCAGCCAGGTTGATGTGGCTGCCGAACACCCGGCTTGCGGCTCTCTGCCGGAGTTCGGCAAGTCCCTGGCCGCTAATCGTGGACACCCCGAGCTCCCCAGTCTCGGCATTTGCCAAGTCGGCTTTGGTTCGAACGAGGAGCGTTGGTCGCTCTGAGATAATCGCCGATTCATCCTCTCCCAGCCTCCGTCCTGCTTCGGCACAGAGCAGCACCAGATCGGCCGACCCCACATATCTCCGGCTCACCTCCACGCCCATTCGGTCAATTTCGGCTGGGGCGTCCCACAGTCCGGCGGTATCAACCAGCCGCACCGGCCATCCCAGAAAGTCGGTCTGAGCTTCCACCGCGTCGCGCGTGGTGCCGGGGATCTCGGTTACCAGAGTCCTCTCCGTGCCAAGCAGAGCGTTGAAGAGCGAGGACTTGCCCGCGTTGGGGCGCCCAGCGAAGACGAGGAGCGCTCCATCTCGCAGCCGCTCGGCCGCTGGAGCGCTGGCGATCAGGTGTCTGATCTGGCCGGCGACCGCATCTATTCGACCCCCGATTTGCTCAGGTGAGATGGGGCCGTCGTCTTCCTCGGGAAAGTCGATGTCATAGCTGAGAAGCGCCTGAACCTCGAGCAAGGACTCGCGTAGTGCCGTAAGCCGGCGGGAAAGCCCACCCTCCAGCTGATTGAGCGCCGCCTTTGCCTGCACCGGGGCAGTCGCGTCGATCAGATCGCCAACGGCCTCCGCCTGCAACAAATCAAGTTTGCCATTCAGGACGGCACGTCGAGTGAACTCTCCGGGCGCTGCCGGCCGCGCACCCGCCGCCTGAAGCGCGGAGAGTAGCTTCGCAGGTACCTGAAGCCCGCCATGACACGACAGCTCCACCAGGTCGTCCCCGTTGTAGCTGTGAGGTGCGGGAAAGACGGTATACAGGCCGCGGTCGATGGGTTGCTGATGGGATTCCACGAATGTTGCCAGCCGGGCCACGCGGGAAGGGTCGACACGAAAGCCCACGATTACCTGCCGGGCGACGTCGAATACTCCGGCGCCACTCAGGCGAATGATCGCTAGGGCAGCACGGCCGGGGGGAGTTGCCAGCGCGACGATCGGATCAGAGAGCATACTGGAACTAATGCAATTTGGACGGCATTGTAGCTAGTCCACTCACCCGGAGAATGTGTGCGTTGCTTCCCTGGATCGCGGGTATGCTGGACTCGAATTCGCAGTAGAGACCGAAGGCATCTATCGAAGCTATGGCGCTGGCGTGATGCTTCGCGCCAAGCCGCGCGGCTCCTTCCTGCACACCGTCCGCTGCGCGAGAAGGCCCCAAACGACTTTCGCTTGGGGCCGCGTGGTATCCAGATCGATGATCGGCCTCAAGCCTTGCGCTTGGCCCGGGCAGCTTTGCCCTTGTTCTCCGGAGTTCGGGTCTTCACCTCGACGATGGCCTTGGCCGTACGCTTCTGTCGCTCCCGGGCCAGCATCCACTGTTGCGGTATGCTCGCGATGTTGCTGACGGCGTAATAGAGGTTCAGGCCGGATGCGAAGTTCAGGAAGAGGAATGTCATCATGACCGGCATGATGTACAGCATCATCTTCATCTGCGGATTCGGCTCCATGCCGACCTGCCCCACCTTCGTGAGGCCCCACATCGAGAGCCCCATGATGACCGGGATGATGTAGAGCGGGTCAGGGCGGGAAAGGTCCGGCAGCCACAGAAAGGAGGCGCCCCGCAACTCGATCGTGTTCTGGAACACGAAGAAGAGAGCAAAGAGTACCGGCATTGGCAGCAGCATGGGCCAGCAGCCACCCAGCGGATTGACTCCGTGCTCCTTGTACAGCTTGAACATCTCCTGCTGTACTCGCTGGGGATCGTTCTTGTACTTGTCCTGGATCTCCTTCATCAGCGGCTGGACCGCCTGCAGCTGCATATTGGCGCGCATCGCCTTCTGATTGAGCGGCCAGAGGATTGCTCGTACCAGGATGCCGAAGATGACCAGGACGAATCCATAGGCCAGGTGCAGATTCTCGTGCATCCAGACGAGGAGCCACCGCACCCCTGCGGCAACCGGCCGTATGATCGTCCGAAAACCCGGCCACCCGTAAGGGTTCACGTCATCGAAGCTATGCCCGATACTGCCGAGCCGGTCCATCTCCATCGGACCCACATACGTCGTGTAGCCGAACACCCCGCTAGGCGGAAGTGGAAGGCTGAGATCGACGCTGGCGCTACTCGGATTCTTGCCTGCGGCGCGTGGGGCAACGGCGGCCGCTCCGCTAATCGGCGCCCGGGTGCTGTCCAGCGCCAGAACGGCGGTCACGAAGTACTTGGACTTGATCGCTGCCCACTCGAGTGGCCCGCTGATGACCTTGGGCTCACCCGGCTCGAGACCGGAGAAGTCGGTCCGTTCGGTGTCGTTATGCTTGGTGACCAGGGCGAGCGCCCTGTGATTTTCGTTGGAATCCGCTTCTGTGTTCGCGAGCGTGGGGCCCATTGCCACTCGTACCAGCCCGCCGTTGGGTCCGACGCCGCTGACCCTTCCTTCCACTCCGATCTGGTAATCATCGGGCCTGAACGTGTAGGTCAGGGCTACGTTCACGCCGTTACGTTCGGCGTTCAGACGCAATGTGGGCGCCTTCACATCCGAACTTCCGGAGGAAATCGTGAAAGGCCAGTCGTGCAGCGGCAGAGTGTCACGGCCTAAGACGAGCGTCAGACCCAGCAGCCGGCTGTCTTTGGGGAGAAGCTGGGCGGGGTGCCCGCTGTCACTGGGAGCCATGGAGCGGTAACGAGGCAGCCTCGCCTCGACCAGCCGCCCACCTCGGTTGCTGATCCCGTACGTGTAGAGCCGAGTGCTGATGCGGACAATGTTTTCGGCGCTGTCAGCCTCAGGCTGTGGCAGCGGGGCTGCGGGACAGAGTGTCTGACCTGACGCTTGCTGCGCTTTCGGCCTGAGCCATAGGCGAGCGAACGCTGTCGGTGGCAGGCGGACGGGAGCTGTCGCTCGACGCGACGGCCCCGCTGCCCCGCTGCCCCGCTGGCGTCTTCTTCATGAAAATCGCGGGCGCAATTGCGATCACCATCATCAGCAGAATCGCCCAAACCGTACGGCGGTCCATGATCAGTTCACAGCGTCAAGGGACGGGGTCGAACCCACCCGGGTGAAACGGATGGCAACGGATGAGACGTCGGGCGGCCAGCCAGCTGCCTCTCAGCGCTCCGTGCCGAGTCACCGCCTCCAGCGCATACTGGGAGCAGGACGGAGTGAACCGGCAGCTGGGCGGGAGCGCTGGAGAGATTGCGATCTGATAGCCCCGGATCAACGAGGCAAGGACGCGACGAGGCAGCTGGAGCAGAGGCACGCCTCACCCTGGGCCTAGAACTGTTTGACGCCAGGTGAGGACCTGGGTGAGAAGGGCTTCGAAGCTCGCAGTATATGCCTCACGCCGGGCCCTCATCACCAGATCCCAAGCCGGCTGACGGTGCTGAATTTCCCGGCGCCAGATTTCCCGCAGCCGGCGGCGCAGACGATTACGGGCCACCGCGGATGACTGAAATTTGGGAACTATGAGTCCCATCCGCGGCTGGCCCGTTGAATTTTCCATCCAGATCATGTCGAGATGCTCGAGGCGGCGGCGCCGGCCATGGGTAAGGCAGCGGCGGATGTCGGACGCGCGCGCGAGCCGGTGGGCTCGCGGCAGGCGCGCCGAAGCCGTCAGGAGCCTCCGTGCTTCGACGGGAGGGAAACAGTCAGCTGCTTCCGGCCCTTTTTGCGGCGGCGCGAGAGAACGGCGCGACCCCAGCGCGTGGCCATCCGCGCCCGGAATCCGTGCTTGTTTATCCGACGCTTGTTGCGCGGCCGATAGGACGGCTTCATCCGAAAAATCCTCCCAAGTGAGCCGAGGAAGTTACTCTGGCACGAGGGATAGGGTCAAGTTGGGGGGGCGGAAGGTGAAGAGGCGGTAGATGAGAGAGGCGGTAGAAGAGAGGCCGGTAGAAGAGAAGCTGGTAGCGCCCGCGTCGTTTCCGCATCATTTTCCTTCCGCCTCATTTCTTCCGCCTCCGTTTTTACCGGCCTGTTTTTCTTCCGCCTTTTTTCTCCTGTCAAGTCCCGATTGACATTTCCATACCTCGCCCGTAACATCTCTCGCCCTAGAAAAATTCCTTCCGTTTTCGAGTACCGATGCAGCTGTCCGCAAAAGACGCATGGAAGCGCATCCTCGACGAGGCGCATCGCGAACTTCCAGACCACACGATCCGGACGTGGCTCGAGCCCACTGAGGCGATCGCCCTCGACGAGGGGCGGCTCATCATTGGAGCACCGGACCAGTTCGCGGTGGAGTGGAATGAGACGAAGCATGCGACACTCTTGTCTCGTCTGGCCGAGCCGGTGCTGGGGCAGCCCACGTCGATAGTCTTTCGCGTCAACGAGGATCGGCAGAAGCGGCCGCAAATGGACTTCTTCGTCGCCCCGTCGACGCCGGCGGCCGCCAACACACAGATCAATCCCAGCACCCAGCCGCTCAACGAGCGGTACACCTTCGATACGTTCGTCATCGGTAAATCGAACGAGCTCGCCGCCGCCGCCGCGCACGCCGCCGCCGAGTCGCCAGGCAAGACCTACAATCCGCTGTTCATCTACGGCGCGACCGGGCTGGGCAAAACCCACCTCATGCAAGCCATCGCCCACACAGTGTGTGAACGTCACCCCGACACCCGGGTGCTGTACGTGGGCGCGGAGCAGTTCATCAACGAGGTGATCGAAAGCATTCACAGCCGGACCATGCCGGAGTTCCGCCGCCGATACCGGACCGACGTCGATCTCTTCCTGGTAGACGACGTGCATTTCCTGGAAGGCAAGGAAATGACTCAGGAGGAGTTCTTCCACACGTTCAACGCCCTGTACGAGGGCAACAAACAGATAGTGCTGACATCGGATCGGCCGCCCAAGGAGCTACCCGGCCTCGAAGCGCGGTTGGTGAGCCGTTTCGAATGGGGAATGGTGGCCGACATCGGCCAGCCGGACCTGGAGCATCGCATCGCGATCCTCCGCAAGAAGCAGGAGCAGGATCACCTCGAGCTCACCATTCCGGACGATGTGCTGCGTTTCATCGCCGAGCATGTCCGTTCGAACGTCCGGGAGCTCGAAGGCTGTATCATTAAGTTGTTGCTATTTGCCTCCTTGAAGCACAAAGAGGTATCGATCGAGCTCGCTCGCGAGGCCCTGTCGGACAAGATTCGGCCGGGTGAGGATGGTCTCGCTGCCCCGAAGGCGCTGCCATCGATCAACAAGGTTCAGGAGGTTGTCGCGCGACGCTGGGGTGTCACGCCTGAGGGACTTCGATCAAAGGCGAGGATCAAGACGCTCACAGTACCGCGGCAGATTGCGATGTACCTGGCTCGTGAGCTCCTGGAAATGCAACTCGTCGAAATCGGTCAGGCCTTTGGGGGCCGTGATCACTCGACGGTCATTCATAGCGTCGACAAGGTGAGCCGCCAGATGTCGCGGGACCGCGGATTCCGCGAGCGGGTCGAACATGCGCGTCAGGAGTTGTGCGCAGAATAATCCCCGCGCGCGCTCACCTTGTGTGGGAATTCTGGAAAGTAGTGGAGATCGATGTCGTGTTGCGGGGCTGCATCCCCACGGTACACACGGTGTCGACAGGGCTGAAACGAGGTAAGTGCGAGCGTTCGA
Organism: uncultured Gemmatimonadales bacterium; assembly: GCA_963730915.1. GTDB lineage: Bacteria > Gemmatimonadota > Gemmatimonadetes > Gemmatimonadales > GWC2-71-9 > CAVVWJ01. The sequence continues at coordinate 483,410 of CAVSTR010000004.1, read as the reverse complement.
AGCAGGTTGTGGCGGCGCTCCACATTTCCAGACCCTCTACTACGGCTACTAAGTAGTTTTAAATGGAAGAGTAGTATCTGATCATAGCGCTGAGGAGCGGCATGAAGCTCACGATAACGCGGGAGCAACTCCAGGAAGGACTCGTGGCGGTAGCCGCCAGCGTCCCTGCCAAGACGACGCTGCCGATCTTGTCGAACATCCTGTTCGAGGCAACGAAGGAAGGCATTCGCCTCTCGGGCACCGATCTCGACATCTCGGTCAGCACCACCGTCTCGGCATCGGTCGATCAGGAGGGCGCCATCACACTGCCTGCCCGCAAGCTGGTCGAGATCGTTCGTGAGCTACCCAGCGCCGCCATCCGCCTCACTGCCTCAGGAGAGCAGCGGGTTACCATCGAATGCGGACGCTCCAGGTTCAAGCTGCTGGGACTGCCGCGTGAGGAGTTTCCCGCCTTCCCCAGTGTCAAGTTCGAGGGCGGCTGGCGCACCTCATCGAGGGAGCTGCAGAAGCTCATCGGGCACGTAGCGTTTGCCGCGAGCACAGAGGAAAGCCGGCCCATCCTGAATGGCGTGCTCTGGGAGCTTCGTCCTGAACGCATGCGCATGGTGGCCACCAACGGGCACCGTCTGGCTCGCATGGATGTGCCCACCAGCGAGGCCAGTGGAGCCTCCCAGGCCGATCTCATCGTGCCGCCCAAGGCACTGGAGCAGATCCGGCGTCTCTTCGACACCGATGAGACGGTTGAGATCGCCCGCAGCGAAAACCACCTGGGGTTCAGGACCAGCGCCACGCAGATCTTCACCCGTCTGATCGAGGGGCCCTATCCGAACTATGAGCAGGTCATTCCCAGAGAGAATGACAAGGTTGCCACCGCAGACAGGTCGGCGCTGACGGCGGCCCTCCGTCGCATGAGCATCGTGGCCAGTGACCAGACGCACCGGATTCGGATGGCCTTCGCCAATGGCTCGTGCAAGCTCTCGGTCCAGACCCCAGATCTCGGTGAAGCGCAGGAGGAGCTGAACGTCAGCTACGAGGGCGATCCGCTCGAGATCGGATTCAATGCAGCCTATCTCCTGGAAATCCTGAAGTTCATCCCGACCGATGAAGTCAGGATGACGTTCAAGGCCCCGGAACGCGCCGCTACGTGTGAACCGGTGGGTTGGGATGACCCAGCCAGTTACCTTGCCCTGGTCATGCCGCTCCGCCTCGTCGACTAAACCATATTCCCGATATTCGGGACTCTTTTCAAAGGCTGTGGGTATGAGCGAACATCATGAGCTGGATAGCAATGCGGTTCCGACTGAGGACAGCGGCGGATTTGTGGCACTAGCGGTTCTGGCGGCTGCACTCGGTGCCGGGGCGGCTGTGTTATTGGCGCCAGACGAGGGATCACGAACCCGGCAGCGAGTTGGTCGCGGCCTTCGCAGCCTCAGAGGCGACGCGGCCGCACGGATCGCACAGCTTCAGCGGGAGCTCAAGAGACGCAAGAGCCAATCGCGTCGCGAAAAGAGGATGATTGCTCTTGCGGGCGTACTGATCGGAGCCGGCGCGGCGGCATTGCTGACCCCTCGCGGGGCTGAGGTCCGGACTCGGCTGGGAGGCACCTTGAGCCGAATCAAGGTCGGAGCCATCGATCGCATCGAGCGTCTTCGTGCTCACTCGGAGGAGGACGCGGTCCAGGACTCCGAGGAAGGCCGGCAGGTCCGAAGCGTTCAGGAGCTCGGACGGGATCCGAATACCGTCTTCTAGGCTAGCGCTTGGGCTGGCCTCGGGACGTAATGGTGTAGCTGCCCGCGTGTCTGACAGGAACTGTTTGCCCCACTGCAGGCACCGTGATCGTCATGTCTCCCGCGTCGCGGCCCCGGCCTGAAATCAGGATGCCGTCCTGCCCGAAGTAGTGCACCGCCGTACGTGATCCGGTTCCCGACATCTCGAGCTGCTGGTCGAACTGCACTCCCTTTCCCTTCCGCTCGTACGAACCGGTGCTCTCGAGCTTTATCGCGTTCTTGGCTCGCGGCTCATCGCTCTGCAACGAGCGATAGCGAGTGATTCCCCGCTCCGACGCATCGAACGCATCCGCCCTGATCGGTACATCAGTCGTGTCAGTCCACTCCATCCCTACTCGTACGCCACCGGTCGGAAGGCCTGGAAAAAGGCTTCGAAGGGTGGACCCGACCTGATCCCCCAGCGCGGTGGACCGATCGGCGGTCAGCGCCGAGAGATCCCCGCTCGAGCTCAACCGGCCAGTCCAACGTGTCCCCCATGCGGGAACCAGGGAGTCGAGCGACGCGGGAGCACCGTTGGCAGTCGCCTGAAGTGAATCAAGGACTATCGTCGCCTGGTATCCTCCGGTATCTGGTACCAGCGTAACGCTCACGAAGGCAGTTCGATCGATAAGCTGCTCCTGGTTGGCGCCTCCAGGCAGCTGGAGAGACAAGCTGTCATGGCGCTCCAGGGTATACGCGGCGTTCCGTATGGGGCGGTATATCACGCCGGTTGGCTCGGGGACACCGGGAGGTGTGACGGGGCCAGGCTCGGGAGTCGGAGCGCTTGGTTCGCCCGTCCGGGTGGTAGAGGAACCGCACCCAGCCAGAACAAACAGGACCAGCGCTGCAGCAATGTGCTTCACGGTCTGTCCCCGCCTACTTGAGAGTGGTGACTTTAGTCTTTTGTGTGATCGTAATCGGCAACGGTTCTGGTGCAAACGACCCGGAGATCTTGAGAGAGGAGACATTCTGCCAGCTGCCGCCTAAATATTTCCCGTCCGTGCCGAGATAATAGGACCCCTTGCCGGTCCCGGTGCCCTCGATTCGAGCGGATCCGCTGGGTGTCGGCTGTGTGCCTCCGATCGATGAGCTGAAGTCCTCGATGACCATCACTGCGTTTCTGGGCTGCCTGTTTTCCGTGGGCGCCGCTTTGTAGGCGCTCACCCGGCGAACCGTAACGCTGTCAGCTCCTACACCATTTACTCGTGACGTGGTATCGCTCCAGCTCTGTCCCACCTTGATGCCAGCCCTGCTCCAGGGATAGAAGTCGCTGAGCAGGCCCTGTACCTGGGATATCGCGGACGATGCCTGAACCGGCTCCAGCCGGGAGGGCTTTCCGGAGCGATCGACAAAGCCGCGGAACTCGGCGCCGCGCGCACTGTCGAGCACCGCAGCGGGTATCGGCGTGGCGCTGTCCCCCTTCAACGAATCGATAACCACCCGCATGGACTTACCGCCGCCGCTGTCCGCCAGGGTCACCGTTATGAAGCTCGACGTGGTAAACGAGATCACCTGCTTGGCTCCGCCGGCAGCGGTCGCGTCGATCTCCTGAAGCAGCGACTGGTCGATTCGGTACTTCGTCGTGATTGGAGCCAGACCGATGGCAGGCAGAGCGACCAACGCGGCGAGCGCCGTAAAACCGGCAGCATTGAACGGCATCTGTATCCCCGAAGAAGAGGCTTGGGACCGATAAGGTAACCGGCTCTTTCTCACAAAACCAACAGCCCCCCGGGTTTCCGGGGGGCCGCCGCTGGTCGAGCCGTAAGCCGAGTTCTGTTTTCAGGACCGATCCGGTAAGCGATCCACCCTGAAGATGATCATCTGTCTGGGATGGTCGTCGCCGACCACCTCGAGCAGCCTACCCGCGGCTTCCCTATGCCTCGTGACGAGACGTCGGGATGGACGGTGTGGGTCACACCTCGCCGCTTATTTGGCCTTGCTCCGACTGGGGGTTACCCTGCCACCACTGTTACCAGTGGTGCGGTGGGCTCTTACCCCACCGTTTCACCCTTACCCATTGAGCCTTTCGACTTGACGGGCGGTTTCTTTTCTGTGGCCCTATCCGTCGCCTTTCGGCGCCCAGGCGTTACCTGGCAGTCTACCCGGTGGAGCTCGGACTTTCCTCGAGTACCTTGCGATACCCGCGATCATCGCGCTTGACCAGTGTGAGAAAGATAGCGAGTAGGTGGGTACCCAGGTAGGCGGCTAAGTCGTTCGGGGTGGTCCGGCATAGCCGTAAGACGGGACCTAAGCATCAGGTTCTTACCGGGTTACCCCGCTTACCCGCCTGCTAACTTGCTACCCCCATCCGGGCTAACCCCCTCCGCGCCTGGTCCACGAACGGCTGCAGCTCTGCGTCTGCCGATTTCCATTGCGAGAGAACTTCCTGGTACTCCTGCCGCGCTTCAGCTCGGCGGCCCAATCGCTCATACGCTGCTCCGCGGAGCAGGCGCACTCTACCGAGCATCCCCCAGCGGGAATCGAAGCCGCCGGTGTACAGATTGCCAGGCTCGAAATCCTGCAGTACCCGGAGCGTTGCGTCGTAATCGCCCAGAAGGTAGTACGCCTGCGCCGCATAGGGCTTGGTGTATACCGGATACATGTACTTGGCCGCAGAGCTGGAGTCAGGCTCGGCGAGCGCGCGCCGCGCCGCCGACGAATCGCCACGGCTCATGGCGAGCAAGGCGCGAACTTCCTTCGAAGGCGGGTCGCCTGAGATCGCCTGAAGCTCGACCAGCGCCGAGCTGTCGGCGGCAAGTCCGGTAAAGAGGCCAATGGCCGCGGGCGCGCCGGTATGCACCAGATGCTTTCGCCGCTCAGGTGTTGCCATGCGTCCTGCCTCAGCCGCGCTCTGCCAGATCTGCCGGAGCGACGCCGCCGGCCCACCTGCCGCCGCATACAGCTCGCTCAGCTTGGACCGCCGCCACGATTCACCTTTCGGATCTCCGGCTGCCCAGTGCGGCTCGTAGAGCACCTCTCGGCGTACCTGATCTGCCAGATCGATGGCCTTGGCCGCGTTCTCGAGGTCTCCCTGATAGGCAAACACGTTCGCGGCCGCCGCAATGTCACCCAGGACACTGGGCGTTCCCTCGTATGGCTGGAAATCCCGCGGCGCTACGGTATCGAGGGCGGTGCGTAACTGTGCCGCTGCACGATCGATTTGTCCGGAGGCGAACTGGATCCGCGCCTGGACAAAGGGAAGCTCCGGATGCTGCGGAGTGGCTTCCCTGAATCGCTCGACTTCCGAGAGTGCGGCCTGGTAGTTCCCGGCGCTGATCTGCGCGTTTACCATCGCCCCGTGCGCACGAAGCGTGGTCAGGCTGGCTCGCGACCCAATTACGCGCCGTATTGAGCGCCTCATTCCGGGCCCTGCGAGCCGCCGCAGCCATTGAGACGCTATCCATTAACACGCGTCCCGACGAGGTGCGCGTGACGGCAAAGGAGTCGCCCGGCAGCAGTGCATAGTACGGCTTTGCGACTGCGCTCTCCGTGAGCATCGCGTGCACGTGGTCGTACGCCAGGGCATAGTTCGAATCCAACGACAGCGTCCGCTTGAAGGATCGGAGTGCCTGGGTCCATGCCGGCGCCTGATTCACGCCGGCCGTGTCATGAAACCAGGCTTCGCCCAGACCATACCAGGCGTCAGCATCGGCTGAGTCTCGGGTCAGAAGATTCTGGTATAAGGACCGGGCCTCGGTGTACTCCCCGCCGTAGAATGCGCGGTAGGCGTTGATCACAGTGCGTTCGTGCGCCGGCAGATTCCCTGAGTACCTGGTTGCCCTCAGAATCGCTCGCTGGGTGGCTGAATCTTCCATGCCCACTACCCAGCCTCGGGTAAGTGCCAGCTTGTAGTAGGCCAGGCCGAACGTTGTATCCAGCGCTATGGCGCGCTCCAGGTCCCGTTGCGCGCCGGCAAGGTCCCAGCGATTGAGCTGCTCCAGACCGCGCAAGTACGCCCGGAATGCCTCCAGGGATCCCGTCGTGGAACGAGCCAATCCGATCCGGATTTCATTCGGCGCCCCGGAGAGATCCAGGAGCTTGGCGGCCAAAGCGTCGAACATGGGTCGGACGTCTGCTCCAGATCGATCGTCCACCCGCGCCACGTCGACCCGTTTGCCGGTGGCTACATCGAACACGCGAGCGGTTACGTGAAGAGAGTCCCCCGCGGGTGTGAACTCTCCGAGGACGACGGTCCACGCTCCGGCCTCGCGTGCCAGCCGCCGCGCCATGTCCAACCCTATGTCATCGCCGACCTTGAGGTCGTGTTTTATGAGCAGATCGTGCAGCCGCTCATGATCCACGACGCTCAGGTCATTCCACTGAGACAGATTGAGCCCGAGCATGCTGACGCTGCCGTCTCTCAGCCACTCGACCGACGGCTCGTTCCTGAGATTGTCGAAAGGCAGTACCAGGATGGAGTGGCGCGGATTTACTCCCGCAGGAGGTCCGGGGCTGCGCCGGCTTAATGCGATCGTGGCTGTAAGAAGAACCACAGCCGCCAGTCCCAGAGACACCAACTGTCGGGTGCGGCGGCGAGGCGAAGGCAACTCACGCTCTCCTGCCACGGCCTGCCGAAACTCTTCACCGGACTGCCAACGCTCGGCCGGCTGCTTTTCGAGGGCCCGCATGATGGCCCCGCCCAGCGCCTTTGGCGTGTCGGCGCGCACTCGCTCGATCGGAACCGGCCGCTCGGCAATGTGCTTGGAGACGACGACTCGGTGCGGGCCCTGAAATGGTGGGTGCCCGGCAAGCATCTCGTACGCAACGACCCCGAGCGCGTATAGATCGCTTCGGTTGTCGATTTCCTCTCCGGCGGCCTGCTCCGGACTCATGTATACGGGTGTCCCAACAGCCACGCCTTGCCCAGTGCTCGATCCGCTGGCCTCTGCGGCGACCGCCCGCGCGATTCCGAAATCCGCGAGGAGTGCGCGTCCGCTGGTCTCCTCGAGCAACACGTTCTCCGGCTTCACATCGCGATGGACCACGCCGGCCCGGCCGGCGGCGTCGAGCGCGGCGGCGAGATCCGCGACTATGCGGGTGGTTTCCTCGATCGAGAGCGCCCCGTCGCGGAGGAGCTTTTGACGCAGGCTCTCGCCGGCCACCTCATCCATGACGTAGTAGAGCAACCCACCGGCGCTTCCGGCCGCGTGCACTGCGACGATGTTCGGGTGCCGCAGCCGTGCGATCGTCCTCGCCTCGGCCAGGAACCGGCGCGTGATCGACTCGTGTGCGGCGAGCTCGGGGTGAACCACCTTGACGGCCACTCGCCGATCCAGGGTGGTATCGGTGGCCTGAAAGACCACGCCCATTCCGCCGCGCCCGAGCTCTCGCTCGAGCCGGTATTGCGGAGCAAGCGTGGATTGCAGACTGGCAAAGAGGTCGATGGTCGTATCGCTCACGTCAGAGACCAGTGGGGGCAAATAAAGAATACACCCGCTCTGCGGCTCGGCCATACCATCGGGGGAGGAACAATCGCCCAACAACCGGAATTGGATGCTCCAGAACCCGAGAAGGTTGCCGGGTTCGGTCAACCCGCCCGCGTTTTTTCACCTGACGAGATCGGGCTTCGTGTCGTTTCGGATTTAAACTAGGTTGACGAACAGGCCGTACTCTCCCGCACGACCTACCGAGAGGACAGCGTGCGGTTCAGTTCAGAGGATGGAGGCTCGCCGACGGTCGCCACGGTCCTGCTGCCGGTCGAGCGAGCTCGGGTGGACGCCGCGGGGAGCGGCTGTTTTGCGCTGGTACACCGGGATTCCATACCGGAGGCCGTGCGAATAGTTCGGGAGCGGCCGGTGGATGCCGTGCTCGTCTCGGTCCATCGTTGCGGGCCGGAGCAGGTCGAGGGGCTGAGTCACCTCGTTCGCGAATTCCCTGGTATCCCCACCGTCGCCCTGGTCTCTCAGCACGATCCGAGCTCCACCGAGATGCTGCTTCGACTCGGAGCTTCGGGGGTGCGTCAGGTCGTGGACGTCACCTCACCCGCCGGCTGGAGCCGCCTCCGCCAAGTGGTGGGGCAACCGGCTACTCGAGCCGTCGCACGCATACAGGGCCCGATCCTCGATGCCCTGTCCGAAGCTCCTGCGGGCACCCGTCTCTTCATGGAGGCCATGATCCGCCTGGCTCCGGAGACGCCCACCGTCACCAACCTGGCGCAACGCCTCTATGTACGTCCCAGCACGCTGATGTCCAGGTTCGCGCGCGCGGGTCTGCCCTCGCCCAAGAACTATCTGGCCGCCGTCCGACTCCTCCACGCCGCATACCTCTTCGAGGCGGGCGGTCTCTCCGTGGCCGATGTCTCGTATCGGCTGGAGTACTCGTCGCCCCAGAGCTTTGGCCGCCATCTGCGGGCCATGTTGGGAGTTACCGCGGTTGAGTTCCGCCGGCGTTTTCCGTTTCCCGTCGCACTCGCCCGCTTTGTGGAGCTCATGATCCTTCCATATTCCGGCATTTGGAGGGCGTTTCACCCGCTGGAGGCGGGAGCTCGGGGCAGGGAGTCGTGACTAGCGCCCGTATTTCTTCAGGATCGCTTTCAGACGGTCGTGAGGGAGGGCAGGCACCCGGAGGTCGTCCGCTCCGGTCATCGTCTCGGCAGCCAACATGGCGTTGATGATGGCTTCTTCTGTTGCCTGCACCGTGGCTTCGTAGACTGGATCGATCCGATCATCCTCGAGCATGGGGGCCCGGCTGACCCCGGCACTGTCTGGGGTGCCCGACTTTGCTGTAGAGAAGGCGAGAAAGAGGTCACCTGAGCTGGCGCCGGCAATTCCGCCCATGCGACCGACACCGAGCGCGGCGCGTCGGGCAACTCGCCGTAGCTGATGCGGCAGCAGCGGAGCATCAGTCCCAATAATTGCGATGATCGATCCCTGTTCCTGCCGCTTGTCGCCCCCCACCGGGCAGCGCATCGATTGCTGTTCGGGCGGAAGCGGTCCTGGTGTGGCATAGCACGGCTTGAGGTCCGTGATCTCTGAACCTACCGGAACGCCGGCAATGCGGAGCTGCCGCCTCAAGCCGAAGTTGCACTGTACCAGCACCCCGAGCGTGAACTCTCCCTTGCCGATCGACATTCGGCGGCTGGCGGTTCCGATTCCTCCCTTGAAGCCAAGACATTGCATACCCGTGCCACCACCTACGTTCCCTTCAGGGACACGTCCCGACTTTGCGGCGGCGAATGCCTGAAGAACGTGGGCCTTTCCGACGTGGAATCCGTAGATGTCGTTCAGGTCGCCGTCCCAGGTTTCGGCAACGACGGGCAAACAGCAGTTGAACACTCCCGGAATTCTGGTCCTTCCCCACTCGATTACCGCGTCGCGGACGACTCCGACACTGTTCGTGTTCGTGATTGTTATCGGGTAGAGCAGGAGGGCGTAATCATCGAGCCATGCGGTGCCGGTCATCTCGCCATTTCCATTCAGGCTGAACCAGGCCGCGAATACATGCGACAAGTCGCGAGGACCACGGGGGAAAACGGCCGTGACTCCGGTGCGGATCGGCCCTACTCCCACTCGAAGCTTGCCGGAGCCGCGGATCAGAGTGGCATGACCTACCTCGACGCCGGGCACATCGGTGATCGCGTTGAGGGCGCCCGGCGTTCCATCCAGTGGTATGCCGAGGTCTCGAGCGCGCTCCTGATGGGTTTGAGCAAGACAGGGAATGGTGATCAGCAGGCTGATGGCCGCACTCAGCAGTGGTTTCATAGTCAGGGGGTGTGAGGGGCGCGGAAGATGAAGTACACGGCGCCGATCAAACAGAGCGCGGCCCAGAGGTAATCGAGCCGAAGCGTCTGCCGCATATATACGACTGCGAAAGGAACGAACACGACCAGCGTGATCACCTCCTGCAACACCTTGAGCTGACCGAGAGAAAACGCGGTATAGCCGATCCGGTTCGCTGGAACCTGTAGCAAATACTCGAAAAGGGCTATTCCCCAGCTCACCAGTGCCGCGATGTACCAGGGGCGATGCGTGAGATTCCGCAGGTGCGCGTACCAGGCGAACGTCATAAAAACATTCGAAAGCAGCAGCAAACCTGCGGTGCGAAGGAAGATCGAGGACGTAGTGGCTCCTCCGGGTGGATGGCTTAGCGGGTAACGTAGAAAAGAGGGGCCAGAACCCATGATGGCCCTGGCCCCTGGAAGGAGAACAGGTTCGTTCCCGTCAACTCCAACCCATGCGCTGTCGCAAGGCGGTAATGTGGGCGACATGATGACGGCCGTGCCACGCATACATGGCTAACGTCTCACTCAGCTTGAAGATGCGTCCGTGCTCCGGGTGACGGAACTGGCGATCGAAGTCGGCCGGCTTCATCTGCCGAAGCAGCATGAGCCAGCGTTGATGCAGGCTTTCCAGGAGATTCAAAGACACGGCTATATCGCCGCCGCGGGCGTCAGGCAGTTCCGCCCAACGAGCCTCATCGTAGGGCTTGATCGTGGGCTCTTCTTCTGTGAGCGCAAGCTTGATTCTCGTGTAGGCATTGAGATGGCTGTCCGGCAAGTGGTGCACCACCTGCCTTACGGTCCAGCCCCCCTCCCGGTATGGCGTGTCGAGCTGGGCGGCGGTCAGTCCTGCCACCGCTGACCCTAGTCGTGCCGGTGCAGCGGAAATTTCCTCGATCCACTGTTCACGCTTGCCCGCGCTGGCATCACCGTCAAACCGAAACCGCCCGATCGGGTATCGCAGGTCAGGAACATCGGTGTCCTTCATGTGCTCTCCGGCACGTCGGAACTGCGGGTCTTACCCTGCACGGCCGACGTGCCGCCTGGTGTTTCGCCCCTGAACTCGAAGTGCTGCTCCTGAAGCACACGATCCTGGAGCGGAGCCTCGGAAATCTCCAGCAGAAGAAGCCGGGCGAGCACTGCTTCCGCCACACGCGCCGCCGGCTCCCACTGACCGGGAGTGAGCGTCGGATAGAGCTCCGCAAATTCGGGCTTGAGGCGTGCTTCGCGCATCTTCGATCCTACTCTGCGGCACGGCCGTGCGCCATATGTCAGCGGTCGCCGACGAAGGATGCAATTGACCCAAAGGTTTTTCGAAGCAGAATCTCCGAATGTCCTTCGACGAGATAGTCCGTCAACTCTCCGACGACTTCATAGCCGTGACGTTCATACAGCCGACGCGCCCCGACGTTAAAAGACGATACGCACATGAAGATGTTGGGCGACACTCGCCGAATTCGCCGCTCCGCAAATTCCAGCAGCCGCGAGCCGAGCCCACGTCCGCGACAATGGGATGCGATGCAAATGGTCTGGATGTAGCCCACGAAGGCCCCGGTCATGCATAAAATGAGAAAGCCGGCTATGCCGGTCTCATCCCGCGCCAGGTAGACCTCGCGGGTCGGGTCTCGCACGATCGTCAGCGACGTCTCGAAGCTCCGGCCCAGAGTAATCCAGGGCTCCGAGCTGCACATGAGGCGGGCGCACGCCCGCGCATCCTCTTCGTCCGCCAGGGGAGTAATTGACAGCTGGGCAGCGGCGCCCTCGGGTGAGCTCATGCGTCAGCGGCGCTCCAGCTCCTGGCGAATCCTGGCCGCAGCGGCCGCACGCTCCTCCGTTGAGGGGTTCCGCGCCAGGCCGAATCTTCGCAGCACGGAGCGAGCGCGTCGATAGATGTCAGAGATTACATGTCCCCGCGGCATCGCTGCGGTTCGGGGCAACAGGAGGAAATGGACGTGGCGTACACGCTCGTTGAAGGAAACCGCGTAGATACGCTCTGAGACCACCACGTGCGTCAACGCCGCGACACACCGCTTCAACAGGGGTCCCAGCGCTGCCGCCTCCGCGACCGTGAGCTCGGAAAGCGACTCACAGTGTCGTCGAGTCTTGGCGATGAGCTCACCGGGATCGGTATAGGGACCTGTATGATGGCTGACAAACCAGAGTCCATCATCGAAAATGATCCCACCCGGTGCCACTCGCCCGCCGGCAATCTCGTCACACGCACTGCACCCGTCAGTTGGTCCGGGTGCCGTGCTCATGCTCCCAGGGCAATCTTTTCTTTCAGCACCCAGACCTTCGTAGCGAAGAAGAGTCTGATCATTGTCGTATGATCGTCCGCCGCCACCAGTGCCACCAGATCTTCACCATCGTTTCCCTTCGTTGTCCTCACGCTCTGCTTCATTCGCATGCGCCCCTTGAGCCCGTCGAACCAGGGTGGCAGCTCGCTGCGTTCGTCGGCGCGGACTACGTCACGGCTCTTCCGGCCGGTGGGATCCGCCAGCGCTACCTTGCAGTACCATTTGCCTCTGGCGTCGCCCTTGGTGGCTCGCATGAACGTGATCGATCGATCGGTGAGCTCGGCCCAGACTTTCACATTCGGCGTGGTGCGCGGGCGCACTTCGACCCGGCCGTCACGGATACTCGGGGTTCGTACCACAAAGTCCCACTGATTCCGAGCCGGAAAGTTGGTATCTCGTACTGAGTAGGCTTGCTCGATTCCCGTTACCGCCGCACCACCGAATGTCCAGCTGGAGGGACGTTTCTCGCCCGCTTCCACAGTGACTCGATTCAACTGATACCGCGTTCGCCTTGCCATGGCGGGCCCTCCCTCGGAGTGGTGGCGCTCAGGGGCTATGCAGGTGAATCTCGCCGTCAATTCGAAGCCCCGGTAACACCTTGGGAATCTCCAGAGTCGCGTGGACTGCCAGAACCTCGTTCCCGGTCAGAGCTCCCTGCTCCAACGCGGTTGCGACAGCTTTCTCGATTTCGCGCTGCGCCGTCACACCGAAGCGTTTGAGAAATTTTCTGAGCTCCAGGTTGAAGACATCCTCATCCATACCGCCTCCTCGGCGCAGGGTGATACTAGACTCCGAAGGCCGCCCGCGCGACGAGGAGGCGCTGGGCCTCTACCCTCTCGAATTGATCGCGAGCGCGGCGCTCGAGCCGAGCCAGATCCAGTTTCGCAATCTCGGGTTCCTGGCTCGACGCAGCGCTCAGTGCCCGCCACAAGCCCATCTTGCCTTGGATCCCCAATCCCAAAGTCTCGAGCGCTTCGAGCAGCCGAAGCTGGCCATTTCCGCTGTCGTCCCACTCGAGCTTGGCCTCACCGACCTTCTCGGTTAGCCATGCCGCGGCCTTTCGCATCTTGCTCTCCTTGCCGCCCATACTCCGGATCAAGAGCTTGACGATCTGCTGATCCTCTTCGATCTCGGCCCTGAGGCCGCGAAACAGATGTTCGCGATCCGTCCCCTGGGACAGCCGGATGAGGCGGTCCACCACTTCGAGTGCCGCCACCGAGCCGGCAAGATGATCGTTGAGATAGATGGCCAGAATGTCTCTGTTCAGCGTTGCCTCCCGGGTGCTTCATCTCGGACAGCAAGCCACAGGCACGTGAAGCCGACTATCACGGCCGGGCCCACCAGGTCTGCCCCGGCCAGCATCCAGGAGCCGCGCAGCCGAGCCATGATGGGAAGGTTATGCGTCAGGGCGGAGATCATAAGAGGCACCACGCTTCCGACGACCGAAGCGATCACCACCAGAGGAAGCGATCGTTCGCGCGGCCAGCGCCACACCATGGGAGCGACAAAGCCGACCGCAAGCGCCGCTCCCAGCATCATCCAGTAGCCATCGTACACCTTGAACTCAGGCATCGAGGAATCGTGGGCTGACTTCGCTGCCCACAGAAACGCTGCGAGCGCCGCGAGTGCAGGGACTAAACGGCTGATCTTGCCTCGCTTCACCGGTTCAGGCCGAGCTCGGTGGCTGTGGTCAGCGCTACGACGGCCCGCCCCTCGCCTTCGAGTGTCACCCTGCCCCCCTCCTCACGGTCGACCACCGCGAGAATACCCAAGACTCTGCCGCCGGCGCTTTCTACTGCCGCCGCCGCCTTCCGTGCGGAGCCGCCGGAGGTGATCACGTCTTCGACCACCACCACCGCCATCCCAGGCTCGAAGTTCCCTTCGATCATGCGGCCCGTGCCGTGATCCTTTGATTCCTTGCGCACGCTAAACGCATCGACCGGCGAGTCGGTGCCGAAGCTTGCCGCTGCCACTGCATAGGCAACAGGATCAGCCCCCATGGTAAGCCCGCCGACTGCCGCCGGGCGCCACCCGGCCGCCGCAATCGCAGACAGTCCAAGGCGACCGATCAGCACCATCCCAGGCGCCGACATCGTCGCGAGCCGACAGTCTATGTAGTAGGAAGATCGTTGACCTGATGCCAGAACGAAGTCACCGCGGCGAACAGAGCGCTCCAGGAGCAGCCGGCGAAGCGACTCCCGATCGGTCACGGGCTACCCTTGCGGAAGAGTCCCGTCAGGAAGCCTGTGCGTTTCGGCGCTTCCTCCCGAGCCGCAGCGCAGAAGGCTTTTGCAAACTCGTCCACTGATTTGCAGCGCTTGGAAAGGTCTCGCTCCAACCCTTTCATCACAGTGGCTTCAATGGCGTGAGAAAAGCGCAATCCCTTTCGTGCTTCATTAAGCGGCACAGGAGCTTGCGTTAGTAGTTGCTGAAACAACTCACGTGGACTCTTGCCATTGAATGGCAGGCATCCGGTCAACAGGTAATAGGTGATGGTAGCGAGGCTGTAAACGTCCGCCTGTTCCTTCACCAGCTCGCCACTCAGGGTCTCCGGGGCCACATATTGGAGTGTTCCCACGAAGAAGCCGGCCCGCGTCAGACGCTCTTCCGGGCTGGAGTCCGAGTCGCGGGCTATGCCGAAGTCGAGCAGCTTGGCAGTCTGCTCGGCCGGGTTGTACATGATGTTGGCTGGTTTGAGATCGCGGTGAATGATGCCGGCCTGGTGGGCCGCCGTGAGAGCGGCTCCGATTTGCTCGACGATCTTGGCCACGAGTGGCGGCGCAAGCTGTCCCGACCGGTTGACGAACTCCGCTAGCGGTTCACCCTCGGCCCACTCGAGCGCCAGATAGTGGAGGCCGTCTGTTTGCCCGTAGTCGTAAGCTCTGACAATGTTGGGGTGGGTGACGCGGGCACCATATTCCGCTTCCCGAAGGAATCGCTTGACGGCAACCGGGTCTCCCGACAGGCGGGAGCGAAGGATCTTCACTGCCGCCGTACCACGTTCCGGGTGCTCGGCGCGATAGACGGTCGCTGTGCCGCCTTCGCCGACATATCGCTTGAGGTGGTATCCGGCGACTGTCCGACCGACCAGCGTGTCTCCGTTCATGCAGAGGCCAAGCTAGTTAATCCATGAGAAGGCAGCAAGTTGGAGCCGCCTCCATCGCTGCAACACGCTTGACGCCTCTTGCCTCGCGCCACTAACGTTCGCCCACCTGCACGCTGCAAATCCACGGCGGTTCTCCTAGGGGTGACTCATGGGTCGGCTGGTCCTAGCAGTTCTGATTGCCGCAGCCGCCCTGGGATGCGGGAGCTGGAAACGAGTCGGAAGCCAGGATGGCCCCGCTCCTGCCGACCAGCTCACCCAGCTGATGAATGTCTCGAGTTTCTATCAACGGCTCGGCCGCCTCGCTGCGGCGGAGCCGCTTCCTTTTGTGGGAACCGTAGCCTTTGCGGCCGGTCCTGCCGACTCGGTAATAACGGCGCTGGGTCTCTCCCTGGAGAACAGGGCGCTGGCATTCCAGCGGGAGGGAAATCTCTTCGTCGCCCGCTACCGCGTCACCATATCCTTCCAGCAGGAAGGCGCCAGATCGATCGACCTGGCACGAGACGAGGTCGTCAGGGTTCCCACGTTCCAGGAAACCTTGCGCGCCGAAGAGAGCATTCTCTTCCAACAAATTCTCCGCCTAACACCAGGCAAATACAAGGTCCAGGTGACGGTTCGGGATGCCGGCTCGACGGCCGAGAGCAGGGCAGAGGCTGAATACACGGCACCCTCCTTCAAGCCGGGAACAACGTCGGCCCCCATACTTGCGTATCAGGCTACCGGACGGGGCGCGTTGACGGATCCGCTCTCAGTCGTGCTCAACTCCCGGGGAGCAGTAGGATACGGCGCCGATACTCTTCTCGCCTATGTGGAGGGATACAATTTCCCTGAGGCGACCACGGTGCCTTTCCAGGTCCAGGACGAGCAGCAGAACGTGATTTATACCGACTCTCTCCGATTCAGAGGCGGCCGGGCGGTGGAGAGTCAGGTCATCCGTCTGGCACCCGACAGTATCTCGCTTGGCGAGCTCAAGCTGGCAGTAGGAACTGGTGCGGCTCAGCGCAGTGCTTCGGCGCTGGTGTCGTTCTCCCAGGCATGGGTGATCACCAACTTCGACGAGATGCTGGATCTACTGCGCTACTTCGGCGAAAGCGATCGGGTAAACGCGATGCGCAAGGCTCCGGCCGGCGAGCGGTCACGTCTGTGGAAGGAGTTCTACGCCGCCACCGATCCCAACAAGACGACTCCCGAGAACGAGGCGCTGAACCAGTACTTCGGACGCATCAGTGCGGCCAATTCGCGCTTCACCGATGAGGGCACCACCGGCTGGCGCACTGATCGAGGGGAAGTCTTCATTGCACTGGGACCTCCAGATGAGACGATCGAAACCAGCCCAGGCACCGCCGGCCGGGTAGTTCGCTGGACCTATCTCAGTCATCGCCTCTCACTGTTCTTTCAGGATGAGACCGGTTTTGGCCGGCTTCGTCTGACGCCCGGCTCTCGTGCGGAGTTCGAGCGTACCGTGAATCGGGTGCGTAGACAAGGCTGAACGGGAGCGATACGCAGTAAGCCGGTAACGGAAGCGTCCCCGCTCACGGTTTTCCGCTTCCGCTTATTTTCCTGCATGGCCCCGAATCACAATCCGCCTCAGCTTTTCCTCATCGACGGCTACGCTCTCATCTATCGCGCGTTCTTCGCGATGATCGCGCGCCCGCTCCGGACTGCCAAGGGCGAAAATACCTCCGCCGCACTGGGTATCGTGAATTTCCTGATGCGGCTGCGGGAGAAGTACCGTCCCGATTACGTCGCCTGGATCAACGATGCGGGCACGTCCTTTCGGGAGCAGCGCTACGCGGATTACAAGTCCACGCGCGAAAAGCTCGACAACGAGCTCCAGGCAGACTTCGATCGCGCGGTTCACCGGGTCAGGCAGTTGCTGGATGCGTTCGGCATCCCGTTGATCACGGTTCCAGGATACGAAGCTGACGACGTCATTGGAACGTTGGCGGCGACGGGGGCGGAGCGCGGGCTGCAGGTGGTGATCGTTTCGGGGGACAAGGACTTCTACCAGTTGGTGGGACCTCGGGTCGCCCTGCTCAACCCGGGCCGCGGCGGGCCGGCCGCTGTGGACGAAACCTGGGTCGACCTGGGCAATGCCTCCGAGCGACTCGGAGTCGAGCCTCGGCAGGTGGTCGATTTCCTGGCACTGGTCGGCGACTCCTCCGATAACATCCCCGGGGTGAAGGGCATCGGTGAAAAGGGCGCGCAGAAGCTGCTGGCCGAGTACGGAGATCTCGACACCATCCTGGCGCGCGCCGGCGAAATAACAGCCAAGAGACCTCGGGAGGCGCTGCTCACACAGGCGGACAGTGCACGTCTGTCCCGGGAATTGGTCACGATCAAGCGCGATGTGCCCGTAGCACTGGATGCAGGCGCGCTCGTTCCCCATGAGCCGGATCGCGAAGCGATCATCCGTATACTCACCGAGCTGGAGTTCTTCGCCCTGGCTCGAAAGCTGACGGGGCAGGGAGGATCATCACCGAGCTCCGACCCGCGGGAATCACAGTATCCCGACCTCCTGTCCGCCGAGTCGAAGCACGCGGTAGAGCTGCAGGCGCAGCCGCCACTCGCCACTCTCGCTGTTGACGATGACGCATCGTTCTCCGCGGAATCCTGGCTCACCCTCTCCGATCTGTCGGGCCCCGCCACCGCCACGGTCACGGTGCTCGACGACCCGGCCGAGCTCCCGGCCCTCGTCACCCGGCTGCGAGAGGCCCCCATTGTAGGCCTCAGTACGGAGACCACCTCTCCGGAACCCCATGAGGGAGAGCTGGTGGGGCTTTCGCTTGCGGCAAGTCCGGAAGAGGTCTGGTATCTGCCATTCGGCCACCGCGATGCCGGTACTGGATCGCTCGGTTCCCTCGGCGTGGGGAGCGACGCCTCTACCTCGGTCCGCAACCTTCCGCCCCTCACTGCCGCCGCGAGTGCCACTTTATACGAGCTACTCACCGATCCGGCTGTGGCCAAGGCAGGGCACAACATCAAGTTCGATTGGCAGGTATTGCGTCGTGCCGGTGTCGAGCTGGCCGGGGTCGCATATGACTCGCTGCTCGAGAGCTTCGTCCTGGATCCTGGTCGGCGTTCTCACGCTATCGATACACTGTGCCTGGAACATCTGGGCCGGGCTCTTCAGACCTATCAGGAGATGACGGGAAAGGGCAAAGCCGAGATCTCGTTTGCGGAGGTGGCGGTACCTCAGGCGGCCAACTACTGCGGGATGGACAGCGCAACCGTATTGGGATTACACCAGTTCTTCCAACCGATGCTTGCCGAAATGCAGCTCGAGCCGCTGCTCCTCGAGATCGAGATGCCTCTGCTGGAGGTGCTGGTCGATATGGAGTGGGAGGGGATCACAATTGACCGTGCTCTCTTCCAGCAGTTGAGTGATGAGCTGGGGAGAGACCTGCAGCGGCTCGACGAAGACATTGCTCGCGTTGCCGGCACCGATGTAAACCTCAATTCACCCCGGCAGCTTGCCAGCATTCTGTTCGAGAAGCAGCAGCTGCCGGTGCTGAAGAAGACAAAGACAGGTCCCTCCACCGACGCCGACGTACTGGAACAGCTCGCAGCGATGGGGCATGAGCTTCCACAGCTGATTCTGGAGTATCGCGAGCTGCAGAAGCTGAAGGGCACGTATGTAGACGCATTGCCGCTGCGGATAAACCGGACTACTGGACGAATTCACACCAGCTTCAACCAGGCGGGTGCAGCAACAGGCCGGCTCAGCTCGGCCGAGCCAAACCTCCAGAACATTCCCATCAGGACGCCGAGGGGCGAAGCGATTCGGGCCGGATTTATCCCTCGGGCGGGATGGGTGTTTCTGGTTGCGGATTACAGCCAGATCGAGCTACGGATCATGGCGCACCTGTCGGAGGATCCCGCCTTCATCGAGGCTTTCCGACAGGGAGGCGATATCCACCGGCAGACGGCGGCACTGATATTCAACGTGCCAGTGGCGGAGGTAACCGCCGACATGCGAGCCCGGGCCAAGACGATCAACTTCGCCACCATCTATGGACAGGGGCCGTTTGCACTCAGCCGCCAGCTTGGCATCTCAATCGACGACGCCAAGGAGTTCATCACTCGCTACTTCGAGAGGTTCTCGGGAGTGCGTGCCTTCCTGGACCGGCAAGTGGAGCTCGCTCGCAGGCAGGGATACGTAGAGACTCTCTTCAAACGCCGCCGGTACATCCCCGAGATCAAGGAACGGAACTTCAATCAGCGCGCATATGGCGAGCGAAACGCGCAGAATTCGCCATTACAGGGCTCTGCCGCCGACCTGATCAAGCTGGCCATGGTTCGCATTCACAGAGCTATCCGCGAACGAGGGTTGCAGGCCAGGATGCTGCTCCAGGTGCATGACGAGCTGGTCTTCGAGGCTCCGCCCGAGGAGCTGCAAACATTGGCGGAGCTGGTGCGGGAACAGATGGAAAATGTCACTCCGCTTCGAGTACCCCTGGTTGTGGACATCGGTACCGGGCCAAACTGGCTCGAGGCCAAGAGCTGACACAGTTGTGCTCAGAAATTGCATCAGTGGGCGACGGTTCAGGTTGCCCGTCATTCCCTAGACTTGCCATCGCCAAGCGAATCCACGTACTGGAGATCTATGAGGTCGGCAGTACTTCCGATCGTCACATTCGGGCTCTTTGCCATGGTCGTGGCGGACCGGGTGTCCAAGGCGCTGGCCTCCACGGTAGACGAGGCGAGGGTAGGCACCGAGCTTGAGTCGACGGCGGCCGCCGCCGTTGAAGCCGGACAATCGGACGTCCCCAGCAGTGATCGCCTGACTCGGCTTGCTCTTCGGCAACAGCTCAGCCGCGAGGCCGGCAGAACGTACCTCGATTCGATGATCGTGAGGGATTCAGTGATCCGCCGCTGGCCCGATCGCGGTGGGGTTCCGCTCAAGGTCTCTTTGGTGGAAGGTGGACCTCCTGACTACAACCCCCGTATGGGCCGCTTTTTCTTGGACGCCTTGAATCGGTGGGAGAACACCGGAATGGGCGTACGGTTCGATATGGTGCAAGACACGGCGGCGGCGGAGATCGTAGTGCACTGGATCAACAACTTCCCGCTCGATCGCGCGGGCCAGACTGACCTGACGTGGGATCAGGCCGGCAGAGTGCGTCGGGCGATGATCACACTAGCGGTCCGTACTACCAATGGCTTTCCCTTACCTGACCGCGCTTTGCTCTCCGTGGCGGCGCATGAAGTCGGCCATGCATTGGGTTTGCCCCACTCGGCGGATTCCAACGACGTGATGTTTCCTGCCACCCAGACGGAGGTGCTCTCGCCCAGGGATCGTCGGACGGCTCAGGTACTCTATCAGCTTCAACCCGGACCAGTTCGGGAACCGGGAGCAGCTCCGTGAGTGTGCACGCTGCCCGCGCAACAGCTCGGTGGCTGATTGCGGCCCAACTGCTGATGATGGCCAGCGCGCACGCGCACGCTCAATCCATCGACCAGATCGACGCGATCGTCCGGCAGGGCATAAGGCAGGGGATTTATCCGGGCGCGGTCGTGGTGATCGGCCGGAGAGACTCGGTGCTGTACGCTCGAGGCTACGGTCATTTCACCTGGAGCCCAAAGTCCTCGGTCCCTACGCCGGACTCCACCTTATGGGATATCGCATCCATCACCAAAGTCATGGGAACCACCAGCGCGGCAATGCGCCTGGCAGACAGGAACCGGCTGAGTCTCGACGCGCCTGTCCGACAGTACCTGCCGCGCTTTGCCGGTGGAGCGAAAGACCAGGTGACTGTGCGGATGCTGCTGGACCATACCAGCGGGCTCCGGGCCTATGTGCCGTTCTTCAAGTTGGCAAAGAAGCGTGAGGCGGCGCTGTCCCTGCTGTATGCAGAGCAGCTGGTACGGGAGCCGGGGGACAAGGCCGTGTATAGCGACCTCAATGCCATACTTCTCGGGGTCCTTCTGGAGAATCTGTCCGGGCTCCCGCTGGAGCAGTTGGTTGCGCAGGAAGTCTTCGAGCCTCTGGGGCTATCGGCCAGCTCTTATCACCTGAGTGCCGCCGCCCGTCGGCAGGCGGTGCCTACGGCAGTGTGGCGCGGTCAGCCAGTGCAGGGTCAGGTGAACGATCCAAACGCTGCCATGCTCGGCGGCGCAGCGGGTCACGCGGGGATCTTTACCACCGGAATGGATCTGGCGCGCTATGCCCAGGTATGGTTGCGCAATGGGGTGGGCCCCCGCGGGCCTTGGGTGAGTCCAGCCACGATACGCCGCTTTCTCACCCGTGGCACCAACAGCGGCCCCCGACTCCTCGGCTGGGATACTCCGGAGCTCGACGGCAAGCAGCCGAGCCTCTTCGGTACTCTCATCAGCCCCTCCGCCTATGGACACACCGGCTTTACCGGCACCGAGATCTGGATAGATCCTGCGCATGACCTGTTCCTTGTCTTCCTGACGAACGGCACGTTCGATCCCCGGACGGGCAACTCACATCACGCCTTACGTACGGTCAGGACGTCACTGTCTGACGCCGCCATTCGCCTCGTTCCGCCCGTGTGTCAGCAGGATCTGGTTGCGGAGTGCTGAGCTAGACGCGTTATCTTGAGGTATCCGCTGCCTGTTCACAGTTCATGTGACTCGAGCCTTCCATGTCCGCTATTCCCACTGCTGAAGCCATCCGGAAAGCCATCCGCGCGGTAAAGGATCCGGAGCTCAACCTGAACATCATCGACATAGGCCTGGTCTATGAGGTCGACGTGGATGACGCCGGGAACGTACATGTGCAGATGACGCTGACATCACCCGGCTGTCCTGCTGGAGCCGAAATCATTGCCGACGTCAAGCGCGTGGTGGGCGATATGGAAGGCGTGCAGTCGGTCGAGGTCGAGCTGGTCTGGGATCCCTACTGGACGCCGGAGAAGATGGATCCCCGGGTGCGAACCTTCCTCGGCTTCTGACCATTTCAGCCGCGCGGTGTCTGCACCGCCCGAAGAAGCTCCTCACCGAACTCACCGAGCTGCCAGCGTCTGAGCTCGGGCACCTCCGCAAGTTGTTCGAGCGTTGATGGGTTGAGCCGTGCAATTGCCTCCAGGGTGCCGTTGGGGCAGAGCACCCCCGGTGCCACGGCGAAACGAACGGCTATCTGATTTCGGAGGAGCTTCAGCCGATCGAGCCGCGCTTCGTACGCTGCATCCGGTGGGCGGCGCGCGATCCGTTCGACTCGCGGCAGCTCAGCATCCGGTACGGAGAGCCCCCGCTCGACCGCTGCCAGAATCTCCTGTCCGCGTCGCTCGGCTTGGTCACCGCCAATCCCGCGAACTGCTTTGAGCTCTGTCATATCCCGCGGCGGCGCCTTTGCCATGTAGAGCATCGGTTCGTTGTTCAGTATTCGGAATGCGGCCTTGTCGCTGCGCCGTGCCAGCTGATCCCGCCACTCGTAGAGCTCTCTTAGCACAGCCAGGGCCCTGCCCGGCATGGCCTTGGCGCCTTTGAGCCGAAGGTATCCCGGCTCCTCAGCATCGGACGGCAGACGCCGAGCGGCGGTTGCCAACCCAAACTCCTCGAGGGCCCATTCCAAGCGCCCGGTTTCCTGCAGCCGGGCCCGAAGAAGGTCGCGCAGCGCGGGGAGGTAATGCGTGTCGGCCGCAGCGTACTCCAGCATCTCCGGCGAGAGTGGCCTTGCCGACCAGTCTGCCCGCTGGAATCGCTTATCGAGTCGAACTCCGAAAAATTTCTCCAGGAGCGCCGCTAACCCGACCCCCGGCTCGTTGAGCAGCTGCGCGGCGATCCGGGTGTCGAAGAGGTTGTTGGCCGCGAATCCATACTCCGTCCGCAGCAGTCTCAAGTCATAGTCCGCATCGTGGAAAACGATCTCGACTTCGGGATTACGGAGCACGGCGGCAAGTGGCTCGAGGCTGGTAACTGCGAGCGGGTCGACGACGGCCGTCTCGTGCCTGGACGAGAGCTGCAACAGGTAGATGCGATCGTGGAAACGATGGAAGCTTGCGGCTTCGGTATCGACCGCGAGGAGGGGCTCGCGGCTGAATCGCTGAAAAAGGCCTTCCAGCTCGGTCTGGGTTTGGACCAGGCGAACCCGGGGCTTCGATGCGTCTGCTGACAGAGGAGCGGCGCTCACGCTGTCAGGGTACCAGACTCAGTGTCTTGCACGCGTTCAATCGGGTTTTCCGACCAACTCGAGCCCTGCAGCGATTTCATCCATTGCCTTCGAAAGAGCCTTGTAGAACTCGGCATCCGGCTGAGGGGAGCCGCCCATGGCGGCATCCATCTGGAGTTTCCGGGCCAGGCGCGCAGCGTGGCGAATATAGTCTGTGGCTGGTTTCATGGCGGGAAGTCGACAAGGACGAGACGTCAAAAGGGGGCGGTGGCCCCGGGGACGCTTTCAAGTTATCACGACGGCCTGCCTGCTGCCTTTCCGTCCTTCACGTTCATCCCGTATGTTACCGGCATGTCCACTCCAGAGATCGACCTCGTTGTCTATCCCGATGAATGCGATGCGTTCGGTCACCTCAACCAGGCATCGTTTCTCAGCCTCTTCGAGCGAGCCCGGTGGGAGATGCTCCGTGGCGGGCCGGGGATGGACGTGTTCACGAGAAGCAATTCGTGGCCGGCACTGCGGAAAACGGTAATCGATTATCGAGCCGCGGCGTTCCCCGGAGACGTCCTGCGGTTTCAGCAGCTGCTCACCCATGTGGGGCGCACCAGCTTTACCATGCGCCAGACTGCTCGCCGCGTACGTGACGACACGCTGATCGCCGCGGCAGAATTCGTATTCGTATGCATCGACCCGCAAGGGCGGCCCACGCCTGTCCCGCAGCAGTTCCGCGAGTATATGAACGCCCGCCGGGGTGACTCGGACGTGCAGCGCATAACGGTCAACGGGGTCAATCTGGCGGTGGAGGTGCGAGGTGATGGGCCCGCAATTCTCTTCATCCATGGCTATCCGCTCGACCGTACCATCTGGCGTGATCAGATCGAGAACCTGGATGGGTTCCGACGGGTAGCTCCCGATCTTCGTGGCATGGGCCAATCCGATGCCCCCGACCTGGGCTACAGCATGTCGATCTACGCCGCCGATTTGGCTGCCTTGCTGGACGTGCTTGGAGTGGACGACGTCATACTCTGCGGCCTGTCGATGGGTGGCTACGTCGCGCTGGAGTTCGTGCGCCAGCAGCGGGCACGCGTGCGCGGTTTGATCCTCATGGACACCAGGGCGGATGCAGATCCACCGGAAACCCGCCGGGCGCGTGATGCAGCCGCATCCATGGCTCGAGAGAGGGGAGCTGCAGCAATCGCGGATGCGATGCTCCCGAAAATGCTGGCCGCAGGCACACTCGGGAGCCGGCCGGAGCTGGCAGAATCACTGCGCACGTTGATGGGGCGGACACCGGTACCAGGCATCGTGGGTGCCCTGTCAGCCATGCGCGATCGCGAGGGAAGTGAGGGCTTGCTCCGAACCTTGAGTGGGGTTCCAACGCTCGTGGTCGTGGGTGAAGCCGACGCCCTGACCCCTCATCCGCTGGCCCAAGCCATGGCGGAAGCCATTCCGGGTGCCGAGCTCGCCATCATACCAGGAGCGGGCCACCTGCCTCCTGTGGAACAGCCTCGCGCCACCACCGAAGCACTGGAAAGCTTTCTGGGATCTGTGGTGGTGAAACCTTCTGGGTGACTGGTGCGTTTATACTCTGGCGGCAGTTACCGCCGAGTACAGAAGCTCTTCCCACGCAGCACGGCCCCGGGATCGCGGCCAAGCAGTTCGATCCCGGGGCTCCTTTCTGTCCAGCCGCAAGACGCCAGACCCCAGTTCACATCACTTAGAACAAGCAAAACACCCTCCTCATCCTGCCGAGAAGGGTGGTTCTATTGAGAGTAACGACTAGCGTCTGTCGTCCGGCGTCTCACCCTACCGTTTCGGCCGACCCGGGGGATTCTCGCTGTTGAACACTTCCTTGTTCTTCTCGACGAACGTAACCATGTCGGGTGGCACGTCCTCCTCCGGGAAGATGGCCGTGACCGGGCACTCTGGCTCGCAGGCGCCGCAGTCGATGCATTCATCAGGGTGGATGTAAAGCTGATCTTCGCCCTCGTAGATGCAGTCCACCGGACATACGTCCACGCAGGCCCGATCCTTCACCCCGATACATGCCTCGACGATCACATACGTCATGCTACCACTCCTCCCCTTCGTGAGAGCCGACTTCGCACTCGAAAAGGTATACGAAGTGTGCTGTGAGGACGCAAGGGCCGACGCTCACCCTTAGTTTTGCTCTTCATGTCGCGCCTCACGCTCCTGCTCGCATTTCTCCTGGCACCGCGGCCGCTCACGGCGCAGGCGTGCTCTCCACCGAGAACAGCGCTGGTTCTGTCCGGTGGCGGTGCCAAGGGCCTGGCCCACATCGGGGTGCTCCGTGTACTGGACAGTCTGGGAATACGCCCCGATCTCGTCGTGGGCACCAGCATGGGAGCTATGATCGGCGGCATGTACGCCAGCGGCTACACGGCACGTGAGATCGATTCGCTCGCCAGAGCCCTCCCGATCGGCGGTCTGTTTCGAACGTATCAGCCGAGAGCGCCGCGATCGCTCGGCCTTGTTCAGCCGCTCATACTACTGGAGCAAGGCACCGGCCGCTTCATTCTGCAGACAGCGAGCATTCGCGAGCCGGAGGTCAACGCGTTGGTCAATGCTGCGATGCTCAGGGGCAACCTGCTCGCACGCGGGGACTTCGACGCATTGCCGACCCCGTTTCGTGCCGTGGCCACAGATTTGGCGGACCGGCAGGCTGTTGTAATTGCCAGAGGGGACCTGGCCCAGGCCGTCAGGGCGAGCTTTGCCATCCCTCTCATCTTTTCCCCCGAGTCACTGGATGGCAGACTGCTCGCGGATGGAGGGCTGTCGGCCAACATACCCATAGCGGTGGCCCGACAGGCAGGCGCCGAGCGAGTCATCGTCTCGGACGCTACCGAGCAATTATCAGATTCCCTGGATCTTTATTCACCCCTCGTTCTCGCTGACCGTCTCCTCGGGTTTCTTTTTCACCAACCAGGGGATTCCCTGCGGCAAGGTGACGTACTTGTCCGGCCGATGGTGGACGGCTTCACCAGCCTGAACTTCTCCCCCGCGCGAGTTGATCAGTTGATACGCAACGGCGTGGCCGCGGCAGACACGGTGCTGCCGCGTGCAACCTGCGTTCGCAGTGCACCAGCTCGGGAGGCGCCCCCCGCACTTCCTGTCCGAACGAGCAGTCTGACATTCGCAAGCTCCAACGCATCTGAGCGCCTCGCCCTCAGGAGGCTTCTCGGACTCGAAGCGAACGACACACTGGATGTCTCACTCCTGAGGGGCCGCATTCAAAACTTGGGTCAGTCGGATGCGTTTCGAACGGTCTGGCTTTCTCCTCGAGGGGCCGGCGATTCCGTCTCCTTCCACGTCACGGTTCAGCGCGCGGCACGACGAGTGGTGGGCCTTGGGCTCGCCTATGACAACGAGTTGGGTGGCCGCATGTGGGCAGGCGCTGTGGAGCAGCGACTCTTCGATCTTGCTCTCGAAGGCAGTACGGCGCTGCTCCTGGGTGACTTCCGGCAGGAGCTGTTGCTCGGCGTCAGAAGGAGTTATCAACTGGGCCGACAGCTCATGACGCCAACGCTCACGGCGCGCTTTGCGCTGGATCAGGTCCGTCGATTCAGCTCAGAAGGTGACGAGCTGAGCTCCGGCCACGCCCGCGAAGCACTTGTATTTCTTGGCTTGGAACGAGCCCTCCACCCGGATTGGGAGCTGGGAGCCGGACTGATAGGGCACGCATGGCATGAGCCGGGGAGGGACCTATCTACCGCAGGCCTGGAAGTGCGCGCGATGAAAGTCAGTCCTTCGCGGATCCCGTTGGTACAGGCCGGATTGTTGTGGACCGGTGTTTACCATAAGGCCTCAGCGCAGTTTACTGGATCCCTCCGTCGCGGCCGATTCCAGATCCTACCCCGACTCCGACTGGGCTGGGGAGATGGACTGCCCTTGCAATCCGAATTCGCGCTCGGCGGTGAGGACGGTTTCCCGGGCCTGCACCTGGGGGAGCGCCGTGGCGATCGAGAGGCGCTGGTGGGGTTGATGCTGACCTATGATCTCACGGGGCCATTTGTGGCCCGCGTGGAATTGGTCACTGGCCGGACCGGAAACGGAGGATCCCTCGTGCAATCGGCCGGATGGCTAACAGGGGTCCGAGCGGGTGTAGGAGCTCACACGCCGGTCGGACCGGTGCGGGTCGAGTATGGAGTGGCGAGTACGGGACGGGGCGCCGTGTTCGTCCGGCTGGGAAGGTGGTTCTAAGGCCCCTCCTAGTCAGCCGTCCATGAGCTGACTGGCGTACGATTCGGATCTCGGCTCCGGTGGGCCGTACCGTCCGTTCGGGCCGTGCAGCCGATGCCATTCTTCACGCAGGCAAAAGGGGTCAAGGCCGTGTGGCCGATCAACTGCGAGCACGCCATCTATATGGTCGATCTCGTGTTGGAGGAGCTCTGCCCGGTCACCCTCGACCTCCACTTCAGTCCACTCTCCCTTTAAATCCTGATATCTGACCCTGATCCTGTACGCCCTCGAAACCCTGACCAGGAGGTTCGGGAAGGAGAAGCAGTCATCCCAGACCTCGAAGTCCTCGTTCCCGATGTCCACGATCTCGGGATTTATCAGCGTCCACGGCTGATCCATCTCGACATAGACCATGCGTACCGGTGCCCCGATTTGGGGCGCTGCGATCGCTCGCCCGCTCCCGAAACGCGATTGCCAATCCCGAAGCGTCTCTCGCATATCGTCCATGATGACCCGGACCGCGGTGGACTTTGGCTTGGTAATGGGCTCGCATTTGGCCCGGAGGATGGGATCACCGAGAAGCCGGATGCGGTGGATGGTCATTTTTCCCTTGGCGGAGCTGGTGTTCAGAGGACAGCCTCTGCCGGAATATGTGAAAAAGTACTGCGGTGGACCAGAGGGAGTTTGAATCACTACTACTTAACCGCCTTCCAGCGCACACGATCGGATGGCAGCTTACGCTAGTTAAGTAAATAGAGCTACGTAGCTTAGGAGTTCACACCAACTTTCCACGCGAATTGACAATCCCGACTAAATCACTTATGATTTCGCTTCATGGACGCTCATCCGTCAGCAGTCCCCTTCAGCGGCTCATTGCCTATCGGACTCCGCGGCGCGCGGGGCATGGTTCTCATTGAACTAAAGAGAGCCAATCGCCTTACGGCCAAGGAGCTTGCGACCCGGTTGGGAACATCCCTGAACGCCGTACGGCACCACCTCAAAGAGTTAGAGGCAGATTCGCTGGTGGAGTATGAGCGGGAGCACAGAGGGGTCGGCGCTCCAACTTTCGCCTATCGTTTGAGCCCCGCCGGTGAGGCGCTCTTTCCTAGACGATACGAAGCCACGCTGACCGAGCTACTCGACTACGTGGTCCGGAGAGACGGCCGTGAATCAGCCGTGGCAGTGCTCGAAGCACGCTACGATGCCCTGGCTCATCGCCTCGGCCAGGAGCTCGCCGGAGCCCCACCATCCGAGCGGATGGCGGCTGTGGCCAAGCTGCTGTCGGACGAAGGATACATGGCGGAGGGTACTGCTTCCGGTGATGGCGGTACTCTCATCGAGCACAATTGTGCGGTGCAGGCAGTAGCCGAACGATTCCCAGAGATCTGTGCCGCTGAGGCGAGGTTCCTCGCGGCGGCACTCGGTGCGGATGTGGACCGCCGTGGACACATCTTGAGTGGCTGCAGCGCATGCGAGTACCGCGTGCACTTCGGCAATGCAGGTTCAGCGGGGGCGGACGAGACGTCTCGTCTTTCCTCCGAGTCTCAGGAGAGCGCATGAGTTCGTCCGTCGAAACGCTGGTCAACAAAGAATACAAGTACGGCTTTGTCA
Organism: uncultured Gemmatimonadales bacterium; assembly: GCA_963730915.1. Lineage (GTDB taxonomy): Bacteria > Gemmatimonadota > Gemmatimonadetes > Gemmatimonadales > GWC2-71-9 > CAVVWJ01. The sequence continues at coordinate 454,639 of CAVSTR010000004.1, read as the reverse complement.
CGGATATCGAGGCCGACTCCGCTCCCAAGGGCCTGAATGAGGACATCATCCGTCTCATATCGGCCAAGAAGGGAGAGCCGGACTGGCTATTGGAATGGCGCCTGAAGGCCTTTCGTGGTTGGCTCAAGATGACGGAGCCCCACAACTGGCCGAACATCAGGTATAACCCCGTCGATTATCAGTCTCTTCGATACTACTCGGCGCCTCGTACGGCAAAGCCTCTGGGTAGTCTCGATGAGGTCGATCCCAAGCTTTTGGAGACCTATCAAAAACTGGGGATCCCGCTGACAGAACAGAAGCTTCTCGCCGGAGTTGCCGTCGACGCCATTTTCGATAGTGTCTCGGTAGGGACCACCTACAAAGCGAAGCTGGCCGAAGCGGGCGTGATTTTCTGTTCGTTCGGCGAGGCGGTACGTGAGCACCCGGAGCTGGTCAGGAAGTATCTCGGCTCTGTGGTACCCGCCAGTGACAACTTTTTCGCAGCCCTGAACGCCGCCGTCTTCAGCGATGGCTCGTTCGTGTTCGTGCCCAAGGGCGTCAAGTGCCCCATGGAGCTGTCGACCTACTTCCGGATCAACGCGGCGGAGACGGGCCAGTTCGAGCGTACTCTGATCGTTGCCGAGGAAGGCGCATCGGTCAGCTACCTCGAGGGCTGCACCGCGCCCAAGCGAGATGAGAATCAGCTGCATGCGGCAGTGGTCGAGCTGGTTGCACTCGATGACGCCAGCATCAAGTACTCGACGGTGCAGAACTGGTACGCCGGCGATGCGGAAGGCAAGGGCGGGATCTACAACTTCGTGACCAAGCGGGGAAAGTGCGCAGGCGCGAACTCGAAGATATCCTGGACCCAGGTCGAGACCGGCTCGGCCATCACCTGGAAATATCCTAGTGTCATTCTCCAGGGGGATAACTCGGTGGGTGAGTTCTACTCGGTGGCGGTCGTGAACGGCATGCAGCAGGCCGACACCGGCACCAAGATGATCCACCTGGGCAAGAACACGCGCAGCACTATTGTGTCCAAGGGCATCTCAGCCGGGCAGGGTCAGAACAGCTACCGTGGTTTGGTGAAGGTGTTGCCGAAGGCAGCGGGGGCGCGCAACTACACCCAGTGCGATTCCATGCTCATCGGGAACCGCTGCGGGGCTCACACTTTCCCGTACATCGACGTGCAGAACTCCACTGCGTCCGTCGAGCACGAAGCATCGACATCGAAGATCGGCGAGGACCAGATCTTTTACTTGAAGCAGCGTGGGTTGAATACCGAGAACGCAATCTCGATGATCGTGAACGGGTTCTGTAAGGAGGTCTTCAAGGAGCTTCCCATGGAGTTCGCCGTGGAAGCGCAGAAGCTCCTGGGCGTCAGTCTCGAAGGAAGCGTAGGCTAGAATGGAGAAGACATTGCTCGAGATACGAGGCCTTCGGGCCAACGCCGGCGAGAAGGAAATTCTCAAAGGCATTGACTTGACCGTGAATGCCGGAGAGGTCCACGCGGTTATGGGGCCCAACGGATCAGGAAAGAGCACCCTGGCTCAAGTGCTGGCTGGGCACCCTGCGTATGAGGTTACCGCTGGAGAGGTCCGGTATCTGGGCCAGGACCTCCTCGACATGGATCCGGAAGAGCGGGCTCAGGCGGGAGTCTTTCTGGCGTTTCAGTATCCGGTGGAGATTCCCGGAATCAGCAATGCCTACTTCCTGCGCGCCGCATACAACGAGATCCGGAAGGCTAAAGGGCTCGAGGAAGTAGACTCGATGGACTTTCTGGACCTGCTGGAGGACAAGCTGCGGTTGGTGGAATGGGGACCCGAGATCATGAGCCGCGCCGTGAATTCAGGGTTTTCTGGCGGCGAAAAAAAGCGAAACGAAATCCTCCAAATGGCTGTTCTCGAGCCGACGCTCGCAATCCTGGATGAGACCGACTCGGGACTGGATATCGACGCCCTCCGGATCGTTGCCAGCGGGGTAAACACCCTTCGACGGCCGGACAGGGCTACCATCGTGGTGACCCACTATCAGAGGCTCCTCAACTACATCGTCCCTGATCGAGTTCACGTTCTGTCGGGCGGCAGGATCGTGAAGTCAGGTGGCAAAGACCTGGCATTCGAGCTGGAGGCCAAGGGCTACGAGTGGCTGGAGCAGGAGGTTGGGGCGGCTTTGTGACCCAGGCTTACCTGCAGGACTTCGGCACCCGGGAGGGCACCGCCACCCCTGACGCCCCAGAGTGGCTCGACGCATTGCGCCGGTCTGCAATCGATCGGTTTGCGCTCACGGGATTTCCGACGAGTCGAGACGAGGAATGGCGCTTCACGCCGATCGCCCCGATCGCAAAGGCATCCTGGCGGCATTCCAGCGGTTCGGCTCATGACGTTACCCGCAAGGACCTCGCGCCCTTCATTTTCGGTCACCCGGAATGGACAACCCTGGTGTTCGTGGACGGGGCATTCAGCCAAGCGTTGAGCTCCACGAGCATGCTCGATCACGGCATTCGGGTTGGAAGTCTGTCCGAGGCACTCAGGTCAGACAGTCAGTTCCTCGAGCGACACCTCGCTCGGCACGCACCGATCGAGGCGAGTCCGTTTACGGCTCTCAGCACGGCGTTCATGCGTGAGGGCGGCTTTTTGCACGTTCCGCGTAACGTCGAATTGGCACGTCCAGTCCACATGGTCTTCGTCAGCACATCCAAGGCTGCCGGCGCGGTGACTCATCCTCGCAACCTGCTCGTTGTCGAAGCGGGTGCACGGGCGTCCGTCATCGAGAGCTACGTGACGCTGGCTGAGGGAGTCAGTTACTGGACCAATGCGGTAACCGAAGTCGTGGCGGGCGCGAACTCCTGGATCGAACACACCCGGATCCAACGAGAGAGCGAGCGGGCCTATCACGTCGGGCTGACACACGTGGAACAGGACCGCGACAGTCATTACCGGTCCTTCTCCCTGGCTATGGGCGGAGCCCTGGCTCGGCACAATCTCACGGCGCGGCTCAACGGTGAGAACGTCGAGACCCTCATGTACGGGCTCTACCTCACTCGCGGGCACCAGGTGGTGGATAACCACACCGCAATCCATCACAATCAGCCGAATTGCCGAAGCTGGGAGGTTTACAAAGGCGTCCTGGATGGGCACTCCCGGGCCGTGTTCAACGGGAAGGTGTTCGTCAAGCCTGAGGCGCAGAAGACCGATGCAAAGCAGACAAACCGGAACCTGCTGCTCAGCGATGAAGCGAAGGTAGACACGAAGCCGCAGCTCGAGATTTTTGCGGATGACGTGAAATGCACCCATGGGGCAACGGTAGGACGGCTCGATGACATCGCGCTCTTCTACGCCCGGAGCCGTGGCCTGCCATCCGCCGTAGCGCAGCTCCTTCTTACCTACGCCTTCGCAGCCGAGGTGACATCCGAGGTGGCTCTGGAACCTGTCCGCGAGGAACTGGAACGACTGGTCCGTGAACGCCTGGTGGCCCTGTGACCCCAGCGGCAGCAGCGCCGCTGATTGGCCGCTCGTCGCCGCCGTTCGATCTCGAGCGGGTCCGAGCCGACTTCCCCATCCTTGGCCGGACAATTCGAGGGAAGCCCCTGGTCTATCTCGATAACGCGGCAACGAGTCAGAAGCCGCAAAGTGTCATCGACGCAGTTACCCGCTTCTACACGGCGGAGAACGCCAATATTCACCGGGGGGTGCACTACCTCAGTGAAAGAGCCACTGCGGCGTATGATGAAGTGCGAGAGGATGTCACCCGGTTCATCAACGCACCTTCCAGCCGCCAAGTCATCTTCACCAAAGGGACGACCGAGGGCATTAACCTCGTTGCGCAGAGTTATGGTAGGCCGCAGCTGAAGTCGGGTGATGACATCGTAATCACAGCGATGGAGCATCACTCCAACATCGTTCCGTGGCAGCTCCTCTGCGAGCAGACAGGCGCGGAATTGAAAGCCGCCTCTATCAATGATCGGGGTGAGTTGGACGTGGCCGAGCTGGAGGAGCTCCTGACACCCCGCACCAGACTGGTGGCAGTGGTTCACCTCTCGAATGCTCTCGGTACGATCAATCCTGTCAAGGCGATCGTCGCGTTGGCCCACGAGCGGGGCATCCCAGTGTTGGTTGACGGTGCGCAGGCCGCGCCGCACCTGTCCGTGGATGTCCAGGACCTGGACTGCGATTTCTACGTCTTCTCCGGGCACAAGCTGTTTGGACCCACCGGCGTTGGCGTACTCTATGGTCGCGAAGATCTGTTAGAGCGGATGCCCCCATATCAGGGCGGCGGGGACATGATCGCGACAGTTTCCTTACAGGGGTCGACGTGGGCACCGCTTCCGGCAAAGTTCGAGGCCGGCACTCCGATGATCGCCCAGATTGCCGGGCTCGGTGCTGCGCTGAAGTATGTCGAATCCCTAGGATTGGAGAGGATCGGGTCTTGGGAACATGAGCTCTTGGCCTATGCCACCGAGCGGGTAAGTGAAATTGAGGGGCTCAGGATCATCGGCACAGCGGAACACAAGGCCGGAGTGCTTGGCTTTGTTATGAATGAGGCTCATCCTCATGACATCGGAACTATCCTGGACAATGAGGGGATCGCCATACGTGCCGGTCACCACTGTGCCCAACCAGTGATGGAACGATTCGGTGTCCCCGCAACCGCCCGCGCATCCTTTGCCTTCTATAACACGCTCGAAGAAGTGGATGCGTTGGTAACTGGGCTTGGAACTGTCAAGAAGATGTTTGGTTAATGGCGAGTCTAGCTGGCTTGTATCAAGAGATGATCCTGGACCATAACCGTGCTCCGCAGAACTTTCGGCGCATGGTCGACGCAAATCGCCGAGCTGAGGGCAACAATCCGTTGTGTGGGGACCGGCTGACGGTTTGGCTCAGAATGGAAGACGGAAAGATTCAAGATGCCGCGTTCCAGGGGTCGGGGTGCGCCATATCCAAGGCTTCGGCTTCACTCATGACCGCAGCTGTGAAGGGCAAGTCCCAGGCGGAGGCTGAGGCACTCTTCGAGCGGTTTCGGAGTCTGGTGACTGGGACGCTGGATCAGCAGGAAGCGGAAACCCTGGGCAAGCTGGCGGTGTTCTCCGGGTTGTCTGAATTCCCGATCAGGGTGAAATGCGCTAGCCTGTCCTGGCACGCATTGAAGGCAGCACTGGAACAGCCCGACGCCGTGGTATCCACGGAGTAAACTGAACTACTGGAGGGGAGTGTCTGCTCCCTGCCTACTATAAGAAGAGGAAGCAAAGAGATGCCGTATAATCCCGCCCTCGTTGCCCCCATGCGTACCGAAATGACTCGGATGGGCGCAAAGGAGCTCACCAGCGCCGCGGAAGTCGATGACGTAATCGGAGACCAGAAGGGGTCGATGCTGGTTTTCGTCAACTCGGTGTGTGGCTGTGCTGCCGGCAACGCTCGGCCGGCCCTGGCCCTGGCGCTTCGACACAACGTTCTACCACAACAGATAGTGACTGTCTTCGCCGGCCAGGATCTCGATGCGGTCGCCCGTGCCCGTCAGTATTTCGGTGAGTATCAGCCCAGCAGTCCATCCATGGCACTCCTTCGGGACGGAGAGGTCGTGCATTTCGTTCACCGCCACCAGATCGAAGGCAGGTCTCCTCAGGCTATTGCTGCCGATCTCACCGCGGCGTTCGATCGGTTCTTCGGCGCCCCCGTAGCCTGATGTCGGGACATGTTTTCCATCCCGGACACTCGGAGCTGCATGGTATTACCGTCGTGGTCGAGACGCATGGACCGCTGACATACGTTGGGCGATACGACAGCGAGGATGAGCGCGGAGTGCACATGCTGGACGTAGGAGTGCACGATAGCACCGCCGGTGGCTCGAGGGACGAGTACGTGAGCAAGAGCGCGAAGTTCGGAATTCGAACGGATCACAAGCACCTGGTCATCCCGGCCGAACAAGTCGTACGGATCACGCGATTGGGATCGATGGTGTGAAGCCGGGGCTTGCAGCCCTGTAGTGGATGACTACTCCCAGCCAGGCAGATCCATTATGAACCCCCGGTTCGACGTCATCGTCATCGGTGGCGGCCACGCTGGGGCCGAGGCGGCGACTCTTGCCGCCCGCCGCGGTGCCAAGACGCTTCTGCTCACCCAGAATCTCGAAACCATAGGTCAGATGTCGTGCAATCCCGCGATCGGCGGGATTGCCAAGGGCACCGTCGTGCGGGAGGTAGATGCGCTCGGCGGAATTATGGGCCGGGCGACGGATCGCTCGAGAATCCAGTTCCGGATGCTAAACCGCTCGAAGGGGCCCGCCGTTTGGTCGCCTCGAGCCCAGTGTGACCGAGGGCTCTACCGTCGCGCAGTTCGAGCGCTTCTCGAACGTCAATCGGAACTAACCTTTGCCCAGGGTACGGTCGCACGCCTCCGACTGTCCGAAAACTGTATTGATGGTGTCGTAACGTTGGACGGTAGGATCTTCCAGGCTGCGGCTGTGGTCCTCACTGCGGGAACATTTCTCAGAGGCCGCATCCACATGGGCTTAGATGCAGAAATCCCCGCCGGCCGTGCTGGAGAGGCACCGTCAACAGAGCTTGCGCAGCAGTTTCAGGACTTCGGGTTCGAAATGGCACGCTTTAAAACGGGCACGCCGCCACGCATTGATGGGCGTTCAATAGATCTGGCGAACTTTCAGCGACAGGAAGGAGATCAGGGGTCGTTCTGGTTCTCATTCTTCGAGCGTGCTCACCATCCTTCCCAGTTACCCTGCTACCTAACACGCACAGGTGCTGAGCTCCGTGAGATCGTTCTCCGGCATCTTCAGAAGTCGGCTCTCTACGGCGGTGCGATCAGCGGACGCGGCCCGCGATACTGTCCCTCCATCGAGGATAAGATTGTCAAGTTCCCGGACGCTCCGGAGCATCAGGTCTTCCTGGAACCCGAAGGGCTCGATACGTCCGAGATGTATGTGAACGGCTTGTCCACGTCTCTTCCACCCGATGTGCAACTGGAATTCTTGCACTCGATCGCCGGACTCGAATCCGCGGTCATGACTCGGCCCGGGTACGCCATAGAGTACGACTACTTCCCACCGATCCACCTCAAGCCCACGCTGGAGTCGAAGCAGGTCGCTGGTTTGTTCCTGGCCGGGCAGGTGAACGGCACGACGGGATACGAGGAAGCTGCTGGGCAGGGAGCAATCGCGGGTTTGAATGCTGCCGCAACTGCACTAGGTACGGATTCTGTGGTGCTCCGCCGGGACGAAGCCTTCCTGGGCGTCATGATAGACGACCTTGTGACACGTGGTGTGGATGAACCCTATCGGCTGTTCACCTCGAGATCTGAGTACCGCCTCCTCCTCCGTCAGGACAATGCGCTGAGGCGGCTGGCGCCGCTTGCCGAGAGAATCGGCCTGCTGACGACAGAGGAACTGGAGGTCGCGACCGCTCGGATGAACGCCGAGGACGAACTTCGAGATCTGGCACAAGGTACATCGATCTCGCCCGCGGAAGCTCACGGGTTACTCGAGTGCTGCAACTCTTCGCAGCTCGGCACACCACTCCGGCTTTCGGAGCTGGCTCGGCGCCCGGAGGTTCCGTTGGCCGCTATCCTCCGAACTGTCGGGATCAATTCCTCGGACGAGGCCGTAGCTTCCGCAGACATCGAATTCAAATACGCCGGATACCTACTCAAAGAGCGATCGAGCGCTGACCGATTGGCGCAGTTGGATCAGTTCGTGTTGCCACCTGGAATCGACTATCTGGGCCTCTCTTCTCTGGCGTACGAAGCCCGCGAGCGACTCCAAGTCCAGCAGCCGCTGACACTGGGGCAAGCCAGCAGAATCCCAGGGATCTCACCCAGCGATCTTCAGAACCTCCTGATGGAAATCACCCGTCGTAAACTTCCGGAGGAGCAGCCCGCCAGTTTCACGTGAAACAGTTCGGCACCGCGCTGTAGTTCCATACCGTCGTTGAGCAGCTCCCGCATTCGTCCCATACCTTCGCTCCTTACAGCAACCCTGCATCGATCAGAAGAGTTGGAAGGAGGACGACGTCTAACCGGCCCCGTTGTGTCCGACTTTCGACGAGGGTGTGATGTCTGAGATTACAGGGTGGCAGCGCAGCAACCGCTTCAAGGCATCTTGGCCCCTTTGGTTCCTCGTTAGTGATCTCTGGGCCGTAACGCGTTCTCGCTCAAGTGTACGGCTAGAGGATTTAATTTCGCAGAGGTCTGTTCCGTTTCACGTGAAACGATACTCGCCGAGCGCAGAACATTGCACGTAGCGTACAAAAACCTATATTCGGGCTGTTCCTACGTCACATCGGGATTCGTCATTCATCTCTGCCGCACCGTTAGCTGTCAAGTGCTGGTATAACAACATTTTAGAGGCTAACGCTATCATGGCCCATGTCATAGCAATCGCGAACCAAAAGGGCGGCGTCGGCAAGACGACTACCGCCGTCAATGTGGCGGCATCTCTCGCCATGGCCGAACGACGCACATTACTCCTCGACGCGGACCCGCAAGGCAACGCAACCAGCGGCGTCGGTATCGCCAAAGAGACCGTTGAGCTATCGCTGTACGAATCGCTGGTAGAAGGCCGGCCCGCGGCTGACTCCATACTTTCGATCGGGGCTCTGCCGTTTCTCTCCGTGCTGCCGGCGACGCAGGACCTGGTAGGCGCCGAGCTGCAGCTCGTCGAGCGCGACAATCGTGAGGCAATGCTGCGCCATGTGCTGGATCAGCTACAGGACTCGTACGACTACATCGTCGTCGACTGTCCTCCCTCGCTTGGCTTGCTCACCCTGAACGTTCTCGCCGCCGCCAACGCAGTATTGATTCCGATTCAATGCGAGTACTACGGGTTGGAAGGAATCTCGCAGCTGCTCAACACCGTGCGTCTGGTGCAACAAAACTTCAATCCTGGACTCGCCATCAGTGGAGTCCTGTTGACCATGTACGATTCCAGGCTCAATCTCTGCCGGCAGGTGGCCGAAGACGCGAAGGAATACTTCGGGGCGAAGGTCTTTATGACCCCGATTCCCAGAAATGTGAGGCTGGCCGAAGCTCCGAGTTTTGGTAAGCCGATTCTCCTGTACGACGTCCAGTCAGTGGGCGCCAAGAGTTACCTGTCGGTGACGCAGGAGTTGATGCGTAGAGTCGAGAATCCAGGTGCTGTTGAAGAGGCGCCGACTCCCATTCCCGAGGTGACAGCATGAGCGAAACGAAGCGTTTGGGTCGTGGCCTCGAGGCATTGCTGGGTACTGTGTCGAAGGAGCAGGCGCAGGCGGAAGGAGCGCTGCGGGAGCTTCCCCTCAGCAGCCTTCTTCCCAATCCGTATCAGCCGCGCACCGAGATAAATGAGGAGGCCCTGGTTGAGCTGACTGCCTCGATAGAGGCCTCGGGTCTGTTGCAGCCGGTCATTGTCCGACCGAAGAATGGAAAGTTCGAGCTCATTGCGGGTGAGCGCCGCTGGCGGGCAATTCAGCGTTTGGGTTGGGCAAAGATCCCTGCCGTCGTCAAGGACGTGGATGACCAAACCCTCCTTACCCTCGCTCTCATTGAGAATCTGCAGCGCAACGATCTCACCCCCATCGACGAGGCAGCCGGCTACCAGCGCCTGGGCGAGGAATTCAAGCTGCCGCAGTCAGAGATCGCGCGCCTGGTGGGGCGGAACCGCTCTACCGTGGCGAATCTTCTCCGACTCCTGAAGCTTCCCGATGAGGTGAAAGCACTCGTGCAACAGGGCAAGCTCTCAGAAGGCCACGCACGCGCGCTCCTGGCAGTGGAAACGGAGCCCGAGGTTATCCGGCTCGCTCAGGAAGCAGTGAGTCAGGGATGGTCGGTGCGTGATATGGAGGCACGTGCTCGGGGAGAGACGTCGTCGGCTCCAGTCCTCTTGCCCTCCAATGGTACGCGCACCCGTGCTCCTCAAAAAATGCCTACCGCAGACGTCCGGCGCGTCGAAGATGCCCTCCGAAAGCGGCTGGGCACCGATGTCCGTGTGACCGCCCGCCGCAGGGGCCGCGGCTTCCTGAGCATCAGCTACTACTCCAACGACGATCTCGCTCGTGTGCTCGAGCTGATCCTGGGTGAACCATTCGCAGGGTGAAGAGGCGGCCGCGCTTCGTCACCCTCCTGATTCAAAAGGACGGGACGACGAGGACGAAGAGCTATCGTGTTCGCCTCTGGGTGGTGAAGTTTGGAGCCTGGTCGCTCGCCGCTTTCGGAGTATTGCTAGTCCTGCTGGCGGCTCTCTATGGCCCCACCCTCCGAGCCGCCGCCCGGGTTCCAGGCATGGAGCGGGAGCTGGCGCGGCTGCGGGCGGAAAACGCCAAGGTCCGAGAGTTGTCGGCGGCCCTGGACAGCGTCGAATCGCGATATGCCCAGGTGCGTCAGATGCTGGGCGGTACAATTATCCGGGATCCGCTCACTATAGCCTCCTCCCTTCCCGTCGCGCCGCCCATCCGCGCCCGACTGGCGGGCGCTCGAAGGCCGCTCAGTATCGGAGTAGGAGTACCACAGCATTGGCCTCTGGATGAAACCGGCTACGTCACTCGGGGTCAGGTGAAAGCAGGCGGTCGAGACGAGGCGCACCCGGGCATCGATATCGCGGTGCCCGTGGGAAGTTTGGTCCGCGCGTCCGGTGGCGCAGTGGTGCGCCAGCGGGGAGAGGATCCAGAATACGGGCTATTCGTATTGCTGGAGCACTTGGACGGGTACCAAACGATGTACGGACACCTCTCACGCATCTTGGTGGCAGCTAATGACAGTGTTGGCCCGCAGCAGGTCATTGGCCTGAGCGGCAACACTGGCCGGTCCACAGCCCCACATCTCCACTTCGAAATCAGGCAGCGCGGGTTGTCCCTGGATCCACAGACCTTGGTGAAGGAGGGTGGTTGATGGGAATTTTCAGCAATGCCGCGCGTGATGAAGAGGGAAATGAGCTGCGGCGGCGCAAGACCGACCAGATACCGTTCTCGATCATCGCCAGCGACATGACAGTAATAGGCGACCTGGAGACAGAGGGCGTGGTCCGGGTTGAAGGACGAGTGCGTGGAACTGTGCGCGTCGGGGCCCAGGTGCTGGTATCCCAAGGAGCTGTGATCGAAGGTGATCTCCATACCCAGGAGGCGGTCATCGCAGGTCAGGTGAGCGGCGCCATCCACGCCCGAGAACGGGTCGAACTTCTCGCCACTGCTATGGTGGCTGGCGATATCCTCACGCCGCGAATCTCCATCATTGAAGGGGCTCGGATTACCGGTGAGGTCAAGATGGACGCGGCGAAAAGGTCCGAGTCGGGCGAAAATTCCCCACAATAGTTGATAAAGCCACCTAAGTCTGTGGAAATAAAAAGTTTGAGGGCGACAGTGCGGCTTGGATGCATCTACGCTGTACTGTTGGTGTCCTTAGCCTCCTGCTCTGCGCCTGACACTGGTGGGATGCGTGTCGCCCTGATCACGCCCGGCTCCGTGGCCGACGCTGCCTGGAATTCAGCAGCCTACCAGGGGTTGGTGCGAATCCAGGATTCCCTTCGAGTTCAGACCAGCCATATCGAGGCACGTACCCCCTCCGAACAGAGCGAAGCTCTCCGAACCTACGCGGCCCAAGGCTACGACCTTGTCTTTGCGCACGGCTTCGAATTTCAAGATGCCGCGGAGCGGATCTCCCGGGACTATCCCAAGACGGTCATCATCGTTACCTCAGGAAGAAGAACTCGCGGAAACGTCGTGCCCCTCATCTTTCGGCTCGAAGAGGCGAGCTATCTCGCGGGCATGGTCGCCGGTGGGCTGACCCGGAGCAACATTCTCGGCTTCATCGGTGGCATAGAGCTCCCGCCTATCAAGGCCGCCTACCAGGGCTGGAGGAACGGCGCTCGGTCGGTGAACCCGCGAATCCAGAGTCGGGAGATCTATCTAAACAGCTTCGACGATGCCGCCGCCGGGCGGGAAGCAGCGGTGGCGCTCATCAGAGCAGGCGCCGACATGTTCCACCACAATGCCGACGCAGCAGCGTTGGGGCTTTTCCAGGCCGCCAAGGAGCATCGCGGGGTGTACGTGTTCGGGGCGAATGCCGATCAGACTGCACTAGCCGAGGATCGGGTGCTGGGTAGTGCCGTGATCGATCTTCCGCGCGCCTTCCTCCTGGTGGCTTCGGAGGTACGATCGGGCCACTTTGAGGCGCGCACGCGGATCTTTGGGCTGAGGGACAGTGTGGTCGCCTACCGGTCCAATCCGAGGCTCGATAGCCTGATTCCGAGTCGCCTGCGTGACAGGATGAAGGCTGCGTCGGACTCGCTCATCGCGGGAACCCTGATTGCCGCACCTCGACCTCGGAGCATGGAGGGATAGGAAAGATGCCCGCAGGTGTTCCTCTGTCCGATGTGGCGGCATACCTGGATCAGTATCTGCGGATCAGGGAAATACCGGATGATCCCAGGGCGTTCAACGGCCTTCAAGTCGAAAACACAGGGATGATCGGATCGATCGTGGCTGCGGTGGACGCCTCCCAGGCAACCATCGATGGCGTGATTGCCGCCCTGGAACCCACCGAGGCTCCGCCACTGCTCCTGGTCCATCATGGCCTGTTCTGGGATGGCAGCGTTCCTGTGACCGGCCGGCGCTACCGGCGCCTCGCCGGGCTTCTCGATCACGACATTCCTCTGTACGCGGCACATAACCCACTGGACGTGCATCCGGAAGTCGGAAACAACGCCGTGCTCGCCGAGCGGCTGGGGATGCGAGTGGAAGGATGGTTCGGGGAGTATCGTGGTCTGGCAATTGGAGTCTGGGGACAGAGTCCACCCAGTCTGAATTCGCGAGAAGCTCTGGCTCTGGAGCTGGACCGCGTGCTGCGTACGCTCAAAGGCAGCGCCACTCTGATCGCCGGCGGGCCCGAGAAGCCCGGACGGATCGGGATCATCACTGGAGCCGCCGGCAGCATGATTGCGGCCGCTCGCGACGCCGGACTCGACACCTTCATCACGGGCGAGGGTCCCCACCATAGCTACTTCGATGCCATGGAGTGGGGTCTCAATGTGATCTATGCGGGACACTATGCCACCGAGACGCTCGGTGTTCAGGCCATGGCATCACATCTGGCCGAGCAGTTCGACATCGATTGGGATTTCCACGATCACCCAACCGGGCTCTGAGTGACGTCCTTACTGGAGCTTACCGGAATCCATAAGCGCTTCGGCCCCGTGCATGCACTGCGCGGGGTCGACTTTCTCCTGCACCCCGGGGAGGTTCACGCGCTCCTTGGTGAAAACGGCGCGGGCAAATCCACGCTCATGCACGTTGCCTACGGGCTCCAGCGTGCCGATGCGGGTGGAATTCGACTGAACGGGACCAGCCGGCGCATCAGCACCCCCCGTTCCGCTCGTTCGTTTGGGATTGGGATGGTTCACCAGCATTTCACTTCGATCCCTGCGCTGACCGTCGCCGAGAACGTGGCTTTGACCGCTGGATGGCGGGTGGTGCCGAGTGAGATCCGGGAGCGGACCCGCGATCTGAGTGAGCGCATGGGGCTGCCGTTGGATCCGGATCAGCGTGCCGGACGACTATCGGCGTCGCTCAAGCAGCGGCTCGAGGTGGTGAAAGCACTGGCCACCGACGCCGTGATTCTGTTGCTCGATGAGCCTACCGCGGTACTCGCGCCGCCCGAAGCCGAGGAACTCCTCGAGATGATTCGCGCCTTTACCGCCCGCGGTGGCGCAGCAGTGTTGATCACACACAAGCTGGACGAGGCCCTTCGTGCCTCTGACCGGATCACGGTTTTGCGGCAGGGCTCGGTTGTACTGACCAGCACGACTGGAGACCAAACCGTGGCGTCGCTGGCGCGAGCAATGATTGGAGAAGGAGCAGCTGTATCCCCTGAGCCCGCTCCGCGCTCTGCCGGCACGGTTGCACAGGAGACAATACGCTGCGACTCGTTGGAGCTCTCGAGGGAAAGTGGCTATGGCATCGCGATTCGACACGCCACGCTTTCAGTGCGTGCAGGTGAAGTGGTTGGGGTCGCGGCGATCGAGGGAAATGGCCAGCGAGAGCTGCTGCGTGCGGTTGCCGGTCGCATCGTTCCTCTCCGTGGCAAGCTCCAGGTCTCTCAGCCCGTCGGCTTCATTCCGGAGGACCGTACATCCGAAGGCCTGATCTCCTCCTTCACTCTCACCGAGAACGTGGTGCTCGGGCTCGGCGAGCATGTACCCTGGATACGGAAGGGACGGGTAGACTGGGCAGAAGCGGAGCGCACCACGGTCAAGCTACTCCAGGATCTCGACATCGTATCGACCGGTGCGCGCACGCGTGCCGGCGCCCTGAGCGGGGGTAACCAGCAGAAGCTCGTCGTCGCTCGAGAGCTGTTTCAAGCTCCCGCCGTGGTCGTTGCCGAGAACCCGACCCGCGGGCTCGATATACGGGCAACACGGGACGTGCACGCCCGGCTCCGCTCCGCGGCAGCAGCTGGAGCCTCCGTGCTCTTCCACTCCGCCGACCTGGACGAGGTGATGGAGTTGGCAGACCGGATCGTCGTTGTCACGAGAGGCGTAATCAGGGAGGTGCCGCCCCAGGCTTCGCGAGCAGAGATCGGGACCATGATGCTTCATCCCGGACCGGAGGTGTGAAGCCGCTCTACTCTGCAGTTGCCGCCGTTGCTCTGGGTCTCGCTGCGCTCATCATCGGCCTGCAGTTGGCAGGTTTTGATTCCGCAATATCGCTCGGAGCGCTGTGGTCGGGCTCCTTCGGCTCCTGGGATGCATTCACTTCGGCGACACTGGTCCGTGCGGTACCCCTGATTCTCATAGGCCTGGGCATTGCCATCGCGTTTCGGGGCGGCGCACTCAACATCGGTGCGGAGGGCCAGTTCTACGCCGGTGCGATAGCCGCCACGTGGGTCGGATTGCAGCTTGGAGCGGCTCCGAAAATCGTCGCTGTCGCGCTCCTGCTCATTGCCGCAGCGATAGCCGGGCTCTTGTGGGTGGTCATCCCGGTCTGGCTGAAGCTGCGCTACGGTGTGCTGGAGGTGATCAGCACCCTCTTGCTGAACTTCATAGCCGTATCGCTCGTGAGCCTGATGGTACAGGGTCCGCTGCAGGAGCGAGAGCGCATCTACCCTCAGAGCGAAGCGATTCCCGAGGCCGCGCGCCTTCCCCTCCTCCTTCCCGGCTCCAGACTGCACGCAGGTTTGGTGATCGCCTTACTCGCCGGAGTGATCCTCTGGTACATCTTCGCGCGGACCCTGTGGGGGTTCCGGTTGCGTGCGGTGGGTCTGGGTCCCAAAGCAGCTGAGGTCAGCGGGCGCATCGATAGCCAGCGCATGGGTGCGGTGGCGCTATTGCTCTCGGGAGCAATCGCAGGGCTTGCCGGCGGCGTAGAAGTCAGCGGCGTTTCCTACGCGCTCTTTCAGAATCTTTCTCCGGGCTATGGCTTCACCGGAATCGCGGTGGCACTGCTCGGCGGTCTGCATCCGGCCGGGGTCGTACTCGCGGGTATCCTGTTCGGCGCGCTGCAGGCCGGTGCCGGCGCGATGCAGCGGGAAGCCGGAGTTCCGGCAGTGACGGTCAACGTGGTCGAAGCCATCATCATCATCATCGCACTGCTGGCAACGGCGCCGCCCGGAGGCTGGATCCGCCTACGAGGTGCGGTGCGCAGAAGGATCACACCTCGGGCTTCCGCCTGAATGGACATCCTCGTGGTGGTCGGCGGATTTCTTGCCGCGGCCGTGCGAGTCGCCACGCCGCTCATGCTGGCCGCAACCGGCGAGACGGTTACCGAGCGGGCAGGCGTGATCAACCTGGGCATCGAAGGCATGATGCTGGCCGGTGCGCTCGCGGCGACGCTCGGTGCGACGGCGTGGGGACCCTGGGCCGGCGTCCTGTGTGCTCTCGCCGCGGGGATGATTCTGGCCGTCGCGTTCGCTTTGCTGGCGATTGGTGCCCGTGCCGACCAGATCATCACCGGGACCGCCATAACACTTGCCGCACTCGGACTCACCGGCACCATCTATCGCCAGGTTTACGGGATGAGTGGCGCCGGGCTGAGCATCCCGACACTTCCACCGCTCTCGATTCCGGGCCTCTCTCGCATTCCCGTACTCGGGCCGGCGCTGTTCGCTCAGCCGGCTCCGACCTACATCGCCTTTGCGGCGTTGCCGCTGGTGTGGTGGATGCTGTTTCGAACGCGGATAGGACTGGCGCTTCGTGCGACCGGTGAGTCGGGTGCCATGGCCCAGGCAGCCGGCGTTCCCACGAGGATGATTCGCTCGGCCGCTACTGTTGTGGGAGGCGGATTTGCGGGATTGGCCGGTGCGAGTCTCGTGTTGGCTCAGGTGGGCAGCTTTGCCGAAGGGATGACCGCGGGCCGCGGCTACGTCGCGATCGCCATCGTGGTGCTGGGCCGCTGGCATCCGGCCGGTGTCGCGCTTGGCTCCCTCTTCCTCGGCGTGACCATCGCGCTTCAGTACCTCTTCCAGGCGCTGGACCTCGCCGTGCCATACCAACTGTTCCTGATGCTTCCATACGCCCTCACGCTCCTGGCACTGGCGGGCGCAGTGGGGCGGGTGCGCGCTCCCGGCGATCTGGGCCGCTGAGTCGTCTACGCCGGTTTGCCGAGATCCCTGCGGTTGGCTGCGAGCACATCACGGGCTTCGACGATCATGGCTCGGACCCGATTCTTCAGCGCCGGCACATCAGCCAGCTGCAGACCCTCTGTCTGCACTGCCGGCAGTACCCTGACCTCGGCGACTGATTTCCCGAACCGCCAGTCGTGCTTTCGAAGCGCCGTACTCGTGCCCGATACCGCCAGCGGTAGAATGGGAACTCCGGCCTCGATCGCCAGGCGGAACGCGCCATCCTTGAACGGGAGCAGCTCCGCGGTCTTCGAGCGGGTCCCCTCGGGAAAGATCATGACGGAAACCCTGCTCTCGAGCGCTTTCCTGCAGCGAGCCATCGCTTCGAGAGCGCTGGGACCGAACCCTCGCTTGACGGGAATGTCGCCCACCAGCCACATCATCCATCCCATGATGGGGATGCGAAAGAGCTCTGCCTTCGAGAGCCATTTCATCTCCCAGGGCAGATGGCTGATCAGAAGGATGTCGCTGAACGATTCATGGTTCGAGACGACCACGTAGGGCCTTCGCGGGTCCGGAGGCAGGGCTCCCGAATAGCGGAAGTGCCACAGGGGGTTCACCGATGCCATGGCGACGGCAATTTTACGGAAGATCAGCCCCGGGACGTAGCGGCCGGAATCGAAGGGAGCGGTGAGCAGTCGTGCCACCAGGACGATCGGAAACCAGAGCAGGATGCAGACGACCAGAACCAGCCAGGCCCAGATCGAGATGACGGTTTGCCAGAGTCGCGGCATTCTACTCTATTCCGACTGTAAGGATGCCCACCCGCGTGACGGTGAACAGTACACAGTGAAGCGGAGAGATGGGAACGCCATGCCCCTCAGGCTCGTATGACCGATCCCGAAAGCGGAGCTCCGCCGGCCAAGGAGGAAGAGCCCGCCAGCTTGTTGGGCGACGGCGCCGATGTGCGCCACGTTGCCCTGCTCCTGCTCGCCCTCCTGGCGATACTGTATACGCTGCATATCGCCCAGAGCTTCATTCTGCCGATCGTGCTTTCGATATTGTTGAATCTGCTGCTCAGTCCGCTAGTGGTCTCCATGCGGAAATATCTTCACTTCCCCGAAGCGCTAGGTGCCGGCCTTGTGATTCTGGTGTTCCTCGGCGTGGTGGTCTTTGGCGCCTACCGCTTGGCGCCGGCGGCGACCGCCTGGATAGCGCGAGCTCCGGAGAGCATGGCGACACTGGAACGCAAGATCCAGCCACTGCGGAAGCCGGTTGAAAAGGTCAGCCAGGCAGCGGAGCAGGTGGAGGAGGCCACGGATCTCGACAAGAAGACTCCCCAGGTGGAGATCAAGGGCCCGAGTCTCACGAAACAAGTTTTCGGAGGAACGACGGCACTTCTGAGCACCCTCATGGTGATCATCTTTCTGACCTACTTCCTCCTTGCTTCAGGCGATCTTTTTCTCCAGAAGCTGGTCGCGGTGCTCCCGCAGCTCAAGGACAAGAAGACCGCGGTGCACATCGTACGTGACACGCAAGCGCAAATCTCGCTGTATCTCGTCACCACCACCATAATCAACGTCGGCGTGGGTGTTGCTACCGGAATCGCCCTGTGGTTGGTCGGGATGCCGAATCCGGTACTATGGGGTGTTGTTGCGGGGGTGCTCAACTTCGTGCCTTACATCGGAGGGCTGGTCAACACCGTCATCCTGACGCTGGCGGCCTTTCTCGCCTTCGATAATGCAACCGAGGCCTTGCTCGTCCCGGTGGTATTCACCGTCATCAACATCCTGGAAGGCAATCTGATCACACCGATGATTCTGGGCCGCCGAATGCGACTCAACACGGTGGCTGTGTTCATCGGCCTGATTTTCTGGTGGTATTTGTGGGGTATCCCCGGGGCGATCCTGGCGGTGCCGATGATGGCCACCATCAAGATTGCGTGCGATCACATCGCGTCGCTCGCACCAGTCGGAGAGTTTCTCGCCGAGTAGTCATGAAGAATGGCGTGCGCAGCGTGGCCGATCACGAGAGTGTACGACTCCAGGAATGCATACCGTTCGCCTTCGATTGTTCGCGGGTGTGCGTGTATGGGTCGAACTGCAGGGGTGTGGCAGGCCTTGCGCGACTCATAGTTCTTGTCGCCAGTCGAGGACGTGCCATCGCGCTGGGAAACCGAGTGTTCATCCCCGATGGTCATGACGACAATCTTGCAGTGCTGGCTCACGAGCTGACTCACTGCGGTCAATACCAGAGGTGGGGGCCGGTCCGTTACTTCGCCCGTGGGGCTTTGGAGCAGCTCCGCCATCTGTTCTACCGAAAGCTGGGTATCGGCTCCAGCCCGTACGACTATCAGGTCGAGCCCGGCAAGCCATTCACGTCGTACGGTATGGAACAACAGGCCCAGATGGTGGAAGACCGATTCCGATCACGGCAGCAGGGTCACGCCATGCCGTCGGCCTGATCCATCGGCTCCTGATGCGCGTGGGCATGCTCTCCCTCGTCCGGCATCTTGTCTTCCCATAGTGCCAGCACGTTTCCGTCGGGATCGGCCACCATGGCCATTATGCCCCACGATTGTTGCGTGGGCTCCGTCGTAAACCGGACGCCGCGATCGTGCAGGACACCGCAGTAGTGCAGCAGATCCGGAACGAACAGTGTGATCCCCGTATGACGCCCGACGAGGGACTTGGCATCCTTGTGCACGGCCGGATGGACGCTGATATGAGTGTCGCCTTCCAAGAACTCGGCACCGAAGGAGCCCTGCTTCGTGAGAGGCAGGCCGAGCTTGTCGCGGTAAAACTCTACCGAGCGGCCAATGTCCTGGACGAAAATGGCGATACTGTGCAATCGGGGAATCATGGTAGCCTTCAATGCAGCTGAGCGAGAATGAGTTTCGTGAGGAGCACGCCGAGCACCACAGCTCCTGTGAGGAACACGAGCAACACGGCGCTGATCAGCAGGAGCGCCATGCGGCTACCTCTCCGGGCGGCAGCGGGCTGCTGGAGGTGTTGCTCCAAGAGGGCCATGTTCCGGTTGTTCGATTTCCAGGCGACGTCGAACAGATCACCCAGAAGCGGAACCCAGCCGACTGCCGTGTCGAGAGCGATGTTCGCGATCATTCGGCTGACGACCGATCTCGGTGCACCCAGCCGGGAGGCCTGGAGCACCAGGTATCCGGAGAACACCGCGCTTACCACGTCTCCCAATCCTGGAACCAGGCCGATCACAGCATCGAGCCCGAACCGGTAGGGTGTTCCCGGAATTACAAAGGCGCTATCGAGCAACCGGCTCAACGCTCGGAGACGCTCGACCTGGGGCGCCGGATGAGTGCCGAGGATCGGAGCCTGCCTGCGCGGAGCCGGGTGCTTGCTCATCGTCAGAAGAAACGCCGGACCAGGTAGAAAATCAGGTTCAGGACCACCGAGATCAGAATCATCGAGGCAAACGGGATGTAGATCCGCATAGTGTCGCGCTCGATCCGGATGTCTCCGGGAAGACGCCCGAACCAGCCGAAGCCGCCCATCGTCACCAGCAACCCGACCACGACCAGCCCAAGACCCAGCACGATCAGCAGGGACCCCGCGGACGGCGAGCTCATGGAACGAACCCCTGCCGCACCGCATGGATGTAGTCGGTGAATGCCGGCGCCATACCCGCTTGTCGAACGTCCGAGGCGATCTGCCCCCGATGGTACGCCGAGTGGACGGTGACATGGGTGAGAATCTCCTCGACCGTACTGGTCCAGGCCTCACCCTTGGTGTTGACATAGGAGACGGTGTCGCCCAGGGAGGTTCGATGTGCCTCCAGGAACTCGGGCCAGAGCCGGGCCAGTGCCGTCACCTTCTCACGACACGCATCGACTCCCAGCTCGGGCCAAACAGCCATCGGAGCCGGCTTGCCTTCGAGCCGGGCCAGCCACAGATACTCCGCGCCAACGATGTGCGCCATCCACCGAAGGCTCCGCTCGGGCGGGCGGTCTCGTAGCGACTGGACGGTCTCCTGGTTGGCCCACCCATCGTACCGCAGTAGCCGCCGAAGATGCTGGCTCATTCTACCCGCGACACACTCGGGGCTGATCGGTATGCTGCCCGAAAGTTGCGGCGCATGCCGGCCAGGCCGGGCCGTTCGAGCGGTGTGTGGGCGAATCGGCGATCGAAATCTTCCTGGGTCATGTCTTCGAACAGATCCGGATGGAGCCCCTCGAGGCTATCTCCCGGTTGGAACTCGGGAACGCCGGTCTCGGTCGAGAACCGCTGATTCCAGGGGCACACGTCGTTGCAGATGTCGCAGCCGAAGGCGTAACCTTGGAATTCGTCGGCCAGCTCGTCGGGGATGGGACCTTTCTGTTCGATGGTCAGATAGGAAATGCAGCGCGTGGCGTCGAGCACGCGGGGCGCCATGAATGCGTCGGTGGGACAGGCATCGAGGCAGCGGGTACAAGTGCCACAGCGATCCAGCTCGAACGGTTGATCCCAACGGAGCGGCAGATCGGTAAAGATGGATCCGATGAAGAAAAAGGAGCCCGCGTCGGGTCGAACCAGCATGGTATTCTTGCCGATCCAGCCGAGGCCGGCGCGCTGTGCCAGCTCCCGCTCGGGTACCGGCCCGGCATCGGCGAACGTGTGACTCAGTCGGGCGCCATGCCCGGTGAGGAAGTTCGCGAGCCGCTCCAAGCGTGCGCCGGTGACCCGATGGTAATCCTCGCCTCGCGCATACTTTGCTATTCGAGGCGGCGAAGTATCCGCCGACCGCTCGGCCGAGTAGTAGTTATCCAGCACAACGACAACCGAGCGCGCCTCCGGAACGATCCGCTGCGGCTCCTTTCGACGAGCTGCCTGCCGGTGCAGGTACCGCATCGTGCCGGCGTACCCCTTCGCGAGCCAGTCATCCAGCTGGTCGCCATAGCGGCTGGGACCGGGATGAGTGATGCCGCAGGCGATGAATCCAAGCTCCTGCGCACGCGTCCTGACCGCTGCTTCCAGGCTCATGATGCCCGGGCGGCAGTCCCAATGCCGGCTGTGGCCATGACCGGACTCTCCTCCAGCGTGATGATCCGGGCGCCCCGGCCATATGTCAGGTACGACCAGGCCCACTGGATCATCACGAGTATCCGGTTGCGGAACCCGATCAGGAAGAAAATATGGACGAAGGTCCAGATGACCCACGCGAGGAAGCCGGCAAAGTGAAGCTTCCAGATGTCCGCGACGGCATGGCCACGGCCAATCACTGCCAGCTGTCCCTTATCCCAGTAGTTGAAGGCCCGGCGGGGCCGGCCTTCGAGATCGCCCTCGATCGTGCGCGCGGCGTACTCGCCCATCTGAATGGCGACGGGGCAGATTCCCGGAAGCGGTCCGCCTTCCTGGTGATCGAACAGCGCGGCATCGCCGAGGACGAAGATCTCGGGGTGCCCGGGGATGGTGCAGTCGGGCTCGACGATGGCGCGACCGGCGCGGTCGAGCGGGAGTGCCGAGGCTCTGGAGGATGGGGCTGGCGACGTTGCCGGCGGCCCAGATCACCGTCTGCGTGGGGATGGTCCACCCCGCCGCGGAGACTGATCCGGGTCGGATGTTGGTGACCAGTGTCTCGGTTCGGACCTCGACGCCAAGGCGGCGGAGCTCCTGTTTGGCCTTGTCGCTGAGGCTGGGCGGATAGGAGGTGAGCAGCCGGCTGCCGCCCTCGAGGAGGAGCACGGTTGCATCGGTGGGTCGATCCGCCGGAAGTCGCGCCGGAGCGCGTACCGCCGCAGCTCGGCCACCGCTCCGGCCATTTCGACGCCGGTCGGACCCCCACCGATGACCACGAACGTCAGCAGCGCCTGGCGACGCACCGGGTCCGGCTCCCGCTCGGCCTTCTCGAACGCGAGCAGTACCCGCTGCCGAATCGTGACGGCGTCCTCGATGCTCTTGAGACCCGGTGCCAGAACTCTCCCACTCGTCGTGGCCGAAGTAGGAGTGGCGGGCGCCGGTCGCCACGATCAGGTAGTCGTAGGTGGAGTCCGCGCCGTCGGTGAGCACCACCCGGCGATCGGCCGGATCGATGGATTCCACCTCGCCGAGGAGCACCTCGGTGTTGGTCTGGTGTCTCGGAGTACCGAGCGAATGGGCGCGGCGATGTCGCTGGGGTTCAACGCGGCCGTTGCCACCTGGTACAGCATGGGCTGGAAGAGGTGATGATTCCGGCGATCCACGAGGGTGACCCGGACCGGAGCGCGCTTGAGCGCCTGGGCCGCATACAGCCCGGCAAAGCCGCCCCCCAGGATGAGGACGTGGGGCAGCGTGGATCCGGAAGTCCCACTGTTAACCACTGCTCCCCTCTCCCTTATCACCGGTTACCTCTCACCTCTAGAGCCCCATGGTCTCGCGCCGCCACCGCGCGAAGCGCACTACATCTTCAACCGGTGGAACCGCATCTTCGTTCCCGTACGCCGTATACATCCGCCACCGGAGGTAGACTCGGTCCGGCAGCGGCAAATACGGCGGGCTTGCCCACCAACGCCTGCGGCGGAAGGCCCACGCCGTGCTGCAGCAGGTCCAGCCCCAGGCGCGGGCTGAGTACGCCCTCGCCACATGAGCCGGCCAGTCAGCGACAGCCAAGGGCGGGACATGCGCCAAGTATAATTGGTATATTCCGCACCCTATGACACCCATGCGTGCCATGACCAATAGCCCATATCGTACGATGGACGACAACAAGCGTCCCACCGAGGACGAGACCCTCCTCGAGGGGCCGCAGCCCAGGTCCGGCCGTGACAAGGAACAGCTTCTTGTCTCCGATCCATGGCGGGTGCTCCGGATCATGGGGGAGTTCGTCTGGGGCTTCGACAACCTGGCCGATGTTCGTGACGGTGTGTCCATCTTCGGATCGGCGCGAACCAAGCCCGACAGTCCCGAATACCAGTCCGCGGTAGACACCGCCCGCCTGCTGGCGAAAGCAGGCATATGCGTGATCACCGGGGGTGGCCCGGGCATCATGGAAGCGGCGAACCGTGGAGCGAAGGAAGCTGGCGGTCTCTCGATCGGCTGTAACATCGAGCTGCCGTTCGAGCAGGGGTCCAACGCGTATCTCACCCGAAGCCTCAACTTCAAGTTCTTCTTCGTCCGGAAGACGATGTTCGTGAAGTATGCGACGGCCTTCATCGTATTTCCCGGGGGATACGGCACGCTGGACGAGCTGTTCGAAGCGTTGACCCTGATCCAGACCGGCAAGGTCAAACACTTCCCCGTCATTCTCATGGGCAAGAAGTATTGGAGCGGCATGGCCGAGTGGCTCGAGCGGACCGTGGCAGCGGAGGGGAAGATCGACGCCCGCGACCTGCTGCTTTTCCGGATCACCGACGACCCAGCGGAGGCAACGCGGATCGTGATCGAGGCGCGGAACGAGAAGCGATGAACAGCCGACCTTCCGCGAAGTACCTGCGCGGCCAGCGGATCGATCCAAAGGCAACGACCGGCAGGGAAACCGTCGCGGAGCTGATCGACAACGCCTTCCTGGCGTACAACGCGGGCCGCCTGAGGGAGGGCTGTCAGCTGTTTACCGAACGAATGCTCGCGCCGGACACCACCGTGGGAATGACGCTCACCGGTGCGATGACGCCGGCGGGGCTCGGCATGAGCTGCCTCATTCCGCTGATGGAGTCCGGCTTCGTGGACTGGATCATCTCCACCGGAGCCAACCTCTACCACGATGCGCATTTCGCACTGGGCCTCGCGATGCATCGCGGCACTCCCGGCGCCGACGATGTGGAGCTGCGCGACAAGGGCGTGGTGCGGATCTACGACATCTTCTTCGATTACAACGTCCTGCTCTCGACCGACGCGTTCGTTCGCGAGGTGTCGGCTCGGCAAGAATTCCAGCGACCGATGAGCTCCGCGGAGTACCACTACCTGCTGGGTGGCTACGTCCGCGAGCGGGAGCGCGCGCTCGGCCTCTCCCGGCGCTCGGTGCTCTCAGCCGCTCACGAATTCGAGGTGCCGATCTACACCAGCTCCCCGGGAGACAGCTCGATCGGGATGAACGTGGCGGAGCAGGCGCTTGCCGGCAGCAAGCTCAGGTTCGATGTCAGCGCTGATGTGAACGAGACCGCCAGCATCGTGCTGGAGGCCAAGCGGTCTGGAGGCAAGAGCGGAGTCTTGATCGTCGGCGGAGGCAGCCCCAAGAACTTCATGCTTCAGACCGAGCCGCAGATCCAGGAGGTGCTCGGCATCGACGAGCGGGGCCACGACTACTTCCTGCAGATCACCGATGCCCGTCCCGACACTGGCGGCCTTTCAGGCGCCACCCCCGCTGAAGCGGTGAGCTGGGGCAAGATCGATCCGGACCAGCTTCCGGGAACGGTGGTGGTGTATACCGACAGCTCCATTGGGCTGCCGCTGCTGACGGCGTATGCCAGAGAGCGCCACGAGAGTCGTCCGCTCAAGCGGTTGTACGCTCGGCGGGAGGCAATGATGGGGCGACTGGTGAAGGAGTATCGTGCGGCGCTGAAGTTCAGGGATGAGCGGGCGGAAGAGTCGAAGAAGGTCGGGAAGGACGGGAAAGACGGCGCCGCCAAGGCGCGGAAGAGAGAAAAAATCGGAAAATCGTCACCCTGAGTTCAGGACGCGGGGGTGTTAGCACGAAGGTATCCCAGAAGGATACTTTTCCGGCCCCTTCGCTTCGCTCAGGGTGACACCTTCTCGTCTTACCCGCTTACCCGCTTACCGCTTAGCTCCGCTACCCGCTTACCCGTGCTTACCCGCTTACCCGCTTACCCGCTTACCTCGCGTTCTTATACATCAGCTCCATCAACTCCTCGTAGATAGCTTCCGTCTTCGCGGGGTCGGCAGAGCGGATCGCCTCGGTGGCGCAATGTCTCAGGTGATTCTCCAGCAGCGCGCGGCCCACACCACGCAACGCTTCCTGCACCGACGACAGCTGCATCAGCACATCGGCACAGTATCGCTCTTCGTCCACCATCTTCTGGAGCCCCCGAACCTGACCCTCGATTCGCCGTAGTCGACTGACGATGGCGTGCTTGGCTTCGGGATCGACCTCGACGGCGTGAGTTCCGTCGCCCGGCCGGGCGCCGCACGCGCAGGGCGAAGTAATGGTCTCGGTGGACACGGGGAACTCCTTAGTCAAACAGCGTGAGGTGAAAGTGAAAAGTGAACAGTGAACCGTCAGCGGTGAACAGTGAACAGTGGGTTTCACTCTTCACTCTTCACCTTTTACTCCTGTATCTCCGCAGTCTCAAACTATTCGTCACAACGCTGACCGAGCTCAACGCCATCGCTGCCGCTGCCATCGCCGGTGTCAGCAGCAGACCAAAGCGCGGGTATAGAACGCCCGCCGCGATGGGAATGCCGATGACGTTATAGACGAACGCCCAGAACAGATTCTGCCGGATCACGCGCATGGTCCGGCGAGAGAGCCGGATTGCATCGACCACGCCGAGCAAGTCGCTCCGCATGAGGACGATATCGGCCGCCTCTACCGCGACGTCGACTCCGGTTCCCATCGCGATACCGATGTCGGCCTGGGCCAGCGCCGGCGCATCGTTGAGCCCGTCACCCACCAGCGCCACCGTCTTGCCCTCTTCCTGGATTCGCCGCACCACCCGGAGCTTCTCATCCGGCAATACCTCGGCGATGACCCGCTCGATCCCAACCGACTTCCCCACCGCGCGTGCGGTGCGGTCGTCGTCGCCGGTTAGCAGAACCAGGTCCAGGCCCAGTTTGCGAAGGCGGCTCACAGCGTTCGAGCTCGTCAGGCGGATCGGGTCCGCGACCGCGATGAGGCCGGCGAGCTCGCCATCCACCCCGATGAACACCGTGGTTTGTCCCCGCCGGGTTCGATGCTCCGACTCTTCCCGCAGCAGGGCGGTGTCGGCGCCGATCGCCACCATCAACAGCGCGTTGCCCGCGGCGACCTGACGGCCTTCGACCAGTCCGGTGACACCCTTGCCGGCGAAACTTCGAAAGTCCACTACGTCGCGCCCGGCGATGCCCCGCCGCTCCGCTTCCTCGACGATCGCTTCGGCAAGGGGATGCTCGCTCAGACGCTCGACCGAGGCGGCGAGCTGGAGCAACGTATTCGCGTCCATCTCTGTTCCCGGCGCGATGCTGACGGATTCGACGACCGGGCGACCCTCGGTGACGGTGCCGGTCTTGTCCAAAGCCAGGACGTCGAGATGCCCGGTTCGCTCGAGCGCCTCTCCCTTCTTGATGAGAACACCGAGCTCCGCACCCCGGCCGGTCGAGACCATCACCGCCGTTGGTACCGCGAGACCCATCGCGCAGGGACACGCAATGATGAGCACTGTGACCGCGGCGACCAGGCCGTGCAGATAGGCCGGCTCCGGCCCGAAATCGAACCACAGCACGAAAGTCGCGACGGCGAGAGAGAGAACTACCGGAACGAAGACCGCGGAGATGCGATCGGCCAGACGCTGAATCGGCGCCTTCGACCCCTGCGCCTGCTGAACCAGGCGGATGATCTGCGACAGCACGGTGTCCTGGCCGACGCGAGAGACGCTGAAATGAAAGGCGCCGTTCCGATTGAGCGTGGCTCCGATCACCCGATCACCCGCCCCGCGAGAAACCGGCACCGGCTCACCGGTCAGCATCGACTCGTCGATGTAGCTGCTGCCCTGGAGGATCACGCCGTCGGCCGGAATCGTTTCACCCGGCCGTACCACTACCTCGTCTCCCTCACGAAGGCCGGATAGAGGGATCTCCTCTTCCCGCCCCGCTCGCAGCACCCGCGCCGTACTCGGTCTCAAGCCCGATCAACCGGCGCAGCGCGCCGGACGTACGCCCCTTGGCGCGCGTCTCCAGCAGATTTCCGAGCAAAACGAGCGCGATGATCCAGGTGACGGCCTCGTAGTAGACGTGCGGCTCGATTCCGCGCGCAGCCAGCCAGTCGTCGAAGAGCGTCGCGGCAACACTGAAGAGAAAAGCGGCCCCGGTGCCGACCGCGATCAGCGTGTTCATGTCCGCACCGTGATGGCGGAACGCAGACCATGCCCGGGTATAGAAGTGGCGTCCGGCCCAGCCGACCACGGGCAGGGTGAGACCCAGCAGCAGATAGCGCCAGCTGTCAGCGGAGACCCGGTTTAGCCCGGGCACGCTCTGCAGCAGCCAATCCGTCGCCGGCATCATGAACTGCATCAGGGGATCGCTCATCGATCCCGGTGCCACCGATGCCAGAACCATGCTGAACACCATCGTGAGCGCCGCGGCAACGAGGCTGACCACCAGTTTCCAGCGAAGAACCCGGAGCTCCTCCGCCTGGACCTCGTCGCGATCCTGCAGCTCCTCTTCCGCGGACGCTGCGGCCTCCGGCAGCTCGGCGCCGTACCCGGTGGCGCGAACCACTTCGACCAGCTGCTCGGGTGCAACCGTCTCCGGGTCGAACTCGACCGTGGCGGAACCGGTCATCAGGTTGACGTTGGCTGCGCTCACACCCGGAACTCTCTCCAGGGCGCGCTGCACCCGTGCGCTGCACGCAGCGCAGGTCATGCCGGAAACTGGGAAACTACGGGTGTCCAGAACCGCGGTACTCATGAGTGAGGCTGCTTACCTCTGGTTAGCATCCTTCAGAAACCAGTAGTGGATCGCGACGATCGCGACCACTCCAGCGACGGTGACGATGATCTCGGCCACACTCATCTCTGCTCTTCGCTCAGGGCACGCGGCGTTGACGAAGTGGCGTTGTAACCGGCCTCAGCAATCGCGGCCTCGATCGCCGCCGGCGTCGTTATCCCTTCGTCGTACTGGACCTCGGCGCGGCCCATACGCAGCGAGTCGAGGCGTACTCCCGGATGCGCAGCCAGTGCCTCGTTCACAGCGTGAAGGCAGTGTCCGCAACTCATGCCGGTAATGTGGAGCGTCAGGTGTGGCATTGAAGGTCCCCCGATCTGCAATTACAAACCTGAGAATATCATAGGGGGTGGGGGTATGTCAAGTACTTTCAAGTCAACGCGCTGGAAGCAGCAGGCTGCAAGACACGCGGGCAGGACGCAGAGCCTTCCATGACCTCAGCACCCAGAGCAGTCCGAGGTGCCACTGCAAATACCTACACCCGAAAGGGTTGAGTGCAGGCATGCGGGGGCATACGTCATGCCTTATGAGCGCCGCATGGCACCCTCTCTCGAAGACGAGCCGGTGGACGATCCGCTCTCAGCTGTTGGGAGCGAACCGCTCGTTCCCATCCTTCGAGCAGATGCCCAGGTCGATCCAGTCGCCCTCACCACCTGGCATCAGGCGCTGTCCAACACGCTGTCCGTGGAAGTGCCGCACGACCTGATGGCGCTGTGGCTGTATCCGTCGCAAGGTGGCGTGGCCCTGGTTGGGCCGGCCGAGCTCGCCGCCGACGACCTCCCGGTGCCGCTGCCATCGCCTCATCTCACCTCAGAACAGATTTCTCAGATCGAGAAAATCGTACTCACTGCCGGCTATGGCTCGGTGACGTGTCTGCCGATCCGATTCGGCAGGCGTGACGTTGCGCTGCTTCTGGTCGCGGATCTGCAATCCGAGCGATACGGAGCGGCCGAGCGGGTGTTGCTGCAGTGCGTGGCTCAGCGTGTGGCGCCGATGCTGGGCCGGATCGCTCGTCAGTGGATTCCCACCGAGTCGGCGTCGTCCCGGCAGCAGGAGCGAATCGCGGGACTTCTGCAGGCTGTCGCGGTCGCGAACCGCGAAGTAGCGTCTCCTCAAAGATTCCTGGCTGCCATCAGCCGCGGCGCTGACTCCGCTGCTTCCGCACGATCATGTCGAGTTGCTGGTACCGAACGCGGCCGCCGAGGAATACTTCCGCCTGGGTGAGCACGCGGGCGGCGCGCTCTGGGCCGACCCATCGCTGACCATCAGCCGGCAACATCTGGATATCGCCGCGATCTTCGACAATCAGCCCGAGCTGCTGGTTGCGGATACCTACGAGGATGGGCGCTGGCCCCGCGGATTTCTGACTGCGGCGGAGGCGGGCGGATCGGATATTCGTGCGGTGGTGGGTGCCGGGTTGAGCTTGGGCGGAGGATCGGTGGGATATCTACTGGTGGGCAGCGTCGGCCCGGAAATCTATGGCGACGATGATGTCGAACTACTGGTCCTGCTGGCCGGGCTGGTATCTCCGCAGGTGGGTGGGTTCCTGCGAGTGACGAAAGCTCCGCCTCCGCCAGCTCCTGAGCCCGCGAAGGTTGCTCCCGAAGCGCGCGACCGATCGGCGGAGGCGCTCTTTCGCATCGCCGCTGTCCTGGCCACGACGTCCGATCCGGCGGCCGCTACCCGTCTGATTGCGGAAGAAGGCTCAGTCCTGCTGCCCTTCACCGAGCTCACGGTCGCGTTGAAGCTGACCGATGGAGACCGAGTGGTTCTCCTACAGCCGGGGGAACGGCGCTCGCTTCACGAGCTGCCGCTGGTGCCTGTAACCGGAACTGCGCTGGCGCGCGTACTTCGAGGCGAGATGCCCCACGCGCTCTCGCAGGCCCGCGGAGAAAGCCGGCTGATCGTTCCTCTCCAGGTGGCGGGCAGGTCTCACGGCGCTCTGGTGTTCAGCGCCCGCTCACCCGCGGAGCTGGCCGAGCCGCATCTCGATACCGCGCATCGTCTGGCGAACATCGTCGCCGGGCACTTCGAGCTGCTGCGGCGGTCCGCCCTGCTGCCGCCTCCCTTTACGCCCGGCAGAAAACCCGGCTCGGGTGTGATTCGCTCATCCATGCCGCGCGGGCCGAAGTCCGACCTCTGAGCTTCCTCGCATCAGGACTCGCCGCGACACGTAAGCAGCCAGCAACACCAATCCGAACATGCAGACGACCACCGGACCGGTCGGCAGATCGTACTCGAACGAGACCAGCAGCCCCAGCGCGGAGGCCAAGGCACCGGCGGTCCACGAGATCACGGCCAGCATGCTGTGCCTCTCGGGTGAACTGAAACGCGACCGCCGCGGGTACGACGAGAAAGCTGAAGACCAGCAGCACTCCCGCGATCGGGACCGAGAAGGTGATGACGATGCCGAACGAGAGGTAGAACCAGAAATCCCACCAGCGTATGCGCCAGCCCTTTGCCGCACTGCTTTCCGGGTCGAACGAGATCGCCAGAAAGCGCCGCCGCAGCACCCAGTGAAAGATTCCCGACCAGCGCATAGATCGCCGGCCAGCCGGAGAATCGTCGGCCAGGTTACCCAGAGCAGGCTACCAACGAGAATGTCCTTGATCGCCTCACCACCCCGAGGTGTCCGATCGGCCACGAGGATCGCCGCCGCGGAGGCCATGACGATAGACAATGCCGATGATCGCCTCCTGCGGGACCGGCCCCTTCTCCACTGTGCGCGTAAGGGCGAACAGGGCGGCGCCGAGCTGGTGAACCCCAGCGCATAGAGCAGAGCGGTGGGTGAATCGGGCTGGGCTCCCCGCGAGAATGGCGACGGTCGAGCCCAGCGCCGCCATCTGGGCCAGAGACAGGTCGACGAAGATCACCTCTCGCGCGATCACGTGCAGGCCCAGGTACGAGTGGATCGCCACGATGACGAGACACGCCACGAGCGGCGGAAGGAAGAGGCTCAGGTCCATCAGGATGCTCCGGTTTGTACGGCGACATTCCGAAACGCGGCCGTGAGGCTGGTGATCCAGGTGTTCACGAGATCGAAGTAGGTCTTCACTCCGGGTGCGCCCTCGGTGTTCTCAGGGACGATCACCGCCCGGGCCCCGGTACGCTCGGCCACCTGCTGGATCTGTTTCCGATCGAAGTAGTTCGAGGCGAAGAGCGCCGACACCTTCCGCTCCTTCATGAGGTCGATCACCTCCTGCACGTGCCGGGGAGTGGGCGGGATACCGGGCTTGGCCTCGATGAAGGTCATGCACTCGACCCCGAACCGGCGGCTGAAGTAGGCCCACTCCTTGTGGTAGCAGGCCATTTCCTTTCCCCGGACTACTTCCGCCTGCTTGAGCCAGCCGCCGAGCTGCTCACTGAGCGGCTTTCCCTGGAACTTCTGGCCCGCGAGAAACGGCTGCAGCCGATTGGTGCGCAGCAGCTCGAACGCGGTGCCCGGCGTCAGCGCCGACACCAGCGTTGAACCCATGGTGGCCTCGAGCACCCGCTGCTCGAAATCTTTCTCGCGGCCGGCGAAGAACGCCGCGTCGCCGGGCGACACTCGTTGGAGACCGGCGAGGATGTTCCGGGCGATGATGATCCCGTTGAGGGGATCGGTGTGTATGTGCGGGTTGCCGTCCACGTGGATATCACCCTGGGAGCGGCTGAGCGAGGTCGGCACCTCGAGCAAGTCGATGCCGCGGTACGCAGCCACGTAGCCCGGCGCAGCCATCGAGGATCTTGCGGTTGCCCGCACGGTCCAGCAGCGCCGGCACCCACAGCTCCAGATCCAAACCAGTGGTGACAAACAGATCGGCGTCGCGCAGGATCCGAACGAAGCTCGGCTTCGGCTGCACGAAGTGCGGGTCCTCGTCGCCCTGGGCGATCGCGGTGACGGTCCCGCGGTCGCCCACGATCTCGCGCGCGATGGCGCCGTAGGTCGTGAGAGAGGTGACGATCCGGAGAGGCGGGGCCGCGGGGCCGCGGGGCAGAAGCTCAGCGGGGCTGCGGGGCAGCGGGGCAGTAGGTTGTCCGATGAGTCCTGCAAGACATGAGCAGTGATCGTGAACGTCATATTGGTGTCCTTCCTTCAGTAAGTCTGGTCATCTGGAGATCGCTTCGTTGCGCTCAGCGCCTTACCGCCTCGCCGCCCCGCCGCCCCGCCGCCCCGCCCTCAATACGTCTCATGCTTATGCGGTCCCATGGCCCACACCGCCTGCAACGACAGCATGTTCCGGCTCCCCTCCAGCTCGGTATTCCGATGCTCGCCCTCGAGCCGGAGGTACACGAACTCGCTCTGCCACCAGGTGATGTTCGGCGTGACGCGCCATTCGGAATCGTCCGGACCTCTCGGCGCGTCGACGTGGTCGTAGCGGGCGCCGAGTATCCAGCGGCGGGTGAGGCGAGCGGACAGATCGAGAAATCCGCCGTAGCGGTTCGCGGTGATTGCCCAGATCATCGGTGTGGAGCCGGTAGCCCTCGGCCCGGAACGTTATCTCGCGGCGGGTGGCGGCCTCGGGTGGGCGATAGGTCACCCGGAGATCGAGTCCTGCCATCCGGCTCTTGAGATCCGCACCTCCGTTGTCGCCGCCGAGTCCGGTGATGCCCACCTGGGCGTAGGTGCTGCGGCTCAGCTGCCAGAAATTCTGGAGCCGACCGAGGAACAGCAGATCCCGGCCGCCGCCGAACAGCGGATCGCTCTCGACGCTGGTGCCCTGCAGCCATACCTCGTGGGTGGCGCCACCGAGCGAGAAGGGGAGCGAGGTGTAGAGCGAGAGGCCGACTCCGGCGAGGCCTTCCGCGGAGAAGTAGCGCTGATACACCAGCGGATATTCGGTCTCAGGAAGAGCGTGGCCGTGCCAGCGGTTGAGGTCGCCCACCTGCTGGCGGAACTTTCCGAAGTCGAGCCGGAGCCGCCCCGGCAGTCCGGTGTAGTAGATGTAGCCTTCCTCGATCTCGACGCCTTCATCGCTCGCCGCCAGGAAGATCTTGGTGTTGGAGTAGGGATCGAGCGCCGACTGAAAAGCGAACTCGAACTCTCGCGCCACCGCCTCACCGCGGGCGTTCTCTGCTGCCACCAGGCGCACGTCACCCGTGGCGCTGATCTCCGGATTGAGAAGATTGGCGCTCCTCGGCCCCGCTGTCTGTGGAGGAGCCGCTTCCGCCGAGGGGACGGTGTCGGCTCTTTCGGTCGTGTCGGATGGTGCGGGTTGTCCCGCCGCGGCGGCCGCAGCGGCGCGGAGCGCGGCCAGATCGTCCGAGGTGTCCGCCGGCTGAGCCGGAGCGCCGGTGCATCGACTCGCTCGCAGCGCCGCGACTCGGCGGTCCAGCCGCTCCAGCGTCGCCGCCATGCTGTCGGTGACGGCGTTGCCGGTTCGCCGGAAGTGACTGATCGAGCCACCGGGACACAGACCGGCCTCGAGTGAGTCGATTCGAGCCGACGTGGCGGTGAGGCTCCTTCGCAGTGAATCCAGTGCGGCAGGTGTCTGTGCCCGGGCGGGAATTGCCAGCCCCAGGCAGCAGGTGCCCACCAGAATGGCCGTACGACCACAAGCGTGCATGTGGTTCTCCGATCCGTGAGAGGGTCGCGCCGCTACCGGCGCGAACGATCAGACGTAGCGGAGAGTCGGAGGGGCTCGGCTGTGAGGGAGCGCGCCGGTATCGGCGCAGACTGGCTGGAGTGGTAGGGACTGCTGGATGAACGGACTGTCCGTGGGGACGAGACGGGACTCGGGTTCAGCCGCGGCGACCGCTCCGGAGCCGGAGGCAGTGCGTCCGAGGCTGCACCCATCGGTGTGGCTGAGACAGCCGCCGGCCGGCTCGATGTGAGTGCGGGACCGCTCGCTCCCGGCCGCGTTCCCGTGGAACGCCAGGGCGTCCAGGCTGGGCAGGCTGGTCCCGGCCGCCAGGAACACCAGCAGCAGGAGGAGAGCCTTGGCCTGGATCAGTCGCGCGGTCATAGGATCAGTATAGCTGGAATGGCGTGAGCGGGACTAGGACAGGGACAAAAAAGCGTAAGCGGGACAAGGACAAGCGTGAGCGGTAAGCAGGGTTAGGTAGCCTTCATTCTTTGCAACATACCGAGCAGTAGTCGCTGACTCCTGCGGTTTCTCTCGAGAAGATGATCTCCTACTTCTTTCGCCACGATCTTTGCATCCAGCGCGACCTCCAATAGCTCTCCTGTCTCGACGGCAGAACCATAGGCGATCGACACATGCCGTGTAAACGAACGCGATCGGCCGTATGCATATCCCTCCGCGATGTTCAACTGCACTGATAAGGATGCCCGCTGAAGCTGAGAAAAGAGAGCTGATGCATACGGCTTCCAGCTAGTACGTGCCAGCTCGATAGTACCGAGGACGACCCCACGCGCTTCCTGCCATGCATGCAATGACTTGTGGTCTCGCATCCGTCACGATACGCACAAGCACTCTTGACGCTTATTCCAAACAGGCGCCGATCGTGACGTTTTCCCGCTTACCGCTCACGCTCGTCCTTGTCCCGCTCACGCTCTTTATGCATTAGCTCTGCGTACAGGCCCCTCAGCCGGCAGGAGGAACCAGAACGCCGCCCCCTTCCCGAACACGGAGTCGGCGCCGATGGTGCCGCCGTGCATCTCCACGAACTTCTTGCAGAGGGCGAGCCCCAGGCCGGTGCCCTGCGCCCGGCGGCTGGACGAGCTGTCCACCTGGCTGAACTCCTGAAACAGCTTGGGCATGTCGGCCCGCTTAATGCCGATACCCTCGTCCGACACCGACACCCATACCACATCCTGATTGACGAACCGGGCGCGCTCGCCGGCGCGCTCGGCCGGCTGCCGCAGCGGAACGTTGGTCCGCACCGCCGCAAGCGAGATCTTGCCGCCTTCGCCCGTGAACTTCGACGCGTTGGACAGGAGGTTGAAAAGGATCTGACGAATGCGGCCTCCGTCGGCCAGGATCGACAGCGAGTCGGAGTCGAGCTCGAGCGTGCACTCCTGCCGCTTGGCGGTCCGGAGGCTGGCCGTGTCGGCCACCGCGTCCTTGATGGCCTCGCGCAGATCCGTCATCGCAAGGGTGAGCGTCATCCGGCCGGCTTCGATCTTGGAGAGATCGAGCGCGGTGTTGATCAGCGAGAGCAGGTGCTTGCCGTTTCGCGACACCGCCTCGGTGAACTCGCGCTGCGGGTTGCTGAGCTCGCCGGTACCGCCGTCCAGCAGCAGATCCGAGAAGCCGATGATGGCGTTGAGAGGCGTACGCAGCTCGTGCGACATGTTGGTGAGGAACTCGTTCTTGAGCTGGGTGGCGCGCTGCAGCTCGACGTTCTTGGTGCGCAGCGCGAGCTCGTTGCGCCGGCTCTCCTGCAGCACCGAGGCGCGGTCGAGGCCCACGACCACCTGGTCGCCCAGGATCTGGAGCAGGCGGAGATCGTGGTCGCTGAACGGCTGGCCGTCGCGCCGGTTGTAGACGCTCACCGTGCCGATGGGCACCCCGGCTGACCGAAGCGGAATCATCGCCGCCGTCTTCAGCGTCACCGACATGTTGGGGCGGTGATAGCTGCGCGGATCGGCGCTCATGTCATCCGAGACCAGCGGCGTATCCTGGCTCACCACGTAGCCGAGCAGCGATCCGTCCATCGGCAGCAACAGGCCAACCAACGGCTCGAGCGTTCCGCATGCCGCCATCAACCGCAGGAAGCGGCCTTCCTCCACCACCAGCGTGACGCCGCCGCTGTCTGCCTCGAGCAGCTCGCTCGCGGTTCGAGCGACCTCCTTCATCAGGCTCTCGAGGTCGGCGCCGGCGAGCAGCGTTCCAGCCAGATGGCGGAGCCGTTCCAGCTCGCGATTCCGCCGATCGGCCTGAGCCAGGGCGCGCTGGAGCGACTCCTTCTGGGCTTCGGCCAACTCCCGGATGTGGCGAAACGTGATCAGCGTGAGCAGCGTCGCCACCGAGGTCAGCAGCAGCCCAACCTCGTCATTCTGGCGGAACAGCCAGAGTCCGAGCCAGGCGATGATGATCGCGACGCCGACGATCGAGCCGGTGTAGGACAGACGCCGCCACCAGCGCTCGATCCGAGCCGCCAGACGGCGGACGGTCACATGAGGGCGGGCCGTCAGGAGGGTTCCTCGGTGATGATCTCGTGGAACTCGGTCTCGCCGGTTCGGAGCATCCGGCTGATATAGGGACGGCAGAGGCCGCACTGTCCGCCGCAGCCGGTTTCCCGGACCAGGTCGGCCAGGCTCCAGCCGTGCTCGCGGGCGGGGCCGAGCAGGTCCGCGAACTCGGTGGCCTTGCAGATGCAGCGGGAGATCAGCACAGATGAAGTGTTAGCAGGCATCAGCAGTTGTCGTCATATCACCATCCTATGTTCGCCTGTCAGCCCTCCGACCCTCCGACCCTCCGACTCGTCCGCCCCTCCTCACGGATTCGTCGGCCGGATGTCGAGCTCGCTCACCAGGGCGCGTGCGGGGAGGGTGAGCGCCTGCAGAATCGTCCGCGGCCACGTCCTCGGGCTGGAGGATGCGGCTGGGCTCCGACTTAAGCATCGGCTGATCGCGCAGCATACTGGTGTCCACCGAGCCGGGACAGACCGCGATCACGCGGACGTTGTCCTTTCGCACTTCCAGCATGAGTGAGCGGCTGAACCCGAGCACCGCGTGCTTGGAGGCGGTGTAGGCGGTGCCGCCCACGAAGCCGTTGCGGCCGGCCAGGCTGGCGACGTTCACGATGGATCCGTGCCGCCGTTCACGCATTCCCGGAATCACTGCTCGGGTTACCAGGAAGAGGCTCCGGACGTTGGTGTTCATGGTGGTGTCCCACTCGTCCAGCGTCAGCTCCTCGAACGGCTTTCCGATCAGGACTCCGGCGTTGTTGATCAGCACATCGATCTCGCCGAGCGAGCCTGTGATCTGCTTCACCATGCGGTCGACCTGACCCGGGTCGCCTACGTCGGCGCTCGCTCCGGCGGCCTCGACGCCTTCGGCATCGAGCTCCTTGACGCAGCTTCCGGACCTTGGCCTCGGTGCGCGCGCACACGCCCACCCGGTATCCGGCGCGTGCGAGCGCGAAGGCGGTGGCTCGGCCGATGCCTTCAGTGGCGCCGGTGATGAGGGCGGTTTGCGACATGGCGTGAACGGTAAACGGGGTCAACGAAAAGCGTGAGCGGGACTAGAACAAGCGTAAGCGGTGAGCGGGGGCCTGAAGGCGTGAGCGGGACGAGGGCAGCCGTAAGCGGGCGTTTACGACGGAGTCATTGCGAGGGGGCAGCCCGAAGCCATCCTCGGGCTCACTCGTTCGGATAACATTATCTCTCCGCTCACGGCTTACGCTCGTCCTAGTCCCGCTCACGCTGTTTGTCCCGCTCACGTTGCAGTACCCGTTAGCCAGCTCGCAAACGCCAGCCAGGGCGCGGTTCCGGAGATCATCAGCCGGAATGGCTGCGAGGCGACAATGAGAAGCCCGCCCCAGATCGTGGCAGGATGTACCTTCCCTCGAGTCGAGAGATCATACACCACCAGGACCACGATGAAGAGATCCGCCAGACCGAAGAACGTGGGTGGGCCGGGCGGCAGCGGGAGAAAGTTCATCCGGGCTATCGGAGCCGCAAGCAGGCTGATCATGGACAACGTCATCAGCCGCTTGTGGGCCTCCAGCCGGTGACGGAAGTAGATGGCTGAGCTCACCAGCACTGCAAACACGACCATATCGAAAAGAGGAATCGCAAGGAAACCAAGCGGCGGCACCCCGGGAATGGGGGACACGCCCGTCTTGGCCCGGTGGATCGCGACCACAGTCCCCACGATCACCACCAGCCCGGCCAGCACGGCCCCGCCGATACCCATTCTGCGGTGCAGGTACGTTCTGCCGGTTGCCACCAGCACCGATTGGGAGAGGAAGAACAGAACCCACGCGGTGAAGATCAGGCCGTGGACGTGGAGCAGGCCGCTCAGCTCCCGCGTGCCGTACCATGATTTGAGGAAATAGCTGCGGGAGAACCCGACGAATACGGTGATGGTAATGGCGATCGCCATTCCGACGTAGAAGCGCCGAGTTCGCCGAGCCGTCCGTACTGCCGCCGCACTCACTGCCATGGAGGTCTCCTGGGGTGGGAAGCTGATACGACCTAAGGTAAAAGAGTAAGCGGGGCTAGGCACGCCCTGAGCGAAGCGAAGGGACAAACGTGAGCGGTGGGGGGCTGTATGAAAAAGCGTGAGCGGGGCTAGGACAAACGTGAGCGGTAAGCGGGAACAGCCAAACAGTCATTGCGAGGCGCGGAGCGCCGAAGCAATCCCCCAGATTACTCGCTCGGATGATATTGTGACCCGTACCCGCTCGGGTTCACGCTGCTCCTCGTCCCGCTCACGTTTTCGTTTTTCCCGCTCACGCCTGTCCTAGTCCCCTTACTTTTAGAGTATGTCCCTCCCTCTCCAACACCCCGTCATTCGCGGCAACGGACGCGGACGCATGCCGGCCGCGCCGGACCGCTCCTGGCGCGAGCGGCTCCAGGCGCTTCGGCATCTGCCCAAGCTTCTCCGGATGGTGTGGGAGACCAAGCCGGGCTACGTGGTCGGAATCCTTCTGCTGCGGATCGCCCGGTCGGTCATTCCGCTGGCGGTGCTCTGGATCGGGAAGCTCATCGTGGACGAGGTGGTGCACTCGATCAACGTGGCGCAGGCGGGAGGCGAGGTCGGCGTGGAGCCGTCTCGCGATCCTGGTCGGCATCGAGCTCGGCATCGCCCTGGTGGGCGAAGGATTGAGCCGAGTATCGGCCCTGCTCGAGAGCCTCCTGGGAGACCTGTTCGCCAACCGGACCAGCGTGCAGCTCATGAAGCACGCCGCCAATCTCGACCTGGAGCAGTTCGAGGACGCGGAGATCTACGACAAGCTGGAGCGGGCCCGGCGGCAGACGGTCGGCCGCATCGGCCTGTTTACGATGTTGCTGGCGACGCTGCAGGACCTGATCACCCTGATCACCCTGGCCGCGGCGCTCACGGTCTACGTACCCTGGCTGCTGCTGTTGCTGGTGGTCGCGGTGCTGCCGTCGCTCCTGGGCGAGACCCACTTCGCCTCGCTGGGCTACTCGCTCCTGTATTCATGGACTCCCGAGCGGCGTCAGCTCGACTACCTCCGCTACATCGGCGCCAGCGACATCTCGGCCAAGGAGCTCAAGCTCTTCGGGCTGTCGGATTTTCTGGTCGGGCGGTACGACCGGCTTGTCGGACGAGTTCTACCGGGCCAACCGGAACCTGGCGGTCCGGCGGAGCGTCGCGTCCACCTTGCTGTCGTTCGTGGGCACGCTGGGGTACTACGGGGCGTATGCCGTCATCATCTACTTGACGGTCATCGGGCACGAGTCGCGGGCCGGGGTGTTCACCATCGGAGTTCTGACCTTCCTCGCCGGCTCGTTCCGGCAGAGCCGCGATCTGATCCAGCGGGTGCTGCTCTCCCTGTCGCAGGTGTTCGAGCAGAGTCTCTATCTGGAGGATCTGTTCAGCTTCCTCGACATCGAGCCCAGCATCCGGCGCAATCCGGGTGCGCGGCAGGTGCCGGTGCCGATCACGCAGGGCTTCGTGTTCGAGGGTGTGGGGTTCAAGTATCCCCGCGCGGAGAGCTGGGCGGTGCGGCATCTCAACTTCGCGCTGGCGCCGGGCGAGCGGATCGCGCTGGTGGGCGAGAACGGCGCCGGCAAGACCACGCTGGTGAAGCTGCTGGCTCGGCTCTACGACCCGGACGAGGGGCGGATCCTGCTCGACGGCGTGGATCTCCGGGAGTACGACGTCGACAGCCTGCGGAAGAACGTCGGCGTCATCTTCCAGGACTTCGTGCGCTACGATTTCGCCCTGAAGGAGAACATCGCCGTGGGCAACATCGCCCGGATCGAGGACGATCCCGCGATCAGGGCCGCGGCGGAGCGGAGCCTGGCCGATTCGGTGGCCCAGCGGCTCGCAGGCCAGTACGACCAGATGCTGGGGAAGCGGTTCGAGGGCGGGGTGGATCTCTCGGGCGGCGAGTGGCAGAAGGTGGCGCTGGCCCGGGCCTACATGCGGGACGCGCAGCTCCTGATCCTGGACGAGCCCACCGCGGCACTGGATGCCCGGGCGGAGTACGAGGTGTTCCTCAGGTTCTCAGAGCTGACGAAAGGAAGGATGGCGGTGCTGATCTCGCACCGGTTCTCGACGGTTCGGATGGCCGACCGGATCCTGGTGCTGAAGGGTGGGGAGCTGGTGGAACAGGGGACCCACGAGGCGCTGGTGGAGCTGGGAGGACTGTACTCGGAGCTGTTCCAGCTTCAAGCCGCCGGATATCGCTAGGAAGTCCCTGGGCTATATAGAACCTTCAACCTGCCAGCAAAGTCTTGGTGGGCCCGCGAGCGAGCACTCCGTTCAGGAGTCAACCCAAAGTCAGCTGGAAAGTTCACACGCGTTTATAGGCCGCAACCCAAGCACTACACGGCCCATGTCCCTAGAGGTCAAACGTTTCCTTGGCAGCTAACTTGGCATCCCGCTCGTAGGCTGCAGCTAACTGTCTCAAGGTGGCAGCAAACCTATAATATCCTTTATCCTCTACCTGGTCGGCACGATCCCGATATTGCTTAGCTAGCTCTTGCTCTTCTCTTCCCCGGGTGTCGTAGTAAACACCGCGCGAGTTAAATACCGCGATCCGAAACCCGCACTTAGATCGTCAGCGTTCTTCGCATTTAGTGAGTTAAGGATCTGCTCTCGGGGAAGAGGAGACACGGAACACAGGCGGAGGGCCGCAGGAAAGATGAACCAGCTGACCTTCAGCCGCACGATGGAGCATTGACGAGGTCAGTACCGCGCGGTATGGTACCCCTCGCCACCACCACATAGCTAAGAGCACAACCGGCGAAAGCCGGTGTCGCAAAGCCACGGGTCCTCGCCCCCTCCGCGCCGTCGTGGCGCCCGCGAAGGTCCCAAGACCGCCGAGCCGCCTATCAAGGTGAACCGGCGGTTTTTTGTTATGCGAAGTGCGATCGCCTGCTCTCATTTCCGACCACCACTCCAAAACCGAGAGAGACTCACATGGCCACTGCAACCGCAAAGCCGGCCGCGGCCCCGGCGATACGGCCGTTCACCATCGAAACGCCCGAGGCGGATCTCGAGGATCTACGTGCGCGCATCGCGGCCACGCGCTGGCCGGAGAAGGAGACCGTCGACGATCAGTCGCAGGGCGTACAGCTCGAGACGATGCGAGCGCTC
Organism: uncultured Gemmatimonadales bacterium; assembly: GCA_963730915.1. Lineage (GTDB taxonomy): Bacteria > Gemmatimonadota > Gemmatimonadetes > Gemmatimonadales > GWC2-71-9 > CAVVWJ01. Next base: position 413,369 of record CAVSTR010000004.1, on the reverse strand, counting down.
GCGAGCTATTGGGAAAAAGAGTACGACTGGCGGAAATGCGAGGCGCGGCTGAAGGCGCTTCCTAACTTCATCACCAGGATAGATGGGTTGGACATCCACTTCATTCACGTTCGCTCGAAGCATGAGGATGCGCTGCCGCTCATCGTCACCCACGGCTGGCCCGGCTCGATCATCGAGCAGCTGAAGATCATCGATCCGCTGACCAATCCTACGGCACACGGTGGGAGCGCGTCGGACGCCTTCCATGTGGTGGTTCCGTCGATGCCCGGCTACGGCTATTCCGGCCGGCCGAGCACCACCGGCTGGGGCCCCGAGCGCATCGCACGTGCCTGGGTGGAGCTGATGAAGCGGCTCGGCTACACGAAGTTCGCGGCTCAAGGCGGCGATTGGGGGGCAGTCATCGTAGACCTGATGGCGGCACAAAAGCCACCGGAGCTGCTCGGCATTCACACCAACATGCCCGGCATCTTTCCCGCCGAGATCGATGCGATGGCCTTCTCAGGGGCTCCGGCGCCGTCGAATCTCTCAGCCGACGAGAAGGTCGCCTACGAGCGTCTGCAGTATGTCTATCAGAAGGGAATCGCCTACGGTTTCCAGATGGGGCTCAGGCCGCAGACGCTGTACGGCATCGCGGACTCACCGGTTGGACTGGCGGCATACTTCCTCGATCACGACCTGCGCAGCTACGAGCTCATCAGGCGCGTCTTTGAGGGGCAGTCCGAGGGTCTCACCCGCGACGACGTCCTCGACAACATTACCATCGCCTGGCTGACGAACACGGCCCTATCCGGCGCCCGGCTCTACTGGGAGTATTTCGGCAAGGGGTACTTCAACGTGAAAGGCGTCACCATCCCGGTTGCCGTCAGCGTCTATCCTGACGAGCTCTATCCGGCGCCACGGAGCTGGACCGAGAAGGCGTATCCCAAGCTCATCCACTACAACAAGCTCGACAAAGGCGGGCACTTCGCGGCCTGGGAGCAGCCGGCGTCCTTCACCCAGGAGGTCCGCACCGGGCTGCGGTCTGTGCGCTAACGAAAGACAAAAACGCCGCCGAGGTGCACTCTCGGCGGCGCGCTCCTTACTTCCCGTCAATGTTCATGTTGCCGTCGATGTCACTCAACGAACCGTTGGGCCCGAAGTTGAGCAGCCGGCTGCTGGTCTCGACCCGGCGCCCCTTGTTGGCGCCTTCAGTGATCGTGCCGACCAGGTGGGTCTGACCCGAGATCGCCTCGACAGTTCCCCTCAATTCCGCTTTGAAGGAGTCTGACGCCGGCTCCGCTTCCACGACCCAGTAGGAATGAACCGGTGCCTTGCCGGCTTGCCCGGATGATCCCTGGTCGAAGCCGAACACGAGGGTCGCCCGGCCCTGCAGCTCGCCATTCACTGTACCCGACATCGTATACTGTCCCGCGCTGTCCCGCTTGATGGCCTTCACGTGATAGGACAGCTCGATCCTGTTACCCTGACTGGGCCCATCGACTGTTACACTCTGACCACCCAGCGAGTTTGCTACGGGCGAGAGCCCCAGCCCTAGCACTACAAGTGCGCGACTCTGAATCTTGGTGAACATTGGTTGTCCTCCTCAGGAGTAATCGTGAATAGGTTGGGCCAATCACGCGGGCAGGCGCATCTGCTTCCGGAGACTCTTGTCGAACGCCGCCGCCGGCACGAATCGACGGAGCAGACTGATCTGGCGCGCCGCCTTGCCCGCGGCGTAGCGTCGCTGCGGGTTCGCCGCGGTGGACGCCTTCACCACCGCACTGGCGACCAGCTCCGGCGAATCCGCGGTCTTCATCGCGTCCCGCATCACCGCCTCGGCGTTCGATCGCGCCGGCCGGTAGACCTCGAGCTGCTGGTCCGCCTGGTAGACGTTGCCCTCGAACGAAGTGCGGGTGTACGCCGGCTCGACCAGCACCACTCTGATACCCGAACCTCTGACCTCATGGTCGAGCGACTCGGAATACCCTTCCACGGCGTGCTTGCTCGCTCCGTACAGGGCCATGAACGGTGCCGGGATCAGCCCCATGACCGAGCTGATGTTGACGATCCGTCCGGCCCGCTGCCGGCGCATGATCGGAAGGACGGCCTTGGTCACGCGGATGAGCCCGAACACGTTGACGTCGAAGAGAGACTTGGCCTGCTCGAGCGATGACTCCTCCGCACCTGCGATCAAGCCCACACCGGCGTTGTTGACCAGCAGATCGATGCGGCCGGCCTGGTCCAGCACCTGGGCCACGAGGGCCTTCACCGATTCATCCTTCGTCACATCCAGGACCAGATATTCGACCCCCGGCACCCTCGATGCCGGCGGCTTGCGATAAGTGCCGAACACCCGGTAGCCGGCGGCGTGCAGCGCCCGGGCGGTTGCCTCTCCTATCCCGGCCGATGCGCCGGTCACGATCGCTACCTGCCGGTTACCCTGCGTCCCGTTGCTCGACATACCGTGCTCTCTTTCGGTTGAGGTCAACTGCTGTCTAGTCAAATATGATGAACATCATATTCTAGTGCGAACGTAACCTCCGTAGCTGGTGCATTGGCGGTCAGGAGCTGGTAGGGGTGGAGTGCTTCAGCGCCGCCGAGCGAAAGGCGTCGGAGAGCTTGGGGTCGTCGACTGCGCGGGCCAGCACCATTGCCCCGACCATCGTGGATAGGGTGGCGAGTGCCTGCTCGTGCGCGGCCGGCTTGCCCCAGTCAGGCAGCTGGCGAGCGACGAGGTCGATCGCTTCCTTGATCCGGCGGGTGGCGGCCCGCCGAACCTCGGGCGCCTGGCGCGGCATCTCCGAACCGAGCGCCGCCATCGGGCATCCAGTCTCGGCCCGTTCGAGGTGTTCCTTCGAGAGATAGGCCCGCACCAGCGTCTGCAGCCCCTTCTCAGGGGGTGCGGCTGCGGCCATGCGCTCAAGCGTCGCCACACTCTCGGCGCCGGCGCGGTCGGCTGCCTCCGCCAGCATCGCCTCGCGCGAGTCGAAGTGGGCATAGAAGCCGCCATGGGTCAGGCCGGCGGCCTTCATGATGTCGGCGACGCCGGTGCCGTTGTACCCGCTGCGCCGGATGGCTCGGGCCGCAGCCTCGACGATGCGCTCGTGCGTGGCTTCCTTGCGGCTGGGGTCGGGACGTCTCTTGGCGGCGGTAGTCATATGATGATCATCATATACAAAAGGACCGCGGAGCGCAAGTGGCGCCCCCGGCCGGACAGCAGCCGGGGTCATAGCGGCTATGAGAGCCTCCCTATCGATGTGGTCTCGGGCGTATCGAAGGCACCAGCAATTCCACTAGCTTGGGTATCTCGCGATCGAAGACGCGGACGCCTTACCATTACCCGGAGCGATCTATGTCCCCCCGAGAGAACACCCCTGCCGAACGCCAGATCCAGGTGCGACAGGTGACCCATGCGCAAGCCTCCTGGACCGAGATGGAGCGCGGCGGTCCTGGAGCTTTCACCCTCCAGCTTGTGCTGGACCATGGTGCCGATGAGTATGTGCTTCGCCCGAGTGCCGAGGATACCGACGTCTTGGTGAAGCTGCTCGCCCGCAGCAAGAGTGCAACGTTTGACCTGGAGCGGAAAGTTCTCATCTTCGCGAACCTGACCATCGAATAGGTCGCCCTCTGCAGGTACGGATGAGAGCGAGCGTGCGGCGAGCACAGAGCTGGATTGCTATAGTCGGCCTGGTCCTCCTGATCCTCGGGGCCGCGACTCGCGGCTCACCGGTGAGCGAAGGCTCGACCGTCGTCCTCATCGGCCTCGACGGATTTCACCCGAGCTTTCTGGAGCGCGCTGCCGCCCGACACCTGCGCGAGCTGGCCCGGACCGGAGCGCGGGCGCGCTGGCTCATCCCCGTCTTTCCCACCCTGACATTTCCCAATTTCTACACCATGGCCACCGGCCTCTATCCCGAACACCACGGCATCGTCTCCAACACGATGGTGGACTCTGCGCTCGGCCGCTTCAGCCTGCGCGACCGTAACGCGGCGCGCGACCCGCGCTGGTGGGGCGGAGAGCCGATCTGGGTGACGGCGGTCCGGCAGCGGAAGCGCGCGGCAACGTACTTCTGGCCCGGCTCCGACGTGGCGATCGCGGGCGTTCGCCCGACGTGGTACAAGATGTTCGATGCCGCCGTTCCCAACGCCGAACGGGTCGCGCAGGTGCTCGACTGGCTCTCCCTGCCCGCCGATCAGGCGCCACAGCTGATCACGGTCTACTTCGGCGACGTGGACGACGCGGGCCACGAGTTCGGCCCCGACGCCCCGGAGACCGACCTCGCGATCGCGCAGGTGGACAGCGCGGTGGGTGCCATCATGAATGGAGTGCGGGAGCGAGGGCTGGAGAGGCGGGTGAATCTCGTGGTGGTGTCGGATCACGGCATGGCGAGGGTCGAGCCCGGCCACCTCATCTATCTGGACGATGCCGTGGATCCTCCGACGGTAAACATCGTGGATCTGGGCGCGATGTTATCACTCTCACCGACGCCAGGAGCGGGCGACACGGTGTATCAGGCCCTCGCGCGCGTGTCGCATCTCCGGACTTATCGCAAGCAGAGCATGTCGACGTATCAGTACGGCAATCACCCCCGCATACCCGAAATCATTGCGGTTGCCGACGAGGGCTGGCTGGTGACGACACACGGACCCGCGGCAATCCGAAGCCGCCTCACCCGGGGCGCCCACGGCTATCCGCCGGAGACGCCCTCGATGCACGCGATCTTCCTGGCGCGCGGGCCCGCGTTCAGGAAGGGCGTCACCGTTCCGCCCTTTCAGAACATTCATCTCTACCCGCTGCTCGCGCATCTGCTCGGCGTCACGCCTGCGCCGAACGATGGGTCACTGGACTCGGTGAAAACAGTCCTGATGAATTAACGTCGTCAGCACAGTTGCCGTCCAACGCGGTTCGAGGCACAATAGAGATAATGAAGCCGCCGGCCCTGTGCCTACCGAACAGCTAGACCGCCTCAGCACCGCACTCGCGGGCCGCTACACCGTCGAGCGCGAGCTCGGCCGGGGCGGGATGTCCAACGTTTACCTGGCCGACGATCTGAAGCACCGCCGCAAGGTGGCGATCAAAGTGCTTCGCCCCGAAGTCGGCATCCTGCTCGGCCAGGAGCGCTTCAGCCGAGAGATCCGCGTCGCCGCCGGCCTGACCCACCCCCATATCCTGCCGCTCTACGATAGCGGCGCTGCCGGGCGTGAAAGCGGCGGGGGAGACGATCTGCTGTGGTTCTCGATGCCGTATGTGCGAGGTGAGTCCCTCCGCCAAAAACTCTCCCGCGAACGACAACTCCCCATCGAGGAAGCGATCGGGCTCGTGCGTCAGGTTGCCTCCGCGCTGGACTACGCCCATGCCAACGGCCTGATCCACCGCGACATCAAGCCCGAGAACATCCTGCTGCATGAAGGAGTGGCGATGGTGATGGACTTCGGGATCGCGATTGACACCGGGGCGGCGGGGCAGCGGGGCGGAACCGAGTCGAGACTGACTGCTACAGGCATGACACTCGGCACCGCGGCGTACATGAGCCCGGAACAGGCGGCCGGAGAGCGAATCCTCGACGCTCGGAGTGACATCTACAGTCTTGGTTGCGTGCTCTACGAGCTGCTCGCCGGAGAGCCGCCGCACACGGGGGCTTCGCCGATGGCGGTGATGGCTAGGCGCTTCACCGAGCCACCGCCTCGTCTTCGCCGCGTGCGTCCGCTGGTCTCGTCGGCGGTGGAGCAGGCAATCGTCCGGGCGCTCGCAATCGATCCGGCTGACCGGTTTTCAAACGCCGAAAGCCTTCGCAGACGCGCTCTCCACCCCAGCGGACGGCGAGGCAAGGCCGCCATCGGTCGCGGTGCTTCCCTTCCTTAATATGAGCACCGATCCCGAGAACGAGTTCTTCGCCGATGGGATCACCGAGGACGTGATTGCTCACCTGTCGAAGATCCGTTCCCTGAAGGTGATCTCGCGGACCTCGGTGATGCCGTTCAAGAAGCGGGAGCAGAGCCTGCGAGAGATCGGGTCCACCCTGGACGTGGCAACGCTGCTGGAAGGAAGCGTGCGCCGAGCGGGGAGCCGGGTGCGGATCGTGGCGCAGCTCATCGAGGCGGAGTCCGACCGGCACCTCTGGGCCGAGACGTACGATCGCGAGCTGACCGACATCTTCGCCATACAGACCGATGTCGCACTCCACATAGCGGCTGCGCTCCAGGCAGAGCTGTCCCCCGAGGAGCGCCGGCGAGTTCGGAAGGAGCCCACCCGGGACGTGGAGGCGTATCAGCGCTACCTCCTGGGGAGGCATTGCCTGGCCCGGTGGACCGAGGAAGGGGCAGAGCAGGCGCTGAGATACCTGGAAGAGGCGATCGCACGGGATCCGAACTATGCATTGGCATATTCCACCATCGCCTACACCTACACCGACATAGCGGTCGGCGTCATGGGCTCGATCCCGTCGGAGGAAGCCTTCCGGCGGGCCAAGGCCGCCGTCGCCCGTGCACTCGAGATCGATAATGGACTTGCCGAAGCCCATGCCGTCCTGGGACACATCAAATACGCGTGCGACTACGACTGGCTTGGCGCTGAGGCGGAGCTTAGGCGCGCGCTGGAGCTGAACCCGAACAGCGGAGACACCTTCGACATCTATGGGCTCTTGTTGTCCTCGCTCGAGCGCTACGAGGAGGCCATCGAGCTGCAGCGTCGCGCGCATGAGCTGGATCCGCTGGCCCACCGCATGGATATCGCGACCACACTCCTTCGGGCCGGCCGCTACCAGGAAGCGCTCGATGCTGTGACTCGCGTCCTGGAGGCGGAACCTCACCTGGCGCTGGCGCATGCAACGCTTGGATGGGCCTATCTCCTGAATGGGAGACCTGACGAGGGGATTGAATCGCTGGAAAAGGCGCTGTCCCTCTCACCCGACAGCACTCTGTACCTGGGCCAACTCGGGCAGGCGCTTGCGATGGTGGGTCGGACCGACGATTCGCGCGAGGTGCTGCACCGACTCGAGGGGCTGGCGACTCGGCGTTACGTATCACCCTACCACTTCGCGTACGTCTACACCGGACTCGGCGAGCACGAGCAGGCGATGGATTGGTTGGAGCGAGCTTACGAGCAACGCGCCGGGGCCGTGTTCGGTATCAAGGGTTCCTTCCTCTTTACGTCGCTTCGAGGGCACCCCCGCTTCCAGCAATTGCTCAGGAAGATGAACTTGGCGTAAGGGGATCGCTCTCCTGCTGCCCACCAGCTCTCTCGGCTCCAGCAAAAGGTGAGATCCCCTTGCGGGAAAAAGAGAGCAGGGCGATCAGCGGCGCCGTGCCCAGCGCCGCGAGCGCTGTCAGAGTCGAATACCCCCACGCAGCCACGATCACTCCTGAGATCGCCCCGGCCGATGCGCCGGCCAGTCCCATCGCCAGATCCGAGAAGCCCTGCGCCGAGGCCCGCAGCTCCACGGGAATCGACTCGCTCAGCAGCGTTGACCCGGCCACCATCGTGGCGGACCAGCCGAGCCCGAGCACCATCAGTGCTGCGGCCAGCCTCGAGGTCTCGTGCTCGGCAGTTCCCGCCAGGGCACAGGCGGTGAGCAGCAGTGCGACGCCGGCAAAGATCACCGGCCTGCGGCCCAGTCTGTCCGTGAGCCATCCGAACACCGGCGAGAATGCGTACATCCCCGCGATATGAAAGCTCAGCACGATTCCGACAATGCCGAGCGTATGTGCCGCGTCATGACCGGCACTCTTGATGTGCACCGGTGTCATTGCCATCACACCGATCATCACCACGTTGCCAACCGCCATGGCGCTCACGCCCAGCCGGGCCGCGGAGTGCGACACCACGAACCGAAACGCGGCCCCCATCCCGTGCCGGACCGCATCTGTTTTCGTCGCGACGGTCCGTCCCAATTCGGCTCGTGCGACGACCGCTGGATCGGGCCGCAGGAACACCAGTAGCAGCACGATCGCCAGCGCGAACAAGAGCGCGGAGAAGAAGTAAGGGCCCGCCAGGGTTGGGATGCCGAATCGAGCCACCGACGTACCCGCCACCGGGGCCAGGCTCGGCCCCAGCACCGCGCCCAGCGTGGTGGCCCACACTATTAAGGAAAGGTGGCGGCCTCTGAGCTCCGACGGCGCCAGATCCACCGCCGCGTAGCGGGCCTGAAAGTTGGCCGCTGTGGCCGCGCCGAATAGAAAGAAGCCGGGGAAGAGGAGCGGGATCGATCCCCGCGTCGCCGCAAAGAGGACGGTGATCGCCCCGGCTGCCGCGATCAGGTAGAGCAACGCCAGACTTGGCCGCCGCCCGTGACGATTGACGATGGCCGTGGCCGGCACAGCAAAGAGAGCCGTCCCGATCACGGCGGCGCTCTGCGCCAGACCCGACAGGCCGACGCCGGCAATATCGGCTGCCAGCAGCGCTCCCACCGAGGCGCCCACCGCTACCCCTATGCCGCTGATGATCTGAGTGAGGAAGAGCAGTCGAAGCGTGCGGCGCTGGACGAGGGCGGTCTCCATGGCACCAACAGTAGCCCGCCTTAGTGCACCCCGGTAGCCGACTCGGCAGTGTCCGGTTATCAGCGATTCGTCAAGGACTCGATGCTGGCAGGACTGTGATTCGAGCCTGCGGGTGGGATAGAATGTTCCACAGCGTGAGGTGTTCGGTCGTCACACCCATTCCCTTCGTGCGCCAGACGATCGCCTTACCGTCCTCTTCGATCTCCCACTGGTATCGCGCCTGGTACTCGGCGGCAGTGAGGGCCGGCGAGATCGCGAGGGGGACACAGATCATGTTCCCATCCGACAACAGGCAGAATAGAAACTCCTCACGAAAATGCACTCGGGAGATGCGGAGTCCGTTTAGTTCCTCGGAGCTATAGCTGGGAGCTCGGCGCTCCGAAATCCGGCGCTCGGTCGGATCCATGGGTGGGAACTTGGACCCGGGTACACTTGAGGGGAAGTAGGTGGGAGCGCACCCGAGGGATTATAGAGCCAAGGGCCTACGGCTTCGGCCTAATCGCATAACCGTCTTGGAAGACAGAACGGCCTCTACCGCTCGCGCTCAACCACCCACCTTGAAACATTAGCTACCTACGTGATCCTAAAGTAGCTCATAAATCGGGACGGGTCCATCCGAGCAACGATCTCGTTCACGGTCCCGAATTCGGTCGGTAAGCCGGACGCCATTGCCCGGGTCATCCTTACTCCGCTTTGGCGGCTCCTTCCCCTGCATTGACGCCGCCGGTTTCAGGCTGTAAGTCACCAGCTTCCGAATTCTGCCGAACCTCGCGCGGCCATCCCGCTTGACCCCTACTTTATTCGGGGCTGAGAGCTGATGCCCGAAAATCGACGCCGAGGAGCTGGCCGTCTACGCGGCGCGGGCTGATGGCGTGGCGATCAAGGCGCCTGATATCTGCTGAGGGTGCCACCGTTCAGATCGGTTGATGCTCTGCTCGAGGCAGTTATCGGCAGGGTCTGCGTCGAGCAGCGCAGCCACGAGGAGATGGCAGCGTGAACCTGATCCGAGAACTCGAGGCAACCCGCGACGAGACCCTGCGATACTTTACGCTCGAGGGGCACGACCTCGGCCGGACGTACGCGTCCGGCAAGTGGCCGGTCAAATTCATACTCCATCACCTCTCCGATAGTGAGACGGTGCTCTTCGACCGCATCCGCCGTGTCATCAGTGAGCCGCGCCAGGTCCTCTGGGTCTACGATCAGGATGCCTGGGCCAAGGGCCTGGATTATTCGCGGGTACCCCTGGAGCTCTCCCGCCGAGTGTACGAGTCGGTGCGCAACGCCATTATCTACTACGCCGGCATGCACTACGAACAGAATGGCCATCTGGAGTTCGTACACAGCGCGACCGGAGTGCGGACGTTGAGGGACGAGTTCGACAAGGTCGCCGCTCATAACGCGCATCATCTGGGTCAGATCAGAGTGGCACTCGAGGGCCGGCCACGCTCTTAGTGGAGGACTCAATTGTGAGCGTCTGGCCGCTGCCGGATCATGACTTCGATCCCGACATAGCGCAGTACTACGAGCGAGTGCCTGAGGAAGTTCGGCTCCAGCAAGGGCCTTTTCAGCTCGAGGAGGCGCGCACCCGTGAGCTGATCCAGCGCTTTGCGCCGCCGCCTCCTGCTACCGTGCTCGACATCGGCGGTGCGGCGGGAGCGTACGCCCTCTGGCTTGCGGCAGCCGATTACACCGTGCACCTGATAGACGCGATGCCGCGACTCGTGGAGGAGGCGGAACGGCGCAGCGCTCTCGCCGAGCGACCGCTGGCATCCTGTCGAGTCGGCGATGCCCGGTTCCTCGACGCCCCGGAGAAGATCGCCGACATTGTCTTGCTGCTGGGACCTCTCTACCACCTCACCGACTCAGCCGATCGCGCGCGGGCCCTGCGGGAGGCGCGTCGGGTCCTGAAGCCGGAGGGGCTGCTATTTGCTGCCGCCATCTCCCGACATGCATCGGCATTGGACGGCCTGGCCCGCGAGCTCCTGGATGATCCCGAGTTCGAGCGCATCGTCGATCGGGATTTGAAAGACGGTCAGCATCGCAACCCAACCGATCGGCCCGATTATTTCACGACCGCCTACTTTCATCTCCCCGACGAGCTGGCGACAGAGATCCAGACCGCCGGCCTGACTCTGCAAGGCGTTTTCGGCATCGAGGGACCGGGCTGGATTCTGCCGGACATCGCCGACCGGATGTCGGACCCTCGACGACGCAGGACCCTCCTCCGGGTCGCTCAGCTGCTGGAGACGGAAGCAGCGGCAGTGGGCACCAGCGCACATCTTCTGGCCATTGGGCAGCGGCGGGACTAATGAGCCGTGCCGGTCTCGTTACCCTGGTCCTCGCAAACCTCTTCGTCGCCTTTCAAACGCTGCAGCATGAATGGGGATACTACGAGACCCTCCTTATCTACTGGACCGAGGTCGTCGTCCTGGGCGCGTACAATGTCTTCCGGATGTTGGTGGTCGGTGTGTTCGGAGCTGCGCCATTGGGTGCCTGGGCCGCGCGATGGGTGGATCCCGGAAGCCGGGTGAACCGGCTCGTCTTTACCGTCATAGGCACCGGCTTCTTCGTCTTCAAGTTCGCAGCGTTCGCGCTCGGGATCGGAGTGTTCGTGCTGCTGCTCCCGGCCATGCTCAGAGCTGAGGGAGAAGGCGGCGGCGCCGACATTCCGCGGGCACTCACCGCCGCCGGCCCCGGTCTCCTGATCGCGACCGGCGCGTTGTGCCTGAGCCACGGCGTGTCCCTCGTCCGCAATTTCCTGATCGGCAGGGAGTATGATCGGCTCAACATCGTCGGTTTGGCCTTCCTGCCTTACGCGCGGATGTCGCTCGTCGGAATCGTGCTGCTCCTCGGGGTAGCGGCTGCGGGTGTCATTCCCGGTCTTGGCCGGGAGACCGCATTCGCGGTAGTGATGGTGTTGCTCAAGCTCGTGGCCGACGTGGCAAGCCACCGGCTCGAGCACGGGTGGCTCTCCGGATGAAGGTCACTCCACCGGAGCCGATCCTCTATCGGCGGCTCGATATGCCGGGCCACGATGCCGCCTCACTGCTTATGGACGAGGACGGCGCGGTGCTGTCGGGAATGGCTGCGTTCCATGAGGGTAGTCCCACCGCGCTGGCCTACGTTGTTCACGCCGATCGTGAATGGAAAACGACCGAAGGACACGTGTGGGGCTGGAGGGGACGCGACGCAGTAGATCTGAGACTCGGCCGCGATAGCGCGGGCATCTGGACGCTCAACGACGAGATCTGTCCTGAGGTCCACGGCTGCATGGACCTCGACCTCAGCTTCACACCGGCGACCAATCTCCTGCCGCTGCGTCGCCTGTCACTCCGCGTCGGCCAGTCGGCCGAGGTGCGATCGGCCTGGCTCGAGTGGCCCGAGGTCCGACTCACCCTGCTCGTGCAGCGCTACGCTCGAAGAAGTGAGACCGAGTACGACTATGAATCCGACATCCCGGGTAGCGAGCGGTTTCGCAGCACGCTCCGGGTCCAGCCCGAAGGCTGGGTGCTGGATTATGGCGATTTGTGGCGGGCGGAGCAGTAAAAGCCCGGGACACAGAAATCGCCGCCGAGCCTGATGGCCCGGCGGCGATTCCAGGATAGGACTACGAGCGGACTTTTACCCTTGCCCGCGCCGGCCGTTTCCGACGGCTCATCTCGGGAAACAGTTTGCCCGCTACATCCATGAACATCTCCGGATCGATGTCCGGACCCACGGGCGCGGTAAGCTGCGGCTCTTCGTCGAGGTCCGGCGGTTCGAACCCCTTCGGGGCGCCGACCTGAACCGTGAGTGGGCTTCCGTCCTCTGGATGGGTCCCGTTCCAGATCTCGCCGGCCCTGGGGTAATCCTCTGGGCTGAACTGGTACAGGATCTGATGCAGGCCCCGGGCCTCATGCTTCGCCGCTTCGGGAAAGCGCTTGTTGCTGATGTCGGGTATCGGAAGCAGCTTGCCGACGTCCACACCGGTGAGCTTCTCGAGCGCCTTGGCATACGCGACGATATGGACCCCACCTCGGACCAGGAGGAACCCGACACAGGCGCGGGCAGTAGGATCGTCCACCATTTCGTACACCCGGATCTTGCTGGCCCGGGCGCCGCACTCGAGAAAGAAGTTGTGCAGCAGGTCCAGCTTCAGGTTTCCGCTGGAGAAGACGTTTGCCCCCGTCCAGAAGGTGCCCTGCGAATCCATCGGCAACGCCTGTTGTCCACTCGCGAGGAAGTGGTAGCTGTTCCGGGCGTCCGAGGCGTCCTCGAGCGGCGTGGCGGTCGGGTCGTCGCCCCGCTCGGTTGTGCCCGTCAGGAGCAGATTGATCGCGTACGAGACCAGCTCGATGTGACCGAACTCCTCGGCCGCGATGTTGGCAACGAGGTCATAGAACGGCCGCATCTTCGAGCGACCTCGAAAGTTGAACGACTGGTACGTGTAGTTCATGAAGGTCGACATCTCGCCGAATTTTCCGCCCAATAGCTCCTGGACGGCCGCGGCGGAATTTGGCGATGGATGCTTTGGGTGGGGCAATTCGGTCTGGAGCTTATCAAATCGGGTAATCATGTAAGACCTTCGTTTCCGGATCGGAGGTGAGAAAGGCTACGAGGGGTGTGAACGTAGAGCTTCCCACGAGGCGGCGATGTGATCCAGAACGCCTGCGAAATCCGGGATAAGCGAAAGCGGACCCGCCAAGCAGGTCCGCTCTTTTGCTTCGAGACTACTCGAGGTCCGGTGCGCTAGGACGCGGGCTGCATCTGAGAGAAGTACGACTCCGCCGCCTTGTTGAGCTCCTCGGGGGTCATATCCCGAAGATGCTGTGCCAGCCACCACTTATGGCCGAAGGGGTCCTCGAAGCATCCGGCGCGATCGCCCCAGAACTGGTCTTCGAGCGGCATGACCTCCTTGCCCCCCGCATCGATTGCCCGCTTCCACGCCGCATCGACGTTGTCCTGGTACACGAAGAAGCCTACCGGCGTGCCGCCCAATGATTTTGGACTCTTGCCGCCGTGATCCGGCATCTCATCGCCCAGCATGATGACCGAGTCGCCGATCTTGATCTCGGCGTGCATGATCGACCCGTCCGGAGCCGGGAATCGAGAGCGCTCTTCGGCTCCCAAGGCCTTCTTGTAGAAGTCGATAGCCTTCGCCGCTCCCGCTACGAACAGGCTGGGTGTGACGGTGTGATACCCCTTCGGTATCGCCTGCGATTTCGTCGCCATGATAACCTCCGCGTGGAATAAGTTCCGGCGACAATATCGGGCGTCGGCGGCGGAGCGGCAACCCGAAGATCGTCTCGATCAGGAACAGAAATTGTCACAAAGTTCAGACGCTAGACGCTAGACGCTAGACGCCAGACCCTAGACCCTAGACCCTAGACGCCGGCCCAAAGGACAAATGAAGCCCGGCGCGATGGTGTAACAGCTTCTGGTGAGCGGTCTTGCTGCGTTGTTCCTAAATAGAGGGCAGCGAGGTGATTCCTGCTCTCCTGAGCTTGCGCCGCACCCGGCTCATCGTCACGGCTCATCGTCTCCAATGCTCGTCGGCGAAGAGCCGTTCAGGTTCACAACGGCGCTTGCGGCATTTCCATCGCAGGGGCGGTGTATTGTATGCGTGCCGATGACGTTGTACTCGGGGTTCCTGCTATCGCGGAGCCGTGAAGGTCCACGCTCAGCTGATCTGTTTGGCGAGCTCCGACGCGGGCACGATCTTGAAGCGGAACTTCTGCTCTACCATCTGCCGGACGGTTTTTCCTGCCCGCTTGGCCGGACGGAACCGCATCTGTCCCAGGGCGACCCGCACCGACTCCGTGAAGCGAGGGTCGTCGCTGTAGGTCACCTGCACCGTCGTGGTGTCGACGGTGCCGACGGTGTCCACGACGTATGTGGCCTGCACCATCCCCTGTGTTCCCGTCGCCATGAGATCGTGGGGATAGACCGGCGCCGCGCTGTTCTCGTACCGCTCGACCATCTCGTCCACTTCCAGCACGCTGAAGGCGGTATCGGGCACGAAGGGCGCACTGGGCCCGAAGGGCAGCTGCCCGCGTGCGCCGCTCCGGTGCCGCTTCCCGCGCGCTCCCCTGGCCAGCTCGCCCCGGGCCCAGCCTCCCTCGAGGCTCGTGAGGATCTTTCCGTTTTCCAGGTCGCTGCCAAGCCGGCCCCACTGCAGGATCTCGGACTGCCGTTCCCGCACGTCCACGCGATCGGGAGGCAGAAGGAAGAAGACCCTCGCTTCCCGCTCGTCGATCGGCATCTGCCGCCCATCCGAGGTGAGATTCACGGCAAACCACACGACGACGAGATGCGCCAGGGCGCTGGCGAAGGTACACTCCGCGCTCTGAAAGAAGTTTCTACCGGATTGAATGAGGGTGAGGCGCATGGCCGGAACCGTCGCACAAACGAGCCGCGAATCGCCGTGGACTTCTCATATTTGGTGACTTGTACCTCCGCGTGCAAGACCCAGCTCACCGCGGTCCCAGAGTGAAACAGGCAAACAGGGCGACACCGGCAGAGGCTACAATGGATCAGGGTTTGATCCGCATCAGAGACCGGCCCGCGCCGTTCTGGGCGCTGGGAATCTTCTTGCTGGCTGGCGGAATGCTCGCCATCGCGATGCCGCTGGGTCTGGCGACAAACGCCGACGAGCTCGAGCCGTGGGAGCGCCTCGCCTCTATCGCTCTTGGGTTCTGCGTCTGTGCCGGTGCACTCCCGTGGTTGGCGCGGAGCCCGGGAACAGAAGTGCAGCTCGACCGGACTCACCGGGTGCTCCGGATAGTGCGCTGGGGGCTCCGCGGGCGTGGAGTGCGAGCGCTTGCGTTCGATCAGCTCGAGAGCGCCTTCACCGAGGTGGGAGAGGACAGCGAAGGCGGCGCGGTGTGGCGGCCTGCCGTGAGACTGCGGAGTGGCGGAGTGCTGCTCCTGTCAGAGCTGTGGAGTCATGACGAAGCCACAGTCAGGAGCGTGGTCGCCACCGTCGCGGAAGCATGCCGGCTCCCTTCATCCTGATCCAAGGTCTTGCCTCCTCCGACCGCGTGATGCAGAATAGGCGAGGCGGACGATCCGCGCCCAACCTCATCGGTCCTGCCCCAGCAAGGGCCCTCGTGAGGCAAAGGGGGGCACACTCCCGGATCTCTTCGATTGAACCTTTGGGACGCCACGGGCGTCGCTGCTGGGGAGCATGTCGCCTGTGGCCTGACCAAAGGACTCAGGTATGCCTACCAATAAAGACTTCAAGCGTCTGGTTCGCGGACGCATGGAGAAGACCGGCGAATCCTACACCGCCGCGCGCGCACATCTCAGGACCAAGAAGCCCAGTAGCGCCGTCCTGCCTTCCATTGCTCCGGCAGAGTACGCGAAGCTCGCGGGGAGGAGCGACGCGATCATGAAGGAGAGAACCGGCTGCACCTGGGAGCGATGGGTCAAGGCTCTCGATCGGGAGAAAGCGTACACCTGGCCCCATCGCGACATCGCCCGGCACGTGGTCGACAAGTACAAGATTCCGGGCTGGTGGGCCCAAAGCGTCACTGTCGGATACGAGCGCATCAAGGGGCTGCGCGCGGTGGGACAGCGCCGAGGCGGGCTGTTCGAGGCCGGGAAGAGCAAGACGTTTCCCGTGCCGGTGGTGCGGTTGTACCACGCCTTCAGCGACGCACGCATGCGCCGCCGCTGGCTCCCCGATGTGGATCCCACAATCCGAACCGCGATCCGTGAAAAGTCGATGCGAATGACCTGGCCGGATCGTACGTCGGTCGAGGTGGGGTTCATGGGCCGCGGAGCCGGCAAGAGTCAGGTGACGCTGGTCCATACCAAGCTGCCGGATCGTGCGGCCGTCACCGAGAAGAAGGAGTACTGGGCCGACCGACTGTCGGAATTGGGAAAACTCCTGCACGACTGACGCTCTGGAACGGGCGAGGGGCCGGCGTGGTGTCGGCCCCTCGTTGCGTTCGGCCTAGCCGCGTTGCCCCGTCTACCGTACTCTAAACGCCATGACAGACCTCAAGCTGGACCTGCTCCAGACGCTAAGCCTCGCAGGACTGGTGTACTTCGGTGGGATCCAGCTTCGGAAGCGGGTCGGCTGGCTGGATCGGCTGAACATCCCCGCCGCGGTCGTTGGTGGGCTGTGCTTCACCCTGCTGGTCATGGTGCTCCGCTCGCAGGGTGTGAGTGTACAGTTCGATACCGCGCTGCAGTCCACGCTGAGCGTCGCGTTCTTCACGTCGATAGGCATGAGCGCGAGCCTCGCCCTGCTCCGAGTGGGCGGGATTCAGGTGCTGATCTTTCTCATCCTGGCGACTTTCTTCTGCTTCGTCCAGAACTTCACCGGCATCGGCATCGCGCTCGCGTTCGGAGAGAATCCGCTGCTCGGCGTGATGGCCGGCTCGGTGACGCTGGTGGGTGGGCCGGCGACGGGACTGGCCTTCGCGCCAGTGTTCGAGCAAGCCGGCTTGCGCGGCGCAGGACCACTGGCGCTTACCGCTGCCACGGCCGGAATCGTATGCGGTGGACTGGTCGGCGGACCGGTGGGCACCCGCCTGATCCGGACCTTCGGTCTGCGATCCCCGGGCTCGAGCACCCCGAAGGCGGCGCAGGAGATGAGGGCCGAGCTGGAGGAAACCACCGAGACGCTCGTGGTCGAGGTTGATCGCGAAGACACGTCGCTGATGAGAAACGTCGCGGTACTCGCCCTGGCCATGGGGCTCGGCAGCCTCGTCAGCTCCTACATCCAGTCACTCGGCATCACCATGCCGGGATACATCGGAGCCATGCTGGTGGCGTCGGTGCTGCGCAATGTCGATGACGGGACCCGCTGGCTCGGCATCGATCAGCGCGCGATGGAGTTCATGGGGAACCTGGCACTCAACATTTTTCTGGTGGTCGCGCTCATGAGCCTCAAGCTCTGGGAGCTGGCCGGGCTGGCGCTCCCGCTGCTTGTGATTCTCGTTGTCCAGGTAGTATTGGTGATTCTGTTCGCCCTGACCGTCTCGTTCCGGGTGATGGGCAAAGACTACGAGTCGGCGGTGATGGCCAGCGGATTCATTGGCTTCGTGCTGGGCACCACCGCCAATGCCGTGGCGAACATGCGGGCGCTGGTGGCGCGGTTCGGGGCGGCACCCCGCGCTTTCCTGATAGTACCGCTGGTGGGCGCCTTCTTCATCGACTTCACGAACGCAATCATCATCACGTTCTTCGTGAACTGGTTGAAGTAGGCTCGCCTACCTTCCCGCTTCGGTCCGAACCTCCGACCCGGTGAGCTCCCGCTCCTTACCGACGTTCGGAGGGGTTCCCGTCACCATTGCCTTGACCACCTCGAACAACACCAGCGGCTTCGGCTTGTCCACCTTCATGTAGGTGACCGAATCCACTTCCACCAGGATAAGGGCCAGCCTGGGGTCGTCCGGACCTCCGTCCCGCTGGCCGCCTTCGTCGCCAAACCAGGCCTTCCAGTCAGGCTGGTACAGCTCGTGGATTGCCATCCGGTCCTGCGACACCATGGCGGTTCCGCTCACGGATACCCATTCCCGGCTGCCATCCCGGTAGTATGCCAGATTCACGTTGGGATCGAAGTTCAGCTCCTCCAGCTTGTTCGACTCGATATCGGTCACGAACCAGAGGTCGCTGCCCTCGGCCTGGGTCTGAGTGGCCATGGGTCGGGAGACCAGCCGGCCGTCCTGGCGGCGGGTGGTGAACATGGCGATCTCGATGCCCTCGATCAGCTCGTACAGGTCCTCAAGTTTTTTGGAAAGAGGGGCGTCGTCGCGGTTGCGCTCAGTGGCTTTGCTCATGCTCAGGCTCGAAGTTGAGATGATCGTTCAATTGGATGAAGGTCACAATTAGGGGAGGAGGCCTGGTGGGCGATAGGTCGTGGATCACGGAGGGGGAAGGACGGGAAGGACGGGACGAACGGGAAAGACGGGGGAGGAGCGGAGTCATTGCGAGGGGCGCAGCCCCGAAGCAATCCAGCGGCCTCCCGCCTGCCATTCCTGATCAGATCTCCTCGGATAAGTCTCGCCACTCTGGGTTCATCCTCTCTACAAGCTCGATGTTCTGGCGACGAGACCCTGCTTTCAGCTGTTTCTCACGCACTATCGCCGTCTACGAGTCGAGGAACACCTCATACATGACTAGCTGTGAGCAGTGGTATCTCCGGGTAAATCCTGATGGTGCATTCCGATGCTGCCACACTCGGCGGGCTAAGCTGGACGTCACTCCGGTGTAAAGCACCGTTCTGCGTGGATTTGCCATGATGTAGACGTAGTACTGAGTCTTCATTCATCAGACTTAAGAAGTCCGGATGCTAGACTGAGGATCTTCCACCACCAGGGTGGAGCCAAATAGCGTGCGCGTGACCCGCTGGATTGCTTCGGACCCTTCGGGCCCTCGCAATGACTGCTGCGCGCCCGCGGCCGATTGACAACCTCTCCTCCGGCCTCCACCTTGGAAATACAACCCAACTCAGGAGGTGGAGGCCATGAAGGTCTATGGCTCCAGCGCCATAAGAAATGTGGCGTTCGTCGGGCACGGGGGCAGCGGCAAGACATCACTGGTCGACGCGCTCGCCTTCGTTTCCGGTGCCAGCCGGCGCCACGGCTCGATCAAAGACGGTACCACGCTCACCGATTACTCCCCCGACGAAATCGAACGCAAGCACACCATCAATCTGGGCCTCGGCTACGCCGAGTGGCTCGACACCAAGATCAATCTCATCGATACTCCCGGATACCTCGACTACCTCGGCGAAGTGGTCAGCGGACTGCACGCCGCCGACTCGGCGGTGGTTGTCCTCAGCGGGACCGGCGGGGTCGAGGTTGGCACCGAGAAGGCCTGGGAGATCTGCGATCAGCTGCACCTGCCACGGCTGCTGTTCGTATCGCTGATGGACAAGGAACACGCCGACTTCCAGCGGGTCTTCGACGATGTGAAGGCGCATCTGACCCCCAAGGTGGTCCCGGTCGAGATTCCCGTCGGCGACGGCCACGACTTCCACGGCATCATCAATCTGTTCTCCGGCCACTGCCACTTCTACAAGAAGGGCACCAAGACCGGGGAGTACGACATCGTGCCGATCCCTCCCGAGTACGAGTCGCTGTTCAAGCAGTACACCGAGCAGCTCACCGAGGCAGTCGCCTCCACTGACGACGAGCTGATCGAGCGCTACCTCGGCGGCGCCGAGATATCGCGCGAGAGCTTCATTCGAGCGATCAAGCGGGCGGTGATCGCCGGGGAGATCGTTCCGCTCTTCTGTGGCAGCGGAGAGCTGACCTACGGCACCAGGACCCTGCTCAAGAAGATGGTGGAGCTGCTGCCGTCACCTGCCGAGGTGAAGCCTCCAGTAGACGCGCCACTGGTTGGCCGGGTGTTCAAGACCCTCTCCGAGTCGCACGTCGGGGACGTGACGCTCTTCCGGCTTTACTCCGGCGAGGTCAGAAACGGCAGCGAAGTGTTCAACGCCGAGCATGAGACGATCGAGAAGCTCAACCATCTCTCGGTGCAGCAGGGGAAGGAGCGGTTGGAGGTCGAGCGGTTATCTGCCGGCGACATCGGCTCGGTGGCGAAGCTGAAGGACACTCACACGGGCGACACCTTCTGCTGGCGAGAAGCGCCGGTGCGGCTGCCCCCCATTCCGTTCCCGGAGCCGGTCGCGACCTCGGCGGTGCTGGTCAAGCAGCGGGGCGAGGAAGACAAGCTGGCGGCCGGGCTCCACAAGCTGCACGAGGAAGACCCGACCTTCCACTTCGAGTACAGCTCGGAGCTGGGCCAGACGCTCATCCACGGGATGGGCGAGCGCCACTTCGATACCATCCTGAATCGCCTGCAGCGAAAGTTCGGCGTCCACGCCGAGCTGGTGCGCCCGCGGGTGGCGTACCGCGAGACCATCAAGGGCAGGGCCGAGGGCCAGGGCAAACACAAGAAGCAATCGGGTGGGCGGGGTCAGTATGGCGACTGCTGGATCAGGATCGCACCGCTGCCGCGGGGGACGGGTTATCAGTTCGAGAACGAGATCGTTGGCGGAGTGATTCCCGGGAAGTACATCCCGGCGGTCGACCGCGGCATACAGGAGGCGGCGGTGCGCGGTGTGATCGCGGGCTATCCGCTGGTCGATTTCAAGGTGGAGTGCTTCGACGGCTCATATCACGACGTAGACTCCAACGAGATGTCATTCAAGATGGCCGGCATCCTGGCCTTCAGGAACGTGGCTCCCAAGGCTCGGCCAGTGCTGCTGGAGCCGTTGATGGAAATCGAGACCTGGGCGCCCGACGATGTGCTGGGCGACGTGATGGGAGACCTGAGCGCCCGCCGTGGCCATATTCTCGGCACCGAGCCGGATGGCCGGCTGACCAAGGTTCGCGCAATCGTGCCGGAGGCCGAACTCTACAAGTACTCGACCACCCTGCACTCGATCACCCACGGAAGAGGCACTCATCGGCAGAAGCACCATGGATACGCCGAAGCGCCACCGGATGTGACCACGAAAGTGGCGGCGGAGAACGAGAAGGAGCATCTCCAAACAGCGTGAAGGCAACAGCGGGAACCGCTGAAAGCGTGAGCGGGACTAGAACGAGCGTGAGCAGTGATGCCTAGTCACCGCTTACGTCCGTCCTAGTCCCGCTTACGTTGTTTCATGTACCACATCCTCGCCGACATCGTTGTCGGACTTCACTTCGGATTCGTCGTGTTCGTGGTCGCAGGCGGACTCCTGGTGCTGCGATGGCCTAAGGTCGCGTTTCTGCATATACCGGCCGCGATATGGGGTGCAGCCATCGAATTCTCCGGCCGGGTCTGTCCGCTCACCCCGCTGGAGAACTCCCTTCGTCGCCAGGCCGGTGAAAGTGGCTATTCCAGAGGATTCATCGAGCACTACCTCCTGCCTGTGTTGTATCCCTCCGCTTTGACACGCGACATCCAGCTTGTCCTTGGCCTGCTTGTCATAGCCATAAATCTGGCGATCTATGGCTATGTGTTTGGCCTGAGGAGATCGGTAAGAAGGACGTCGCATTGAGCGATCCCTCACTACCTTCGGGATGACAGCCGGTGCTACTTACCCGCTTACCCGCTTACCCGCTTACCCGCTTACCCGCTTACCCGCTTACCCGCTTACCCGCCCTGTAGCCCCCGACCGAGGCGCGGCCACCGCAACCGCTGCCTCCCCGCCTCAGAAAACAAAAATTGCACTCGTGCACCTTCTTTACAGCCGGCCTTGCGCGCCGATGCTCAAGCGCGCTCTCCCAACCCGCCTGACATAGCGCAAGAAGTCGCCGCCTAATTTCTCGACAGCCGAGTGCCTCGAAGGCATGCCGCTTGCTCCTACACCCCTCCGCACCACCAGTGTTCCGCGTACCGGACAGCAGCCTCTCAGCTCGACAGCGACTGAGAGCCGACAGTCCGGCGACCAGTATCACCGGTCGCGGTATCGTCGCTCGCCATTCACCTCGCACCCGGAGCAGTGCTATGAAATGGACTCGCAGGTTCTTCACCCTCGGTCTGGTACTAGCGCTCTCCGTCACGGTGAGCTGCACCGGCGCTGACAGCCCTACCAGCCCCGCGACCCAGACAGTCGAGCAGCAGCAGCAAGCCTACTTGCTGGGGAATCTGTTTGAGGGTGACGCGCTCCTGTCGGATGATCTCTTGTCCGGTGACGGGCTCGTGGGTGGCATCCTCGATGGTGCCGTCAGCAGCGTGCTCAATGTCACCGATCTGCTGGTCTGCTCCTCTCAGCCTTACCAGATAGCCCGCAAGACGATCGGCTATGAGGGTGGCACCATTCAGGTGGGCACTCACACCCTGGTCATACCGCGCGGAGCGCTGCGCCGGCAGACCACGATTACGGCCGAACAGATGCCGGGACGGACCAACTCGGTGCGGTTCAGCCCCGAAGGCCTTCAGTTCGAGCAGCCCGCTGGTCTGGTGATGAACTACAGGAACTGCTTGGTCGTGCTTCTCAAGAAGAAGATTGTGTACACCGATGAGAAGCTGAATGTGCTGGAAGTCCTGCGCTCGTTGGACCTCTTCGGGGCGAAGACGGTTACCGCCCCAATCGACCACTTCTCGCGGTACGCGGTCGCGTACTGAGTCTGTGATATCGGATCAGAATCCTCTTCCGCAGGCGCGGGGGGTCCAGCAGACCGGGCCCCGCCGCGCTGCGGATTTTCTGCGTGATGCCCGCGCGCAGGAGCGGGCCGGCTGCATGGCCGAAGCGGTACAATGTTATTCCAGCGCCATCGAGGCAGCCGAGAAAGCGGGTGAGCACGCCATTCTCGCCGAGTCACTGCGCCGGCTGGGGGTGGTATGCCATCACAGGGACGAGCGGGTCCGCGCCCGGGAGCTCTGCGAGCGGAGTCATGGGACCGCCACCGAGCTGGGGGATGCGATACTCGCGGCCGAGGCTCTCAATGCGCTCGCAGGCTTCGATTTCGAGAGCGGTGCGATAGAGGCCGCCCGGGAGAAGTTTTATCGGGCACTCGAGCTGGGCGGAGCCAATGCCGAGCTGCGGGGACGAACCGAACAGAATCTAGGGATCCTCGCCAACATTCAGGGGTCGCTGGTCCAGGCCCTCGGTCACTATCAGCGGTCGTTGCAGGCATTCGAGAGTGCCGGTGATGACCGAGGCTGCGCCATCGCCTATCACAACCTCGGCATGGTGAGCGCCGACCGGGATCTCTGGGACGACGCCGACCGCTACTTCCGCCTCAGCTTCGAGATCGCCGAGCGGATCGGAGACATCCATCTTCAGGGCCTGGGTCTGCTGAATCATTCCGAGGTCCACCTCGCACGGCAGCGGTACGACCAGGCGCGGCAGAATGCCGAGACGGCACTCGGCATCTTCGACCAGCTGGGAGCCAAGCTCGACAAGGCTGATGCGTACAAGGTGATAGGCCGAGTGTACCGGGAGACCGGCCGCCACGCGCTCGCGGAATCGCGACTGCGTGCGGCTGTCGAGATGGCGATGAGCACTGGCTCGATCCTGAGCGAGGCCGAAGCCGACAGGGAGTTGGCGCTTCTCTACCAGGTGATGGGCAGGAATCAGGAAGCGCTCCGGCTCCTGAATACCGCACACCGCCTGTTCAGCCGGCTGGATGCCCGGGTAGACCTGGTGGACGTGTCTACCAAGGTGCACCGGCTGGAGGAGACCTACTTTGCGGTGGTGCGGGACTGGGGTCAGTCGATCGAGTCGTCCGACAGCTACACCCATGGACACTGCGAACGGGTGGCGAGCTATGGTGTCGCGGTGGCGGCTGAGATGGGATTGGACGAGGAACAGCAGACTACCATCCGGATCGGCGCCTACCTGCACGACCTGGGCAAGGTGCGGGTACCGCATGAGATCCTGAACAAGCCGGGCAAGCTATCGCCCGACGAGCTACGAGTGATCCAGATGCACCCGGTCTGGGGTCTGGAGCTGCTGGCCACGGTCGAGTTTCCCTGGGACATCAAACCCATCATCCGGTGGCACCACGAGCGCTACGACGGAACCGGATACCCGGACCGGCTCCGGGGCGACGAAATCCCGTTGAGCGCCCAGATCATCTGCATTGTGGATGTGTTCGACGCACTCACGACGACGCGGAGCTATCGCCCGGCGATGTCGACCGCGGAAGCGTTGGTGAAGATCGAGGAGTCGAGGTGCTGGTGGCGGCCCGACGTATATCAGGCGTTCCTGCGGGCGGTGAGCCGCCTGGCAAAGGCGGCATAGCGGAAGCGACCAACGATCTTTGCTATGCCGTCCGGCGCTTTCTCGGCCTTCCCGCCTTGCCCGTCTTTCCCGACTTGAGATCGATCACGCCGACTTCTTCCCGCGGCTGCCGATAGACGTAGCGCTCTCCCCTGAAGTTCTTCAACACCACTTCTTCCTCGTTCATGCTCTCCACGTACTCCGGCAGGATGGGAATCTTGCCGCCGCCGCCGGGCGCGTCGATCACGAACGCCGGGATCGCAAGGCCGCTGGTCCAGCCCTCGGAGTGCCCGCATGATCTCGATGCCGGTCTGCACCGAGGTCCTGAAGTGCTCCGCGCCCGCGACCTGATCGGCCATATAGATGTAATAAGGCCGTACCCGGGCCATGAGCAGCCGGTGCATCAGCTCCATCATCACGTCCGGAGTGTCGTTCACGCCTCTGAGGAGGACGGTCTGGCACCCCAAGGGGATGCCGGCATCGGCCAGCATGCCGAGTGCTGCCACGGCCGCCGGCGTCAGCTCGTCGGGATGATTGAAGTGGGTATTGATGAACAGCGGGTGGAATCGCTTCAACAGGGCGCACAGCTCGGGCGTGATGCGCTCGGGCAGGTGACACGGTATCCGGCTTCCGATTCTGATGATCTGAATGTGCGGGATCGACCGGAGCCGGGTCAGTATGATCTCCAGCCGGCGATCGTTGAGGAGCAATGGATCGCCACCCGACATGATGACGTCCCGGATCTCGGTGTGCTCCTCCAGGTACTGGAAGGCGCTCTCGAACTGGCTCATGGGGATCTTCTCGGGATCGCCCACTTTCCGCCGGCGGGTGCAGAACCGGCAGTAGGTGGCGCAGACCGGCGATACGAGAAAGAGGGCCCGGTCGGGGTATCGGTGCGTGATGTTGGGCACCGGGCTATCGGCATCCTCATTCAGGGAGTCCACGATGCCGTCCACCACATCGAGCTCTTCGACTGACGGAACGTACTGCCGCCACATCGGGTCGTCCGGCGACTTGATGAGGTCCACCATGGCCGGTGAGATCCGGAACTCGAAGTTCTCGGCCGCCTGACGGAGCCGGTCGAGCTCGGGGAAATTCTCGGGGCCGAATTTCAGCGCCAGCGCGTCGAGCGAGGCGATCGAGTTCTTTTTGAGGACTTCTTGCCAGGTTTCCATGGGTCTCCTCGCATCGAAGGGCAGTAGAGCTTGGCCCCTTCGCTTCGCTCAGGGTGACACGTTCTGTTTTCCGCTTACCGCTTACCGCTCACGCTTGTTCTAGTCCCGCTCACGTCCTTCACAAACACCACCTGGTCATCTCCCGGCGCATAGAAGTCGGGAATCGTCGCCGTGGCGCGGTAGCCGCGAGCCTCGTAGAACCGCCGCGTGGCCGAATAGTCGGGCCGGCCGGCGGTTTCGACGACGATCAGGCGGGCCGTGCCCCTGAGGATCCGCTCCATCTCGATGATGAGAGCTGTGCCGATGCCGGAGCCCTGCACCAGCGGATCCACCGCCATCCAGTAGAGGTCGTACGTTCCCAGCGTACAGGGGGTGGGACCCCAGCAGATCCAACCCGCGAGCCGGCCATCGACATCGGCGCCGAGCGCCAGGTAGGGTGCTTCGGACGACGAGGTTCGGACCGCCTCGTCGAAGACCTCCAGTGCCACCGGAATCTCGTCTTCGCGAAAGAGTCCGACGGCACGGGTGATCTCCTCGATGCGGCCCCGATCGCTGGCATTGAGGTGGCGGAGTTGAGGCGAGACCAGAATGCCGCTCAAGCGGCCGACACCCCGCTGACAAGAGCGGCGGCGGCACGATGGCTCTGCGAGCGGGTGAGCGCCTCGTCCACGATCTGCATGACGAGATCGTCATAGCTCCACCCGAAGGCGCGTCCCATCCGCGCGAGACCCGCATTGCTCGAGAGGTCGGGCGATGGATTGACCTCCAGCACATACGGCTGTCCGTCGTCGCCCAGGCGCATGTCGACCCGCCCGTACCCCTCGGACTCGGAGAGATGCTCCCATGCGGCACGGGCCACGGAGGAGATCCGCCCGGCGAGCTCAGGCTCGAGCTCCGCGGGGCAGATGGGAATCGTGCCTTCGTCCTCGGGGCTTCCGGGAATCCACTTCGCCGCATAGCTCACGATCGGCCAGGTACCGTCGGGGAGCGTGTCGAAGCGGATCTCGGCGATGGGCAGCATCCGCTTGCCGACGAAGCCGACGTTGAACTCGCGGCCCGCCACGTACTCCTGGACCAGCACCTCTTCGAACTGCTCCAGCATCTGGGCTACCCGCTTCTTGAGCGCCCGTTTGCTGGTGCAGACCGCCCCGTTGTCGATCCCGACACTGGCATCCTCTGCCGCCGGCTTCACGATGGCCGGAAGTGGGAACTCCGCCGGTGTCTTGTTGGCTTGAGCGAGCATGTAGGCGGGGACGGGGAGGCCAGCGGAGGAGAGGAGGGTGTTCGCCACATGTTTTCGGTGGCAGACGCTGGTGGGCCAGGTCCGGCACCCGGTGAAAGGAACCCCGGTAAGCTCCAGCGTCCCGACCACGTAATCCTCGAAGCGGGCGTGGCCGTTGATCCCCTCGCACAGATTGAAGACGAGGTCGGCCCGACGAACCCGAGAGAGCCAGCGGAAGTCGTTCATGCGAACCGGGAGCAGCTCCACCTCGTGCCCCCGGCGCCGGAGGACGTCCCGCACCTCATGAACGTTGGCCACCACGGCCGCTACGTCCTGGGGACTCCACTCGTCGCTGCCAGCATCGAACAGGATCGCAACTTTCATCAGGCAACCTCCGCCAGGAGTGAACGGCCGCTGATCCGGCGCCAGGCGATGTCGGCGACGGTGCGGATGAGATCGTCGTAGCTCATGCCGGCCGCCGCGGCGGCCTTCGGAAAGCACGAGTGATCCCGCGGGTCGGGCAAAACGCCCGGCAGCGGATTGAGCTCGACGACCAGCGGGCGACCAGTGGCGTCACAGCGAATATCGACGCGGCACCAGTCGCGGCATTCCAAGGCGTGGTAGGCCGCCAGTGCGGCGGCGCGAACTTCCTCGGCCAGACGACTCCGGGATGTTCGCCGGACAATCATAGATCTCGAGCGGTTTGCTCGGTGTGTCCCAGATCCACTTGGCTTCGTAGCCATAGATGGGCGGGGCACCGCGCGGCAACATATCAAATCGCATGCCGATAATCGGCAGGCAGCGAGCCTCATGACCGTTGCCGAGAATCGCAACCGTGAACTCCTGGCCCGGCAGATACGTCTCGATGAGCACCGGCTCGGCGTAGGTCGCGAGCAGATGAGAGACCTGGCGGACGAGCTGCGAGCGATTCCGGCAGAGGCTCTTTACCGTGACGCCCTTCCCGGATCCCTCGAAAGCCGGCTTCACGAACAGAGGAAACGGGAGCGTCACATGCCGCGCATCGTCCGGCGAACGGGCCAGCACGAAGGGCGCGGTGGGTACTCCGCGATGCGCGAGGATCTCTTTGCCTCTCGCCTTATGCAGGGCGAGGCTCAGCGTGAGAGGATCCGAAGCATGGCAGGGCACGCCGAGGAACTCGCAGATTGCCGGGACGTGCGACTCGCGATTCGGCCCATAGAGCCCTTCGGCGATGTTGAACACGAAGTCGGGGCGGAGCAGCGCGAGTCGGGCCGGGAAGCTGGAGTTGGCCTCGAGGCGATAGACCTGACCCACGGTGCTCAGCGCCCGCTCCACCGCATCGATGGTGGCGGGCTCATCCCACTCGGCGTACAGGTCTGGTTGCGGAAGGTCTGGTCGGAGAGCCCGACTGGGAGGCTCGTCGGACGAGGGGGAGTCGGAGTTCGCCCCGGCTGGAGTAGCCGGCGCCGCAGGTTTGAGATTAAAGGCGAGTCCTATCCGAACTGCCAAAGAGACTCCTCTACAAAAAAGGCCGTCTGCGAGAGACGAGCCGAGACGAGTGCGACGATTGACGTAACTAAGGTAAGAAAAATGATTTGGTCACACAATAGTTTTTTGGGGAAAAGTCGAGATGAGTTTTGGAGAGTCGCTTGAAGACGCCAGACGTCTGACGCCAGATACTTCGCGTCCTCGTGATTCTCTGAAGTCGATGCCGAGCCTCCGACTTCGACGTCTGGACGTCTGGCGTCTAGACCTTATGAAACCCCACTCGCCCCGCCTCGCTCCCCTCTGAAGTAGCATAGATCTCGAAGTCCGCGAAGAGTGACGGCGCCTCCTGCTGGAGGACCCTGAGGCAGGCGACAGCCATGCGCCGGATCTCCAGCTCCGCTCCCTCGCCGAGCCGAAGCTCCAGCATCGTTCGCCAGGCTCGAACATTCGCGCTGACGACGATCTTCACCTCGGTCGCGTTGGGAAGAACGCTCCGAGCGGCCTCGCGAGCCATCTTCCGGCGGTGAACCTTGTCCTCGACCCACTCGTAGCGGGTCATCAGTCGCTCGACCGATGCGACATAGGCCGTCTGGGCTGTCTGAACCTGCTCGGTCCACTGCCGCTCCAGCTCCGCGTCGCCGGCGATCGCTGGTGGCATCACGAAGGCGGCATGGGATTCGTCCACGTAGCGCTGAGAAAGCTGCGAGTACCCCCAGCCGGCGCGATGGCGAACCAGCTCGTGGCTGCAGGACCGGGAGATCCCCTCGATGAGCATGACATAGGTGGAGTGTTCGAAGACCGACCCATGGCCCTGCTTCAGGATGTTACGGAGGTACTCGGCGGTCGATCGCCCCGCCGGGTTATGCTGGCTCATGTAGCAGAGCCGCCCAGCAAACTCTGCGATCCTCTCGCCGTCGCTCGACTCGCCTTTCCATTGGACCGGGAGGTGGGCGGGCTCCAGGAACTGAGGTCGAGCTATCAGGGTGACGCGGGGCTCGCGAAGGATTTCCATGGGAGCTAGGGAGCTGGGAGTCAGGAGCTAGGAGCTAAGGTCAAGGCGAGCGGAAATTGTATCCTTATCGCGAGCAAAGTGACATGGCCAAATGAAAGCTCCTAGCTCCTAGCTCCAAGCTCCTCCGCCAGCTCCAATCGACTCCGCGCGTATCCACCCTTCAGCTCGATCTCTCGCAGTCCCTTTTGAATGTCACCGGGAATCTCCGCGGCATCGGGGCCGACCTTGAGGCGGCTGATCGGCGGCTCGCCGGACGGAAGGATAACGCCGGGGTTGAAGATTCCCGACGGATCGAAGGCCCGCTTGATCGCACCGAACAGCTCGACGATGTCAGCTCCATAGATCTGCTGCAGCGTCCCGGCCCGGAGCCGCCCGTCGCCATGCTCACCCGAGGGAGTGCCGCCGAGCCTCTTCACCAGCTGTGTCACATCCTGGAGCAGAGCGGCCACGCGCTCTTGCCATCCGGGACGGGCGAGCTCGGGCAGGAGATTGACGTGGATGTGCCCGTCACCGGCGTGACCGAACAGAACGACCGGCAGCTCCAGCTCGGCGGCCATTCGCCGGACCGATTCGATGTACTCGCCCATCCTCTCTATCGGAACGCAGGCATCCTCGATGACCTGCAGTGATCTCCGATCGTCCGGAAGCCCCGCGAGAATGGGACTCGCCGCATGCCGGATGGCCCAGAGCCGGTCCGCATCACCCGAGTACGCGATATCGATCGAGACCGCCCAGGGCCGGGCCGCGGTTTCAGCGAGCGCGAGCGCCTGCCGCAGTGAGTCCTCCTGATCTCGCTCGAATTCGACCAGCAGGAGAGCTTCGACCCCTGGACCGACACCGGCAGCCACTCGGTGAGACGGGCCCACCACGTCGAGGAAGCTTCGGTCGAGCAGCTCCACCGCCGATGGTCCATGCTGATTGAGCGCCTCGACCACGTTATGCAGGTGATCGAGAGAGGGAAGCTGCAGCCGCATACCCGCACGAAACTCGGGCACCCGATCCAGCTGCCACTCTATCTCTGTCACGATGCCGAGCGTTCCCTCGGCGCCCACGATGAGGTCGAGCACGTCGCCCGACCCGAGATAGGCGTCGACGGCATAGCCGGAAGAATTCTTCCTGACCCGGGGGAACCCGCTGGAGATGAGCTGAGCGGCGGCGCGAAGCCGGGGAGCTACATCCTGGCCGAAGCGGTCCAACGCTTTTGCTTTAACACCTCGCCCATCGACGCCTCTTCGGAGAACAACCCTTTCAGCATCGGCGGTGATCAGCGTGAGCCCCTGAACCCAGCGCCGCACGCTGCCGAACCGAACCGATCGTGCGCCGGCGGCGTTGGTCGAGACCATCCCTCCGAGGGTGGCCCAGCCGCCACTCGACGGATCCGGTGGCAGCCGGAGACCATGAGGTGCGGCAGCCGCGTTGAGCCCGGCGAGCGTGACCGCGGCTCCACTCGTGGCGGTTCGGGAGGAAGGATCGATTGTCAGAGGTTGGGAGAATCGAGCGAGGTCCAACAGCACGCCTTCTCCCACATTTCCGCCGCCCATGGCGCTGCCGGCGCCGCGTGCGACCAGCGGGACGCGATGTTCCGTCGCCCAGCGAGATGAGGAGCTTCAGGTCGGCCGCATCACACGGCAGCGCTACTGCCCGGGGGAGGATCCGGTAGATCCCGGCGCCCTCGGAATACGCTGCTCGGGCCCGGGCGTCAGTGCGGAAGATGCCGCGAAGTGCCGGAGGAGGCAGCATCGGCCAAAGCTAATTATGTTCACCAACTATGGCTGACGGGGCCCGAGCTCAACTCATACATATAGATGTAGATCGCCGGTTGGGACACGAGTGGGATGAGTGGGACGGGCGGCCGTTGCCCAACTCCGGCAACTACGACTCATCTCCGGCGCTGTTCTTCGCCTGGTCCGCAATAGCGCTGATCGCCGGGCTCGGCCTGGTAGCCCTGGCCATCTTCCTGCTCGCTCCTCGATTAGCGGACGCTCATCCCAGCGCTCCTCGGATTCTCTGGAGCGCTCTCCTGATTGCCGGCGCGATCTTCCTGGCCTGGTGGGCGGCTCTGCTCCTTTCATACGAGCTGAAGCGGCCGCTGCTGCCGGAGTGGCTGGCGGAGCGGGGCCCATTTCTCAGACTGATGCGGCTGACGTCCAGAGTAGCGGACCGATTCGGGCGACGGGACTGGGTCGAAAATGCCGCGGTGAAAGTCTACAACGCGTTGGCGCTGAGGCGCGGACGCAAGGTATCCGAGGGCGAGCTTCTGGTGCTCATCCCGCGCTGTTTGTCGAAGGAAACTCTGGATGGAGTGCTGGCGATCGCCGGCCAGTACCGTGTGCCGGTCTTCGTGGCGACAAGAGGTCAGTTGGCCCGGCGAGTCATCCGTGAGCGCAAGCCCCGCGCTGTGGTTGCGGTGGCGTGCGAGCGCGACATGGTGAGCGGGCTACACGACGTCGCTGGGAAGATTCCGGTGCTCGGACTGACCATGACGCTGCCTTCCGGCCCCTGCAAGGATGCGTCGGTGAATCTCGGACAATTCGAGGAGTGGGTGCGGGCCTACGTGGTCTAGCTAGGATCCTCCGATTCCTGCGCTGCCGCCTTCCTCGGCGGTGGCGGCGGCGCTCCGTATCTCTCCACCAAACGACCCAGGGCCGCCTGCACTTTCTTGGCGGCCGGATGATCGGCCGGCACCTGCCGCTCCATCTCGCGTTCCGGTAGCGAAGGATCGGCGATCGGGCGATAAAGGGTCTCGACCAGGAGCTGGGTGCTGCCGGGCCGGGCTGGATCGGCCCAGGCGCGTACCCGCACCGTGCCGCTACCCACCGGCTGCTGCGCTCTCACCGGCTGCCCTGTTCTGCTCGCAAACCATGGGGTTTCGATATAGCCGTCTCTCAGCCGGACTGTCCGCACCGGTATGGAGTCGGCTCGCAGTGATTCGGCCAGCCTGCGAGTTGCCTCCGGCACCGAGAGCCGGAGCTCCGCGCCCAGCGCTTCGGGCCGGGGCAGAAACGCCGGGCGAGTGGTAGCCGGCTGACACGCGGTTGCAGCAGCGAGAAGTACGAGGAGCCGCGGGGTCATGACGAAATCAATGCTCGTGCGGCGGCGTTCCGGGCGGATCGACGTGGCCGGCAGGAGCCTTCGCCGCCGAATCCGCGGCCGGTGCCGGCACACTGCCAGCCCCGTTCATGTCGCCGTGCTCGTCCTCGTCATCATGATGGTGGCCGGTGCCCCGCTCTGTCAGCTCTCCCTGGAGCACCGGGGTGGGGATCCCGGCCGCGTGCTCGAACATCAGCCGGCCTCCATACAGACCGGTGGCGAACAGGACACCCGCCCCTACGAGCGTGAGAATGGTGGTGGCGGTGCGCTCGCCCGATGCCATTCGGCGTTCCCGCGCGATTCGCCACACGGCCAGTAAGCCGAAGATCCCCAGCGTCACGAGCCCCAGGGTCTCGTGAGTCTCCATCACCCGGTGTACCGCGTCGCCGTGTGAGATGTGCTCTTCCGCCTGGAGGCCGGAGACCACCGCCAGCACTCCGCCGACCGCGCCGAGCACAAGGGTCCAGAAGCTCACCAGCCGGAACGACTCCCGTTTCGTCGCGACAGCCAGGATGTCACAGAGTGCGGCCGCGAGGAGGAGGCCGATAGGAAGGTCGTTCAGGGCGGCGTGCAGGCGAGGCCAATCGTAGCCGAACATGGTCGTCCTTGAAAAGGCGTGAAGAGTGAAGAGTGAAGAGTGAAAAACGAAGTGAAGGCCTTGAACTGTGAAACCGGGGATGGGGCTGGTTCACTTTTCACTTTTCACTGTTCACTTCCTTAACGTCCATCGGGACTGGGTCAGCGCCCGAGTAATCATAAAACCCCTTGCCGCTTTTCCGGCCATGGTGCCCCGCGCTCACCATTCGACGGAGCAGGGCCGGTGCCTGATAGCGATCCTCGCCATACGCTCCCACCATGATGTCGGCGATACGCACCACGGTATCCAGGCCGATGTAGTCCATGAGAGAGAGCGGACCCATCGGGTGACCACATCCGAGCTGCATGGCGCGATCGATATCGGCGGTGGACGCGGTACCCCGCTCCCGGGCGCGGGCCGCGTCGAGCAGGAAGGGCACGAGCAGGAGATTGACGATGAACCCGGGGCTGTCGGTCGCGGCGACCGGTTCCTTACCCAGCGCCCGGGCAAAAGCATAGGCGCGCTCGAAGGTCTCCTCGCTGGTGGTCCCGGTCCGAATCACTTCGACCAGCGGCATCATCGGAACCGGATTGAAGAAATGAAGTCCCACGAACCGGTCAGGCCTGCGGGTGGTACCTGCCATGGAGCCGATGGTGAGGCTCGACGTATTGGACGCGAACAACGTGGGCGGAGGGCAGGCACGGTCCAGCTCGCCCCAGATGCCGTTCTTGAGGTCCAGGTCTTCTGTGACCGCTTCCACGATGATGTCGCGATCCTTCAGCTCGCTGAGCTCGGTGACGAAGCGAAGCCGGGCGAGAGATGCGTCCCGGGCACCACTCGTGATCGTTCCCTTGTCCACCATCCTGCCCAGCGATTTGACGATCCCGGCTCGGCCCCGGTCCAGCAGTGGCTGGGACACGTCACGCACGACGGTGTCGAAGCCGGCTAGGGCGGCAACCTGCGCGATGCCGCTGCCCATGAGGCCGCAGCCGACCACCCCGACTTTCCTTATATCAGTCACCGAGCTCGCCTCCTGACTGCGTCACTTCAGCGCTTTGCGAACCTCGTCAGCCAGCAGACCGAGAATCCCCGCATTGCGGTCGGGTAGCTGGTGGCGCGTCAACGCGGCTCCCTGCTCCAGGAAGTCGAGCGCCCGCTCGAGCCCCAACTGGATCCTCGCTACCGCCGGTCCGGAACGACGTACCACGCCATATCCGATTCCGAGGGCGACGGGCAGCGGAAGCAGGGCCACAGGAAGGAGAGCGCCGAGCACTACCATGGCAGCCGTGCCGGCGACACCCAGTCCGGCAACCGCGGCTCCGGCTCCCACATACTCGCCGCGAAGCTTTCGGGTGTCTGCGGACATCGTGACGTGAGTGTATCCCGGCTCGAGTGGAAGGATCGTTGCGGAGACTGTCGCTGCGCGCGACAGCATGAACGCGCGCTTGCCGGTCCCGATCGCGGCGGTCGAACGCCGGAACGCCGCCTGGATTCCGCCGAGCGGCTCCCAGGTGATCCGGCCGGTCTGTTGACGCTGCACGCACAGCAGCTCGTTCCGTTCGATCCACTGGAGGAGTGCAGCTTCGATTGAATCGGGATCCCCACGAACGACACGCTGGGCGGTGATCGAGCTCGGGCCGGTGACCCGCTCGAAGAGACCGACCGCACCTACCTGGCCCAGGCGAGTCCGTTCTTCCAGGAGAGCTTGCTGGAGATATCGCCCGGGAATACCGACTTCACGGCCCAGCGCGATCAGCTCCTGCGAGGTGAGCCCGTCGCCAACGTCGTGCTCGGTGGTCTGGAGCTCGGCTGCGCGCTGGATGATTCGCTCGAGTGCCGCCCGGTCGATGCGAGCGGGTAAACCCTCGCTCATGCTACTCCTGCTTGGAGGTCCGAGCGGCCTGCAGGCGGAGCTGGGACATCAGGGAGGAAATGTCGGAGGCGGGCAGGGCGGTGCCGGGGGGCTCGGCAGAGCTCTCGGCCTTGGGTGCGGAGCCCGCCGCCGCCGTCAGGAACGGGCGGAAGAGCTCCATCGGGATCGGGAAAATAGTGGTCGAGTTGTTCTCCGCCGCGATCTCGGTGACGGTCTGCAGGTACCGGAGCTGCAGCGCCGTGGGCTCGGCGGCCAGGTTGTGGGCGGCCTGAGTCAGCGTTTCCGATGCCTGCAGCTCGCCCTGGGCCGCAATGACCTTCGCCCTCCTCTCGCGCTCGGCTTCAGCCTGGCGAGCCATTGCCCGCTTCATCTGGTCGGGGAGATCCACATCCTTCACCTCGACGGCAGATACCTCGATCCCCCATGCGTCCGTCCGTTCATCGATGATCTTCTTGAGCACTGCATTGATCTTTTCCCGGTCGGACAGGAGCTCGTCGAGCTCAACCTCACCCAGCACCGAGCGGAGCGTCGTCTGAGCCAGCTGGCTGGTAGCGTAGAGGTAGTCCTCGATGATGATGACGGCGCGCTCTGGATCGGTCACCCTCATATAGAGAACGGCATTGACCTTCACCGAGACGTTGTCCCGCGTGATCACGTCCTGCGGCGGTATGTCCATGGCGACGATGCGCAGCGAGACCCGTTTCTGATTTGCGAATCCCGCCGGCAGGAAGATGACGCCGGGTCCCTTGGTACCCCAGAACCTTCCGAGGAAGAACGTGACGCCGCGCTCATACTGCCGCAGCACCCGAAGGCTGAGGAAAGAGTAGATCACGGCGACAGCCAGACCCGGAATCAGGAAGTCCACGGCTCACTCATTCGGAAAAGGCCTCGACCACAACGGCAGCGCCCTGTCCCCCGCCAATACACGCGCTGCCCAGACCATAACGGCCACCACGACGCCGGAGTGCGTGAAGCAGGTGCAGCGTGATTCTGGCGCCGCTTGCCCCCAGCGGATGACCCAGGGCTATGGCGCCGCCATCGACATTGGTTCGCTCACGGTCGAGTCCCAGCTCCTGCTCAACCGCCAGGTACTGTGCCGCGAATGCCTCGTTCACCTCCACGAGATCCATGTCTTCGAGCGTAAGCCCGGCCCTGGAGAGAGCCTTCCTCGAAGCGGGAGCGGGACCGATGCCCATGTACGCCGGCTCGACTCCCACGCTGGCCCACGCGAGCAGGCGCCCGATCGGCTTGAATCCCCGCTCGGCCGCAAAGCTTTCGCTGGCCATGATCAATGCCGCGGCGCCATCTGAAATGCCGGAAGCGTTACCGGCCGTGACCACCCCGTCCTTCTTGAAATATGGTGGCAGCTTGGCCAGCGCCTCGGGGGTCGTTCCCGGCCGCATGTGTTCGTCTGCCGCCCATTCCTCCGTCTGCCGGGTCTTCCGATTCTGAATCGGAACCGGGATCACCTCCGCAGCGTACGCTGCCGATTCCCACGCCTGCGCCGCGCACGACTGGCTCCGGGCGGCGTAGCAGTCCACCGCCTGTCGGCTGATCTTGTACTTCGTAGCCAGGTTCTCGGCGGTTTCAGCCATGGACAGGCCGCAGCTCGGGTCACGCAAAGCCTCCCACAGCATGTCCTCGAGCGGGGCCGCCGGTCCGAGTCGAAGTCCCCAGCGGGCTCCCCGAACTACGTGCGGCGCCTGACTCATCGACTCGGTACCACCCGCCAGCACAACGTTTGCCTCACCCAGGACGATTTGCTGCGCAGCCTGGGCGACCGCCTCGAAGCCCGACCCGCAGAGGCGGTTGACGGTTACCGCCGGGGTTTCGATCGGCAGACCCGCGCGCAGCCCGACATGCCGCGCGAGATAGATGGCATCTGCCGAGGTTTGAAGGACATTTCCGAAGACCACGTGCCCGATATCGGCTCGATCCACGCCGCTGCGTTCGACTGCAGCTCGGGCAGCCGTGGCGCCGAGATCAGTCGCGGAGAGGTCCTTGAGGGTTCCGCCAAAGGTCCCGAACCCGGTGCGCACACCGGACAGGAAGACCACGCCTTCGCTGGAGGCTTTGGAGGTGCTACCGCTGGTGCTACGGTGGGAAGACATAGAACGGTGAAATATGGCCCCGGCTCAGAGTCACTTCAAGCGAGTCTACTGATACCACCCCACGCCAAAGGCCAACCGGTTGCTTTGGGGACCGGACCCCGAGCTTACGCCGACCGGGCTGTCGAAACCCCGGTAGAAGGCGCGGAAATAGGAAACCTGGAAGCTCCAGCCGGATCCATCCGGGTCCTTCCGGATGTGACGAGCTATATAGAGGCCCGGTCCCAGCACGATCGGAGTTTCGGAAACCCCGGAGATGATGCCCACACCGAATCGGAGCAGAGGCCCCATCTCCCAATTCGAGAGCCCCGGCCGAGCACGGCCGAAGAGACGTACCCGCGGCTCGGTATATACCCAGAGGATGTTCGGTGCGGCGTGCTGGGATTGATGGCTGACACCGAGAACGCAGAGGTTTAACCGCGGAACACCCGGCGCGTTGCGCGCGGTGAGACAGGCTTCGAGGTCGGATCCAGGATCCCCGCGGCTCGCGGAGGGCACCGCGGCGCTGCTCTGAGCGAACGCGCTGTGCCACCCGCCTGCTACTTCGACTCCCAGCTCCCATCCAGGCTTGTTCGCGGTTGCGACCCGCCGCCGGGACTCGTGAACATCCCGATAGATACGAAGCCGGGTGGAGAGCCGGGAACCTTGCAGGCTTGCCGCCCATACGTCGTACTCTCCGTCGCGGTCGGGATAGATCTCGTACACCGATCCGCCACTGGGCGACAGCTCATTCGAGATCGGATAGAGTCGCGCCTGAGGTATGCCGCGGGTCCTTGCCTTGATTATCAACGTCACGTCTTCCGAGCTCAGCTCGGCTCGGTAGACCTGCTTGGCCTGCAGGAATATCCGCACCTGCTCGCCCAGTGCGGCAAAGTCGTGATCGACCACGAGCACGTCGGCGGTGTCCGGAGCTGCGGCGGTTTGCCCGAATCCTCGCGTGGCAAACCCCGCCAGCAGCCAGGCTGCAGTATAAAAAGATCGGCGCATGGTCGGTTTTTTCGAGGCGCTAGGGGAGCCCGCCTGGAGAGCAAAACGTGGGCCGTCTGGGGGGAGCTAGTCGCCGTTCAGTGAGGCTCCGCAGGTGATGCAATAGTGCCAGCCCGTCTCGACGTTTGCCTGGCATGAGGGACATCGGGGCGTGGCCTGGTCGGCGCCACAATTCGGGCAGAAGTTCACAACTCGGTTCGGCGGGAGAACGCCGGCACATCGGCCGCAGTGAGTGGCAACGTCATCCGGAAGAGAATCGTCGAGAAGCGGCTCGGCATGGGAGAGTCCCGGGTGATGGATCTTCAATCCTTCGACCGTCTCCGGTGGTGCAAAGGCGAGCTCTGGAGCCGGGTTCAGCGCTGCAGCCACCGGCCCGGCTCGAAGGCTGACGACCGCGTTCTCATGGAGCTGCAGAAGGCCCAGGTCGGGATTCGTGCTTCGCACCTCCACTCCGAACAGCTCCTGGACATCCTCCGGCTCGGTGATGGCGTAGCCGCCCTCGCCGGCACAGAGCTGCATCAGAATGAGCTCGTAGTCTTCACTGCTCTCGAGCTGAAGGGCGCGCCGATTGGCGCGGTAGGGGAGGATGGAGTCTCTGATATCTGCCAGCGGCAGAGGACGTCGCAAGCGGGCCGGATCACTCGCGGCCAGGTTACGAACGAGCTGCTGGAAGAATCGCTCCAGGTCGCGCAGCTGCCCTCCTGTAATCTGCCTCTATCCGGCCAGGGGGAACTCTTCGCCTGCTGCCAGCCGGCGCTGGAGCACCTCGAAATCCGAGTCGGGATCATAGCCCACGAATTTCTTCCTGGCCTGTTTTGCGGCCAGCCACTACGGGAAATCCCGATTCCACCGCTCCGGGGGAGGACTTCTTCTCTCGCGCGGCAGCTACCGCAAGGTCGTTGACGTACTCGTTCTTCGGATGACCTGCGTGGCCTCGAACCCAGGTCCATTGCACGTCGTGTTTGCGTGACTGGGCGACCAGATCCTGCCAGAGTTGAAGATTCTCGATCGGACCGGCGGTACGCTTCCATCCCCGCGCTTCCCACCGCGGAGCCCAGAGCCTCATCCCCTTTACCAGGTACTCGGAGTCGGACACGATCAGGACCTGCATCTGCGAGCCCTTGCCACCGAGAACCTGAAGCGCCGTGCTGGCGCCGATCAGGGCCATGCGGTTGTTCGTGGTTCCCGCGGCGTGCCCGTAGAGATCGCGCCGCTGGATTCCTGAGCGGGTTCGTGCCTCGATCAGTCCGCCGTACCCTCCCGGGTTTTCTCCCTCGCGGCCGTTGCCGAGGCAACTCTCGTCCAGATGCACGAGGGCGATACGGCTCACTCGATCACCTGAAAGCTGTCGATGTCCTCCAGGCGAAACGTCAGATCTTCACCGGTCATCGGAAGCCGGCCGATGAGGGCTTCGTCACGGCCCACGGTAGTGACCCGCAGAGCTACGACGATATACTCGGTGCCTCGGCGCGAAAGAGCCACCCGAAGTCCTCTTCGGGCGGCGCTCTCCAGCTGATCCATGCGTTCCGCGGTCCAACGAAGCTGGGACATGGCCAACGAAAGCACCGTCGGCCGAAATACAAAAGGCTACTCGACTAGCCCGGCTGCCGGACCACTCGCACGTGTCCCGCCGGCCCGCCCTTGATGCGGCCGACGACGGCCGCGGCCGGTGTTTGCTCCTCTCGCAGCGCCTCGAGCAAGGCGGCTTCGTTCTCATAAGGAACGGCCAGGAGCAGGCCACCCGATGTCTGGGCGTCCACGCAGAGGTAGCGGTCAGTGGCACTGAGCTCAGGGGCCCATTCCACGTGCTCGAGCGCCGTGAGATTGCGCTCGGTTCCTCCAGGAACAACACCACGCGCCGC
This sequence comes from uncultured Gemmatimonadales bacterium, assembly GCA_963730915.1. Lineage (GTDB taxonomy): Bacteria > Gemmatimonadota > Gemmatimonadetes > Gemmatimonadales > GWC2-71-9 > CAVVWJ01. The sequence continues at coordinate 373,866 of CAVSTR010000004.1, read as the reverse complement.
CAGGCTTCGCGCGTGCGGCAGAATCGGCAGGCTGTCGAAGTAAATCTCCGCGGCCACCTTGCTGGCTTCCAGCATGTTGCCGAGATGGCCGAGCAGTCCGAATCCCGTGACATCGGTGGCGGCGCTCACTCCCACCCGCAGTGCAGCGCGCATCGCTCCATCGTTGAGCGTGGTCATCGACTTCACTGCGTCGGCCATGCCACCCTCCAGCAGCGCATCACGCTTGAGCGCGGTGGCAAGGATTCCGGTGCCGAGCGGCTTGGTGAGAACGAGCAGGTCTCCCGCGCATGCTCCTGCGTTCGTCAGCATGCGGTCGGGGTGCACTTCGCCAATTACCGCCATGCCGAAGGTCGGCTCCACAGCGTCGATCGAGTGTCCGCCGAGAACCAGGCAACCCGCGCGTTGGGTGACCTCCGACGCTCCTCGGAGGACCTCGCCCAGAACTTCGAACGGGAGCTCTCGGGGCCAACCCACCAGGTTGAGTCCGAACAGTGGAGTGGCTCCCATGGCGTAGATGTCGCTGAGTGCGTTCGCGACGGCAATCGCACCCCATGCGGCCGGGTTGTCGACGATAGGCGTGAAGAAGTCGACGGTGGCAACCAGTGCACGATCAGGCGACAGCACAAAGACCGCGGCGTCGTCCTTGGTGGCTGCGTCGATGAGGACCCGAGGGTCGGCAATGTTGGGCAGGTGGCGCAGGACCTGCGCCAAGTCGGCGGGGCCGAGCTTGCAGGCTCAGCCGGCGCCGTGCGACAAGGCAGTCAGACGAATACGCGGCTTCTGGTCCATGGGAGCGTCGCTCACGCTACATCTCCTTCTCGGCCCAGACGAGGGACCGGAGCGCGATCAGCGCCCGCTCCTGCTGCGCGGTGGATCCGAAGCTGCCGTCGATTCGCTGGCGTGCCAGCAGCGCCGGAACGGCACGCCGCACTGCCGCATGGGCTTCACGTGTGTGGAGGGCGTGCAGCGCGTCGAGGGTCTGAAACAGATCGGCCTGCTGCCAGTTTCCATCATTGCCCTGGTTGGCTGCTATGAACGTGGCCAGTCTCGGAAGAACGTCGCGGTGTTCGGCCGACACGAACGCCAGGGCGTGAATGCCGGCGACGATTGCATCGCCCGAAAAATACCCATTCCAGTCGTTCCATTGTTCATGCAGCTGGATGAGACTCAGCAGGTGTTGCCGTACGAGTGGCCGGTGCTCCAGTCGGCCTCGCAGTGCGGCGCGTAACGCCAGGCAGCTTACGGCGAAGCGGGCGGCGGGCTCGGCCCGGAAAACCTTGCCGGTGGGGAGCATCACCGGGGCGAAGCGCTGCCCCCACGGCGCTGGAGAGAAAAACCCGGAGATGAAATGCTCGCACGCGCGCTGTGCATGACGCGGCGCGGTGCATCCGTCACTGAAGGCTCCCGGCCTCGCCTGCAGTCCCAGGATCCAGCCCAGCACACGCACGGTTCCGGCGTGATCGCCGGCGGAGCCGAGATCCAGCAGCTCGTGCGCCCGCCAGATCGTCGCTACTACCTCCCCGGCAATGCTGCCGTCCATCCGTGTTTCGGCCCGCATGTCGTCCACCAGCCTGCGGGCGAGCAGGTCATCGCCTGACGCCGGCTGATCCAGCACCTGACGTGCAAGTACCGCCTGACGCGTCGCTCCCTCGGCGAAGAACAAGCGCAACCGCTCGATTCCCTCGGCCACGCTGCTGGGCCCTCCTACCTGGGCTCCGGTCGGGTCGAGCGATCGCATGGCTACCAGGTGGCGCGAATGGAGTCTGCGTCCAACAAAAAGCCCCGGGCCACGACGGCCTGAATTGCCCTCGTGTTGCGAATATCGGCTATCGGATCCTTCGAGAGCACCACGAGGTCGGCCGCCTTGCCCGGGGCTATCAGGCCGAGCGAGTCCACGCCCAGCAGGACGGCGGCATTTCGGGTAGCGGCGCGCAACGCTTCGCGGGGCGTGAGGCCGGCCCGCACGAGAAGCTCCATCTCGCGGTGCTCACTGTATCCGGGTACCAGCATCTGGTTGGCAGCGTCGGTTCCGGCAGCCACGCGCCCGCCGGCGGCAACAAAGAGCCGGATGAAGAGGTCCTGTACCGGACGCGATCTCCGAAAGGCCTGAAAGTCCTGCTCATTCCAACCGGCGCGGGCGATCATCCCCGAGACATCCCAGTCCCGTCGCTGCTCCGGCGGCACATCGGCGAGCGCAGGGTCGCTCGTGATTCCGGGCTCACGCAGGCGGCTCAGGGTCTCGTGCAGCACCAACGTTGGTACGATGATGATCTTGGCGTCGGCCAGACGCTGGGCCACGCGCCCGAGTGCGGCCGAGTCGAGGTCGGCCCAGCTTCGCTCGAAGGCGGTCCAACCGGGGAAGAATCCTCGGTAGTGCGCTGTGATGATGGACGATGGGCTGACGGACGCTGCTTCCGGGATTCCAGTCATGTGCTCGATCGACGCGATCCCGGCCTTGGCGGCGGCGAGCGCATCGGTCATCCCCAGATGGGCGGTCACGCTGAGATTGAACGCCTTGGCTTCGTCCACGATGGCCCGCAGCGATGGTCCGTCCACCCGGGTGTAGACCTTGATGAAATCGGCCCCGGCGGTCACCAGCCGGTCTACGCCCTTGCGAGCCTCCTTTTCGTCGTTGATCCCGATCGCGTCGGGATAAGTAGTGGGCAGCCCATCGATCATGGCTCCCGCGGCGTACACGCGTGGTCCAAACGGCGACGTGGCGTCCGGTTTCCTGTGAAGCGCCGGCAGGAGATCGATGCCGCTGTGGACGTCACGCACGGTGGTGACGCCCCACGCCAGATAGCGCGGCCGAGCCCAGGAGAAGACGGGTCCGAGATGCGCATGTGCATCGATGAGCCCGGGAATGATCCACCGTCCCGAAACATCCACTTCACGCGTTTTCCGTGGGAGCTCGAACCCGGCGCGCTGGCCAACCGATTCGATCCGGCCGCGGCGGACCACCACCACGGCATCGGTCAGAGCCGGTCCCCCGCTGCCGTCGATGAGGGTGGCGCCAACCAGGGCGATACCATCGTCGGCGGTGGCCTTGCACCCGCTGAGCAGGATGGCCGCCATGAGCAGCCGGTGTCGAGGGCTACCGAGGATCACTGGAGGAGTGGTCGTGGAGGATCTTCCATTCCGTGCCCCTGCGCTCCATGACCAGGGTGAATGGGCCGCCGCGAGTTGATTCCTGATCTGCGTTGAAGTATGAAGCGCGCCGTCACCAGCGCGAGAGTCCCGCTGAGTGGCCGGACCTGAATTTCCTCGAAGTGAAGCCTGCCGCGATCGGCGTCGGGCGAGAACCTCGGCGCGTACGTGCTCCGGATGAAGTCGATACCGGCGCGCGCGCGGTGACCATCGACGTAGGTGGTGGTGCTTTCGGCGGCGTAATCCGAGAGAAAGCCGTCCAGATCCCCCCGATTCCAGTCACCGGCGGCGCGCTCCAGCTGCGCCGTGATGAGGCGGGTCAGGCCGGCGCGGTCCGCGACCGGGGTCGTGTCGGTTCCGGCCCGGGCACTCCCACGGCAGGCCGCGAGGAGGGTGGCCACCAGGAGCAAGGAGTTACGCATGAATGTCGGCGGAAATGGTACCGGAAGGTGGACGCACGTGCCCGGCGATGCAAGATCCCTCGCGCTCGGCTTATTATTGGGCGATGACCGACGTCAAGCTTCTGTCGCCGGCCGAGTCTCCCGACCGGCGTCCGGGCGCCGCACGCCACCAGCCCATCTCAGATTACGGCCTCATTGGCGACATGCGCACGGCGGCCCTCGTCGGCCTGAACGGTTCCATCGACTGGTGCTGCCTCCCTCGCTTCGATAGCGGCAGTGTATTCGCGTCCCTGCTCGATACCGAGCGCGGCGGCTGCTGGTCGATCCGTCCCGCAGAGCCAGTGGACGTCGACCCAGCGATACCAGCCCCGCACCAACATTCTCGAGACCACGTTCCGCACCGAGAGCGGAATCGTCAGTCTCACCGATTTCATGCCCGTGGCCGAGGACGGGCAGCCGTCGGGAGAGCATCCCGAAATCCACCGGCGGCTGCGCTGCTCGCGAGGCCGGGTTCGAATGGACATGGCGTTCATGCCGCGCTTCGAGTACGGCGCGCGGACTACCCGGCTCGAGCTGCTGCGCGCCGGTCTGTTCGCGACCGACCGCACCGACCAGGTCCTCACACTTTCGAGTGCCAAGGCGTTCAACTGGGTGATCGAGCAGTCCACCGCTACCACGCACTTCGATATCGAAAAGGGCGAGGAGCGCTGGCTGGTACTGCGTTACGACGATGACGACATCCATCCGGTGGATCGCTACGAGAGCGGCCGCAAGCTCGACATCACCGCCGCGTTCTGGCAAAAGTGGTCATCCAGGGTTCGCTACAAGGGACCGTTCAGAGGAATGGTCAAACGTTCGGCTCTGGCGCTGAAGCTGCTGACCCACGCGGAAACCGGGGCGCTGATCGCTGCACCGACCACGTCACTGCCGGAGACAATCGGCGGGATGCGCAACTGGGATTATCGCTTCGTGTGGCTGCGGGACGCCGCCTTCACTCTCGCTGCGCTCGATGCGGTCGGCCACTACCGCGAGGCCGATCAGTTCATGCGCTTCCTCAAGAAGGTGTGTCGCCATGAGGGCGGCGGGCACCTCCAGATCATGTACGGCATCGATGGCCGGCGAGACCTGATCGAGCGCCAGCTCGACCACCTGAGCGGCTATCTGGGGTCACGGCCGGTCCGGGTCGGCAATGGTGCGGTGGGCCAGCTTCAGCTGGATGTGTACGGTGAGGTCATGGAGACGGCCGACATCTGGCGCCGCAACCACGAGATGACCGAAGGCACCTGGCGAGTACTGCGCGGTCTGGTCGACTGGGTCAGCAAGAACTGGCATCTGCCCGACTCCAGCATCTGGGAGGTTCGGGGCGAAGTACGTCAGTATGTCTTCAGCAAGGTGATGAGCTGGGTGGCGCTGGACCGGGGTGTCCGCATGGCCGAGGAGCTGCGACTGGAGTCGGACACCGCGACGTGGCGGGCGGCGCGCGATGCGCTGCATGCTGAGATCATGGAACGCGGCTGGAGCGAGGAGCGGCAGTCGTTCGTGCAGTCGTACGACGACAACGTGCTGGACGCCTCGGCCCTCGCCATCCCCATGTTCCGGTTCTTGCCCTGGAACCACCCGCGCGTGCACAGCACGGTTCGGGCTATTGCCAAGGAGCTTACGACGGTGGACGGCGAGCTGGTCTACCGCTACCGCCAGCCGGACGGACTCGAGGGTGAAGAAGGCGCTTTTTCGATCTGCACCTTCTGGCTGGCGCAGGCGCTTGCCTCGATTGGCGACCGGGAGAAGGCCGACAAGATCTTCCGGCGCATGCTCCGGCACGCCAACCACGTGGGTCTCTACTCCGAGGAGATCGACCCTGCCACCGGGATCTTCCTGGGGAATTTTCCCCAGGCCTTCACCCATATCGCTCTGATCAATTGTGCCGCCGCGATGGCGACGGTCGAGTCCAGGAGCTAAGCCGGCCTAGCGCCGGCGCCCGCCCCTCTTTGCCGGATTTGCTGCGACCGCGCTTTGCGCTCCGGCCGCTGCTCCTCTTGGCGGACTTCCGGCCCGACCTGCGAGCCGACTTACGGGCGGACGACCGCCGGGCCGACTTCCGGGCGCTCTTCTTCGCAGACCGTTTCGCTGATTTCTTGCTGGACTTCTTGCTGGATTTCTTGGCGGACTTCCTGCGGCTGGATTTCCGGCCGGCTGATTTCCTGGCCGAAGACTTCCTCGCTCCGCCCTTCCTGGCCGCCTTCTTCCGCGGGCGAGATGTCCGGGAACGGGATGCCGGCTCGTCGCCACCATCGAACGAAGACGAAGACGAGGAACTAGGGCTTGAAGAAGGGGTGTTGTCCATCGGCAACGGATCCATCCATCCTGAGCCCGACCAGCCCATCTCCATATAATGAAGCTCGGCCATCTTCGCTCCCTCCCAGCGCATGTGCGGCGCCACCCGCCGCCGGTATCGAGGCGCGCCCGCGCCACCGGTGAGTCACCTATATAACATGCACGCCGTGAAAACTTGTGCAAGGCGTGTCACTCGCTCGAAGCGTCGCGGCCCGCAGGCAAGCGCACACTGCGTTAGAGGACAAGAAGTTGCCGCGACACACGATGCGGTGGCCTCGCTCGTGCACTATAATTACCCGCCCTTACTTCCTGGAATCAGGCGCTGCTGAAACCCGCCCGTAGCCACCCGGCCCGTCAGGCCTCTCTGCCACGGTTTCCTCCCATCTCCATGCTGGTGGGTCTGCTGTTGGCACCGCCCGCTTTCTGCCTCCGCGGTCCAGACGCAAAGCATTTCAGAGATTCAGGTTACTCCCGAAACCATGACCCTCGGCGTGGGCCAGAAGCAGGCCCTCTTCGCCGCCGCATTCGACGCGCGCGGAAACCTGATGGCCAGCGCCAAGTTCACCTTCTGGAGCTCCGATACGCTGATCGCAAAGGTTCGGAAGGACGGCAGCGTGGTGGGGGTGGCGCCTGGTCTGGCAAAGATCGAAGCCCGGTCCAACGGTCGGCGCGCCTCCATGGCGGTGCTGATCACCGGCAGTGCTCCCCGGGAGTCCCCCGTTGCCGCGCGGCGGCTCCGGCTCGATTCTGACCCTGGAGCCGGCGTCCGCGACTCTCTACCCCGGGGAGACGGTCAGGGTTAAACCGGTGGCGCTCCGGGGCGATGGAACACCCGCCATAACTGGAACGGTCTCATGGAAAACCATCAAGCCTGAGATCGCGGCGGTAGATGCCGACGGCATCGTTACCGGATTGTCGCCCGGGCGCACGGTGATTCAGGTCTCTACCAGCACCCGTTTGCTCGCCACCTTCCCGGTCGAGGTGTCTCAGCCCGACTTCGTTCTGTCGCGGCGCGAACTGGTGCTGGGTCCGGGAGACTCGGACACGCTGCGCGCCCTGGTACCGACCCAGGGAAACCGTGAGATCCGCAGCCTGATCCAGTGGCGCTCCAGTGATACCACGATCGTTGCCGTCGCATCGCCCGGAATTGTGCGGGCAATTGCCCCGGGCGAGGCGGAAATCACCGCGACCGGATTCGCCCAGGAGCGCCGAGTCTCGGTCAGGGTTCACCAGTTGCCGCAGGCGCTGGTCGCTTCACCGCTCCACAGCGCCGGGCCGATCCAGCTGCCCCTGCGCTCCACTCGGCGGTTCACCGCCTCGGCGGAGGCTGCCGATTCTACCCCCATACCTGAGGCCCGGGTGGTGTGGGAACTGGCAGATACCACGGTGGCCACGTTCGATCGCAGCACCGGGGACCCTCACTCCCAAGGTACCGGGCACCACCACCTTGACCGCCCGCCTGCCGGGCATTCAGCCCGCGGTCTGGACCATCCAGGTGATTGCGGGCGACATCGACCTTCAGCCGGCCCGCGTGGGTCTCGTCGCAGGGCGGCGGGTCACTCTCTCGGCGTTCCTGAAGGATGAGCAGGGGACCACGCAGAACCGGGCCGCCGGCGTCCGTTGGACTTCGGACCGGCCCGAGGTTGCCGCGGTGAAAGAAGGGGTAGTCGACGCCCTGGTGCCGGGTCGGGCGATCATCACAGCCTCCACTCCGTGGGGCAAAACCGCGAAGGCGGATGTCTTCGTGGTCGGGGATATGCTGCTGACATCGAACCGGGGTGGGAGTTTCGGTATCTACCAGCTCCGCGCTGGGACGCTGCTCTCCCATCCTTCAAGACAGTGTCAGTAACGTGCAGGCGGTGCTCTCGCCCGATCGTACCCGGATCGCATTCAGCTCCAATCGCAGTGGAAGCTTCGATCTCTACGTCATGGATGCCGATGGAGCCAATCCTCGCCGGCTGACGATCGACTCTGCCAACGAGGGAGATCCGGTCTGGACACCAGACGGCAAACAGATCGTCTACACTGCCACACGCGGGACGGCCACCCAGATAGCCCTGATCCCGGTCGAAGGCGGTGACAGCCGGCAGCTCACGACGACCTCGGGCGGCAACCACTCTCCTACGGTCGCTCCCGACAGCCGTACCATCGCGTTCGTTTCGGCGCGGGACGGAAATCCGGAGATCTATGCCATGGGTCTCGACGGCAGTGGTCAGCGGCGACTCACCAAGACGCCGACTCGTGAGTCATCGCCACGCTTTTTCCGCAATGGCGACCTCGGGTATGTCTCGGAGCGGGGCGGCCGGTCCCGCGGGTCCAGGATCATGCGGCTTCCCTGGGGAGCCGCCGCGCCGGTTCAGATCGTCCAGACCGAAGATCCGGTCCCGGCCCTCGCCATCTCCCGGGAGGGAGACCGTCTGGCGTATGTGGTCGGGAAGATCACGGACGTGGCCAAGGGACGGGTGGAATTCAGTCTCTTCTTGCAATCTACGGCGCCCAATTCGCCTGCCAGTCCGGTCCCGCTCAATCCTGGTGAGCAGATCCTGAGCCCATCCTTCTGACGCAGCAGGGCGGATGAAGGCCCTTACCCTGGTCGGCACCGGCGGGATCGAGCACCTCAAGGTACAGGAGTTGCCTCAGCCGTCGATCCAGTCGCCGGGTGACGTGCTCGTGCGGGTGCAGGCAGCCGCCCTCAACCGGCTCGATCTGTTCGTGGCAACGGGGCTTCCCGGTAGCAGTCTCTCATTTCCCCATGTGGTGGGATCCGACGGAGCGGGGCTGGTGCATGAGGTGGGTGCCGGTGTTTCGCAGTTCCGGCCCGGCGACCGGGTGATGATCAACCCCACCATCTCGTGCGGCGCATGTCCCGCCTGTGCCGCCGGGGAAGACAGCTTGTGCTCCAATCTCAAGGTTCTGGGAGAGCATCGTAGCGGTACCGTCGCCGAGTACGTGGTGGTGCCGGCCCGGAACCTGGCTGACGTCCCGCCGCGGATGTCACCGGCTCAGGCCGCCGCCTTTTCTCTGGCGACCCTGACGGCGTGGCGGATGCTGACGACGCGGGCCCGGGTCACCCCCGGCGAGACCGTCCTGATATGGGGAATCGGTGGCGGAGTTGCGATCGCGGCTCTCCAGATCGCCCGGCTGCTCGGCGCCCGCACCATCGTCACCAGTGGTTCCGATGAGAAGCTCGAGATGGGGCGGCGGCTCGGCGCGGATCTCGCGCTCAACCATCACCGGGCCGAGATCCGAGCCGAAGTCCGGAAGTACACCGATGGTCGGGGCGCGGACGTGGTGGTGGACAGCATCGGAGAGAGAACCTGGACCGACTCGTTGCGCTCGCTCCGGCGTGGGGGCCGGATGGTGATCTGCGGCGCTACCACCGGACCAATGGTGTCGATGGATCTGCGGCGGCTGTTCTGGCACGGGTGGAGCATTCTCGGCTCTACCCTGGGCAACCGCCGCGAGTACCACGAGATCGTAGCGCACGCGGCGGAGGGGCGGCTGTGGCCGGTGATCGACAGCATCGTGCCGTTCGACCAGGCGGCTGCTGCGTACGAGCGGTTGCTGCGGGGTGAACAGGCCGGAAAACTCGTAATCGAGGTCGCACGGTGAACCAACTCTGGCAACGCACACTGGTGGGCGCCGAACAGATCGGGAGCGTGCTACCCGCTCTCATCGGCGCATCGATCATTCTGCTGACCGGTTACTTCCTGGCGGTGCAGGTTCAGCGCTGGGCCGATGACACCCTGCAGCGGGTGGGGTTCAATCGGATGGCCAGCGCCGGGGGGCTCGATCAGGCGGTGGTCCGGGCTGGTGGTTACCGTCTCGATCCGGTGCGCGCGCTGACGAAGCTGCTCTTCTGGCTGATCATGCTCGTCGTCATCCTGCTGGCCAGCACAGCGCTGGGGCTCGAGAGCATCAACGAGATGTTCGGCCTCATGCTCGCGTTCATCCCCACGTTGATCGCGGGCATCGTCATCCTGATCCTCGGCATCATCGTGGGCGAGTTCGTTCGCGGGCTGATCGTCGCGTCGGCCGGAGGGCTGTCCGGCGTCCCCACGATTGCCAAGCTGGCCAAGGGCGCGGTGATCCTGATCTCGCTGTTCATGGCCCTGCAGCAGGTGGGAGTGGCCGAGGAGATCGTCACCGCGGCGTTCACCCTGATTCTTGGCGCCGCCGCGCTGGCGGTGGGGCTCGCGTTCGGATTGGGGAACCGGGAGCTGGCCGGTGAGATCACCCGGCGCTGGTACGAGCAGGGACGCCAGCGGGACCGCCGGCTATCGGATCAGACGAAGCCGAACGTTCCCGGAAGTGAGCCGCCGATTCTGGATTGAGGCCGAGACGTCATTGAAGCAGGTGCGAAAAACGTAGAGGCCCGGGATCTCCGGGCCTCTATGCTTTTGCTGCTTGATCTTCCTTGTCTACTTCGAGGCCACGCCGCCGCTCGTATGGATCACGATACTTCCGCCTGCGATAGACTGGGCGGCGCTGGCCTCATCGTCCGCTCCAAACTGATTGTCGTACACGATCGCACCAGTCGTCTTGTTCCAGATCTTCATCCGGAATTTGTCACCGCTGGAGCCGTTGTCTATCACTGACAGCAGGAATCCGTACCCCGAGGCGCCGTTGACTGTGCCGCTGCCCTTGTAACTGGCCTTGTTCTGTCCCTGTACGACCAGCCACTCATAGACCGTGCTGCTGAAGTTCAGGCTGCCGGCATGGAACTGGAACTCGGTGTTGCCGGTCGGAGTGTTGGCGCCCTTCTGGTATTTCGACACGAAGCCGAAGTTCGCCTTGCCGGTGAGTGCTGGATCCAGCCGGTACGCACCAGCCGGCGAGTTGATCCAGCCGCCACCGGTGACGAAGCCGGCCGACGGATCGTACACGACGATGTACTGCGGGAAGGCTTCTCGTGTCGATGCCCCGTCGTCATCGGTCACGGTCAGGGCGACGGTGTAGATGCCCGTGGCGCTGTAGGTATGCGTCCCGGTCACGCTGCCGGAGCCGTTCACTTCGGTCACGGTACCGGAGCTGGTGGCACCTTCCCAGTTGATAGAGGCGCTGTGCGTGTCACCAGTGCCCTGATCAGTAAACGTGGCGTTCAGCGTTACCGGCGCCCCGACTTGGACCACTGTGGGAGAAACAGTGAGAGTGGTGATGACCGGTGGGGCGTTGGTGACCGTGAGCGGCGTCGTGTTGGTCCCCGTCCCACCATCATCGTCCTTGACGGTCAGCGTCAAGGTGAAACTGCCGTTGTCATTACACGTGACCTTTGCGGTCTTGCTGGTGGCGGCGTCGAAGGTGCAGGTGCTTGGTGCACTCGAGGTCCAGAGATAGGTCAGGCCGAGGTCATCGTTGTTCCCCGGATCATCCCCGGACCCGCTGAGCTGAATCGCTTGCCCTTCGGCGCCGGAGTACGGGCCACCCGGCGTGGCGATCGGATCTGGCGTTGGTCACGGTTAGTGCTGCCGTGCTGGCTACGCTCGTCCCACCATCGTCGTCCTTAGCGATCAGGCTTAGCGTGAACGTGCCGCCGTCTGTCGTCGGTGCAGGTGACTTTGGCATCTTTCTTGGTGTCGTCGTCAAACGTGCAGGCTCCTCCGGCATCAATGCCGGTGGTAGTGACGGTCCACTCATAGGTCAGGTACGGGATCGTCATTGTCGCCGGGATCGTTGGCAGAACCAGCGAGCAGCTGCTCCGTGCCTTCGGCCACCATGTACGGGCCTCCTGCCGTGGCAACCGGCACTGCGTTCGTCAGGTTGAGTGTCGCGACGTCGGTGTCGAAACCACCGTCGTCATCCGTAACCTTCAAGGTGAGCTCGATCGCGCCATCATCGGTGCAGGTGATGGTAGGATCCTCCGCCTGAGCGTTTGGACTGAACGAGCAGGTCGCACCTGCATCCACCGTGGCCCCGTTCACGTACTTCCAATACCAAGTGTGGGTATCGTTGCTGCCGGCGTCGGTGACCGACCCCTGGAGCTGCACCGGGGAGCCTTCGACGCCGATGTAGGTGGTGGGCCCCGCATCGGCGACGGGATCGACGTTGTTCAGGGTAAGCGTCGCATCATCGCTCGACTCCGCCCCGTCATCGTCTTTGACTTTCAGAGTAAGCTTCACCGTGCCATCATCGGTGCAGGTGATGGTCGGCTCCTGCGCATGGATATCACTGAAGCTGCAAGAGGCTCCCGGATCGAGATCCCCTGGTCCTGCAGTGTATTCCCACAACCAGGTGAAGGTGTCGTTGCTGCCGGCGTCGGTGGCCGAGCCGTGGAGCTGGACCGGCGACCCTTCGTTACCTGAGTAGGATTCGCTCGCACCACCGCCCGCATCGGCGACCGGGCCCGCGTTTGTCACGGTGAGGTTGGCGACGCTGCCGATGCTGGCGTTGCCCTCATCGTCCGAGACGATCAGAGTCAGCTTGAAATGATCGCCGATAGCGTCGTCGCTATCGTCGGTGCACGTAACCTTGGCGTTCTTGTCGTCGGCATCGTCGAACGTGCAGGTGCCTCCGGCGTCGATGCCCGTGGTATTCACGGTCCAGTGGTAGGTCAGATATGGGTCGTCATTATCTCCCGGATCATTTCCCGACCCGGCGAGCTGGATGGCCGACCCCTCTGCCCCAGTGTACCCATCGGCGCCACCACCCGCGTCGGCCACCGGCTTGACGTTGTTCACGGCGAGCTGCGCAGTGCGGGCGGTGCTGGTGCCGCCATCGTCGTCCTTCACCACCAAACTCACCGTGAAGTGGCCGAGGTTGCTGTCGTCGGTGCAGGTAACCTTGGGGTCTTCCGTGGTGTCGTCGTCGAACGTGCAGACTCCGCCAGCATCGATGCCGGTGGTATTGATCGTCCACTTGAAGGTCAGATGGCCGTTGTCGTTGGTCCCCGGATCGTCGCCGGTGCCGTCGAGCTGGATGGCCGAACCTTCGTTGCCCGAGTATCCCCCCGGAGGACCGCCGGCGCTGGCGTTCGGGTTGACGTTCGAGAGCACCACATCGACCTGATCGGTGCTCGTAAGGGCGTCGGGGTCCGTGGCGGTCAACGTGAGCGTATAGGTGCCGTCGTCGGTGCAGGTGACGCTCGGGCTTAGCTGGGTATCGTCGGGGCTGAAGCTGCAGGTTGCGCCCGCATCGACATCCGGCCCGTTGACGTAGGTCCACTTGTAGGTGAGCGCATCGCCGTCCGGGTCGGTGGCCGAGGCGGTCAGCGCGACTGGGGAGCCCTCGTTCCCGGTCTTATCGGCTCCCGCATTGGCGGTCGGCGCGCCGTTGGCGACGGTCACCTGGGCGTCGTCTGACACGCTGGGGTTGTGACCGTCGTTCACAGTCAGCGTCACCTTGAAGACGCCGACGTTGGTGCAGGTAAACGTCGGATTGAGCACTATAGCGCTGCTGAATGAACAGGTGGTTCCAGCCGGAACTCCCGAGACCGGAGCGTAGGTCCAGGCGTACGTCAGCGCGTCTCCGTCGGCGTCGGTCGCAGTCGCGCCGCCGAGGGAGATGGGCACATTACGGTTGCCGGAGTAGGGGCCGCCGGCATCGACGACCGGCGCGACATTGCCTGCAGTGACCACGAGTGTTCCCGTGGCCGTTTCAACGCCATTCCCTTGGCAATTGGCTCCTCTGGCGACCTGGACTGTGAAGTTGGTCGTACCGGCTGGCGTGGTGGTGAGAGTGGCAATAGTGAGAGTCTTTGAAAAACTCGCATTTGTGGTGATTACGGGGCCTCCACTAAACGAAGCCGTGGCTCCGGCAGGCAGTGGCGTCGTTACGCTGAGAGTCATCGTGCAGTTGTTGTTATTGCCGGTGACGTTCACTGCAACGGTGTAGGTTGCGGAGCCGCCTTGGGTCACGGTGCCGGTTATGGCGGTCACCGTGACTGATTGTGGCTGAGAATCGGTAAAATTCACCGTCAGGCTCCGCCCCGTCGCTCTGCTGGTGGCCACCAGTGTGAACGTAACGTTGAGGTCGCCCTCATCCACGACGTAGGTCTGATCGTGGAACATCCCGTCGGCCCCAACTTCCACAGTCCACGCATGCGGCTCGTGCGTCAGCGGGTCATCCGTCAGCACGATGTCCAGCACGTCCCCCGCCTGCCACCCGTATCCCGGTGAGGTGCACCACGTCGCCCGGCTGGTAGTCGTCCTTGTCGGTCGAGATCGACAACCCGTCCTCGGTCGTCGTGGTGGCGAACGCCACCGTCCCGCCCTCGAAGCCGTTCCGGCAGTTGCCAGGGGCCGGTCGGGCGTCGGCTCGGTGATGTTGTCGGTGCAGGCAATGGCGAACGTGATGGCAGCAGAGACCAGCAGGACACGACGCATCGGGGACTTCTCCTCAGGGGACGGCGGCCAGGGACACGAAGGCGTCACCACAAACGCACTTCGGCAGCCTGGCCGTCTCCGGAGAGACCCGTGGCTTTGCGGACCGGCCTCGCGGCCGGGGTGCCGATTTGTAAGTACTTCAACTTTTTTCGGAGGTAGTATCGACGGTGACTGCACTGCACGTACTTCCGCAATCTCCCGATCACTGCCCAACCCAACACCTTCTCTGCCCTACTTCATCAGCCTGACCGGGATTGTGTCGCGCGCGCGTTCTGTAGCGACACTGCTACCAAGATGTCTTCCGGTACGAATCGCCGTAAGGGGTCCCTTGCAAGAGCGGCTACGGTCCGGCGGGAGAGCTGCGTCGGGGAACGACACCAGCGGTCCGGCTGATTCCTGTCGTGTTGTCTTTCCTTGTACCGCGCCGTAACCTATAAGCTGTCGGTTAGGTGCCGGTTATACCTGCGTTAGAAGCGACACTACTGCAGAATGTTGCGGCTCAGGACCCTCGGCGGGCTCACCATCGAAGACGAAAATGGACCGCTCGCCGGAGCCATCGCCCGCAAGCGGTCGCTTGCGCTTCTGGCGTTGGTGGCCCTGAGCACCGAACAGGGGATGAGCCGGGACCGACTGCTGGCCTACCTCTGGCCCGAGAGCGACACCGACCGGGCCCGTAACAACCTCAAGCAGACGCTTTTCCAGCTGCGGCAGGAGCTCCACGAAAACGTCTTCGTCCGCACCCCCGGCGCCCTCCGTCTCGACCCGAACGCCATCTCGATCGATGCCTGTGACTTCCAGGCGGCACTGGACCGCGGTAACCCGACCACGGCGGTAACCCTCTACCGGGGGCCCTTCCTCGACGGTTTCTACCTCCCCGGCCTGGTGGAGTTCGAGCGCTGGGTCGAGTCCGAGCGGGCCAGCCTGGCCCAACGCTATGCCGGCGCGCTGGAGGCGCTGGCCGGGACCGCGGCCCGCCTGGGCGACCACTACGGTGCCGCCGATTGGTGGCGCCGCCTGGCCGCAGCGGACCCGCTCAGCTCCCGCTACGCGCTGGGTCTCATGCGCGCCCTGGCTCAGGCCGGAGATCGGGCGGCCGCACTGGAGCACGCCCGGGTATACCAGGAGCTGGTACACGCCGAGTTCGATACCTCGCCCGACCCCGAGGTCGCCGAGTATGTGAAGCAGTTGCGCGGCATGTTCGGCCGCTGGACCGGAGCAGCCGCACCGAAGGCACCTCCGGCCCGGAACTCCGGCTCGAGACGCGACCCCGGTCAAGAACGGTTCGGTTACCCCCGAGAGCGAGGGCCCGGTCCCGGCCGCCTCCGCTCCGGGCCCGCCCGCGGCGGTCCAGCGATAGTCGCTGAAACGGCGACTCCGGCGGCCGTCTCGCCTCCTCCTGCCGCCATCTCGGCACCTCCTGCCGTCGTTTCAGCTGCCGCCGTTTCAACTCCCCCTAAACCCGGGCAGCGCAGGCGCTGGGCCGCAATCGCGGCGAGCCTGATCGTGGTCACGGGAGTGTGGTGGGGTGACAGAGTCGCTCCGGCAACCGCCGTGCTCCCGACCGCGTCGCCGTCTTTCCTTTCAACGTCACCGGCACGGGTGAGCCCCGCTTTGGGAACGGTATGGTGGACCTGCTGAGCGCGGGCCTGGATGGCGCCGGCCAGCTCAGGAGCGTGCATCCGAGCACCTACCTGGGTCGCATGGCTCAGGAGCCGCCCGGCATCCTGGATCGTGACCGCGCCGGCGCATGGGCCCGGCGACTGGGGGCCGAGCTCTTCGTGCTGGGTGACATCGTGGCGTCGGGAGACCAGGTGCGGATCAGCGCGGCCATGTACGAAGAGGGGCGGGCCGACGCCGTGGCGCATTCGTCGGTGGAAGGGCAAACTGCCGCGGTATTTCAGTTGGTGGACCGGCTCGCCGCCGATCTTATCGCCGGCCGATACGGCAACCCGCACCAGCGGCTCACTCGTGTAGCCGCGGTGACAACCGGATCTCTGGACGCCTTCAAGTCCTATCTCGACGGAGAAACCGCCTACCGGGAGGGGCGCTACGCCGAAGCGATCGACGCGCTCCAGTCGGCCGTCCGCACCGATAGCACGTTCGCGCTCGGATACTACCGGCTGAGCGATGCGGCCGACCGGGCGGGCCGCGCCGAGCTCGCTCGGAGCTCGGCGGAGCAGGCACTGCGGTATCGGGAGCATCTGGGAGAACGGGAGCGAGGGCTCATCGAGGCACAGCATGCCTGGCGGCAGGGCCGGGGCGACCAGGCCGAACGGCTGTGCCGGAGCCTCCTGGCCGATTACCCGGACGACGTCGAGGCCCTTCTTCAGCTGGCCGAGGTGCTGGTGCACGGCAATCCGCTCCGCGGGCCGTTCATCGGTCGAGGCGCGTCCCGCCCTGGAGCAGGTGCTCGCCCACGACCCGGAGAACGGAGAGGCACTGATCAACCTCGCTCGGATCGCCTGGCTTCAAGGGAGGAAGGAGGAGGTGGAAACGCTGGTGCGCCGGGTGCACGCCGCCATGAAGGGCTCCGAAGTGGTCGAGACGCGTGCGTTCCGGGCCTTCGCCCTGGGCGATCGGCCAGGACAGAAGCGAGTCACCCAGCGACTCCTGGCAAACCCGGGCGGAGTGCCGCCGGTCACGGCTCTTGACGTGGCCGTCATGACCGACGACCTCGATGGGAGCGAGCGTTTCGGGCAGTGGCTTACCCGCGCCTCTCAGGCTCCGGACCTCCAGGCCTACGGGCACAGGATGCTGGCGCAGGCCGCGCTCGCGCGCGGACAGTGGCGCCGATCGCTGCGGGAGCTGGCGATCGCGGGGCGGCACGACTCGATACCCGCCCTGGAGCTGCGCTCCCTGTTCGCGGCGTTGTCGTTTGTCCCGATTCCCCGGCAGGAGATCATTGAAGTGCGAGAGGCGGTTCGCCGATGGAATGCGGCGGCCGAGCCGGTGAGCCCGGCGGGACACACCGAGGCGCACGTTGGTGTTCACCCCTACGTGCGGCTGCATCGCCTGGGTCTCCTCGACATCCGTCTGGGCGATACGACCGAAGCCCTGCGCCAGGCACAGGCGCTGAATCAGGCCGCCGACTCCACTGCCACGGGACGATTGGCCCGCACGCTGGAGCGGAGCATTCGAGCGCACGTGGCCGCGGCCGGCGGTCGGCGTCGTGAGGCACTGGCCGAGTTGGACGCTGCCGGGTGGGAGGCAGCGGCCTCGGTGTTCGTGGCGGAGGCCTATGATAGATATCGCCGGGCGGAGCTGCTGACCGATCAGGGGCGGGAAGAGGAGGCGCTCGGCTGGTTTGGCTCGATCGCTGAACGAGCCGCGTACGAGTTGCTGTATCTCGCTCCGGCTCATCTCCAGCAGGCAGAGATCTACGACCGGCGCGGCAACCGCGAGGCTGCCGCGAAGCATTACCGCAGGTTCATCGACCTCTGGCGGAATGCGGACCCCGAGCTGCAGCCCTCGGTCAAGAAGGCTCGAGAGCGGCTGGCAGCGCTCGCGCGGTGATTCTCTAGTTCAATCGAAATCGCCCAACGGTCCGCTTTCCATCCTCAGTCTTGATGGAGGCGTATACCGCTCCGTTCCGACCGAATCCTGCCAGAGTAGCGCCCGCCGGAAACGCGACCTCGCGCCGCCACTTACCCTGACGATCGACGATGTCGTAGATCGAGGGTGCGTCTTCTTTGGCTCTGGGCCGCTGAAGCCATACTTCACCACTCGGGGTGGCGAGGGCAAAGTCGAATGGCGGTTTGCTCTCGGCAAAGGGATAGTCGATCCTGAGGTCCTGCGGCATACCGTACTGTTTGCCCTGCTCTCTCACCTGCACCAGCACCCGATCCTTGTCCGCCTGGGTGACGGGAAGCTTCGTGTACCCACGCGTCTGGCCCTTCCGCCAGGTGCCATCCGGAGCGCGCCAGTCGACCCTGTTGTCATGACCCCGTGCGACCCAGGCCGTTCCGTCCGGAAGCACTCCAAAGTGATCGTTTGGTGCAAAGACCTTGGCGGCCTGCTGTACCTGCTCTCCGAAGGTCGCATCACCGAACTCGGGCGCAGCCAGCCGTGCGATCGTATCCACCTTTTCGCCTTTCAAGTGGATTCGAAGTACTGGTATGCTGTCGGGCAGAACCGAGCGTCCCGGATCTCCGCCGCCGAGCACCGCCTGGTAGTCGATCTTGTACCCGTGGCCGACCGTGTCGTAGAGAAGCACCGGAGTCTTTCCCGATACGTCTTTGAGCGGAAGAACATCGATCGGCCGTCCATCATTGTCCCATCGGGTAGTCCGAATGGCACTGAAATCGACCAGCACCAGTGTGTCTGCCGCCAGCCGGGCAACCCACCCGGGGAACTTGTAATCGCCTGCCGGGGCGCCGGGCGGTAAGGAGTCCACCCGTCGTCCCAGCGTATCCACTCTTCCAGACTTGAGGTCGGCTCTGAGAAACAGCCGGTTCCGCGTGTCTGCGAAGACCACCCGGCCATTGTCGAGCTCTACGACGTTGCTCAGCATTCCAAACGAGGATTTGAGTTTGGTATCTGGTTTCAGGCTGCTCTGACTTTGGACCGGTGTGCAGCCGATTGCTGTCGCAAAGATGAAAGCGGAGATGCCGTACTCGAGCTTCATTGAGAGATCCAAATCATGAAAGTGATAGGGTCACGGCGTCGCGGGACTCTGCGGCAAGGCAAGCCGCAGCAGCCGGGTTCCATCCGGGGTGCGCTCTGACACCAGAGCTGCGTTGTCGCTGACGCCGAGTATTCGTCCGCCGCCAGCAAGATGCACCTGCAGCGCGAGGCGCCCGTCTCTATTCACCACGTGATAGATGCGAACCGAGTCGGCCGGCGCGCGGCTCTTCTCCAGCCAGACCCGGTTGCCGGTGCCGGTGAACGCCGCCTCGAATGGCGGCTTGATCGGGGCGAACGGCAATTGCTGAGCGGTGGCTCTGAGCTCGGGTGGAAATGCCTGGATGAAGAGCTCCCGATCGTATCGGGTGACCTCGAGGACACGGTCTGGCAGAGCCTGACCCCGGCTCCACCGACCGTCCGGTGTCCGCCAATCCACGCGGTTCTCGTAGACGCGCGCCACCCAGAGAGATCCATCTGCAATGGCGCCCCATCGGTCCACGCCGCCGAAGACCCGGCGCTCGAACCGCCGGCCCGCCTCTCCCACGACCTCGGCGATGTCGAGCGGAGCCAGGCGCGCGATGGTGTCGGCGTTGGTTAGAGCGGCATCGGTCCGGAGGACGGCGGCCGAGTCGCGATTGCCGCTCCCGTCCGGCCCTGGTCGGGGAAAGAGGTCCGCGTAGAAGCTGCCCTGAACGTCGCGAGCTTGTGGCAGCGACCCGCGAATCGCATCGGAGGTCGGCACCGAGCGCACCAGCCGGCCTTCCTTGGTCCATACGGTGGTACGGCGAAGTCCCCAGTCGCCCACGTAGAGGCTGTCGCCGGCAACGAATAGCGTCGTTGGATTCCGAAGCTCGCGAGTGCGTCCCGCGCCGAGCTGGCTGATCTTCCGGGTCGAGAAATCGGCAATCGCCGCAGTTTCGTTCGGTGCAGCCAGCACGGCCCACCTATCGCCTCCGAGCCACGCCGCTCCAGTAACATCCGAGTCGTGCGTGGTGACCGTGTCGCCGCTGGTAGCGAGCTCGACAACAGGAGCGTCCGGCTTGGCATCACCGCAGGCGCCGAGCAGCGCAGGGCACAGTAACAGCTGGATGAGTCGCGTGAATGACACGCGATAAATCTAACGCGCTTGTCTCAGACCTTGGGCTGGGGCTCCGCGTACGGGTGGCGCAGCTTGACCGCGTCCTTCTTCCCCCGCCGCATCCGCAAATTCAGCATCTCGACACCCACGGAGAACGCCATGGCGAAGTAGATGTAGCCCTTGGGAATGTGGCGGCCGAGACCGTCGGCAATGAGGGTGACTCCGATGAGGAGCAGGAAGCTCAGCGCCAGCATCTTCACGGTAGGATGCTGCTCGACGAACCCACTCACCGGCTTGGCGAACACCATCATGAAGCCCACGGCGATCACCACCGCCGTTATCATGACACCAAGATCCTCGGCCATGCCTACTGCCGTAATCACGGAGTCGAGCGAGAATACGATGTCGAGGAGCATGATCTGCACCAGAACGCTGGCCAGTGAAGGTCTCACCCGTACTGAATCCTCCCCCTCCTCTCCTTCCAGCCGGTCGTGAATCTCGTGAGTGCTCTTGTAAATGAGAAACAGACCACCGGTGAGCAGCACCAGGTCGCGCCCTGAAATCTCTTCTCCCAGCACCGCAAACAATGGTGCCGTGAGCCGCATGATCCACGTGAGCGAAAACAGCAGCGCGATCCGCATCAGCATTGCCAGAGCGAGCCCCACCGTCCGGGCCTTGCCTTGCTTCTCCGGCGGCAGTTTCCCTGCGAGGATGGAGATGAAGATGACGTTGTCGATGCCAAGGACGATCTCCAGCACGGTCAGTGTGAGGAGAGCGATCCATGCTTCGGGGCTGGTTATCCAATCCATTTGTCGCAGGGGAGGAGGTGAGAACGAAGCAACGGGAGCAGCAAAGGTAGTTAGGCCACTGGTAAGCCCGCCAGGAAGTGAGGCGAGTCACAGCAGCCTTGCTGCTTCGTAGGTTCGTACTCGCAGACGTGAGCCGGCGATTTCTGCGTGGGAGGTGCGCGGCGGAGTTAGTGTTGCCCCGCTAGGGATTCCACCAGTAGGACAACTTCACCAGAAAGATGTTGTCCCCCGCCGCGCCGAACAGCCGGTCGATCGCACGTCCAGTCCGGAACGTCCCCACAGTCTCCGTGTCCGACCTGTTCTGAGTCCAGACCAGAAAGAGCGTCGATCCCGGCGAGTACTCCCAGCGCAGCACCGCGTTCCCCCGAAGCGATGCAAGCGAGAAGTTCGGATCGTCGATCTCCTGGCTTGCCGTAGGCCCGGCGCCATCCGGGTCCAGGATGATGCGATCCGGATCGCTGGTCGGAGCGGGGTCCGGGTAGGCATTGAAGTCGTAGCTGCGGGGCCGAGCCAGCTCCTTGAAGCCGGTGTATGACCCCGAAGACAATAGAGGCTGGGCATACACCTCGAGGCTGAGCTTCGGAGTGAAGATCCAGTTGAGCCGTACGCTGGCCGACAGGGTGGTCTGGTCCAGGTCCGCAAACACATACCGGTGGCCGAAGGTGTGGGCCGCTGCCGCGTCGTCGAACGTGTCGACGTACTGCGACGACGTGCCGGTGCGCTCAATTTGCGGTTCCACCCGCAGAGATAGTCGCGCGCCGGGCTTCCATTCGACATACGCGCGAGCGCTCCAGCTCTGCTCCCAGTCCTGACGGTAATGAAGCCCGTGCAGCCCGCCTCCGAAGATCCAACGCTTGTTGGGATCGGAGTCCAGCTGGAAATCCCATTCGACTCCGGGCTGGTTCACCATGAGTGGGCCGCCTCTCGTTCGGCGGTCGCTGAGTGTCTTCGGGTTATAAGCGACAAACCACCGTCCGGTCGAGAAGTTGCGCAGCTCGTACAGGCCGGTGAGAAACAGGCCTGTCCAGGTCACGTTTCCGCCGTAGTTGTAGCTGCGAAAGCCTGCCAGGTTGAGACGCCAGCTGCGGAACACGCGGCCCGGACGCGTCCACTTGTGCCCGAACATGATATGCGAGTTGATCTGATCGGTACGGAACTGGAAGCCGAGATCGTTCACGTCGAAGCCCGGGTCGACCACACCCACGGCTGAGTTGAACATCCAGTTCCCCTTCTGCTTGTTCAACGCCACCCGCCCGGCGTATCCGGCCAGAGAGGTGCTGTTGGAATCCAGGCCGAGATAGTCTGCGTCGGGCCGTTGGAAGTAATGCACGGAGCTCTCGCCCAGGTTCAACATCCGCTGGGTTGTGCCTGTAACACGGCTTATGCCGGTCCAACCGCTGACGACCCACACTCCGTTCTTGTCCAGCGTAGTCCAGCCGTCGAGCCCGAGGCTGGTCGAGCTCGAGCTCAGCTCGTCGCGCAGTTGGGGCTCTTCGAAGCGGCGGGCCGTGAGGGTCCCGATCGCTCCCAGTCCATGTCTTCCACCTCCGAACTCCTTTTGAGCTCGATAGACGCCGTAATACGTGAGGGGTTCGACCTCCTGCTGCCATCGCTGCGATCCCGAGTGAGAAGCGGGCCCGCTCTCGACTGGTCACGGCGCTGAGCGTTCCGAAGCTCCAGTTGCCGATTTTGCCCGACAGCTTGGCAGCGCCCAGGATGTTGCTGCCGCTGGGAACGCTGGAGTAATCGTAGTCATCGGGGAGCTCTGCCTGAGGCGCGCGGCCGATACGGCGGCTGTAGAGAAAACTCGGGCTTGCCCAGTTGAATCCCCAGCTGTCGTTCGCGCCCCCGTAGCCGAACTCGAAGATGCTGGCACCCTCCACGAAGAACGGCCGCCGCTCCTCGAAGAAGGTCTCGACGTCGCTCAGATTCACCACGGCCGGATCGACCTCGACCTGCCCGAAGTCCGGATTGACGGTGGCGTCGAGCGTGAGATTGCTTCCGATGCCGAGCTTGAGATCGCCCCCCACGCCCGCGGCCATGTGAGAGCCGTCGTTGAACGGATCAGCGGCCTCGTGATTGAGATACTCTGCACGGGTGGTGATGTACGGCAGAACCTCGAGGCGGGGTGGCGGCTGTACCTCCTCGAGCCCCACCAGATCGACGAAGCGCGAGACGAAGCCGCTGCCATTGCTCGGCGTACAGACGAGGTATGATCGCTCGTTCCTCCGTGCGATCTCGCGTTTGAAGTTGATGCCCCACCGGTTGGCTTGCTGTCGCTGGAAGCGAAGCTGCGAATACGGAATCTTGAGCTCGGCGGTCCATCCGGCGGAATCCCGGGATGCACTTCCTTCCCATACTCCGTCCCACGTGTCGCTGTCCCAGTCGTCATTGTACAGGGTGCCGTCGTACAGCGTTCCAGCAGCGTTGACTCCGAAGAAGAATCCGGTGCGTCGATCGTGATAGGAATCGAGGAACACCAGGAAGCGATCGGCGCTCACGATGCGATCGCGGCGGGCGAGCTGGGCCATGACCGAGTCAGGGCTACGATCGTACAGACGAGCACCCACGTAGATCGCGTCGTTGTCGTAGAGCACCCGAACATCGGTCCGCTCGGTTGCGGCCGCGCCTTCGTTCGGCTCCCGCTGAGTAAAGTCGGTGACAGGAACTGCGGCTGACCAGCTCGCCTCGGAGAGAACGCCGTCTATTGTGATCGCATTGCCCTGGAGCCGGGAGGCATGTACCGTCGCGGCGGCGGCGGATTTCCGCTTCAGGGTGTCGGTCTGGCCGGTATGGTCCAGGCCGGCAACGACCAGTGACATGGCGATGATGGTGAAGGGGTCGCCCACTCGCGAACCTCCGCCTGCTGACAGGATGAGAGCGTGGCGGGGCTGATGTGATCGAGCCCCGCGCTGACGAACGCGAGGCTTAGACGGAGGGAATAGCGAAAGGGTTGCTTACTTCAGAATTTCCTCGAAGAGGGTCACCGCTCGGGGATCCTCGCTCTGTCCCAGCCAGAATAGCGCTGTCCTTCTGAGCTCGGGATCCCCGTTGGTCCGGGCGATCCGCATCAACGCAGGAACCGCTTCATCAGTAGACCGCTGCGACAAGGCGAAGATTGCCTGCTTCCGCACCTCCAGCTCGCCTCGGTCATCGCGGGCGATAGAGTCCAGCGCCAGCCCCGCCGCTTCGCTGGCCGCCTGGCCCAGCCAGAAGACGGCCCGCCGCCGCAGCTCCTCTGAGGCTCTGGAGCTCCTGGCGATCTTCACCAGTGATGGCCAGATCGTAATGCTGTCCGCGAGAACCGCGGGGAGGAGTAGATCTTCGTCGGACGCACCTGCGGCGCCGCTCTGAGCCAACTCGAGGAAGTAACGGCCCGCCTCCGGCGAGCTCACTGTGCCAAGGTCCACGGCGGCAGCGTCCGGTACCCAACGACCGCCGACATACGGACGAGCCGACTGGACTCTTCGATTTTCCAGGTGCAGTGCAACCCGCACTAATGTCGGACCGCAATCCGGCTGCCACTCGTCATTCGAGTCGCCGAAGCTGATTCTGTCTCCCCGCCATCCGCAGACTCCCTCTCGCGCCGCAAAGCTCAGTCGCACAGTGCCGGTCTCGACGGCGCCGATTCGTTGTGCCAGGCTCTGAGCACTGAGTGGTCCCACAGCCTGCGAGATCATCAGAGTTGCAATGAGGGCTTTCACCATGCCTGATCCTTAGGGCTGTTCAAGAATGTCCTGCAGAGCCTGGACCGCCCTGGTGTCTTGCGATTGGCCCACCCAGAACAGGGCCCGCTTTCGCAGCTCCGGATCAGGGTCTTTCTTCGCGATGTCGATCAGCTTGTCCAGGGCCGCAGGCTCACTCCGCTGGGAATAGACGAATACGAGCTGCTCCTTCATCTCTTTATCGCTGACGCTGGCATACAGACCCGTGAGCTCGGCTATGGGAACTCCGCCCTGGCCGGCCCAGAACAGAGCCTGCTTTCGCATCTCGATGCTTTCGGCAGGATTTCGTGCGATTCCGAGCAGCCACTTGCCGTTTTCAGTGCCTCCCATCTGCGACAGCGAGAAGACGATCTTTTTCCTGAGCTCAGGGCTCTTGAGCCGGCCATACAGCGACCGTAGGAAGGTGGCATTGCCATCAGAACCGGACTGGCCCAGCCAGAAGATGGCCTTCTCGCGGGCGTCCTCAGGTACATCGGCACGCTCGGCGTACGTTTGGAGCGCCTTCTGTGCGGCCGGGCGGTCCTGCTGCGACAGCGCGAAGACCGCCTTATCCTGAATCTCATGGTCCTTCGAAAAGCGGAGGATCGAGTCCAGAGCCGCCACGGCCCGGTCGGTATCCACCTGAGAGAGCCAGAAAACGGCTTGACGCTGCACTTCCGCATCCGGGTCGCTACGTACCGATTGCAACAGGATCTCCTCGGTGCCATTGGCCTGCTGCTGTGACACGAGGAATACTGCCTTTCGGCGCAGGCACACTGATGCCGCGTCCCGCCGGGCCAGCACCTTCTGCAGAATGGGACGGGCGCGTTCCGCATCCATCTGCTGCAAGGCATTGAGGGCAGCAACCTTCATATCGTCGTCCGATTCCTCGCAGCGGCTGTCGGAGCTGGATGAGCTCCGCGACGACGACCGACTCGACGCGCCGGATGGAGGGGTCGGCGGAGTGGGGGGCGTTGGCGGCGTGGGTGGCGTCGGCGGCACGGGCGGCGCGATTCCCGCGTCCTGAGCAGCCTGGGCAACTTCCTCCGCGGCGTCACTATCTCCTCGACGCGCGAGCTCACCCTGAATCCGGCGCTCGAGAGCGGCGGCATCGCCCTTGGTGGCTGCGCGAGGAAACTCGGCTCGCTGTCGCCGCAGGGCCGCCAGGGCTTCATGCAGCTCGCGATCTCCTCCCATTCGATAGAGAGCGAATGCCTGCCAATAGAGTGCGTCGGCGGCATAGCCGGACTTGGGGAAGCGGGACGGAATCTGCCCGAAGAGATCCGCTGCCGATCGATAGTCACGACGATTCAGGAAGTCGCGAGCAAGACGGTAAATCGAATCAGCCGGATCCTGTGCGAGCCACGGCTCGGGTACCTGCGGATCCACATCGGCCGGTGAGATGAAGGCCGCTCCGACCAGATCGGGAAGCATCGGCAAGACCCACCGATCACCAATCGCCATGATCACTGCCAACGCCAACCCGTTCAACATGCCCTGCATCAGAGGACTCCTTGTGTTGCGCTCGTGCCCGAGGGCACGGCTGTTCTCAGGCGCGACATGACGCCACTGTCATCCAAACCGCTAGTGATCAAATCGAGATCGGGCGAGCTCGGCCGGCCAGAGAGCTGAGCGATCTGAGCCAGTACCAGCTCCAGGTCCTGCAGCAGCAGCCGGGTGCGGTTATCGGTTGCGGCTGGTGAATCGAGTAGAAGGCGGTTGGTCGCAAGCAGTTGGCGAGCAGTGGTAGACGCCAGCTGTTCATTTCCTCCGCGCCGAACTGATGCTCTGAACAGGGTCAGAAACGACTCCGACTGACTCAGATGCTCCGTGGCTGCCAGTTGATAGGCAACCTCGCTCCTGCGAGGCGCAGCCTCGGTAGCCACAGTTATCGGTGCAGGCGCATTCTGGGTCGGCGCCGTGATTCGTCCGAGTCCGATACCCAGCGCCAGCAGAGCCGCGATGCCTGCGGCGAGACCGAACGGACGGAACGTCGAGCGACGGGGGGAGCGGAAGGGCAACACTTCGGGACCCGGTTCCGGCCTCTCTGCATCTTTTCTTCCCGCTCTTTCCGCCACGATTCTCTCCCACATGAGATCCCGGGGAGTCTCCGGTGGCGCGTTGTAGTCTCGCGCGGCTTCCCGGAGTTGATCGTCGAATCGGTCTTCGATCATGCAGTCATTCCTTTGCAAAGTCGGCGAGCGTCTCGCGCAGCCGAGCCCGGGCTCGAAACAGTTGGGCCTTGGAGGTGCCCGGGTGTACTCCAAGCGATGCTGCGATCTCCTGGTGCGTGTATCCCTCTACGTCATGCATGACGAACACGGCCCGGTACCCATCCGGCAAGTCGTCGATGGCGCGCGACAATCGTTCTTTCAGATCCGGCTCCGCGGCTCGATCCATTCGACCCGCCGTCATGCCATCATCGAGACTGACTTCCCGCTCCAGCGCCCGCCGCACCTTTCGTAAGCCATTGAGCGTAACCGAAATAGCAATAGACCCCAGCCAGGTTGACAGCGCCGCCTCCCCCCTGAACTCGCGCAATTTCTCGAAGGCCTTGATGAAGGTCTCCTGGGTGTAGTCCTGCGCGCGGTCCAGGTCTCCCGCCATCCGGTAGACCAGCCGAAAAACCCGGTCCACGTGCGCATCGTACAAGGTACGCTCAGCGCTCGGGTCACCCGCCAACACTCGGCCGATCAGCTCTTGTTCTTGCACCCGGCTCCGGATGGTAGGGTCGTGGCTCTGAACTGCACCTCTGACACGCCGCCGAGCCGAAGGGTTGCTCGGATGGCTCAAGCAACCCTACAGGTCGTTATGCCATCTCAGCAATACGCTGGATGGCACGATATGGATCAATCGTCAATCAAGAGGTGCAAGATGGTCGAGATGATGAGCTGGACGCCTGTGGCGATATTCAGGGTTCTTGATAGGGAAGGACAACCCATTGGCGAGGTGGTGCAGCCGAGGACCCGACCCGTGGTGGGGCGAGGGGCCGGGACGGTTCTGCTGGTACGCGGTGTTGACGGGGAGTACGGACAGCTAGATCAGCACTAGGACCTTATTTGCCGCTCAGAACTCTCTGCTGGGCGTCGAGAAGATCCAGCCGTCGATCGAGGACCCGGATCTCCCGGTCAGCCACCTCGACGGTAGACGCGGCCTGCTCGCGCTGCGCTTCCAGAGTCTGCTTTTCCAGTTCGCCGATTACTCTGTCCTGGCCGGCGCCGCCGGCACCGCCCGCAGGTGCGCGTGTCCGTCCGGCCCTTCTGATGGCGAGCTGTAACTCCAGCTGAAGAGCTTTCTGGGTGATGCCGGCAAGCTCCGCGCGCTTGGTCTCGAGATCGGTCTCTACCTGCCGAAGTTCCTCCCGCACCTTCAGCAAATCGATCTCTCGTTCAGCCGCTTTCCTTTCAGCCTCGAGTCCCACGCGATCGGCCTCGCGGTTCTCCTTTTTCGCGATGCCGACTTTCTCCTTGATCCGGACAATTTCTACCTTCTTGGCTTCGATACGCGCGCGAGCGCCGAGGCGCATTGTTTCCGCCTGCTGCCGGCGGCTCTCGGCCAGGGCTCCTGCCTCCACCGCGGCCTTCAGGCTCCGCTTGATCGTCATGCTGTCCCGGGGCGCCACCAGCATGAGAAAGCTGTCGAAGCCCGTGGAGGGTTTGGCAATGGGCGACTTGGCCTGCGCCGCCACCAGGGACGGGGCTGCCAGAAGGCTCAGGGCCAGGAGTATCCAGCGGCCGGACATGTCGCAGCGCATAGCTGACCTCGAACGGGGTGTAGGAGACTTCCTTGAGGAGTATCGGCTGGAACTCGGCCACCCTTAAACACCGGTTTAGGCACCCCCGTTGCCATTCACTAACTGCTTGCCAGTCCATCGCTTCCAGAGCCTCGTCAGGGTTGCTGGCCCGGTTGCACACCGGCTATATTTCGGGCCTGACAGGCTACCTCCGGCCGACACGCCCTAGCACAGGACCCTCATGACCGCACCAAATTCGCGCGAGCGCATTCTGCCCCGGCTCATCGAAGAGGAGATGCAGCAGTCGTTCATCAACTACTCGATGAGCGTCATCGTCTCGCGGGCACTGCCCGACGTTCGAGACGGGCTGAAGCCGGTTCATCGCCGGATTCTCTATGCCATGAACGAGTTGGGCCTGGTCCCGGGGCGGGCCTACAAGAAGTCCGCCACTGTAGTGGGGGACGTGCTCGGCAAGTACCACCCCCATGGCGACGGGTCGGTGTACGACGCACTCGTCCGCATGGTCCAGCAGTTCTCGCTCCGATATCCGCTGGTGGATGGACAGGGAAACTTCGGTTCGGTGGACGGCGATCCGGCAGCCGCGTACCGGTATACCGAGGCTCGGCTCACTCGCATTGCGATGGCCATGCTGGAGGATATCGACCGGAATACGGTCGACTTCCAGGCCAATTTCGACGATCGGCTCCAGGAGCCTACGGTACTTCCGGCCAAGATCCCGAACCTGCTGGTCAACGGATCGAGCGGAATCGCCGTGGGTATGGCGACGAACATCCCTCCCCACAACCTCCGCGAAGTCGTCAAAGCCGTGCATCTCCTGGTGGACAATCCGGAGTCGACCATTGGCGAGCTCCGGAAGGCGATCAAGGGGCCCGACTTCCCCACCGGGGCCTACATCTACGGGCGCGAGGGTATCAAGGAGGCGTACGAAACCGGCCGGGGCCGGGTCGTCATGCGCGCTCGAGCGCAGATCGAAGAGAAGGAGACGAGTAGCCGCTCGCAGATCGTCATCACTGAAATTCCGTACCAGGTGAACAAGGAGAACCTGGTCAAGTCGATCGCCGAGCTCGCCAGCGAGAAGAAGATCGAGGGTATCGTCAACATCAACGACGAGTCCGACAAGGAGGGAATGCGGATCGTCGTCGAGCTGAAGCGGGACACGATACCCAATGTGGTTCTGAATCAGCTCTACAAGCACACCCAGATGCAGACCACCTTCGGGGTGATCATGCTGGCGCTCACCAACGGTGCGCCGAAAGTCATGAACCTGAAGGAGCTGCTGCAGCACTTCATCGATCACCGACACAAGGTCATCGTCCGGCGGACCCAGTTCGATCTCGATGCTGCTCAGGCACGTGAGCACATTCTGGACGGCCTCAAGATCGCCGTCGATAACATCGACGAAGTCATCAAGATCATCCGGAAGTCCGAGGACACCCCTGAGGCCGATGCCAAGCTGAGGAAGCGGTTCGGGTTCAGTGAGAAGCAGAGCGACGCCATCCTCAACATGCGTCTGGCCAAGCTCACCGGACTGGAGATCGAGAAGCTGGAAGCCGAGCTGAAAGAGGTGCGTGCCACCATCAAGGAGCTCAAGAGCATTCTGGCGTCGAAGCCCAAGCGCATGGCCATTCTGAAGGAAGAGATGGAAGAGATCGCCCAGACTTTCGGTGACGATCGCCGCACCGAGATCGTGGCGGATCAGGGGGAGTTCACGGTCGAGGATCTGATCGCCGAAGAGGATATGGTGATCACCATCTCCCACAGCGGCTACATCAAGCGGATTCCCATCACGACCTATAAGCGGCAACGCCGGGGCGGCCGGGGATTGAACGGGGCCGACCTCAAGGCGGACGACTGGGTCGAGCACCTGTTCATCGCCAGTACCCACGACTACCTCATGTTCTTCAGCAACCGGGGGCAGGTCTACTGGCTCAAGGTGCATGAGATTCCCCAGGCCGGCCGGGCCGCGCGCGGAAAGCCGGTGGTCAATTGCATCGCCATGAAACCGGATGAGCAGATCGCCGCCCTGGTTCCGGTCCGGGAGTTCACCGACGATCAGAGCCTCATCTTCGCCACCCGTCAGGGAACGGTGAAGAAGACCGTGCTCTCGGCGTATGGAAATGTTCGAGCGGCCGGCATCTGCGGCATCAACGTCGAGAAGGACGACGAGCTCATTGACGTTCAGGTGTGCGGCCAGAACAGCGACATCATTTTGGCGACCAAGGATGGAATGAGCATCCGGTTCCACCACGGCGACGTTCGCGACATGGGGCGGGCAACTACCGGAGTCAAAGGCATCGAGCTTGAGAAGGGCGACGAAGTCATCGGGATGGTCGTACTCCGTCGCGAAGCCAGCCTTCTGGTTGTCAGCGAGAAGGGATACGGCAAGCGTTCCGAGCTGTCCGACTACCGAGTCCAGAAGCGCGGCGGCAAGGGCATCATCACGCTCAAGAAGACCGAGAAGACCGGGTCGATCGTCGCTCTCAAGGAAGTGATACCCGACGATGAGCTCATGATGATCACCCGGCACGGCGTCATCATCCGGCTACCGGTAGATGGCATCAGGGTCATTGGGCGCAATACGCAGGGTGTGAAGGTCATGAACCTGGATGCCGGAGACACCGTTGTCGACGTGGCTCGCGTGGTGAAGGAGGACGAGGGCGGAGCCGAAGAGGTCTCGGGTGGCGATGAAGCCACTCCCACAGCCGTCGTGGAGTAAGGTTATGATTGGTCATGGCTTCCACCCAGGAGTCAGCTGCGGGACTCTCCCTTAGCCAGGGAGAGTCGAGCCGGAAAACGCTCGTTCCGATCGAGGCCATTCGGAGCGCGGCGCGGGCACTCGAAGGTGTCGCTGTTCGCACACCACTACTCGACATCCCGGTTCTCCAGCAACGGCTCGGTGTGGCGGTAGCAGCCAAGTGCGAGCATCTGCAACCGGTTGGCGCTTTCAAGATTCGCGGCGCGTACACGGCGGTTTCTCGGATCGACGAGCACAGCCGGGCCAACGGGGTCATCACCTACTCCAGCGGTAACCACGGGCAGGCAGTTGCCATGGCGGCCCGTCTGCTCGGCACGAAGGCCGTAGTGGTCATGCCGGAGCGGGCACCGGCAATCAAGGTCGCTGGGGTACAGCGGCTGGGTGGTGAAGTCGTGATTGCCGGTAACAGCTCGGCCGAGCGCTACAGGATGGCACGTGAACTGGCCGACGAGCGCGGGCTCGCGATGGTTCCTCCCTATGAAAGTCTGGACGTCATAGCCGGTCAGGGGACCTGCGGACTCGAGATACTCGAGGACCGACCCGCCGTCGAGACGATCCTGGTTCCGGTAGGGGGAGGCGGGCTGATCGCCGGCATCGCCGCGGCGGTCGCAGCGCTGAAGCCCTCAGTTCGAGTGATCGGCGTAGAGCCGGAGGGAGCACCCAAGCTGGCGCGCGCGCTCGAACAGGGCCATTCGGTTCAGCTCGAAACCACTCAGAGCCTGGCTGACGGTCTTCTGCCTCTCTCGGTCGGGGAGCTTCCGTTCGCCGTTATGTCCGGCATCGTTCGAGAAGCGGTGCAGGTCTCGGAAGCCGAGATCGCCGCCGCGGTTCGCTTCCTGTACCACGAACTACAACTCGTCACTGAGCCCTCCGGCGCGGTGACCACTGCTGCGCTGTTGGCGGGCCGGGTCCAGCCCACCGGTTCTACCGTCGTTGTGGTAAGCGGGGGCAACGTCGATCCCATGTTGTTCAACCGGCTGGTGAATTCTTAGCCAGGCTCAGGACAGGCTTCATGACCGTCGCTCCCAAGATTCTCGTGGCCGATGACGATCAGGCGCTGTCGCGTACGTTGTCCTGGATCCTCAAGGAAAACGGCTACGACGTCTTTACTGCTCCTGGCGGCGAGCACCTCTTCGAACATCTGACCGCCGAACAGTTCGATCTGCTTCTCCTCGACATCATGATGCCCAAGGTGGACGGCCTGCAGCTGCTGCAGCGCGTCAAGGCCGATCCCCGTTTCAAGGATCTTCCCGTCCTCATGATCTCGTCCATGCCGCCGGAAGAGGCGACTGTCCGGTCGCTGGGGCTAGGCGCGGCAGACTTCATTCCCAAGCCGTTCAGGGTGCGGGAGCTGCTTGCGCGGGTCAAGGCGCACCTCCGGGTGGGGCGCGAGCTGAACCAGGCGCGCGCGGAGGCACGGTCGCGCTCCGAGATGATGGACATCATGCAGGAGGTCACCGCCTCGCTGAAGCCGGAGGAGATCTACGGTATTCTGGTGCGGCGTGTGGCTCAGGGGCTCAGCATTTCACGGTGCTCGATCATCATGGCGAACCCGGGCGAGGACGTCGGGACCGTGGTGGCCGCCTTCGAAAACCCCATGCTCCACAACCTGCAGGTGGACCTGAAGCGTTATCCGGAGATTCGGCGGGCACTGAGTACCGGCGAGACCGTTCTGGTCAGAGACGTGCAGACCGATCCCTTGTACCGCGGCGTTCGGGAAGAGTGGGTTGCCGAGGGCCGTCCGGTAGAGACCCGCTCGGCGGTGGCTCTGAGGTTCTCGCTCCGGGAGCAGCCGGCCGGCGTGTTCTTCCTGCGCACCACCACCGAAGACGCTCCACTAAATGAGCACGACGTCCAGTTCGCCGAAGAAGTGATCATTGCCGCGGTTGCCGCGCTTGAACGCGCGTACGATCTCGAAAATGCGGTGCTGGGCCAGGAGCAGATGCGTCATCTGGCCGAGACCGATCCGCTGACCAACTGCTTCAACCGCCGCGCTCTGATGGAGAAGCTCGAACAGGAAATGGACCGCGCGGCACGTTACGCAACCATGCTCACCTGCATGATGGTCGATATCGACAACTTCAAGCAGATCAACGACACGTACGGGCATCTGGTGGGCGATCGCGTCCTCAAGCAGTTGGCCAATCTGCTGAAACGGGAACAGCGCTCGGTAGACATCGTCGCCCGCTATGGTGGAGAGGAATTTGTGGTTCTGCTGCCGGAAACGAC
Source organism: uncultured Gemmatimonadales bacterium (assembly GCA_963730915.1). Classification (GTDB taxonomy): domain Bacteria; phylum Gemmatimonadota; class Gemmatimonadetes; order Gemmatimonadales; family GWC2-71-9; genus CAVVWJ01. The sequence goes on along the minus strand of CAVSTR010000004.1, from coordinate 340,711 downwards.
CAACGCCGAGTCACGCAATTTTGCCGAGCGGATCCTCCGGCGCGTATCCACCCATGACTTCGGGGAACAGGGCCGGCCGGTGCGTGTCACGATCAGTGCGGGAATCGCTTCGTACCCGGATGAGCGCGTGAGCGATGGCGAGTCGCTCATGCGCCTGGCCGATACCCACCTCTACCGGGCCAAGAGCGATGGCCGGAACCGATTTCGCGATTGAGTAACCGTCGTTGTCCCCGATGTCAGACAACTTACGATGCTCCCGCAAGGTTCTGTGTAAAAGACGGTTCTTTGCTGGTGGAAACCGATGCGCCCGCAGATAGCCGGACAGTCGGGCGGTCGGACGATGCCCCCGCAGATCTGACGGCCAGTCCGGCTGACCGCCTGTCCGCATCACTCGGGAGCCTCACCGGACAGGTGCTCGACCAGCGATACCAGATCAATCGGAAGTTGGGCGAGGGCGGGATGTCGTATGTGTATCAGGCGCAGGAGATCGGAACCGACCAGCAGGTAGCGGTCAAGATTCTGATTCCCCGGCTCTCGCGAGACCCCGCTTCGGTCGAGCGCTTACGGCGCGAAGCGACCATTGCCACCCGCCTCAACCATCCGAATGTGTGTCCCATCCTCCGGCATGGGAGAGACTCCCGAACGGCTGATCTACCTGGTGATGCCTTACCTGGAAGGGGAGCCTCTGAGCGAGCACGAGGCTCGACGGGGTTCTTTCCCCGTGGCCGAAGGCATTCCCCTCCTGGTCCAGGTATGTCAGGGTCTGGGGCACGCGCATGAGCTCCAGATCATCCATCGTGACCTCAAGCCGGAGAACGTCATGCTGGTGCCGGATCCGGCGGAGCCCACCGGGTTCAGAGCAGTGGTGATGGATTTCGGCCTGGCCAAGGAGCGTCGCGCCGGACCGGACGTGGTAAAGCTCACCGCAACCGGCATTGTTCTGGGCACGCCGGAGTTCATGAGCCCCGAGCAGATCAGGGGGAAGCCGCTGGATGGCCGGAGCGACGTCTACGCACTGGCCATCTTGGCGTTCGAGCTGTTCACTGGACAGCTCCCCTTTACCGGCAAGAGCGCGCAGGAGACCATGATCGCACGGCTCCGGGGCGCTCCAATGCCGCTGCGAGCCGTCCGCGGGGAATTGCCGGCCAAGCTCGAGGCCGTGATTTCCAAGGCCCTGTCCGTCAATGCCGGGGACCGGTATGCATCCATGGCAGAGATGGCACACGCGCTCGAATCCGTGACGAGCAGTAGTGTACTCGGAAGACTCTTTCGGCAGGTAAGCCGCTAGTGACCCGCAACACGGCTTCGTTGCGGCTTGTCCCTATGATTCGATAGTCAGCAACGCCCACACCCGAGAGCGCCATGAGACCACAATTTCTGCTCCTCCCCACACTACTCGTCGCCGCCTGTCGCGAGACCCCGGAAACCGGCGCTCGTGGAAACGCCTCCTCCTCTCCGTACACGGCGGATTCGGAAAATCGGGCCCGGGAAGATGGTCTGGAGGGCACGAACAGCGGTTCCGAGCTGGAGGCGCCGCGGCTCATTCCAGCGGTGAAGAACCAGCTGGACCTGATGAGTAGCGGATCCCCAACCACCCGTGAGAATATGACGGCTTACAAGAACCTGGCTGGGGATCTCGTCACGTCCATGCAGGCGGATCTCAACCGGGTCGGCCATTCAGATTCCGGCGCTTTTCGGGCGCTGAGCGATTCGGTCATGGACGATATCGGCGGGGGGACAGGAACTGCCGCTGGCCCGGAGCCTTCCAAGGTGCCCCAGCACGTGGCCCGAATGCGGACTTTGATCGACAAGTATCAGCAGACCATGAGGCACTCGGCAGACAAGCTGTAGTTCTGCCGAGGTTTGTCTTAGCCATTAGCAGGCAGGGCTGTCATTTCGCGCGTCGCTCGTTACTGCACCCCCATTCCGGTATGCCAGACGGGATGGGGGTGTGTGCCATTTTGACCCAGAAAACGGGTCCACGGTTGGCACGCGCACTGCTTTAAGTGCGGTCGCGCAGGAGGCGCTTTGATAATTCAACTTTCCACTCCAATTGGAGTGCTGTAACAGGAGGAACGTATGGCTATCGCTCGATATCGTGACCCGGCCAGCCTCTTCGGGCTGCATCGGCTCAACCGGATTCTGGACGAGGCGTTTTCCAGCCCAGCGTTCGGGGAGCAGGGAGATGTGATCACCTCCACCTGGTTCGCTCCGACTGACGTGTCTGAGGACGCCAACTTGCTACGAATCACGATGGAGCTACCCGGCGTCAACCCGGACGACGTTCGCCTCTCCCTGGAAAACAACATTCTCACCATCCGTGGCGAGAAGAAGCACCAGACCGATGAGAGCAACGAGCGGGTGCACCGCTTCGAGCGGACCTACGGCATGTTCGAGCGCACCTTCGCGCTGCCGAATACCGTGGATCCCGAGAAGATCGAAGCTCGCTATGAGAACGGAGTCCTGTTCGTGATGATCCCGAAGGCTGAGAGGGCGAAGCCCCGCGAAATTCGGGTGAACACCCAGGGCTCGGGTTCTGCTCAGGTCCGGACAACCTCTCAGTCTCAGCAGCGGGTAACGGGAAAGACGTCCGCGAGAGGTGGGGACGGGAATTCCGATCGGGATCCGGAAGAGGAAGGCTCAGCGGGCAGAACCAGCCGCTAAGAAGGTAGGAGAGTTGAGCCTCCGGGTCCGCCCCGGGGGCTCAGACTCTCCGTAGTATTACGGTTCAACTCTCCGCAAACACGCGGATTGTGACCCTCGTTGTCGTTCCCTACCGTTCTCTCGTGCATCCAGAAGCGTCTTTCCATGTTGTTGGGATCAGCCACCATATGGCCTCGGTGGAGGAGCGCGAGCGCTTTGCGCTGACCTCACCGGAAATAGCTGCGCTCCTGGGACAGCAGTTCGCAGCCGGACGATCTTCCCTCCTGCTTTCTACCTGCAATCGATGCGAGCTCTACTGGTCTGGTGAAAGCGACCTGGAGCCGTGGTTTCGCAGCTTCGCTGAGGCCCGGAGAAATCCCTCAGGAGTTCCCCTCCTGCGGTACGATGGCTTGGATGCAATCCGGCACCTCTTCAGAGTGGCGGCCGGCCTGGATTCCCAGATTCTGGGAGAAACGGAAATTCTGGGACAGGTAAGGCGTGCGTACGATACAGCCAGAGGTGCCGGAACAACTACGCGCGACATGGATGTCATCTTCTCGGCGGCGCTCGCGGCGGGACGCCGGGTTCGTTCGGAGACTATGCTGGGACGTCACCCAGCCTCGGTGAGCTCCGCGGCTATCGACCTCGTTGCCGAGCAGTGGGGAGGCATCGGCGCCCGATCGGTCGTGGTGCTCGGTGCCGGTGAGGCGGCCGAAGGAGTCCTACGGTCGCTTCATCAGCACGGTGCCTCCAAGGTGCGGCTGTTGAACCGCCGGACGGTGCGTGCGCAAGCTCTGGCCGATGCGTGGGGAGCAACGGCGGGAAGCTGGGACGAGTTGAACCAGCATCTGGAAGCGGCAGACCTGGTAGTGGTGGCGACCGGGAGTGCCCGTGCTGTTCTAACGGAGGTACACGTCGCTCAGGCAGTTGAACGGCGCCCGGGTCGGGAGCTGTACCTGATGGATCTTTCGGTTCCCCGCAACGTGGAACCGAATGCGAGGAACGTCCCCGGGGTTCATCTCTTCGACCTCGACGACCTGGAGCGAACCTGTTGCCCCGCAGCCGGCCATCCGTCCGCCGCGCTGGTCGAGGCCGAGCAGCTGCTCGACGATGAGCTGGCGAGGCTCGGCCTCAGTTTACGGGGCAAGCTCGTCGCTCCGAAGCTTGCGGAGCTTCACAGGCTGGGCGTGGAGATGGCGGAACAGGAATCCGCCTGGGCACTCGCGCGGCTGGAGTCCCTCTCCGATGATGGCCGGGAGATCGTGCGGCAGATGGCTGACCGCCTGGTGCGGCGGGTGCTCTACCCTGTCAGCCGGAACCTTCGGTCGGAAAATGAGTCAGGAGCCGGGAGTCAGGAGCATGCTAGCTCCTAGCTCCTAGCTCCCGTCTCCCGGCCGGATTCAGAATGTTCCTGCACTGAGGATTAGTGCAGCCGGCACAACGCTGCGGATACTGCGTGCTGTGTGGTGCCCCTCCAGCCAGATGATCACGTACAATCTGGGCCAGCCCATCGAGAAACAGCGGCCGGTCGTTTAGCGCGGGTGCACGCTTGTAGTGGGTGATCCCCGCGTGGTGGGCCACTTCGCCGTACTCTCGATCGAGCTCCGAGAGCGTCTCGATATGATCGCTGGTGAAGGCGATCGGAACCACGAGCACGTGTCGTTGACCACGCGCGCCTAACCGGCGTAACACCTGCTCGGTGCTGGGGCCAAGCCACCTGACTGGACCAACGTCGGATTGATAGGCCAGCAGGTATGGGTTAGGGGCGCCCAGCTGCTCCACGACCTTCTGCACGCTGGCCCCCACCTCCTGCGGATAGCTGTCACCCCGATCGATGACGTCGAGTGGCAGTGAGTGCGCGCTGAACAGAATCACAGCTCGATCCCGATCGGCAGGATCGAATTCGCTGAGTCCGTCGCGCACCGTTTCGGTCATTGCATCGATGAATCCGCGGTGAACGGGCCAGCGGTCGATGATGCTCCATTCGAACGCCTGACGGAGCCCGGTTCGGCTGGCGGCACGCCAGAGTTCATTGAGGCTCGAGCCAGTGGTACTGCAGGAAAACTGGGGATACTGGGTGAACGCCACCGCGCGCTCGACGCCGTCAGCGTGCATCGCGCGCAAAGCCTCGTCACTACCAGGATGAGTGTAGCGGAAGGCCACGTAAAACTTGTGCGGTGCGGTCTCCGGCGAGATCCGGTCCAGACGGGCCACCATCCCCTGCCCTTGCGCCTCGGTGTATCGGAGAATGGGAGAACCTCCGCCGATAGCGGCGTAGAGTCCCCGGACCTTGGGTGTTCTTCGCCGAGCGATGAATGGACCTAACCAGCGCTGGAGCGGTAGCTGGATGATCTCCCGGTCGGCGAACAGCTCCAGAAGGAACGGCTGAACATCGTCGAGCGTAGCTGGTCCCCCGAGGTTCAGCATTACGATCCCGGTCTTGATCCGGGATGGGCCGGCGGTGGCCGTGCTTCGGAGTGGGGTTGCTGCTATGGCGTCGGTCATGGTCGAATGATAATGAGAGGAACTAGCGCTCCAGGATCCCGGCGCCCAGCGCGAAACGGGTCAGCTCTGCGACGGTTCGGATCTGCAGCTTCCGCATCAGACTTTCCCTGTGGGTCTCGACGGTCCGGTGGCTGATGCCGAGCTCCGCCGCCATCTCCTTGTTGGTGCGCCCCCGAGCGACCCCCTGTAGGACCTCGCGCTCGCGGGCGGTGAGCTGCGCCAGGCTTCCAGCGTGAGTCTCGTGCTCACCCCTGAGGGCCTCCCTCAACCGCGATGCGATCGGCGGGCTGAAGTAGGATTCTCCTCGGCAGACAGTCCGGATGGCGCTGCGCAGCTCGGTTGCGGCGGCGTCCTTCAACAAGTAGCCATCGGCCCCGGCACGCACACTCTCCAGCACGTACTCCGCGTTGTCATGCATGCTCAAGATGAGTACCCGAGGCAGGGGGGAGCGCTCGCGTAAACGCGCTGCCACTTGGAGGCCCGATTCTCCAGGCATGGAGATATCGAGCACCACCACGTCCGGCTGCAACTTGGCGGCGAGAGCCCACGCCTCGGTGCCGGTGCTGGCTTCACCGACCACTTCGAAGCCCGCCTCACTTTCGAGCACGTGCCGGATGCCGGTGCGAACAATCATGTGATCGTCGGCCACGAGCACTTTGATGGGCGCAGTCACGGGGCCGCGTTTCCGGTCGCGGGAACCAGTACTTCCAGCAGTGCGCCCGGCGCCTGCGCGTGGCTGAAGCCGAACGGTTCCCCCGAGTGCTGTGATCCGCTCTCGCATACCCGCGAGTCCCATGTGCCCCTGGAGCTCCAGCGTCTCGGGCGACACACCCGCGGGCAGCCCTTTCCCATCATCGCTCACCTGCAGGAGCACTCCTGAGGCATCGATCGATATTCCGACGTTCACCGTGCGGGCCTGGGCATGGCGCAACACATTGGACAGGGCCTCCTGGAGTGCACGGAACAACGCCAGCTCGGCCTCACCGGAGAGCGCTGGGAGAGCGCTCGGGACCGCGAGGCCGGTTCGAATTCCGCTGCGCTCACTAAAATCGGCCACCAGCGAACGCAGTGCCGGAAGTAATCCGAGATCGTCCAGCAGTGAAGGGCGGAGATCGTTGGTGACGCTTCGAATGCTCCTGATCCCGGTGTCGATCAGCGCGAGCACGTGGTCCAGCCTGGCTGCCTGCGGCGGCTGTACTGCTCCTTGGAGCACTCCCAGCTCCATCTTGACCGCGGAGAATACCTGAGCTGTCTCGTCGTGGAGCTCGCGCGAGAGACGGCGGCGTTCGTCCTCGTGCTGTTCGATCATTCGAGCCGACAGCCGGGCCAGCTCTACGGTCCGTGCTTGGAGTCGGCTGTATAAATCGGCGTTTTCCAACGCTGCTCCCACCTGTTGGCCTAACGTCAGCAGGAATGTTTCATCCAAGGCAGTGAACGGATCCCGGGCCTGACCCACCAGCACCAGCGCGGCCATGACTCGCTGTTCTCTGAGTATGGGCAGGACGGTGGCATAGGCGTAGCCGGGGCGATGTCCCTCGTCTCCATCGAGCCAGCGTCCCCCGAACCGTGGTCTTCCGGTTTGAATGACACGCTCGAGCACGGCCCTTCCGGATGGCGGAATGTTGGTCTCGGGCCATTCCGCGCAAACCCCTGCGCCGCGAATGAAGCGCCCCTCGGCCTCTCCACCGGCAACCATGTAGAGTGCACTACCTCGTACCGCCGGCAGGGTCAGCGGTCGGGCCAGAAGGGCGTCCAGCACATCCTGCTGCCGTCCCGCACGCTGCAGGTCTCCGGAGAGCTCCGACAGCGCTCCCAGACCGCGGCGCAGATCGTCCAGCACCAGGAGCAGTATGCCGGCGCCGACTGCCAGGGCCAGCAGAATGTCGATGTAATAGCCCCAAGGCGCCCAAGCGCCCCGGGCTCGCAGGAAGGGATAGTCGAGATGGTGCAGTCCCCAGAGCCCGAACGCGATCGCCAGCAGCGCTGCTCCACTGGACGGAACCATTCGGCGGTATTGCAGGAACACCCAGCCGGTCCACAGGGTAGCCAGGCTCAGGAACACCACTGCCGGCCCGGCCGCCCAGAGGAAATGATCCAGCCGATAGATTGCGATGTACGACCAGATGGGCGGAAAGAGAATCAGGGCGAGGTACCAGCTGTGCCAGCGGACTTGACGGGAAAACACTAGGGCCGCATACAGAAGAGCGAGCGCAGTCCACCCGGTGACAACCTGGTGCCAGTAGAGCCAGATCCAGTTGGACGTATGCAGGAAACTGGTGATTGCCACAACCCGTAGGAAGTACAATCCCCAGGCAATCGCCCACCAGCCGAAATATTGTTTGCGATATCGCGAGAACAGAAAGCCACACAGCAGGGCAAGCCCGGCGGTAATCGCCGCCTGAAGCAGCGCCGCGTGGAGCTCGACGGCGGTAGCCGACGGAAGGGTGCCTTGCATGATCGAAACAAACGGGAAGAAATGACCCTGCGCAACAGCGAGGACTCACGGAGGTGGTGATGAGCTACAGGCTTCGTCTCGGCTGTGTCACGGCAACGATCGCGCTCCTGGCGGCGTGTCATTCGCAGCAGTCCTCCCGGCTGGCAGCGCGACAATGGGACACGTTCGTCTCCGGCTTCATCGAAACGTATTTCCAAGCCAATCCGCTGTTTGCGGTTTATCAGGGCCGTCACGAGTTCGACGGCCGATTTCCTGATTGGAGTGACCGAGGACTTCAGACGTGGGCTCAGCGGCTGCACCAGCTGAGGGACAGTGCGGCGACGTTCCCGATCGACAGTGCGGATGCATCCCGTGCGTTGGAGCGGGACTATTTGATAGCCGTGGCGGAGGGCGACCTGTTCTGGCTGGAGCGCGCGGACTGGCCCCACCGGAGCGCAAGCTGGTACAGCGACCAGATCGATCCCAACGTGTATCTGGCTCGCAACTACGCTCCGCTCCCGGTTCGGATGCGAGCCTACACGCGGTGGGCACGTGGCCTACCGAAAGCGCTGAAGCAGATGCGAGCCAACCTGCAGAGGCCGATGCCCCGGGCCTACGCTGACATCGGCCGCGGTCAAATCGGGGGCTTGGTGAGTTACCTCCGGCATGACGTTCCGCTGGCATTCGAGTCGGTAACCGACACCGTGACCCGGAGAGACTTTTCATCGGCCAACGCCGCCGCCATTCTGGCGCTCGAGGAGATGGAGGCGTGGCTGGCGACGGAGCAGAAACGAGGAACGGGCGCCTTCGCTCTCGGGCCCGAGCTGTTTCGGGACATGCTCAGGTCGACTGAAATGGTCGATGTCTCGCTCGATAGTCTGGAGGCGAAGGGAAGAGCTGATCTCGAGCGCAATCTCGGAGCGCTGCGAAGAGCCTGCCGGGTATTTGCTCCCGGTGCCAAGCTGCCACAGTGCGTGCATCGGATGAACACCCACAAGCCGCGTAGTGGAGCCGTAGCCGGAGCGCGGGCCCAGCTGGACACACTAGAGGCATTCGTCCGGGCAGGGGACATCGTCTCGGTTCCGGGGCGTGAGCGAGCTCTGGTGCGAGAGTCGCCGCCCTATCAGCGCTTCAACGCCGCCTATATCGACATTCCAGGACCCTACGAAAAGAACGTTCCGTCGATTTACTACATCGCCCCGCCCGACACCGCCTGGTCGGCCGCCGAGCAGGCAGCATACATCCCGGGGGTAGCAGACCTTCTGTTCACCAGCGTGCACGAGGTGTGGCCCGGTCACTTCCTGAACTTTCTGCATTCCAACCGTGCCGCTTCGAAGTTCGGACAGGTGTTCGTCGGCTACGCCTTCGCCGAAGGCTGGGCCCACTATACCGAGTACATGATGCTGGAGGCCGGCCTGGGTGAAGGCGATCCGGAGGCACGGATCGGTCAGTTGTCGAACGCGCTGCTGCGCAATGTGCGCTACCTGTCCGCCATTGGGCTTCACACCAAGGGGATGACCATCGCGGAGTCGGAGCGGATGTTCCGGGAGCAGGCTTTTCAGGATCCGGGCAATGCTCGACAGCAGGCAGCGCGCGGAACCTACGATCCAGCGTACCTGAATTACACGATGGGCAAGTTGATGATTCAGAAGCTCAGGGAGGACTGGACCCGGGATCGCGGTGGCCGTGAAGCGTGGAAGCAATTCCACGACACGTTTCTCTCTTTCGGCGGTCCGCCGATCCCGCTGGTCAGGAAGGCGATGCTCGGCAAGCAGAGCGGACCGGCGCTCTAACCTCGAAAACTTATCCGCTGTTCCGACTCCTTACGCGCCCGCAGTCTGACGAGTGTCGCCCTCGAGGACTCGGGCCAAACCCTGTGCCAGAGTGACGCGCGGGCGCCAGCCCAGATCCTTTTGGGCGGCGGCGCACGCGAACCGCATGGGGGCCAGACTTCGCTGGAGCCTATAGCGACGCGTTCCGAATTGTCCGGTACGGACGAGGCTGAACAAATCCAGTGCCAGCATTGCCGTCCAGACCAGGGGGTACGGCGCAAACACGGGACGGATGCGGCCTTCGCTCAGCTCGCAAATCGTACGCGCGAGCTCATCCTGGTCGCAGTCCGCGGAATCCACCAGGTTGTAGATGCTGCCGGTGGGAACGCCACTGCGCGCAGCCGCGAGCATCGCATCGACCACATTGTCAACGTATACCAGCCCGGCCGGGAGGCGACGGCTGCCGGCGACGATAGGGCGTTCGCGAGAGGAGGGGAGCCGGAAACGACCGACGGGTAGTCTCGCTCCCGGGCCATACATCGTGCCCGGACGGAGCACGATGATGCGCGGGCAGAGCTCGCGGCGTGCGTACTCCAGCAGCGCGGCATCCGCGGCGAGCTTGCTTCGGGTGTAGGCCCCCCTCTCCGCTGCGCGGCCGTCATAGGGGGAGTTTTCATCGAGAATAACCCTGCTCGTATCCGGGAGCGGCGTACACCGTCATGGACGATACGTGTACGAAGCTCTTCACTCCTGCTTCAGCTGCAATACGGACCAGGCGAAGGGTTCCGCGTACATTGGCATCCTCGAATTCCTCGAGCGATCCGGGCGCGCTGTTCAGTGCAGCGCAATGGAAAACGGTATCGACATTCCTGAGAGCAACACGCAGCTCCTCCTCCTTCGCGAGGTCGCATTGGACCCACTCCACACCTGGCAGTGCACGAGCGCGCGACACGAGGCGAGTGGCCCCGCGGACGGCGGTTCCCTGCGACGAGAGGACTTCGACCAGTCGTCCGCCAAGGAACCCGGAAGCCCCGGTCACGAGGATCTTGGGCGGGTTCTCCTGTCGTGCATTCAGGGGCGGTCGTTGTTTGTGGGCCCCCTGGCACGCCTCCCTGATCTGTTCCAAGAGACGAGCGTTGAGTACCCCTGCTTCAGCGGTCACTGGGGCTGCGACTTCACCCGTGATGCTGCCGTAGAACTGCTCGATGGTGCTGCGCAGCCCGGCCTGCGCGGACACCTTGCCGAATGCCAGATCCACCAGTCTGGACACCGCAGAGCGCGCGAGATGAAAGGCAGCGTAGAAGCTCGCGGCCAAGCCAGCGGGGACCGATGGCAGGCGGCTCCCGCGTGAGGTCAGCACCGACATCGTGCGCCAGTCCGCAGTGACTCTGCCTCTGGTTCCAACGATCTCCAGCCGATTCACCTCGGGCGAGCTGCACAATGAAAGCGAGACCTCACCAATTCCATTAGTCGAGGGGATCAAGACGCGAATCTCTTCGACTGCAGCCTCGCGGACACTTCCCAGATTGAAGCCCAGCGCCTGTGGCCTACCTGGATGAGACAGGAAGTGACACGCCAGATACAGCGGGTGAGAGATCAGGTTTTCGAATATTCCCCAGTCGTACGAGTAGCTCCATGGGATGACTGCCGACCTGGCACCCGGCTCGAACGTGAATCCCTGTTCCGCACGCACCGAAACAACCTGCCCGATGTCGCCCGCGTTCACGCGCCGTGACGCCTCCACGAAGAGCGGGTCGAGCAGCCGACTGTGGCCGGGGCAGACCTCCACTCGGGCATCGCGGGCGAGATCGCAGATGGCGCGGGCATCAGCCTCGCTGGCCGCGAAGGGCTTCTCGATATAGACGTGCGCGTGATGCCGGAAAGCGATGCGGGCCAGCGGGAGATGGGTGGCGGGCGGAGTCAGCAGATGGACGACCGCCGGCTTTGTCTCCCGCAGCATGGTATCCGCGTCGGTGTAGCAGCGGGGAATGGCGTGACGTGTCGCCGTTTGACGGGCCCGGCGCTCGTCCGTATCGCACACGGCCACGATCTCCACCTCCGACAACGTTTTGAGCGCTGCGATATGGTGAGTGCTGATTCGGCCGCAGCCGATGATGGCGACGCGAATGTTGGGCTGGCTTGTGCTCACGACACCGCTTCTTGACAGGCGGTGGTGGACCGATCTGCAGTAGCGGGGACCGCGCCGATGTTATGGCTCGAGGCCGTCGGCAACAGAGCACCGAGGTCGGTGCGGCGCCTGCCGCCGGCCCGGGCCTCCTTTCGGCGGCACTCCAGCCCTTCGCGTCTCTCGCCGGAATGCAGGTCAGCGGGCGGTACCCAGCGGACTCCGGCCCGGCGTCGTTCACGCAAGGCAGGCTGGTTCGTGTTCAAGACTGTTTGCCACGCGTGGGACCCGCGCCCGTTGGAGTGTGGCTCGAGCCGTACGTCTGAGACCGAGCGGTGCCGTGCAAGCGGCTCGACACACTCCGGTACCAGCTCGCACAGCGTTTTCAAGACGCCATCGCGGTTGCCACCGTCGAGATAGGCGAACAATCTGCCCAACCCCTGGACCAGATCGGGGCCGGCCGACTCGAGTGTCTGGCTGATCCGAATGTTCGGGCTGGAGGTAGGGACCGTCGTCTCCGCCGGCGACGTCTGTTCCTGGGTCAACGTTTCACCAGGACGCAGGCCGGTGAACGCTATGGGTATGCTGTCGGGTACGCGGCCCGAGAACTGGATCAGCTTCTTCGCAAGGTCGACGATGCGCACCGGCTCGCCCATTTCCAGCATCGTAATGGCGCCTCCGGACTCCGGCAGCGATCCCGCCTGCAGAACCAGCTGTGCAGCTTCGGATATGTCCATGAAATGGCGCTGCGCGAGCGGATGCGTGACGGTGATGGGCCCACCGGCCGCCAGCTGTCGCTCGAACAGCGGCATGACGCTGCCCTTCGACGACAGCACGTTGCCGAAGCGCACGGCTCTGAAGTCAGTGCCGGACCGGTGCAGGTTCGGTAATCCGAAAATGATCCGCTCGGCGAGACGCTTCGTGGCCCCCATGACGCTGGAAGGCCGGATGGCCTTGTCCGTTGATACCAGTAAGACCTTTGTGGCACCGTATCTCACAGCTGTGGTGGCGACCAACAGCGTTCCGAGCACGTTGTTGCGCACGGCCTCGAAGAGGTTCGCCTCCATGAGCGGCACGTGCTTATAGGCGGCGGCGTGCACCACGTAGTCAGGCTGGTGCTCGGCACATACCTGGGCCAGCCGCGTCGCGTTGGTGATATCACAGATCACCGGAACCAGGTCGAGCCCCGGATGTGCCTGGCTCAGCTCCAGGTGGATGAGGTACAGATCACTCTCCGACTGATCGAGCAGCACCAATCGAACGGGTGCAAACGGCGCTATCTGCCGGGCGAGCTCCGAGCCGATGGACCCTGCGGCCCCGGTCAACAGGATCACCCGGTTTCGCAGGTCCGCTGCGACCGGGGCAAGATCGAGGTTGACCCGAGGGCGGCCTAACAAATCCTCCAGCTTCACATTGGGGAGATGGTTCACGCCGGGTGTGCCATCGAGCAGCTCCTGAACCGAAGGAGGAGTCTTGAACTCCATCCCACCCGCAATGCATTGGCTTACCACGCGGCGTGTCTCGCTCAGCTCACTTGGTTCCAAGGCGATGATCGCGAGGTCGGCCTTCAGCCTCGCACAGACGGCAGGTAGCTCATCTACCGTACCGACCACCGGAACGCCATGGATGGTGCTGTCACGGTGGGTGCCATCCAGACCGACCACCCCTACCGGGTTCAGGGTGCGGAGCTCGGCTCGGCGCACTTCGCGGAGAACCTGCTCGGCACGCGCGCCGTCGCCTATGATCAGCGTACGGCGTCCACGGGGCCTGATGAACGGCACCGAAGTCTCGCGCACGGCCTGAGCAACCAGGGGGATACCAGCCGCCAGAAAAATCGCACCGGCCCACTCGATAAGAAGCACTGATCGGGGCACCGCGGGAGACACATGCGACAGGTAGACTACAGCGGCAAAGGTGAGTGAGCTGAGGGTAACGGCGAGTGCCAGCCTGAGCAGATCCTGTGGTCCGAAGTGCGGCCACAAAGTCCGAAATACTCCAACGTTGGCATATGCCGCAAAGCGGAAGACCACCAACAAGGGCAGGGAGAGCCAGAACAGTTCCGAGTGTTCTGCCGGGATCGCGAAATCGAAGCCAAGCTCGTAGGCGAGCCGGTATCCGATGACGATCAGGATCAGGTTGAGAGTCAGCTGTGCAGCAAAGCGAACCAGTCGATCGGTTGCTATGACGCGGTTCTGATCCACGGGTTCACCGGGTACGAGGCCAATGATATTCGATGAGAGCCGAGGCAAGGATGCCCGACCCCCACATCACGATATGCAATGAGGTGCGTGCTGCTTACCGGCTATGGAAGGCGGGAATGCGAGGTTCGTGCCCGCAGAGACCGCTCGGAAGAGGTTACATCACAACGTTCTAGGCAGGTCGTGCGAGTTCCTGCAGGAGGCTAGTGGCGGTTCGTCGTTGCACCGGTGCAACTAGCTAGGAGCTAGGAGCTGGGTTAGGTCACTAGCAAGCCTCCCAGCTCCCCAGCTCCTCAGCTCCCAGCTCGCTCCCTAGTACCACCCTATTGGTTTCTCATCGAGATTGATGAATACCTGCTTCGTCTCCAGGTACTCCTCTACGCCCCAGTGGCCCAGCTCCCGGCCAAAGCCTGATGCCTTGTAGCCGCCCCATGGAGCTTCGACAAAGGTGGGCTGCATGTGGTTGACCCACACGATACCAGCCTCCAGAGACTTCACGACGCGAAAGGCCTTGAAGATGTCGCGGGTCCAGACGGCGGCGGCCAGCCCGTATTGGGTTTCGTTGGCAATGCGAATGGCCTCGGCCTCGTCCTTGAACGGAATGACGCTCATGACGGGTCCGAAGATCTCTTCCTGGGCGATCCGGGCGGAGTTGTCGACATCGTAAAAGATGGTCGGCTCGATGTACCAGCCTTTGTCGTACTGTTTCGGCCTTCCTCCACCGACCGCCACTTTCGCCTCGCCTCGACCAACCTTCAGGTACTCAGCGACACGGTCCCGCTGCTCGGCGCTGACCAAGGGACCCATTTTGTTCTCCCGGTCCATGCCGGGGCCGAGCTTGATCGTCTTGGCTTTCGCGGTAGCTGCGTCGATGAACTTCTGATAGATGTCCCGCTGGACCAGAACACGGCTACCGGCGGAGCAGACCTCACCCTGATTGATGAAGGTTCCGAACAGGGCGCCATCCACGGCATTCTCGAAGTCGGCGTCGCTGAAAAAGATGTTGGGTGACTTCCCGCCCAGCTCCAGTGACACCCGCTTCAGCTGGTCGGCGGCACTCCGCATAATTGTCTTGCCCACCTCGGCGCTACCGGTAAAGGCGACCTTCCGAACAGCAGGGTGACTCACCAGCGGGGCACCGGCACCGGGGCCATCGCCGGTGACGATGTTCACTACGCCGGGCGGGATGCCCACGGACTCGAAATCCTTCGCCAGCTCCAGAATGGAGAGCGGGGTCTGTTCGGCCGGCTTCAGGACTACCGTGCAACCGGCCGCGAGTGCCGGTGCAATCTTCCAGGCAGCCATCATCAAGGGATAGTTCCAGGGGATGATCTGCCCTGCAACGCCCATCGGCTCTCGCATGGCAAAGGCGACTGCATCGGCGGGAACCGGCAAAACTTCGCCGTTGATCTTGGTTGCGAGCCCGCCGTAGTACTCGAAGCAGGTAGCAGTGTCGTCCATGTCGTACTCGGACTCGGCAAGCGGCTTCCCGGTGTTGCGGGTCTCCAGCTCGGCCAGCTCGGCTCGGCGTTCGCGGACCCGCTCCGCCAGCCGAAAAAGGATCCGCCCTCGGTCCTGGGCTGTGACCGTCTTCCAGCCGCCATAGAACGCCTTTGCAGCGGCCTTGGCTGCGGCATCCACGTCGGCAGCGTTCCCCAGCGGCACGGTGGCAATCGCCTCCTCGGTGGAGGGATCGAATACTTCGAACGATTTCCCGCTTCCCGAGTCCACGAAGCGCCCGTCGATAAACATCTGATACCGGGCAGCCCCGGATTTCTGCCTCCGTCCGGTTTCTCGTGCCGTGCTCGTCATCGACTCCTCCACTTCGTACTCGAAGATCCGTCAGTTTGGATGGTCTTATGCGGCAGCGACCGTCTCTCGTGATTGCCGAAGTACCCCCCGGGTAAGCGCCGCCCGTCCGGAATCGTCCCTGATCCGCCACGGCATTCCCTCAGGCACCAGCTGCTCAAGGAAGGGGTCGGGGTTGAATTGCTCAGGTGACATCACACCGGTGCCACGCCAGACACCCCGAGCGATCAAGCGAGCGGCAATGACCGGTGGGATCCCGGTCTGATAGGCGGTCGCCTGCACACCCAGCTCTGTGAACACTGTCTCGTGATCGGTGACATTGTAGATGTAGTACGCCTTCGGCTCCCCGTTCTTGAACCCCTTGGCGAGTACCCCGACGCACGTCTTGCCCCGCATGCGTCCTGCCAGGTCGCTGGGGTCGGGGAGCAGCGCCACCACGAGATCGCGAGGTACGATGGAATGATCACCAACCTGGATGCGATCCTTCCTCGAGAGGCCCAGGCGCTTCATGACCCGAAGCGTCTCGACCGTCACGTCATCCATGCAGAGCTTGAAGTCGACGGTCTGCGCAGTCGGGAAGAAACGCGGCAGCGTCCTCGACTCCTCGTGATCGACGTAGTAGCAATTGAGCACGCCGAGCTCGGGAAAGTCGAACGGCTCCATTCCGGTGAGCGGCTCTTCCAGGCAGTAGCCGCCGTTCCGGTAAGAGACGGCCTGGCAGAGACATTCGTCGATCATGACCCAGGGACTGAACGCGGCGATAAATCCGTCGTGCCCGGTGCAGATCGAGTTGTCGCCGTCGCGCACCCGTAACTCGGTGACAACGTCGAGCAGGTGTTTTGCCGCATAGGCGGCGTAGACGTTGGTGGTGCCGGGGTCCGCTCCCATGCCAAGCAGGGCAAGTCGGCCGGCAGCCTTGAACTCGGCATCCAGAGCGAACTGGTCATCCATCTTGGGGATGCCGTCCGCGTCAGTGCCCGCGCTGGCAAGATCGATGTAATCGCAGCCCGCCTCGAGACAGGCACGCATCACGTCGATGTTCGTCGCGGGAAGAGCCGCGTTAAGGACGATAGTGATACCGAAGTGGCGCAGCGCACTCACGACTGCAGAGCGATCGCCAGCGTTGAGACTGATCGCAGTGACCCGTGAATCGTTGAGCCGGTCCGCAAGGAGGGAAGCGCGGGCGGACACCGCGTCGGCGATGACGAGCTTCTCGACCATCGCGTCTTGCGCGAATTTCAGGGCAGACACGGTCCCCACCGCGCCGGCGCCCAGCACCAGGACTTTCACAAACTCCTCTTTTCATTGTTGGCGCGGCACTCGGTCTGGCTGCTCGGCCGGTGTGGCCGGCTTTTGCAACCTCGCCCCCGCCGCTGATGGGGGCTCACAGCTCAAGGAGATGGTCAGCTGTGAGAGTGGACCCTCCGCTTTGTCGGAGGATGCAAACGTACCGTTACTCCGGTGGAGGTTCGGTACCCTGCCATAGTAGCCCCGCCCCCCCACCCCCTGTCCAGCCCCCAAAACCCTGACAGGTAGGTGATTCCTGCCACTTGACCGGGGTGCTATATGACAACACATTCGCCGGCTTCAACTTACCGCTTGTGAAGCGAAACGTTTCGCGCTGCAAACATGAGGCGTGGCCGACCGTGATCGTTCTTGTGGCTCGGGGACCAGCCTCGACTCGGGAGTGATCCGGTGAACGGGGGTTGCCCAGTCTAAGGCTTGGTGTCATGCTCCACCACGGTAGTCCATCCCTTCACATGGCAGTCCTTCCCTTCGGGGTGTAGATGCCCGGCGTCATCCAGCTCGTTACGGAGGTTCCCGGTCCCAATAGTCGCGCTCTGCTCCTGCGGCGCGCTCAAGCCGTACCCAGGGGCGTCCCCGCCGTAACCCCGATCGCCGTTGTGCACGCCGAAGGAGCCGTCGTGACTGATGCCGACGGGAATCGGCTTATCGATTTTGGCGGCGGTATCGGGGTGGTGAATACCGGGCATCGTCACCCGTCGGTTGTTGAAGCGGTACGCCGTCAGCTCGACCGGTTCGCCCACGTCTGCTTTCCGGTTTCCACCTACGAGCCATACGTAGAGCTGGCCGAACGGCTCAACCGGATGACGCCGGGTGTGCATTCCAAGCGGACGTTTCTGGTGAACAGCGGTGCCGAAGCCGTGGAGAATGCGGTCAAGGTGGCACGCGCATTTACCGGACGACAGGCCGTCGTCTGTTTCGAGCACGGCTTTCACGGCCGGACCAACCTCGCTCTGGGACTCACGTCCAAGGTGAACCCGTACAAGAAGGGGTTTGGTCCCTTCGCACCCGAGATCTACCGAATTCCGTTTCCTTATTGTTATCGCTGCGGGGAGGGCCTTGCAGGCGGGCGGCCAGGCGGACGTTGCTGCATGGCCAGCGACGAGCGGCTGGAGCAAATCTTCGCGTCTACCGTAGACCCTGACTCCGTGGCGGCCATCATTATAGAGCTGGAGCTCGGTGAGGGCGGATTCGTTCCCGCACCCAGAGAATACGTCTCTGCACTCGCGGCGTTCGCTCAGCGCCACGGCATTCTCCTCATCGCCGACGAGATTCAGACCGGCTTTGGACGGACCGGCAAGCTCTTCGCCTCGGAGCACTACGGTCTGGTACCCGATGTCATCATCACCGCGAAGTCTCTCGCCGGCGGGCTCCCGCTCGCGGCCGTAACAGGTCGCGCGGATGTCCTGGAGGCGGCCCAGGTGGGCGGCCTGGGCGGAACGTACGGCGGCAACCCACTGGCCTGCGCTGCTGCCCTAGCCGTCCTGGACGTCATGGAATCGGAGCAGATCCCGGCGCTGGCCGCCCGAACGGGCGAGCGCATCCGGCTACGGTTCTGCCAGTGGGCCGCACGGCACCCATGCATCGGCGACGTGCGAGGGCTCGGTGCAATGATGGGAATGGAGCTGGTGAGAGATCCTGGGTCGAAGACACCCGACAAGGCCCTTACTGCGAGTCTACAGACGGCCGCCCTTCAACGGGGCGTCATTCTTTTGTCCGCCGGTACCTATGGAAACGTGGTCCGGGTACTCGCCCCGCTCAACACTCCGGCTGAGATCCTGGAGGAGGGACTGGACGCAGTCGAAGACGCTCTGGAATCCGTCGTCGCTTCCCACTCGTGACAGCCCCCTCCCAACAGCCTGTCGTTCAGTTCTCCGGAGTCTCCAAGAGCTTCGGGGAGGTCAAAGCCGTCGACAACATCTCATTTGATATCAGGCGGGGCGAGTTCTTCTCGCTCCTCGGGCCGTCTGGCTGCGGAAAAACGACGACGCTCCGTCTCCTGGCAGGGTTCGAGGAACCTGATGAAGATGGCGGCCTGGTCCGGCTCCTGGGCGAGACGGTCAACAAGAAGCGGCCTTACGAACGCAAGATCGCGATGGTATTCCAGAACTATGCGCTCTTCCCACACCTCGACGTCGCCCACAACGTCTCGTTCGGACTGGAACAGCGAAAGACCCCCAAGACAGAGATCGAGGGCCGAGTCCGTCGAGCCCTGGAAATGGTGCGGCTCAAGCCGGATATGTTCTCGCGCCGCATGCCGGGACAGCTCTCAGGCGGCCAGCGTCAGCGGGTAGCCCTTGCGCGGGCGCTGGTGCTGGAGCCGGCGATCCTGCTCCTGGACGAGCCATTGGGCGCCATCGACCTCAAACTCCGCAAGGAGATGCAGCTGGAGCTGAAGGCGCTGAACCAACAGCTCGGCACCACATTCGTGTATGTCACGCACGATCAGGAAGAGGCGCTGACGATGTCTGACCGCATCGCGGTCATGGACAGCGGCCGCGTCGCCCAATTGGGCACCCCGGCGGAGATCTACGAGAACCCCCGCACCGCGTTCGTTGCCCGATTCATTGGAGAGTCCAACTTCTTCGAGGGTGTGGCGACACCAGCTGGAACGACCTGGGAGGTGAGGCAGGAGGATGGAGCATGTTTCCAGGTCCCGCCGCACCCCGCGCTCGCTCCCGGTCAGCGGGTACGAATCGCGGTCCGGCCCGAATGGTTGGACGTTCAAACTCCGGACGCCGTCCCGCCCGGTGAGAACGCGCTGACCGGAGTGGTACGCGAGATCATTTATCTCGGCGAGACGATGCACGTGATCGTGACCATCCCCGGAAGCGGCGACGTTACCGTGGCGCTGCGGAACGAAGGACAGCTGATCAAGCCGCTGTCCTGGAAGAAGGGCGATACGGCGGCCGTCGCCTGGCTGCCCGAGGACTGCCAGATCCTGGAGGAGGAGTAGAGCGTGGGCGCGTTCCGGGAGCGAGCACTGGCCTGGCTCTATACCCGTCCGGAGGCCCGAGCATGGGCACTGCTCGCGCCTGGTGGCTTCTGGCTGGTGGCGTTCTTCCTGATTCCACTCCTGATCATGCTGGTGTACAGCCTCATGCCACGCGGCATCTACGGAGGCGTGGAACCCGGCTTTACCCTCGACCACTATACTCGATTCTTCGACCCGTTGTACCTGCAGGTGCTGCAGCGGACCTTCGCCTGGTCGATTGCCTGTACGGTGATCTGTCTTCTCCTGGGCTATCCGGTTGCGTACGTAATCGCTCGCACCCGCCGTTGGCGGACCCTGCTCCTTTTTCTTGTCGTACTCCCGTTCTGGACCAGTTTCCTGGTGAGAACGTTCGCCATGATCTTTCTGATGCGGGACACGGGCCTGATCAACAGCTGGATGCTGAAGTTGGGTGTCATCCAAGAGCCGTTGACTCTCCTGTACACGCCGCTTGCAGTGATGACAGGTCTGGTCTACGGCTTTCTGCCGTTCATGATCCTGCCGATTTATGCCTCGCTCGAAAAGCTGGACCCTTCGCTCCTCGAAGCCGCCGAGGTGCTGGGGGCTCGGCCGGTGGCGCGCTTTCGCCGAGTGACGCTGCCGCTTTCCATGCCCGGCGTCGTGGCGGGCTCGCTCCTGGTTTTCATTCCGGCACTCGGCTCGTTCCTGACCTCTGATCTACTCGGTGGGGCGAAGCAGGTGATGATCGGCAACCTGGTACAGAACCAGTTCTCATCGGCCAGGAACTGGCCCTTCGGCTCAGCAGCATCGTTCATCGTCATGGCCCTGGTGCTCGCCGCGGTGATGTGGTACCTGCGCGTGAAGGACGCCGGTGACCGGATACAAGGGGCGAAATGAACACGCCCATCCCGCGCTGGCTCATCGGCGTCACCGCAGTGGTCTACTTCTTCCTGCACCTCCCGGTGCTCGTGCTGGTAGTCTTCTCATTCAATGACTCGAAGTTTTCAGTTGACTGGCGCGGCTTCACTCTGCAGTGGTACCAGCGGCTGCTGGAGCGTCCCGACATCCTGCGAGGGCTCAAAGCGAGTCTCATCGTCGGGGTAGCCGCCACTGTCATCTCGGCGGTACTCGGAACCCTGCTCGCCCTGGCTCTGGGTCGTCAGCGCTTTCGTGGGCGCCGGGCCTTCGAGGGATTTCTGTACGTCCCGATCGTCACCCCCGAGATTGTCACCGGAATTTCTCTGCTCCTCCTATTTGCGCTGCTGAAGGTTCCCCTGGGTCTCACGACCATCACAATTGCTCACGTAGCCTTCTGCATCTCTTTTGTGGTCATCGTGGTGCTGGCGCGGCTCCAGGGGATGGATGAGAACCTCGAGGAGGCCGCGATGATCCTCGGCGCGGACGAGATCACCACCTTCTGGAAGATCACTGTCCCCCAGCTCTGGCCCGGGATTCTGTCCGGTGCCCTGCTGGCGTTCACGATGTCGTTCGACGACTTCGTCATCACTTCGTTTGTCTCGGGTCCTGGATCGTCCACCCTGCCGATCGTGGTTTACGGGATGGTCCGCAAGAATGTGGAGCCGAGTATCAATGCCATCAGCACCATCATCCTGTTTGCCACCGCCATTCTGATCTACCTGGCCGACCGCCTGGCCCGGGCCAAGTAGTGTTGAAAGGAGAGGTGCGGAACTGCTCGAGCGATGCCTCTGGTCTGAACAGGTAGAACTGCCCCGCCGCCCCGCTGCCCCGCTGCCAACTTTCACCGACGTCGCCATCATCGGCGGCGGGTATACTGGACTTGCTGCCGCTCGCGAGCTGGCACGACGGGGAGTGGATGTCACGGTTCTCGAGCAGCACCATCTCGGCTGGGGCGCGAGCAGCCGGAACGGTGGGTTTGTGCTTCAGGGATTCAAGCCGGAGATGGAGGAGTTGGCACGAATGGTGGGGAACGACCGCGCCAAACGCATGTTCCAGCTCACGCTGGATGCCATGCGGCTGCTCGAGCGTCTGATCTCCGAGGAGAAGATCGCTTGCGACTTCTCGCACTGTGGCGCCCTCACCCTGGCAGCCAAACCGAGCCACCTCCCGGCTCTGGAGCAAAGCGCTCATTTCCTGCGGCACCAGCTCCACTATGAAACCGAGCTCCTGGCTCCTGCCGATCTGAGCCGTGAAATTGGATCTTCGCGCTACTATGGCGCGCTGCTGGATCCTGGTGGATGTTCCCTGCAACCTGCCAAGTATGTCCGGGGTCTGGCGGCCGCGGCTGACCGGGCGGGTGCCAGATTGCTCGAACAGACCGAGGTAACTGGGATCAAGAAGCGCGGGACCCTGTTCGAGGTTGAGACCAGCCGTGGCTCTCTTCGAGCCCGTGATGTGCTGGCAGCCACGAACGGCTACACCCCTGCCGCGCTGGCGAAGCTGCGCCGTCGAGTCATTCCGATCGGCAGCTACATCATCGCAACAGAGCCTCTGACCGACGAGATGGCGAGCCGTCTGATTCCTCGCGGGCGGGTGCTGAGCGACACGAAGAATCTGCTGTACTACTTCCGGCTCTCTCCGGACAAGCGGATGGTCTTTGGCGGGCGCGCCTCATTCACGCCGGCCAGTCCGCGGCGCAGTGCCGCGATTCTGAGAAACGGAATGGCCGAGGTCTTTCCGGAGCTGGCCGACACGAGGGTCGAGTACGCCTGGTCCGGCAAGGTCGCGTATCCTATGGATCACCTTCCCCACGCGGGGCAGCTTGGCGGGATCTACTACTCTATGGGATATTGTGGGCACGGCGTGGCACTCGCGACCTACCTCGGTACCCGAATGGGTGAGGTGATCGCCGGCTCGGGCCAGCTGCCGGATCTTGGTGGCAAGCGCTTCAAGCCGATTCCCCTGTTCAACGGCTTTCCGTGGTTCCTACCTTTCGCGGGCGGCTATTACCGGATGCGCGATTGGCTGAGCTGACTGTGTGCAGAAAGACTTTTCAACCCAGGAGGCACTCCCGTGAGCAAGCGTAAGGAACTAGAGCGATTGGTCCTGCAGCTGGAGCGAGGGGGTATTTCGCGGCGCGAGTTCGTGACCCGAACTCTGGCGCTGGGACTCAGTTTGAGCTCGGTCGGTCTGTTGCTGAACGCCTGCAAGGGTGGCGAGGGCGGTGCCGCTGCCGGCGGACGCGACAGCGCCGGGGCCGATGTTGCCGCGGCAGACCTGGGTCCCATGGAGAAGGAGCTTCACCTCTATAACTGGTCCGACTACATCGCCGAGGACACGGTTCCGAACTTCGAAAAAGAGTTCGGCGTGAAGGTGACCTACGATACATACGAGAGCAACGAGGAAATGGTCGCCAAGCTTCAGGCCGGAGCCAGCGGATACGACATCGTGGTACCGAGTGGCTACATCATTCCGGTTCTCGTTGCCACCGACATGATCATGCCGCTGAACTACAAGTACATCACGAACGCGGGCAACGTATCGCCGATTTTCCGGAAGCTGCCGTCTGACCCCGGGGACAAGTACACCGTACCCTGGCAGTGGGGCACTACTGGCGTTGCCTACCGCACCGACAAGATCAAGATCCCGATCGACAGCTGGGACGTGTTCCACGACCGGAAGTACGCCAAGAAGCTCACCATGATGGACGACGGGCGCGAGGTGATCGGGGCGGAGCTGCGCCATCGCGGCCACTCACTCAATTCCACCGACAAGGCGGAGCTTGCCCAGGCCAAGGCAGACTGCATCGATGCCAAGAAGAACCTGAAGGCCTATATCTCGGCGCCGGTGAAGGCCCAGCTCATCTCGGGCGACGTGTGGATCTCTCAGCTGTGGAACGGGGATACCACGCAGGCCAAAGCCGAACAGCCCAACCTGGCGTACGTCATTCCGAAGGAAGGCTGCACCATCTGGGGCGACTCCATGTGCATACCGAAAAGCGCCCCGAACAAACGAGCGGCGCATGAGTGGATCAACTATATCCTTCGGCCTGAAGTCGGCGCGGCGTTGTCTGACGCAACCGGGTATGGTACTCCGAATGCCGCCGCCGCGAAGGCCATGAAGAATCCTGTCCCCTATCCGACCGAGGACGAGCTGAAGCGGCTCGAGTACCAGGTGGATCTCGGAAAGGATACTGAGACGTGGGATCAGATCTGGACCGAGATCAAGTCAGCCTAAGGAGCGCCGATTAATTGCGGTTACCGAACGATCAGGTCCTGCAGCACACACGGAAGTATCTCGACCTCATAGCAGGACGGGAGCTCTCCACCGCTGAGAAGCATGCCTTCATAGCGGAAACGGTGGAGAGCTACGAGCAGTACTACAACCGCGGCTTCATCGGCTACCGGAAATCGGTGACCGAAGCCGGTCAATTCGCGGCGCTCGAGTGGTCCGGTGAAGGCTCGACTCTCTGCGATCTGCTGGGCCGGGAGTACATCGACTGCCTTGGCGGGTTCGGAATCTTCAGCGCCGGGGTTAATCACCCGAAAATCGTCAAGGCGGTTACCGATCAGATGCAGCGCATGGCGCTCAACAGCCAGGAGCTGTTGGAGCCATGGCGGGCGGCGCTAGCCCGGGTTCTGGCGGAGGTGACACCCGGCAATCTGCAGAACTCTTTCTTCATCAACAACGGCACCGACGCAATCGAAGGGGCCATCAAGCTCACTCGACTCTACACCAAACGGAACACGTTTATCTCGGCCATCGGCGGGTTCCACGGGAAGTCCATGGGGTCGCTGTCACTCATGGGTAAAGCGTCGTTCCGGGAGCCATTTCAATTCGGATTGCAGGACGTCCGCTTCATACCCTACGGTGACGCCGATGCCCTGGAGAGCGAGTTCCGGCGCTGCGAGGCCGTTGGGGTGCAGATCGCCGGCGTCGTGCTCGAGCCGGTTCAGGGTGAAGCCGGCGGTGTGGTTCCACCGCCTGACTTCTTCCCGAGCGCCAGGGAGCTCTGTACCCGGTATGGAGCGCTCCTGATCGCGGACGAGATTCAGACCGGGATGGGCCGGACCGGAAAGCTGTGGGGTGTCGATCACTGGAATGTGGTCCCGGACATCATGTGCGTCGGCAAGTCGATCGGTGGCGGTGTGATGCCGTTGTCGGCGTTCATCTCGACAGCCGAGATCTGGGAGGTAATGGTTCCCAACCCGATCATCCACTCGACCACGTTTGGCGGCAATCCGCTGGCATGTGCCGCCGGGCTCGCCGCCATCCAGGTCACGCTCGAGGAGGACCTGCCCGGGCAGGCCGCCACTAAAGGAGAATTTCTCCTGCGGGA
The DNA here is from genome assembly GCA_963730915.1 of uncultured Gemmatimonadales bacterium. Taxonomy (GTDB): domain Bacteria; phylum Gemmatimonadota; class Gemmatimonadetes; order Gemmatimonadales; family GWC2-71-9; genus CAVVWJ01. Next base: position 315,710 of record CAVSTR010000004.1, on the reverse strand, counting down.
GCTTGGATGCCTGCGCGACAAGTATCCGGGCGTTCTGAAGGCCGCTCAAGGCAAAGGCTTGCTCATTGGGATGGAGTTCCCAGTCCAGGAGATCGGCTGGAAAGTCGCGTCCGGTCTATTCAAGCGAGGCGTGCTGGTCGCCGGAACCTACTCCAAGGCTCAGGTGATCAGGATCGAGCCGGCGCTGGGTATTTCCATGGATCTGCTGCAGGAGATGCTGAACCGCCTGGAAGACACATTCCGGGAGGTGGCCTCCGCAAGTCTGACAGGCTGACTCTACGCGCAGAAGGGCGGCCAGTTCGGCCGCCCTTCGTTATGCGCCCTCCAGAATTTGACTCGGTGACTACTCGGGGCTGGCCGGTGCCTCCGGTTCCTCCTCCTGCTCGTTCGACCAGCTCAGTGATACTCCGCCCCAGATCTTCGCATCCTTGCTGTTGGGAAGGCCGGTGGTCTCGTCAAAACTGGTGATCTTGGTCAGCTCGTCACCATTGATGACGAAGTGAATGACGGGCGTGATCGAGAACACTCCGGCAGTGAACGGCACCCCGGCCGACAGATCCAAGTGGGTAAATCCGTTCTCGGCGAAGTTGAAGAACTCAGCCTGCGGCGTGCCGAGATCATCGAGATCGGCGTCTTGGCCGGCGCTGAAGCCGGCTGTGGCACCGAGATCGATCGATACCTTCTCGCTGGCCGCAAGCGAGTGGCTGATGTTCCCTTCGATATACGCGCCCTTGATCTTATCGATATCGTAGTAGATCGACAGCTCTGGGCTGAGTGGCACATCCAGCCCCGCTTTGCCGTAGATCTCCACAGGTGTTGAACTCCGAGGTGAGCCCGGGATCGTCGTTCGGGTAGATGTAGCCGGTGCACGCCACCGGTTAACGTGGCCTTTCCGACCGGAAAGCTTACCTCGGCATAGGGATCGAACTCTGCCAGGTTGAACGCCGACGTTCCGCCGCTCTCGCTGATGTCATCTTGCGTCATCGTACTTGCCCAGGTCGATATTGGCCCAACCGCCGGCGGTGATCGAGGCGTTGCCTGCGGGAAAGCTGACCCATAGCGCTGGCTCTGCCACTGGCTTGTTCGTCAGGCTGAGTCCGCGCCAGACATAGGAGCTGAACAGGTCGAGGTCTACGCCGAAAGTCGCTTGGGCGTCGGCCCGTGCGGCGCTGCTCAGAACACCGATCACGACAAGAACCGTCCCGCCGACTGTTGTTCGCCGCATGATGGTCTCCCGATTGGGGGAAAGGGGCTAGGTCAACAAAAGGCCCGCTGATAGCAGCGGGCCGGGGAACTGGTCAGTACATGCTGCGCTCAAAACCCCGGGCCTATGTGAAGGCGTCGCAATTGGCCATCCGATTGCATCCGAGGTTGTGCAGGGGCATGCCGCAATGTACGGGGACACCCTCTACCGTCAAGGCGGCAGCGGTGTTTCCCGCGCTCCGTGTTATTGGTGAAGATCGAAATCCTGGATGTGTACATCCAGGTTGTGGTTGACCCGAAGCCCCACGATTCCCTTCGTGTCCATCGTCTTTGCGTCAGCGGTATAGACCGTCTGCCCGTTCACCTTGAAGTCGATCTTGTTGGGATTCTGTTTCGCGTCGATCTCTAGAAGGTTCGTGGCCTTTCCTTCGGCATCGCTCTTCTTTACGGCAGGATGGGCGGTCCAGCCCTTGGAGATGTCGCTGGTATTCTCTCCGTCACGCCGCTTGATCAGGTACGTCCCGTCGTCTCGCACGAGGAAGTAGGTGTACTTCTGCGCTTTTCCGGCAAGGCTCTGGCCCCCCATGAAGAGACCATACCCCTCTGAATGCTTCAGCTTCTTCATCTGGCTGAACTTGGCCAGTGTGTGAAAGGGACCTTTGGCGTTGTCTTTTTGCCGGTAGAGGATGGTGGCTGGACCCAGGGTGAGGTGGTAGCCTGGCTCCATCGTGACGAATTTGACGTTGGCTACGGATCCATCCTTATCCGGCCGCGCCGACCAACCGGCTGGCAAGGCGCCGCCGCCCTGAACCGGCTTATCCGGATCGGAGCCGCCTGTCTGTGCCATCAGCACCGGTGCGGTGCACAGAGCCAGGCCGACGACGGAGGTGTAAAGAACAGCGTACATTGTAGTTACCTCTCTGATGCGGGATCGGGTTGCGGTGGGAGATCCGATCTGGCTAACTTCGGCCATCGGTTGGGATCATCCATACGGGAGATCGCTCGATGTATTGGTTCGGCGTGCTGTTCGGAGCTATAGGCGCAGGGCTCATCCTGGGTGCCCTTACCTACGTATCAATCCTCATCGGGGTTCTGGTCCACTTCATGATCATCCTCATGAGCGGACCTGTCATCGACAAGTTCCTGGAGCGCAGGAAGCGGCGGACCGCCTAAACGGGCGGGTCTTCCTCAGCCTCTTCCCCCGCCAGTACCGGCGTAGTGGCCGAACGTAGGGCTGCATCGTAATTGGTCTTGAGACTGCCCTGTAATTCCCTCAAACCACGCACTTTCATGGGCATCCCGCCGCCGCCGCGGACGAGCATGCCCATCCGACCAGCTGTATCGGCGAGGCTGCCCAGGCTGAGAGCGGCAGCGTTTCCCTTGATGTCATCCAGCAGCCGGCCGAGCCCTCGCGCGAGAGCTTCATCTACGCGAGGTCCCGCCATCTGCTCGATGACGCTGTATATGCGCTGGAACTTTTGTGGCAGGAGCTCCAAGAAGGCTACTTGGGCCTGCTGGCGGCTCGAAAGTTTTGGAGGCATCGTTGGGCTCGGGTTCGTGAATGTAATGCATTGTCGCCTGTCGTGGTGTCGCAGGATGAATCCTGGGCGAAGTCTGTCCGTAGGGTAGGCTCGCTGTGCAACCTGCTGTCGATTCCAGGGTCTCCCGAACGACGACTTGTTATTAGATGTGCCGCACCAACACCAGTTTGCAGACCAATGACGCGGGGCTGAAACGATGAAACTCTCGGATATGTCCATCCGCCGGCCAGTGCTGGCCAGCATGCTGAGCCTGGCCCTGGTTCTCTTCGGCGCCATAGGCTACACCCAGTTGGCCGTACGAGAGTTTCCCGACGTCGACGCCCCGATCGTATCGGTCACGACGGTTCTTCCCGGTGCCAACCCGCAGGTCGTCGAGTCGGCCGTCACGGACATCCTGGAAGAGGAGCTCAGTACGGTCGAGGGCCTTCGTACCCTCACCAGCTCCAGTGGCGAAGGCGTCAGTAACATCACTCTCGAGTTCAATCTGGAGCGCGGTGTCGAAACGGCCGCTCAGGATACCCGGGACAAGGTCGCCAGAATCCGGGAGCGGCTACCCGAGGATGTAGAGGAGCCAGTTGTAGCCAAGCAGGACGCCGACGCCCAGCCCTTCTTCTGGCTGGCCCTTTCCGGCGAAAACTACGACCTGCTCCAGCTGACTGACCTGGGTGACAGGCTGGTCAAGAGCCGACTTCAGACACTTCCCGGCGTCGGGCAGGCGAGAATCTTCGGGGAACGCCGCTTCTCCATGAGGGTATGGCTGTCGGCCTCCGAGCTTTCCGCCCGGGGCCTGACAGTACAGGACGTTCAGCAGGCGATTCGTAGCCGGAATGTTGAAGTGCCGGCCGGGCGAATCGAATCCGAGCGCCGGGAGTTCACGGTGCGTTCCCTGGGTGAGCTCAAGACCCCCGAAGAGTTCGGCAATCTCGTGGTAAGCAATACCGACGGTGTTCTCGTCAAGCTCAAGGACCTGGCACGGGTAGAGCTGGGAGCCGAGGACGAGCGCAGCGAGCTGAGATTCAAAGGCACACCCTCCGTCGCCATCGGCGTGATCCGGCAATCGAAGTCGAACATCATCTCGGTGGCCGATGCGATTCGAGAGGAATTGCCGAGGATCCAGCAATCGCTTCCGCCAGGCGTGTCGATCAACGTCGGCTTCGATCAGTCGGTCTTTGTCAAGCGTTCTATTAAGGAAGCCGAAGAGACGCTGCTCATCGCCGCGCTGCTGGTGGTGATCATCATCTTCCTGTTTCTCCGGAACCTTCGGGCCACCATCATCCCCGGCCTGGCTATACCGACGTCCATCGTGGCGGCCTTCGCCATCATGTACTTCATGGGGTTCTCGATCAACAACTTTACGTTGCTCGCCCTGACCTTGGCCATCGGTATCGTCGTGGACGATGCCATCATCGTCCTGGAGAATGCGTACCGTCACCAGGAAGAATTGGGTGAGACGCCGGAGGAAGCCGCCATCAACGGCACTCGGGAGATCGGCTTTGCGGTGCTGTCGACCACGATAGCACTGGTGGCCGTCTTCACGCCGCTGGCCTTCCTGAAGGGCTCGACTGGCCGGCTGTTTAACGAGTTCGGCGTTGCCGTCGCCGGCTCGGTCATCATCTCCGGATTCGTGGCGCTGACCCTGACGCCCATGTTGTGCGCCAAAATCCTGCGGGTTCCTCAGCGGCACGGCCGCCTCTACCGCATTCTGGAAGAGGGGTTCAATCGCCTCGCGTCCGGTTATGCCCGAACCCTGGCGCTCGCACTCCGCCATCGAATGGTGGTGGTTGGCCTGGCTGCGTTGGTTACGGTCGCTGCTGTGCTCGTGTTCCGCTCGCTGAAGCGGGAGTTCGTGCCGCAGGAGGACCGTGGATGGTTTCTCACCTTCATCATTGCCCCTGAGGGTTCATCGCTGGCCTACACCGACAGCTATCAGCGGCGCGCGGAAGCGATTCTCAGCAAGACCAAGGAAGTGAACAGCTTCTTCAGCGTCGTCAACATCGGCGATGGCGTCAGCCGCGGGATCATCTTCACCAACCTGAATGACTGGTCAGAGCGCGACCGCCAGGTGCAGGACGTCATCAATGAGGTGCAGGCCCAGTTCTTCGGGATCCCGGGCGTATTCGCGTTCGCCAACAATCCGCCCGCGTTCGGGTGGGGCAGTCCGGTGAATTTCGTCATCCAGCACTCTGACTTCGACCTCCTGTCGCAGGGGAACGATACGCTGCTCGCGAGAGCCCGGCAGATTCCGGGATTAGTCAACGTGGACAGCGATCTTCGGGTGAACAAACCGCAGCTGACCGTGAGCTTCGAGCGCGACCGAGCCGAAGATCTCGGTGTCGCGGTGTCCGACGTGGCCACCACGCTTCAGGTACTTCTGGGCGGCAGTCAGACCGGCACGTTTACTCGGGCGAACAAGCAGTACGACGTGATCGTTCAGCTCGATCCTCGTTCGCGGGCGACGCCGAGCGATATGACGGGCCTCTACGTTCGCGGACGCAACGATCAGCTGGTGAAGCTGGAGGCGCTGGCCACCGTCCAGGAAGGTGTGGGCCCCCGCGAGCTGAACCACTTCCAGCGGGTCCGCTCCGCCACGATCACGGCCAGCCTTGCGCCCGGCTACACCCTGGGAGAAGCGCTCGATACCCTCTCCAGCCTTGCCAAGGAAGTGCTGCCCCGCGGCAGCAGCACGGCGCTGGCGGGCGAGTCGCGGGAGCTGGAGGAGAGCGGCGCCGCTCTCTACTTCGCATTCCTCCTGGCATTGGTGGTCGTATTCATGGTGCTCGCGAGCCAGTTCGAGTCGCTGGTTCACCCCTTCACGGTTCTACTCGCGGTGCCGCTTGCCGTGACCGGAGCACTGGTGACGCTCAAGCTGGCCGGCTCCACCCTGAACGTGTATAGCCAGATCGGCATGATCCTTCTGATTGGTCTCGTCACCAAGAACTCCATCCTTCTGGTGGAGTACATCAACCAGCTGAAGGAACGAGGAATGGACACGCTGGCTGCCGCGCAGGAAGCCGGCCGTATTCGCCTCCGTCCCATTCTGATGACGTCCGTCGCGACAGTCGCCGGCGCGCTTCCGATCGCGCTTGGGCTCGGCGCGGGCTCGCTGAGCCGCAGGCCCCTCGGCTACGCCATCGTTGGCGGACTGATCTTCTCGACTCTTCTGACACTGTACGTCGTGCCGTCGGTGTACGTGATCTTCGACGGACTCTTCCAGCGGCGTCGGGCTCGTGCCGGGGCGCATGCCACCCTGGCTCCGGCGGAGGCTGACTGATGCTGCGGTTGCTTCTCGCTCTACAGTCACTGGTCCCTGCCGCCACCGACTCAGTCCCGGTCCAGGACTCGATCCCCCAGATCACTCTGGCTGAGGCGGTTCGACTTTCGTCCAGGTTCGATCCGGATTATGTCCAGGCTCTCGGGGACATCGATAACGCCGAGTGGGGTCGTCGAGCGGCAATGCTCGCGTTCTTCGTTCCTTCGATCGATCTGGCGTTGGATCAGACGAAGTACTCTGAGAGCTTCTTCAATCCGGCAGACCCCGGGAATCCGACCAGCACGCTGGTGGTGGGACGTGCCAGCGCCAACTATGAGATCTTCAGCATCCGGAAGTTCAGCGAGCTTTCGCGCACGAAAGCCGAGATCGCGAGTGCCGAAGCCGGAGAGCTGGAACAACGATTCAATGCAGCACTCGAGACGGAATCCAGCTACTACGATGTGCTGGTCAACCAGGAGCTGACGCACGTCAACTGGACAGCGGGCGCGGCGGGCCCGCGAAGGATTGGCAGTGGCGCGGGCCCGGGTCACCTCGGGTGCCGCGGTGCAGACCGACTCGTTGCAGCTCGTGCTGGAGCTGGTGCGCGCCCAGGTCGATAGCCTGCGCCAGCACAACGCGCTTCGCACCGCGCAGCTGGAGCTGGGCCGGCGGGTCGGCGCCTCAGGACCGGTGGGTGCCGCGCCCCTGGATACCGCCGCCGCTCCACCGCTCCCGATCTCGCTGCCCGAAGCCCTTCGCGTGGCACTGGAACAGGGGCCTCAGTACCGAGCCGCGCGGGCCAACGAGAGTGCGGCCGAAGCCTCGTTGCGAGCGCAGCGCGGTGACTACCTGCCGGTGCTCAGCATCGGCGGCCTGCACCAGCGGTACGATACCGAGCTCTTTCCCAGCGCCTCGAATATCAGCTCGGTGACTTTCAGCCTGTCCTTCCCGCTGTGGAACAACGGCCAGCGAGAGATCGAGGTCAGCCGGGCACGCGTCAACCGCGATGTCAATCGGGCGATCCGGGAGGATCTGGAACGCGTCGTCCGGCGCGACGTGACCTCTTCGTACGACGCGTATCAGGTCAGCGCGGCCGCCGTGGAGCTTGCTCTGGTTGCCGGTACGGTCGCAACGCAGACGTATCGAATGCAGGAGCTTCGTTACCGGTCGGGCGCCAGCACAATTCTCGACCTGCTTGGATGCTCAAGTCGACCTGGCAGAGGCAGAAGCCGGCGTGGTACAGGCCCGCTATCAGAATCGCCTCGCACTGGCCCGGCTGGAAGCCATACTCGGCCGCAGACTATTCACGAACAAGGACACCCCGTGAGACCGACCCATGCGGTACTGCTGATTGCCCTGATCGCTGCCTGCAACAAGGCTGAGTCCGCAGGTAAAGGCGGCGGCGGCGGTGGCCCGGCGGGTGGTGGTGGGCCCCCTGCAATGCCGGTCGAGGCCGCCACCGCCCGGGCCGACACGGTAGTCGACGCTATTCTGGCTACCGGCCAGATCGAGGCGATGCAGTCGATCGAATTGCGTCCCGATGTCGAAGGGCGGCTGGTTCAGATTCTGGTTCGCGAAGGCTGTCCGGTTGCGCGCGGAACTCCGCTTTTCAAAATCGACGATGCCGAGCTCAAGGCGCAGGTGGCACAGATCGAGGCCGAGCGAGATCTGGCGCGTCAATCGCTGACCCGCACGCGAGATCTCTTGGAGCAGAAGGCCTCGTCTCAGTCCGAGCTCGAGCGCGCCGAGGCCACGATGCGAAGCAATGAGGCGCAGCTGCAACGGCTTAAGACGCGCCTGGACCGTACGCTGGTGAGAGCCCCATTTGCCGGGGTCATGGGGCAGCGGCTCGTAAGTCTGGGTGATTACGTCACCACCGATACCCGGCTTGCGGCGCTTGCAAACAGTGTCGCCTCAGCGAGCTTCATTCCAGGTTCCCGAGCGGTATGCCGAGCAGCTCGATCCCGGGTCAGAGTGTCACCTTCCGGGTCGCCGCCTTGCCGGGCCGGGAGTTCACCGGGATAGTCGACTTTGTCGACCCGATCGTCCAGCTCCCCGGCCGCACCATCCTGGTGAAGGCGCGTGTGCCCAATCCGCAGCCGGGAGCTGCAGGCCGGCATGTTCATCGAGGCCAGGCTGGCCACGGCCGGTGCGTCCCAATGCCGTCGTCATTCCCGAAGATGCGGTCCTTCCGTTGCAAGGCTCCAACTTTGTCTGGGTGGTTACCGACGGAAAGGCGGCTCGACGCCAGGTGGAGCTGGGTGTACGTACGCCTGGATTCGTCGAGGTGAAGAGCGGTGTAGAGCGTGCTGAGCAGGTGGTCGTGGGCGGGCAGGAGCGGCTTGGCCGAGGGCGCCCCAGTTCAGGCGACTCTGGTGCAGCGGCGGCCGATCGGAGGTCGGGAAGAGACGGCAGTTGCGGACACGGTCAGCACGCGACCCGCCGACAGTGCAGCTACGAAGACCGGCGCTGAATCAACAGGTCAGGCGGACACCGCCGCCGCTCCGGCGGCCGCCGGCAACCGCCCTAACGGGGAGCGGAAGTAGAGCTCCCTGGGCGGTCACCCTAAAAGAGTCCGCTTTTCGCTGCAGCCCACAGCCGCATCAGGCGTTCAAACCCGTCCTGTAGCAGCTCGACCTGCTGCGGACTTGGCGATGCTGCTATGGCCGTCTCGAGCTCCAGAACCAGCCGGCTCATTTCCTGGCGGCCCTGCTTGGCAGCCTCCACTTTGATCTGCGCCAAGAGTTCAGCGATCTTCTGTCGCACGCCTTCATCGTTCGGAACCTGCCACAGATAGGTCGCGCTGTCGCGGCCCGCCACGCAGAGCTCCCCCAGGCGATCCATCAGCGGGGGTATTGCTCGTCTGGGTGCAGGCTTCGGGTCATCGGGCATTGGAGCCTCCCTGAAAAACATCGTGAGCGTATCGGGCAGACGGCTGATCGGCCTCGTGATCCCAGGGCTTCTTCTGCTCTGGGCTCCTACGTTTCTGGCCGGTCAAGACACGGATGCATATGATCGTTCGCCATTACCTGAACTGCCGCGATTCACGTTGCGCCAGATCATCGCCGGCAGCAACGACACTCTCCGCCGCATCCCCGGGCCGTGGCTGCGGGCCGCTATGGAAGCACAGCCCGAGTCACTCGCACGAGCACGATATCACACGGTTGCGAGGCTGAGTGGAGTCGCGGCTCTGGAGGGTAAGGCCCTCGAGTCCCAACGGTTCCACCATACCATGGGCCTGTACCGTCGGCAGGAGCTCACGAGCGCGGCCGCGCGGACCCTCGATGCGATCCGCAGCTCCATTCCAGGTGATACCACCCGGGCCCGTTTCGACCGGATTTTTCGCCCGCGGGGCAACTGGATCGTAGACCTGCACGATGCAGCCCTGGCCTGGGCGCAAACCCGGTCTCCGGGCATGACGATGGAGCAATGCGGTACCCGCCTTGACCGCGGTGCGATGGCTGGAGCGTAAGGACAGCGTGACCTCCGAAGCAGTGCCGCGCGCGATATACGGGCTCATGCTGCTTGGTACAACGGATTCCACCGCCCTCGCAGCGATCGAGTCCGACATGATCAAGGCGGACGCAGTCTCTGCCCAGGCTGTCAGGTTACTACTGACCGGGTACGCCGAGGGCCGCCGCTGGTACGCGGACGCTCTCGGGTTCTTTGTGGCTCAGCCATGGATTCCCGAAGACGCACAGGGCCGATCCCTGGCCGGCCTCGTGCGCCGCGAATGGGGCCTGCTCACGGGGACTTCAACTGCTGGCGGACTGAATGTGCCGGCTATCCGGCCACACATCTTCGGCTACCCCCAGGCCGTTCCGCAATATGGAGTTCCCGCGGGACTCTTCCGGCGGCTGATCGTGCCTGAAAACGGCACGGCCCATCGTCTGGTTGCAGCGTCGTGGTCAAACGGCGCTCCTGCAAACGCTTCGCTGGCTTCCAACGGGCGATACCAGCCTGGTTGTGCTCCAGGTTGGGGCGGAAGCCATTCGCTTGACAACCGCGCCGCGCCAGTCTCGCGAAAGCCTGAATGGATTCCTCGAGCCTGCCGATGCCATCGCCATAGATCCTGGATACTCTCCCCTGCTCGCACTCGGCGCTGTGGTGCACGAGTGGCAGCATCTGCTTTTCCGACGCCGACAGCTCGAGTCATTCGCTCACAGCCTCCAGGCCGATCCTCTGCCCGTCATCGAAATGCCGGCAGTGGAGCCACTCCTGGCTGAGGGCTTCGCCGAGTGGACAACCGAGCGAATCCTCGAACCGCTCCTCAGCCGCTGGCCACTTCTTGCGCTGGGTGAGCTCGAGAAGCGGGCAGGACTCATGAGCAACGGAGCGGACGATCAGCATTCTACCGGGTACACCCTGGTCACGACGCTTGCCGCCACGTTGGATGATCCCGCCAGGACCGCGCGGCTCCTGCTGACACATGCGGAAGAACCAGCTGAGATTGCCGGGCTTCCTGAACTGCGCCGAGCGTGGAAGAAATACGCCCGTGAGCCGGATCGCATACTGCCCTCGCCACCGCGAAGAGTTCTCATCCCCGAAGTCACCTTTACGGTGGAAGATGGATACCCCGACGTGGTGGCGAGCCGCATCCTGATGCCTGTTATCAGGAGAGGGGCTCGCTGATGCGATACGCCGCTCTAATCGGCGCGCTGATCGCATCGCAGCTCGAGGCTCAGACCACACGGCCGGAGCGTACCGACTTCCGGCAAACCTCTTCTCACGCCGATGTACTCCAGTTCCTGGACTCGCTCGCCCGCATCACGACAGATGTAAGAGTAGGCACTCTGGCCCTAAGCCCGGAGGGCCGGCGTGTTCCCTACGTTCTCACTGCAAGACCGCTGGTGTTTTCCGCCGGCGAAGCGCATCGAAGCGGTAAGCCGATCGTGTACGTACAGGCCAACATCCACGGCGGCGAAGTCGAAGGTAAAGAAGCCGCGCAGATGCTGCTGAGAGATCTCACGCGAGGACGCCTGCGTCCGCTCCTGGACAGCCTGATCCTGATCGTAGTACCCGTCTTCAATGCCGACGGGAATGATGACCTCCGACCGGGCGACGAAAATCGTTCGGGCCAGAATGGCCCTTCCATCGTAGGGCGGAATACGAACGGCCAGGGTCTCAACATCAATCGGGATTACGTCAAGCTGGAAGCTCCGGAAACCCGCGGCGCGGTCGCGCTCATCAACGTCTGGGATCCTGACGTCCTCATCGACCTGCACACGACGAACGGGAGCTATCACGGATACGTCCTTACGTACGCTCCCGGTCTCAACCCGAACACCAATCCAGCGACGGACTATGTGCGCAGCCGCCTTCTCCCGACCGTGCGAGATCGCATGGAGCGGCGGCACCAACAGCAGACATTCTGGTATGGGAACTTCAGAAGCCAGGATCCGGATTCCCTGGCTCTGGGATGGGAGACGTACGATGCCCGACCCCGGTTCGGAACCAACTGGATGGGACTGCGCGGCCGCTTGGCAATACTGAGTGAAGGCTACAGCAATGCTGAGTTCAAGACCCGGGTTCTGGCAACCTACAACTTCGTGCATGAAGTGCTCAGCCTCGTGGCAGAGCAAAGGACGGCCATCAAGTCTCTCGTGTTGGCCTCCGACAGGCAGCGGCTCGACTCGATCGCCGTCAGATCCACACTGGCACCGCCTACTCACGAGGTTGTTGTCGCCGAGGTGACGCAATCGGCGGGTGAGGGTACCGGTGGCTTTGCAAAGCGTCAGCGAACGGGCGTCTATCGTTCCATCCGAATGCCCGTGTTCGGCCGCTTCCAGGCATTACGGAAAGAAGCCATGCCTGGCGCGTACCTGGTGCCTCCCCGGCTCCGGAACATTGTCGAGCTTCTTCGGGCACAAAACATTGCGGTTGATTCCCTGACCGAGAAGGCAGGGCTGCCGATTTTTGAGTTCGAGGTCGACAGCGTGATCACAGGGCCTCTGTTCGAGGGACATCGCACCGTTCAGGTCGAAGGTCGCTGGAGCTCGCGGTCGGCTGACACGCTCGCGGGTCCCGGCTGGTACTCGGTACGTACTCATCAGCCGCTTGGGGCACTCGCCGCTTACCTCCTGGAGCCTGCATCAGAAGACGGTGTGGTCACCTGGAATCTCCTGGATCGCGAGTTGCAGGCTCATACTCCTTATCCAATTCTCCGGACCTTCGCGGGAGCCGGTCTTCGTACAGTTGCCGTACCTTGAGGAGCTTTACGCCGTGCTAGATTTCGCTCGGTGCATTCACCTGGTTCAACTCGATCAGAGGATCTCATGACCGCTCTCCCCGCCGCGCAGTCCCGCTCCCTTCTGACCTGGTTTTTGGAGTGGGCAAAGTCGATCCTCGTGGCCCTGGTGGTGTGGTTCTTTCTGCGCACGTTCCTGGTCGAGGCATTTCGGATTCCATCCGGCAGCATGGAGAACACGCTGCTGATCGGTGATTTTCTGTTCGTCAACAAAGCGCTCTACGGTGCTGAGGTCCCCCTCATCCACGCGAGGCTGCCCGCGGTGCGCGAGCCTCGCCGCAATGACGTTCTCGTCTTCGACTCGGTCGAGGACGAGGGACTCAAGGTGGTAAAGCGCCTCATCGGAATGCCGGGGGACACTCTGAGCATGGAGAACGGCGAGCTGTTCCGAAACGGTGAACGCGTCAACGAGCCCTATGCTCTGCGGTCTGACCCCACGCGATCCGAGGGGCCACTCCAGCGAGCACAGATGCGCGAATGGCAGCTTCCGCACTTGGTGAATCGCGATCCCTCATCCTACCAGCCGGATCTCCAGGACTGGGGTCCCATCGTGGTACCGCGCGACTCGTTTTTCATGATGGGAGACAACCGGGACAGCTCGTATGACGGCCGTTACTGGGGATTTCTGCCTCGTCGCAACGTGCGGGGCCGCCCTCTGATCGTCTATTTCAGCTACGATCCCAGCAGCTGGCGCGCTCTACCATTCCTCACGGCGGTCCGCTGGAGCAGGCTGTTCACCTCTCCGAAATAAGACACCTGCCATCAGGAATGGGGTCTGGGAGCTTCGGGAAGCGAGGATCGGTTCAGGGTCCGAGGAATGTAGGCGGCAGTCCGGCTACAAGCTCTGCAGTGCAGGGTTACCCGTCCACCTTGTGCGTCTTCGGCGCTGGAACGTTCGGGGATTCGTTCGACCTCTGAACCACAGGAGGGACAGACCAGAGGTTTCTGGTCGCGGTCGGCAGCGATCAGAATCAGTGCTTCGGGTGCCCGGTATTCCTTAATACCCCGACGTCCCACGGTCGGCCCTTCCAGCGGGGCATAGTGGCACAGATCTGGCTACCCCGCATGCTTCCAAACTACGCGCTTTCAGGCAGTGGCGCAAAGGCTTTACGCTTCGACCCTGGAGGTTTCCCAATGCCTCGTTCATTGATCGCTGTACCCACGGCGCTCCTTATGCTGGTTGCGCATACCGGTACCAGCCACGCCCAGCGCGTCCACGAGATCAGACTCGAGGCTAATCCCGAGCGGGATGTTTACCGCTTCGTCCCTGCCAGTGTCAGTGCACGGCCCGGAGACGTTCTGCTCTTTAGAACCGTCAGCGGCACGCCCCATAGCATCGTATTCGAAGGGGCCGGCCTCTCGGCGCCAGCGCACGAAGCACTCAACGGAGCGATGAGCCGCCGCGCGGGCGACTTGAGCAGCCCGTTGCTCAGCCCCAACGGTGCGGAGTATCGAGTCGTGGTCCCAGCCCTGCCTGCCGGCCGCTATGGCTTCTTCTGCCTGCCCCACCGCGCGTACGACATGCGCGGAACCCTCCAAGTGACGAAGTAGTTTCCGCTACTACTAGCGCTTCATTGTCCCCCATGCGAGAATTCCGTCCAGCGTGCGCCCTGCACGTGGGCGTATTCGGCAACGGCGGCAACCAGGAGGAAGTGTGGTTTCGGAACTCGGCGGCTCTCAGATTTCAACACTGCTGGAAACACTCCCAGGCATTGCGAACGTTCTCAGAAGTCCTGTGGCCGATGCGTTGGGGAGCGTTATCCGAGCGGCAGCCAGGATCGGCGAATTCAACGTTGCCGACGCCGAGGAGTTGATTCGCTACGCTACCCGTCGGAGCCTGTTGGGGAACGAGGAAGGGGAACGCATTCTCGCCGAGGTCCATGTCGCACAGCAGAAGCGGATCGACAAGGCAGCGGACCGCGAGAAGGCCCTGAAGGCCAAGGCCAGAGTAAAGGGGAAGGCGGTCAAGATGAAGACCGTCAAGAAGGCTGCCAAACCGAAGCGAAAGCGCTAACCCTTCGGTCCTTACGTCTTAAAATCCTGCATTAAAGCCGTCAGCCGCGTCGCGCCCTGGAGCAGATCTCCGGCCGCCGCAGCCATTTCCTCGGTCGAGGCGGTCTGTTCCTGCGCCGCGGCCGTGACCTGCTCGCTGGCCGACGCGTGCTCCGTGGCGGCCTGACTGACTTCGAGGGTCCGCTCGCCAAGCTGAGCCACGATCCGCCGGTTGGCTTCTGCCTCGCGCACTACCTCCGCGGCGGCGACGTGAACCTCCTTCACCGCCGCAGCGATATCCTCCAGAGCTCGTGCAGCCGCGAGCGCCACCGTCTCGATGCCGTAGACCTTCGCCGAGCCGATATCCATCGTTTCCGAGACATCCCGGACCTGGTTTTGAATAAACTGAACCGTCTTGGCGACCTCCTCCGCGGCGCTTGAGCTCGAGTCGGCCAGTCTCCGTACCTCCTCTGCAACCACTGCGAAGCCTCGTCCGTGCTCCCCGGCGCGCGCCGCCTCGATGGCGGCGTTCAGTGCCAGGAGGTTCGTTTGGGTCGAGATCTGACGTATGAGATCGATGAAATCCGTGATCGGTTCGGACAGCCTGGCGAGCTCCTGAACCTGACGCGCCGAGGTGCCTACGACTTCGCGGATGTCCAGCAGTGTTTGTCCGGCAGCTGCTACGTCGGCCTGATTGCGCGCCGCCAACTGTTGGATGCGCTCGCCGAGCTCGAGTACTCGGGCAGAGGCTACGGCGTTGGTTTCCGCGATCTGGCGCAGGCTGAGTAGCAGTCCGTCTGCCTTCTCCATGCCTTTTACCTGCTGTTCCGCGCTGGAGGCCACCTTCACCATCGCAGTCGAGATCTCGCCGCTGCTCGCGGCCAGCTCCTCGCTCATGGCGGAGAAGTCGGTTGCGCTGTTGCCGATCTGGCTCGCCTCGCCCACCACCGACACCACCACGCCGCGCAGTCGAGATGCCATTCCATCCATAGCCCGCGCCAGCAGGTCGAGCTCGGTCGGCATCCGGCCCAGCTTTACCCGCCGAAGGTCTCCGGCGCCGAACCGATCCGCCGCGGAAATCAGGCGGCGCAGGGGTCGGTCGACCATGCGTACAGTGAAGACAGAGATCCCGATGCCTGCGGTCAGAGACACCAGAAAGAGAAGCCAGAGGACTGACCGCCGGTGTCCCGCGTTGCGGCGCAGCTCGTTAGCCCGCGAAAGCGATCGGTTGTTCTGCGCCAGAACCAGTGCGCGCACGTCGCCCATGAGTGTGTCAGCCGGCGACCGTGCAAGCTCTGCATGGCGCCGGGCCTCATCCACTCGGCCGAGGTCTGCCAGAGCGTGGGCGGTCGCATAGGCGACCTCGATTGCGGCCTGGTTCGCCGCGATCTTGTTCACGATGTATCGATCCGATGTCGTCAGCGCCGTAAGCGTTCGGAAGCGACGCTGATACACGTAGGCGGAGTCCCCATCCTCGGTGAAACGTTGCTTGAGATCGGGAGACCGCAGAAGCAGGTACTGTTCGGCCGACCTGATCTCGGAACCGAGGGAAGCGATGAGTCCGTTGCTGAGGTCGGTGCCCTCGAGCAGCACAGCCAGTTCCCGGTCCACTGATTCGTCCAGCGAGCTGATCGAGTTGACGCCCAGCAGCGCGATCGCGAAGACCAGCGCGATCAGGAAGGCCATGCCGCCGATCACCCGGCTCCTCAGGCTGCGCAGCACACTACTGCCCGCCGGCCAGCCGCACGGCACCGCCGTGGACCACGCCGATGTAGACGGTCTGATTGGGAACGTCGCCCTTGGCGTCGAACGCCACTGTTCCTGTAACCCCGCGGTAGGCCGGAGCTCCGCCGCCGACCCTGGCGAGCTCCCGTCTCACGGCGCTCCGCTTGGGTCCCGCTCGCTTTATGACCTCGCGCAACAAGTACACCGCGTCGTAGGTGGCGGCGGCCGGCTGGTTGGGCAACCCGGCAGCAGGGAATTTCTTTCGATATGCCTGAAGAAATTTCCTGTTGGCGGGCGTGGCCAACGTCGGCAGGTAGGCCGATGACAGGTGCACGCCCTCGGCGAGGGCGCCCGCCCCTTCGATTCCCTCGAGGCCGTCGCCGCCCAGGATCGGCATCGTCAAACCCCGTCGCCGAGCCTGGCGCAGGATCTCCTCCGCCTCCCCCCGATTTCCGGCGATGATCAGAAATTCGGTGCCACCCAGCTTCGCCAAGCGATCCAGATAGGGCCCGACCTCTGGGGTATCACCGAGGTAGGGATCGATGGCCTGCAGGGTTCCACCTCGTCTGACAAAATCTCGAACGAAGGTTTGCCGTACACCGCGGCCGTATTGATCGTTCAGAAAGAGCACCGCGCCTCGTTCCAGCTTCAGGGTATCATGTACCCACTTGGCCAGAGCCACGCCATGCGCCAGATCGCTGGGACAGATTCGGAAGGTGTAGTCACCTGCGGTCGAGATATCCGGTGAGGAAGACGAAGGTGAGATGGCGGCTACGGGATCGGCGCCTCCGTTGTACACTGGGGCAGCCGCCAGGGTCATGCCGGAGAAGATGTGGCCGATCACCGCCGAGACGCCGGCTTCATACAGGTCGGTGGCCACGAACACTGCGGAGTCCGGGTCGCCGTAGTCGTCTCGCTGGATCAGCTCGAGGAGCCGGCCGTCCACGCCGCCCTGCTCGTTGATCTCTTCCACGGCTAACTCAGCGGCAAGCTTCATCGGGATGCCGACTGGATCGCTCAGCGAGCCAGCCAGTCCGATCCGAATCGGATCCCCGGAGACACTGCAGCCCCAGACCAGCAGCAATGCCGCAGGCATGAGGACCGCCAATGCTCGACTGGACCGACCATTCACCCGATGCAACATTCGATCTCCACGGCCAAAGCGTGGCTGAGGCTGTCACTAACGCTGAGCGGTTTTTGCGAGCCCAAGGCAAGGCTCGGCGCGGGGGCATCGTCCGCCTGATCACTGGACGTGGGCGAAGCGGCGGAGCAGCGCCGATACGGACTCGCATCCGCAGTCTCCTGCGCACGCTCAAGGAGTCAAAAACCGTCGTCCGCGATTTTGTCCTCGAAGAAACCGAGGGCAGCTATCTTGTGCGGCTGGTTGGCTGAGCTTGCCCGGTGGTAACCGTGCTGCGGCTCCATGCGTCCAGCACCCTTCCGTCCACCAGGCTGACGGAGGCCACTTTCTCTCCTCGTTCCATTCTCCAGGTCAGCCGCAGCATCCGCCCGCGCCGGACCCACTGGAGCATCGACTGCGTACCCTGAATCCGCGAACCCACGCGGCCATAGCGTGTCTCCAGCCTCTCCCGCCAGCTGTCCAGCTCCTCTGGAGCCAGAATACCCGACACCGTGATCACTCCGGCGACGCTATCCATCGCGGAAACCCAGAGCTCGGCAGCCCCTCCAAACCGGTCCTGATCAAGCGCAGCGCGGCATTCGCTCACCCGCTGATCGACCTTCGACCGCCGGCACCGCAGCTTCCCTCCAGCGGCCCGAAGGTGCAAAGCCATCTCATCAAGCCGGGCGCCCGCACGAAAGCCGAGAAACTCCAACGCCGCTGTATCCGGGGCAGCAGGAGCGGCGTTCAGCCGGTTCAGGGTAGGGACCAGCAGCAGGCTGGCGACAACGAGCCTGCAGACCGGAATCAGCATGAGGAGCGACCTTGATAGAGCGCGACGAGAAGGAGTATCGGTAAGGCTGGGAGGGAACTGGAGACGACAGGAGGCCCCCGCCAGCGAGTGGCGGGGGGTGGGTAGAGCTGGTACTGGACGGGAAGGACGCCGGGGTTTTAGACCTTGCGGACGTTCGAGGCTTGGAGCCCCTTGGGCCCCTCGACCACCTCGAACTCTACGCTATCTCCTTCGGAGAGCGAGCGGAAACCATCGGCAATGATGGCCGTATGGTGCACGAAAACATCTTTGCCACCATCCTGAGCGATGAAACCGAACCCCTTTGCATCATTGAACCACTTTACCGTGCCCTTCGCCATTGCTACAACCTCTTGAAAGGGAGCCCGAAGGCCCCGGGGGAACCCCCAGTCGTTGTGACCGGGTTAAAAGCCCCGAAAAAGGCCGCCCGGACTCAGCGTCCAGCGGCCAAAACAGCTCAAGAATGAATGGGAGGAACAGCGTGTTGCATGCCATAAGGTCATGCTTGGAAATGGTTTTGTCAATAAGTGAGCAGTCCATGACCCACGACTCTACTTCAACACCACCCCGGCAGTTCTGAGCTCGTGATCCAGCAGCCAGCGCTTGCGGGGCAGGCCGCCGCCGTAGCCCACGAGGCCCCCGTCCTTCCCGACCACACGGTGGCACGGAATGAGGATGGCGAGGTGATTGGCGGCCACCAGCCACCCGATCTGGCGCGGGTGCAGCCGCGTTGCACGGGCCACATCTTCATAGGACCGGGTTTCGCCCAACGGGATCTTGCGCAAAGTTTTAAAGACGGCGGTCTGCGCCGGCGAAAGATCGAACCAGCGCTTCAGGTAGGTCGGGAACGGGAAGGTGGGAGGAGAGCCGGCGAAGTATTCATCGAGCCAACTGGTGGTCAGCCGGCACGTGCCCTGGGCAATGTGCAGCTCCGGAACCGCTGCCCGCAGCCTCACCGCCCACTTGATCGTCACTGCCCGGTTGGGGTACTCGATGACCAGCGGGCCAGCTTCGCACTCGACGACGGTCAAGGCGCCGATGGGCGAGCTATACGAGGTCCACTCCACTCGCATGCCGGACTCCGTGGGGGAATGACGGAAGGTTCCGTCGTAGGCTTAAGATAGCGGTTCCCAGCCTGCACCGCAGGATGTACATTCTGCGGCCAATCTGTCTCTACGACTCAAGCCAGAGGTCTCGATGGTGCACCTCGTCGCTGTACTCGCCCTGCTTCAGCAGCAGCCCGCTGCCGTTCAAACCGGCCAGTCCGTTATTGCCAAGGTGACGATCGAGCCTGCGGAGGTCGCCGTCGAGGTGGGCGATACAGTTCGCCTCCGGGCTGCCGCGTCCGACTCTTCCGGCCGCCCGGTCAAGGACGTGACCGTACGCTGGTTCAAGTCCGGCGGCCACTTCGAAGGCCGGGTGGACTCGACCGGACTGGTGACCGGGGGTTCCACCGGGACCCTGGCCATAAGCGCCCTGGTCAGTCCTCGCGCAGGCGGATCGCCGGGGACCGGTTTTGCCCGGGTCACCGTTCTGCCTCAGCCGGCGGCAAAGATCGTCTTTGATCGCCAAATCTCGAACTTGTACGCGGGGCAATCGCTGAACATCGGAGCCACGCCGTTCGCCGCCAACGACGATCCCAGATACGATCAGGTAAGGTGGAGCTCGGATGCTCCCGCGGTGGTGTCTGTCGGACCAACAGGACGCCTGACCGCCGTCAAACCAGGTGCTGCTCGCATAACGGCCCGGGCGGGCCGGGCGTCCGGGTCATTCAACGTCACCGTCCTCGCCAATCCTGTTACCGCCGTGAGCATCGACCCCGCCACCGCCACCGGACGAACGGGAGACGTTATTCGGCTGACATTCCAGGCGAAAGCGAAGAATGGACGTCCAGTCTCCAATGTGAGCCCCGAATGGTCCTTGAGTCCGGGGAACGCACAAATCGATGCCAACGGGAATTTTGTGGCGGACCTGCCCGGGACCTACCGGATCTCCGGAACATTTGCCGGGCGCACCGCGGAGACCAGTGTTGAAGTCCGCCCTCGGGACGTGAGGCGTCCAACAACGCTGGTCGGGCGGCTCCCGCTTCGTTTTCAGTCGGCCGAGTTCTGGCTGCATCCCGATGGCCGGCACGGGTACCTGAGCACGATTGGCGACCGAATCTATGCGATAGATGTGAGCAATCCCGCTGCGCCTGTGATCACCGACTCGGTCGTAGTCGACGCCCGAGCCGTCAACGACGTGATGACGACCGAGGACGGAAAATTCGGCGTGCTCACCCGCGAGAATGCTTCGACCCGAAAGAACGGCATCGTCATTCTCTCCTTCGAAGACCCGGCGCATCCGAAGCCAATTGCCGAATTCACCGAAACGGTCACGGGCGGCGTGCACAGCACGTTCATCTATCGTGGGTACGTGTACCTCACCGATGACGCAACCGGTTCGCTCCGAGTCATCGATATCCGGGATCCGTACAAACCGAGACAGGTGGCCCGGTGGCAGACTCGCCCGGACGAAGCCGGCAACTTCCTCCACGATATCGACGTGAAGGACGGCCTGGCGTACCTCAGCTACTGGAACCAGGGCCTGGTAATCCTCGACGTGGGCAAGGGCATCAAGGGCGGAAGCCCGGAAAATCCTCAGTTGGTCTCGCAGTACAAGTACGATCTCAATTCCTTGTATCGCGAGGTGGAGGCCGTCGGAGGACCCGGCTTCATTCGAGGAACTCATACCGCCTGGCGCGCAGGCAAGTATGTGTTCGTCGGAGATGAGGTGTTCTCGGCACGGCCCCGGCGAACAGAAGGCGGAGGCGTCGTCGGACTGGGCCGGGCCTACGGGCGGCTCCATGTGATCGATGTCTCGGATCTCGCGCGGCCCAAGGAGGTGGCGTACTACGAGCCGAAGGATGGAGGCAGCCACAACGTCTGGGTTGCAGGCGACACGCTGTATATGGGTGACTATCAGGGTGGCTTGAGGGTACTCGACATCTCCGGCGAGCTGAGAGGCGATTTGCAGCGGCAGGACCGCGAGATCGCGCACGTGGTAACCGGCGACCCCGACGGCGTCACACCCAACGCTCCCAACGCGTGGGGAGCCATCTACAGGAATGGGCTGATCTACGTTCCCGATATCAACTCGGGACTTTGGATCGTACGCGTGGAGCCGAAATCGGAACTGGTGCCGTAAGCCGCCTTACCGACGGCTCAGCTATATTTGAGCATGGCAACCCCTCAAACCGTCGTCATCCGCACCTTCACCGATCGTGCGGAGGGACTCTCCCATTTCGTTCTCCGAGCGGGCGAGGCTCCTCGCCTGCTCGCCTTTGACGATGCGCTCGGCTGTCCGGTGGAAACCGCATTGGCCGCACTCGAGTGGACTGGTGCAGTGGGGGTTCTCCAGGACGACGATCTGCTGCATGCGGCGCGACTCACCAGCGAAACCGCCGCGGCGGTCATCGAGCGCAAGGTCCAGAATGGACGCCGTTACGTGTATCTGGGGCCCCGGCTCGATGCCCCGCCGATGGATGTTTTCGAAGGCGCCATCCTGTTCGACGAGCCAGGGGTAAAAGCGGTTGAATTCACCCAAAGGGCCCACGGCCTGGCCCACTTCCTTCGTGCCACCGCCGGCGCCGGCGCGCTCCTCGCCTTGCTCGGCCGACGCGCTCCGGAAATCCGGCACCTGCGGCGTTGGCTCGGTCCCATCATTCAGGAGCTCGATCTGCCCAGGCCTCTGGTTGCCGGATGGTTCGCGGCGAGCTCGGCCGGCTGCCTCTTCTCATCGCCCGAAGGCGAGCCTACCTATCGCTATATAGAAGTCGGCACAGAATCATGAAACCGTTGGTCCTGATCCTCTTGATCGCCGCGTGGACTCCCCGTCTGAGCGCACAGGGAACCGTGGTGCTTCCGGACGCTCCGCTCGACTCGGCTCGCGCGGCTTTGCGTGACGATCTGCACAGCTTTCGCGACTCACTGAGCACGATCGACGCCGCTGCCGCGCGACTCCACAGGGATTATCGCCAGGCTTCAGAAGCCATTTTGCTATCCAGAGCTCGGGTCATGACCCAGGCGTGCACCAGAGCCGCGCGGAACCTGCCTCTGGCGCGCCGGGCCGTTCAGGAAAGCCACGCAGCGAATCCGAGCCAGGCGGCAAACTCGGCACGAGCTGCTGGGAGCATTGGACCGGCTCAACAAGGTTTTGACGCGCTGTCAGACCGAGTTCGAGAACCTGAGCCAACCGGGCCAGGGCGAACAGGTGCGAGGGTATGGCAACAACCGCGCGATACGCGTCCAGTCAGCGCTCCGGGAATATGAGCGGGTATTAACCCGGTATCTGAACGCCATGGGCATCAAGTCAAGCCCCGCCGGTTCTCGATACCCGGCGGTTACCGGGTGATAGCGGAATGTGGATTCACATGTCCACATGATGTTGATGGAGCCGGTATTCCGAGGGTAGCAAGTGAGTTAGGTTTCCACATCTTCTCCACTCTAGAATGCTGTAACCCGAAGAAACACAGGCACTTGCGAGATTCTTGCAGGTGCCTATCTTATTGCCACGCACCAGCCCGGAAACGTACTGAGACTCGCGTCGCAGTGGCGGCCGTGTGGTGGGTTTGAGCGGCATATCAGGGGAGAGAGCCGACGCAACCAAGGGCTCAGGTTCTCGTTGATCCTGGTGATCACTCCGGCTCGAACAGGTGAAGCCAGTCGCGTGCTTCATCCGCCCCGATTTAGCGCCTCGGGGTGCAGTGCGAAAGGTCGGTCCGCGACCCGATCCGACTCGCAGCGCTCACATAGACGAACCAGGTGGGATGGCCATCCGGCCTGGGGATCGAAGCCAAGGCTTCACCTTGCCCTCCCGAGCGGCGAATCAGCCAACCGGTGGCAGGTGAAAGAAGAACGGCGGCAGAGATGCTCCGACCTTGGGTAGTCCATGTGTGGAACGGCCGCCTAGCCACGACTAGGCGGCCGTTCCGCTTTTGGGGTACTTTCTGAATATGAAGCCGCTGCGTCTCCTGTTGGTGATGCCGAGCTCCGATCGGCGCACCGATCTTTCTGCTTTACTTCGGCAGGCCGAACACCAGGTCACCGTATTTCCGGACGCCGCCTCTGCGGCGGAGTCGATTCGCGAACCCGGCTTTGACGCACTCGTCGTAGACCTGAGCACCCCGGATCTGGACCTCATCACCCTGCGAAGAGCCATGTCGCCCGCCGAGCCGATAGAGCCTCACTCGCTCGAGGTCGCTGAAAGGCAGCACCTGGCTCAGGTCCTGCGCTTCACGAGCGGCAACAAGCGCAGGGCAGCACAGCTGCTCGGAATATCCCGCTCCACGCTGCTGAACAAAGTCCGGAAATACGGCCTGATCATCTTGGCCGGCGTCCTGCTGTTCTCGGGCTCACCGTTGGCCGCGCAGACCGAGGCTCGCATTGCACAGGGCCGTGTGACTTCGGGAACATTGAGCTTCGATGGTCACGCCAGCGTAGGCGACTTTGTCGGCAAGACAACATCTGTAAGCGGCGAAATGACGGGTGGTCCGGATCTCAGCAGAGTGCGCGGCTGGGTTCAGGCGCCGGTGAAAACGCTCACGACGGAAAACAAGAGGCGGGACCGCGATCTGAACAAGTCGATGGAATCCGACAAATATCCCGACATTCGATTCGAGCTGACCAAGGTCACGACCGGAGGCGGAACCCGGGACAGCACCGCTCTAACGCTCAGTGGCAAGCTCATGATTCATGGCGTTGCCAAGACGGTGACACTGCCGGCGTGGGTCCAGTTCAGCGCCGCACAGGCCCGGGTTCGCTCCGAGTTCCCTCTCAGCCTCAAGGAGTATCGGATCAAGGGATTGAGCAAGATGCTTGGGGTGCTGAAGATGTACGACAATATCGAAGTCCACGTCGACCTGGTTTTTGGGTCCGGAGGCTCGAGCTCTTCGGCAACGCGGCCTCAGCCCTAGTTACTGCGTGATGCGCACACGGCCCAGACGAGAGATGACCACTGTCCGAGTGGCGGAGCCTCTGCTCAGGTGAAGCGAGGCGTTGGAGAGACCAAGCGAAAACCCCTCGGGCGAGAACGTGAAAGCGCGTGCTGGGCCGGTCAGCGAGACCCTTGAAAGTGCCGGCCCTCTGTCGGACCATAAATTTGTTGTGGATCCGCGCGGATGAATGCTGAGGCTGGCAGAGTCGACGGTGAGGACGAGCACTCGGCTTCCTGAGATTGCCATCATGCGAGCCCGGGTATGAGCCGCCGCAATATGTGATGCTGCTGCCGCCACCTCGATGCGGTCGAGAGCTCCGGACAGCGGCGGTAGAGCGATACCGAGCAGCAGCCCGATCACTGCAAGAACCAGCACCAGCTCGATGAGTGAAAAGCCGCCTCGCATGCTTCAGAATGCACGCGGCGGCCTCCACCATGGCACCCTTTTTGTGCCTCCGGGTACAGCAACACACGAGCCGCCAACCCGTTTCCGGAAAGGCCCTTGTGTGCCGTCTATACGGAGGCGAAATTAGCTCCACCCCTCCCCCGTACAGCTGGTAAAGGAAGCGACTTTGTTTACGCCGCAGCGGCTGTTCGGTGAGGCCTGGTCGCCCCCGAACACACTATCGTACGAGCCATTCCTCGAGCGGGCCCGGCTCCAACGGGAGCAGGACCGCGACGCGTCCGCCCGCCTGGCGCTCGGCGGGTACGTTATGGCACGTCTGGTAGACAAGCTGCTCTCCCTCGACAATGACCCGGAGTCGTTGGAGGGGTTTCGCTGGCAGCTGGAGGCGGTCCGGCGTCATGTCGGCGAGTTGCCGGGCGACTCACCGGAAACCGCTCACCTGGCCGGAGTGGTGGAGGCGGTGCCGCAGGAAGGGCCGCCTACAGCCAGCCTCTGGATGAGCTTGACGGCATACGCCTATTTCCTGGAGCACGAAGGCCGCCTGGAAGAAGCGCTGGAGCTGGTCAAGCTCGCGGCGCGCTCGCAGGGAACGAACATCTCGCCCAAGGAGTTTGCGGCCTACGCGTTGTTCGCCGGCCGCCTGAATCGTCTGCTGGCGCGCTGGGAAGCGGCGAGCACGTGCTACGGCTCCGCAGAAGATGCGGCGGTCACAATAGGAGATCATGTATACGCCCTCCGCGGCCGCCTCGGCCGCGGGGCCGTACAGCGCGGGCTGGGTAATCTGCCCCAGGCACGCGAGGTGGCTGAAAGCGTGGTGCGTGATGCCGCGAGCCTGGCTCTTCCTGATGTCCAGGCCATGGCCTATGCCGATCTGGGCGCCGTCTGTGCGCTCCAGGGTCTCGGCCTCGAGGAGCTCCACGCGAACTATCATGCTTTCCGTCTTGCCTCCGATCCGCATCTACGCATGCGTATTCTGGGCGACCTCGGCATCGGGCTCTTGCGCATCGAGGCCTACGACGCGGCCCGTCTTGCATTTCAAATTGTCATCGACTCGGACGCCAAGCTCCTGGACCGCGCCAACGCCGCGCTGGAGCTCATGGATCTGGAGTCTTCGATCGGAAACCGAGTAGCCTTCGAACGGTGCCGTAGTGCGGTCAGCGAGATACGCGATCGCTTGCCGCCCAGCGCGACCACCGACTACCAGTTCAAGCTCGGAACCGGTTTGGCGCGCTTCGGTCAAATTGGACGGGCTCGCGAAGCCTTGGAACAAGCCCTCGCGATGGCCGAGGAGCACAGACTGAATACCTGGTATTTCAAGATCGAGAAGACGCTGGAGCAGCTCTCAGAGCTTCAGACCACGAAGCCTGTACATCAAGAAGCGTCTGGGTCGAGCCAGCCGACGGTAGTGGAAGAGGTCATGCTTGGCTTGCGGGAATACGCAGCAGCTGCTGAGGCATAAGCCCGCCGGTCCTGGGGCCAACTGCGGCCCCAGTTAGCGGTCTGGCTCCTATCTCAGTTTCCTGAGCCCTGATTTTCGAATGACGGCTGTACCTGTTCGGATGGGCCAGTGGCGTCAGTCCGCGTGCAGCCAGTGCTCACAGCAGCCGAAACCAGCAGTGCCAATGCGATAGTGTAGCGCTTCGAGCGAGACATAGGAGCTCCTTAAGTGTGGGGTGCTACCCGGTGAGGGGTACGCCGCCAATCTGGGTCTCCATGTTTCGCGTTTATAGGGCCCATTTGCGACAAACAGGGGCCGATTTGCGACATTTACTGCTCGCCGCTGTTCCCGCCGAGCGCCTCCTGCGGTTACGCTCGCTCGATCCTGACCGCTATCATTGGGTTTCGGGGACCGGATGGCCGGAGTCCGTCGACGCCATCCGTGCGAAGCCGGTCGAGATGGCCGTTGTCGATCCCCTCCTCGGCGGTGTGGCGCGAGCCCACGGAATCGAGCGCATACGCTTACTTTTCCCGTCGCTACCACTCCTCATCTACACCGAGCTTGCTCCGGCAACGGCATCGGTCCTGTTAGAGCTTGGGCGCGCCGGGATCAGGCGGGTGGTGTTTCATCGCTTCGAGGATGCTCCGGCCTCACTCCGGAGTGCCATTCAGGCCGAGCTGGAGCAGAGCGCCTCGCAGCAGGTCATGCAGGCCCTGGGAGATGCGCTTCAGGAGCTTCCCCGGGAGTTGCTGCGAGCCCTGGAGGCGATGCTGCACGCCGGCGACGAAGCCCCCACCGTGACCGCATTGGCGGAGCGAGCGCAGTTGACCCGCAGAACCTGTGAGCGTTGGTTTACGAAGGTGGGCTTGCCCTCGCCCAGGATGGTGATGGTGCTGACGCGGCTACTCTACGCTCATCGTCTCTTGCTCGATCCCGGCTATACGGTAGAGGACGTTGCGCTCAAGCTCGGCTACAGCAAGACCAAGACGTTGCAGATGCATCTTCGTGGGGTGTTCGGACAAACGGCCGGAGAGCTGCGCGTTTCTTTGTCCGCCGAAGAGGCTCTCATGATCGTCACCGAGCGTTATCTTACTCCATTGACGCAGGTGGCCAGCTGAAGACTCGCCGAATTCTCATCGTTGACGACGAGCCCTCTCTGCGGAGCACTCTGGAGAGAGCGCTGAAGACGTTCGACTACAAGACTGTCTCAGTCGCCGATCCGCACTCCGCCTATCAGATGCTTGACGAGTCGAGCTTCGATCTGGTTCTTCTGGATCTTCGCTTACCTCAGATGGCGGGAGATACCTTTTTCCTCGCTATCGTGCGCCGCTGGCCGCAACTGCTCGGCCGGGTCATTCTGATGAGCGGCGCTCCCCCGGTCGAGCAGGAGCAGTGGCCGCCCGAGCTGGCAGCCTGTCCGATCCTGTCCAAGCCGTTCGGTCTCGAGACGCTGGGTAAACTGGTGGAGAGCGTGCTGGCGAAGGCAGATGCTGAACCCGAACTTCGGGAAGGAAATGGTCACGGATGAGCACAGGGACACCCTCCGACCCACTCGCAACCCTCCGCGAGTATCGCGCGCTGGCGCCGTGGGGACTTCGAGACCTCGCCGCTCTGGCGGGCGGGATTCTCGATGCCTCAGGTGTCGTGCCAGTCAACGCCGCCGCACGGGCGCGCCCGAGCGAGCGCACCATTCGCTTCTATGTCGCCCGTGGTCTCGTGAGTCCGCCCGATGGCCGCGGCACCGCGGCGGTGTATTCCTACCGCCATCTGCTTCAGGTGCTGGGCATCAAGCTCCGCCAAATGGAGGGGGCGACGCTCGAATCCATGGTCAAGGAATTCGCGGGCCTGACCGGTGACTTGATCGAGCGCCGGGCCGCGAGCGCACTCGGGCCTGGGTTACCGCCTCCAGCACATCTGCCACTCCTGCGGACACCCGGTACCGGACGAGGGCGCGTAGGACGCGCGGTTCTGGCGTGGCTCTCTCCCGTAGAGGGGATCAGCACCGGCAGCTCCATCTGTCGTCGCATTTCGGTGGCACCCGGCGTCGAGCTCCTGATAGACGAACAGCACCCGGCGCTGCGGTTGAATGGCGACACCTCGGTCATAGCGGAGGCGGTGCGTCAGGCCCTGGGAACCGTCGTCGGCCTCGAACCTGTGACAGTATTGTCTGCAGAGATCGAGGACGTGGAGCCGTGGCGACCGCCACACGACGACAGCCGAAGTGCTCGATGACTCCATCCAAGGAACGTAAATGGGCACCATTGTTGTGCTGGCTCTGGTTGTGGGAATCATTCTGTGGGTGGTTGCCGCGTATAACGGCTTGATCTCACTCAAGAACCAGGTGGTGAACGGCTGGAAACAGATCGACGTGCAACTGAAGCGCCGCCATGATTTGATCCCCAACCTGGTGAACACGGTGAAGGGCGCCATGGATTTCGAGCGGTCCACCCTCGACGCCGTGATCACTGCCCGGAACCGGGCTGTGGGCGCCACCGGCGTGCAGCAGACCGCGCAGCGCGGAAGGGGAGCTGACGCAGGCGCTGGGACGCTTCTTTGCGCTGACCGAGGCGTATCCCGACCTGAAGGCCACGGGGAATGTCGCGCAGCTGCAGGAGGAGCTCACCAGCACGGAGAACAAGATCGGCTTTGCGCGGCAGCTCTATAACGACGTTGCCACGCAGTACAACACGAAGCAGATGCAGTTCCCCACCAATCTCGTGGCGGGCCTGGCCAAGGCCTCGCCTGCCGAGCTCTGGGAGATCGAGGATACGGCTGAGCGCGCAGTGCCCACGGTAGATCTCTCCATGAATAAACGCGGCGCGTGAGCGACGACACCAATCTTTTTGCCCAGCAGGAGTCCAACCGCCGCCGCTCGACCTTACTGACACTCGGCTTCATTCTCTTCTTCGCCTGGGTGGGTTTCGGTGGTGATCTCGCGTTCTACCTGATCACCAGCGATGGTCCCGCCGGCTCCTACCAGCACGTCATTCCATTCATCGGCGTCTTCAGCGTCCTTGCCGCGGCCGGGATCTGCTGGTACTCCTGGCGGCACGGTGCGGAGCGGATCCTGTGGGCCACGGGCGCGTGGGAACTGATCGAGCCCGCCACGCCGGAACAGAAGCAGCTGGTGAACGTGGTGGAGGAAATGGCGATTGCCTCGGGGCTTCCGCGTCCGCGGATCTGGATCGTCCCCGATACCGACCCGAATGCCTTTGCAACCGGACGGGATGCCGCCTCAGCCAGCATCGCGGTCACCGAGGGACTGCTCTCGAAGCTGACGCGGGATGAGCTTCAGGCGGTGGTGGCGCACGAGATGGCGCACGTGCGGAATCTCGACGTGCGGCTCATGACTCTGCTCGCGGGTATGGTCGGAGCTATTGCCCTACTCTCTGATGGACTGGGACGGACAATCGGACGGGGCGGCAGGGCAGTGGGGCGCCGCAGCAGTGGGGGCAAAGGCAATCCCCTTGGGGTCATCATTCTGATACTGTGGCTGCTCACACTGGTGGTAGCGCCGGTGATCTCCCGGATTCTCGCGATGGGTGTGAGCCGGAAACGTGAATACCTGGCCGATGCCACAGGAGCTCAGCTGACGCGCAATCCGATGGCGCTTGCCGCGGCGCTGGAGAAGCTGGAGGCTGCTTCCGACCCGACGCGAGCGATCACTCAGGGCGCCGCTCACCTGTGCATCGTGGATCCGTCGCCGAGCCTGATGTCAGGGAAGGAAGGTTTTCTGGCGGACTTTGTGGCGTCACACCCGCCCATCAAACAGCGGATCATCAGGTTGCGCGGGATGGGGTATCAACAGGCGAAGCGGGAGTCAGCTGGCGCACTATCTCAGCCGTAAAGGTTCCCGGATCGAAGGGAAGCTGGACGACGTGATCGGCTCCCGCCGACACAGCCGCCGCATATTCTCCGCTCACCAACGCCACCAGCAGGTAGTCTCGGTCGTCGGGGTTGACGAATCCGCCCAGCGGGTGCGCCCCGGGCGAGCTGGCACCACCCGCAATCAGCACCACCGTGACACCCAGGCGCGTGGCGGACTGTTGTAACTCGCTGATCGACGGGCATCGCTCGACCCGGAACCCTGCAGCGCGCAACAGCAGGGAGATGATTCGGCTGAGGTCCTCATCCGGCACGTGCAGCAGAGCGGTTCCCCGCTGCACCACCGACACCTCTCTCTCCTTGCGTTCCAGATCAACCATCCGCACCCCGCGCAGATAGTCCTTGCTTCGGACCTCGCGCAGCTTGCCGATCCGTTGAACGATGTCTCTGATGCGGCGGAGCGCCTGCCGGATGTCTTCCAATCCCTGACGGAGGGTTTCCGGCGAGGCCCCGGGATCGGCCAACAGAAGCTCGACATCGGCGAATGCGGCCATCAGCGGATTATTGATCTCATGGTGCAGCGTGACCGTCATCTCACCGACAGCGGCCAGACGCTCCGCCCGGACCAGATCCTGCTCCGCCGCGGCCAGCGCCTTTTTCAGCTCGCGAGTCCGCCGGACCCGCTCGAGAATCTGCGGTAACAGCTCTGTGAGAGCCGCGTCCTTGGCGAGGTAATCATCGGCTCCGCGACGCAGGGCTGAGGCTACCAGTGATTCGTTTCCGTGACCGGTCACCAGGACGACAGCCGGCGCGGCCGGGCGAGTCCGGATGGCCTCCAGGACGTCGAGTCCACTGGTGTCTGGCAGCTGCTGGTCGAGCAGCACGATGTCGATGTCTTCCAGCGATTCGAGCGCTTCCCGTCCGGTGCCGACCTGCCGAGCGGGGCCGTAGCCTTGAGACTTCAACACGTGCTGAATCAAGCGGACGAGGTCCGGATCGTCGTCGACGAGCAGGACGCGGGGAAGCGACGCTTCAGCCATGGGAAGGAGCCGCCGCGGTGCGGAATCCTACGCGGGCGAACTTTTCCCAACCCTTCTTGCCGCGCCATGCATCCCACAGCCCACGCAGCCGCCAATAAAGCGTGAGCTGCCGGTATCCGAAATTCTCGAGGACGGCATAGACCAGGAGAATGAGCACCTCGCGACGGCGACTGAATGGCAGCAGGTGACGTTGCAGCCGATCGGCCAGCCCATAGCGGAAGCGCCACGCGCCCACCAGCACTGCGAGGACGTTCACCAGAACTCCATAGCCGAGAGATGCCAGCAAGAAGGCCCAAAGATAGGCGTAGTTGACCAGCGGATAATCCAGCACCCGCTCCATGATCAGCAGGAATGCGAGGCAAACATAGCCCAGGATCTCTATGAGGGGTCCATAATATTCGAACAGCCAAAACGACGGCAGCGCGAAGGAGCCGATTCTTCCATACTGAGCCCGCCAGAGCATGCCCCGGTGATAGCGCAAAGATTCCCGCAGCCCTCGGTACCAGCGTCCGCGCTGCTTCCGCAGCGACCCGAATGTTTCCGGCACCTCGGTCCAGGCAACGGGGTGGGGTAGGAAGACGATCCGCCGGTTCTGGAGCTTGTCCAGCACGAAGCGATGCAACCGCACAATGATCTCCATGTCCTCGCACACCGTCCCCATCTGGTCCCCGACATACTGCCGGGTGATTCGATGATCCAGGAAGGGCGTCAGATATCCTCCGGCGCGAATCACCGTCTCCTTTTCGAATACGGCGAACACGCCGCTCAAGATCAGGATGGACCGCACCTGATCGAGACCGGTGCGGGCGGTGACAAAGGAACGGAGGTATTCAACCATCTGGAACCGGGGGAGCGATCGCGTGGGAAGTCCCACGCTCACTACCCGGCTATTCCTGATCGTGCAGCCATTGGCTATGGCAACCTGGCCTCCCACCGCGACCACTCTGGCATCTTCCTGGATCACCCGCATCAGCTCCTTGAGGGCGCGCTGGTCCAGGATCGAGTCTGCATCGAGGGATACAAAGTACGGAGCCGTGGAGGCATTGATGCCGGCGTTCAGGGCATCTGCCTTTCCTCCGTTTTCCTTGTCGATGACGATGAGGCGCATCACGCTGGAAGGCAGCGGCACCGTGGCCTCGTACATGGCCAGAACCCTGGCAGTGCCGATCGCGGGCCGGTAGGGGACTTCAGTCCGGCGCAGCCGAAAAGCCTGCTTGAGGCGATCCAGCGTACCATCGGACGAGCCATCGCTGATCACGACCACCTCGAAACGTGGGTAGTCGCAGTGCACCAGGCTGTTCACACTGTCCACGATGGTGACTTCTTCGTTGAACGCCGGCACGATCATGGTGAGCGGCTTGGTCAGATCTCCCGTATCGATGAGATCGAGGTCTTCGACAAAGTGGGCCGCTACCCGGCGACGCACCTGTCTCGCCGAGAGCGCGATCAACCACAGGGTGTAGGTGTTGTAGAGCAGGAAATAGATCAGAAACAGCGGCTGGACCACCAGTGCGAACAGTACTGTCCAGCGGGTGAGTGTCTCTATCACAGCGACCCCGGCAGGTTCCGTCCGGAAAGCTCCAGTGCCCCGGAGACTCGATGCCGGATCGAGGGGGCAGGATCGGTCCGTGCCACCTCCCGGGCTACATCATCCTGCACCAGAGCCAAGGCGAGCGCAGCGGCCAGCCGGTGTTCCTCAGATGGAGAGATGCGGGCGGTCTGGCGAAGGCGTGAAAGATCCGCAGAATCGCGAACCGCGTGTGCTGCCATCTGCGCGTCGAGCTCCGGCGGCAGAGCAAACGGCATTCCCTGAAGCAAGCGAGCGACGTACGCTGCCGCTCGTACGGTCATATCGGTGTCCGTCGTGAGAAGCTCGAGCGTCGCGACACCCGGCTGCTCGAGCGACTCTGCGCTTCCCAGCGCCAAAGCGATCTCGCGGCGGACCGACGGGTCGGGGTCCCGGGTCATTTTCCTCAGCAGGTCGTATCGGAGCGAGGCGAGGGCTGCCCCTGCAGCATGACGACGTATCGAGATGTCGGGATCTTGCGTCAGAGCTTCGAGTGAAGGTGGGTCCGCCGTGTCGGGCCGGTTCTTCCAGAGGTCGGTCACGGCATCGCGAACATCGGGCGATTCGCTGAGGGAAAACCGCGGCAGGATCTCCGATAGATCGGGATGCATGATGTAGCGGGCGATCCTGAGTGCGAGGATCGCGCGATCGCCGTCGGAAGGAAGTGCCCGGACCAGTTCGGCGAACTCCTCGAACTGCTGCTCCGCCAAGGCCGCGGCCGCGGTGAGCACTGCAGGATCTTCATCCGACTTCAGTGCCTGCATCAGCCGGGGCAACGCCGATTCAGGACGGACCCGAGCAAACAACTCCACCGCGGCTCGGCGCACCAACGCCGACGGATCTCCCAGCGTGCGCGCAACAGTCTCGAGTAGTTCGGATTCATCGAGAAGATCGGCGGCGGCTGACAGCGCCGCGGTTCGGACCTCGGGAACAGGATCGGTTCGCACCATCTGAAGCAGGGCCTCACGGCTGGGGTCCCCGCTGAAGGCTCGGAGGCTCCCGATCAGACGGACCCGGTCCCCGGCGTCGAGCATCTTCCGCGTGCCTCCCGCCAGCGCCGCCTGCGCATCGGCATTGCTCGGTGTCATGAGGGCGCGGAGCTCCAGGTGCCGGGCTTTCGAAAGCCTGCAGCGGAGCAGACGGAAGCGGGAATCCCATTTGAGCCGGTCGCGAATGAGCTCGCGAACGGCGCTTTCATCGGGCATATCCATGATGCGTGCTACGATGCTCTCCCGGTCGTACAAGCCGGCCGCGAGTGCCGCCGCCGCCCGCACATTCGCCGGCTCCGCCCGGCGTGACGCCGCGAGCAAGGCGGCCTCACCCGCCTCGAGCCGCAGCAAACCGATGGCAAGTGCGGCTCGTTCCCGGACCAGTGGGGAGGGGTCCCGCTCCAGCAAGGTGAGCAGAAGCTCGGTTTGACCGGATGTGCGTTCCCGGGACCACGCGTCCACGGCTGAGGCGCGAACCAGCTCGTCAGGATCACTGATACCGCTCACGAGCGCGGCCACGCTGCTCTCTGTTCCTGCTCCAGACCGACGCGTCCTCCTGGCCAGGCTATCGAGCGCTGCCGCTCTCACCGCCGGACTCGGGTCGCCCAGCAGCCGCTCCAATACCGAGTGAGGATCAGCCTGCGACCTGCTGACCGTGCGGATCAGCGCCAGCTTGCTCTCGACATCGGGTGAGTCCACCAGGGCCTCTGCCAGACCAGAGACAGCCTCAGGGTCCAGCCGGCTCACCGCCACCGCGATGGCCTCACTCACTTCCGATGAAGGATCGGGGAAGGCGGCAAGCAGCAGGGGGACGGTGGATGCATTGCCCAGGACCCCTACGGCACCCGCGGCTCTTCGCCGAACGCGGGGATCGCTGTCACCCACCAGTGTGACCAGATCGGGCAAAAGGGATCGGAGTGACGCCTCCGCCGCCGTGATGACCGCTGCTTCCCGAACTGTCCAGTCGGGGTCATGCAGCAACCTGCCCACATCCGCCTCCCCCACGGGAGCACCCATGCGGCCGAGTGCCCGCACCGACGCGGCGCGAACCCGGGGATCGGCGTCCGCCGTCTGCGCATGCAGCAGCCCCAGAACGTCGGAACTTCCGAATGCACCGACAAATTCGATCGCGGCCGCACGAACCTGCTGGTCGTCGTCGGCCAGCGCGGTCAATGCTGCCGGGAGGGCATCCCGAACCGAGAGCAGGCGAAGTGCGGTGAGAGCCTGGGCCCGAAGCGCTGCCTCGGGGTCCTGTGTAGCCATGCGAGTGAGGTCGTCGGCGAGATCGCGTCGTCCGGTGCGCTCGGCAGCGGTGACCAAGGCCGAGCGTACCTGCCGCGAGTCGTGTTGCGCCAGCTCGGAGAGGAATTCGCGTGGTCCCGCGGCCGCGAATTTCACCATGGTCTGCATGGCATCGGAAACCCGCTCTCCACTCTCGATCATGCGGACCAG
The DNA here is from genome assembly GCA_963730915.1 of uncultured Gemmatimonadales bacterium. Taxonomy (GTDB): domain Bacteria; phylum Gemmatimonadota; class Gemmatimonadetes; order Gemmatimonadales; family GWC2-71-9; genus CAVVWJ01. Next base: position 281,131 of record CAVSTR010000004.1, on the reverse strand, counting down.
GTTGTCGGGGACGCCAAGGCGCTCCAGGGCAACTGCCGCGCGCAGGCGGATTTCCGGGTCGGAATCATCGAGGGCGACCAGTAGTGGTCCTTCGGCGGCCCCTCCGACATGCTCCAGCGCCTCCACAGTGCGCATCCGAACCCACCACGCCTGGTCTCCCAAGGCTCGCACCAGCCGCTCGATCACTTCCGGGCCGCCCAGCTGTCCCAACGCAGCGGAGATCCGTGCCCTGACGAAGGGAGCCGGGTCTGAAAGCAGATGATCCATCAGGTACACGACGCCTCGGCGGTCACCGATGCGCCCGAGCGCGGTGGCCGCCTTGGCCCTGACCTCGTCCTCCGGATCATCCAGCAGACGGACTAGTGAAGGAAAGGCCCGCTGAGCCCGAACCTCGCCCAGAACATTCGCAGCCCAGGCGCGCGCGGGCCGCTGATTTCCTTCATTGAGCACCGCGATCAGCGGGGCCACCACCGCTTCTCCGTGGCGCGCCAGTATGTCAGCTATCCGCGGAGCGAGCCATATCTCAGCACTCTCCAGGGCCTTGATCAGAGGCTCGACGGCACGCGGGTCGGCGATCCTCGCGAGGGCCCTAAGAGCAACCTCACGGACGTCCGAGTCTTCGGTCCTGGTAGCCACGACCGTCTCGAGCAGCGCTGGGACGGCTTTCGCCCCTCCCACCCGTCCGAGCAGCTCGGCGGCGAAGGCCCGGTCACGCCACTTACGGGCTGACCGCAGCATGTGGATGTACTTGTCCACGAGGCCGAGTTCATCGTAGACCTCGAGCAGCCAGCCGGGACGTCCATTGGAGCTTCGGGCCTGCTCCTCCAGCACGGCTTCCAGGGCGTCCAGATCGTACAGTGTGCTTATCTGATGGATGATGGGGTCAAGCAGGGCGCGGTCACGAGTGGCGAGATCGGAGACTAGCTCCCGGTACAACCCTTTGCGTTCGGCGAGGCTGCGCTCTATCCGATCGAGGTACCAGCTATAGATCAGCCAGGCGAGAACCGTCAACAGCCCCGCGGCAAGCATGGCACCGGCGATGATCAGGATCAGGTTCAGAGCCGTCATGGGACATCCGCAATGCCGATGAGACTCGGCAGCTCCCGGGCCGGACCAGGGATGTCAGACGCGTGCGTCGTCGAGAAAGACCAGCGTCTGACGGTGGGCTACGACAGCTTCGAGCGCGCGGTGAACCGCCGGATCGATCACGGTCCCATTGAGATCGCGCATTCTCTCGACGGCAACTTCAGGCGGCATCTTTTCCTGGTACGGGCGAGCCGTCGTGAGCGCGTCGTAGATTTCTACGGCTCCGATGATCCGTGCTCCCAGTGGAATGGCTTCGCCGACCAGCCGGTCTGGATAGCCCAGGCCGTCCCAGCGCTCGTGGTGGCTGCGCACGAATCCGATCACGTCTTTCAGGTGGACCAGCGGCGACAGAATCTGCGATCCGACGGTGACGTGCTGCTTGACGTGCTCGTACTCTTCCTCGGTGAGCGGACCCTGTTTGTTGAGGATCTCCTCGCGTATTCCGATCTTGCCGATATCATGCAGCCGGCCGCCGGTCCGAACCGCTTCGACCCCCTCGTCCGGACAGCCATACTCCGCGGCCACCATGGCGGATAGATCGGCGACCCGGGCCGAGTGTCCTCGCAGATAGGGGTCCTTCGCTTCCAGGGCGTTGATCAGCGCTTCCAGCGTGGCGATGGAGATGCGCTCCTGGTTGGCCTGCTCTATGCGCCGTTCGGTGACCCGCGACGCGACTTCCTCCTTCAGCCACTGATTGATCTGTTGACTTTCCAGCTGGGTATGGCGCCGCTGAAGGGCGTGGTGAATCGCCCGGCTCAGGTGGCCGAGATCGATGGGCTTGATCAGGTAGTCGTACGCACCGCGCTGCATGCAGAGAGCCGCGCTGGTCGCGTCGTTCACTGCGGTCAGCATCAGGAGCGCGATCGTGGGCTCGATCTCCATGATCTGCGGCACCAGATCTACCCCGCTGATTCCGGGCATGTTCACGTCGAGCAGCATGCCGGTGATCTTCTGGCGCTGCAGAGTCAGGAGAGCCTCTTCGCCACTCGATGCGGTGGTGACTTCGAACCCCTGCTGCACGAGGAATTTTCGGAGAGCATTACAGATCGCTTCCTCGTCGTCCACAACGAGCAGCGTTACCGGCCCATCATTCAGGGGCACGCGGACTCCTTTAGTTAAGCTGGGAGCTAGGAGCTAGGAGCTGGGAGTCATGAGCTAGAAGTCAGGAGTCATTCATTCGGTAATCCCGGGCGCTTCCAGCTCCTAGCTCCCAGCTCCTAGCTGTCAGCCCTCATCCAACAAACTCTACTGTCACCCGCTCGGGGACGACACCCGCGGCGTGGGCGCGGTCGAGCAGCAGCTGTACCGCTTGCCGCCCTCGAGGGCCGTAGTCGACGGTCCACTCGTTGACGTACATGCCGACGAACGTGTCCGTGCGTTCGTCGCCGATTCCCCGGTTGAACTGCCGCGCGTGAGCCAGGGCGGGGGCCCTGTGTTCCAGGGCGTATACAATGCTGGCACGCAGATCCCGGGCAATCTGGGCGATCACCTCGGGACCCAGATCCCGACGCACCGCATTGCCGCCAAGTGGCAGTGGCAGCCCGGTTTCTTCCAGCCACCAGGCCCCAAGATCGGTCCAGAGGTGAAGACCCGCATCCCCGAAAGTCAGCTGTCCTTCATGGATCAGGAGACCGACATCCACCTCGCCGGCATGCACGGCGTCTTCGATCTGATCGAACGGCACGACGACGCTGATGACATCGGGTTGATAGAGCTGAAGCCCCAGGTATGCCGTCGTCAGCTTGCCGGGCACCGCAACTCGCAGGCCGCGGAGAGCCAGACGAGGATCGTCCGGACGCTCGATCCTGGAGACCAGGCGCGGCCCGTATCCGTCGCCCATGGACGACCCGGATCCGAGCAGCACGTAGTTCCGCCACAGATAGGCGTAGGCATGGATCGAGACCGCGGTCACCTCGAGCTCCGCGCGGAGGGCCCGCTGATTCAACGATTCGATGTCGCTGAGCTCATGCATGTACTGGAGTGAGCCCGTGTCGAGCTTGCCCTCTGCCAGAGCGTAGAACATGAACGCGTCGTCCGAATCCGGGCTGTGGGCCACTCGTATGATCCGTGTCATCTGGTGCCACCCTCGGCTTTCGTCTTGAACTCGTCAAGCACGGGCTGGTGCTCCAGATATTCTACCCGCTTCGTGGCTATTTGCGACGGATACTGCGCCAGAAAGTCCCGGCGAGCCTTCGCCAGCGGTTGGTCGGCCCCCTCGAGCTCCGCGACTTCGCCACGCACGACGTAGCCGAACAGATGGTGCGGTGATTCGCTGAGTATGGTATCAGACAGTGCTCGCGCCGCATCCAGGCTTCCTACCTGCATGTGCAGGACTGCGGCATGATATCTCGCATCGGCGTCGCGGGAGTCGAGCTGATCGTAGGCCCCGAGGGCCATGGGAGTGAACCGCTGGACCTCTGCCGAGTCCCGCCGCTCGGCTGCCTGCATGATGCGGTTGAAGAGCCGGTCGAACCGCTGGCGCGGGGTCATGGCGCTGATGTCGGGCGCCGGCCCAACCGGAGCGCTGCCGCTCTGAATGCCTCCAGCTGCTCCGGCATTCGACATGTCCGGCGTAGCAGGAGTGGGAGCTGCATCCGATACCTGGTAGGCGATTGCACCCACCAGCAGAACACACGCAACGCCGGCGACGATCCAGGCCTTCCGCTCCGATGCGGCCGGAGAAGCACCGACCGGCGAGATCGCCGGACTGCCGCAGCGGTGACAAAAGCGTGCCTCAGCCGACATGGCCGCCTGGCAATGCGTGCAGGTACGGTGACTCAGGGCCGTGCCGCAGGCACTACAGAAGTTTCCCGAGGCCACGGCACCGCACCGGGGACAAGGTCTGGCGGTGGATTCTTCCATGAGACCAGAAGCGTAAACCGGTTTCGTTAAAGAGTGAACAGTGAGTGAAGAGTGAGCAGTGAAGAGTGAAATGGTTGAGTGGCAACGCAGAGGCCTAGGTCGGGAACTCGGCAGCTGTCCGAACCGGCTCTTCCGGTTTACCGTTTACTGTTCACTTTTCACCCCTTCACTTTTCACCGTTCACGTTGTTCTCCACGACCACATTCCGGAACCTGATGTCCCCAGCAAAGCAGCGTCCGCCCGGATCTGTCGACCGCCCCAGCCTCGAGGGGTTTCCTACCGACCTCGGGGGAGCCGGGAAGACGGAGCTACTGGAGCTCACCCGGCGGTTCAGCGTCGACTTCATCCGTCTCCAGTTCACCGACATCCTCGGTGTCAACAAGAACGTAGAGGTGCCGCGCAGCCAGTTCGAGAAGGCGCTGGACGGTGAGATCATGTTCGATGGATCATCCATCGAAGGCTTCGTCCGGATCGAGGAATCGGACATGCTGCTCAAGCCCGATCTGCACACGTTCCGGATTCTGCCCTACGAGGACGAGGGAGGGCGTGTTGCCCGGCTGCTCTGCGACATCTATACCCCGAACGAGGAGCCATTCGTCGGTTGCCCCCGTACCACGCTCAAGCGCCAGGTGGAGCGGGCCCGCAAGCTTGGCTTCGCGATGATGGCCGGCTGCGAGGCCGAGTTCTTTCTGTTCGAGAAGGCGCTGGATGGGTCTCCCACGACGATCACCCACGACTCCGCGGCGTACTTCGACCTGGGACCGGTCGACCGCGGTGAGGAGATCAGGCGCGTCATCGTCGAGCAGCTGGTGGAGATGGGGTTCGAAGTCGAGGCCGCTCACCACGAGGTGGCGATCGGGCAACACGAAATCGACTTCCGGTATGCCGACGCGCTGACTACCGCCGACAATCTCACGACGTTCAAGTTCGTGGTGCGCAACGTCGCCAGCCGCTTCGGGTTCGTCGCGTCCTTCATGCCCAAGCCGATCGAGGGAATCAATGGCAGCGGGATGCACACGCACCAATCGCTGTTTCGCGGAAAAGAGAACGCCTTCTTCGATCCGAAAGCCGAGTACCAGCTGTCGCGTACGGCACTCAGCTACATCGAGGGGTTGCTCCAGCACGCTCGAGGATTTTGCGCCATCACCAATCCGCTGATCAATAGCTACAAGCGCCTTGTACCCGGGTACGAGGCACCGGTGAACGTGGCGTGGTCGATGCGAAACCGCTCACCTCTCGTCCGGATTCCAGATCGGCGTGGGCTGGGTACCCGCTGCGAGCTTCGTATGCCGGATCCATCCTGCAATCCGTACCTCGCCTTGACGGTGCAGCTGGCGGCGGGCCTCGATGGAATCGAACGCAAGCTCGACGCTCGCGAACCGGTGAGCCGCAACATCTTCGCCATGAGCTACCGCGACCGGCGAAAGTACCGGATCGACGAGCTTCCGCGCGATTTGCATGAGGCGCTGGAGATGATGGAAAAGGACGACGTGGTCAAGCAGGCACTGGGCGAACACCTGACGGAGCGGTTCCTCGAAGCCAAGCGCGACGAAGTGCTGCAGTACAACCTTCAGGTGAGCAAGTGGGAGATCGACAATTATTTGGGGCGGTATTAGTGGGGCGGAAGGCCGGTAAGCCGGTAAGGCGGTAGAAAAGAGGGCGGAGGCAGTCAGGCGCGCACGGGTTTACAACGCTTCACTATGTACCGCCCTACCGCCCTACCGCCGTCAGTTGAAGCGTGACTACCCCAAACGGAAGCGGCACTTCCAGCTGCACCGGCAGGCGGCGGGCGTCATCGGTGATCCAGACCTTCATGACCATACCCCGGGAGGAGACTTCGAGGGGGTAAGCCGGCGCTGTCTTACCGTCCGGCAGTGTCACGGTCTCCAAAGCCTCGGCGACCTTTACCTGTACCGGGTTATAGCCGTTCCTGAAATATCGCGAATAGGTGTATGACTGGCCCAGCTTCAGCGGCGCGGTTCTGAGGAAGTACAGAAAGGCGAGCTCGTCCAGGGGCTCCGGTGGAGAGACCCATTCGCCGGTCATGCCGACCTGACGATACCGCCCGGAATCGGGGAGAATCATGTATTCGTTCTCGTCCAGCTTATTGCCGTTGACCAGACGCCGGTGGAACCGCAGCGAGTTGAAGCGGCGGCTGTCGACCCACGACGTCAGATCGTAGCGAACTCGCCAGCCCGGCGGCCCTCCCTGTCCAGCCATGGTGAACACATAGGCCGCAATCCCGCGCTCCTGGGTGGTTCGGCTTACGGCAACGGTGGCGGTGCCGACGGGGAAGTAGCCCAGCTTGGCGTCGTACCGAAGCGTCTCCCCCACCTCGAAGGGGGGCGCAGCGGCCAGCCCCGTGAGGAGAAGGGCATGCGAGAGGAGCAGCGAGAGCAGCGTCACCCGGGAAATATACCCTGACCGAGCCCGAGGCCTTCCTCCTCGACCTGGACGGGACCCTCTACACCACGGCCGGCCCGATTCCCGGTGCGGCGTCTGCCTTGGCCCGCCTTCGGAAGGAGCAGATCCCCTTCCGCCTGGTCACCAACACCACGAGTCGCTCACGGGCGCTGCTGGTGCAGCGGCTGGCCGGTTATGGCCTGAACGTCTCGACTGCTGAGCTGTTCACGGCGACCGTGGCCGGGGCCCAGGTAGCACGGGAAGCGGGCTACCGCGTTGTCGCACCGTTCGTTCCCGAGCCCGCCCTGGGGGACTTGAACGATCTGCGGCTTTCCGGCGGCACCTCGGGCAATCCACCTGGGATCCCGGAGGCGGTGCTGATCGGCGATCTGGGCGAGGGGTGGAGTTACACCCTGCTGCAGGAAGCGTTCGAGTACGTCATGGCAGGCGCGGCATTGATCGCGCTGTCCCGTGACCGCTACTGGCTCCGAGACGGGAAGCTGGCGTTGGATGCCGGGCCCTTCGTGGCTGGCCTGGAGTTCGCAGTAGGCAAACAGGCCCTGGTAGCGGGGAAGCCCAGCTCAGCGTTCTACACGGCGGCGGTCCGAAGCATGGGTCTCGATACCAGAAAATCCGTGGTCATGATCGGTGACGATCTCTGGTCTGACGTACAGGGCGCACAACGTGCCGGTCTGAGCGGTTGGCTGGTGCGAACAGGCAAGTACCGCGAGTCGGCTCTGGCCGAAAGTGGAATCGTGCCGGACCGAATCCTGGACAGTGTTGCCGCCTTGGCCTAGGCAAACCTCTTATCTTCCGGCTCCGCCAGTCTGCCGCATTTATACCTGGAGTTCTGTTGCTGCTTCGGCGTTGTTTGCCATTCGTGGTCGTCTTGCTGCCAATTGGTCTCTCCGCCCAAACTGTGGGGGATTCCTCTGTCGTGGATCCCCACATGATCGTACGCGGGGTGCAGCTCGAGCGCCGCGACATCTTCGATCCCAATGAGAAGAGCTGGTTTGCCAGGCTGGCCAACAAGCTTCACTTCCAGACCCAACCCGCCGTCATCCGCCGTGAGCTCCTGTTCGAGGTAGGCCAGCCATACGACTCGGCCCTCGTGGCGGAGTCTGAGCGGAACCTTCGGGCCATGGGGATCTTCCGCCGGGTCCAGATCGACAGCGTGCGCACCAGCGATGGTCTGCTGCTCAGGGTGCTCGCCAAGGATGGCTGGAGCACCCAGGCGGACTGGAGGTTTCGCAGCACAGGAGGTGAAGTCGCCTTCACGATCGGGCTGGTGGAAAACAATCTGCTGGGCACTGCCTCCGCCGCCGCGATCCGGTATCGGAAGGATCCAGACCGCTCCACCGTCGCGATGTCGTTTCGGCGTCCACGCCTGTTCGCCGGCGCGATCGGACTGGGCGTGTCGTATGAGAACAAGTCCGACGGAAAGTCGATGAGTCTGGGGCTGGACCAGCCTTTCTTCTCGATGACCTCCACTCGTGCCTTCCGCTTCTCGGCGGAGGATCGCGAAGAACGGGTGCTCCAGTTCAGGAATGGCTTCGAGACGGCATCCGACACACTCCGGCGGCGCTACACACTGGTTGGTGGCTCGGTGGCCAAGGCGCTGCGCGCCTCGACCGCCGGCTTCGTTCGGGTCGGCCTGGCGGGCTCGATCCGTCGTGACGACTTCCTGCGTGAGAACTCCACCGATCCGTTTCCTCGCAATGTGACGGGTATCATCGGCACCTACCTGGTGTACAACCGGGCCCGCTTCATCGTGACGCAGGGGTACGCCGGATTTGCCCGTGAAGAAGACGTGGATCTCGGGACTACGCTCCGTGTGGGCTTGAATGCGGCGCCACGCCTCTTCGGCTATGAGCGCGACGGCATTGGTCCGGAGCTGGGCGGCAGAGTCGGTGCGCGGATCCCGGGAGGCTTCGCGTTTCTGGACGCGATCGCCAATGGACTCTTCACCGGTGCCGGCCTCGACTCCGGTTCAGTGCAGATCGCCGCCACCACCGTATTCAAGCCGGCCGCGCGCCACATGGCGGTGTTTCACGCGGAAGCCGGCTGGCTGGAGGATCCGCTCCCGGGCGAGGAGTTCGATCTCGGTCTCGGCAGCGGCCCGCGCGCGTTCGGCAGTCACGCCTTCACCGGAGACCGGTCGATATTCCTCTCGGCCGAATATCGCTATACCGTGGTGGACGACCTTTTTCGCCTGCTCGGGCTGGGAATAGCCGGCTTCGTAGACCACGGCGGTGCCTGGTACTCGGGCTCGCCGAAGAGAATGGGTTGGGACGCAGGCGTAGGGTTGAGGCTGGGGGCAAGCCGCTCGACTGACACTGATGCGTTGCGGTTCGATCTCGCCCGCCGGTTCGCGACCGACGTCGAGCCGGGCGGTTGGGTGCTGACGGTCGGCAAGGGCTTCGCCTTCAGCGCACCTACGAGGCGACCCACCTAGTACAGAGCTCCGAAGGGGAGGCTGGATGAGTGCCCGAGCCATACGCCAGGAGATGGATGTACGAATCGAGCTTCTGCTGGAGATTCTCGACCAGGCATTCGACCGGAAGGGCTGGCACGGAACGACGCTGCGCGGGTCTCTGCGGGGCATACGTCACGAGCAGGCACAGTGGCGGCCTGCACGCGGACGTCACAACATCTGGGAGCTCACCGTCCACGCCGCGTACTGGAAGTACGCCGTCCGGCGACGGCTGGTAGGCGATGCCATGGGATCGTTCGCGCGAAAGCCCAGCAACTGGCCCCTGGTCCCAAAGAACGCAGATGCGAAGGCCTGGAAGCTGGACATCCGGTTGCTCGAGAGCGAGCATCGGCTGCTGCGGGAGACCGTCCGCACGCTGCCACCCGCCAGGCTCGAGGAGCGCTCGCCCCAAGGAGTCTGGACCAACGCCGAGGAGATTCACGGCGTTGCGGCCCACGATTTATATCACACCGGTCAGATCCAGCTCATCAAGAAGCTGATGATCCGCTAGAGGCTCTGCAGATACGGCACCAGGAAGAACGCGGCGACCACCAGAGCGAGGATCAGCAGAACGAGTGCGAGCACAGTGAGACCGCGCCGACGGTTGACGTTGCCTGGATCGTTCATGATGGCTCCAATATGACTGACGACTGGCGACTGACGACTCTCTTCATCGTATCCCACCCGCTTGCGAGAAACCAGCCGGCATCCTCAATTCAGCCATGAACGCACCGACGCCTCCAGAGACGCTCCCTACCGTGGAGGAAGGGCAGCGGCTTATGACTGCAGCGCTGATAGCCGGCTTACTCGCTGCGGGCCTGGCTCTGCTACTCTTTACCTGGCTCGGCCGGGAAGTGCTCGAGGGTGAAGTGCTGAGACTGGATTCGCATCTCAGAACGCTGGCTCAGGCCTCTGCTTCCCCGACGTTGACCGCGATCATGGTGGCAGCGAGCTACTACGGCGGTCCGGTCGTGTTGATCCCTGCGGCAGTGATTGCCGCGTTTGCCTTTCTCATTCATGGTTGGCACCGTGGAGCGCTCCTGGTGGGGCTGACGGTGGCGGGTGCCGCCCTGCTCAACTGGCTGCTGAAGGTGACGTTTGCCCGGGTTCGCCCTGAAGCATTTTTCGATTATCCTCTGCCCACCTCGCCCAGCTTTCCCAGCGGCCACGCCCTGTATGCCGCGAGCATTTTTGGAGGACTGGCCGCCTTGCTCACTGCCCGGTTGAAACACGGTCCGCTCAGAGTGGCTGTCTGGTTGGCCGCTGTCTTCCTCATCCTGCTGGTCGGCTTTTCCCGGGTGTATCTCGGGGTGCACTATCCCAGCGATGTGCTGGCCGGGTACTCGATTGCGGTCATCTGGGTGACATTCGTCGCCCTGGGAGATCGGTTGGCGCGTCACCGGCGGCGGCGCCGCTAGTGGGTCATATCGGGGTGGTGTTGAACGCGTCCTCCGGACAAGGTGCATCGGTAGAAGCCGCGGACCGGCTGAAGGAGATCTTTGCTGCCGCCGGCCGCGAAGCCCGAATCACGCTGGCCAAGGGCGGATCACAGATCAGCTCCGCCATGCGCCGTGAGGTTGCCGATGGCTGCGACACGCTGGTAGCGGGCGGGGGCGATGGCACCATCAGCACCGGCGCCGCGGCGGTGCTCGATCACGGTATTCCCCTTGGGGTCCTGCCACTGGGCACGCTGAATCACTTCGCGAAGGATCTCGGCTTTCCCCTCGATGTGGAGGAAGCGGCCAAGGTGGTGCTCGATGGGGTCGTCTGCCAGGTGGATGTGGGCGAGCTCAATGGGAGGGTCTTCCTGAACAACTCGAGTCTCGGGGTTTACCCCGCCATCGTACGCCTGCGGGAGCGATATCGGACGAAGGTGGGAGGCAAATGGATTGCCGCGCTGTGGGCCGCGCTGACCGTGCTGCGACGGAACCCATTTATGGCCGTCCGGATCGTGGTCGATGAGAAAACCATCATCCGGAGGACGCCGCTCGTGCTCGTGGCGAACAACGAGTATCGCATGATCGGGATTCACGCGGCGTCACGTGAATCTCTCGCACGAGGAACGCTGGCTGTGTACGTGCTGAACGCCGAGCGGAGACCCGGCTTGCTGCGCCTGGCGGGTCAGCTCTTGATCCGAGGCGCCGAGCAGGTTGATGAGCTGGACCTGCTTACGGTGGAGCAGGTCACGGTCGAGACCCGGCGGTCGCCGCCTGCAGGTCGCCCTGGATGGCGAGGTGGTTGTGCTCGATTCGCCGCTGGAGTACCGGATCAGACCCAAGGCCCTGCGGCTCCACATGCCGGCCGCAGGCCTCCGCTTGCTATCCGCACCCCTTCGGGTGATCTTCTAGGCGCAATTCGCCATGCCGCGGTCCGGGACCCATCAGCCGCCATCTCAACGGTGGCCCTCGATGGGAGTTTTCCACCGGCCCCACGGCTCCTCTTGAGGTCATCCCGCTTCGTACGTTGCCGACCGCAGCTTTGGGTCTGCCTAGGGGAATCGGCCGTCCCCGAATACGAGACACCTACATGCGCCGGCTCCGCATCGGCATCCTTGATCTTGTAACGAAAAGTCCCAATCCATCGCTGTACGGGCGAGTGATGAATGCCAACCTCGCCAGCATCATGCCCCAGGTCGTCGGTGTGTGGTGCGAGCAGGAAGGCCACGAAGTCCAGTTCGTCTGCTATACCGGCATGGAGGATCTGCTCGAGGAGCTTCCCGCCAATCTCGATCTGGTCTTCATCGGCGCCTTCACCCAATCGGCGCAGCTGGCCTACGCCCTGAGCAACTTCTTCCGCAAGCGGGGAGCGGTCACCGTACTCGGCGGCCCGCACGCCCGCTGCTACCCGGAAGATGCCAAGAAGTACTACGACTACGTGCTTGGATTTACCGACCGGAACACGATTGCAGAGGTGTGCCGGGAATGCGAGCCCCACCGGCCGATGGGCCGGCAGATCTCGGCCGCCACCCAGCCGCTGGAGCTGCCGACCCTGCAGGAACGCTGGAAGTTCGTCGAACCCACACTGGCCAAGGCGCCGACGATCAAGATCATCCCGATGATCGGCAGTCTGGGTTGTCCCTATACCTGCAGCTTCTGCATCGATTCAACCGTTGACTACCAGCCGCTCAGCTTCGCTCAGCTCCGGGACGACCTGAAGTTCCTGCTGACCAAGATCAAGAATCCCATTGTGGGCTGGCACGACCCGAACTTCGGGGTTCGGTTCGACGATTACATGGAGGCGGTGGAGGCGGCGGTCCCACAGGGAAGCATGCGTCACATCGCGGAAAGCAGTCTGTCGCTCCTCTCGGAAAAACACCTGCAACGGCTCCGGCAGAACGGCTTTCAGGCCATTCTTCCCGGAATCGAGTCGTGGTACGATCTGGGCAACAAGTCGAAGACCCGCCAGAAGGGAATGGACAAGGTCAAGCAGGTCTCCGAGCACGTGAACATGATCCTGCGCTACATCCCGTACATCCAGACCAACTTCGTCATGGGGCTGGATGGCGACATGGGCGATGAACCGTTCGAGCTCACCAAGAAGTTCATCGACCTGTCGCCGGGCGCGTTCCCGGCTTACTCGCTGCTTTCGGCCTTCGGCCGAGCGGCGCCGATGAACCTGGACTACCAGCGCGCGGGGCGGGTTCTGCCGTTCCCGTTCCACTTCCTGAACAACAACCACGCCATGAATGTCCGGCCGAAGAACTACACCTGGCCGGAGTTCTACAAGGGCCTGGTCGATGTCACGCGGTATTCCTTCTCCTGGAAGGCTATCGCACGCCGGATCCCGGCGACACCGACCATGATTCCCAAGTGGATGAACGTGGTGCGTGCGGTCTCATCGGAGGGATTCGGCCGGATCCGGTATCACGAGACGATCCAGGGCCTGCTCCAGACCGACCGATCAGTGAGGAGCTACATGGAAGGGGAAACCCGTCAGCTGCCCGAGTTCTACGCCGAGCGGATTCGGCGGGAGCTCGGCCCGGCGTACGACTTCCTGCCCGAGGGTGCACTGGAGCACGATCCCAACGCCTACCTGCATGCCACGACCGAGCCGGCCATGGTCAAAGCGGTGCAGATCGGGTCTGCAGTCAATTAACGGCTAGTGGTCTCCGGCTCGGGTTCGGACGCCGTTTCGTCCGCCGAGCCGTAGTCCACCCCGAAATTCGAAGTGCTCCTCCCCCATCAATCGCTCGCCCTGCGGAGTAATCCCTTTCGCGAGGTGCCACAGCAGCAGCTGTTGTCCCACTGTTGTGGCGGGAAGCCAGACATCCGGCTCGATGGCCGGATACATATCCGCGAACTCCGGTTTCAGTCGGGCCTCCCGTATATCGTGCTGCACCGTACCCCCTGCGGCTGCAATAGGTGTGGTATATAGCTCGGGCTCTAATGGACGCCGAATATGGCCAGTCCGCAAGGGCGGTAAGGCGGTCAAGCGGTAGATGGAATGTGGCAGGTAACGAAGGCGATGGTCACAGGACCTGTACATGACCGCCCTACCGCCCTACCGCCCTACCGCCCTATCATTCCCCCCGCGGCGCCGTAGCCAAGTGGTAAGGCAGAGGTCTGCAAAACCTCCATTCGTCGGTTCGATTCCGACCGGCGCCTCTCTGAACCACAACGACTTAGGGCCTCCAAGTCGGAGGCCCTTCGTAGCGAATGAACCCGCGCTTGTCGATAAGAACGAAGCTGGGCCAGAAGCGAATGCTGTAACGGTTCCACGTGCGGCTGTCGTTATCCTGGGCGTTGGGGTACGCAATGCCATAGCGGACGAGGGCCTGAGCCAGGTTTTTCCGGTCGTGCTCGCCTGCATATGGAGGGAACTCAGGTGTGTGGATGCCGAGGAGCGTCAGGCCCTGCGAGCCGTAGACGCTATCGAGCGCAATCAGCGAGGGCAGGGTTCGGGTGCAGTTGCCACAGGTGAACACCCAGAAGTTGAGCAGCACCACCCTGCCCTGGAGCTGGTCCAGGCGTATCGCCGTATCGCCATTGAGCCAGCTGGAGTTGTCCCAAGCCGGCGCCGGACGGGGGCCGGACGTTCCGGGGCCCGCCAGGCGGGAATCGCTAGCGCCGGCTGCATAGAGTCCAGCGGCGAACACGCACAGGATCGTGGAGAAATGGGCGGGCATGGTCGCTCCGATGAGGTCTGGTAAGTAACGCTGCCAGGCATCCAGCGGTTTTCTGTGCGACCAGATGAGTTTCTATGTGCCCGATGTGAACGCTACCTTCTCGATCCCGGTCGGGCTCATCTACTCTCGTGATTTCCTCGGTAAGTCTTGCCCACGGTTGGCCGACCACTGTAATCGTCGCCAAGTTGAGTACCGTCCGGCCATCCGGCTGCAGATAGAGGTACTGCTCCATGTAAATGGCCGGTTGTCGCATTAGATAGCGCAAATGGAATCTGTTGCCAATCACCTCCGCAGACACTGTTCCGTCCGCATTGCTGAGCCTGCCGGTATAGGTACTGCCAGTCGCGCTTCACTAGCCGCCACGTCCGCTTCTCTACCGCACCGTCTCCGAACGTCACGACCTGGTCGAGTCGGAAGCTGCCGTCGGCCTCAGTGCGCCCATGGCCTTCGACCCGCAACGCTACGCGTCTGGCCGGTAAGGAATTCGAGAGTACCCCGACCCTGAGTGTGGCCGGCGAAAAAAACCTCGAATCGGAGGGTCGGATTGCCTGCCGTAACCAGGTGTGATGAGAATGGGCCGAGACCAAGACAGCCGACTATGCCTGGCACTGCGGCCCCGGCGAATACACGACAGGCGATGCGAAAGCTCATTTGTCGCTAGCGGGGAATGCCATCGACACGTACGACCCGTCTCCGTCGTTCCATTGCAGTGAGCGATAAAATCCATTGCGTGCGTAGGCCATACGCCGGGGTCCTGCGATTGGATCTTTTCGAGAGGTATGAATCCAGTCGTGGGTTCCAGGCGTACACACAGCACTAGACCGTGCTTTGGACGGTTCCGCCTCACTAACGGCAAGGAGAAGTATGGCCATGCACTCAAGACCCACCCTGAGGCGGCGTACGCTCGTCTTGGGGCTCGTCGCGCTCGGTGCCGGCGGCGCGGTGGGTATCGCGATCGGCTCAGACCATCAAGACACTCCGTTCGTTGAATTGAATCCCAAGACCGACATGACCGACGTCTACGCGTTTCCCGGTGCGGGCTCGGGCCGTATCGCTCTGGTCATGAATACCCGGGCCTTTCTGACACCAGCCCAGGCCCAAGACCCCGCCCAAGCCTCATTTGACGATGACCTCTTGTACCAGTTCAAGGTCGACAACACGGGTGATGCGAAGGAAGACCGCGTGATTCAGGTGAGCTTCACAGGAGCGGGAGCCGCCCAGACGATTGCAGTTCGGGGTCCGCTTGCCCCACCTGTCCAGGGTGCCATGGGGAATGAAGTTGCCGACGCCACACCGGTGGTCACCGGTGCGCTCAACACCAACCTCGGTGACCCGAATGGTGTGCAGGTCTTCGCCGGACCGCGGGATGATCCCTTCTTCCTCGATCTCGAGGCCTTCTTCTGCATTCTACCCGATCGCCGACCGGCAGGAGGAGAGCTCGCCGATGCATGCGCCCTTCAACCGAGCACTACCGCCCCGTTCTTCTTTCGCAACCCGGGCGTGAATTATCTCAGCGGCTACAACGTCAACTCCATCGTAATCGAGCTTCCAAGCTCGATGATCGAGAACGGCGCTCCCGGCAAGCTCGGCATCTGGGGGACCATCAGCCAGTGACCACACACGTGAATGAGAGGAAGCGAAACATGCAGCTCCGCATTATCGGCCCGGCCGCGCGTCGTCTGGCGCTCATGTCGGTGGTTTTCGCGGCGAGTCTTACGGCCGCCGCGTGCAGTGATGACAACAACGACAACGGCACGGGACCCGGCACCCCGCGCATGTACAATCAGGTTCAGCGCCTGGGCAATCCGCTGGTGAGCGAAGTGCTCCTGGCTAAACGCAGTCATCCCACCCACGGCTCTATCGGGCCCCAGGACGATGCAGCGCTGGTAGGCCCGGAAATTCTGTCTTTCATCACCGGCACTGGAAGCGTGGCTGGCCGCTCGGCCGGTTACGCCAACACGTTGGGCTCCGTGCTTCTGCCCGACATGCTGGTGGTGCAGACCAACAAGGATCCGGCCACCGCGACTTGGCTCAACGTGGTGGACCTTCCCCCGCTCTCTAATGGGTATGGTGGACGGAAGCTGCAGGACGACGTCGTGGATCTCGCGCTGCTGGCGGTATTCGGCGATCCATTCGGGGCCGATCCTGACGGCGCCGCAGGCAAGGAAGCTCTAACGACCGACAACGTGGCCTTCGATTCCCCCGTCACCACGACCTTCCCGTATCTGGGAGCGCCCAACTAGCAGCTGTCCAAAGGTGAGCCCCGGTCGCTTCGATTGATGGCCGGGGCTTGCAGCTGCGGGGTGAAAGGGAAGCCATTATGCGGAAAGGACTGTGGTCCACGATCGCCGCTCTCGGATTCGGGGCGATGGTGGGTAGTGTCTCGATTGCCCGGTCGAGTGATGGGTCTCGTAGCGGCGTCGCGACCCAGTACCGTCCGAGGCCCGGATCCGTGATCTGGATATTGAGTTCTACCGGGATCGAGTGCAACGGGATCCCCGCAGCGCCGGTGATTACACCCAACTTGCCGGGCTGTACTTGCAGCGGGGCCGCGAGCGAGCCGACAACGCCGACCTTACTCAGGCCGAGCAGAACGCCCGCCAGTCGCTTCACCTTCGCAAGGGCCGCAACGCCGCGGCTTTTGGCGTCCTGGCAACGAGCCTTCTGGCCCAGCACCGATTCGTGGAAGCGCTTCAGGTCGCGCACCGCCTCCTCGCGGTCGACTCGACGTCGATTTCTGCGCAAGGACTTCTCGGTGAGACTCAACTCGAGCTTGGGCAGTACAAGGAAGCCGGGCGAACCCTGGGTACCCTGGCCACCTATGGCGGCGACCTGAGCGTCGCACCCCGACTGGCTCGGTGGCACGAACTGCATGGCCGGCCCGAGCAGGCCCGCCGGCTGCTCCGCGTGGCCCGGACGGAGGCAAAGCGGCGGCATGGGATGCCGAAGGAGCAGGTGGCCTGGTTTCACCTGCGTCTCGGCGACCTGGCGCTTCGACACGGCCACCTTGGTGAGGCCGAGCGTGAGTTGCGCGATGGTCTCGGGGTATTGCCGAACGACTACCGGCTCCTTGGCACCATGGCGCGGCTGGATGCGGCGCGCCACCGCTGGGCCAGCGCAGTTGCATACGGGGAGCGGGCCATCGCCTCCGCTCTCGATCCGGCGACTCTAGGCATAGTGGGCGATGCGTACGCCGCGATGGGCGATACCGTGAAGGCCGAGGAGTACTACCACACTCTGGAGGTAACCGTTCTGCATCAGCCAGGACCGTTCCATCGTGCATGGAGCCTGTTCCTTCTGGACCACGACCGGCAAGTCCCGCAGGTGCTGGCAAAGGTGCGTGAGGAACTCCAGACCCGTACCGATATTCATGGCTACGACCTCGTCGCTTGGGCGCTTTACAGATCGGGGCGTCATCGTGAGGCGGGTGAGGCGATGGCCCGTGCGCTGGCCCTCGGAACCCGGGATGCGATGCTCTTCTACCACGCCGGAATGATCGCGCGTGGTCTGGGCGACAACGCCGCGGCGCGGACCCACTTGCAAGCGGCGCTCGATGCCAACCCGTACTGGAGCCCGCTGCAGCCGGAGCATGCGCGCCAAGTGTTGAACCTGATCAGAACTCGACAGTAAGGGCAACACTATGTCCGAGTTCCTGACCTTTGTGCAGCTCGGCTTCCGCCACATTGCCGACGTGGGTGCGTTGGATCACATACTGTTCCTTCTCGCCCTGGCCGCCATCTACCGCATCAGGGAATGGCGGGATAGCCTCTCGGTAATCTCAGCATTCACGCTGGGTCATTCGATCACATTGGCACTGGCGGCCTCCGGCACGCTTGGGATTCCCACGTCACTCGTCGAGTTCCTCATCCCGCTCACCATCGTGGCAACGGGCCTGGAGAACATCCTGGTGCGGAACCGGTCACGGGCGGCGCTGCATGGGCGTTACCGGCCGATCCTGGCCGGCGTCTTCGGTCTGGTGCACGGCGCCGGGTTCGCCAACTATCTACAGAGCTTCTTCACCGGTCCGATTCTGGCTCCGCTGTTCGGCTTTAACGTCGGGATCGAGTTGGGGCAGCTTGTGGTGCTCGCGGCCGCTGCAGTGGTGCTCGCCGGGGTCGACCGCATTGTTGGTTCGGTTCGCGAGGTGGGTCGCCTGCCCTCCGCATACCGGCTGCGCGTGCTGGGAGTCTCGGTAGCCGTGATACTCGTTGCCGGGACCATGGCAGTCGCACGGAGCCCCTGGTAAGGTGCTGACCCTCCTGCTGATGCTCATTCCGCTGGCGCGAATGGAAACGCCGATAACCGGTGCGCACCCGATGCACACGGCAGTCGCCGAAATCACCTACAACGATGCCACCCGCATCGCCTCTATTCAGATTCGCATATACGCGGACGATCTCTATGCGGCGGTGGAAGAGAGTGGCGTTCCCGACAGTGCCGACGCGTCAATCTCCCGATACCTGGATGGCAAATTCGCGTTGTCGGACCAGATGGGCCGCGCCCTGCCCCTGCAGTGGCTCGCGGCGGAGCGGGCTGGTGATGTCCTGTTGCTGCGGCTGACTGCGATGGTACCAGGGGGACTGTCAGGAGTCCGCATCACGGCCAACGTGCTTTGCGAGAAGTTCATGGACCAGGTCAATATCGTCCGTGCTGCGTATGGTGCAAATACCTCCACGCTGCTCTTCACGCGGGGTGATTCTGCCAAGCCACTGCCATGACGTCGCGACAGTAAGGCAGTTCCGTAATGGATCGGAGCGGGTCAGGTCCGACACTGGGCTCGGCTCCCGACATATCATGAATAGCATAGATCCGTCGCCACCGCGCTCATTGAAACCTTGCATCTGAAGTAGGCTGTAGCTTTACCTGGAGCTTCATGGGAAGGTTTTTGGGGAGGTTCAGCCGGAAAGCGCGCAAAAGATCGCGAAACGATAGTAGTGGTAGGACAGACCAACCGCTTCTCGCATCAGAGTTTCGGAAAGAGTGCGAAGTCTCGTAAAGGCTCACTTAGAACTGCAAAACCTCCATTCGTCGGTTCGATTCCGACCGGCGCCTCTCTGAACCACAACGACTTAGGGCCTCCACAGTGGAGGCCCCTTTTTCGGTTAGGGGAAGGTTCTGGTCGCAAAACGGTACTGCAGTGGCGACGCAGCGACGCCTTTCTCGCCATCTTCAAGGCGTGTACCGCTCATTCATTGCGAGCGCACTCACCGTATTGCGCCCACCTACCGCGTACAGAGAGCCACTTACACCGGAAACTCCAAGTAACGAACGGGGTGTGGGCATGGAAACGCGAGTGGTCCACAAATTCGTGAGCGGATCATAGACTTCCACCGTACTCAGATGGGTGGCCCCGTTTCGTCCGCCGAAGACGTGGAGCTTGCCCCCGAGGCTGACGCCAGCCATCCCTGATCGAGCGGTCGGCATTAACGCCCTCGCCGCCCACGTATTGGTTGCAGGGTCATACATGTCCACATAGCCTGTCGCGACGCTTAACGCAGTGTTTCCACCCACCACGTAAAGCTTGCCATTCATGCTGCTGACCACAGGTTGGAAGCGCGCTACGGGGGACGCTTTCAGCGTAGACCAGGTGTTAGTGCCTGGGTCATACCGGTGTAGCAGGCCAGCGGTAATCTGAGATCCCGTGCTGGAGCGGGTGCACCCACTGAACACGTACAGCTTACCAGCTATCACGGCAGAGCCGCCACAACTGCTGAACACGGGCATCGCGGCCCTCGTGCTCCACAGGTTGGTGCTGATGTTGTAAGCATAGAGCGTGCGTGTGAGAGCTCCAGTGGCATCGTGCCCACCGGCCACGTAGATCAGGCCATTGATGGCCACAGCACCATTGCCGGTCTGGCGTGCTGCCGGGAGCGAAGCCTTTGTCGTCCAGCTATTCGTGTTCGGGCTGTAGGACTGAACCGTCCTGAGTACGGTTCCAGTACTGTTAGCACCACCTATCGCATAAAGGAGTCCGTTTACACCCGATACCGCGAGTCCACGACGAGAGGTGGGAAGCACAGCCCGCGCTGCCCAGGGGCTCACCGTGGGAATATGAAGGAGGCGGTTCACAGTCCCAGCGGGAACAGAAGTAAGAATGCCAGAGGTTGCGTTGGAGATGAGGGCTGCAGCCACTTGAGCAGGTGTACTGCTGGGACGGGACGACAGAAAGAGCACTGCAGCACCGGCCACATGCGGCGACGCCATAGAGGTCCCGCTAAGTACTACAGTGCCATTGGCGGTTCCAATATAGGCGGAGGTGATATTCACTCCGGGAGCCGCTATATCCACGCACGAACCCCGATTGGAGAAGTTGGCAAATGCATCGTTCACGGCGGTGGCCGCAACCGTAATCGCATTTGGCGTGCTCGCAGGTGAATTGAAACAAGCGTCGGCGGTGTGGTTTCCTGCCGCCACGGCATAGGTGACGCCTGCCGCAATCGAGTTACTCACCGCTTGGTTAACAGCCGTTGAGAATCCACCCCCCAGGCTCATGTTGGCTACGGCAGGCGATATGTGGTTCGCCGTCACCCAATCAATCCCTGCTATGATTCCGCTCCAAGACCCCGATCCGGAACAATCGAGTACCCGAACAGCGTACAGCTTTACCTTCTTGGCGACACCGTAACGCGTGCCGCCTATTGTCCCGGCTACATGGGTACCGTGTCCGTCGCAGTCGGATGCGCTCCCTCCAGGGGTCACGGCGTCGAATCCCCTGATGGCGCGGCCCCCGAACTCGTTGTGTCCAAAATTGATTCCGGTATCCAGGATGTATGCGCGCACCCCCGTTCCATCAGCCGAATAGCTATACGTTCCGCTTAGTGGTAAGTACCGCTGATCGATGCGGTCCAGCCCTGCAGTGGAGCCAGGCTGCACGATGAGCTCACCATCGGCATGTACTGTTTGGTCCTGCTCGATGTACTCGACCAGAGGATTTTTCCTTAGCGCAGCCGCCGCCGTAGCTGTCAGCTTGATCGACATTCCCTTCATTGCAGTGTGGTACGTATGCTTGAGTTTGCCAGCGTGCTTAACCGCGAGCGCATTGGCTAACGATCGGACACCCTGCACGTCTGACCGAAATATCACGATATACTGATCGGGAATCCTCTCGCTTGGCCGTGCCCTCACCGAAAAATCTGCGACCTTCTGATCAGCGGGCTCAGCGAGACTCGATGGGTCTTGGCAGCCAAGACTGGCAAGGACAGTAAGAAGTAGAAATGGCTTCATGATGCTGCAGTGCATACTCGCCTCCAGCCCGCTTTGGGTGAGCCGGAACGTCCTGGGCGACGCTCGGAAGTTGGCAGCGGGGCAGATGAGGGGCCAAGTGGGCGGTACGAAGCTATCCCCAAGTACGCGTCATCGATAGGAGAACTCGGCCTCAAGCAGCCTGCTCGTCATCGTTATCAGACGAGACGTCGCGGGTGCTAGCTAGCAGTAAATGTTTGCTACGGAGCGCGCCCAACGACAACAAGGAGACAGATGGAGTCCAGGCATCCAGCTACTTTTTACGCTACTTTAACGGTACAGCTATTGAATTAGAACTTCTATTAACCGCTCTGCCGCTGGATCCGAGTCGGGAGGTGGTCCTTGTTCAACATCAATTTGCCTCCAGCAATCCATAACTTCTCCCTCACGATTTTAGTCTGCGGTCTCCTTTCCTGTGGGGGCGATGGCGAGACCAGTCTCGCCGTGCCAGTGGTAGCCACCGTGACGGTGACCCCGCCCTCCTCGACAATCGCTCCGGGCGCCACGGTACAACTCCAGGCCGTCATTCAGGATGCAGACGGCGCGACCTTGGCCGATCGTGAGATCAGCTGGTCCTCGAGCGACAACGCCGTGGCGACTGTTTCTTCGGCGGGGCTCGTGACCGGCGTTGCCGCGGGCAGTGCGACTATCACTGGAACTTCGGAGGGGAAGCGCGGGACAGCCACAGTTGCGGTGAAGGTCCCGGTAGCGCAGGTGGTGGTGTCGCCCGATGCGGCGACCATTATGCCGTCCGAGAATGTGTCGCTGAGCGCCACGGCCCTAGATGCAGCCGGGAATGCACTGACTGACCGCGAGGTCTCCTGGTCCTCCAGCAATCCGGGCGTTGCAAGTGTCTCCGAGACAGGTCTGGTAACCGCCCTGGCGGACGGAGTGGTGACCATCACGGCCACGGTAGAGGGGCAGAGCGGGTCGGCGGTGATCACCGTCGGGGCCGTGAGCGGTATCACGGGCCTATGGTCTCTCCACGAGACGCTCAGCGACGACAATCTTGGGTATGCCTGCGAGAATTTCCAGACTGTTACTTTCGTGCAGAACGGCACGACCTTCACTGGCACAAACGAGCAGGTCGGTAGCTGCACGATCGGGGGTGAGACATTCGACAACTCCGGTACCTTCGAAATCACAGACGGCCAAATCAGCGGCTCGGCGATTTCTTTCACCCAGCCAGGCGCGCCGCCCTGCGTCTACGTCGGAACCGTCTTCGAGCCGGTGATGGATGGGACTGTGTCCTGCGTGGGGTCGGTAGATGGGACTCAGGTGAATGCGAGCGGGACCTGGTGCGCTGAGCGCGTGGGAGGAGTCCGACTGCAGCCTGCCCGTGCTGATGAGCCTGATTCCAAACTTGGGCGCATACCAACCTGCACCTAAGCATGGCTCCCTGGTTGGTTTCCGACTCTATTCGTCGGTTCGATTCCGACCGCTTGGTCGCTGGTGCACGGCCTTACGACCCTCTTGATCGATCAGCGCGTGAGCTTCCTCGGGGTTTCGACTGGCGAAGCCGAGCAGTACGCGCGGCAGGTGGGAATGGCTCTGTTCGACAGGTTGCGCCCAAACCGTCTTGAGCGGCAAGCTCGTCCGCATTTTCCCTTCCTGCCGCCACCCTCTCGGCGCTCATCGAGGCCTCGCACCTGAAGTGGGCTGTCGAGCTCCAGTGGAGTTCTGTGGGAAGGTCTTGGGAAGGTTCAGCTCAAAAGGACGCAAGCAGACGCGAATCGGACAGTGACCACCGAAGGAGTTAAGAGCTGCCGGCGTCAGAGATTCAGAATGAATGCGAAGGCCCGCAAAAGCTCTCGGAGAACTGCAAAACATCCATTCGTCGGTTCGATTCCGACCGGCGCCTCTGTGGACTACAAGGAACAAAACGCCCTCATGTTTGAGGGCGTCTTGTTCTTTTGGGAAGGTCTGTGGGAAGAATTTCGAAGCAGTGAGACACGATGCCTTCTGCAGCGTTTCGGCGCTCCTGACCTAATCAGGCCTCGAGCGTCTGTTATGGGTCGCAGCCTACGGTTTCCGAGCGCCGATACTCAGCGCCCGGCGCGACTCGAACGCGCGACCTCTTGCTCCGGAGCGGCCTGAGGCCAGCTATGGCCAGCGCCCGCCGGCGTAAGTACCTGGGGCACAGCGGCAGACGCTCGCCGGCGCCGAACGGATTTGTCACTGGGCGTCCCCTCGCTGCATCTTTGAGGTAGTAGCTCACCGCCGAGTTGGGCGAACGGCGCCTCTGGCGGGGCAGCGCGCCAATATCATCCGATCATTTTGGAACTCCCGAATGGAGCAGCAGCGACATTCCTCATAATTTCGTGGCCCTTCTGCGCCAGCACAGCCTTTTCCTCTGCCTTTTCGCGATTGGGATGGCTACCCGGGTTTACCGGTTTGGGGAAATCCCAGGAGGGTTGCACTTGGACGAGGCATCCGCCACCTACGATGCCTGGGCCCTGCTGCATTACGGCATGGATCGGAACGGCTTCAGATTTCCGGTGGTGCTGGTGGCGTGGGGTGGCGGTAGTATGAGTACGCTTCCCGCCTACCTGGCAATGCCAGGCTTGTGGTTGCTCGGTCCAACCGAAACGGCCGCTCGCCTCCCGAGTCTAGTGCTGAATCTGCTCGCCATCGGCTCCTTCTACTTTTTGTGCCGGCGGCTCTGTGGCGAGCCGATGGCGCGCATCGCGACCTTTCTCTTGGTAATAAGTCCCTGGCATGTTGTCGCGTCTCGCTGGGGACATGAGTTCAACCTGCTATCGCCATGGGTGCTGTTTGGAGCTACCGCTTTTTCGATGACCGAGGAAAAGCGGCAGTGGCCATTTCTTCTCGGATGCTTCTTCATCGGCTCCTCGATCTACGTGTATGCTCCTGCCTTGTTCTTCGCCCCGCTATCTTTCTCGTCGGATGTACCTTGATTCTGCTACGTCTGGGACAGCTACGGAGTAGCACCCTCGTGGTCGGGGCGTTGCTCTCGGGTGTCATTGCCGTACCCATGGTCTTGTTTCTGGCAATCAACCAGCTGCATTTGCACTCTCTCGAATTAATCTTTCTGAGTATCCCTCGGCTCCCGGGAACACCCCGCTACGCCACCCTATCGGTCTTCCACGGTGGCCACCTTCTGCACAACCTGTACTCCAACTCCCGTCAACTACTTTCGCTCCTTGTTTTCCAAAGCGACGGTCTTCTGTGGAATGCCGTGCCAGGCTTTGGTGTGGTCTACCCCTGGGGGATAGTTGCCGCTTTTGCGGGGTTGCTCGTGCTGCCACGTCTGCGGCGACGACATGGTTGGGGACGCCGAGTGTACCTCATGGTCGTTTCGCTTGGCGTTGCCCTTCTGCTGGGTCTTGTGACCAGACCAAATCTCAATCGGATCAATCTGCTATACCTGCCGCTGGTGTTCTTCATGGCGCTGGCATTCCATGCCATACGCTGGCGACAGCTGCGGTTGGCGGTCATCGGACTCTGTCTTCTGGCCTTCCTTGCCTTCCTCCGGACGTACTTCAGCACTTACGCCCGGGCTATTGCGCCGAGGTTCTACGCCTCGCTGGGCAACGCTATTGCTGACGCCAGCATAAGAACAGATGGCTCGATCTGCGTCACCACTCAAGCGTATAGACCTTATATCTACGCACTGTATTATCAGCGGATCGATCCAGCTCTGTTTCTCAAAACCGTGCGGTACAGCGACCCTGCAGAGGAATTCCGCCAGGTCCAATCGTTCGGCCGCTTCTTCTTCGGTATAGACGATTGCCGTAAACTCCCTCAGGTAACGACCTACGTTGTTGAACGAGAACGAGAGTCAGACTTCAGCGGTTATAGCGTACATCGATATGAGTTGTATTCAGTGGTTATCAAGGCACGATGACTTGCTTAACCGCTAACTTCCAAGTTGCCGCTGTCGATCATGAAAAAGGGCCCGGCTTTGAGCCAAGCCCATGTTGAAGAACGAAGAGGCATAGCCAGGGGAGATCACTGGCCGGCACGCTTACTGGAGTGGAAGAGGGCAGGTAGAGGCTCGCGGGCCCACTTGTGACATCTGCTCTGGCCCATGGCGATCGACCACATCCCCTGACGCGGTGCTGACCCGTGGTCCAAAGACGGCCAGGCAGGTGACAAGCAGGTAGTCGATGGCGCCCTCTGCGCGAACAAATGAATACTGACAGCTGGTTGGGCAGGCGCAAACCATGACCATGGCAAACCAGGTACCTGACTTCCGGGACTGACGACTGCGTCCGCTCATGCTGTTGGCCCTAGCGCTATGCGGCTGCCGGCCGGAGGATCGCTATACCCGCTTCGCCCTCGCCGAGCCATCGACCGTAGGCCGGGTCGAGAGCGCGGCCGCCGTGGTCGGCAGTGACCTCTACCTGTTCAGCGGTTTTCTTCCTCGGCTCAAGGCCACGCGCAGCGTCGAGGCGTTCGATCATCGCACCAACCGGTGGCGGACGGTCGGTGAGATGCCCGAGGGGCTCACGCACGCGAACCCCGCGGTCGTGGATGACGAAGTCGTGTGGCTCGCCGGCGGCTTCAAGGGTAGACCACCCCGGCCCCCGTCACCGACGAGGTCTGGCGCTACGATACCGACTCCAGAAATGGTCCCGGGGCCCCTCGCTTCCCGCACCGCGCGGCGGCGGCGCGCTCGTGCGCCTTGGCCGCCGGCTGCACTATATCGGCGGCTTCGCCGACGACCGCCATACAACTCCGGCCGATCATTGGGTGCTCGAGCTCGACGGCGGAACGAACTTGGCAACGGGCCGCGCCGCTGCCGGAGCCGCGGGGGCAGCTTGGAGCCGCGGCGGTCGGCGGCTTCATCTATGCGATCGGCGGCCAGTTCGGGCACGACAGCTCGGCTGGTCGATGTCGATCGGGTACACCGGTACGACCCGGCGCACGGATACCTGGACCGAAGTGGCGCAGCCTGCCCTATCCCGCGCTCGCACTTCGAGCCCGGAACGTTCGTGTTCAACGGGCGGATCGTCATCGTGGGCGGCCGGAGCAACGTGCAGAAGCGGGAGACCGTCGCGGAGGTCACGATGTACGATCCGGCGACCGACGTGTGGCTCGCGCTCCCTCCCACTCCCCGAGGCGCTGCTTGCGCCTGCGGCCGCAGTCTTCGGCGGGCGCCTGGTCGTCGCGAACGGATCGATCCTCAACTCCGCCACGCCCCAGACGACGACCCGGTTCATTGACCTGCCGGGCCGGTGGGAGCAGTGGCCGCGCCTACCCCGGCGCTGGGCGAGGTCGCCGGCGGCATCGTCGGGCGACGGCTGCTGATCGTTGGTGAGGCCGCCACGCCCGCAAGGCGAAACCGGACAGCGCGCGAACGGCGCTCACGCTCGCCTACGACCTTTCGCTCGGCGTCTGGGACGAGCCGACGGCGCGCGCGCGGCGCCCGTTCCCGGACAGTCACCACGCCGCCGAAGTCTGGGACGGCAAGCTCTATCTGTTCGGCGGCGTCGGACCGGCCGCGGGCAAGACTCAGATCTACGATCCGGAGGCCGATCGCTGGACTCTCGGTCCCGATCTGCCGTTCGCCGCCGGCTCGAGCGCCTCGGCGCTGATCGACGGCAAGATCTTCGTCGCCGGCGGCATCGTCGGCAATCAGGAGACCACCGGGCGCATGGCCATGTTGGATCCCGCGACGGGGCGCTGGAGCGAGCGGGCACCGATGCCGCTTCCGCAGCAACCACGCGGCGTCGGCCACCGACGGGCGCCGTCTCTACGTATTCGGGGGCCGCGGCCCCGGCAGCGGAGATGCCAACGTGGTGGCCAACGGCTTTGCCGACGTCCAGATCTACGACCCGGCCACCGACAGTTGGACCACCAGTGCCGATTCGGGCAAGCGGTGTCCCGCCGCTCCCGCAGGCCCGCGGCGGCATGGGCAAGGCAGTTTATGTCGACGGCGAGTTCTACGTGCTCGGCGGCGAGACCAAAGATGGCGATGGCGCGACGTCGGACGGGGTCTATGCGCGGGTCGACATTTACGACCCGGTCATGCGTCGCTGGCGCGCCGGGCCGCCCCTTCCGGTGCCACGCCACGGCATCTTTCCGCTCGCGATCGCCGGCCGCATCTACCTCGCCGGCGGCGGGACCCGTGCCGGCGGGTCCCAGTCCGACGTGCTCGACGTGCTCAACGCGGCGGCTCGCTGAGCGCGAAGGCCACCAGCTCCGCCTTGCTTTCCCGACGCCCGGTCGCCACCACCACGAACTGCTTTCCACCGCGCGTTCGGTACGTCATCGGCACCCCGCGAGGGCACCGAAGCCCCCGCGCGCGCCTCCCAGAGCGTTTGCCGGTCGTCTTGTCCAGCGCGTAGAGCATGTGGCCGCCGCCGATGAAGACGAGACCGCCCGCCGTCACGATGCCCCCGGCCGCGCCCGCGGCGCCCAACAGCGGCGGGAGCGGCACCCCGCGCAGCGCCGGGCTGGCCCGGACCACGCTGTCGTCGCCGACGGTCACCTGCCAGCGGTGCTCGCCGCTGTTCAGGTCGATCGCCGTGAGCGTGCCGTAGGGCGGCTTGGCGAGCGGTATTCTGACGAGCGTCTCCGGCTTCCACCACCCGCATACAGCCCGCGCCCGACCGGGACGAAGACCGACAGATTGGCCAGCTCGCCGACGTAACGGCCGCTGCCGCCGGTGGACTGTGGAGACGAACCAGCGTCGGCCGGTTGGTCGCCTTCACGTAGAGCGTCCCCGTCTCCGGATCGTAGACGCCCCCGCTCCCCACCCCGCGCCGCCGATCCAGCCGGGTGACGTGATCGTGCCGCGGAGCGACGGCGGCAAAAACAGCGGCCCCCAGCGGTACTGCAGTTGCGCGAGGGCACGCGACGGATCTCCGGCGTGAAGTCCACCACGTCCTCGGGTCCGAAGCCGACCCGGCGGCGAACGGCGCAGGCTTCACGGGAACGGCTGCGTGGGCGACGCCTCTTCGCCCGGGCACGTCGCTCGCCGGCACGGCCGCTCCTCGATGGGCCAGACCGGCCGGCCGGTCACCCGATCGAACACGAACGTGTAGCCGGTTTTGGTCAGCACGACCACGACGTCGACCGGCTCTCCGAACGGACGGATGGTCGCAAGCAACGGCGCAGACGCGAGATCGTAGTCCCACAGATCCGTGATGTACGATCTGATAGTGCCAGCCCGCCGACCGGTACGTGCCTCGAGGCAGACGATCGATTCGGCGAACAGGTTTTCGCCTTTGCGAGCGCCTCCATAGTAATCGTTGCTGACCGCCACTGACCGGGAGGTACACCAGACCGCGCTTCTCATCCGCGGACATAGGCGCCCAGACGTTGACATGGCCCGCACTGCGGTTCGCTCCCGTCGCGCCATGACTCGGCACCGGGCTCCCCCGCTCGGGGTATGGTGCGAAATGTCCAAAGATGACGACCGGTCCTGAGCATCGAACGCCTGCACGTCCCCAGGCGGATCATCCGGATCGATGAGATCGTCACCGACGCTGCTGCCGACAATGACGATGTCACCGACGATCAGGGGCGGCGACGTGCCGCCGTAGTGAAAACGAGAGCACGAGACGTGAAAGATGTTCAGTGAGGTCCACGTCACCGCCGCGCCCGAACGATGGCACCGGCTGGCCGGTGGCCGCGTCCAGCGCCACCAGCCGCCATCGGGCGTTCAGAAAGATCCGACGGGAGCGGCCGTCGGACCAGGCGGCTACGCCGCGATGCGTGATCTGCCGACGGCGGCTGTGGCCCCACTGCCGGTACCGATAGACCTCCGGATCGTACGACCAGAGCTCCAGTGCCGCGGTCGCCTCGAGCGCGACGACCCGAGCTGTAGGGTGTCACGACGTACAGCGTGTCGCCGATGGCAAGCGGCGTGGACTCGAAGGCCCCCGGAACGGCGGGCTGGGTCGAGTCGGTTCGCGGGACAGGCGCCTCGTCCGGCCGCCACCGCCATGCCAGCTCGAGCCGAGCGAGATTTCTGCGGGTGATCTCGGCCGCTGCCGAGTATCGGGTGGCCGCAAGGTCGCCGCTAAATACCGGCCAGTCCTGGGCCCGTGCGGCCGTCGTGGCGCAGGTGACAACGGACGCACAGATCGCGGCTGCAAGCAGGGAGCCGCGTTGCCACGACCAGGACCCGGGCAGCCTCATGGCCTCTCCGAAGGCAGTCGTTCTTGAGGGGGGCGAAGGATTGCGTCGCATGAGAGGACGATTGCCAGACGACTCGCTCCCGCCGTGTGGCCGCATTTCGCACCCCGGCAGCTCTGAATGAAATCCTCACTCGCGACTTCCATGCAGCCTCTGGCAAGCTCTCGCTATGCCGCAGGCAGGCGCGACTTGAGCGCACCGAGTTGCAACCGGCTATCGCCAGTGGCCAGCTCGATGATGCCTTCCTTGTTACCTGACCCCGTTACCTGACCTCGCTGCTTCTAGGTTAGGCAGGTGATGAAATCGGTCCACGCCTTGTCGGGGTGGTAGATAGTTAGCATGTCTAGCGTAAGCCTCTGCAACGTTCTCCGGAAGGCCCTCTGTTTGCGGCCGGCCATTGGTCCTGGGTACTGGTACACTGGTCCACCGGCCGAGAGCACGGATCCTTCGGCGCAGGAGGGGACATTGTAGCCACTTCAGCCGGAGGGCCACCTCAACACTTCGGTTCAGGAGCTAATGAGACCTACCGCAGGTATTCGGCGCGTCTGGCGGTCCCGACTGCAGCGAAACTCTGCCAGCAGTATCTGAAATGGTTTGGAAACGCCAGTTACAATCCTGCACGCAATGGAGAGCGCTGGCTATCGACTGCGCTCCATAACGAACCAATCCGAACCGTTCTCTACGTGGCGCTAACGTCGGCACCTCGTCTCTGATAGCTGCCGAGGTGTTTCACAACTCTCGCTCGGCGCCTGCAATCGCTCTTCTAGGCTGATGGAGTGGGAAGGTGTTGGGAAGATTTCCCCAAGAGAGGACACAAATCTTTGCAAAGCTTACGGAGTGCTACGTTGAGCTAACCGTCCATTCACGTCACAAATTCGCAAGGGCCGCAACGCTCCGCGAAAGTCCTCCGAGAACTGCAAACCTCCATTCGTCGGTTCGATTCCGACCGGTGCCTCTGTGAGCCACAAGAACGAAGGGCCTCCACGTCGGAGGCCCTTCGTTTCTTGGGAGGCGTTTGGCAAGTTACGGCGAAGCGCCAACCCCCATCACCATCATCACTGAATGCGGATAGTAAATGTGTGCAACCTACTCGTGTCGAAGCCACCATTCTCAGTTCCACCGTCATCTTGCAGCTGAACGCTGACCGTTGAACTCCCAGTCTGGCCTGACGGGGTGTACGTGAGAGTACCGTCTCGGGTCACGGCGGGCTGGCCATCGGACGTGAACAGGTCCGGATTGCTGTTAGCCACGGTCACAAACGTGACGGTCTGGTGGGACTCGTTGGGACCCCCGGCTTCGATGCTCGTCGCCCAACCCTCAATCCTCTGTGGCCCGGCATCGGGCCCGACAACCGGGGGGTCACCACGGTCATCGAATCGCGGAGAATCATTCACCGGAGCGACTTGTATGGTGACCACGGCCGTGCTTGAATTGCCCGCCTGATCGCTGGCTCTATATGTAAAGTGGTCGCTTCCGTAGTACTCGGCCACGGGTGTATAGCTGAACGATCCATCGGCGTTGAGACTCACCCTGCCGTTGGACGGACCGCTGACGAAAGTAGCAGTCAGCCGTCCCCCTTCAGGATCGCGATCATTCTGCAATACCCCGCCGGCAGCGCTGACAGTGAGGGTATGATCCCCTCCTTCGATCGTTTGGTACTCATCGCTGATCGCGGTTGGCGGTAGATTGGCGCCGCCACCACTTCCGCCTCCGCCACCTCCCGTGCCTCCGCCACCCGTGCCACCACCTCCGGTACCGCCACCTCCGGTACCGCCACCTCCAGTGCCACCCCCTCCAGTGCCACCCCTCCTCCCTCACCGCCCCCACCATTGGTCGTCACAGTATGCGTCACCTGAGCGGAACTGCCCAGGAAGCGGTCGTCACCATTGTAGGTAGCAGTAAGGATGCGGTCGCCGGAACCTGTGAGGATCAGGCTGCACGATCCGGATGGGGCGATGCCGGAACACGTCTCGTTGCCTCCACTCGCTGTTACGGTGACTGTTCCCCCCGGACTTCCTGCATCCGGAGCTCACGCTGAACCGCACCAGCACAGTCCCGCCTGAACTCGACGGATTTGGGTCGTGGCTCGTGATCTGTGTAGTAGTAGCCGCCTTCTCTGCCGTGACAGGACTGACGTTGACCGGCTCGGACACGGCTGTTGTGTAGCCGGGGGCGGCGAAGATCAGGAGGTGTGGTCCGGCAGCGCCTTCAACGCGAAGGTCGGAGAACTCGGCTCTGCCGTTACCGTCAGTAAACCGAACGGTGGTGCCCACCAGTGTGCCACTGCCCGACAGGACGGCTGCCGTTACAGCAACGCCGCTGGCCGCCAAGTCACCTCCTGAAGGATCCCGGGTTTGGACTACGGGCTGGCTGGCGAACGCTTCCCCGGCTTGCGCCGAGCTACTTGGTTGGGTCACGATGACCAGTCCAGGGGTCGACGGCAGGCGCGCTTCGGCGATGGCTGTGAAGCGTGCTTCAAGCTCAACCGATTCGGCCCCCACCACCCGCGCTATGACTTGCTGCGACCCCGGAGCCATCCCGAGAACCCACCGTGCTCCGGCAATTCCGTTCACATCGGTAATCGACGTGGCGGGCAGGACTGCAGAGCCGGAAGACTGGGGTTGGAATTCCACTCGCAGTCCGGCCAACGGACTGCCCGAGCTATCAACCACCTCCACGACGATCGAGTCCTGGAGCATGGTTCCGGGGGCGCCAGCTTGGCCATCTCCCTTGACAATGGTCAAAACAGCGGGAACCGCTGATAGTGGCAGCGTAAGATCGCTTCCACTACAGGAAACACCCGCCAAGGAGAGAAGTACCACGAGAACCGGTTGTACTACATTGAAAACCCTTGGTACTGCTATAATTGCAAGCCGAGCCATGATGTTCGAACCTTTGATTTCATCGAGTAAACTTGGGGCAAAGTAGGGGCTCCCTGTGTTCGGGAGATATGCTCCAGATCACAATTTTCGGGAAAGTTTCGGCAGGGCTCCCGACAGCGGTTCTGGCCATGCTGCTCAACACACGTCTCGCCTGGTATGGCCACTGTGCCGCCTCAAACCCTCACCGTACCGAGAGACGACCCCCGCGATCATGTCCTGGG
This sequence comes from uncultured Gemmatimonadales bacterium, assembly GCA_963730915.1. Taxonomy (GTDB): domain Bacteria; phylum Gemmatimonadota; class Gemmatimonadetes; order Gemmatimonadales; family GWC2-71-9; genus CAVVWJ01. The sequence continues at coordinate 248,728 of CAVSTR010000004.1, read as the reverse complement.
TGGGCCCCCACGCCGTAGCATTGAAGATTTCCGAGGTCGCCATTCGAAAGACGGATCCGGTAGGCACTTCACTTCTCGCCGCCTCTGGCCTCTTCGTGGGGCACGTCCTGATTTCACTCGGCAACTTGGACCGCTAGTTTTATACGCAGGCGCCCATGTTACCTACACGTGCCACGAACGGCAGCAAGTCGGAAAAACCCTAGCTTGCCTGCGGTTCGAAATGCAGGTGGGAGTCAGTCGGGTTCGCACCTTTGCATCATAGCATCTGATGCGAGAAGGTATTGATGATGCTCGCACTGCGCAGCCTGCTTTATACCATCATCATTCCCGGCACGGTTACCGTGCTGATACCCTACCTGATCGTCTCGGGTAGCGGCGAGCGGATCGATCATCCCTGGGGACTGCTTCAGATCGTTGGCCTGATCGCTGCGCTGGCGGGTGCCACGATACTGCTGCGGTGCATCTGGGAATTCATGGTGACCGGGCGTGGCACGCTGGCGCCGATCGATCCGCCCACCCAGCTGGTGGTGGGGGGACTGTATTGCTACGTACGGAACCCGATGTATCTGGGAGCTTTCACGCTGATGCTGGGAGAAGCAGCGTTCTTCGAGTCTCTTCTGGTGCTGCTGTACGCCGTCACCTGGTTCATGATCGTCAACATGATCGTGCTGTTACATGAGGAACCGGTGCTGCGGCGCCGCTTTGGTGAGAGTTACGAGCGCTACGTTCGGTCTGTGCACCGCTGGGTGCCGACCAGACCGGCCCCGTAACGCGAGGTAGTAGCATCGGTTCTCAATATGCACTTGAGAATATGGCGGTTGCGCCCGGCGCTGCGGATCTGCGCCTGAGGCGTCCGCAGATGCGGCTGCCGTGTTCACAGGTGCACATACCCGTTCGCGGATGACGCCGGGATGTTCGCGGGTGCGCATGACGTGTTCGCGATCCACCGAGCGCTGCCAAACTGCGCCTGATGTAATCGTACCTGCGGCTGGCGCGGCTGGGAGTTGTGGGAACAAGAAACCCCCCGGCATTTCGCCGGAGGGTTTGTATTCTGCTGCCCCTTCGCTACGCTGGGGCAGGCCAGCTGCTATCTCGAGTAGTACTCGATGACGAGCGAGGTCTCGCACTGGATCGGGATCTGCTCCCGCTCCGGCATCTCGCGGACTCGGATGCTGCGGGCGTCCCGATCCAGCTCGAGGTACGCCGGCGGATGGGCCACTTCCAGCGGACCGGTGAACGCGATCATGTCCCGGCTCTTCTGCGCCAGCGAGACCACTTCACCCGGCTTCAAACGATAGGACGGCCGGTCGACCTTCTTGCCGTTTACCTGGATGTGTCCATGCGTGACCGCCTGCCGAGCGGCGTAGATGGTCCGCACGAACCCGCCGCGCAGCACCACCGCGTCCAGCCGCATCTCCAGCAGCTGAAGCAGGCGCACACCGGTGTTTCCGGTCAGCTTGGTGGCCTGGACGAAGGAGTTCTCCATCTGTCTTTCGCTGACGTCGTACTGCGCCCGAAGCCGCTGCTTCTCGATCAGCTGCTTCTTGTAGCCGCTGATCTTCCGCCTCGGTGTTGCGCCATGCTGTCCCGGTGGATTGGGACGATTCTCCATCACCTTGGCTGCCTTCGGGGTGAGCGCAATGCCCAGCTGACGGGCAAGCTTCACCTTTGGTCCCCGACGGTTCACTATCTGTCTCCTGTACCCTGAAATTGAGGTTTTCGCTGCACACATCCTAGTCGCACCGGCCACGATTTGGAAGCCGTCCGGCGGATACTGGGGCGGTCCAGGTCACTGCGGACCCTCATTTTAGGGTGTATGCTACAGGAACAAACCTCCTGAGGGTACCCCCGTGAAGACGCTCCGATCGGTTTCGCTGCTGAGTACCGTACTCACCTGTTTTGCCGTGGCGACGGCTGGGGCCCAGTCCCAGTCCAGGGTCGCCGGCTGCACCTGGAACTGCTACAACGTCACATTGCCGCTGGGCATGAGCATTACCGAAGTCTCGGACGGCGGTAGCTTTGTAACTCTAGAAGACGGCAGCGTTTGGGAGATCCGACTGCCCCAGCGCCCGGTAGCGGCGAGCTGGCGCCCCGGCGACGTCGTCGAAGTCAGGAACGTTCATGCCCCAGTGGACAGGTACGAAATTCTGCTGGCGATGGGAGATTCGGACCGGGCCGAGGCCAGGCTTGCGGGAAGGCGCGGCGCCAGCGGGGCAGCGGGGCAGCAGTAGCGGATTCAGGAGTAGTAGCGCTTCATTTCAGCCGCAACACCGTCCAAATCCGGGAAAAGCCGCCGCTCGTCCACACTCACGAGGTCGAGCTGGTCGCGAAATCGTGCGGCTTCTCCCGCCGGAACAATAAACTTCGTAAGGGCAGAGCCGAGACCGTGATCCTCGAGGAAGCGGTCGAAAGGAACCCGCTTGTCCGAGCACAGGGTGAAGGTGGCAGACTGGGCAACGATGCGGGCATTGAGCGAAGGCGGCTCGAACATGCAGGCGAACGGCTTGGCGTCGGACCCTCGGGAGAAGAACGCCCAGGGTGTCATCGGCCGGCTTCCGCCCAGGATTCCCTCTAGATCCTCGATCAGGAGTGCCAGCTCAGGCAGGCCGAAGAATCGGTGCACGCTCTTCCAGTCCAGTCGCCAGATCACTCGATCTTCGTTGCTCGCAGCGGAAACGGTGGCGAAGTGGGCCGCGACGAGAGGTGAGTAGGTCCAGTCCAGCAGCCGGGTGGGGAGCCCGTGGTGCTGGGCAGCCACCAATACCTCCCACTCGTTGATGGGTGGAGTAGTGAAGTGAGGCCGTGAGTACCGGATGAAGTTCCGGAGGATGTGCTCCTCCAGATCGGCTTTCGAATGCGGAGCGGAGCCCCCCAGCTTGTCCAGGCTGGTAAGCAGCGGCCAGCAGGCGTTCGCGTCTCCCCGATAGACGCCGCTATCGCGGCGCCGTCCCGTTCTGGGGTCCGGCTCGGTGGGGGTGACCTGGTCGATGAGGTCACCGAGGCTGTTTACCCTGATTTCTGCGATAGACATTCTACTTTCAATGTAAGAGCCTTCCTGTGTGACATATATCCTTGCAGCGCATCATGCGACGTCCAAACGTGGGGCGAAGAAACCGGTCAGCCGTCCGGCTCCTCCGGACAGTGGCGCGGTCAGCCTAGGGGCGCGCAGATGGGTGTACGGGAGGCTCGGCTTCGCGCCGAGTGGGCGTCTTTGTATCCGGGACTGCCTTCGGGGGAATGGATGGCGGCATCACGGCTGGTGCCGCTGGTGCTTCGCCACCGGCTCCAGGATGAGCGCAGCTGGGAGTTTACCCGCCGCATTCTGGTGGATGAGCACTTCGAATTCCGCGGGGGCAGGCCCCGCGACGGGAGCTGGACCGGAGTTTTGACCAGGGTTGAAGACGCCTGAACCGTCACCACCGGGGCCTCTTACCCGGTTTGCGCCCAGTCCCACTGGCTATCTGCACCTGGGACATGTCGCGAATGCGATTCACGTTTGGGGGCTTGCTCAGGCTTTGAGTGGGAGAGTGCTTCTCAGGCTCGAGGATCATGATCGTGGACGCTGCCGACCCGAGTACGAGACCGCCATTCTCGAGGACCTCGAGTGGCTGGGTTTGGAGCCTGACCTTGGGCAACCCGGTGAGTTCAAGAGCGGCAGATCATCACTCCGCCAGAGCGACAACGACGTGAGGTACACGTCGGCCTTGGAGCGGTTGGGTAGGAGGTTCAGAGTCTATGCGTGCGACTGCTCCCGGAAGGACATAGCGGGTGACGCGGACGTGCCCGATCAGGAAACCCCGTATCCCGGTCGTTGCCGTGACCGGAATCTTGCGGCTCAGGAAGGACGTGGCATCCGAGTGACGATCGAGCCTGGGAACGAACGCTTCACCGACATGTTGCTGGGAGAACAGCAACAGGATCCGCAGGCCCAGTGCGGAGACGTGCTGCTGAAGGACCGACTGGGCAACTGGACCTATCAGTTCGCGGTCACCGTCGACGACATCGAGCAGGGCATCGATCTGGTGATCAGAGGCCAGGACTTGCTTGGGTCGACCGGTCGCCAGATCCGGCTCGCGCGAATGCTCGGACGCAGCACTCCACCCGCATACCTGCACCACCCGCTCATTCGCCACCGCTCAGGAGCCAAGCTCAGCAAATCGAGCCGGGATACCGGGGTTCGCGATCTGCGCTCAGCCGGCATGACTCCCGGTAGCGTGCTGGGCCAGGCGGCACACCTGACTGGATTACTCGAAGCCCCGCGCGAGCTCTCGCCTCGGGATCTCGGAAGCCTTTTCATCCGACATGAGCTCAGCAATGACAGCTAAGGCGTGGCTGGGGGCCGGCGTAATGCTCTGGGCTCCCGCTCTGTTAGCGCAGGAGCTGCCGCGGGTCATGATCCAAACCGAGCTCGGCAGCATGGAGGTGGAGGTCGACACGGTCAAGAATCCCGATGCTGCCGGCAACTTCCTGATCTACGTGGATCAGGGAGCGTACCAGGGTAGCCGTTTTCATCGGACTGTCAGGGCAGAGCGGCTGCCCGGCGGGCGGTCCCAGATCGAAGGCATCCAGGGCGAAGTGAATCCTTCGCGCTCGAAGGAGGCTCCGCCGATGGCGTTGGAGAACAAGAAGGATACGGGCCTGTCGCAGGGAGGTACGAGCGCTCTCGCTCGGAGCCGAGAAGCTCGCTGCGCCAGCGCCGGATTTCTTCATTCGCGTCTGGGAACAGCCCGAGCTGGGCAGGCTCGACCCTGATGGTCGAAGCTTCACTCCGATCGGCAGGGTGGTTCGGGGGCGGGAAGTGGTACGCCTGATTCATACGGCGCGAGCTCAGGACCAGAGACTCACACCGCCGGTTGGGATCATCAGTATTACGAGAGTGAGGTAGGGCGGGAAGGGACGGGAAGGCCGGGAAAACCAGACTCCTCATCCTGAGCAAAGCGAAGGATCTATCTAACCAGATCCGAGAGTTGGCTGAGTAGATCCCTCGTTGCACTCGGGATGAGGAGTTCATTTCCTTCCCGACCCTCCGACCCTCCGACCCTGCCTAATCCTCCGACCTCTCCGACCCTCCCTACCGCCCTCGCATTATCCCGTTCCTCACTCTCACCGCCTTCTCGGATGCTCCCGGATCCATCTCGACCCGGCGCTGGATACGCTCGGCCAGCACCACCTTTCCATTGAGCGTCACGGTGTCGGCGCCGCGCAGGACTTTGATCGGCAGGGGCGCTCCCTCCTGGTTCCCGAAGCGCGAGCGGAATGCTGGTCCAAAATCCGGGTCGGTGATAGACAAATCTCCGATGGCCAGAAGCCGGTCGCCCGCACGGACTCCAGCCGCCTCGGCGGGACCCCCTGGCGTGACGGCATTCACCAGAATGCCGCCTGAATCGGGGCTGGCGGAGATGCCGAGCCGGGGATCACGCGTGGTATCGGTGATCATCCTGAGGCCTGCGAGTGGAAGAACCTGGCCGTACGGGAATGGCTCCCGACCATCGATGTAGCGGCCGTTGAACTCCGCGAATGAGCGGCCGCCGGCCGCCCGGCTGACCGTACCCCACCAGTCTGCGCTCGCGAATCCCCGGCCGGCCTTGTACGTCGACCGATACAGCTGTCGCATCACATCGTCCAGCGATCGGGCGTTGTTGCTGGCGTCGCGAATCATGATGTCGAGCAGGAAGCCGGCGAGTGAACCCTTGGGGTAATAGATGTAGCCGCTGCCGTCGACCGGGTGGATCCAGGTGGAGAGCGACGCGTCCTCCAGTGCTGTCGGAGGAGCCTCGGCGACAGTGTTGGCCTTCTGGGAAACCTCCGCCAGAAATGCGGCAGAATCGATGATTCCACCGCGCACCAGTGCCACGTCAGCGTAATAGTCAGTGATCCCCTCACTCACCCAAAGCCACGGGGTCGGCTGGGGGCTATGGTAGTCGTACGGCACCATGTCGGCCGGGCGCAGCCGCTTCACGTTCCAGGCATGAAAGATTTCGTGCGCGGTTATCGACGCCAGGAGCGGGGTTCCCATGAAGCTGGGGTTGTAGATCCCCACGTGGGAGTTCGCGTGCTCCAGCGCGCTGCCGCCGCCATAGCTGGCGTCGAAGATCAGCAGATTGCTATAGCTGTCCCAGGGCGTCTCGCCGAACACGGCAGCCTCCGGCGGAATCATCCGGGATATCTGGTCCTTGAACTGTTCCCGGGGTGCGCCGGTCAGAGCGCCGGCGGGATACGTCGCGAGCCTGGTCCAGCGTCCCGCCGTCTGCAGGCTGTCGAGATCGAAGCGGCCCACAAAGAAGGGACGGTCCACCAGGTCGTGATAATTCGAGGCGCTGTAGCTCCCCGGTGCCCGCCCGGGCGTCATGCCGGTGGCAACGTGCCAGCCGTTTTCTGTCTTCACGGTAAGCGCGGCCGGAAAGTCGAAGCCCTGGCCCTCGGGGTACAGCAGGACATTGGTGCCGTTGAACAGCACGAAGTCGGGCCGAGCCCAGGCCATGGCATTGTCGAGCGTGTCGGCGACGTAGTCGAAGCGTACCGTCACGCCTTTTCCCCTGCCCGGCTGGATTCTCCAGGTGTCGAAATCCAGCTTATCCCAGGTCAGCCGGCTGGTTCCGGAGGCTGCGGTGAAGCCCACCACCCAGCGGGCAAAGTTACTGATCTCGTATGCACCGGGAGTCCACGCCGGGAGCGAGAGCAGCACGGGCGCGGCGCCGGCGACATCGAACGACATGGCCACCGAGATGGTTCGCTTGCTTGCGGTAGTCGAATCGAAGGTGAGGTCGTATCGAATGTTGGAGATCGGTGCCGATCGGAGCGGCGCCGGCCGGAGCGGCGCGGGTGGCGTCTTCTGCTGCGCCTGGATGGCGGGCACCAGGAAGGCAAGGAACAACGAGGTCAGCTTGGCACTCCGATAGAACCCACAGCTCATGTTTCGTTCTCGGTGAATGGTCTGCATGTATGACGCTACCGCTGCCCGAATAGTTGCGTGAAAAGATTCACCACAGAGGGAGAGAGGGCACAGAGGTCACGTCATCCCAGCCGCTTCCGGCACTCCCATGATGAGCGCCAATGCTGTGGTTGTTGTACAAAAACCCTTGTATTGATCTCCGTTAGGGGAGAACGATACTGCAAGCAGCTGACGAAACCTCTGTGCCCTCTCTCCCTCTGTGGTGAACATTCGCCGGTAAACACCTACGCAGCTTCGGCCATCGCAAGAACCGGGTTGAATTCCCCCTCCCAGCGGGCCATCACCACGGTGGCGAGGCAGTTCCCAATCACGTTCACAGTAGTGCGGCCCATATCCATGAGCTCGTCCACTCCCAAGATGATTGCGACGCCCTCGAGCGGAAGACCGAAATGCAGCAGGGTCCCGGACAGGATCACCAGCGACGCCCGAGGCACGCCCGCGACGCCTTTGCTGGTCACCATCAGCGTGAGCATCATGATCACCTGCTGGCCGAACGTCAGGTGCACTCCCGCAGCCTGGGCCACGAAGATCGATGCCACCGCCAGGTAGAGGGTCGAGCCGTCCAGATTAAAGGAGTAGCCAGTCGGCAGCACAAAGGCGACGATGCGCCGCGGTACGCCCAGCTGCTCCATATTCTCCAGCGCCTTCGGGAGCGCGGCCTCTGAAGATGTGGTCGCGAAAGCAAGCAGCGCCGGTTCCCGCACCGCTCGGATGAAGGCGCCGAGCGGGACTCGTGCGAGCAACGCCACCGGCACCAGCACCACGAGGATGAACACGATGAGTGCGCCGTAGAGCGTCAGCACCATCAGCCCGAGATTCTTCAGCACCTGAATACCGCTGTGTCCCACCGTCACCGCGATCGCGGCGCCGATGCCGATAGGCGCAAACTTCATCACGATGCCGGTGAACTTGAACATCGTCTCCGCCAGGCCCTCGGCGAATCCGAGCATCACGTCCTTCGGTCGTCCCTTCACCTGGGACAGCGCGACCCCGAAGAGAATCGAGAAGAAGACGATCTGGAGGACTTCGTTGTTCGCCGCCGCCTCGAAGAAGCTCTGGGGGACCAGATGCTCCAGAATTCCGCTGAAAGTGGTGGTCTTCTGAGCCAGCTGCTGGCCCTCTGCGGCCGACTGGTTCAGCCTTACCCCAACACCGGGTTGTGTCAGGTTCACCGCGGCCAGCCCGATGAAGAGGGCCAGCGTGGTCACGATCTCGAAATAGATGATCGCTTTGAGCGCGAGCCGACCCACGCGCTTCATGTCGTCGCCGTGCCCCGCGATGCCGATCACCAGGCTGCCGAAGATGATCGGCACCACGATCGACTTGATCATCCGCAGAAAGATCGTCGACAGCGGCTTGAGGCTGGTGCCGAGGTCGGGGTTCAGCCACCCGACCAGGGCGCCAAGCAACATGAAAATCAGGATCCACTTTGTGACGGAGATGCGGCGAAGAAATCCCCAGACGGCGGTCACCGTGAGGCCAGTGCTCCTGTTTTGGCCTCGATGCCGGCCAGGACGGCGGCGTGGGAAGCGGCGAACTTGGCCACACCCTCCTCCTCGAGCTCGCGAGTCATCGTGTTCAGGTCGATGCCTGCTTCCTTCAGCGCATCCAGCTGAGCCGGCGCCGCGGCCACGCTCTCATCGATTCGCACGGCGGGCGCACCATGATCGCGGTACGCCTCGAAGGTTTCCGGAGGGAGAGTATTGACAGTCTGCGAAGCCACGAGGGCCTCGACGTAGTAAACGTCGGGCAGGCGAGGGTCCTTCGTGCTGGTAGATGCCCAGAGTGGCCGTTGTGGCCGCGCTCCCGCCTCCTTGAGCCTCTTCCACCGCGGGGTCTCCAGGGTCCGCTCGAAGATCCCATACGCAAGGGCCGCATTGGCGATCGCGATCTTCCCCAGCAGCGGTGCACCGCCTCGGGCTCGTTCCAGGAGAGGATCCACCTTGGCATCCACGCGGCTCACGAAGAAACTGGCCACGGAGGCGATGCCGTGGATCGGGAGCCCATCTCCGAGGCGAGACTCCAGGCCGGCGAGGAATGCCTCGACCACGGCGGCGTAGCGTTCGATGGAGAACAGAAGCGTGACGTTGACGTTGATACCATCGGCGATGCAGCGCGTGATAGCCGGAAGTCCGGCACGTGTCCCCGGAATCTTGATCATTGCATTCGGCCGTCCCACGGCCTTCCACAGGCGCTGCGCCTCCAGAATGGTTCCGTCCGTATCGTTCGCCAGTGTGGGAGACACCTCGATCGATACGTAACCATCGGCTCCGTCGAGCTCACGGTACAGCGACAGGAAGACGTCACACGCCGATTGAACGTCGGCCACCGCCAGTGACTCGAATATCTGTCCCGGGGTGTGACCCTGGTCCGATAACCGGCGGATGTCATCGTCGTACAGATGGCTTCCGGCGATCGCTTTCTCGAAGATGGTGGGGTTGGAAGTCATTCCCCGAAGACCATCCTCCGCGATCAGCTTCGTCAGGGCGCCCGACGTTACCAGGTCGCGGGTGATGTAGTCGTACCAGAGGCTCTGCCCCAGCCGGGCGAGCTGAAGAAGCGGATTGTTCATAAGATCCGTTTCACCGTTGCCGCCACCTGTTCCGGCGTGAGTTTGAATTCCTGATACAGGCGTTCGCCCGGGGCTGACGCTCCGAACCCCTCCATGCCGATCATGGCTCCGTCATCGGTGATCCAGCGAGACCAGCCGAACGGTCCCGCTGCTTCGACCGCTACGCGGGTACGGACGGCAGGCGGAAGCACCACGTTACGGTAACGCTCGGGCTGAGCGGCGAACAGTTCCCACGAAGGCATCGAAACGACTCGCGCCCTCACTCCGTCGGCCTGCAACAGCCGAGCGGCCCCGAGTGCCACGCCCGAGCTCCGACCCGGTTCCGATCAGTATGGCATCGAGCCCGCCGTCGCCTGCGGGGTCCGTGAGCACGTAGGCGCCCCGCCTTACGCCGTCAGCGGCAGCGAGCTGGGTGCGGTCCAGCACCGCGAGCTTCTGACGGGTCAGCACCAACATCGTCGGTCCGTCCCGGCGTTCCATCGCCACCCGCCAGGCCTCGATCGTCTCGGTGGCATCTCCGGGCCGGATGGTCACCAGATTGGGAATAGCGCGGAGCATCGCCAGGTGTTCTACCGGCTGGTGGGTCGGACCATCCTCTCCCACACCGATGGAATCGTGCGTGCCAATATAGATGACCGGCAGACGCATGATCGCGGCCAGCCGGATCGATGGCTTCATGTAGTCGGAGAACACCAGGAAGGTGCTGCCGAACGGCCGAAGCCCGCCGTGAGCGGCGATTCCGTTCAGGCACGCGGCCATTCCATGCTCCCGCACACCCCAGTGAAAGGTGCGGCCGCTGGTGGAGGCGCTGAAACTGCCGCCCTGCTTCAGGGTGGTGCCGGTGCTGGTTCCGAGATCGGCGGAGCCGCCGATGAGGTTGGGTACCGTTGTGGCGATGGCTTGAAGAGCGAGACCTGACGCCTGGCGAGTCGCCAGCTGTCCAGCACCGGGGCCGAGCACCGGCAGGTTCTTGTCCCAATCCATCGGAAGATCGCCGGACAGCCACCGGCGGAACTCGGATGCGAGTTCCGGTTGGGCCGCCGTGTACGCATCGAGCCGACGCTGCCACTCGGATTCGAGCTCGGCGCCTCTGGTCAGCGCTCTGCGCCAGTCGGCGAGCGCTTCGTCCGGGATGTAGAACTTCGGCTCCTGAGGCCAGCCCATGATCTCTTTGGTTCGCTTGACCTCGTCGGCGCCGAGCGGACTCCCGTGGGCGTCGGCGGTATTCCGCTTGGTAGGCGCCGGGTCGGCAATCACCGTTCGGAGGATGATCAGCGATGGCCGGCTCGTCTCTGCTCGGGCGCCTTCGTACGCGGCGGCGATCGCGGCGAGATCGTTGCCGTCTCCTACACGGGCGACATGCCAGCCGTACGCCTCGAAACGACGCGCCACGTCCTCGGAGAAGCTGAGAGCCGTGTCGCCGTCGATCGTGATGTGGTTGTCGTCATACACCACCGTGAGCTTGCCCAGCCGAAGATGGCCGGCCAGCGACGCCGCCTCAGAGGCAACGCCTTCCATCAGGTCGCCATCGCTGGCGAAAGCCCACACCCGATGATCGACGATGGTGTGCCCCGGACGGTTGAAGTGATCTGCCAGAAACCGCTCGGCTATCGCCATACCGACTGCGTTGCCGAATCCCTGCCCCAGCGGTCCCGTGGTAGTCTCGACTCCGGGGTGTGCCCGCGCTCCGGATGACCGGGCGTACGTGATCCCCACTGCCGGAAGTTCCTGAGCTCGTCGAGCGAGAGATCGTACCCAGCTGAGGTGCAGCACCGAATACAGCAGCATCGAAGCGTGGCCGCATGAAAGCACGAAACGATCGCGGTCCGCCCACTCAGGATTTGCCGGGTTGTGACGAAGAAAGCGGGTCCACAGAACGTACGCGGCCGGGGCCAGCGCCATGGGAGTGCCGGGATGGCCGGACTGAGCCTGCTCGACGGCGTCCATCGCCAGGGCGCGGATGGAATTGATGCTCTGCCACGCCACGGCGGGGGCCGGATCTGATTCTCGGGTTGACGACGAAGGGTCTGGTCGCACAGGTCGAGTGCGGGTGCTCTCTACGTTCAGGACCAGCTCCTTTCGGGCGTGTGCACCAGGGCGCCGGTGGGAAGGGGAAGATAGCCGGAGGACGGGAAGGACGGGAAGGACGGAGAGACGGAGGGTCGGAGGGACGGTGAGACGGAGGGTCGGAGAGACGGAGCGGAGCGACGGAAGGTTGGTAGGTAGTCATTGCGAGGCACGCAGTGCCGAAGCAGTCTCCCGAATCACGTGCGCGAGATCTACGGGATCGCCACGCGGCCTGGCGGCCGCTCGCGATGACTGTACCTACCGCCCTACCGGCGTTCCGCCCTACCGCCTTACCGCCGTATGTTCCAACCCATGCGCCGACTGCTCCGGCTCTTCCTTATCCTCTTCGTCCTGCCGACTCTGATCGGCGCGGTGGTCATGGTTGCCGCGGGGCGTCCGCTGCTGTTCGAGCTATTGCAGCGGGGCACCTCGTACAAATTCCCCCGGGTGCAGTGGATCGTTACCAGGGATCTCGCCCGCTGGCTGAACGATTCCACCCGAACGCCGCCCGTGATCCTCGATGCCCGAAGCCAGGCCGAGTTCGAGGTCAGTCATCTGAAAGGGGCGCGGCGGATCGACCCGTATCGCCCCGGTCTGGGGCCGCTATCCAGGATGCCGCGCGACACCCCGATCGTGGTGTATTCGTCGGCGGGATACCGCGGGGCGAGAGTGGCTGACTGGCTGGGCGGGCAGGGGTACCGGCGGGTTCAGAACCTGGGAAGCAGCCTTTTCCAGTGGGCCAACGAGGGCCGTCCATTATACCGCGGAGAAAGACCGGTCCAGGTGGTGCATCCCTATGACAACAAATGGGGTTGGGGCTGGCTACTCGAGGGGGAGTACCGGGCCCGGGTGCACGGCGTAGAACAGCACTCCTTCGCACCCTAGCGCGCGTTCGGGAGATCGGTTATTCCGCTGTTTGACCGTGTTTCCTGTTATTCTGGCGTTAATCTTGCTACCTTTTAGAGGTACGTTCACGACCTGTAACCCAGGTCAATGTCTCACCCTCGATATGGTATTCTGTGGCACGTAGATCACGAAGGCACCCTGCAGCTCACATCCCTAGCTTCCGCCGTTCCCCTGGTCGTTCAATGCAGTCGCACCGCGATTGGCTCCTTGCTCAACACGGCTCCGTTTGCGCGTATTGCGGAACGGAAACACCGGAACACGCGATCACTCTCGATCATGTGCGGCCCCGCCGGGGTCAGACGGCTTACGACCGTCCGGACAACCTGGTACTGGCCTGCAAGGACTGCAACGCGGCGAAGGCCGACACTCCGCTGGTGGCGTTTCTCATGCAGCGCCGCGCACGGGGGGTTTTCCTCCTGCATTATGGAGAGCATCTCTCCGAGCCGCTCAGAGAGCTGGCGCGACAGGCCTCCGAAAGGCCTCTCGCCGATAGGGAGTAAAAGAGGCGGAAGGTGAAGAGGCGGAAGGTGACGCGGCGGAATACCGCCCCCGTGCCTACCGCCTCTTTCGTTTCCGCCTCTGTACCTACCGCCTCTCTTATTCCGCCTCCTCTATACCGCCCCTGTCCCTACCCCTGACCCTCACCGGCTTTGGCCGTCGTCGCCACCGCGGCCTGTCCCGTTCCGGCTCCCAGTGATTCCCGTACGATTCGACTCTGCTCTGCCAGGTGGGCAGCGGGGTACCCCTCTGCGGGACTAGCCCGCTCGGGACGTCCCACGTAGTGGAGCTGCATCGGGTGCCCTTCGGACAGCAGCTCGCGCAGCTTTGCCTCCAGATATCTCCAGGGGCCCATGTTGAGCGGCTCCTCCTGCACCCAGATCAGCTCTGTTGCCTTGCTGTATCGGGGTAGAACCTCGCGCAGCTCGTTCCAGGGGAAGGTATACAGCTGTTCCAGCCGGATAATGGCCGGCCGGTCTGCGCCCAGCTTCTCTGCCTCGGGCAGCAGGTCGTAATACACCTTTCCGGTGCACATCAGCACCCGGCGAGCCCGGTCGGGTTTTTCGGCATAATACGCATCATCGATAACCGGCCGGAACTGTCCGCTGCGTGAGATCCTCCAGTTTGGACGTCGCCAGGGGATGGCGCAGCAGGCTCTTGGGAGTGAACAGAATCAGCGGCCGCTGCCGGGAGCGCTTGGCCTGACGACGCAGCAGATGGAAGTACTGCGCTGGAGTCGTGCAGTTGACGATCCTGATATTCCCCTCGGCCGCCAGGTGGAGGAAGCGCGCCATCCGGGCGCTCGAATGCTCCGGACCCTGGCCCTCGTATCCATGCGGAAGCAGCAATGTCAGCCGGGTCGTCAGTCCCCACTTTGCCAGACCGGCGGAGATGAACTGATCGATGATGACCTGAGCGGCGTTGATGAAATCCCCGAACTGCGCCTCCCACAGAACCAGTGTCTCGGGCGCCGCGACGCTGTACCCGTACTCGAAGCCGAGCGTCGCCAGCTCTGAGAGCGGGCTGTTGTGCAGCTCCATGGGGGCCAGGGCGCCGGGAAGGTTGCTGATCGGAGCCAGCGTCGCGCCCGTATTGACGTCGTGCAGCACGAGATGCCGTTGGCTGAAGGTCCCCCGCTCCGTGTCCTGGCCGGTGAAGCGGATCGGAACACCTTCAGTCAGGAGTGAACCGAGAGCAAGCGCCTCGGCGTGAGCCCATTCGATTCCGCCGTCAGGATTGAATGCCGCCCGCCGCCGCTCGAGCTGCTTCTTGAGCTTCGGATGCACGGCGAATCCTTCGGGCCAGCTGTGCAGCTGATCGTTGAGTGCCGTCAGGAACTCGGGACTGAGAGAGGTGTCGATCTCCTGCCCTGCCCCACTGAGCCGTACCTGGCGCTCCTGAGTCGGAGTCCTGGCCATGCTGGATTTGAAGGCCTGCTGAATGTCGACCAGACGCTGATAGGCCTGCTCCGCCTCCGTGGTCGCTTCCTGCTCGGTGAGCGCACCGGACTCGATGAGGTACCGGGCGTACTCTTCACGCACCGTGGGCAGGTTCTTGATACGCTCGTACATCAACGGCTGCGTGTACGCCGGCTCGTCGCCCTCGTTGTGTCCGTGTCTCCGGTATCCCACGAGATCGATCACGACGTCCTGGTGGAAGCGGTCGCGGTATGCCATGGCCAGCCGAACGGCGGAGAGACACGCTTCGGCGTCATCGGCATTCACGTGGATGATCGGGATGTCGAAACCCTTCGCCAGATCCGAGGCGTAGCGGGTGGAGCGGGCATCCTCCATGTCGGTGGTGAAACCGACCTGGTTGTTGGTGATCAGATGCAGAGTTCCGCCGGTGCGATACCCTTTGAGGGCGCCGAGGTTGAGCGTCTCTGCCACCACGCCCTGACCTGCAAACGCGGCATCGCCGTGAATCGCCACCGGCAGGGCCGCCGTTGGATCGTGGTGCGGCTCACGTCCCCGCCGCTGTGTCTGCTTCGCGCGTGCGCGACCGTCCACGACCGGTGATACGTACTCGAGGTGGCTCGGATTGGGCGACAAGCTGACGGTGATCGCCTTTCCGTTCGACGTCTTGTAGGCTCCCTCGGCACCATGGTGATACTTCACATCCCCGGTGCCTCCCTCTGGCGTCGGCAGTCCGCCTTCTACCTGCCGGCCCCCCTCGAACTCGGCGAAGATGGTCTCGTACGGACGACCCACCGTATGGGCAAGGACATTGAGACGCCCCCGGTGCGCCATCCCGATGACGACGTCCCGGGCTCCCGATTCCGCCGCGCTCTCGATGGTCAGGTCGAGCATGGGAACCAGCATGTCCACGCCTTCGATCGAGAATCGCTTCTGCCCGAGGTACGCCTTGTGGAGAAAACGCTCGAGGGTCTCGACCTGGGTGAGACGCTGGAGCAGTTGTCGCTGTTCGGCCGGTGGGAGCGGCTGGCGGTAGGCGCCGGATTCGATCTTTTCGCGAAGCCAGACCCGCTCTTCATGGGTCGAGATGTGCTCGATCTCGTAGGCCATGGTCCCGCAGTAGGTGGCCTGCAGATATGGAAGGGACTCCGCGAGGGTACCTCCAGGCACCGCAATCCGGAGAACCTTCGATGGTATGGATGCCATGATCTCGGGCGTGAGACCGAGAGGTGCGGGGTCGAGCGCCGGGTCGCCGATTGGATCGGTTCCGAGCGGATCGAGCCGCGCCGCCAGGTGTCCGTGCATGCGAAACGCCTTGATCAGCGCCATTGCCGCCGCCACGTGGGACAGCATTTCGGGCGCCACCGGCTCCAGTGTCCTCGGGCCGCGAGGCTGCTGGGCCACGGCCTGGCTTCCGAGCTTCAGCTTCAGGCTCTCCGCAACTCGGTCGTAAAAACCGTCTTCGCCCTGCAGCAGCCGGTCGACGGTGCCGAGGAAGGCGCCCGATTCGGCTCCCTGGATGACGCGATGATCGTAGGTGCTGGTGATCGTCATGACTTTGACGATCCCGATCTCACGCAGCCGGTCGTCGGCAAGATTCGAGAATTCCGCAGGATGTCCGATGGCACCTACCGCGATGATGCTCCCCTGGCCCGCCATCAGGCGCGGAACCGAAGCCACGGTCCCGAGTCCGCCCGGGTTCGTCAGCGACATCGTGGCGCCCGCGAAATCATCGGGCATCAGTTTGTTGCTGCGCGCCTTCTCCACCAGTGATTCGTAGGCGGCATAGAAACCGCCGAAGTCCAGGTTCTCCGCGCCCTTGATGACCGGCACCACCAGCCCGCGACTGCCATCCTTACGCTGAACGTCGACGGCCAGACCGAGTGCGATGCCCTGAGGCTCCACCCGGTGCGGAACTCCATCCCGCATCAGCAGGGTGTGCCCCATGACCGGGTGCTGCCGAGTGGCTTGAACGATGGCGTACGCGATCAGATGGGTGAATGAGATCTTTTCGGGCCGGTTGCTACTCTTCAACGCTGCATTGAGACTGCGCCGGCGGTCCTCGAGCACCGCGACGGGCAGCTCGCGGAACGTCGTTGCGGTAGGAACCATCAGGCTCTCGTTCATGTTGGCGACGAGCCTGGCGGCGGGGCCCTTGATCGGGCTGGCGCCCGAGGCAGAGGAAGCGGGACCGCGGGGCGGGTTCTCAGCGGGGCTGCGGGGCAGCGGGGCAGTTGCAAGGCGTTCAGGCTCTGAGGACCTTGTGGGTAGTACGTGTCCGTCTGCGCCGCTGCCCCGCGGCCCCACGGCCCCGCTTCCGTTCTCCCCCACAACCCCGCTCTCGAACAGGCGGCGCCACTCCGGGCCGACGGCGGCCGGGTCGCGGAGGAATTCTTCGTACATCGCCTGCGCGAAGCCAGCGTTGGCCGTCTCGAACACGTTTGGATCCACGAGCCTCAACTCGACTGGGAAGATGTAAGAAAGATAACGGCGGGGTCGAAGGAGCGCAGCGAAATTAGGGCTCTTGCGAGTCCCTTACCGGGCCGTATTCTAGTAAATCCGACCTAACGACTACGTCTGCCGAGGCTTCCATGCCCAAGCCATACTCCGCAGTGCTCATGGCAACAACGATGCTGGTGATCGGGTGCGGTGGTGGCGGCAGCGAGCCGCCGCCGGGGGACGTCACCGCCGTGGAGAAGACCTCGGGTGACGAACAGCAGGGCAGGGTCGGTGAGGTACTGGCGGAACCGCTTCAGGTCGCGGTGACCCTGAACGAGGCTGCCAGCGCCGGGCGTGACCGTCACCTGGGCCACCGCTGCCCCCGCCGGCTCGCTGGTCCCCACCTCGGCAGTAACCGACGCCAATGGAATCGCAAGCACCAACTGGATGCTGGGGACGACCGCCGGGCGCGCAAACGGCAACCGCCACAGTGAGCGGCGCGACGGGATCGCCGGCGACCTTCAATGCCACTGCTGTTGCCGGGGATGCGGCTGCGTTGGAGGACGCCAGTGGAAATGGACAGACGGGTCGAGATCAACACCGCTCTCGCTCAGCCGCTCGCGGCGATCGTAACGGATGGATTCGGGAATGCGGTCGCTGGTGTGACCGTGAGCTGGGCGGCCACAGGCGCGACGCTCTCTGCTGCCACCGACGAGACCGACGCCAGCGGAGTGTCCGATGTTACCGTCACGCTGGGCGGGACTCCCGGTCCGATTACAATCACGGCGGCGAGTGTCGGACTCGGCGGGTCTCCAGTGACGTTCACTGCCACGGCCGTGGAGGCGGAGCCGATTCCGGCGACCGCCGCCGTCACAGTACGGGACAACAATTTCCTCAGCGTACGGAACATGACCACGAACGCTGCGGTTGATACAGTGGCTGTAGGAGGCAGTGTCACCTGGACATGGGCCGCATCGGTCGCGGCCTCACACAACATCACGTCGGACGTTCCACCCACCTTCACCGGCCTGGGCACTGTAGCGCCGATCCCTGCCAACCATACACCGTGAATTTTGCCACAGCTGGTACGTACATCTACTACTGCTCGCTACACGGGTCGGCTAGCTCGGGTATGAGAGGGCGTATCGTCGTCAGATAGCAGCCGCTCGCCCGCCTTCGGATACAAACGCGAGATATCGCTCGGCTTCGGCATCCACCCTGGCCTCGACCCATCCGAGCTCCTCGCCCATCAGTTCGGCCACCCGGTGCGCCGCTGGTGCGCCGTGCTCGACCTGCTCGTAGTACTGATGAAAGCGGCGGACCAGGACGTCCTCCACGGTTTGCGCCAGCTCTCTCCTCACCGCGTGCACCACTTCCGCCTCGATCGCGGGATGATCCGGAACCAGGCGCCGGAATAGCCGGCGGTCCGCTCCGCCAAGATTGAAAATGCCCGCCGACTCGGTGCCGTAGTGCCGCAGCAGATG
Source organism: uncultured Gemmatimonadales bacterium (assembly GCA_963730915.1). Classification (GTDB taxonomy): domain Bacteria; phylum Gemmatimonadota; class Gemmatimonadetes; order Gemmatimonadales; family GWC2-71-9; genus CAVVWJ01. Next base: position 230,395 of record CAVSTR010000004.1, on the reverse strand, counting down.
CTCGATGCTGACCGCGGGTATGCCCAGCTCCAGTCCGCGATCACGAAACTGGCTGAGATCGGCGGTTTCGCCGCCAGGTAACGGCTCCATGTCGGTCCGGGCCTCTCCGTGCCGTGGGCGTCCATCCCGGTGGCGCAGCTCGCGCATGGCATGATCCACCACCTCCGCAGCCATGGAGCGGTAGGTCGTGAGTTTGCCGCCAACCAGCGTGAGCATTCCACCGGACCCGTGGACGATCTCGTGCTCCCGGGAGCGCCTGGAGGTGAATTGCCCGGCGCGATCTACCAGCAGTGGTCGCAGCCCGGCCCAGGATGCTCGTACATCCTCGACACCCAGCCGGGCGCTGGGGAAACGAGAGTTCACCGACCGAAGCAGATACACGATGTCGTCGCCGGTGACCCGAAGGTCATCCGGTGGTTCGGATGTATCGGTGTCGGTCGTTCCTATGTAGGAAAGGTCCCCCCACGGGAGGACGAACATGACCCGGCCGTCTATGGGGCTGGTGAAGGCCACCGCCTCCCGGTGATCGATGCGGTCCCGGTCCACCACCACGTGAACGCCCTTGGTGGGCTGAAGCAGCGGTGCGGCTCCCGCGTCCTCGAGCCGACGGACCTGATCGGCCCAGGGGCCACTGGCGTTCACCACCACGCTCGCGCGAATCACCCCGCGTTCTCCGGTGAGTCGATCCTCGAGCTGTGCCCCCACCACTCTTCCTGCGGTGCGCTCCAGACCGGTGACCGCCATATAGTTCGAGACCAGCGCTCCGTGATGGATGGCGGATCGAGCCGTTGCCACCACCAGTCGCGCGTCGTCGCATTGGGCATCGTAGTAGCGGGCGCCGCCGAGAAGCCCTCGATCCCGCAGCATGGGCTCGGCCTCGAGCATCCCGCGCTTGCCGAGCATCCGGTGTACCCTCACATTGCGGAACAGCGCGAGGGCATCATAGAGCAGCATGCCCGCGGCCAGGCGCCAGCGAGTGACGCGATCGCCCCGGTGCACTGGGAAGACGAAAGGAAGCGCCCACACCAGGTGAGGAGCGATGCGCTGGAGTGTGCGGCGCTCGCGGTTTGCTTCGAGCACCATCCCGAATTCGCCCTGCTCCAGGTACCGGAGACCGCCGTGAATGAGCCGGCTGGAGCGTGAGCTGGTGCCTGACCCGAGGTCGTTCTGCTCCACGAGGATGGTTCGGAGTCCGCGCATCGCCGCGTCCCGAGCGATCCCCGCCCCATTGATCCCACCACCGATGACCAGGAGATCTGCCGGTTGCAACGTGAGCTGTCCCAGAGTGGCCCGGTCCGCGGACCGCTTTCCCTGACCCTGGGTTCCATCGCGGGTGCTGCCCGGCCCAGCACCTGGTTTGTCTGGCATACTCATTTCATCCGCGCGGGTGCAAGGGTGCTCGACCTGGCGTGTGGTGCGGGCCGCCACAGCCTGGCGGCTGCGGCGCTGGGCGCACGCGTCACCGGAGTGGATCGTGATCCCGCCAAGCTGGCGTTGGCGAAGGATCGTGCCGCCGCCGCAGGTCTTACGGTCGAATGGCTCGAAATGGACCTCGAGGGTCCTTGGCCGGATCTAGGCAGTTTTGATGCAGTCCTGGTGTTCAATTATCTTGACCGAGCCAGCATGCCCAAAATTCTCGGGCTGGTCGCACCTGGCGGCCGGCTCATGATGGAGACGTTTCTCGAGGCGCAGCGAGAGGCGGGCTGGGGCCCGACATCCGAGCGGCATCTCCTGCGACCGGGCGAGCTGTCCCGCCTGGTTGCGCCGCTGAGGGTGGTGCATGGGCGCGAGGTGTTCGAAACCGTAGACGCCGAACGATGGCGGGCTGTTGCGAGTGTCATTGCAGTAAGAAGTAAGAAGTGAGAGGTGAGAAGGGGAAGGGCCGCGTGTACTTCTACCCGGAGTCGTATGCTTGACTCGCGCCGCGGACGGCGCGTCGCTGTTATCGCCGGCGTCCGGACCCCCTTTGCCAAGAGTGGCACCGTCTTTCGTGATGTCTCGGCGGTTGCGCTGGCACGTCATGCGGGCCGGGAGCTGCTCTACCGCAGCGGGGTCGACGGGCGTGAGATCGACGAAGTCGTGTTCAGCCAGGTGGTGCCCTCCGCCGTCACGCCGAACGTGGCGCGCGAGGTAAGCCTGCTCCCGCAACTCCCCCCCAGCGTTCCTGCCTACACTCTGAACCGCGCCTGCGCATCTGCGGCCCAGGCGATCAATAATGCAGCCGACCAGATCCTGCTGGGCCACGCCGACGCCATCATCGCCGGCGGGGTGGAGTCATTGTCTGACATTCCTATTCTGCATTCACGACGGTTCAGCCGCGTCCTGGTAGAGGCCAGCAAGGCGCGGAGCTTCGGCGGCCGGGTGTCGGCCATCGGCCGGGTACGTCCCCGGGACCTCGTGCCGGTGACCCCGGCGATTGCGGAGCCCTCCACCGGCGAGAGCATGGGACAGTCGGCGGAGAAGATGGCCAAGGAAAACGGAATCTCACGGGAGGAGCAGGACCGTCTCGCGCTCATGAGTCATCAACGTGCGGCGGCAGCAACAGCCAACGGGCGACTCACCGCCGAGATCGCTCCCTGGTTCAGCGGTCCCGACATGGATCAGGTCATCACCGGCGACAACGGCGTCAGAGCCGACACGTCGATGGACGCACTGGCGAAGCTGAAGCCGGTGTTCGACCGGAAGTACGGGACCGTCACCGCGGGGAACTCGTCGCCCCTGACCGATGGCGCAGCTGCGGTGCTTCTCATGGCCGAAGAGAAGGCCAAGGCGCTCGGGCACAAGCCTCTCGCCTTCATTCGCAGCTACGCAGTGAGCGCGGTGGACCCCGGCTGGCAGCTTCTGATGGGTCCGGTGTTTGCGGTACCGAAAGCACTGGAGCGAGCGGAGATCACCTGGAAAGATCTCGGTCTGGTCGAGATACATGAGGCCTTCGCGGCCCAGGTACTCTCCAACGTGCAGGCGTGGGGCTCGCAGGCTTGGGCCGATCGGCTCGGCCTGCCCGCACCGGTGGGTGAGGTGGACTGGGACCGAACGAACCTCGCGGGGGGCTCCATCGCCATCGGGCATCCATTTGCCGCCACTGGCGCCCGGCTCGTGACTACCCTCGCGAACGAGATGGAGCGTCGAGACGTGCAGTTCGGCCTGCTGTCTATCTGCGCTCAGGGTGGGATGGGGTACGCGATGGTATTGGAACGGAGATAGGGGATGAGTCGAGAGTCGAGGGTCAAGGGTCCAGGGTCTACCAGCGTGCGCAATGCATCACCCGCAGGAGGAGACTGCCTTTGACTTCGACTCTAGACCCTAGACCCTCGACATCTGCCACCGGATCTGCCTTCAACACTACCATCGAAACCGGCATCGCCGTCGTCACGTTCAACTTGCCGGGTGAGCCGGTCAACAAGCTGAGCTCCGGCAGTGAAGACCGAGATGGAGTCGCTGCTCAGTCACCTGCGCGACGACAGCGCGGTACGAGCCGTTGTACTCATCTCGGGCAAGCCCGACAACTTCATCGCCGGTGCCGATATCGAGGAGTTTACCGCGATCACGACTCAGACCGAGGCCGAACGGCTCAGCTTCGAGGGCCAGGAGACGGTGAGTCGTCTGGAGACCTTTCAGAAGCCGATTGTCGCCGCCATTCACGGCGCCTGTCTTGGTGGGGGTCTCGAAGTCGCTCTTGCGTGCCACTACCGGGTCGCGTCAGACCATCCCAAGACCGTGCTCGGTCTGCCTGAGGTTCAGCTGGGACTCATTCCGGGGGCAGGCGGCTGCCAACGGCTGCCGCGCCTGATCGGTGCGAGAGCCGCGCTGGACATGATTCTGACCGGAAAGACCGAGCGTGCGTCGAAGGCGTACCGGCTGGGACTCGTCGATGAGGTTGTGCCCGCCAGCATACTGCGTCAGGTCGCGGTTGCCGCGGCCGAACGACTCGCTCGTGAGGGCCTCCCGAAGCGCCAGCTCAAGGGTGGCGTTGCCGGCATGTTTCTCGACGGCACCTCGGCAGGGCGACGCCTGGTATATCGGGGAGCGCGGAAGCAAGTACTGAAGAAGACGGGAGGCCACTATCCGGCGCCGCTTGCGGCGCTCGGAGCCGTCGAAGTCGGCCTCGAGCAGGGAATCGCGGCGGGGTTGGCCGAGGAGCACCGTGCCTTTGGCGAGCTCGCCGTTGGCGATGTCTCGCGCAAGCTGGTGCAGATTTTCTTTGCCACAACCGCACTCAAGAAAGACGACGGGGTTCGCTCCGGCACCGCGGTTCCTCGGCAGATCCGGCGCCTGGGCATCGTCGGATCGGGATTCATGGGCTCGGGCATCGCTGGAACCGCTGTGCTGAACGTCGAGGTTGATACTCGTCTCAAGGACTCTGACCTGGTCCGGGTCGGGAAAGGCCTGAAGGCGGCCACGTCCCTGTTGAAGGAGCGCCTCGACCGGCGCCGCATCACGAAGCAGCAGTACGAGCGGCTGAGCGCTCTCCTGTCAGGATCGGTGGACTATCGGGGATTCGGGCGAGCCGATCTCGTGATCGAGGCGGTTTTCGAGGAGCTGGAGGTCAAGCGGCAGGTACTGGCCGAGCTGGAAGCTGAGCTTCGTCCCGAGGCGATCATCGCCACCAACACCTCCACCATTCCAATTCATCAGATTTCGGCCCGCGCTCGGCACCCTGGCCGGGTTCTCGGAATGCATTTCTTCTCGCCGGTTGAACGCATGCCGTTGCTGGAGGTGATTCCGACCGAGGCGACCACGCCCGATACCATCGTGACCGCCGTCCGGTTCGGACGCCGGATGGGCAAGACCGTCATCGTGGTGGCGGATCGGCCGGGATTCTGGGTGAACCGCATCCTTTCGCCCTATCTCAACGAGGCAGGATACCTGCTGCAGGAAGGCGTGGGTATCGAGCTGATCGATCGCACGATGACGGCCTTCGGTTTTCCGGTTGGACCGGTGGCGCTGCTCGACGAGGTGGGGCTCGATGTAGCGCAGAAGGCGGGAAGCGTGATGCACGAGGCGTTCGGTGACCGCATGAAGCCGGCAGCGGTGTTGCCGCGAATGCTTGGCGCCACCCGGCTGGGCCGCAAGAACGGCCGCGGGTTCTACGTCTACAAGGCCGGGCATAAAGCTGGAGTGGACAAGAGCGTCTATCACCTCCTCGGCGTGCGTCCGGGTGAGGACGTGCACGAAGATCTTGTCGAGCGGCGTCTGGTGTATTCGATGCTCAACGAGGCAGCGTTGGCCTGCGCCGATCGGGTGGTGCGAAGTCCACGCGACGCGGACATCGGCGCCATCTTCGGCATCGGCTTTCCCGCATTTCGAGGCGGCCCGCTCAGGATGATCGACGACGTGGGAGCGTCCCGAGTCGTGGAGGTCCTCTATCAGCTGCAGGAGCAGTTCGGCGAACGGTTCCGTCCTGCTCCCTCTCTGCTCGAAATGGCGCGCTCGGGGGGCCGATACTATCCAGCGTGATCCACCATGTCCGAGCCCCTGGCGCCGAATGACGTGGTTGATCGGAAGTGCGGTCCTGCTATACCTCGCGATCATCGTGCTGCTGTGGCTGGCCGAATCCCGCCTGATCTATTTCCCCGGCGCAGAACGCACACTCACTGCTCCTCCCGCGGCCCTCCAACTTCCCATCGAACGTGCCGAGCTGACCACTGAAGACGGGGTAAAGCTGGTGGGGTGGGTCATGCCCGCAGCCAGCACGACGAGCGGGTTCTGGCTGCTGGTCTGCCACGGGAACGCCGGAAACCTGTCTCAATTCGATCGTCCGGCGCACTATGCTGGGCTTCGCCAGCTCGGCCTCAGTCTCTTCGCGTTCGATTACCGCGGGTATGGCGAGAGCGCCGGCACTCCCAGCGAGCGTGGCCTCTACCGTGACGCCGATGCTGCATATCGATATCTCCGTGAGAAGCTCGGAATCCCTCCCGAGCAGATCATCGTATTCGGCCATTCGCTCGGGTCGGCTGTCGCGATTGACCTGGCGAGCCGGACACCGGTGGCCGGGCTGATCGTCGAGGGTGGACTCGTCTCCGTGGTGCAGCGCGGCCAGGAGCTCTACCCTTTCATCCCGGTACGATGGATCGCGCGCACCCGGTTCAGCTCGATCGACAAGATCCCGCAGGTCTCTGCCCCGAAGCTTTTCCTTCATGCAGTGGCGGACGAAGTCATCCCGCTGCGCCACGGACGCCGCCTGTTCCAGGCCGCGGCAGACCCGAAGACTCTGGTGGAGCTGGCGGGCACGCATTCCGACGCGTTTGCGGTGGACTCGGGGCGCTACTTCGGGAGCATTGCCGACTTCCTGACCACTCTGCGGAACGGCGTTACTACGAAGACAAAGGATACGAAGGCCGGGGGACGAAACCAGTAAGCGCCGTAGTATGTTGTACAGGAATGCCTGCATTTCCTGAGCGCCTGCGAGAAGCCATAGCTGACCGCTACCGGATCGAGGAGGAAATCGGTCGCGGCGGCATGGCAGCCGTGTACCTCGCCGAAGACCTGAAGCACGCGCGCAAGGTCGCCATCAAGGTGCTGGTGCCGAGCGGAGCGTCCCAGTCGTATGAGCCGCAGCGATTTCTGCGCGAGATCCGCATTGCCGCGCGGCTGTCCCATCCGCAGATCCTACCGGTCCACGACTCGGGTGAGTGTGACGGCCTGCTGTATTTCGTCATGCCATATGCCGGTTGTGAAACACTTCGCGACCGCCTCGAGCGGGAGGGACCGCTCCCTATCGACGTCGCGCTGCGGGTGGCTCGCGCCGTCGGTGCCGCGCTCGCCTACGCCCATCGTCACAACGTCATTCATCGCGACATAAAGCCAGAGAACATCCTGCTGCAGGAAGGCGAGCCGGTGGTGGCCGACTTCGGGGTGGCCACCGCCATCTCCGCCGCAGCCGGTGAGAACATCTACATCACCGACCGGGGCTTTGCCGTCGGAACGCCCGCCTACATGAGCCCGGAGCAGGCCAGCGCGGAGCGCGATCTGGATGGCCGAAGTGATCTCTACAGCCTTGCCTGCGTGCTGTTCGAGATGCTGACCGGACAGCCGCCATTCTCGGGCTCCAGCGCCAGAGCCACCATGGCGAGGCACGCCATCGAGCCGGCCCCTTCGATCAGATCTCTCCGCCCCACCGTTCCTGTCGCAGTGGAGCTGGCGCTCACGAGAGCGCTGGCGAAGGCCCCTGAAGATCGCTTTTCCGCTATGGCCGATTTCTGCGAGGCGTTGGTAACACCGGCTCCCGTGACGATGCCGCTCGCCTCCGAGCCCGAGAGCCGGGCAATCGCCGTGCTTCCGTTCGTAAACGCCAGCGCCGATCCGGAGAATGAGTACTTCAGCGACGGCATGACCGACGAGCTGATCACCGCGCTCACGAAGGTCGAAGGTCTGCGAGTGGCTTCGCGCACGTCGGTCTTCGCCCTCAAGAACGTGCGGGAAGATGTGCGGGCGCTCGGCGCCAGGCTCAACGTTTCAACGGTGCTCGAGGGCACGGTCCGAAAAGCCGGAAACCAGATCCGGATAACGGTGCAGCTCACCGGCGTGAGGGACGGTCGGACGCTCTGGTCTGAGCGGTACGATCGCGAGATGGCGGATGTATTCGCGATCCAGGACGAGATCGCCGGCACCATCGTACGGACGCTTCGCTCCACCCTGCTTGGGGATTTAGCGGATCCTACCCCGGTGCGTTACACCGCGAATGTTCGTGCGTACAGCCTCTACCTCAAGGGCCGCTTCTGGTGGAATCGCCGAACTCAGGCTGACATCGCAGAAGGAATCCGGTACTTCGAGCAGGCCATCGCAGAGGATCCCGGCTATGCCTTGGCATACAGCGGCCTGGCCGACTCGTACGCACTGGACCTCGATTATCGCGGCGTTCCGGTGGTCGAGGGGATGGAGCGCGCAAAAGCAGAAGCGCGGAAGGCGATCGAGCTGGATGAGACCCTGGCCGAGGCGCACACGTCGCTGGGGTGGGTCACATTCATCTATGATTGGGACTGGAGGGCAGCGGATCGGGAGTTTCGCCGGGCAATCGAGCTCAACCCCCGCTACTCGACTGCACGGCAGTGGTACGCCTGGTACCTGATGGCGATGGGACGCTTCGACGAAGCATTGGCCGAAGGGCGGGTTGCGGTCGAGCTGGATACCGGCTCGGTCTCCATTCGCCGGAGCCTCGGATGGCTGCAGTATTACTCCCGCCAGTCCGACGCCGCGCTCGAGAACCTCCGCCGGGCCCTCACGATGGATCCAACCGCGGAGGAGACCCATCGGCTGCTGGCTCTCGTGTACCTGCAACAGGGCAGATATGATGACGCGGCCGCGGCCTTCCGTGAAGCCATCGCCAACTCCGGTAATCCGGTGCTGGCCATTGCCGGCCTTGGCCATGTAGCCGCCCGGCGTGGGCGGCTGGACGAAGCACAGAAGGTCCTGCACGATTTGCAGGATCGCGCCCGCTCGCAGTATGTGTCTCCGGTTCCGATGGTGGGGCTCCACGTTGCACTGGCCGATTTCGACTCGGCATTCGACGGACTGGAGCGCGCCTACGCCGAGAGGCGCGGCTGGCTGGCCTATTTGAGGATAGAGCCGATGCTGCAGCCGCTCCACGGCGACGATCGGTTTAAGCGTCTGCTCGAACGCATGCGCCTGACGTAGAAGGCGACCCGGAATACGGCTAGCTTAGACGCATGCGCAAGATGTCTACCGAAGCCGATGTCGCTTCAGCCCTCTCCGAGCCACTCGCGGTTGTCTACAAACACAGTCCCATCTGCCCCACCAGCGGCATTGCCTATGAAGAGATGAGCGCACTGCGCCGCCTGCATGGCGACGTTCCGGTGTATCTGGTTGATGTGATCCATTCCCGGCCCCTCTCTCGGTACATCGCAGAGCGCGTCGGCGTCGTTCATGCTTCACCTCAGGCCATCATCCTGAAAGCCGGCGTTCCCGCCTGGCACGGCTCGCACTTCGATCTCAGGGCCGAAGCGATCGCGCGTCGACTGGAATCGTTAAAGGCTGAGACGCCGGGAGAATCCGCGCCGGCCTGACGCTCGCTTTTGAAACACCGGCAGTGTGACAAAATGGTCGCTGCCACTCCTTCCTGATTTCACTTCGTACCACCGATCCGGCACTTCACGGTGTGGGAGAAGCATTCCGCTCCCAATCTGTTCCTCCGCCCATCATCGCATTCTATCGTAACCCTCGAGTCACTCGGCCTCAGCCGGTGTCGGCACCGACATACCTCCGACCACAGCTCCCTGGGCCCTCGGCTGCGGCGCCCACGATGGAGGCGTTACGCGAATTCTCATCATCGACGATCAGGATAAAGCAGGATACGAGGTCGATCCCACGGCTGCCTCGCCGACTCTTGATGGGGTCGCACCGCTCGATGCGATCGAAGAAACACGGCCGGTCATTCATGAGTTTCAGGTCCCCACTCCGCTCCCCGTCGAAAGCGGGGAAGCAGATCTCGCTCGTCCCGGTGAACTGAACGGTGCCGGACACGCTGACGCATCGGTCGTACGCGAGCTGATTGCCCGAGTGGAAGAGCTGCTGCGAAGAACCCGCGGCCTCCCCGCCGGTGCTGCTACAGGACTGGCTGGAACGATTCGCTTCGGCAGCGTCCTTCTGGAGCCTGCCACCCAGACGGTTCTGCGGGGAGGACAACCGGTACGCGTGACCGGCACGGAGTTCCGGCTTCTTCTCGCGCTGATGCGACGCCGGGGTGCAATCGCATCGCGGATGGAGCTGCTTCGCGAGGTGTGGGGAGCCAGCGCCGCAGTCAGCCGACGCGCAGTCGACACCCATATCGCCCGGCTGCGCCGGAAGCTCGAAGATGACCCGGCCAACCCGCGGCACATTCTGACTGCTCTCGCATGGGGATATCGCTTCCGTCCGTAATGGGCGGTGCTTCCAGGTCGGTGACGAGCCCGGAAGCCGATGATTCGTCGTCACAGCTATCGAGCGCCACACGGAGGCAAGACATGCCACAATCATTGTTGGGTTGGTTGCGAGTCCCGAGTCTGCTGGTGCCGGTGGTCGTCGCTGCGATGGTGGCGCTTCTGCCACGTGCAGCGGTTGGCCAGCAGCCCGCAACACTCACCGGAAGGGTCACGGGAGAGGCGGGTCAGCCGCTCGGCTCAGCCGGCGTCATCATAGAGCAGCTGAGCGTCGGAGCGGTCACCCGCCCGGACGGCAGTTACACCATCATCGTGCCCGGGGCACGGGTGCCATCCGGACCAGTCACAGTGACGGCCCGGCTTGTGGGCTACAAGGCCAGCACAGCCCAGGTGAATCTGAGTACCGGATCCGCAGTACAGGACTTCACCTTGCCGGATAACCCGCTTCAGCTCGGCGAGCTGGTGGTCACCGGAGCCGGTACGGTGAGTGAAGTAGAGAAGCTCGGCACCGGGCGGAGCAGCGTGGACTCGCTCTCCATTGTTCGGAGCAACGAGCAGAACGTCGTGAACGCCCTGGCGGCCAAGGCACCAAACGTGGAAGTGACTTCGAGCTCGGGAGACCCCGGCGCCTCTTCATTCATCCAGGTCCGAGGCTTGACCACCATCACCGCGCAAGACGGCCAGCCGCTCTTCGTGGTCGACGGAGTGCCGATCGACAACACGATCACCTACAACAACATCGCGAACGGATCTCTCAACAGCAGCGCGTCGCCCTCCAATCGGGCCATCGACATCAATCCGGGCGACATCGAGAACGTGGAAATTCTGAAGGGCGCGGCCTCGGGTGCGATCTACGGCTCGCGCGCAGGACAGGGCGTAATCATGATTACGACCAAGCGCGGCCGGCCGGGGCCCACCAAGTATTCGCTGCGGAGCTCAGTCTCGCTCAACCGGCCGGGACGGCTCCCCGAGTTTCAGAGGAAATATGGCCTTGGCCGCGGAGGGGTCACTCCTGCCTGCGTGCCGGGCGCCGCGATCAACTGCTTCGTCGGCTTCCCCTCGGCAGCGAGCTGGGGTCCCGACCTCACCGGCACCGGCACTCCGACGTTCGATCACTCCGACGAGATGCTTCAGACTGGTTATGGCACCGATAACAATCTGACCATATCGGGCGGAAACGATCGCACGACGTTCTTCCTCTCGGGTGGCTACAACTATGACCGCGGGATCGTCGTCGGTCCGAGCAACTATTACCAGAGGATCGCGGTTCGCTTCAACGGCTCCCACCGGGTCTTCGACAACCTGAAGATCGGAGCCAACGTCGCGTATACCGATGGCGACGGCGGCTTCGTTGTTAGCAGGAACAGCACCGATGGGCTGCTGCTCGGTGCGTGGCGCACGCCGCCGGACTTCAACAACCTGCCGTATCTGGACCCAACCAACGGCCAGCACCGCAGCTATCGCTTCCCCAACCCGGGACCGGGCGCCGAGAAAGGCACCCGTGGGTACGACAACCCATTCTTCGTTGCCAACGAGGCACCGGCCAACTCGAAGGTCGGCCGCACGTTCGGCGGCGTCAACGCCGAGTTCACGGCGACTTCCTGGCTCAGCTTCAACTACACGCTGGGATTGGACTACGCCAACGATGAGCGGACCCAAGGATATCCCTGGCAGAACTCCAACTCGACGATCACCGGCATCAACGGAGTTGGGGGCGTGAACGCGGGCTACATCAGAACCTCGCAGCTGGACCACAACCTGACCGCCACGGCCCAGTACAAGGTGAATCCGTCGTGGTCCGGCTCGGTGACAGTCGGCCAGAATCTGAATTCCCAGACGTACCAGACACGGCAGACGCTCGGGACCGACCTGATCGCGCCGCAGCCGTTCAACCTGGCCAACACTGCCCAGCAGCTTCCGCCCTACGATTTCAAGCAGACCACGCGACTGGAATCCTACTTCGCGCAGGCAACCGCGGATCTGTTCGGCCAGCTCTTCCTCACGGCAGCATTGCGCAACGACGGGGCCTCGAGCTTCGGCCTGGATAACCGCCGGAACTGGTTCCCCAAGGGCAGCGCTGCCTGGACCTTCTATCGCGGTGAAGAAGGAGCCAATCGGGTACTGACGTTCGGCAAGCTGCGCGCCGCGTACGGGGAGAGCGGCACTCAGCCAGCTCCGTATCTGCTGCAAAGCGTGCTCGTCTCTGGTGCCATTACCGATGGCGGCTGGGGACCGTCCGGCTCGACTCAGCAGGGCGGAGTCGGCGGGCTGATCACCCGGTACAACGTGCCGACCACGAAGCTGGGGCCGGAGCGGGTGAAGGAGTTCGAGGCCGGCTTCGACTTGGGCCTGCTGCAGGACAAAGCGGACTTCGGCGTCACGTATTATCGCCAGCGCTCTACCGACGTCATCCTCAACATTCCCGTCGCCGGGAGCTCGGGTTACACCGAGAAGCCTGCCAACGCCGCATCGCTGAGAAACATCGGCGTCGAGGTGGCGCTGAATATCCGGCCCATAACCACGCGTGATCTATCATGGGACGTCGGGTTGCAGTGGGCGCAGAACCGGAGCCGGGTGACCGATCTGGCGGGCGTGCAGTTCGCACCGTTCCCGTTCAGCGGAGGCACCAATGGCCTGGGCATCCAGGGCGTCGCCGTCGAAGGACAGCCTCTGGGTGTGTATTACGGCACGGACTACGTGCGCTGCGGCCGCGGGCTCACGGTCAATAACATCGACATCGACAACACTGCCGGTGAATGCCTCGGCGCCCCGGGCGGCGCGCTGTACATCGATACCAGCGGGTACGCTCAGCTCGACGCGGCCGGCGCCTACGTTCTTGCCGATCCCAATCCCAGATGGACCGGCTCGGTGCGGACCTCCGTTCGAGTCAAGAAGTTCTCGGTTGGTGGTCTCCTGGATATCCGGCACGGCGGCAAGGCCTACAACGGCACCCGCGGCGCGCATGAATCACTTCGGTACCAGCAAGGAATCTCAGGTCTACCGGGACGGCGGGGACTACGTCTTCGGCCAGACCTATCTCAGTGACCAGCCTGTGGCTGGGCCCGGGGCCGGCAAGGCGGTACCCCTGGCGGAAGCCTGGTTCACTGGACCCGGCGGCATTTTCAACGGCCCGGTCTCCGCTTTCACTGAGGACGCAGGCTTCGTGAAGCTCCGCGAAATCTCGCTGGGGTACACCTTCGACCAGGCATGGGTCAGTCGGGTGCTTGGCTTCGGCAGCATCGACCTGAGAGTGGCGGGTCGCAACCTGGTCACCTGGACCAAGTACACCGGCGTCGATCCTGAGACGTCGCTGCTCGGTGCAGCCACGGCGGTTCGCGGAATCGACTACTTCAACAATCCGCAGGGCCGATCATACGTGTTCTCCGTCACTCTCAACCGTTGAAACTCAGCGCGACTTTCAGGGAGAGTTCAGCCATGAAAAACATCGTCAAGTCGCTGCTGGGCCTCACGCTCGTTGTGGGAGCGGCAGGGTGCAACGACTTCCTCTCGGGTCCCGGCGTGGATGAGGACCCGAACAACATCCTGAACCTCAGCCGGCCAGGACCGATCTACATCGGCATCCAGGCGGCTCAGTCGGTTCAATTCGAAGGCCAGCTGGGCCGGCTTGCGGCGGAGTACACCCAGCAGGTATCAGGGTTTTCTCGCCAGAGCATCGGGTTTGATCGCTATGGCATGGACCCCGTCACCATCGATCCCGAGTGGATCTCTGTGTACGGTTCCAACCGCACCCTCAGCGGTGGTGGGGGACTGCTGGACATACGGAAGATGCAGCAGTTGGCCGCAAAGCTGGGAGACTCGACCTACATCGGCATCGGAAAAGTGTACGAGGCCCTGGTCATGGGAATGGCCGCGGATATGTGGGGGGACATACCCTATCGGCAAGCAGCCGATTCCCTCAACGAGACCCCAGCCTTCGACTCCCAGCTCCAGGTCTACGCCGATGTGATCACGCATCTCGATTCAGCAATCAACGTCTACCTGCCCGCTGCGGGGCTGTCGAATCTGGGACCTCCGCAGGACAACGCGGAGCTCATCTACGGCGGCCGCACCGTGGAGGACCTTCGGACAGTTTACACCGAAGTAGCCCACACGCTGAAGGCTCGATACTACATGCACCTGGCGGAGGTGGATCCCGCCAACTATGCGCTGGCTCTGGCCGAAGTACCTCTCGGGATCAGCTCGCCGGCGAACGACATGAACTGGTATCACGACGCCACGCCGAACGGGAACAACATCTGGTATCAGTTCCATGCCACGCGGACTGACATCGCCCCGGGCGCCGCCATGGTCGAGACTGATGAAGCGGAGGATCGCGGCGGGAGTAGAGGACGATGCCCGGCTCAACTTTTACTTCGTTCCGCCTGCCGACGCGGTCGGTGCGCCCGCGGATTTCTTCGGCTATCGTCCCGCCGGCAGTACCGGCTTGAACACCGCACCCGGAATCGATCCCGGAAACGGCTCTGCGACTGGTCGCTACTCAGATTTCAACTTCGCCAACGCCAACATCGATGCCGGCGACTTCCGCCAGCCGGTGGTCACCTACGCCGAGAACCAGTTGATCGGGGCGGAGGCAGCTTTTCAGGTGGGTGGCCAAGGGGCCGCACAGCCCTTTCTGGATGCCGCACGAGCCAATCGCGCGTACGGCGCTCGCGGGGCAGCCATCGTCGCGTTTCCACCATTGGCCCCGGTGCCGGCCACGTTGGAGAACATCATGGAAGAGAAGTACGTGGCGCTCTTCCTGAACATCGAAGTGTGGAGCGATTACAAGCGGACCTGTCTGCCGGCGCTGGCTCCGGCTCCGCCGTTGGGCAGCGCCGACCCGAGCCCCACTCCGATTCCGGGCCGAATCCCCTACGGTGTCACCGAGATCAATGCGAATCCGAATACGCCGATAGTTCCGCCGACCGGCTTCAATCGGAACGATCCTGCGGCGTGCCCGGCTTTGAACTACACCACATCGGCACCGTTGGCAAACTGATCGGAATCACTCCGGATGGCAGATCGCCGGCCCTTCGCCGGCGGTCTGGCCGGCCGGATCCTCACAGGTTGCACCTATGAAATCCGCCGCGAGATTGCTGACTTGTACCATCCTTGTCCTGGTAGGCGGCTGCTACACCTACCGGCCGCTTACCACCGCCGAGCCTGAGCCAGGTAGCAGGGTTTCGGCCGAGCTCACCGATGAGGGTGCGCGGGATTTGTCGGGAACCATCGGTCCCGCGATCGAGCATGTTGAAGGAGAAGTGCTGCGGGTGGATTCCAGCACCATCGAGCTGTCCGTCCTGCAAGTGGAAGCCGCGCGGGGATGGCAGACCGATTGGACTGGCGAGCCGGTCAGGATACCGCGAAAGGCGGTGTCCGGACTGCAACAGCGTCGCTTCTCCCTGGGAGGAACCGGGTTCGTGGGTGGCGTAGTGGCGGGAGGTGTCTACGCTATCTATCGGTTGCTGGGCGGGCCGGGGATCTTCGAGGGGGGCGGCCGCGGCAGCAGCGGCCAGGGACGGTAAACCCTACTGAATGCTGTAGTTGGATCTGGCCAGGGCGCTCTCGACGTTCAGCTCGACTGACTGACCCGGATCTACCCGCATCAGGTCGGTCGAGTAGCTGTCTTGCGCGCCGACCGGCTCGGCGATGATCCGGACGATCTTCGAGTCGCCCAGGAGCCACATTGGAAGAATCAATGACTGCGAGGTCGAGGCTGTCACGGTGGTGATCCTCGAGGCCTCGCCGTCATGCTGCACGAAGATGTTGACGTCGAGCCAGTGATGGTTGTTCAGCGTCAGCTCGAAGCCGTCGGCCATGGGAGCTGGTCCCTCGTCCTCATGCAGCTTCTGCCGGGGGCCGAAGCACGCGCTCAGCATGAGCGCAGCCATCAGAATGGCTGCCCCGCCGCCCCGCAGTCCCGCTGCCCTCACGCCGACCTCCCCAACAGCCTTCGCATGTTGTCCCGATATCCACGGGTTGAAGTGAGGCGGGTGCCGTCGGTCAGGATCAGGACGTAGTCGCCCTGGAACCAGGGCTGCACCTCCTGGATGCGGTCCAGATTCACGATGGCGGACCGGCTGATGCGCAGAAAGCGGGCGGAATCGAGCTCCTGCTCCAGCTCGGCCATGCTTTCGCGCAGCGCGTGCACCGTCCGGCCAACGTGGAGATGGACGAACTTTCCCGCTGCTTCGATCCAGTCGATCGTCTCCGTTCTCAGGAAGATGGCCCGTTTCGGGGGTGCGTACGACCAGGCGGTCACGTCCCCGTACGCGCTCGCGAGAGTTCATCTCCTCCAGCAGGGAGAGCACGCGTCGGGTGATGCTTCCACGTGCGGTGCGCGGCAGGCGTAGAGATCGCCAACTCCATCGCCTCCCGGAGCCGATCCTGGTCGACCGGCTTCAACAGGTAGTCGAAGGCGTGGACCTCGAACGCGCGGACGGCATACTGGTCGTGCGCGGTCACGAAGATGACCGCGGGCTGGTGCGCTTCCCCCAGAGCCGCCACAACCTCGAAGCCATCGAGGCGCGGCATCTGGATATCGAGCAGCACCACGTCGGGTGCATGTTCACGAATCGCCTCTACTGCCTCCTCGCCATCGGCGCAGGCGGCGACTACTTCGGTCTCGGGCTCGCCCTGCAGCAGCCGCACCAGACGTTGGCGGCCGATCGGTTCATCATCTGCCACCACGACTCTCAACGTCATCCGACCAGCTCCTCGAGATCGCGCTGCGAGAGGGGCACCGGCGTGTGAGCCACATCGCAGTGGGTGAATGGCAGGCGGAGCGTTGCGACGGTTCCACCGCCCGCCGCAGGCTCGAGTGAGAAACGGGCGCGGGCTCCGTAGAGCTGATCCACGCGCTCGCGGATATTCCGGAGACCCACGCCTTCGCGCAGAATCTGACCGGCGGGCAGGCCTCGCCCGTTGTCCCGGATCTCCAGAATGAGATCATCGCCGACGCGCTGAGAGGCGATGACTATGCGTCCCCGTCCCGGCCAGGGGGGTGACCCCGTGGCGGATGGCATTCTCCAGAACCGGATGCCACAGCAAAGTAGGAACGGCGGCCTCGAGTGTATCCGGCGCGAGGTCCCACACGATCTGAAGGCGATCCTGGAAGCGTACCTGCTCGATCTCCACATACATGCGGAGGAAGTCGATCTCCTGGCGGAGGGGAACGACCTGGTGTCCTGCGTGGTCCAGCGACAAGCGCAGCAGCCTTCCCAGGCGCGTGATCATTTGGTCGGCGGTGTCGGGATCGCTATGGACCAGCTCGGCCACGGTGTTGAGGGTGTTGAACAGAAAGTGGGGCTGTAGCTGCATCCTCAGCAGTTGAAGATGGGTCTTGGCCAGCCGTGCCTCGAGCTCGGATGCGTGAATTTGGCGAGTCTTAAGCAGGGTGAAGTAGTGCGTAGCCTGTCCCGAAAGCACGATAGCCGCATAGGCGAGCAGGCTGTTCTCTATCCGCGGCAGCAGCGGGCTCACGCCACTCGTGTCTATGCGAGTGGCAGCGGCAAGCATGGATTGCAGCGTGACCGATAGCATGATGAACCCAGCACCTGTGGCTGCATGGAGCATGACACTGCGGAGTCGGTTCCCGGCGGAAATGCCGGTGCCTCGGGTCAGCCAGATCACCGCAGGAGTTAGCGCTGCCCAGATCCAGGCCGCACCCAGCGAGTACGCCAGCAGGCCCCGCCACGGCAGAGAGTCTGCGCCGGTGGCGGTGTCGGCCAGAAGACACGCCATAAAGGAGCAGAGGCCGAATAGCGTCCACCCGGCGGCCACGAGCAGCGCGTTTCGTCCCGACATGTAGCGCAATGGGATCCGAACAGCGCGGCCAGTGCCTTCGGGGCCGTCTGGCTGGGAACTGGACATGGCACCCCAAGGGATCCGAGGGAACCCGAGCCGGTCTACGTTAAGCGAGAAGACTCGCCCCACGAACGAATGCGGCATGAGCGACACGCCCAGCGGTCTGAGCAACAGCATTGGCGGTACGGATTCGGCAGACCTACTTGGGAGACGCCGGCCCTGAAGCCGGCGACACAGGCGGGAAACGCGCTACGAAGCCTTGGCTTCTTTCAGCTGTTGTTGCAGCAGCCATACCACCGCGGCCTCATCGGCTTCGAGCCGGCTCTTTGCGCTCGCACTCGTTCCACTCTGAAGGATCTGCGACATTGTGCCGGCCGCGTATACCTCGAACACGCAGGGATGCACGTAGTACTTGCGGCACACGGCGCGCGTGTTGTTGAGCTGCTCCGCGACGCTGTCGATGGCGCGCAGGATGTTCTTCTTGATCTGACTCTTGGAGGTGCAGTCGCCGATCTCTGCCAGAGCGCTCACGGCGAGCTTGGTGCCCGACCAGGTGCGGAAATCCTTGGCGGTGAACTCCTGGCCCGATAGCTCCCGCAGGTAGTCGTTCACATCGCCCGAGCTGATGGTCTGCCTGACCCCATCCTGGTCGAGGTACTGGAACAGGTCCTCGCCCGGGATTTCCTGGCACCGCCTCACGATCCTTGCAAGCCGGCGGTCGCTCAGGGTGACGCTGTGAGTCTTCCCGCTCTTGCCCCTGAACTCGAATCGCATGTTGGAGCCCGAGATTTCAACGTGCCGGTCCTGCAGCGTCGTCAGGCCGAACGAGCGGTTGGAGCGGGCATATTCGTCGTTGCCGATCCGAATCCCCGTACAGTCGAGTAGACGCACCACGGTGGCGAGCACCTTTTCGCGGGGCAGGCCCGGCTTGCTGAGATCGTTCTCGACTCGCTTCCGGATGCCGGGCAAGGCCTCGCTGAATGCGAGAATACGGCCGAACTTGGTCTCGTCCCGCGTCTCGCGCCACTTGGGGTGGTATCGGTACTGCTTTCTGCCCCTCGCGTCCCTGCCAGTGGCCTGGATATGACCGTTGGCACTGGGGCAGATCCACACATCCACGTATGCCGGAGGAATGGCGAGCGACCGGATCCTCGCGATGGTCGCGGGGTCCTTTACCGTCTTCCCATCGGGGCCCAGGTAGCTGAAACCCGATCCGGATCGCTTGCGCCGGATGCCGGGCATGGTGTCGCTGACGTAGCGCAAGCCCGCGGCCTGAGCCGAATCGACCGGATCCTTGACGATCTGCAGTTGTGGCTTCAAGCGTCGGGACGACCGCGCAACCTTGGCGCCAGTCCGCTTCCAGCGTTGCCGTGTGGCCATGGATTCTCTACGAAAAAGGTGCATTGCCGAAACACCCTGAGAATACGCAGAGTTCCTGCGATCTCTGGTGATGCCAATCACACGTAATCCGTCATCGTCTCGCAATGACTTCAGATCCCTGCTAGTTTCGGTGCGTTTCCAGGCTGCGGCTGGCCCCTCATCGATGCAGGGTTATCAATCTGGTAATGCGACAGGGACTTCTCTGGCTCTCCGAACAGCAGAGAGTATTCAATTTCGTTCGACGAAACCGGATTGCCCGGAGGCTGGCATCTCGCTTCGTTGCCGGTGAGACGATCGACGAAGCGGTGAAAGCGGCTCGGGACCTGAGCGCTGGGGGAATCACCCCTTCGTTGGACTTGCTGGGGGAAAGCGTCGGCGTAGAGAGCGAGGCGGTTGCCGCCAGGGATCAGTACCTGACCATGCTCGACCGGATGGCGGCTCAGGGTGTAGAGGTGAACGTATCCGTAAAGTTGACGCAGATGGGGCTCGATATCAGCGAGGACCTCTGTTACGTCAACATGGCGAAAATTCTCGACAAGGCGCGAGAGCTTCGTGGGTTTGTCCGGCTCGACATGGAAGGGTCCGACTACACTCAGCGGACCCTCGATTTCTTTCGGGAGCGGCTCTTCGGAACGTACGGCGGTCACTGCGGTGTCGTTATTCAGTCGGCGCTCCGGCGTTCCGAAGCGGATGTAGCGGATCTCATCGCGCTGAAGGCCCGAGTGAGGCTCTGCAAGGGAGCCTACCTGGAGCCTCCCGCCATCGCGTTTCCCGACAAGGCCGATGTGGACAGGAGCTACGTCATGCTGATGGAGCGGCTGCTCCAGAATGGGAACTATCCGGGCATCGCCACGCACGACGAGTCCATCATCACCCACGCCCGTCAGTTCGTCCGCCGTCAGAACATCGGGGCGGAACGATTCGAGTTCCAGATGCTCTATGGGGTGCGACGCGACCTGCAGACCCGCCTCCGCCAGACCGGTTACCATATGCGGGTCTATATCCCCTTCGGGACGCAGTGGTATCCTTACTTGATGCGTCGCCTGGCCGAGCGGCCGGCGAATATCGCCTTCATTCTGGGGAATCTGGTTCGAGAGTCGGTGCCGCGACGATCCGGCCCTGCGCGGAGCGAAGGGTGAGCGAATTTACGTTGGGCGGGTACATGCAGAAGCACGAGCGGGCGGCGGCGTTCAGCGGCAGCGACGGACAGGCCTATTCGGTCGCTATCTACGTCGAAGACGAGCCCGACGTGCGTGGCCTCTATGGAGCTGCTCTGCTGTTCGTCCGATGGTCCACTGGCGGCGACCGCCCCTCGGGTCACGTGGAGACCGAAACTCTGGCATGGGGCCGCACACCCTCCGAGGCCGAGTCCCGCCTCGCGGCGCTTTCGCTGTACGACGTAAAGGCAGCCCTGGATGAGGCCATCAGCAGGGCGCCTCCCTCCTGGTGACCGAGCTCCTCGGCACCGTACTCGAGCGAGACGGCTCCGTCTATCGAGTGGCGACGAACGAAGGCGAAGTACGGGCGATACTTCGGGGAAAGGCGAAGCGGGATACGCCCAGAGTCGTGGTAGGCGACCGCGTACGCCTGGAGCCGGAACCCACAGGAGAGCTGTACGGAGTCGTAAGTGTGGAGCCACGGACCACGCTCCTCGAGCGCAGGGTGCCCGAGGGTCGAGGAACCCGGCCGGTCGCCGCCAATATCGATGAAGTGTTCGTCGTTACCGCTACCGTAGATCCCGCCCCCATTCTCCAGCTGATAGACCGGCTTCTCGTCGTGGCCGAGGCCAACTCGATTCAGGCGGCGGTGGTGGTGAACAAGGTGGAGCTGGATCCCGGGCAGGAGCTGATCGCCCGGTGTCGGGCGGCCGGCTATTCGGTCTATCCCACCAGTGCAAAGACTGGCCAGGGGATCGAAGAGTTCACGCGAGCACTCGTGGGGAAGGTGTCAGTGGTGACCGGACCCTCCGGGGCAGGAAAATCCAGTCTGCTGAATGCGGTGCAGCCCGGACTCAAGCTCCGTATCGGTGAGATCAGCGCCAAGGTGCGACGTGGCAAGAACACCACCGTATCCGCCGTGATGCTCCCGCTGGATGCTGGTGGGTATCTCGTTGATACCCCGGGGTTCAGTGAAGTGGGATTATGGGGTGTGGTCCCGAGAGAGCTTCCGACCTGTTTTCCCGAGATGCGGCCATTCATTGGCAACTGTCGCTACGCCGACTGCCGCCACATCACTGAGCCTGGCTGTCGAGTTCGTGAGGCGGTCGAGAATGGGGTGGTTCGCCGGGATCGGTGGGAGAGCTACCAGGTGCTGCTGGAGGAACTGGAAAGCGCTCCGGAGGAATGGGAGTAGTCGACAATAAAACGTGAGCGGGACTAGAACAAGCGTAAGCGGGTAAGTGGGGCCGTGATCTTGCTGTAGTTGAGAGATCCTTCGCTGCGCTCAGGATGACAACCCTGTTCCCGCTTACCGCTCACGCTTGTTCTAGTCCCGCTCACGCTTTTTTTGTCCATCTGGTCTCGTCTCTCGTCTTGATCTTCGCCATCATTCCCTCGAACGCTTCCTGTAAATCGATTCCTTCCCGGTTTGCCATGCAGATCAGAACGAAGAGGATGTCTGCCATCTCCATGGCGAGGTCACCCTCCGGCTCCTCGGTCTTCTTTGTCTTCTGGCCGAACCGATGATTCACCTCGCGAGCCAGCTCGCCGACTTCTTCCGCCAGCCTGGCCATGTTCGTCAGGGGATGGAAGTAGCCTTCCTCGAACTGGCTGATCCAGGCGTCTACTTGTAGTTGCGCATCTTTGAGGGACACAGAGAAACTCCTCATCCTGAGCGCAGTGAAGGAACCTACTTCACCCGGTACGGGAGCCGGCGGAGTAGGTGCCTCCCCCTCGCTTCGCTTTGGATGGGGAGTCTTTTTCGACTGGTGACTCGTTCAACGCAGTAATCAATGCTCTGCAAAAGTGTGGTAGATCGGCGGGGGTTCTCGACGAAATCAGATTGCCGTCGACAACGACGGGCCTGTCCTCCCACAGCATCCCCGCATTCACCAGATCGTCCTTGATCGCCCCGACGCTGGTGCCGCGCTTGCCCCGCACGATACCCGCAGAGATCGGGACCCATCCCGCGTGGCAGATAAAGGCGACTGGCTTACCAGCCTGGTAGATCTCGCGGGTGAGCTGCAGCAGCTTCTGTGATCGACGCATGATGTCGGGAGCGTAGCCGCCGGGAATGACGAGACCGGCAAAGTCCGACGCCTGGATCTGGTCGACGCTGGTATCCACAGTGAGGGGATAACCGCGCTTGCCCTGATACGTCTTCTCCCCGGTTCCGGCGACAACTGTCCGCGCGCCTTCCTCCTCCAGTCTGATCTTGGGATACCAGAGCTCGAGGTCTTCATACAGCGGACCGGCAAAGAACAGAATGGTCTTGTTCTGGAGGGTCATTCCATCACCGTTCCTGGTGGTTTTCCGAGACGATATGCCGTAACGACCGAATAATATCCCTTCGAAGGGGGGAGCGGGCCGATCCTTGCTCTGTGGGCTGGGGCAGGGTCTTGCACCGTCAAGGACTGTTAACCCTCGCTATCTGCACGACCCGCCGCCATCCATCCGCCGTCAAGTGTGCTTCGAATAAAGCGTTAGTACACGGCACACCACGTGCTGAGTGAGCCATATCCTGAAAGAGAGGACTGGATGGCTGCGGATCGCAACCTGTCTCGCCGGGGCTTCACCCTGGTGGAGACCGCATTGGTCGTCGTGGTGATGGGCCTGGTCCTGGCAATCGCCGCGCCGCGTTTTACTGCCATGCGCAACGGTCTTCGGTTAGACACTGCCGCCTACCAGGTGGCGGGAGACCTGCGCCGCGCCCAGGTCGAAGCCATCAAGCGGAATCAGACGATCCAGGTGCTCAAGACCGGTACCTCGACCTACGACATTCAGTCACTCACCCCCGCCGTCACTGTCCTCTTTAGCCGATCCTTCGAGGCAGGTGGACCTGGGTTCGCTGCGGGGGCAATGACCGTGAGCTTCGCCTCATTCGGGCCTCCCGTCGGCGGAGGCGCGGTCTTCAGCATCACTTTCGGCGGCCGCACCAAGACGGTCACGGTCGGCGCCAACGGCATTATCACCGTCCAATGAGTCAGGTCACCATGCATTCGCGATGCCAGTCCGAGGCCGGCTTCACGCTGGTCGAGCTCATGATCGCCATCGTCGTGATCGTCGTCGGCGTGCTCGCCATGTCCTCGGTGACGGCGACGACGATCCGGCAGCAGGACAGGACGGCCGCCCGGACCGACATGGCCGCCCTGGCCGACAACAAGTTCGAGGAGCTGCGGGGGATTGCGGGTGCCGTTGCCCGCACGGCGGACACGATGCAGCTGGTTCCCGGCGGAAACCTGGCCGCGAACGTCGCCAACTACAACGATGCGGTGACCGAGCGGGGGCGGACCTACACCCGCCGCTGGATCGTCACTGCGGGGGTTGGTGGGACCCGTGACGTGACTATCAGGATCATTCCTCCTGCGATGGGATCACGGACCCCAGAGGCCAAAAATTTCTTTTCTCTGATCACGATGTAGGGAGACGGCGATGACACGGCAGCCACGAGCGGGTTTCACGCTGATCGAGCTGATGATCTCCCTCACGTTGTTGGCGATCGTGATGGGAGGATTGACCACGGCCATGGTCAGCATGCAGCGCGGGTACACCCGGCAGCGGGAGACCGCGCGCAGTGAGGACGCCCTGCGCAGTACTGAGCTGAACATCAGCTCGATTCTTCGGTATGCCGGCGCGAACCCGCGGAATCTGACCGGAGCCGGTGCACCGCGGATCGATCCGTTAGCCCCGCCCTTCGACACTCTCCGGATCGTGGCCGACTTCAATCCGGCCGACGCTGACGTGGCGGATCCACTGGAAGATGTGCTGATGTATGCCGTGAACGACACGCTGTACGTTCGCTGGCAGGCGGGTGCGGCTGTGGCCCCCATGGCGTGGCCGGTCCGAACCCTGACCTTCCAGTTCGATTCGAGCGGGACAATTCTGGCCACGAATGCCGACGTGGCCCGCGCCGCAACGCGCGTGAGAGTGACCCTGGAAGCGCCCAAGCATGCCCGTACAACTCAGCTCGCAAGGAGGATCTCGTGGGTGTACATGCGCAATCGCAGATGAAGGCGGTGTTACCCGGCGCGCTCGGGTATCGCGGAATCGCCCTGCCCAGCGCCATGTTCGCCCTCGTGGCCGCCAGTATCCTCGCGGCCGGAGTGTTCGCGTTTGCCGATCTGAGCGCCAAGGCCACGCTGAACCAGGAGCGTTCCACCCGGGCGGTACAGGTCGCAGACGCCGGAGTGGCCCACGCGGTAAGCATGCTGCGGGCCAGCCCACTCAAGAGTCTCAGCTTCACCAGAATTCTCCGGGGTAGCGACAACTTCATCCCGACCGCGGATGATTCACTCCTGACCGGCTATGGTCTGGCGGCGGGTGACCAGATCCCGCTGGCGGGAAAGGCGTACCAGGGCCACACCTACTTCGTCACCGTCCGGGACGATCCAGCGGACGGCGATGCCAACGCCTCGACCGACCTGAACGGCCGGGTACTGGTACGCTGCCGATCTCTAACCAGTGATGGTGCCACCGCTGAGGTGGCGGCGATCGTCGGGTCTGTGCCGCAGCCGGGATTTGCCGCGGACGGCAATGCGGCCTTTGCCGGTAGCCCGGACATCCTCGGCCCCTGTGGTGGCGCGCACGCCAACGGAAACATCAGCTCGACCGGTGGTGGCCCGGACATCGCCACCCAGGTGAGCGCAACTGGAACCGTGACCGGCAGCTGGAACCTGACGGCTGGAGGGCCCGCTCCCAAGGTGCCCGGCGCGCCCCTGATCGACATTCCCGATCTGAATCCGGCGGACTACTGCACCGGCGCTCAGGCGGATTTCCGACTTCTCCCGCTCGGCGTCGCGCAGAACGGCGCCGGAGGCATCATCGCAGTTCCTGCCGGCTGGGTCTACAACGCAGTTACCCTGACCTGGACGCTAACAGGCGCCGCCGGCGCTCCTCCAATCGGAACGTACTGTGTGACGGGAAATGCGTACGTCCAAGGCTCGGTTGGTACGGCGGCTACTCCCAAGCAGATGTCCGTCATCGCCACTGGCTCGATCAGAATGGAAGGCACGCCGTATATGATCGCGGATCACCCCGACAACATCCTGGCGCTCGCCGGTGGCGATCTCTACCTCGCCGGCAATGCCGCGGCCGGCGCCACCAGCTACTCGGGAATGCTGTACGCCAGAGCTCAGTGTCTCGCGACCGGTAGCTTCGTTGCCACGGGCCAGCTGCTCTGCGCCAACAATGCCAACCCTGTCGGCGCCACCGAGTGGACCGCCACGCACAGCATCTCGGGTAACTTTTCCCTCACCTTCGACTGCTCCGCCAACGTGTTCAACAAGCGTCGGGTGCTCTACTGGTATCCTCGTATCGGTGCCTAGATCGCCACAGGAGCATGTTCAACGAGCGCCCCGGCCCAAAAGCCGGGGCGCTTTTTTTCAGCAGCCATGAGACGATGCGAGTGCAGATTCTGAACGAGATGGGGCTGCAAGGTTTTGGCTAGCAATGCACTGATATTGCATAGCGTTCCGCCGTTGCCTCCTCGGCCCAGCCTGGGGAAATAAGCGGTCAACAGATTTTGCGTCGCCCTACGTGGGCACCAGCCAAGCGGCACTCTTTCTGCGAGTTCGTACTCCACCAGGGATATCCCAAACACTCGTTTGCATCATCAGCAGCGGGTCCAGTGCAGAACTTCGCAGCACCCAACAGTGCCCTCAAGCGATCGCTTCAGAGCAAACATGCAAGTGAAAGAGGCCCTATGTCGCTTCCGACGAGAAGGCATCTGGCTCATGCGCGTGGGAGCAGTGCGACGGGACAAGAGGGCATAGCGCTCCCAGCCGCGATGTTCGCACTGGTGACCGCCGGCATTCTCGGTGGGGCGATGCTCACCTTTGCCACACTGAGCAATCAGGCCACGGTGAACCAGGAGCGCGCCACTCGAGCGGTGCAAGTGGCGGATGCCGGAGTAGCCCACGCGCTGGGCCTGCTCCGAGGCAGCCTCAAGTCCCATAGCTTCACCCGGATTCTGCGGGGCAGCGACAACTTCGTTCCCACCGCCGACGACTCGCTCTTCATCGGCTACGGACTGCCTGTCGCTGACCAGATCCCGCTCGGCGGCAAGGCCTACCAGGGGCAGACGTACTTCGTCACGGTCAGGGATGATCCGGCAGATGGAGACGGAAACGCGTCGACCGATCTGAACGGCCGTGTGCTGGTGCGCTGCCGGGTGCTGACGAACGATGGCGCCTCGGTGGAGGTCACGGCGATCCTGGGAGCTACACCCATGCCCGCCATGGCAGCCGACGGAAACGTGAACTTCTCCGGCTCGCCTCAAGTCCTGGGTGCATGCGGAGGCGCGCACGCCAATGGCAATATCCACGCAGCGGGTGGTGGGCCGATCATCTCTACCCAGGCAACCGCCACGGGCGCTGCGACCGGCACCTGGACGTTGCCCAACGGCAGTCCCGCGCCGGTGCTGAGCGGACAGCCCGAGGTGGTGATCCCTGACTTGAATCCCATGGACTACTGTGCCGGCGCGGAATTCCGCCTTCTCTCGACCGGTACCGCGACGAACGGCGCAGGCATGCTGGTCGCGGTTCCTGGCGGGTGGAGCTATAACGCCGGGACCAAACTCTGGAGCCTCGCCGGTGGCAGCTCTGTGGACGGCACCTACTGTGTGCAGGGCAATGTCTCGGTCTCGGGCAATACCGGTACCGCCGCAACCCCCAGGAGGATGACGATCCTGGCTACCGGTTCGATCGAGGTGACGGGCACGCCGTTCATCACCGCCGAGCATGAGGACGGCATGCTGTTCATGGCCGCGGGTGACGTAAGGGTGGCCGGTAACCCGTCTGCAGGCGCGTTCAACTATCAGGGCTTGATCTACGCCGGAGCACAGTGTGTCGCAGCCGGTAACGCGACCATGTTCGGGCAGATGCTGTGCGCCAATGGACCGCAGCCGCTAGGCGCTATCGAGCACGCCGTCTCGCACACCATGTCAGGTAACTTCGTGCTGACGTATGATTGCTCCAGTACCGTGCTCAACAAGCGCCGGGTACTCTACTGGTATCCCCGCATCGGTGTGTGAGAACCATGCGGTTCAGAAGTTCAGCGCCCCCGGCCGACGCCGGGGGCGCACTTCTTTATGGGCGTTTGTGGCCTAGATTTGAGGCCCTCCGACCTGGATTCCCATGCGCCCCCGCGACCGCATTCTGAGCAACCTGGAAACCATCTACCGAGAGTCGTACGACCGCGCCAAGAAAGCCGCGGACGAGGGACGCATGATGGATCTCGAAAGCGGCTACATGCGCGACCAGCTGATGCTGGAAATTCTTCTCGACATCCGTGACCTCTTCTCAGTGGCCCCCGCCGCTACCGGGAGCAGCGCGCTGGAGAAGCTGGAATCGATCCGCAGACTCACGAAGCTTCGCTGAAAGGGTATTCCATGGTTTGGAAATCGTCGGCTGCCGTGCTGGCCGCGGCGCTCTGCTCCAGCGCATGCGGAGCTCGCCCGGATAACGTACCAGGCACGCCCGATCTGATTGTCTATGGCCGAGTGTGGACCGGCGACTCCGCCAAACCGTGGGCTCAGGCCGTGGCGATCGAGGGAGACACGATCGTAGCGGTGGGCGACAGCGCGACGATAGCAAAGACCGGAGATTCCGGTACCCGCGTCATCGCGAACGGAAAGGCGATGGTGGCTCCGGGCTTCATGGATGGGCACGCCCACTTTCTGAGGGGAGGGTTTCAGCTCACGAGCGTCGATCTACGGGATGCAGCCACTCCCGCCGAATTCATCGCCCGCATCAAAGCATTCGCGGCCAAATCCAAACCCGGCGAGTGGATTCTAGGCGGAACCTGGGATCACGAGAACTGGCCCGGCACCCCGCTCCCCGACCGGAGCTGGATCGATTCGGTGACGCCGAACAACCCGGTCTTCGTGGACCGGTTGGATGGTCACATGGCGCTGGCAAACAGTTTGGCGCTCGACAAGGCTGGAGTGACCAGGAACACGCGGGAGATTGCCGGTGGGACCATCGTTCGCCGCCCGAATGGAGAGCCCACAGGGGTGCTCAAGGACGAAGCGCAGGGACCTGTCGCAGCGGTTATCCCGATTCCCTCCGAAAGCCAAAGCGATGCTGCCCTGACCCGGGCCATGGAGTGGGCGGCCAGCAAGGGCGTAACCGCAGTGGCTGATGTCGACGTCCCCTGGTACGAGGTGGCCGCCCTTCGAGGGGCCCACGCCGCGGGCAAGCTCACGACCCGGGTGTCGGTGTACGTCCCACTCCGCTATTGGCGCGCCATGGCCGATACCGTACGTGCCCGCGGTAGCGGGGACGACCGGCTCCGGGTCGCGGGACTCAAGGGCTACGTAGATGGTTCACTCGGCTCCACCACCGCCCTCTTCTACCAGCCATACAATGATGCACCGAGAACGTCCGGGCTGTTTGTCACTCCGGAAGACTCGCTCGGGTCTGGATCGGCGCGGCCGACTCGGCGGGGCTGCAGATAGCCGTTCACGCGATTGGCGAGCGGGCCAACGGTGTGCTGCTCGACATCTTCGACAGCGTCGGCAAGGCCCACGGCCCCCGCGACCGGCGCTTCCGGATCGAGCATGCCCAACACCTCCGGCGGGGAGACATCGCCCGGCTCGCCACCAGCGGCGTCGTGGCATCGATGCAGCCCTACCACGCGATCGATGACGGCCGATGGGCGGAGAAGCGGATCGGTCCCGAGCGCATCAAGACGACGTACGCGTTCCGCTCCCTGCTCGACCGGGGCGCCCGCCTCGCCTTTGGCTCTGACTGGACCGTAGCGCCGCATCGATCCGCTCCTGGGGATTTACGCGGCAGTGACCCGGCAGACCCTGGACGGGAAGAACCCCCGAGGCTGGGTACCGGAGCAGAAGATCACGGTGGAGGAGGCGCTGCGGGCGTACACGGCCACGAATGCATACGGTGTCTTTGCGGAGTCAAGCAGGGGCAAGCTTGCCCCCGGGTACCTGGCCGACCTGGTGGTGCTCGACCGTGATCTGACCTCCATTCCTCCTGAAACGATCAGCCGGGCCGGGTCCGGGCCACCGTGATCGGCGGTAAGGTCGTTTTTCAGAAGGACTAGTGCCTGATGATGGATTGGCAGCTACTCAGGTACGATGATGCTATAGTGGCACTATCCCGATGTGCGCTCCGCCATAGCGGCCCTTGCCCGTCGGTAGCAACTTCTCGCAGCGCCGACAGCGGGCCCCATTGTCTGCAGGCCATTCATTCGGGCGCTATCTTTCGCCCACTGTTGCGTGACCGACGACCCTGACCCCGAGTTTCATGGCAACACGCACATCGGGACGCGCCAAGAGCTCCCCCAAGCTGGACAAGCCGGATCTCCTGGATCTGTACCGCGTCATGCTGCTTGCGCGGCGGATCGACGACAAGGAGATCCAGCTCAAGCGCCAGAACAAGATCTTCTTCCAGATCTCAGGGGCCGGGCACGAGGCCGTGCTGGCCGCCGCGTCCCGGGTTTTTCGTCCCTCCTACGACTGGTTCTACACCTACTACCGCGATCGCGCGCTCTGCCTCGGCCTGGGCATGACGGCCACCGAGCAGCTGCTCTCCGCGGTTGGCGCAGCCGACGATCCGAACTCCGGTGGCCGCCAGATGCCGTCGCACTGGGGACACAAGGAGCTCAACATCGTGAGCGCCTCCAGCCCCACCGGCACCCAGTTCCTCCAGGCCGTCGGCTGCGCCGAGGCGTGGCTCCGGTACGAGCGGATCGACGGAATTCCCGACAAGGACCAGCTGTTCCAGGGCGACGAGGTCGTGCTCTGCACCACTGGCGATGGCACCACCAGCGAAGGGGAGTTCTGGGAGGCGCTCAACACCGCCACCAACCTGAAGCTCCCGGTGGTCTTCCTGGTCGAGGACAACGGCTACGCCATATCGGTGCCGGTAGAGGTCAATACCCCCGGCGGCTCCATTTCCAAGCTTCTGACCGGGTTTCCCGGCCTGTTCATCCAGGAAGTGGACGGCTGCGACGTGCTCGCGTCGCACGACGTGCTGACCAAGGCGGTGGAGTACGCCCGGGCCCGGAAGGGACCGGCGCTGGTGCACGCCCATGTGATCCGCCCATACAGCCACTCGCTCTCGGACGACGAGGTGCACTATCGTCCTCCAACCGAGCGCCAGTCAGACGCGGAGCGAGACCCTCTGACCCGTTTCCCGAAGCATCTCCTGGAGCAGGGAATCGCCACCCAGGCCGAGCTCGACCAGATCGCGCGCGAGGTGGAGGAGGAGGTTCAGGTCGCATCCGATGTCGCTCTGGCCTCGCCCCAGCCGGGCACCGATACGGTCTACAACTTCGTGTACTCCCCGGACGTGGACCCGACCTCGGAGCAGTTCGACACCGAGGACGACCCGCGCTTCACCGGCGATCCCACCACGATGGTGGATCTGCTGAACATCTGCCTACGCGACGAGATGACGCGCGATCCCAGAATCGTGATGTTCGGTGAGGATGTGGCCGACTGCAGCCGGGAAGAGAATCTCGGCGAGGTGAAGGGCAAGGGTGGCGTCTTCAAGGTGACCTGGGGGCTTCAGCGGCTCTTCGGAAGCGACCGGGTCTATAACTCGCCGCTGGCCGAAGCAAACATCATCGGCCGGGCGATCGGGCTGGCCACCCGGGGGCTCAAGCCGGTGGTCGAGATTCAGTTCTTCGACTACATCTGGCCGGCCTACATGCAGCTCCGCAACGAGCTCGCGCTCATGCGCTGGCGGTCCAACAACGCGTTCGCGGCTCCGGTAGTGGTTCGGGTCACGTACGGCGGCTACCTGAAGGGTGGCTCGGTCTACCACTCACAGACCGGGGCGGCCGTGTTCACCGGGCGTTCCCGGGCTCCGGGTCGTATGTCCCTCGACCTCGCTCGACGCGAACGGACTGCTGCGCACCGCCATCCGCTGTGAGGACCCGGTGCTCTTCCTGGAGCACAAGCACCTCTACCGCCAGACCTACAACAAGGCGCCCAACCCGGGGCCGAACTTCATGATTCCGTTCGGCAAGGCCAAGATCGTGCGCCAGGGAACCGATCTGACCGTCGTGACCTACGGGGCGGTGGTTCAGCGGACCCTGGTGGCCGCAAAGGCGATGGAGGACCGGCACGGGGTGAGCGTCGAGGTCGTCGATCTCCGGTCTCTCTCGCCGGTAGACTGGGACACGATCTACGCATCGGTGCGGAAAACCAACCGGGTGCTCGTTGCCTACGAGGATTCCCTGTCCTGGGGATACGGCGCCGAGATCGCCGCCCGGATCGCGGACGAGACGTTTGCCTATCTCGATGCTCCGGTAAAGCGGGTGGCTGCCACCGATACCTTCGTGGCGTACGCGCCGGAGCTGGAGGACGTGATCTTGCCGCAGGTGGAGAGTTTCAGGCGGGCGATGGAGGAGCTAGCGGCGTTCTGACGGCGCGGTCTACTTCATCGCCTCTCGTATCTCTCCTGCCGCCGCGATGGCGTTGTCCACGTCTCGCGACAGCGCCTTCGCCTGTTGAGTGGCCTGGGTCAGATCTCCCAGCACCGCGGCCACCCCGGCCGACCGCAACCGCAGCAGATCAAACCGGACATTCTGCATCGCCAGGACGCAGGACTCCAGGTGGCTCGCCACCTGGCTCCGGCGCTCACGCAGCACCCCTATCGATTCGCGCTGCCGCTGAAGCAGACTCAGCCGGCGGCTGCGCTCCGGATCGTCGGGCTCGCGTGACAAGCCGGCGATTCTCTCGTCGATCTGGGACAGATTTTCGGAGTCGAGATTGCTGTCCATTGCCTGCAGGGTTCGGGCGAGATCGGCTGCCCGGGCGTAGAGCGCGTCCGCAGTCTGCTGAACCTCGGGGAGCATCTTTCGCTCCGAGGCCGGCAGCTTGGACACCAGCTTGAGGATCGCGAGCCGGTCACCGTAGACCTGTAGGACCGACGACACGTGTGCGCCGAACTCGTCCGACGTGGGCGGCGTCGATCGCTCGCGCTCCCTTGCCGCCCCGCACCATGGTGGTCTCCATCGCGTCCGGCGCCGGCGGACGGCTGAGCACATCGCGCCAGCTGTAGCCGCTCTGCCAGAGCATGGCATAGCTGCGCATCAGTCCGATACCCATTCCGAACATGGGAAAGAGAAACCACGGATGATCCATGCCGGTGGCGACGTTGATCCCTGCGCATCCCGCGGTCACCGCGGCCCAGCTGGCGAACTGTCCCCTGACCTTCTGGATGATCTTTGGCTCGCCGGTGTCCGGAACCAGCTCATCTCGGCGACTGCGTCGTGCTGGTGGGGACCCTGGCGGGGCAGCGGGGCAGCGGGGCGGTTTGCTAGCTGCGCGGCAGGGCGTTGCCGAGCCTGCCCTGCAGCGGCCGCAGGACGTCCGGTACGACTGCCCCGCTGCCCTGCTGCCCCGCTGAGTCTTTCGGCTGCGCCACCCCGCTTCCCCGCAGCCCCGACGCCTCGCTGTGGCTACTGTGGACCGGCTCTCGAGCGCCCGGCGCAGCGCATCCGCGCTGGCCCAGCGATTCTCCGGATCCTTTTCCAGGCATCGGCTGACTGCCGCGGCCAGATCTTCCGGTGTGTCGGGCCGCTTGACCCTGAGGTCCGGCGCGGGCTCCGTGATCTGCTTCATCAGAATCCCGGCGACCGACGGAGCGCTGAAGGGCAGCGCCCCAGTCAACATCTGATAGGTGACTACGCCGAGGCTGTACAGGTCGGACCGCCCATCGATGTCGCGCTCGCCGGCGGCCTGTTCCGGGCTCATGAACGCCGGGGTGCCGATCGCCACTCCGATACCCGGTCAGGGTTGCGCCCGAGGTGGAGGAGAGCGCCTTGGCGATTCCGAAGTCCGTTACCATCACCCGGCCGCGGGTGCCTTCGAGGAGGATATTGTCGGGCTTGATGTCGCGATGAATAACGGAGAGCGCGTGGGCGGCGCTGAGCGCGTCCGCCGTTTCCATCATGATCCGCCGGGCCTCCTCCACCGGCAGCTGGCCACGGCGGCGAATCCGTGCCGATACCGACTCGCCATCCACGTAGCCCATGACGAAGTAGACCAGCCCCTCTCCCTCACCGACGCTGTGAATAGGAACGATATGAGGGTGGGAAAGGCGCGCGGCTGTCTGTGCCTCCCGGGTGAACCGCTCGCGGATGTCCTGCTGGAAGGCGAACTCCGGAGGAAGAACCTTGATCGCCACCCGGCGCTGGAGCCGCTCATCCCGGGCTCGGTACACGACACCCATGCCACCTCGACCAATCTCCCCCTCGATGGTGTAGGCGGAACCGAGAGCTTCTGCGAGGCGTGCGGCAAGAGGTCTGTCGCTGGGCATGGCAAACAATCTGTACCCGCGCTCGGCGAGCGGCAACCGAATCCCTCGCTCGGTGCACCGGTGCAAACCGGCCCTCCCGGCAGAAACAGAGCCTGGCCCTGACGAATCATGTAGATCGGGGCCAATTTGGCAGGAGAGATCCCGGGAGGAACTGCGGGGAACCCCGGATCGTTCTATATGAGCCGCCAAAGTGAATTTTGGCTTGTTTGTAGAGCGCCGAGCGTGGCATGGTCGGTGCAAACAGTACTGCGATTCTTCGTGGGACTGTCATTTCGCCCTGTTGAGGGGCTTTGTAAGGAGTACCTGAATGGCCGAACGATTGACGTTGCCCGTCCTTCCGCTGAGGGAGGTCGTGCTCTTTCCCGGTGTCACTGCGCCGATCGGTGCTGGTCGCCCCGCCACGTTGCGTGCGATAGAAGCCGCTCTGGCGGGCCCCGAGCGCCTGGTCTTCGCTGTGTCTCAGCGTCAGAACGTCGAGAGCGTCAGCTCCGATGTGCTGTACACCATCGGGACCATCGCCCGCATTGGACAGCTTCAACGCGGGTCTCTCCGGCATGCAGCTGCTGCTCCACGGTGAGCGGCGCGGTATTGCCATCCACTACACCGAAAAAGAGGGATATCTCCAGGCAGTTGTCCGCGAGGCCGAGGAGATGCTTCCCCTGAACGTTGAAGATCCGGCGTTCGTGGCGCTTCACCGTGAGGCGCGGGCCCGCGCCGCGGAGCTGGGCCAGAAGTCCGGACTGCCGGATGACGTCGTGCAGCAGGTGCTGGCCGGCGTCAACGAGCCGGGCAAGTTCGCCGACCTCGTGGCCGGATACATCGACATCACTCCCGCTCAGCGGCAGATGTTGCTCGAGACGCTTGGCGTCGAAGAGCGGCTCCGCCGGGTGCTGGTGCACGTCCAGCGTCAGATCGGCGTGGTCGATGCTCAGGAAGACATCAAGTCGCAGGTTCAGGAGGAGCTGGGCGAACGGCAGCGGGAGATGTTCCTCCGCGAGCAGATGAAGACCATCCAGCGCGAGTTGGGTGAGGGCGACGAGCGCGACGATCTTCAGGAGCTGAAGGAGACGCTCGCGGCGCTCGACCTGCCGCCGGAGGCGCGGAAGGAAGTTGACCGGGAGTTTGCCCGTCTCAGCCGGATTGGCCGCGAGTCGATGGAGTCCCAGGTCATTCGAACCTTCCTGGAGAACATCGCAGAGCTGCCCTGGAACGAGCGGAGCAAGGAGCACCTCGAGCTGCCGCAGGCGCAGCAGATCCTGGACGAAGACCACTATGCGCTGGGAGACGTCAAGGATCGGGTACTCGAGTTCCTCGCCGTCCGGCAGCTACGACTTCAGCAGGACGCTGCAGAGCGGGAGAAAGACGAAGTGAAGGCGGAAATCAAGGCGGAGGATGTAGCGGCCGGAGAAACCACTGATACTCCGCAGGCCACGGCAACGGTGCCGGCACCGAACACGCCCGTGCCGGGCAATGAAGATGACCGGATCGCGCGCGGACCCATCCTGCTCTTCGTGGGCCCCCCGGGCGTCGGCAAGACGTCGGTGGCGAAGTCCATCGCGCGAGCGATGGGGCGCAAGTACGTTCGCATATCCCTCGGTGGCGCACGCGACGAGGCGGATATTCGGGGACACCGCCGCACCTACGTTGGGGCGATGCCAGGCCGGATCATCCAGGGCATGAAGCAGGCAGGAACCAAGAACCCTGTTTTCCTCCTCGATGAGGTCGACAAGCTCGGCATCTCGTTCCAGGGAGATCCTGCCAGTGCGTTGCTGGAGGTTCTCGATCCGGCCCAGAATGACACCTTCGTGGACCACTACCTGGGCGTGCCGTTCGACCTCAGCGAAGTGTTGTTCATCGCCACGGCCAACTTCATCCAGAACATTCCGGGGCCGTTGCTGGACCGCATGGAGGTGGTGGAGTTCGCCGGGTACACGGAGCGTGAAAAACAGGAGATCGCCCGGAAGTACCTCATCCCGCGCCAGTTCACCGAGAACGGGGTGAGCACCGAGCAGCTGACGATCAACGACGAGGCGCTGTCCGAAGTGATCACCAGCTACACCCGGGAGTCGGGCGTCCGGCAACTGGAGCGTGAGATTGGCCGGTTGGCGCGGAAGGTCGCCCGGAAGATCGCCACTAAAGAGGTGGAGAGCATCACGATCGATCGGGAAATGGTGGACGACCTGCTCGGCAGGCCGAAGGTCCATCCCGAGAAGAAGGCCCGGGATGATGAGGTCGGAGTTGCCACCGGCATGTACTACACGCCTACCGGCGGCGATATCATGTTCGTCGAGGCCTCGACCATGCGAGGCAAAGGCGAGCTGATTCTAACCGGCCAACTGGGCGATGTGATGAAGGAGTCGGCTCGTGCGGCGTGGACCTACGCCAGATCGCACGCTGCCGCGCTCCAGATTGCAGACGAGATGTTCGAGCGGGATATTCACATTCACGTTCCTGCGGGAGCGATTCCCAAGGACGGTCCGTCTGCCGGAGTCACCATGGCCTCGGCCGTGGTTTCGGCCCTCTCCGGCCGCGCTGTGCGGCACGACATCGCCATGACCGGAGAGATCACCCTCCGTGGCAGGGTGTTGCCGATCGGTGGAGTGAAGGAAAAGGTGCTCGGCGCTGTTCGGGCCGGGATCTCCACCATCATCCTGCCGAAGGAGAACGAGCCGGATCTGGAGGATCTGCCCAAGGAAGTCCGCGACAAGATCGAGGTCTTCGTGGTGCAGGAGCTCGGCGAAGTGCTGGCGCTTACTCTTCGGGGCGCAACTTTCCGGGAGGGGCGCCTGCTTTTCGGTGATGAGAAGAACCCGAGGGATGTGATTCCGCTCTCGCCTGGGTTTAGACACTAGACTAAACAAAGCGTAAAAAGTGAAAAGTGAACGGTGAACGGAGTAGGTACCTGTTCACCGTTTACTGTTTACTGTTTACCATTCACGCTGTCTTCGGATTTGCTTACCCGCTTACCCGCTTACCCGCTTACCCGCTTACCCGCTGACGCGCTTACCCGCTTACCCGCCTACCCGCCTACCTGCTTCGGCAGCGGCCAGGGTCAGTTGATCCATGATCGCCTCGAGTTGCCTCACATCCTGTGAGCCGGCGTTGGCGGCAATCCACCGCTCGGCCTCTCGCGCGAGCGCACTGATCTGCACGAACCCGTAGGACCCGCCGGACCCGGCCAACTGGTGCAACCGAACCTTCAGGGCGGCACCCGCATCGGGCTTGCCTGATCGCAGACCCGCAATCTCTGCCCGCAGCTCATCGAGTCGACCCGGCAGCGAGGCGAGATACTCCGTGCGAAGCGCACGAAACGCATCGTCAACCGCGTCGGTCACGATGGAGTTCTAAACCGCTCCAGGCTCAGCCTGGCAGCGGCCACAAAGGATGGCGCGGCGCTCCAGTGGCCGTGAACCTCGCTCCCTTGTCGAGCGCCGATGAGTGCGCTGGCATCATCCACGATGGCGACAATTGGCATGCCCGGCCATTGATGACCAGATGGGATGGCCTCGACGCCGATGAAGCCGAGATCTATGCGGCTGGTGGAGAAGAGCGCCACCGGGAGACCAGCCGAGACGGGGCGCCGGAGGGCTGGGGCCAGGAGCGGGAACGCGTCCGCCGGTGCGAGCAGTCTCACAGACTCGGCGGCGCGGGCCACGTTGTGAGTGAGGAGCTGAAGGACCGCCCGTCCCGAGCCGAGCTCGACAACTGTAGGAGTTCCGGGTACCAGGATCGACTGAAGATCTGTGCTCAGCTTTTCGAGCGCACTGCCGTGATCGTTCGTCACTCGTGCGATCAAGGCGGCGGGTGGCTCAGGCCGGTACTGTTTAGGCCTCCCGCCGTCCACCCGTGCGGCCCCCTTGGTGACCAGTCCCTCCAATGCGCTGTAGGCATTTGCTCGTGCCAGACCGGCTGCGCGTGCCAGGGCATACCCGGTTCCCGGCCCGTTCGTGAGCAGTGTCTGGTAGACGAGACTCTCAGTGGGGGTAAAGCCAAAGTGGGTAAGGTCTACAGTCGCCATTCCGTAGTATTATGTACTACGACTACGGCCGCAAGTCCTGTTTAGGTGTAGGTAGGGGTCCATCCGAGCGCCTTACCAATCAGGGAAAGCCGGAACGTAATGTCCGCTTCCCGTCCCTCGGTTGTCTTGGCGTCGTCATGCAGCGGGTAGTAGTGGTGGGTGATCTTGTTTCCGGCTTTGGGCTGCGACCGAAGGTTCTTTGGACTCCACACCCCATTTTCATCCAGATCCTTGACCAAACGCGCCAGCACGCGGGTGGCGACGGGTGCCCATTCCAATGCCCCCATCCTTGCCATCAGCTCGATGTAGTGGAGCGCGAGGGGAATGTCTTTGGGTACACCCTTCGCATCCGCTTCGATGGGGTCCCCTAGGATGAGGTGTTGCGGCTTGACCGTTTTCTTGCCCACCTGAATGACGAAAGCCTTCTTGGGTGCAGGCTGGGCCAGGTAACGTCCCAGGCGTTCGGTGAACCCGGCTCGCTCCCGCTGCAGGTTGGGCATGGAAGCCAGCATCGCGACGGAATACCAGCTAGGCGGATGAGCCTCCGGGTGCAACGCCACCTGCTTGCCCGCCTTCAAAAATGGCTTCTCGGACAGGGGGCTGCGGAGAAACTGTGAAATAGCACTCGCAATCTTATGACCGGCGCCCCGCAGCCGCGGATCTTCACCGTAACCAGCTTCAGCCAGCGCGGCAGCAGCGGCCTCTCGCATGATCCCTCTGGCCCAGGCTTCTGCCTCCGGATCGGCCTTGACCGCCTTCTGAAACTCGAACAGCAGAGCAGGATCTTCATCGCGGGAGAGCAGTCGGAACAGCACTCTGTCGGCCAGCTTGAATGGCCGGGCCGCGCGGGGCCACTCCAGCTGAAGCAGTCGGCGGTACTGGGGAATCGTGCCCACGTCCTTTACGCCTTGGGCCACGGACGTGGCGAGGCCAAGGAGGTTACCGCCCCAGATGCCGTTATCCTTTTGCTTCTTCACGACGGCGAGAGCGGTCTTTGACTCCGTGACTGCGTGGTGTGCGGCTTCGATTACTTCGGGTGGGGCGTACCCTTCTGGGGCCAGCTCACGGTATGTCCTGTACCGTATGGAGGGCCCGGCGTTCTCGAGCAGCCAGCTGAGCGGGATCCGGTGCTCTGTAGGAAGTTCCAGAAACGCTCCAGGAGGGTAGGGTTTCGGCCGGGCGGCGGAGAAGATAGCGGAGGACGGTAAGGACGGGAAGGACACCCCGCCGCACCTTCACTTTCCCCCTTTCCGCCTGGCCTCTCCTGCTTCCCTGAACTCCGACGTCTTGTTCCAGGTAGGCTGATCGGGAGCGTTTCCAACCGCGACGGCTGTTCGCAAGATGACGCGAAGCTGTTGTAGTGCACCATCATACGTGAACCACGGCAGTACTTCGTCGGATGGCTGGTGGTATCGCTTATCCGTGTATTCGGCCTTCCTCTCGTGTCCATAGTCTTCCGGCTTGCCGATGTACAGCTCCCCATTTTCGATCGACGTGCCCGGAACACCGGCCCTGGCAAATGGGAAGTGATCCGAGCGAAAGTAGGACCCGTGGAGCAGCGCATCCTTGTTGATGCTGACCCTAAGCCCCTCTGCGGCAGCGGCTCTTCGGAAGACCTGCCCGAGCGATGATTGGTCAAGTCCCAGAGCCGACACATCCCGCGTCCGTCCGTAGAGGTTCATCACGTCCAGGTTGAGAATGGCCGCAACCCGGCTTAACGGCATGGTTGGCTTGGCCACGAGCGCCTGCGATCCAAGCAGACCGGACTCTTCCGCGGTAAACCCCACGAACACCATCGAGCGCGCAGTGTGTACTCGGCTCCGCGCAAAGGCTTCCGCAGCCGTGAGTACGGCGGCAGTGCCTGACGCGTTGTCCTCGGCTCCGTTGTAGATCGAATCTCCGGCAACTGGAGTCCCGATCCCGAAGTGGTCGTAGTGACCGGTAATGAGCACCGCTTCGTTTGCAAGCCGTCCCCGCCCTGGCCATTGGCCCAGCACGTTGCTGGTCGTGGAGCGTGTAATCGAGCTTCGGACGCTTGCGTCAAGCTG
This sequence comes from uncultured Gemmatimonadales bacterium, assembly GCA_963730915.1. Taxonomy (GTDB): domain Bacteria; phylum Gemmatimonadota; class Gemmatimonadetes; order Gemmatimonadales; family GWC2-71-9; genus CAVVWJ01. The sequence continues at coordinate 190,822 of CAVSTR010000004.1, read as the reverse complement.
AAGACCCAGCGGCACGGCCCGGAACTGACGAGTGGCTGCCTTCTCCATGAGCTGCGCGAGATCCTGTCCGCCCTGACGGAACAAGCGGCCGGCTGCTTCCTGGCTCAGCCAGCCCGCTACCAGTAGCGAAGTTGGTGGCTCCTCGATGCGGACTTGAGGTCCGGTCCAACCCGACTGGACGGTGGTCCATGGATAGGTGGCGCTCTCGGTGGTATGAACCATGAGGATTCCCGCCGCGCCCTGCCGGCGAGCCTCCTCGATCTTGTAGGTCCAGCGTCCGTAGTATGTCAGGATAGGACCGCGAAAGATCGTGCTGTCCCGAAGGCCGGGATCATTGACCAGTGTCACCACGATCTTGTTCTTGACGTCGATTCCGGCGTAGTCGTTCCAGTCGTACTCCGGCGCCACGATTCCGTACCCCACGAAGACAGCTTCACCCTTCGCACTGGTCAGGGAGTCGTTCCGCATCGACCACAGCACGTAGTCATTCCTGTAAGCGAGCTCCGCGGCCGGACTCAGTACCTTGAGCGTTGGCGTGGGAGTCAAGGTGATGATGGGTACGCGATGGTAGTAGGTGCCGCTGTCACCGGCGGGCTCGAGTCCCAGTCGCTGGAATTGAGCCGCGATATACCTGGCAGCGAGTTCGGCGCCCCGCGTTCCCGGCCTCCGGCCTTCGAGCGCGTCGTCGGCAAGAAAGTCGAGGTGTGCCTGCAGGCTGTTCGAGTCTGCCTCTGCGGCAACTCGAGTAGCCGCGCTTGCGGTTGCGGGTTGTTGAGACTGGGCGCCGGCAATGGGAAAGGACAACAGGGCGAGCGTCAACAGATGGATGCGCATGGAAATCCTAGAGATGAAGCCGCTTGAAGAGCCGCTCCGGCAGACCTCTTATCACCATCATCACAGGTCGCCAAAACCAGGGAATGTAGACCACGTCCCGGCGATGCTCAATCGCGCGATGAATCCCGCGCCCTACCCTGCGCGCACTGGCGAACAGAGGGCTCTTCTTCACTGCTGCCGTCATCGGAGTGTCGACAAAGCCGGGCTTGATCGTCACTACCGTCACTCCGCTGGCATGCAGCCGATTACGCAGTCCCTGAAGAAATCGCTCGACGCCACCTTTGGCGGCTCCATACACGTAGTTGCTTTGACGTCCGCGGTCTCCGGCGACGGACGTGATGACCGCAATGCAGCCGTGATGCTGCGCCTCGAAGTGATTGGCGAGCACCGTCAGCAAAGCAACAGTCGCCGTGAAGTTGATGTGCAGAGCATCGACGGTATCGACGACCTGCTTTTGGCACGCTGACTGATCCGGAAGCGTACCGTGCGCAATCAACGCTACGTCCAGGCCCCCTAGTCTTGAAGTGGCCGACTCGATGATCTCGGCCTGGCGTGGTATCTGAGCGACGTCCAACACTGCCGTGTGGACCTCGGCTGCTCCACGAACTCGAAGATCGTCAGCTACCGAGGCGAGCTTGGTATCATTGCGTCCGGTCAAAAACAGCCTCGCTCCTCCTTCGGCGTAAGCCCTGGCCGTCTCGGAGGCGATAGCGGAGGTTGCGCCGATGATGAGGACCCTCAACGGGTCATTGGCCTGCGGTGACACGGCGCCAGAAGGAAGAGGAGAACTTGGGGTCAATGTGAGGAGCAAACGACTCCCATGCCGGGAAGAAACGGCGAAAACTACTGGCGCTCATCCGAGCGTCTTTCGCCGGGTAAACCGATCCGCCAGCATTTCGGACGATCTCATCGAGCCGCTCCAGCAATGCCAGCGTAGTGGAACCTCGGTTGGCAAAGTCGATGGCGAGGGTTATGCCTGGCCTGGGGAAGGACAGCATCCCTGGTGACTTCAGAGCGCCAAATCGCTTCAGAACTGCCAGGGAGGGCGCTTCGGCAGACTCTGACACATGGTGCAACATCGAGGCGAGACTCTCCTCAGCCGGCTCGGGAATTACACACTGGTATTGAAGCAGGCCCCGCTTGCCATAGAGTCGGTTCCAATTGGCGATCCCGTCCAGCGGGAAGAAGAACGGCTCGTAAGGCACCCGGCTTCGACGGGTCGAGCGGAACTGGCTCCGATAATACAGCGCGTTGAACCCGGCGACTGTCAGACGATTGATGAGTCCCGACGGCAGGTCTCGCGGTATGTTCCTCCCGAAGCCGCTCGGCGCCCTGGGTGCTGCACCGGGTGCGTGATCCCCTCGCATGAACAGGCCGCGACCCAACCCTTTGCCGCGCTTCATGCAGTCAATCCACGCGACGGTATACTCGTACTGCTGATCAGTTTTGGAGAGCTCAAAGAACTCTGAAAGGCCGGAAAAACGTACCCGCTCCATCGTTATGGCGGCACCAGGAATCCGCTTGAGGCGGATTTCAGCCCACAGCAACAGGCCCGTCAGGCCCAGCCCTCCAACCGAGGCCCGGAATAGCTCCGCATTCGCCTCCGGGGAGCAGAGAACCCGCTCGCCACTGGATCGCAGCAGCTCAAAACAGGCTACATGCGAGCCAAATGTGCCGGCGCGGTGATGATTCTTGCCATGAATGTCGTTCCCGATTGCGCCGCCGACCGAGACCCACCGCGTCCCTGGCACGACCGGGACGAACCACCCCCTGGGGACGGCGAGCGCCAGAATTTCAGCCAAAGTGACGCCGGCTTCGCAACGGAGGACACCTCGTGATTGGTCGAAGGATATGAAGCGGTCGAGGCCGGTTACATCGAGGAGAGTGCCTTGATCGTTCAGACAGGAGTCACCGTAGCTTCGGCCACACGCAAATGGCAGCACACTGCCCGGTATAGCTGCCAGCTCCGGCGGTGCTGAACGCCAGGTGACCGGCACAACACGCGTGTGCTGAACCTGTGGGTAGCGGCCCCAGGACTGATACGCTCGCATCGAGAGAATATTTTTCTCTAGGCCGATACGTAGAGAATCAACGCGACCAAGGCGCCGATGACGTAGCTCGCGGGATCCCGTACGGCCGCAACGATGGGATCCTGGTTCATGCGGCCGCGATGCCCCAGCATCCACATTCTGCTCACCCAGAATAAGAGGAGTGGGCAGATGAGCCACAGGAGGACCGGAGTACGGTACAACGCGATGACCTGCTCGCTATTGATGTAGAGGGCCAGCACCAGAACTGACAAATAGCCACTGGATCCCCCCATCGACCCCAGCCACTCGCGATCGCCCCGGATATAGCCCCGTCTTGCGAGTCCGTCCGATGCGTCGGGCGGGAGCTCACTGAGCTCAGTGTATCTCTTCAAGAAGGCCAGACTCAGGAAAAGGAACATCGAAAAGGCAAGAAGCCAGGTTGAGAACCGCACATGGCTGGCCGCGACACCAGCGAGTACCCGCAGCGTATAGAGACCCGCAAGCAGAATGACATCCAACACCGCCACTCGCTTGAGATAGACGGAGTAGGCGATTGTCAGCGCCACATAGAGCCCCAGCAGAGCCAGGAACTTGGGCGAAAGCCAAAGCGAGCAGAGCAACGCTGCAGCAAACAGCAAAGGTACCAGCACGACCCCGAACGAGCGGCTGAGCAGATTCGCCGCGAATGGGCGGTGCCGCTTGACGCGGTGTCTCCGGTCGGCTTCGAGGTCGAGCAAGTCATTCAAGACATAGCCCCCGGAAGCGGCACAACAGAACGCGGCGAACGCGAGCCCTGCCCTGGCAAGCACCGGCAGCTGAAGCTTGTGATCCAGCAAGACGGGAACGAACACCAACAAGTTCTTGACCCATTGATGGACGCGTAAGGCGCGGAGCAGCGCGAAGGCCTGCAGCCTCATGGGTACTTCAAGGTTGGCGACCGTCATCGGGCCACTTTCGGGATCGGGTGCTCACGCACGTGGCATTGACCTCAGGCGGAACCGCGCGATGGCATCCGGAAGGTCGGTTGATTTGCCCTCACCCCGGAGCAGGGCGCTTGCCGCTGATACTCCGGAGCCAAGTGCCGTGCCGGTGGAAACAATCGACGGAAAGGTGCGATAGTTTCCGGCAAAGTACACGTTCTCCCAGGACGTACTCCGAATCGGAGCGTTGCGAAACGTTCGCGAAAACACCGGCGAGTACATGGGGACGCGACTGACGTGAGTCCAGAATGGCTCCAGTTCGAACTTGAAAACGCTTTCGAAATCCTTGAGGTAAAGCGCCTTCAGCCCGTCATCTGACGTCTTGAACAGGGCATGATCGCGATTCGGGAGATGAGTCACGAAGTTGACGCACGTATCTCCCGGCCGCCCAATAGTAGGATTCAGCGAGCTGAGCAGAAAGATTGCGCCGGCAGTCCGGTCCAGGGACGCGAGATTGATCCAGTAGGCATCAGGCTGGACGGCTTGACGTGTCACGCAGATCACCGAAAGCAAAGCTGTATACCGTACGCTCTCCAGATCCGGGGTCCGGTCGGAGGAGATCAACCGAAGGTAGGTCTCAGTCGGTATGCTGCTGACGAAGACGTCACCCTTGATGATTTCGCCACTATCCAGCTCCGCATGCGAGATGCGATCTCCTTCGGTGTGAAGCCGACGCACTCGGGCCTGCGTTCGTGTCTCAACGCCTGCTTCTTCGAGCAGCCGAGTGACACCGTCGCACAATACTTTGGTCCAGTTCGCTTCGGGGATGTAGCCCAGCGGTGCGGAACCCTCCCGGAAGTGCAGCCGAGCCCCAAGCCACGCTCCGCTCACCTGATCACAAGGAAGATCGAACTTGAGTCGGGTAAGGCGCTCGAAAAGAGCCGTACGCACTCCAGGGCTCCCCCAGCTATCGACCAGCTCCGCGGCGCTTCGTCCCTCCCAGTCGGACCAGTCCCGCTTCAGGAACGTCTTGAGCATCAGCCTCACGAATCTCACTTTGTCGCTTGGATGCATTGGGAAGCGTGAAAAGCCTCCCACGGTGCCCAGATCGTACGCCTCGTGCTCCAGCTGAAAGAGCATCCGAATGCGGCGCCAACGAACCTGGTGCAGAGCATCGATGAGATTCAGGAAGAAGAGCAGAGTGCGATCGCGGTGCAGAATGTGATGGTATCCAAGTGGGTAGAAATGACCCTCACGCTCGAAACTGCCCGCCAGTCCACCCAATGAGGTTCCACTTTCCAGAATTGTCACATCGGAAAGTCCGGCCCGTGCCAGCGTGTAAGCCGCCGCAACGCCGGACAGACCACCGCCGAGAATCACCGCCCTGGGTGCACTCACGTGCCGGTCTTCATGGACAGCATCTGGTAGCACTCACCTCGTGTCCCTATTTTCTCCAGCCATGATTTCCCCGCTAAAAGCAGAGTCGGTAGGGTGAGCCTTGGGCAAAGGCGCGTGCTACCAGCCCTGCTGGTGTTCGGCATAGCCGCACTGCTCCGCTGCGTTCTTGCCGGCGAGCGCGGTCTGTGGGCCGACGAGATTTTTTCACTCGCCATGGCGACCGGACACAGTCTGGAGCATCCAGCGGCCGCAGCCGATCCAGCCTATTTCGATTTCGTCGAACCGAAGGATGCCGAGCCCGCAGACTCGTTCCGCCGCTATCTGCGCTTCGAGGAGCAGCCCGCTGGGGCGGGCCGGGTCATACGTGCGGTGCTTGTCTCCGATACGAGCCCACCGCTCTACTATCTCCTCCTGCATCTGTGGACTCGCGGTCTCGGCACCTCTGACCTGGCGCTCCGTCTCTTCTCCGTTCTGTGGGCTCTCGCGGCCTTCCCCCTCCTGTGGAGCTTGGGAAATCGGCTCGGCGGTCACGCCGCCGGGGCTTCAGCCTCGGCCTTGTATGCGCTGGCACCCGCGAGTCTGTTCTACTCGGTCGAAGGCCGGATGTATTCCATGCTGTGGTTCCTGGCGCTCGCCTTCGTGTGGCTGTCTGTGGAGCTGCACCAGAAAGGCACTCGCCCCTGGACGCTTATCCTCTGGGTCGTCACGGGAGCAGCTGGTTTCTTCACCCACTACTTCTTCGCCTTTGTATGGGCTGCCGGCGCGCTCTGGCTGGCGCTGCACCCCGGTCGTGCTGCGCGTGGCCGCTTGTTAGCTGGAGCGGTCGGGACGGCTGTGGCTACGCTCCCGTGGTACGTCGAGGTTCCCGCCAGCTTGAGTCGCTGGCGGGTAACCGGCTCCTGGCTCGCCGGGCCGTTGACGTGGACTCAGGTGCTGAGCGCTCCTGTGCTCCTTGCCTGGAATCTCCTCGCTGGTCGAGGGATCTGGGGCGGATCACGCTGGATGGACCGCCTACTCGCCGCCCTGCTCCTGGTCGTGGCGGTTGCGGTCTGGCGCCGGGGAATCAGGCCGCTCCTCGAGCCCCTGCCGAGGCTGATTTGGATGTGGCTTCTGTTCGTGTGCGTGGGCCCGCTGGTTTTCGACCTGCTCCGCGGCACCTTCGCATCGCTCATGGCGCGTTATGCTCTAGCGGCAATTCCCGCGGCGATGCTCCTCCTCGGGCTGGCGCTCAGCCGTCTCACGCCCCGGATGAACGCGTTATTGCTGGCGCTCATCGTCTGCCTCTGGATTCCCGGGATCGTCGCCCTGTTCCAAAGTCCGAGGGCATGGGAGCCATATGTCCAACTTGGCAGCGAGCTGTCCGAGTGGGCTGACAACGGAGACCTTATCATCGTCCACTCGATCCCTTCAGGAGTCCTCGGTGTGACCCGCTACATGCAGTCGGCGGCCCCGGTTGCGGCATGGATCGGCCAGCTCGGAAGCCGCCAGGTGCCGCAGGACCTCGATCAGCTCCTCGAGGGCAGACGTCGCGTCGCCCTGGTCACGGTGCATCATATTGGGGAGCCCGCACCGGAAGAGGACTGGCTGCGTACCCATGCCAGACTTCTGGAAGAGCGGACACTTCGCTCAGCGCGTGTGCTCTACTTTGCACCCAGGACTGGCGGAGCCTTCGTCGCCGACACCACTGCGGCTGCCTCGATCCGACGGTAGATTCTCGACGTACTGTCCGGCGACGAATAGACCAGCTTCCAATCGTGCTGATACGCTCGGGCGACTGGCGCTGCGTACCTCCGGCTGACATCGACGAACTCAAGACTGTCTACCACCAGGTATTTCACCGGTACCGCTTCCAGTAAGTGACTCGCGGTGCGCACGTCAGCTTCGAACGGTGGAAGCACGGCCCGGGCGCCGGTCTTCAGGTATGCCCAGTGAGGTGTCGAAGTGGCAACGATGTCGTCAGCGTGGGCGACACTGCGTAGCCAGTCGAGAGCCGCGTCGTGGGAACGCCAGGCCTCGGTGTAGAAGAACAGCCGCTGTTCCTGGCGATGACCCTGAGCGTCTACGAATTCGACTGGTCGATGTTGCTTGGTGTAGACCTTGTACAGCGCGAACCCCTCTTGGGCCAGCATTCCTACGAGCACTATCCTCACGATCAAGGTTCCGAGCCGACGCGTTCTCTGGTCGAGCTTGCTTCGCAGCGCCAGCAGGCTGAGGACGACTCCCAGCGCCAGAAGAGGAGTGAGCGGAGCCAGGTAGCGCTCGAACTGTCCGGGCCACGGGGTCAGACCCACGATCACAGTGGAGCCGAGGACGTAGAGCGGAATCAGCCACTCACCCTGACGTACAAGCAATGCAAGACCCACTACCGCGAGCACGCCGAGCACCACAAGAGGCACCTGCACAATCCACAATGGAATGGTGAGCGGGAGCGCCTGCGCGTTGAAGCGCTCGATCTGGGACTCCGACCATCGTGCTCGGGAGCTCACAGCTTCTCCCAGACTGCTCGGCATTCGCACCATGGCGCTGCTCATTCGGGTGACCCACCCTATCGGGGAGACCACGCCCAGCTCCGGCACGAACGGATCCACGTACCGGATGTTTTCCAAGTAGCTCACGTTGTAGTACTGGTAAGGAGCCCTTTGGTAGGCGTAAGCCGATTGGCCGTATTCGGGACTCGCCTGCACCTGCCGGATATAGAGCTGCCAACCGATGACAGGCAGCATGCAGACGGCGGCTCGGAACGCGAACTGCTTGAAATTTCTTCGCAGCAGACTTTCTCCAACCCATGCGGCCAGTAGCGCGATACCGATGCTCCGGAGCAGGTAACTGGCCATTGCCAGAGCACCGGCCCCGACACTTCGTGGCCAGCCTTTTCCGCTTGCTGCGAGCAGAAAGAGGATCGTGGTCAACGCATACGGGATTTCGGCAAACAGGAGATCGGACATCCAGCTGGTATGCACATGGAACAGCGTGACGAGGCCGACAAGGAAGGCAAAGCCCAGCGGCAGGTATCGCGCCGCCAGGAGGTACACCGCGGCGATGTAGGCCAGAAAAATCCCGGCGTATGTGATTCGCAGCCAGTGTCCCGCGACACTAGGGTCGTTGGTCTTGGCCAGGCGTTGATGTACTGCGACCAACGCTGGAAGCAGCGGTGGATACTGCACCGCCTGAATTTGACCGGGCTCGCTCAGTAACCGGTATCCGTGACCCTCGGCTAATGAGGTGCCCAGGATGTAATAGACGCCTGCGTCATATCGCAGGTCGAGCGGGCCTCGGAGACGTGGAATCCAGAGCGCCGCCGCAAGCCCGAGCAACAGCACCAGGTATCGGGCTTGGATGCGACTCATCCCGGGTTTCCCTGGCGCTCCATCGACATGGCCGAGATGAAGAGGGAGGAGAACAGGGTACTGGAGCCGATGATGAATAGTGTAGCGGCCAGAGATGCCCACTCGGGTCGTGGCAGCGGAAGCATCGATGAGCGCAGCCATTCGACCACGAGCGTGATCAAGATGCCTCCACCAAGAGTCACGAGGAGTCCGCCGAGTAGCAGCCCGGTCTCGAGGGTAAAACGACGATAGAACCCCTCGAGAGTGCGGTTGTGCCGGTCGAACCGGCGACTCCACGAGTACGTCTTGGCGTGCAGTCCAAGACTGAGGATCTGAAAGCCAACCACGCTCAGGATCGTGCCGAAAACGCCGGTAACCCCCGCAGCGGGCCGGCCATTCCAATGGACGATCCCGAACAGAACCGACGCGTGGATCAGGAGGCCCAGGCCCAACAGGATCGCTCCGGGCGCAAGAAAGAGCATGTTGGGTGAGTACAGCAGCATCATTCGTAAGCTGCGCCACCCATCACGGAAAGTACGGAGCTTCGACTCGCCCTTCCGTGGTCCGAGCTCGATCGGCACCTCATGGACTTTGAGTCCCGCGAGGCCTGCATTGATGGCGAGCTCGAGATTGAACTCCATTCCGGGGCTCACCGGGCGGATGGCGTCGTAGCTATGTCGGCTGAAGCCGCGGAAACCACAGTACACATCGGTGTACTTGGTGCCGAAGAGAATATTCAGAATGGCAGTGAGCGCCGGGTTACCGAAAATCCGGTGCAGCGGTGTGATGTGGCGCTCGCCACCGTTCAGGTACCGGCTGCCGGTCACGAACTCGTACCCTTCGCTTCGGAGCAAGTCGAGAAAGCGAGGAATCAGGGTGAAGTCGTACGTGTCGTCGGCATCACCCATGATGAGGTACTGCCCGCGCGCACTGGCGAAGCCCTTCAAATAGGCGTTGCCATAGCCGCGGAGCGGCTGGTGTACCACTCGAGCCCCCAGCTCCTCGGCGATAGGTACCGAGCGGTCGCTGGAGCCATTGTCGCACACGACGATCTCACCGACGACGCCCGCGGCCGCAAAGGCGCCTTTGATCTTTTCGATGCAGCTGCCGATTGCCTCCTCCTCGTTCAGGCAGGGAAGCACGACCGAGACCAGCGGCTCCGACGAGTTCGATGCGATCACGGCGCGCCTCTACTCCGCTGAAGTGAATTGTTGGCCCGATAGGCTGTGAGTACCTGCTCCACGTCGCCATCCATTCGCAGTGTCCCCCGCTCCAGCCACACTGCGCGGGTGCAGAGCTTGCGAACCTGATCCATCTCGTGGGAAACCAGGATCAGCGTGCCGCCACTGGCGTGAAAGGCGCGCAGACGGGCCTGGCAACGATCTCGAAACGCCTGATCCCCCACGGCGAGTACCTCGTCGAGCAGCAGTATGTCAGGCTGCAGGCAGACGGCTACGGCAAACGCGAGCCGAGCCTCCATGCCCGACGAGTAGTACTTGAGCGGGGTATCCATGAAGTCCCGCGTGTCCGCGAACTCCACGATTTCGTCGTATCGGGCCGCCAGTTCATTACGACGCAAACCCAATACCGCAGCATAGAGCGCGACGTTGTCGGCTCCGGTCAGCTCGGGGTGGAATCCCGCTCCCAACTCGATTACTGCCGTGAGGCGGCCGCGGGTCCGTATCGTACCGCTCGATGGCGCGTAGATGCCGGCAATGAGCCGGAGCGCCGTGCTCTTTCCAGATCCATTCGATCCAATCAAGGCCACTGCTTCGCCGGCACCGACATGAAGGTCCAAATCACGGAGCGTGAACTCGGCCCGCCGTACGTTGACCGGCCTCCGTAGAATGCGGCGAATGAACCACTCTCGGAGCGAGTTGGTCCGGTGCTCGTAGTAGTAGAACCGCTTCGAGACACCTCGAAGCTCGACCGCTGCCTCTACGGCGCGGTCAGACGACTTCGGCGTAAACGCTGGCGTAACGCTTGAAGACGGCATAGCCGACCGAGTAGACAATGAGGGCCGCTGCGACAACTCCCAGGAGCAGCGACAGAGATGGCATGCGGCCGAGATACAGGATCTCGTGATATAAGGTGAGTAGCCCTGCCATAGGATTGATGAAGTAGAACGGCCTGATTACCTCGGGCACCATATCGACCGGATAGAACACTGGTGACAGGTAGAACAGGGTAGTCAGGGCTATCGGAAGGGCGTGCTGCACGTCGTAGTAGAAGACGGACAACGTGGCAATCGGAAGCGCGAGTCCGATCGCGATCAGTATCTGAAGGATCACCAGTACCGGGAGAAGAGCGTAGCTCGCCGGGATGCGGAAGTGATGGAAACCCGCCAGCAAGACCATGATCAGGATGATTTCTGCCAGGAACTCCACCACCCTCGAGCCGACCGCCCCGAAGACCAGGATTTCGCTGGGGAAGGCGACGCTACGGGTCAGACGGGAGTGCTCCGCAAAGATGTACGTGCCCGTGTTCAGCGTCTGAAGCATGCAGTTCCAGACGAAGTAGCCGCTCAGTACGAAGGCCCAGTAGTGCGGCAGCGGAATACGGACGACGTGACTGAATACCAAGACGAGAATTGCCACGGTGAACAGTGGATTGAACAGCGTCCACACGAAGCCCAGAAGGGAGCGCTGGTACTTCACCTTGAGGTTGCGGATGATCATGCTGCGCAACAGCTCCCGGTGTTGCCATACCTGGCTGAGGCGGGACGGCGCATCCGCTGTCCCGATCACTCTTACGATCTGGTTCAGTGTGGTCATGCTGCGTAGCGCTCCTTCCGGGAGCGAGCGACAACCCGAGCTACGGGGTACGCGCTCAGTCCTACCCAGCAGTTCCACCACATCCGCAGCAGGACGGAAACCGGGAGGGGGTCTCGGCCCAGACCGCGCCGAACCAGGCGAACGCCAGGTTTCATCAGCCGCCAGCTCACGTATGCGAGGAACGGAAGACACCTCTTCGGGGAAGTACGAACCAGGTGCTTTCCCAGGAAGGCGAGAACGGCCCGTTGATGGCCAATGATTTGCCGGTGCACTGCGGCCATCTCTCGACGGTGTTCGTGCCAGGCGAGCGCGTCCGGCTGATATTCGACACGCCAGCCGGCTTCCAGCGCGCGCCACAACATATCGTGGTCTCCACCGCCGGCGAGGGGTGAGCCGAGATCGAGCGCCTCGTCAAAGCCTCCCAATTGCAGAGCGACTGTTCGCCGTACCGCATAGCTGCAACCGCAGCCGACACTGATGGCCCACGCAATGAGAGGAGCGCGCCGACCGTGCAACAGCCGCCCCGCATCGTCCGGCAGGCGGACCCGGTCATCGCCTCGCCCGAATCCCCCGTTGGCCTCGAATAGAAGTTGTCCCGGGGTCTCTACCACCCAGGCTTCCACCCGGCCGGTCGCGACGGCGACCCTGGCATCCCCCTCGAATACCCTGCTGAACGCCCGCGCCCACTCTGGTGCGGCAACCGCGTCATCATCGAGAAACGCAAGCACTGTCTGTGTGCTTGCACGGAGTGCATGATTGCGGGCGAAATCGAGACCCGGGACCGGCTCTCGGAGATAGCGCACGTCCGGAAAGCGCTCAGCCACCATTTTAGCGGTCGAGTCATCCACCGGCGCATTGTCGATCACCAGGATTTCAGCGGGACCCGGCGATTGAGCGCGTAGAGACTCCAGAGCGCGGGCGAGTTGTTCCGGCCGATCTCGAGTACACACCGCAGCGGTAAGGTCCAGCATTTTCTTCATTCCCATCGCGGGCGCATGGCGGGGGCGGCTCGTCCGTGGCGCATCCAGCGAATGCCGCCCGTAACGAGGCCCGCTGAGTATGCCAGCCTCGCTGCCAGCAACGCAGGCAACATCAGAGCAGGCTCGATTGCTCCTGCTCTCAGCCAACACCCGAGAACGTACCCGGTGCTCACGAATGCCAGTGGAACGCTCCCAGCGATCAACCATCCAGGGTGGCGGTACAGCCATCCCATCCGCGCTGCTCCGGTCGACGCCTTGCTCTCGATTGCGCTGTAGCCCCAGCGGTAGTTACGACGCAGAAGATTGCTGAAGCCCGGGCGGTTTCGGTGAAAGACGACAGCACTGGGCTGGAAGAAGATCTCGACTCCGCGACGCTGCACCTGGGATTGCCAGGCGAGCTCCTCGTGGGCATACGCGATCGGATGTTGCTCTGTAAATCCAACCGAGTCGGCAAAGAGCTGCCGCCGCACGCTCAAGTTTCCCGGTGGGTGGTTCGGCACTCTGCCACCCGGACGCGCTGAGTGAACGTGGTACCAACCACAGTAGTAGTCGCAGCGTGCGCTGGCGGGGAGGTGTGGCGGCAGATCGAGGGAGCCACCTACTACTTGTTTTCCGGCATCGTGCGCCGCCAGCAGTTCCCGGAGCCACCCGGCCGAAGGTGTGCAGTCCGCGTCCAGAAAGATGATTGGATCTCCGTGGGCGATTGCCGCTCCCCTGTTCCTGGCGCGAGCCGGGTTCCCACCGTCGGCATGGGGGCCCAGCTCGAGGGTTTGCGCTCCAGCTGCACGAGCCACGGCCGCGGTATCGTCGCTGGAGCCATCGTCCACCACGATGATCTCCAACCCCACCCCTGCCGGTACCGAAGCGTGTACGGCATGGATGACCGAAGCGATGGAAGCGGCCTCGTTCCGCGCGGGAATGATGACCGATACCTGCCGCTGGCCAGAGTTGGGGAGATCAGGTGCGAGAGGCGGCCGCATGCCGGTGCACCTCCTCGTAGAGCTCGCCGAGTGAGGCGACAAAGCTGCTCCATCCAAGACGCTCCTCCGCGTAGATCCGGGCGGCATGCCCAAGCGTCGCTGCCTGGGCCGGGTCACACAGCAGCCTGAGAATCCCGTCAGCGAGGCCCCGGCTATTCGGGGGGACCAGCATCGCGCGGCTCTCGTTGAGGATCGTGCGGTGAGTCGGAATGTCGGTGGCCACGATGGGCCGGCCGGCTGCGAGATAATCGAAGATTTTCAGCGGCAGGTTCCCGCCATGGGCTCTCGGAGACACCAGCACGTCAGCCATGCTGAAGTACGAGGAGATCTCGTGTCTGGGCTGACGATCAATGATACGGACCACACCTGCTTCCACGAGACGTGACGCCTCGGCACGGATAAGGCTGCCGCTCCCGTTCTCAGCACCGACCAGAACAAACGTGGCGTCAGGGATTTTTGCACGGATCATTGGAATTGCCCCTATGAGCTCGGGCAAACCCTGATAGCCCTCGAAGGTCCCCCCATACACCACCACTGGAACATCGGGAGAAATGGACAGGCGCCGCCGCAGCGCATCCCCGTCGGTAGGCGTTCCGGGCACCATGACCCCGGGGAAATGCCACTCCCTGACCTTTGCCCCGGGTGCAAGCGTGTGCACCCGGCTCTCCAAACCGGCGCTGCTGATCACAAAGTCCGCCCGGGTTAGTAGCAGGCGCTCCAAGCGGTTAGCCAGGTACCTCAGAGGTCCGGACCGGAAACCTCGACGTGTGACAAGTTGCTCCGGCAAGCTCGATTGCATGTCGTAAATGACCGGCACTCTGTAGCGCGGCCCCAACATAACTGCGGGAAATGCCGCCTCTTCCACCGCATGAACGCAGGTATAGTTGCCCCCGCGGAGGAGCCTCCCCATGGCCAAGCTGAGCGGGATATCCAGAAGGATCTTCTGGATCGATAGGCCTACCGGGACGTGCTTGATGGCAAAGAGGTTGGCGACACGGAGGATGCGGACACCGGGGATCTGGACTTCCGCCCCGACCGGGTAGGTGAGAACGTCTACTGGATAGCCAAGTTGGCTCAGCGCCTCGAGGACCTGCCGGATGGCGATCGGCGTACCCCGGTCCTGATAAAAAGGCTGGGGAGCCACGAGAAGCACGCGACGCTGCTTAGGGCCAGACGGAGCTCCTTGGCTGTCTGGCAGCATTGAAATAGCGTCGTCGCGCGTTGCCCCAGTCGCCATAGCGGTGGCCGCAGGTTCTACCCTGCCTAGCGTCACGTCGGGCCTTTATGTCAGCTGGTTTGGCAGCAAGGTAATGCGGTCGGCCTTGTGCAAGAACCCTGCCCACTAGGGGCTTCAAACCCTGGCGGAGGGACACAGCTGTGCCAGTACGCACTCACCGCACTTAGGTCTACGTGCGATACACACTTGACGACCATGGAAGATGAGAAGGTGGGACAGCAGGCCCCAGTCTTCTCTCGGGTAAAGCTGGACCAGCTCTTCTTCGATTTTGACCGCATCGGTACCACGGCTCAGTCCCAACAAGCCGGTGAGTCTCGTGACGTGGGTATCGACGGTGACACCTTCGTTAATTCCGTATGCATTTCCCAGAACGACGTTCGCCGTCTTCCGACCAACGCCGGGAAGCTTACGAAGCTCCTCCATCGTTCGCGGCACCTCACCGCCGTGGTCCGCCACTACAGCTTGCGCCATCCCGATCAGGCTCTTGGTTTTGTTGCGGAAGAACCCGGTCGACTTGATGATTTCCTCCACCTCAGCCGGGTCTGCTGCAGCCAACTCGAAAGGCGTTGGGTAGCGGGCGAACAAAGTGGGCGTCACCATGTTCACGCGCGTATCGGTACATTGAGCCGAGAGGATGGTAGCGGAGAGCAGCTCGTACGCATTCCGATAATCGAGGGCGCACCGCGCATCGGGGTAGGTCTTCTTCAGGAGTGAAATAATTTCGAGGGCGGAGTGCCGTACAAGCGTCCGGTTGGACCGGCGGGCGGTTTTCTTCGACTTTCCGCGCGTGGGCTTTCCGAGGACTCCCTGAATAGCTCGTTTCAACATGGGCGGCCCCCTCGTCTCCTTCGGGCGAAGCTCATGAACTCCTCCACCGGCCGGGCATTCAGTACGTCCGCGCTGCCAAGCCAGCCTTTCCGTGCCATCCCCACTCCGTACTCCACGTAGCTCAGGCCGGCAACATTATGCGCGTCGGCACCGATTGAAATCGCTGCTCCCGCTTTCCTCGCCTGGCGCAGGACGCGCCAGTCCAGGTCCAGACGGTGTGGGTCGGCATTGATCTCCAGAGCCACGCCAGTGGCCGCGGCCTTCTCGATGACGGCGTCGAGATCGATGGGGTACGGGTCGCGGGAGAGCAGCAGACGGCCGGTGGGATGTCCGATGATCGTCAGATACGGGTTGTCCATTGCGGTGAGCATCCGGGAGGTCATCTGCTTCTTGTCCAACGCAAAACGGCTGTGGATCGATCCGATCACGAAGTCCAGTTGCGCGAGAATTCTCTCGTCATAATCCACGCGGCCATCCTGGAGGATGTCCGCTTCGATTCCTTTCAGCACCCGGAAACCTTCGAGGCGGCTGTTCACCTCATCGATCTCGTCGCTCTGCCTGGCGAGATCCTCCGGCGTCAGCCCGCCGGCATACGCTGCGGCCTGGCTGTGGTCGGTGACGCCCAGATACTCGTATCCCGCTGCCTGACAGGCTCGAGCCAGCTCCTCCACCGACGCCGACCCGTCAGAGTAACTCGTGTGGCAATGGAGGAAACCCTTCAGGTCCTTTGCCTCCAGCAGTCGCGGAAGCGGCTCCTGGGCCGCCGCGGCCACCTCACCCTTTCCCTCGCGCAGCTCCGGGGGAATGTAGCAGAGCCCGAGAGCCTGATAGAACGCGACCTCATCCGGCGTGGGGACGAACTCGCTGCCGCGCCACAGCGCGGCGCCGTTCAGTCCGAACCCTCGTTCTCGCGCATGGGCCGAGAGGTCGCGGAGATGCTCCTCGCTGCCGGTAGCCTGGACCAACACCGTACCCGCATTCACCCGTGTCGTCGCGACGATCTGCGCACTGGACCCACCGGCAAATCGAAGTGTCAGGCGGCGCTCGTCCTGGCCCGCGTACTCCTGCACGCCGGGCAGCTGGCTGAGCTTCCTGAATAGCTCTGCCGGAGAGGACTCGGCCACCAGGACGAAGATCAGGTCCCTGACCACCTCGGCGCGGCGCCGTACGTCTCCGGCTACAGTCGCGCTTCTGACTCCGGGCAGGCGTTCCAATGCGGCGCGCAGGCTCTCCGCCTCATCTGCGGCGTGATGCATAAGCCGCAAGGATGTAGCCTGACGGAGGAACGCGATCCCCTTCAATATGTTTTCGGAGGTTCGAGCACCGAAGCGCGGGAGCTTGGCCAGCCGACCGTCCCGGGCTGCGGCTTCGAGCTCGGGTAACGTATCTATGCCGAGGATCTTGTGGATCTGACGGATCTTGGCGACACCCAATCCTGAAATTTCGAGCATTTCCACCAGTCCCGCCGGGATCTGCTCTCGCAGTTCCTCCAGCATGGTGGCGCGACCGGTCCGAATCAGCTCGGTGACGATCTGGAGGGTGGCGGGACCGATGCCTTTGGTCGAAGCGAGAGTTCCGTCTTCGAGCGATTGACGCAGGTCACCTGAAAAGCCGACCAGCGCGCGCGCCGCGGTACGGAACGCGCGTATTCTGAAGGGATTTTCATCCTTGAGCTCGAGGAACGCGGCGATCTGTTCCAGCACAGACGCCACGGCCCTCTTGTCCATGTAATCCTTGACGCTTTCCATAGCTGGAAGCTAGGAGCCGAGAGTCGGGACATGGGCGCCGGTGGCTTGGACCTTCGAGCTTTCCACTCCCCGCTCCAGGCTCCGGGCTCCAAGCTGCGTCCGCCAACCGAGCTCCAGCAGCTCCTCCATGCCGCTGATCGAGAAAATTCCCGCCGCTCTTCCTCCTGGCAGCGTTGGTTCGAAGAGCTGCGACCCGTCGGTCCGTGCCAGTCCGATCGGACGGGAGCCCACCGCCTCTACGACGCTGAATCCTTCCCGGTCGCGGTGAATCCCGAATACGCCCAGCACTCTCAGGCTGCCCTCCGGCTCCGAGTGCACGAAGCAGCCATCGAGTGGCTCCGATGGGAGACCGGGGATCACTTCAGCCCAGATCCGGTGTTCGGGCATGACGGCATAGTAGGGCGGTGCACGATCCGCGCTGTGCTCGTCCGGCGGGTCCGGCGTTGCGGTCACCAGCTGCACAGTGACTTCGAATGTCGGCTCGCCGGCGTCCCAGTAGAGGTAGGCGTGGTGAAGCAACGCGGCGAGCTGGTCGATGCCCTCTCCGAGTCCCTGTTCGGGACGAAGCTCGTGGAGAAGGGTGACGACCTCTCGCAGCATGAGGAACTGATCCCGATCCCGAGGATCGTAGCCGCCCTGTTTGAGGGCCAGGCGAATTTCCGGAAAAGTCTGCTGGGCCGCCGGACGGAACACGAGATCGAAGGGAGTGAGGCGCATGCTGAAATCTAGCTGAGGGCCCGGAGCTGAGAGCCGGAGAAGCAAGCAATTACCTGGAATCCACCTCCGATGTATGACTCCGAGCTCGTAAGAAGTTGTCTACCAACGTTACGAACTGATCCGAGGCCTCCACGTACGGAACGTGCCCACACCTCGGCAGCGGGTGGAACTCTGCTTTCAGATATCCCGCCAGCTCTCGCGAGGCCTCGATGGGAATGGGATCGCTCTCTCCGTGCATGACCAAGGCGGGGACTTCGAGTCGAGCGAGGGATGGACGGAGGTCGTAGTCCTCCAGGCTGGCCCAGACCTCCTGCTGAGTTCGCCCGGTCACCCGGAACGGCGTGAGGTCACGCGCGCGTTCCGGATCATAGAAGTAGGGGGCGACCGATAGCTCGAAGAGACGTTGCGCGTAGGCGAGGGGATCGCTCTCACGCAGTCCGCTTTCCCTGAGCGTAGCGCGCTGCCGTAGCAGCTCGGGGGCCAGGTTCCGTTTGCTGAACCGCCGCTCGAACTCTTCCCGCGCGGCCCGCCACGCGGGTGCAGGTGATATCAGCGCGAGACGTTCGACCTTGTCCGGATGCTCTGTCGCATAGAGCAGCGCCAGTAGGCCGCCCCACGAATACCCCGCTATCGTAAGCCGCTCGAGCTGCCACTGCTCGCGCAGCGATTCGAGGTCCTCCACCTGCTCCCGCCAGCCGACCGGCACGTCTCGAGGAACCTGAGATTGCCCTCCGCCGCGCTGGTCGTAATAGATCAGCTCGCGTCCGGTAGCCAGCGCATCGAAGCCGGGGAGTAGATAGTCGTGATGCGCGCCGGGGCCGCCGTGCAGAACGACAGTGGGTTCACCCTTCCCCACGCGCCTCTCGAACAGGCTGACACCCCGGACTTCCCGGGCATGCGTCTCAGCCATATCCCGCCGTCTGGCCCGGGTGCTTCACAACAGAATAGCCAACGCATCGGCCACCTGCTTGACCGCCCCCTCCTCCTCGGCCGTGAAGGGATCGGGCACATCGCTGTCGATATCGATCTGCCCCAGGATCGTGGCTCCTCGGCGGATCAGCACGACCAACTCCGACTTTGTCCAGGTGTTGCACGCGAGGTAGTTCCCGACTGCTGTCACATCAGGCACGTTCTGATCCTTGCCAGTGGCGACTGCAGTACCGCAGACACCGGTGCCGACGGGTATCCGGGTGTGATCGGTTTGGCGCCCGGCAAACGCCTCCAGCACCAGCTCGCTTCCGTGTAGCATGTACAGATACACCGAGGTATATGGCGGGCCGGCCGCGCGGATCTTCTCGGCGGCGATTTTCAGGAGCTCCTGCCTGGGAACTTCCCGGGCGAAGGCTCCGCGAAGTGCAGCGACCACCCGGCCGCCGTCGAGCACAGGCATGCTATCCGCCTCGAACGCCGAGCGTGGCTCGCAGCGTGGTAAGGGCCGCGCCGCGGCGAACGACGATATCCACGATCTCGCCTGGCTGGTGGCTTCGAAGTGCATCGGTCATGGCCTGCAGGTCCGGTGTCTCCTTGCTGCCGATACGCGTGATGATGTCGTCACCTCTCAGCCCCGCCTTCTCAGCCGGGCTGCCTGCGCGCACTCCTACGAGACGTACGCCCCCCGGTGAGCCAGTCATGTCCGGAACAGTGCCGAGGTAGGCGCCGTACCCTGGAGTCAACGGCTGGGTAGTTGCGGCAGGCGGCGGAACATCAGTAGGCAGATCGACAAACGCCAATGGACGGGTACGGTTTGCCAGTGCGGTCACCAGGCCGAGGCTGAAATCGGCCACCCGCTTCAGTCCGTCGTAGTTCACCTTCTGCCAGTCATCGGTGGTACGGTGATAGTCCTCGTGCAAATCGGTGAAGAGATGCAGCACCGGCTTTTTTGCGGCGTAAAACGATGAGTGGTCGCTGGGACCGTAACCATCTCCCTGTGCCTTGAGGTCGAACCCAGCGTACCAGTTCAGGGAGTCGAGCAGTGCCGGAAACTCCTTCGCGCTCCGGGCACCGTATACGATCAGGCGGCCGTTTCGGAGCCGACCTACCATGTCGAGATTGACCATGGCCAGCGTACCGGCCAGGGGATAGATGGGCTGCTTTACGTAGTAGGAGGAGCCGAGCAATCCCAGCTCTTCTCCACTGAAAGCAATGAACACTACGGTTCGAGCCGGGGGGGACGCGGCGAGGCGAGCAGCGACCTGAATCAGCGCCGCGGCCCCCGATGCATTGTCGTCCGCGCCGTTGTGAATTATCCCGGTGCTGTCCGGATCCAGGCTGCCGAACCCGCCGCGACCCAGGTGGTCGTAGTGCGCGCCGAGAATGACTGTTTGGTTGCGCAGGACGGGATCATGCCCCGGAAGAATACCAACCACATTGCGCCCGACCAGCGCTCCAGTCCCGGTGTTTCGCGCGGCGGGTGCATCCCGGCCTACGGTAAAGGCCTGAAACCATCCGCCGGCGGCTGGCTGGAGACCAACCTGGGAAAACCGCCGGGCGAGGTACGACGCTGCGGAGTCTGCGCCGGCGGACCCCGTCATCCGGCCCTCTAGCCGGTCATCGGTGAGGAACCGAATGTCGTCGAGAAGTCGTGGGGGTTCCTGAGTTTGCTGTGCCTGGAGCCGCCCGGCAACACACACGAGGCTCAGCGATGCGCCCAGAAGAGCAGTACGCCACATACAGGAAAGATATAGGCGGATGCTACTGCGGCACGAGATTCGTCTCGGGAGTCAGCCTTCGGGCGAAGGCTGCGAGCAGTTGTGCGGTGCGGTCGAGATCCGCGAGATCCACCATCTCATTGGGGCTGTGCATGTAGCGGTTAGGAACCGACACCAGAGCGGTGGCCACCCCCCGATGGGCGTTGAAGATCGCTTCGGCGTCGGTATGCGTGTCACGCGACGCCGCCTCGATACTGTAAGGGATCCTTTCCGCCTCGGCAGTCTCGACCAGCATATCGAACACGACCTCGCTCACGGATGCCCCGCGGGCCAGCGTCGGCCCTCCGCCCAGTCGATAGTCACCGTGCTTTCGTTTTTCGATGCCCGGGTAGTCCGTGGCATGGGTGACGTCCACTACGATCGCGACGTCAGGCTCTACGCTGTGTGCCGAGGTCCGTGCTCCACCGCCTGAGGATGCGATCTCTTCCCTGGTCGTCGCCACAGCTGTGACTGATGCACGCGGCCGGTCGGCTGCCAGCAACCGCAGCGCCTCCAGAACAACAAACGCTCCAATACGGTTGTCGATACAGCGACTCACGAGTCGCCCATTGGGAAACTCGAGCACCCCCGCAGCCAACACTCCGGGATCGCCTATCCTGATCCTGGCCTGGGCTTCGCTCTTGTTCGCGGCGCCCACATCGATCCACAGATCCTCGACTTTGGACACCTTTTCCCGTTCCTCGCGCTCCATGAGATGAATCGCGCGCTTGCCGACCACGCCGGTTACCGGTCCGCCTCGACCGATCAGGATCACACGCTGGCCGACGAAAACCTGGTGATCCCAGCCGCCGATGGTGTCGAAGCTCAGGTAACCATCATCGTCGATGTGGGTCACCATCACACCGATCTCATCGATGTGCCCGGCGAACATCAATCGTGGCGTTGCCTCGGCGTTGATACTGGCGAATGAATTGCCGCTCACGTCGGCATGAACCGAGTCGGCAATCTTCTCCGCTTCGGCGCGCCAGACTCGGGCGGGTGCAGCCTCGAATGAGGAGGGGCCCGGCGTATCCAGCAGTGACTTCAGGAAGGTCAGCGAATCACGTTTCACGCCGTGCCCGATCCAGTTCCAGTTCGAGGAATACCGCTTCGGCGACAGGATTGTCGCCATACGGTGGGATCTCGCGAAAGCCAAGCCCCCGGTATAACTGCTGGGCTTCAACCATCGTCCGCAGTGTGTCGAGTCGAACCCGCCGGTAACCGGCTGCCCGGCTCTCGTGCAGTATGCTTTCGGCCAACTTTCGTCCCAGGCCCAATCCCCTGAACGCCGGCCGCACATACACTCGTTTCATCTCGCCGGTCTCATCATCCAGAAAACGGAGGGCCGCACAGCCGGCCACATCGTCTCCCACCATGGCAAGCAGCAGACGCCCCTGCGGGCGGGCGTAGCGGCCGGGCAATGTCGCCAGCTCTTCGGCAAAGTCCTGAAGGCATGGATCGGGGCCCAGACTCTCGGCGTATTCCTGAAAGAGGGTGCGAGCTTCCTCCAGCTCATCACTGCTCCCGGCTTCGACGATGCTCAGTTGTCCCACCGTCGAACATCCTGCGAAGTGTGACCCGAAAACGCGAAGGACATGCGAGTGGCACCATCCACTACTCTCGGACCGGGCCGGGAGGTATATGCGTTTCCATCGATTATTGAGACTGGGACCTGACGAAAAAAGTCGAGCGCCGCCTGATCCGTCATGGCCCGCAGCTCCCGCAAGGCGCGATCGATCCCGAAACCGCACAATGTCACGAGCACGTGATCCGGCTTCAGTGCCGTCAGCTCGTCCCACTTTCGGAGTGAGGAGTGACTTCCTGGCCGCGAACCTACATCCTCCCCACCGGCAGCTTTGACCAGCTCCGGAACCCAGTGGCCGGCGAGATAGAGTGGGTCGAGCCACTCAATGCACACGACGCGCGGCCGAGCCGATCGATGCCGACGCCGCAGTCGTTCGAGCCGGCTTTCCAATCCGAGCACGAGCTCCTTTGCCTCGTCTGCCAAATCCAACGCTTCTCCCACCCGCCGGATATCAGACCAAATACCTGGAACATCGCGGGCACCCAGTGACAGGATCCGGGGTTCCGATTTCAGCATAGCGCCGAGCCGGTGAACCTCTCCGTCTGCAACGGCGCAGACATCGCAGAGACTCTGCGTGATGACGAGATCGGGTGAGAGGCGCTGTAGTTCGCCGGCGTCGATACCGATGACGGGAGTTCCCGATGCATTCAGCCTCCGAACCTCCGAGTCGATGGCTGCCCCGGCCGCTTCCACGTCCACGGATGTGGTAGTAATCCTAGGCAACCCGAGTATGGATTTCGGATAATCACACTCGTGCGAGATCCCCACCAACTGTCCCGCAGCTCCCAGCGCTGCCACGATCTCGGTGGCTGCCGGCAGCAGCGCTATCACCCGCATTTAGCCCTCGGCAAGCCTACTCGGGCGATAGTTCACGAACAACAGGAGCCCGGTGAACGGTGCCAGGAGCGTACGAAAATCATGGGTAAGAAGGTATGCGACGGTACCGAGGAGGGTGGGGGCTTCTACCAGTGCCCAGATTACAACCGCGCGGCCCATATTGACTCGCCACCATTCGTCCTGGGAAACGCGCGGGTGTGCTGGTGTGAGCCGGCCGGCGTAATACACAGCGGCACCAAAGAGGATCGCACTTACAACCGTGAGTCCGATATAGAGCACCGGGCGATTGGGCAGGGCTGAGATCGGCATGGAGCTGTTGGCTCCTACATACCACGCCAAGGCCCAGAACAGCACGACACCCAGCACCAACGCAGCGTGGATGATTCGCGCGCTGATCGCGGGAGATACTGGGGCCGCCGGAGGCATTCTAGCTCCGAGCTACACGGTACAGCAGAGCACCGAGCAGCGTGAACATCACCAGGGCCGCCAGGTTGCTGGTTGCGAAGCCGCCCACGGCACCTTGCAGCCCCACGAGATGGGCCAGGTATTCGGCGGCGGGCACCTGGGCTGCCTCCGCCCGTTTGACCATGGCCGCAGCCACGGCTGCGATGGTCACACCGGCAATGGCGCCACCGGCAATGAGGCCACTGGCGTAGAGCACGCCGGGCCCGGACTCCACCTCGGCGATCGACCGCTCTCCCCGGAGGCGGCGCTCGACCAGCCATCGCACAGCGCCTCCGATGAACATCGGAGCCGAGGTCGAGATGGGGAGGTACACCCCGACGGCAATCGGAAGAGACTGAAGCCCCATCAACTCGATGGCAATGGTGAGGAAGACGCCGATCAGGACTAAACCCCAAGGCAACCGCTGCGTCAGGATACCATCGGTCACCAGTGCCATGATCGTGGCCTTGGGTGAATCGAGCTTCGTGACTGGCTTACCGTCGATCTCGCGAATCCGGCCGCCGATGCCGGGGTCCACCAAATACGCGACCTCGCGGGTAGACGGATCGATCAGGTATTTGCCGGGCTGAACGCCCTCCGTCGGCAGGTTCACTCGGACCACGTCCCATTCCCTACCGTCGTGACGCATCCGCTCGCCCACGCTCGTGACCGACCGATCAGCCGATCCGGGGGCGCCTGCCTGCAGCGTCACTCCTGGGTGCCGCTCCGGCACGACGTTGGTGTAGGTGGTGTTGAGCAGCGAAATGGTCCACCCGATGGCGAGTGCTGATGTCATGGCGCCTACCATGATGGCAATCTGCTGCCGCTTCGGCGTCGAGCCGACCAGGAAGCCGGTCTTGAGATCCTGGCTGGTGGTGCCGGCGAGTGCGGCGGAGACAGCAATGACGGCGGCGATCGAGATCGCGGCAACCCGGTAGTCCACTCCGGTCCAGCCAATCAGGTAGAAGATGGTCGCGGTTCCGATCAAGGCCGCGATCGTCATACCCGAGATCGGATTCGCGCTCACACCGATCACTCCGGTGATTCGTGATGACACCACGACGAAGAAGAAACCGAAGATGATGATGAGAATTGCGCCCAGCAGATTGACACCGACCTGCGGAAGGAAGGTCAGGATCAGCGCCAGAAGCAGGGAGCCTACGATGGTGACCCAGATCGGCAGATCGATATCGGTCCGCGCCCGGCTGGAGAGCTCACCGGCACTGCGCCGGAGGTCTTGGAAGCCAGATCGGAACGCGCCAACGATGGTCGGCAGTGCCCGAAGCAGGGCGATGATTCCCGCCGAGGCCACTGCGCCGGCTCCGATATAGAAAACGAACTCGGCGCGGACTTCACTGGGGCTCATGTCGCGGATCAGCTTGGTCTCGGCAAAGATGGGCTGAGTAAGCCCAGACCCGAACAGCGTGATAGCGGGAATCAGAACGAGGTACGCCAGACATCCACCCGCGAACAGGTATCCCGCGATCCGGGGTCCGATGATGTAGCCGACGCCAAGCAGCTCAGGAGAGACTTCGGCCGAGATGGAGGCGTTCTTGTAGAAGTTGGAAACCCTGCCGGGATACTCCTTCCACAAATGGAGCCCGGCCATCAGGAACTTGTAGACGAATGCGATCCCAAAGGCCTGAAAGAGCAGCCGGGCCTGCAACCCTCCCTTGTCTCCCGCAACCAGCACCTCGGCGCAGGCGGTTCCTTCGGGATACGTCAGGTTGCCATGTTCCTTGACGATCAAGGCTCGGCGGAGCGGAATCATCATCAAGATTCCTAGCAAGCCGCCGATGACGGCGATCACCGCCACCTTGCTGACCGTCAGGTCATAACCCATCAGCAAAATGGCCGGAAGTGTGAAGACCACTCCGGCCGCTATCGACTCGCCAGCTGAGCCGGTCGTCTGGACGATGTTGTTCTCGAGAATGGTCGATTTCCCGAGGGTTCGGAAAAACGCGACCGCAAGGACTGCGATGGGAATCGAAGCCGAAACCGTGAGCCCGATCTTGAGAGCCAGGTACACACTGGAGGCGGCGAAGATGACGCCCAGAATCGCTCCCAAAACCACCGCGCGGACGGTGAGCTCGGCTGGGGATTGGGAGGGAAGTATGTAGGGCTTGAATTCGGCTCCCTCCGGAGGAGCCGTGGACCGGATCGGAGTCGCCATGCGTGGGCCTGGTTGGGGGTGCGGCTACGGGAACGGTTGAAAGTACCGGCGCTCGGCAGGCACGTCCAGCCAATTACCACCAGGATGGCCGAGGCGGCGTGTTCTATTGCTTTTTTGTATACCCCGGGGTAGTATATCTCCGCTCGGCAAAGGTACCCAGGGGAGGTATACTTTGCAGGTTGCTACGTCGGGGTTTTTTGAGTGCGCGACACCGGCCCCCGTTCGAGCCAGTTGTTTCAACCCAAGTTGTTTGTTGACAATGTAGTTTGGCTTTGCTTGCAGGCGCCTACGCTTGCGAGTCAGGCGGGATACGTCCGCCGTGTACGTCCCTAAACACAGGAAGCTTAGATGAAACGCAGCCTCATTTTCATCCTGGCCGCCGCAGTTGCGGCCGGAGCTTGTAGCGATCAGCAGGACCCTAGCAGCTCCGTGCCGGAGTTGGCTTCGACGTCCGGTACCACTCGAATCAATGTGCTCCTGAAGGCTGCTCCTACCGCAGCAAACCGGGCCGAGCTGGCCAAGCATGGCAACATTTACGACGAGATCGCACAGATCAACGTCGTGCTCATGAAGGCCAAAGCTGAAAACATCCCAGCAATCAAGGCCTTGCCCTTCGTACAGGCCGTGAGCGCGGACGCGGTACGCGATGTGGGGCCAATACCCGCGATCGAAGCTGGTGTGGAGGATTTCAGTGCGGGACACAATGTATGGAACATGGACGCCATCAACGTAACCGACATAGGGTCTACTGACCGCAAGGTTAATTACGATGGCGAAAACGTCTACGTAGCCATCCTGGACACCGGTCTTCTGCCCTCGTGGCGGTCCTTTTTCCCCGAGGAGCGGATTGCTACAGAGTACGCGAAGTCATTCGGCGGCGGTGGCGCGGCCAATAACGGGGAAGTGTCCGAGCAGCCCAACAAGTGGGAGCAGGACGTCAATTCCCACGGTACGCACGTCGCCAGCATCGTGCTGGGTTACCAGTACCGGTCGGCGGCGAGTGGGCCGCTACAGATCGCCGGTGTAGCACCCAAGGCCACGGTTATTCCCGTGAAGGTCCTCAATCAGAACGGCAGCGGGTGGTCCTCCACAGTTGCACAGGGTATCACGTATATCGCCGAGCTTGCCGGAGATGACGGACTCATCGGTGACAAGCGCGTTGTCATCAACATGAGCCTCGGCGGTGGTCAGCTCGACATGGTCGAGAAGCTTGCGATCGACGAGGCCTTGGCCAACAACGTTGTTGTGGTGGCTTCAGCCGGTAACAGCGGCCCAGATGGCGCCATGGGTTATCCGGGTGCCTATCCGAAGGTCATCTCGGTGGCCGCAGCAGGGTGGGTGGGGGAGTGGAATGATCCCGCGGCGAACTGCCCCGCAGTGTCTGCCCCCGACGCTTTGACGGCGTCGCGGTTCTGGCGCCAGTGCGATGTTCCCGAGGGATTCGATCCGAACAACTACTACATAACCGACTTCTCTGCCGAACCGAAGGCCGATGCCGCGGCGGGGCCACAGGACCTGGATGTTGCGGCGCCGGGCTCGTGGGTCGTTGGACCCTGGCAGGAGCAGCAGGGTAAGATCAGCTACTTCTTTATCGGCGGTACCTCGCAGGCCGCTCCTCACGTCACCGGAATGGTGGCGCTTCTCCTCCAGAAGGAAAAGGGAATTGCGGCCGGCGATGTCGAGGCCCGACTCGAGGATGCCGCGAAGGAGCTTCCCTTCTCCGACCAGAAGGTGAGACCCGGAACTGGCCCGGCTCCGTTTGTGCTTGCGCCGGTTCCAAGCTGGGCAACCGATGGCAGAAGCGGCAACGGCTTTCTCACAGCTGACGCTATCGTGGGAGCAGGAAGCTGAACTAGCACTCTTCCCCAGTAGTAAAGATGGCCCGCCGCCTCGGCGGGCCATCTTTCTATTTCTCGGGTTGGAATTCTTGCCTATTCGGCGCAGGATAGCACCGCCCAATTATGCGGGAGTATATTGAAGGGAGAAGCTCAATTCGATTCTCTGCAGGAACATCCTGACGGAGGCTCCATGCTCTGGACCATCTTCGGCGTTTTGCTGACCCTCTGGCTCCTCGGCATTGTTTCCGCTAATACGTTCGGTGGATTCATCCACGTCCTCCTGTGGGCGGCGATTGCCGTAGTCTTACTGGGAGTGCTCCAGGGCGGCAGAAAGATCAGCTGAGCAGCGGGGTAGCTCACAAAAGAAAAACGGCCCAGCGTTCTGCTGGGCCGTTCTGCACTTGCGATTTGGTGGGTCTACTCCCCGCCTTCGTCCTCAGAGGTAGAGTCCTGAAGCGCTGCGGCCCTCGACCACCAGGCCGGGGTCGTGGTCTCGTCGCTGCCGAGCTGCGGCGGCTCAGCCGCCATGGTATCCGCCGGGATGACCATCCCGTTGGCGCCCAGATCCTGGAACAGCTTCCACTGCGCTCGCCGGGCCGCACCCGGGCGGCTCCCATTGTACATCAGCGACACCAGCAGCGTGCCCTCAGGGCGCCCCAGGTACCCCACCAAGGTACTGGCCTGTGCCAGCGTTCCGGTCTTGGCTCGGACTACGCCCGCGCCAGGAAAGCCTGAGTTCAACCGCCTCAGCGTGCCGCTCCCGTTGGCCGGAAGAAGCTGAGGAAAGTTCTGGCCTGCCGGAGTGGCCGGAAACTTCGCCAGGTACGAGACGAACGCCGCGGGACTGACTCGGTCTTGGTAGGAAAGTCCGCTGCCATCCACCAGGTACACGCCCTCCCGCTGCCCGATAATTTCCTGCACATGTGCCGTCAGGTTGGCTGGGCCCTGGGCGGTGCCGCCGGCCCACTGCAGCAACAGCTCAGCGCCGAGGTTCAAGCTCCTGCGGTTGATCTCGCTTGCAAGAGAATCCAGTGAGGGCGAGGAGACTTCCGCCAGCACCTTGAATGATCCGTCGAGGGGCTCGGTGGATTTAGCTGAGCGATTCCAGACGATTCCGGCCTTTCTGAGCGCTGTGGCCCAAGCGGCACCGAGCACGGCCTTGGGATTGCCGGCCGTGGCAGTCAGCCGCCGTGGGGCGGCTCTGACTCCGATCGTTCCCCCAATTACCCATCCACCGCCTGGCTTCGGCCGCAGCTTGAGCCGCGACCGGCGGCCGCTGCTGGTGACGGCTTTCACCGAGACCAGTGAGCTGATGCCTTCCGGCGCGGTCTCGATGAGCCGGGCCGGGGTTCCCACTCTGCGTCCGGGCTGCACGGTGAGCCACACGATGTTCTCGTGTACTGTAAGAGGCCCGACCAACGGAGCGAACAGGCGACCAGCGTGTTTTCGAGACCATACCTCGGGATAGACCGCAGTCGCCGGCCCGTTCGCGCTCCGAACCTCCAGAGGACCACTGAGCCGCTTGACCCCGGCGCTCGCCAGCTGAACCGCCAGATCGTGAAGGGTTGGCCCGGACCCTTCGGCCCGCTCCAGCGATGGATCACCGTTCAGCTCGAGTGCCCAGTTTCCCAACCATTCGCCACGGGCCGTATCTACCACTCCCGCGCCTACCACACGCGTCGAGCGGCGCGCGGCTCCTCCCAGAACGCTGCGGGCGTAGCCCGTGGTAAACAGCTTCACGGCCGAGGCCGGCATTAGGGAGAAGTCCGGATTCATGCTCCATAGCATCCGGCCGGACTGGTCGGCGATGGCTATACCCCATTGCCCCGGAGCGCTACGCTCGGCCGACGCGTACCAGTCCGACACCCGTGCATAGAGCCACGGCTGGTCTTCCTGCGCCGTTGCCACAGCCGGGGCAAGGAGCAGAAGGATCGAGGAAAGCGTCAGACTGCCCAAACTGGTCAAGCGTATCACTAGTGTTCCTAGGTGCTGAGTAGTGAGTGATCGAGTCGTCAGGTGTTGCGGCTGGAGGCCGAAACTGTACCGAAGTAACTCACACTGCAGGGCGGGAAATTTACCTATTATCCCTTACCCGCGGTCAAGGGCTTCGGCGCGCTGAAAACAGCAATTCCCGGGCCTGTAAGTACATAAGACTGCCTCCGGGTGACATAAGTCACAGAACAGCTTCTGCTCAACGGATATGATGTCCCCGCGCACAGCTCAGGAGCTTTGTCCTGCCCATGTGCTGGTACGTCGACTGGGCATGGCACCATAAAGCGGTGCGGGACGCGGGACCCAGGTGACTTCACTGTATGGCGATCTGAGGAGGTCGAATGAGAGTAAATTCTTCCACGCGCTTTGCGGCCATAGCGGCACTGGTTGGCGCACTGGCGTGTGCAGGCAACACGGCGCGGGAGGCGGACACTGATGAGACCGCCGCCGCCAGAGACACTACCACTGCGGACACACTCGGTGGCCAGGAGCAGAACCCCCCCGGCTATCGTGGCATGGAGACTGACACCACCGTAACTCCGAGCCAGCAGCCGAGCGACACCTTCCTGCAGAACCAGGGCACCGGTCAACAGCAGGATACGTCGGGTTACTCCGGCATGGAGCGGGTCGATACCACTGGTCAGCAGGGTCAGACGGACACGACCAGCCAGATGAATACGGACACTACGAGCCAGATGAACACCGATACGACCAGTGCCGGTGCGGGCGCGGGCGCGTATGAGTCCGACACCTCTGCGACTGGCCAGGAGCAGCCCACTGGCGACACCACGGGCTACAACCAGAACCAGTCTGATACGACCACCTCCCGCTAGTCGCTGGGAGGTTCCGGGGTTCCGGGTTCGGGGGCACCAATCGGTGCCCCCGAACTTTTTGCATTTGATTCCTGACCTGTGAGCCCACTCACGGCTCACGCGGTTCGTCACTCACCGATAACCTGATCCACAATCGCCAACATATCCCATCTTGCGAGGCCGAGTTCGGCGCTGACCGTTGAATGTGAACGTAGAGGAGAGATCCATGCAGGTACCCAATTTCAATCGCACGCTGGTCCGGAGCCTGATGGCAGGCGTTGTGCTTCTTGGCGCCAATGCGTGCTCACGCGCCGACCGGGCTGAAAGCGGCAGCGACAACACTGCTGCAACGATGCAGGACACCGCGGTCAGCCGAGCCACTCAGGACGCTCCGGGCACCGGCCAGGACCGCATGGCGACCGATACCACCATCCCCACCAGCCAGAGCACCGGAACCGGGCGCGGCTGCGGGAGACACTGCCCCGGCAAGAGTTCAGTCGAACGCCCCCCGCGCAGCGACTGCTTCGCCATCCGCCGAGCGGCCAGACACATCCGCTTCAGCGGAGTCGGGGGCAGCTGGCTACCGCAGCATGCAGAGGGACACGTCGGCCCAGCATGAGTCTGACTCGGCCCGAGTCACGGAAGACACGGGCGACACATCGCTGAACCAGGACACCTCGAGCGTGGAGACGGCCGGCGCCTCCGTCACGTCGGACACCGCGACAACCGACACAGCGAGCGCGGCGGGGTACGCCGCGATGGCCCGCGACACCAGCGGTGGCGTCGACCAGATCGACACCACTGCCACAGCAGCAGTCGGGTCCGAGGTTGGAGACACCACGATGAATGCCGGCCGGGTTCGTCCCATCGAGGACTCGACGGAGACCATGGTGCAGGTAACCACTGACACCGTCAACCTCGCCACAGTCGCCGGCGATGCTGCCATCGGCGGCCCGGGGCGCGGACACGACCGAAAACTCGGGACGTATACGTCCGCCCGAAGACTCTACGGAGATGCAGGGGAACGTGAGCTCGGCCGAATCGGCGAGTGTGAACGCAGCTGACACCGCAGACGAAGCGCCGGTGCCGACCGAAGTGCGTGAGTCTGCGTCCGACAGTCCCACCGACGCCGTAGGAGCGGCCGCCCTGGGCGGGACAATCACTGGTAGTGATGCGGTCGCGATGATGACCCGTGGAGGCGAGCAGTGCAACGTGCTGGATCCCGAGACGGACGAGGAAGTTCGCTGGGACATGTCGAGCACTCCCATAACGCTGAATCCCTGTGGGCTTGGCAGCATGAATTTGTCGAAGGTGTGGACGAAGCTGCGGGGCAGCGGGGCAGCGGGGCAGTAACCGCCACAACAAATAACCCTCCGAACTCAGTGTTCGGAGGGTTTTTTCTTGCTCGGCGGCCCCGCGGCCCCGCGGCCCCGCGGCCCCGCTACTTCAATAGCCCCTTGGCAATCGTCTGAAGCTGCATGTTGCTGGTCCCTTCGTAGATCGTGCCGATCTTCGCGTCACGATAGTACTTCTCGGCGGGGTACTCCTTGGAGTAGCCGTATCCACCGAACAGCTCCAGGCAGGATGAGGTGATCCGGTCTGCCACCTGCGAGCTGAACAGCTTGGCCATGGCCGCCTGCTGCGCGAACGGCTGCCCGGCGTCCTTCAGCCGAGCAACGTTGTAAACCATGAGTCGCGCCGCCTCGAGATCGGTGGCCATCTGCGCCAGCTGAAACTGCACCGCCTGAAACTCCGCAATGGCCTTGCCGAACTGGCGGCGTTCTTTCACGTACGCGGTTGCCGCCTCGAGTGCTCCGGTGGCCACACCGATCATCTGGGCCCCGATGCCAATCCGTCCTTCGTTCAGGGTCTCGATGGAAATCTTGTAGCCTTGCCCCACCGGACCGAGAACGTTTTCCGGGGGAACAATGCACTCCTCCAGGATCAGCTCGGTCGTACTCGAAGCCCTGATCCCCAGCTTGTTCTCTTTCTTGCCGATAGAAAACCCGGGAAAATCCCGCTCCACCAGGTAAGCCGTGATTCCTTTGTAGCCTTTGGAGGGATCGGTGTTGGCGAAGATGATGAAGAGCCCGGCCTCGGCGCCGTTCGTGATCCAGAACTTCCGTCCGGTGAGTGCCCAATCCTTGCCGCGCTGCTCTGCTCGGGTAGCCAGGGCAAAGGCATCGCTGCCGCTGCCAGGCTCGGACAGTGCGAACGCGCCCAACAGACCGCTTGTCATCCGGGGGAAATACCGGGTCTTCTGCTCGGTGTTACCCCAGCGCAGGATCGCGTTGTTGACCAGGGTATTGTGGACGTCCACGTAAATGGCTGCCGAGGCGTCGACCCTGGCGAGCTCCTCGATCGCCAGGACGGCCATGAAGATGCTGCCGCCGCTCCCCCCGTACTCTTCCGGGACCTCGATCCCCATGAGACCCAGCTCGAAGAACTTGGGAATCAGGTCGAGGCGGAACTGCGCCGCCTCATCCATCGCATGTACGTGCGGCCGAATCTCGGTCGTGGCGAAGTCGCGGACAGCGTCGCGAAACATCGCCTCTTCCTCGGACAGAACGGTGAGTGCGGCCGCGGCACTGCTGAGGTCCTGCATAGGGGGTGGACTCCCGAGGGTGTCGGAGGGCGATCAACTCTCGGGAGTATAGCTCCGGGTAATGACCGGTTCAATGCGGGCTGCTTCCAGCACCTCCAGCGCAACAGACACCTTGCCCATCGGCGCTGCAACCTGGACTCCCTGAACCCGGTCGGCCACTGCAGCCAGCATCTCCTGTGAGATGCGCACCCCTTCGGCCAGCGCCGCTTCCTTGCCCCGAGTACTTGCCTGCCGCATGCGCTCGAGCACCGTATCCGGCACCGAAACACCGGGCACCTCATTGGCGAGAAATTCGGCATTGCGCAGCGAGACCAACGGCCAAATACCGGCGACGATCGGGATGTGGAAGCGCTCGACTTTCGCCAGGAAGCGGTCGAGCTGATCCAGATCGAAAATCGGCTGCGTCACTGCGAACTCTGCACCCGCATCCACTTTCCATGCAAAGCGCGCCAGCTCGCGGTCGAGATCATGTGCCGCTGGATTTACACCTACCCCGATCACGAAACGAGTCGGCTGCCCCAGCGGGTTTCCACCCGGGTCGAGTCCCCGGTTCAGACGGGAAACCAGGTTGGTGAGTCCGATGCTGTCGATATCGAAGACCGCCGTCGCTTCGGGGTATGGTCCCATCTTCGGAGGATCGCCGGTAATGATCAACAGGTTATGTATACCGGCCGCCGACGCACCCAGAAGGTCGGACAGCATTCCCAGCAAGTTCCGGTCGCGGCAGGCGTAGTGGACCACCGTCTCCAGGCCGACCTCCCGCTCGATCATGAGGGCGGACAGCAGAGCCCCCATTCGGCTCTGCGCACGAGGCCCATCGGGCACATTCACCGCATCGACCCCGGCCGCCTTCAGCCGTCGCACCTGGTCGAACATCGGTGCTGGATCGACACCCTTGGGCGGCACGATCTCGACCGTAGTGACGAACTGTCCGGCGGCGAGCTTGGCTCCCAACCGTGAACGCTTTGCGAGAGGAAACGGCTCGAGAGCCGTGGCTACCTGGGTCACGGCTGTGACTGTCTGCGCATGCCGGGGCGACACGCTTTGAACGAAGCCGACGATGGCCTTGATGTGCTCCGGGATGGTACCGCAACATCCACCCACGAAACGGGCCCCCGTCTCCACCATTCTGCGGGCGTAGCTTGCCATGTACTCAGGCGAAGCCATGTAGATCTTGCGGTCGCCCACCTCGCGTGGAAGGCCGGCGTTCGGCTGGGCCGACAGCGGGCGGGTGGTGACTCTTGCCAGCTTCTCTACTGCCTCCAACACACCGTGGGGCCCGACAGAGCAGTTCACGCCGATCACGTCGGCTCCCATGGCTTCCAGCTCGGGACCGAATGTCTCCGGATCGGTACCGTAGTGCGTCTTGCCATCGGTGCCGACGGTCATCTGGGCGATGACCGGCAGATCGCACAGGCTGCGGACTGCCTGAAGCGCGGCGCGGAGCTCGGCCACGTCACTGAACGTTTCCAGAACGAACCCGCTGACGCCTCCGTCGACCAGTCCGCGAACCTGGCGCGCGAAGGCTGCCCGTGCCTCGTCGAGCGACATCTCGCCGAAGGGCTCGATTCGGATTCCCAGCGGACCGATTGCCCCAACCACCGCCGCGCGGTCTCCGGCGGCTTCTCGAGCCAGCCCTGCTGCTACGGTGTTGATCCGCTCCGTGTCGTCCGCCAGCCCACAGCTGGCAAGCTTGATCGGATTGGCACCGAAAGTATTCGTTTCGATAACCTCGGCTCCGGCCCGGACGTATTCGCGGTGGATCTCACGAACTACATCGGGCTGCCTGAGGTTCAGCTCGTCGTAGCAGACGTTGAGGAACATGCCCTTGCCGTAGAGCATGGTGCCCATGGCGCCGTCAACCACGTGCACACGGCCATCAGCGATGAGGTCCGCGAGAGTCTTCACCCGGCTACCTCTCGTAGTTCAGGTTGGGTGACAGCCATCGCTCCGTGGTAGCCACATCCAGGCCCTTTCGTTCGGCATAGTCCTCCACCTGGTCTCGCCCAATCTTCCCCACCCCGAAGTACTGAGACTGTGGGTGCCAGAAGTAGTAGCCGCTCACGGAGGCTGCAGGCAGCATGGCGAAGCTCTCGGTCAGGGTGATGCCAGCGGCCTTCTCGGCGTGCAGCAGATCGAAAAGGATTCGTTTTTCGGTGTGATCCGGGCAGGCCGGATAACCCGGCGCGGGTCGGATCCCTTGATAGCGCTCTTTGATCAGCGATTCGCTATCGAGAGACTCGTTCGGCGCGTAGCCCCAGAACTCGCGGCGGGCGCGCTGGTGCAGCAGCTCCGCAAAGGCTTCAGCCAATCGGTCGGCCAGTGCCTTGGCGAGGATAGCGTTGTAGTCGTCGTGCGCCGCTTCGAAGCGGGTTACCATCGCCTCGATGCCGACGCCGGCCGTCACGGCGAATGCGCCCACGTAGTCGGCGAGTTTCGAATCTTTCGGCGCAACGAAGTCCGCAAGGGCCAGGTTGGGACGCCCGGGCGGCTTCACCATCTGCTGCCGAAGCGTGTGAATAACCGAGGTCACCTCGCGACGACTCTCGTCGCTGTATACCTCGATGTCATCGCCGACACTGTTCGCCGGGAAGAATCCCAGGACAGCCCGCGCTTGCAGCAACCCCTCCCGAACAATCTGCTCGAGCAGCGCTCCGGCATCGCGGAACAGGCTGGTGGCGGCTGGGCCCCGGACAGGATCCTGCAGAATCGCCGGATAGTGTCCTGCCAACTCCCAAGTCTGGAAGAAGGGAGTCCAATCGATGAACGGAACCACCTCGGCGAGAGGATAGTCGGCCAGCTCACGAACGCCGGTGAAGCACGGCTTCGGGGGAGTGTGGGCATGCCAGTCTATGGTCAGCCGATTCTTGCGGGCATCGGCAATAGACTGGTGGCGCTCCTCTGCCTTCCTGCTTCCGCGTTGGGTGCGCAGGTCCTGGTACTCGGCGCGGATCCCGGCGGTGTACTCGGCGCGCTGGCTGTCGCTCCGGAGATTCCCGGCGACCCCTACCGCGCGAGACGCATCGATCACATGCACCGTCGGCCCCTTGTAGTTGGGCTCGATCTTGACGGCCGTATGGACCCGTGATGTCGTGGCGCCACCGATCAGGAGCGGAATGGTGAACCCTTCGCGCTCCATCTCACCCGCCACGAAGCTCATCTCTTCCAGCGACGGCGTAATCAGACCGCTAAGGCCGATGATATCGACCTGCTCCTTGCGGGCGGTCTCGAGAATTCTGGCGCACGGCACCATGACGCCGAGGTCAATAACCTCGTAATTGTTGCACTGCAGAACCACGCCCACGATGTTCTTGCCGATGTCGTGGACGTCTCCTTTGACCGTTGCGAGGAGCACCTTCCCATTGGTCTTGGACTCATCGGCGCCGCCCCCCAGCGAGAGCTTCTCCGCTTCGATGTACGGAATCAGGTGGGCGACTGCCCGCTTCATTACGCGGGCGCTCTTGACCACCTGGGGCAGAAACATCTTGCCGGCCCCGAACAGGTCGCCTACGATGTTCATTCCATCCATGAGCGGCCCTTCGATCACGTGGATCGGGCGCTCGGCCTGATGCCGGGCCTCCTCGGTGTCCTCGATGATGAAGTCGGCAATTCCCTCGACCAGGGCATGGGCCAGCCGCTCTGCCACCGGCGCGTTTCTCCAAGTCAAATCGGCGGATTGCGTGGCTGCCCGGCCCTTCACCGAATCAGCTACTTCCAGGAGCCGATCGGTCGAGTCCTGCCGCCGATTGAGCACGACATCCTCTACCCGCTCGAGCAGGTCCGGTGGTATGTCGGAGTAGATGGGCAGCTGCCCGGCATTGACGATGCCCATGTCCATCCCAGCCTCGATGGCGTGGTATAGAAACACCGAGTGGATGGCCTCTCGCACCGGATCGTTGCCGCGGAAGGCGAAAGAGACGTTGCTTACGCCGCCGCTCACGAGAACATGCGGCAAGGTCGCCTTGATTCTCCGGGTCGCCTGGATGTAATCCACGGCGTAGTTGTTGTGCTCCTCGATTCCCGTAGCGATGGCAAAGATGTTCGGATCGAAGATGATGTCCTCAGGTGGGAAACCCACCTGCTCGGTCAGTATCCGATACGCCCTTTCGCAGATCTCGACCTTCCGGTCGGCGGTATCGGCTTGCCCCTGCTCGTCGAACGCCATCACGATGACAGCCGCTCCGTAGCGGCGGACCAGCGTGGCCTGTCGAATGAAGGTCTCCTCACCTTCCTTCAGGCTGATCGAATTGACTATGCCCTTTCCCTGGACGCACTTGAGCCCGGCCTCGATCACCGACCACTTGGACGAGTCTATGACCACCGGGACGCGGCTGATGTCCGGCTCCGAAGCGATGAGCTGGAGGAAGGTGGTCATCGCTTCCACCGAATCCAGCATGCCCTCATCCATGTTCACGTCGAGCATCTGGGCGCCGCTCTCGACCTGCTGCCGGGCGATTTCAAGACCTGCGTCGTAATTGCCCGCCAGCACCAGCCGGGCGAACTTGCGTGAGCCGGTGACGTTGGTCCGCTCACCCACGTTCACGAAGATGCTGTCGGGACCAATGGTCAGCGGCTCCAGCCCGCTGAGGCGACAGCGAGGCTGAGGCTCCGCGGGACGGCGCGGGGGCAAACCGGCCACCGCTTCCGAGATTGCCTTGATGTGAGCCGGCGTAGTGCCGCAGCAGCCACCCACCAGATTGACCAGTCCGCTTTCGGCAAACTCGCGAAGGATCCCGGCCATGTACTCCGGGCTCTCATCGTACTGGCCGAATTCGTTCGGAAGGCCGGCATTCGGATGCGTGCTGACGAACGTCGGAGCCACGCGCGAGAGCTCCTGCACGTATTGCCGCAGCGCCCTGGCGCCCAGTGCGCAGTTGAGGCCGACGCTCAGGGGCCGTCCGTGCGCCACGGAGTTCCAGAAGGCCTCGGTAGTCTGGCCGGACAAGGTGCGGCCGCTGGCATCGGTGATCGTGCCCGAGATCATGACCGGTACCCGGATGCCAGCCGAGGCGAAATGTGCGTCTATCGCGAAGAGCGCCGCCTTGGCGTTCAGGGTGTCGAAAATGGTCTCGACCAGGAGCAGATCGGCGCCGCCGTCGAGCAGACCGCGGATGGCCTCGGCGTAGGTTTGGACCAGGTCCTCGAAGCGAACGTTCCGGAAGCCGGGATTGTTCACGTCGGGCGAGAGGGAGGCGGTGCGGTTGGTCGGGCCCAGAACGCCGGCTACGAAGCGGGGGACGTCGGAAGCGCGGCGCTCGAATTCATCGGCTATGCCGCGAGCGATCTTTGCCGAGGCGTGATTCAGCTCGTACACCAGATCCTCCATGCCATAGTCGGCCATGGAGATGGCAGTCGAGTTGAACGAGTTGGTTTCCAGGATATCCGCGCCGGCATCCAGGTACGCGGCGTGGATGGCACGAATGATGTCCGGCTGGGTCAACGAGAGGAGATCGTTGTTCCCCTTGAGATCACCCCGCCAGCTGGCAAAGCGGTCCCCCCGGTAATCCTGCTCTCCCAGACCATAGCTCTGGATCATCGTTCCCATCGCCCCGTCCAGCACCAGAATCCGCCGGGCAAGCAGCGGCTCGAGCTCGGCGAGTCGGGTTTCACGGGTGCGGTTGCGCACTCCGGCAGGACGATCGGCAACGGTGGTCAAGCTGGCTCCAAAAAAAACCGTAAGGCCAAAACGCCTCACGGAAAGCGTTTTAGCAGTTTGTTTTACGTGGCCGCAATCAGCGCAAATCGCCACGGATTCAGTTGTGATTACCATCTCAAGATAGCGTTACGGGCCGTCCGTCGCCAGTCGCCCTACCACAACAACCCCATCACGAATCCGCGAACCACGTACAGCACCAGCCAGGCAACCATCGGACTGAAGTCGATCATGCCGAATGGCGGCAGGATCCGACGTATGGGGTCGATAAGCCAATCCGTCAGGAGGTAGAACGGCCGCATCCACTTTCGATATGGACCGATGCCAAACCATGAGCCAATGACACGGATCAGAATCGAGGTCATCAGGATGGTAAAAAGGAAGCCCACGAGAGTCGCAACCCACATTCGCGGGCCGGCTTCCGCCATCACCCGCACACTCACCGCGGCCTCGATCAGCCAGGAGGTGAGGCTCACCAGCACCAACCCTCCGGCTATGACAATGCCCAGAAGCCAAAGCGGCGCGTTCTGGGGATTGCCCCCCGCGCGCAGGATCCGGCGCTCCACGGGCTCGAGCACCGGGTCACTCATCCTGCGCGTGAAGCGGGGCCACGGCCCGAACGGCGTAATCCGTTTGTTGCGAACGGCCCAGTGAGTGAGCGCGACGAGCGCTGCGTACACGAGGGCGACAATGACGAGGGTGCGAACAACGAGGTAGAGTACTGCCAGGGCTGCCATGATGTGTGGGGAGTCAGTCGGCGCTAGGTAGCTCGCCCACCTCCATGGGACGCTGGGCACCGGAACGATCGGTGCACATCAAGGTGAAGCGGCCGCCGTTGGTAGTTGCCTCGCCCAGGATTCCCGAGTCTCCCCGACAGGATACGATTACCCGATTCTCGCGGCGCCGGTACGCCACCGTGATAACTGGGTCGCGCTGAAGGTTCACCATGCGGCGCACCGTGTTGGGAGTGAGGCTCTCGACGCCCATCTGTGTGAGATTCGCGGCAGGACGGCCCCGGTGGACGGATTTATAAGCAATGGCCCGATCGATCAGATCGAAGACCTCGGCCCCCAGTTTCTGGGCATCCTGCTGATCGGGAGGAAGGTTGCTCTGCTCGTCGGCCGACCGAGGCCGGTCATCTGAAGGGGACCCGCAGTCGGCGGCAACGCAGGCCAGCCAGAGTGCGAGGAGCCAGAATGTCCGCCCGCTCATTCCATCGCGAATTCGCGGTTGAACACAACCTCGAAGCTGAAGGTCTTACCCTTGCTCTTCGTCTCCATGTGGTCGGCGATTCGCTTGAGCCGTGCGGGAATACCGAGAATCTTCTCCTGCGCCTTCCGGCCGAGCTCGCCAAGCCCCTCGAGGCTCTCGATCTTCCAGTAGCGGATCTGCTCCTGCACGATCCGGAGGTAGTCGCGGGGGCCGTAAATCCCTGAGCGGCGAATCACGTCGGCCAGCTCCTTGAAACCGGGCATCGTCACGCCCGGCATGTCGATGGCGGGAAGGATGAACGACGCGGAGTGGAGGGCCTGGTCAGGATCGCGCTTCAGGATT
Source organism: uncultured Gemmatimonadales bacterium (assembly GCA_963730915.1). Taxonomy (GTDB): domain Bacteria; phylum Gemmatimonadota; class Gemmatimonadetes; order Gemmatimonadales; family GWC2-71-9; genus CAVVWJ01. The sequence goes on along the minus strand of CAVSTR010000004.1, from coordinate 150,870 downwards.
TCCTCGAAGACGGTACGATAGAAGGTGTAGTGCCGCGCCTCCTCCTTGGCGACCTGGCTGAGAATGACTCCCAGGCGCGGCTCATACTCGGCCACGATCTTTCCGGTTTCGCTGTGGGAAAATTGGGTGGCGCGCTCCTGCACCGTGGTGTATGCGAATACCCGGTAAGGGTCGCGATCCCAGGCCGGATGGAACCCGGCCCGGAGATACTCGAACTGCATTTCCTCGAGCCGACGCTGCTGCAGCAGGCGGGTGTCGCGCGCGTAATCGTGCAGCACCTGCCCGTGACGATCTTCTTCGGCTGTCCACAGATTGTTCCAGCTTCGCCAGAAGCTTTCATCGCCCAGGTACACAGCAAGCAGGCGGTGAAAGTGTGGCAGACCTTCTTCCGTCAGGAGGTTCAGAGCGAGAGCGGCCCGGGCGTGATCGGGAATGCCGGCAGCCTGCTCTCGCAGCTTCGCGAGGTGGGTGTCGGGGCACTCGTCCGGTGCCGGTCCCATCAGATCGGCGGGAAACCAGAGCTCGCGCTTCCGCTCGTGTATCTCCATCAGCTCCTGAACCTTTTCTTCAAGATCCTGGAGCACTTCGATCTTCGAATAGAGTTCGCGGGTGGGTTCTGTGGCGAGGCCCATGGGTACCCTAGAAAAACTTCCGGAAAACTACGAACACGGACAGAACCAGCCCTTAAAGATAGTGCTGGCAGTGCTGTACGTGCCACTCAGGCGGGGTGGTAACTAGGTGGCTGGCTCTCCGAGCTGCTTTTCCATCAGGTGCCAGGTCCGCCGTCCCAAGTAGCCCTCGCGTACGAAGATGCGCCGCCAGCCCAAAGCCGCAAGCAAGCCTTCTGAACGGGGGTCGTTGGTCCAGAATTCCGCCAGGTGGGCTCCAGACTCTGTGGCGCGGTCCTCGAAAGCTGAAAGCAGGCGATGGGCATGGCCCCGATGGCGCTCCTGGGGAAGAACAACGACATCAACCAGATGGGCGACGCCCGCCCGGAGCCAGTAGCGGAGTCCGCCAATCCAGTCGCCGATCTCATTGCTGAGAATGAGGTAGCGTTCATCGGGCGCGCTTGACCAGCCCCCCGGATCCTCTTCCTGCTCGAGGATTTCCGAGAACCAGGCCGCGAAGTCCTCGTCCTGCTCCATGTCCCGAATTGTCAGCTCACTCATCTGCCACCGCCTTCCCGATGGGAGACTCCCATCGTTACGCCAGCAACACTAATGCCACGCCCTTAGTTCCCGGGTCTGTGAAGATCGTCACCCGTTCCTCTGGCTCTGTCGCACATCGCGCCTGCAAAGTGGATTTGCCTTGGACATCTGCGAGGATAATCTTGAGGTCAAGACGCAACACGCTGTCGACTTCTGTGAGGCAGGTATGACGACCACGACCACTCAATCACCCCGTCCTGTCATCGTTCCGTGTCCGTTCTGCTCTGCCGCGAACCGCGTTGATCTGAGTCGTTTAACCTCGGGACCCAAATGCGCGAAATGCGGAAAGCCACTCCGGCTGGATCGACCGCAAAAAGTGACGGACAAGGACTTCGATCGAACGATAACCGGCTCGAGTGTCCCCGTGTTAGTGGACTTCTATGCCGACTGGTGCGGGCCCTGTAAGGCGATGGCCCCCACACTGGATGAGTTCGCCGGGAGAAAAGCCGGTGAAGCGCTGGTGCTGAAGCTCGATACCGAAGCCAGCCCCGCTATCGCGGCGCGCTACGGCATCCGGGGGATCCCAACGCTCATCGCCTTCCGTGGTGGGAAGGAAAAGGGACGACACGTTGGATTGGCCGACATGAAAGTCCTGGAGGAGCTTACCAGGGAATAACTCGTTTACGGCTTTTACTGAAGGCCGGTCCCGACGCCGATAGCCACTCCCAGGGCGCCCAAGGCGAGCAGGCCGGCGCAGAGCGGAATGGCGAAGCGGAACCAATCTTCATAGCGCACACCGGCCGCCGCGAGCATCGCCATCAGAGCGCCATTCGTGGGAGTCAGTAGGTCGCACAGCCCCGCACCATACTGATATGAGAGAACCGTTACCTGGCGCGAAAGGCCGATCAGGTCCGACAGCGGCACGAGCAACGGCAAGGTGAGCACTGCCTGACTGCTGGTGCTGGGCACCGGGACGTGGAGGGCGCCTTGAAGCACAATCATGCCCAATGCGGACAATGTAGGCGGGAGACCGGCAATCGGAGTGAACAGGCCGTGCACGATCGTGTCGACGACTTGGCCTTCGTTCAGGACAACATAGATCGCTCGAGCAAAGCCGACGAGCAGAGCCGCCATCACCATCGATCTGAACCCCTCGACAAACGCCTCGGTCGTCCTTCCAATGCCCAGGCCTCGGAGCAGCCCGGCTCCAATCCCGATCACAAAGAAGAGTGCCGCCAGCTCGTTGAACTCCCAGCCGAGCCGTTGGGCGCCGTAGAAGTAGGTGGCGAACGCCGCTACGATCATCAGCAGTACAGTGATGTCGCGCCAATCCAGAGATGCACCGAGATCGGAGCCCGGGGCCTCAGGCGCCACTTGAGTGCGACGCGCGTGGTACATGGTGCCCAGGATCCAGAGACCGAGCGCCGGAACTAGTAAGGCCACGCGGAACCCAAAACCGGAACCCGTTGGCAGCTCCGCCACCTTTTGAGCGATGACGACCTGAAACGGATTCACCGGACTGAATGCCGCACCCACTGCCGCTACTCCCAGGCTCATGGACACGGCAGTGACAGCGGTGAACCCCAGCTGGCGGGTGAGCAGCAGCAGCACAGGCACAAATGCGACCAGCTCCTCCTGCATTTGCATCATGATGCCACCGAATGCGAAGGCCACGCTGGCGACGGGAATGACCATGAGCCGCCGACCTCTGAGGCCACGAACCAGGCCATTGACCAGTCTGAGAAACGTGCCGGTCCGTTCGACCACGGTGAACCCACCGCCGATCAGAAGAATCAAGGCGATCACAGAGGCGGCATCGACAATGCCTTTGGGGATCGCCGTCGCTGCGGCCATCGGACCAATCGGCTGCTGGGCGACTCGCGCATAGGTACCCGCGACTACAACGCTCCGCCCGGTGGCCGGGTCCTCCCGCCGTTGGTACTGTCCCGCCGGCAACACCCAGGTCAGCAAGGCGGCGACGAGCACGCAGCCGACCAGGAGGGCCAGGGGGTGGGGGAAGCGGGAAAGACGTCCGCTGCCCATGGTTCATAGCGGCCGGCAGGTTCGGCTGACGGGAGGAATTCGTCCACAGGCGATCGACTCGTTCATACCCTGCGCGAGCGGTCCGCAGGCAGTGGTCTGCGCCTCACGGCCGGCATCGGCCTCGCTGGCGCCGGAGGCCGTGGCGGTGTTTTGAGCGTTCTTGAAAGCAACCGTGACGGTGCACTCGACCCTCTGCGACGAGAGGGTGGAGTAAAGAAGCAGACCGGCAAAGGCGAGTACTGCGAGAAGCGTCAGCAGCTTTCCAGGGCGGGTCATCCTGCCTCCAGGTCGATTTCCGGAGGGTTGCGGAACCCTCCGGCCGCTCAAGCTGTTCGGGAACTGTATCCAACTTCAGGAAAGTTCTTACGTGAGGGACGACATGCCATGACGTGCGAGGACGTGCTGACCCGGCTCTGGGAATATCTGGATGACGAGCTGGCTCCGGAAGAGGTCCGGGCAGTAGGTATGCACCTCGGGGGCTGTCCTGGCTGTCACGGAGCGTACTGCTGTGACCGTGCATTCCTTTCGATATTCGACCGGCTGCGCTGCATCACTGCACCGGCACCGCTGGTGAGGGCCGTACAGTCTCGTCTATCCATCTGAAATAGCTCGCGTCCCCCTCCTTGATTTCTACGACGATAATCTCCGGTACTTCGTAGGGGTGTAGCTCTCGAATGCGGCGGCTCAGCTCCCCACTGGCAGCGACGGTCGTCTTCAGGTGACAATACCATTCGCGGGCTTCCTCGACCTGACCCTGCCACCAGTACGCACTCGATATTGGTCCCGCGATCTGGGCACAGGCAGCCAGGCGCTCTTCCACCAGCTGCCGCCCGAATCGGTGAGCAGTCGCTTCGTCCGGCAGAGCCGTACTTACCTGCACGCATTCAGCCACTGAGGTACTCCAGGCAGATCTGCGGATGGCGCGATCAACGGGCTCCCGGCCGGGGCTCTGCCGGCAAACCAGCGGTCTCCGCACCCCGTTTTCCGTCGTCAATCAGCGTGACCATCGTCAGCCATCCACTCTTGAACCGGATCGTCTGGCGAGATCCCTGCCGATCCACACTGGCGTCTACCACGTCCGGCAGACTCCGAGCGTAGCTCGTGTCACCACTGTAAGCGTATTCACGAGCGATGGCCATTTCCTGTGCCTGCTCACGCCCATACCGGGCAAACTGATCCGCGGGGATCAGGCCATCCTGATCGCTTAACCGAGCCCTCAAGTCGTAGTCCCGACAGGCGCCCAGAACCAGCATCAGCAGTATGAAACCCAGAGACTGCTTCATCCAGACATCCCCATGGTGGAGTGTGCCGCAGCTGTTCCGCTGTCCGAAGGTAAACTCTCTTTACGGCGAGCAGCAGTAGGAGGGTGTATGTCCCCAGCTTCTTCCTCTCGACCCTGCAAGGAAAACCCGGGATATTCTGACAACTCCTCGAGGACGGAATCGTGACCTCATATCCGAAGGCTGCCGCTCTGCGCCGTCACCTCGCCCCCAAGCAGAAGGTGTGGCTGGCTTGGGACGGGATGTTCCTCATGGGACCAAACTACCTGCGGTTTCTCGCGGCGGTCGACAAGACCGGGACGATCGCGGGTGGCGGTCGAGCGGTTGGCTGGAGCTATCGCACCTGTCTCAACCGATTGCGCAGGATGGAGAAGGTTCTCGGCAGGCCGGTGCTGAAGACCACCCGCGGCGGCCGTAGTGGAGGCGGGGCCAGCCTCACGCCTGAGGCGCGGCGGCTGGTTCGGGTTTTCACCCGGTGGCAGCGTGAGGTGGAACGGCTGGCACGGATCGCATTCATGGATGCGCTGCAGCGATAGGCATCGCGTTGCATGTCGCATCGGCAATCCCTACCTTGGGGTCCCGGCCACGCACGAGGGAGTTCGCGATTCCGATGTTCGAAAGGGAAGGGTCTTATGCGGCTGTCCTTCGGTATCACGATTTCGCTGGCCATGCTGGGTCCCTCAACATCCAGGGCTCAAACTCCACTCGAGGGGCCACTGGTCGTGTTCAATGCCGGGAGTCTGGCCAAACCATTCAATGATCTCCTGCAGCAATTCAAGCGCAGACATCCCGCCGTAAGACCGGCACAGGAGAATTCAGGCAGTCTCGAGGCCGCCCGCAAGCTCACTGAGCTCGGCAAGATCCCAGACGTCATCGGCGTAGCCGACTATGGCGTCATCTCAAAGATTCTGATTCCCGAGCATGCCGGCTGGTACGCGACCTTTGCTCGGAATGCCATGGTCCTCATCTACACCGATCAGTCCATTGGGGCCGATGAGATCAACGGTCAGAACTGGTGGCAGGTGCTTCTCCGCCCGGGCGTTCGGGCGGGACGGTCGGAGCCGACGCTGGACCCGAACGGCTATCGGACCTTGATGGCGTTTCAGCTCGCCGAGAGGTTCTACCACCAGCCGGGATTGGCTGCTCGGCTCGAGCAGGCGCTCGGTCCGAGGTATATCCGTCCCAAGGAGGCCGACCTGACCGCGCTGGTGCAGGCCGGAGAGCTGGACTACTCCTGGTCTTATCTCTCGATCGCCCGGACCACGGGTCTCCGCCATGTGGATCTGCCGAAGGAAATCAACCTGAGTGATCCCCGTTTGGCCGAGTGGTACAACCAGGCGCGAGTGCGGCTTCCCGGCGCCAGCCGCGCTGGTGCCGATTCCGTAGAGTTTCAGGGCGAGCCGATCGTCTACGCCCTCTCGATTCCGCGGCGTGCTCCCCATCCACAAACTGCCCGCGAGTTCGTTCGTTTCATCTTCTCGACCGAAGGAAAAAGCATCCTGGAGAAGAACGGCTTCCTGGTTCTGGAGAAGCCCTCCCTCGGCGGCACAGAACGGCCGCCGCAGGGGCTGTTCTGATTATCTTCCCGAATCCTCGATCTTCGGTGCAGTGATGAGCGGCAGCTGGAACATCCCGAAACCCCACAACGAGCCGGTGCTGAGCTACGCGCCGGGAAGCGCCGAACGCGCGGCGCTCAAGGCGGCGCTTACCGCTGTAGGCTCGCGCCAGGAGGACATTCCGGCCGTGGTGGGTGGCCGTGAGGTCCGGAGCGGTCAGACGCAGGACGTGGTATCGCCCCATTGTCATGGACGCGTTCTTGCCAAGGTGCACCAGGCGGAAGTCAAGACCATCGATGCCGCAATAAAGTCCGCGGTCGAGGCGCAACGGGATTGGGGCAACTGGCGCTTCGAGGACCGGGCTGCAGTCTTCCTGCGGGCCGCGGAACTGTTGGCCACCCGGCACCGCCAGCTGCTCAACGCGGCCACCATGCTGGGTCAGAGCAAGACCGCATATCAGGCTGAGATCGACAGTGCCTGCGAGCTGATCGATTTCCTCAGGTTCAATGTCCATTTCGCCGAGCGGATCTACCACGAGCAGCCGGATTCCGCGCCGGGTGCCTGGAACCGCATGGATCACCGGCCGCTGGAAGGCTTCATCTACGCCATCACCCCGTTCAACTTCACCGCGATCGGGGGCAACCTTCCGGCCGCCCCGGCGCTGATGGGCAATGCAGTGGTGTGGAAGCCCGCGGCGACCGCCTCACTGAGCAACTGGCACTTCTTCAAGTTGATGGAGGAGGCGGGCCTCCCTCCGGGTGTCATCAACTTCTTGCCAGGGAATCCGATTCACATCAGCGAGGCGTTGCTGGCTGACCGGAGGTTGGCCGGAATCCACTTCACTGGCTCCACGGCAGTCTTCCAAACGCTGTGGAAGTCGGTTGCATCGAACCTCGACCGGTACGCGGGATATCCGCGGGTCGTGGGCGAAACGGGAGGGAAGGACTTCATCCTGGCACATCCCAGCGCCGACGTGGATGCGCTGTCAGTGGGGATGGTGCGCGGTGCCTACGAGTACCAGGGTCAGAAGTGCAGTGCGGCGTCGCGGGCGTACATACCGGATACCTTGTGGCCGGCAGTCCGGGATCGCGTCGTGGCCATGATCGAAGACATTCGGATGGGCGATGTCGCGGACTTCCGCAACTTCATGGGTGCTGTCATCGACCGGCGGGCATTTACCAGTCTGAAAGACCATCTCGAGCAAGCCAAGCGGGATGCGGGAGTCACTGTAGTAGCCGGTGGGGGGACCGACGACTCGATCGGCTACTTCGTGCAGCCTACCCTGCTTCAGGTGGAAAATCCGGCCTATCGGCTCATGTGCGAAGAGATCTTCGGCCCAGTTCTTACAGCCCATGTCTATCCTGCGGCGCGCTGGCGGGAGACGCTGGCATTGGTCGATCAGACCAGTCCGTATGCTCTGACCGGAGCGGTCTTCGCCCGGGACCGTCAGGCGATTACCCAGGCAGACCAGGCGCTCCGTCACGCTGCCGGAAATTTCTACATCAACGACAAACCGACCGGGGCTGTGGTCGGGCAGCAACCCTTCGGCGGAGCTCGAGCTTCGGGTACCAACGACAAGGCGGGGTCGGTCCTCAACCTGCTGAGATGGGTGTCTCCGCGAAGCATCAAGGAAACCTTGAGCCCACCGACCGATTACCGTTATCCGTTCATGAAGGAGGAGTAGTACGAGTTGGCGCGCGCCTTCCAGTGCGTCAGGCGTCCTCACCGCACTTGTTCTCCTCGTCCCCGCTCCAACAGCAGGCCAGGCCACAGCTCCTGCGTATAGCGCGCATCAGCTGAACTGCGCCCGGTTCGTCGAGACAAGCGAATCGAAGATTCTGACCGAAGCCGGCGGACGGACTCGACGCCAGACCTCGGCGCGCCGCGGAGTCTGGCAGTTCCGCGCCGTACCGTCCGGCACCAATCTGTCGGTGGAAGGCTGGCTCGACTCCCTCACCATCACCCGCCGATCGGAGGAGACGGCCATCAGCCCCGATACCGATGGACTTATCGGCGGGCGCTACCGCGGCAGGCTCAGCTCAGCCGGCGTGTACTCGGCAGATGTTCATCCGTTCGTGCCCGATGAGGTCGCCGAGGTCGCAGGAATGGCCACCGCGCTGGACGACTTTTTTCCTCGCCTTCCACCTCGGAGCCTGAGAGTGGGCGACGTGTGGGCCGATTCGCTGGGTCTCACCATCAAGCGTTTGCCCGACAGCATCTCGTCCGGTGTGGCACTGCAGCGATTCCATCTGCAAAGGCGGCAAACGTCCCAGTCCGTAGCCTCAACCCGTGACACCATGGAGTTGGACCAGAAGAGCAATGAAGCCGGGGAATTCGTGTGGCACTCTCAACGAGGTTTGCTACGCGGCCAGCGGCGCATCGTGGTGGAGACAACGGTGCCGCCCAGCCGATCGGTCCGGCAGGCGGTTCGTTCGAAGGTAGAGCAGTGGGTTGTATTGGTCCGAACCGCTGACGGCGGGCGTCAGATTCTCTGTGGCTCGCCTTCGAGGTAACGGTAGCTGTAACTCTCGGCGGGAACCTCGGCGAGAGCATCGTCGACCAGATGTCGCAACGGAGTGAGGGAGCAGACTGGGTCGGTGTTGGCGGCGTCTCCCGTCAGCGCAAAAGCCTGACAGCGGCAGCCACCAAAGTCCACAGCCTTCCGGGGACAACTGCGGCAGGGCTCCTTCATCCAGCTGTCGCCTCGGAATGCGTTGAACGCGGCAGACTCCTGCCAGATCCACTCCAACGAATGACTCCGGACATTGTCGAATTCGAGCGTTCTGATCTGCGTCGCGCCGTGACACGGCAGAACCATGCCGTTGGGAGTGATGACGAGGTAAAGCTTCCCCCAGCCCCCGTAGCATGCTTTCGGGAACGCCTCGTAGTAGTCGGGCAGTACGTAGGTGATCTGCATGCGGCCGCGGTACCGCTGGATAGCTCGCTCCGCTACTTCGCGGGAGCGCTCGACCTGTTCCCGCGTGGGCATGAGGCTCGCCCGGTTCTGAAGTCCCCATCCGTAGTACTGGGTATTTGCCAGCTCGACTCGATCAGCCCCGAGATCTGCCGCCAGGTCGATGATGGTGTCCAGCCGGTCCAGGTTGGCCCGGTGAAGCACCACGTTGACCGTGAACGCGAAGCCGAGCTCACGGACGATCGCCGCGGCGGCCTGCTTGTGCTTCACCGATCTCACCCCTGCAATCCGCTCCGCTACCTCCGGATCGGAATCCTGGACTGAGATCTGAATGTGCTCCAGTCCACCCGCCTTGAGCCGCTCGGCGCGGGCACGAGTAAGCCCCAGCCCTGACGTCACCAGCGTGGAGTAGAGACCCTCGCTCCGGGCGTGTGCCGCCAGCTCCTCCAGATCCTTCCGCAGCAGCGGCTCACCGCCCGATAGGCCCAGCTGGAGTACCCCGAGCCGCCGGGCTTCACTGAAGACCCGCTTCCAGTCGTCTGTCGCGAGCTCGCTCTCCGCTCTGATCAGGTCCAGCGGATTAGAGCAGTAGGGGCAATGCAGCGGGCACCTGTGGGTGAGCTCCGCCAGAAGCGTGGTTGGGATCTCAGGCGACACGGATCAGCTCTCGTTCTGCCATGAGAGTCAGATACTCCGCCACGTCCGCGGTGACATCGGCCTGATAGCGTTCAGACAGAATTGTCACGATCTGACTTACCGTATTGCTGCCATTACACAGCTCCAGTATCGCGGCGCCAGTGTCGTTGAGCAGCACCGCGCCTTCGGGGTACAGTAGCACGGGGCGCTGCCGTACCGCATCGAATTGCAGGCGCGCCATCCGCCAGAGCTTGGGAACGGAGTCAGAAGTCAGGATGCGGGAGTCGGGAGCTGTGGTCATGACTCACCATAGGCATGATGAATCGTATCGATCATCACCCAGAGCATCTCCAGCTTGAAGGCCAAGGCCTCGAATGCACGCCGCTGGGTGTCTACCGTGGTGCAGTAGCGCTGAACCAGACGCAGCCCCTGCTGGCTATCACGGGGAGCCTGCACCAGCCGGCTCTTGAAGTACTCGAGCGCCTCGGGACGAATCCAGGAGTAGTGCTCCGGAAAGGCCGCGATACGCTTTCGCATGAGGTCCGGCGCAAACAGCTCCGTAAGCGAGGACGCGACCGCCTCTATCCACGGCTTCGTCTTGCAGAAGGTCACATAGGATTCGGCGGCGAGCCGAACGCCTGGAAGGACGTGACGCTCATCCTCCATCTCATCGCGCGGAACTCCGACCGCTTCCCCCAGCCGGATCCACATCTCGATCCCGCCAGTGCCCGGCTCGGTGCCGTCATGGTCCACGATGCGCTGGATCCACTCGCGCCGCACATCGGGGAGAGGGCAGTTCGAGATGATCGCGGCGTCCTTCCGTGGAATGGCGCGTTGATATGCCAGGCGGTTAGCCACCCAGCCCTGGAGCTGAGCGGGGGTGAGCTTTCCGGCGTGCATCTGTTCATGAAAGGGGTGGCGGGCATAGTAGGACGTACTGAAGGCACGCAGTCGCTCTGCCAGCGCGTCAGCGCTGAGGGGCTGATCCAGGTCGGGGAACGGTGGCCGTGGTGGTGCAGCAAGCTCGGAGGTGTGGAGTGCGATTGTCATGTGATCACAGGGAGAAGCTCATGCCGTCGGCCCCGACGGTGAATCCTGCCCGCTCGACCTGGGCCCGCTCGGGCGAGCTCTCCAGCAGGATCGGATTGGTGTTGTTGATGTGGGTATAGACCTTCCGGGGACGGGTGAGCTTGGCGAGCCGCGACATCGTGCCGCCCGGTCCGGAGATCGGCTGATGATCCATCTCCCGGGCGCGGCGGTCGCTGATTCCCAGTGAGGTCAACTCGTCATCGGTCCAGAAGGTCCCGTCGAACAGGAGCAGGTCCACATCGCCGAGCCGATCGAGCAGGGCATCGTCGACTTCGCCGCACCCTGGTACGTACGCGCACGCGGCGCCGCTGCTCTCGTCCACGAGGCTCAACCCTACCGTGTGCCCGGGTCCGTGCGCCCGCGCGAAGCGTGGTGGCCCCGCAGGCACGTCGAAGGCTTGAACCACGATCCCGCTCGGCTTTCCATCCCGATAGCGGAGGGGAGTGTCTTCTCCCAGCTGCAGCTCGTGTACATCTACCCGGGCAAACGCCTGCGTGAGCGGAAGAATCCGAGAGTCCTGTTCCAGAATGAGTCTGACCGCGGAAGTGGCGAAGAGCTGAAGATGGCGAGCCTCGCGCAGGAGCACCACGCCCAGTGTGTGGTCCAGCTCTGCGTCCGTGATGATGATGCCTTCGACCGGCACATGGCGAACGCCCGGTGGAACCGGCCCCGGGAGGCAGTCCAACTGCTCATGGACGTCGGGGGAGGCATTCAGAAGGAACCAGCGTTGCCCATCAACACTCACTGCTGCGGAGGACTGGCGCCGGCGGATGGCCTTCTGGGGCGTATTCCGGCCGACCCGGCAGATCGGACACCAGCAATTCCACTGGGGAAAACCACCGCCTGCCGCGGTGCCAAGGAGAACGACGTGCACGTGAATAGCCGAAGGGCCCGCTTACACGGGCCCTTGGTTCCAGCTCAGTCTAGAGCGTTGCGACGTAAGCAGTGACTTCCATCGTTACGGCCACGACTTCTGCTTCGGGCTTGGTCCATGACATGGTGCTACGCTCCGCAGTTGATGATAGATGACTCGCGTGGGTCTTTTCACCCAGTCGACCGGGATTTCAGCCGACCATGCCCTGCTTTAGGCAGATGGCATGCCAAACGAGGGCCGCTTCGTCGGGGCCGGTCGTAAGTTGTTTCTTGAGAAGGGAGTTGAGCTAGAGCCGGTGCTGTTGGTTCAACTGAGGAAGACCTGGGGCAAAAAGACCAGTTGGGTTTTTTCACCCACCATGCAGGCCGAACTTCTTGAGGCGGTATCGGAGCGTATCGCGGCTGATTCCGAGCCGTTGTGCTGCGCGCGTCTGGTTTCCCCCGGCCTCCTGCATGGCGCGCTCGATCATGGAACGCTCCACTCCCGTGAGGTCGGCGGCCTCCCAATCCGGGCGGGGTGCGGTTTCGCTGCGCACCGGCGCCTCAGCGGGCGCAGCCTCGTCACGATCAGTCGCCGAACCAGCCATGCCCTCGCGTGGCGCAGTGAGAGACAGGTGTTCCGCTGTCAACGTGGCGTCGCGGCTCCATAAGACGGCCCGCTCGATCACATGGCTCAGCTCGCGAACATTGCCGGGCCAGGGATATGTCAGCAGCTGGTCGCTCGCAGCCCGGTCGATTCGCCGCACGGGTTTGCCATATTTCGTGCTGAACCGCCGGAGAAAGTGCTCCGCCAGCAGGATCACATCGTCCCCCCGCTCACGCAGTGGAGGCAGGTGGAGCAGAATCACCGCCAGGCGGAAATAGAGATCGCTGCGAAACCGGTTGAGCTGGACTTCCTTGCTGAGGTCTCGATTGGTGGCGGCCAGAATGCGCACGTTGATCTTCCGGTCGCGGATGCCGCCCACTCTACGGACAGTGCGCTCCTCGATAGCCCGAAGCAGTTTTCCCTGGAGCGACAGCTCGAGGTCTCCGACTTCGTCGAGAAAGAGGAAGCCTCCTTCAGCCGCCTCGAACAGCCCGATCTTGGATTCCTTTGCATCGGTAAAAGCTCCCCGCTCGTAGCCGAACAGCTCGGCCTCCATCAGATTGGCGGGCAGCGCGGTGCAGTTCACGTCGATGAACGCCTTGCCCGCACGCGGACCCGAGTTGTGGATGGTTCTCGCCACAACGCCCTTGCCGGTGCCGGTCTCACCGGTAATCAGCACCGGTGGCGTTTCATCCAGCGCTGAGATTTGCCGAACCTGCTCGAGCACCGCTTTCAAGGCAGGTGATTGGCCCAGTATGTCCGAGAAGGCGTCGTCACCCGCGGCTCGCCGGCGGTAGTACGAAAGCTCCTGCCGCAGAACTGTGTGCTCCTGGGCGCGATCGGCCAGCAGCCTCAGCTCCTCCAGATCTACCGGCTTCTTCAAGTAGTCGAACGCTCCCAGCTTCACTGCCTCCACAGCACCTTCGATGGTCCCGTGCGCGCTCATGATGATGACGGGTATGGCGGGATCGAACTCGCGGATACGCCGGAGCAGGTCTATGCCGCTCATGCCTGGCAGGCGCACATCGGCGAAAACCACGTCAGGTCTGAGACTCTCAACCAGCTCCAACGCCTTCTCGGCGTCCCCAGCCACTTCGGCTTCGTAGCCGGCTTCGGTCATGAAGGTACGGATGGCGCGGGCGAGAGTGCGCTCGTCATCCACGATCAGCACGGTGGCGCCGCTCATCCGTTCCTCATGTTTCCGGCGTTGGTGGTCGGCAGCGAGAGGCTGACCGTCGTGGAGCCAGGGCGGCTTTCGATATTCAGCCGGCCACCATTCTGTTCTATGTAGCGTTTCGCTATGGCCAGTCCGAGGCCGGTCCCCTCCGCCCGGGTAGTGAAGAAGGGTTCGCACACGGAGGGAAGTACGGCTGCCGGAATTCCAGTTCCGGTGTCGGCTATATCGATCGCAATCCGCTCTTCGGCTTCACTGTTTCCATCTTTTGATGCGCGAAGGCCGAGGCGTCCTCCCTGTGGCATGGCGTCGATGGCGTTAGAGATGATCTCGATCAGCGCCTGCTCAATCTGCACCGGATCCACCTGGACCATAGGCAGGTCCGCCGGAAGCTCCAGCTGCAGCTCCACCTGCCGTTCCTTTAATAGCGTCGCAAAGGTAGGCACTACCTCTTCAACGAGCCGGGCGACGCTCTCGCTCGATCGCTGGAATGGTGCCGGCCTCGAGAAGCTGAGCAGATGCGTGATTCGCCGGTCGAGCCGGTCCACTTCCTCGATGATGGCATCGAGGTGCTCGGTGGAGGAGGGCGACGTGGGATGATGCCGCACGACCTGGGCGGCGGCGCGAAGGCTCGCGAGTGGATTCCGGAGGCCGTGGGCCACAGCCGCCGACATTTCGCCGATCGATGCCAGCTTCTCCGATTGGATCAGGCGGGCGCGCGACTCGCGCAGGTTGTCGGTCATGCCGGCAAAGGACCGCGCCAAATCCCCAAACTCGTCTTGGGATTCGCTTGCGATCGGATGGTCGAGCTGGCCGGCTCCTACCACCGACATGGCCTGTGTGAGCTCGCTGAGGGGGCGCGCGAGACTCCGCGAGATGAGCCACGAGCCGAGGAGCCCGGCGCCAAGAGTAAGCAGCACGATCAACAGCAGAATCCGCTCCTGAGTGCTGAGAATCTCCTCCAGCCTGGTGTAGGCTCCTCGCACGCTCGACTCCCGGGCACGGCGATAGATCTCCCGGTTGAGCTGCGTCAAGGCGGGTTGCAGCCGGCCCTTGAGCTCCTGCTGTGCCATTGCGTACGCCGCCTGTTTCTGTCCTGAATCGTAGCGGTGGAGAATCTGGTCCCCCGTCGTTTGGATCTCACGCTGGAGGTCTCGTACCCTTCCAGCCAGCGACACCTCCTCAGGACGTAGCTCGGCGGCCCAGCGCTCCTGCCAGTAGTCCACCACATCGCCCGCCAGCCGAAATTCCCGCTTGGCCGTCGGGTCCATCCCACTCAGGTACCTCCAGATTACTTCGGTCTGATCGAACATCGCGGTCTCGAGCTCCGCATATGTCCGCGTGCGCGCCATACTCTCACCCAACGCCTGAAGAGCCCGGCGTTCCAGCCGGTTGCTGCGGATCGCCTCTGCCCCGACGAGAAGTGCCGGGAGAACCATGAGGGCGAACCCGAGAAGGAGTTTGCGTTGGAAGGTCACCCGGCAAACATACGTGAAAAAAGGGTATCTGGAGCCTGACCGTCAGTTCGCAAGGCACTAGCAGGTAACGGTTCGAGGGTAACTGGTAACAGAGGCTCGCAGGATCGGATGACCTTCAAATGAGAAGGAGCGAGCCGCAGATGAACGCAGATGAACGCAGATATAAGCACGACGATGTAACGCGGGAAATCATCAAATCGTTCTTCGATGTATACAACGACCTGGGCTACGGATTCGTCGAGTCTGTTTATCAGGAGGCAATGGTACTGACTCTCGGATCGGTAGGACTTTCCGTGGAGCGGGAATTAGCTCTCGAGGTCCATTTTCGGGGTAAGGTCATTGGACTGTTCAGGGCGGACCTAATTGTCGACGGGTCCGTTCTGGTGGAACTAAAGGCCGTAAAGAGCCTCGCGTCAGTACATGAGGCACAGACCCTGAATTATCTGCGGGCTGGCATTCTTGAGGTAGCACTCTTGCTCAACTTCGGCCCACAACCTCAAATCAAACGCCTGGCATTCTCCAACGAGCGGAAGGTCCGCCGCGGAAGCTCAGGGCCGCGGTCAGCTTCTATCTGCGTTCATCTGCGTTGATCTGCGGCGATTCGTTCTCTTGCTCCAGCGCGCGGAACTCCATAGTTTGTCTTAACCAATCTGCCTTCGGAGGTCCTGCCGATGTCGGACGCATTCCTCAGCTCCGACGACTTCGACGAACAAGCCCATCACCTCTACAACGAAGGCCGCTACGATGAAGCCCTGACCATCCTCAAAGAAGGCATCACACTTTATCCACATGCAGTCGAGCTCCATATCGGCACCGCCTACGCGCATCTCGCGCGTGAGGAGTTCGCCTGGGCACGCCGGAGCTTCGAGCAGGCGCTCTCCCTCGACCCCGATCACGAGGACGGTCTCGCCGGGCTGGGCGAGACTCTCCTCAAGCTGGGAGATCGCGATGGCGCCATGCGGTCAGTCGAGCGGATCCTCCAACTCGGGTTTCAGGATGACCATGAGCTGATGCTCCAGGTCGGCCGAGCGCTTTTCCGCGAGGGCCTGGTGGCCCCGGCACACCGGTTCTTCGATCTTGCTGCCGCCGCCCATCCCGAGTCTCCTGATGCCGCCGCGTGTCTCGGCTACGCCTCTCACCGACTCGGCAACGACGCCGGCTCATTGTACTGGCTGCGCCGGGCTCTCGAGATCGACGCGGGATACACCGAAGCCCGCATCTACCTGGCCAACCTTCTCTACGACCGGGGTGAATCCGAGGCGGCGCTCCATCACCTGGAGCGGACCCAGCCCGAAGACCACTTCGATGAGCTGGGTATCTGGCGGCATATCGAGCTGAAAAAGAGCATCTACCGCCTTCCCGACGAGGACCCGGAGCTCGCCCCCTGGCTTCTGCGGCTGGGTGAGGTCGTGGGTGAGCCTGATGCGATCGACCTGCTGCTGGCTGAAGTCGAGGCGCAACATGCCGATGGTGGGGTGCGGGATCCCTACCAGCTCGAGCTGTTCGGCACCCTGCTCAGCGAGCTCCACGCGATGCAGAAGAAACCCGGCCAGAGCGACCCTCACCTGGTGATGACACTGGCCGGAAACAGCATCAGAGGTACCTGGGAAGAGATTCTCATGCAGATGAAGGCGGCCGACCGGGAATGGGCCCATGGGTCGCTGATCGATTTCATGGCGAGCCTGGCCCGGCGCGGTCAAACCGAGACCGGAGTTATCATCCCGACCACAAATGCGGAGGCGTTCATTCGGGGGAGCGCCGAGGCGGGGGTGCTGCGGATAATTCAATAACGGGATAGATCGTCCACAGTGAACGGTGAACGGGCGTCGGTTAAGTTTGGACGTCCGTTTCTTTTTCTTAGGCAGAGGATCCCAGCGTAATGACAGCTACTCCATCGCGATCGCCGTTCACTCCTCCCCATTCACGACCGTGGACCGAAAACGTCGTACGCGAAGTCCTGCCGAACGGCCTCACTCTTCTGGTCCAGGCGGATCACTCGGCCCCTGTGGTCTCTGTCGTCACCCACGTCAAGGCGGGGTTCTTCGATGAGCCGGATAAGTGGAGCGGCATATCCCATGTCCTGGAACACATGTTCTTCAAGGGTACGGCCCGGCGTGGAGTGGGGGCGATAGCCCGGGAGACCAAGGCAGCAGGTGGCTATCTCAATGCCGGGACTGGGTACGATCACACCTCGTATTTCACGGTCTTGCCCTCCTCGGGACTTGCGGCCGCGCTGGACATCCAGTCCGACGCGCTCCTGAACTCGGTGATCGATGCAGGGGAGCTGGCTCGTGAGCTCCAGGTGATCATCCAGGAGGCCCGACGTAAACGGGACACACCAGGTGCTGTCGCGCACGAGACGCTGCACGAAGTGATGTTCGATCGGCACCGGATCCGACGCTGGCGCATCGGCAGCGAAGACCGATTGGGCCAGCTGACGCGCGATGACCTGTGGTCGTACTACCGCTCACGGTATGTGCCCCAACGGACGATCGTGGCACTCGCCGGCGCGTTCGACGTGGAGGAAGCCCTGGACCTTGCCCGCGCCGCGTACGGCGGCTGGGCGGTTACCCCAGGGGCGGTGGACCTCTCGCCGGAGGAGCCGCCGCATCGAGATGTCCGCGCACGCACGCTGCGCGGCGACATCACCCACGCGGAGCTGGTCTTGGGATGGCGATCGGTTCCACCGCTTCACGAAGATGCGCCCGCTCTGGATGTCGCGGCCGCCATCCTGGGACTGGGCCGGGGCAGCTGGCTGTACCGTGCCCTGCGGGAGACCGGAACGGTGACCTCGATATCCGCTCATAACTATGCTCCGACGGAGCTGGGCGTGTTCAGCATCGGGGCGGATCTCGTTTCGGAAAAGGTTCCCGAAGCCATCGATCTCATTGCCGAAGCCGTTTCGCGGCTGACCCTGCTGGGTCCTGAGCCGGAAGACCTGGAACGGGCTCGCACGCTGCTGCAGGCACGGTGGGCGAAGCAACTCGAGTCCATGGAAGGAAAAGCATCGGCCATCGCCGCTGCGGAAGCGCTCGAGGACGTCTCGTTCCTGGATCGGGAATACGAGGCGCTCACGCGCGTCACTGCCGAGCAGGTGCGATCGGCCGCAGGTCGATATCTGCAACCGGACAATGTGGCTGGGGTCGTGTACCTGCCCGAAGGGGAGGGCGAGGATCTGACCGCACCGGTGCTGGAGCGTTCCTTTGCGGTGACGGCGATTCGAAGACCCGCCTCTTCGCGGGTTCATCGGGAATCCCCTCCGCCCCCCGTGAGTACGAGTGGGCGTCGGCAGGCCGAGGTGCTGCACACCCGGCTGCCTGGAGCGGACCTTCTGGTCCGCCGGAAGACCGGAGTTCCCCTGGTCACCCTAGGCATTTACGTGCCGCGGCTGGAGCTGGATCCTCCGGGGCAAGCGGGCCTGGGAGCATTGCTCGTCCGAAGCTCCGTACGCGCTGCCGGTGGTCTGGATGCCGGAGAGCTGGCATTCGCCTTCGAGCGGCTCGGCGGCACTTTGAGCCCAGCGGCAGCCTCTGACTGGCTGGGCTTCTCCACCACGGTGCTCGCCGAGAATTTGCCGGAGGCAGCCACTCTCCTGGACACGGTGTTCACCCGGCCCAGTCTCGGCGATGCCCAAGTCGACACCGAGAGAAGCCTCATGGTGTCCGAGGCGGAGCAGGTGGCGGACGACATGTTTCGATATCCATTTCAGCTGGCGTTCGTCGGGGCGTTCGGGAATGCCGGGTATGGGCTGCCGGTGAGCGGTCTACCGGAGACGTTGGCGGGGATCTCGGCTGCCGACGCCCGCCTCGGTCACAAGAGGATGCTGGCGACGCGCGCCGTCATCGTTGCGGTGGGAGACATCGATCCTGAGGAAGCCAGCGCAGCTCTGGCCGGGACGTTCGGGGAGCGAGCAGCCGTCGATGGTCCAGGCACACTCCCTGTGATTCCGTGGGCCGGTGGCCGCGAAGATGGCTCCATCCAGATCGTCGAACGGGAGAAGCAGCAATCCGCCTTCGCAATGGCATTTCCTGGACCAGCCAGGCGCGATCCCGATCGGGCCGCCGGAAAGGTGTGGGCCGCGGTGGCCAGTGGGCTGGGTGGCAGGATGTTCGAGGCGCTCCGCGACCGTCGTTCGCTCGCCTACACCGTCATGGCAACGAGCTGGCAGCACGGACGTGCCGGCGCCCTGCTCACCTACATCGCCACCTCACCCCAGCGCGAGGACGAGGCCCGTGACGCGATGCTCGAGGAGCTCACACGGTTCGCGCAGGAGCCGGTCAGCGAGGCTGAGCTTCAGCAGGCTGCCAACTACCTGGCTGGCCAGGCCGAGGTCGGGCGACAGAGCGGGGCAGGTTTGGCTGGCGAAATTCTCGAGGCCTGGCTTATCGGGAATGGACTGGACGACCTCGAGAGTCCGGCCGCCGCTTTTCGCGCGGTGAGCAAGGAAGATGTGCTGAGGGTCGCACAACGTTATCTGCAACCGGCAATGCGCGCCGAGGGAGTGGTTCGCGGTAGCGGGGTCAGCTCCCCAGTCGGCGGCTGATCACGTCGATTCCCTTCCAGACATCGGCGGGCGCGCGGGCGATGATCTCCACCAGGCATGCGCCTTCCGATGGCGCGCAGTGCAACACGATGTGGCCCTCAAGGCAAAGCAGGGCCACCGCGATCCCTCCTGCCCCCTCACGGACAACCGGCGGTCCCAAGGATGGCATCCCCACGGCGCCAGCGGCTGCTACGAGCAGGCCGGAGAGCACGTGAGTATCCCGCAGTCGCTCCGGGTCGATCGACGTGAACTCGAGCAGCTGATGATTGAATGTGCTCACGGGGCAGCCTGCTCGTCAGGCGCGAGCTGGTGAGGCTGCCACCGCATCGCGATAACCTTCCGGAACCCCAACATCGAAGAATCTGGCCGGGCTTATGACGCCTGCGAGCGCTTGCCGGCGCGCGAGACGTTGAAGGACCGGCACGTCGTCGAGCTCGGCGCCCGGCGGCAAGCCCCGTCCCACCTCTTCGAACTCATCCAGCAGATCCGCCGAAAACGCCATCCGGCCAATGGGTGTGACTGCCACGTCGTCGCCCGCCGTGTCGAAGCGTCCAGCCCCCTTGTCCGCTACTGCCGTGACGCGGAGAGTGCCATCGGCAGCTTTTTTCACTGAGGCCCGGCCCGTGGCGCCTTTGGATCCCGCCTCCTTCCGGCCGATCTCCGCCAGCAGAACCGTCGCCAGCCCCGTAGTCCGAAAGGTGTCCAGCACGGCGGCGGATGGATTTGCCCCATGGAAAAGGTTGTCGGGTAGAACCGCCATGAACGGAGATCCCCCGAGGTTATCGCGGGCCCGAAGCAGGGCGTCGCCCAATCCTCGGGGATGATCCTGCGGGACGAACTCGAGGTCCACCGGGCCCGGATAGTTTCTGGCCACCGCTTCCAGCATCGGCTTGTGTGGATTGGTAATGATGATGGCTCGCAGCAACCCGGCGTCCGCTGCTTCGTCCAGCGTCCAATAGAGCACAGGCTTCAGGCCGACGGGAAGCATCTCCTTCGGCAACCAGCGGGTAATCGGATGTAGCCGGGTGCCGAGTCCCCCGCAAGGAATGACGGCCGTGTCGATCATCATGGAAGGACCTGCATTAATAATCAGGACGAGGGCGGAAGACGGACCAGAGTATCTTGCACGCTCACGTTGGTGGAGGGAGCCGCGTGTCCGAAGCTAGTCCTGGTGCTATGGGCGATCAAGGTGGCGTGCGTTGGAGCGCGGCCGACGTGTTAAGCGTCATGCGAATCCCGCTCGCAGCTGCGTTCCTGCTCGTGACACACACCGGCTGGCGTCTCGCGATCGTTGCGGCTGCTGCAGTGACGGATCTGCTCGATGGACCTGTGGCGCGCTGGCGGGGAAGTTCTCCCTACGGGCTGGTGCTCGACCCCATCGCCGACAAGCTGTTCATGGCCGCCGCGGTGGGAGTGGTCGCGTTCTCGGGTGCTCTCGAGCCCTACGAGATTGTAGGCGTGCTGCTGCGCGATATCGTCGCCACGGTCGCGTTCGCCGCTACCTTCTTCTCCGAGGAGCCCCGAGCGATTCCGGCTCGCTGGAGCGGCAAGGCCGTGACCGTGGCCCAGATTCTCACCCTGGTGGCATTCCTCCTGAGCTCACCGTACCTGCGCCCCATCGCTTGGGCTACCACTGTCACCGCCGTGTTCTCGATTGTGGACTATCTCCTGGCCGCTCCGCGAGCGCAGCGCCGGGTGGGACGCTGATGCAGGAGACGAAGCGCATTTCGCTGCGCTGGGAGGAGGGACTGCGTTTTGTGGGCGGTGCCGCCGGCGGTCCCACTACCCGAATCGATGGAGACAACAATTCTGCCCCAGGTCCGATGCTGACGCTCCTGCTCGCGGCCGCCTCGTGCAGCGGCTCGGATGTGGCTGTGATTCTCAAGAAGATGCGCATCGAGCTTCGGGATTTGCGGATCGAGGTAGCCGGACAGCGGCGGGAAGAGGAGCCCCGCCGCTACACCGCGATTCATTTCGATTACCATATCGCCGGAACCGGATTGACTCAGGACAAGGCACACCGTGCCGTAAGCCTGTCGGTGGAGAAGTACTGCTCGGTCATTCACTCGCTCGCTCCCGATATTGCGATTACCTACGCGGTTATCCTCGGCTGAGCTTCTGGTGCTCACCGTGGCGCTGCTGTGGTCCGCGCCGCTCACCGCCCAGCAGGCACGTGAGGTTGGAATTCAGGGGATCGTAACCGCATCTGACCCAGTACTTGGGGTTGGCGGATTGTACGGAGCACTTCGTACCTCGAACCGCACTCGCTTGTCCGTCACCGGTGGCGTCGGCGCTTCCGCGGGTGAGCTCGCATTCCGGGCCGAGCTCCTGGGCCATTTTCTGTTGAGTCCCAACAAGCGCAAGGGCACTGGACCCTATTTCGCCGCCGGAGTGGCAGCGGTTGGGGGGCCGGTAGACCGAGGCTACCTGGTGCTGACCCTGGGCGTGGAGCAGCGTCCCGGGGGTGGATCCGGTTGGGCAGCGGAAGCGGGCGTTGGAGGCGGGGTTCGGGTGGCGGTGGGCTATCGCTGGCGCAGGCGTTCCGACAGGCTGCCCTGACGCAAAAACGCCCCGGAGAACTTCTCCAGGGCGCTTCGTCGCTGGTGCCGAAACTCAGGCGGCGCCGGACTCCACGGTATCTACCCGGCGGACAGGCTGGCAGTACCGCTCGCCCAAAAGGCGCAGCTGGGCCTGCTGTTCGGAACTCAGATCTTCATACCGTTCCGCGATATAACCCATCGTATCGTCGAACCAGTCCTTCTGATGCTCCGGGAGCGCGTCGATAACGCCGCAACGGAGGATGTGACTGAACAGCTCATCACGCGCCTGGGTAAACGTGGGCGCCTCAGGAGCACTTCTGGTCTTCTTGTTGTTCATGCACCTTCCTTTAACAAAGCAGATGTTACCTCTTGACTTCGCTAAACATAACCGATTGCACCATTTGGTGCAATCAATCGATCAATTATCTTTATCGGCCTAATCACCGAACTTCACGGGGGGTCAGCGTCGCCCCCGCAGGTGGCCATGGCAGAGCATGACGAGATCTACGGCGAGGAACGGGCCAAGCGGCTCGCCGCCCTTCTGCGAGCCCTAGCGGCCCGGATCCAGGAGCTGGATCAGGCCGGCCAACTGCTCGGCGGCGGGCCGGAGCTGCTGCGCATGATGGGCGATGCCCGAAGCGAGCTGTTCCACTATGAGGTCCGCAGTACCTACGACACGCCTGAGATTGCCGACAGCCGGCGAATCGTAGAGGAGGCGCAACACCAGGATTCCTTTCTACCAGACGATCCGGAGGACGAGGAGCCATGGCGGCGACGCAGGCCGGAATAAAGCGATTCTACACCCTGTTGGCCGTCCTCGCGGTCGGTGGGCTCGGGATACTGGGATACCTCCTGACGCGGCCATCCACGGTGAGCATACCAGCCAATGTCGTGGTACAGCCATCGGATACATCCGGCTTTGCGGGCTACGTCAAGGGCGCTGCCACAGCGCCGATTGAGATCACAGAGTACGCCGACTACCAGTGTCCCTTCTGCCAGACCTTTGCCACCCTGCAGATGCCGACCATCGAAGAGCGCCTCATCAACCCCGGGCGGCTGCGCTGGCGCTATCGGGACTTTCCTTTGCAGCAGCATCCTTTTGCGCGACTGGCGGCGCATTCTGCGGCGTGCGCCGACGAGCAAGGAAAGTATTGGGCTCAGCACGAGCGCATCTATCAGGGACAGCAGGAATGGGCCGCATCGAGCAGTGCCGCGCCAATGTTCAGGAACTACGCTCAGGCAGCTGGACTGGACCTGGGCCGCTACGATACCTGTATGGAGTCGGGGAAGTATGCCGGCCGGATCCAGGCCGACTATAACTCGGGCGTCGAGCTTGGCGTCAGCTCCACGCCAACGCTGCTCGTCAACGGCCGGCTGTACCGTGGCAGGTTCGATTCGGACGCCATCACTAAACTCGTAGACTCGCTGGCACGAACCACCGCTCGATGATCCATCGGATGACCGCAGCGCTGCTGAGCCTTACCGGGCTCTTCATCTCCGCATATCTATATCTCTATAAGATAGGAAAGATCGGGAGCCTGGCCTGCGGCACGGGCGGATGCGAGACAGTCCAATGGAGTCCATGGAGCCGGGTTGCGGGAATAGAGGTCTCACTCGTCGGCCTGCTGGGATACGCCTCACTCCTGGTGCTCTGCCTGGCCGCACTTCAGCCGAACATGGTACATCGGCGAGAGCCCGCATTACTGCTCGCCGTGCTCTCCGGGATTGCAGTGCTGTTTACGGTGTATCTCACCTACCTGGAGCTCTTCGTCATTCACGCCATCTGCCGCTGGTGTGTAGCGTCCGGCGTGGTCATCGTGGGAATCTTCATTCTATCTCTCTTCGATCTGCGCCGGCTGCACCGGGCGCGGGTCTAGTCCGTGTCCACTGAGAGCGGGGAGTTACCCTTCGGCCGGCGGTTGGCCATCCTCGCCCTGGGCGCGCTCGGCGTCGTCTACGGCGACATCGGTACCAGTCCGCTGTACGCCCTCAAGGAATGTTTCACCGGACCGCACGGCGTACCGGTTACCAAGGACAACGTTCTCGGCGTGCTGTCGCTGATTTTCTGGTCGCTCAACTTCGTGGTCACATTGAAGTACCTGACCGTGGTCATGCGGGCCGACAACCGCGGTGAGGGGGGAATTCTGGCACTTCTTGCTCTGGTCAGGTCTCCTCGGGAGGGAGACCCCACCGGTGCGTACCGCTGGCTTATCGGAACTGGGTTGTTCGGTGCGGCTCTGCTGTACGGCGACGGGATCATTACACCGGCAATCTCGGTGCTGGGCGCGGTCGAAGGACTGAGCATCGCCACTCCGGCCCTGAACGATTGGGTTGTCCCCATAGCCGTGGTCATCATATCGGCTGTCTTCGCGGTCCAGCGCCACGGGACGGCTGGGATCGGCGCCATCTTTGGCCCGCTGACCGCCGTGTGGTTCATCTCGATCGCCATCCTTGGAATCATGGGCATCATGCACCACCCGTCAGTGCTCGCCGCCCTGAGCCCCTGGTACGCCGCGACGTTCCTGGCCCGGGAAGGCTTCACCGGTCTCATGGTCCTCGCTGCCGTGGTCCTCGTGGTCACCGGCGGTGAGGCTCTCTACGCCGATATGGGGCATTTCGGAAAACGGCCCATCCGGATCGCCTGGTACACTGTCGTCCTGCCTGCGTTGATGCTGAATTACTTCGGCCAGGGCGCAATCCTGCTCGAATCTCCCGCCGCAGCCCGAAATCCGTTTTACTCGCTGGTGCCCTCCTGGGCCCTCTATCCGATGGTGGGGATCGCGACAGGAGCGGCCATCGTGGCGTCGCAGGCGCTCATCTCCGGCGCCTTCTCGCTGACTCGACAGGCGGTACAGCTCGGCTATTGCCCCCGGGTCAATATCGTTCATACCTCCAGCCGTACCATCGGGCAGATCTACATCCCTCAGGTGAACAACGCCCTATGGATTGCGTGTATTGGGCTGGTCCTCGCTTTTCAGTCGTCCAGTAATCTGGCGGCTACGTACGGCGTCGCGGTGACAGGTACGATGACCACCACGACGATTCTGCTCCTTGTGGTCGCGCGGAAATTATGGAAGTGGAGTGTGCTCAGGGTCGCGCTGATGGGCGGGCTCTTTCTCGTGGTCGATCTCGCGTTCTTCGTGACGAACCTCTTCAAGATTCCGGATGGCGGGTGGTTCCCGCTGCTGGTTGCGGTCCTGGTCTACCTCCTGATGTCTACCTGGAAGAAGGGGCGTGCGCGCCTGTCGGAGATCGTACTGCAGAACACCCTACCCATCGACATCTTCCTCACCGACATAGCCAAGCGGAAGCCGGTCCGCGTACCGGGCGTCGCGGTCTTCCTCACCTCAGTGCGAGGCGGAGCACCACCGGTGCTGCTGCATCACCTGAAGCACAACAAAGTCCTTCATGATCGGGTCATTCTCCTGTCGGTGCTGAGCCGTGAGATCCCACAGGTCACCGATGGGGATCGGGTGCAGTACCGCGAGCTGGGAGAAGGGTTCTGTGAGGTGTTGGCCAACTACGGATTCATGGAAACACCGGATATTCCGGCGATGCTCCAGTCTCTCCGTCTCACCGACGGCGACGGCCGCGAGCATCGGGTTGAAGTGAAGGCCACCTCCTTCTATTTGGGGCGGGAGACGTTGATTCCACTCGTCCGGAAGAAGCGAGCCGGATCCGCCCGCCAAGCCAGTACCGACGGAAGTCACATGAGGATCATGCCGACCTGGCGGAAAAAGCTGTTCATTTTCATGACTCGCAACGCGCAGTCGGCCACCGCGTTCTTCGGACTCCCACCCAACCGGGTAGTCGAGCTGGGCGCGCAGATTCAGTTTTAGCTGGGAGCTGGGAGCTGGGCTAGGAGCTAGGAGTTGATACTCGTCGATGAGCTCCAGCTCCAGCTCCAGCTCCCAGCTCCCAGCTCCCAGCTCCCAGCTCCCAGCTGCTAGCTCTCCTTGTCTTCGTACATCTCCTTCAGCCGATTCACGACCGCCGGATCGGCCAGCGTGGTCGTGTCGCCCAGGGCACGACCCTCGGCGATGTCCTTGAGCAGCCGCCGCATGATTTTGCCGCTGCGGGTCTTCGGCAGATCGGCCGAAAAGAGGATGTCGTCGGGCCGGGCAATGGCCCCGATTTTCTTCACCACGTGTTCCTTCAGATCATCCTTCAGTCCTGCGGTGCCTTTGCTGCCCTCCTTCAGTGTCACGAAGGCGGCCAGTGCCTGACCCTTGAGCTCGTGGCTCTTGCCCACAACAGCTGCCTCGGCCACCGAGGGGTGATCCACCAGCGCGCTCTCCACCTCCATAGTCCCGATGCGATGCCCGGCCACGTTCAGCACATCGTCCACTCGCCCCAGTATCCACCAATAGCCATCGTCGTCCAGCTTGGCACCGTCGCCGGCGAAATACCGGCCGGGAAATCGGCTCCAATAAGTGGCCCGGTACCGCTCGTCGTCGCCGTAGATCGTGCGAAGCATTCCCGGCCACGGCTCCGTAAGCGTCAGGAATCCGCCCCCTTTCTCGATGCGCTTCCCGGAGTTGTCCACCAGCTCGGCGCTGATTCCGGGGTACGGCACGGTAGCCGAGCCGGGCTTCGTCACAGTGACTCCCGGCAGCGGGGTGATCATGATTCCGCCGGTCTCCGTCTGCCACCACGTGTCGACAATCGGACAGCGTCCACCGCCGATGTGTTCGCGATACCACATCCACGCCTCGGGATTGATCGGCTCACCCACACTTCCGAGCAGCCTCAGGGTGGATAGATCATGGCGCTGAGGATGCTCGATACCCCACTTCATGAACGCCCGGATCGCGGTCGGTGCTGTGTAGAGCACCGACACACCGTACCGCTCTACGATCTCCCAGAAGCGATCTCGTTCCGGCCAGTCGGGGGCACCCTCGTACATGACCACCGTCGCGCCGAGCGACAGCGGCCCATACACCACATAGGAGTGGCCGGTCACCCAACCAACATCGGCAGTGCACCAGAAGACGTCCTCTTCCCGCAAATCGAAGACGTACCGGGTCGTGCTCGAGACCTGGGTGAGATAGCCTCCAGTTGTATGGACGATTCCCTTCGGCTTGCCTGTGGTTCCGGAGGTATAAAGAATGAAGAGCAGGTCCTCGGCATCCATCGCCTCAGGCTCGCACTTGGATGACGCACCATCGAGCAGACGATGCCACCAGTGGTCGCGTCCCTCCTGCATTGGAGCGAAAGCCTCCGAGCCCACCCGTCGCACCACTATGCAATGCTTGATCGAAGGGCATTCACTGATGGCCTCGTCCGCGAAGCGCTTCAAGGGCAGGACCTGGCCCCGGCGGTACCCCCCGTCGGCAGTGATGACCGCAATTGCCTGGGCATCGTTGATCCGGTCGCTCAGCGATTCGGCCGAGAACCCGCCGAACACCACCGAATGGACGGCACCGATCCGAGCACACGCGAGCATCGCGATCACTGCCTCAGGAACCATCGGGAGATAAATGGCTACGCGATCTCCGCGCTGAATGCCGAGACCCTTGAGTGCGTTCGCGCAGCGGCCGACTTCGCGCGCGAGATCCCAGTAGGTCAGAACGCGTTGCTCACCTGGTTCTCCTTCCCAGATCAGGGCCGCCTTGTTGCGCCGGACACCCCTCACGTGGCGGTCCAGGCAGTTTGCCGAGGCGTTGATCTTTCCGTTCACGAACCACCGGGCATGCGGCGGGTCCCACTCGACAACAGCTGACCATGGTGAGATCCACTCCAGCGAGCGTGCCTGCTCCTCCCAGAACGCTCTCCAGTCGCGGCCGGCGGCATAGAGTGATTGTCCCGCCTGTGCCTGTGCAGCGAACTCGGGCGGAGGGGGAAATCGGCGCTGCTCCGAGAGGAGCGTGTCGAGCTGTTCGTTCATGGTCTTCGAGGTAAAAGTGAACACGCACCCGCTACTTTTGCGGTAGACTGCCGCGGAGTGCGGCGTGAAGTGGCGCTGCAATTGTTAGTAATAGGCATTGCAACAGATTGAGAATTACTGGCTTGTCGTCGTTGGCACCAGTCTCGCCTTTTCCTGGGCAAGGCCACGAAGACGTTGTAATCGAGCGTCGATCCGCCCGACAAGAGCACACCCGGAGTGATTCGGGGCCGCAAAACTAGAGGTCTCTCCCAGTCGAATGCACTGGGATGAGATAGCTCGGTGCCGAAGGAGGAGAGATGAGGACCGCAAACGGTGCAGAACGTGGCATGAGCGCGCCGGAGACGCTCGGTCTCGACGCTCGTGTGGAGATTCGAAAGGCCGGGATCCGGCTGCTCGAGGAAATGCCGGAAGGCACTGGGCGATTGGTCATCGATTTAGCCCGGACCCGTCACGTCGACTCGGCCGGTCTCGGTGCCCTGATGCTCATCCAGCGGCGGGCCGCGGAACGCCGCCAGACTGTCACTCTCCGCAACGTCAGTGATGAGATCCGGTTCCTGTTGGTGCTGACCAAGCTGGATGACCTGTTTCAGTGGGAATCTGCGGCGGCGTGAGTTAAGGATGGGGAAGAGGGTCCGATTTTCCATCCTTCGCCTCCCCTACGGGATGGACGGCTCCCCTTTTATAGGTTAGAGTACCCGCGACCTCCGATCCTCCTATCACGGGGCCCTCAGGCACCGGCGTGTGGGGTATATATAGATGACTAAAGGAAAGCGACGTCGGCGTGTCTTGATCGTAGAGGACGAGCCGGCGCTGCGACTGAGTTATGAGCGCGCCTTCAATCCTCGATACGATCTGGTATTTGCTTCCACCGGGGCGGAGGCTTTGCAGCTGCTGGAGCAGCATAAACCGGATGTTGCCGTACTCGATATGCGGCTACCGGATACCGACGGCGTCGATCTCCTCCGGCGTATTCGGCTGAGCCAGCCCGAGCTCCCGGTCATCATTACGACCGCCTACATGAGTATTGAGCCACAGCTCAAGGTTCTCGATCTCCCCCATTCCGGCTACATCGTCAAACCATTCCGCCTCGACGAGCTCGGCGCGCGAATCGATGCCGTCTCATGAGGGCTCATCTCTGCTCGACGTTCGCGGGTTACACCGCTCGTTCGGCCGAGTTCGCATCCTCAACGGCTTAGATCTCACGCTCCAGCCGGGCGAAGTGCTCGCAGTCGCAGGTCCGAACGGTGCCGGCAAGACAACCCTTCTCAGACTTCTCGCTGGCCTCATGCGTCCTTCCGCCGGCGAGATTCGCGTCCTTGGCGAACGCCTCAGCCACCCGTCGGCAGGGGTTCGCCGTACCATCGGCCTGTTGTCGCACCAGTCACTCCTGTACGACGACCTCACCCTGCGGGAAAATCTGATCTTTACGGCTCGTCTCTACGCCCTGGATCATCCCGCCACCGTGGCGGCAGAGGCACTCGACGCAGCCGGGCTTACCGACCGGGCCGACGCGCTACCCCGGAAGCTCAGCCGCGGTCTCCTCCAGCGGGCCGCACTAGCCAGAGCGATGCTGCACCGGCCCAGGCTGCTGCTCCTCGACGAGCCCTTCACCGCCTTGGACGCAGCCGCATCCGAACGGCTACGGGCAAACTTGCGCAGCAGCGTATCGGCCGGGACGGCCCTGGTGATCGTCACCCACCATCTGGAGGAGGCCTGGCAGGTTGCTACCCGGGTGGCGGTGCTCGTGCAGGGGCGATGGGCGGCCCAGGAGGTGCGACAGGGGTCGCTGGATGAATTTCTCCCTCGTTATCACCGGCTTCTCGGTGCGTGACTTCTTTCAACTGGCTCTCGCCATCGCCGCCAAGGATGTGAGAGCCGAGCTCCGCAGCCGCACCGCGCTTCAGTCCGCTTTGGTCTTTGCGGCGTTGGTTCTGGTAGTGTTCAACTTCGCCCGGGATCCCACCGTCTTGTCGGCAACAGACCTCGCGCCCAGCGTCCTGTGGGTGACATTCGCACTGGCGGCGATGGTGGCATTGAACCGGGCCTTCATGGTCGAGCGCGAGAACTCCGCCATGGACGGGTTGTTGCTGGCTCCTATCCCCCGAGAGGCGCTCTTCCTCGGCAAGCTGCTTGCCAATCTGGCGTTCGTGGGCACGGTAGAACTGGTCACCATTCCGCTCTTTGTTCTCTTCTTCAACGTAAACCTGGGTCGGGCGCTGCCCGGTCTACTCGGAGTGACGGCGCTCGCCACTCTCGGGTTTGTTGCCGTGGGAACGATCTTCAGCGCAATGGCGGTCCGTACGCGCTTTGCCGAGCTCATGTTGCCGGTGCTGCTGCTCCCGTTCATGGTTCCACCGCTGATCGCCGCCGTTCAGGTGACGTCACGGCTGCTGGCTGACCGGCCGTTGAGTGAGATGTGGGGCTGGCTTAGGTTACTCGCCCTCTATGATGTCGTCTTCGTCACACTCTGCATGATGATCTTCAGCGCGGTGGTTGACGAGTGATACCGTCCAGCGTCGAGGCCCAGGGTCTACGGGTCGCCCGGAGAGGGATCCGCATCAGTGCTGTAGCGCTGCTTGGCCTTGCCGGGGTCTTTGTTCTCGCCCTCCGGTTCACGCCAGTCGAAGCCCGCCAGGGGCTGGCTCAGAAGATCTTCTACCTGCACGTGCCCGCAGCCTGGGCGGCGCTGCTCGCGTTCTCTCTGGTCGGTATTACCAGTGCGCTCTATCTGTGGCTCAAAGATGCAAGGCTCGACCGCTTTGCTGCCGCGTCAGCGGAAGTGGGTGTGGTATTCAGTGCGGTCATGCTGACGACAGGCCCCATCTGGGCGAAGCCGATCTGGGGAACATGGTGGACGTGGGATGCACGGCTCACCCTGACCCTGTTCGTGTTCTTCCTCTTTATAGGGTATCTGGCGCTGAGGGCCGCGGTTCATGATGCGGCGGAGCGTGCCAGGTTCAGTGCAGTAGTGGGAATTCTCGGCATGTTGCTGGTGCCGTTCGTTCATCTGAGCGTGTACCTGTTTCGCACGCTGCACCCGCAGCCGATCGTGCTGAAGCCCAGCGCACCATCGCTACCCGCCGAGATGCTGACCACGCTGCTGGTCTCGACTCTGGTCTTTACCGTGTTGTATGTCGGGCTGGTGACTGCGCGATATGGCTTGACGCTCGCCGCTGAAGCACGGGAGGAGGCCCGAGATGCCGCCTGAGACACCGCAGAATGGCGAGTACCTGGTTGCCGCTTACGGGATCACCGTGGTCATTCTGGTGGGATACTGGGGGACACTGTGGAGTAAAGTGAAAAACTCCAGCGGCAAGGACGAACGTGAGGGGGGAAGAAGAACGTGAGACTCCGCTCACGTTCTTCTTCGCGGTAGTTCAGTCGGTCCTTCGGCGGCGCGCCGTTGTTACAGTTTTGGGCAACAACACGTATTGCCAGAGCAGTGCCGCCAGCAACGCCCCTAGAATCGGTCCCACCCAGTACACCACGTGTCCCAGCCACTGTCCAGCTACGAGTGCGGGACCGAATGCACGAGCCGGGTTCATAGCGGCACCGGTCAGTGGACCGCCCACGAGAATATCGAACAAAAGAACCAGCCCGATTCCGAATCCGCCGACCCGCGGAGAATCGGGAGAGACCGCCGTCCCGAACACCGCTGACATGAGGAAGAATGTCAGGACCAGTTCGATGCCGATCGCCTGTCCGAGGGTGACCGAGCTGGCGATGACTGGCGTGCCCAGCAGCGCTGCCCGCACGGCCGCAGCGGGAAGCAGTGCCTTCACGAGGGCTGCCCCGGCACACGCCGCAACCAGCTGGGTCACGATGTAGGCGCCGGCAGAGACGGGGTCGATTCGGCGTGTCGCCAGAAGTCCGACTGTCACCGCCGGGTTGAGGTGCCCTCCCGAGATCGTCATTGTCGCCGTCACCATCACCGCCAACACCACCGCGTGCGCCAGCGCTATTCCAAGCAACCCAATCCCGCTGTTGGGGAAGCCGCCGTTGACGACCACGACCGCGGCTCCCACAAATACCAGGGCAAAGGTGCCGAGCGCCTCGGCGACCAACCGACGAGCCAGAGAAGGCATGCAGGATCCTTGTGTGAGAGGCGCCGCGAATCTAGGGACTTACTCGGACCGACGGAAGAGGAGAGCGGCGTTAATACCGCCAAAACCGAATGAGTTGCTGAGGAGGTAGTCCGGTGCGAGATCGCGACCGACGCCGGTCACATGGTCCAGGTCGCACAGTGGGTCGGGTGAATCAAGGTTCACCGTTGGCGGCAGCCAGGCACGCTGGCTTGCCAGCGCACAGATCGCCGCCTCGATGGCGCCGCTCGCTCCCAGGGCGTGCCCGTAGTACCCCTTGGTACCGCTAAAGGCGAGGCGATAGGCGTGGTCGCCGAACACCTGTTTCACCGATGCGGTCTCGGTGGAGTCATTGAGTGGCGTGGACGACCCGTGGGCGTTGATGTAGCCCACTTCGTGGGGCGCAACGCGTGCTTCCGCCAATGCATTTCGCATGGCGCGGGCTGCCTGCCGGCCGTCGGGACGTGGCGCCGTCATGTGGTACGCATCATTGGTCAGTCCGAATCCACACACTTCGGCGTAGACTGGGGCGCCACGGGCCAGCGCACGGCTCCGCTCTTCGAGCACAAGAACCGCGGCACCCTCGGCCATCACGAACCCATCCCGACCTTGGTCGAACGGGCGACTGGCACGGCCCGGCTCATCATTGCGGGTAGACATGGCGCGGATGATGGCAAAGGCGCCGAAGCACAAGGGAGCGAGGGGGGCCTCCGCACCGCCCGCGACCATCACGTCTGCTTCACCCCGGGTGATCGCACGAAACCCCTCTCCGATAGCGATGGCGCCAGAGGCACAGCTCATTCCGTTGGTGGAGTTGGGGCCGGTGAACCCGAACTCGATCGCGATGTTGCAGCTGGCCGCTCCCGCAAAGACCGTGAGCGCCAGTGCCGGGTCCACGCCGCGCGGCCCCGACTGCATGAAGTTCCGGTACTGTCCCTCCCCGTGAGCCACGCCGCCCAGCGCGGTCCCCATCATGGCGCCGATGCGGTCCGGATCCTCGTGCTCAGGAGTCAGGGCGGCATCAGCGAGCGCCATGCGGGTAGCCGCAACGCTGAATTGGGAGAAGCGATCCAGCCGGCGGCTGCGTCGTTCCTCCATATGGTCGGAGGCCCAGAAGTCGTCGACTTCGCCGGCGATTCTGGACTTGAACATCGACGGATCGAACCGGGTGATGCAGCGAACCGCGGACTCACGCCGCTGGAGGCCCTGCCACAGCCCCTCGACGCCGAGGCCGATTGGGGTGATCGCACCGATACCAGTGATGACAACTCTTCGCTGATCCACCGAGAGATCCTTCGTTGCTCAGGATGACAGCCAACCACCGCTTACCCGCTTACTCGCTGCTCCACGTGCCGGGCCAGACCTGCGAGCGTTCGAGACGCTATACCGTGAATGAATACCGGCCCGATAATCACCTTTGCCGCGGCGGAGCCGATCAAAGGCCAGGCCGGTCCGGTCCAGTCGTGGACGATCGCTACGTCGGTGTCATTGCCGGCAGCCTCGAGGCTCCACTTCACGTCCATGCCGCGAGTTATGCCGCGGACGTGCCGGTAGCGAATGGCCCGAGCCTGGCGATCGACTCGCATCTCGGAGACCCACCAGGTCGGGTACGAGACCATTCCGAAAGGTCTCCATGCTGCCATTTCCACCAGTCCGCCCTCACCGTTGCGCTCCAGCATGCGCACCCACCGATAGTGGCTCAGCAGCGCGGGCCACCTTTCGACGTCGATCGCAGCCTGAAGCACACGATCCATAGGCGCACGAAACCTCAGTCGGTCGACCGTCCGCATCAGCTCCGCACCGGACACCAGGTGGCTACCAGCCGAAAGCCAGGTCTCCGATCAACCCGGCCTGTGATTCCCGCGCGAGCCAGCAAATCCAGGAGCTCGCGCCTGCTGAATCCGCGGCGAATGGAGGTCATTCCGTCGGCGATGGTCACCTGGTCGAAACCGAGCAACTGAGCCCCGCACCAGAACGCGGGCCTGGCCAAGCCATTCCGCCGCAAGTCCGCTACGATGATGGCTCGGCGGGCCAGACGGTCGCAGGTCCGGAGCAGGTCCACGACTGATCGGCTGGTCAGATGGTGCGCAACCTGGCTGACCAGGACGACATCTACGCTCTTATCCGGGAACGGCGGCGCGCCGGCGCAGGCTACAGCGGTGGGCACGCCGCTCGCACGCGCCAGACCAGCGGCAATCGGATTCAGCTCGATTCCCACCGGCTGTATTCGAATACCCCGCTCGGCACCCCATCGCACCGCCACCCGGGGCAGGTCCCCCAACCCAGTGCCGAGGTCCAACAGCGTCAGCGCAGTGCCACGCGGCAGCACACCCAGTGTGCGCTTCAAACCGTAGCGGACCGCGGTAGCACCTCCAAACCAGCGGTTGGCCCGGGCGATGTTACGCAGCGATTCCGCTACGGCCCCGGGATCGGCTTGCGGATCATCGAGCAGCTCCGTACCGATCGAGGTGATCGAGAGTCCGGCCATCGGGTTATTCCAGAGCGGCGTAGCCGCCGCGGTAATACAGCAGGGGTCTCCCGCTCCGGGTAGTGCCGCCGACCACTTTCCCCATAACGATCGTGTGGTCGCCTCCGGGATATTCGCCGGCCCGCTCGCAGATGATATGCCCCAGCGCTCCATCGAGCAGGATCAATCCCTCAGCACTCAGATGATATCCGATCCCGTCGAAGCGGTCGTCATGCTTGTCGGAGAAGCGACGGGCCAGCGTCTCTTGCTGGCTGGCCAGCACGTTCACCACGAATTCGCGTGACTTGAGAATGACATCATGCAGCTCAGCCTCATGATCGACGCACACCGAAATGAGCGGAGGCTTGAGGGAAACCGAGGCGAGACTGGTCGCCGTCATCCCCATCGGCCTGCCGTCTGGTGCAACCACGGTGAGAACCGTAACACCAGTGGCGAACCGTCCCAGGAGCTGGCGGAACTGCGCAGCATCGATCTCCGATGAGCTCACACGATCATCCGGGCCAGGAAGACAGGATTCAAGACTTCTCGCGGGGCCACGCAGCCGCCGGCAAAGCCGATCAGGATGTCTGCCATACCCGAGCGCCGGCCCAGCCGTGACACTCCTCGATCGAACAGCCGGGGGAACCGCAGCGCCTGGTCGAGGATACGTTCCAACAGCCACTTCGCGGCGAAGACCCGGTGTCGGGCACGCGGGTACTCCATGAGACGATCTACGGTGAGGAGCCCAGGCCGCTGTAACGCGGTCGCTGCAGTGCTGGCGACCAATTCGGCACCCCGGAGGGCACTGTAGATGCCGTCGCCTGTGGCGGGATCGAAGAAGTCGGCGGCATCGCCAACCAACATCGCTCCGTGCGCCACGATCCGAGATGATCGGACAGCGAAGGGTCCTGTGGCGAGGATTCTTCGGACGATCTCTCCTGCTCTGGACCCTGTCACGCACCTGGGGAAAGTCCCTCAGTGTCTCGTCGAAGAAGCTCTCGATGCCACCCCGTGCGCGGTTAGCCCGATCGGCGGGTACGACGAGCGCCACGTTGGTTTGATCATGTCCGATCTGGTTCAGTCCGATGTATGCCCGCTCAGCAAAATGCAGCTCGGCCGAGGCCCCCATCTGGGCCACCCCGCTAACATGCGCAACGAATGCGATACGGCGGCGTGTGCCCTGCCGCCGGGGTCCGAGCCTGCGGGCTACCAGTGATCGAAGCCCATCGGCACCGACCGTGAGACGCGCCTTGAGGCAGTGCCGCCGCTGCGAGGTCCGGTCGAGCACCACCGCCCCGGCAACTACACCGCCCTCGTAGAGAAGCTCTTCGATCGAGGTTCGCTCCAGCACGGCAGCACCGGCCCCGCGAGCAGCCAGCAGTAGCTCATGATCGAGGATCCGGCGCGAAACTGAAAGGCCGTGGTTGCGGAATGGGTTGCCCGCCCCGGCAAACTTCCCGTGGGCCGTGGCACCCCGCGGACCAAAGAGCTTCATCCCTTCCAGCGGGAACGCGCCGGACTTTTCGAGTCTCTCGAGAACACCTAGACGAGCGAGGATCCGAACGGCCTCGGGGCTCATGTACTCGGAGCACGCCTTGTCCCGGGGGAACGAGGCCCGGTCGATGAGGACGACCGAGAACCCGGCTTGCGCCAGCAAGGTGGCGGTAGCGCTGCCCGCGGGTCCTGCGCCGGCCACCAGCACGTCGTATTCCATCGAATGTGAGGACACGTCAGGCGGGTCTCAGCCCGATGAAAGCCAGTACCAGGTGGCCAGCCCGGCTGCGGCAGCCGTTCCGGTGGCGAGGAAGTTCACGACGTCGTTGTTCAACCATGCTATGCCGCGTGTTCTTGTGGTCGCACTGCCGCAGCGGTGAACCCTCCACTCGCTGGCCATGTTGCAGGCTGCGCAATGGAAGCGGCCCTGGAGCAGGGCACCGACGGTCGAATCCACGACCATCCCCAGGAAACCTATCAGTGTTGCCGTGGGCAGAAGGGCCGGCATACCGGCTACCAGCGCACCGACGAGACTGACAAAGAGCGCTCCCGCGGCGGCCGCCGCTGTGCCCGCGGCACTTATGCCGCCACTCGTTCCAGCCGGCACGGTGCGGTGGGACCAGATCAGCCGAGCACGGAGGCTGCTCCGGCTTCCGATGCTGGTCGCCCAGGTGTCGGCGGCGGCGGCCGCCAGCACGCATGTAACCAGCCAGAGTCCGAGGTTGAAGCTCAGCGTTCCGACTCCGCCGGCCATACCTGCGAGCGCGCCGTTGGCATACACCTGCCAGTGGTCGCGGCGATCGCCTTTCTGGTCTAAAGCGGTGGCAGGAGAGGGAAACAGCCGTGAGATCAGATTGCTGGATATGAAAAAGGCGGCGAGCACCGCGCCGCCCTGCCAACCCGTACCGTGCAGCACCAGGAACCCGATGCTCCCTGCCGCTGCTGCCCCGGTGCCTGTCAGTGTACCAGCCCACCAGGCAACGAGTGCCGCCACGGCCGCCGCTGCGGCCGCGAACCCAGGTGCCACTGTCAGCTGTCTTTCGCCGCCGCCCTCAGCGCCGCAACGATCCGTGCCCGGACTTCAAACGGGCAGGTCTCTTTCCGCGCCTGGCTCTCCAGCATCAGGAAAAAGCTCTCCTCGAATTTGGCGTATCCCTCGCAGTCGCGGCACCGCTCGAGATGAGTCTTCACTTCCGCTACCAGGTCAGGAGTGAGCTCCTGTTTCAGGTAGTCCTGGAGGTGAGCCAGAGCCTCCTCGCAATCCAGACGAGTCATCGGGCAGGCTCCCGGGGTTTGATGTAACCCATCTCTACCGCGTGGGCGTAAAGATCGGCCTGGAGCTGGCGTCGCGCCCGAAACAGCCGGGACTTCACGGTTCCGATCGGTATCTTCAGGGTCTCCGAAATTTCGGCGTAACTCATCCCTTCTATATCGCTGAGGGCGAGAACTTCCCGGAAGTCGGTCGGCAGCGCATCTATTGCCTCGATGACTTTGGCATCCACGATCTGGGAAAAGAAGTTCCCCTCGGGGTCGGTGTCCTGGATCGAACGGTAGAGAGCGTGCGGCTCAACCGCTTCCAGGTCCATGGCCACGGGCTCGTGCTTCCGTCGCCGATAGTCGTTGATGAACGTGTTGCGGAGGATCGTCAGGAGCCAGCCACGCGCATTGGTCCCCGGGCGGTACTGCTGCCAGGAGCGATATGCCTTGAGCATGGTGTCCTGCACCAGATCTTCCGCGAGCGTTGGATCGGCGGTGAGACGGAGGGCGACTCGGTAGAGCGTGTCGAGGTGGGGAAGCGCCTCCCCATCGAACGAACGCGCGGCAACAGACGGCTCGGCCATAGCCTCACAATGTAGCCCCTTTGAGGTCCTGAGTCATCGATGAGGACCCCTGGCTGGGGCGGCGCTGGCTGGCTAAGTTCCGCGCCGACTCCCGTGCCTAAACCCACCGCAGCCGCGCTTATCCCGCTCAGCCTGCTCGAGGCCCTCCGCAACCTGGACACCCCTGTCGAGGACGGGATGGACGAGCTTGCCGAAGAGATCGCCGTCCGCCGGCTCGGTCTCAGCCCAACGGTCGCCGCACAGATCCAGCGCTACCGGCAGACCGCCGAACGGGGAGGAACCGTGGACACCGATGAAGTGCTGTCGGTGCTGCGGCTGGTGGGCCGCCGGCCGGATGCCGCACTGGTGTTCGCCGACGCTGGTCGGCGGGCGGCGAGGTATGCGGCGAGATCGCGAGGCCGTCCATCCAGAACTCTGGCGCGGCTGTCGCCCCAGGGTGTTGCGCGCCGGCTCGCGCTCCGAGGCGTCAGCCGGTTGGCCCGCACCATCTTCGATGGTGAAGTCAGCCAGCGAGACGATACCATCGAGATCCGGATGAAGGCGCCGCTTTCTATTGTAGCAGCCCCCGGTGGTGAGGCGTGCCTCTTCTACGGTTCCGCCTATCAGGAACTGCTCCGGGCCATGATCGGGTTCGAGGGCGCGCTGCTGCATGAGGGCTGCCTGGGTCGCGGAGAGCCGGTCTGCTTGTGGCGGACGGCAGAGGCGGAGGTGTACGAGTGATCGACCTCGCCGACCTCCGCGCTTCCCTCCGTGAAGCCGGCGTGGATGGCTGGCTGCTGTTCGACTTTCACGGACTCAACCCCGTGGCCGGCCGGGTGCTGGGGTTGAAGGGGATGAATACCCGCCGACTCTTCGTGCTGCTTCCGCGCGACGGTGAGCCGGTAGCGGTGGCACACAAGATCGAGCTGCAGGGCCTGGAGGGATTCCCCGGCCGGGTAGTGCCATACGCCCGGTGGAGTGAGCTCCACGCCGCGCTTGCATCTCTGGTCTCGGGGCGCCGCCTTGCAATGGAGATCTCGCCGGAGGACGCCGTCCCATATCTCGACCGGGTGCCTTATGGTGTGGTCGAGCTGCTTCGGAAACTGGGCGCGACGGTCGTGCCTTCGGGATCGCTGGTCTCGCGCTTCGCCGCGCGCTGGAGCGCGTCGGAGGCGGATGATCATCGGGCCGCGGCAGAAATTCTGGCGGCTGTGGCCCGCGAGGCTCTGGCCCGAGCTGCGACGCAGGCCGATCAGGGGCTTACCGAATCGAAGCTGCAGCTGCAAGTCGTCGAGGCAGTGGAAGCCCGCGGGCTGGTCTTCGACACATTTCCCATCGTAGGGTTCGGGCCCAACTCGGCCAAGCCGCATTACGAGCCTCATCCCGGCAACGACCGAACGTTGCAGACTGGAGAGGTCATACTCCTGGACCTCTGGGCCGGGCGAACTCGGAACACGGTGTTCGCCGACCAGACGTGGATGGGTTTCGCGGGAGCTCGCGTGCCCGACCCGGTCGCCCGGGTATGGCGAACGGTGCGGAATGCACGCGATGCCGCGATCGCCGCAGTTCAGCGAGCGGCGGCCGAGAAACGGGACGTGGCGGGGTACGAGGTAGATCAGGCAGCGCGAGCGGTGATCGAAGCCGCCGGCTTCGGCGACGCGTTCGTGCATCGCACCGGACATTCGATCGATCGTGACCTTCACGGGTCCGGCCCCCATATGGATGACTACGAGACCCATGACGAGCGGCTGCTGGTGCCGGGTGTCGGGTTTTCCGTTGAGCCGGGGATTTATCTCAGCGGCGAGTTCGGGATGCGCAGTGAGGTCAACATGTTTTTGGGAGAACGAGGTCCCGAGGTGACTCCGAAGGAACCGCAGGTGGAGTTGATATTAGCTCGGAGCTAGGAGCTGGGAGCTAAAGCCCGGGCCGGCAATCCGCATTTCCGGCTCTTGGCTTCTCCCCCTTACCAAAGTTCCCCCACCGCAGTATCATCGCGTCCACGCCGGCCAAGTTACGACACCGCGACACCGCACGTGAATCAGTGGCAGCAGCACTCAGTCAGAGCAATATTTTCACGCCGCGCGAGACGCGGTTCATTCCGGCGAGTAGAAGTTTGGGACGGTCGTGTTTCATCGGGCAACCTTCTCGGTTTCAGAGAGTTACATCGGCAATGCTGAACCAGCTTCCGCGCGTGACCTTTCCTTGACACCAGATTTTAGTCACTTCATATTAGGCACCCGACCGGGCCGCGGTCGACGTCACGCAAGTGGTTTTACGCCGTTCCCATCACGTCATGCAGGCTGATATCCCACTCTGTTGCATCCCGGTTTAGGCCTCTGGCCGAAAGGGAGGGCGTGTGTGCCTCCCGCTCCAAGCTGGCAGTACTCGCAGGTCCACGCCTTTGGAGGACGTATCCATGAAGCAAAGCTGTGTCAGCGCCTTCGCACGCGCCGCGCGGAGCTTCGCGCTCGCGGCAGTCGTACTGGGAATGGGAGCTGGTTCGCTCCTCGCCCAAGGCTCGACTGGTAAGATCGAAGGCAGGGTGCGCGATCAGGCCGGCGCCCCCATTGCGAACGCGCAAGTGTTCCTGGTGGGCACCGCGTTCAATGCGCTCACGAATCCGCAGGGCTACTACTTCATCAACAACGTACCAGCCAGCACGTACAGCGTCCGTGCCGCCTTCATCGGCTACAAGTCGACTCAGGTGGACGGCGTGAAGGTGCTCGCGGGACAGACCGGCACGGTCGACATCCAGCTGGAGCAGACGGCGGTTCAGATCCAGGAGATCACCGTCGTCACCCAGACGCAGCCGCTGGTGCCTCGCGACGAGGTGACCACGAAGCAGCGGATCGATGGTGAGTTCACCAGCAACCTGCCGGTGGACCGGCTGAACAACGTTCTGGCACTGCAGCCAGGCGTCGTGGCCAGCCCGTCGAACAACACATCTTCCATCCGCGGTGGCCGCAAGACTGAGGCGGTCACCTACGTCGATGGTGTTCCGGTATCCCCTGGCTACCGCGGCGGCAACGTCTTCGGGTCCGCTCGGTACCGAGCTCAGCGTCGGCACCAATGCGCTGGAAGAAGCCTCGATCACCACCGGCTCCTCCTCGGCCGAGTTCGGCAACGCGCAGTCCGGCGTCATCTCGGTGCAGACCAAGACCGGCGGCAGCAACTACACCGGCAGCTTCGGCTACGAGAGCGACGAGCCGTTCAGCAAGAACACCAGCCTCGGCTTCAACCGCTTTCAGGGCAGCTTCGGCGGTCCCATCACCCGGAACCTGACCTTCTTCGTCTCCGGCGCGCTGGAAGGCAATAAGTCCGTCGCTTCTGGGCATCGACGCGCAGAAGTCGCCGATCTTTGTCCAGGCCGGCATCGATACCGTCGTGGCCGTGCCCAGCGCCGCTGGTGACCCGACGGCCGACACCACGATGGTGCCGGTGTATAACTACGCGGCGTATCGTGGCGACTGCGATGACTTCTCCGGCAGCGCCGATCCCGAGATCGCGGCGAACTACGGCGTCGACTGTCAGGGCGGCCGCACGCCGTATTCGGCGCGCTCTACCTATCAGGTGAACGGCAAGCTGAACTACACCTTCGGTACCGGTTCCCGGATCGCGTTCACCACGCTGGCCAGCCAGTTCCAGGGCCGAACATTTACTCAGAACCGAGACCTAACGGGCGCGTGCTCTCACCTACCAGAACCTGTACAATCCACAGGCACTGGTGGCGTTCCGCAAGTGGAGCCGGGTCTTATACGCTCAACTGGACCCAGAACCTGAGCAAGTCCACCGAGCGCGCGCTGGCACTGGAGACGTACATCTCCTATCAGCAGGACCGGACCTTGCAGGGTCCCATGACCACCGAAGGTGAGGCGAGCACCCGGGATCCGTTCGGCGGGTTCCTCATCGGGCCAATGGACTTCCTCTTCGACTTCAATAACTTCCCGCTGAACGAAGAGCTGGTTAACAACTACCGGACCAACGTGGCGGGCAGCCGGCGGTCACCGCTGGAGCTCGAGAACCGGGTTCAGTACGCCACCAGTCGACATATACCGCAACAACGCGTACGGCCTGTACAACCGCGGTTCTGCCGGCGCCGACATGCAGTTCTACGATAACGGAATCGGATCCCCTCTCGGGACCCGTCTGATCATGTACAAGGAGAACCGGTGGGTCGGCAAGGCCAACCTCGACTGGCAGTTCGACCGCTACAACCGCTTCAAGTTCGGCGGCGAACTCACCCGCTATGAGATCGGCAGCTACTCCCACCAGCTCGACGACCAGATCTTCTCCGACGTCTTCCTCGAAAAGCCGATCCGCTACAACCTCTTTGCCGAGGACCGGCTGGACCTGGGTGACGTGGTCCTCGTGGGCGGACTCCGGTACGACTGGTATCACACCCGGGCGAAGCGGCCGGCTGGCTTCCCAGTCATCGTCACGCACCCGGAATACGATCCGAACGATCCGGATGCGTTCTTCAACAATCCGGACTCTGTTCCGGGAAGACGAGAGCCACGGTTATCTGAGCCCGCACGTCCAGGTCTCCTTCCCGGTGACCGAGCGGACCAACTTCCGGCTCTCCTACGCCCACCAGGTGCAGGCGCCTGACTTCGGCGTGGTGCTCCAGGGCATCAACAGCGACGTCAACCTGACCAACACCAACAACGTCTACGGCGCCGACGTCGACTTCGGCAAGTCGATCACCTTCGAGTTCGGTGTGCGCCACGCCTTCAACGACGACATGGTGCTGGACTTCGCGGCTTACAACAAGGACAACCTGTCCAACGCGGCCAACCGGCTGATCTCGCTGCCCGACCCGACCACCGGCGTCAACGGCAACATTCGGTTGCTCACCAATGCCGACTTCGGCAACACCCGGGGCATCGACGTCCGCCTCGACCGCCGCTTCGGCAGTCTGTTCAACGGCACCCTGTCCTACAGCTTCATGGATGCCAAGAATACGGGCTCCGACCCGGACACTTATATCGACTTCGGATCCCGGGTCTTGAACGCCATTTCGGGTGGTAACCAGCCGCCGCCGCAGGCCGTTCTGCCCACCGACTTCAACCGCCCGCACACCCTGGCCGCGGCCGCATCGCTGACGTTCCCGAACGACTGGAACCAGGGATCGACCGTCGGATCCATCTTCGAGAACGTCGGGCGTCTACGCCACGTTCCGGTATGCCAGCGGCACGCCGTACACCGCCTGCTCGGCGGGATCCACCGACCAGGACGTGGTGTCGGGTGACAACTGCGACCGGGAGTTCCCCGAGGGCTTGAACCAGAGCCGGTTGCCCGCGTTCAAGAACCTGAACCTGCGGCTCACCAAGGGCTTCGGACTGGGTGGACTGGATGTGACGCGTATCTGGATGCCCGCAACATCCTGAACTTCCGGAACGTGATTCAGGTCTTCACGCAGACGAATGATGTGCGCAACCTCGACGAGGAGGAGAACGAGTTCGCGGCCAACGCCCAGGAAGTGCAGGACGAGGCGATGGCGTCAGGTGTGGACGTGTCCGAAGACGGGACCATCGACCTGACGTTCGGCGGCATTGCCGACCGGCGCCAGGGCTGCTCCAGCTGGGTTACAGAGGACGGAGTGCCGGCGGCGCCGAACTGCGTCGCGCTGATCCGGGCCGAACAGCGGTTCGGAAACGGTGACGGTCTGTACGACGAAACCGAACAGCGCCGCGCGTCGAACTCGCTGTACAACACGATCCGCGGAATTCACAACTTCACCGGAGACCCGCGCCGTATGCGTCTCGGTCTCGAGGTGAGCTTCTAATCTGTTTTGCCGCATGGGTCGCCAGCCGGCGCCTCGAGATATGGCAGGATCCGGCTGGCGTGCCCTCGTTTTCTTCCTGAGAGAGGACGCAATGCACTCCTTCTTGCGTATGAGAAGCGCGCTGTGGACAGGCTTCTGCGCATTGGCCCTGAGCGCCGTGATCGCTGGCGCTGCCGAGGCCAAGCCGAGGCCGGGAAACCAGAATAAGGGTTTCCGTCTCTTCGCCCGGCCCCTCGGGGCTCTGGTGATCAACCGGATCTACTGCGGGCTTTCGAGCGGCGGCGAGATCTGCGTGGACTCCACCAACTCGTCAACCATCGGCGGTGGTTTCTGGCCCAAGGGCACAGCCGACCAGTACGTGTTCAACTCGGGCATTCAGGTGGCCGGTCATCATTGGCCAAGACGCCAACGCCGAGTGGCGGGGTGACACCACCGGCTCCCAGTTCTTCAGCCCCCGGGGCGACAACCACGGCGAGGAGTTCCGCCCCATCTTCAATGCCAGCAATCCGGATGACGTGGACAACTGGCCCGAGGCCGCCTTCGTTCCGACTGGCGATGCCAGCCAGGAGCTGTTCGATCCGCTGCTCCGGGGCCGCGTCTCCGCGTCCCAGGGCGATGTCTGGTTCCTCTCCTGGGAAGGCAACCCGGCCTTTGCTGCCGGCCGCGAGCACCCGCTCGGTATTCTGGTCGAGCAGCGCGGCATGGGATACAACTTCCCGTCGGGCAACCAGGACATCCTCTACTTCATCTACACCTTCTATAACGTCACTGCCCGCGACCCGGCAGCCTACGCCGCGGTGCGGCCCGGCATGCGCGAAATCCTGGCCGAGGCCGGTGAGCGGTTCCAGGATGTCAACGAGCAGCGGTTCAACATCGACATTCCCGAGGGCGGCTATACCATCAGCAGCCTCTTCGCCGCGTTCGGCGCCGACATGGACGTCGCGGAGGCAGGCGCCAACTTCGCCTCCGTGAATGTGCCGTTCTCGCTCGGCTACACCTACGAGCACACCTTCGCGCCGGCGGACGGCTGGACCTTCGATCCCGGCATTTTCAGCCCGCCGTTCTTCGCGGGGTCCGGGTTCGTGGGCGTCAAGTACCTGAAGAGCCCGGTCGACCCGGTCACCGGCGAGGAAGTCGGCCTCACGCTGTTCAGCAACACGATCAACAGGGCGCCTTCGACGACGCCCAGAACGGGACCCAGCTGTATCGCTATCTCTCGAACAACATCAGCGTGGCGGCCGGCGACGCGGCCTGTAACACCGGCGATCCGCGCCCACCA
This sequence comes from uncultured Gemmatimonadales bacterium, assembly GCA_963730915.1. Classification (GTDB taxonomy): domain Bacteria; phylum Gemmatimonadota; class Gemmatimonadetes; order Gemmatimonadales; family GWC2-71-9; genus CAVVWJ01. The sequence continues at coordinate 106,196 of CAVSTR010000004.1, read as the reverse complement.
AAATCTGCTACATCAACAACGGCCAGGAAGACGACATGCGGTTCTTCCAGGCCTCGGGACCGCTGGAGCTCGGCGCCCGGTGCATTCGGCTCGATCGTGGTGGCGTATATCTTTGCCGCCCCCGTCTGCAGTGGGCGCCTGCGTTGGCCCGGGCACCTGCGACCTCAAGCCCGGCGACCCCACCAGGCTCAGCGATCCGGATGTCTTGCCATCGGCGCCAACCCGATCGACTCGGTGAGCGGCTACGCCGGGTTCCGTGGCGCCACTCCGGAAGGGACCGTGGTACAGGACTCGATCTCAGTGGTTCCGGGCTCTCTGCTGGGCAAGGCGCTCGTCGCCCAGGAAGTGTTCCGCAACCGGTTCCTGCTCCCGTTCGCTCCCGAGACGCCCGAGTTCTTCCTGATCCCGGGCAACAATCAGGTGACGGTACTCTGGCGGCCCACAGCAACCGAATCGACCGGCGATCCTTTCTTCGCGATCGCCAACGCTGCGATGACGCCGGAAGGCGCACCGAACCCGCTCTACGACCCGAACTATCGTCAGTTGGACGTCGAGGGCTATCGGGTCTACCGCGGGCGCGTCGACTCTCCGCAGTCGCTCCAGCTGCTGGCGCAGTTCGACTATTCCGGTACCGTGATCTCCGACTTCCAGGCTCAGGTGAATCCGACCAAGGACTGCGCGCCTGAGATTGGCATCACTACTCTTTGCCCGGAGGACGTTCGATACTGTCGCTCCCGGTGTACCGCGGGTGGCGTTTGTAGACGTGCCGCTCGTCGGGCCGGTCGTTCAGACCAAACTGGCGCCCCACCGGCCGCTCGCTCTCGCCACCGGCGAAGCAATCATCGTGCAGGCGGATACCGCGCTGGTTGGCGCGGAAAGCGGTGCCTCACCTTTGGTGCGCCGGCGGAGTGCGATCTGCGCGACACCGGCGTGCCGTTCGTTTATGTGGACGAGACCGCCCGGAACAATCTCCGGTACTTCTACGCCGTCACGGCGTTCGACGTGAACTCGTTCCAGTCCGGGCCCTCCAGCCTGGAGTCGCCGCGGGCTACCAAGTCCATCACACCCACGGCCACGGCCACCAACTACCAGAACACCGCGGATGTGGAGGTCACCATGCAGGGCCGCGGGGTGGCTCTCGACAACACAGCCCCCGTGCCGACGCTCGATCCCGCTACCGGCCGGTTCAGTGGACCGATGCCGCCGGCAAACGACTTCGAGTTCGGTCTTGCCGAGTTCGTACAGACGCTGATTTCGGCTCCGGGATCGTTCTCGCTGACGCTGGACAGCATCGGTCTCGGGTCGGCGTGGGACCTGATTCCCAATGTTTACCACTTCACCGGTGTCTCCGGACCGGACATCGCACAGGTCTCCCTGCCGATCCTCCAGGATCAGACCAGTATCACGGCCTCGAACTTTACGTTCTTCAACGCCATCTCGCCTGACCCGCGCTGGCTCAGCGATATGGCGGGAACGAACAGTTCAAGCTGACCGCCAAGATCCTGATGAACATCCGCGGTCTCTATTACACCAACAACTGGGGACGCGGGTGCACCAACCTGGCGTCGGGCTTTACGGTCAACGCCACACTTGGTGTCAGCGGCTGCGAGTACAACGGTCAACGGTGGTTCGATGGCCCGTCTCCAACTACCAATGAGACGGTAGACGATCCTCAGGCCACGCACCCCGTTGTGTTCACAGATAACGTCATGATCCCGGCAGGGAATTACAACAACGCCGGTGCGGTCACGGGGGCAGCGACGGTCCACATCCCCCACGCCTATCTGACCCAACAGAACATTTATCGGCAGGTCGAGGGCGGGTTGGGTGGAGTGCAGCGCGCTGCTGACTTCAACGTGTATTGGGGAGCAGGGGGTCTGATCGACTCCGTCATCGATGTCACCCACAACTTGGCGGTGCCCTTCGCTCCTACCATCGGCAGCAGCTACGGCGTACTCAACCAGGCCGCAGGAGCCGCGGGTGGCTCGCTAGACGCACGTGGAGACGTGCTCACGGCATCAGACATGGGCTGTGTGGCACCCTGGAAAACTTTCCCCCTGATCGGTGGGGCAGCTGGCGCGTACCCGTGCGCCGCTGCAGCCCCGTATGCGCTGAGTCAGACGGCGGTTCCGGGTCCGGTCGCGATTTACGATGCGGCAACCACCAACGCCGCTACCAAGGCGCCGCAGCCGGGTCCAGGCTTCATCCTGTACCTGCCCGGGACCTATACCGTCTTTGAGAGTCCAGTGCCGGCGCAGGGTGCGGTCTGGACCCTGAGGAGCTACGTCGGCTCCATTCGAGGCGGCCAGGGTGGAGCGGGCGATCGCGGCCCGTACACCTTCACCCCTCGTGCACGACCGCTGACCGCCACCGGCGTCGTACTGAATGTCGCCTTTGATGTGGTGAATCAGGTTGTGGCCGCCACCGAAACAGATCTGGGCCAGGTTCACACGGTGCCTGACCCGTACTACGTGACCAACGCCTTCGAGCAGACCACCGACACGAAGGTGATCAAGTTCGTGAACCTGCCGGCCCAGGCGATTATCCGGATCTACTCCTCGAGCGGCGTGCTGGTGTCGATGCTCGAGCATAACTCCGGCACGCTCGGCGGCAGCGAGGACTGGAACGTTCGCAACCGCAATAACCAAGTGGTCGCGAGCGGAGTGTACTTCTACCACATCGAAGCCGGCGGTGCACGACGGGTCGGCCGGTTCACGGTGGTCAATTTCGCCCAGTAGTACCCCACGGGATGGGGCAGGCATTCCGCCTGCCCCTCCGCATCCAGGAGATGGGAAGCTATGAGTCATTTCTCGGCACGAAACCTGGCCCTCGTGGCGGCGCTGCTAGGCGGAATCCCCGCCGTGTCTGCTGCGCAGACCGATGACCAGATCAACCAGGACAATACAGGCTACGGCACGACCGCAGCCGAGTTCCTGCTCTTCGGAGCCGGAGCCCGAGGCACGGCGCTGGGTACCGCGTTCGCTGCCATTGCTTCGGACGTCAGCGCGCTCTACTACAATCCGGCCGGCATCGCTTTGATGCCCCGCGCCGGCGCCATGGTCGGCACCTACGACTATGTCGCCGATACCCGCTACAGCTGGGGCGGTATCTCCTTCCCCTTTGGCGGGGGTTCCCGCGCGGTCGGCATTCAGGTCGGAACGTTCGGATTCAAGGATCAACCGGTCTACACCGCCGAACAGCCGGATGGTACCGGCTCGGTTTACTCCGTGAGTCAGACCGTCGCGGGTATCACCTTCGCGCAAAACTTCTCCGACCGCTTCTCGGCCGGCATCACCGCGAAGGGCGTGTTCGACAATCTGGGTGAGGCGTCGGGCCAGGCTTTCGCGGTTGACTTCGGCACCAACTTCCACGCCCAGCTCAGCGGCCACCCGATCAAGTTCTCGTTCGTGGTGTCCAACCTGGGAACCAATCTCTCATACAGCGGCAGCGCTCTGGAGACCGACGCTCCCCGGGACTCTATCCCCGGCGAGGCCCCGGTTCCGCAGAATCCGCAGCCGTCTGAGTTCAGAACCAAAGATTTCCCGCTTCCCACCATCTTCCGCGTAGGTCTGGCGTACGATCTGATTGCGGGCGACAACAACCGTCTGACCCTGCTGTCGGATTTCAACCAGCCCAACAACAACGCGGCCGGCTTCTCGGCCGGCGGTGAGTGGATGTCACAGCGGCTCGGCGGCTCTCCGTTCGGGTTCGCGCTTCGCGGCAGCTACAGCTACGCGGCGGCCAACAACCTGGATCCGGTCGACCCCGCCACCACCGCACTGAGCGACGAGGAGAACCTGCAAGGCCTCGCGCTGGGCGGTGGCATTAATTATGGGACGGGTAATTTCAACGTCGGCTTCGACTACGCCTGGAAGTACCTGGGTGTGCTCGGGTCGACGAATTTCTTTAGTGTCTCTCTGGGCTGGTAAAGTCTGAATGCGGGGGGCGGGCGGAATATCGCGCCGCCCCCAGCAAGGGTTTTCATGCATAGCATTTCGATTGCGTTTCTCGCAGCAGCGGCTGTAGCATCCCCTCTTGCTACTACCGCAATACAGAACGATCCGGGGCTCGTGCTCCGTGCGGTTCGCTTTTATAGGCCCGACCAGAATCGCACTCGGGTGAAGGGGCTGGTTCAGATCCCCTTTTCGGTAATCCAGTCTCCTGGCGGGGCGGCGAGCCAGCTGAACTACATGGTATCTGTGCGCGTGGTGGATTCGACCGGCCTTACTCTCTACCAGCAGTCCTGGCGCAACCGCGCTCGAACTGCCGGTGCGGGAAGTGACGCATACACCGTGGAGATCGTCGACTTCGCCGTTGCCCCGGGGAAATACCGGCTCGAGGTAGGTGTCGAAGACTCAGTCTCCGGCCGGAAAGTGAACGGGGGTATCGATGTCCAGGCGCTCTCTCAAAAGGATGGCGCTTCGGATCTTCTGGTTGCCCCTGAAATGCGTCTGGCCACGGCCGACGACACGGTGCCGCGCCCGGGCGAGTTCCGTACCGGGAACAACCTGGTAACTGCCGCGGCCCGGGTTGGGTTGACACCGCTCCGCGCCAAGGTGTTCTACCTGCTCGAGGCGTACTCGGACTCGAGCCAAGCAGGCACGATGAGCGTGGCGATCACCGACCCCACGGGCAAGACCAGCATCAAGACCCCGGAGGTGCCGGTCACGGTCAATGCCGGCGGTAGCGTCCTTCAGGGCCAGCTGGACCTGGCGGGACTTCCGGAGGGTGACTATTCGATGGTGGCGAGCCTGAAGCTCGGCGGTCGCAGCATCGAGCGTTCAGCACCCCTCTCGATGGCGGGCTTAAGAGAGACTCTGGCGAGAGATTCGGCAGTGCGTCAGGCCGACCGAGTAACCGATCAGGGATACTTCGCGGCGATGTCGGTCGAGGAGCTCGACGTGGCCAAGGCGCCACTGCTCTATATCGCGGAGTCGGGTGAGCTCTCGCCCTGGCAGGAGGAGCTCAGCGCCGAGGCCAAGCGCCGCTTCCTGATCAACTTCTGGCAGAAGCGAGACCCAACGCCTCGTACGCCAAAGAACGAGCGGCGGGAAGCATTTTACGATGCCATCGCCTACGCCAATCGGGAGTATAAGGAAGGCGGCCGGAAGGCCGTAGCTGGATGGCGCTCCGATCGCGGCCGCGTCTTCGCACGCTATGGGGCTCCCGATGATGTATTCCGGCGGCGAAACGAGGGCAGGGCACCACCGTATGAAGTGTGGCGGTACACCAAAGGCAAAGGCTCCTACTACATCTTCGCCGATCGAACCGGCTTCGGCGCTTATCAGTTGCTCTACTCCAACGATCTCCGTGAGCCCGGAGTTCCTTCCTGGGCCGGGGTCATCGGTCGGAAGGCCGTGGACGAAGCCGGGGAGTTCCTCGGTATGGATCTGTCCAGTCTAGCGAGGCGGGACGACACGGGCGGACGCCAGCAATTTTGATCAGCAGAACGGGACGCATCCCTAATAGACCTCCCCATTGAGGTGTTCACTATGAAGCGTTTGTTGCGTGGTTCGGTCGTACTCGCGGTCGCAGTCGGGTTTCTGTCGTGCTCGGGCGATCCGACCAGCGATTTAAGGGAGCCGGCTGGTATCACAGCCACTCCGACCACCGTGTTCATCGACGTGGGCGAGACCAAGCCGGTTATCGCCTCACTGCAGGACCAGCAGGGCAACCAGGTCGCGGCCGTGTACGAGATCACCGCCGTCGGGCCGGGCATCTCAGTGGTGGCGGATCCCACCTACCAGAATACCACCGCCGGGGTAGTCATCCCGAACGCGGTTCGGTTCCAGGTCACCGGTAACGCCATTGCGAACAGCTCCTTCACCATTGCCGCCGGCGGGCAGACCCTCGAGATCCCGGTCCGAGTGACTCCGGCAACGGTTAACATCGCGGTCTCGAATTCGACGCCGGCCTTTGGCGAGGCGATTACCATCACGGCACCAGCGGGAGTGTTGTTCACCGACAGCTCTGTGGTGACGTTCGCAGGCGGCCCGGAAGCACAGATCGTGTCGATGTCTCCGGATCGCACCCAGCTGACCATCATACCGGGTCCGAACGTGACCGGTGTCGTGTCAGTTGCGCATACAACCGTCAGCTACGATGAGTCGCTGGATTTCGACATCACCGGCAGCGCGACCGACACCGTTCTTACTGGCGTGCTGACGGATTTGACCGGCGCTGCATTGTCCAACCAAACCCCGCTTCTGGGTGAAATTGTAACCCTGACGTTACCGCCCGGCGTGAAGGTCATTCCTGACTCGATCCTGCCCCCGGGGAGCATCGGAGCGCCGGATACTATCGGTGTGCTGGCTGACAGTGGCTTATCGTCGAGGGAGCAACCAATCCCAGAGACGTTGTAGTTTCGGCGGATAGCTCGACGATTACGTTTGTCCCGTCCCCGAATTCCGACTCGATTGTCACGGTTCGGGGAGTGGTGCGGCAAGAGCTGCCACAGTTCCCGCAGATTCTGTCGACCACGATCAAGCTCACAACCCCGGCTGTGGATTCGTTGCCCGCAACGCTCAGCTCCACGACCCCTGCTGTCAATGCTCCGGTGACCCTCACGTCGACCAACGGCCAGTTCACGTTCGTTGACCCGGCAGTGGTCGCCGTAGCGGCTGACAGTAATGCCATCGTGATCGGCCAGACGGCCTCAACAGTTACGTTCCTGCCCGCGCCAGGGAGCACCGGCAAGGTGGGCGTTGGCGCTGTCGACGTGGTAGGGTTTGGCCTGCCATTGACGAGCACGGCCCCGGTGATCACCACCAGCACCACAGTACCATCTCTACCAGGTACCGGAAGTACTGCAACGGCGCCTGCCATTCCCGTACCAGCACTTGATGGGACGACAGGATTGTATGACGCTGCGACCTTCCCGGGAGATCTCCTCGGACAGGGCGCCGCGATAGACCAGGTTTATCGGGTAGTCGTCACGACTGCCGGTGACTACACCTTCACGTTGAACTGGGATGGGGCGGCGGACGTCGACGCCTACATTTGCGGTGTGGCCGACTGCAGTGATTTCGACTTCTTCGCCGCGACGGCCGCTCACCCAGAAGTCGGTACCCTGACTCTTACCCCGGGAACCTACTACTTCGTGGCAGAGCTGTTCGCGGGAACTCCACCTACGTGGATCAGCGTTAAGATCGACCACACTGCCACTCCACCACCGGAATAAGCAGCCCCTTCCGCATACAAAAGCCCCCGCGAAGTTCGCGGGGGCTTTTTGCTGTGAAAGAATCTAGTTAAGCCTCGCTCGATCCAACCTGATGTTTTCGTCCCCCGGCTGATAGGGCATCATGGTGATGATGCACTGGAACATCTCGTCGGTCGTTCGCATGCTCGCGCCCTGCTCGCGAACCTCTCGTGGCGGTTTGAAGGGGTTGTTCGGGTTGGCCGCCGTATTGTCGAAGGTTGCTTCCGCATAGATGGTCGTCCCCTTCGGCAGCTTCAGAATCTTTTCATAGGTGTAGAAGTACTGCCACCGGAAATCCCAGCGGGGGATGCGGACCAGCGGGATGGTATCCCCGCTTGGTGGTATCGCATAGGCGAGAAAGGTCTTGCCCAGGAGGTGCATGTGCGGATTGATCGTCAGCACCGAGATGTCTGCCGGCAGTGTGAATTGGGTTCGAAACGTCCCCACGGTGTTGGGGGGTATGATCAGAGGCGGAACGACAGGAGCCCGGCCCAACGTGCCAAGAAGCAGAGTGTACGTGGGGCGGCTCGGCTGGCTCTTACCAAAGAAAATATTGAAGTAGGAGCTGTCTACCTGATCGCTCGAAGCAGGTCCGTAGTGAATATGATGCATCAATAGATCCGCATCCCTGCTGACATGAAAGCCGCCGATCCCGGGCGGATACACGGGCGTCGATGTTCCTGGGAGGTAATTGGTAACCGAGAGGGTCAGCGAAGCCCCGAGTGCGGTCGTATCGCCAAGGCCGAGCCCCTCGAGTGGATGCATGTTGTGCTCCCCGGCCTCTACAAACCACGGACCCTGGAGGAGGCTCCGAGGCCGCCCATGCGAGTAGGTGAGGAGGTGCGCATTCACGTGATGCACCAGTTTCCGGTTTCCGGGGACAAACTCGATGGTTCGAACGAAGGTATCCCGGGGCATGGAAAACGGCAGTTTCATGCTGACGAACTTGTCCGTGTTGTTCCCTTGAATCCGGTAGGGAACCGGCATCTTCACAACCAGGTCCGGTTTGCCCAGCTGGGACCCGTGCGGGAACTTTGGCATCGGTGGGAGCTTTGCGCGTTCACCCTCAGGGGCTCCCTGATCGACCCAGCGGCCGATCAGCGCGATCTGCTCGTCTGTGAGGACGTTCTCTCCTGCAAAATGGCGGTAGGACGGATCAGCCGGCCACGGTGGCATGTACCGGGTTTTCGTGACATAGCGAATCAGTTGAGCTCGTTGCGAGACGTCCTGGTAGGTCAGAAGGGGGAAGGGGCCGGCCTCTCCCGGGCGGTGGCAGGCGGCACAAGTCCTGTAAACAACAGGCGCGATGTGCTCGCTGAAGGTCACCTTCGCTGGAAGGTCGCTGCGTCGAGTCGGAGTGGGTTCCTGCCGGGGAACCGCCTGGGCTTTGTCCCCTCTGCTGGTACCGTAGTAAGCCAACCCTAAAGCACCCGCTATGAGAGCGGCAGCTGATAAAACCCGGTGGTGTCTCATGCAGATCTGAATCTAACGGCGTCGTAAATAGATCAGTTGACCTCGAGCCCGACACTCTCGTCTCGGAACTGCCGCTGGTAAAGCCGGGCATAGAGTCCCCCCAGCTCCATCAGCTCGCTGTGGCTCCCCTCCTCCACGATCCTGCCCCGATCCAAAACCACCAGCCGGTCGGCCCTGCGAACGGTGCTGAGACGGTGTGCGATGATGAGGGTTGTCCGCCCGACAAGGAGCCTGCTCAGCGCATCCTCGATGAGGCGTTCGCTTTCGGTGTCCAGGCTGCTGGTTGCCTCGTCCAGGATCAGAATGAGCGGATCCTTCAGGATTGCCCTGGCAATCGCTACGCGCTGGCGCTGGCCCCCAGAAAGCTTGATTCCCCGCTCGCCGACCACCGTCTCATAGCGTTCCGGCAGGCGCTCGACGAACTCATGCGCATGGGCCGCCCGCGCAGCAGACTCTACATCCTCCATCGACGCGCCGGGCCGTGCGTACGCGATATTCTCGCGGATGGTGCCGCTGAACAGGGCGGGATCCTGAGGAACAATGGCGATCGCGCTGCGAAGCTCTGGCAGCCTCAGTGACCGAATGTCGACGCCATCGATGAGGATTCGACCGCGAGCGGGGTCCCAGAAACGAGGCAAAAGCGAGACGAGGGTGGTCTTGCCCGCTCCGGATGGGCCGACGAGTGCCACCACCTCGCCGGGCGAGCAGCTGAGATCGATGTCCTGAAGAGTCCAGGCCGCGGAGGTGTCAGGCGAGTACCGGAACGAGACCCTATCGAAGGACACGCTCCCACGGGCGGGCGATGGGAGAGAAACGGGTGCCGGAGGATCCTTTATCCCGGGCTCGGTCTCGAGTATCTCGAACACCCGCTGGGCGGCCCCAACGGCTTCCTGGTAGCTGCTGAAGAACGATGCGAGTGCGCCGATAGCCGCCGCTATGGTGATGGTGTAGAGAAGGAACTGGACCAGCTCGCCCGGGGTGAGCTGACCCTCCAGCACCAGGAGCCCTCCCTGCCACAGCACGATGACAATGCCGACGAAGGTCGAGAATGTGAGCACGCCGAAAAAGACGCCCCGGATCTGGGCTCGTGACAGCGCCGCCCGGACGCTCTCGCCTATGCGCTCAGCATAGCGCTTTCGCTCGGCGGGCTCCTGCACGAAGCTCTGGACCGTCCGTATCTGGCTGAACGCTTCTTCTGCGGAGGCCGTGGCGTCTGCCACCTTGTCCTGCACCGACGTGGTCATCCGCCGAAGACGGCGTCCGAAGAACAATGCCGAGCCGACCACGAGCGGCACCACGGCAAGTGCGGTAAGCGTCAGCCGCGGTTGCATGAGGGTCAACAGGATAATCCCACCGACCAGAGCCAGCATCTGCCGGGAGAACTCGGCGATCTGATGGCTCAACACACCCTGGAGCAGACCGATGTCCGTGGTGAGCCTGCTGGTGAGCTCTCCGGTTCGTCGCTCGGCGAAAAAGCCGGGAGGCATAGTCAGAAGCCGGCTAAACAGCTCCTGGCGGAGGCCGGCCACTACGCGCTCTCCTACGGCGCTCAGAAGGTAGGTCTGAGCGTAATTCAGAAGTGCCTGGATACTGAAGAGCACGATCAGCCCCACGGCGATCCGATCGAGCACCGTCCGGCTTTTATCGATGAACGCGGCATCGAGGAGATACCGGACCACCATTGGAAAAGCGAGGCCGATGAGCGCGCTCAGAACGAGGGTGAGCGTCGCGAGTGCGAGCATTCCTCGATACTGGCGGACTCGGGGCCACAGGCGTACCAGCCGCCCGGGGGGCGGCAGGCGCCGCGGCTCAGCGGTCGTGGTGACCTCCGGTGGGCGTGGCGAGATCCTGCTCCGGTCGATCTAGAATAAGGATCGGGGCGGGTTCGTTCCGGTGGCCGAACGGCAGCGCGCGGTCGACACCCATGGCGACAAACAGCAGGGCCAAATACAGGAGAGAGTAGCGGTACATACGCCAGGCCACCGGCCCGTCGGTCTTCTCGCGATGGAGCTGAATGCAGAGCCACAGCAACCGTGCGCCCAGAACAGCTGCTGCTACCCCGTAGAATATCCCCAGCGCTCCGAAGAAAGTCGGCATCAGCGTCAGCGGCAGCAGGATCAGCGTATAGGCCAGCATTTCGAATTTCGTTCGAGCTTCACCCCGTACCACCGGCATCATCGGTACTCCTGCCTTGGCGTACTCCCCTCGCTTGATCAACGCCAGCGCCCAGAAGTGGGGCGGGGTCCAGTAGAAGATGATGGCAAACAGGTACACGGCGGCCAGGTCGAGCCGGCCTGTCATTGCCGCCCAGCCGACCAGCGGCGGGAACGCTCCGGCCGCGCCCCCAATGACGATATTCTGCGGGCTACTGCGCTTGAGCCAGATGGTATACACGAACACGTAGAACAGGAGCCCACCCAAGGCCAGCCACGCGCTCAGCGAATTCACCTGGTACCAGAAGATGGCAAACGCAAGCAGGGCCAGCGTAATGCCGAAGCCAAGTCCCAGAGTGGCGGGAATTCTGCCCGAGGGTATCGGCCTCAACCGGGTGCGGGTCATCTTGTTGTCGATATCGCGGTCGAACCACATGTTGATCGCATTGGCTCCGCCCGCCATCAGATAACCCCCCAGGATCACCCAGAGCACCAGTGAAGGCGAGGGTAGACCGGCCGGAGTGATGAACATGGGTGCCACTGTGGTGACCAGCAGCAGCGATATGATCCGAGGCTTCGTGAGCGTGACCAGGTCCGCCAGCAACGAAGGCTGAGCTCGAGCCACTCCCCCGGGATTGAGAGGAGCTGCGAGCTCAGGTTGGGGTCTCACAGTCCGGCGAGAGTAGAACAACAGCACTATCAGGCCGGCCCAGACCAGTGTGCCGATAAGCAGGTGAGCGGCCCGGAGTGAGGGCGGCAGCAGCTCCAGCACCATCGCCGCGGCCACTCCTATCTGCAGCACCGTAGTTCCCAGGACTATGGCAGTCCACCGCCTCATAGGTTGGCTGGGCGGGTCTGAACGGCGATTCATGCGGATAGCCAGCGCTATCATGGCCGTCAGGAAGACAAAGGCCAGAGCCCGGTGAGCCCAGGGAAGCACCGCCAACGCGTTCCCGGCTGGGAGGGCCGAGCCATTGCAGAGCGGAAAGCCAAGGCACAGCAGGCCAGCGTGGAAGTTCGCGACCTGAGCGCCGAAGAGGATGACTACGAAGCCCAATCCGACTGTAGCGAGTACCAGGGGGTGATCGCGGTGCCTGTGCGATGAGCGGAGCGCAACGTGGGGTATGCCGTCGGCAGCTGTGCTGGCCCGCAGCGCCGTCACCAGAATCAGAGCCAGCAGCAGCATGGCATTGGCCAGGTGGACGATGACCACCGCCGGAGGCAGCTCCAGCTTGACCGTTACCGCCCCAAGCAACACTTGAAGGATCAAGAAGACCAGTGCAAGAGTCGCTGGGTTTCTCAGGACCGGATCACGCCTGTGCTTGAGCCAGGCGACAGCCGCAATGGCCGTCACCACGATGCTCACGAGCGCCGCCGCCCAGCGGTGGCCGATCTCGATCATCGTGGGAAGGTCGAGCGGCGGAAACCACTCACCGTTGCACCGGGGCCAGTGATCCCCACAGCCCATCCCCGAACCGGTGATACGTACGATCCCTCCGAGCACGATGAGCCCAAACGCCAATGTGGCGCCTAGCAATGCCAGGCGGCGCAGGAGCCGGAACCGGTCGGTTGCCCGTGTTTTCATTGGTGTAGAAGCTAATACCAAGTAGCCGGGAGCTAACAGCGATGGCCAACACCCAATAAGCACAGACTATATTAGGCCCATGCTCCCTCCGCGCGACGCCTGGGGTGAACGTCTGCCGCGACACCTCGGCCTGTGGAGCGCGGTGGCCGTACTCGTAGGCTCCACCATCGGCAGTGGCATCTTCCGCGTTCCTGCCAGCGTTGCAGATCGACTCCACGATCCAGGTCCGGTTCTGCTCACCTGGGTGCTGGGTGGCGTCATCGCCCTGTTCGGGGCCTTGACCATCGCCGAGCTCGCCGGGGCCCTTCCACGCTCCGGTGGAGTTTTCGCTTACATCCTGGAGGCATTTGGCCCGCTCCCCGCCTTCCTCTTTGGCTGGTCCGAGCTCGCGGTCATCCGTGCGTCCGCGCTCGGCGCTATTGCCACCATCTTTGCCGAGTACTTCGGCTACTTCGTGCCGATGACGGCGACGCAGGTGCGGCTGCTCGCGGCAGCGGCCGTGATTGCGGTCGGACTGCTCAATTATCTGGGAGTAAGCCGCGCTGCAGTCGTCATGAACCTGACGACCATTGCCAAATACGGCGCGCTTGCCACCCTGGGGCTCCTCGCGTTCTCTGCAGGGGAGGGAAGCTGGAGCCACTTCACCCCGGCGTGGTCCACGGGTATAAACGTGTCGCTGATGGGCACCGCTCTGATTGCCATCATGTGGACCTACGATGGCTGGGCCGATCTCTCGTTCATGGGCGGCGAGGTCAAGAATCCGGGTCGTACGCTGCCGATGGCATTGATCATCGGCACGGCGAGCATCCTGGCGATTTACCTGCTGCTGAACCTGGCCTACATCTACTTGGTGCCCCTGCCCGAAATGGCCAAGTCACCGCTCATTGCGGCCACGGCTGCGGAGCGGATCCCGTTGCTGGGCCGTTTCGCGGGAGGAATCATCTCGCTGGTCGTGATGGTCTCGTGCTTCGGAACCCTGCATGGATCGATGATGACGGGCCCGAGGATCTTCTTCGCCATGGCCGACAGGGGGCTGTTCTTCCAGAGCATCGCACGGGTATCACCGCGCTATCAGAGCCCATCAGTCGCCATTTGGCTCGCCACCGCTTTGGGCGTGATCTACGTGCTGCTCAACGATTTTCAGCAGTTGGCCGACAAGTTCATTCTTGGTATCTGGCCCTTCTATGCGCTAGCGGTCGCGGCCGTGTTCGTTCTCCGCCGCACCCGCCCGGACCTTTCCCGGCCTTACCGCACCTGGGGCTACCCGGTGGTGCCGGTCGTCTTTCTGTTGGCGTCTGTGGGGATGATGGGTAACGCGCTCTGGACCGATCCGGTCAATACCGGGATCACGTTCGGGATCATTCTACTGGGCTGGCCGGTGTACTACGCGTGGAGGGCCTGGGCGAAGAAGCAGCCGCAGATGAACCTAGATGAGAATTGACGGGTGCGGTTCAGATCCTTACTTCAATCGCGATGTCCGCCGCCGTCACACTGTGGGTAAGCGCGCCAATCGAAATGAAGTCTGCTCCGGCCAGGGCATAGTCTCGTACGTTGCCGAGGGTAATTCCACCGGTCGCCTCGATCTCGATTGCAGGAGTTCGTTCGCGGGCGAGCTGCCCCCAGGTACCCACCGTTTCGGGCTGCTGATTATCGATCAGTAGCCGGCTGGCTCCCGCAGCACACGCCAGCTCCACTTGCTCCAACGATTCGACCTCGACGTACAGCGCGTTCAGTCCCCGCTTTTTCCCTTCCGCCAGCGCAGCAGCCAGTGTGTTCCCGCTCCGGGCCAGGGCCTGCCAGTGATTGTCTTTCACCATCACCTCGTGGCTCAGGTCGATTCGATGTGCGTGCCCCCCACCGGCTATCACGGCCGAAATATCGAGCGAGCGCAAGCCGGGAGCGGTCTTACGGGTGTGGAGTATGCGCGTGCGGGTGCCGTGTACGGCATCCACAAATGACCGGGTAGCGCTCGCTATTCCAGAGGCGCGTTGCAGGAGGTTGAGCAGTGGGCGTTCGGCCCTGAGTATGTCGGCAAGCTCCCCGCGCACGATGCCGGCCGAGGCACCCTGGAACACAGGGTCTCCTTCGCCCGCGGTCCATTCGATCCGGCACCCGCAAGACCGGGCAACCTCGTCGGCATAGGGCACTCCTGAAAGCACCCCACCGCTGCGGTATTCGATGACGCCGCCCGCCTTCATGCGGCGCGGGACGGTCAGCAGACTCGTGATGTCCAGCCGGCCATCTTCGGTCAGAGCCGCCGAAGCGATGCGTTCTATGTCGCGCTTGGAGGTCAGAACGACACCCTAGCCGAGTGCCACCATGCGGTCGATGGCTCCGCGGGCCCGGCGGGCAATCTCGGGAGGAACGGTGACGTGATAGCGGTCGAGTGCCAGCGAGTCGCGGACGCCGGGAAGTGTGATCGCTTTCATGAAGGCGCACACCGCCTCGGGATCGGCAGCGATGAACTGTTTCTCAGGAGCTACCTGGCTCATGCGGTGCATGATCCCGGTCTCAGTGGCCACGATAAACTGCTTGGCCGGGCGCTGGGTCACCGCACGTATCATCCCCTCGGTCGACGTGATGTGCAGGCCCTCCGGGTCGATGTCACCGCGGCCCATACTGTAGATCAGCTGCCCGGCACAACCGCACTCGGGATGCACCAGCACCTCCGCATCCGGATACGCTGCGCGCGCTTCGTTCAGGACGTCCGGACGAATTCCCTTGTGCACGTGGCACTCTCCCATCCATACCTCGATGTTCCGGTCGGGACGCATCCGCCGGACGTGGCTGCCGAGGAAAAAGTCAGGAAGAAAGAGGATGCCCTTGTCCGCGGGGATTGCGTCGATCACGTCGAGCACGTTGCCGCTGGTACAGCAGTAGTCGAGCTCCGCTTTCACCTCGGCGGTGGTGTTCACGTACCCGACCGCGATGTAGTCGGGAAATTTCGCCCTCCACTGCCGTACGTCTTCCGCGGTGATGGTTGCCGCGAGAGAACATCCGGCCCGTAGGTCGGGCAGGAGCACTCGTTTCTGGGGCGACAGAATAGCAGCCGTTTCAGCCATGAAATGCACGCCGCAGAAGATGATGACATCAGCCTGGGTGGCGGCGGCCTGACGTGAGAGACCGAGCGAGTCGCCCACGTAATCAGCGACATCCTGAACTTCGGGACGCTGATAGTTATGCGCGAGAACCACGGCGTGACGAGCTTTGGCAAGCCGCCGGATCTCAGCTTGGAGCGAGGCAATCTGCTCCGGCGACTCCTTCGGAGCCTCGATGACGGGTAGCTGGAGGCCAAGCGCTGACACCGTCATACTGCCTCCCGTCTGAACGTGGCCGGTGGGTAGTCGGTGCGGCGGTGCCCGCCCCGGCTCTCACGCCTTCGCCGCGCGGCGCTGGTGATCAACGTGGCGACCATGAGTTGGTTGTGAGTGCGCCAGGCCTCCGGCGGGGTGGCATTGGTCAGCCGGGCGAGCTCCTGCTCTGCGTGAAGCAGGGAAGACTCGCTCCGTTGGAGTCCCACGTCCGCGGTCATCAGCTCGCGCATGGCGCTTCTGATCTCCTCACACCGCTCATCCGTCCCGCTCTCTTCTATCAAATTGCCCGGCTTCAGAGTGAGATCCCCGGAGCTCGAGCGAAGAGCTCGCGCCAGTGCTCGTCCGGCCCGATCGGCGAAAACGAGGCCCTCCAGCAGCGAGTTCGAGGCAAGACGGTTGGCGCCATGTACGCCGGTCCGGGCGACCTCACCTACAGCCCAGAGCCTGAATTTGGTGGTCCGGCCTTCGAGATCGGTCTGAACACCACCCATCGCGTAGTGCAGCGCGGGTGCGACCGGCAGCAGATCGCGCTCGGCGGCGAGACCGTAGCGCGCCAGCATCGCGGTGATCCCCGGGAAGCGAATGCTGAAGTCGCTGACCATGCGCGCATCGAGCCAGGCCCCGCCGGTTGCGTCGGCTATCGCGACTGCTCGGGCCACCACATCACGCGGCGCCATCTCGCCGCGTGGGTCGGACTCGAGAGCGAACCGCCGGCTCGCTTTATCCACCAGCACCGCTCCTGCTCCCCGGACTGCCTCGGAGATCAGTGGCGCGGGGTTCACGCCCGGCAGTTTCAGGGCAGTGGGATGAAACTGAAGGAATTCAATATCTCTGAGCCGGGCACCGGCTCGGTGCGCGAGGGCCCAACCATCGGCGGTGGCGACCCTGGGGTTCGTGGTTACCGCGTACAGTTGCCCCACTCCGCCGGTCGCGAGAACCACGGCCGAGGCAGCTATGACGGTGGCGCCACCGCCGCGCGGAAGGATCGAAACGCCCGCGATCGCATCTTTGTGTGCCAGAAGCCCGGTGACTTCGGTGTGTTCGAGCAGTTCGATGGATGGATGGCAGCGAACTACCTGCGCAAGGCACCCGATGAGCGCAGCGCCCGTCTGATCACCACCGGAGTGGATGATGCGGGGACGGGTGTGAGCGGCTTCGAGACCAAATCCCAACTTGCCATCGGGACCGCGGTCGAATTTTGCGCCCAGTGCCAATAACTCATAGATCCGGTCCGGTCCCTCGCTCGTCAGGATTCGCACCGCTTCAGGATCAGCCAAGCCATCGCTGGCCGCCATCGTGTCTGCCGCATGCTGGCTGGGGCTGTCGCCCGGGCCGATCGCGACCGCGATGCCGCCTTGGGCCCAGGAGCTGGCGCTATCGGCCAGGGTTTCTTTAGTGACAAGAACTACGGAGAGGCCTTCAGAGGCGAGCCGCCACGCCGTCCAGAGGCCGGCTATTCCGGTTCCTACGATGACGGGGCGTGTCGAAGGCATACCCAAATATACAGCGGGGCAGCGGGACGGCGGGGCAGCATGGCGTCAGTGAGGTACAAGCTGCGGTAAACGGATGGCGAGTTTGCATGCGGCGATTACTACTCTTACAGGATGGAAGGTCACCCCAAAAATCGGTTGGCCAGAGAGGGGAAGCGGCATGAACGGCTCAAGTCCTGGGCTTCCTGCCATGAACTTGTTTTGGCTATCTATCGATTGACGAAGGAATGGCCGAACACCGAGCTATATGGTCTGACATCTCAGGCCCGGCGCGCCGCCTATTCTGCCTCTGCAAACATCGCGGAAGGCTCGGCCAAGCGTGGAGCCCGCGAATTCAGGCGGTACTTGGACATAAGCCTGGGCTCGCTCTCTGAACTTTGCTACATCCTACTTTTGGCTCGTGATTTGGGCTATTTGAAACCGGAAAGTTGGGGAGAGATTGAGGCTCTACGGGATCACGCTGGGCGTCTTACCTGGGGTCTCTATCGAGCTATTGACCGGAAGTCCTGTCAGGCCCCATGATCTGCCCCGCTGCCCCGCTGCCCCGCTGCCCCGCTGCCCCGCTGCCCCGCTGCCCCGCTGCCCCGCTGCCCGCTTACCCGCTCCCTACGTCCGCACCCGAGCCAGCAGCACAAGTCCGCCGAACAGAAAAACGACGTTGGGGAACCAGGCGGCGACAGTCGGGTTGATCACGCCTCCCGACCCGATTGCCTTCGTGAGCTGGGTGAGCAGCAGGAATATCAGGGCAGTGCCTAGGCTAATGGCTACCCCCACCGCGGGGCCGGCCCGGGGGGCGCTGATGGCCAAGGGTGCGCCGAACAGTGCAATGATGATGCAGGTTGCTGGCAGCGCCAGCTTCAGGGCCTGCTCTACTATCAGCTTGTTGGCGTCGTTGCCGGAACGCTTCAATGCCTCGATGTATCTCCCCAGCTCTGCATACCGCATCTCGTCGGGGCCTTTCGATTCAGCCAGCAGATCACCCGGAGTTTGCCGCAGGGCGCGAAGCCGCATTGACCGAAAGTTGAACGTGGCCTGTCGCCCCGGGCCGGCGATCACCCGGCTCGCTCCAGCCCGAAGCCGCCACGTCTTCAGGGTATCGTCATAGGTGGCGCTGTCGGCCGTCAGCACCAAACCCGGGTACTCGAGTCCGGTGCCTTGCCGCTCGAACATCACCTGCTTCAACTGGCGGTTGGCGACATCCAATGATCGAACCGTGTAGACCCAACCGGCGTCGCCGCTATAAACGAAGTTGAAGCGGGAGCGGGTGGGCCGAGTCTGCTTCGCCTTCTGGATCTCGAGCTGGCGCGCTGTGGCCCACGGAGCCAGCTCTCCCACGCCGAACGTCAGCAGCACAGCGAGTCCTGACGCGATAAAGATCGGCTGCATGATTCGGTGAAAGCTCTGGCCTCCCGCCTTCGCCGCGGTCAGCTCCGAGTGGCGGCTCATGTTCACGACCGTAAAAACCGTGGCCAGCAGGACTGCCGCCGGCATGACCATGAACGCGTACTCCGGAATGGCGTACACGTAACTGATGGTGATCTCCTTCATTGTGAGTCCCCGATCCAGCAGCTTGCTCAGCATGTCGGTCAGGTTGAAGAAGATCGCCACCAGCGGGAGCCCGATCGCGGCCAGAACAAAGAGGCGGATCCAGCTGCTGAGGACATACCGGTCCAGCTGGCGCAGTCTGTGGATGGGCAGCAGGTCCCGCAGACGCTGCAACGTGATTCGACTCTTCACGTCGGTGCTCGAAGCCTACGAAGTGCGGCCATGCGGAGGCGCCGGGCAATATGTGCCAGCCCCTCCGCCATCTCCCGGAAGTCTCCGCCACGAGTCGAGCCCGATTCGCGGCTCACCCAGAACAGACCGAGCACTCCCAGAACGGTGAGCACGATGTTGGGACCCCACATGGCAATCCACGGCTCGACATGCCCCCGATCCGCGAGGCTTTCACCGGCTGTAAGCCCCACGTAGTGGATCGAAAAGATCAGCAGACCTCCTCCGATGACGAGCCCCATGCCGCCTCGAGGAAACCGCAGGGCCATCACGATGCCAATGATCACGAACGTGATGCATGCCATGCTGATCGCCCATTTCTTATGGACCTCCACCTGGTAGCGGTCGGCCCTCCGATCGGCCTCGCGCACGCGGTCGGCCGCAGTGGCTACTTCAGACCAGTTAGATAGCCGCAGCTTCGGTCGCGTGTTGATCTGGGGGGACTTAGGCGTTGGGGCCGGCGCGGGAGTCTGCACCTGGGCCGGAGCCTGGACCTGGGGTCGTTCCTTGGCCTTTGCTCGCGCGCGGAGCTTCGCACGGGCCCTTGCCTTCGCCGGGTCCTGGCCCTGTGCCGGCGCCTGGCCCTGTGCGGCCGACTGCGCCTCTACCGTCCCCGGGAGCATCAGACTCTGTACTGATCGGAGCCAGTTGCAGTACCCATGAGAAGTCGAGTCCGAGGGGGCGGGCGGTTTGGGCGGCAGCGGCGGCAATGCCAGCATCGTGTGCAGATCGCGAAGGATGAGCTCGGTTCGTTCCTGTCGCGCCTCCAGCTGCTCCCGCCTGGCGTCGCGCACCACGTTCAGCATCTCGCAGGTGCTCATCTCGCGGTCGCCACGGATCGATTCGCTGGTATTGCGGCGCAGCTCGTCGTAGACGTTCTTGACCCGGATGTCATTGACCGAGAAGTACGTCAGCTGAAATCTGGTTGGCTCGGCCGGCCGGTATTGATGAATAGAACCGTTGAAGAGGCGCAGGCTCAGATCCGTCTGTCCCTCGGCGTAAGCCATGGATCCGCTATCCGCGTAGATGATCCGACGGCTCGCTTCGCCCCCAACATCATAGATGGTCACGCCCCGCAGACGGCCGGTGGCAGCGTCGATGCGGCTGGCGCGGATGAAGTACTTGGAAGGGGGCACTTCGTTGATCACCTGCTCCCGAAGTCCAAACGCCGCCTTCTTCCGGCCGATATCGATGAGCAGGGATCGTAGCCGGGCGTTGCTTCGGGGCAGAACCTGGTCTACGAAGGCCAGATTGAAAAAGGCCATGCACACACCCCAGATCAGCACCGGTGCCAGGATCTGGTAGACGCTGATACCGTTGGCCCGCATGGCGGTTATCTCGTTGTCCGCCGCCAGGTGACTGAACGTGTACAGCACGGCCAGGAGCACGGCCATGGGCAGGGTCATGGCGATGATAAACGGGAGGCTCAGGACGAAGACTTCCGTAATCACGGACCAGGGCAGGCCCTTGCCCACCAGGGCGCCAAACTTCTTGGCAACCTGGCTGATCAGCATGAAACCTGTGAGTGCCGCCAGGGCAAAGCAGAACGGCGCGACGAGCTGCCGTAGAAGGTACCGGTTGAGCAGGCGCACTACGAGCTAACTTGTCTGGTTGTAAGGGTTTCGTTGGCCAATTATATTCCCCGATCCACTACTCTCAAGCCTCATTTATCGTTGCGTTGCGCTAGAGTGACGCGCTCACTCGTCGCCTTCCTCTGCCTAGCCGTGCTCCCCCGGCTCTTAGCGGGCCAGGCCGATACCACCCGGAGAGATTCAACATTCCCCGGGCTCCGGCTGACCTTCCCGGCAACGCCATTTACGTTGAGCGAGCCCCCGGAACTTCGCGCCCCGTGGTTGGGAGCTCCGAGGCTCCCGCCTGCTCTCACGGGCCTGGCGTGGGATAGCACCCTCGCGATGGTACTCGACTCCGCCCGCACCGACCGCGCCGCAACGCACCGGGCCCTGACACTCTACGGCCAGCCTACTCCGGTCGTGCCAGCTGACACGGGGGAGACGACCGGGCGGCGACGGGGCGTGCTGGGGCTGTCTCCGAAGTATGCCGACCTTGCACTCGACGGCCAAGTCAGGCTCGAGCTCCGGACCGACCGTCTGCGCAACGAGCGCTGCAGTCCGGCCCTGCTGCTCGATCCGAATTCCGGCTGTCGTGGCGGCTTCAAGCCTCCGCGCCTCGATAACCAGGTGAACCTTCGCTCCGGTGGCACCATCGGCCGCCGGGTGCATGTCAACGTCGACTACGACACCGAGCGGGACTTTTCCGGCAACAACAACGTTCAAGTTTACTACCAGGGACTGGAAGACGAGATCATCCGGCGTATCGAGGTCGGTACCGTCACGTTCCAGCCCCCTCAGTCTCGATTTATCACCGCTGCCATTCCGGCGAACAATTTCGGGGTAAATGCGAGGTTTGAAGTCGGGTCGTTCCAGTTCCAGGCGCTGGCTGCCACACAGAAGGGGAGTCAGGTCGCAGAGCGGAGCTACACAGTTGGCCAGACCACCAGTCAGCCGCAGGATCGTCAACTGCGCGACCTCGATTTCGAAACTGGCCGCTTCTTCTGGGTAATCGATCCGACCACTGCACTGCCCGGCTACCCCAACGTCGACATCCTGAATCTCTCCGCTGCTACCCTGGCGCCGCCCGCCCGGCCGGCGCAGGTTCGCGTGTACCGCTATCGGCCACCGCAGAATCAGACCGGTACCGATCCGAATCTCGGTGGCATCACCGCATTGGCGACGACGGTCGATCCCAATCAGAAGTTCGGCCCGGTTCGCTGGCAGCTCCTGATTCAGGGAACCGACTACTACCTCGACCCCTCCGGCCTCTGGTTCGCGCTTTCCACCAAGCTGGACCAGGCAGACTACCTGGCTATCAGCTACACCACCGCGGAAGGCACGAGAGTCGGCACTTTTCCCTCGCAGGATCAGGGACAGGGCTCGGCTGACAGTCTTCGCCTCATCGTTGAGCCCCAGCGGGGTCCTGAGTTCGCCACGTTCCGGCACGAAATGCGTCACATCTATCGTGCCGCCGGATCCGACCTCGAGCCGACTTCTCTCCAGGTCAACTTATCGGTCAACCGGTCCGAGCGCCCTCAAGCGGGCGGGACTACGTACCTGGCGCTCCTCGGCCTGGCCGTAGCGACCGACCAGAACGTCTTCGACCGCGAGAACCGGCTTTTCCCTCGCACCCGGGACCCCGATGCGGCCCAGGTCCTCCGGGAGTCGTATATCGTTTTCCCGAATCTCCAGCCGTTTGCCGATCCCCGCCTCAGTCCTGCCGAACGGTCCGACTCCCTCTACCGCACGCCGCTCTACCTGCTCCTGGACCAGGGGCCGTCGGCCAAGTTCCAGGTGCGGCTGCGTTACAACTCAACTGGTGGAGGCGACCGCTCCACCTTGAGCCTGGGAGCTCTGCAGATCAGGGAGGAGAGCGAGCAGCTGCTCCTTCAGGGAAGGCGTCTGGAGCGGGGAGTGGACTACACCATCTCCTATGAGCTGGGGCAAGTCACGTTTCTCAACCCTGATGCGTTGTTCGGCGGTGGCGCCGGGCAGATTACCGCCCGGTTCGAGGAGCAAGGCATCTTCGCGGTGGCCCCGACGACGATCCTCGGACTTTCGACGCAGTACCGCTTGGGTGAGGCCGGTGCCATCAACCTCATCGGCATGTATCAGCGGGAGCAGAGTGCATTCAATCGCCCACCGCTCGGGTTCGAGGCGTCGGCGAACCTGATCGGCGGTATCAATACCGAGCTCAGCTTCAAGCCATTCGGGGTGACTCGCCTGCTGAACAAGCTCACCTCGGCTCCCGCGGTCGCACCTTCACGTTTGGATCTCAACGCTGAATTCGCCTTCACCAAGCCGGATCCAAACCGGTCGGGCCAGGCCTACCTCGAGGAGTTCGAGGCTGAAGCAGGCATTCCCATATCCCTCCGGGAAACGGCGTGGGAGTTCGGGAGCACTCCCCAGCAGGCGGATGGTGTTCTGGATGTCGTCGGTGGTGTCTTCGATCCGGCGGACGCGGTCGCGCTGACGTGGCAGAATCTGGTCCCGGTAGCACCCGGGTCGAATCAACCGGTGGAGCTTCGGCCGGAGGACATAGACACGCTGATACGGCTCTCCGGTCGAGGCGAGCGGCTGGAAACAGCCATGTACCTGACGCTTCATGCGGACACGGCGGGCGGCCTGGTCCAGAGGAACAATGCGTCGCGCTGGTCACTGCCGGCCCGCCCGGCCCGCCCCCGCTGGCGGTCGATGGTCACCTCATTGAGTCCGACCGGTGTAGACCTCACCCAGGACGAATACCTGGAGTTCTGGGTCTTTCAGCCTCCCACGCGCACTGCGGACTCAGCCGGGGTCCGCCTCGTCTTCGATTTAGGTACCGTCAATGAGGACGCGCTCGGCGTGGCGCCGCAGACTCTCGCGATCACGGGCAGCGACAGCCTGTTCGGCGGGAGGCAGTACGTAGGCCAAGGCCGGCTCGACACCGAGCGAAGCTCATTCGACATCTTCGACGCCCAGGTGGACGACATCGGTATTCTGGGCGATCGACCGGACACTTTGCGGGATGCGTTGACGGGAGAGAATCTCGGGGAGGTTCCTCTATGTGAGCGATTCCTTCAACAGTCAGTGCCGGTCTTTCCGTGGGGAGATCTCAGCGGGCAGGTGCAGCCGCGGCAACGGCACGCTCGATACCGAGGACCTGAACGGTGACAACGTGCTCAACGCCGCCGGTACGAACGAAAGCGTTTTCCGTTATGTGGTGACGCTGCTTCCCGGCGACAAGTACTTCGTCCGAGCTGGCGCACTCCTCCGCGACGGTAGTCCCAGTGGCTGGGAGCTCTATCGTGTACCTATCAGGACGCCGGACGGAACGATTGGCACGCCCAGCCTGCGGCTGATCCAGCACATGCGGGTGACGGTGGCCGCACCGCCGGATGCCGGTGGGCCTGACATCGTTGCCCGCTTTGCGCTGGCCCGGCTCAGGCTGGTGGGCTCGCCGTGGGTTCGACGCGCTGAGGCTCCGATCGCGGGGATCTCGGGAGCAGCCGCGGAGCCGAGCGGAGAGGTGATAGCATCCGTCATATCGACCGAGAATCGCACCGACCTGGGTTATGTCTCTCCTCCGGGCGTGTTCGAGGGTGTTCAGCGCCGGGGCGGCGACCGCAGCAGGCTCGGCACCCAGATCAACGAGAAGTCGTTGCGGCTGATCGCCAGGGGGCTCGACGTCGGCGAGCGCGCGGAGGCGTACCTGCGACTGCCGACCGGTCCCCAGAACGTGCTTCGATACCGGGAGCTGCGTGTCTGGATGCGGGGCCGCGGTGACGGATGGGAACAGGGAGACTTCGAGGCCTTTATCAAGCTCGGTAGTGACGACCGTAACTTCTACCTCTATCGCGCGCCTGCCCGAACCACTACGTGGGAGCCTGAGTTCAATATCGATCTGGAGGTCTGGCGGCGGCTCAGAGCGGAGATCGAAAGTCGCTGGCTGAGCGGAGCCCCGCCTTCAGGCGCTCCGGAATGCGGCAGTCTGGATGCCACCGCATACGTGGCGTGTGAAGGACCATACGCGGTGCATGTGGCGGATCCCGGAATCAACCCTCCGAATCTTGCGGCCGTGCAGGAGATTTCTGCCGGCATCTACCGCGTGGCCGGCACAACAGCCGTGCTGGAGGGTGAGCTATGGGTGGATGACGTTCGCTTGAGCAGTCCCGTGTCTCAGACGGGGACTGCCATGGCGATGGATGCCCGCCTGCTCGCCTCGGACGTAGGAAATGTGAACGCGTCCTTCATCCGACAGGACGGGCAGTTCCACCAGATCAATCGTGATCCGAGCTACCGCACCACCGGTACCTTCCAGCTCAACACCAACTGGAGGTTGGACCGCTTTCTACCCACCAGCCTGGGGTTGACCATTCCCCTGACGGTTAGCTACTCCCGGAGTGATGTGACCCCCGAGCTCCTCACTGGCAGCGATCTCCGGGGCGATGCGCTCCAGGGCCTACGCACGCCGCATTCCTGGAGCGGCAACTACACACTGGCTATCCGCAGGAATCAACGAGGCAGGAGCTGGTTGGTGCGCGGCTTTATCGATCCCCTTTCGGTGGTGGGTACGCTCACGCAGGGACGGGCTCGCACTGAGCTGTCCGACGCGAACAATGACGCGCATTCCCTTACAGTGGGGTACAACCTGCAGCTGGAGCGCCGAGGACCTCGTCTGCCGTTCGGCGGGATCATCAGAGGTCTGCCTGCATGGATCAGGGAAAGCGAGGGCGGTAAGGCACTCTCAACGGCCACATTCAGTCTGGTGCCGTCCAACATCCGCTGGAGCAGCGGACTCACGAAGAATCAGGCCGATTACTCGACGTTCGCCGTGCCGGTTGCAAGGAGCGATGACGCGTTCATCACTCCCACCTTGTCGCTCACCAACCTGTGGCGCAACTCGGCTGGGTTGACCTGGCAGCCGCTCGGCATGCTCGCGTTGACGGGAGATCTCTCGAGCACTCGCGATCTCAGGATCTATCCCGATTCAACCTCGCTGGGGCGACTGGCATACGAAGAGAGGCGCTTCCTGGCAGGCGTGCCGGTTGGTGTCGAGCGAGACCGATTGCTCACGACGGCCATATCCATCACGCCGCGCCTGAGCTCGTGGCTTCGGCCGCGATTCACGACCTCGAGCAACTTCGTGCTGTCGCGCACGCTGACCAGCCGCGAGCCGGTTCGGGAGCTGGGAGACACTGGTGCTTTCATCCTGCCTCAAACGCTCAATAACGGCAGGAGTCGGGAGATCGGTGTGTCGCTCGACTTGTCACGCGCGCTCCGGCGCATCTGGGCCGACAGCAGCGGCGTGGGCAAATTCGTGGCCCGGGTCCGGCCGGTGGACTTCAGTAGCCGGCTGGGCCGAAGCTCGACATATGATCTCACCGCATTCGACCCGGACCTCGGCTTCATGCTCGGCCTGGGTGGCCGGGACCGGTTCCTGACTCATGAAGGTGAAACGGCGAGAGGCGTCACGGAGGTGCGAACAGCGACGGTGTCTTCCGGGGCCGAACTGCCGCTTGGGATCAGCGCCACTATCTCCTACTCACTGACGAGGACCGATCGATTCCAGCTGCTCGGTGGGGCCTTCACTGAAACCGTCACTCGGCAACGCGAGTGGCCGGTCGGCAATCTCCGGTGGACCAGGACCTTCGGCGGCGGACCGCTGACACTGGTGGCCGCAGGCGCCGGGATCCGGCACCGAAGGGGTACTTCGTCGCAGCCGAGCGGTGGGGGCACCGTGGCAACCAGCGCCATCTCATCGTACTCGCTTACCCCGGACGTTCAGCTGTCCTTCCGCAACGGTCTGGCTCTGACCTTCGGCATGGCAACCCGCTCTCAGCGAACCGAGAACAACGGCAACGCGACCGAGCTGGATCAGGACGACCTCACAGGGTCACTCAACTATTCGTTTGCGCTGCCCGCCGCCATCAGTCGTGTCAGGAAGCGGGTGCGCTCCAACCTCACGGCTCTCAGCTCCAAGACGCTCACCTGTCTGGAGCAGGGTGACGATCCCGAGTGCATCGTGGTCTCCGATGTTCGGCGGCAGGAGGTTCGAGGCGGCCTCGATACTGACTTGCTGAAGACCGTCAGTGGTGGACTCCAGTTCGGATACTCCATCAGCGACGCGCGGCATGTGAGCCGCCGGACATCGCAGATCTTTCTGCTCATGACGTTCCAGCTGTCGCTGTATGCGGGAGACTATAGGTAGGCGGTAGCAACGGCGGCGGTAGAAAAGCGGCGGTAGAGTCGGCGGAAGACCAGAAGTACTCCGTGAGGTTACGTTACCCCTATCGCACTCGAAACCGCGAGGTGGCATCCGCCGCCACCGCCTCTCGTTTTTCCGCCTCACTTGCTACCGCCTGTTTGTCTACCGCTCTTCTTCTCTTCTCCGCCTGCCGAGACAAACCACGTCCGCCGCAGGAGTTTGATGGCGCTTCGTCGTTTCGGTACATCGAGACGCAGGTAGGCTTTGGACCTCGGGTGCCCGGAACTGAAGCGCACCGCCGCATGGGCGACTGGCTCGACAGTCTGCTGCGTCAACGGGCAGACACCGTCATCGTGCAGAGCTGGAACCACGTCACGGCCGCGCGACGGACGCTGCCGCTGAGGAATTTTATTGCGCGCTTCAATCCGGGCGCGGAGAAGCGGCTGCTGCTGCTGGCGCATTGGGATAGCAGGCCCACATCGGATAGTCCTCGATCCCGGGACTCGACCAAGGCAGTGGTGGGCGCGAACGACGGGGGTTCCGGCGTTGCCCTTCTGCTGGGTATCGCAGATGTGCTGAAGCGTACTCCCCCTTCTGCCGGCGTTGACCTGCTGCTCGTGGATGGAGAGGACTACGGACACTTCACTGACGCCCCCGCGGATGTTCTGATTGGCTCCCGGTACTACGGTGCGCATCAACTCCCCGGCCCGAAACCACTCTACGCCGTCCTCTTCGATCTGGTCGCAGACAAGGATCTTCAGTTGTATCAGGAAGGGAACTCCCTGGTCGGCGCACCCGAAGTCGTCGAGCTGGTCTGGAGCACTGCCAAGGAGCTGGGCTATGGCGGCTACTTCATCTCCTCGCCCAGACACACGCTCATTGACGATCATCTGGAGCTTCAGAAGGCGGGGATCAGGGCCATCGATGTCGTGGATTTTGATTATCCCGCCTGGCACACTACTGAAGACACGATCGACAAGGTCAGTGCCGCCAGTCTTCAGATTGTTGGCGACGTGGCTGTGGCCCTGATCCGGCGAGAGTAGCAGACCGCCTAAATCGATCCTCGTCGAAGAATTTCGCTTAACCCAGTCCTGCCGTACCGCCGTAACCTCCCATATGCTCGGTCCCGAACGCAGAGCGGTGCTCCTGCTCGTCGCCCTCGCGGTCTTGGGTCAGGGCGTCAGGTATCTGGTTACCAAACCCGGCGAGGCCCCGGGGCAGGTTCAGCTTCTCTCGCTGTTGCCGGCCGGGTCGCCCACGGCGCAGCGTGACAGCGCCATGCGGCAGGGTCGGCCGCTGAGTCCCGGGGAGCGCGTGGATGCGGACGCCGCTTCTGCCGCTGAGCTGGCTCGGCTCCCACGCGTGGGTCTCGCGCTCGCCAAAACCATCGTGGCAAACCGAGATAGCCAGGGCTCCTTTGGGTCCCTGGTCGGGCTCGATCGGGTTCCCGGAATTGGCCCCGGTCTGCTTCGCACCTTGAGTCCCCATCTGTCGTTCAGCGGTCGAGGGGAAGTCGCCTCACCCCCAGGTCGGAGTGCAGCGGCTGGCACTTCGCTTGCTTCCCCGGGTCCCCGGGGAAGAAATCCGACGTCGAAAGGACCTGCCGGGGCGGCGCTCAACGTCAATCATGCCACGGCTGTCGAGCTCGAGGGGCTTCCTGGCATCGGGCCCGCTCTGGCGCGCAGGATTGTCGCGGATCGCGAGGCGCAGGGTCCATTTGCGACTATTTCCGCCCTGGACCGGGTTCCCGGCATCGGTCCGGCGCTTATGGAACGACTGCGGGGCTTGATAACGGCGCCGTAGGCCAGGCCTCACGTCATCGGCCGGGTGTTCCGATGATATCCCTGAACCCTATCGACGGACACCTCGAAAACCATGGCAACCGCGGCAGCCGGTGGCGATCGGCTCGGTGAGATCCTGCTTCGCGAAGGTTTGGTAACGCGAGAGCAGCTCGGGCAGGCTCTCACCGAGCAGAAGAACACGAAGCACCGGCTCGGTTACGTGCTGGTGAAGCTCGGGCTCGTTCAGGAGCTCGAGATCACCAAGGTCCTGGCCCGCCAGTATCGGATGCCCGCGGTCGATCTGACCCGATTCGAAGTCGATCCCAAGATCATCAAACTGGTTCCGGCGGAGATGGCCACTAAGAGCATCGTTCTTCCGCTCAAGCGGGAGGGGCGCACTCTCACTGTGGCCATGGCCGACCCCACCGACCACGGTCTGCTCGAAGATCTGAAGTTCATCACCCGCTTCGATCTGTTTCCGGTCATCGCGGGTGAGTACACGCTTCGTAACCTGATCGAGAAGTATTACGAATCCTCCGATCAGCAGCTTGCCACGCTGCTGAAGGACATGGAGGAGAGCGGCGAAGACGTCGAGGTCGTCGAAGAGCAGGAGGATGAAGCAGCCACGCAGGCGCAGATCGACGATGCCCCGGTGGTCAAGCTCATCAACGGCCTGCTCACTGACGCCGTCAAGAGGGGCGCCAGCGACATTCACATCGAGCCGTTCGAGCACGAGATACGGGTACGATACCGGATCGACGGTGCTCTGCTCGAAATCATGAAGCCGCCTCTCAAAATGAAGGCGGCGCTGACCTCACGCGTCAAAATTCTCTCCCAGCTCAACATCGCCGAGCGCCGGGTACCTCAGGACGGACGTCTCAAGCTCAAGATGGGCGTTCGAGTCATCGACTTTCGCGTGTCGACCCTGCCGGTGCTGTTCGGAGAGAAGATCGTGCTCCGAATCCTCGACAAGGGTAACCTGACGCTGGATCTGACGAAGTTCGGCTTCGAGGAGAAGGCGGAGCGGGACCTGATGAAGGCCATTCTGAATCCGTACGGGATGGTGCTCGTCACCGGCCCAACCGGTTCCGGTAAGACTACGACGCTGTATTCCGCCTTGTCGCGGATCAACACGCCGGAAGTCAACATCATGACGGCGGAGGACCCCGTCGAGTACAACCTGATGGGCATCAACCAGGTGTTGGTACGGAACGAGATCGGTCTCACCTTCGCCGCTGCGCTGAAGGCGTTCCTGCGGCAAGACCCCAACATCATCATGATCGGTGAGATCCGAGACCTGGAGACGGGCGGCATTGCCATCAAGGCCGCGCTCACGGGTCACCTCGTGCTATCCACCCTCCACACCAACGATGCGCCGAGCACCATCACCCGTATGATCGACATGGGCATTGAGGCGTTCAACGTCGCAAGCGCCGTGAACCTCGTGGTTGCCCAACGTCTGATTCGGCGTATCTGCAAGGACTGCAAGGCTGAGCACAAGTACACCGACGTCGAGCTGAACGCCCTGGGCACAAATCTTGACACCCTGCGGCAGATCAAATTCATGAAGGGCACCGGCTGCGAGACGTGCAGCGGCACCGGGTACAAGGGCCGGGCCGGCCTCTATGAGGTCATGGCCCTGTCTCCGGAGCTGCGCCGGATGATTCTCCGCGGCGCCTCCGTTGCCGACATCCAGGCCCAGGCCGTGGTGGATGGCATGCTCACCCTGCGTATGGACGGGATGAAGAAGATCGAGCGTGGCGTCACAACCCTCGAGGAAGTCGTCAAGGAGACAGCCGGATGACGTTCAACCTGCGCTCGTTGCTCGAAGAGATGATCCAGAAGGACGCCTCGGACCTCCACATCACGGCGGCCGAGCGTCCGAAGCTCCGGGTTGACGGCGACATCGTCGATAGCTCCGTCCCCGAGGTCTTGACGCCGAAAGACACCCTTCAGCTCGCCTATTCGGTCCTCACAGAAAACCAGAAAAAGCGCTTCGAAACCGAGGACGAACTGGACTTCTCGTTCGGTATTCAGAACCTGGCCCGGTTCCGCGGTAACGTCTTTAAGCAGCGCGGCTGTGTGGCCATGGTAATCCGCATGATTCCCTTCAATGTGCGAACATTTCAGGAGTTAGGCCTTCCTCCGGTCATCGCGAAGTTGGCCGAGAGACCTCGAGGACTGATCCTGGTAACCGGTCCCACTGGCTCAGGGAAGTCGACGACGTTGGCCGCCATCATCGACAAGATCAATAAGGAGCGGAAGGGCCACATCATTACGGTCGAGGATCCGATCGAGTTCATTCACCGGCATCAGTCGTGTCTGGTGAATCAGCGGGAGATCGGCACCGATACCAAGACCTTCGCCGCGGCGCTGAAGTATGCGTTGCGCGAAGATCCTGACGTGATCCTGGTGGGAGAAATGCGGGACCTGGAAACCGTTGGTGCGGCCCTGACCATTGCGGAGACCGGACACCTCGTGCTCGCCACGCTCCATACCAACTCTGCCGCCGAGTCGATCAACCGTGTCATCGACGTGTTTCCGTCGAACCAGCAGTCCCAGGTGCGTGCTCAGCTTGCCTTCGTGCTCGAGGGCGTCATCACCCAGACGCTGCTGCCCCGGCTGAAAGGGCGGGGCCGGTCTATGGCGGCCGAGATCATGGTCGCCACGCCGGCCATTCGGGCCCTGATTCGTGACGACAAGGTGCACCAGATCTACTCCGCCATGCAGTCGGGCAAGAAGTTCGGCATGCAGACGATGAACGATGCGTTGTATCAGCTGTACACCGCCCGCGAGGTGGCTCAGGAGGAGTGCGAGCGGGTTTCGCACGATCCCAAGGAGTTCCTGCGGATGATTGGTGTGACGCCGTTGGAAGATCAGGACACGGGCATGACCGATCGCCCCCAACAGAAATCCGCAGGACTCCGCCGGTAACACGTAGGGCGCACACGCTTGCGCCCATGATTCGGGAGAGGACCGATGCCGCTTTTCGAATACACCGCGCGGAACTCCGCGAACGGACAGATCCAGAAGGGTCAAGTCGACGTCAAGAGTCGGGAGGAGGTTAGCGCCTACCTCCGCAAGAACCGGATGATGCTGGTCAGCGTCCGCGAAGCTCCCAAGAAGATGACCCTTGGCGGAGCGCTGGGAAAAGCGCGCGTGAAGATCCGCGACATCGTCATCTTTACTCGGCAGTTCGCCACCATGATCAACGCCGGCCTTCCGCTGGTCCAGTCGCTTACGATTCTGGCCGAGCAGACCGAGAACAAGTCCCTCAAAGAGGTGACGAAAGCGGTCGTGCACGACGTCGAGGCCGGCAATACCTTGGCCGACGCCTTTGCCAAGCACCCCACGGCCTTCAGTAGCCTGTACGTCAACATGGTCGCGGCCGGTGAGGCGGGCGGTATTCTGGACACGATTCTGATCCGACTTGCGACCTTCCTCGAAAAGAGCGATGCGCTGATCCGTAAGGTCAAAGGCGCGATGATCTACCCCGCCGTGATCTTCAGTGTCGCGATCATCGCGATTGCGGTGCTGCTCATCTTCGTCATCCCGACCTTCGAAAGCATGTTCGCATCGGTCAATATGGAGCTGCCACTGCCGACCCGATTCGTCATCGGTCTCTCGCAGCTCCTGATTGGCTATTGGTGGGCCTTTATCGGTGCGATCGGTGGAACGATCTACTCTCTGAAGAAATACTACGCGACCACTGGTGGTCAGCGGAGAATCGACGGGCTGATGCTTCGGGCCCCCGTGCTCGGAGACATCCTGCGGAAGTCCGCCGTGTCCCGATTCACCCGTACGCTTGGCACCCTGATTTCGTCCGGTGTGTCGATTCTCGATGGACTGGAGATCACCGCGAAAACCGCCGGCAACATGGTGGTTCACGATGCGGTCATGGAATCGCGGCAGTCGATTGCCGGTGGTGAAACGATCTCGGCGCCGCTGGCCAAGTCCCAGGTCTTCCCGCCGATGGTCATCTCGATGATCGCAGTTGGCGAACAAACTGGTGGCCTCGACGAAATGCTGACCAAGATCGCCGACTTCTATGATGAAGAAGTAGACGTCGCCGTTTCATCACTCCTCTCCCTGATGGAGCCGGTGATGATCGTGGTTCTGGGTGTCATCGTAGGCGGCATGGTGGTGGCGATGTACCTGCCGATCTTCGACATGATGAACGCGGTGCAGTAGCGCATGCGAATTGCCTTCGGTCTCCTGGCCTTTGCCCTGGTCCTGAAGGCCGGGTCCGCCGAGGCTCAGGTTTTGAACGTGCGGCCGGTGCCCTTCGCCGATCTGCGGCCGGGCAAGCAGGCTCGGGACGGCGAAGTGGTGCTGGGACAAACGACCCTCGCCGGTGCGCAGCGGATGTTCGCTGAGTATCTGAGGTCGGACAGCATGAAGGTAGCCCGGGGCCATGTCGGCAACCCATCTCCGTGGGGACCGGGCTCAGTGTGGATCTCTGCAGACCAGGAAGTCCGTCCGCGCCACTACCTCGACCTCGGACCCGGACGCTACGGGCTCTTCTTTGATGCAAACGAACGATTGATCGCGGCATCAACCGGGAGGCGGCTGCCCGGCGGACTAACGTGGAAGGTACTCAGCAAGCACTATCCGTCACTGCAAAAGAGCCGGCGGTGGTACAGCGGTGATCAGCCGATGATGGATACGTGGAGTGTGCCGCTCAGCAGCTGCGTCACACTCGTTGCCGGTGTGCTGATTGAAGGACAGAAGGTGCAGAACCTGAGCTATTACTACACCTGCCCTACTACGAGGCCGGGAGCGAGCAGGACAACGTCGTCCCGCTGATCAGTCCAGGGTCGAGTCCTACCAGTCAGTCTCTCTATAGTCCTTCAGGAACTTCCCCCACACATGCGTGCCGGTGTTGATCCCGGTGATTATGGGATCAACAATCCGCGCGGCGCCGTCCACGATGTCGAGCGGCGGGTGGAATCGATGCTCCGCCACCTTCCGAGTTGCCAGCTCCACCGGATCCTCATCCGTCACCCAACCCGTATCCACGCTGTTCATGTGGATGCCGTCGCCATGGTAGTCCGCCGCCGCGGTGCGGGTCATCATGTTCAGCGCCGCCTTCGCCATGTTCGTATGCGGATGCCGCGTTGTCTTGAAGTTCCGGTAGAACTGGCCTTCCACAGCGGAGACGTTGACGATGTGCTTATCCCGTTCCGGCGTCCGGAGCATCAGTGGCTTCAGTCGGGCGTTCAGAATGAAAGGCGCGATGGCATTCACGAGCTGAACCTCAACCAGCTCGACCGAGGGTACTTCCGCCATCAGCAACCGCCATGAATTCTTTTGCCTGAGATCTACCTGTTGGAGGTCCTGGTCGAGCTTGCCCTCCGGAAACAGGTGCCCCTGACCGTGGCGCTCCTCTGCCAGTAAAGCCACCTGGGAGAGCTCTGCCGAATGCGCGATTCCGGCAATACTGGGAAGGCGGCGCTCGAATGCCGCGGGGGCGGCGGACCCGCCTCCGTTATGAATATGCGCCTCCCGCCAACCTTCGTACGTGGAGAGGAGCCGCCTGGCCTCCTGCGGCATCTGATTGCGTGCTACCGTTTCAGTCTCCATCATGTGCGCGTAGAACTCAGGCGGGCGCCGTACGGTCTGACAGGCGTTGTTGACTATGAAGTCCAGCCGCTCGCGGGTGTGTAACAGTTCCACGCAGAATGCTTCCACGCTCGGCGTATGCCTCAGATCCAGGCCGAAGATCTCCAGCCGGTGCTGCCACTGGGCAAAGTCAGGCTCTCTGGCGTAGCGGGCCGCAGAGTCGCGAGGAAAACGCGTCGTCACGATAAGGTGCGCGCCGGACCGAAGGAGCTTGAGTCCCGCCTGATAGCCGATCTTGACTCTCCCCCCTGTCAGGAGTGCCACTCTTCCACTCAGATCTGCCAGCTCACCTCGCTTGGCAAAGTTGAACTCAGCGCAGGCCGGACACATCTGGTCGTAGAAGTGATGGAGAACCGTGTACTTCTCCTTGCACACGTAGCAGTGCTGAGGCTCGATCGGCTCACGAAAATTCTCGTCCTGAGTCTCCCGCTGCTCGAACCCAGCCGGCGGAAACACATTCGGACTCGTGAACACCGGCTGCCGGCGCATCGTCCTGATCCCGGTTCGTTCCAGAGCTTGTTCCTCGCGCCGGACCTTCTCGGCCTTTTCACGGCGGATGCTCGCCCGCACCAGCTGACGTCGTGATGCTGAATCCGGCGCGTAGATGTGTCCGGCCGCTTGCACCAGGCGGCGTTGATCGTCTGGGGGAACACTGGCCAGGAGGCCTCGGTCAGCGACGATCGATTCCAGCAGCTCGGTTGCCGCTTGCAGCCGCTCGAGAAATTCAGAAGTGGGTTTGGGCATGGCGCTAAGTTTAACCATGCGAGTGTTTGGAACGCACGAAGAGAGCACGCGTGCGCAGCTGGCCGAGGTCGCACGGCACGCGCGCAAAGTTGCGCTGATGGCAGATGGGCACGTGGGCTACGTAATGCCGATCGGTGGGGTAGCGGCCTACGAGAACGCGGTTTCGGTGGCCGGTGTTGGGTTCGATATCGCCTGCGGCAACGCCGCCATCCGTACCGACGCGAAGCTCGCGGATTTTGGTGGTACTCCCGCCCGCTCCAATAAGGAGCTCGCACATGTTGCGGACCGCATCGCCGGGACCGTGAGCTTCGGACTGGGCCGTAAGAATCTGGCCGACGATGCTCCAACTGACGATCCGCTGTTCGACGATCCGGCCTGGGCCGTCATCCCCGCGATTCACCGCAAGATCCTTCACACGAAAGCCCGCCAGCAGCTCGGTACGGTAGGCAGTGGGAACCATTATGTAGATGTATTTGCCGATGAGAACGGAACCATCTGGATCGGTGTGCACTTCGGGAGTCGTGGCTTCGGTCACACCGTCGCCTCGAGCTTCCTCGCTCTGGGTCAGAACAAGAGTTGGGGCGAGCGTGCACCGCAGAGAGAAGTGATCTTGCCGCTCGATCGCCCGATCGGAGAGGATTACTGGCAGCTGATGAATCTGGCGGGGAGGTACGCCTACGCCGGCCGCGAATGGGTGGCTCGGAAGGTCCTGGGCCTGCTGGGCGCTCAAGAGCTCGAGATGGTCCACAATCATCACAACTTTGCCTGGCGCGAGACTCACGATGGCGAAGATCTGATCGTCGTGCGGAAAGGCGCTACACCCGCGTTTCCGGGACAAAAAGGATTCATCGGTGGGTCGATGGGTGATAATGCAGTGATCGTTCAGGGTAGCACCAGAGGCACGCCGGAGGCGGTTGAGCTCCAGCGAGAGGCTCTCTACAGCACGGTGCACGGTGCGGGACGGGTCATGAGCCGTACCGCCGCTGCCGGAAAGCGTCATCGCAAGTCCGGCAGGATCATCACTCCGGGACAGGTGACTCTGGAGATGATGCAGGTCTGGCTTCGTGAGAAAGACGTGATTCTGCGGGGTGGTGGCCCTGATGAGAGTCCCCACGTATATAGGCGCCTCCCGGAGGTGCTCGCCGCCCAGAGCCAGACCATAGAGGTTCTGCACACTCTCCGGCCACTGATCGTTGTGATGGCCGGAGCAGAGGAGTTCGACCCCTACAAAGACTGACGGCCACGCCCGGCCCTGGCGCAAGCCCGAAGTGGCTCGGGACATGGTGACTGGCCCTGGAATTGCCCCTCCGGCGGGAAACGACAATTCGAAGTAATCCCCCGTCTCAATCGTCCCGGAGGGCTCCATGGTAGGTAAGAGATTGGCAGTTCTAGCGTTGGGTCTTCTGGTAGGCTGCGGCGGTCAACCAGATGCCGGTGCCGCAGGTGACGACTCGACCCGCGATCTGCAACGTCCTGCAGTCGACGCCAGCTCCCCAATGAACGATCAGGCGTCCAGCACCTCGACCCAGAAGCCGGTCGCCAGGCCAGCCGCAAAACCGGCCACCAAGGCAGCGGCCCGTGAGCGCGTGCTCGCTTCAGGCACCGCCATCTCGGCCAAGTTCGACGGCGGTATCAGCTCCCGGACCCACAAGGCCGGCCAGAGCATCACCGGCACGGTGTCCTCCGACGTGAAGGACAAGAATGGCAAGGTAGTAATCCCGGCTGGCTCGAAGGTCTACGTCACCATCACGGCCATTCATGAATCGGAGAGAAAGAGCGACAAGACGGGCAAGCTGGTCCTCACCCCGACCAAGGTTCTGATCGCGGGGCGTACCTATGGGCTTGCTGGTTCAGCCACCGCCCTGGACCGCACCCTCAAGGACCGTAAGACCAACGCGGGCGACATCGCGAAGGTTGGCATCGGTGTCGGCGCCGGCGCACTCCTCGGCACCGCGGTGAGCGGTGGCAGCACCAAGGGAGCGGTCATCGGTGGGGTTGCGGGTGGAGCAGTCGGAGCACAGCGCGCGGTCGAAACCCAGGATCGCGATGTGGTGGTTCCGAGTGGCTCGAGGCTCAAGGTCACTCTCACTACGCCTTTCCGCCGCAGCATCTAAGGAAAGGGATCCTGCACGACGAGCGCCTCGTCTGCGTGGACGGGGCGTCTCGTTTGCCCGGTGTACGGGCTGCTATACTGTGGTATGTCCAGAGCGTTCATCAACGAGGATGCGGGGGGAGGCGATGCACCACGTTTCCCGCTCCCACCGCGCGAAGACCCTGCCTTCGACCTGGCAGCCGTGCGCGCCCTGCTCCAGGGAGCCGATATAGGTGACACAGCAAGCGCCGAGGCGGCAACCGGCTACTACTGGGGTGAGCCGAAGCTGCGGCCGCTGGCGGAAAGAGTACTCGAGGAAGCGCGGGAAGATGGGAACGAGCGATTGGAGCAACTGGCGGAACGGTTTCTCAGGGTCCGAGCTCGCGGCGCCACCCGGTCAGATTGACAGGGCATGGGCCGGACCCTAAATTCTGCGCCAGCAAAGATACGAAAACGGATCGCCAAGCCGGACCAGTGAATATCCTCAGGGACCTGGCTCACCGCTGGGTCCCTTTTCGTTGAAGCCCGGCGCGGGGGCAAAGTCCGCGAACATTCACTGTCGGCAGGTACGGCATCACCGGACTCCGACGACAAACCTATCAGAGGAGTACGAAATGGCACGTACCACCGGAACCGTGAAATGGTTCAACGATGCGAAGGGCTTTGGCTTTATCACTCCGTCTAACGGCCAGAAGGACTGCTTCGTGCACCACTCCGCGATCCAGGGTAGTGGCTTCAAGTCACTCGCCGAAGGCGAAAAGGTGGAGTTCGATATCGTGCAGGGTCAGAAGGGTCCCGCCGCGGAGAACGTCACCAAGATCCGCGACTGAGCACGTCGGCGGGCAATCGAGCGGGGCCGTCCTGAGTAGCGGGCGGCCCCGTTTTCGTTGTCCGGAACTGGTGCTGGACAACCGTCCCGATTAGCAGAGATTAGCGGAGGGACCCACCCACCCCCTGGAGGCCAGCATGCCTGAGCAGAGCAAGCAGACATCACCCGACATCAATGACGATCTCAATCCTCACCGTGACGAGGAGCAGCAGCGTGCCCGGCAGCACACCGGGGAACTGCTTGCCCTCCGTGGGGTGCTATTGGCTGGAAACGAAACCGGCGAGGAGCTCGCGAACCTCTGGTCTGCGGTCGAGCGCTTCGAGTCGGTGGTCGAAGCGAGAGGCGGCGACACGATGACCAACGCGCCCGACTCCTCGCAACCGGATAACCCGGCGTTCGTCCTACCTGAGCGCAAAGCCCGTGAATCGGCAGAAGATTATTCGCAACGTATCCTGGATGCTGCCGCCGAACTGACGAATTTCGAACGCTGAGAGGATGGCCCCGGAGGATGCGTGGTATGAAAAGGATCGCCGGATTGGCGCTGGCTGTCTTTCTCGCGGGGTGTAACGCGGACAACGGAGTGTCCGGCAGCAGGCTAGACGAGGGTAAGAAGCCACGGTGGCTGAGTGAAACCGTAGAGCCCAGAAATCTGCGACTATCACTCGACACCACAACTGCGCAAGACAAGATCATCCAGGTTTCGGGTGGGACGCTGGAGGCGACGGGGCCCGACGGCTCCATCTTTGTTCTCGAGATCCCGACTGGCGCGTTGCTCGCCCCGACGCACATCAGTATGACGCCGGTTACTGAGGCAACCGGACTCCCTGGATCAAGTCGGATGGTCGCCACGGTCCAGCTCGAACCCGCGGGACTCACCCTGGCACGGCCCGCAAAACTGTTCATCCAACCCTCTGCTCCGTTGCCGGAATCCGAAACCTACGGATACGCGTACTCCGGCGCGGGTAACGACGCGCATCTTCACCCTGTGAGAGGAGACCCCAGCTCCGTAGAGTTTCTCCTGTCCCATTTCAGTGGCTACGGCGTCCTTCATATCCAGCCCACCGATCTCGCACTCACGGTCCTACGACGGGTCAAGAGTGAAGTCGAGCGTCTGAAAGCGGCGATTAGCCGATCCCTCCTCGAGAGTCAGTGCACCCAGTACCGGCATAGTAAAGATTCCGGTGAACTCGCCAACGAGTCAAAGGAAACGGTAGAGGGGCTGGAGCGGCGATGCCGGGGCATTTCCGGCGGCGCGGACATGAAGGAAGTCCTCAAACTGGCGGTGGAGTACTACCAGTTTGCCGTTCGTCCTTTGTGGCTCCTGGCATTGAAAGACCCGGCGGCATATGACTGTGCTGCGAGGGCTGGCCGAAGCTTTCAGCGCCAGGTCGCATTGCTGACTGGGGTGAACGATACTCTGGATACTCGAGACCTGGATTCAGCTTTGGTTCGGAAGCTACTGAGCGGGAGCGTGTGGGGGACCTTGGGTGACGAGTTGATGAGGCAGCTGAACGATCAGTCGAACTTGGAGGTTGAAGCCCGTAAGGCTCACATCACAATGGCTCTCGAGCGTATTCGTGAACGCTGCCAGAAGGGGGATGTGGCGGTGGTCAGGGACGCCTTCGCCGTGGCGCACATTTTTGGCTTGCAGGGCGAAGACGCCACGGAGCTACAAGCACGGGCCGTAGACCTGCTGGGCCGTTGCGGCGGTTTCGAGTTGGAGTTTGTGTCCCAGGTGACCAACGGATTTCCTGACGGGCGTTTCTCCTACGAGTTGAAGGCTGTGGCTGCAGGTGCGCCGCGGTTGATGGCGGATAGCCTTAGTCGCGACAGCGGGAACTGGAACGTTGTGACACCCTTGAAATACCTGCGGCACGAGGCAAGCGGCCGGGTGCGGGGTGGAGGGACAGCGCGGTTCAGCTCTGGGGGGACACGCGACTCCAAGGTCACGATTCACTCAGTTCAACCGATCCAAGGGCAAGCCTTACCCGCCCTCGACTGTCAGGGCGAAAGAATCCTGGTCTCCGCGCCGAACCCCGATACGATGCAAGTCAGACTTCAAATTGCGGCGCCTTCGGAAATCGTGCACTACGGACCCGGGAGCTCGATCGTGCAGGACTGGCACAACCATTTCTACAATTTCCGGCGTACCGGGGAGCAGTTGTTCGAACCCACAGAAGAAATGAGCGGAGGCCCGCCTCCAGCCGAAGGCTATCCGCTGATCCTGCTGGTGCCGCGGTCCGGCAGCGGGGGTGAGTGGCGGCTGGATTTCAAGACCGACGAGAATCCGGGTTCCGGGCTGAGTTTGTTCGAAACCGGATACATCATCCTGCGTCTTAAGTCTCAGCTCTAGACGTTACGCTGCAGACGTGCCTCCCGCCGGTAGGGAAAGACATCCACGACCTCACCGGCCGCCAGGCGGCGCTGCGCGGCCTGCCAGAAGTCGATACGCAGCAGGTCGGCATGCATCTGGAGAAATGCATCCCGAGGCACGCCGGCCGGTACCAGGAACGCTCGGAACTCCTCCGGGAATACGTCCAGCTCGCCCACGTGGAACCATGGCTCCGCCGAAAACTCGTCTTCGATCGACGTTGGCGCCGGAATTCGACGAAAGTGATACTCCGAGAGTAGACCGAGTTCGTCGTAGTCATAGCAGATGACGCGGCCGTGGCGAGTGACCCCGAAGTTCTTGAGCAGCATGTCTCCGGTGAAGATGTTGGCCGCGGCCAAGTCCTTGATGGCATTGCCGTAGTCGATCACCGCCTCCTGGGCGGCGCTCTCCTCCGCATTTTGAAGAAACAGATTGAGCGGTATCACGCGCCGTTCGGTGTACAGGTGGCGCACGATGACGCGATCTCCTTCCGCTCGTATTGTTGCACCAGCAACCCTCAACAGGTACGTAAGCAGTTCGTCGGGAAAGCAGCGCCGAGGAAACTCCAGGTGCTCGAACTCCTGGGCGTCGGCCAGCCGGCCAACTCGGTCTCGAACGAAGACAAAGTGGTACTTGTCCATCACGGCACGCCGAGTCGTATTCTTTGGGGCCCCGAAGCTGTCCTTGATGATCTTGAAGACCACGTTCAACGAGGGCAGGGTGAATACCGCCATGACCATGCCCTCATCGCCTTCCGCGAACGCGAATTTCGCATCCTCCTCCTCCAGATGTCTCATGAGTCCGCGGTAGAGCTCGGTCTTGCCATGCTTGTTGTAGCCGATGGATGTGTATAGCTCGTGGACCATCTTGAGTGGCATGATGGAGGCGAGAAAGTCCACCAGCGTCCTGGGCCGAGGCGTGTCGACGCGGAAGTAGGTCCAGCTGAAGCCGAACACCACGCTGGCTTCGTCATGCGTCATGAGGACTGCATCTACTACGATTCCCCGCTCCGCGTGCAGCAGCGGCAGGACCAGGGGTATGGTGTCATCTGCCGTGCGGATGCGGCCCACCAGATACGCTCCCTTGTTCCGGTAGAAGACGGACCGGACGACATCGATCTCCACCGGGCCGGACCTTCCCAGTGAGCCACGGATGCGTGCATCCATGAGCTCCGCCACCAGGTGCGCGTCGCGGTCCAGCTTTGCGTAGGGAACCGACCAGGAGACGCTTTGGAGGATCCGGCGAACCAGCGGCGCGTCCACCGCCGTAGTTCGGTAAGTGTCCCAGATGCGTGTTCCCTCTGCCACCGGCGGGGATCGGTCCAGGTACTCGATGGCTGGGTCAACCCCGACAGTGCTGAACACCCGCCGGGTCACTGAATTGAAGAAGGTCTCTGCCAGCTCGAGATCAGGACGTTCCCTTATCAGTTCACCGTGAGCCGACCGCATGGCGGCCCAGACTGTCCGTTCCATCACGCCGTCTTCGAGAATATCCTGGACGTCGGCAACCGCTGCGTCGACATGGGCCTTGTAGAGCGTCAGCCTTTCGGTCGCGTCGGATTGAGCTCCCGCCCAGTCTCGCGCCTCGAAGCGGCTTTGGGCGCGAGCTGTGATATCCTGGAAGCCAAGCTCGTAGCGCTCGTACGCCGAGTGAATCGACGTGGTGGCAGCTTCGACGGGACGAAGCCTCGTATTGCTGTTCATCCATCACCCGATCAGATTGAGCGGCAGTCTCCCTACCCAGACCGTGCCAGAGGTACTCATGTCGGCGCCAGCCTCCATCCACAAGCCGCTGCAAGCCCCTACCGGGGGCGAGCCCATATTAATGAAGCAGGGACGCATGCAGGTCCCATCCACGCCGATTATTCCGTTCATCGAAGGTGACGGCACCGGCCCCGACATCTGGCGCGCGTCGCAGTACGTCTTCGATCAGGCG
The DNA here is from genome assembly GCA_963730915.1 of uncultured Gemmatimonadales bacterium. Taxonomy (GTDB): domain Bacteria; phylum Gemmatimonadota; class Gemmatimonadetes; order Gemmatimonadales; family GWC2-71-9; genus CAVVWJ01. The sequence continues at coordinate 64,078 of CAVSTR010000004.1, read as the reverse complement.
GTAGAGCGAGCCTACGGAAAGCGCCGCCGAATTGCCTGGCTGGAAGTGTATGCCGGGGAGAAGGCAAAGGAACGGTTGAACAGCTGGCTCCCCGAAGAGACCCTTGCAACGATAGAAAAGTTTCTTGTCGCTATCAAAGGACCGCTCACGACACCTGTAGGCGGTGGATTTCGGTCACTCAACGTAGCCCTGAGGCAGAAGCTCGATCTATATGCCTGTGTACGGCCAGTCCGCTATTTCACGGGTGTCCCCTCTCCCGTCAAGGCGCCAGAGGCCGTGAACATGGTGATCTTCCGCGAGAACACCGAAGACATCTACGCCGGCATCGAGTACAAGGCCGGCACGGAAGAATCGCGGCGGCTGATCGAGTTTCTTCAGCGGGATATGGGGGTGCAGACGATCCGTTTTCCGGCCACCAGTGCTGTTGGCATCAAGCCCATCTCAGAGGAGGGCTCGAAGCGGCTGATCCGCTCTGCCATCGAGTACGCTCTTGCCCAGCGCTTCGAAAGCGTCACGCTGGTTCACAAGGGCAACATCATGAAGTATACCGAAGGCGGATTCCGTGACTGGGGCTATGACCTGGCACGGGACGAGTTCGGGGCCACCGAGCTCGATGGCGGTCCTTGGTGTCGGCTTCCCGGGGGTCTTGTCATCAAGGACGTGATTGCCGACGCCTTCCTCCAGCAGATTCTCACTCGGCCCCGGGAGTATGGTGTCATAGCCACCATGAATTTGAATGGCGACTACATCTCGGATGCGCTGGCCGCGCAGGTCGGCGGAATCGGAATAGCCCCCGGCGCCAACATCAATTACCTCACCGGCCACGCCATATTCGAGGCGACCCACGGCACCGCTCCAAAGTACGCCGGACAGGACAAAGTAAATCCCGGTTCGGTCATCCTCTCGGGGGAGATGATGTTCCGCTACCTCGGTTGGGACGAGGCCGCCGAGCTGATCATCTCATCCTTGGAGAAGACGATTGCGCAGAAGCGCGTCACCTATGATTTCGAGCGACTGATGTCCGGGGCAACGTTGCTCAAGACGAGTGAGTTTGCGAAGGCGATGGTTGAAAATATGAAAGCGTGAAAAGTGAAGAGTGAACAGTGAACAGTGAACAGTAAGGGAACGGGACGGCGTATTTCAGTGTCTTAGCCTTCACTCGTTCACTTTTCACTCTTCACGCCTTTTTAGTTTCTCTATCTCCCTCCGGTCCTTCTTCGTGGGTCTGCCCCGCTCCGGCACGAAGGCCGCATGAAGGCTCTTCAACTGAAGTGCCATCGCTTCGCGCGCGGCCACACTTTCCGGCTTCTCCTGATACAGCTCTGCGGCTGCGAACCGCAGATCCGCGGCGATCTGAAACAGCTTTCACCACAATCAGGTGCTCGTATGGCCCATGCCGGATGCGCACTTCGTCACCGATCTGAACCGGCTTCGCTCGCTTGACCCTATCTCCGTTTACCTGAACTTTGCCGCCCGCGATGGCCTCTGCAGCCAGAGATCTGGTCTTGTAGAATCGCGCGGCCCACAGCCACTTATCCAGCCTCACCCTGTCATCGTTTTCGGTCATGGTCGCAAACTAGCCAGTGCACCATTCTGCCGCCCGCCTTGGTTTGCGAGGGGCGGATGCAGAATCACGGCCGTAAATCGACAGCGGAAGCAGCTAAAGTGCTGACCCCGCAGCGGCGCGGTATTTGCATGTCCACGTTCGGCTTAGACCTCCTCGACCGATCGGACTCACGTGACTCATCTGGTACATGTTTGGCTCTGGCTGGCCGCCATTACCGTTGCCCCAACGGGGTCACCACTGACTCAGAGGGTGCCGGCTGATTCCATCGCGCTTGCCGCGCTGGACTCGGCCCTGTCTCGTGCCAACGAGGCTCTGGCCCGTGGGCGTCCGTGGCAAGCAACCCGCCTGATAGCACCCTGGATCGCTGATTCCAGCAAGCGAACCCCGGCCGCTATTTTCCTGGCTGCACGTGCCGCCAGCGAATGGCGCGGTTGGAAAGAGGTTCTTCAGCTGCTGGGCTCGGAGCCGTGGGTGGATACCCTCTACGGCGGCACCGGGCGCGTTCTGCTTGCGCGTGCGGCGCTCGAGCGGCGGCAGGATTCAGCGGCCTTGGGACACGCCGTTGAGGCATTGCGGCGCAGGCCGACGTCGGGAGAGAGACTGCTACTGCTCGCCACTGCCCTCGATCGTCTGGGTGCCCGTGACAGCGCCGCGGCGGTCTATCTTCGGGCCGCTGAGCACCTCCCCTCTATCTCCGATTGGCTTCTGTTGCGTGCGGCAGCGGTCACCGATGACAGCGTCGCTCGTGCATCGCTCTACGGGAAGCTCACCAACCCACTCGCCCAAAGCCGTGTCTCCCGCGCTGAGGCGTCAGCCCACGAAAAGATGGGCGACCTGCTCGGAGCCGCTCGGCGCTATGCCGCGGCCGGTGACCGGCTGGCCAGCCTTGCGACTGCGCCTGGAAGCCAGCCCGGATGCCGGCCCTCGCTCGCAGATCCGTCGCGAGCTGCTGGCTCTCGTGGCAGGCAGGAGCAGCAGTGCAGCGATGCGGGACGCGATTGCAATCCTCGATAGTGTATTCGCGCCTCTTCGCCCCGCTGAGGAGCTCGCTGTCGCACGGGCGGCAGCGGAATCCGGCTTGCCTGCTCGCGCTGCGAACGGGTTTGCCATGGCCGGCACGGCCTTGATCGGCTCAGGAGAAGACCGGATCGCATACGGCAACGTCTTGACCCGGCTCAATCGCAACACCGAGGCAGCTGCTCAGTTCAAGCAGGTGCGGAAGCCGGGTGCCCTTGCAGCCCTCGCTGCGTATCAGGCCGCACGCGCGCTCGTGCGTGATGGGCAGATTGAGCGCGGCCGCGCGGCACTCATAGCGGTCACCCGCAAATACGAGCGGGACACCGTAGCGGCTGCATCAGCCTTCTTCCTGCGCGCCGATCTTGCCTCAGATGATCGTGACGACATCGAGGCTCGCCGGCTTCAGCGGATAGTTGCAACCCGTTACCCAACCAGCCGCTTTGCGCCGACGGCCCGATTCCGCGCGGCGATGATCGCCTTCCTGAGTGGCGAGCCGAAAGTGGCTGCCCAGGAGTTCGACGCCCTGGTGGAGCGGTATCCGACGAGTGATGAGGCATTGGGCGCGACCTACTGGGCGGGTCGTGCATGGGCCGATGCAGGCGACAGCGCCCTCGCTCGCGGCCGCTGGCTCGGGGTGACCACTCGCGACCCGGTCTCGTACTATGGCGCCCTCAGCGCCAATCGCCTGGGAATCCGCTCATGGGTACCCGCGGCCGCGTTGGATTCTTTTCCCAGTGACAGTGCTCTCGAGGGACATGTCGCTCGTGCCGCTCTCCTGGCCCGATTGGGCCTGGCGGCTGAATCCCGGTGGGAGCTCGACCGGCTGGCCCGATCGAACGACAGCTCGCCTGAGCGGCTGCTGGTGCTCGCGAATGCATTGCGGAGCCAGGGTATGGCATCACAGGCAATCCAGATCGCCCGCCGGTCCCTGGCTCTCGGCGCACGAGCGGACGCCCGAACCTACCGGCTCATTTATCCGGTCGTTCACGAAGACGCCTTGTTTGCCGAGGCGGCCGAGCACCGGCTGGACCCGAGCCTCATGGCGGCGCTGATACGTCAGGAATCCAACTTCAACCCGTCGGCAACGTCACCGGCCGGTGCCCGAGGGCTCGCCCAGGTGATGCCTGAGCTGGGGGAGCGGCTGGCCCGCGAGCTCGACTACCCGGTCTGGAACCCGGTTCTCCTGTACCAGCCCGATGTGAGCATTCAGCTCGGCGCCGTCCACCTGCGTGAGCTGTTCGGGCAGTACCAGCAGCGGGCCCATATCCTGGCGGCATACAACGCCGGCATCTCGCGAGTCGAGCGGTGGTCGAAGCGTATCGGTGTGGACGATCCGGAGGTGTTTGCCGAGCGCATCTCATTCGTGGAGACCCGTGATTACGTCCGAATCATTCAACGCAATGAAGAGATTTACCGAGCCCTGTACGGAAGTGAGTTGGACCCCGGCGCCAGTTGTCCCCGAGACCTCTATTCGGGGCGCTGACGCAGATAGCAGCAGCATGTAGGGTAGCAAGGGGGAGCCGATGTACGTAGTTTAGAACCCGCCTCCTCATCGCCAAGGTTCATAGGGTTGCTCAATACAGCCCAGCCCCTTGATCTACTCGACCGCATTGGCGAGGGCGTGTTCGCCCTCGGACCCGACTGGCGGTTCTCCTACCTGAACCGCCACGCCGAGCGGGTGCTCGCCCGTCTTACCGGCTCTCCCTCCACCGACCTCATAGGCACCATCATCTGGGACCGTCCCGCGCTGGCCGATTCATCCCTGGGTCGGGCGCTGCATCGCGCACACGCCGAGCAGATCGCCGTAATGCACGAAGTCCTCGACAGCGGAAACCGCGGCACAGTGGAGATCCGCGTCTACCCATCGGATGACGGACTCACCGTGCTGCTCCGGGAGAGCGCCCTCCAGGGTCACACAGCCCAGATCTTGGACGGTATGGGTGAAGCCTTCCTGGGCTGCGATCACGAGTGGCACATCACCCATATCAACGCACGAGCCGATGGCTACCTGAACAGCCTGGGCCTGCGCCGGGCCGATCTGCTGGGTCGCAACGTATGGCAGGCGTTTCCGGATCTGGCGGGCACCCGCATTCAGGCCGAGGCTTTTCGCGCGCATGCCCAGGGATCTGAAGTGGAGATCCCGGAAATCGGGTTCCTCGACCGAAGATTTTCGCTGCGCATCACTCCGACTACGAGCGGGTTGGTCGGTTACGCCCGCGAGCTGATTGACAGTGGTCCTACCGAACATGCCCTCCAAGCCAGTGAACAACGCTTCCGCAGCCTGGTCGAATCCATTGACGACGTAGTGTTCCGCCTGGATCTGAATCAGCGTTGTGTGGATGCCTTCGGCCGCTGGCTGGAGCGGCAGGGGTACAGCCCAGCGAGTCTGATCGGGAAGACCATCGCCGAGATCGTCGGCACCGAGGCTTCGGGCCCACACGAGCTTGCCAACCTGCGCGCGTTGAATGGGGAGACACTCACCTATGACTGGGTACTCCGGTCCGAGCGCGCCGTGCATCACATGCAGACGACACTTTCACCCCTTCGCGACGCCGAGGGCGCGATCACAGGAATTGTCGGGGTGGGCCGGGATGTCACCCAACGGGTCGAGGCCGGCCGGGAGCTGCAGCGATGGGCCCGCATCTTCGAGCACGCCGGCTGGGGCGTCGCCATCATCAGCCCCGACGGACACACTATAGAAAGCGTGAACCCGGCATTCGCGCTGATGCATGGCTGGACGGTGGACGAGTTACGTGGCACCCTCATGGCCGATCTCAGCGTACCCGCACGCCGCGATGAGTTTCTGCGTGAGGATGGGGCGCTTCGAACCCGGGGGCATCAGATCTGGGAGACCGAGCGCCTCCGGCGCAACGGGGCCTCGTTCCCGGCATTGGTCGATGCCACCGCGGTCAAGGACGGCGAAGGACACGTCATCTGCTACGCCGTCAACGTGCAGGACCTCACCGAACGGCGACGCGCTGAGGAGCAGGTGCGCCAGGCCCAGAAGATGGAGGCGGTCGGCCGACTGGCGGGAGGTGTAGCGCACGACTTCAACAACATGATGATGATCATCATGGGCTTCAGTGATTTTCTCCTCACCACGCTCCCAAAGGAGGATCCCCGGTGGGCCGACGCCGATGAAATCCGGAAGGCGGCGGAGCGCGCCATGCAGCTGACCCGCCAGCTGCTTGGCTTCGGCCGGCAGCAGCTGACCGCTCGGTCGGTCCTCAGCCTCAATGAGGTCATTGCCGGGATGGAGCGAATGCTGCGACCGCTACTGGGTGAGGATATCCGTTTGATAACCAGGTTGTCTGTGGGACTGGGAGGGGTCGAAGCCGACTACGGCCAGTTGGAGCAGGTAGTCATGAACCTCGCTCTGAATGCGCGCGATGCCATGCGAACTGGAGGCCGCCTTACCATCGAGACTCTCGATGTCGACCTGCCCGAAGGCTACGCCTATCGCCACGTCGGCATCGACATTCCACCAGGCCAGTACGTCATGCTGTCGGTGGCTGATACCGGCCATGGGATGACCTCCGAAGTGAAGGGCCGACTCTTCGAGCCCTTCTTCACGACGAAACCCACCACGCAGAACACGGGACTGGGTCTCGCTACCGTATACGGAATCGTGGTTCAGAGTGGAGGCTACATCTGGGTGGACAGCGAGCCCGGCAGGGGGACCGAATTCAAAATTTGTTTTCCCCGGGTTGATCCGGAAGCGCAGAACGACCCGCCTCCCGAACGAAATAGCCAGCGGACCCAGGGGTCTGAGACCATACTCCTGGTAGAGGACGAGCAGGCTGTTCGAACGGTAGCGACCCGGCTTCTCAGGAATCAGGGCTACTTTGTGCTGCCCGCCTGCAATGGCGAGGAGGCTCTGTCGTTAGTCGAACAAGTGAGCGGAGCCATCGATCTCGTCATCACCGACGTCATCATGCCGGACATGGCCGGCCCGGCTATGGTGCGGCAGATACTCGAGCAGTGGCCTGGCATCAGAATCGTGTACATGTCGGGCTATGCCCAGAACGATAAGATCCGCGCAGAGATGGCCGACCGTGACACCTCCTTCCTTCAAAAACCGTTCTCCGCCGACAGCCTCCTTCTCACGGTTCGTGAGGTCCTCGATCAGGCTACCCGCAACAGCGATTAAGCGGGTTCCACGTCACATCTCGCACTTTGGACTGCCTTCATCTTTAGCACGGAGGTACCTTGGGGTTTGCTGGCGAGATAACATCTCTCCGGTGCAGTCCGATCCCCGCACCATCGGGCCTCGAAAAATTCGAGCTTACTATGGAAAGCAAGGTCAAGTTCGCTGGGCATCCGGTTCATCCCATGCTCATCGTATTCCCGCTCGGCCTTCTCGCTACTGCCGTTGTCTTCGATATCATCTACCTCATCGGCAACAACCCTCAGTGGGCGGTCGCCGCCTACTATATGATCGGTGCTGGGCTCATCGGCGGGCTGGCCGCGGCGATCTTCGGCTGGCTGGACTGGCTCGGAATTCCGCCCGGTACGCGAGCCAAGCGAATAGGACTGTGGCATGGACTGGGGAACATGGTCGTGGTCTTCCTATTCGTGTTGAGCTGGGTGCTCAGGCGAGACGACCCCGGTACCCCTCCCACCGGAGCGATCGTTGCTGGTCTTTCCGGAGTCATCGTATCACTTCTGACGGCCTGGCTTGGAGGCGAGCTCGTGTACCGTTTGGCTGTGGGCGTAGACGGAGGCGCCCATCTCGATTCTCCCAGCTCTCTATCCGAGCTGCCCGCCGGGGCGGGGCTGGGTACCACGCGAAGGAGTGAAGGCTCAGCCTCGGCTCCCCGCTAAGGTGCCATGAGCCTGGAGCCGGCTACCAGCTCCTCCTTCTGAGCGCGGCTGAGGCGCTTGATCGCACGCTCGCGCTGTTGCGCCCGGGATCGGTTGACAGCCGGCTCATTATACACCATCACGATAGGTGTCTTCGACCGGGTGTAAGCACTTCCGGTCCCCGAATTGTGCTCTACCAGGCGCCGCCCGGGATCGGTTGTGATACCGGTGTAGAGGCTGCCATCGCTGCACCGCGCTATGTATACCGTCCAGCTCATCCTGAATGATACGCCCCCTACCGTCGGTATGGTCGCCCTCTCTATCTTCGGCTGGTCCCCATACCAGCTAGGAGCTGGGAGCTCGGAGCCTTCGGCTTCGGTGGTGCTGCATGATTGGTCGGGCTCCCAGCGCCTGGCTCCCAGCTCCAAGCACATCGAGGTACGATGGATCCTCACGCTCCGTCGGGTCGGACGTCGGTTCCGACGGTGCCGGACCGGAGGCGTCCGGGAAAGAACACGCTCCCGGATCAGCGGACGCTACTCACGTGGCTCTTTGCCGGCCGGCTGGTCCTGGCGATGGGTGTGCTGCTCTGGGCCGGTCTCGTCTGGACTGAACGCCCCCAGGAATCGTTCATCGTCAGCATTGCCGTCGTGTTCGCCCTGGTGTTCACCGGCTATGGGGCGGCCACAGTCTTCCTGCTCAACCGGAAGGTCGGTAATCTATTTTTTCTAATCCAGGCGCTGGTCGACCTGGGTTTGGTAACCACAGTCGTACACTTTGCGGGTCAGCCTCAGTCGGCCTTTCCCGCGCTGTACGTGCTGGTCGTTGCCGGGTACGCGCTGCTGATGCCGCCCGCCTGGGTGGCGTTCACGGCCGTACTCGCCTCGCTGCTCTATTTGGGGGATACCGTCTGGAATCACGGCGCCACGCTCGATACGGCGTCATGGGCCCAGATCGCGGTCTTCAACCTGGTCTTCGCGCTGGTCGCCGTCCTCGGCCACCGGTTACGCGAAGCCGGCATGGAGCAGGCGACGCTGGCCACCGAGTTGCAAAGGGTGCGGCTCGAAGCCGATGACATCCTCCGAAATATCCGGTCGGGGGTTCTCACGGTCGACGGCTTTGGTCGTCTGGCATTCATTAACCCCACGGCTGAGCGTCTGCTCGACCTCGATGGCGAAGCCCTGATCGGTCTGGCGGTACTCGACCAGCTGAAGACTCGGTCGTCGGAGCTCTGGGCCGCGGCAGTGTCCGGCATCAGGAATGGCCGGAAGATCAGCCGGGGTGAGGGTATGGTAGTGCAGGGTGGCGGGCGTATGTTCCCCATCGGTCTGAGCACCACGACATTCCGGCAGGAAGCGCAGGAGGCACCGTCGGTCACCGCCATCTTCACCGACATCTCGGATTTGAAGGAAGTGCAGGAGCTCCACATGCGTGCGGAGCGCCTCGAGGCGGTAGCCGAGCTGAGTGCCTCCCTGGCGCACGAGATCCGCAATCCGCTTGCCTCGATTCGGAGCTCGGTGGAGCAGCTCGCGCGGTCCAAGCACGCCGATGAAGACGAGCGCTTCCTGTCTGGATTGATTGTCCGGGAAAGCGACCGGCTGAGCCGGCTCCTGAGCGAATTTCTGGACTTCGCCCGCGTCCGGGCCACGCAATTCGTTCCGCTCGATTTGCATTCGGTGGTCGTGGCCGTGGTGAGACTGATCCGGGCGCACCCCGACTGCAGGCCTGACGCGGCGATTACCGTTGAAGGCGAGCACGCAATGCTCGAAGGGGATGAGGATCTGCTGCACCGGGTCATCGCCAACCTGGTGTTGAACGCGGTGCAGGCGGCTCGCGGACCCATCAAGGTCACCGTGACCATCACCGCAGTACAGGCGTCCGACATACCGCACGGGACCAATCTGGAGCATGCGGTGCGGTTGCAGGTGAAAGACAACGGGCCCGGCATACCGGAGGAGGTGCGCGAGCGGCTGTTTCAGCCCTTCGTCTCAGGCCGCTCCGGTGGCAGTGGACTCGGATTAGCGATAGTTCAGCGCGCGGTCGAGGCGCATCGGGGTCTCGTGCTGGTTGATTCCGGGCCTGGATCAGGCACTACATTCACAATTTTCTTGCCCGCCAAGATGGTCGCGGAGGATGCTGCATGAGTCAGAAGCCGTCTCTGTTGGTGGTCGACGATGAATCCGGAATCCTGGACACGCTTCGAATCCTGCTGCGCAACGAGGGGTTCGAGGTCACGACCGCCCAGGGAGGGAAGGCCGGGCTGGAGCAGATCCGCTCGGGGACCCACGACATCATTCTCTCGGACGTGCGCATGCCGCAGGTGTCGGGGCTCGACATCCTCACGGCGGCTCGTGAGCAGGATCCGATGACCCCCGTCATTCTGATGACCGCCCAGGCGTCGCTGCAGAGCGCGATCGGTGCAGTGAATTCCGGTGCTTTTTACTACATCCAGAAGCCTTTTTCCAACGACGAGCTGGTTGCCATCCTTCGCCGAGCCTGCGAATACCGGGCGGTGAAGGTTGAAAACACACAGCTGAAGCAGGAGATCCGGCGCCGGGATAAGGCTCCTGCCATTGCCCGGCCTATCGGAAAGTCCAAGCGCTTCATGGACGTGCTGAAGCTGGCGGAGCACGTCGCGCCTACGGATTCGACCGTGCTCATTCAGGGGGAGAGCGGCACCGGCAAAGAGGTCATTGCGCGTTACATCCATAACCTCTCCAGCCGAAACGATGGACCATTCATGTCCATCAACTGCGGCGCGCTCCCCGAGAATCTGCTCGAAAGCGAGCTGTTCGGCCACGTGAAGGGCTCTTTTACCGGTGCCGTACGAGACAAGCAGGGGCTCTTCGCCGCGGCTCGAGGTGGAAGCTTTTTCCTGGATGAAGTAGGCGAGATGCCCGCTTCGTTGCAGGTCAAGCTCCTCCGGGTGCTGCAGGAGCGCGAGGCAATTCCCGTGGGTGCCACGGAGGCCATCCCGGTGGACGTTCGCATCATCGCGGCCACCAACCGCGAGCTCGAAGAGGAGATTCGGCGGGGGAACTTCCGCTCCGACCTGTTCTACCGCCTCAACGTGATCGCGATCAATCTCCCGCCTCTCCGGGAGCGACGCGACGATCTTCTGCTCTTGATCGAGGCCTTACTGCAGAACCTCGCGAGCGAGACCGGAACCGAGCCCAAGGCGCTTGCCGCCGAAGCGTTGGATGCCGTCATGGTCTACGAGTGGCCGGGAAACGTTCGGGAGCTGGATAATGCGCTGGAGCACGCGGTAGTGCTCACGCGTGGCAACCTGATCGAAGCCTCGTCGTTGCCGGAGCGCATTACCAAGCGCCGGAAAGAACCGTTGGTGGCGGAGCGGTCGTATCGGAACCCAACCCTGGAAGTGATCGAACGGGCGTACATCATGTGGGTTCTGCAGGCGGAAGGTGGCAACAAGACCCGCGCCGCCGAGGTCCTCGGCATCGATCCGTCTACCCTGTACCGAAAGTTGAGCCGGTACGAAGAACAGGTGGAGGTAAAGGTGTAGTCGCCCACTCAGGACCGGTCGTTCGTACTTTCTCCCGGCTGCAGCCCCGTAGGGTGCTCCGCAGGTCCCGCCACAACCTCACCCCTTCAGCGAAAACAGCGCAAATCAGTGCCGTCATGCGGCCGGATGCTTGCGCGTTGTTCTGTGGGCCGCATCAGCTTGCGCGGACAACCCTTCCGGAGCGGGCTCTTGCAAAATCCGCCTGAATCGATTCGGAAATGCTCTGCACAAAGCGGTGCAACCGATCGCTAAGTAGCTGCTACGGCAACGGTTGAGCGGAGGCATCGGGGGCTGGCATATGTGTTGCCTTACCCCTGGCCAGTTACACCGCGTCTCGCATCACAATCATGTTGTTGATCGCGCCACTCAACCGGAGGAAGTATGAGCAACCGCAAGGGCTTTACCCTGATCGAGCTGTTGATCGTGGTCGTGATCATCGGCATCTTGGCCGCTATCGCGATCCCGAAGTTTGCGAACACCAAGGACAAGGCGAAGATCGCCAGCATGAAGACGGACCTGCGTAACTTCGTGTCTGCGCAGGAAGGCCACTTCGCTGATTTCGCCACGTATGCGACCGCGCACGACGCGACGAATGCCTGCGTCCCGGTTGCGGCCACTGTCTGCTTCGCGCAGACCCTTGGTAACTCGGTGCTGACGATTGCTGCCGCCGTGCCGGCCGCTGGTTACTCTGCGACCATCACGAACGCCAGCTTGAGCACTGCGAAGACCTGCGGCGTGTTCGGTGGTAACCAGGCTCCGCCGAATGCTGCAGTCGTACAGGAAGGCGCCCCGGCTTGTTGGTAAGCTCGAGCGTTGCTTGAGAACCAAGGGGCGGTGGCCGAGGGTCACCGCCCCGTTTCTCAGGATCCAATTCCTTTATCAGTGAGAGAGCAGCGGTACACCTATGCCGAGACAACCGTCGAAAACGACCAGGGGCTTTACCCTCATCGAGCTCCTCATCGTCGTGGTGATCATCGGCATCCTGGTGGCGATCGCCATCCCGAAGTTCTCCAACAGTAAGGAGCGGGCGATCATCAGCCAGATGAGGAGTGACCTGCGCAACATGGTGACCGCGCAGGAGTCCTATCTGGCCGACGCAGCCACTTACTACAACGGTCCCATACCAGGCCCCGCGATGGCCTATGGTCCCTCGCAGAACGTGACGGTCGTACTGGCCAATGTCACCAATAGCGGTTGGTCGGCGGTCGCTACCAGCACAGCCACAGGTCGCAGCTGCGCCATCTTCATCGGCACGGCGCCTGCGCCGCCGCCCGCTGTCCAGCCTGGCGTCGCGGCCTGCACGCCGTAAAAAGAGGGCCGGTTCACGCGATGCAGTAACCTGCAGTCGGTGTTCCGAGCCCTCCCATCCAGCATGGCGGCAAAATTGCTAGAGACAACCTGTACAGCCGGATCTCCCTGAAATAACGGGCCAGATGCAACGGCTGTCGCTAAGAACATGCAAGGTCCCGTGAATTATGCCCGAGGCCGGGCTGATAGCGCAGGCGGGCGGTACCAGGTCGATGTCTTTCTCCCAATCGCAGGTGAGGCCCGATGCGGCTGCTGATCATTGAGGACGATGGCGATGTCAGGCAATCGCTCGCGCTGTTGCTCGGTGAGGCAGGCTTTGTGGCCGAGACCGAGAGCGATCCAGCTCGTGCACTCGCGCGCGCGACTGCGGAAGACTTCGATCTTGTTCTCTGTGGCGTGAAGCTCACCGGTATGGATGGGCTCAGCTTCCTCCGGCGCTTCCGAGCCGAAGGTGGCACGGCCCTGATGATCATGTTGAGCCCGCAGGGGATGGAAGACGCCGCCCTCGCCGCCCTGAGGGAAGGCGCCTACGACTACGTGCACCTGCCCTTCAAGCCCGACGAAGTCATCATGGCCGTGCGCAAGGCCGAAGAGCGCGAACGCCTGCGCCGCGAAGTAGAAGCTTTGCGGTCGAACGTCGGAATCGGAGCGGTGAAAGAGCTGGTGGTCTCACAAAGTCCCGCCATGCGGGAAGTGCTGGAGCTGGCCTCCCGGGTCGCGCGCCACCACACACCCGTCCTGATCACCGGCGAGAGCGGAACCGGCAAGGAAGTCGTGGCCCGCGCCATCCACCGCATGAGTCCTCGGAGCGAGCGTAGCTTCACGGCCGTCAACTGTGCGGCCATTCCGGAGCAGCTACTCGAGTCCGAGCTCTTTGGCCATACCAAGGGCGCATTCCCGGGAGCGACGACCGACCACGCAGGCTTGTTTGAGCTGGCCGATGGCGGAACGCTGCTGCTCGATGAGATAGCCGACGTTTCACCCGGCCTGCAGTCGAAGATCCTGCGGGTGCTGGAGGAGGGTCAGGTCCGGCGGCTCGGGGGACGCGAGTCCCGCAGGATCGATGTTCGGGTGCTGGCTGCGACTGGTAGGCCAGTGGAGCAGGCCGTGGAGCGGGGCGAGTTCCGCTCCGATCTCTACTACCGCCTGAACGTGGTGCGGCTTCACATCCCGCCGCTCCGCGAGCGGCCGGAGGACATTCCGGAGCTGCTGACTCACTTCGCGCGCCAGATGGCGCAGCGGCTCGGCCATCCGGTGAGCATTACGCCGTCGGCCCTGGCCGCTCTGACCCATCACGGCTGGCCCGGCAACGTCCGTGAGCTGCGCAACACGCTGGAGCGCGCGGCCGTGCTCGGCGCCGGCAGCCCGCTCGACAGCAAGGATTTCGCGCTCTCCAATGGCGCGTCCTCTCAGAACGGTGCTTCGAGTGGATCGCTCGACCTGCGCTCACAGGTGGAAGCGGTCGAGCGTGAAGCCATTCAGCGGGCCCTCGATGCCGCCAAGGGGAACCGCCGGCAGGCCGCCAATCTTCTCGGCATCAGCCTTCGCACCCTCTTCTACAAGCTCAGGCGCCTGCCTGCCCACTAAGGGTCAAGGGTCTAGAGTCAGACCCTAGACCCTAGACGCTAGACCCTCAGACTACCGCTCAATCGATCAAGATTGCGGCTATTCGGTACGCCGTTCCTCCGCTCGGGCACACAGCTTTCTGAGCACCTCGGAGGTTGCCATGAAGCATCGTCGCTCCGGCTTCACTCTCGTCGAAGCACTGGTGGCTGTGGTGGTGGTCTGTGTCGGCATCCTCGCTCTGATGAGCGCGTCGTCTTCGGTCACACGCATGATCGGCCGTGGGAAAATGGAAACGCGCGCAGCTCTGGCGGCGTCGCGCCGCGTCGAGGCTCTGCGGTCCGTTGCGGGAGCTACTTCGCCCCGGTGTGCCAATCCCGCATTTACCAGCGGAGGTCCGGTCATGGTCGGCGGCGTGGCGGAGCAATGGGACGTGGCTGCCAGCGGCAAGGTCCGGCCTGTTCGGGTCACGGTCACGTACCTGACAGTGCGTGGTCTTCGTACTGCCAGCCTGGAGACCAAAATCAGATGCTGAGTGGGGCCGCCCGCAGGGGCTTTACCATGGTCGAGACCATGCTCGCATTGGCCGTCACGCTCATCGTTACCGGTGCCACGTACAACCTGCTCCTCAACACCCAGCGATTGACCCGCGCTCAGAGCGCACGGGTGTCCCTGCAGTCCACCGTACGTGCGGGTGCGCTTATCGTCGCAAACGAGCTCAGCGAGCTCAGCGCAGTGAGTGGCGGAAGCACCCTCCAGAACGATGTCCTCGCGCCCGGGGCTCACGCCATCACCTACCGCACTGCACGTGGAGTCGGCTTCATCTGCCAGACAGCCGGCCCCGCAGTTGTCAGACTGGCTCGAAGCAGCTTCTCGGGACACCGGGATCCTCAGGCCGGAAGGGATGAAGCATTGGTGTTCGTCCCCGGCGACTCCGCGGGATCCCCCGACACGTGGGTAGCAGTGAAGATCTCCAGCGTGGCAACGACGTTCGCGTGTCCCGCGGGCGGCGGTCCAGGCATCACGTTGACACTCTCTGCCAGCCCCTCTCCTCTGCTTGTCGAGGAGGGCACGCCGGTTCGTCTGGTAGAGCCGATGGAGCTGAGACTCTACCAGGCCGATGACGCCTGGTGGTTGGGGGCCCGCTCGGTAAACACCGGCGAGGCAATTCAACCGCTGGTTGGTCCTCTCGCCTCGAACGGCTTCCGGCTCGAGTACCTGGATGCGCTCGGTGGACCCACGGTCGATCGCACCGGCATAAAGAGTATTCGAGTCACTATCCGTGCTATCGAAGCTGCTGCGCCGGATGCAACTCGACTGCGTCAGGAAGAGGAGCTTACCACGCAGGTCGCACTGCGAAACTCTCCGGTCCCGTGAGTCCCACAGTACCGGGCGCTGCCTCCCGGAAGGATGAAGCCGGCTTTGCGCTGGCCACCGCGATGTTCGCTCTTGCGGTCATCGGTGCCCTGGTAGCCGGCAGCTTTCTGCCAGGCCGCCTGGAGCAGCAGAGTGGTTACAACGTGACGTACGCTGGGCAGGCTCTCGAGGCGGCAGAGGCTGGTCTGGCTGAAACCGTGGCCGCGCTGGAAGCACCTGCATTGGAGCCTCTGGTGCCTGGGGGAATCGCACTGGACTTGGGCACTGCGACAGTCGGAGAAATGATCACGGTTCACACTTCCGTTGCTCGTCTTACCAGCCGGCTATTCATCGTCAAGTCGCAGGGGACGAGACACGATGCCTCGGGCGGCGCACGTGCAACCCGTACCCTCGGTCTCTTCGTTCGGCTCGGAACATCTGCCGTCGAAACACCGGAAGGCGATGCGTTGCCCACGGTAGTCCCTCTGGCGGAGCGGAGCTGGGTGCGGCTCTACTGAGCACTGCCACATGTTGCACCGCCCCTCTGGACCGGTACTGCTGCATCCCGAGAGACGGCTTGCGAAAGAGAAGATGCAGGCGCGCACGCGGCAGCGAAGTCGGCACCAGTGCCCGCGTTAAGCTGCTTGCCTGCAAAGGATTGCCAATGTGCAATTTGTGTGGCACATCGGTTGCCCAGTGAACGCGCTGATATCCTGACGCCTCTCCAACCAGCGGACATTATGGGACTCTTCGGGCGCAAGGCGACCACGGTCGGGCTGGACATCGGAAGTGGCCTGATCAAGCTCGTCGCGATCTCGCACTCCGCCGGTGGTCCGGTACTGACCAAGGTGGCGTTCACGTCGATTGCCCACGATGCCATCGTCGAAGGCGAGATCATGGACCCCGGCATCGTTGCCGAGGCCATCAAGGGTCTCATGGCGAGCGCCGGCATCAAGGCCAAGGCGGTGGTGACCGCTGTCGGCGGCCGTGATGTGATCGTGAAGAAGATCACGATGGACCGCATGGGTGAGAACGAGGCCCGAGAGGTTATCCGCTGGGAAGCCGAGCAGCACGTCCCATTCGATATGGACAACGTGGAGCTCGATTTTCAGATCCTGGATCCCGAGGGTGAAGGCCTGCAGATGACGGTGCTCCTCGTGGCCGCCAAGCGCGAGCTGGTGGATCACAAGGTGGCCCTGCTCGCCGACGTCGGGCTTCAGTCCAGCATCATCGACGTGGACGCGTTCGCGCTGCACAACGCGTTCGAAATCAACTACCCCGAAGCGATGAATGGCGTGGTCGGCCTCGTGAACATCGGTCACGAAGTCACCAACATCTACATACTCGATGACGGCGTTCCTGTCCTCACGCGAGACATTCCAGTCGGCACTCGGCGTTTCCGCGAGGACCTGCAGCGTGAGCGCGGCCAGTCGGCGGAGGAAGCCGAGCGCCTGCTGCAGGGTGGATCCGGTGGCGAGATCCCGGAAGCGTTTCTGCAGACCCGGACCGAGGAGCTGGCAGTAGGGATCGAACGCGCCGGCGCCTTCCTGCAGACGGCCAGCCGTTCGGCGGGCGGCATCTCGCGGATCTTCCTGACCGGTGGTGGCGCCCGTATCCCCCGGCTTAGCCGTGCGCTGGGAGACCGGCTCCAGATTCCGGTTCAGCTCGCTAATCCGATCGAAAAGCTGCAGGTAGCCGAGGGAGTGTTCGACGAGATGCAGGTGGACGAAGTCGCGCCCCTGCTCATGCTCCCGATTGGTCTCGCCCTGCGGACTGCAGCCTGACCCCCGACCAGGGACCGTCATCAGATGATCACCGTCAATCTTCGCCCCGGTAAACGGCGCAAGCGCGCGGGTGTCTCCTTCGACTTCAAGGGGATCCTGGGCAGCTTTCGTGACCTGGGCACCAAGGTGAAGGACCCGCTCCTGCTTGGTGCCGTGGGTGGCTGGGTGCTAGTGCTGGGATTCCTCAGCTTCGTCTATCTGAACAACGTCCGCCAGCTTTACAGCCTGGAGCCACGGCTGGAGCAGGCGCGCGCCGAGAACAAGCGGTTCAAGACCTTCCTGGCCGACAAGCGGCGCCAAGAGAAGATCCGCGATTCGCTACTCGCTCAGATCACCGTCATCCGCAACGTGGATGGCGATCGATATGTGTGGCCCCACGTGCTGGACGAGGTCACCAAGGCGCTGCCCGCCTATACCTGGCTGGTGGACCTCGGTTCCGCCGCCCCGGTCGCCAGCGCCACACCGGCACCGGCAGCGCCGGCAACACCAGGGGCCCCTGCCGTCGACACGACCGTAGCCGATACTCAGCCGGACCTCGTGTTCAACCTCACCGGCCGGACCATCGACATCCAAGCGTACACCAGATTCCTGAGGCAGCTCGAAGCCTCACCCTGGATTCACGACGTCGTGCCGGTGTCGGCTCAGACCGTGGTCGAGAAGGAACGGCCGGTCACGGCGTTCAGCATCCGCGCGACGTATCATCGGGCCGATTCAGCGTACATCCGTACTGCTCCCTTCAGCCAGTCGGTGAGGTGAGATAGCCATGGCCATCTCTAACGAAAAAGCCACTCCCCTCCTGGCGCTCGGTCTGGCAGCGCTCGTGGGGTACTGCGCCTATACCGGCTCCGTCATCGAAATCGTCGGACTGAAGGGACTGGCTGCGGGCAAGGAGCGGATCGTCGCGGTACGCGACACGATCGGCCGGCTCGAGGCCGCCACCGACAGCGCCAAGAAGGAGCTGGCCCGCGGCAGCGTGGCCGATGTGCGGAAGCGGCTGGAGAGCTATCGGTCCAATCTGATGCTGCTGCGCCGGCTGGTGCCGGAGCGGAATGAGGTTCCCAACCTGCTCGATGATATTTCGACCCGCAGCAAGATTCGCGGAGTCACGTTATCGCAGGTGGTGCCGCAGCCGGTTGAGCCCGGCCCGGCTCCTTTCGACACCTACACCTACAACATGTCCGTGATCGGGAAGTACGATCAGATCGGACAGTTCATGGCGGATGTGGCCAGCCTCCAGCGCATCATCGTGCCCTATAACCTGTCAGTCGCCTCGGCCAACCCAACGTCGGCCAAAGCGCTCGGCGACAGCACTGGTTCGCTGCTGGAGGCCCGCTTTCAGATCCGCACCTATGTGAAGTCTCCCACTCAGGAAGGAGGGGCCAGTGGCACGTAACGCCTTCGGTCTCGCTCTCCTGACGGTTCTGGCGGTATCGGGATGCTCTCAGCTCGATAACATGCCGTTCCTGGGGAACAAGAAGGCCAAAGAGGCCGAGGTTCGCGCGGCGGCATTGCGCGCACGCACCGACAGCCTGCGGAAGGCTCGTCGCGCAGCCGATTCCCTGGCGCAGGTCCGCTTCGCGTCCTGCATCGACTCGGTGCGCGCTGAACTGATCAAGCCTCCTGTGGTGATCAAGAAGGCCAAGGCAAAGTCCAAGTCCCGGAAGCCCGCGCGGGCTCCATCCGAGGAGCTGATTGCAGCCCAGGCTCAATCGGTGTGCGGCCAGGACTCGCATGCGCCGATCACTACTGTGGCCATGGATACGGCAAAGAAGATTGCGCCGAAGGATTCCGCCGCGGCCAAAACAACGGTCGCTACATCCAAGGCAGCGCCGGTTGCGCCGAAGGCTGATAGCGCCAAGGCCGCTGCGCCCGCCACCAGGGATAGCATGCGGATCGCGGTAACAATGCCGGCGGTGGACTCTGCGGCAGTTGCCGACTCGATCCAGAAGGCGCGTGAGACTGAGATGGTCCGTGAGACGTTCGCGTACTCCGGCTCCACCCGCGATCCGTTCAACTCGCTGCTGAACATGGAGAAGTCGGGCCCTGAGGTCGCCGATCTCCAGCTGGTCGGCATCTATCAGAACATGCGGACGCCGGCGGCGAGTGTGGCAGTGTTCCGGGAGAAAGAAGGGGGTAAGCGTCACAAGTTGCGCGCCGGCGATCAGCTCGGCCGCTCCCGGGTAGTGCAGATCCGTGACCGTGACGTGGTGTTCATGATCGAAGACTTCGGCTTTGAACGTCAGGAAACCCTTTCGCTCAGGAAGCAGGAGGACGTAACCCCATGACCCGATTGTATCGCCTAATGCTCGCCACTGCCGCGGTGTTCGGAGTGCCCTCCGCGGCGCTCGCCGACGGCCCGGGGAGCGGAGAGGTCACGGGCGTCAGCGTCCAGGCTTCACCGGGACGCGCCGACATCGTGATCAACGTGCGCGGCGCGGTCGAGGTCCGCGACTTCATGCTCCAGGGGCCCGATCGTCTCGTACTCGACGTGCTGGGCGCCCGCCTGAAGGGCAAGTCGGCCAGCCTCTACGACGGCGTGAAGCGCGGCAACGTGCTGAACGTGCGCTACTCGCAGTTCGAGAACGATGTGGTGCGCATCGTTCTGACCCTCGACGAGGCCAAGGACTATCATGTCGAGCGCGGGACCGACGCCATTCGCGTGTCCTTCGGCACCGACCAGTCATTCCTTGCCTGGTCCTCGAACCCCGCTCAGCCGGCCGCGCGCACCAAGCCGGCCCGGGCGCCTGAAGTCCAGATGCCGGCCAGCCGGCTCACCCGGGTCACCTCGGAAGAGCCCCGGATCACGGTGGTGTGGGACCGGGCCAACGTAGCCGACGTCGTTGCCGGCTTCGCGGCATTCAGCGGCCGGACCATCATCCTCGGCAAGGGCATCACTGGCGAAGTAACAGCCGAGGTCAAGAATCAGCCGTGGCCCCAGGCGTTCCAGGCCATCCTCGCTTCCCAGGGTCTGTCGGCCCAGGAAATGGCGGGCGGGATCATTCGGGTTGATGCTCCGTCAGTCCTCGCGTCGCTCGATTCGCTCGAGCCGTTGGAGACCAACGTCGTCCGCATCAACTACGGCAAGGCGAAGGAGCTGACCAAGAGCATCGAGGGCAGCCTGACCAAGGGCCGCGGCAAGGTCATCGCCGACGACAATACCAACTCGCTCATCATCACAGACACCCGGAGCAAGGTGGCGAACATCGCCGACTTCGTTCGGGGGCTCGATATACGCACGCCGCAGGTGTCCATCAAGGCCAAGATCGTGTTCGTGGACCGCACGGACATCGAGGAGCTTGGCGTCAAGTACGACCTGGGCAGCAACAACCAGTTCTTCAACAAGCTGATTCAGCGGCCCGATCCGAATTCGACCACGGCGGGCGGCACCTATAAGCCTGAGACGAACATCATCGACGTGGGTGGCAACTCGGTGTCGGCGATCGGCAACTCCGACGCCACCATCGTCGGTTCCGCTCTCGACCTGGTGTTCTCGACCGCGCTGGGCGGCTTTACCCTGACCTCGTTCCTCAGCGCGCTCGAGCGGCAGGACCTCTCGGATGTGCAGGCGGAGCCGGTCATCACCACGCTCGACAACCGCAAGGCCGATATCCTCGTGGGTGAGGAGACGCCGGTCCGCGTGATCGATGCCGGATCTAACTCGTCGGACGCCAAGTCCACGGTGCAGTTCAAGGAGACCGGCATCCGTCTGACGGTCACGCCGCACGTCACCAGCAACCGGCAGATCGCGATGGAGCTTCACACCGAGCGTTCCGCCATTCAGGAGATCACGGCCGGCGACCTCGGCTTCACCTTCAGCACCCAGCGGGCCGACAACCAGCTGCTGGTCAACGATGGAGAAACCGCGGTGATCGGTGGTCTGACCGTCACCGAGGTCACGAACAGCCGGTCCGGAATTCCGCTGCTCTCCGGTCTGCCGATCATCGGCAAGCTGTTCGGCTTCAGCAAGACCGAGGAAAACCGGCGCGACCTGATTATCTTGGTCACGCCCCGGATCATAGACGACGGCGCCTCGGCGCAGTGACCCGGCAGACGTACTATGAGATAGGACGAGCCCGGCGCGAGCCGGGCTCGTTCGTTAGTATCCGGCGAGGGCAGACCACCTTCCAAGGACCCTGTCGTGACACTCCGATTCACCACTGCCGGCGAATCCCATGGCAAGGCACTCGTCGCGGTCGTCGAGGGTTTGCCCGCTGGCCTGCCAGTCACAGCTGAGTGGGTGGACCACGAGCTCGCCCGCCGGATGCAGGGGTACGGCCGCGGAGCCCGGATGAAGATCGAGCGCGACCGCATCGAATGGCTGTCCGGGGTTCGCGCCGGTGAGACGCTGGGCTCCCCCGTCGCCATGCTGATTCCGAACCGAGACTGGGCCAACTGGGAAGACGTGATGGCCTACGAGAGCTCCGACCCGCCCGGGGAGATACGCCGTCGGCGAGTCACCCGTCCGAGGCCGGGTCACGCCGACCTGGCCGGCGTCCTGAAATACGACCGACTCGATGGTCGCGACATTCTGGAGCGGGCCAGCGCGCGCGAGACCACAGCCAGAGTGGCGGCCGGCGCTCTCGCCAAGCGGCTGCTGGCCGAGTTCGGCGTCGAGATCGGCAGCCACATCATTTCGCTGGGAGGCATTCGGGCGGTTTCAGACACTCGGGACCCTGCGGCTCTGCCGGTCCCACTCAACGAGACATCCGACCGGTCGGAAGTGCGGGTGCTCGATCCTGCTGTCGAGGCAGAAATCATCCGCCGCATCGACGCCGCCAAGAAGGCTGGTGACACACTCGGCGGCGAGGCCGAGGTGGTCGCCCGGGGTGTGGTCGTGGGCCTCGGCAGCCATGTGAGCTGGGATCGGAAGCTGGACGGGCGGCTGGCCGGCATGCTGATGTCTATACCAGCGGTGAAGGGAGTCGAGATAGGCATGGGCTTCGAGGCCGCGCGGCGCCCTGGCTCCGAGGTTCATGACCCGATAGTCGGCGGGGACGCGGGTAAGCGGGTAAGCGGGGAAGGCGACATCCGCGGCGGGTTCCGGAGAACGAGCAACAATGCCGGCGGGATGGAAGGCGGAATCACGACCGGGGAACCCGTGGTTGTTAAGGTAGCAATGAAGCCGATTGCCACCCTGATGTCCCCACTCCCCACGGTGGACCTGACATCGGGGCAGGCTGCCAAGGCCGTGAGCGAGCGCTCGGACGTCACCGCGGTCCCGGCGATGGGCGTCATCGCAGAGGCGGTGGTGGCTCTGGTTCTGGCCGATGCGATGCTCGAAAAGTTCGGTGGTGACTCCTTATCCGAAATGCGCCGCAACTACGACGGCTACGTCGCGGCGCTCGGCTCCCGCTGGGCATCCGGCCTCCGAGAACCCTGATGCCGCGTCACGTCCTGCTGGTGGGCCTCCCCGGATCGGGGAAGAGCACGGTAGGACGGCTGGTGGCGGAAGGATTGTCGGCGCCATTCATCGATATCGATGGGTTGCTGGTCCGCGAAATGGGCATGCCGGTAACCCAGATCTTCGGGATGTTGGGCGAGGCTCGATTTCGCGAGATGGAACGGGACGCGGTCATCGCCGCCCAGGGCGGGAACCCCGGGGTCATCGTACCAGGAGGTGGATGGGCCGCGCAGCCGGGCCAGCTCGCCGGCGCGCTGGAGTCGTGTCTGGTGATCTACCTCAGTTGCCTTCCGACAACGGCCGCGCGGCGCACAGAAGCGGGAGAGGCCAGACCACTGCTGGCCGGCGTAGATCCGGTTCAGCGCATGCAGGCGTTGCTGCAGGAGCGGGAGCAGTTCTATTCACTGGCTCCCCACCAGGTCGACACCGAGCGCGCGGAGGCTGTCGCGGTGGCTGCCACGATCGTTGATCTGGCCCGCAAACACGGAGGATGGTAGCCGCTGTCGGGTTGCTAATCCCACGGCGGGCGTGGTTTCTTGCTACCTCCGACTTTGACTGATAGATGACAGGAGCGGTTACACTGAAGCTATGGCGACGAGAAAGAAGAAGGCAGTAAAGGCGGTAAAGGCGAAAACGCCGATTGCAGCCGTCGCTGACAACGGCACCCGTCCGGTTGCCAAAGCGCCAGCTGCGCGAAAGCGGGGGGCCAAGGGGAACGGCGTCGTTGCCCGGAGCCGTTCTGGCGGCACTGCGCTCGTCATTGTCGAGTCACCGACCAAAGCCAAGACGATCGGTAAGTACCTCGGCTCCGGCTACGACGTGAAGGCGACGGTCGGGCATGTTCGGGATCTGCCCACCCGCGAGCTCGGGGTCGACGTGGAGGGCGGTTTCGAGCCGAAATACGTCACTATCAAGGGCAAGACGAAAACCCTGGCGGATCTGAAGAAGGCCGCCAAGGGTGCTTCGGCCATCTACCTCGCAACCGACCCCGACCGTGAGGGCGAAGCGATCGCCTGGCACGTCGCCGATCAGCTCAAGTCCGACGTCCCCACTCACCGAATTCTGTTCCACGAGATCACGAAGGATGCGATTCAGGAGGCGCTGAGGCAGCCCGGGCAGATCGATGACCGGAAGGTTGATGCCCAGCAGGCGCGCCGAATTCTCGATCGCCTGGTCGGGTACAAGGCAAGCCCGATCCTGTGGCACAGCATCAAGACGGGACTATCCGCCGGCCGGGTGCAGACCGTCGCGCTGCGGTTGATCGTGGAGCGCGAGCGGGAGATCCGCGCGTTTACACCCGAAGAGTACTGGACCATCGAGGCACTGTGCGCGAAGGATGGTCAGACCTTCGAGGCTGCGCTGCACAAGGTGGACGGTCACAAGCCTCAACTGCAGAATCAGGCCGACGCGCAGGCGGTGGTCGATGCGGTACGCCCCAGGCCGTTCATCGTCTCCAAGGTCGAAAAGAAGAATCGGAAGAAAAATCCGGCTGCTCCGTTCACCACGAGTACGCTGCAGCAGGAAGCCGCCAAGAAGCTGGGCTTCTCGTCGCGCCGGACCATGCGCGCCGCCCAGGACCTCTACGAGGGAAAGGACGTCGGCGAAGACGGGCCGGTCGGTCTCATCACGTACATGCGAACCGACTCCCCCGAGGTCTCGACCACCGCGATCGCCTCGGTGCGCGACTTCATTCGCAAGAGCTACAGCAAGCCGTACCTTCCCGACACTCCGAACCAGTACCGGCCGAAAAAGGCCGCGCGAGTACAGGGCGCACACGAGGCAATCCGTCCCACCGATGTGAGCCGGCGGCCCGAGCAGGTGCAGGCGTATCTCGAGCCGGACCAGTTCCGCCTCTACCAGCTGATCTGGCAGAGATTCGTGGCGTCGCAGATGACCCCGGCGGTGTACGACATGACGATCGTCGACTTCGACCTGGGCGAGTATCTGTTCCGCGCCAGCGGCTCGGTGCTGGTGTTCGATGGCTACCATGTGCTGTACACGGAAGGGCGCGAGAAAGAGGAGGGCAAGACGATGGACGATCTGTCTCCCATTCCGCCGCTGGCCGTGGGAGACAGGGTCGAAGTTCGCGAGATCACTCCCTCGCAGCACTTCACCGAGCCGCCCCCTCGCTTCTCCGAGGCCAGCCTGGTCAAGGAGCTGGAGCGCCTCGGCATTGGGCGGCCCTCCACCTACAGCGCCATCATCTCTACCCTGTCGGCGCGCGAATACGTGCGGGTGGAGCAGCGGCGCTTCTTTCCCACCAGCCTGGGAGAGACGGTCGAGAAGATCATGATCGGCAAGTTCCCGGAGATCTTCAACGTCGAGTTCACCTCCGGAATGGAGACCGAGCTGGACCGGATCGAGGACGGAGAGCTCGCATGGCAGCGCGTGCTGGAGGACTTCTACGGACCGTTCAACAAGGCGCTCGGTGCAGTGGACATGAAGGCGCTCGTGGCCGATGCCCACGGCCTCAAGCCCGAAGAGCTGGCCAAGGAGCGCTGTCCCAAGTGCGGCTCTCCGATCGAGCTCCGCACCGGCCGCTTCGGGCCGTATCTCGCGTGCCTCAAGTACAAGGACACGTGCGATTACGTGAAGTCGCTGAAGAAAGACAAGGTGCCCGATCGGCCCAGCGACGAGAAATGCCACCTCTGCAGCTCGCCCATGGTCATCAAGACCGGACGGTTCGGGGAGTTCCTCGCCTGCACCACGTACCCGAACTGCAAGGGCACGCGATCCATCTCCATGGGTCTCAAGTGTCCCAAGTGCGAGGAGGGTGAGCTCACCGAGCGGCGGACCAAGCGCGGCAAGTCGTTCTGGGGTTGTTTGCGTTACCCCGCGTGTGACTTCTCGACCTGGAATCGACCGGTACAAGAGACCTGTCCTAACTGCGGCTGGCTCGGCATGGAGAAGAAGATCAGCAAGGCCGAGGGCGAGAGCCGAACCTGCCTCAAGTGCGGCCATCGCCTGGTAATTGCCGAGCCTGAGGAGGTGTCCCTGGCGTGAACGCCACCGTTGTCGGCGGCGGTCTCGCCGGCTCGGAAGCCGCCTGGGCGCTGGCGGAACGGGGCGTGTCGGTCACGCTCCACGAAATGCGGCCTCTGACCAAGACCCCCGCGCACCAGACCGATCGTCTCGCCGAGCTGGTCTGCAGTAATTCCTTTAAATCGGTAGAGCTCACCAATGCACACGGCCTGCTCAAGGCCGAGCTGCGTGCGCTGGGTAGTTTGCTGCTCCCATGCGCCGATCTTGCCCGAGTTCCGGCCGGCAGTGCGCTCGCCGTCGATCGCGACCTCTTCTCGCAGGCGGCGCACGACCGGATCACCCGGCATCCAAATATCACCATCGTGAGGGATGAGGTCACCGAGCTGCCGGATGTGGGAGTCGTAGCAACCGGCCCGCTCACCTCCGAGCGGCTCACCCGGGCCATGGTCGATCGGCTCGGCGCGTCGGCGCTTGCGTTCTACGACGCCATCGCCCCGGTTGTATCGGCCGACTCACTCGACCTGGATCGGCTCTATGCCCGGTCCCGCTATGGCAAGGGCGACGGAGACGACTATCTCAACGCACCGATGGATGCTGCCACCTACGAGGCGTTCATCGATGCACTTGTGGCCGGCGACCAGCATCAGGGGCATGCGTTCGACGAGGTGCCGTACTTCGAGGGATGTCTTCCGGTAGAGGAGATGGCGAGCCGTGGGCGGGAGACGCTCCGCTTCGGGCCGATGAAACCGGTGGGGCTCACGGATCCGAAGACCGGTCGCGAGCCGCACGCCGTGGTTCAGCTGCGTCGCGAAGATCGTGCGGGGCAGATGTGGAACCTCGTCGGATTTCAGACGCGGCTCCGGATACCGGAGCAGCAACGCGTCTTCCGAATGATTCCCGGACTGGAGGAAGCCGAGTTTCTGAGGTTCGGCAGCATCCACCGGAACTCATACCTGAACAGTCCCGCCAGTCTGGGCCCGGGGCTCACCGCAACGAACAATGATCGGCTGTTCTTTGCGGGACAGATCACCGGGGTCGAGGGCTATACCGAATCGCTCGGGACGGGGCTCATGGCGGGGATCAACCTGGCGCGCAAGCTCGCTGGGCTGCCCATCACCATCCCTCCGGCTACGACCATGCTGGGGGCCCTCTATCGTTACCTGAGAGAGGCCAATCCGAAGCACTTTCAGCCGATGAATGCGAACTTTGGACTTCTCGATCCGCTTTCGGGAAAGAGCCTGCCCCGAGTTGCGCGAGGGGTGAAGAAGGATCGCAAGAAGGAGCTGATGGTGGAGCGGGCGCAGGCCGATTTTGCGGCTTGGCGCGAGGAAGCGGACATCCAAACAGAAAAGCATTTTGCCGCAGATGAACACAGATAAACACAGATCGCTTCGGTGTGGATTGGAGTTCCTGATTACACTGACCAACAACTTTTTTGTCAACAGCACCCCTTCTGATTCTGTCCCCGAATGCCAAGTGGTGTGCTTTTGAACCAAAGCCTCGAGTTCTGCTGATGAACTCGAAGGTCGTCGGGTCCGCGGAGCGATCTGTGTTTATCTGTGTTCATCCGCGGCTAGTGTGCTTTTGTTCTCCTTTATCCAGTTCCGAATGACGTCACGATCTGAGATCACCGAATACCTCGTCCATCTGGAGAAAGAGCGGGATGTCTCACCCCACACGGTGAAGGCGTACGCTCGCGATCTCGACGCGTTCACCCAGTTCTGCGACCGCCACTATGGCGATTGGAACTGGGACACCGTTGACCGGCTCGGTGTTCGCGGCTTCCTGGGGGAGATGCAGCGGAAAGGCTTGGCCCGGCGCAGTGCGGCGCGAGCGCTCTCCGCGGTGCGGAGTCTCTACCGGTTTCTGCAGGAGCATCATGGTGTCGCCAACACCATCGCCCGGGCGGCACGGATGCCGAAGCTGGAGAAACGGCTCCCGAGCTACCTGGATCGCCAGCAGACGGGCACGCTCTTCGAGTGGGCCGAGTCGAGAGCTGAGGGAGACGAGTTCGGGCCAACTCGTGACCTCGCGATACTGGAGCTGTTCTATTCCACGGGCATGCGACTCTCCGAGCTGTGCGGGCTGAACCTGGAGGATCTCGACCTCCTCTCCGACCAGGCCAAGGTGCGGGGCAAGGGACGCAAGGAGCGCATCGTTCCGGTGGGTTCGCGCGCCGTGCTCGCGCTCCGGCGCTATCTTCAGCTGCGTGAGCAGGTGATCGCCCGGCAGAAGAGCGATCGCCGGGCAGTGTTCGTCAGCCGGAGCGGCAAACGGTTGGCCGCCCGGGGAGTGCAGCGGATCGTGCATGGCATGCTGGACGGGATCGGGGTAGACGGGCTTCGGGTGCACTCACTCCGCCACACGTTCGCGACCCACATGCTGGATGCGGGGGCTGATCTTCGCGCGGTGCAGGAGCTGCTGGGCCATGCGTCGCTGAGTACGACCCAGATTTACACGCATACCAGCGTGGAGCGGCTCAAGAAGGTCTACAACCAGGCACATCCCCGGGCATAGCAGAAAGTGAAAAGTGAAAAGTGAAACGTGAACTGATCCTTCACTCTTTACTCTTTACTTTTCACTCTTTCGAGGATCGATGACCTCATTTCACGGAACAACAATACTTGGCGTCCGAAAGGACGGCCGGGTCGCGCTCGGCGGCGATGGCCAGGTCAGCATCGGCGAGACCGTCGTCAAGTCGCACTCGAACAAGGTGCGCACGATGAAAGGCGGCAAGGTGCTGGCCGGCTTTGCCGGATCCGTGGCCGACGCGCTCACCTTGTACGAGAAGTTCGAGGAGAAGCTCGACCGCTATCCCGGAAACCTGCCGCGAGCCGCGGTCGAGCTGGCGAAGGACTGGCGGAGCGACCGGATCCTGCGTCGGCTCGAAGCGCTGCTCGTCGTGGCCGACCTGGAGCACAGCTTCCTGCTGAGCGGCTCAGGCGAGCTCATCGAGCCGGATGACGGTATCATCGCGGTAGGCTCTGGTGGCAACTTCGCGCTCGCGGCCGCCCGCGCCCTGCTGCCGGAGCCCAACCGCTCGGCTCGCGAGATTACCCAGCGCTCGCTCGAGATTGCCGCCGACATCTGCGTATTCACCAATCGAAACATCACGGTACTCGAACTGCCGGGGGATGGCAAGAAAGCGTGAGCGGGCCTAAAAAGCGTGAGCGGGAAGCTGCAAAAGCGTGAGCGGGGCAAGGACGAACGTAGCCTAAGCGGGCAGTCCTCCCGCGTCGTTAACCCTGCTCGTCCCAGTCCTCGGTCACGCCTGTCCTAGTCCCGCTTACGCCTTACCTTACAGAATGACCGACGTCGCCCCCAAGCTTCCCGTTGCATCCGGCCCGGAACCCGTCGCTCCCATGCCGTGGCTGGAGGAGATGCCCCCTCGGCTGATCGTGGCCGAGCTGGACCGCTATATCGTGGGGCAGGAGGCCGCCAAGAAGGCCGTCGCCATCGCGGTGCGGAACCGCTGGCGGCGAGCGCAGGCGCCGGACGACATCCGGGACGAAATCACCCCCTACAACATCATCATGATCGGCCCCACCGGCGTCGGAAAGACGGAGGTCGCCCGCCGGCTGGCCCGTCTCTCCGGAGCCCCCTTCATCAAGGTCGAGGCATCCAAGTTCACCGAGGTTGGCTACGTCGGTCGTGATGCCGAATCGATGGTGCGGGACCTGGTCGACTCCGCCATCAATCTCGTGCGCACCGAACGCGAGGACGAGGTCTATCCCCAGGCAGAGCAGCGGGCCGATGAGCGCCTGCTGGATCTGCTGCTGCCGGCCGGACCCGCGTTAGAAAAGACGGAGAAGACCGAGAAGAGGGACGGGGCTGAAGCCTCGGTGTTTGTGGTTTCCTCCTCCGGTCAAGCGAAATCCGAGCAGGCGCCTACGCCGGAGGAGGAGCGGCGGCAGCGCTCCCGGGAGAAGCTGCGGCAGATGCTCACCGAGGGGCGGCTGGATGATCGCGAGGTGGAGGTGGAGGTGTCCCAGCAGGGCTATCCCATGATGGAGCTGATCCAGCCGCCACAGGGCGTCGAGGGGATGGACATCAACTTCACCGAAATGCTCCAGGACATGATGCCCAAGCGGAAGAAGCGGCGGACGGTCAAGGTGCCGGAAGCCCGGCGGGTGCTGGTAGACGAGGAGCTCAAGAAGCTGGTGGACATGGACGACGTGGTGAACGAATCGCTCGACCGGGTCGAGAACCACGGCATCATCTTCATCGACGAGATCGATAAGATCGCGGGTGAGCGGGGGCAGGGTGGTGGCCCCGATGTGTCACGCGAAGGCGTTCAGCGCGACCTGCTTCCGATCGTGGAGGGTTCCACCGTCCAGACTCGCTATGGCTACGTGCGGAGCGATCACATCCTCTTTATCGCGGCCGGCGCGTTCCACGTGTCGAAGCCTTCCGACCTCATCCCGGAGTTGCAGGGGCGTTTTCCCATCCGGGTCGAGCTGCAGTCGCTCACCGAGCAGGACTTCGTGCGCATCATGACCGAGCCCGAGAACGCCCTGACGAAGCAATATCAGGCGCTGGTGGCGTCGGAAGGTGCAGAGCTCGCGTTCACCGAGGACGGAATCGCCGAGATCGCGCGGGTGGCATTCATGGCCAACGACCGCATGGAAAACATCGGTGCCCGCCGTCTGCATACGGTCATGGCGGCACTCATGGAGGACGTGCTCTTCGAGCTGCCGGACTACCCCGAGAAGCAGATTGTCTTCAGCGCCGATAATGTGCGCGAGAGGCTGGTCAAGATCATCAGCGACGACGATCTCAGGCGGTACATACTGTAAGCGGGGCAGCAGGGCAGCAGGGCAGCAGGGCAGCACCTGCTCCTCATCCTGAGCGCGCGAAGGATCTCTCGCTTACTTCACCACTTCTCCACCTTTCATTACCCAGATTACCCGTTCCAGCACTCGCACGTCTTCGAGGGGATTCCCCCGCACCGCAATCAGATCGGCGAGCTTACCCGGAGCGATCACGCCCCGGTCATCCACTCCCAGCAGGTCCGCGGCGTTCACGGTGGCCGTACGGAGCGCGTCTACCGGCCGCATTCCGTAGCCGACATACACCGCGAACTCCTTGGCGTTGTCGCCGTGGGGCGCCACGGCCGCATCGGTGCCGAACGCGACCTTGACCCCCGCGCGAACCGCTCGGCGGTGGCTCTCCTGCGCCATGGGAATGACCTGTCGCGCTTTCGCGGCGATCGGAGGCGGCAGGCTCTCGAACTTGAAGGTGCCGAGCAGGTATGCGGTCGGAACCAGGTAGGTGCCACGCTGCTTCATCAGCGCGGCCGCTTCATCGTCGATCATCGAGCCGTGCTCGATCGATGCGACCCCGGCCCGTATCGCGGCCTTGATGCCCTCTTTCCCATGGGCGTGCGCCGCCACCTTCAACCCGTGTCGCGACGCCTCCTGCACGATGGCCTGCAGCTCGGCATCGCTCAGCTGTTGGGCGCCCAGCGTTGCATCGAAGCTCAGCACTCCCGCCGTCGCGCACACCTTGATGACCTTGGCGCCGTGCTTGACCTGGTACCGCACGGCGCGGACTGCCGCATCCGGGCCATCCGCGACGCCCTGCTCCGGTCCCAGCTCGTTGACGCCGGGAGCCCACCCGGTGTCGTCGCAGTGCCCGCCCGTGATTCCGATTGCATGTGCCGATGGGATCATGCGGGGTCCCATCACGAAGCCGGCATCGATCGCCTTCATGAGTGACACGTCCGCGAATCCGGGCGCCCCCACATCCCGGACGGTGGTAAATCCGGCGAGCAGCGTGACGCGCGCGTTCCGGGCACCGCGAAGGGCGGCATCGGCAGGGAGCTCGCGGACCGAGCGGGTCACCCAGTCTCCCGAGATGTCGAAGGTCAGGTGGGTGTGCGCATCGATCAGTCCCGGCAGGAGGGTCAGGTCGCCGAGATCCACCGTTCTCGCGCCGGCCGGCACCTGAGCCGATCCGACGCTTCGAATCCGCCCTCCTTCGACGACGAGAATCGCGGGCCGGATCAGCTCGCCCTTGACCACGTCGACCATTGCAGCGGCCCGGAGCACTATCGGCTGCTGGGCGGCGAGAGTTGTAGCGGGGATAGCGAAGAGGAAGCAGAGCAGCAGGATGGTTGGTTGCATCGCGATAAGCTACCGTCCGAGGCGCCCTCGTCAATTCGAGGCCGGTCACTTCCTCTCTGGCCCGGCCTCTGCCGCAGCCGTATGTTAGCCCCTCAGGCCATGAACAGGAGGACATGGAGGGCGTTCTGGTGGGTCCCGGCACCGTCCTGGCGGGACGCTACACGCTCGAACGCGAAGTCGGGCGCGGCGGCATGGCTACGGTGTACCTGGCCCGAGACTCCAGGCACAACCGCTCGGTTGCCGTCAAGATTCTTCGTCCGGAGATTGCAGCCTGGCTCGGGCACGAGCGCTTTCTCCGAGAGATTCAGATCGCCGCTGGACTCACCCACCCGCACATCCTTCCACTCTACGACTCGGGCGAGGCCGGCGGTCTCCTCTATTTCGTCATGCCCTTCGTGGATGGCGAGTCGCTGCGCGACCGCATTCAGCGCGAGGGACGGCTCCCGTACGAAGACGCTCGCCGGATAGCGCGCGAGGTCGCCGATGCGCTGTCCTACGCGCATTCGCACAACGTGGTCCATCGCGACATAAAGCCGGGAAATATCCTGCTCGAAGGGCGTCATGCGGTGGTGGCGGATTTTGGAATCGCGCGAGCTCTGAGCCAGGCCGGCGGAGAGGAGCTCACCACCAGTGGCCTGGTCATCGGTACGCCGATGTACATGAGCCCCGAGCAAGTCTCAGGATCCCAGCTCGACGGCCGCAGCGACGTCTACAGTCTGGGCTGTGTACTCCATGAGATGGTGTTGGGCGAGCCCCCGTTCAGGGGTCCATCACCGCACGTCATCGCCTCCAGGCAGTTGTATGAGGACCTGCCACCGTTGGCCGCATCCGACGCCACGCTGCCGCCCGACATCGCCGGCACGATCGAGAAGGCGCTGGCCAAGTCTCCTTCCCATCGCTTCGAGGACGCGGCGTCGTTCGCCGAGGCGCTCGCGACGTCGGGCACTCACGGGATCTCACCCGCCCCGCCGCGCCGGGACCGGCGATCCTGGACCTATGGGACGGTCGCGCTGCTGCTGGCGGGAGTGGCGTTTCTGTGGTGGTATGTGCGGGCGGTGGAGAACCCGAGTCCGCCCGCGTGGGTCCTGGTCTCGGACTTCGAGGGCTCTGCCGGGGCGGCGAACGTCACCGAAGCCATTCGGGAGCTAGTGACCGCCGAACTGGACCAGTCACGCCACGTGGCGACGATGCCCCGCCAGCAGCTACGCTCGGCCATGCGCGATGCGGGACTCCCCGATTCGGCGAAATTGACGCCAGACCGAGCTCGGGAGCTGGCGCTGCGTAGCTCGGTGCGGGCGATCCTTACCGGCAGCGTTCAGGCAATCCGGCCCGGTCAGTACTCGATCGTGGTCCGTGCCATCGATGCTGAAGATGGAAAGCCGATACTCACGGCGATCGAGACGGCCACCGATGGTGAGCTGGTATCCAAAGCGCAGGAGCTCGGCCGACAGGTCCGCCGCGGCCTGGGCGACCGGCGTTCCGATATCGAGTCGAACAAGCCGCTGACCCAGGTTGCCACTCCCTCGTTCGAGGCGTATCGGAAGTACGTCGACGCCCTCAGCCTTGCGGCCAAGGGTGATGTGGATGCCAGCAACCGGCTGCTGCGCGAGGCGCTTGCCCTGGACTCGGGATTCGCGGCGGCATGGGGCTCGATGTCGGTGAATTATGCCCTGGCACGCGATGCCGATTCCTCCCGCCTCACGCTGCTGGAGGCCCTCAAGCGGCCGGAGCGACTCAGCACGGCGGAGAGGTACCGAATGGAGGCGGAGGCAGCCTACCGCGTGAACTACGATCTGCCTGCTGCGGTTCGCTGGTACGAGCTGCACCTGGAGCACGCGCCCCAATCAGCCAGCGGCCACAACAATAGAGGCGTATACCTGTCGTCTCTCGGGCGCTACGAGGAAGCGCTGGAGGAATTTCAGACGGCAACAAAGCTCGAGCCCTTCGGCCCACCCCAGGCGCAAGTTCAGCTGTTCAACCAGGCTGCCATACTGTTGGCGCTGGGCCGCTCCCGCGAAGCCGCCGAAGTCGGTCGCCAGCTGACCGCCCCCCTCGCAGAGTATGCCACGCTGTTGCAGGCTACCGCCGCGGGTCGCTGGAAAGAGATCGAGCCTCTGACGGAGGGCCTCACCGGCCCGGCAACACCCTCCTGGTTGCGAACCCCCGCGGTGACGCTCCGAGCCGG
Source organism: uncultured Gemmatimonadales bacterium (assembly GCA_963730915.1). GTDB lineage: Bacteria > Gemmatimonadota > Gemmatimonadetes > Gemmatimonadales > GWC2-71-9 > CAVVWJ01. The sequence continues at coordinate 30,464 of CAVSTR010000004.1, read as the reverse complement.
TGCCCTGAGCGCGCAGGGCGATCCCGCTGCGGCGGAGGATATCCTGCGCCAGGCAGCGGACTCGGCGCACGGGCCGACCTCGTACTGGTACTGGCAGGCTCGCCTGGTGCTCGCGATGGCGAGCGGCCGGCCCCCTCCGGCTGACATACGGCGGCTGATGCGTGATACCACGCCCGCTGGATTGACCTTGTCCGGCTGGACCTCAGCACTCGCCGGAGACACTGCGAGCGCCCGCACCAGGCTTGCGCGAGTACTGCGGCTGCCGGCGATCGAGCAGCGGCGCCTCGGTGATGGACCGCTCCTGCTCGAGGCCTCGATCGCCAGTCGAGGCAGCCAGTGGAAAGAGGTCATCCGGCTGCTTGGACCCTCCGCACAGGGGGGTGAGCACGACGGCTCGAGTCCGGCCCAGGTGGCCAGCATCAGCGTTCGCTGGCTGATCGCCGACGCGTACGAGCGGCTCGGTCGGCCGGATTCCGCCGCAGTCTACTACGAGCTCGCCATCGCTCCGACCCGGGTGCCATTCAGTCATCTCGCACTGCGTGGGCTGGTGTACCCGTTTGCACAGCGTCGTCTCGCACGTATCCACGGCACTACCGAGCACCTCAACCCCCCAGGAGGTCCCAATGCAAACGAAGCTGCTGCTGGTGCTGGTCACTACTATCGGGATCGGCACGGGATGTGGACCAAAGAAGTCGGACCAGGTCGAAACGGCCAAGGTACCGGATTCGCAGGCTGACGCGGGTAGAGTATCGGAATCGCAGGCCGCAACGGCTACCACGTCGGACACCATCATCCGCTACGTGTCTGACACGATCATCAAGAAGCTGAGAATGGCGAGCCTTCGGGACACCATCATCAAGCACCAGGCAGCGAAAGTTCCTGACACGATCATCATGCATGCAGCAGCCACGGTCGACAGCTGCAAGAAGATTCCGCGGCCGCCTGATTGTCCGGTAAGCTTTCTCAGCCTGAAGGTAGACACGATCATCAAGTAGGTCGTACCGCCGGATGTGCTGTGCCGGTAGCTCTCGCTGAGAGGCCGGCATATACTCGGGGATGTCCGTCACCGCAGGCACCGATGAGCCTACGCCGCCGACTCCCCTCCGGCAGCGCATACCCGCGAGATGGATGGTATTCAGCGGCGCCGTCCTCTCACTGCTTGTGGTGAGCCTGTGGCTCCGGGCCACCACGCCGAGCCGGGGCCAACCGCTCCCTCCGGCGGCACGGGCCAGCTCACTCGCGGTGCTTCCGTTCGTCAACACCAGTCCCGATGTCGCCGATGACTACCTCGCCTACGGCATCGCGGCGGAGCTGACGCGGGCATTCACCGCAGTTCATGGAATTCAGGTCAGCCCGAGCTCCTCGGCGTTCGCGCCTCGCCAGCTGCAGGGAGATCCCCGCATCGCCGCTCGCCGGATGGGTGTCGCTGCCATCCTGATGGGCAACGTACGCCGCTCGGCCGATCGACTCCGCGTCACCGCACGCCTGATCGATGTGAATGAAGGCTACGACATCTGGTCCGAAGCCTACGAACGCCAGACGAGCGAGATCCTCGACATCCAACGCGAGATCCGGGATGCGGTAGCCGGTGCGCTCAGGACGCCGCTTGCAGCCGACTCCACCTCCGCCTCGCTCAGACCCACCACCAGCGTCCCGGCCTACGACGCATACCTCGCAGGACGGTACGAGCTGGATCACCCCGGGCCCGGAAGTGCGCGTCGTGCACAGGCGCATCTCACCCGCGCGGTGAGTCTTGACTCCACATTCGCGCGGGCTCACGCGGCGCTCGCCGAGGCCCACACGCTGCGTGGTGGTGCGGACGCGGTGTCTCCGGTGATGGCCATACCTCCCGCCAAGGCCGCAGTCACTCGCGCGCTCGAGCTCGACAGCACGCTGGCCCAGGCGCACGCAACATTGGGCACGATCCGCTTCGTGTTCGATCGGGACTGGGACGGAGCGGAGCTGGAGTTCCGGCGCGCCTTGGCTCTGGAGCCGAGCTCGGCCGAGCTGTATCCGCCATATGCCCGCTATCTGCTGGCGATGGGCCGGATCGATGAGTCCCACAGCTTCCTCGAGCGGGCCGTGCAGCTCAGCCCCCTATCGCCCTGGCTCACCCATCAGCTCGGCTGGCACTATCTGCACGCCCGGCAGTACGACCGCGCCCGGGAAACACTGCAGCGCGCCCTGGCCATGGACAGCAGCGCATGGCGGGTAGATCTCGACCTTGCCCTGCTCGAGCAGGCAACCGCCAACTATCCTGCCGCCGAGGCTCACCTCCAAAGGGCCGAAGCCTCCGCTCCGCAGCGGCCCGAGCTTCTGGCGGCTGCCGCTCAGCTGCAGGCTGCTCAGGGACGATCGGAAGAAGCGAAAGCGCTCCTCGATCAGCTCCAGGCCGGCGCATCCGACCGCTACATCTCTCCCTACCTGGTCGCCGCGGTGCAGGGATCGCTGGGTCAGCGGAACGCGGCGTTCGCGTCCCTCGACCGGGCGGTGAAAGAGCGGGTCGAGCTGCTCGCCTACATTCGTATAGACCTTCGGGTAGACTCGCTGCGCCGGGATCGCCGGTTCGCCCGGCTGCTCCGGCAGCTGCGATTGCCGTAAGACAGTGAAGAGTGAAGGGTGAAGAGTGAAGGGTGAAAGGGTGAACAGTAAAGAGTGAAACGGTGCTGCGGTGTAGCCTTTTCACGGTTCACTTTTCACTGTTCACTGTGTACAATCCGTTCTCGATGACCCGCCATTTCCTCGCCATCCCCGACTTCAGCAAACCCGAGCTCATTTCCCTCTTCGACCTGGCCGCCAGGATGAAGCAGGGCAGCTACCGGGAAAAACCGCTGCTCGGCAAGACCCTGGGGATGATCTTCGCAAAATCGTCGACCCGCACCCGGGTCTCCTTCGAGGTGGGTGCCTTTCAGCTCGGCGGCCACGCTCTCTTTCTCTCCTCGCGGGATATCCAGCTCGGCCGCGGCGAGCCGATTCGCGACACGGCGCGGGTGCTGTCGCGCTACCTCGACGGCATCATGATCAGGACCTACGATCATGCCGACGTCGAAGAGCTGGCTCGCTATGGCTCCATACCGGTCATCAACGGCCTCACCGATCTGCTGCACCCGTGCCAGGTGCTGGCCGATCTGATGACCGTGCGCGAGAACCTGGGCGGGTGGGACGGCAAGGTCATCGCCTGGATCGGCGACGGCAACAACATGGCGAACAGCTGGATCAACGCCGCCGGCACACTCGGCTTCGAGCTGCGCCTGGCCTGTCCCAAGGGCTACGAGCCGAACGCGGAGATTCTCGCCCGTAATGCGAAGAAGGCCCGGATCACCCTCACCACCGATCCGCGCGAGGCGGCACGCGGTGCCCACGTCATCAATACCGACGTGTGGGCGTCCATGGGACAGGAGGAGGAGCAGGAGAAGCGGGCTCGCGCCTTCCAGGGCTACATGGTGGACGAGGCGCTGATGAAGCTGGCCGCTCCCGGCGCCATCTTTCTGCACTGCCTGCCCGCCCACCGGGGCGAGGAAGTCGCCGAGTCGATCATCGAAGGCAAGCAGTCGCGGGTGTGGGACGAGGCGGAGAACCGGCTGCACGTGCAGAAGGCGGTGATGGCGACGCTTATGGGCGAGGCGAGCGGGAAGCAGCGGAGCGAGCGGGGCAGAGAAGAAGCTGTCACCCCGAGCCCAGGCGAGGGGGCCGAAACCTGAAAAGAAAGAAATCATGACGGCAACTACTGAGCTCAAGCGAACCGCGCTGTACGATGCGCACCGTGCCCTGGGGGCCAAGCTGGTTCCGTTCGCGGGCTGGGAGATGCCGGTGCAGTATCCCACCGGGATCCTCGCCGAGCACCATGCCGTCCGCACCGCGGCGGGGATCTTCGACGTGTCGCACATGGGTGAGTTCGAGATCACGGGCCCGGACCGGAACGCGTTCGTGAACCGTGTCACCTGCAACGACGTGAGCGCGCTGGAGCCGGGAGGTGTGCAGTACTCCGGAATTCTGACTCCCGAAGGCACGTTCGTCGATGACTGCACCGTGTACCGCTTCGACGACAAGCTGATGATCGTGGTCAACGCATCGAATACCGCGAAGGCGTGGGAGCACATCGTCGAACAGAAGGCCGGCATCAACGTCCGTCTCAAGGACATCTCCAGCGAGGTCGGACTGCTCTCGATCCAGGGGCCCCACGCCGAGATGGTGCTTCAGCCGCTCACCGCCACGCATCTGCCCGATATCGCCTACTACCATTTTGTCTCCGGAAAGATCGTCGGTGCCGAGTGCTTCATCTCGCGTACCGGGTATACCGGCGAGGATGGATTCGAGCTGTACTGCCGGGAGCGCGACACGGTCAGGATCTGGGAGGCGCTGCTCACCGGGGGCGCCAAGCCGATCGGACTGGGGGCCCGCGACTCACTGCGGACCGAGATGGGCTACGCGCTCTACGGCAACGAGATCGACGAGCACACCACGCCGCTGGAAGCGGGACTCGGCTGGATCGTGAAGCTCGACAAGGGCTCGCCATTCACCGGCGACACCGCTCTCCGGGCCCAGAAGCTCCGCGGGGTTACCCGGAAGCTGGTCGGATTCGAGATCAAGGGCCGCGGATTTCCCCGCCATGGCTATCCGGTCTACCACGAAGGCCGCGACGTGGACACCGTGCGGAGTGGCACCATGAGCCCGTCACTCGGTTTGCCGATCGGTACCACCTATTTGCCGGCCGCCGCCGCGAAGGTGGGTACCAGGTTCGAGGTCGAGTGCCGGGGCGAGCGGCTGCCCGCCGAGGTGGTGAGCCGGCCGTTCTGGAAGAAGGGAACCGCGAAGAAAACCGGCTAGCCGGTGCGCAGATAGATTCGCCTCCCCTCGGCGAGCTTCTGCGCTCACGCCAAAGCCGATGATAGGAAAGAGCTTAGACGCCGTCCCAGTATTCGACGTACCCGCAGCTTGCTGCACACCTAACCGCAGTCCCTTTCAGTACTTGCGACCCATTCCGTCCATTCATAGGATCCTTGTAGAAGGAGCAATGTGGCCGTTCCCCCCTGATCCGTCCCCGTCTTGGAGGCGGCACCCCAAGGAGGCCAGATGCCAGTCCGCCTCAGCCAGGCCACGATTCTCGTGGTGGATGACGAAGTCGAGCTCCGCCAGCTGATCGTCCGGCACCTCAAGATCGAGGGCTACAAGGTGCTCGAGGCCGGTTATGGGTTGGAGGCGCTCGCGGTAGCGGCCAGCTCGCCCGAGCCGATCGATCTCGTGCTCAGTGACATCCGGATGCCGGGCATGCCGGGCACCGAGCTGGCGCAGCGTCTGATGGCCGAGCATCCCGGCTTGCAGGTCGTCCTCATGTCGGCCCACCCTATCGATGACGTGACGTTCAGCACCGACTGCCGCGGTGTCATCACCGTGCTCACCAAGCCATTCGAGAGTAAGAGTCTGCTGGCACTGGTGAAGCTGGTGCTGGAGACGACCTCCACCCCGCCGGAACAGGCGGAGCCACTCAAGGCGCAGCGGCTACGAAGCATTCGAAACAGTTGGAAAATCAGTCGCAACAAGAAACCAACCGGCTCCGGTACAGGGCAGGCGAATCTGACGCTCGACAAATCGGATCCTTCCGCATCAGAAGACGAGCACTGAAGGTCTCGAGCGCAGGGGCGGCGGGAAGTAAATTCTGTGATGAGCCAGGGCGTTCCGGACCTCCGATGGAATTGACACGCGAACAGATCGCATCCGCACATCGTCTGATTCGTGCGCACATCAGGCGCACGCCGGTAGTGGAGGTCGAGTCAGCCGACTTCGGTCTGGCGCCCTCGGCTCGGCTCAGTTTCAAGCTCGAGCTGATGCAGCACACCGGCTCGTTCAAGCCCCGGGGTGCCTTCACCAACCTGCTTCGGCGCAAGGTCCCGCCGGCGGGCGTGGTGGCCGCGTCGGGCGGTAACCACGGTGCCGCGGTCGCATTCGCAGCGATGCGTCTGGGGATCCCGGCCAAGATCTTCGTGCCCACCGTTGCATCCGCCTCCAAGATTCAGCTGATCGAAAGCTGCGGTGCCGATGTGGTGGTGGGAGGAGACCGCTACGCGGATGCGTTGACGGCCAGCGAGCTGTGGGTGGAGTCGAGCGGCGCCCTGCCGGTGCACGCCTACGATCAGCCCGAAACCATTCTGGGGCAGGGCACCGTCGCGGCCGAGCTGGAGGACCAGGCACCGGAACTGGATACGGTGCTGGTGGCGGTGGGCGGCGGAGGGCTGCTGGGCGGGACCGCCGCGTGGTACGCCGGTTCCGCGCGGAAGCCGCGTCTCATCGGAGTCGAGCCGGAGCAGGCGCCGACGCTGACCATGGCACTCGCTGCCGGCAAGCCGGTGGACGCGAAAGCCGGAGGGATCGCGGCCGACTCGCTGGCCCCGCGCCGGGTGGGACAGCTGATGCTTCCGCTGGCGCAGCGCCATGTCGAGCAGGTGCTGCTCGTGTCGGACGACGCCATCGTGGAGGCCCAGCGCGAGCTGTGGCGCGTGCTGAGAGTCGTGGCCGAGCCGGGCGGCGCCGCCGCGTTTGCCGCGCTGCTCTCGGGCGGCTACCAGCCCTCCAGCGGTGAGCGGATCGGTGTGGTGCTCTGCGGCGGCAACACGACGGCGGTGAGCTTCGCCAAGTAACCCCCTGCCTACCGTCCTGGCAAACGCGCACCGTCCGGTTGTCAAGCGAACCGCCGATCCTATGTTTCACAGCTTCTCCATCCCATCTCAGGAGATCGAACTGAAGCTCCGGAGCGCCGTCCTCCTTGTCTGCCTCGTTTCCGGCTGCCGATCCGCTGTGCCGGAGCCGGATCCCGTCGCCCTCGACTCCATTGCCCGCCGCTACGTCACCCTGGCACTCGGCCTCGGCGCCCACGACCCGAACTACGTGGACGCGTACTATGGGCCCGACTCCCTGAAAGCAAGAGCGAAGGCCGAGTCGCCCAGCGTGGCCGAGATCCGCCGACACGCGGACTCGCTCATCGGCGTACTGGGCGACACGGTGCCGGCGTACGCCGACTCGATGGTGCGGATGCGGCACCGGTATCTCCGCACCCAGCTCGGGTCGCTCTCGGCCCGGGCCGGCATGCTGAATGGCCGGAAGCTCGGCTTCGACGAGGAGGCGAAGGCGCTGTACGATGTGACGCCGCCGCACCTGGGCGACGCGCACTTCGATTCTCTCCTGGCTCGGCTCGACTCGCTGCTGCCGGGACGAGCTCCCCTCGCGGTGCGGTTCCAGCAGTTCCGGGACCGGATGGTGATTCCTGCCGGCCGGGTGGACACCGTCTTCAAAACGGCGATCGCGGCGTGCCGAGCCCGCACCGGGGCTCACATGCGGCTGCCGGAAGGTGAGCGCTTCGATTTGGAGTATGTGAAGGACACGCCCTGGAACGCCTATAACTGGTACAAGGGAAACTTCCACAGCCTCATCCAGGTCAACCTCGATTTTCCAATTCCGGTGGATCGAGCGGTGGACCTCGCCTGCCACGAGGGATATCCCGGGCATCACGTCTACAACGCGAGTCTCGAGAAGGCGCTCTACCGCGACCGCGGCTGGGTGGAGATCTCGGTCTACCCGCTGTTCAGTCCCCAGTCGCTTATCGCCGAAGGCAGCGCCAATTTCGGTGTCGACATGGCGTTCTCGCCGTCAGAACGGGTGGCGTTCGAGCGTGACTCGCTCTTTCCATTGGCACGACTCGACCGGTCACTCGCCGAGCGAAATGCCGCCGTCCGGACGATCGTCGAGCACCTGAACTACGCCCGCAACGAGGTCGCGCGCCGGTATCTCGACGGACAGCTCACCAGGGACGGGGCAGTGGCCGCGATGCGGCGGTACTGGCTGATCGCCCCGGAGGCCGCCGCCAAGCAGCTCCGCTTCATCGATACCTATCGCAGTTACGTGATCAACTACAATCTCGGGCGTGATCTCGTGGCCGACTGGGTGCAGCGCGAGGCGGGTGATTCGCCCGGGAAGCGTTGGCCGGTGTTTGGATCGCTCCTCTCCTCCCCTCGGCTTCCCTCCGACCTCGAGTAAGCCGACCCGCCATGCCCATCCGTCTGGCCATCCTCACCATCTCCGACGCCGGCAGCCGCGGCGAGCGGGCCGACGCGTCGGGTGATCTCATCGCGGGCTGGGCAAAGGAGCGCGGCTACACCGTCGCCGAGCGCGCGCTGGTTCCGGACGAGACCGCCCGCATCGTCACGATGCTCTGCGGGTGGGCCGATTCGGACCGGGCGGACGTGATCCTCACCACCGGCGGCACCGGTCTCACCGAGCGCGACGTCACGCCCGAAGCCACGCGCGCCGTCCTCGAGAAGGAAGCGCCCGGAATCGCCGAGGCGCTGCGCATGAGCGTGTTCCCGCGGTTCCCTCGAGCGCGCTCTTCTCGCGGCCTCGCGGGCGTGCGGGCAAAGACGCTGATCATCAACCTTCCCGGCAGCACCGGCGGCGTGCGGGACGGACTCGCTGTGCTGAACGACCTGATCGAACACGCGGTGGAGCTCGTGAGAGGACAGAAGACGGGGCATTAGACGCTAGACGCCAGACGCCAGACGCCAGACCCCAGACCCAGACGCCAGACCCCAGGCGCCAGACACCAGTCGCCCGTCGCAAGACACGGGTCGCCAATCACCAGATGCTTCGGGTAGCTTATGTCACTGGTCTGGCGTAATTCCGACTGCAGCCTGCCACTGACGTCCATTTCAGAGGAGCCCTCGTGACCCGTACACTGCTCTCCCTCCTTGGGCTGGCCATGCTCTGGTCATGCGGCTCCAGTCGAACCGCACCCGAATCGGCAACACCCGAACGCGCCGCGCCGCTCTCATCCGAGGCCGAGGGGCCGCTGAAGCATCGCCCCGCGGCCACGTCGCCCGAGATCAGGGCCGAAGATCTCATGACCCGGCTCTACATCTTCGCCGACGATTCGATGCTGGGACGCGAGGCCGGCACCGAGGGCAACGTCAGGGCACGAACTACCTCGCCGCGGAAGCGCAGCGGATCGGCCTGCTGCCTGCCGGAGAGAATGGGAGCTACTTCCAGACCGTACTACTGACTCATCGTGCGGCGGATTCCTCATCTACGCTTACGATCGATGGCAGCCGGCTCGAGCTGAACAAGGATTTCATTCCCTTGCCACTCTATCCGTCATTCTTCCCCTACGGCTCTCGGCTTCAGGCGGAGAACCCCCAGGCGTTCTACGCCGGCAGGTTAGGAGACAGCCTCGACACCGGCGCTCCTCGCGCGAGGCGCCGGCAAGCTCGTGGTCTTTGCGCCCTCGCTGGACGAGAGCGGTAAGCCGGTACCCACTCTCTCCGGGAAGGGCCCACCCCCCGCGGTGCCGGGTGCGGCCGGAGTCGCCATCGCCACCCTCGACTTGATCCCACCGCCTCAGCTCGAGTTCCTGCAACAGCCTCAACTGGTGCTGACGACCACTGTAGAAGAAACCAGCCGCGCCCCGCTCGGCCTGCTGATCAGCTCATCAGTACTGCAGCAGTTATTCGGTGCTCCAGTGGCGTCGCTCAAGCCCGGCACCGTGGGCAAGCCGCTGAGAGGAGTCGCCAAATTCACCGCGACTCCGGCCGCCGCTCCGGCCCGCAACGTGGTCGCAGTGCTGCCCGGCAGCGATGCTGGTCTCAAGGGAGAGTACGTCGCGATAGGCGCCCACAGCGACCACCTGGGATTCCAGCCGTCGGGCAAAGCGGTGGATCATGATTCGGTCCGGCTGTTCAATGCGGTCGCGGCGCCCGAAGGCAAGAACAAGCCGCCGAAGCCGCTGACGCCCGGCCAGACTACTGTCGTGACTCGTGGGCTGGACAGTCTCCGGCGGGTGCGGCCCGCGCGCGCGGACTCGATCTTCAACGGCGCGGATGACGATGGCTCGGGATCGGTCACGGCGATGGAGATCGCCGAGGCGATGTCCCGCGCATCGCAGCGTCCGAAGCGATCGATCCTGTTCGTGTGGCACACGGCGGAGGAGAAGGGGCTCTACGGCTCGCAGTGGTTCACCGATCATCCGACCGTGCCGCGCGATTCCATCGTGGCGCAGCTCAACATGGACATGGTGGGCCGGGGCAGGAAGAGCGACACCGAGCGCGGCGGCCCCAACGCACTTGGGACTGGTCGGCGCACGCCGCCTCTCCACCGAGCTGGGAGACCTGGTCGAGCGAGTCAACCGAAGCCGTCAGCCGCCGTTCGAGTTCGACTACACCTACGACGCCAATGGCCATCCCGACAACATCTACTGCCGCAGCGATCACTACATGTATGCCCGCTACGGCATCCCGATCGCATTCTTCTCGAGCGGCATCCATCGTGACTACCACATGGTCACCGACGAGCCGCAGTACATCGACTACCCCCGCATGGCCCGAGTGGCAGCCTTCATCCGTGACCTCGCGCATGAGGTGGCCGATCTCGACCACCGGCCGGTGGTGGACAAGACGCGGATGGATCCGAAGGGACCCTGTCAGCAGTAGGAGAGGAGTCGCCAGACGACAGACGACAGACGCCAGACGCCAGACGCCAGACGCCAGACGTTAGACGCCAGACGCTAGACGCAGACCTAGACCCTAGACCTTAGACGCTAGACGCTAGAAGCAGCTACGGAGTGAACTGCCGAGATTCGACGATGCCGCCCCATGCCAGCGTCGAGAACGATCGTACCCGCAGCTCCACGCGGTAGGTGCGGCCCGGAATGAGTGGGGAGGGCGACACCCAGGTGCGGGCCAGGTCCGGCTTCTGACCGTAGGTGACGCCCGATCGCAGGATGTTGTTCCCGTCGCCCGAGATGGCCCACACCGATCCGGCCTCCGCATTCAGCTCGGCCGGCACCACCGCGATCACGGCGACCCCGCAGTCCTCCGGCCAGGTGATGCTCGGCGTCACACCGGTCAACGGACCGAGCGTGGCGCTGGTACAGCCGTCAATAAATTCCGTGGGTGCCCCCGGCGCTCCGCATCCTGCGGCAACCAGCAGCATCACGAGAGGTGACATTCTGAGTGGGTTCATGAAACTCCATCAGGAGAGGTGAACGGTACATTTCGAGCAACCCGCGTGCCGCCGAAGACCGACCGCCGCCGACCGCCCCTCCGATTAGTTTCTACTGCATGTCCTCCCGGATCCTCATCGCCATGGATGACCTCGAGACCGCCGTGCGGCTCAACGCCGCATTCGAGGCGGCCGGGTTCTCGACGGCGATGTTCTCCTCGCTCGACGACGCGCGCGGCACCGTGCGGCGCGAGAGCCCCGAGCTGGTGATCCTCACCGGCGCGGTGCACGAGCCCCACGTGCAGCAGCTCGCGGCACTGGCGCACGACGCGGAGATCTCCACCCTCGCCCTGCTGGAGCCGACCGACTCCGAGCGCGCCGAGCGGGTGGGGCGGCTGCGCGCGACGGAGGTGATGACCAAGCCGGTGTCGCCCGACGACGCCGTGGCCACCGCGCGCCGGCTGATCGACCGCCGGCATCTGCAGGAGCGCACCGGCATCGTGGGCGAGAGCGACTCGATCCAGGAGGTGCTGGTCAAGATCGAGCAGATGGCGCCGGTCTCCAGTACCGTCCTGGTGCAGGGCGAGAGCGGCACCGGCAAGGAGCTGGTCGCCAAGGGTCTGCACGATCTCTCGCCTCGGCGCAACGAAGCGTTCATCACCGTCAACTGCGCCGCCCTCCCCGAGACGCTGCTGGAGAGCGAGCTGTTCGGCCACGAGAAGGGCGCGTTCACCGGCGCCGCCGAGCGCCGGTTGGGACGGTTCGAGCTGGCCGACGGCGGCACCATCTTCCTCGACGAGATCGGCGAGATCCCGCTCTCCACCCAGGTGAAGCTGCTGCGGGTGCTGGAGAGCCGGTCGTTCTTCCGGGTGGGCGGAACCGCGCCCATCCGGGTGAACGTGCGAGTCGTCGCCGCCACCAACCGGCCGCTCCGCGACGCGGTGAGCCTGGGCGAGTTCCGCGACGACCTCTACTACCGGCTCAACGTCCTCAACATCTATCTGCCGCCGCTGCGCGAGCGTCGCGGCGACATCCCGCTGCTGGTCCGCCGCTTCATCCGCGAGTTCTCCAAGACCCACGACCGCCAGTTCCGCGGCATCACCGCCGACGCCATGCAGCGGCTGGTGAACGCGCCCTGGCCCGGCAACGTGCGGCAGCTCCGGAACCTGGTGGAGTCGATGGTGGTGCTCGCGCCCGGCGCCGAGATCAGGGCGACCGACATACCGGCCGACGTGCTGGAGGGACCGGGCACGGGAAGCCTGCTGCCGATGCGTCTCCATCAAGCGGGGCAGCAGGGCGGCGGGGCAGCGGGGATGCAGGAGCTGGAATTCATTCTCCGGAGCCTGGTCGATCTCCGGCTCCAGATCGAGGAGATGCGCCGGCGGATCGACGACGGGGCCGGGCGAGTCCAGGTGATCGAGCTGGCCGACCACTCCGCGGTGGCCGACGTCATGACCGACGACGGCGACAACGGGGCCGATGGCGCGCGGCCGGTGCTCTACCAGCCGGGAATGACGATGGCGGAGGTCGAACGCGCCACCATCGAAGCAGCATTGCAGGAGTACAAGGGCAACCGGCGGCGGGCGGCGGAGGTGCTGGGGATAGGGGAGCGGACGCTGTACCGGAAGATCAAGCAGTATCATTTGGAGTAGACGCCAGACGCCAGACGCCAGACGGGAGACCCCGGACGACAGACGCCAGGAGTTATCTCTGGATCGGTTGATGGCCGCAAGAGTTAGCCGCTCTACTCGGGTCAGAACTGGCGTCTAGCGTCTGGCGTCTCGCGACTGAAACTGCACTCGGCTAACCCCAACTGTATACATACTTTGCAGCTACTAGCGTCTTGACAGTACCGCGCACGGCTGTCAAATTGCAATCGATCCCCTCCCTCTGACGGACCAGTCCTTGAATTTTGTCATCGATGCCGAGCTTTGTGTTGCATGCTTGGCCTGTGTCCGTGTCTGTCCCACCGACGCCATCGCGGTGGCGGCCGAAGAGCCCTACCTGGTCCAGATCGAGGATGAGCCCTGCATCCGCTGCGGCCAGTGCTACCAGGTCTGTCCCCATAACGCAGTCAAGGTAAACGGCGAGATCGGGATGGCTCTTGCCATCGCCGCTGCGGGCGATGGGGTCCTCATCCTCAGTCCCGAGTCGGTCGCCCACTTCTATCCAGCGACGCCGGAGCAGGTGATCAACGCCTGCTACGCCGCCGGTTTTCGTGCGGTTACCCGGGGCGTCATCGGCGACGAACTCGTTGCCGCCGAGTACCTTAAGCTGTGGGAGCAGGAGCCGTGGGGCACCATGATCCGCTCCACCGATCCGGTGGTGGTGGACGCGGTCCGGCTCAAGTTCCCCGAGCTGGTGCCCTACCTGGCGCCGGTGGCGGTTCCGCCGGTGGCCGAGGCCCGATATTTGAGAGCGCAGTACGGCTCAGACCTCAAAGTCGTGTACGCGGGGATCAACCCGCCGTTCTACAGCACCGAGATCGACGCGGGCATCACCTTCAGCGACCTGGACCAGATCTTCCGGATCCGGGACGTGAACCTGCTGGCCCAGCCGATCTTCTTCGACCGGGTGCCGGAGGAGCGGCGGCGGCACCTGAGTGCGGCGGGCGGGCTGCCGCTGCCGCTGCTGGAGGAGGCCCGCTACTCGAGCCGGAAGTTCCGGAAGCTGCGCGGGCTCGACGCGCTCAAGGCGGTGGCGCGCGCGGTGGCGGTGGACCGGCTCGACCTCGGCTTCGTGGACATCCTGTCGACCGAGGGGTCGCTGGATCATCCGCTGTCGGGTCCGAGGGAGGAGCTGTTCTGGCGGCGGGAGCTGCTCGCCAGCACCGAGCCTCCGCGCAGCCGGTTCCCGATCGTCGACTCGGCGGTGGTGGCGAGCGTCGGCGCGACGTTCGAGATCAAGGACCGGGTGATGCTGCCGGACGCCGAAGCTGTGGTGGCGATCCTTCAGCAGATCGGGCTGGGTCCCAATGGAAGGCCCTGGGACTGCCGCGCGTGCGGGTACGAGACCTGCGCTCGCTTCGCGAATGCGGCGGCGTTGGGGCGGGCTTCGCTCCGGCAGTGCGCGCCGTATCAGGAGCGCCGGGCGGAAGAGGCGCACCGGGCCGCGGCGGCCGACGAGCTGACCGGGCTCTCCACTTACAGAGTGTTGCGCGAGCAGGCTGGCGTACGAGATCGAGCGCAGCAAGCGGAGCAACGAGAGCTTCGCGGTGCTGTTCCTGGACCTCGACCGCTTCAAGCAGGTGAACGACCAGTACGGGCACGAGGCCGGCAACGATATCTTGCGGACCGTCGCCGAAGAGATCAAACACGCGGTGCGCGCCTCGGACGTGGCGGCCCGCTACGGCGGCGACGAGTTCGTGGTGATCCTGACCCGCACCGATCTGGACGGCGCGGCGCGAGTGGGCGAGGCGCTCCGGGCCGGGATCGAGAGCATCGGACGCCGGCTCGGCTACCCCGCGGGGCTGATCACCGTCAGCATCGGCGTCGCCGAGTTCGACCAGACCGAGCCCGAGGGCGACCTGCTGGTGGCGGCCGACCGGGCGCTGTATCGGGCGAAAGCAGCGGGAAGGAATCTGGTGGCGTAAAGGGCCGGTCGACAGACGCCAGACGACAGACGCCAGACGCCAGACGCCAGACGACAGACGCCAGTTGATGAACGGAGCCATAGTGATCAAGACAGATCATCGCCTCCAGCGAACTGGCGTCTGGGGACTGGCGACTGTCAGCTTCTACAATGAGGGCAGCACCCAGCACGATGACCGGCCCATTCAGCCCCAAGCCAGCCGCACCCCAGCCTGCCGCCCGGAGCGGCGCGGCGGAGTCCATTCCTGATCCCTGGGGAGTTCGCCGGGCCGAGAACCTGCTCACCAGCCTCGAGGGCATCCTCTCGGCGCGGGTGGTGACCACGCCGCTGGGCGAGGTGAGCGAGGTCCACGTGCTGGCCCAGTCGGGGCTGGCGCCGAAGCAGCTGGTCCGGAACATCGAGTCGGCCCTGCTGGCGCAGCTCGGCCTCAAGATCGACCACCGCAAGATCAGCATCGCCCAGACCGCCGACGTGAAGCCGATCGAGGCGCTGGAGCGGGAGTCGGTGCGCGAGCGGGTGCTGCAGCGGGCGGTCCTGTTCGAGAACCTCACCGTGGCGCCGGGCCGCCGGCCCCACCGGATCCTGATCTCGGTCACGATGTCCTATCGGGATCATACCGAGAGCGCCGAAGAGGAGAGCTCGGACACCCCGCGGAACCGGGTCGAGGCCGCGGCCAAGGCGTCGGTGACGGTGCTGGACCGGCTGCTGAAGGACTCGTCGCTGGCGCTCGAGGGCGCCAAGATCGTGGAGGCGTTCGACCGGGAGTTCGCCTTCGTGGCGGTGCAGGGGCTGGGTGGCCGGGAGACGCTGCTGCTGAGTGGAACGGCCGAGATCAAGGAGAGCGCGGAGCGGGCGGCGGTATTCGCGGTGCTGGACGCGACCAACCGGTGGACGGAGATGCGCCGGGAGGCGTAGGCGGAGGGAGGTAGGGTCGGAGGGACGGAGGGATGGAGGCGGGATCGGATCGAAGCGGCCCATCTTCGCCCTCCGACCTTGCCTCCGCCCCTCCGCCCCTCCGCCTCTCCGCCCCTCCGCCTCCCCCATAGCGATTTGCGGAACGGCGAAGTAGCATAGTGGAAACTCGGGCGCGCCCCCCCAGCGTCCGATACTACCTAGGACAACTATGAAGAGCACGTGCACCGGCCCTGGCCGGGGTTGCGGCGTGCTCGAGCCTTGTGGAGGTCAACCGTAGCCGGCAAGTAACCGTTCCACACAGAAAGGAAGAAAAGGTCAGGGGATCCCGGTCTTCGTAGGTGTAGCGAACACGAGCGAAGACAAGCGGACAACTGTCGAGCGGAGCGTCTGGTGGGCCATAGCGAGGCTTGCCACTTCCCGAATTCTGGTATGCCTGAAGGGAGGTGACGCTCATGTTGAAAGGCAGTTTGCTCGCATCGGTTGGGAAGTTTTTCGCCCGACTGATTGGTGGAGGTGAAGGTCAAGGCTGGCTGTAAAGTCTTGAAGGACCGGGACCCCCATCCCTCAGTTCTATGTCACGCGAGACCAGACTTCTTCTCTTTGTAGCTACCATCGTGATCGTGTCCTGTGCTTCAGGCACGGCCGCCTGGGCAGTCCGCTCGCCTTTTCCAGGCTGGTGGCCGATCGCAACGTTGCTTTTTGTCGCTACGTTGCTCGAAGGCTTCCAGACCCGACTTGCGTGTCGCAGCAAAAGGGTCAACGTCGTTCATCATCCACATGGCCAGTGCACTACTCTTTGGAGCATGGTGGGCCGCGGTCGTTGCGGTCGGGTCTTCATTATTGGATGAGTTAGCACGGGGCAGTACCGGTATCAAGCGTATTTTCAACGTAAGCCAGAGGGCCTTGGCTATCATTCTGGCGACTACAGTCTACACCGCGTTGGGAGGCGGGTTACCACCTACCTATCTTGACCCTGCAGCTACACTGGCTTCATCAAGTTGTACAGCGGGATCTGGGCCTCTTCCTCGTCCTTGCAATCGTTTACTTCCTAGTAAACTCTGCTGCTGTAACCGGAGCAGTTGCTTTGAGTGGTGGTCGCGCGTTCCGCGAGGTTTGGAATCTGAACACGCGGGGCGTCCTGGCATACGATCTAACGGCAAGTTTTGTAGGCGTCTTAGTAGCTTGGTTTTACATACGGTCTGAGCAGTGGCTGGGTTTTGGGTCTCTGGGCCTAATTGGAGTAATCGTTCCGATCATAGCGGTCCGTCACGTATATGGCCTCTACCATCAGCTCGAGGAAAGTGGGCAGGAACTCCTCCAGGTAATGGTCAAAGCGATTGAAGCTCGTGATCCTTACACATCGGGTCATTCCGTGCGCGTAAGCGAGATGTCGCGAGCTGTGGCGGTCGAGCTAGGCCTTTCTGCCCGCGAGATAGAGCAGGTTGAGACGGCAGCTCTCCTTCACGATGTTGGCAAGATTCATGAGGAGTTCGCGCCGCTTCTCAGAAAGGAGGGACGTTTAACTGATGAAGAGACAGCCCTAATGCAAACACACTCGGCCAAGAGTGCTGATCTCGTCAGCATTATCTCGAAGTTTCAGGGATTCATTCATAAATCAGTTCGCCATCACCATGAACGGTGGGATGGGCAAGGCTATCCTGATGGCATTGCGGGAAGGGACATTCCGCTTGGTGCGCGAATCATTCTTATTGCGGACACCATTGATGCCATGACAACCGACAGACCTTACAGGAAGCGGCTTCCTCTAGACGTCGTGATAGGAGAGCTACAGAAATGCAAGGGAACTCAGTTTGACCCTGAACTAGTCGATGTCGTGGTCGTTTCAGTTGCAGTACGAAGACTTATTGCCGGGACAGCAGTAGACCAGGAGTCCGGTGAGCCGTCCCGATCTAAGCGCGTTGGCTGGCCCTCGGGCGCAATCTGGAAGAGGAACGCATAACCACAGCTATGAAAAGTTTAGCATACCGATTCGTCTCAACTGGTCTGAAACTGCGGATGGAAGATCGTTAAGATATCTTCAACACCTCGTCCACGCCTACGCGCGCGTTTTCACCTTCGCTATGCCTGAGCCAAACCTGCGCCAGGGCCACTTCAGCTCTGTCGATCGCATCGAAACTCGAGAGATTCTTCAACAATTTAGCTAGCTTCTCATGAGCCTCCCTCGTGCTCAGCCCACTACCACTGGTCCGCGCGGTCCAGCGCGCGTAGGGTCCCACGTAATGATTCATGAAGGAGTCACTGTTTTTACCTGAGGTAGCAAGCCAGCCGAGTTCTGTGGCTCGCTCATTCCTGCCTAGCATGGCGTAACCATCTGCTGCGTAGAGTGTCCATTCCTGTGCTTCAATTGAGGAGCCATTGCCAAATCGTGCGCAGCCTTGTTGGATCTGCTCTTCAACTTGAGAATCTCGCCCCAACATGGCATGAGCAAAAACGGAACTTCGCACGGCCGTAAGCAGACAACGTGGAGATATCTCGAGATCGTGGTATCCCTGCGCGCGGTTTGCCCATTCAATCGCCCTTTGGTATTCGCCTAACCTCACAAAGCTTAAAGCCAGGTTTGAGCTTGCTTGTAGCGCAATCGCTTCGCTCCCGATTTGGGAAGCAACGCGGAAACACTCAAGATAGGCCGAGACAGAGGCGCGGTACTTACCTTGTTTGCTGAGAATGACACCTTGTCCTGTGTGGAGCATCGCCAGTGTTGAATTGGCTGTCCTGCGTTGCTCAAGCAGAATTGTAGCTTCTCGAATGCACCCGAAGCTTGAAGGCAGGTCATTCATGCCGTACAGGAGCATGGACTGAGCTAGAAGGATCTGAACTCTTTCATCAGGATCTAGACTCTCTTGTCTTAGAGCCGTAACTGCGCGAAGGAGCCGGGGGGTAACCTCGCAATAGTCGTAGCCTGCATTCACAATGGAGGCGACTTCGACAGCAGATCGGATCCTACTGGAGGGATCTGCTTCCGATTCCATAAACCTCAGCAACTTTGAGGGCATTTTGGCCAGCTCACTTGAGTCGATGTAGCCGAGGCGGCGCCGTGCCCTTGTTCTAAGCACAAAAGCTAAATCTGCTGTTGACCGATCCTCCGATCCTAACTCTTCGAGCACTCCTAGCGATGTTTCCCAATTGCTCTGCTCTTGTAGAGCGTCCGCGAGGATTATGATGGCTTCGGTGCGCTCAGGTCCTCTAAGGCAAGGCAGGGCGGTAGCGAGGGCTCGCTCAGCGGCCTGCGGTGCTCCACGTCGTATCGCCTCCCTTGCCCCCTTCAGTAGGTACGGCGTTGCTTCAGCTCCGCGTCCTGCACGGAGACAATGCCAAGCTACCTCCAGACCAAATGTGTCATCACTTTGCGATTCCTCCTCAATAAAGCAGTCGGCTATTTTGCCGTGAAGCACCCTTCTTAGCGAGGGGAGAACTCCCATGTAGACTGAGGCTCTTACCATTTCATTCACGAATTCCAGCCCTTGGCTACCATCTCTAAGTACGCGACGAGTGACCAGCTGAGCTAGGCCACTCATTGTCTGCCCGGCACTCAGGTCTACTATCTCATACATATGTAGGTCGTTCAGGCGGTGTCCAAGCACAGATGCCAGATTCATGACACTAAGGGTAGCGTTATCCAACGAGGTCGTGATGCGCTGCAGGATCTTTCTGTACGGTGCCTCGGGGGATTTGCCTATCCCTAGATCTTCCGTCATCGCGTCGACGGAGAGCGCTAAGGACTGCTCACCGTGGTCACGCCAGTCCTGAACTAACAGTTCCAAAACCATCGGGTATCCTGCGCAGGCCCGTAGGAGAGCACGCTGCACGGCCGGCGTCGGGTGCGGTTCGTTGGTCGGAAGAAGCGATGTCAGAAGCTCAAGGCTTTCCTGCCCACCGAGCGGCAGTACTTCGATCTCGCAAATATCGAGGCTTGCAGCAACGGTCCTGAGACTCGTTGCGCGCGGCGATTGGGCCAGCTCGCCAGGGCGTGCTACAAGAAGGACCATGATCCGCTGTGCACGTGCCCTTCTCATGATAAGATGTAGTGCTGCTAAGCTGACATCATCAGCGTAGTGAACATCATCTACCACCAGAATTACCGGATGTTCCTCCGCGATTGTTGCCAGCAGTTCGTGGAAAGCTTCCGCCAAGCGAATACGGGCACTTTCACCTCGGCTCTCGCCTGCAGGTGGGATGTTGGGAAATCGGTGCCGCACAGCCGGAACTGTCCGTGATAGCTCTCCCAATGCCTGCGGGGATGTCCCCGAGACGCCCGGGCGGTCTAGGAGACCAATAATCAGGTTGCTCACGGTCGAATACGGAATATCCCGCTCGACGTCATAGCATTGGACTCTGGTGATTGCTGCGCCCTCCAAGCCCGCGGCCGTAATGAGCTTCTCCACAAGCGTGGTCTTCCCAACCCCGGAGTCACCCAGGATCAATGCGTGCCCCGGCTCTCCCCGCCGGACCGACTCCCATGCCTCGTACAGAATGCGATACTCCGCTGCACGACCGATGAAGGGCCTGCCACGCCACTGATCCGTTGGAACAGTAGGAATCTTGGTGAGTGTAGTCCGCTCCCAACCGCGGCGGCGAAGCCGTACGGCGATGCCTTCGACTAGATCCGAGGGTACCGCATGTAGCTCTTCGGCCAGCTTAACTCTCCACTCTTCGTAGAATTCCAAGGCTGTCAGTCTGTCACCCGCGAAAGCTCGTGCCTCCATTTTGGCCCTGATGGCTTCCTCACTTAGTTCGTCTAAGGCGAGCATGCGGTCGGCAAGCCGCTCGATCTCGCGGAAGTCCCCGGTGCGGCGGCAGCGATCGATGAGGACTACCAAGGCGTCCTTGATCATGGGCAGGAGCCGAGCTTGCTGTCGGTCTTTCCAATGGGTGAATTCCAACGCGTCGGCTATCTCGAAGCCATCTAGGAACGCAGCTACCGGGAGGACTCCAGTTATCTCAGTGCCAAGGATATCGCCAGCCTGAAGCCGATCCAGATCTAAAGTGACCCAGTTTGGCGTTAACTGTACGTGGTCACGGCCGGTGTCGAGCGCCCCTGAACCAAGTCTTGGCCTGAGCGTGGACAGCGCAGTGGCCAACGAGTGTCTCGCTTCAGTCAGTGAGACCTTGGGCCAGAGGAGCTCAGCCAGACGTGCGCGCTGGTGGGGTCTGGTATCTACGGCGAGATAGATCAGGAGTGCGAGGTGCTTGCGTGTTCGAAAGCGGACGGGATCGCCGTTGGGTGCGAAGAGTGCCGGATGACCCAGGCAGCGGAGATACCGTCGCGGCTCCACAAGCATCGCATGTGAGGGGATTCCAGATTATGCGGCCTCATAAACACAGCGTCAACTGAGGTAACAGGCAGTCCGAGGAGGCTGCCCTTCTCGCAAGGTCGAGCTATGCTAAGTGGCCGCACTCGCGCATCGGCGTCCGCGACCATGTCACCGCCGTCAGCGACGCACCCGCCCGCTCCGCGACCTACTCACCGGCGTCGGCCTCGTCTATAATGAAACCGGCGCTCCGATCATCCAGTCACCCAACGGGCCTGGTAAATCTTCAGGCAGTTCCGACTTACACCGACTCAGACCCAGATTCCCATGCCCCGCACGTCCGATCCAGGACCCTCACCCGCCGTCGAGCCTTCCCAGGATGTCGGCCACGCCGAGGCGTTTCAGGGTGACGTTCCGCGCGCCTTGCTGGAGGCGATCCGGGAGAGCGTGATCTATACCGATCTCGAGGGCCGGATCGTGTACTGGAACGGGGGCGCGACCCGGATCTTCGGCTACTCGGGGCTCGAGATGCTGGGGCGCTCGCCGGCGCTGCTCTATCCCGACGAGGACCCGGACCGGCTGGGCGCCGACCTGCGCCAGGTGATCGAAGGACGCGACTACAGCGGGGAGTGGTGCGGGCGGAGGAAGGACGGCAGCGAGGTCTGGGTGGACATCACCACTACCCTGGTGCGCGGCCCCGGCGGCGAGCCGGCCGGGTTTCTCGGCATCGCCAAGGACATCACCGAGCGTAAATCGGCCGAGGGAGAGCGCGACCGGGTCCGCACCGACATCCGGCTCATCGCCGACGCGGCCCCGGCCTTCATCGCCCACCTCGACACGGAGCGGCGCTTCCGATTCGTCAACAAGGCCTACGCCACCCGCTTCGGGCTCACGCCGCAGGAGGTGGTCGGCAAGTATCTCTGGGATGTGGTGGGACGCGAGGCGTACGAGACCCTCCGTCCCTACGTGGACCGGGTGCTCGCGGGGGAACCGGTCGAGTTCGAGATCGAGGTTCCCTACAAGGAGATCGGGCGGCACTACATGCACTGCGCCTATGCGCCCGAGCTGCGGTCCGACGGCAAGGTGCTCGGCCTCATTGCCGTCATCACCGATGTGACCGAGCGGAAGCGGGCGGAGCTGGCGCTCCGGGCCAGCGAGCAGCACCTCAGGGCGCTCGACCGTCTGGAGGCGGTGGGACGGCTGGCCGGCGGCGTCGCCCACGAGGCCAACAACCAGATGTCGGTGGTGCTCGGCATGGCCGCGTTCGTGCTGCGGGACACGACTCTGTCGCCCTCGGTGCGCCAGGACGTCATCTACATCAAGGAGGCCGCCGAGCGAACCGCGGCGGTGTCGCAGCAGCTGCTGGCGTTCAGCCGGCAGCAGATCACCCAGCTCCGCGTGCTCGACGTGAACGACGTGGTGCGCGGCTTCGAGCCGGTGCTCCGGCGCACGATGGGTGAGGACATCGAGCTTCGGCTCGAGCTCGGAACGGGGATCGGTTCGGTCCGCGCCGACCCGGGCCAGCTGGAGCAGATGCTCCTCAACCTGACGCTCAATGCGCGCGACGCCATGCCGACGGGCGGGCAGCATCATGGTCGAGACCTGGGACGCGACCCTCGACGACGGGATTCGGCGCCCGAAAGAACGAGAAGGTCGAGCCGGGCCGCTACGCCGCCATCCGGGTCTGCGATACCGGCCACGGCATGGACGAGCAGACGGTGGCTCACATTTTCGAGCCGTTCTTCACCACCAAAGGGGTGGGGCAGGGAACCGGGCTCGGCCTCGCGAGTGTCTACGGCATCATCAAGCAGCACGGCGGCTATGTCTACGTGCAGTCGGCGCCGGGGCTCGGGACCACGTTCGACATCTATCTGCCGGCCACCGATGCGCCGGTGACCGCACGGGCCGGTGCGGTGGCGGACGGCAAGGTGGGCTCGGGCGAGGTCGTGCTGGTGGTGGAGGACGACGAGCTGGTGCGGACGGTGCTGGTGCGGGCGCTGGAGGAGACGGGCTTCGAGGTGCTGCCCGCCGCCGATGGAGAGCAGGCGCTCGGCATCGCGGGCAAGCCGGAGCAGCGGCTCGATGCGGTGATCACCGATCTCGCGATGCCGGGGATTCGGGGGCGGGAGCTGGCCGAGCGGCTGGAGCAGGTGAGGCCGGGGGTGCCGGTGCTGTTCGTGTCGGGCCACGCGGATGACGAGGTGGCGAGGCGGGGGTTACTGGATCCGGGACAGCCGTTTCTTCAGAAGCCGTTCGATCCTGAGGTGATTGGGCTGAAGGTGAGGGAGTTGCTTGATGGGCGGGTAAGCGGTTAGGCGGGTAAGCGGGTAGGCGGGTAGGCTGTCTGTCATCCTGAGCGCAGCGAAGGAGCCGAAGCGTCGGGGCCGCAGAAGAGGTGGTCTACTCGAGCAGTTTCGCCTCCTTCGCTTTGCTCAGGATGACACCATGTAGAGCTGTTCGGCTCAGAAGTTCAGACGCAACTTCTGCAACAATGTGGTGAACCTCGGGTCGGAGGTCAGCGCAGGGTTGGCCGTCTCCTGGGTGACACGCAGGAAGGCCAGCAACCCTGATCGCTGCTCCATGGCGCGGCCGAATAACTCAAATGCCTCATCCAGCTCACCCATGGCTCCCAAGACGTAGGCTTGATACGTCGGGGACACGTACCGGGGAGCCGGTAGCGCGCGGAGTTCCTCCAGGATTCCCCGCGCCCTGGAATACATGCCGAGTCGCCCGTAGGCACACCCGGTGACTTGGAGCAGGAGCGGCAGCCGGCCGGCGATCACCATACCGTTTTGCAGTTCGGTCAAGGCGTCCTCGAAACGGCCCATTCCGATGTAGGCTCGCCCCAGCCAGGCATAGGTCAGCGGATGGTGCCGATCCATCTGCTGTGTCGCCCGGAGCTGCTCGACCGCTTTCTCGTACTCACCGGCCCAGGCGTAACAGCGGGCAACTGTGTGGTTCACTGGTATCGAGATCGGGTCCAGCAGTTGAGCTCGGCGAATCTGCGCGAGACTCTCCTCGCGACGAGACATCATAGCCAGGAAGCAGGCATACCACAGGTGCGCCATCGAGTTCAGCCCCGACTCCGTCGCCATCCTGAATTGCGTCTCCGCTTCGGCCCACTCCCAGTCGTACAGCGTAGTAACGACCCCCAGCCAGATGCGGGCCTCGGTATCCGAGGGATCCAGCTCGATCGCTCGTAGTGCGGCGGCTTTCGCCCTGGGCATCGCGTCGCGCGGTGCAAGGTCACCGAACTCCTCGAACCCAAGAAGGGACCAGCAGGCTGCAAGTCCACTGTGGATCGAAGCGGAGGAGGGATCCAGCGCGATCGCCTGCTCGAAGTACCCGATGGCCGATCGGATATTCTCGTCAGTCCGTCTGCTGACAAAGTACCGGCCTCTCATGTACAGCGTGTAGGCCTCCAGGTTCTCTGTCACCGGCTTCACCAGCCTCGGCTGCACCAGTCCGACGCCAGGCAGGGGCAGCTCACGCACGATGGCCTGGGCCAGCTCTTCCTGGAGAGTGAAGATGTCGTTCATGGTCCGCTCGTACGTCTGGGACCAGCGCTGGTATCCATCTGCGGCGTCGACCAGTTGCGCGGTCAGACGGATTCGGTTCCCCGATTTCCGGATGCTCCCCTCGACCAGGCTGTTCACCTTCAGTCGCTGGGCGATGGTCTGGGCATCGAGGTCCTTCCCCTTGAGCGCGAAGGAGGAAGTTCGCGCCGCTACCCGCAACCCCTTCACCTGGGTCAGCGCGTTGATGATCTCCTCAGCCATTCCATCGCTGAAGTACTCGTTGTCTCTGTCCGGACTGAGATTGACGAACGGGAGAACGGCCACGGAGTGGAGCTCGATGAACCAGCCCCCCACGGTGAGCTGGGGCTGGGCGCCCCGACTGGAGTGCCCTGGAACTGAGTCGCCTCATTGGCCACGTCCGCGAGCTGCTGGGCAAACTCTCGCGCGGTCGCGAATCGATCCTCCGGATGACGGGCGAGAGCGCATGCCACCGCTTCTTCGAGCCGGGCTGGCGCCGAGATGCCGCGATCGCTGAGCCGGGGGGCCGGCTCTGTCAGGCGGCGCGCCAGAACCCCGAGGGGAGTCTGTCCCGCAAAGGGGGTTTTGCCGGTCAAGAGCTCGAACAGCACGCAGGCGAGCCCGTAGATGTCGCTGCGCCCGTCGACCGGATTGCTCAGTTGCCTGCTCCGGGCTGATGTAATCCGGTGTGCCGACCAGCAGGCCTGGTTGAGTGATTCGCGTGTCGGCCGCTTCGCTGATCGCCCGGGCGACCCCGAAGTCGGCGACTACCGCGTGGCCCTCGTCCAGCAGGATGTTCTCCGGCTTAATGTCGCGGTGGATCACCCCGTGCCGGTGAGCGTAGTCCAGTGCCTCGGCGACTTCCCGCGTCAGCTGGAGCGCGACCTGGATGTCGAGCCGGGTCTCGCGGTTGAGGCGGTCACGCAACGAGCCGCCCTCGACATACGGGATCACGTAGTAGAGCGACCCGTCTGCGTCGCCCGAGTCGTAGAGCGGGAGAATATTGGGATGGCGGAGCTGGGCCGCCACCCGGATCTCGCGGAGGAACCGCTCCGGCCCCAGCACCTCGGCCAGATGAGGCCTCAGGACCTTCAGAGCGACATCGCGCTCGTGCTTGAGGTCGCGCGCGAGATAGACCACAGCCATGCCGCCGTGGCCGATCTCGCGCTGGATCGCGTATCGGCCACGGAGGGTGGCCGTCATCTGGTCTTGCAGTTCGGGCAAACTGATTTCCGGGAGGGATCCCCGCTACAATACCACCGTCCACAGAACCCAGCCAGAGACCGGCCTCGCGCTCATGCTCTCATCGCCGCCGCCAGCACGGCCGGCACCCGGGTCCAGCTCGAGTTCTCCTCCAAATTGGTCATCCGCTGCATCAGCAGATGAGCGCTCCGGTGGCTGGGGAAGTAGGCCGGCTTGGGCATCGCCGTGATAGGATGGCGAAGCACCGCCTTCTCGATTCCCTCCAGCATCGTAGTGTTGTGGACCCAGCCCGTCCCGCTCTGGATATCGCTCAACTTCGATCCAGGGTAGGCGCCCCAGGGCGGGGTAACGAAGGCGAAGAGAGCGCCGGCCCAGGCATTCACGCAAACCGAGCCATAGCGCAAGTTGCTAATCGCCCTCTCTAGCGCCCCTGCCAGGGTGGGATCCTTCGTCGCCTTGGAATGCACCACCAGGCCCGCGGAGAGAGTCCCCCAGAGGCGATCGTTGGCGAACATCACGGCCTGGTCGAGGAACTCCACTGGATCGGCGCTCCCGATCTGAGTCTCGAACAGGATGGGACTGAACGACTCGGAGGCGAAGGCGCGCTCCTCACCATCGGTGGAATCCAAATCGCGAACCAGGGTCCAAGGCAGCACCTCAGTGTCCTCGCGGCCAAACTTCCGGATAGATTGGTATCCCCGAGAATAGGTCTGCCAGCGGTCGTGGGCGCCGGGATAATACGCCTGCCTGGGCGCGGCTTTCGATAGCGCTGCCTCGACCGCCACCAGGAACGCCTCCCGGTGCTGCCAACCCTTAGGCATGATCAGCACCTTGTTGGCGTTGCAGTTGAATGACGCATTGCAGGTGAGCCCCGCCACCACATCCTCGGCCTGATAGGCCAGCTCCTTGTCGCTGTACCCCCCCGGGACCACGATTACTGGCGACACGTTTCCCAGCTCCGCCGTGACCGGCTTATCGAGCACCGGTTTACCCTGGGCCTTTCTGCGCTCGCGGTCTGGTCCCGGCGGTCCCCACACGATATGGTCGAACGTCTTGTCCGATCCGGTGAGGTGCACCTCGTCGACGTCACGATGGTTGGCCAGATACGCCCCTTCGCCCGCGCCGCCGTACACGACGGCGAGGAAGCCATGGCGGATCGGCTCCGCGAAGGCGGTTTCCAGGAACGGTCCGAGATAAGCGTTGACCGGGTTCATCTTGAGGATGCAGACTTTCCCCTCGTTGAACATCTTGGTGAGCAGGTCCATGCTGGGAATCCCGCTGATATTTCCCGCGCCGAGCACCAGTACCACCCGGCCCTCGTGATCGGGGGACTTGTAGAACCGGGCTCGACTGGCATTCATCTCCTCTTCGGTGACGCCGGACTGCAGGTGCACGTCGACCCGAACTCCCTTGAACAGCGTCCCGTCTATCGTGCCCGCGGGGAAGACCTGCACCGCGAGTCTCCCGTCGGCGGTGCGGCCGATCTGCCCGACCGGAGTGTTGCCGGTGTGCTTCAGTGAGAGGAGTGACTGGCGGATCAGGCGGAGGTGGCGGACCACGAACCAGGGACCGAGGCTCCACTCCTCGCCTTCGAGCGGGGTCCCCAACGGTATTCCCTTTGCGGCACAGGCGGCCTCGACGCTGGCCCGTGCAATCCGGAGATACCCGGCCTGCATCGAGCGGGCGAGCTGCGCCCGGTCGTCGAGCGAGAGCCTGGTGAACTTGCGGGCGTTCTCGCGGAGCCGAGCCACCGCCGCGTCGAGCTGCGATTGGCCGGTGGGGGTCGGAGTGGAGACCGGAGATGCGCGAGTCTGCCTGGGTGACGCTGCGGTCGAAGCGGTCATCGTCCATCCCTCCTAGTAGGATATCTCGCCCACCATGGTGAGCTCGTCCTGGATCGTTATCGGCGTCTGAGAAAAGTCGGCCTGCTCGATGCCCGACATCGTCGTGGTGCCGGCTGCTCCGGTGAACCGCCCGGTGCCCCCGGTGAAGGTGAGCGTGCCGGTCATCTCGAAGACACCGATCGGAGTCGGCGGCTGAATCACGCTCGTGGTGCCCGCGTAGGTGCCGAAGAGCTGGTCGCCGTTGGCCGCCGTCTTGACGAACGTGCCATTCGTCAAGGCAACCTTCGGCCGCTGCGGGCGGTCGCGATGCCAGGGCCGCGGCTCGAAATAGCCGAGGTCCTCGTTCATCCGGTCGAGCTCGGCGAACAGCTCGGTGATCAGCCCGTTCGGGCGCGCGGTGATAGGCGAACAGATTGTGGCCGATGCCGTGCCGGCCCGGGCCCCCAGATGAGCTTGTAGCCGTTGAGGCTGAGATAGTCGCAGGCGGTCTGCAGGTGCGCCCAGTCGCGCAGCTCGAACGCCGTGTGGAAGTGCCGGTTCGAGCCGGTCTCCATCAGGTTGATGGTGTGGTGGTCGGGCCCGCAGCGCAGGAACGAGAAGAAGTCCGCCATCCAGTCGGACTCGCGGAAGCCGAGCACGTCGCAATAGAACTTGGTGACGTGCTTCACGTCGGTGCACGTGGAAGGCGACGTGGCCGAGCTTGTGCGGCACCATGCCCTTGGTCGGGAAGCGCTGGCCGGAGAAGGCGTCGCGCTTGAACACCTCCATGATCGTGCCCTTCGGGTCCTCGAAGGTGACCATGTCGGCGATCGACGGCTCGGGATCCTTCTTGCGCTCGGTCTTGACGCCGTGGCCCTGCACCTGGCGCTCGAACGCGTCGAGATCGTCGTCCGGCCCGATCTGGAAGCCGATGCGCACGCATTGCGCCTGCGCGCCCTGGCGCAGCACCACCGAGTGATGGTCGACCGTGGAGGCGAGATAGACCGCGTCCTTGTCCTTGCCGATCACGGTCAGGCCCAGGATCTCGGTGTAATACTCGATCTGCTTGTCGACATCGGGCATCTCGTAGCTGGCATGGGCGATCTTCTTGACGCGGATCATGCGGTCCTCCGTCTTGTCGTCGTTCGTCAGCGCTTGCTTGCGCGGCAGCGCGCCGATCACGTCGACCATCGCGGCGCCGTCCTTCTCGGCGAATCCCATCTCGATGAACTTGGCATAGAGCTCGGCGGCGCGGTCGAGCATCGGGGTGGCGACGCCGACGCTGCCGGCGAACTCGCTCGATCATGTCGAAATAGTGCTGCAGACGCCGGCACCGTGCCCTGCGCCGGCAGGAAGCGCCGCTGCGCCATCCAGGGCGCGCGGATGCCGAACTGGGTCGAGCCGCCGCTGCCGGTCGCGATCGCCTTGATCATCAGATCGACGTCGACCCCGGCCTTGAGCCCCAGCGCCATCGCCTCGGCGGTGGCCGCGATGTGGATCGCGACCAGGAGATTGTTGACGAGCTTGACCCGGCTCGCCGCGCCGAACGCCCCGAAATAGAGGCAGGAGTCGGCAAAGCCCGCGACCACGCGGCTCGGCCTTCTTGCAGGCCGCCGCGTCGCCGGCGAGATAGATCACGCGCCTTGCGCGCCGCCACCATGCCGGGCGTGCCGCACACCTCGCCGTCGATGAAGGCCGCGCCCTTGGCGGCCAGCGGCGCGACGTGCCGCGCCTTGTCCGGCACCGGATGCGAGCCGAGCTCGACGATGATCTGCCCGGGCCGCGCCGAATGGAGAGCCCGTTCGGCCCTGCACCACCTCGTCGAGCGTCAGTGCACGGAACTGGTGATCGAAGCGATGCGGCGTGGCCGATACCACAGGCTGATGGTGGCGATGGACTCAGAAGTAAAAGGACATGTTCAATTGGCGGTGACGCGTCTTTGCCGTCTGGCGACTGAGGCAGGATTTGAGTCTCTTGTAGTTGTGTGGGACGGAAGACTTGGAAAAGGGATTGATGATCTGCTCATAGCTGGCGGTCAGTGGCGGGCAGTTCCACCTGAACAATGGTGGCTGAGTCTTTCAGAGGGCGAGCGCGAATCTGTAGAGCGTAGACTGGCCGGCGCATGCGTCGGGTGAACTGGCACGTTGTTCGCTACAGGAGATGCAGCCCGTACTTCAATGGAGCGTGATTATGAGAGAGAAGCAAACCACGAGACACAAAGTTATTGTGAGCATGGCAATGGGGATATTAGTGCTTTCGTTAGTCACGGTCGCGCTTGCACAGGGTCAATCTACAAAGCGGCAGCGAGCGCGATCTCAAAATCGTTTCACTCCGCAACTGGCCGAGCAGATCATTCGCATAGCCCGCGAAGAAGGGGTTGATCCTTTCCTGGCTTTAGAGGTCATGCGAGCCGAATCCGGTTTCAAACGGCAGGCCCGCTCGCCTAAGGATGCCAGGGGTCTGATGCAGATGATACCCGCGACGGCGTTGCGATTCGGGGTATCGGACCCTTACGACCCGGAGCAAGCAATTCGTGGCGGGTGCCGATATCTAAAGTTCTTGAGCGAGCGTTATGGAGGTAGGGTGGAGTTGGTGCTTGCTGGCTATAACGCTGGCGAAGGAGCAGTAGACAAGTATGGCCGCCGCATCCCACCATACCGAGAGACACGTGGGTACGTGGCAGCCATAATGCGCGGCTACAGGCGGGCAAAGCAGATTGAAGTGGCCATACTCAAGCGTGAGCCTGCGCCTGGTTTACGAGCGCGTTATGTTTCATCACAGGAAGGTTTTCAGTTCTCGAAACAGATTCGCCTCACAGACACTCAACTACGAGCGCGCCTTGAAACCTTCGGACGCATTCCAAAGCTAGGACGAACTTCGGATACGGAGGCACAAAGATAGCAATGATGGCTGAAATAGAAAGAGCATCCCAGATGAATAACGAACAACTGGAATCAGCGTGGCGCGAGATAGGCCAGCGTTTGCAGGATATGCGTACTCATTTAGACGAGCCCTTTGCTGCCGTAGCGGCCAGGGCTGAGATAAAGCCGACAGATCTTGCAGCCCTAGAGCGCGGCGAGATCAGAACAACCGGGAAAGAGCTTCAGTCGCTCCTTACAGCGTTGAAGATAAGCCATGTTGATTAC